>NZ_ATUR01000010.1 GCF_000420305.1 Novosphingopyxis baekryungensis DSM 16222 | reverse complement strand
GGACGCTGTCTGGCACCGCGCCGCTGTCATTGAGGGCATCGAGCACCAACTCCCACAGCCCTAACAAGGTCCAGCGCCGAAACTGGCGATAGACGCTCGACCACTTGCCGAACTCTTCAGGCAGATCACGCCAGGCAGCACCAGTGCGAGCAATCCAGAAAATGCCATCCAGAACAAGCCGGTGGTTGGAGGCAGGCCGACCGCCTTGCCCACGCACCGCCATCAAAAAGGGTTCAAAGAATGCCCACTCCGCATCCTCCATCAGCAACCGCGCCAAGATAACCTCCGCAAAAGCTATCTTGAATCACAACTCAGCCCGTTTGTGAATCCAGTTTGTCAACAGGGCCTAGGCTTTTTTGAGCAGCGGCTGCATCCGAGCCGCGGTGCCAATTATGCTCTAAACCTCTGAGGGCGAGAAGAAGGGTTCCAAGTTCCGTCTCGAAAAGCTGCGCCGCCTCTGCGGCAATGCCGAACTTGGCAAATAGCTCATGCCGGTCCTTCATGTTTGCAAATTCCATCTCTAGCTGCGAATTCTTCACCTGCCCGCCCCTTTGTTAGATATGCAATTATAAAAACATCGGGTTCTACAATAATACCATTTAACTCTTTGTAGTTTTTACTATGAACGCACATATATTTTAATATAAGTTATTAATACAACATTTACTGTCTTGTTTTGAAGGAAATAAGGTTTAGGACCGATATATGCTCCAGGTTATTTTCGGCGATGATGAGCATACTGCCGAGGACGGCGCGTACAAACGCTGTCTAGCCGCAAGAAAGTGGCTATATGTCACCACAAGCGCATTACTTATTGTAAATTTTGGGTTATACGATGCTTCCGCATTTAAGGCACTAATCTCACTATTTTCGCTTCCTGAGGTCGTGCTGAAAAGGTCGCTACTGGTAGCAAGCATCTATCTTATATTACAATATAGCCTCATCGTAGCTCAACTTATTACAACATATGATCTTATTTTGAATGAGCGCTTCAAGCTGAGAAAATTTGATGAAATGGATGCTGCTAGAAAGCGGCTTACGGCGGCGAGAGATAGCTATGCAAATAACAAGGAAAAGTTCGCAGGCAACGAAAAAATAGCTGTAGAGCGGCGCAGTTCAGCTCGCGCTTTGTACTTGTCTGACCTCGAAAATTCTTCCGGTGCAACAGTTGCGGGAATTCAAGGAGAGCTAGACAACCTCAGCGGACATGATCAAGAAACGCGTTTGAGATATGCTCAATTGAGAAATAAGTCCAGACTAGCTCTTGAAGCGCGGCGCTTCGATGAGCGTTATGCGGATGAATATAATTCATATATAGAACAATACGACGCCGAATTAGTGAACTCTAGGTCAGAGGTAGCGCAGGCAGAGCAGCTCATATTTAGTCTGCTCCAAGACGAGCCATCTGAAAGACGAGGATACAAATTTACTGAGCGATTATTTGATTTATTTAGAACATCTCCACCTTATTTCTTAGTAGCTTATTCATGGTGGAGTTACTGAATCTCAATCAGTGGTGACGGCGACCAATTAAGTCCTCTGTGAGGAGTTGTTGCTCAGATATCGAACTAATAGTATTAGCTGTTGCTAAATATCAGAACATGCTACGTTTTTTCGACGCACTTAAAGGTAACGTGTGAACGAGATAACATCAATCGCGATGAACACAGTGACGTGGCTGGAAGCGCATGAGGGGTTGTCGGGCTGGGCGCAATTTGCGGGCGCAATGCTTGCTTTGGTTGTAACCTATCTGACCGCGTTCATTCCAATCTGGAATCGCAAGCGCCAACTTCGGAAGGCTGCCGCTCGATTGCTATCGCATAGCTACGAGGTGCTAGAGAGCTACCAGCGGACAACCCCCAAATTTCTCCCGGAATCATTAAGTCTTCGCGGCGGCGTCATGGTTATTACCGGGGTGATTGACGAGATCAGCCGATTCCCTGTCTACGAACTGGACGACCAAGGTAGCCGGTCACTGGCACGTCATCTTGTTGCGGTGAATGTTAGCCTGCTCCACATCAGGTTGGTGTTTGAGAGCATGGCTGTGAACATTGAGGGCCGTATAGCGACATTTGAAGAGAGGGACATTCTCCTTGAGGCTTTGAACCAGCAGCTTGAGTTGGTACGCAAAATGATAGCGGGCGAGGAGCTGGAACGTCCTGTATGGCCAGGTGCCGAGACCTAGCGCTCGCTTGGAAGCTGCGGCTCGTTAGGTTGAAGCGGAGCTAACAAGGCTTTGTTACAATGTAGAATTGGACGAGAGGATGTTTGCGCTGGGGAATGTTAGTAACAGCGCTGGAAATATACCATACTTTAGATCCTTTTCACGTAGGCTCGTCCAACGTGCGCTTTCGCGATTGCGGTCGACGATTTCTGTGCGACGTTCGCATAGTTGCAGAAGGACGGCGTCACCATCGTCTCGCCGCCGCGCGAGCTGCCTAACAGCGGCGGGAGTCGGTTCGCTTTTATTTATGATAATTTTATTTATGCAATGAGCAGATGCTGGTGGAGCGGCTTAAGCCTGCGTGACACGGCGCGAGTAGCCATCCATCCGCCACCGTTCCCTCTTTGTTCTGTCCTACACGCCCCTCTTTTTGGCATAAGCGGCGCATGACCGAGTCCGTGCCACACCCCCAATCCACCTCCTCCGCCCCGCTTGCCGACGGCCTGCCGGCCGATCCGCTCGACTTCGTGCCCTTGCCATGCCGGGCGTCGAACGGGTGGACGGCGGCGCGGCAGCGGGGGTTTATCGCTGCCTTGTGCGAGCTGGGGCTGGTCGGCGCGGCGGCCGAGGCGGTGGGGATGAGCCGGCAATCGGCCTATCGGCTGCGCGCGCGGGCGGCGGCGCGGGGCGCGGCGGACGCGGTGGGCGCGGGCTTCGTCGCGGCGTGGGACGCGGCGATCGATCAGGGGGAGACCGAGGCGCTGTCGCTGGCGCTCGACCGGGCGGTCAATGGGGTGGCCGAACCCTATTTCTACGGTGGGCGGCAATGCGGTGTGCGGCGGCGCTATGACAATCGCCTGCTGCTGGCGGCCATGCGGGCCATCGATGTGCGCCAGCGCGGGATTGCCGCGTCTGCGTCCGACGAGCCAAAGGCGCGTTCGGGCAGCGAGCACACGCGGCGCGGCGCGTCGCCAGCGGGCAACGGCTGAGCCGATGTTGGGCCCTTCCGCCTGTCACCTTTGTCACCCTTGGGCGGCGGGGGCGATGGTGTGCGCGGTCTCTTCCCAAGCCCCTGCCCATGCGCTAGACATCGTCGCGTCGCGCCAGCTGTTCGGGTCAGCAGCCGATCTGGTAGCTACACCGACGGACCTTGCTGATGCCCCACCGCCAAACTTCGGACCATGCGCAGGCCTATTGGCGCGATCCCGTTACCATCACAGGCAGCGTCGATCCGCAGGAACCGCAGGATCTGGCCACGGAGCTGACGCGGCTGGCGGAATTTCTGCCCACGCTCAGCTGGATCGCGCTGAGCGACGGATCGATCTTCTGGTACAACCAGCGCTGGCACGATTATACCGGGACCGAGCCGGAAACGATGAAAGGCTGGGGCTGGCAGTCGGTCCACGATCCCGACGTGCTGCCCGACGTGATCGCGGGCTGGACCGGCGCGATCCGGGACGGGCAGCCGTTCGAGATGATGTTCCCCCTGCGCGGCGCGGACGGCAATTACCGCACCTTCCTGACGCGCGTGATCCCGATCCGCGATACGGACGGCGTCATCGTGCGGTGGCTCGGCACCAATGCGGAGATCAGCGCACAGGTGCGGGCCGAACGGGCGCTGGCCGCATCCGAGGCGAAATATGAGGTGCTCACCAACGCCATGCCGCAGATGGTGTGGTCCACCCTGCCCGATGGCTTCCACGATTATTACAACGATCAATGGTATGAATTTACCGGCGTGGCGCCGGGATCCACCGATGGAGAGGGCTGGAACGGCATGTTCCATCCCGACGATCAGGAACGCGCGCTGGCACGCTGGCAGCATTCGCTCGACACGGGTGAGGCGTACGAGATCGAATATCGCCTGCGCCACCACAGCGGCACCTATCGCTGGGTGCTCGGGCGCGCGCAGGCCGTGCGGGACACGCATGGCACGATCACCCGGTGGATCGGCACCTGTACCGATATCGACGATGGCAAGCGGGCGGCGGAACAGAATGAATTGCTGAGCCGGGAGTTGAGCCACCGGATCAAGAATATCTTCGCCGTCGTTTCCGGCCTCATCAACCTGACCGCCCACCGGTCTGGCGAGGCGAAGCCCGCGCTCACCGCGCTGCTTGGGCGGATCAGGGCGCTGGCGCAGGCGCATGAGTTTGCCCGGCCGCACAGCCCCCATTCGCAGCCGGCCAGCCTGGCCGGATCACTGCAGGGCCTGCTGGTGGAACTGCTATCGGCCTATGGCGATGAAGGCACGGCGCGCATTACCGTGACGGGCGACGATGTGCCCATCGACGATCGCAGTGCCACCCCGCTGGCGCTGGTCGTCCATGAACTGGCGACCAACTCGGCCAAATATGGCGCGCTGTCCGCCGAAGACGGCACCCTGTCGGTCACGTCCAGCCTGGCTGACGACGAGCTGACGCTGACATGGAGCGAGCATGGCGGCCCGGACATCGCCGCACAGCCCGAGCGCATCGGTTTCGGCACGGAACTGGCGGAGCTGAGCATCAAACGGCAGCTTGGCGGAACGATCACGCGAGACTGGCGATCCAGCGGCCTTCAGGTGACGGTGGTACTGAAGGCGAGCTTGCTGCACCGCCCGTTTTGACGGCGCGGTATGCACAACAGGCCGTTAACCGGGTAGGGCTAGCCATCCTCGGCTGAGCGCACGATCTGGGCCAGCTCGGCTTCTTGCCACGGCTTGTCGATCACCCCGATCAGGCCATTCAGGTTGCACCCCATCTGTCCGGGATTGGCCGACAGGACATAGACCCTTGCGCCAAACTGGTTGGCCAGGCTGCGGGCAATGTCCGGACCGGTCAGCCCATCGCGCAGGTTGAGGTCCACAAAGGCAAGATCCGGCTTTTCCTTGGCCAGCTCCAGCGCGGTGCAGCGATCGGGCGCAATGCCGATCACATCGCAGCCAAGGTCCGCAATCGCGCTTTCCAGGTGAAGAGCGGCGAAGATTTCGTCCTCGACGATCAGTACTTTCATAGTCGAACAGGCCTCAATGGGTCATGCATTGGCAAGGGAAACGACCGATGCGTCCCCTTGAGTGAAAAACGAGATTACCGAACTCTGATACCAACTAAACGCATAACGCGCGAAGAATGCAATTCGAACCTGCCTGCCCAATTCATTTTTCCGGTATGGACCGCACGTGGCCCGCACATGGCCCCCCACTTTCCGGTCCGGAAATTGAGCGCTGCCTCTCCGGCAGATCAGAATGTCAGGCCGAGGGCCCAGCCGCCGATGGCGTAGCAGACCAGCGTGATGAGCAGAATGCCGATCAGGTTGAGAACGAAGCCGCCCCGGGCCATCTGCCTGATGGTGACCGCCCCGGTGCTGAACGCGATCGCATTGGGCGGCGTGCCGACCGGCAGCATGAAAGCGCAGGTAGCGGCAAAGGCGGCCGGGATCAGCAGCGTCATCGGATCGGTGCCAATGCCGATGGCCACGCCGCCAAGCACGGGGATGAATGTGGCCGCGGTCGCCGTGTTGCTTGTTACCTCGGTCAGAAACAGCACGATTGTCACCACCGCGCCGACCAGCAGGAGGATCGGCAAAGTCCCAAGACCACCCACCTGTGCGCCGAACCAGCCATCGAGCCCGGACGCGGCGACCGCGCTCGCCAAGCTGAGGCCGCCGCCGAACAGCAACAAGACGCCCCATGGGAGCCCTTCTTCTGCATCCTTCCAGTCCAGAACCATGCGCTGGCGTCCCTCCCCCGGCAAAAAGAACAGCGCGATGCCAGCCGCTACGGCCACGGCGGTATCGTCCAGCTGGCCGAACCAGCCGAGCCGCGCCTCCATGCCAGGAATGCTGGCGAGCACGCCCGGAACCACCCAGAGAAAGGCCGCGCCTGCAAAGACAATGCTTACCATCGCCTCGCCCTGACTGAACCGTCCGAGACGGGCGATCTCCCGGTCGATCATCTGACGACCGCCAGGTATTTCCCTGAGATCGAACCGGTAGAGAAACCGCGTCATTACGAACCAGCCGATCAGGATAAAGCCAAAGGCCAGCGGCATGCCGATCAGCATCCAGTCCAGAAAACCGATCGGCAGGCCAAGCGTATCCGCAGCATAGCCGGCCACGATGGCGTTGGGCGGACTGCCGAGCAGCGTGCCCAAACCGCCCATGCTGGCGGACCATGCAATAGCCAGCACAAGGCAAGTACCGAAACGGCCAATGTCATCGGCAGCATGTGCGCCCTGATTTACCGCGGAGCCGTTTGCCGCGGCTCCGTCTGCCGCTTGCCTTTGCCCGTCGGGGTCGCCGCACAGTCCTTGGTCTTTCAGTTGATCCGCGACCAGCGCCAGTACCGAAAAGCCGATTGGCAGCATCATCAGGGTGGTGGCCGTGTTGGAGACCCACATGGACAGGAACCCCGTGGCCAGCATCATGCCCAGCACGATGCGATTGGGGCTGGTGCCGACGCGTGCCAGCGTCAACAGAGCCACACGGCGATGCAGGTTCCACTTTTCCATCGCGATCGCGATCAAAAAGCCGCCGAGGAACAGGAACACGATAGAGCTGGCATAGGGTGCTGCCGCCTCCCCCACCGTCTGCCCGGTCACGGCAGGGACGATGACGATCGGCAGCAGGGATGTGACGGCAAGCGGGATGGCTTCGGTCATCCACCAGATGGCCATCAAGGTCGCGATGGCGGCCACCCAGCGCGCATCGGGCAGCACTTCCTGCGCCGCGCCCATGGCCAGCCAAACCGCCGCGGCCGCGGCCACACCCGCCAGCCGCAGCGCCCAGATAGTTGCCGCCGGGCGCGGCGCGCTTTGGCTCATCACTGAATCGGTCATCCGGGGTCGCTACCGCAGAAGGCTGGGAAAAGGCGCGCTCAGAACGCCGCTTTGGCAGTGGCCTCGTTCAGCATGGCCGCGCGCACCATCGGGATGGGCGGGCCGCCATAGCTCAGAAACTCGTCGTGAAACGCCTTCCACTTGCTGCGATCCCCCTTGGTCCAGTCTTCCCGCAGCTTGCGGATCATCAGCTTGCCCATGGTGTAGTTCAGATATTGCGGATCATAGGTGCCGCGCGCCGCCTGTTGCCGGGCATTGCCTTCGTCCTGGAAGCATTCATTGCGGAACAGATCATAGCTCTGCTGCACCGTCATGCGGCCCGTGTGCAGGCGAATGGCCGAAAGATAGCGGCAATCGCGCAGCAGCGCGTTGCTCAGCTGGCCGATATGCGTTTCCGGATCGAAATCGTTCAGGCCCGCATCGTACATCATCTCTTCGCTATAGTGCGCCCAGCCCTCGGCAAAGGCATAGCCGACGAACAGCTGGCCGAAAATGCTATCCGACCGGTTGGCGTGCAGGAAATTCAGGAAATGGCCCGGCCATACTTCGTGGACGGAGGTGAACAGCAGGTCCTTTACGCCGGGCACATAGGCATCGCGCGTTGCCGCGTCCCAGCTCGGGTCCGGCGGGGAAATATAATAGACGCTGGGCAGGCCAGTTTCATAAGGCCCGGGTATATCGATATAGGCGCTGTTCTGCCGGTTATAGGGCGGAGACTCCTCGACCATCGCCTGCTCGGTGCCGGGAATGGTGACGATGTCCTTGTCGATCAGGAACTTGCGCAGCGTGGGCAGCTGACGGCGGGCCTCGGCCACCGGGCCGCCTTCGGGCTTGTCCGCGCCCATTTTGGCGATGCAATCCGGAATGGACGCGCCGGGCGCAAACTGTTCGCAGGCCGCACGCAGGGCCGCCTGGTTGCGCGCCAGATCCGCCTCGCCGATCCGCTCCAGCTCGGCCAGCGGCGTGTCCACGCCTTCGGTGGTCAGAATCATCTTGCTGAAATTTGCCGCGCCGATGGCAAAGCCGGTTTTGGTGCCGGGTCTGGAGCCAACGTAGCCGCTCAGATCCCGCATCGCGGCCGACGCCCTGGCGGCGGCGACATCGAACTGCCGCTGCAGCGCCGGATCCTTCACCTCGGCAAAGGCGGCCTTGGCATCGCCGCTATAATAATCGGCAAAGCCCCTGAAACCGGCCTGACCATATTTCACGAACGTCTCGGGCAGTGGCAGCTTCAGATTGGCCTTGATCTGCGCGGCGGCAGCGGGAACGTTTTCGGCATAGGTGATGAACGCCTTCATCCGCGTGGTCGCATCGGCGTAGGGCCGCGCGATATACACATTGGGATCGAGCGCGCCGACATAATAGGCCGGGTTCTTTGCCGGGAAATTCGCGTCTTCGATGAAAAACAGCTGCCCCTCGGCCACATGCACCAGATAGTCGCGCTCGAACCGCTCCTGTTTCGTCAGGCCGCTCAACGCTTCGGCATCGCGGATAGTGCTCTTGAGAAAATTCTTCTGTGCCGCGATCCCGGCTGGGCTCCAATCCGGCAGCAAGCCGTCAAATTGATGTTTGCCCTGATAGACCGCGACATTGGGGAACTGGTTGAAATAACCGGTCAGGAAGGCGTCGCGGAAATTGGCCCATTTGCCCTGCTCCAGCGTGGTGCCGGGGGCGGCCGCCACGGCGTTCTCGCTCCCGGACGATATGGTCTGGCAAGCGCTCAGGGCCAGAGCGGCAGTGGAAACGGCAAGCATTGCGAGCAAACGGATCTTGGGCATGAATGAAAGACTCCTCTAAGGCGAGAGAGTGACACAAGCAGGCGGGCGCGCCAAGCCGCTGCATGCCCGCAACGGCATTTGCGCCGCCCGCCAGGCGCGCGAGCCGATACAGCCAGTCTCTGCCGGTTGCGATCACAGCGTGGATTGCACCGCGCGCCGGGCACGGCCATAGCGCGGCGATGAGCGCCGCCCCCCACCCCTTTCGCATCGCCAATTTCCGCTATTACTGGTTCGTCCGGCTGTTCAGCATGCTGGCGGTCTATGCGATGATGCTGATCGTGGCGTGGCAGGCCTATAATCTGGCGCGCGAGACGATGGGCATCGCCGGTGCTTCGGCCCGCCTGGGGTTGATCGGCCTGCTGCAGTTCGTGCCGCTATTCTTCCTCACCCCCGTCACCGGCTGGGTGGCCGATCACTGGGACCGGCGCTGGGTGGTGCGGATCGTGCTGCTCGCGCTGTCGGCGATTGCCGGCACGCTGGCCTTCCTCACCTGGTCGGGCGCGATGACGCTGGCGGTTCTGTATTTGATGGCCGTGCTATTGGGGACGGCGCGCGCCTTTCTCGGTCCGGCACAAGGTGCGCTCGCCCCCAATCTGGTGCCCAAGGAAGTGCTGCCGCAGGCCATCGCGCTCAGCACCATCGCCTGGCAGTTCGGCGCGCTCGTCGGCCCCGGTATCGCCGGTCCGCTCTACGGCATCGCGCCGCATCTGCCCTACACCCTGTCCGCCATCCTCTACGCCGCCTCGGCCCTGTGCATGTTCCTGATCGGCGATGTGCCGCGCAGCGCGCCCAAGCGCACCGGCCCGATCGAGCAAATCATCGAGGGCGCACGCTATGTCTGGCGCAACAAGCTGGTGTTCGGCGCGATCACGCTGGACCTGTTCGCCGTGCTGCTGGCCGGTGCGACGGCGCTGATCCCCGTCTTCGCGCGGGACATTATCGATCTGGACTGGTCGGCGGATCTGATCGGTGGGCCGGTTGGGGACTGGGTGCGCGGCAGCCCGGAACATGCCCTCTCGCTGCTCGCCGCCTCCCCCGCCGTGGGCGCGGCCACGGTCGCGGCGATTTTCAGCATCGTGCCGCTGAAGACCAATGTCGGCGTGAAGATGCTGGTCGCCGTGTTCGTCTTCGGCCTCGCCACCATCGCCTTCGGTTTCTCCACCTTGCTGTGGTTCTCCATGCTGTGCCTGTTCATCGTCGGCGCGGCGGACATGTTCAGCGTCTATATCCGCCAGTCGCTGATCCAACTCAACACGCCGGACGACAAGCGCGGGCGCGTGGGCGCGGTGTCGCAACTGACCATCAGCGCCTCCAACGAGCTGGGCGAAGCGGAGTCCGGCTTTCTCGCGGCGTTGATCGGCCCGGCCTGGGCGGTGGTGGCCGGCGGGATCGGCGCGATGGCGATCACGGCGGTATGGATCAAGCTGTTCCCGCAGCTGGCCGGCGCGCGCACCTTCGATCCGTCGGACGAAGTGATGGCTTCGGAACCGGGCGAGCCCCGCGCCGGTTGAACAGGCAAACGCAACGCGAAAAAGCGAAGGGAAGATACCCATGAAAGCCGCCAATATTCTCGAAACCATCGGCAACACGCCGCATGTCCGCATGGCCAAGCTGTTTCCGGACCATGAGGTCTGGATCAAGTCCGAGCGGACCAATCCCGGCGGTTCGATCAAGGACCGCATTGCGCTCGCGATGATCGAAAAGGCGGAAAAAGACGGCCATCTGAAACCCGGCGGCACGATCATCGAGCCGACGTCCGGCAATACCGGCGTGGGCCTGGCCATGGTTGCCGCGGTCAAGGGCTACAAGCTGGTCCTGGTGATGCCGGAGAGCATGTCGATCGAGCGGCGGCGGCTGATGCTTGCTTATGGTGCCACCTTCGATCTGACGCCCAAGGAAGGCGGCATGGGCGGCGCGATCAGCCGCGCGCAGGAGCTGGCCAGCCAGACCGAGGGCGCCTGGGTGCCGCAGCAGTTCGAGAACGCTGCCAATTTCGAGGTACACAAGCGCACGACTGCGCAGGAGATCCTGACAGATTTCGAAGACAGCCCGGTCGACGTGATGATCACCGGTGTCGGCACCGGCGGCCATATCACTGGCTGCGCGGAAGTGCTGAAAGAGGCATGGCCGGACTTCAAGGCCTATGCCGTGGAGCCCGCCGGATCGCCGGTCATCTCCGGCGGCAAGCCCGGTCCGCACCCGATTCAGGGTATCGGGGCCGGTTTCATTCCCGGCAATCTGCACACCCAGTCGATCGACGGCGCTATTCAGGTCGATCCGGAAGATGCCAAGGAATGGGCCCGGCGCTCGGCGTCCGAAGAAGGCATGCTGGTCGGCATTTCCTCGGGCGCAACCTTGGCCGCGATTGCCAAGAAGCTGCCGGAGCTGGCCTCTGGAAGCCGCGTGCTCGGATTCAATTATGATACCGGCGAGCGCTATCTGTCGGTGCCGGACTTCCTGCCCGAACAATAAGGTCGGCTATTGAATTCCAAATGCCCGGCTGAACGTCAGCCGGGCATTTTGCCGAATGGGACGACATGGTTGCTGGCGGCATGGCCAATCTCGGCCCGGCCCAGATAGGCGATGCCCGATCGCGCACACCAGTCCCGTGCAATTTCTTCCGCGCTCGATCCGAACGGCCGGTCATTTTCCGGCACGGCATTGACCAGCCCCAGCCGAATGCCCGTCACGCCCTTGCCTTCCAGCGCCTGGGTGAGATGAAAGAACAGCCGGTCGACCGAATAGAGATATTCGGCCACCTCTTCCACGATCACGATATGGCCGGAAAGGTCCGGCATGATCGCGCTGCCGGTCATCATCGCCAAAGTCATGAGATTGAACGCGGCATAGCGTTCGCCCGCCACCAGCTCCGGCTCCAGCCCGCTGGGATCGCCGCGCACCAGCCAGTCGAGCGATCGCGCCACGGTATCCGCGCCGCCCTCGCGGGAGATATCGGTCACCATCGGTCCATGGGCCTGCCGTCCGATGCCGGCGCGGTACAGGCTGCCGAGTAGATAGCCCATGTCGCTATAACCCAGATAGGTCTTCTCAGCCGCCGGAGCCGCCAGCGCGGACACCGCCCGCTGCGCAATCCGGTTGGAGCCATAGCCGCCCTTGGCAAACCAGATCGCTTCCAGCGTCGGATCGTTCGCCATCTGCACGAAGGCGTCGAGGCGCTGCTGGTCCGTGCCCGCATAATGGCCATGTTCGTAAAAGCATTGCGGATGGAAAATCAGCTCGGCATCGGGATAATAGCGCTCAGCCAGCGCCCAGACGGCGGCGGCCTGATCCTTGCCCAGCGGTGTGGCCGGCGCACAAATCCCGATCCTCATCGCCTGTCACTCCCGCATTGTAAAATCCGCCGCCCCCGCATAGCGAACGGGCATGACCAAAGCCAATTCCTATTCCGGGGCCTATTTCTTCTGCGGCATCGGCGGATCGGGCATGCTGCCGCTTGCCTCCATTCTGGCCGCCCATGGCGCCGCCGTCGCAGGATCGGACCGCGCGCTCGATCAAGGGCGCAGCGATGACAAGTTCGACTGGTTGCGCGCCCAAGGCATCACGCTGTTTGCGCAGGATGGCAGCGGCCTGAAAGCCGGGCAGACGCTGATCGCCAGTGCCGCGATCGAGGACGATGTGCCCGATATTGCCGCGGCCAGAGGGCTCGGCTGTCCGCGCAAGACCCGCGCCCAGTTGCTGGCCGAACTGTTCAATGCCGCGCCGCTGCCCATCGCCATCGGCGGCACCAGCGGCAAGTCCACCGTCACCGGCATGACCGGCTGGATCCTGGCCGATTGCGGACTGGACCCTGTGATCATGAACGGCGCGGTGATGAAGAATTTCGTGGGCGAGGATGGCGGATTTGCCAGCGCCCGCGTGGGCGGCGGCGCGCCCTTCGTCAGCGAGGTGGATGAAAGCGACGGATCGATCGCGCTATTCGACCCGAAGATCGCGGTGCTCACCAATGTCAGCCTCGATCATAAATCGATGGACGAACTGCGCACGCTGTTCGGGGAATTTGCGCGCCGCGCCACCCATGTGATCTGGAATGCAGACGATGCCGAAAGCCGCGCGCTGATCGATGGCCTGCAGATTACCGGCGTGGCCGGCTTCGGCTTCTCCGACGGCGCGAATTTCCGCGCGATCGACGTGGTCGAAGAGCCCTTGGGCAGCCAATTTACGCTGGAAGCACGCGGCAAATCCTATCCGGTGACCATGCAGGTGCCCGGCCGCCACAACATCTCCAACGCGCTCGCCGCGCTGGCAGCGGCGGAAGCGGCGGGCGTGCCCATCGCGCAGGCCGTGTCCGCCATCGGGCGCTTCCAGGGGCTGCGCCGCCGTTTCGATGTCATCGGCACCGCCCATGGCGTGACGGTGATCGACGATTTCGGCCATAATCCGGAGAAAATCGCCGCCACCCTGCGCGCCCTGAAGGCTTTTGAGGGGCGTCTGCTCGTGTTTTTTCAACCCCATGGCTATGGACCCTTGCGCGTGATGGGAGAGGAGCTTGCCGCCATGTTTGCCGGGGAACTGGACGCGGCCGACCGTCTGTTTCTCTGCGATCCGGTCTATTTCGGCGGCACGACCGACCGTAGCGTCGGCAGCGCCGATATCGTGGCGCGCATTGAGGCCGCTGGCGGCAGCGCGGACTATGTGGCGGACCGTGCCGATGTCGGCCAGCAATTGACCGCGTTGGCGCAGCCGGGCGATCGCATCATCGTCATGGGCGCGCGGGACGACACGCTGATCGACTTTGCCGAAAATCTGCTACAGCGGATCGCGCAGGATGATCGCGGGTAACGCCGCGATCGCCGATCAGCCGGGGGGAAAGACATGATATCAATGCAGGCCATAGCGTGCGGCGCGCCGGGCAAGGTGGCGGCGCTGGCGGGATGCCTGTTGCTGTCCCAACCTGCCTTCGCTCAGGAGGAAGAAACGACGACCGACAAGCCGGACCTGCTGTTTCTGGTCGGTCTTGGCGTGCAGCTGCGCCCCTCCTTTCCAGGCGCGGACCAGTTTCGCCTGTCGCCCTTGCCGTTCGTCCGGGTCCGCCGTGAAGGCGATCTGCTGCCCGATCGCGCGCCGGACCAGAACAGCTCGATCCGGATTGTCGGGGGCCGCGAGGGGCTGAGCTTCGGCGGCACCTTCAACTTCCAGTCGCGGCGCGACGAGGATGATGTGGGCGCCGCGGTCGGCGATGTGGGCTCTACCTTCGAGCCCGGCGTCTTCGCGCAGGTCTTCGTGCGGGAGAATGTGCGATTGCGGGCGGAAGTGCGGCGCGGCCTTGGCGGCCACAACGCCTTTGTCGGCGATCTGGCCGGCGATTATGTGATCCGCGCACCGGACGACCGGTTCGTGGCAACCATCGGTCCGCGGCTGCGCTTCGCCGATTCGCGCTATCACCGGCGCTATTTCGGCGTCTCGCCGCAGACCGCCGCCGCCACCGGATTGCAGCCGTTCGATGCCGATGCGGGCCTCTATGCCGTGGGCGCCACGGCAGGCACGCTCTACCGGTTTACCCCCAGCTGGGGGGCGCTCGGCTATGTGGCCTACGACCGGCTGACCGGCAGCGCCGCCGATTCGCCCATCGTGCGCGCATTCGGATCGCGCAACCAGTTCTCCACCGGCCTGGCGGTGACCTATACCTTCGCCGTCAAACGCTAGCGCGCGAGGGGGCAAGCGGCAGGCCGTTCGATGGCGCTATCCCGGGTATGTTTGCGCTGATGAATGCTCGTGCGGATCGTCCCTTGGAACAGACGGGACCGGGCAATGTAGGAAATAATATTATACGGCCGCGCAATCGTCTCGTGCTTACTTTGTCAACTTTGGGCAATTTATGAAGCGGGGCGCATCCTTTCGGCCCCTTGTCATACGGTCCGGTTTCGCCTAGGGAGGCCGCTTCCGTCGGGGCATGCCCTGCCGGTTGCAAAGAAAGCCGGAGGGGCGTGTGCATGGTGCCGCGTCAGCGATCGGTGGTAAACAAGGATATATCCCATGCCGTTATACGAGCATGTGTTCCTGGCGCGCCAGGATCTGAGCCAGGCTCAGGTCGATGCACTCGCCCAGAACGCAACCCAGATTATCGAAGACAATGAAGGCAAGGTCACCAAGACCGAGACCTGGGGTCTGAAGACCCTCGCCTACAAGATTCAGAAGAATCGCAAGGCGCATTATGTCATGCTCAACATCGAAGCCCCCGCCGGCGTCGTTGCCGAGCTGGAGCGTCAGACCCGCGTGAACGAGGACGTCATCCGCTTCCTCACCATCCGCGTTGACGAGCTGGAAACCGAGCCTTCCGTGCAGATGCGCAAGACCGAACGCAGCGACCGCAAGGGCGGACGCGACGGTGGCCGTGGACGCGACCGGGACGAGAGGAACTAAATCATGGCACGACCCTTTTTCCGTCGCCGCAAGACCTGCCCCTTCAGCGGGGCCGACGCGCCGACCATCGATTACAAGGACACCAAGCTGCTCCAGGGGTATATCTCCGAGCGTGGCAAGATTGTCCCGAGCCGCATCACTGCGGTATCCGCCAAGAAGCAGCGCGAGCTGTCCCGCGCGATCAAGCGTGCACGCCACATTGGCCTGCTCCCGTACGTCGTAAAGTAAGGAGCCGCTGATATGGATATCATTCTACTGGAACGAGTCGAGAAGCTCGGCACGATCGGCGATGTCGTCACGGTGAAGGACGGCTATGCCCGTAACTTCCTGCTGCCGAACAAGAAGGCCCTGCGCGCCAACCGGGCGAACCGGGAAGTGTTCGAAGCCAATCGTGAGCGGATCGAAGCCGACAACGCCGCCAAGCGCGGTGAAGCCGAAACCAAGTCCAAGGACGTGGATGGCCTGGAAGTGACGCTCATCCGCGCCGCCTCCAACACCGGTCAGCTCTACGGATCGGCCTCGGTGCGCGACATCGAGAACGGCCTGAACGCTCAAGGCGCCGAAGTCAGCAAGTCGATGATCGTGCTGGACCGCCCAATCAAGGCGATCGGCATGTATGACGTGCGCGTGATGCTTCACCCCGAGGTGATCTCGATCGTCAAGGTGAACGTTGCCCGCTCCGAAGACGAAGCCGAACTGCAGCGCAGCGGCGTCGACGTCATCGCCAAGATGTTCGAAGACGATCAGGCTGAACTGCGTGAACTGGCAGCCGAAGTCACCAGCGATGGCGATGAAGACGGCGACTCCGAGAGCGCAGCTGACGCAGCTGAAGTGTTCGAGGATGCTGCCGTCGATCAGGCAGAAGAAGGCACCGCAGCCAAGGATGAGGGCACCAGCCCGCCGTCCGACGCCAACGCCTGAAGCCTTTAACGATCAAATAAAAAGGCGCGGGAACCGATGGTTCTCGCGCCTTTTACTTTGCCCGAAGCAAATTTGGCAGGCCGCGACCGCGCGGCCATGGCTTAATCAGTACGTACTGAAAAGAGCCGTGCCGACGGCCAGCAATGTGCCGCCTGAAAGGATGAGGGGGAGAATGTTTTTGAGCATGATTGAGCTTCCCGTTGACCAAGCCATTTGCTTGATATCCGATTAACGGGAAAGTCAGAATTGGGTTCCGCTGTCATGCCCGGCTGGCGATCGAGAACGCAGGGGCTGCTAATAGCCCATCAGGCTCATCACCTCTTCCCGGCTGCGCTGATCGTCCAGAAAACAGCCGAGTAGGCGGCTGGTCATCATCTGCACCCCGGGTGTCCGCACACCCCGCGCGGTCATGCAGCTGTGGCTCGCTTCGATGACCACCGCTACGCCGCTTGGCGCCAGCTTGTCCTGAATGCACTGCGCGACCTCGGCCGTCAGGCGCTCCTGCACCTGCAGACGCCGTGCATAGCCGTGCAGCACGCGGGCGAGCTTGGAGATACCCACCACGCGATCGGTCGGCATATAGGCGATATGCGCCCTGCCGATAATCGGTGCCATATGGTGCTCACAGTGCGACTGGAACGGGATGTCCTTGAGGATGACGAGCTCATGATAGCCGCCGACTTCCTCGAACGTACGGGAGAGATGAACGCCCGGATCGTCCAGATAGCCCTGGCAATATTCCTTCCACGCGCGTCCTACCCGCTTGGGCGTATCGAGCAGGCCTTCGCGATCCGGATCGTCACCGGTCCAGCGGATCAATGTGCGGATCGCTTCCTGCACATCGTCTGGCACCATCACGCGGCCATCGGGGCCACGCACCAGATCTCCGTCCACCGCATGATCGAATTCGCTCATATCGCACTCCTTGATGTGCAGCAGGCGCTATCGGTCAGCGGTGCAATAGGCAAGGTCCGCTCGGCCTGGATCAGGCGTTGCCGCCCTTGCGATCCTTGAACTTGCCGCCCTTGAACGGCTTTTTCGGACCGCCCTTGCCTTTGCCGAACTTGCCGCGTGGCTTGTCGCCCGGTGCAGCAGCCGCGCCGCCTTCCTTGCGATGCAGCTTGGGACGGCCCTCCTGGGGCTTGTCCCCATTGGCCCGGGCATCATAACGCGGCTTGCTCTCATGGCGTGGCTTGCGACCGGGACGGGTGCGTTCTTCCGGACCCTCTGGCGAGAAAGCGATGTGCACGTCATCGCGCTCGTCACCCTCACTCTGTCCGGCGGTGCGCGACAAGGCATCGTTGAATTTGTCGGACACGGCGCGCGGCACCTGAAAGAAGGTTTCCGACGGCCCGATGCGGATGGCACCGATGTCTTTCTTGGTGATGTGCCCGCGGCGGCACAGCAGCGGCAGAATCCAGCGCGCGTCGGCGTTCTGACGCCGCCCGATGTCCATGCGATACCATACGATATCCTCGAAGCCCGGGCGATGCCGCTCTTTCTGATCGGCCTTGCGGGCTTCCGGTGTGTTTTCGATCAGCTCTTCCGGCGCCGGCATCTTGGCACGGTGCGCCTGAACCAGTGCGGCAGCGATGTCTTCCGGACTGCGTTCGGCCATCAGGCGCGATGCGAGCGCGCGATCCTCCTCTTCGAACTCCACCGGTTGCAGAAGGGCCTCCAGAAGCCGCTCATGGTCCTGCTTGCGAATGGACTCGGGCGAAGGCGCATCGATCCAGCTGGCTTCGACCTTGGCGCCTTTCAGCATCGATTCCACGCGGCGTCGGCGCGGATAGGGCACCACCAGAATGGCCGTGCCCTTTTTGCCGGCGCGGCCGGTACGACCGGACCGGTGCTGCAGCGTCTCCGCGTCGCGGGGGATTTCGGCGTGAATCACAAGGCTGAGGGTCGGCAGATCGATGCCGCGTGCGGCCACATCGGTGGCCACGCAGACACGCGCGCGCTGATCGCGCAACGCCTGCATCGCCTGATTGCGCTCCGATTGGGAATGCTCACCAGACAGTGCGACGGCAGCGAAGCCGCGTTCCTGCAAGGTGGCGTGCAGGCGGCGCACGCTCTCGCGCGTGGCACAGAATACCATGGCCGTTTCCGCTTCGTGAAAGCGCAGCAGGTTCACCACCGCATGCTCGATTTCCGACGGGGAAACCGTCACGGCCTGATAGGCGATATCGCCATGGCCGCGATCTTCGCCGACGGTTGAGATGCGCAGCGCATCGTTCTGATAGCGCTTGGCGAGCGACACGATCGCCTTGGGCATCGTCGCAGAGAACAGCAGCGTGCGGCGCTGATCGGGCGTGGCGTCGAGGATCTCTTCCAGATCGTCGCGGAAGCCCATATCGAGCATCTCGTCCGCTTCATCCAGCACGGCGGTGCGCAGCGAGGACAGGTCAAGCGCATTGCGTTCCAGATGATCGCGCAGACGGCCCGGTGTGCCCACGACGATATGGGCGCCCTGACGCAGAGCGCGGCGCTCCTTGCTGGGATCCATCCCGCCTACGCAGGTCGTGATGACTGCGCCGGCCTTCTGATACAGCCATGCCAGTTCGCGGCTGACCTGCAGCGCCAGTTCGCGGGTCGGCGCGATCACCAGAGCCAAGGGCGCGGCGGGGATCGAAATGCGATCCTGATCGCCAAGCAATTCGGCAGACATGGCGAGACCAAAGGCAATGGTCTTGCCGGATCCGGTTTGCGCCGAGACGATCAGATCGCGCTCGGCAGCGTCGCTTTCGAGGACGGCGCCCTGGACGGCGGTCGGCTCGTCATAGCCACGGGCGGTAAGCGCATCGCGAAGGAGCGCAGGCAATTCGGGAAAGGGCATATATCTCGATTATCGTTGGCCGGTCGCAGTGCCGGCTTGGGGAATGGCGATCCGCGCCATTATGGAAATACCCCGATCGGCCATCGGGCCGAGACGATAATCTTTATGCATCGCTGGCGGGGAATGGTGCGCCCGGAAGGATTCGAACCTCCGGCCCCCAGATTCGTAGTCTGGTGCTCTATCCAGCTGAGCTACGGGCGCTTGGAAGGGCTGGCAATTAGGCAGGTGCGGCCGGTCTTGCAAGGGTAAATTTGCCAAATGCGGCTTTTATCCTCCATCTCTTTTCGCAAAGGTGCCGGCCAGCGCCTCGTACAGCTTTTCCCGGCAGACGAATTGGCTCGTCTGGCTGGCGATCAGCGCCGCGCCCAGCATCGGCAACATCAGGCCCCGGCTGAAGGTGGTTTCGCTGATGATGATGACGGCGGTCAGCGGCGCGCGCACGACTCCGGTGAAATAGGCGACCATGCCCAGCAGCACCACCGCACTGGCAGGCTCGGCCGGGAACATGAAGCGCAGCATATTGCCAAAGCCGGCACCGGTCGAAAGGCTGGGCGAGAAGATCCCGCCCGGCAGGCCCGCCACCGCGGTAGCCAGCGTGGCGGTGAATTTGGCGAAGCCGAACCATAGCGGCATGTCCTTGCCCTCGATCATCGCGCGCGCAGGCTCATAGCCCGTGCCCCATGTGCTTTGTGTGGTCACACCGAGAACCGCGACCAGGACGCCGCACAGACCGGCGGTGGCCAGCGGATAGGCCCTCATCCGCCGCGTCAATCCGCTGCCGGACCGGGTCGCCGCCAGAAGCAGGCGCGAGAAACAACCGCCGGTCAGGCCGCCAAGCGCCCCTGCCAACGGCGCGATGATCAGCGCGCTCTTGATCGACAGCGCCGATCCGGTGACGCCGAAATAGACATAATTGCCGGCCAGCCCCTGCGCGACCATGCCGGAAATCAGAATGGCGGTCATCACCAGCAGCGTGACGCGCTGCTCATAGGCCGCCGCCAGTTCCTCGATGGCAAAGGCGATGCCGGCGAGCGGGGTGTTAAACGCGGCCGCGACACCGGCCGCTCCGCCGGCGATATACATCGAAGTATGCATCGGAATGCGCATGATCCGGTGGCACTGGGCCATGACGGCCGCCGCCAGCTGTACGGTCGGCCCTTCGCGACCGGTCGACCCACCGGACAGCAGCGCACCGATGGTCAGCACCGCCTTCAGCAGCGCCGTGCGCAGCGAGACCAAAGGGTTGGCAAAGGTCGCCGAGGCGGATTTGGCCGCGATGACCTGCGGGATACCCGATCCACGGGCCAATGGCGCGAAACGCGTGGTGATATAGGCGATGACCATGAAGCCGACCGGCGTCAGCAGCAGCGGTGCATAGGGAAAGGCCTGCGCAAAAGCCTCGAAGCGGCCGGTGGCTTCATCGGCCAGCCTGGCGAACAGCAGCGCGACCAGCCCGATGGCCACCGCGCCCGCGCCGATCGCCAGGCGGCGGCGGAAGATATCGGAGCGCGGGCCGTGCAGGCGCAGCATCGCGCGCGCCCGCCGCCTGGACAGCGGTTTCACGCCACCCTCTGACGCGGCAGCGTTGCAGCGAGACGGATCGCGCGGTTCATGGCGCGATCCCTCCGCTCAGCTGGCGAGCGCAGCCTGCGCCGCTGCAAGCCGGGCGATCGGCACGCGATAGGGCGAAGCGCTGACATAATCGAGGCCGACCTTGGCGCAGAAGGCGATACTGGCGGGATCGCCGCCATGTTCCCCGCAGATGCCCAGCTTGATGCCGGGGCGGCTCTCCCTGCCCCGCTCCACCGCGATCTCGATCAACTGGCCCACACCGGCGACATCCAGGCTGACGAACGGATCGCGCGCGTAAATGCCCTTTTCGACATAGTCGCCCAGGAAGCGGCTGGCATCGTCGCGGCTGACGCCGAGCGCGGTCTGCGTCAGATCATTGGTGCCGAAGCTGAAGAACTCGCCCACTTCGGCGATCTCGCCCGCCATCAGCGCAGCGCGCGGCAGCTCGATCATGGTGCCGACCAGATAGGCGATCTCGCGCCCCTTTTCGGCGAACACTTCCTTGGCCACGCGGTCCACGATCTCGCGGGTGATCTCCAGCTCGCGCCGCGTGCCGACCAGCGGGATCATCACTTCGGGCAGCGGCGCAGCGCCGGAGCTGGCCTCCACATCGCACGCCGCCTCGAAGATGGCGCGCGCCTGCATTTCGTAGATTTCGGGATAGGTGATGCCCAGGCGGCAGCCGCGATGGCCGAGCATGGGGTTGAACTCGTGCAGATCGTCCGCACGGCGCTTGAGCATATCGACCGAGACGTCCAGCTCCTGCGCCAGCCCCACAAACTCCGCCTCCTCGCGCGGGAGGAATTCGTGCAGCGGCGGATCGAGCAGGCGAATGGTCACCGGCAGACCGGCCATTTCGCCGAAGATCGCGGCAAAGTCGCTGCGCTGTTCCGGCAGCAACTTGGCGAGCGCGGCGCGGCGGCCCTCCTCGTTCTGGGCCAGGATCATCTGACGCACCGCGCTGATGCGCCCCGCATCGAAGAACATATGCTCGGTGCGGCACAGGCCGATGCCTTCCGCGCCGAATTCGCGCGCGGTCTTGGCATCATGCGGGGTCTCCGCATTGGCGCGCACCTTCAGGCCGCGCAGATCGTCCGCCCATTCCATCAGCGTGGCGAAGTCCCCGGCCAGCTCCGGCTGCAGCGTCGGCACGCGGCCCGCCATCACCTGCCCGTTGCCGCCATCGATGGTGATGACATCGTCCTGATCGAAGGTGCGCCCGCCAACGGTCAGCGTCCTGGCCCTTGCATCGATCCGCAGCTCGCCCGCGCCCGAGACGCAGGGGCGCCCCATGCCGCGCGCCACTACGGCGGCGTGGCTGGTCATGCCGCCACGCGCCGTCAGGATGCCGGTCGCTGCGTGCATGCCGTGGATATCTTCCGGGCTCGTTTCCACCCGCACAAGGATCACGCTCTCGCCATTGGCCGCGAGCCGCTCTGCCGTATCGGCATCGAAGCAGACGGTGCCGGACGCCGCGCCGGGCGAGGCCGGAAGGCCGCGCGCGATCACGTCGCGCGGCGCATCGGGGTCCAGCGTGGGGTGCAGCAGCTGGTCGAGCTGCATCGGATCGATCCGCAGGATGGCCGCCTTGCGATCGACCAGCCCCTCGGCGGCCATATCGACGGCGATCTTGAGCGCGGCCTTGGCGGTCCGCTTGCCGGTGCGCGTCTGCAGCATCCACAGCTTGCCGCGCTCCACCGTGAACTCGATGTCCTGCATGTCCTTGTAATGCTGTTCCAGCGTTTCGAACACGGCGGTCAGCTCGCCAAAGGTGTCCGGCATCGCCTCTTCCAGGCTGAGCGGCTTGGCCCCCGCCGCCTCGCGCGCTGCCTTCGTCAGATATTGCGGCGTGCGAATGCCGGCGACGACATCCTCGCCCTGCGCGTTGATCAGATATTCGCCATAATAGGCATGCTCACCAGTCGACGGATCGCGGGTGAAGGCCACGCCGGTGGCCGACGTTTCGCCCATATTGCCGAACACCATCGCCTGCACGTTCACCGCAGTGCCGATGTCGTGCGGAATGTCATTGATGCGGCGATAGACGCGGGCGCGCTCCACGTTCCAGCTCTTGAACACGGCGGCCACCGCGCCCCACAGCTGATCGTGCACATCCTGCGGGAAGGCGTCGCCGCGCTCGTCCGCGACGATGGTCTTGAACTGGCCGACCAGCGCCTTCCAGTCGTCCGCGCTCATCTCGGTATCGTTGAAATAGCCCTTGTCTTCCTTGGCGATCTCCAGCGCCTCTTCGAACAGGCCATGGTCCAGGCCCATCACCACGTCGGAGTACATCTGGATGAACCGGCGGTAGCTGTCCCAGGCGAAGCGTTCATCCTCGGAAATGCGGGCCAGACCCTCCACCGTCTCGTCGTTGAGGCCAAGGTTCAGCACCGTGTCCATCATGCCGGGCATGGAGATGCGCGCGCCGGAGCGGACGGAGACCAGCAGCGGATCGTTCACATCGCCGAAGCGCTTGCCCGTCACCTGCTCGATATGCGCCACGCCGTCGGCCACTTCGCCGGTCAGGCTGTCCGGAAACGCCTCCCCCTCGGCGTAGAAGCGGGTGCACATCTCGGTGGAGATGGTGAAGCCCGGGGGCACCGGCAGACCGATGGACGCCATCTCGGCCAGATTGGCGCCCTTGCCGCCGAGCAAATTCTTGTCGCCCGTGCCGCCCTCGGCGGTGCCGCCTCCGAAGCGATAGACATATTGGGTGGCGGTCTGGGCGTCGGTCATCGGGTAGCTCCTTGGCAGAGTCTGGATAGGCAAGCGGTTGGACGATGCAGCAGGTTCACACGGGTCACACTGTCCAGGAGAGGAAACATCAGCCGTCGATCCGCGAGAAATCGGCGACCTGGTGCACGGCGGCCCGGAAGCGCGCGAGCAAGGCGAGACGCGCGGCGCGTTTATCCTCGTTCTCGTCGTTCACCGTCACCTCCTCGAAAAAGCGGTCTATCGGATCGCGCAAGGATGCGAGCGCGGCCATGGCCCCCTCGAAATCCTCCGCCTCGACCGCGGACGCGGCGCGCGTTTCGGCGCTGTCCAGCGAGTCGATCAACGCCTTTTCCGCATTTTCCGGCGTGTAGGACAGGGAAATCGCGTCGGGTGCCGCGTCGCTCGCCACGTCTTCCTTCTTCAGGATGTTCGCGGCGCGCTTATAGCCGGCCAGCAGATCGCGGCCCTCGTCGGTTTCAACGAACGCCTGCAGCGCATGGACGCGGGCGAGCAAGCGAACGAGATCGTCCTCCCCGCCGAGCGCGAACACCGCGTCGATGAGGTCGTGGCGAACGCCGGCTTCGCGCTGCTGGACTTTGAGGCGGTCTACAGCGAACTCGAAAAGCTCGTTTTCAGCTGCTGAGTAATAAGCCTGATATTTACCAGATGCTTGCCAAAATAACTTATGAAAACCGCATCTTAGGCCGTTCGACTGAAGCAACTGCAGTACGGAAATCATCGCCCGACGCAATGCAAATGGATCTTTCGATCCAGTAGGTTTTAAAGTTCTTCCAAAGAAGCCAACCAACGTATCCAGCTTGTCCGCCAAACTCACCGCCACCGTCACCGGCGCGGTGGGCACGTCATCGCCTTGCCCGACCGGCTTGTAATGATCGCGGATCGCATCGGCGACGCGTTGGTCCAGCCCCTCGGCGGCGGCATAATAACCGCCCATAAGGCCCTGTAATTCGGGGAATTCGCCGACCATCTCGGTCACCAGATCGGCCTTGCACAGCCGCGCCGCCTGCTCCGCCAGATCGGCCAGCGCGGCCCGCTCCAGATCCTCCCCACCTGTGGGGAGGTGGCTCGTCGAAGACGAGACGGAGGGGGGGTGCGTGCCCGCGCTATCGGTGCGATCCGCAGAGACCCCTCCACCACCGCTTCGCGGCGGTCCCCCTCCCCGTTCCGGGGAGGATGTTACGATCCCCTCTTCGACCAGCCACCGCGCGAGCTTGGCCACGCGGTCCACCTTGTCGGCGAGCGTGCCCAGCTTTTCATGGAAGACGATGGCCTTCAGCTTTTCGGCGTGGGTTTCCAGCTTCGTCTTGCGGTCGAGATCCCAGAAGAACTTGGCATCGGACAGGCGCGCGGACAGCACCTTTTCATTGCCCGCCACCACCGCCTTGCCGCCATCATGGGCATCAATATTCGCGGTGCAGACAAAGGCGTTGGCCAGCGTGCCATGCGCGTCCTGACAGACGAAATATTTCTGGTTCACGCGCGCGGTTAGCTGGATCACTTCGGGCGGCACGTCCAGAAAGGCCGCATCGAACCGGCCCAGGAGCGGCACCGGCCATTCGGTCAGCCCGGCATTCTCCACCACCAGCCCTTCATCGGCCACCAGCTCCAGCCCGGCAGCGCTTGCCGCCTGCGCCGCGCCGTCGCGCACGATCGCCTCGCGCTCCGCCTGATCGACGATGACATGGCACGCCCGCAATTTCTCGATATAATCGTCGGCGCCGCCGATGGTGATCGGTCCGTCATGATGGAAGCGGTGGCCCACCGTGTCGAAACCGCTATCGATATTGGCGATGGCGCACGGCACCAGATCCTCGCCCAGTATCGCGACGATGCCCTGCAACGGGCGCACCCATTTCAGGCTTTCCGTACTGGTAGAGGCGGCGCCCCAGCGCATGGATTTGGGCCAGCTGAACGCGCGGACGATCGCCGGAATCGCCTCGGCCAGCACATCGCGCGTGGCGCGGCCCGGCGTCTCGATCACCGCGAAGAGCACGGCATTGCCCTTCTTGTCTTCCCGCGCGACCAGTTGATCGCGGCTCAGCCCGGTGGAGCGCAGAAACCCCTCGATCGCCTTGTCCGGCGCATCGGCGCGCGGGCCTTTGCGTTCTTCGGACACCGCCTGCGTTTCATCGGCCAAGCCCTTGGCAATCAACGCCAAACGGCGCGGCGTGGAATAGACGTCGAGGGTTTCGGCCGTCAGTCCAGCCGCGTCGATCTGCTGCCGGAACAGCTTCTCCAGCTCCTGCCGCGCGGCCTTTTGCATCCGCGCAGGAATCTCTTCGGACCTGAGTTCGAGCAGAAAATCGGTCATCGAAAATCCTCCCCGCCTGCGGGGAGGGGGACAATGCCGGAGGCATGGTGGAGGGGGCTATCGAGCCTTGCCACGATGGCCGCAACAGCCCAGTCGACATCCGCCAGCACGTCCGAAGCCATCAGCCGAAGCACGTCATATCCCCGCGTCTCAAGATAGCGGTCCCGCTCTGCATCTCGCACGGCACGCTCGGCCACATCATGCGCTTTCCCGTCGACTTCCACGATCAGCTTCTCTTTCACGCAGCAAAAATCGACGATGTAGGGACCGACGGGATGCTGCTTACGAAGTTTATACCCAGTTTGTCCTGCGCGCAGGCGCTGCCAGATCAGCACTTCCGGCAACGTCATCTCTCGGCGGAGTTTACGTGCGCTGTAGGTTTGCGGGCGTCGCAAAGGCACCCTTGCGGGCAGCGGCGAACCCCCTCCACCACTCGGCAGCGCCGAGCGGTCCCCCTCCCCGTACCGGGGAGGATTTTCAAGTGCGCTCATGCCGCGCTCCAGTCCGGGTGGCGTGCCGTCCAGTCGGGCGTGTGGCGCTCGATATGCGCTTCGCATGCGCCCTTCGCCAGATCGCGCACGCGGCCCATATAGGCGGCGCGCTCGGCCACCGAAATCACGCCGCGCGCCTGCAACAGGTTGAACACATGGCTGGCCTTCACCGCCTGCTCATAGGCCGGGATCGGCAGCTTGGCGGACAGGCAGTTCTCGCTCTCCGCCGTGGCCTTGCGGAACAGATCGAACAGCGCCTCGGTATCGGCATGTTCGAAATTCCAGGCGCTCATCTGCTTCTCATTCTCCAGGAACACATCGCCATAAGTGGTTCCGTTTCCATCGAAATCCAGATCGTACACGCTGTCGACGCCCTGGATATACATGGCGAGACGCTCCAGCCCATAGGTCAGCTCGCCCGACACCGGTTTGCAGTCATAACCGCCCATCTGCTGGAAATAGGTGAACTGCGTCACCTCCATCCCGTCGCACCAGACCTCCCAGCCCAGCCCCCAGGCGCCCAGCGTGGGGCTTTCCCAGTCATCCTCGACGAAGCGGATATCGTGCAGCAGCGGATCGATGCCGATGGCGGTCAGGCTGTCCAGATAGAGCTGCTGCAGATTGTCCGGCGATGGCTTCAGGATCACCTGATATTGATAATAATGCTGCAGCCGGTTGGGGTTCTCGCCATAGCGCCCGTCGGTCGGGCGGCGGCATGGCTGCACGAAGGCGGCGCGCCACGGGTCCGGCCCCAGCGCGCGCAGCGTGGTCGCCGTGTGGAACGTGCCCGCGCCCATCTCCAGATCATAGGGCTGCAGGATCAGGCAGCCCCGGTCGCTCCAGTAATTGTGAAGCGTGAGGATCATCTGCTGAAAGCTCAGCGGCGTATCGGGCGGCGTTTGGGCGGCCACTATGGTCCTTTCGCATATGCGAGATAAAAACAGGGCCACGCCTTGGCTCAACCCCCGTTGCGGGTCAAGCCGGGGCGGGCTGCATCCTTTGGCGCGAGAAATCATGGCAGCAGGGCGAAGAGGCCTTATATTCAGCCCAAATGAGGAGATTATCTGTGGCAAAATCCGTATTTCGCACATCCGCACTGGCCGGCGCTCTGGGCCTTGGCATGGCGGGGCTTTCGCCTGTCGCAGCGCAGGACCGCGCGGCCCCGGCGGTGGAAATTGCACCCGAGGCGGCCGTGGAGGCGGCATCCAAGACGATCGCGGCCGATCCGGCGCTATGGCTGGTCGAGGACGAGGATACCAAGATCTATCTGTTCGGCACCGTGCATATGCTCAAGCCCGGCATGCAGTGGTTCGACGGGCCGGTAAAATCGGCCTGGGACAGTGCGGACGAGGCGGTCTTCGAAATCGTTCCCGGAGACGATCAGGCGGCGATGGTCGCCACCTTCCAGCGGCTCGGCACCGATCAGACCGGGACCAAGCTGCGCGAGCGGCTGGATGGTGAGGACCGGGCACAATATGAAGCCGCGCTGACGACCCTGGGCATCCCCGCCCCGGCGTTCGACAGTTTCGAGCCGTGGCTGGCCACCATGAACTTGTCGCTGATGACCTTTGCCAAGGCCGGGTTCGACCCCAATAGCGGTGTCGAGCAGATCCTGATGAGCAAGGCCAAGGCGAGCGCCAAGCCGATGACCGGGCTGGAAACGGTGGAGGAGCAGCTGGGCTTTCTCGATACGCTGCCCATGCCGAGCCAGATCACCTGGCTCAACGAAACCGTCGATACGCTGCCGGACGCCGAGGAGGCGCTCGACGAGATGGTCGGCGACTGGGCGGCGGGCGAGCCGGAGAAGCTGGCGGAGCTGCTGAACGAAGGCATGACCGATCCGGTGCTGCGCGAAGCCATGCTGACCAGGCGCAACGCCAATTGGGCCAAGTGGATCGACGCGCGGATGGCCAAGCCCGGCACGGTGTTCATCGCCGTGGGATCGGGCCATCTGGCGGGCGACGGCAGCGTGCAGGAGCAGCTCAAGGCCTATAATCTGACCTCACAGCGTATCGCCTATTGATAGGGGCCTGCCGGTCATGACCGCCGGGCGGCGGGGCGCCAACATGGTGCACTGCCGCTGGTGATGGCAGGCGCTTTCTCTTTCGCGCGCTTTTGGTTTTGAACGGGCGCGCGTCGCCGCTAAAATAGGTGCGATGCGCTTCCTCCTCGCTCTTCTTTGCACGCTGGTGCTTGCGTCATGCTCGGACACGGCGCGCTATCGGATCGATCCGGATGCCCGCCCAGCCCTGTGGCAGTTGCAGTCCGCGGACGGGGCCCCGCGCGGTTATCTGTTCGGCACCGTGCATCTGCTGCCGGACGGCGTGAACTGGCGCAGCGATCGGCTGACCGCTGCGATGAACGGGTCCGACACGTTGGTGATCGAAGTGCTGGGCGCGGATGATCCGGACACGCTATCGGCGGCGTTCAAGGCCCTCGCCTTTTCCCCCGGCCTGCCCCCGGTGGCGGACCGACTGCCCGCCGATCTCAAAGATTCGCTTGCCGCTGCCAGGCAGGGCACCGGTCTTGGCGGGCTGATGCTCAACCGCATGGAAAGCTGGGCCGCGGCGCTGACCCTGGCCTCCGCCCAGCATGAGAAACTGGGGCTGGACCGCGACGATGGCGTGGAGACAGCGCTGCTCGCCAGCTTTCGCGCGGCGGGCAAGCCGATCCGCGGGCTGGAGACCATTTCAGAGCAGCTGGGCGCGTTCGACCGCCTGCCCGAAGCCGATCAGCGGCTGATGCTGCGCGATGTCGTGGCCGACCGGTCCGATGCGCGCGCGCAGTTCCAGCAGCTGCTCAGCGCCTGGGCCAGCGGGGACGAGGCGGCGCTCGCCAAACAGTCCCAGGGCGGTATGATGGATCAACCGCGCATTCGCGACGCGGTGCTGGTGGCGCGCAATGCGGCCTGGGCGCGGCGGATCGATGCGATGCTGACGCGCGGCGACCGGCCCTTCATCGCCGTGGGTGCCGGCCATCTGGTGGGGCCGGACAATGTGCGCGCGATGCTGGAGACGATGGGATATAAGGCGGTGCGGGTGCAGTAGCGACCGCCCTCTTGCCTTGACGGCTGCCCACGCCTATAGCGCGCGGCTTGTCCGGCATATTCATCCCTGGAGGGTGCCGGGCGCAAACCATTTGGAGATTTATTATGAGCGATCAGCTGACCCTGTCGGCCGAAGCGCGCGAGCGGGCGGGCAAGGGAGCCTCCCGTGCATTGCGTCGTGAAGGCCGCGTTCCTGCCGTGATCTATGGCAACAAGAAGGACGCCGTGTCCATCCATGTCGAGGAAAAGGAGCTGTACAAGCTCCTCATGACCGGCCACTTCATGAACAGCGTTATCGAAGTGACGCTGGACGGTTCCACCGAGCGCACGCTGCCCAAGGACGTGCATTTCGATCCGGTCACTGATCGCCCGATGCATGTCGATTTCCTGCGTCTGGACAAGAATTCGAAGATCGACGTGAACGTGCCCGTGGTGTTCGTGAACGAGGAAGCATCCCCCGGCCTGAAGCGTGGCGGCGTGCTCAACGTCGTGCGTCACGAGCTGGAACTGCTCTGCGCTTCGGACAAGATCCCCGGCGAGATCGAGATCGACGTCACCGGCCTGGAAGTCGGCGATTCGATCCATATCTCGGCGCTGACGCTGCCCGAAGGTTCGGAAAGCGCGATCACCGACCGCGATTTCACCATCGCCACGATCGTCGCACCGTCCGCGTTGAAGCGTGAAGAAGGCGAAGCCGGCGGCGAGGACGAGGTCACCGAGACCGAAGTCACCGAGCAGCATGCCGAGACCGTGATGGGTGAGCAGGGCGAGGAAGCGGACAAGTCCTGATAGTGAGGATCTTGCCTTTCAAGACCATGATCGGGGCGGCGGCATTGCTGGCCGCCCCGATTGCATTTCCGGCTGGCGCGCTGGCGCAGCAACCGACGGCGCAGAGCGATTTTTCCTGCCATGCCCTGCTGGAACAGCGCAGCCTGACCGTCCGCGCCGATGGGCAGATGGACCCGCAGACCAAGGCGCAGCTGCTGCGTAATCTGGACGTCATCACCGCCTTTTACCAAGGCCGCATCAGCCAGTTGCCGGCAGACGGTGCCTTGGCCATGCTGAACCGGGGCAAGCAGGTGGTCGCCGTGCTGACGCCCGCGCAGAAAGACACCGAGGCGCAGAATTGCGCCACCGTTTATGCCTCCATGGCGGCCACGATGGACCAGCTGGATCAGGGCATCGAGCCAAGCGCGCCCTGAGCGCTTTACCCGCAGGAGAAATATCATGCAGCTCTGGGTCGGCCTCGGCAATCCGGGCCCGCGCTATGCGCTGCACCGGCACAATGTCGGCTTCATGGCGCTGGACGCCATCGCCGAGATGCACGACTTCCCTGCCCCGTCGAAGAAATTCGCCGGCTGGGTGATCGAAGGCCGGTTCGGATCGGAAAAGATCCTGCTGCTGAAACCGGCCACCTTCATGAACGAAAGCGGCCAGAGCGTGGGCCAGGCGATGCGGTTCTATAATCTGGAACCGAAGGACGTCACCGTCTTCCACGATGAGCTGGATCTGGCCGAGTTCAAGCTGAAGGTGAAGACCGGCGGCGGCCATGCCGGGCATAACGGCCTGCGCTCCATCGGCGCGCATATCGGCGCGGATTTCCGCCGCGTGCGGCTCGGCATCGGCCATCCCGGCTCCAAGGAGCGCGTGAACGGCCATGTGCTGGGCAATTTCGCCAAGGTAGAGATGGACGATCTGGCCGATATGCTGGGCGCCATCGGCGCGGAAGCCGAATGGCTGGCCAAGGGCGACGATGCGCGCTTCATGAGCGAAATTGCGCTGCGGATGCAAAACAACTAAGTCGTAGGCCTTCGGCCTGCGATCTGGCTTTTTTCTCAATGGGGACCGCCCATGTGCGGCCTCGACACTTTCGAATTCGGGAATATTTCATGGGTTTCAAATGCGGTATCGTCGGGCTGCCCAATGTCGGCAAGTCCACCCTGTTCAACGCGCTGACGGAAACGCAGGCGGCGCAGGCGGCGAACTATCCTTTCTGCACGATCGAGCCGAATGTCGGCCAGGTCGCGGTGCCGGATCCGCGGCTGGATGCCATCGCCAAGATCGCGGGCAGCGCCAAGATCATCGAGACGCAGCTGGCGTTCGTGGACATTGCCGGCCTGGTGCGCGGTGCCTCCACGGGTGAAGGCCTGGGCAACCAGTTCCTCGGCAATATCCGCGAGGTGGACGCGGTTGTCCATGTGCTGCGCTGCTTCGAGAATGACGACATCCAGCATGTCGAAAACAAGGTCGATCCCATCGCCGATGCCGAGACGGTGGAGACCGAGCTGATGCTGTCGGATCTGGAAAGCCTGGAAAAGCGCGTCCCCGCCCTCCAGAAAAAGGGCAATTCGGGCGACAAGGACGCCAAGGCGCAGGCCGCCGTGCTGACCAAGGCGCTCGATCTGCTGCGCGAGGGCAAGCCCGCGCGGCTGACCAAGCTGGACGATGAGGAAGAGGAACGCCTGTTCGCGCAGGCGCAGCTGCTCACCGCCAAGCCGGTCCTGTACGTCTGCAATGTCGAGGAAGACGCCGCCGCCGAGGGCAATGCATTTTCCGCGCGCGTGTTCGAAAAGGCCAAGGCCGAGGGCGCCGAGGCGGTGATCGTCTCCGCCGCGATCGAGAGCGACCTGGTGGGCATGGACCGCGCGGAGAAGATGGAATTCCTGTCCGAAATGGGGCTGGAGGAAACCGGCCTCGCGCGCATCATCCGCGCCGGATATGAACTGCTCAACCTGCAGACCTTTTTCACCTGCGGCCCGAAAGAAGCGCGCGCTTGGACCGTCCATAAAGGCGCCAAGGCGCCCGAAGCCGCAGGCGAAATCCACAGCGATTTCCAGCGCGGCTTCATCCGCGCCGAGACCATCGCCTATGACGATTATGTCGAATATCAGGGCGAGGCCGGCGCGCGCGAACATGGCCGCCTGCGCCAGGAGGGCAAGGAATATCTGGTAAAGGACGGCGACGTGCTGCTGTTCCGCTTCAACGTGTGATTGCGGCACGGCGGCTCTGCTGGTTTATACTGCTTGCGGGATTCGCATGGGGTAGCATCACCCACGGTTCGGACTTCGTCCAGTATGGATGGGCACCCTACCGACATGGAACGCCTGCAATCAACGGTTTCTGGAACGCCCTGCTTTTCCTGGACCTATCGGTTCTGATCCTATTTGCCTTGGGCAAGAGGAAAGCTGCCTTGCTATTCGCCCTTCTGTTGATGATCGCAGATGTCACAATAAACGTCTATGCAGCGACCTTGGAAGCCGCAGAATTTGGCTCTGCTATAGCGGTACAGGCGGCCTTTCTCGGTTTTATCGTCGGGTCGATGCCGATGCTGTGGTTCGCGCCGGAACAGGAAAGCGCCGCAAAAGGAGAATAAGATGAAGACGCTCGTTCTGCTGATCCTGACGCTCATTAGCGCTGCCCCCGCAATGGCACAGGAAGCGCCCGCCCCGGCAGCTGAGCGTGCGCCCACCATCCTGATCTCGATCGACGGGTTTCGGTCGGACTATCTCGATCGCGGCATCAGCCCGAATATCGCGGCCATCGCTGCGCAAGGCACCAGCGCGCCGATGCGCCCAAGCTTTCCCACCAAGACCTTCCCCAATCATTATACGCTGGTGACCGGGCTGCGCCCCGACCATAACGGTATCGTCGGCAACAGCATGATCGATCCGCGCCGCCCATTGGTGAAATTCTCGCTCGGCGATCCCAGACAGGCGCTCGATCCGTTCTGGTGGGACGAGGCCGAACCGATCTGGGTCACCGCCGAAAAGCAGGGCGTGCGCAGCGCCACCATGTTCTGGCCAGGCAGCGAAGTGCCGATCCATGACAGCCGCCCGGAGGACTGGCAGCGCTTCGACCAGAATGTGACCGGTCGCCAGCGCGTGAATGCCGTGCTCGACTGGCTGCGCCGGCCCGCCGACATCCGCCCGCAGTTCATCACGCTGTATTTCGATACCGTGGACACCGCCGGCCACCGCTTCGGCCCCGATAGCGACGACGTGAACGCGGCGATCCGCGATGTGGATGGAGAGATCGGCCATCTGCGGGCCGGGCTGAAGGCGATGGGCATGCAGGCCAATATCGTGATCGTGGCCGATCACGGCATGCGCGCGACGGACGATGCCCGGGTGATCCAGCTGGCGGATATCCTGCCGCTCGACAGCTTCATCATGGTCGAGGGCGGCCCCTATGCCGCTGTCGAGCCTGCCGCCGCGACTGACACCATCGTCTATGATGCCCTGTTGCAGCCGCACGATCATATGAACTGCCAGCGCAAGGAAGACCTGCCCGAACGGCTGCATTATGGCAGTAATCCGCGCGTGGCCGCCATCATCTGCATTGCCGAAGCCGGTTGGACCATATTGGCCGGCGAGCCGCCCTACCCCGTCACCGGCGGCGCGCATGGCTATGACAATAATGATCCGGAAATGCTGGCGCTGTTCGCCGCCAGCGGGCCGGACATTACCGGGCAGGCGCCGGGCACATTCGACAATGTCGATATATATCCGCTGCTCGCGCGCCTGATCGGCATTACGCCGCTCGCCAGCGACGGCAATAGCGCCTTGGCCGAGGCTGTCACGCGCCGATAAGTCGGCTTGAGGCGGCAAACCGGGCTGGCGCAAAAAATGACGCTTGCCATTGCGCCCGGCCCGATCAACTATCGCGGCCATGCAATATTATGAAGATCTGGTCGTCGGGACCAAACAGGCTTTTGGCGAATATGCCGTCACCCGCGAAGAAGTGACGCGCTTTGCCGAAAGCTACGATCCGCAGCCTTTCCATTTGGACGATGCCGCCGCGGCGCAGACGCATTTCGGGCGCTTGTCCGCCAGCGGATGGCACACCTGTTCCATGACCATGCGCATGATGGTGGACCATTGGAAGGAGCACGCCATGGCCTCGCTCGGATCGCCGGGTATCGATGAACTGCGCTGGCTGCGCCCGGTCTATCCCGGCGATGTGCTGCGCGTGGAAAGCGAACTGGTGAGCAAACGCCGTTCCGCCTCGCGGCGCGATATGGGCCTTATCAAGAGCCACCAGACCACGTTCAACCAGCATGACAAGCCCGTGCTCAGCATGGTTTCCAATGGATTGATCAAGGTGCGGGATCCCGAAGCGGACGACTGACCGCGCGGAAGCACGCGCGCTATCCGCGCAACCGGCTGCTCCGGGCGCTCGCCGGACCGCCGCAGATCACGCGCCGCAGGTATATAGGCCCAGCGGGTATTCCTGCTCGGCGCCCTCGGTGATGACCGTCATCGTGGCCGGCCAGCTTTGCGCAGCCTGCTCTTCCGTTTCGGCGTCGCTATCATCGTCGGCAGGGCCGGCAGCCGGTACGGGCACCGGTGCGCCGGGCGTATCTTCTCGCACAATGGTGATGGTCAAACCGTCACGGTTCTGGAAAGCCGGTCCCTCGGTTAGATAATTATAGCCGCCGTCGCGCATGGCATCGAGCCGCTGGATGCCGCTGGTCAACCGCACGACAGCGCGCGGGCGGGACGTGACGCCAAGCGGCGCGGCGGCCACCAGCAGAAGCTCGCCCGGGGCGGAGGTGAAGGTGCAACTGCGCCCCGGCTCGATCGACGCGCCGAAATCGCCGGTCGTCACCGCGCTCAGATTGAGCGATGCGGCATCGCTCTGTGCCACCTGCGTCTGCGCGGGCGACGCGCCGAGACTGGGTCCGGAATTGACCTGATCCAGTTCCGCCACGCTGCGATCCGGCTGGAACTCGTCCACAGGCACGGTGTCGGCACAGGCGGACAGGAGCAGGACGGCGGCGGCGCTGGCATAGAGTGTTTTCATAAACGCCGAGATAGCCTGTCCAACCAGCCTTTTAAAGCGTCCAGGCCGAATTTTACAAAGCCCGGCTCGCGCAATTTCTTGTTTCCGCGCGTTGGTCATGGGAACATGGAAGAGCCGTCAGCTCATATCTGCTTTCCTGCAGAAACCGCCATGCTCAAGACCCTCCTCATCCCGTCCTATGCGCACATGCTCAGGGCTTTGTCGGAATGGCTCGGCAAGGCGGATGAAGCTGCGGCGGAGCCCGCTGCTTTGAGCACGGCGGCGGAGCCCGCTGCTTTGAGCACGGCAGGGATCGTATAACGAGGGCCGCACCTTCAGGCACGGCCCTCCAACGATTTAAACCAAGTTACGGTCAGGCAATGCCAAAAGTAACATTTTTAATCTTCGTCTCGAACTTTTCATCCGAACGGCGCTTAGCCGTCCGCATCCCATAACCGATCATGCCGAAGCCGAAGAGCATCATGAGCCAAGTGGATGGCTCTGGAACGGCTGCCGCCACGTTCTGGGACACTGTTCCGCCAAGTGCAAACTGTCCGCCCGCCGCACTCTGAATACGAGACAATGCCGTGCCATTCAGCGAAATGGATACGATGTTATTTGAGTCCGCGGCAGAAAACTGGCGAGAACCGTAAAAAGAACCGCTACCAAGGTCATTATGAAGAGCGATGCCCGCTAAGTCCCCATTTCCGCGCGTCTGATCCAAAGCAGCCAACGTTGCGTTCGTATCGAACAGGCGATACACTGGATTGCCCGAAACACCTGCCGCATTAAGCGAGAGAGTGGCTGACTGAACCGCACCCGCAAAAGACGAAAGGTCGAATACGCCCCAGTTGTTGTATTGGACCGTGCCGAAATCACCCGCGAGATAGTTGGAATTGTTCCTGTCATGCTCGCCAGATGAAGTAATCCAACCGTGATCCAGTGACAGATAGTTCGTACCGTTGACGGTCAACGTCCATGGAGTTGATGGCGAACCACCAAAGGCATAGGTTCGCGCGGCGGCAGGGGTTGCGAAAGCGAGGCCAAAAGCGGCCAATCCGATAACATGTTTGATTTTAAACATTGGGTTTCCCTCATCATCAGATCAAAGGCAAAATTGCTTTTAGATTGATCGACTCGCCTATTAATGTTTTGTTAAGCCTTTGACAACTGTCGGGAACTTTTACAGCTCTCAAGCATGTCGTGACGTCTCGACTATCTGTTCGACAGCCCGACCGTGGGCGGTTCAGTGGAACGTTCGACGATTGCAAGCGTCAATGCTATGGACTTTACCAAGCAAGCGAGCGATCCGTTAACAGTTTGGCGCGCTGCCGCCTTTGCAGGATCGCTCTGTGTCAAAACCGCCGCAATACAAAGACAGATCGCCCTTAGCCCGAAATCGCCGAGGACTATCCCCTTCAAACTAGCTTAAAAACCGGGGCGCAGCAGCGCATCTCGCAAATGAGGAAACACCGCCATGCTCAAGACCCTCCTCATCCCGTCCTATGTGCATATGCTCAAAGCTTTGTCGGAATGGCTCGGCAGGGCGGATGAAGCAGCGGCGGAGTCTGATGCTTCGGGCGATGCTGTGCTGGCGGCGCGGCTGGCGCCGGACATGTTCCCCCTGTCCACACAGATCCGCTTCACCTGCATGCAGGCGCTGGAAGGGGTCAGCCGGATGCGCGGAAAAGCTTTTCCGCCGGCCATCGCAACGCTGCTGAGCGAAGGCCGCGAGGCGGGTGAGCAGCCCGGCACCATCGCCGGGGCGCGCGCCCGGATCGCCGAGACGCTGGCGGCGCTGGAACAGGATGCAGCCCGCGATTTCGTCTATGACCCGCAGATGCCGATCGCGCACGAATTGCCCAACGGCATGATCTTCGATCTGACGGCCGAGCAATATGCGCGCGACTGGGCGCTGCCGCAGTTCTATTTTCACCTCAACACCGCCTATGCCATTCTGCGCGCCAATGGCGTGGCCCTCGGCAAGGCGGATTATGTCACCCACATGCTGCCGCTGATGCGCTCGGAAACGATGCCGGGCGGTTGAGCGAACAGACTATTTCCGCCCGAACAGCTTCTCCACATCGCCGAGCCCCAGTTTCACCCATGTCGGTCGGCCATGGTTGCATTGGCCGGAGCGCGGGGTGGCTTCCATTTCGCGCAGGAGATGGTTCATCTCGGCCACGTTGAGAACGCGGCCTGCGCGGACCGAGCCGTGGCACGCCATGGTGGCGGCGACATGATCGATGCGTTCCTTCAGGCTCAGCGCCTCGTCATAGGCGGCCAGTTCGTCGGCCAGATCCTCGATCAGGCCGCGCACATCGCCATCGCCCAGCATGGCGGGCACGGCGCGCACCAGCATGGCGGCGGGGCCGAAGCGTTCCAGCTCCAAACCGAAGGCGCTGAGTTCGTCCGCGCGCGCTTCCAGCCGGTCGCAGCCGGTTTCCTCGATCTCCACCACTTCGGGCATCAGAAGGCGCTGGGCGGGCACATTGCCGGTGCCTGCCTGCGCGCGCATCCGCTCAAGCACCAGTCGTTCATGCGCGGCGTGCTGGTCGACGATGACCAGCCCGTCCTCCGCTTCGGCCACGATATAGGTCTTGGCGACCTGGCCCCGCGCCACGCCGAGCGGATGGGTGGTGGCTTCAGGAACCGGTTCGGTGGCAGGCTCTGCACGGCCCAAGGGCGCCGCGAAGGGCGTGACAGGTTCGCGCAGCCGGCCGGCTTCTCCGTGGTAGGAAGGGGCGGCGTTGGGGGCGTAGCCTTGCCGGGCCAAGGCTTCCAGCCCTGTGGACGGCCCCGCCCCTGGTCCTTCCCCTGAAGCGGGGGGAAACGGGCTGGGCGCAGCCGCGACGGCGGGCGGCGACCATAAGGTCCGCTCCGGCACTACCGGCTCCTGCTGCCACAACCCTTCCGCGCCTGCTGCCGTGCGGCTGACGCTGCGGAAGCCCGCGCCTTCCAGTGCGCGGCGCAGGCCGGAGACGATCAGCCCGCGGATCATCTGCGGATCGCGAAAGCGCACCTCGGTCTTGGCGGGATGGACGTTCACGTCCACCGCTTCGGGCGGGATATCGAGGAAAAGCGCCAGCACCGCATGCCGATCGCGCGCCAGCATATCGGCATAGGCCCCGCGCACCGCGCCGGTCAGCAGCCGGTCCTTCACCGGGCGACCGTTGACGAACAGATATTGATGATCGGCCACGCCGCGGTTGAAGGTGGGCAGGCTTGCCACCCCGCCCAGCACCACGCCGTCGCGCTCCAGATCGACCGGTACGCTGTTCTCGATCAGGCCTGGCGCCGTCAGCGCGGCGACACGCTCCGGCCCGCTCATGTCCGGTTGCACGGACAAGGTGCGCCGCCCGTCATGGTCCAGCGTGAAGCCGATTTCCGGTCGCGCCATGGCCAGCCGCTTCACGATATCCAGCGCGGCGGCATATTCGCTGCGCGGCGTGCGCAGGAATTTGCGCCGCGCGGGCACCTTGGCGAACAGTTCCTCCACGCGGATGCGCGATCCCGGCGGGATGGCGGCGGGCCCTTCCGCCGTCACCGCCCCATGATCGACGGTGCGGCTCCAGCCCTCGCCATCCATGGTGCGGCTTTCGATCGTCAGCCGCGCGACCGAGGCGATGGACGGCAACGCCTCACCGCGAAAGCCGAGCGTTTCAACGAGTTCGAGCGCTTCATTCTCGCCCAGCAGGCTTTCAGGCAGCTTGGACGTGGCGTGCCGTTCCAGCGCCAGCGCCATCTCCGCGCGGTCCATGCCGCAGCCATCGTCCGACACCTCGATCAGGCCGAGGCCCCCGGTACCGAGGCGGATGGCGATGCTGCGCGCGCCGGCATCGATGGCGTTTTCGACGATCTCCTTCAGCGCGCTGGCGGGCCGTTCCACCACCTCGCCGGCGGCGATGCGGTTGATCAGGGATTCGGGGAGCCTTCTTATTGACATGGGCTGCGATCTAGACGAAGCGCAGGCAACAGGCGACTCCCTATAGCGCGACATTTTGTTCCGCGGCCCTACAGGCGGCGACGTTCATGCTATAGGGTGCGTCAACAGGGACCCGCCCCCGTCGTAAACGGGCAATCAAGGCACAGGACACGTCATGGTTTTCAGTCGGCTTTTCAAATTCAACTCGCATGACATGGCGATCGATCTCGGCACCGCCAACACGGTGGTCTATGTGCGCGGACAGGGCATCGTCCTGAACGAGCCGTCCGTGGTCGCCATCGAGACGCTGCAGGGCATCAAGAAGGTGCGCGCGGTGGGTGACGACGCCAAGATGATGATGGGCAAGACGCCGGACAGCATCGAGGCGATCCGCCCGCTGCGCGACGGTGTGATCGCGGACATCGACGTGGCCGAGCAGATGATCAAATATTTCATCCACAAGGTGCACGGCAAGCGCCGCATGTTCAGCTATCCCGAAATCGTGATCTGCGTGCCATCGGGCTCCACCTCGGTCGAGCGGCGCGCAATCCGCGACGCGGCGAGCAATGCCGGCGCATCCGAAGTGTTCCTGATCGAGGAGCCCATGGCCGCCGCGATCGGCGCCGACATGCCGGTGACCGAGCCGATCGGCTCCATGGTCGTGGATATCGGCGGCGGCACCACCGAAGTGGCGGTCCTGTCCCTGCGCGGCCTGGCATACACCACCAGCGTGCGCACCGGCGGCGACAAGATGGATGAGGCGATCGTCTCCTATGTCCGGCGTCACCATAATTTGCTGATCGGCGAAGCCACGGCAGAGCGGATCAAGAAGGAATATGGCATCGCCCGCGCGCCTGCGGACGGTATCGGCCAGACGATCCACATCAAGGGCCGCGATCTCGTGAACGGCGTGCCCAAGGAAATCGCCATCAATCAGGGCCAGATCGCCGAGGCCCTGTCCGAGCCGATCGGCACCATCGTGGAGGGCGTGCGCATCGCGCTGGAAAATACCGCGCCGGAACTGGCCGCCGACATCGTCGATCAGGGCATCGTGCTCACCGGCGGCGGCGCGTTGATGGCCGGGCTGGACGAGCAGCTGCGCGACGAAACCGGCCTGCCGGTGACCGTGGCCGAAGATCCGCTCACCTGTGTCGCCATCGGCACCGGCCGTGCCATGGAAGATCCGATCTTCCGCGGGGTTCTGACCACCGCCTGATCCGGCGCCGTTCGCAACAGGGGGAGAGAGTAGCATGGCCCCGCCGCCCAATCGGCGTCCGGGTTTTTCCCGCAAGGCGCAATATGGCATCTTCGCCGGCTATGTGCTGGCGGTGGCCGGCGCCTTTGCCGGGTTGCTGCTGCTTGCCGTGTCGCTGTTCGATCCCACCGGTTTTGCCGCGCTCAAGACGATCGGGCGGGAGGCGACCGCGCCGGTGGCCGAGGGCGTGGACGGCGGACGCCGCGCCGTCGGCGGTGCCGGCAGCGCGATTGCCGCCTATGTGAACGCCGGCCGCAAAAATGCGAAGCTGGAACAGCAGGTTCAGGCCTATCGCGGCGAGCTGATCAAGGCCCGCTCGCAGGAGCGCGAGATCGAACGACTGCGCGCCATGCTGGGGCTCGCCAGAAACACCGCCGAAGTGGTGGCCGTCGGCCGCCTGATCAGTTCCAGCGCATCGTCCACCCGCCGCCTCGGCACCCTGTCGATCGGCGCGCAGAGCGGCGTGCGCGAGGGCCAACCAGTGCGCAATCCCAAGGGACTGGTCGGCCGCATATTGAATGTCGGCCCGCGCACCGCATCGATCCTGCTGCTGTCCGATCCGGAAAATGTCGTGCCCGTCCGCCGGGCCAGCGACGGCCTGCCCGCTTTCTCCACGGGCCTTGCCAATGGCGATGTGGAGATCCGTGCGATCAATGCCGGTCAAAATCCGTTTCGTGCGGGCGATGTGCTGGTGACGAGCGGCAATGGCGGGCTGTACGCGCCGGACATTCCCGTGGCGCGCATCCTGCGGCTGACCCCGGACGGCGCGGTGGCGCGGCCCTTCGCCCAGCCGGCGGACACCAGCTATGCCATGGTCCAGCGTGTGTTCGTGCCGCTGGAAGAAGCACCGGCGGCCGGTGCGTCGGCCAGTGACGCGGAAGGCCTGCCTGTCGTCGAATCGCCCGGGCCGTGAGCCAGCCATGAGCCGCGCCCCCGCCAACGCCTATCCCCGGTCGCGCCGCCGCCGATACAAGTCGCGCCTCTACCGCCGCCAGTCCCCGCTGATGGCGATGCTGGTGCCGATTGCATCGGTGCTGATCGCCTCGATGATCACCACCTTGCCGATCCTGTCCAGCCTGCCGCTGCTGCCGCCGCTGGGCCTGATGATGCTGATCGCCTGGCGCCAGATCCGCCCCGGCCTGTGGCCCCTGTGGGTGGGCGCGCCCTTCGGTCTGTTCGATGATCTGTTTTCGGGCCAGCCCATCGGCAGTGCGGTATTTCTGTGGTCCATCGTGGTCATCGCGCTCAGCGTGGTGAATGACCGTACCAACTGGCGCGATTACTGGCAGGACTGGCTTATCGCTGCCTTGTGCCTTATATTCGCGATAACAGGGGGCATGCTGTTCGTTGGGCTGGTGTATGAACCGGCCGGGCTGGAGCCATTGGTGCCACAAATTTTGCTGTCGATCTTCAGCTTTCCCGTTTTCGCGCGTCTGGTTTCCATGCTGGACCGGTGGCGGCTGGCCGCATGATCCGTTTCCGCCGAGGCAATAAGCGCAGCAAGCCGGCCAGAACCGTCAGCGGTGCGCAGCAGGAGTTCACCTTCACCCGCCGCGCCCTGTTCGTCGGCGGCGTGCAGGGCGCGCTGGGCCTCGCACTCGCTGGGCGCATGGCCTATATTTCGCTGGCCGAGAATGAGCGTTACAAGCTCCTGTCCGAAAGCAACCGGGTCAATCTGACCTTGCTGCCGCCCCGTCGCGGCTGGTTCATCGATCGCTACGGCAAGCCGATTGCGGACAATCGCGCGGATTTTCGCGTCGATATTATCCCCGAGCGCGTGACCGACAAGCAGGCCACGGTGCGCGAGCTGGCCAGCCTGCTCGATCTGAGCGACGAGGACGTCACCCGTATTACGAAGGAGCTGGACGAGAAATCGGGCTTCCAGCCGGTGCAAGTGGCATCGGGCCTGGATTGGGAGCGTTATGCCGCGGTCTCTGTGCGCCTGCCCGATCTGCCCGGCGTGTCTCCGCGCCAGGGCTTTTCGCGCCGCTACCCCGCCGGCGCGGCGGTGGGGCATCTCATTGGGTATGTCGGCACCGCCAACAAGGAGGAGTATGACAAGAACAAGGATCCGCTGCTCATCACGCCCGGCTTCAAGATCGGCAAGGATGGGCTGGAATCCGCGTTCGAGGACAGCCTGAAGGGCAAGCCGGGGGCCAAGCGGGTCGAAGTGACCGCCACCGGCAAGATCGTGCAGGAACTGACCACCCGGTCGGATATTCCGGGCAAGCCGGTGCAACTGGCGCTGGATGTCGATCTGCATCATTATGCCGCGCGCCGTCTGGGCCGCGAATCCGGATCGGTGGTGGTGATCGATTGCCAGACCGGCGGTATCCTGACCCTCGCCTCCATGCCCAGCTTCGATCCGAACAGCTTTTCGGATGGCATCGGCGTGAGCGAATATGCCTGGCTGCAGCAGGACGATCATGTGCCGCTGCGCAACAAGGCACTGAAGGGCCTGTATCCGCCCGGTTCGACCGTGAAACCCATGCACGCGATGGCGTTTCTGCAAGAAGGCGTGAAGCCGACCGATGCGATCATCTGCGGCGGTGGACGGCGGATCGGAAATCGCTTCTTCAATTGCTGGGGCAATCATGGCCGCACGGATATGGCCCGCGGCATCTATCAGAGCTGCGACAGCTATTTCTATCATTTCGCGCAGGAAGTGGGTTTCGAGAAAGTGGCTGCCTTCGCCCACCGCCTCGGCATGGGCGCGGAATTTCCGCTGCCGGTGACCAGCCAGTTCTACGGCACGGTGCCAAGCCCCTCCTGGAAGCAGGAGAAATATGGCGAGCCGTGGCGCACCTATGACACGGTCAATGCCAGCATCGGCCAGGGCTATTATCTCGCCAACCCGCTGCAGCTGGCGGTGATGTGCGCGCGGCTTGCCACCGGCAAGAACCTGATGCCGCATCTCATCATGGACCAGGAACCGCCCAAGCCGGAGAGCCTGGGCTTCAAGGATGAGCATATCGCCTATGTGCGCAGCGCCATGAAGGATGTGGTCAACGGCCCCGGCACCGCCGGGCGGGCGCGTCTGCCGCTCGACAATGTGCTGCTGGCGGGCAAGACCGGTACGGCGCAGGTGGTCAGCCTGTCGGTCGGCGATGGCAAGAACACGCGCTGGAAATATCGCGATCACGGGCTGTTCATCTGCTTCGCGCCCTATGACAATCCACGCTATGCCTGCGCCGCGGTGATCGAGCATGGCGGCGGGTCCGGCGCTGCCTATCCGGTGGCGCGCGATGTGCTCACCTATCTGTATGACAAGCGCAAGGCGATGGACTCGCTGCTCGCACTGGAAAAGCAGTGGGGCGGCGATATCCAGCAGCGCATGGCCAGCGATCTGGCGCTGTTCCGTGCGCGCCGCGGCAATCCCGCGCCCGATGGCTCCACGTCCGGTGGCGACGCAGCATCGTCTCAGCCGGCGGAGCAGACCACGTGAACGCGCGTTCCAACGGCATCGTGCCGGCGCCCATCGCGGAGCTGCCGTGGAAGCTGATGCTCCTGCTGTTCTGTCTGGCCGGTTTTGGCGCCGTGGTGCTGTACAGCGCTGCGGGCGGCAGCCTGCTGCCCTGGGCCGCGCCGCATCTGCTGCGGTTTACGGTGGCATTGGGGCTGGCCATCGGCATTTCGCGCTTTTCGCCGGATTTCTGGAAGAAAATGACCTTCCCGATCTACGGCGCGGTTCTGGCGATGCTGATCCTGGTGGAGTTGCTGGGCCAGATTGGCGGCGGCAGCCAGCGCTGGCTCAATCTGGGCGTCATCACCCTCCAGCCGTCGGAACTGATGAAGCCGACCATCGTGCTGACGGTGGCCCTGTTCTTCGATCGTTTGCCCGCGAGCAAGCTGCACACATTCGATGCCATCTGGCCGCCGCTGGTGCTGATGGGCTTTCCCTCCGCGCTTGTGCTGTTGCAACCGGATCTCGGCACCACCATCACGATCGTCGCGGGCGGCGTGGTCGTAGCGTTCATGGCGGGCCTGCCGATGCGGCTGTTCGTGGGTGCGGGCGCGGCGCTGGCGGTGCTTGCCCCCCTGGCCTTTTTCTTCGGGCTGCAGCCCTATCAGCAACGCCGCGTGACGACCTTCATGGATCCCTCCGCAGATCCGCTGGGCGCGGGCTATCATGTCAACCAATCGGCCATCGCCATCGGATCGGGCGGATTATGGGGCAAGGGCTTTCTGGATGGCACGCAGAGCCATTTGAACTATCTGCCCGAGGGCCATACCGATTTCGTCTTCGCCACCATGGCGGAGGAATGGGGCTTGGTGGGCGGCATCGCCATTCTGATCGGGTTCGCGCTGCTGTTCAGCTGGGGCTTCCGCGTCGCGCTGCGGTCCAACACGCGATACGGCAAGCTGGTGGCGGCCGGATTGACCACCACGATCTTTTTCTATGTCTCGATCAATCTGATGATGGTGATGGGTCTGGCCCCCGTCGTCGGCATTCCCCTGCCCTTTCTCAGCCATGGCGGCAGCTCCATGCTGACGATCATGATCTGCATCGGCCTGATCATGTCGATCGATCGCAAACCCGGCCGGCGGGGCGGCGCGTTCTCCTCCTGAACAAGGCGTAAGCGCCGCGCGGGCGTGTGCACGCGCCTAAGCATGCGCCATGATCCGCACGGTCGCGCGCAAGCCCAGCGGATATCGTCATCGATGTGGGAAAATGGTGGACGCACTTGGGCTCGAACCAAGGACCGGCCGATTAAGAGTCGGCTGCTCTACCAACTGAGCTATGCGTCCATTCTCGCGAGGAGAGGCGCCCGTATAGTGGCTTTGAAAAATGCGTCAAGCGCTTCCATCGGGCCATCGCAATATAAGGCTTCGCGGCCTTGAGCCTGGCCGCCGGAAGGTCTCCGCTGTCCGGTTTTTCCCGTCCACCGCGCATCACCCGGGCAGGCTGTGCGATGCGCTGCAGGCGGCTGAAAACGTTGCGGAATGAAATCATTTCTTGCGTACAGGGCCTTAGCTTGGGATTAGGGGTTGAAGATCAGCATTTGCTAAGGGGCCCCTCCATGACCGACCACAAACCACACCGGGGGCCGACGCGCCGAACGGTGCTCAAGGGCGGAGTGGCCGCCGGCGCCGCGCCGCTGGCCTTTCAGGCTGCACAGGCGCAGGACGCACCCGCTGCGCCCAATGTGCAAAAGCGTGACGTGACGCTGACCGTGAATGGTCAGGATCGTGCGCTGAATATCGATACCCGCGCCAGCCTGCTCGATACGCTGCGCAACGATCTGGAACTGACCGGCTCCAAAAAGGGCTGCGATCATGGCCAGTGCGGTGCCTGCACCGTGCATGTGAACGGGGAACGCGTGCTCAGCTGCCTCACGCTCGCCGCCACGGTCGAGGGCAAGGCGATCACCACGATCGAAGGCCTTGCCGATGGAGACGATGCCCTGCATCCCATGCAGCAGGCGTTTGTGGACAATGATGCGTTTCAGTGCGGGTATTGCACGCCCGGCCAGATCATGAGCGCCATCGCCTGCGTGCGCGAAGGCCATGCCGATACGGACGCCGAGATCCGCGAATATATGAGCGGCAATCTGTGCCGCTGCGCCGCCTATCCCAATATCGTCGCTGCCGTGAAACAGGCCGCGCCCAAGGTCGGGAGAGCCTGATGCGCCCCTTCGATTATCAACGCCCCGCCCGCGCTGCCGAAGCCGTGCAGGCCGCCAGCGCCAACAGCATGTACCATGCCGGCGGCACCACCGTGGTCGATCTGATGAAGCTGGATGTGTGGCGGCCGGACCGGCTGATCGACATCAGCGGCCTCAGCGATACCAGCTATGATTTCGTGCAGCGCAAGGATGGACGGCTGCGCATCGGCGCGCTGACGCGCATGTCCTCGCTGGCGGACAATGCCATGATCCGCAGCGATTATCCGCTGCTGTCAGACAGCCTGTGGCTTGCGGCCAGTCCGCAGCTGCGCAACATGGCGCGGCTGGGCGGCAATGTGCTGCAGCGCACGCGCTGCCCCTATTACCGCGATACCGGCTATGATCAGTGCAACCGCCGCAATCCGGGCAGCGGCTGCGCCGCGCTCGACGGCGGGGTGACGCGCAACCATGCCGTGCTCGGCGTGTCGGACCAGTGCATCGCCACCTATCAGGGCGATTGGGCGCAGGCGCTCATCGCGCTGGATGCGAATGTGGAACTGCTCGGCAAGGACGGCCCGCGCGCCATCCGCTTTGCCGATCTGCACCGTCTGCCCGGCGACAATCCGGCGCAGGAGAACAATCTGCGCACCGGCGATCTGATCACCGCCTTCTCGATCCCCGACAAGACGTGGAAGCGCAGCAAATATCTGAAGATCCGTGACCGCGAATCCTATGCCTATGCATTGGCCAGTGCCGCCGTGGCGCTGGACATGGAAGGTGATACCGTGCGCGATGTCCGCATTGGCCTTGGCGGTGTGGCGACGGTGCCCTGGCGCGCGAGCGAGGCGGAAGCCGCATTGAAGGGCCAGACGCTCGACGAAGCGAGCGCCACGCGCGCGGCGCAGATCGCCTTTTCCCGTGCACAGGGCACGCAGGAAAATGCCTTCAAGATCAAACTCGGCCGCGAGACACTTGTCCGCGCGCTCCTCGAAACCGCGCAGATGGAGGGCTGATCCCATGGCCGACAACAGCAAAGCCGCCCCCGCCCCGAAAGAAAATATGGGCCAGCCCATCGCGCGCTATGAAGCCCGCCAAAAGGTGATGGGCGGCAAGATCTATTCCTCCGATCTGCCCGTGCCCGGCAAGAAGGCCTATGCCTGGATGGTCACCAGCACCATTGCCAAGGGCCGCGTGACCGGCATCGACGAGACCGCCGCCAAAGCGGTGCCCGGCGTGCTCATGATCATGACGCACAAGAACCGCCCGGCGCTGGGGGACATCGCGTCCTTCCTGAAAGGCGGCATGTTCGTCACCGACAACAACACCCTGTCCGGCCCCACCATCGAACATGAAGGCCAACCGGTGGCCATGGTCGTGGCCGAAACGTTCGAGGGCGCGCGCGAAGCGGCGCACAAGCTGAAGGTCGGCTATGCCGCCGAAAGCCCGAGCGCCACGTTCGAAAGCCCCGGCGTCACCACCAGGCCGATGGGCGAGATCAATCCGCGCTACAAGCCGGTGAAGTTCAAGGACGCCGCCGCGGCGCTCGCCGGGTCCGCGCACCGCGTGGATGCCGAATATTCCACGCCTATTCAGCACCACAACAGCATGGAGCTCTATTCCACCACCGCCTATTGGGATGATGGCAAGCTGGTGCTGCACGAGCCCAGCCAGTTCGTCTGGGGCCTGCGCAAGGGTGCGGCTGCGCAGATGAAGATGGACGAGGACAATGTCCGCGTGAAATCTCCTTTCGTCGGCGGTGCCTTTGGCGGCAAGGGCGCGATCACCGTGCGCACCGCGCTTGCAGCGCTCGCGGCGCGCCAGCTGAAGCGTCCGGTGGAGCTGGTCGCCACACGCGCACAGGGTTTCACCATCTCCGGCAACCGGCAGGAAACGCAGCACAAGATCTCGCTGGGCTGCGATGCGCAGGGCAAGCTGACCGGCTATGATCACAGCATGTGGGAGTTTACCTCCCGCGTGACGCCGTACAATAATGGCGGCCTAGACAATTGCGCGGCGATGTATGATTTCGGCGCGGTCAGCGGCCAGAATTACATCGTGCAGGGCGATCGCAACGTGCCCAATTTCATGCGTAGCCCGGCCGAAGTGCCGAATATCTACGCGCTGGAATCGGCGATGAATGAGCTGGCGGCGGCCGCGAACATCGACCCCGTGGCCTTTCGCAAGATGAACGACACGCGCGTCAATGTGACCAATGGCGCGCCTTATACCAGCCGCTCGGTCAACGCATGCTGGGACGCGGCGGCGGCCAGCTTCGGCTGGGACAAGCGCAATCCGGAGCCCGGCTCCATGCGCGATGGCGACTGGCTGATCGGCTGGGGCTGCGCCATGGCGACCTATCCCACGCAGATGGCGCCGTCCGCCGCCAAGATCGTCCTCCGCAAAAACGGCACCGCCCTGATCGAGGTCGCCGCGCATGATGTCGGCACCGGCTGCTACACCATCGCCGCGCAGGCCGCGGGCGAGCGGCTCGGCATCGATCCCTCGCGCATCACCGTGCAGATGGGCGACAGCCGCCTGCCGCCCGGTCCCATCTCCGGCGGATCCATTTCCACCGCCAGCGTGACCTCGGCCATCTGCGATGGCTGCGACCGGCTGTTGACATCGCTCGGCCTGACCGCAGACGATGCCAAGGCATCGGACAGCGCGGATCGGCTGGCGGCGGCTCTGGCCCGCTCGGGCCGGCCGGTAGCCGAAGCAACCGGTGCCTGGGCGCCGATCGGTGCGCCGGACGATGCGATCGACCGGCTCTATGATGGCGGGCTGGTGTTCGTTGGCGGTGCCGGTGAAAAGCGCACCATGTTCGCGTTCGGCGCAGAGATGGTCGAGGTGCGCATCAATGCGCGCACCCGCGAGATCCGCGTGCCGCGCATGGTCGGCGCTTTTGCCGCAGGCCGCATCATGAACCCGCGCACCGCCCACAGCCAGTATATGGGCGGCATGATCTGGGGCATGGCCAGCGCCCTGCTCGAAGCCACCGAGATCGATCACAAGCGCGCGCGCTACACCAACGACAATATCGCCGAATATCACCTGGCGGTGAACGCCGATATTCCGGATGTCGACGTGATCATGGTGCCGGAGGTCGATGACGAGATCAACATTCTCGGCGTGAAGGGTATCGGCGAGCTCAGCAATGTCGGCACCGCAGCGGCCATCACCGATGCCGTCTGGCACGCCACCGGCAAGCGCGTGCGCGATCTGCCGGTGACGATCGACAAGATTATCTGACGATAAAAAAAGGGGGCCGATCGCGTGCCCCCTTTCCTACCGCAGCTGCCGTCTTTCCTAACGCAGCTGCCCCCTTTTCTACCGCAGCTGACTGTCCTTGCTGCCGCGACGGTTGATGCCGCCGGCCTGTCGCGCCTTGTCGCGTGACGCCTGGCATTCGACACAGGTGCGCACGCCCGGAAGCGCAGCGCGGCGTTTTTCGGGAATATCCTCCCCGCAGATATCGCAATATTCCGCGCTCTCGCCGTGGGGCATATGCGCCCGCGCCGAGGCGACAGCGTCGCTGATCGTATCGTCGATCTGATCCTGTACCGCACCGTCCCGTGCCCATCCGCCTGCCATTGGTCCTGTCCTTCCAATATCTTTATGAGCCCGGATATGGGGAGGCGCATGCGTCCTGCAAAGGACTTGCAGCCCCCAAGCATTTCTATGCAGCGATGCGGGAACGGGGGCAGCCGCCATCGGTTGACCGGCAAACTCCCCCTCTCCTCCAAGAAGAAAAGAGTCGATCATGACCGACCATAGCCTGCTGTTCGAACCCATCCGCATGGGCGATCTTACCCTCCCCAACCGCGTGCTGATGGCGCCATTGACGCGCAATCGCTCGCAGGGTGACGGGACGCCCAGGGAATGGGCCGAAACCTATTATCGGCAGCGCGCCAGCGCCGGGCTGATCTTCTCCGAAGCCACGCAGATATCCGACATGGGCAAGGGCTATCTGGACACGCCGGGCATTTATACGCAAGCGCATGTCGATGGCTGGAAGAAGGTGGTGGACGCGGTCCATGCCGGTGGCGGACGCATTTTCTGCCAGCTCTGGCATGTCGGCCGGATCAGCCATGTCTCGCTCCTGCCCGAAGGCAAGCAGCCCGTCTCCGCCAGCGCCATCCAGGCCGATGCGCAGACCTACACCGCCAACGGTTTCGAGCAGGTGAGCGAGCCGGTCGCGCTCGATGCCGATGGCATTGCCAAGACGATCGCCGATTTCCACACGGCCGCCGAATGCGCCAAGCGCGCCGGTTTCGACGGGATCGAGGTGCACGCGGCCAATGGCTATCTGCTCGACCAGTTTCTGCAGGACGGCGTGAACAAGCGCGACGATAATTATGGCGGTTCGATCGAAAACCGTATGCGCCTGCTCAGCGAAGTGCTGGACACGGTGAGCCAGGTCTATCCCGAGGAGCGCATCGGCGTGCGCCTTTCGCCACTCGGCCAGGCCGGCGATATCTCTGACAGCAATCCGGAAAAGCTGTTCAGCGCAGTCTATCAGAAGCTGTCGGAGCGGGATCTGGCCTATCTCCACGTGGTCGAGGCGTTCCCCGGCAGCGATGGCGACAGCGAGGCACAGGCCCTTATCCGCCGTCTGCGCGAGCAGTATGACGGCTTCTATATCGCCAATGGCGGCTATGATGCCGAAAGCGCGGTCAGCGAAATCGATGGCTGGAATATCGATGCGGTGACCTTTGGCCGGTCGTTCATCGCCAATCCCGATCTGCCCGAACGCTATCGGCGCGATGCCAAGCTGAACAAGCCCGATCAGGACACATTCTATGGCGGCGATGAAAAGGGCTATACGGACTATCCGTTTCTGGACGATCGGCACTGAGCCCGCTGAGAACCAGTCCAAGCTTTCAGGGCGGTGCGCTTGGCGTGCCGCCCTTTTTCATGCGGGCTATCAGCCCCAGCGCTTGGTCCAGCCGCGGGTCACGGTCACCATGTCGCCAAGCCTGGCACGCGCGAACAATTTCGCCGCGAAGTCATCCGGCACCCCGACACAGCCATGCGTGGCATAGCGATTATCGACATTGGACGAATGGATCGCCACGCCGTCCCAGGTCAGCCGCAGCATATAGGGCATCGGCGCGTCATAGAGATTGGACACATGGTCCTCGTCCTTCTCCAGGATGGGGAACGTGCCGAGCGGCGTCGGCTTGTGATCGGCGCCATAAATGATGGTCGCCCGGCCGACTTCATAGCCCCCGCGATAGGCGTAAATCTGCTCGCTATCGATATCCACCACGATGCGCAGCGGCAGATCGGGGGCGTGCCGGTCATCCCAGATCCATTCGCCTGATTCCAGCGGGGACGGGAGCTCGCGAACGGTGGTGGGGCGGAAGGCTGCGGCGGAGGCTGTCGGCGCCGCGTTATTTGCCGCCGCCTGCGTGCCTGGCGCGGAGAGGCGACGCGGTGCCCGTGCATCGGCCGCCTGCTCATTGATCCGGCGCGGCGGCTCCCCGGCCTTTTCGCGAACGAAACCATCCGGATCAACCCAGATGTCCGGTTCGCGCGCGGTCTGCGCCGTCGCTTCGTCATTGCCCGTCAGGCTGACCAGCATGAACGTTATGCCGAACAATACCGGAAGCAGGATCATCATCTGCAAGGAATATCGGGCGAGTTTCATCAGGGCCATGTCCTGCATTCTACAATGGTGCGCGGACATGCCAAGCGCCGTGCGCGCATCGTATCAGTGCGAGACGCCGGTCTAGGAAAGGTTAAAAGCGCGCCCCCGGACGAAAAAAAGGGCGCGTTCGACATGCGAACGCGCCCCATATTGGCCGTGATACGATGGCTTAGAAGCCAGCGCGCACCGTGATGCCGTAGGTCCGTGGTTCGGCGAGGAAGGCCGAATAGGTCTGCTGCGATGCCACGAACGGCGTGTTGAAGGCCACCTGCGTATAGTCCACGTTGAACAGGTTCTGGGCGAACACTTCCACCGAATACTGGTTGTCGGGGGCGCGAACGCCCAAGCGTGCATTCACCAGCGTGAAGCCATCCTGTTCCTTGCCATACAGCAGATCCGAACCGGTGTTGTAATCCCCCACCGTGCGGACGTTCATATAGGCGAGACCCGAGAAGCCCGAATTGCCGAGCGGCGGCGTCCAGCTGGCCGATGCGGTGGCCGTGATCTCCGGCGCGTTCGACAGATTGTCGTTCGGCAGGAGGCGCAGAGCCGGATCGAGCGGCGAGCCATTGTCATTGCCGATCAGGTTGTTCTCATAGGTGGTGTCCGCATAGGTCAGACCGGCGGTGAAGCTGAGATAGCGCGTGGGGTTGATCGAGCTTTCCAGTTCGACGCCCTGCGCCACCACACCATATTTCACGTCATCCGGATCGCAGACGCCGGTTGTGTCGCTGGCATCGCGGTCCCCGCCGGCCAGATCGGTGGAGCAGGCGTTGATATTCTGCACCAGGAAGACCGAACCGTTGAAGGTGTTCAGCTGGAAGTTGCTGAACTCCTGACGGAATGCGGACAGACCGAACGAGAATTCGCGCGTGCCGTATTTGGCACCGATTTCGTAAGAATTTACCGTTTCCTGCGCGAACTGGAGGTTCGCCACATCGCCTGCCACCAGCGGGCCGGCAATCACGCCTGCGCCGGACGCACCGGTCAGGCCGGAACGATCGAGGTTGAAACCGCCGCCCTTATAGCCACGCGAATAGCTTCCGTAGACCAGCAGATCGTCGGTCGGCTTGTAGCTGAGGATGGCCGTACCGGTCACCTCTTCCTCGTTGCGCTTGTCGTTGAGCGTCAGACCATCGATTTCCGACGTGCTGTTGCCCTGACAGGACAGCGAGATCAAACCGCCAGCAAGACCGGCAAGGGCTGGTACGCCGAGCAGCCCAGAAAGCAGTGCACGGTTCTGCGGGCAGATCGTGTTGTCATTGCCAAGAAGTGCATCGAACGTCTTGGTTTCATTGGTGTACCGCAGACCCAAGGTCAGATCGAGGCGATCGGTCAGATGGACGATGTTGTGCGTGAATGCTGCAAAGCTTTCACTGTTCTGGTTGTAGACGTCTCCGGTCCCGCCAAGATCGTTGAGGTTGGCGAGATTATCCAAGCCAGCAAAGATCAGCCCGGTTGCTGGGCCAAATGCTCCAGCGCCGCCATTGGCACCCTGCAACACGGCACGTCCACCCGCACTGATACAACCCGTGCTGCCTGGTGAGGCAAGTGCTGGATTGATGGCATTGATGATGCGGCATGGCGCAAAGGCACCATATTGCGTGCCGAAGCGCAGATTGTCCTGCACCTTCAGATCTTCATTGGCGTAGAAGCCGCCAACCAGCCAGTCGAGGCGATCGTTGAACGCCGAACCCTGCAGGCGCAGTTCCTGGGTAAAGGTGTGGAACTGGCGCGATCCGGCATTGTCCGCAGGCGCACGATAGAGAATATCGACCTGCGTATAGTCGGTGTCGGAACCCTGGAAGTTGTTGAACTCGCGGTAGCCGGTGATCGAGGTCAGCTCGACATTGCCAAGGTCATAATTGACCTCGAGCGACGCGCCGTAATCCTTGGTCTGGCCTTCGAACGAACGACCGGGCGTGACGTAGATGTCCCGGTTGAACGTGCTCTGCGTAAGCGCATTGGGGTTCTGACCGAGACCCAGCAGGATCGGGATGATCGGGTTCTGCGTGCTGGTGAGCGCCGGGGCACCGATATTGGGACGGTTATAGCCGTCGAGGCCGGGACTGACGCGCGCGAGCGGCGCGAATTCCGGCTGTACGAAGGTGGCGGCGCAGCAGGCCTCGTTCTTCTCGGAATAGTCGAGCACCAGACGAGCGGTCAGCGCGCTGGTTGGCTCGAACAGCAGCTGACCACGAACCAGATACCGGTCGCGATTGTTCACATCGACATTGTTCACGACGTCGTTGTAGAAACCGTCACGCTTGAAATAGACGCCATCGACGCGCGCTGCGAGGGTTTCGCCGACCGGCAGGTTCACGCCGCCTTCGAACTTCATCGCGTCGTAATTGCCGTAGGTGAAGGCACCATAGCCGTTGAATTCGAATTCCGGCGGCGCGGTGTAGATCGAGATCAGACCGGCGGAGCTGTTGCGGCCACCGAGCGTGCCCTGCGGGCCGCGCAGGATTTCCACGCGATCGATCGGGCCGAGTTCGCTGAGCGCATTGCCCGAACGCGAACGATAGACGCCGTCGACGAACACTGCGACCGAGCTTTCGAGGCCGGGGTTGTCGCCCACGGTGCCGATGCCGCGGATACGCGCCGAGCCATTGGCTTCATTACCGGTGGAGGACACCAGCAGCGACGGCGCGACCTGGTTCAGCTCGCGAATGTCGCTGGCGCCGGACTTGGCCAGCTCTTCGCCGGACACGGCGTTCACGGCGATCGGAACATCGGCCAGCGACTGCTCACGGCCCTGGGCGCGAACGATGATGATACCGGAATCGTCGACTTCGGTCGTGACGCTGCGGTCTTCCACCTGCGCGCGCTGCGTGACGGTGTCCTGAGCCGGCGCGGTGGCGGCGGCCTGCGCGAAAAGCGCGCCCGGCAGGGCAAGCGCTGTAACGGCGACGGAAAGCTGAAGCGCGTGACGGACGCGGACGTGCGAACGGGTGGTCATGGTGGCATTCTCTCCTGATTATTTCATCGCCTGGATTATTCAGGCGTTGGGTATGCCAGTCGCACCTACCGGTGAAATTTGCGCAAAACAAGCCAAACCCGCACAGAAGTCAGCAAAATTGCACTGCTGTTGCCAATTTGCACTGGTAGCGAAAAACAACCGTTTCCAAGGTTGGCCACGGAAATCGGAGGAATTGGATCAGGACAAGGCGGCGCAGCGGGCGGTTGTGAGCCAGCGGCTCAAGGCCATCGCAACCATCAGTTGGATCGGCCGGATCAGCTGGCGGTGATGCGATCGGTGCGGGCGCTGACGCGATACTGCATGCCGTCACGGCCGAAGCTCAGCTCCGACGTGCCGCGCATGTCCATCGGCACGATGCGCTTCAGGATATCGGTGCCGAAGCCACGCCCTTCCTTGACCGGACGGTCACCGCGATCGAACTGCTCGCGCCATTCGAACTGCAGCACATCGCCATCGGTGGACCATCCAAAACCGATCTCGCCGACCTCCACGCTCAGCGCGCCATGTTTGACCGCGTTGGTCGCCAGCTCGCCGATCATGAGCGTGACGACGAATGCGCCGCGCGGCGAAAGCAGGAAGTCAGCCTCCTGCTGCACCGTGATGCGGTGGCTTGGCCGATCGGAACGATAGCTTGCCAGGACATTTTCGACCAGTTCGGTCATGCCCACGCTTTTCCAGTTCTGATCGGCAAGAAGCTGCTGCATCCTGCCGAAACTGGCAATCTTCTCCTGCAGCTTGTGGATCAGCGTGTCCTTGTCCGGCGTATCGCGCCCGATCAGCGACACCAAAGATCCGATATGCGCATACATATTGCCCATGCGGTGCTTCAGCTCGGCATTCACAACCGACAGGTCTTCGATCTGCTGGCTCAGGGCAATGCCGACCATCACCGTTTCGGCAAGATCGGCCAGCACGGCGCGCTCCCGTTCGCCCAGCCCCTCGCGCGGCGCATCGTCGATCACGCAGACTGTGCCGATCGCATGACCATCGCGGGTCACTAGCGGCTGTCCGGCGTAGAAGCGGATCTGCATGTCGCCCGTCACCAGCGGATTGTCGGCGAACCGCGGATCCAGCCGCGCGTCCGGCACGATCAGGACCTCATCGGGGTTGCGGATGGCATGATCGCAAAAGGCGATGCCGCGAGCAGTCTGGGTCAGGTCCGTGCCGTGGCGCGCCTTGAAATGCTGCGTGTCGCCGTCCAGCAGGGATACGAATGCCACTTTGGCGTTCAGGCCATAGGCGGCCAGACGCGCAATACGGTCGAGCCGCTCCTCATTGCCGCTCTGCAGCAGACCGGTGGCATGCAAAGCCTGAAGGCGCTGCGCTTCGTTCATTCTAACCCAGCCCCCTTATCCAGACCCTTGACCAACCATCAGAACATAGCGTCCTCTTACAACTGGCCCAGCCAGACAGTGTCGCGATCTGCCCCGTATCAGCAGGAATTGCGCGAACAGTCCAACCGGTATTTTCCACCGACCCCGCGTTCCGCAGCGTCGTGCATCACGGTCAGGCCGCCTCGGCGCGGCGCTCCGCCATTTCATCGTTCAGCATCTCGGCCAGCAGGAAGGCCAGTTCGAGCGACTGCGACGCGTTAAGCCGGGGATCGCAATGCGTGCGATAGCGGTCGGCCAGCATGTCATCGGTCACCTCGGCTGCGCCGCCGGTGCATTCGGTCACGTTCTGGCCGGTCATTTCGATATGGATGCCGCCGGCATGGGTGCCTTCGGCACGGTGCACATCGAAAAATCCGCGCACTTCGCCCAGAATGCGCTCGAACGGGCGGGTCTTCAGGCCGCTCGGGCTTTTCACCACATTGCCGTGCATCGGATCGCAGGACCAGATGACCTTGTGCCCTTCCCGCTCCACCGCGCGCACCAGCGGTGCCAGCCCGGCGGTCACCTTGTCATGGCCGAAGCGGCTGATCAGCGTGATCCGTCCCGCTTCACGCTCCGGGTTCATCACGTCGAGCAGGCGGATCAGCGCATCCGGCTCCAGGCTTGGGCCGCATTTCATGCCAATGGGATTGGCCAGCCCGCGCATGAACTCGACATGCGCCGAGCCTTCGAACCGCGTGCGATCGCCGATCCACAGGAAATGCGCGCTGGTGTTGTAATATTGCTGGCCGGTCGGGCCGGGCCGCGTCAGCGCCTGCTCATAGGGCAGCAGCAGCGCCTCATGGCTGGTGTAGAAGGGGGTCGACTGCAGCTGCGGCAGGCGCTCCGGGTCGATCCCGCAAGCAGCCATGAACGCCAGCGCCTCGTCGATCCGGTCGGCCATGTCTTCATAGGCCTTGGCCCATTTGCCCTGCCCCATGAAATCCAGCGTCCATTGATGGACCTTGCCGAGATTGGCGAAGCCACCGCCGGCAAAGGCGCGCAGCAGATTGAGCGTGGCGGCGGCCTGGCTGTAGGCGCTCAGCATGCGCTGCGGATCGGGCTCACGCGCGCCGGCCTCGAAATTGATGTCGTTGATGATATCGCCGCGATAGCTGGGCAGTTCTTCTGCGCCCTGCACTTCGGTCGGTGCGGAACGCGGCTTGGCGAACTGCCCCGCCATGCGGCCCACCTTCACCACCGGAAGCTTGCTGGCATAGGTCAGCACCACCGCCATCTGCAGGATGACGCGAAAGCTGTCGCGGATATTGTCCGGATGAAATTCGGCGAAGCTCTCGGCGCAGTCCCCGCCCTGCAGGAGGAAGCCCTGCCCCGCCTGCACCTTGGCCAGTTCGGACTTCAGCGCATCGATCTCGCCGGAGAACACCAGCGGCGGATAGCTGCCGAGCGACTGCTCCACCGCCTGCAACGCGGCTCCATCGCGATAATCGGGCATCTGAATGCCTTCATGCGCGCGCCAGCTCTGCGGGGTCCAATCGGTCGCCATGTCTCTCATCCTTCGATACCGGCAACAGCGCCGGTTTCCGCCATGCCCTACAATATTGGCGCGCATGCGTGAAGCATCCAGGCCGATAGCTTTTCTTCATCACACAGAAGCAGTGCGGCGATGAAGCGGGATTTTGCCCCACCGCCCGTAGAACCCCGCCATCATGTGGCTGGAAGACGATGCAAACACTCAGGGCGCCGACAACCGACGCCAGCGTGCCTGCGATCTAGCGTGCCTTGCCGCTGTCCCTGGCCTTTGGCGTGGCACCGGGATCGGCAGCGGGAGACTTGTCGACAGGCGTGATGCGCCCTGACTCGGCCTCTGCCGCCGGTTCGCCGCGGATGCCGCGATTGGTGGTCAGGTAAGTCGCGAAACTGGCCAGCCAGTGGCTGCCGGAATAATTTTCTCCGGTGACCTTTTCCAGCCCGGCAGCGGCATGCTTGTCCGCCGTGGCGAGCAGCGATGCGCGGCGCGTGTCGTTTTCGGCCAGACCGCTGGCCATGCCGCGCAGCGCCCAGGCGCGCGACAGGTTCAGCCCGTCCAGATGCACCAGCTTGCCGTCGGTGGGGTCGCGCACTTCGCCCACGGCCAGCCAGTCGGTCGATCCGTCGGTGGGCAGGCCCGGCAGGAAGCCGGTCAGCCAGACGCGATATTCGTCGCGCGGCAGCACGCGCCGCATCAGATCCGCTTCCATCAGACAGGGAGACAGGAAATCCTCGCCCGACGGTTCATAGCCGATCGGACAATTCTGGTCCTCGCCATAAAATTCGCGTGCCTTTTCGCTCACCATCTTTGACAGGCCCTGATCGCCATGCTCACGAGCATAGTCCAGCATCAGGCCGAAGGCGAAAGCGGTCTGGTTATGCGTGCCCTCGCGGATCGGATAGACCAGCTTGGGAATCCAGTCCTTCAGCTTGTTGAGCACCACCGATTCCAGTGGCTTCAGATTCTGCACCAGCGCCGCAGCCGTCTCGCCCTTCGGCCCACCGCGCGCCGCGATCTCTTCCAGCTCGGCGATCAGCTGCAGGAACCAGGCCATGCCATAGGGCCGCTCGAAACTGCCCCGGTCCGCGCCCATCAGATATTTGGCCTCGGCCGCGATATTCTCAGCGCTCAGATTGCGCACCAGCGCCGTGCGCGCCTCCTCGCTCAACGTGCCGAGCTTGTCCTGCCCCCAGAGCCGCGCAAGCATCCAGTGTCCGTGCACCGAGCTATGCCAGTCGAAACAGCCATAAAAGGCCGGGTGCAGCTGCTGCGGCGATTGCACATCGTCCGGGCCGCTCAGCACATGGCTGATCTTGTTGGGATATTGCTTGTTCACGCAGGCCAGTGCCAGCCGGGCAAAGCGTTGGGCCTGATCGTCCGCTTCGCCAGACGTCACCGCATTCTCCTCCGACGGGGTGGGCACCGAGCTAGGCGTGTCGGCGGCCGGATCAGGCTGATCGTTCTGCGCATTGAAATCGCACGCGGCGATCGACAATATCAGCGGCGCTGCAACCCATAACTTCCACGTCATTCTCATATCTTTCCATTCGACCCGCCAAGATGCTCAGCACGCCTTCCTTAGCGCGCCTGCTCGCGAGTTTGAAGCGCTCCGTTGCCATATGCGCCGCCCCACCTGCCGCACCATCAATCGCAACGAAAGGAGTGGCGCGGGCCGGTCATCACTACAGGCTGGAATGATGACCTTGTCGTTTTGGATGCACCGCCGCGCAAAATTAAGTCTCTGGGCCTGCCGCGTCCCGCTGTGATACAGGGCGTATAACACCCGGTGATTGTGCGAAAAATCCTGTCATTCAGGGGCGTTGGCTTTTTGGAACTATGATGAAATCGATTCGGTTGCGCAATGTATTGAGCTCGCTGACGCCGCGTGCGCTGCGTCCGCATTTTGTCGGGCCGACGGAACTGATCATCGTTCTGATCGCATTTTCGATGCTCGCGTTCGTGCCCGGTTTCGCGCAGATGACGGCAGATAATGACGCGCTGGTGGATGCGGCAAACAGCGGCCTTGGCGATGCCGAGATTGCGGCGAGCAATTTCCCCGGATCGGCCTTTTACTTCATGGATCAGCGCAGCCTGCCCGCCGCCGATGCATGGCAGGAGCCCGCCGCGCATGGCCAGGGCCTGCCGAGCGAAGATGGCGCAAGCGAGCTTCCCGTTCTGCCCGCCGGCGCGGCGAAACCATTTTTCGTCAAGGCCGGCACCAGCGACTATAGCCGCGCCCTGCAATGCCTGACCGACGCGATCTATTATGAAGCCGCGCTGGAGCCGGACGTCGGGCAGGAAGCCGTGGCGCAGGTGATCCTGAACCGCGTGCGCCACCCCAGCTATCCAAACAATGTCTGCGGCGTAGTCTATCAGGGGTCCGAGCGGTGGAGCGGATGCCAGTTCAGCTATAGCTGCGATGGATCGATGGCGCGTGGCCGTCAGCCGCTATACTGGAACCGGGCGCATGATGTGGCCACCAGGGCGCTGAACGGATCGGTTTACGCGCCCGCTGGCCTCGCCACCCATTATCACACCACCGAAGTGCACCCTTATTGGGCGCCCAGCCTGCATTTCATCGGCACCATCGGCGCGCACCGTTTCTATCGGTTCCGTGGCCAGGCCGGCACCGCGCCCGCCTTCCAGCGGGCCTATGCCGGCGGCGAGCCGCTACCCGGCCCGAAAGCCCGCCTGCCACGCCCCACCCCGGCGAGCGAGCTGCCCGACCCGATCGAGCTGCAGCGCGCCTATGAGCGTGACTATGCCGCCGCCAAGGCGCAGGCCGAGCGGCAGAATCGCAGCCTAGCCGCGGCGCAAGCGGCCGCGCCTTCGGCTGGCAATCCGGTGGCTCCCGTCACCAGCTATGCCAAGCCGGACTATTCCAGCGCGGCCAAGGCGCGGGGCGGCGAGCAGGCCTTTGCGGCCAGCAACCTGCCGGACAGCCGGGTGAAAAAGGAATATCAGAACAGCGGCAGCTGGAAAGACCCTGCCATGCGTCCAGCGCGCTGAACGAACGGGGCGTGCCGCGCCGACAAATCCGGCGCGTCAGGCGGGGCAGCGCTTTAGCTCGGTGGGAACGTCTCCTTTAAGATATAGCAGCGAATTGCCGTCCGGATCGATCGTCAGGCGGTCGGTGCGTTCGGCGATCATCTTGGGCGCCACCAGCCGCAAATGGACGGAGATCGATCGGTCCCCAAGCTGCGTGACCACCAGCGGATCGCCCGTAACCTTTGCAAATTGCACCTCCGATGCGCCGATGATGATGCGCGCACCGGCCGGCTCCGTTCGGCATTCGTCCAGCGTCTTCGCCCAGCGGCCGCGAAACGGCTCCGATATCACCGGTTCGGCCTGCGGTGCGGGCTCATCGGCTTCCGGCGGCGCATCGTCGATAGGCGAAGGAGAGCCGGGCACGATCTCGATCGCGTCTGTGCCATCCGCCGCTGCCGACCCGTCGGCCATGGGCGCATCCGCCGCCGCTCCGCCCAGCCCATCCTCCCGCGCCGCTTCTCCGCATCCGGCAAGCAGCGCGAATGCCATGATCGTGACGACAGGCTTGTGCATCGATAGTATCTCCCGGACATGCGCCCGGTGGACCGGGCCGAACGAGACAATAGCGCCATTCGCATCGCCAAAGCCATCATGATCGGCTAGGTCCTTTGCCTGGCAGCGGGAGAACAGCCCATGGGTATCGTCGAATTGCTGGGGCTGGCCGCCAGCGTCAGCCTGTTGTCCGGCTGGCGGCTCTATCTGACCGTGCTGGCCACGGGCATCGCCATGCGCACAGGGTGGATTGCCCTGCCCGAGCATCTGGAATTCCTCACCGCCTTTGCCAACCCATGGGTCATCGGCATCGCCGCTTTGGGCACGTTGGCGGAGTTTTTTGCGGACAAGGTGGCCCTGGTCGATAGCCTGTGGGACAGCATCCACACCGTCATCCGCCCGCTGGGCGGCGCGCTGCTCGCCATGGCGGTGATCGACGCGGGCGACCCTGCCTGGCAAATCGTCGCCTTTCTCGTCGGCGGCGGCGCGGCTTTTGCCGGGCACGCCACCAAGGCCACCACCCGCGCGGCGGTGAATGTCAGCCCCGAACCGGTCAGCAATATCGCCGTATCGACGGGGGAGGATATCGCGGCGGGCGGCCTCCTGCTGCTGATGTTCGCCAATCCGGTGGTGGCCGCGGTGATTGCGATCGCTCTGCTGGGGCTGACCATCTGGCTCCTGTGGAAAGGCAAGCAGTGGCTGCGGCGCGTTCTGCCGCCACCCCCGATCGAGGTGCCTCATAGCGCTCGGCCACCACGCCCGCCCGAAGGCCGATAGGCTGTTAGGCTGTTAGGCTGTTAGGCTGTTAGGCTGCGCAGCGCACGATCACAGGCAACCGATCGGCCATCCACGGGTTCCTCTGGCATCGCGCCGCCATGATACCATATGGAGGCCATCCTGTGGGGCGCCCTTCCCATAGTATCCCATAGCCCGACTTGACCCACCAGAACATTTGCGGAACAACGCCAGCCATGAGCCTTACCCATATTTCCGTCCGCGGCGCGCGCGAGCATAATCTCAAGGGCGTCGACGTCGATCTGCCGCGCGACAAGCTGATCGTCATCACCGGCCTGTCCGGCTCGGGCAAGTCCAGCCTGGCGTTCGATACCATCTATGCCGAGGGGCAGCGGCGTTATGTCGAGAGCCTGTCCGCCTATGCGCGCCAGTTTCTGGAGATGATGCAGAAGCCCGATGTGGAGCATATCGAGGGCCTGTCTCCCGCCATCTCCATCGAGCAGAAGACCACCAGCAAGAACCCGCGCTCCACCGTCGCCACGGTGACCGAGATCTACGATTATATGCGCCTGCTCTGGGCGCGCGTGGGCGTTCCCTACAGCCCGGCGACCGGCAAGCCGATCACCGCACAGACGGTCAGCCAGATGGTCGACCGCGTCATCGCCCTTCCGGAGGGCACGCGCTATTATCTGCTCGCCCCCGTAGTGCGCGGGCGCAAGGGTGAATATCGCAAGGAAATGCTGGAATGGCGCAAGGCCGGCTTCACCCGCGTGCGCGTGAACGGCGAATTTTACGATATCGAGGACGCGCCCAAGCTCGACAAGAAATATAAGCATGACATCGAAGTGGTGGTCGACCGGCTGGTGGTCCGCCCGACCGAGGAAGAAGGCGGGCAGGAAACGCGGCTGGCCGACAGTTTCGAGACCGCGCTGCGGCTGGCCGATGGCCTGGCCTATGTCGATCTGGCCGATGGCGTGGTGCCGGGGCGCGGGGATGAGGCCGCGTCCAGCGGCGCGATGAAGGGCACCGGCATTCCGGACAACCGCATCGTCTTTTCCGAGAAATTCGCCTGCCCCGTCAGCGGTTTTACTATCCCGGAGATCGAGCCGCGGCTGTTCAGTTTCAACGCCCCCCAGGGCGCCTGCCCCGCCTGCGACGGGCTGGGCGAGCGGCAGGAGTTCGACGAACAGCTGGTGGTGCCGAACGAACTGCTCACGCTGAAAAAGGGCGCGGTCGTGCCCTGGGCCAAATCGAACCCGCCCAGCCCCTATTATATGCAGGTGCTCGGCAGCCTGGCCAAAGCCTATGACTTCGATCTGGAGACGCCCTGGCAGGATATGCCGGAGGAAGCGCGGCAGGTGATCCTGCACGGCACCAAGGGCAAGAAGGTCAAGCTTACCTTCAAGGACGGGCGCAAGAATTACAGCGTGGACAAGCCGTTCGAGGGCGTGATCGGCAACCTCAACCGCCGCCTGCTGCAGACCGAAAGCACATGGATGCGCGAGGAGCTGAGCAAGTTCCAGACCGCGCAGCCCTGCGAGACCTGCCACGGCGCGCGGCTGCGGCCCGAACCGCTGGCGGTGAAGATTGCGGGCGAGGATATCAGCATCTCCACCCGCCGCAGCGTGGTCGACGCGCTGACATGGTTTTCCTCGCTCGATCAACACCTTACCGCGCAGCAAAGCCAGATCGCCAAGGCCATTCTCAAGGAGATTGTCGAGCGGCTGGGCTTCCTCAACAATGTCGGGCTGGACTATCTCAATCTGGACCGCACCAGCGGCACCCTGTCCGGCGGCGAGAGCCAGCGCATCCGCCTCGCCAGCCAGATCGGCAGCGGCCTGTCCGGCGTACTCTATGTGCTCGACGAGCCCTCGATCGGCCTGCATCAGCGGGACAATGACCGGCTGCTGGAGACGCTGAAACGTCTGCGCGATCTGGGCAATACCGTGATCGTGGTGGAGCATGACGAGGACGCGATCCGCACCGCCGATTATGTCGTCGATATGGGCCCTGGCGCGGGCGTGCATGGCGGCGCGGTGGTGGCCAAGGGCACGCTGGACGATATCCTCAACACCGAGGGCAGCCTCACCGCCGATTATCTCACCGGGCGGCGCGAGATCGCCGTGCCGGACAAGCGCCGCAAGGGCAATGGCAAGAAGCTCACCCTGTCCGGCGCCACCGCCAATAATCTGAAGGACGTCACCGCGTCGATCCCGCTGGGCACCTTCACCTGCATCACCGGCGTCTCCGGATCGGGCAAATCCAGCTTCACGATCGACACGCTCTATGCCGCCGCCGCCCGCACGCTGAACGGCGCGCGCGTGATCGCGGGCCCGCACAAAAAGGTCACCGGCCTGCAGCATCTGGACAAGGTGATCGACATCGATCAGTCCCCCATCGGCCGCACCCCGCGGTCCAACCCGGCCACCTATACCGGCGCGTTCACCACGATCCGCGACTGGTTTGCCGGTCTGCCGGAGAGCAAGGCGCGCGGCTATCAGCCGGGCCGTTTCAGCTTCAACGTCAAGGGCGGCCGGTGCGAGGCGTGCAAGGGCGACGGCGTCATCAAGATCGAGATGCACTTCCTGCCGGACGTCTATGTCACCTGCGAGGTGTGCGACGGCAAACGCTACAACCGCGAAACGCTGGAGGTGAAGTTCAAGGGCCACAGCATCGCCGATGTGCTGGACATGACGGTGGAAGACGCCGTGGAGTTCTTCAAGGCCGTGCCGCCGATCCGCGATCGCATGGCCATGCTGTACGAAGTGGGCCTGGGCTATATCAAGGTGGGCCAGCAGGCCACCACCCTATCGGGCGGCGAAGCGCAGCGCGTGAAGCTCGCCAAGGAACTGGCCAAGCGCTCCACCGGTCAGACGCTCTACATCCTGGACGAGCCGACCACCGGCCTGCATTTCGAGGATGTGCGCAAACTGCTCGAAGTGCTCCACCGCCTGGTGGAACAGGGCAACAGCATCGTGGTGATCGAGCATAATCTGGACGTCATCAAGACCGCCGACTGGATCATCGACATGGGGCCGCTGGGCGGCGTCAATGGCGGCGAAGTGGTGGCCGAAGGCACGCCGGAACAGGTCGCCAGGGAAGAAGGCAGCTTTACCGGCGCCTATCTGGAGCACATGCTGGGGAAGTAAGGCGATGTGAACAAAAAATCATTCGCACATCTTACAACCCACTAATCAAACCGCTCAACCGTGGTTTTTGAACAAACATGAAGAAGAAGAAGAAGAGCATAACGCGCAGCCTAGGTTCTTTAATAGCTCTCGCCCATTGCCGCAATCCAAAATAGTCTACGACCTTCAATTGCGACCATCGGAAAATGCTATCCTAAGATTGCGCTCTAAGTTCTTAAATATAGGCCCGGTTTGTGACGAGCTCAATTCGTATAGTTGCTTGTATCCGAATTTTGCAAACCGGCCTCTGCGCGATAATTGGCTGACTAAAAGTTCGAATACGGTCTTGCCACGCAGCATTTGGAGATAATAGCACGATAACGTATTTCGCAGGCTTTGCTCCGCATCATTCAATGGGTCATTTAGATCGACGGACAAAATCTTATTAGGATGCGAAGACAACAGTAACTCTTCGTTAATATTGCTTCCAAGCAATATTCGCGCATGCGCAGTGCAAATCAATGCCTTTTCCTGTGTGAACTTTACTAACTCAGCGGGCTCTAACATATTTAACATGTCAAAATCCATTAACAAATCGTTCTCAATAGAATAGCCGACTGTGTAAAAAAGATTGTTTCCCACATACTCATCTGGAATGCCGAAATATACCCAATCGTCGAGATCTACTAGCGCGCATGTATTATCTTTTCGTTCATCTGGTAATTTTTGCCAAACCTCGAGGACCTTAGGACGGCCATGTAGCGGCAACAAGCTGACGCCAATATCAGCCATCCGTTCCTCGATTTTTCTCATGACACGATAGTCGTCCGAACCCTCAGTAAGCACTGTCGGCAAAGAAGAGTTTCTCAATAAAGCGAGAGCGTCCTCAACGGTCACTGGGTTATGCATTATCAAGCTCATCCCCGCGACGGTTCGCCAACGCGATTTCTTTTTCTGGATACTTTCCATATATAAAAGGTGAATGCGTTGCTATTATAAATTGGTTTGACTTTTTTTGTGACTCGAGAGTTGGAAAAAGAGTTCTTTGCCAGTCTACGTGTAGGCTCAATTCGGGCTCGTCTATAAATATCGGTATTCCGCTAAAGAAAGCATTATAGCAAATAAAGCTAAGCATTTGCTTTTCACCAGCCGACAGTAAATCAGAGCTTATGGCATTGGCAGCATCGCCAAAGCTCAATCTCTTGGTAAACTGAATTGACTTATGAGCGAATATCTTAGATATCATATCTTTTACAGCATTAAAGGGTGCCATTGTACGTACTCGAAGTAAATCTGCGCGTTCAATCTTTTCCGCAATATCGTCGAGTACTTGGCTTGCTTCCAGAGCTTCTTCTATATGGTTTTCACCATGCTCTACACGAAAGTCTCTGATTTCCTTAATAATGCCTTGAGTCATTTTGGATTGTATTTGCGTCGAGGCCTCGCTCAAGGCAGTGTAGCGCCTCAGCAACAACTCAGATATATCGAACGTAGAAATTGAAGTAACGAAGTTATGTTCGGCGTTTGTAAGTCTTTGCGATATATCTGATACCGACTTCTGGAGATCGCTCGTACTTTGGCGACCAAATGCAAAAAGGCCCGTGCCGCCGCGTTGCTTTTCCGTTCCTCCAATTGAGAAACCACCTTCAATTCTTCGAAAAGTAGGGAAGAAAATTGAACCAGATATAACTTGTGTCAGCTCCTTAAATACGTCTCTCGCGTCGCTATTGAAACCACGTTCCTCGTCAGTAACGTCGTAGACATCTTGCCTTTGGCCATCCTGCTCGAACCAACCACTACAGGTATGTACAGCGTGCTTCCGTACAAAAATCGTGTACTTGGATGTCTCTAATGTAAATTCATCAAACTGCACTTCTTCTAAAAGGTGGCTAAAATTTCCGCTTACCGCATACCACAGTACTTTAAGTAGATTTGTCTTTCCTGCACCATTGTATCCTGTAATAATATTGAGGTCATGATGAAAACGCAGATCGAGATCATCTTCTTTCCCCAGGAATCCTCTTATCGAAAGGCTCTTTAGTTGCATATTTTCCTCCAAGAAAGGATCTGGCCGATTGATATGTCAGTGTCTACAATCAGAGCATTGTTATTTAATGGCCTAGCTCAATCATTCTTACTTTTACAACCCACGTTGCTTAATTATTGATCAATCCGCTGAATTATCAGCTGGCTTGATCATGCTATCTGCCGAATTCTCATTTGTCGCTCCGTAACTCCTCTGACGTCAGACACGCACCCCAATTAGCTATCTGCTTGAAGGGGTTCGGCTGCCAGAAGATACTGAACAAAAGCTGTGTTCTCTCCCAGCTACGTGACCGTATCGAACTTTCACTTTGAACTTAACCCTAGAAGCTGCGCTATAGGATCAGCTTATTGAGCAGGAGATAGCCAGGCATAGGCCAGGTAGCGGGGCTTGCGCGAGCAGAGGCCTTTGCGGGCCCCGCTCCCTCCGCGCCGCCGCTTGGGACTGGCCGCGGCGCTGTACATAGCTGGACCCCGGCTCGGGGGCCGGGGAGACGGGGCGTTCGGTCTTGCCGCACTCGAAACCCAACAACATTCCCTCTGTCCTACAACCCCCCTCATGCATTATATGGTCGGTCCGCTGAACAATCAGAGGACCGAATCAATGCTGCCCACAGACCCCATGTCATCGCCGTCCGGCGCGCCGTTTTCGCACGATGCGTCCGGCGGGTCGCTGCCTGTGGGCGCGGGCTCTGCGCGGGCGGATGAGGCCGGATCGGCGCCCTGCCCCCTCCCCGCTCGTCAGCCGCGCCAGAACAGCGCTTTGGACCGCGCCCCATCGCCCCGCGACATGCGGCTCACCGGTTGGACGCCGCAGGTCAAATGCGGTTTTCTGGAGGCGCTCGCGCGGTGCGGGAATGTGCGCGATGCCGCTGCCTTCGTCTCGATAAGCCGGGAGGGGGCGTATAAGCTTCGGCGGCGAGACCGGGCCTTTGCGCTCGCCTGGGAAGGGGCGCTGGTGCAGGCGCGCGAGCTGGCCGAGGATGTGCTGCAGGACAAGGCGCTGAACGGCATCACCGAACAGCTTTCTTATCATGGCGAGGTGATCGACACGCGCACGCGGTTCGACGGGCGGCTCCTGCTGGCGCTGCTTGGGCGGCTCGACAAGCGGGCGGAGAGCGAAACGGCGATGCTGGGCGCGGACCGGTTCGATGCGCTGCTTGATGCGATCTCGGCGGATGCGGATGCGGGCGATCTGCTGGAAACGCCGGCCGAGGCGCGCGCGCGCGCTGCGGCCGAGGCGCAGGCGGCGCGGATTGCGGCGGCGCAGGAGGACGAGGCCGCGCAGGAGGACGACACCCACATGATCTGGGACGAGGGGGACGAGTGGTACACCGACTATCCAGCCCCGCCCGGTTATGACGGCATCGAGGATGGCGACTATGGCGATGCGGACTATCGCCGCACCCTGAGCCCCGAGGAGCTGGCGGCGCTGGGGGTGGAAGAAGAGGCGGCGGATCTGGCGCGGGCCGAGGCACAGCGCCGCGCGGCCTTCGGGCTGGATGCGGTCGACGGGGAAGATGAGCGGGAGGAGCAGGAGCAGGAGCAGGAGCAGGACGAGGAGGAGACGGCGGGGGCAGAGATTGCGTCTCTGGACAGTTGACCTGTGTGAACCGGAGTGGCGGGGCGCACGCAACCAGCGGGGCCGGTGCCGCGTTCCCAGCGCACCACCCTCCCGAAGAAGGATCACTCCCCCATGACCGACAGCACCGTGCGCTTGCCGCCCATTCCGCCAGCCGAGCTCAGCGACGAGCAGAAGCCGCTCTATGAGGACATGAAGAAGGGCATCAGCTCGGACTTCAACGCTTTCCAGACCATGGTGCAGGACGGCCCGGCCAAGGGCGCGCTGATCGGCCCGTGGAACCCGTGGCTGCACGAGCCGAAGATCGGCCGCGCGATCTGGGATCTGACCGAGGCGATGACCGCCGAAGCCAGCCTGCCCGAGCCGGTGCGGCAGGTCGTTATCCTGGTGGTCGGCGCGCAGTTCGATGCGGCCTATGAGCTGTACGCGCATATCGCGGTGGCCGAGAAGGTCGGCATGGACGATGCCCGGCTCGCCTTGCTGTGCAGCGGCATCAAGCCGGCGGACCTGAGCGCGGAGGAAAGCGCGGGCTATGACGTGGCGTTCGCGCTGGTCAACGGCGGCACCCTGCCCCGCCCGGCCTGGGACCAGGCGGTGGCGATGTTCGGCCAGCATGGCGCGAACGAGATGATCTACCTCGTCGGCCTCTATTGCATGGTCTCCACCACGCTGAACGGCTTTGCCGTCGGGGTGCCCGAAGACGCGTGACCTGCACAAAAAAGGGGCCGCAAGGCGCGGCCCCCTCATCTGACGCTAGAATGAGCGGTCAGCCCCGGCGCGCGTCGTAATAGGTCACGGCGCTGTCCGGCGTGCGGTTATGATAGACCACCTTTTCATCGCCGATCACCAGCCGCTCGACCGAACCCATGCGGCCGTCTTCCAACCGGAACGCCACCACGCGCTCGGCCTTCTGATCGACCATCATGTCCTCGATCGTGCCGATGACCACACCAAGCTCGTCATAGAGCTCCCGGCCACGCAAATCCTGCTCGCTATGCACAAGCTTCCAGTCATCGAGCCGGTCGAAATCATCGAAGCGGCTGTCATGTTCAAATTGTTCGGCCATGTTAAATCTTCGCTCCATCCTGGAGGTTGATACCGGTCGCACGGATCACCGCGTCTACACCGGCGGGTATGTCGACGCGAATATCGTCGGGCAGATCGGCTGGATTGACCACCGAACCATCGATCGAGACCACGGAACCCGGATTGACGTCGATCATGCCTTCCTTCGCGGTATCGGGCGTCTGCGTTTCATCGAACACGACAAGCGCGCGATTTTGTTCGCTATCGCCAATGTAGAACGACATGTCGCCGGAAAGCGACTGCACCGCTACGTTGTTCAGATCGACATCACGGCCGATCAGCTGGGCGATGACAACACCGGGACCATAAATGGCCATGCCATCGGTCAGTGCCCCCATTTCCGGTACGGTCACTTCGGTCGTTTCTTCGACCATGCTGGTGTCCGCAACGACGGGAACTTCGCTGTCATCGTCCGATGCAGCAACCGCCCACCAGATGAGCGCGGCAACCACCAGCGCCAATAGCAGCCAGATCCACCAGGGGATGCCGCCTTTTTTCTCTACAGGTATTTCAGCCATGAATGTTTCCTTCCCATTAGCTCCGCCGGAATGAATTATTGCGGAGCCTCCGGGAAGACAGCGCTGTAGAGACGCTAGAGTTCCCTGTAATCCGGACTTGTTCCCGCAACCTTTAAATTTGTTAAGTCGCGATTGTACTTAATTTGGTCCAGATTTTCCGCGAGAATTTGGTTTGTTTACCCAGCGTTTGGCCAGTGTATTTGATTGATAATGCGCAGTGGCCAACGCATCATTTTACGATACCGTCGCATGCTTGACGTTGCACTTGCGCGGGAACCGCCGCACCTGCCGACCATTTCACTCCCGATACGACCGGCGGAGCGCGCCCTACCCATTCAGGAGATGACAGCATGACCCATTCCTTTCGCGGAGCCCTTGGCGTGAGCCTGATCGCAGCGGCAGCCACGCTCGCGGGATGCGCGACGGTGGCCGGCACCGTCGGCGAGAGCTATAACACCGCGCTGGTCGGTCAGCAGGAAGTCCCCGGCCCCGGCGATCCGGATGGCACCGGTACCGCCAAGATCACCGCCGACGCCACGACCAACCAGATCTGCTATGACCTGACGGTGCAGAACATCACCCGCCCCACCGCTGCGCATATCCACAGCGGCGCGCGTGGTGACATGGGCCCGCCCGTGGTAACGCTGGAAGCGCCGACCAATGGCGCGATCAGCAAGTGCATGCGCGTCGACAAGCAGGTGGCCGCCGCCATCATCGCCAATCCATCGGGCTATTATGTCAATGTCCACACCGCCGATTATCCCAATGGGGCCATCCGCGGGCAGCTATAAAGGCTGCTATAGCTAGCAGCCATGGACCTTGACGGTACCTGCGAAAATCTACCGATCGTCGCGCGCCTAATAACACTATGGCGAGGCCGCTTATGCCGTGCAGGCAAGCTGACCGGCCCTGCGGAACAGGCTTGGCCTCTCCGCATCACCGTTGCATAGCGCGGGGCATGACCGATCCATCTGCACCCGCATCTTCCATGACCCAACCGCCCGCCCCCGCCATTGTCCTGGTTCGCCCGCAACTGGGTGAAAATATCGGTAAGGCGGCGCGGGCCATGCTGAATTTCGGCATGACCGATATGCGGCTGGTCGCGCCGCGTGACGGCTGGCCCAATCCCTCCGCCGGCCCTGCTGCCAGCGGGGCAGACATCGTGCTGGAAAAGGCGCGGCTGTTCGACACGGTGGCCGAGGCGGTGGCCGATTGCGCGCATGTTTACGCCACCACGGTGCGCAAGCGCGGGGTGACCAAGCCCGTCATGACACCGGAGGCCGCCGCGCGCGAATGGGTGCGCGAAGAAGGCGGCACGGCGCTGATGTTCGGCCCCGAACGCTCCGGACTGGATACCGAGGATCTGGCGCTGGCGCGGACCATCGTCACGGTGCCGATCAATGCCGAATTCGGCTCGCTCAATCTGGCGCAGGCGGTGATCCTGACGGCGTATGAATGGAGCAAACATGACGCGGCGCTGTCCCAGCCGACCCGGATCGAGGATGAACCGCCCGCGCCGCAGGCGGAGCTTGAGTCCCTGATTGCGCATATGGATGCGGTGCTGGATGCGCGCGGCTATTTCGAGCCGCAGGATCGTGCCCCCAAGACGCGGTTGATGCTGCGGACATTGCTTACCCAGCCGGGCTGGAACAGCGGGCAAGTGCGCACCATGCGCGGCGTGCTCAGCCGGCTGGAACGTCAGCCACTGGAAGGCCGCGAAGGGCCGACTCAGCGTTCGTCGAACCGATCGAACTCATAAGCGATGGAGCTTTCCACCAGCTGATCCCACAGCGCTGCAATGATATTCGAAGGCAGGCCCAGTCCAGCGGCATAGCTGGCGGCATTCTCGATCACCTCCGCCTTGCGCGCTTCATCCCGCACGGCCCCGCGATCCGACTTGATCCGGGCGGCGGCGTCCATCATTGCGAAGCGCTGCACGAGCAGGTCGACCAGGGCGCGGTCGATCGCGTCCACATTCTCGCGGACTTCATGCATGCTTTCGGGCTGGTCTATCAGGTCTGGATTCGGCATGCGCGGTTGCTAACCGCCCGCGCGGCGCTTGTCGAACGCCAAGCCGGGGCAGAGGCATATTGTCTTGAACGATGGCAAAGAGCAGACGCCTGTCATCCGCTTCGCAATCCTACATTGCAAGCCATGGCGGCAGCTTCGGCGATGACCATGATTGACTTTGCCAGCCAGCCCCCCTAGACGCGCGCCTTCGCAATGGGCCCTGCACTCCGGTGAAGCAGAGGCCGCGTCCGGCTATATAGTCTGGCGGTGCGGTACCGGAAATGACGTTGTAGCAAATTGGAGACAGATGATGTCGAAGCGTAAATCTTCGAAGTACAAACTCGATCGCCGTATGGGCGAGAATATTTGGGGCCGCCCCAAATCCCCCGTCAATCGCCGCGAATATGGCCCCGGCCAGCACGGTCAGCGCCGCAAGGGCAAGCTGAGCGATTTCGGCATTCAGCTGCGCGCCAAGCAGAAGCTGAAGGGCTATTATGGCGATGTGACCGAAAAGCAGTTCAAGCGCGCCTATACCGAGGCGAGCAACATGAAGGGCGATACCAGCCAGAACCTGATCGGCCTGCTCGAGCGTCGCCTCGACATGGTGGTGTATCGCGCCAAGTTCGCGCCGACCATCTTTGCCGCGCGCCAGATCGTCAGCCATGGCCACATCAAGGTGAACGGCGTGAAGTGCAACATCGCCAGCCGTCAGATCGCCATCGGCGACGAGATTTCGCTGGGTGACAAGGCCAAGGAAATGGCGCTCGTCATCGAAGCGCAGGGCCTGGCCGAGCGCGATGTGCCGGATTATGTGGCGCAGGACGGCAATGACAAGGTCAGCTTCGTGCGCGTGCCGACGCTGGACGAAGTGCCCTATCCTGTGAAGATGGAGCCGAACCTGGTCGTCGAGTTCTACTCGCGCTGATCGGTTTGCCGACAATATGATGACGAAAAAGGGCGGTCCGTTTGGGCCGCCCTTTTTCATTGGGGCCGCCGCTTGCCCCCGCTGCATCGCTCTGCCAAGTCTGGCACACCCCGCGTTTTAACAGAGGATCGCCCCCCTTCATGTCCATCAAGCTTCTGACCGCCACCGCCCTGCCCGCGCTCATGCTTGCGGCCTGCACCCATGTGCCGGACGCCGCGACGCAGAGCCTCGATCAGCTGACCGGCCGCGCGCCCGCCGGCGATGGCATGGCAGAGGCGGCGGGCGGCGCGATCACGGTGCCGCCGATCTCCGAGCAGACGATGAAGGACGTGACGCGGGAACTGTCCTCCGATGCATTTCAGGGCCGCGCGCCGGGCACGGTGGGGGAAGAAAAGACCAAGGCGCTGATGGTGCAGCGCTTCCAGGCGGCCGGTCTGCAGCCGGGCAATAATGGCAGCTGGTTTCAGGACGTTCCGCTGGTGGAGATCACCGCGAAGGATTTCTCGCCGCTCACCGTCACCGGCGGCACACAGCCGCTTAGCTTCCGCAATGGCAGCGATTTCGTGGCCGTCACCTATCGCGAGACGCCCTCGGTGGACGTTACAGGCAGCGAGATGGTGTTCGTCGGCTATGGCGTCAACGCGCCGGAGCGCGGCTGGAACGACTATGCCGGCGTCGATGTGAAGGGCAAGACGGTGGTCATCCTCGTCAACGACCCGGATTTCGGCACGCAGAGCCTGGACGGCCCATTCGGCGGCCGGGCGATGACCTATTATGGCCGCTGGACCTACAAGTTCGAGGAAGCGGCGCGTCAGGGCGCAGCCGCCGCGCTCATCATCCATGACACCGCGCCCGCCGCCTATGGCTGGAACGTGGTGGAATCGAGCTGGACCGGCCCGCAATATCTCGCCCAGTCGGATGACAAGGGCGCCAGCCAGACCAAGGTGAACGGCTGGATCCAGATGGACGCCGCCAGGCGGATCTTCGCGGCATCGGGCAAGGATCTGCCCGCGCTGATGCAGGCCGCGCGGCGCAAGGGGTTCAAGGCGGTGCCGCTGGGCGAGAAAGCCAGCCTGTCCTTTGCCAATGATTTCAGCCGCAAGATGTCGAGCAACATCGTCGGCCTGCTGCCCGGTGCCAAGCGCCCGGACGAGCATGTGCTCTACACCGCGCATTGGGACCATCTGGGCATCTGCAAGCCCGCGCCCGACGGAGACAATATCTGCAATGGCGCGGTCGACAATGCCACCGGCAGCGCCGCGCTGGTCGCCTTGGCCGAAGCGCATGTGAAGGCGGGCACACCGGATCGCTCGATTGTGTTCCTCGCCGTCACTGCCGAAGAGTCCGGCCTGCTCGGATCGCAATATTATGCCGAGCATCCGATCTATCCGGTGGCGACCACGGTGGGCGGCGTGAACATGGACGCCTTTTTCATGGCCGGCCCGGCGAAGAATCTGACCGTCATCGGCATGGGCAAGAGCGATCTGGACGGCTATCTAAACGGCGCCGCCACCGCCGAGGGCCGCACGCCGGAGCGCGAGCCGACGCCGGAAAAAGGCTATTATTACCGCTCGGACCATTTCAGCCTGGCCAAGAAAGGCGTGCCGATGGCCTATTTCGAGGGCGGCGAGGATCTGGTGGACGGCGGCCGCGCGGCGGGCGAAGCGGCGGCGCTGGACTATGTCGAGAACCGCTATCACGGCCCCAAGGACGAATATGATCCCAGCTGGGACTGGTCCGGCGTGATGGCCGATCTGCGGCTCTATTACCGTCTGGGCCGCGAGCTGGCGATGACCAGCGACTGGCCGAACTGGAAACAGGGCGATGAATTCCGCGCCATCCGCGATGAAACCGCCGATCAGCGCGCCGCGCAGTAAGACCCGATCATGACGTCAACGCACTCCTTCCGTCCCTTGCCCGAATGGGCCCCGCATGACGCCGTCTGGATCGGCTTTCCCGGCGATCCTGAGGAATGGCCCACCGGCCTGTCCGATGCGCAGGCCAATGTCGCCGCCTTTGCCGATGCGGTGCACGCCGATGGCGCGGGCGAGCGGGTGGAGCTGATCGCGCGGAGCGAAGCGGATGCCGAAATCGCGCGCAGCCTGACCGGTTCGGGCATCGACATCTCCGTCATTCCCTTCGGCGATATCTGGCTGCGCGACACCGGCCCGATCATCGTGAGCAATGGGACGAGCCGCCGGGCACGCGGGTTCGGCTTCAACGGCTGGGGCGGCAAATATGTGATGTCGGGCGACGAGCTGGTGCCGGCCGCGCTGGCGGAGCGCGCCGGACTGCCGATCGATGAGAATGAGTGGATTCTGGAAGGCGGCGCGATCGACGGGGATGGTACGGGCCTGGCCGTCACCACCGCCGAATGCCTGCTCAACCCCAATCGCAATGCAGGCGTGCTGCAGCAGGATATCGAACGCTGGCTGGAGACGGATCTGGGCATCGACCGGCTGCTCTGGCTGGGCCATGGCCTGCATAACGACCATACCGATGGCCATGTCGACAATCTGGCGCGCTTCGTGGCACCGGGCCTGCTCGCCATCCCGGAACCGGCAGGCAGCAGCGATCCCAACCGCGATGTCTATGCCGACGCCGCCCGCCGTGCCCGCGCCTTTGGGCTGGACATCGCGCCCCTGCCCTCCCCCGGCAAATTCGTGCAGGATGGCGAGATCGTGCCCGCCAGCTATATGAATTTCTACATCGGCAACGCCGCCGTGGTGGTCCCCACCTATGGCCGCCCCAATGACGACGCCGCCATCCGCGCGATCGGCGCTCTGTTCCCCGGCCGGCAGGCGATCGGGGTGGACGCCACCGGCATCATCCGCGGCGGCGGCAGCTTCCATTGCTGTAGCCAGCAGCTGCCGGCGCTGTAAGACGGCATCACAACAAGTCTGGGAGAGACGCTATGAAATACTGGATTGCCGCCGCCGCTCTGGCCACCACACCGCTGAGCGCCACCATCGCGCAGGATATGACGGGTCACCACGAAGCTGGCCACGACATGGCCGGGCACGACATGAACGCGATGCCCGGCATTTCCGATGCGGCGCAGGCCAGGCTGGCCGCCGTGCTGGCCGATCCCGTTCGTGCGGACGATGCCGCGCGCGACGCCTATCGTCATCCCGCCGAAACGCTCGCCTTCATGCGGGTCGAACCGGACATGAAAGTGGCCGATTATGCCCCCGGCGGCGGCTGGTACACCCGCGTGCTGGCGCCCTATCTGGCCGATGACGGCCAATATGTCGGCCTGTTCTTCGCGCCCAACACGCTGCCCTTCCCGGATGCCTCCAAGGAAAAGATCCGCGCGCAACCCGCCGCCTTTCCAGCCGAGGAAGCCCGGTCCAACATCCCCGAAAGCAGCCTGATCGCCTATGGCACCGATACCGTGCCGGAAGACCAGCTGGGCACGTTCGATCGCGTGATCGTGGCGCGGATGATGCACAATCTGATGCGCTGGAACGTGGCCGATAACGAGCTGAAGGCGATCCGCGCGATGCTGAAGCCGGACGGCATGCTGGGCATTATCCAGCACCGCGCCAAGGAAGATGCCCCTGCCAGCTATACCGACGGCAACAAGGGCTATCTGCGCCAGCAGGACGTCATCAGCTATGTCGAGGCGCTGGGCTTCGAATTGGTCGGCACCAGCGAGGCAAATGCCAACCCCAATGACAGCGCGGACTATGCGGACGGCGTATGGACCCTGCCCCCCAGCTTTGCGCTGAAGGATCAGGACAAGGCGCGGTACGAAGCGATTGGCGAGAGCGATCGCATGACGCTGCTTTTCCGCAAGCGCAGCTGAGGAATAACGGCGCGCATCCGGCATGGCTCGATCCGCCTGCCATGCGCGCCGTCCAAAAAACTTTGCCCCGGTTACAGCAGCCCTTAACTATTATACATTAGTTGCAGGATCCTGTTCTTGGGGAAATGAACTTTGACGCTGACGGTCAGCTTCTACGACGTCATGTTCGGTCTGATTGCCGGCCTTGCCGTGCTGTCCTTCGTCTGCCTGGCGACCATGCGGGGCCAGCGGGCGCTGGCATGGCTCACCATGGCGCTGTTCATCGGCGCCATCGAGATGCAGATCGTGAAACTCGGCCCCTCATTCTGGATGGCGGCTTCCGTCTCGATGCTCATTCCAGCGGCACATTGGTGCTTTACGCAATCCGTTCGCACCACGCTTTTGCTCGGGCCTTCCCCGGCATGGCTGAACCGCACGGTGGTGCTGCTGACCGCCTGCTCGCTGGTCCTGCTGGCCGTGGGTGCCAATGATCTGGCGCAGACCATACCGTTTCAGATCGCCGCTCTTATGGCACTGGGAGACAGTATCGGCAGCCTGTACCGGGCACGTCGCCATGCGCTGGATCATGCGCTTCTGGGCGTGCAATGCCTGATGGCGGTCATGATCGTGCTGCGGATGCCGCTGCTCCCCGTCATCCTGGGCGGGCAATCGCCGCTCACCAATTTCACCCAGTCTGAAATTCTTGGCCACATCCTGACCCTTTGGGCGGTCATCGGCCCGGCCGCCGTGGCCCTGCTGATCGCCAAGGTGATCATGGCGATGGTGGAAAGCTACCGTAACCGGGCCGAGCGGGACGATCTGACGGGCCTGCTCAACCGAAGAGCGTTCGAGCAGATGCGGATCGACAGCGAGAGCGCGCTGCTGGTGCTGTGCGATATCGACCATTTCAAGCGGATCAACGATCGTTACGGTCACCCGGTCGGCGACCGGGTCATCCAGAAGCTGGCCTATATGCTGCACGATGCGCCGGGATATGCCGCCCGGGTCGGCGGAGAGGAGTTTGCGCTGCTCCTGCCCAATGCGTCCATACAGGAAGCGCGGGAGGTCGCCGATGATATCCGGCGGAGGTTCAGCGAGACGCGCGTGGACGACGTACAGGAAGACGGCATGCTGAGCGCAAGCTTCGGCATCGCGCCATCGCCGATGGGCAGCGCCCTGCACCTGGCGTTCTCCCAGGCCGATATCGCGCTCTATCAGGCCAAGCGAACGGGCCGCAACCGCGTGGTGCTGTTCAGCGCGGCGGAGCACCCAGACGGGTCGGACATGCTCGTCGCCGCCTGAACCGCTTTGGGCAGGCTCTGCCTCCAACGTAAAAAGCCGCCGCCTATGCGGATCGTGAGACAGGCACACGCACGCCGTTGCGGCCAGTGGACGCGATCCTGCCGGTCTGTCTTTTCGCTGTCCTACATGGCCGTGGCAGCCTTATATCTGTTGTCATGACTCATGTGACGCCCTCCACCCGCCTGCCCGCATCGGCCCGTCCGGGCGCGCAGGAAGAACCGCTCCTGGACAGTGTGAACTGTGTGACCCTGGGCCTGCGGTCCGCGATGGACGGCGTGCCGGCAATGCGCGCGGGCGCAGCGGCGGGCGGCATCACGGCGGGTGTGGACTTCGCGCGCGCAAAGTCCAAATAGGGCAGCATGACCAAGATCACCGTCGCTGCCCTGCAGCTCGCCCTCGATGCCGACATCCACAGCAATATCGACGCCGTCAGTGCGCTGGTGGAAGAGGCCGCCAGCCGCGGCGCGCAGATCGTTCTGCCGCCCGAGCTGTTCGAAGGCCCCTATTTCTGCAAGACCGAAGAGGAAGCGGTCTTCGCCACCGCCCGCCCGGTCTATGAGCATCAGTGCGTGCTGGCGATGCAGAAGCTCGCGGCCTCGCTCAAGGTCGCGATCCCGTGCAGCTTTTTCGAAAAGGATGGCCATCACCACTATAACAGCCTGGCCATGATCGGCCCGGAGGGCGAGCTGATGGGCGTCTATCGCAAGTCGCACATCCCGGATGGGCCGGGCTATGAAGAGAAATATTATTTCCGCCCGGGCAATACGGGCTTCAAGGTCTGGGATCTGTTCGGCGCGCGGATCGGCGTCGGCATCTGCTGGGACCAGTGGTATCCGGAGTGCGCGCGCGCCATGGCGTTGATGGGGGCAGAGCTACTCTTCTATCCCACGGCCATCGGATCGGAACCCTATGACGCCACGCTGGATACCCGCCACATGTGGCGGCGTGCGATGCAGGGCCATGCCGTGTCCAACTGCATGCCGGTGATCGCGGCCAACCGCATCGGCGTGGAGCAGGGCCAGGCCTTTTACGGCCACAGCTTCATCACCGATGAGTGGGGCGAGCTGGTCGAACGGTTCGACAGCGTGGAGGAGACCGGGGTGCTGTTGCGTCGCATCGATCTGGCCCAGGCCGCCATGCACCGCGCGGGCATGGGCTTCTTCCGCGATCGCCGTCCGGATCTGTACGGCCGGCTCGGTGAAGATCGCTAGAGCCCCAACGAAAAACGGCCCCGGATCGCTCCGGGGCCGCTCAAACGGAAAAGCGTTACGCTTACTGCGTGTCGCCCATGCCGGTCTCGCTGGGAGCGATCTCGCCATTGTCGTCCATCTGGTTGGCTTTTTCTTCGCCAACTTCTTCGACCATGTCGGCCTTGTTCTCAAGTGCTTCTTCCTGCACTTCGCTCGTGGCGTTGTCGGCCATTTCGTCGATCTGATCAGCCTGTGCTTCTGCGCTATCTTCAACAGCGTCGGCTTCCTTGCTCTGGCAAGCCGTCATCAGGGTGGCGGAGCTCAGCAGAGCCGTGGCGATTACAAATTTACGCATGATATTCTCCCTAGTTGATCGCGGTCTAACCCGCTCGATCGGCGCGCAACTTCGCGATATGTGCGACCAGTTGCAAGCGAAAAGCGCCGAGCTGCATGGCCCCTTCCCGCTTCGGCACAGGCAATTCTTTGAAGAGGACAGAGGAAATGCAGCAAAATCAGCGGGAAAAAGCGCAGCAGCTCGGTGTTCAATCGGTCTCTCGTGTCGCGTCGAGGCCGTCTCGAAGCGACAGCGCGCGTTCGAACACGGCCTCAAACATGGCCGCGGTCAACCGTCCGGTATTCGTATTGTAACGCGAGCAGTGATAACTATCGATCAGGATTCGGCCATCCGGCAAGCGATGCTGCCGATCATGCCCGAAAGGATAGGCGGCCAAACGCCCGCCGGCATGCCGCACGAAGCTGTCATGCGCGATCTTGCCCAGGGCGATGAAGATGCGCGCCCTGGGCAACATCGCTTCCTGCCGGCTCAGAAATGTACGGCATTCGTTGATTTCCGCGGCGGTCGGCTTGTTTTGCGGGGGAAGGCATTTCACCGCGTTGATGATGATCACGCCATCCAGCGTCAGACCATCGTCGATGCGCGCGTCATATTGGCCTCTGGAAAGACCCATTTTGTCCAAGGTCGCAAACAACAGATCGCCGGCATAGTCTCCCGTGAACGGGCGTCCGGTGCGGTTGGCGCCATGTTTCCCCGGCGCCAGGCCAACAATGCCCAGCCATGCCGCCGGATCACCAAAGGCCGGTACGGGCGCATTCCACCAATCGGGATGCTCTGCGCGAAGCTCGTCGCGGAACGCCGCCAGTCGCGGGCAGAGCCGGCAGTCAATGGGCGGTTCTCCGTCTGCGAGCGGCATATCGATGAGCGTTTTGTCCATGGCCATCCCTGCCTAAACCTCCCCGGCCCAGCTTGCCAACCCTCGCTGCACGCACCTAAGGCCTGTCCTGATCAAGGTAGAACCATGTCCAACCAAACGCCCCATCGCTATCTCATCGCGCTCGGTTCGAATCGTCGCAAACTCGGCATGGTTACGCCGCAGCGTGTGATCCAGGGCTGCCTGCAGGCGCTCGCGCGGGACTTCCCTCTTGACGCCATCTCTCCCGTTCGTCCATCCGATCCTTTGGGCCCCTCCCGAAGGCGCTATGCAAATGCCGCGGCCATTCTCACCACGCCGCTTGATCCGCCACGTCTGCTGGCGGAATTGAAGGCCATGGAACGGCAGTTCGGCCGTCGCCGCGGTCAGCGATGGGGCGAGCGGGTTCTGGATCTGGATATCATTCTCTGGTCCGGCGGAACCTATCATTCGAAACACCTCACCATTCCGCATATCTCCTTTCGCGCGCGCGCCTTCGTGCTCAAACCCGCCGCGCAAATCGCCCCAGCCTGGCGCGATCCGGTGACCAACAGGACGCTTCGGCAGCTGGCCAGTCGCTTTTTGCATCCCAAGCCGCTTGACCCGGAGCCGCACCCTTTCTAGGGCACCGGTCGGTGGGGGCCCTTAGCTCAGTCGGTAGAGCAACTGACTTTTAATCAGTAGGTCGCTGGTTCGAACCCAGCAGGGCTCACCACTCTCTTTTCCTCAAACAGTTACCGGCTTGCGAACCAGATGGTGTGGCGCGGGCCTTTGCCGTTGGCGCGCGCGCGTACGGTGACTTCGTCCACGGCCATGCCGCTGGTTTTCAGTCGCTTGGTGAAGGCGCGGTCTGGGCCGGCCGACCAGTAGGCGACCACGCCGCCCGGCTTCAGCGCCGCCCTGGCCGCGGCGATCCCCTGCGTACCGTAAAGCCCGTCATTGGCCGCGCGCACGAGCCCGTCGGGGCCGTTATCGACATCCAGCAGAATGGCGTCGAACTTTCCGCGCGCCTTGCCGATCGCCTCACCGACATCGCCGAGCGTCACCGACACGCGCGGATCGTCGAGGCAGCCATCGGTCAGCGTTTCCATGGGGCCGCGTGCCCAATCAATGATCTCCGGCACCAGCTCCACCACCTCGACCGCAGCATCCCCGGCAAGCGAGCGCAGCGCAGCGCGGAGCGTGAAGCCCATGCCATAGCCGCCGATCAGCCAGCGCTGGCCGGCGCGGCCCTTCAAGCGTTCCGCCGCCATGGTCGCCAGGGCTTCCTCGCTGCCGCTCATCCGGCTGTTCATCAGCTCGTTGCGGTCCAGCACGATAATGTGATCATCACCGCGGCGGTACAGTTTCAGGTCGTCCCCACCGGGGATATGGGCGGTATCGAGATGCTCTCTTGGTGTCATGCACCGCTCTTGCCGCCCCATGCGCGAGAAGACCAGCTTGAAGCATGGGCGCACCGGGCCTAGGTGCCTCCTTCTATGGCCGATCCCCCTATCCTCTCCTATGAAGGCCTTGGCCTGGTGCAAGGCGCCGGCTGGCTGTTTCAGGACCTCGACATTCACATTGGCCCGCGCGACCGGCTCGCGCTGATCGGGCGCAACGGCGCGGGCAAAACCACGCTCCTGAAGATGCTCGACGACCGGATCGAGGCGGACCGCGGCCAACGCAAGATCGTGCCCGGCACGCATGTCGTGTTTCTGGAGCAGAACCCGGACTTCGCACCGTTCGAGACGCTGCGCGACTTTGCGGTCCATGGGCCGGACGGGCCGGAGGAATATGCCGTCGAGGCCATCGCCGATCAGCTCGGCATCGACCTTTCGACCGAAGCCGCCACCGCCAGCGGTGGCGAGCGCCGCCGCGCCGCGCTGTGCCGTGCGCTGGGCAGCGACCCCGATGTGCTGCTGCTGGACGAGCCGACCAACCATCTCGATCTCGGCGCGATCGAATGGCTGGAGGACTGGTTGAAGCGCTACAAGGGCGCCTTCCTCGTCATCAGCCATGACCGTACCTTCCTCACCCGCCTGACCCGCACCACGCTGTGGCTCGATCGCGGTGCGCTGCGGCGCAAGGAGGTGGGCTTTGGCGGCTATGAGGAATGGATGGAGCAGATTGCCGCAGAGGATGCGCGCGCTGCCGACAAGCTGGACGCCACGCTGAAGCTGGAGGCCCGCTGGCTGGAGCGCGGCGTGACCGCGCGGCGCAAGCGCAACCAGGGCCGCCTCAGCCGCCTCTACGAAATGCGCGCGCAACGCGCCGCCATGCTGGGGCCGACCGGTCCGGCCAAACTGGCCATCGCCACCGATGACAGCCGCACCAAATCGGTGATCGTGGCGGACCATATCACCAAGAGCTTCGACGGACGCCCCATCATCCGCGATCTCAGCCTGCGCGTGCAGCGCGGGGACCGGATCGGCATCGTCGGGCGCAACGGCGCGGGCAAGACCACGCTGATCAAGCTGCTGACCGGTGAACTGGAACCGGACAGCGGCAAGATCACCCTGTCGCCCACCCTGTCCAGCGTGCTGATCGACCAGCAGCGCAGCCTGATGCAGCCGGAGCGCCGTGTGCGCGACGTGCTGGCCGATGGCAGCGACTGGATCGACGTGCGCGGCGTGCGCAAGCATGTGCAAGGCTATCTCAAGGACTTCCTGTTCGATCCGGCGATGATCGACACCAAGGTCGGCATCCTGTCCGGCGGGGAGAAGAGCCGCCTGCTGCTGGCGCGCGAGTTCGCCCGTGCCTCCAATCTGCTGGTGCTCGACGAGCCGACCAACGATCTCGATCTGGAGACGCTGGACCTGCTGCAGGAGGTGATCGGCGACTATGAGGGCACGGTGTTGCTGGTGAGCCATGACCGCGACTTCCTCGATCGAACGGTGAACCTGACGCTGGGCCTCGATGGCTCCGGCGACGTCGACATCGTGGCGGGCGGCTATGCCGACTGGGAAGCCAAGCGCCGTGCCCCGGCCGCCGCCGCCAAGGCCGCCAGCCGCAGCGCCCCGCCTCCGCCGCCAGCACCGGCTGCGAAGGCGCGCAAGCTGAGCTACAAGGACCAGCGCGATCTGGAGCGCCTGCCCGGCCTGATCGAGACCATGGAGAGCGACATCGCGGCAGGCGAAACGGCGCTGTCCGATCCCGATCTCTACACCCGCGATCCCGGCCTGTTCGAACGGCTGACCAAGGCACTCGACGCCAAGCGGGCCGAGAAGGACAAGGCCGAGGAGCGCTGGCTGGAACTGGCCGCCGAGGCCGAAGCGCTCGAAAGCTAGGGTCACACAGGTCACACTGTCCAGAGCGGGAAATACGCCCCGCATGGAAGGCACACCGCCAACCGGCGCGCGGCCGGGCGTGCCCGGAGGTGCCGAGCCGCACGTGAGCGCCGCCGGGCCGCAGATACCGGAGCCGGTTCGGCAGCGTGCGATGTTGCGATCCCACGGCGCTTCCTCCCGTCAGCCCGGCAGCCGATAATAGCCCGCGAGCCGATCGAGCGCGATGCGCAGCACCAGCTTGCCAGAGCGGGCCGGCCAGCCCAGCCCGCGCTCCGCGCCCGGAACGCCCTGCCCGTCACAGATCACGCGCCACGCGATATCGGCCAAATCGCCGCCAAGCGCCGCCAGTGCGCCGTCGAACCGCTGCTTGGCCGCCAGCTGCATTTCCGTGGGATCGAGATGGTCCGCCGGGCCGCGCCGCCCCGTGCCGCGCGGCGCCGGGTCCCAGCCCATGGTTACGCGGGGGCCGAGGGCGGCGCGCTCATAATCCACGCGCAATGCCTCGCCCGCATCGAATTGCCGATCGGTCAGGTGACCGCGGGCATGCAACCAGCCGAGCGGCGATTCGGCCTGATTGACGGTGACGCTGCGCGCGGGCCGACCATCGGCCAGCGTGCGGCCACCATCGATACCGCGCTGCGCCAGTGGACGCGGATCGGCAAATTGCTTGGAACTGGCCATGAAACTTCTCCTATATGGTTCGATTCATGCCTTGCCATCAACATCGCTTTGTAGGACAGAGGAAAAACCCATTGGGTTAGGAGACGATCATATGCTTCACCGTATTCGCGATGTGCGCAAGGCCAGGGGCCTCACGCTGGATGAGGTGGCCAAGGCCTGCACCCCGCCCACCACGGCGCAGACCATCGGGCGGCTGGAAACTGGCACCCGCACGCTCTCGCTCGATTGGCTGAACCGGATCGCTGCGGCGCTTGGCGTGGACAGCAGCGCGCTGGTGGAATTGCCGGACCGGATCGATATCCCCGTGGCCGCCCGATTGACCGCAGACGGTGCGCGCGCGCTGACCGGCAGCGCCAGCCTTTCCGCCCCGCAGCCGAGCGGCACCACGCAGGCGCTGGTGGTGGAAACGGGCGTGGGCGATTACCGCGCGGGCGACGAAATCTGGATCGAGACTTTGGGTCCGGAAGATTTCGTCCGCGCGCTCAACCGCGACGTGCTGGTCCCGCGTCCGGCGGGCCGCTTCCTGTTCGGTCGCCTGATCGGCCGCGAGGATGGCAAGCTGCACTTGCTGCCTTTTGGGGCAGGCGCCCGGCAACAGGTGGTGGCCGATCCGCCGAGCATCGGCATGGCGGTGCGGCTGGTGCGTGGCTTGTGACCCAAAGCTGCGTTGCGTCTGCGCCGGATGGCCGCCGTGCCTTCGGCACCGCGCCCTATCGCCGGCTTTGATGGCAGCGCGACGCCCATGATCCCGCCCCTCAACATCCTGACCCTCGCCACGCTGTTCCCCAATAGCGCCGCGCCCAATTTCGGCGTGTTCGTCGCGCGGCAGACGGCGGCGCTGGCGGCGCGGGACGGCGTGCGGGTGACGGTGATCAATCCGATCGGCCTGCCGCCCTTCCCGCTTTCCCCCCATCCGCGCTATCGCGATCTGCGGATGTTGAAGCGGCAGGATCGATGGGACGGACTGACGGTCCATCGGCCACGCTTCACGCTGCTGCCCGGCCTGCCGGATCGCAACCCTGCCGCCATCGCGCGCGCCGCCCTGCCCTTGGTCCGGCGGCTGCATGCCGAACGGCCCTTCGATCTGATCGATGCCGAATTCTTTTATCCGGACGGCCCCGCCGCGCGGCTGATCGCCGCCGAACTGGGCCTGCCCTACACCGTCAAGGCGCGCGGGGCGGACGTGCATTACTGGGGCACGCGGAAGGGATCTGGCGCAGCGGTGCGCATGGCGGCGCGCGACGCGGCGGGCATGCTGGCGGTGTGTGGCGCGCTGAAGGACGATATGGCCGCCCTAGGCATGGAAGCGGACCGGATTGCGGTGCACTATACCGGCTGCGATCAAGCGCGCTTCCGGCCCGTCGACAGCAGCGCGCTGCGACGCCAATTAGGGCTGGAGGGTCCGGTCATCGCCACAGTGGGCGCGTTGATTGCGCGCAAAAGGCAGGATCTGGTGATCGCGGCGCTGGCGGACCTTCCCGGCGTCACGCTCCTGTTGATCGGCAAGGGGGAGCGGGAGGCGACGTTCCGAGACTTGGCACAAGGCAGCGGCGTGGCCAATCGCGTGCGGTTCGTCGGCGCGGTGGCGCATGACGATCTGCCGCAATGGCTCTCCTGCGTCGATGTGCTGGTGTCCCCCTCGGACAGCGAGGGGCTGGCCAATGCCTGGGTGGAAGCGCTGGCCTGCGGCACGCCAGTGGTGATCAGCGAGGCTGGCGGCGCGCGCGAGCTGGTGACCAGCGATGCGGCGGGCCGGGTGGTGCCGCAGGACCACGCCGCCATTGCGGGCGCGGTGCGCGACATTCTGGCGATGCAGCCGGCGCGGGCCGATGTGCGGGCGGCGGTGGAGCGGTTCAGCTGGGCGCGCAACGGGCAGGAACTGGAAGCCTTCTTCCGCCGGACGCTGGACGGTTACAGGCCGCGCTAGGCGCGGACCTGCCCCCGTGCACCGGCCTGCGCGGGCGCCTGTCCAGGCGGTCAGCCGAGCGGATAGAGCGCAGCGACGATCCAGCGTTCCTCGGCGCGCAGCACCGCCAGCGTGCGGGCCGCGGCGCGGCTGTCCATCGCCTCGATACCGATGCCCAGCGCCTCGATCTCCCGCCGGAACCGTGCGGGCGGCTGCACCAGCGCGTCGCCGGTGCCCAGCAACAGGAATTCCGGCAGCGGATGGCTGGCCAGCGCGTCCACGCCGTCCGCGACCGTGAAGTCGGACGCGGTCAGCGCGGCGATCGGCGGCGGGGACCAGTCATGCGCCTCGGTCTGCGTCAGGATGATCCCGTTGGGGAACACCACGTCACGCACCTTGAAGCCGGTGCCGGCAAAGCCGGTGATCTGGGGCCCCTCGCCTTCCTCGCGGGTAAGCTTGACCATGGTCTAGCTGGTATAGCCTTCGCGGTCCTTGCCCGGCGCACCGGGCTTGGCGTCCAGCGGCACGAAGCTGTCCGGGCCAACCTTCAGCCAGACCAGGATCGGCGCGCCCCAATAGATGGAGCTATAGGTGCCGACCACGATGCCCAGCGTCATCGCCGCAGTGAAACCGAAGATGGTGTCCGGCCCCAGCAAGAGCATGGCCACCAGCACGATCACCATGGTCAAGCTGGTCATCACGGTGCGCGACAGCGTTTCGTTGACCGACAGATTGAGCAACTGGCCGATTTCCATCTTGCGATATTTCTTCAGATTCTCGCGGATACGGTCATAAACCACGATGGTATCGTTCAGCGAATAGCCGATGATGGTCAGCAGCGCGGCGATGATGTTGAGATCGAACTCCAGCTGCGTCAGCGCGAAGAAGCCGAAGGTCAGCGTCACGTCGTGGAACAGCGCGGCGAGCGCTCCCACGCCGAACTGCCATTCGAACCGCACCCAGATGTAGATGGCGATCGCCACCATGGCCGCCAGCAGCGCGATGGTGCCCTTCTGGAACAGCTCGTCCGATACCTTGCCGGACACGCTGTCCACGCCATCGACGCGGGCCTTGGGATATTCGGCCTGAATGGAGCTGACGATGGACTTGGTCATCGCCGCGGCCGCGCCGGTTTCGCCCTCGGCTTCCTTGGGCAGGCGCATGCGGATCGACACCTCATTGGGCTGGCCGAACCGCTGGATGGTTGGCGAACCATAGCCCAGCGCGCCGACCGAATCGCGCAATTCGGATACCGGCGCTTCCTGGCTGTCCACAAAGGTCACGCGGATCATCTGGCCGCCGACGAAATCCACGCCGAAGTTCAGGCCGCGCGTGGCGACCAGAACGATGGACAGGATCATCAGCAGCACGGACAGACCCACGGCGGGCTTCCGCCACTTCATGAAATCGATATTGGTGTTGTCGGGAACGAGCTTGAGCAGTTTCATAAGACCCGCCTCCTCAAATATGCAGTTCGGTGGGGCGGTTGCGCCGCACCCAGCCGGCCACCCACATGCGGGTGATGGTAACGGCGGTGAACACCGATGTGATGATGCCGATCACGAGCACCACGGCAAAGCCGCGGATCGGCCCGCTGCCGAACAAGAACAGCAGTACGGCGGCGATGACGTTGGTCAGGTTCGCGTCGAAAATGGCGCGGCTGGCTTCCTTATAGCCCACCTCGATCGACTGGATCACCCGCCGGCCCCGTCGCTGCTCCTCGCGTATACGCTCATTGATCAGCACATTGGCATCGACCGCCGAGCCCACGGTGAGCACGAAGCCCGCAATGCCCGGCAGCGTCAATGTGGCGCCGAACAGGCTCATGATTCCCAGGATCAGCAGCAGGTTGATGATCAGCGCGGCGTTGGCATAAAGGCCGAAGCGGCCATAGGTCAGCGCCATGAAGGCCAGCACGGCAAAGGTCGCGACCGCGGCGGCAATGCCACCCGAGCGGATCGAGTCGGCGCCGAGATCCGGCCCGACGGTGCGCTCTTCCACGATCTTCAGATCGATGGGTAGCGCGCCGGAGCGCAGCGCGATGGCCAGATTGTTGGCCGTATCGACCGTGAAATTGCCCGAAATCTGCGAGCTGCCGCCCAGGATCGGTTCCTGGATCACCGGCGCGCTCAGCACCTTGTCGTCCAGAATGATGGCGAACTGCTTCTGCACATTGTCCTGCGTCAGCTTGGCAAAGCGCTTGCCGCCCGGCGTATCGAACTGGATGGTGACCACGGGGCGATTGTCCTGGTCGTAGCTTTGCTGCGCGCCGGTCAGGCTATCGCCGCTGATGCCGCCCAGACGGCGCACCGCGATATTGCCGGTGCCATCGTCCATCGGGAAGACCTGCGATCCGATGCGCGCCCGGCCTGCCTGCGTGTCTTCCGGCGGATTTTCATAATCCACCATCTTGAAGTCCAGCTTGGCCGTCTGGCCGAGCAGTTCCTTCAGCGCCTGCGGATTGTCCAGGCCCGGCACCTGCACCACGATACGGTCCTCGCCCTGCCGGATAATGGTCGGCTCGCGCGTGCCCAGCTCGTCGATACGGCGGCGGATCACGTCGGTGGCGGTGGCCATCGCATCGTCCAGATTGCGCGCAATGCCCGCTTCGGACGGAGTCATCTGAAAGCGCGTGCCGTCGACCACGCGAATGGTCCAGTCCCGCTGCCCGGTCAGCCCGGCGCCGGTGGTCAGCCCCTGCACCGCCTCGCGCGCCGCATCGACCTGGCTCTGATCGGCCACGGTAAAGCTCAGCCGCCCGCCGGTGCGGGAAATCTCGCCATAATCCACGCCATCGGCATCGCGCAGCGACGCACGGACATTCTCTTCCATCTTCTCCAGCTGCTGCTCACGCACCTGCACCGGATCGGCTTCCAGCAGGATGTGGCTGCCACCGGCCAGATCGAGACCCAGATTGATGGTCTGCTTGGGCACGAAATCCGGCAGCGAGGCGACGAATTTGGACGGCAGCAGGCTTGGCAGCGCCAGCACCACGCCGACAATCAGCAGCAGCGTAAGGAATATCCGCCGGGGTTGGGTAAAATCGAGCATCGTTCTGGTCTGGTCCCGTCAGCATGGACGCTGAAATGAGAAAAATGCCGGCATGATCGCCGGCACCGGATGTGCCGTGAAGGCTCAGTCGTTCGCCGGGCTCTTGGCACCGTTCTTGGGCACGACATCGGCCAGCGTGGTCTTGACCGCGCGCACGACGACGCCCTTGGCCAGTTCCACATCGGCATAATCGTCGGTCACCTTGACCACCTTGCCCATCAGGCCGCCGCCGGTCACCACATCATCGCCGCGCACCACGGCGGCCACCTTGGCGGCATGCTCCTTGGCGCGCTTTTGCTGGGGACGGATCAGAAACCAGTAGAATACGATAAAGATCAGAACCAGTGGCAGGATCTGCATGATGGCACCGGCGCCGCCACCGGCAGCCTGGGCGTGGATAAGCATGGACGTCATCGATGTTCCCTCAAGGAAATATGGTATCGCAGGCAGCCCCATTGGCTGCGCAGCCCGGCATGGGAACCGGCTACGGAAGTGGGCGGGCGATTATCACCCCTCGCGCGCCTGCGCAACGGCGATGCGCATCCCGTCCGTCGCGCCAATAGCCCGCGCCATGGATATTCCTTGGCCTGGCCCCTTGCACTCCCCCGCCGCCCGGCATATAGGCCGCCGCTCGGTCGGGACGTAGCGCAGTCTGGTAGCGCATCACACTGGGGGTGTGGGGGTCGTAGGTTCGAATCCTATCGTCCCGACCATTTTCGATAGCGACATCATGCTCCGCGCAGTGGATCGATGGTCGCATCGCTTTACGATCCCGTCTGAGCCGACGCGCCTTGTTCCTGCATGGTCTGGTCCGGCAGCGGCGCCATCCCTTCCCAGCCGCCACCAAGCGCCTTGAACAGCGTGATGCTGTATTGCCGCAGCTGCGCGTCGCTGGCGGCGAGCTGCTCCTGCGCTGCCAGCAGCATAGCTTGCGCCCGCAGCGCTTCATCCTCGGCCACAAAGCCTGTGGCATAACGCGCCTGCATGGCCTTAGCATTGGCATCGGCATCGGCAACGGCCTGCGCCAGCGCGCCATTGCGCCGCCGTTCCCCGTCGATCTGCGCCAGGGGGTCCTCGACATCACGCAGCGCGCCGAGCACGGTCTTGCGATATTGCAGATAGGCCTCATCGCGCGCCGCCTCGCGCTGACCGATGGCAGCCTTGCTCCGCCCGAAATCGAAGACCGGGAACTGACCGAGCGCGCTGCCGGTCAGCTGCAGACTGTCCCCGCTGATCAGACTGGTGAGCGCGGTGGAGATCAGCTGCGCCATCCCGGTCAGATTGAATTTGGGGTAAAGGTCCGCCACCGCCACGCCAATGTCGGCGCTGGATGCGGCCAGATTGCGCTCCGCCGCGCGGATATCTGGGCGGCGGCGCAGCAGATCGGACGGCAGGCCCGGCGGCACCACCGGGGCGGCCACCAGCGGCGCGGCAAAGGACTGCAGCTGTTCGTCCAGCGCACTTGGCTGCTGGCCCAGAAGGATGGCGATGGCATGGCGCCGCACCACCATATCGGCCCGGATCGGCGCCATTCTGGCCTGCGCGGCATTCAGCGCGCTGCGGGCATTGATGGCATCGATTCGCGGGCTCAGGCCAACATCGGCATTATGCCCGGCAATCGCCACGATGCGCTGCTGCGCCGCGATTTCTGCATCGATCACCGCCAGTTGCTGCGCATCGAAGCGCAGCGCGAAATAGGCCTGCGCCACTTCGCCGGCCAGCATCACGGCGGCGTCGCGGGCGTTCCAGACCATCGCCTCGCTGCGGGCCTGCGCGCCCTCCACGCCGCGCCGCGCGCCGCCGAACAGGTCCAGCTCCCAGCCTGCATCGAAACCGGCCGAATAGGTGGTGATCCCGGTGCCCGGCAACGCTAGCCCGTTGGGGGCCACGCCGCCGCCGCCCGTGGTGCCGTCGCCGCCCCCACCACCGCCGGAAAAGGCCCGCGCCAGATTGGCCAGACCGGCATTCTTGCTCAGCTCGACATGGCTGACGCCGGCCTGCGCGGACAGCGAGGGCAGCCCGCGCGTGCGCGCCGCGACTTCCTGCAGGCGCGCCTGCCGCACACGGGAGAGGGCAATCGCAATATCCGGGCTGTCGGCCAGCGCCCGGTCGATCAGCGCGGACAGCTGCGGATCGTCATAGGCTTTCCACCATGCGGCCAGGTCCACCGGCTCGCCAGACGTCGACGGGTCGACCGGGCCGGAAAAGGCCGGGGGCAGCGCGGTTTCTGGCGGTGCATAATCCGGGCCGACGGTGCAGGCCGACAGGGCCAGGCTGCCCAGCAGCAGCGATTTCGATAGGTTTTTCAATGTGCCGCTCCTTGCGGGGCCCCGCTCTGGCGTTTCGATCGCATCAGGAAGACCAGCGGAGAAACGACGATCGCGATGATCATGAGGAAATGAAACACGTCGATGAAGCTCAGCATCGCCGCCTGCCGCTGGACCTGGGAATAGAGAATGGCCAGCGCGGTCTGGTCCTGCGCGGCGACGGCGCCGCGGGCCTGGTCCATCCAGTCATTATAGTTCGGATCGAGCGGATTGAGATTGGCGACCATGTTGGACTGGTGGAATTGCACCGAATGGGCGAACTTGGTCTGCGTGATCGAAATGCCGATCGACCCGCCCAGATTGCGGCAGACATTGAGCAGGCTGGAGGCCTGCGCCGTCTGCGTCTGCTTGAGCCCAACATAGGCCACCGCGTTGATCGGCACGAACAGGAACGGCAGCGCCACCGCCTGGAACATGCGCGCGATCGCGGCATCGAAAAAGCCGAGATCGGCATTGAGCTGCGCCATGTTCCACAGCGCCACGCCCTGCATGAGCAGCGCGGGAAACAGCAGCCAGCGCACATCCACCTTGTCGCTCAGCCGCCCGGCGACGGGCACAGCGGCCAGGGTGGCAAAGCCGCCAAAAGTGAGCGCCAGCCCGGCATCCAGCGCGCTATAGCCGACCACTTGCTGCAACAATTGCGGGATCAGCTGCGTCGTGCTGAACAGGATAATGCCGGTCACCAGCATCATCAGCAGCGTGACCGCGAAATTGCGGTTCTTCAGCAGCCGCAGATTGACCACAGGATCGTCATGATTGAGTTCCCACACCACCAGCGCGATGAGAGAGACGGCGGCAATCGACGCGGTGGCGATGATCAGCGGGCTGGCGAACCAGTCCTCCCGCAAGCCGCTGTCCAGGGTGTATTCCAGAAAGCCGAGGCCCAGGAACACCAGCGCCACGCCGATATAATCGATCCGCAGACCGTCCTTGAAGCGCGCGCGCCGGTCGATCGTCACCTGCTCTGGCTCATGCACGAAGATAAAGACCAGGATGACGGCAATGATCCCGACCGGCACGTTGATGAGAAACACCCAGTGCCAGCTGACATATTCGACAATATAACCGCCCAGCGTGGGGCCGAGCACCGGGCCGACGACCACGACCACGGCGAAGGCGGCAAAGGCCATGCCGCGCTTTTCCGGCGGGAAGGTATCGGCGATGATCGACTGTTCCACCGGCGCCAGACCGCCGCCGCCGATCCCCTGCAAAACCCGCGCGATCACGAGCGTCGTGAGGTTGGGAGATATTCCGCACAGCAGCGAGGCAAAGGTGAACAGCGCGATCGACAGCAGGAAATAGCGTTTCCTGCCGATCGCATCGCTCAGCCAGCCGGACAGCGGGATGATGACGGCGTTGGCCACGAGATAGCTGGTCAGCACCCAGGTCGCCTGATCGGTGGAGACCGACAGGCTGCCCGCGATATGATCGAGCGCGACATTGGCGATGGAGGTATCGAGCACCTCCATGAAGGTCGGCAGCGATATGATCGCCACGATCAGCCACGGACTATATCGGCCCGCCGCCGAACGCGTCGGCGTCCAGCCATCGATTCTGGCCGCGCTTGCCATGGACTATCGCACCTTGACGGTGGGAATGGCCGACATGCCGGGGCCGATGGGGTATTTGCGCGGATCCGGCCCGTTCTTGACATCAAACGTAATGCGCACGGGCACGCGCTGCACCACCTTCACATAATTGCCCGTGGCGTTCTGCGGCGGCAGCACGGCAAAGGCCTGCCCTGCGCCTTGCTGGAAACTGTCCACCCGCCCCTTGAACGCGACGCCGGGAAACGCATCGATGGAGATATCCACCGGCTGGCCGACCCGCATATGTTCCAGCTGGGTTTCCTTGAAATTGGCGGTGATCCACATGGTTTCCGGGATGATTGCCATCAGCTGCGATCCGGGGGCGACATAGGAGCCGATATTCACCTGCCGATTGACCACCTGACCGGCGATCGGCGCGGTCAGGCGCAGATTGTTGATGTTGGTCTGGGTGGCCGCGGCCGCCGCCTGCCGTGCGGAAATGGTGGCCTGCGCCACGTCCGCCTGCTTGCGCGCCACGGTGACGGCGGCGGCAGCGCTATCGATCTGGCTGCGCGCGGCAGCGGCCTGCGCTGCGGTCTGCCGGGCTTCCTTGCGCGCGGCGTCAAGCTGCTGACCGGACACGGCGTTGGGGTCCAGCCGGGCCAGGTTCTGGTAGCGTTGCAAATCCTGCGCGGCCTTTTGCGCCGCCGCGATGGGCACCTGCGCCTCGGACAGCGCCTGCTGCCGCTGGGCCTGCGCGGCGTCGATCTGCGCCAGTTGCTGGCGATATTGCTCGCGCGCCTGATCCACATTGGCCTGCGCTTCGTCCAGCCGGTCGACCTGCCCCGTCGGCTCGATCACCGCCAGCAGCGTGCCCGCCTTGACGTGGCGATTGTCCAGATCGGCAATGCTGGTCAGCGTGCCCGCCTCCTGCGCGGCCAGCCGCACGATATGCGCATCGACAAAGGCATCGTCCGTGCTCTCGAACTGGCGGCTGTGCAGATAATAAAGCGTTCCGCCGATGGCGATGGCCGCCACCAGCACGATCAGGACAATCCAGAAGACCGGTTTCTTGAACAGGGATTTCTTGGCCGGACCGTCCGCCTCCGCATCGTTCAAAGGCGCATCGTCGCGTTCGCCTGGCTGCGTATCGCCGGGCCTGTTCGCGGCACTTGATTCTTCCGGCGTCCGGTTTTCGTCCGTCATCTGGGCATCTGTCGTGGGGGCATCGGTCATGGGAGATCTTTTCCGTTGGCTCTGGCGGCCAGTCCGTCGAGAATGGAGATTACCGCGGCATCCAGGCAGGCCTGAACGTCCGCGCGCGTATCGGGATCATAATGGTCGCGGCCAAGCTGGCGCAGCAGCGCAGACTTGGAAGATCGCGGGCTGAGGCTGAGGCCGAACAGGCCGGACGCCGTGATGATGGCCGTGCGGCTATCAACGCCCGTCGCGATCACGATCAGCCGGGCCACCGCGGCATACAGGCGGGCGAGAAACCCGTCATAGATATGATCGAACGCCGCCGTCGGATGGGCCTGTTCGCGCAGAATGAAGCGCGCATGATCGGCCTGTTCGCCTTGCGAGACGCGCTCCGTCAGCGATGCCAGCAGGGCGCGGATCGTCCGGCGCGCGCCCGCCGCATCGTCCTGCGAAATGGCCGCCGCCTCATCGAAATGCAGCGCCATCGATTGCGTCAGCTTGTTCGCGATATGGTCGGCAGCGGCCAGATACAGGCCCTCCTTGCCGCCATAATGATAAGTGATCGCCGACATGGCGGTGTCCGCCGCCTTGGCGATCTGCCGCGTGCTCGCGCCTTCCGGCCCGTGCAGGCCGAAGATCGCGATGGCAACGTCGAGGAGTTTGTCCGGAGTCACGGGCGCCATTTAGTTCGTTCGAACGAACCGTGCAATGGGCCGGTGAAATTTTCAGGCCAATCTTGGCCGTTCGGCCTGTTCAGGTGACCTGTTCGATCGCGGCCTCGATGGCGTGATAGACAAGGTCCAGGTCTTCGTCCGAAATGCAGTAAGGCGGCATGATATAGACCGTGTTGCCCAGCGGACGCAGCAGGACATCGCGCTCCCGGAAAAAGGCGAGCAGCCGGGGTGCCAGATCGCTCAGATAGCCCGCGCCCGCGCCGATATCGATGGCGGCAATCGTGCCGATCTGCCGCGCATGATGCACCGCGTCATGCTCTGCAAGGGCCGACAGCCGCGTCTCCTGCCGCGCCGCCAATGCGGCTATGCGGTCGCGCACCGGCTCCTCGCGCCAGATGGCCAGATTGGCGTTGGCCGCCGCGCATGCGATGGGATTGGCGGTGTAGCTGGACGAATGGAAGAACATCCGCGCCCGGTCTGCATGATAATGCGCCTGAAAGATCGGCTCTGCCGCCATGGTCACGGCCAGCGGCACCGCCCCGCCCGTCAGCCCCTTGGACAGGCACAGGATATCGGGCACGATACCGGCCTGTTCGCAGGCCAGCAGCGTGCCCGTGCGCCCCCAGCCGGTCATCACTTCATCGGCGATGAACAGCACATCGTGCCGGGCGCAGATGCGGCGCATCTCGGCCAATGTCTGCGCGGAATAGACCAGCATGCCGCCCGCCCCAAGGATCAGCGGCTCGACGATGAACGCCGCCGCGCCGGCGCGGCAGGCGCGCTCCAGCGCATCCAGACAGGCCTGTTCATGCCCGTTGACAGGAAAGGGTATCGTCTCGACGTCGAACAGCAACGGCTCATAAGCACGGTTGAAAGCGCCGCGCGCGCCCACCGACATCGCGCCGATGGTATCGCCATGATAGCCATGTTCCAGCACCAGAATACGGTGGCGCGCCTCCCCACGATCCAGCCAGTAACCAAGTGCCATTTTCAGCGCGACTTCCACGCTGGTCGAGCCGGAATCGGAAAAGAACAGGCGCGTCAGACTGTCCGGCATGATCGCGCGCAATCCTGCCGCCAGCCTTTCTGCCGGTTCATGCGTCCAACCGGCAAAGATGATCTGGTCCAGCCGCGCGGCCTGATCAGCAATGGCCGCGGCGATACGCGGGTGGGCATGGCCGTGGGTGGTCACCCACCAGGACGAGATCGCGTCGATGATCCGCCGGCCGTCCGCCGTGAACAGTGCGGCCCCTTCAGCGCGCGCGATGCGCGGGATCGGTTCACGCAGGCCATGCTGGGTGAAGGGGTGCCAGATCGGGCTGTCGGTCATCGAAAGTCTTTCCTGTCGAACGACTTGGCGAAGGCTTCTGCGAGCGTTTCCCGGTTGAGCGGGGCGAGCATCGGCAGACGCCCGAGCCGCTTCACGCCCGCGATGCGGCAGATGATGGCCTCGCTCTCCTCTTCGGGCGGGCCGTTGAACGCGATGCCGAGAATGGGCACGCCGCGCGCCTTCAGGGCCTCCACGGTCATCAGGCTATGGTTGATCGTGCCGAGCGCCGTGCGCGCCACGATGACGACCGGGCAGCCCCAGCGCTGGAACAGATCCGCATAGAGCAGGTCCGCGCGCAATGGCACGAGCGCGCCCCCCGCCCCCTCGATCACCAGAGCGCCGTCCACGTCCGGCAGAGCGAGCCAGGCCGGATCGATGGTGACGCCGTCGATCTCGGCGGATCGATGCGGCGAGCAGGGCGTGGTCAGGCGATAAGCCTCGGGCAGGATTCGCGCCGCTGGAATGCCGAGCCCGGCGACCCCGCCGGCATCCCCGCCCGCCTCCAGCCCCGCCTGTACCGGCTTCCAGTAATGGGCACCCAGCGCATCGGTCAGGGCGGCGGCGAACACGGTCTTGCCGACATCGGTATCGGTGCCGGTGACGATGATGGGGCTCATAACAGGTCCTTCAGGCAAGCGGCCAGATCGGTGACCTGTTGCTCGGTGATATTCAAGGTCAGCGTGATCCGCAGCCGGGCGCCGCCTTCCGGCACCGACGGTGGGCGGATACCGCGAATATCGTAGCCGCGCTGCTGCAACGCATGCGCCATGTCCATCGCCCGGCCTGCATCGCCCAGCACCACGGGCTGGATGGCCGACCCCGACGGATCGATGCCGATAGCCGACCATGCGCGCCCGGCATGGTCGATCAGCCGATGCAGGCGGTCCTGTCTTGCCTGGCCGCCTGACAACAGCATCAGGCTCGCGCGCACCACGGCGGCGATCAGCGGCGACGGGGCGGTTGAGAAGATGAACCCGCGCGCGCGGTTGATCAGGAATTCGCGGACCGGCGCAGCGCAGAGGATCAGCGCGCCTTCACAGCCCAGCGCCTTGCCGCAGGTACGGATGACGATAGCATGCGCCTGCCGGTCCATCCCGTCCGCCAGGCCCCGCCCCTGCGCGCCATAGACGCCGGTGGCATGCGCCTCATCGATCAGAAGCATCGCACCCTCGCGCTGCGCCAGCGCATCGAAGGCTGCCAGCGGGGCGCGATCGCCATCCATGCTGTAAAGGCTTTCCACCGCAATCCAGACATGACCGGTGCCGCCCTGCTTACGCCACGCGGCGATGGCGTCCTGTGCAGCGGCTGGATCATTATGGGCAAAGGCACGGAACTCGGCGCGGCCAAGGCGCATGCCTTCATGGGTGCTGGCATGGATCAGCGCATCGTACAGCACCAGATCGCCGCGCTGCGGTAAGGTGGCCAGCAGCAGGGTATTGGCCGCATAGCCGCTGCCGACGAACAGCGCGGCCTGCGACCCGAAATGCGCCGCCGCTTCGGCTTCCAGCGCAATATGCTCGCCATCATTGCCGCGCAGCAGCCGGGACCCGCCGGAGCCCAGCGCGACGCCGCGTGCCAGCGCATTGCTGGCCGCATCCCGCAGGGCAGGCGCGCGGGCGAGCCCAAGATAGTCGTTGGAGGAAAAGTCCACACCCGCAATCGGCCGCAAGGCCCGCCGCCGGCCTTGCCGGCCCAGCGCGTCGAGATCGCGCTGCATCTGATCGAGAGAAGTCATGATGGCGCCCTATGGCACCACCGGGCGGCAATGGAAAAGGGCGGATTTCGGCACAATCACCGCGCCCACGCCCGCTCAGACCATGCGCCGATGCTCGATCAGCCGATGGCCGGTGGCGTGGGTATGCGGAGCGGTGCCGACCGCCCGCCCCTATTCGCCGACCGCTTTTTCCACGCGCACCCAATCGACATACATGGCGATATCGCCGCGCTGGATGCGGCTGACGGTCGCTTGCGGCAGACCGCTATAGGGTTCTTCGATGCCATTGACCTTGGACGGATAGACCCCGCCCAGCGCAAAGTTCAGGATGACATATTGTGGCCGGTCATAGACCCACTTGCCATAATGTTCGACCATGGCGCGGGTGACGCGATAGGTCGGGCGGCCATCCACCTTGAACACCAGCTCGTCGGGCGATCGATCGACCGAATAGACATGCCAGCTGGTCACATCGGTGCCGTCGTCGAAATAGAATCGGTTCACCAATGGTGTTTCGCCGGAATAGCCGGGGCCGTGCATGGCCACGGCGGTCCAGCCCTTTTCGCCGACATATTCCATGATGTCGGTCTCCCCGCTGCCGGGCCATTCGCCATAGCCGAGCAGCCAGAAAGCGGGCCAGACCCCCACCGCATCGGGCATCTTGATGCGCGCGGAGGCCGTGCCATAGGTGAAGGCGAACTTCTCGCTGGTATCGATCCTGCCCGAGATAAAATCGGCGGTGCGCCCGGTCGGGGTCTTGTATCCCTCGCGAAAGACCGGCTTCAGCGCCAGCACGCCGCCATCTGCGCCCTCGACCGATCCCTCGGGCAGCATCTGGATGGTTTCCGGCGCATCGACATAGGCCTGTTGCTCATTGTTCACCCAGAAGGCGGGCCCTTCGACATTCCACTTGCTGCGGTCCAGCGCGCCGGCATTGAACTCATCGGCAAACAGCGTCGATCCGGATGAAGATGCCGGCGGGGCGGGATCGGCCATGGTCTGGCACCCGCAGAGTGGCAGCACCGCGATGGCGGCCCATTTGGCTATTCTCGGCATCTCGTTTCCCCTTATTCTCTTATCGCAAACAGGCGGCGCAGCGGATCGACGCAGCAATCAGCCGGCTGGCGCAGGGCATGGCAGATTCTCGCCCACCGCCTCGATTTTGGCAGACGCCAGGATCATCGCAAATCCGCTCTCCGCCTCAAGCCGCATCGCATTGCCCATCTGTGTCATATCCGCCCCGGCATCGACAAAGCAGCGCAGCGGCACCATCAAGGTGCTGGGCTGGCCGATCGGGAGCCGGGCGATGCGATCGCTGATATCCAGACGCTGATTGCCCATCGCCAGCACCACCGTCCCCGCGCCGCGCTGCACGATCTGCCCGTCGATCCGCAACGCAAAGGCACCGTTCAGCTGCCGCGACAGATCGGCTGCCGGCCCATCGATGCTGACCGCGCCGTCGCCGGTCCAGACGATCTCCTTGGCGTCTTCCTGCGCATTGAAGTCCACCGATCGCGTCGTGACGGCATTGGCCGGACTGTTCACCGGCGGCGATCCCACGATCCGGGCGCCGCCCGCATCGGTAATCGTCATGACCCAGGGGGACTGCGCCTTCCCGGCCCCGAAGAAATTCTCCACATTCAGCGCGGCAGCCACGTCGATCACCGGATCCTCGGAAAGCTGCGGCACCATGGTGGATGCGCCGTAATCCAGGCCATAACCCGCCGCGAAGAGCGGCTCCGTCACTGGCGAGCGCGCATCTGCCGGCCAGGCAAAGGGCAGTCTGCCGGTAAAATCATGCATGGTCGTGCCGTCGCGGCGCGCGACGAGCACATCCGCTACGCCCGCCCCCTGCGATCCCGGCAGCCACGCCGCCACAAACGCGTCCGAAGCGTTGATTTCCGGGTTCACGAACATCGGACGGCCCGAGAGAAACAGCGATACCACCGGTATGCCCGCCGCCTTCAGCTTCTGGAGCAGCGCCAGGTCGGTTGCGCCGGCAGGCTGATAATCCAGCGTGGGAACATCGCCCTGAAACTCCGCATAGGGCGCCTCGCCGAACACCATGATGGCCACATCGGGCCTGGCCGAAAAACTGCCGTCGGCCGATAGCTGCGCGCTGCCGCCCGCCTCTCCGACGGCGGCGGAAATGCCCTCCCAGATGGTCTGGCCATTGGTAAAATCGGACCGCACGACATCGGTGCCTTGCCAGCTGACCGTCCAGCCACCGGCCTGCATCGCCATGTCATCCGCGCCCTTGCCGGCCACCAGCACCCTGGCACCGGGCTTGATCGGCAGGGTCGATCCGTTGTTCTTCAGAAGAACCAGCGACTTGGAGACCGCTTCTCGTGCCAAAGCGAGATGATCGGGCGCGCCGATGGCGGCATAATCACGGCGCACCGGCGGGCTTTCCTCCAGCAGGCCCAGCTTGGCCTTTACCCGCAAAATGCGGCGCACGGCATCGTCCAGACGCGTCATGGAAAGCTTGCCCGAACGGGCATCGCGCAGCGTGCTGTCGAACAGGCCCTTCCAACTGTCGGGTGCCATGAACAGGTCCAGCCCCGCTTCCAGCGCCTTGGAACAATCGGTCACGGTGCAGCCATCGATCTGCCCATGTCCGTTCCAGTCTCCGACCACCAGCCCCTCAAATCCCATGCGGTCCTTGAGCACATCCGTCAAAAGCGACCGGTTGCCGTGGTTTTTTACGCCGTTCCAGCTGGAGAAGCTGGCCATGACGGTCAGCGCGCCAGCGTCGATCGCGGCAGGATAGCCCTGCGCATGGGTGGCAATCAGCTCGCGTTCGGAAATTTTGGCATCGCCCTGATCCTTGCCGCCTTCCGTGCCGCCATCGGCCAGAAAATGCTTGGCGGTGGCCGCGACATGGTTGGCCGCAATATCTTCTCCCGCGCGCAATGGACCCTGCAGGCCGAGCGTCATCGCCTTCGCATAGGCGACTACGAGGGCCGGGTCTGCCGAATAGCCCTCATAACTGCGGCCCCAACGCAGATCCTGCGGCACCGCAAGGGTCGGCGCGAAGGTCCATTCTATCCCGCTTCCGGCGATCTCCGCCGCGGTGACCGCGCCGATACGCCGAATCATCTCCGGATCATGCGCCGCGCCCAAGCCGATATTGTGCGGCAACAGCGTGGCGTTTGGAATATTGTTGTGGCCATGCACGGCGTCCACGCCAAACAGGATGGGCACGGCTATGCCATCGGCCCGCGGCGCCATGGAGGCGGCGCGAAATTCGGTGACGAGCCGGTCCCATTCGGCGGCGCTGGCACGCTCATCGCCATATGGTCCGCTATTGCCGCCAGCCAGGATCGATCCCAGCGGATATGCGGCCAGATCGGCCGGGTTGATCGTGCTGATATCGGCCTGAATCGTCTGGCCGACTTTCTGCTCCAGCGTCATCGCTGCCAGCATCCGGGCAATGGTCGCTTCGGTGGCGGCATCGGTGATGGCGGACGGACTGTGGGCGCTGGGCCAGAGCGCGGCATGCGCCTCGGCGGACAGCGCCGCGTCATCTTGTGCCGCAGAGCTGGCCGACGCCGTGCCCATAGGTGGCATTTGCGTGCAGGCCGCCGTGCCGCACGCCAGGAGCGCCGCCAGCAGCGGCCTTTTACCGATCAATCCCATCCCCGCCTCACTTTTACAGTTGTGAACGTTATCAAAGACGGGGTTACACGGCTGGTTTTGAATTTCAAGCCGCTTTGGGCAAGGCCTTGATCGTGGTCAGCAGGATACAGGCGAAGGCGGCCAGCATGGCGAGCAACCAAAATAATGGCGCGAAACCGAAGCTGGGCACGATCGCGATGGTCAGCCACGGCATGATGAGCGATGGCACGGTGTTGGTGAGGTTGAACAGCCCCAGATCCCGTCCTCTTGTGCTCGGGCGCGGCAGCACCCGCAGCATCTGACTGGCGTGTAGCGACAGGAAAACGGTGGTTGCCAGACCGAACAGAATATACCCCGCCAGCGCGCCGACGATACCGTCGGACGCCGCCATGATCACCAGTCCGCCCGCGGAAAGGCCGGCAGTCCAACGCAGCGGAATGATCGCTTTTCCATTCCGGTCGGCCCAGCGCCCCGCGAACAGGGCCAGGGGAATAGCGACAACCAGAACGACGCTGAAAATGCGGGCGCTGTCTGCATCGCGGATGTCCGGATTGATGGAACGGAAATAATAGAGCAGATAGGCGAACAGGGCCGCTTCGGAAATTTGTACGGCGAGCCGGGCGATCCACATCCGCACCATGCCGCACTGCGCAGCCGATCTGTGGTGGATATCGCGCGGCGATGTCGTCATTAGTTCCGGAAATGCGACCGGGCGGCCGAACAGCAGCAGCGGCAAGACACACGCTATGATCATGGCGGCGACCACCATGAATCGCCCCTCTGCCGCCGCCAGACCCGGTATGGTGATGACGGCGCCCGCCGCGGCCCCCGCAGCTGGAGCAAAGGCGAGCAATCCGCCAAGCATGCCCTTCTGCCGATCGGGCACCAGATCACCGCCAAGGGCTGCCAGGGGACCAAGCATCATGTTCAGGCCGAACTGCCACAGGATCAGCACCGCCACGAGGGGCACCACAGCACTGATCTGCGACATCGCCATCAGCAACGCGACATTTAGAACCAGCCCCGCCCCGATCCACCAGTTCCGCGTGCCGCTGATGTCGCTCAGCCAGCCAAAGACAATGCCGCCCAAGCTCGCCGCAATCGCTCCGGCAAAGCTGATATAGCCAAGCCATTGGACCGCCTGCCCCACTGCAAGGTCCGCCACGCGCAGTGGCAGCAAAAGCGTGAGAAAAGGCACATAGGACACGGCTCCTCCGGCCCATGCGAGTCCGTAGAGCCACATGAACCGGCGCGATTGCAGGCGATGGGCGTGAAGAGGTGCCGCCTCATGGGGCCGTGCCATGGATCGTTTCCCTAACCTCGCGGACCCTCTGCATAAGCGGCTTTGGCCTTTCTTGCCAAGACCGGGATGCGCTGCTGCCGAACCACGCGGGTTTAGGACGAAAAAAAAGCCCCGCCGGTGGGGCGAGGCTGTTTTGTTTGGTTGCGGGAGCAGGATTTGAACCTGCGACCTTCAGGTTATGAGCCTGACGAGCTACCGGACTGCTCCATCCCGCGATGCGAGACCTGCAAGGTCCCGAAGATGATATCGATGATCTCAGGGGATAAACGAAGCCAGAGGCTTCGCAAGGCCGATCGGCCGCCGCGCCTTATGGCGCGATAGCCAAAGCCGCGGATGCGGCTACCGGCGCCTGAGGCCAAAATAATGTCATTATGAATGGGTTTTCCCTTGATGCGCCGGCTGCAATGCCTGGCGACGACCTACTCTTCCAGTGCTTGAGCAATAGTACCATCGGCGCT
>NZ_ATUR01000009.1 GCF_000420305.1 Novosphingopyxis baekryungensis DSM 16222 | reverse complement strand
CAGTGTCACCAGCCAGGCGGCGTTTGCCAGCCTCCATGAACTCCTTGGACCAGGTGTAATACAGGCTCTGGGCGATGCCTTCGCGACGGCACAGTTCGGCAATGGAGTCATCACCGCGCAGGCCGTCGAGCACAATCCTGATCTTGTCTTCAGCGGAAAAATGCCGACGGGTCTTGCGGCGGATGTCTTTCACCACCTGCTCGGCAGGCAATTTGGACTTCGAGGATTTGGGCTTCATCTTCGCTCCTTCGTCACTACGACGAAGCCCAAATCCTCCTTAAATCACAACCTCAAATCTGTGCCATTGGCGCTGACGGGGGACAGTCGCCTTCCTGCACACTTACCGGTTGAGTCCGCTTCACATAATTGTCGGTCGCGAGCTCCGGTCAATGAAATCCTGCTCGGGGTCACTCATGAGATGCTGGAGTGAATGTCCCAGTTGATGGTATCCGCGTCCACCCGATCGCCGTCTGGCGCCAAAGAGCCGACTGTCTGCTATCGGGAGTTGTTTCGGCGCCCATCTATGACTGACATTAGGGCGCTTTAGGGACAGGCAGAAACTGGTCCGGTCGCGGAGTGGCAGGTTAGGTGGCCGCTCTCAAATGGAGGCACTGGTTTGGCTTTGCCAATATCTGCAAAACTAAGCTCTTGCGGTTAGGCAACCTCACACTTCGCCAAAAATGACCGTTCGTTCATGAGGCCACCGCGTGAACGACTCCATTGCCTCGAACCGACGAGAGCCAAAAATATGTCGCAAATGCTGCCCAGTTGAACCCAAGGAAAAGCCCCCTATCAGCTGCAGTGAGATCGAAAAAACAGCGGGCTTTCGCATGTTCTGAACAGCTCTCGCAATCTGGCGAAGCAAACGTTAAACGCGGGGAGGATAGGCTCAATTTCATCCGTTAAGCAGGACCCGCGGACACCATGACCCAACCCACCAAACCGCACATGGATCGTCGCTACAGCATTGGACATATTGCGGCCATTACGGTCGCGATTGTTGCCATTGTGGGCGTCGCATGGCTGGTGATCGAACTCAGCCATTTCCTGCTGCTCGTGTTCTCCGCGCTGGTGCTGGCGGCCGTCTTCGATGCAATTACACGCGCGATCATGAAGGCTACCGGTCTGAACCGTGGGCCGTCCTTGACCTTGGCGGTCCTTCTGCTGCTCACCGTTTTTGTCGGCGCGTTCGGCCTGTTTGGAACACAAATGGCAGGCGAGTTCGATACGATCAGGGAAAGCATTCCGCCCGCGATCGAACAGCTGCGGGAATTTCTCGATCGTCTAGGGCTGGACGATTCGGTGCGCGGCCTGATTGACCAGGGCAGCGGGGACCTGTCGCGCTACGCCGGACAGTTGGGGGGCTATGTGCTCAGCGCGGGCAGCGCGCTGGCAAATTTTATTCTTGTTTTCGTAGGCGCGATCTTCTTCGCGAGCGATCCCTCTGTGTATCGTCGCGGATTGCTGTTGCTGATGCCCCACCGCGCGGAAGAGGTTGCAGCGACGGCGCTGGATGATGCGTCGCGGGGATTACGCGGATGGATGGTGGGCCAAGCGGTGTCTTCGCTGGTGGTTGCAGCATTGAGTTGGGCGGGACTGGCCATTCTCGACGTGCCTGCGTCAGGCGGGCTGGGGCTGATCGCGGGGCTGCTGGACGTGATCCCGATGATTGGACCCGTTATTGCTGGCGTGCCGGCGGTTCTGCTCGCGTTTACCGTATCCCCAGCCACTGCGCTGTGGACGGTCGGGCTGTTCCTGCTGGTTCAGCAGCTCCAAGGCAATTTCCTGCAGCCGATGATCCAGAAGCACGCGGTCGATGTCCCGCCTGCTGTGCTGTTGTTCGCAGTGGTCGCGGCCGGGCTGCTGTTCGGATTGCTGGGGGTGCTGCTGGCGGCACCGCTGACGGTGATCGTCTATGCGCTCGTCCAGCGTATCTATGTGCAAGCGCTGCTGGGCAAGTCGATCCGGGTTGCCGGGCATGAATGATTTACCGAGCGCGATCTGGCAGAAACAAGGACACTCCACCTTGTCGCAGCGCGCGAACTCGGCGATTCGCCGGTTCGTGTGCAGTAAACACCCCCGCGTTGCGGCGACTTACGGACTGTTGCTGGCTGAATGACCTGAGTTGAAACGCAAATTTGCCGCGGGATCTTTCTCGCACGAACGGCAGCTTTCAGCACCGCGCTGTTATCGGCGGAACGTCAGAAACTGGGGCGCGAAGCTGCCGTTAACGCTATGAGAAGCTCGTACAGATATCACCGCTCCTGTGATAACCGAAACGTCCTCCGCGATTGATTACTGGTCAGTTTATGACGGCAGGCTAGACCTTGCTTCCACTGGCCGCATCTCTCTGGTTGAAGCGTTCGCAAATGTGGTGCGTTTTCGGCTTGAGATCGAGCCGTATGAACTATCCTCGATATTCGCCGTGCCGTCCGACGACGCCGAGAACGATTGTCTGAAAGATCTGGTAGCGCTTCAGAGCCGGTATTTCATCGACGATTTTCTGTCGGGGGTGATGACATCATTCACACGTCCCTTTGGCGGCGGAGAAGTTGTTCCCATGCCGGCATGCATGTGGGAGCTAGACAACTGCCTGGCGCGCTTCGCAACAGGAGCACTGAATCTCGAACACTGGGCTGACAGCGATGCTGAGCCGACGCACCATATCTTCGTCGACAAGCAACATTTCGAGCAGCTTTTGATGAGCTTACCAACCGACGACACATTGTCCGATTATCAGCTGCGGTGTAATTTCGATCCTCGTTATGCACTCACGCAGCGTGAGCAACATAAGCAGAATGAGCAATTCGTTGGGGCGCCGTCTCCAATAGCAAATGGCTCAGGCGTACAGCTGATCCGGTCCAACCCTCAAGATCGTCTGATCGGATTGGAAAAGGTCAAAGAGCTTTCCGGATTCGGTCGATCCAAAATCTACGCGATGATGTCGGACGGCCATTTCCCAAAACGGGTAGGCGATGGCGGCAAAGCCCTGTGGTCGGAACGCGAGATAGATCAATGGGTAGAGCAGAGAAAAGACAGCCGCCCCTAAGTCCTTCTTTTCCGGCGTGGGCTCAGGATAATTGCATTGGGTTCGATAGCGCCTTCCATAATCAATTTTGCCCATTCCTCTGCCAGCTCCCGGCGCCGCGGCATGTATTTGGCCCGGTTGTAGCGAAACTCGCTCTCAAACATGCCCGCAGGCACATGCGCCAACATTAGATCGATAATCAGGCGGTCACCGATCACGCGAATGTCCTGACCAAGCTCCGCGCCGATGGCTTCGTTCATGATAGTGGAGAAGCTGGAGCGCCAGCCATGCGGGACGTGGCGGCCTTTGTAGCCCTCGCGGTTGTATAGGTAGCCAACCACGTTCTCGCTTAGGGGCTGCAGGCCGGAGGTGATCGCTGGAAAGATATAGGGCAGTTGCCGCTCAGGCGATGAACCGCCCGGAGTGTTTCCACGGCTGCTTGGCTGAGCGGCACTAGGTGATCATAGTCATCGTCCTGCCGTTGGTCTGCTTCGAGCTTCATCTTTTCCGCAGGCACAACCCAGGTAGCTTCGCTGCTGTCGCTATCGAATGTTGCGAAATCGATGCCTTGGATGTCGACCCATTCAGCATGGCGAACCATTCCAGGGCGCTGCGCAACCAACGCGAGGAAGCGTGAGGCCAGCCGAGTAACAGGCGAGTAACAGGCGAGTAACAGGCGATGCGCCTGCATCGTCAATGATTGCGAGGAAACGGCGAATATCGTTCACATCGGTGAGAGTCGGATAGCGCTTGGCTTTAGGCACCTTTTTCATCGCCTCGCCGACATTGATGGCAGGGTTCTCGCATTTGATCCCCATGCCTCTGGCAAACCTATATACAGATCGCACACGCTGCTTCAGCCGGTGCGCGCTCTCGATCGCGCCGCGGTCCTGCACTTTTTAAAGCACCGCCAGCAGCAGTTGCGTATCGATGTCCTCCAGCGGCAGATGTCCCAGATGGGGGAACAGATCGCGCTCCATGCTCCGCATTACATCCTGCGCGTGTACCGGCTTCCACACGTCGACCTGCTGCGCATACCAGCGGCGCGCGATCGTCTCGAAGCTATAGTCCGAACTCATGTCACCCAGCAGCCGCTTCTTGGCGACGCCGTGCTTCGGGTTGCGCCCTTCCTTCAGTAGCTTGCGCGCACTTTCCATCGCCTCGCGCGCATCGCCCAGTCCTACGTCCGGAAATGCACCAATGACCAGCAACTGCTCCTTGCCGTCGAATTGGTATTTATAGCGGAAGCTCTTATGCGCCCTCGGCGCTCACATGCAGGAACAGGCTGTTCCGATCGGCCAGTTTGTAAGCCTTGTCGCGCGGCTTGGCCGTCCGCACTTGTCTGTCCGTCAGCATCCGCCACCCCCAAACCGATTGTTTCTATACCTCCGATCTACCCCCAATCGACATGGATTGGGGCGGAACCGGGTGGATCACAATCAAATCGAAAACCGCGAAAACGTCAAGGTCTGCGCGGGTCTGCGGATAGATATGGATCAATACGGACTGAAAGATGGCGGAGCGGGTGTCCGCTGCTACTATTTCCTAAGACACTGAAATGTAATGTTGTTTGTGCCGCGCTGCAAATCTTTACCCACACTTTAGCCCTCAGCCTCTTATGATTGGACGTTAAACCGACTTAGAAACCAGCGGGCTAGCGCCCCAACCTCGGTCGTTCCGGTGAGTTCAATCTTTCCCCGAAAACTATCGTCCGTCCAGACTGGCACCGATGGCAGCTAAGCGCCCTAATTTCGGTCATTCGAGCGGTCGCAATGTAATCCTAAAAGCAGCCGTTCGTTCAGATAGCTGACGGAACTTCGCGCCTTCAAGTTGGCGACTCAGTGTGCGAGGAGAACTCCTCAGAGTCGGCCATTCCAATCGCGTGTGCCCGTCTCAGATGGTTTCACACGAGACCCAGCAGCCGGATCAGCGCAAAGCTGATGGAGCCGAGCACGAGTAGCGACAGAACGACTGCCGCGGTCACCCGCCCGCCTGCTTTGGCCACCGTGCGCACGTCCACGCCAAGGCCGAGCGCCGCCATCGATATTACCGTGAGCAGCGTAGCCGCGGTCGCGGCCGGTGCCAGCGCCGTCTCCGGGATTGCGCCCAGCGAGCGAGCGCCTACCATGCCGAGAAAGCCGACGATGAACCAGGGAATAAGGTGGTGGATCGGCGGCCTGCCTGCCTTGGGCCGGTCCCCCGCCGTCACATGCGGAGCAGGCTCGTCAGTTTCTTCGCGCATAAGCGGGGCCAGCAGCGACAATATCAGGCAGACTGGGCCGAGCATCAGCACCCGCACCAGCTTGACCAGCGTGCCATATTGGACCGCCGCCGTCCCGAGCGGCGCTGCGGCAGCGATCACTTGCGGCACCGCATAGACGGTCAGCCCGGCGAGCGCGCCATATTGCAGCCCGCTCATTGCAAGGCCAAAGCCGATCAGCGGTAGCCCAAGCACCACCACCACACCGAGCACCGCGGTAAAGGCGATCGATGCGGCGATATCGTCGCTGTCCGCGCCGATCACCGGTGCCACCGCCGCGATCGCCGAATTGCCGCAGATCGAATTGCCGCATGCGATCAAGGTAGCCATACGCTTGGACAGACCCAGCAATCGTCCGATGGTGAAGCTCGCGCCGATCGCCAGCACGACGACGCCAGCGATCCCTACCAGAAGCGCAGGCCCGGCCGCCAATATGGTCGCCGCACTGACCGACGCGCCCAGCAGCACCACCGCGATCTCGAGCAACAGCTTGGCGCTGAAATCGATCCCTGGAAACCAGCGCGCGGACGGCGTCCAGGCGGTGCGGATCGCGGTGCCGATGATGATCGCCAGCACCAGCGGCTCCAGCCACGCAGTGCCGAACAACCTTTCTTCCAGCTGAGCAAAGGCGAATGCAATTGCGGTGACCGCAATACAGAGGAGCAGCCCGGGCAGAATGCCTGGCATGGAAGGTTTGTCGGGAAGGCGGTCCAGAACGGACTGGGTCATGGCGGAATGGCTCATATTGATGAACTTTCGGGTCGTGCGAGTGAGGTAGTTGTTCAAGCGAGCGAGAGATTGGCGATAAGGCCGATTGCGGCGGCCATTACCGCCAGCACTGCAGGCGGCCCGGCAATCATCAGCAGCGCTTCGCGTCCTTCGACCAAACCGGTCAGCGTATCGACTTGACCCCTCAGAAAGGCTGGAAAGCTACGCTGTGATCCTGGTGTCGGAGCATCAGCAAGAAGGATGCCGCCGAACAACAGGGTGAAATAGACCAGCATGAGGCCGGTGATTGCGCAGAGCACGAAAATGGCGGACAGATCGCGGGCGAACATAGCCCAAAAACTTGCAAGCATGGCGGCATAGCCGCCCGCCGTCATGACCAGCACAGCGGGATGAAGGCCTGTCGCGCCAACATTGGTTTCATGGCGTTCGAGCGGCGCGTAGGGATCTGTTTGCTGCATGATCCGCAGCGGCGGCGCCAAAGGAGTCCTTACAATTGGGCGTTCGACATCGAGTTTGAATGCGGTTACCATGACGGCCTCCCATTGGCTGCGGAACAAGTAGGCCTCGTTCCTGCAGCCATTATCGCGATGCCAATCAATCAATTCCAACGCATGTTTATGGTCATTCCAATCTGGTTTGCTTGTTATCCTGGCGAGGACCACAGATTTGGAACTCATCACCACTGCTTATTGAAATGGTATTCAAAATCGGTTGGACCGATCAAAGTCAGGCGCGCAATCTGTGCGGCAAGAGGAGACCTAATATGAATGATCCGCTTAGTGCATCCACCAGTCGTCGCCGGGTCCTGCAGGCGTCGGCGCTCGGCGGGATCACCGCCTTTGCCACCCCGGCGCTTGCGCAGGCGCTTGCCAATCTGGGCCTGCCGGGCAGCCCTTCGATGCGCGAAATGACTGCGGCCTTTCCGCAAAAGGGCCCGATGATCCTGCAGCGCAATCGTCCGCCCTTGCTCGAAACGCCCATGGAGGTGTTCGACGGCAGCGTGTTCACGCCCAATGATCGCTTCTTCGTGCGATGGCATTGGGCGGTGATCCCACCGAGCGTCGATGTCGATCAGTTCAGGCTTAAGGTTCATGGCGCGGTCGAGCGCCCCCTATCCATATCTCTTGCCGCGCTACTCAACGATTTGCCTCGCGTGGAAATTGCGGCAGTGAACCAGTGCTCCGGCAATTCACGCGGCTTCTTCCAGCCGCCGGTTCCGGGCGGCGAGTGGGGCCATGGCGCGATGGGCAACGCCAAATGGATGGGCGTGCGACTGCGCGACGTGTTGGACAAGGCAGGCGTAAAGGCAGGCGCCCGGCAAGTGCGCTTTTCCGGCATGGACGAACCGGTTGTGCCGACAGGCCCGGATTTCAAGAAATCGCTGGCGATCGATCATGCGCGCGACGGTGAGGTGATGTTGGCGTTCGCAATGAACGGCGAGGCACTGCCGCTGCTCAATGGCTTTCCTTTGCGCCTGATCGTTCCTGGCTGGTTTTCCACCTATTGGGTGAAGATGCTCAGCGATATCGAAGTGCTCGACCATGCGGACGAGAATTTCTGGATGGCGAAGGCTTACAAGCTCCCCGATAACCGCTGGGCTGACGTGACGCCGGGTCAGACCGGCTATTCTACGGTCCCGATCAGCACGATGGTGCCGCGGGCCTGGATCACCAATCTTTCCGAAGGGGCGAGCGTGCGTCTGGCCGATGTCGTTCCCATTCGCGGAATAGCGATGGGGGGCACCAGGGGCGTGGCAAAGGTCGATATTTCGCCGGATGGCGGACGCCATTGGTATCCTACAGAGTTGAGTCCAGACGAAGGGCGTTATAGTTTTCGTAGGTGGCAAATTTCAGCCAAGCTGCCCCATGGCGGTAAGGTGCCACTGACGGTGCGCTGCACTAACAGCGCTGGCGAAACTCAACCGATGGCGCAAAACTGGAACCCGGGCGGCTATCGCCGGGCAGGCGCTGAAACCATTACAATCAACGCGGCCTGAGGGAGTGAATGAAATGAAAGCCCCCAGTCCTTCACAAATGTTCGCCAGCATATTCGCGGTTCTGATTTTTTCGCTGATTGCGATCGGAGCGCCAGGCAGTCACAAGCCACCCGCGCCAGCGGATACGCAAAGCACGCCCGACGAACCGAGCATGGTCTCAGGACCTGGCCTAATTCTTGCCTCGGTCAGCGTCGATCTCCCGGACGATGCGGCGACCTACCCGGATGGTCCCAATGTCGATGCAATGAACGCCAATTGCACGGCCTGTCACTCGGCATCGATGGCGTTATACCAGCCGCCATTGTCATCGGACGAATGGCACAAGGAGGTCGAGAAAATGAGGAACATCTTTGGTGCACCGGTCGCCGAAGCCGACGTGCCTGCGATCGTGGCTTATCTGACCGCACTGAGCGCCAGAACCAAGGCTGGCGAAAATATGTCTCTTATAGAATCGACTGCCCCAGACGACGCTACACAGAACGCTGGCCCATGACGCTCGATCAGTTGCGGATCTTTGTCGGCGTTGCGGAGCGCGAGCATATGACCCGCGCGGCCGAGGCACTGAATATCACCCAGTCCGCGGTCAGCGCGGCGATCAAGACGCTGGAGGAACGGCATGGCGTGGCGCTGTTCCACCGGGTCGGTCGCCGCATCGAACTGACGGAAGCCGGACGGCTGTTCCTGAGCGAGGCGCGCGCGGTGCTGGGCCGGGCGGCAAGCGCGGAGCGGACGCTAGCAGAATATGGCGGGCTGGAACGCGGCAGCCTCTCGCTGGTCGCCAGTCAGACGATCGCGGGCTATTGGCTGCCGCCTTTGCTCGCGCGGTTCCACAAACGTTATCCTGGCATCATTGTCCAGATGGCAATCGGTAACAGCGATCAGGCCGCCGAGCAGGTCCACGAGGGCAGCGCCGAACTGGGCTTCGTCGAAGGCTTGATCGACGATCCTGCGCTGGCACGCTGGACGGTTGGGCATGACGAACTGGCACTGGTCGGTGCCGCGCCCACGGACGAGCCTATCAACGCAAAATGGCTAAGCGCGGCGACGTGGGTGCTGCGGGAAGAGGGTTCGGGAACAAGATCGACGTTCGAAGCTTCGTTGAAGGCGCGCGGTATGACGATCGCCGATCTCAATGTGGCGCTGACTTTACCGTCTAATGAGGCGGTGCGCTCGGCGACTGCGGCGGGTGCAGGCTATACCGTCATCTCGACGCTCGTCGCTGGGCCGTTGCTGGCCTCCGGAAAACTGCACCGTCTGCCGTTCAAGCTCGATCCGCGTCTCTTTTACGGGCTGCGCCATAAGGAGCGCTACCGTAGCAAGGCGGGCGATGCGCTGCTGGAACTGATCGATATTGACAAAATATAGAATTGTCGTTCCATCGGTCGTCAATCCTTAGCGCAACGTCGACAAAAAATGACAACCCGAATTGGGATTGCACCGCATTGATACGACGTCAGGCTTAATAATTTAGCATTGAAGGAACGGCAGCTAATCGCGTTTAATGACCCGAACGAGCCATTCTCCTTCCGGCCCAGTTTCCGCCTTTCCGCTTTGCGCCCTAACTTCGGACGTTGAAGCAATACCAAGTATCGATCAAAAGCGGTCGTTCATGACAGTTGAGGTAACCCCCTAGTTTTACTTCAATCCCCATTGGAGCCCGGCCCTAACGGAAGGGCGGGCGAGATGAAGAGAGCGAGATTACGGAAGAGCAAACTATTGGCGTTCTGGAAGTGGTCGAGGCGGTAGCGCAGACCACTAATCTGGCTCGTCGGCACGTAGTGTCGGAAGCAACGACCTAAAGCGGGAAGTCTAAGTATGTGGGGCTGGGGATCTCCAAGGCTCGTCGTTTGCGAGCTTTTGAGAGCGAGAACGCAAAGCTCAAGCGGCTGAGGAAAGCCCGAGGGTCACGTCACAACCCATCCTAGGATCATAATCTTGAACACCTTAGACAACGTCTGGCTGCTGCACGGCGTTCAAAGCTAGATGGCCAGCCAATTGCTTTAGCGCAGCCGTAACGGTCGCTTGCGGTGTGACGCCGCCCAGCGACACCCTGAGCGCTTGAATGTCCGTCTTCCTGACCGCAAACCGATCTGAAGGAATTGCCCCAACGCCTGCGGCAGCGAGCTTCTGCGAAAGGTACGAAGCAGACGCTCCTTCTGGCAGTTGCAGCCAGATATGATAACCTTGGGGATGGCGCCCCATGGAGTAACCACTTAAGATATTTGCTGCTAGTTGTGAGCGCCGTTCGGCCTCCGTCCGAACAGCAGATAGCAATGTGTCAAAAGTTCCATCGCGTAGCCACAGTGCAACCATAGCTGCATTCAGCGGAGGCGGCATTACCGCAATATCATGTACTTCCCCCCTCAGCCTTATCGCGTCGGCGACGCTCGGTGCGCTGACAAAAGCAATTCTAAGAGCAGGCGAAATAGTTTTCGAGGTGCTGAGAATATGCCAAGATCGCTGCGGCATGAGGCTTGAAATCGCTGGCAAGAAACGTTTTGGCAACAGCCCGTAGGCATCGTCCTCGATAATCTGCAAGTTATGGCGAAGGGCGACCTCCGCAATTTTCTCTCTTTCATAGACGGGTATAGTAGCGGCCGTAGGATTATCGTTTGTTGGGACCACGTAAAGGGCGGTAATCTTGTTCTCTGTGCAAGCATGATCAAGTGCAGCTGCATTCATCTCAGGCAGCGGAACAAGTTTGATCCCCAAACGGGATGCAATAGCGCGAAAACCAGGATAAATGAATTCGCCGCATGCGACTTTGTCACCGGGAGAGAGCACAGTGCGCGACACCGCCAGCAATGCGTTCTGCCCACCGGATGTCAGAACGATCTGATGTGATCCCGGGGAGAGACCGAGCCGAACCGCAAGGTCGGCTCCGGCTCGGCAAATACCCTGATCTCCAACAGCGGGCTGATATTGGAGTAGCGAGCCTGCACTTTGATCAAGAGCCTGCCCGAACGCCTTCTTCATTGCATTTTGAATTGAGCCGCCCGCTGGGACTGGAGGTGTGTTCAATCCCGTATCGACCTGCACTGCCGCATCTATGGAATATGAAGCACCATCACGCACAAAGCTTCCCGCTTTGCCGCGACCGTCGATCAACCCGCGCTGACGGGCAATTTTGAATGCCCGTGATACCGTCGTCAGATCCATACTGAGTTGGCGTGCCATTTCGCGCTGAGGCAGCAGCCGTGTGCCAGGCTCCAGTTCACCTGCCCTGATAGAAGCTGTCAGTGCGTCCGCGAGCGCGAGATATTTGGGGCCTTCTGCTGCGCCGAGGTCAGGGATCCAAGCGGCCATTTCCAGCTTCGTCCTCTCGATCATGCATATCGGTCCACAGCTGCTCGGTACCAGCTTCGATGGCCTTGTTGACAAATTGAGAGGCTACAAGCCAGCCCTTGATGGGCCGTAGCGGCAATATGCAACCGACTGCCATTAGGGGAATAGCGATGATGAAAAGCAGTCCAATCGGCAGGCCTATCGCAACCTGGAGCCAGACGATGACGAAGAGAAGAGCGAAGGCAACGACGCACAGGGAGAAAAACGCCGGTCCGTCATCAGGCGATGCGAAGCGATAGTCGAGGCCGCATATTTCGCACTTGTCGGTTACCTTTAGCCATGAACTGAACATATGTCCTTTACCGCAACGAGGGCAAAGGCCCTTCCATCCGGCCTTTATGATCCAAGCCCATGCTTCTTTGAACTCTTGATCCACCAACATACTCCCTACGTAAAACCGTCGAATCCATACATAAAAGTTTTTTCCCACGGAAGGAAGGAATTTCGTGGCAAGGGATTTTGGATGAAAGTCCGTACGTGACGCGCCTTGTCGTGCACGATGAGTATCACAGGTATTCAAGCGATTATCGCCCCGTTTGGCTTCATAAGCTTGGACGTCTGCTTTCGGCCTCTCGGGCTTCAATTTCGGCCGTTCGGCAATCGGCCCAGATCTTTACCTTCTTCGGATGCTCTTCCCTTGGCCAATGATGGCCTAGGAGAAAAGACAATGGGATACTCAAGATTTGATCCTGCCATGCAGAGACGCGTGGCATGGAACGCTGGCAAAAACGTCGGAACCAAGCGCCCGCTAACGCAAAAACAGATATGGGCGATCCGCTTTCACCTCGATCGCGAAGGCCGACTGAGAGACAAGGCGCTCTTCGATCTCGCCATCGATAGCAAGTTGCGCGGATGCGATCTGGTGAAGATCAAGATTGGCGATGTGGTCGCTGGTGCTGACATCCGCAATCGCGCGATCGTCATTCAACAAAAGACCAATCGACCAGTGCAGTTCGAACTCACCGCCGATGTGCGTGCGACGTTACTAGCCTGGCTGGAACGACGGGGCGGTTCGACGGGCGATTACCTTTTCCCAAGCAGGGTTGATCATGCCGGACACATGAGCACGCGCCAGTATGCCCGCTTGGTTGATGAATGGGTGACTGCGATTGGTCTTCGGAAGTCTGAATACGGAACGCACTCGCTTCGACGGACGAAGGCCGCGATGATTTACCGCGCTACGGGCAACATCCGCGCAATTCAGATACTTCTAGGTCACACCAAGATCGAGAACACCGTTCGCTATCTTGGGGTCGATGTCGAAGACGCACTACTACTGGCGGAGCGCACGGAAATCTGACACCTTCGGGCGGTCGACCTCACCTGGTCGACCGCTTTCGGGTTGCGCCTCGAAAGGTGCGGTTGGCTGCAATGGGGTGGGTAGGCGAATGGCGGCTTTCCTAAATTCATTGCGAGCCGCTTTGGCTGGCTTGCCCCCTCTCGATCTGCCACCTCTCGCCGTGCCGCTCACGCCCGGCAAAGCCGCCGTATGGCCTCGAGATCGGCCAGGGTAAGCTTGCGATAGCTCAGGCGCACAATGCCGGCTGCCTCCCACTCCTTGAGCACCCGATTGACGCTTTGCCGCGACGCCCCGAGCATGTGGGCGCCCTCTTCCTGCGAGAATTGAACGGTCAGGGGATTGCCCGCCTTGCCGCCCGCATCGATCATCTGCACGATGATCCGTGCCAAGCGCGCAGGCAACGGCAGCAGCACAGTGTCGTCCATCCGGCTCAGCACCGCCTTGTAACGCTGGCCCATCATGGCGAGGAACTGCCGTAGATAATCGGAGCGGTCGTCGATCAAGGCGTGCAGGGTGGCAGCGGGGACCATCAGCACGGTGCTGTCAACGGCGGCCACCGCATCATTGCCGCGCGGTTCGCAGGTAAACAGCGATGCCTCGCCGAACCAATGCCCTGGCGTCACCAGACCCAGCACGGCTTCACGCCCGGCAGGGCTGGTGACACTCAGGCGAATGATTCCGCGCTCGACGCAGAACAGCGCATCGGGCGGCGAGCCGCGCCCGTAAAGCGCCTCGCCTCGCGCTAGCATGCGCTGCCGCGCATGACGGCGCAGTAGGGCATCGAGCTCCTCGTCCAGTTTTCCCGGTTCGGCCAAGCACACCCTCCGCGCCGTCAAATCGTTGAAGCAAGGGCCATGTGGTTACAACAAGCGGCGCACACAGCAAGAGCGCGGACCCGCTCACCCCGCTAGCGCTTCTTTGAGACTGTCCCGCCGCGCCTTGAACATCGGAATGTCGTCGTAAGGGATGTCGGGATTGGTGCCGTTCCCCAGATGATCGAGTCGGCTTCTTACAATCGGCAGCTGCTCGGGGCTGGGATAGATATAGAACCGATCTTCCTCGATCGCATTGAAAGTGATCGCAGCCACCTCTTCGGGCGTCAGCGTGCCGCTTGCGAGATCGTTGGCGGAGATCGCCTGCGTGGCCAGCTGCGAGCGGGTCGGCCCGCTGTCATTGACCAGATCGGCGGGTCGGTTGCGGTAGCACTGGCTGATATTGGTGGTCACATAGAACGGACACAGCACCGCCGCCCGCACCTGCGGCCCCACCAGATCGAGGTCATGGTAGAGGCATTCGGACAAAGCCAGCACCGCGTGCTTGGAAACGCTGTAGATGCCCATCCCCGGCGCGGTCACCAGCCCGGCCATGGACGCGGTGTTGACGATGCAGCCCTGATAGGCCGCATCGGCAGCTGCTGCCGCAAGCATGCGTGGGGTAAAGCTGCGCACCCCATTGGCGACGCCATCGACATTTACGCCGAACAGCCACTTCCAGTCCTTTTCGGTGCTTTCCCAGATCGGCCCGCCCGATGCGACACCGGCATTGTTGAACAGCAGGTTTGCCGGTCCGAAATGCCGTTCGGTCGCGACCGCCAGTGCCTCGACCGACGACGCGCTGGTCACATCGGTCAGCACGCCGATCGCCTCGGCGCCGCCTGCACGCAGGTCAGCAACGGCCTGCTCCATCGCTCCAGCCTCGACATCGGCGATCACCACCTTCATGCCGCGCCGCGCAGCCTCCTCGGCCATTGCCTTGCCAAGGCCCGAAGCCCCGCCGGTAACCACGGCCACGCCGCCTTTCATGTTCATCATCCTGCCTTCCTCATCGTTTCATGGTGTCCCATGCCGGCAGCTTCGCGCTGCACTGGCCGATAGCTGTAGGCGAACACCGGATCGTTCAGATCAATCGCGGGTATCGCCTCGCTCTCGTAGAAATAGTCCTGACTGTGCTGCCATTCAGGCGTGTCCCCGCGCCGGGGCAGCCGGTCGAGGCTGCGAAGCAGATAGCCGGGGTTGAGGTAATCGGTATCGACCCACGGCTTCAGTTCCATGCCTTGGTTTTCGGGCCTGAGCACCGGCATCACGCTGCTAGCGCCGCTTTTGTGCATGTGATCGAGCAGCCGGCACACGAAGCTAGCCACGAGATCGGCGCGCAAGGTCCAGCTGTAATGGCCATAGCCATAGACCCAGGCCATGTTGGGAATGCCGGTGAACATGATTCCGCGGTAGGTCACGGTCTGCGCGAAATTGACCGGCGCGCCGTCGATTCTGAACGGGATATCGCCCATCACCGCCATCTCGAACCCGGTTGCGGTGATCACCACATCGGCATCGATGCGATCGCCCGAATCAAGCACAATCCCGGTCTCGTCGAAGATGCTGATCGTATCTGTCACGACCGAAGCCTTGCCTGCAGCAATGGCCTTGAACAGATCGCCATCCGGCACAAATGCCACGCGCTGCTGCATCGGGCGATAGGGGGGGGTGAAATGCCGTTCGACATCGAACCCTTCCGGGAGCAGCGCCTGAACCCCGCCGATCAGCATCGCCTTGAGCTTTTCAGGGGATGATTGCGCGCGGTCGAGCAGATCGGCGCGGTCGCGCACCACCTTGCGGCGCATGATCTCGTGAACCCAGGCAGGGTCCACATCCAGCCTGCGCAGTTCCTCGGCCAGCGCGTCAACATTGCGACCAGCGGCAAAATAGGTCGGCGTGCGTTGCAGCATGGTCACATGCGCGCAGCGGTCGGCCAGCGCCGGGATCAGGGTTGCCGCGGTCGCACCCGAACCAATCACAGTTACGTTCTTACCCGCCAGATTGAGACCCTCTGGCCAGTGCTGGGGGTGGATGATCTGGCCCTTGAACTTGTCCATGCCCGGCCATTGGGGCGTGTAGCCTTTCTCGTGCCGGTAGTAGCCCTGGCACATCCACAGGAAGTTCGCTTCCATCTGCACCACATCGCCGGCGCCCTTGCGTTCAACCGTGAGCCGCCAACTGGCCGTTTCGCTGGACCAGTCGGCGGAAGTTACGCTGTGCCCGTAGCGGATGAAGGGTCCCAGGTCAGCATCGGCGATCGCATCACCGAGATAGTCGAGGATCTGGTCGCGCGAGGCGATCGGCTGACCCGTCCAAGGCTTGAACCCGTAGCCGAAGGTGAACAGGTCGCTATCGGACCGGGTGCCGGGATATTTGTGGATCAGCCATGTGCCGCCGTGACCCTCAAGCGCTTCGAGAATGGCAAAGCTCAAATCCGGGCAATGCTTGCGCAGCAGGGTCGCGCTGCCGATCCCGGAAATGCCCGCGCCGACGATGATGACATCGAACTTTTCGGGTTGCTGCGCGCCTGCTGCGATTTTCTGCCGATCCGCCACCATCTGCCTCTCCACTCCCTAGGGGCACGACCTGTCCCCGATCTGGCGGCGGTGCTAGACCGGGCTGGCAGGCAAGACTGTCGCCTTTGGGCATTCTATCGGATTGCGAGCGATCCTCCCCTCTCGGGGGGCAGATCAGAAGCGGATATCATTGCCGCTTATGGGTCGTTTGCGGAACGTCGGCCTTGGTCGTCGCGGCACCTGGGAGCGGACTGACCCCTTACGGCCCAGATCCGGTCCTTCCGTTATGCGCCCAATGTCAGACATTCAGCGATGGCGGCGGTGTCCTCGAAAGCAGAAATAGACGCCTCCATGCATAATGCCGTTGCTTCCACCCCAAGTTTAGCGATGGTCTTTCGAAATCTTTAGAGCGGGCCCTTGAATTTCACTACAATAGTGGTATTCACCGTTCGATGAATACACGCGAAACAGTGAACGAGGAGCAGGCCGAGCACCGACTGCGAGCATTGCTCCAACAAATGGACTCCGTCCGCGATATCAATGTAGCGCACGAAGTTATGTCCGCAGACATGGGCATCGATCTCGTCGTATCGTTCCGGCGCGGCAAATCCCGGCATAAACTTCTAGTGGAGGTAAAGGCAAACGCCGAACCGGCTCGCGTGCGAAACGCGATTTGGCAGCTTCACTCGGCTGCCGAGACGTATGGCGCAGACGCATATACGATGCTTGCCGCACCTTACATTTCCCCTGCATCGCGACAAATATGCCGAGAAAGCGGTATTGGCTACATCGATTTCGCGGGCAATGCTTACCTGTCGGTCGGCGGCCTCGAAATCGACCATAGGACGGATGTGAAGCCGAAGACTGAGCAGCGCGTGTTGCGCTCGCTCTTCAAGCCTAAGGCAGCAGCAGTTCTGCACACAATGCTGAAAGATCCCAAGCACCAATGGCGGATCGGCGATTTGGCGCAGCAGGCGGACGTGAGTGCAGGTCATGCCAGCCAAGTCGGCCAACAACTCCGGCAGCGAGAATGGGCTGAGCAGTCCGATGAGGGCGTGTGGCTGTCGGACCCGAACGCTTTGCTCGACATGTGGAGAGAAGAGTATGAGCCGCCGTCAGGCGAACGGGTCCAGCTCTACACCCATCTTCACGGTAGAGAGCTACAAGACGCTGTGCGCTCTGTCATGACGGGCAGGACCGACGTTGAGCTGCTTTACGCGTCCTTCTCTGCCGCGGACTGGATAGCGCCGTTTGCGCGCACAGGTCGCACCTATTTCTATGCCGACGAGCGTGGCCTTGCGCGGCTCCAAGTTCGCCTAGAGCTCCAAAGCGCCTCCAAGGGGGCGAACATCGATATTCTGATTCCGGACGATCCAAAGGTCTTTCAAACCGCAATGCTCCTCGAAAATGGGTTGGTCAGCACAGACCCGGTGCAAACCTATCTAGATTTGTCGATAGCCGGTGAGCGAGGAAGAGAGGCGGCCGAACATCTGCGCGCCGAAGCATTGCAATGGTAAATCCGGGCGAGCCCAAATCCGCTGCCGACTACGACAGCCGATCCACTGCGGCGGTACGATCCGTGATCGTCGAGATTGGCCAGGTCCTCGGCAGTTATCGCGGCAAATTCACCATTGTCGGCGGATCGGTGCCTTGGCTTCTGCTTGATCAGGAAGCCATGCCTCACGTCGGCACGCAGGATCTCGATCTTAACCTCGATCCCGAAGCATTGGGCGATGGCGAATACAGCCTACTCGTCAATGCCTTACTCGAAAACGGTTACGAGCAATCACCGGCGCTGGCGCGTTTTCAACTGCAGCGAGAGATCGATCTTGACGATGGCGAAAAGCCGGTCAAAGTTATCGTCGACTTCCTGATGCCGCGCGATGCCGTGGTATCGAAGAAAGGACCCAACCTGATCGAGGGCTTCGCGGTCCAGAAAGCCGACGGAGCGGACCTAGCAATCGCTTATAACGAAATTGTCGAAGTCGCTGGGCGAATGCCAACTGGCGGCACCAACCGCGTCCGGATCGCAGTGTGCACCATTCCCGCATTTTTGGCGATGAAAGGCCACGCGCTCGACGGCCGAAAGAAGGAGAAGGACGCCTACGACGTTTACTACGCAATCAGAAACTATCCTGGCGGCGCAGCGGCAATTGCGGAGGCTTGTCGTCCCCTGCTGGATGAGGCGAGCGGCATCGCAGGCTTCAAACTGATCGACACCAAATTCGAGACCCTAGAAAGTTATGGTCCGACATCGGTGCGAAATTTCGTTGCCGAAACCGACGTGCTCGATGGCCGCAACGTCGATGAATGGCAACAGGATGCTTTTGGTCAGGTCGATGCCTGGCTGCGCGCGCTAGCACTGCGCGATCAATGACCACTCAAAGCGTCATTTCAATGCCTGCGAACGACGCGACTTTCGAACAGAATGTCGCCATTCTCTTTCGCGGCATCCTCGGCGATCCGAACACCAAGAGGGTGGCCAAGAGCGGAAAAAACCAGAAGGGCATTGATGTCGTTGGCCGGCGCAATCGTGATGCAAAGCAGACGGTCGGCATTCAGTGCAAACTTCGCACGACCAATCGCAAGCTGACGGACGGCGAGGCGCGTGCAGAACTGAAAAAGGCACTCGCATTTACGCCCGCGCTTACCGAATTTTTCATCGTCACGACCGCAGACGACGACATCACCTACGACGAAATCGCAGCGACACTGTCGCAGGAACAGGTGGTGGCCGGGCGCTGCATCGATATCCAGATTTGGGGCTGGAACACGCTCCAAGATCGCATCGGTGAAGACCAGAAGGCGCTCGATGCGTTCGATCCGGGTCACAGTCCGATGACCGAGAGACTTGCCGAGATTGGCGACGAGCAGTTGGCGCATTCCGAGCGCTCGCATGCGAAGCTGGATCAGAGCCTTTCAATACAACATGAGAGTCACGCCCTGCTGCAGGATCTTGCAGGCGACACGGCGAAAGGCGAGCAACTGCTCACGCATTGGGACACGCAGATCGATTCCTATCGCGATATGCTCAATGACGGCCGCGTTAAAACCGCATTTGAGCTGCTTACCAAATTGCAGGACGCGCTGACGGCGTCAGACGAGCCCCGAGTTCGTGCGCGCGTGCGCGCGAACATCGGTCTGGCCCATCAGAGATTGGGTGACGACAAGCGTGCAGGCGAATGCCTTCTTGAAGCTTATGCTATTTATCCTGACGACGAGCGGATCGCGACCAATCGCATTTTGGGATTGCAGCTGTTGCTCCGGTTCGAGGACTCGCTCGACGTTGCAAAGGCGCACCTCGAGGAAAACCCGGATGATGAACATGCAGCAGGCTTTGTTTTTCAAGCCGCCATGTTTCTTGGCGATGAGGTCGACCCGTACGAGATAATTTCGACCAGGTTGCTGAAGCGGACTCTGGTCCGAGTTTACGAATGTCATTTTCTGCGTCACCGAGACCGTCGGCAGGAGTTTATCGAAAGAGCACTGCAAACTTGGAAAGACGATCCGGATGACAAAGACGCTCGGCGGATAGCTGCAGACGCGTTGCTCGAGAAACGGGTCGGCGATGGGCAGTTTCGCGAATCTCCCTTGCGCGATCCCGAAAGCCGCGAGGATTTGGAGACTGCGGAACGCCTGCTTACCGAATTCTGGGATAAAACCCACATCTACGACAACGCCCATCAGGACCCATACCTGACTAGCGGATGTAATCTGGTGACGCTTTACCGCGCGTTACAGCGCCCCGCCGACGCGAGGAACGTAGCGATCCAGCTCCTGCAAATCGCGCCGGCAGATCGCCGGGTGCTGACCGTGGCAGCCCATGCGGCGCTTGATCGCGAGCAGATGGAGGACGCCGAGGAACACGCCCTCGGCCTGCCAGAAAGTGCGGAAAAAACCTCTCTCCTGCTCAATATCTGGTCGGCTAGCGGCGAATGGCAGAAGATTTTTGAATACGCGACCGCCGAGCGGCGCGACGACATGGAAGGTGAGCTGCTCGAGCAGTTCGACACGATGGTATTTCGGGCAAAGTTCTTGTCCGACGATCCGGTAGCGACCGACGACGATGCAGATGCGCTTCTCAGTGCGTGGCCGACATCGCTTCCCGTACACATCATGGTGGCTGACTTTCTGAGTTTGAGATCGCCAGATCGCTTCGAGGAGGTTTTCGGAATCGCCCGGTCGCTGGCGCAAGGGGATATTCTCTACGAGCATCGCCTCATGTTCGCCAATTTGTGCCAGCTGACCGACAAATGGGGCGAACTCATCGATGTGCTTGCCGGCTATATTGCAACCGACATCGATACACCGCCTCTCAGCTGGTTGGCGATGGCCTATGCCAATGCCGACCGCGCGCAGGGCACCAGCGCCTTTTTCCGCTCTTTGCCCGACGCCATCATCGAGCAAAACGGATATGCGCGTCTCGCTGCCGGGGCTCAATATAACCGCGGTGAACTTCGGGAGGCCGAACGCTATGCGCGAATGGCAATAGCGGCGCGCCCGTCCGATTTGCGATCGCATCTCATGCTTCACGGGGTTTTGCATCGACGCAACGACATGCGCGCTGCGGGACGACATGTTGCGAATCTCGATCCCTCGCAGCTTGACGGCCATGTTCTGGAGCGCCTGCGTCTCGCCCAGATCCTTAGGCAGGACGTCGATGCAGAACGAGGGCTCGCACTCGGCTTCGAACTGGCTGCGCATAACCGCGACGTTCGCGAAATCGCTGTCGCCTGGCCCGGGTTCATCTTTTTCGATCAGAACTTGCCTGACGCTATCGCCAAGGTTCCGGTAGCCCGGGAGAACATCTGGTTCCATCTACGGGGTCTCGATGGCGACGACGATGTCGAGGGCATACTCACCGATGAGCATATCCCGGAAGCGAGGTGCTTCGCGCTCGAGCATCCTCTGGCCAAGCTGGTCATGGGCAAGAGAGTTGGCGACCGCTTCAGCTCTCCGCAGGCAATCGGACCAGACCGTGAATATGAAGTAGCGGAGCTGAAGCATAAAGCGATCTGGCTTCTGCACGACATCATGGCGACCCACGCCGACCGGTTTCCCGAAGAGACCTCTATGTTCACGATCAAAATGAAGGGAAATGACGTCTCGCCGATCCTGGACGTGGCGAAGGATACGTCCGACCACGCCCGAGGCATGCTCGACCTCTATGATGAGCACCCGATCCCGGTTTGCGTGCTTGCGCCGATGTACAGGCGCAGCGTCGTGGGAATGGCCGAACACATCGCTGGAAGTGGAAAACAGATCAGAACCTGTCACGGAATTGGCGGCGAGCGCGTTCAAGCCGAGAAAATCGTGCGGGAAGGTGAGGGGAAAGGCGCTGTTCTCGATACACTTTCGGCATGGCGAGCGATGCAGTTCGGCATGCTCCCTGCCCTCCAACAATGGTATGGGACTCTCTATCTCGCGCAATCGAGCTTTGACGAATTTCTGCAGATGCGCAGCGAAAGCGCAATGTCCACCAATCACGATCATGGTTCGATCGGCTATATCGACGGTGAATACGTCCGAACCGAGCAGAGCGCAGCGGAAAGCAGGATAATGGCGCAGAAGATCGACGAGGGCATCTCGCTGATACAGGAGCATTGCGAGATTTGCCCGGTCGATGATGAAGACTTCTCCGGCGCTGAACTTGGCATTGTCGCGCGCGACGCGGTTCTTTTAGTCGACCCCGTCCTGCTATCCCGCGCGAAGGTGGCAACGCTCCTGTCTGACGAGCTCAATCTTCGTCAGCTGGCGCAAGAGTTCGGAGTGTCCCGAAGTGCGTGGCTGCAGACAGCAACCAAAGTACTGACCGAGAACGAGCTGCTCACCGATACGCAGGAATATTCGATCGTAGCAAAGCTCGCTGTATGGCGCCACGGTCACGTTTCGCTGAGCGGCCAAACCTTGGCCGGTATCGCAGAAAAGGGGCCCGAGCCGGCCTTCGGCCACTTTCAGGCCGCCGCCAGATATCTCGGCGGTGCCGATGCAGACGTGCCCTCACATATGCTCGCGGCATTGAGCGCGATGGAATTGTTGTGGAGTTCGTCCCTAGTCTCTCACGAACAAGGCCGCTGCGCAGGGCATATATTCGAACGGCTCATCGCCGGGCGCAAAGATTGGCAGGCAATCCTAGGAGCAATCCAGCAAAGACTATCACTAGATGCCACGCGGTCCATCGCTGGCCAACGATCTTTCGAATATTTCACGGCATGGTGCCGCGGGCATTTTCTTTCGTTAGGTTAGGCTGTTCATTCGCTTTCTTGGAGCCTTTACCCGGTAAAGGTCGTCAATTTGGGTGTTTGCTGAATGTCAGCTTTTCACCTTCTCCTCGCCGGAAACCGACAGTCCACTTGCGGCCCAGAAGCAGCCCATTTGCTTTGCGCCACAATGTCGGCCGCTGGCTTGGCAAGCCTTGACGCCAGCCTCTCTAAGCTTCGGTTCCAGGAGCGTCCGCAAGATTATTTCTGGCGCTTGATCCGTGAGTTCGGATACCACTTTGTAGAATGACATGATCTCAAACCTCGGAAACGCTTGCTCGTTCGGATAGGTCAATCACAACGATTTCAATCGCAGCGACGTTCGGGTAGTCCTCCGAGATGAACTGCCAATAGCTTTGAAGCGCTTGAGCGAGGCCGTCTAAGGTCACGAGCTTTCCAGCAATCTTCCAACGCCGACCTGTGTTAGTTCCTTGGTGAACGAGTAGCATGATACCATGCCCCCCGTCCTCCTCGCGCAGGTAGTCGCCAGCGAGTTGATTACGCAGACGTTCGCATAGCTTTTGACCCGACCAGCCCTTGTCCAAGAGCTTCAACTCGATTGGTACCGGCGAACGCACTTCCGGGCTTTGCAGCCAGATGTCTATCCGCTGACTATTTGCTATCTCGGGTTCTTGAGCGGTGGTATACTTTGCACCCCAATTCTGGTTGAGCCAGCCAGCGATGAGATTTCGCATCTCGTTCTCGCTCTCTACGCGAGCCCATGTCTGAGCAGGGCTGTCATGGCCGCGCTCCAGCCAATTCTTTAGATCCGAAAGCCTTGCAACCGAGAGATCGAAAAGCTGGCGATTTGTCTCAGGCGTTCGCGATTGCTTGGCTGAGAATTCTTTAATCTGATCGACCGACCATGGTTCGAGATCACCATCTGCCTCAGCCCTTCGACGAGCAACCACCTCCATCCATGGGCGCGCACGCTCGTCCGGGTGTTCCTTGGAGAGCTTGAGCATGGTCTCGTACGCCTCTTTGCCGGGAAACTCTGACAGGAGTTGGAAGAGACGATCACGGGCCTCTTGCGCTTCATCCCTGAGTACGGGCGAATAGACGCCTTGGTCGGCGCGGTTGATATCATCCTCGACACGAATGTAGCGATGCATCAAATAGAAGAGCGCCCGCAGATGCTCGACAGTTCTGAAATTGCCAATACGAGGCCCAGTATCTTCTCCTCCTCGGCGGCCTAGCAATGCAGCCGCAAACATCTCTGCACTAGGTTTCGCATCGTCATCCTCGAGCTCGGAAAGCCAAGCTTCCAGAGCGGGAATGCCCGTGTCCGGCACAGCATCTACCCAGAGCGCAAACCAAGGAGCGGCATCAGCGATCTGTGCAGCGTCATATGCTTGGCTCTTAGCCAAATTGGCCAAGACAGTTGCGTCAGCCCCCCCACCTTTCAAAATATGAACCACATATCGCAATGCATCCGCGTTGCTGAGAGTGTTGTCTTCCAGCCACTCAAGCAGAAGCGGCGTGAGGACCGCATGAAGCCATGGAGAGTAAAACACCAAATCGTGCAGAATATAGTGAATGGGGGCATCAGATTTCGCCGCGCGGAGCTCCCAAAATAGTTCCTTCCCGATCGCGGCGATCGTTAATGCTGGAGCTGATTGATACGTACGCTCAAGCCAGGTCGGAAACCCGTTGAGCTCCCACGTGATATAGCGAAGGGCGTTCTCAATTTCTGCTTCGCTTGAAGTTGAGGGGAAGTCTTCCCTCTCTGCAGCTTCGATTTCGAGTCCCGTCATCGCGAAAATCAACGAGTAGGGGATTGAGGCCGTATCTCCGCCCTCGGAGCGAAGTTCCGGTCGGAAGGCTCGCCAATGGCCCATTGCAGCATCGCGGAACGCTGAGGCTACTGCACTGCCAAATTCTTTTTCAAGAATTCGCCAGTCAGCTGCTTCTCCTCGGCTAGTCCGCATACCATCACCTTCGATCTCCCTCAGGAGCCAGAGCTGATCATTGCTGCATTCGCCTGGCTCTAGCCCAGGTGGATTGCGAACTCGATCTGGATTTGCCTTCAGCCGCGCGATCCATTCACTTCTGGACTGCGCCTCTTCGCGTTCCCGCCGCTTATACTCTTCCTCCCGGAGAGCTTGCCGCTCGCGAAAGCCCTTTTCGCTCTCTGATACCGGCGGGTTGAGCATCTCCGCCAACTGCTGCTCAAGTTCATCCGATCCTGTTACCGCTTGGCGAATTGCGTCCAAGATGCTTTCGTTGCGATTGCTGGAGATGTAGGTCCCAAAGGCCGCGGAGAGGGCAATCAGACGATCTTCCACCACCGTCCGATGTGACACCCAGTTCAATACTCGCTCAAGACTATCTTCACCGAACGAAAAGTAGTGGCCCATGTGACGGACAAACCGATCGTCCCGCATTGGAGGCTGCTCTTTGTCCGCTCGGGCGGTCCGGGCTTGATCGATCGCATACCAGTAAAGACGGTCGTTCAACTCCGACCATTGCGGTACCAGCTCCTGCAGTCGGTTCTTGTATTCATCGATGTCACTATCTCGCCAAAACCGCGCCAGCGGTACTTTGTAGAGAATAGCAATGGCGCTCTCCGACAGGGCAATGTCGGACTTGGCCGCAACCAGTCGCTCGACGGCGTGCATCGCGGGCGCTAAAAGCCACTTGAATTCTTCTGACACTTTGCAGTCGCGCCGCTCGATATGCGGCTCTCGATCCAGGACATCGTTGAACCCAGAGATGAGATCGGCCAGCGGATCTTCGGCATCCGCTTTTCGAGGTGTTGGAATCCGGTCGATGAAATTATGCAATGCAGCCGTCAGCCCCGTAGCCTTGAACCGCTCGTAGGGTGGCAATCGATCGATAGACGCTAGCAACAGTTTCACACTCTGATTGTCGGCCGGCGCCGACTGCAAAACCTCCGCCAAAAGTTCGCGCGGCAAAGTCATCTTTTCTCGCTCAAGCGTCTCCATTGAGTGCCCTCCAAAGCGAGATCTTTTGCTCTTCAGATCCGCAGATCATGACAGCTCGTGTGCTCGCAATTCTCGCATACTTTCCCCTCGACGGGTCGGCTGCGATTTTTAGCAGGGGAGCCACACAGCGCGACATTTCTCCCTGCCAAACCAAGCGACCTAGGAAGAATATCGCATCATCATCGGCGCCAAACCGCTTTATCAATTCGAGTACATCGTCTTCGAGGTCAGGCTGCGCGATGCGAGCGATAGCGCTGTTGTCACGCGCACCGCGATCATCGTCATCAGTGACGATGCGGTGCACGATATCTGCGAGAATTTGTCTTCGTTCGGATAGTGGCAGAACGGCAGGATCGCCTCCCTCAACGGCAATCTCCGGTTTGATAGCAAGCACGCGCGACCTGATCCCCGCATCCTCCAAAATGAGCCACGGGAGTATAGGCCGGAGACGAGGTGCGATTATCTCCTGCCCGTATTGACGGCGGACAATGAGGTCTTCGACTGAACTTCGCGAATCTCCATCCTTGAGCTGGCGGGCGAACCATTCTGCAGCCAACAATTCCCGAACTTCACGGTGACGGAATCGCACAGATCCATACAGAACGTCATTGAAAATTGCCCGCTCAAGGAGTGTATTTATCTCCTCGATGCTTCCCCAGCCATCAAGCAACTGAAAGGCATCAATGCCTTGCCGATGAGGATCGCCCCCGGGCACTAGAATGCCAATTTCTCCTGTAAGGACCACCGCCGCCGCAAGCCGCTGTGCACCCTCGCGCGCCTTCTCAGCTGAAAGTGGTTGGCGACGCTCGCGGTCGGCATCAAACTCGCCGAGCCTGATGTCGATACTCCGACGCAGGAGGTCCCGGCGACTACCCAGTTCCTGGTCCTCGCTCCAGCCAACGAGAATTCCTTCAAGGTCGAACGGCCTGCCGGCGAGATCCTTTAGATCGCGCCGGTCTAGCTGCTCAATCAGACGGTCAACATCTGGGACGGCGCGATGCGCCGCAAACATGCGTATATCATCGCGGTCTAGCGGGCGTAGGACAAAAACACTGGGTCCAGCGTCTAATTCCGGTTCGTCAACGCGTTGTGTTTCCTCGCCCTTCTGTTCTGCTTTTTCTCTGGTGTGAAGAAGATACTGCATGATGAGCGCTCGATCTGAAACGGACCGCCAAGCATAGGGCCGACTTGATATGCAGATATGAGTCCGCGCTTTGGCGTCCTGAATCCGGCCAGCAAAACGTCTGATCGCTTTTTCGAAAGCTCGCGGGTTTTCCAAACGAGCTTCATCGATCGAGTCTAGGTAAAACCATGCTGGTTGCTCAGATTCCAGCCACCGCTTAAACTCGTTAGCGCTTCCAACTTCGAATGAATTTTCGAAGTCCTGGTTGATATCCTCTATTCGGATGAAGAATGCGAAACGTCCGTTTGCGGCCGCGTAGCGTGCCCGGGCGTCCATCTCGTAGGTTTTCCCCGCGCCCGCTTCGGCAAGGATGACGGTCCGGTACCCCTCATCAATGTTAGGCCAACTCTTCCGGCGCCGCTCATCCAGAAGAGAAAGCACCTCATCCTCGTCTCGTGCGTTCTCATCATGCGCAAGTGGTGAGAAATACCGCACCAGTGGAACTGGTCCGCGGGTTGTCATTCGTCTCCTCCTGCTACGGGAGGATAGAGGCGCGGGAACCATCGTTCCGCTATCGAGGCCGGAAAAGCCAGGCGCAGAGGAGCTCGCGTGGACGCAGCTTTCAGCATGCCACTCTTGACGAGCTCGGATGTCACCTTTCTCGCCGCACGTTCCTCGTACCCCGTCAACATTGGCACCTTGCTGCGCTCGACCTCACCAGCAAGCGCTGCCTCTCGGAGTACCATGAAGCTACCTTTTGGCAGCCGCTTCGCTCGGATCTCTTCCTCAAGATGGATTTCCATGCGCCTAAGGAGCTCTTCTGGCTCTAGCAACTCAGCCATGAATCGGACCTGATCGAGGGCCCGATCAAGAAAGAACTGACTGAATACAACCAGGCCAGTCTGGGTCAAATTACCTCGGCCATCGCGGTCGCCTTGTCGCGGTGCATCTGCGTTCATCAGCAGTGCTTTATAACGCTGCTGCTCGCGGGCCAGACCGCGCGCGACCGACCACAAACTCGTGCCAATCCCGAGCCGCTTGAGCAATGCGTGGCTCATGAGCCTTGCCACTCGACCGTTGCCATCGATGAACGGGTGTATCCAGAGCAGGCGATGGTGAACTGCCCCAACGGACTGGATCTGCCGAAGCTTTGAGAGCGGCGGAGAGGCATATGCCTTGTCAAACCGCGCCAAGAATTTGGGCACTTCCTGAAAAGGAGGGGCTATATGACGTCCGACCACGACGTCGCGCCGCCTTAGTTCACCTGGGACGACTGCTACTTTCTCGCCTGTATCGGGATGATCCACGTAGAGCATGTCCTCCGGAAGACGCTCGCAAAACTCTTTGTGGAGCCATCTGGCATAAGCTGACGTAGCGGGCCAAATATCAGGATCTCGACCTTCATCGATCAATCGCTGCACATGGATATGCGCGACAGCCTCTTGCTGGAGGTCGCGTTTTTTGGGCTCGTCAGAGAAGTTGTCGGCCAAGGCCCGTTCGATATCGCGGGGGTGAGTGTTGTGACCTTCGATTAGATTGGAGTAGTAGCAATTCATTGAGCGGACGAGGTCGCCAACGGAAGCCTGTAGGATCGGATGTACTCTCCCGGCGAGCCGGTTCGCCTCGCCCACCAGAGCGACAGCACCGTCCTCCAGATCTCGGACCGCCTCCTCGGGCAGCATAGGCTCCATCGCCGAAACATCCATGCCGGTTTTTATGCCGGTTTTTATGCCGCTTGTATATACTGTATCTAAGGGATTTTTTCGGCTATCGTTGCCCTCATTATGCCGGTTCTCGGGCCGGATAGAATTCTACAGGCTCGCGAAACGTTTTAGGGCTGCCAAAAAGGAGACATCAAATATTTGAGAGCTAATATTAGATCCGCGCCGCCACCGCTTCCGCAGCGGACCCGCCCAAGAACAGACAGTCCGCAACCGGCCCCAGAAGTTGACTTTCCAAACAAGGCTCTAAAAGTCGTTTGATCGCCTGACTGAATCACTGACACGTGGGTGATTCAGAAAATGCGTTTAGCGTGAAGAGCAGCGGATGCCATACTCTGTGGCATGTCGCTTACCGATCTCGCTGAATGTCCTACGATCCTGCTTGCAGCAATTGATCCCGACCGCAATTGCGATCGCCGGTACCGGATCGAGCGCAGCGTGGATCTTTTCGGACATCATATCGTCGAACTTTGCTGGGGCAGAGCAGGGTGCCGCGAGCGGCGCAGATGTCTATCGGTGCCAGATGAAGCGCGCGCAGTCCGCCTGGTCCGTGCTGTTCTTGCCCGGCGCAGCACCGCACCCGGTCGGATTGGTGTCGCCTACAGGGCCCTCAACAGCTGACCGAGCCTCCCAGCGGCTGACCGCTGAGAGCCAGGCCTTTCCCGGTACATAAAGCACAGCCACGCGGCTTGCCTGCCAATGATGACGCCGGGCTGCCCCGCAGCATGAGGGACAAAATGGTCTGCCAATGTGCGACCGGTCTTTAGCGCAGCCGAGATGCCGATAACTGTGTGAGCCGTCGCATGCGTGTCCACGCGCATGTCCGCCGCCCAGTGCCCATGCCCTTCTGGTCGGGATTAGGGCCAACCCAAAAATTCCGAGCCGTGTTGCTCGCTGCGCTCGCGCCCGCACCACCTCGGTTTTTTGGGTTCCCCGCGCACGGGTGCGCGGTGTCCCATCCCTTCCGGCAGGGCTCGTTAAGGGCACCGGCGGACAAGCCGTCGGAACATCTGGAGGCATACAACATGAATATCGTCACCCTCATCGGCCGTCTGGCCAAAGACCCCGAAGCCCGCGATACCGCAAAGACCAAAATCACTCAGCTGCTTCTGGTTACGGAACGCCCGCGCATCCGCGATGGCAAGGTCCAGAAGAATCCCGAGACCGGCTATACCGAGACCGACGCTGAGTTTCACACCGTCACCGTCTTCAGCGGCATGGGTGTTCCCGTGCGCGAGCATAAGGCGAAAGGCGACAAACTCGCTGTCACCGGGCGGATCCACTATACGCGCTGGCAGGATGCCGAAGGCAACGACCGCTACGGCTGCGAGATCATCGCCGACAACGTGGAGTTCATCTGACCCGGCCCCTCGGGCGGCGCTGCGGCGCCGCCCGCTTCCTTTCACACGAAAGTGTTGCCATAGATCAGGCAGGTTTCATTCGGCTTTGCCGGCTATCGACTGACAGACGAGATTACGACAATGCCAATACAACTTACCGGGCAGGCGCAGGTGCGCAGTAAAGACGATGGTCAGGTCTATACTATCGCCGCGCGCGAAATCGACTGGGACCAGGTCGGCAGTGATGACCGGAATATGGGGCTTGAGGTTCACTACCGCGGCGACATCACGCACCCTGTGCTTGGCGAATTGTCATGGACGGCCTCGGAATATCCGGTTGGTATGTTCAACGATGCCGACAGCGCAATGAACGGCCATACGCTGGTCAGCAATTTCAGCTTCGATAGCGATTTTGGCGAGGACGATGACTGGGATGACGGATCCGGCCCCGAACAGACAGTTGAACTGACTGAAGAGCAGCTGACTGCCCTCACGCCCGAAGAGCAGCAGGAGCACCTCGCCGTGTGGTTCCACTCGCAATTTTGGGATCCGGCGCAGGAAACGCCGTATAACGGGCGCGAAGGCGGCTACCAATATGTCTGGGGCGGACCCTATGATGCGCAGTCCGAACTGGAGGACAAATTCGCCGGCATCATCGACGAGGGCATCATTGCTGCTGCCACCGAAGAGATTGAAGCGGACGGCATTACCGACTGGGCTCCCTCGCCGCAGCACCCCGATCAGTTACAAGCGGCCGAAGACTATTACGAGAGCTTGCGCGAGCCCACGCTGGCAGACATCGAGGCGGCCTTAAAGAGCGGGGTGAAGCTCGATTTCAGTTCGCCTGCTGCCGCCGAGGCGGCCGCCGAGCTCAAACGCTCCGCCGAAGCGCTCATTGCCGCGCTCGATGCGCGGCAACCGGTCCATGGCGGGATGGGACATAATGGACCCGCGCTTGACGATGCGGGCAATCCGCTCCCGGACGGGTTCGAAGACGACCTGCGCAAGAGCGCCGTCGCCATTGCGGCTGAGTTTGAGGCAGAAACCCCTGATGTCCAGGCCGTTGTAGCGGCCACATCGAACCTGCAGCGCTTGCGGGCATGGCTCGCGCCCAAGGCAGATCTTGCTGCCGACGAATTCGCCAAGGCACTGGGCAAGAACGCAGCACGAGGGGCCATTGTTCTTGGGGGGCTGGTCCTGGGATCGATTGTGCCCGGGCTCGACATTGTCATCGACGCAGGTTTGACCTGGCTCCACGCGCTCCTCGTCTGATGACAGGCTTTGCGAATGGTGCCGCTCTTTGGAAATCCTGACGCCCAGCGGCGCTAGTCGAGAAAAATCTCCGAGCGGAAAAGGTCGCCGATCCTCAGGCTTGCGCTGCGCGCATCACCCTTCGCAGTGCTCCTGGTCTCGGTGCCTGCGCTTGCCGCGAAACTGCCGAAGTCCGGATCAGGCGATGTGGGATTTTCGCGCAGCTGGGCCAAAATATCCTCGTTTATACCTTGGCGCAGGACCACGCGGGTGACTTCGCTATCATCGAGCATCACGGGCCGGGGCAGGGTGATGTGCTGTTCGCGTCCGCGATATCCGTTCTCAGAGAACATGCCGGGCCGTTCGGCTCGTTCGAGCTCTTCCTGCGCGCGCGCATTGCGCATGTCGACATAATCGCTGCGCGCCTCCTCCTGGCGGCGCATCCGCGACCGCATGGTCCATGGGTACATGCCAAGCGGCGCGGCGGTTGCTTCTGCCGTCGTTTCGAACCCGGACAGCCGTAGCGCTTTGGAAACTACCCCTCTGGCTGCCGCATCTTCCGCCAGGTAGATCTGCGCTTCGTCCAGACGAAACGGGTCGTCAGGCTCAGGATCGATGATGGTCAGGCGGCTGCGATCTCCATCCTCCACGCCAATTGAAAGTCCGCTGACCAGACGCTGACCGGTGTGACCTGGCGGGAATTCGATCGAGCGTTTCTGGGCAATCCCGCCGGTCGGCGGCGGTCCCGCCAGACCCAGCTGGTCTTTGCTATATTGCGTTCCAGACTGCGTGCCCTTGCACTCCACGATATGCCAGACCCCTGATGTGTCCTGCGCTACAAAATCTGGCGATTTGTTGGGACCGCGCTTCGCTGTACGGCGCTGCGAGGCGCCCACCGAGGCTGCAATCCGGTTCATAAAATAGCGGCCATCGACGATCCGGCTGAGCGGCAGACGCTGGCTGAGCCAGACCATTGGCACACCCATACCGAAATCATCGCTCAAAATGGTTTTCTGGTGCGCATCAAGATCCGCAAAGCTCCTCGTCAGGCGGAGGTCCGGATCTCCTGCGACCGCAGCCAAATAGCGCACCCATGCCCAGAATTCGCTCAGCGAAACACCCGTCGATGATGTCGGTGTGGTCAAATAGCCGATCATCAGCAAGACAGACGGCATATTGATCTGGTGGGTGGCACGTCCCGCGTGAAAGGCAGATGGGAACGCAGGGATCTGGCCCGGGCCGGGCCATGTCTTGTGTTTCACATCGACGATTAACGACCGGTCCATGCTCGCTGCAATAGCTTCTGAGTACCGCCGCGCAACACGCAAAATATTTGGTTGCTTGAGAGGCATAGTTGCTCTGAAATCGTGGTGCCGCCTCCAGATCTTCGATCAGGACCGCGCTCTATTGCGCTAGCCTCCTCGCGGCCCTGGCTTTGCCGGGCCCGCTTCGTCAGCAAGCTCCACCGAGCCACCTATGGCGTCTCGGCCCATTCGGGTGACGATCGTTCGCTTCGCCTGGCGGATAGCTGCGGGTCGCGCTTTCGCGCTGCAGCAGAATGAGCGGGGCAGGGGCATCGTCTCGGCCGGTGGCCGGGCCTTGCGCATAAGTGATTGGCCCCGCAGGCTCTCGGTCCCGCCGTTCGCGGCCTACCGGCCACAAGCACGGCCGCCGACACATGCCGGCGTCTCGGCCTGTGACGCGCTCGCCCTGTCTGGCCACGGCTCCTGCGGGAGCCCGTTCTTGTGTTGGCGGAGTCAGTTGGCAGAGTCAGGCGGTGTTCCCGCTGTTAACCCGTTCGCGGGCCGGTCGGGCGGATCAGCGGGGCTGTTCCGCTCACTCCCGCCTCTCTTGCTTCGGGGCGGGAACCTCACACTCACACACACAGGAACACCTGCCAAAACATATCGGCCTCCGGCGTTTCGTAAAGGATCGCGGTCCCCCCAATTTTCACAGCGTCAGCAAGCTGTCGCTTTAGAAAATCGGTTCCCCCGCGCCCGCATGGCGGCGGCGTCCGCTGACGCGTCCTGCCGTCCCTGACTGCACGCCTCTGGGCCGATGGGTTTGGGGCAGTTCCCATGGTGGGAGCGATACCAATGGAGGCTTACAATGCAGACTTTCAACACTTTCGCCGATCTCGCAAAGGCACGCATTCAGAAAGCGGATGCACGTGAAGACACGACGTCATCCTATGATGGGGCCTTCCTCGAACATACGGATATGGCGAAGCTCTCCGTCGTTGATGCACCGATCAGTGCCGACATGCCCGATCCCGACATGGCGCGCTGCGCGGTCGAGATGGCCATTGGGACAATCTTCGATGTCCTGAAGGATACGAGGATGGAAGAATTCGCGCAGCAGCTAGCGTGGGGGATGGTCAACTCCTTCCACATGACCGCACGTCTGGTCGAAAATCGCGAAGACGACGCTGCCAAGAAGCTGGGTGACCTCTCGCGGCACTTCGACCCGTCGGAGATTTATCAGACCGAGCTCGAAGAAACGCAAATACAGTGCCAGACGCTGCAGGGATGCCGTGAAGCGCTGGAAGCGATGCGCGGCCATGCGTCCGACGTCTACCGCGTCGAAACGGGCCGCGTCTTTCAGGCAAGCAGGGGATCGCAGGTCAGCAAGAACGGCGTTACCGCAAGCCAGATCCAGTCGCGGGACTTCCTCGCAGCACGCGCAAAAGACCGCCGCGCGCAATTCCAACCCGAGGGACCAATGGTCGTCGTGTCGGGCGGACATACGGGATGGCACGACTACGAGATGATCTGGGATATCCTGGACGATATCAAGGGCCGCATTCCAAGCATGGTTCTGGCAACGACCGGGTTGCGCAAAGGTTTCGACGCCATGGCGAGCAGCTGGGCGCAAAAGAACGGGGTCAATACGATCACGTTTGCACCAGATGGCCGTCACGGCAAGCGGGCTCCGTTCTTGCGTAACGAAAGCATGGTCAAGCTTGGACCAGTCGAAGCGATCGTCGGCGAGGGTACGGGCATTCAGGCCAACCTTGCACAGCGGCTCCGTCAGGCGGGCGTCCCGCTTCACATCCGCCGTCTGGACGATCAGCGACCGGCCAGTGGCGGGAACCGGCAATACGCATCAGCATAGTGCCACTCGGGAGGCTCCGGCTCATGCCGGAGCTTCCCTTTTTTCTTCTGCGATGCTGCGGGGCTCAGGGGCATCGAACCCCTTCGCCCCGGTCAGGATTGGTCTGGACCCATAAAGGGGAGGGGGAGGGAGGGTTGTAGCACCATAGGAGGCTAAGATGCTCGTCACCTTCCGGATCAAAGATACGGTCACAATGCTTCACTCAAAGCCGGCTGAAATTTCATTCCGAGAACTCGCCAGCCTGATGCAGAAACTGCATATCAACAAGGCCGACCTCGATGTCGATCCCGACCAGCTAGAAGCGGCGCCGCTCAACTTCGAAGTGAACGCAAATGTGCTATCGATGGCTGAGTTTACAACATGTTTTGGGCATCGCGTAGAGATCATCGCGATCGTCGAAGAGGCGCAATTCCTTGGACGAACATTGCGGATCGAGCATCCCAATATGCGCGCCCCGATCACAATGAAAGTCTCGGAACATATCGCGCTCGGACGCGAAATGATAATGGGTCCAGAACTTGCAGCAAAAGCACTCTATTGCCTTGGCCGTGACAGTGATGAACCCGGCGAACTGAAGCTGGATGACCTTCAGGGGCTGCCTCAAGATCATCGGATCCATGAGGCTTTTGTGCGGGCAAACATTACTCCTGTGTATGACAGCTTTTCGAAATTGGCGCTGACCGATTGCGGCGACCAGCGGCCGATGCTCGAATGGTCTTCATGACCACACGGCCTGCTCTACCCTGCAATCATTGCAGCGCGTGAAAGGTCGACAAGGCAGCGATTTCGATCACCGTTCCGGGCAGAGGATTAGCCTCCGATCTGCCTGGAAAATCCAGAGGGTGTGCGCAGTCCAACGACCGTGCATACCCTCTTTTCATGCTTTCGAATTCGGGCAACCGGCGGTCATTATCGCTCATGCCGAGAGGGCGCTGTGACGCTCAAAGCCTCCCGCCAACGGCACGTCCACCACCATCGCCATGAGCACTTTGGCCATGCACGGTTCAACCACTAATTTCCCGACCGTGAAGTTGCTGCGCAACTTCCGCACCACTCGAAAAATTAGCGGTCAAGCCTCCGCTTCGCTCCGGTGACCCGCGCAGCTCCAAAGTGCTTCTTCATGGCATGGCGGACGAGCCGCCAACACAGGAGGCTAAAATGTTTCACGACACAGAAATTTCAACCATGGTGCAACTGGTAACGACCGCCGAAGCAGCCCAGGCCATGGCCATGGATGACAAGATCCTGCAAGCCGAGCAGCGTTCATTCCACAGCTTCTTCGATGTCCACGTGATTGCAAAGGATGACGGCTCTTACAGCCTCTTTGAAGAAGCGGATTACGGCGAACTTCCTACACATCTGATAGACGATATCATCTATACCGCTCAGGGAAAAATGAGCGACGAATACTGAAGGAGCACGGGCGCGTTCCGGCGCGCCCAAGTGCTTCGACAATTCAGGTTGCAGAAGCGCTTTGAGGCGCTGGCGTTTCGATCTTTTCCAGCGCCTCGATTGCCGTTTTCGGCTTCACCTTCAAAGCCAGTTCGAGCAGTCTTATCGTGCGTTCAACGCCGACGCGCTTTGACAATTTATCGAGTTGCTTTTTTGCCTCTTCCTTTTCCATCGCGGCGAGCTTCTTCTTGCGCTCCGCCAGATCAGTTTCGGCAGCTTTTAGTGCAGCGCGTTCGCGTTCGACTTTCGATACCATGACAAGCTTTCCTTTCGTCTCCGATGATGGCCAGAATGATGAACCATTCTGTCTCTCATTTCGAGACTATTTTTATGCAATCTGCTTTTGCGCTTCTTGTTGTCCGTTCCGCTTCGCCTGAGCTTGTTCGCCTTCTGGCTTGGCTAGGAGGCTTCTCTCGCAGCCGCCTGATCCGTCGAAGACTGCTACGCGGTCTTCGCGTCTCGCGGCTTCGCGAATGACTGGATTCATACCGCTGGCAAGACGCCGTCTGCCATGCTTCCTCCAGGGATCATCTCGGCCTTTGGCCGGCGATCCCCTCGGGAAAACACATGCCTCAAACGATTCCCCAAGAAGCTCCCAGGTCCATATCCCTCCAAGTCCCTAATTCTGGCACACCGAACACGGCTGCACCGTAGCTTCCTGCAGCAAGATTGCCGCTCTATATCAGATGTTTAGCTTGCGGCCGGCCTCCATATACCGAACTGCAGTCGGCTGCAGCTTTTCGCCACATTCGCGTTTCGCAGGTAATTACAGGATGTTACGGCTGCAGCCGGCTGCAGGCTGCAAAACCCTTTATCTTGAGATTTTTTTGGCTATACTGGCCATGCGATATCCGAGCCACGCGAGCCGAAAGGTTTGCTTGGTGAACAGATTACAAAGTGTCGGGGTCACGCTTAACCCCCAGGTGATCGAGAAGATCGACGAGCTCGCGAAGCTTCGCGGCGTCTCTCGATCAGAAGCGATCCGTATATCGGTCGATATCGGTCTACCGCTCCTAAATCTTGGCATTGCACTCAATGCCGAACGCGCCCTCACCATTCTCGAGCATACCCAGCTTGCGCTGTCTCTGCTGGTTGAACGCCAATATCCGGACGATGTCCCGCAGCTCGTCAATATGGCGCTGAACAACGTGCGCGAATATCATGGCTGAAGACATTCGCTTCAGCAAAAAGGCGCAAACGCTAACGCACGATTCCGCACGCGGAAAAGTGAAGCGCAATGCCAACAATTTCACGCGCGGCTCGCAGCTCTTTCATCATGAAGTGTTGATGACCTGGGCGGGCGCGAAATTGCCCCTCTATGTGTGGCTCGCGACCTTCATTGTTTTGCTATCCAGTCTCGGGTTTTTCACATTCAAGAACCATGAGGTTCATCTGGTCCTCATGCGTTGTCTGGCGACGCTTTGGGAATGGATGTCCCTCAACCCCTTGAAGGCAGTCAATCTAACACTGCCCTCAGGCAATGTCGTTGCCGGTACGATGCAAATGATCCCGTATCATCCGGCGGTCGAAGCGGCCTGGGCCAAGATGATTCAGATCACTGTGTCATCAGTGCTTGGCGCATCATTCATTTGCGTGCCGCTGACAATCTGGTTTGTCGACTTTTCACGCAGGCGCGGCTCTGACATTCTTACCGAAAGGCATGAACGCGGCGCGGTGCTTGTGGACCGCGACATGCTTAGAGAAGCTGTTGATCGGCACAACTGGGATGAACACGCAAAGGAGTGCAGCGATCGCACTCCGAGTGTCGATCCGAAAGCCATTTTGAACACACGATTGAAGGACCGCGTCAAAGACGGGTTCCATGCACCTTACCGGCTTGCCGGCGTGCCTGTGCCGTGGCGTCTGGAACAAAGCCATTCCATGTTCATCGGTACGACCGGCGCAGGTAAGACGACCGAGCTCAAAAAGATCGTCACGCAAGCGCGGGCGAGGGGCCACCGCTGCGTCATATTCGATCTCACGGGCAGCTTCGTTGAAAGCTTCTACGATGAGAACACGGACGTTGTCCTGAACCCGATGGATAAACGCTGCGAAGCGTGGTCGATATTCAACGATTGCGAAAGCTATGCGGAGTTCATGAGTGCAGCCACCGCGCTCGTTCCAAGCGGCCATAATGCTGAAGATGATTTCTGGCAGAAAGCAGCGCGGACGCTCTTCACGGAAATGTGCATGAAGATGCTCAAGATGGAAGTGCGTTCCAATGGCGGCCTCGCCTATTTCCTGATGCAGTCCGATCTCAAGACGATCAGCAAACAGTTGGAAGGAACGCTCGCTGGTCCGCTCATGGCACCGCAGGCCGCCAAGATGGCAGAGTCGATCCGTGCGACATTCAATACACACGCAAACGTGCTGCGGTTTCTTCCCGAACCCGGTGAAGGACGGCCTCCATTTTCAATCAACAAATGGATGACCGAGGACATCAAGGACGGCTCGATCCTGTTCATCACCTCCACACATCCGGATTTGGTTCTCAACCGTCCCTTGCTGACTCTCTGGATGGACCTAGCCGTCAACGCGCTCTTTCGTATGGGCCGCACCCGCAATCTGCGCACATGGTTCCTGCTCGACGAGGTTCATGCGCTGCACCGTCTGCCTGCCATTGAACATGGTCTGCAAACCGCAAGGGCCGTTGGCGGCGCCTTCATCCTCGGGATGCACTCATTCGACAAACTGGAAGAAACCTACGGAGAGAACGGGGCGATCAATCTGGCTTCGCTCGCCCGAACGAAACTGATCCTTGCGACCGCAGATATCGAAACTGCGAAACGCTGCTCCGACTTCATCGGCAGCCGCGAGGTTCGGCAAATGGATGAAGCCTATTCCTATGGCTATAATAACAGCCGCGATGCTTCGACGATCACGCCGCGCAAGCAGGTCGAAGAGCTCGTCATGCCGGACGATATCACCAATCTTCCCAGCTTGCATGGATACGTCAAATTCCCTGACGGGTTTCCGGCGGCACGCATCAAGCTGACATGGCAAGACTATCCGCAGCGCGCTGAAGGTTTCGAGCGCGTGACCACCATGCGCGCCGCTGAATATGTTCCTAGCGATGAAGAAGCCGCGGAAATGGGTGTCGACGGGCGGGAAGGGGAGGCACCTGAGAGCAAGCCGGTAGAGCAGCTGGATCTGGGTGATGTCGAAAAGTCAGCGGCAGAACATGAAGCAGATCGTTTGCGCGAGGAAATGGAAGGCAGGACCGCAGGACTTGCCTTGAATGCTGAGCGGACACTGGAGCGTGACGCTCAGCAAACCTCGAAGGGCCCCAATGCAGATCAGGCAAATGCGTTGGCCAAGCTTGGCTATGGCGCGAACCAACGGGATGCCGAGAAGAACACTGAACGGACCCGGTCAACGATCCGGAGCGGTCAAGAGCGCGGTATAGCTGCAAAAGACCACCGAGGAGGGCATCAAACCGCCAAGGGGCGTCCCGACGACCAGGAAAGCGAAATCATGCGCGAAGAACGGCGCGGCATGGCTGTCATCGACGAGAAAGACCGCAACCATCACAGTGTTGACGACGACATGGAGATGGGCCGGTGAGCAAAGCCTCCATCCCTTGCCGTGAACCAGCTTTCTTAATCAGCCTGGGACGACGACTTCGCGCCGCGCGCACGGCAGTGTCCCTTGCGCAGGCTGAGATGGCCGCCAGGCTCGATATCGCCCGCCAGACCCTCATCTCCTACGAGACAGGGCAAACTGATCCTCCCAGCGGGCTTCTCGCCCAGATCTGCAATGACTTTCAGATCGATGCCGGTTGGCTTCTGATGGGTTCGGCAAAGCTACCAGTGAGCAGCAAACAGCGGGCGAGGGGAGCCTGATATGCTGTCAGTCGCATCAGTCGTATCCGCCGGCGGCGCTGCAACCTATTTTGCCAAAGATGACTATTATGTCGGAGATGGCACCAATGTTGGTGAATTGAGCGAGTGGGGCGGTAAAGGAGCCGAAGTCCTTGGGCTTTCCGGCGAAGTTTCAAAAGAAGACTTCGAGAAAATTCTCGATAGCAAGCTTCCCGATGGCACGCTCGTCAATAGCAACGAAAACCGCCGCGCTGGCATAGACCTCACCTTTTCGATGCCGAAGTCCGGCAGTCTCATGATCCAGCTAGGCGACGACAAGCGCCTTCTCACAGCGCAGGAAAATGCCGTTAAATCGGTAATGGGCTATCTCGAGCAAAACATGGCCGAGAAGCGTGACTATTCGCGCTCTTCGAGCGGCGAGGGCGTGAAGACGGGCAACCTGGTCTATGCCCTCTTCCAGCATGATACGAGCCGGAAGCTGGACCCTCAAAACCATACACATGCTGTCATTGCGCCAATAACGCAGGACAAGGATGGCAACTGGAAGGCGCTCTGGAACGGCGAAATCTGGAAAAATAATTCCGTCCTGGGCTCGATTTACAATGCGTCTCTCCGGACGGAATTTGAAAAGCTAGGCTATCAAACCGAGATTACCGGCAAGCACGGGCAATTCGAGATCAAGGGCGTCGACCGTGATGTCATCGATGCTTTCAGCCAGCGAAGACAGGAGATCTTGGAGACTGCCGCGAAGCTGGGGAGGGGCGCCAACGAAACAGAATCCCTTCGCGAAATCACCAAGAGGACGCGCGATCCCAAACTCAATCCAGACAATAAAATTGAGCTTCGCGCAGAGTGGCACGGCCGCGCTGCAAAGCTTGGATTCGACGCCAAGGCCATGGTCGAACAGGCGAGGGCCAGGACCACTGATGACAAAGAGCAGAAGCTCGGAACACCTGCGCAGGTTCAGGACCTGCTCAAGACCATCCGAGATACCGTCAAGATCTATACCCGCCCGGCAGATGATCTCGCAACGAACGGATTTGCACGGACGCTTCTCACACCAACCGAACTGCGGACGGAAATTGCTACCGCGTCAGCAATCCGGGTCGTCGGAGAGCGGGAGACATCATGGACCAAAGGAGAGCTGATAAAGACCGCTCTCGATCTTGGGATCAAAGGTGTGACCGCCGGCGGTGTCGAACAGCGAATGGGGCAGCTGGTCAGCAGCGGCCAGATGCTCGAAGGCAAAACAGACCGGCTCGATAAGACGGTCGAGAACTTCACGACCCCGGAACATCGCGACATCGAAAACGCGATCCGTGACAATCTGGCAAGCGGCAAAGATGCCAGTCCAGGCTTGGTTGCAGCTGGCGATGCGCCAGGACGCTTGAGCGAGGTGTCGGGAGATCATGCCCTGAACGCTGAGCAAATCGCGGCCGGCACCATGGCCTTGTCGAGTGACGATCGCACAGTCGTCATTCAAGGCGTTGCTGGCGCTGGCAAAACCACTCTTATTTCCGCGATCGCCAGCGTCGCGCACCAGGAAGGCAAGGAGGTGATCGGCCTCTCCTTCGCCAACAAGATGGTCAACGATCTTCGGGGCGATACCGAGATCCGTGCGCCGGGCGGCGAGCTCATCCAAGGGGGCATAGAAGCCAAAACGGTTTCGTCGTTTCTCAATCAGCATCTGCGCGGAGCGATATCGGGAAAGGGAGCAAACTTCGAAGCGTCCAAGGCAGCACTCAAGGACAAGATCCTCGTGCTGGACGAAGCGTCACTCGTGGCTAACAAGCCGATGAATGACCTGTTGATGGTGGCTAACCGGCTAGGTGTCGAAAAGCTCGTCATGGTTGGCGACAAGGCGCAGCTCCTCTCCATCGAAGCAGGTAAAGCGTTCTCGCTGATCCAGAGCGACAATCCTGCAATGGCGCGGCTCGATACGAGCCTGCGGCAGCGCACCGATCATATGAAAGTCGCCGCTGGTCTGGCGCGCTCCGGCAATTTCAAGGAGAGTTTTCAGTCGCTGGGCGCGCGCGTCATTGAAGCTGGCAAAGATCATCTCGAAACTGCGGCCAAAACCTGGCTTGCCCTGCCGGACGGGGACCGCGGCCGGACAGCCATCTATTCGTCGGGACGCGATGCGCGGGCCTCGCTTAACCGAATGGTTCAGGACGGCCTGCGAGCCGAAGGCAAACTAACGGGCGAGGGAAAGCCGCTTACCACCCTTCTTCCTGCGCACGCGACACGAGAAGAACTCCGCTACACGGCAACATATCAGAAAGGGCAGGTTCTGGATGTGGTGCGCCGCAACGCGCCGGACGGGCTTCAGAGGGGCCGCTACCAGGTCCAAGGCATCGATAGCAAAGACCGCGTTCGGCTGACCGACGAAAATGGCCGGAAGACTACGCTGGACCCGTCCAAGATCGATCCCGCTGATCGGCGCGATGCCTTGCGGCTTTCCGAAAAACATTATGAGAAGATCTATGAAGGCGACAAGATCAGGTGGACCGAAAAGGACGACGCTCGCAGGCTCATGAAGTCTGAAGAGGCGAAAGTCCTCGGCATTAAAGGCGGTGTTGTCACCATAGAAAACAAGCTTGGAGAAACCGTCGAGCTCAAGCAGAACGACAAGATGCTGGAGCGCATGGGGCTCGCCTACGCCCTCAATATGCACCAGGCTCAGGGTGACACGCGCGACATGGCGATTGGCGAGATGCACTCGTCTGCGCGCCACCTGTCCAACCAGCGCCTTGCACTCGTCATGATGACCCGCGTCCGTGACGACATCACCATAGTGACCAACGACCGCGAACGGCTCCTGAGCCAGATCGGCCGCAATCCCGGCGACAAAACCAGCGCGCTGGAGACGCTTGGGATCAAACAGATCGAGGAAATACGGGAAACGAAGGTCCACGCGGACTTCAATCCCAAGATTCCAGACCACCTACGCGGCAATGGCGACAAGCTCCCGCCTTTGCCAAATGTCGACCGGGAAAGCCTTCGCGCTGTTCCGCAAATCGACCTTCCAGAACGGAACATCGAGCGGAGCAGATAGGAACCATCATGCAAGCGAAACCCAACACATTAGCCGGTGCCGATACCACTCACCAGAGCCTCGCACAGATACTGGCTCAAGACCCCTCCATGCACAATTTTTCAAAGGCCGCCGGGCTTGAAGGATTAGCAAAGGAGCTGGAGGGGGAGAGAAGTTTTGTGTGCGATTTGGATCTGTACGGGGTCCAGGGTTGTGCAGATCTCCGCAACGAAGTGATGGAACATCATTTCGCGGCCGAACTCATCGCGCTGGGTCTGGCGATATTCGCTGCAGTGATCGTCGGCTCCCTTGCTGTCGCATTCGTCCACCTCGCTACCAAAATGGCCGCTCCGCTCGGAAAACACCGCATCTACGCCATTTTTCCGCGTCCTGGTGAGGCGCGGCGTCACCTGAAGGAACCTATCACATGACAAGACAAAGATCTGAACGGTCGCCGCATCTGGCAAGATTCGACCTCATCGCGGGAAGTCAGCCATGAAAGCCGAAACTTTGCTTCTCATGGCTGCGGCCGCCGCATTCCTTCTGGTCATCTTTCTTCGTTTTGCAGCGCCAGGCTATCTGTCCCGGCTCAAGGTCCGCCCGAAGCCGCTCATGACGCAGGCTGAACGCAGGGTCTGCTTCATGATCGAACGTGCTTTGCCAGGAGCGCGAGTACATTCGCAGGTATCGATGGGCGCGATCATGAACCCCGCGAAAGGTCTCACCAAGTCGGAATGGTGGACGACATTCAACAAGTTCAGTTCCAAGCGGATCGATTTTGTTGTCGAAGATCCTGAAACCGGCGCCGTTATCCTTCTCGTTGAGCTGGATGACCGAACCCACAATTCGCGAGGCGACCGCGACCGCGACCGGGACGAGCTGACGCGGCGCGCTGGCTTTCAGACAGTCCGCATTTCTGCAGGCAGACGGCCGACGCAACAAAGCATCGCCAGTCTGATCGGCGACGCGCTGGACATTGAAGAAGCGCTGCCGCCTCTCCCGGCAAAATCCCAAACATCGAGAACGAACGCCTGAAAGGAGGCCAAGATGGCATTTGATTACGAAGACGCAGGGACGTTCGGTAGCGAACGCGAAGCAAAGAATTGGGCGCATCGAAACAGGGTCGACTTGCGTGATCTGCATATTCGAAGCGTCGGCGGTGACCGGGTCGAAGTCGGCATCCGGAAGAGCAATTACGACAAGAAGGAAGATTACGACAACCGTCACGGCCAGCGAAAAGACGGTTTCTGGCGATGAAAAGTCCTCCTCACCTCACTGCAATTTCAATGAATTTCGGAGGCTCTGCCTTCGCAAATAATCCTCGATCACGTCGAAGAACCGCGACTTGAACGCGGGCCACCAACCGCCGGTCAATACCGGCTACAAGAAAAGGAAATGTAACATGATGAAGAAACTGATCGCAGCCGCCGCTTTGGCAAGTGCCATGATCGCCAGTCCCGCAATGGCCAGTGAGTGCTGCAAAGGGATCGATCCTTCCCACATGCACACCGCAGCTGACCTTGAGCGTGCTATTGCGGCCGATCAGGGCGATGCAAAAACACCTTCGAAAGGCGCCGAGCGCAGCGCGGAGTACCGCATCGTCCAGGCAAAGAAGATGAAAGCATATATGGCCGCCACCGCGGGCAAAACAGCGCGCAATTCGGCACTGAACGACGCTGTCAAATGCAGCGATTGTAGGCAAGTGAAAGTTGCTGCCAATTGCACTGACTGCATGGAATGCGACGATTGCGAAGTTGGTGCCGATTGCGACAGCGGGCAGTGCTCGAAAACAACGTGATGCATAGGGAATTGGGGGCCGGCACAATGAACGAACGACAGGCAAAGTGCCCGTTCTGCAGGCAGTTTATGACAGGATGGCGCTCGCGGTATCCTGCCAAGGCTTGCGATCAATGTGATCGGCCCCTTTTTCTCATGCCATCGATATTCAAACGCGATCATCTGGCGATTTTAAGTGCGCTGGATATTGCAAAGGTTCTTATGCTGCCAATCGTGACCGGTGCCACCATATCGTTCGGACTGGGCGGATTAACACCAAGCGAGTTCGCGGCAGTCGTTGCCAGCGCATTGCTTATGTGGGGGCTGATCGACGTTTGGGACGGAACAGCGGGATTGAAGACCGGCATCGACCGGGTCAAAAAGCAGGTTCAAAAAGGTGGCAAAGCGCGCAAGACGTCCGTTGCGAAGACGATTTTTGGATTTTCATCAGTTTTGCTCGGCGCGCTCGGTTTGCTTCTCATCATCTAACCTGCTGAACAAGCGACGCGTTGCAAGGTACATTCATCAGCTTTTGCCATAGAGCCGTTCGCCCTTGCGCAATTTCTGCAAGGACAAAACTTCCCATATGCGGCCCAGAGCGCTTCGCTGTCGCTCGATTTTCTGGATCATGTTTTTCAGCGTAATTATTCGAAATCTTTCATCGAGGCGTTCATCATCGACAAACGCTTGTATAACCTCGATCGGATCTCGGTTTATGTGCCGGTGAGATTGTTTTCCGGTGATGTCTTTCGACAAGAAGTCAAACAGCCGCTGAAGCGTTTTGATGGCTTCTTTCACATCACCATCCTCGAGGGCGCGATTGATATATTCCCGCAACACCAACGGAGCCGCTTCTGCCTGACGTTTGGCGGTGTCATCCTCTCTGTGCAAAACGGCAAGATTGCTGATGCGGCTTTGCAGACAGTGTAACGGATGCATGACTGGAATCGCGAGATGCTTGGTCTCACCGTTCTGAGTATATGGAACAATAATTTCGGCGACAAAATCATTGAGATGGTCGGGCCGCACGCCGAGGACGTGGCCGAGAAAGTCGATTTTGAGCTCTTTCCCGTCAACCAGCGCTTCTACAATGGCGGTTTGCGGCGTCTGATTGTCGATTTCAGGAATCAGAACTTTTCCGCCGAGGGCTGCTGCCAGCTTCTCGGCTGCGTCCTGCAAGCCGTAGTAGTCAATATCCTTGGATGTGTAAGGCCGATAAAGTTTCAGCTCTTCGAGATCAGAATAAAGCTCGGCCCACAGATTGAGCGCCTGCCCGCCGATAACAAACGCCCCATCTTCCAGCACAATGTGAGAAGCGATAGAAAGTACGGTCTCGGGAGCTAGCTGTTCGGGTACCAGATCAGGCTCGGCGGCGACGCACCGATGCGTTTGACAGATCAAGTGACGAGAAAAAGCCGTTCTGGCGATTCAGCGCTTCAGGTGATATGTTGCCAGCGTTCAAGTCACGATCATCCTGCACCCGGGCGCGTTGTTTTTCGCGCTGGCGCTCCATTGGATTGTATCGGTTGACTTGAGGCATGGTTATATCTTTCCTTGCTCCTGTTTAAGCACCAAAATCCTTTCCAGTCAATGAATGCGGTGGGACTGGCGGTTTTCCCCATATTCCATTTCTAGTCCGTTTGGGTAGAATAACCATGTTGATTCAAAGGCATAAACTGTCAGGAGCTTGAGCTCACGATAGAATGTGTCGATGTATTAGCGCTCAATCACGCCCAAACGAAACGAGAGGACTTAAGACGATATTTTCCAGAGCAATGACCCGGATGCGCAGCTGGATAAGTTCCGCATCCGACAGCGCGGGAATACCCCACTCGTCGCAGATGGCCGCACGCGCTTCCTCGGGGCCGCAGGGCAGTGTTCTACCTTCATCTTCCCACCGCGATACTGCGATATATTTCTTCTTATGGACCATTGATGGCTCTCCTCTCCAAGCTGGCCATCCGGACCATTGATCCGCGCAAATTCGGGCTGCGGACCAACCTTTACCGCGATCCAGACCCCTACCAAAAAACGGAACCCCGCGCAGGGGTTGGAGGCGCGCGGGGTTCCTGAGCGACCCCAGTGCACCTGCGACCCGCAGGGCTTGGGGGGGAGGGGCCGCTTTTCAGTTGATGCAGAGAGGAGTGGCGGAAAATCCGTGCGAGACATTTTTATCCGCGGCCTCCCTCGATCACCAAGTATCGTCACGCCGGTCCTGTCGCTCTATGGGTCGCAGCCTTCTCGCCGCGCCTTATCTAAAACTTCGCCCGAACAATCCCCTAGCCACCTTTGCTGCCGTTACATTCCTTCCATATCGTGACCAGTCATGGACTGCATATCGTGACCGGCATGTGGGTCGGGAGCTTGCGTCGACTCCCCTTTTGGTTCTGGACGCGTGATTTCCGGCGTGGGTGATGCGACGGGTTCGGATGACGGGCGAGAAGGCTGCGGCCTGGCAGGCGCTGCCGCAGGGTCTCCAGTCAAATTCTCACGGGACGCGTCCGCTTGTTGATCTTGAACATCGGCTGCGGTTCCATTTTCCTCCGGCAGTGCCGCAGCCGCCGGGGAGGCGGTTGGATCCGCAATCGTCGATGAGACATCTACTTCTTCAGGTGTTGGCGATCCCTGATCGCAGGCAGCAAGCCCCAGAGCCAGCACTCCCATAGAGATGGGCCCAACGATCTTCTTCCATTTTAATTGACGCATAATTCTATCCTTCAAAGCCAGGAAATACCAAGGTGGTCAGGGCCGTGCGCAAGTTCGCCGCCGAGAAATCCTTGGGCCAAAATGAGCACAGCCATCGAAAAAAGCGCAATGCGCAGCGCGGTCCGGCTCTCCGGGCGGCGGTGGGCTAGCGCGGCGAGCACAAGACCCAAAACGGCAATGAGCATGCCGTTCCAGCGATGGAGCTGCATAGCCGTATCACCGCCAAACCACAGTCCGGTGTGTATCCACCCGAATATGGCAGCAATGACGGCGCCGCCCGCACCGCCGTAAATGAGCACGCGTACGGCGGGCTCCAGCCCGGCTTCTCTACGCTTACCGATGAAGAGCTCGGTCAGCGCGGCCATCAGAAACAGGGCAATCGGGAAATGTATCGTGGCAGGATGCAATTTCTTGAGCACACCGACGATGCCTTCCTCGTTGACATCGGCGGTCTCTCCCGATGCCTCGTCGTGCCCGCCTGAAGCATGAGCGTCACCCGAAGCGCCATTCGATAGCTCCTGGGCTTCACCGGAATTGTTCGCTGGACTGGCTGTCGCAGGCGCAGCTGCATTCGCGGCCCCGCCATGCGCTTCGTCGCCATGCGCGTGCACCGGGCTGACCCAAAGAAGACTTGCGAAGACGAGCGCTAACAGTTGGAATGGCTTCATAATGACGGGTACCCTTTCATGGCGACTTACCGCTGAATATGCAGATTGCTACGCATCTGGAGCTCTCACCCCTCAGAACAATTTATTGAGGGTACGCTAGCGCGGGATGCATTCGAATTTCGCGTGCTCGGGCAATTGAACGTTTAGCCAAATTGCGATCCATGGCAGCGAGCGGAGCCCGGGGGGGGGGCGTTAGCACCCACCCGGGCCACCGGTTCCTAATCGTTCTGCGCCATGCCCTGCTGCGCAGCCATCTGCTCCATCATATCGTCCATCATCGTCATGCGCTGGTGACAGGCCGCCATCATGCCGGCGTTGTCCCCCTGCATCATGCCCGCCATGTGCTCCTGCATCTTTTCGCGGTGCTCGGCCATCAGTCTTTGGCGTTCGGCTGGATCGCTCGCGGCGCGGGCTTGCTGCATCAGCGCGCGCATTTCACCCATCTTTTCACGATGGGCCGTTATGGCCTCGGGATCCTGCATCATGTGGCCAGCGTGTTCCTGCTGCTGTGCTGCAGCTTGATTTACGTGGTCATGCTGCTGCTGTGCCATTGCCGGGGAGGCTGTCAGGCCAGTGGCCAGCAAGAGAGCTAGGGCTGTGCGGTTCATTGTCAAATTCCCTTTTGGGTCATGTGGTGGATGCCTTGTGCATTCATCACCTTTACGCAGCGAACGTCGCTCCCCCTCAAACAATCACGCAAAAGATGGTGGCGGCGAAGGGTAGGCCAACAGCCAAGCCGGTTGCAGCATTACTGATTTTCAGCCACGTTTTCGGCAGAAGCCGGGAGAAAAAAGAGAGGTGACGTCATGGTATCGGAAAAGACGCCGGGAATGCTGCAATGAGCGCGGTCAACGAAGACGGCAGCTGGGAAGTCCCGGAACCGGATCACGCCGAGCTGGTGCAGATGCGCATTCGTCTCATAACGCTCGAAAACATCGTTCTTGGCCTGCTGTCCGGAGCGAACAGTGAGCAGATCGAACAGATCAGAAAGCGCGCGGACATGATTGAGCCCCGTCCCGATGCGAGCAGGCACCCCCTCACCGAACTGGCAGCGAACGACATGCGCAAATTTCTTGACCGCGCTGCTCGGCTTGCCGACAATGCGGATGATGGAGGGGCTGAGTAATCTGGCAATGCAGGCGCAATCGAGGACCGAAAATGCAGGCCGCGCGCGGCTTCCTGATGCACAGATCTGCGGTATCTTGGCAACGTGACCAGAACCTATTGGCTAGTCTATATTTGCGGCAGCTTGATCGCGTTCGTCTGGGAAATTTACCAGATGCCGTTTTTCGTTTCCGGCAATCTCGAACCCTATGAACAGACCATTCGCTGCGGCATTGCGAGTTTGGGCGATGGACTTGTCCTGCTCGCAGCGTACACCCTCGCAGCCATGAAGGGTGGGCGCGCCTGGTTTCGGCGAGGCGCCAAGATACCTCATGCAATATACTTTGGTTTCGGGCTTGTCGTTGCAATCGCTGTCGAAATTATAGCGACGTCGCTACCGTCAGACAGCATGCTGAGCTGGCGCTATAGCGATCTCATGCCCCATGATCCATTGACCGGCATGGCTCTGATCCCGATCGCAATGTGGACGATCGTGCCTCTGCTGACGATCCTTCTGGTTCGGTTTGCTCAAACCGAGCGCAACTGAACTGCGAACAGCTTCAGGGAACGACTTCGCCAAGGCTCGCCCAGCGCTTGATCCTCGGAAACCTGTTGGCCAACAAGACGAAGCCCGAGATCGCGATAATTGTCCCGCCGATGCCGAACAGCAAAAGCCACCAGCTGTTGATGCGGTCGCGCTGCGTCCAGTCCATGATGTGCAGCCCCCAGATGAAATCGAAGAACCGCCACGTGTCGCTACGGGCGGAAAGGACCGCTCCGCTCGATGCATCGATATAGACCCGCGTGGTTGCCTCGTCATTGTAGGTGATTTGCCATGCAGGAAACGGGCCTCTGAATTCGGTGCCGACGCTTTCGTCGACAAGGCGCGCCGCGCGGATGGATGTTTGCGGACCCACCCAGGCGCGGCGCGCAATTGAACGTGCGGTGGCTGCGGGAATGGGAGATAACATCCGCCCGCTTTGTGGATCATGCAGGCTCACCATGCCATCGGCTCGCCGCACTTCGGTAACAGCCATGCCATCAAGAGCCCGCGACGTGATCGCGGCAATGCCATCGCGGTCGGACAGCCATTGCGGGATAGCTGCATCGGGCGGAAGTGTTTGCGCTGCGCGCGAGATGACGTGCTCGGATCGTACTTCCTCCAGATCGAGAAAGGACATCAAAGCTCCGGTGGCCATCCACAGAAGCACCTGAGCGCCGACGAAAATCGCCAGCCATTTGTGCAGCTTGCTGCCCAGCACATGCAGGCGCAGCTTAAACGAGCGTTTCGCCACTCGGTTGCCCCCTCCCGGACTGATCAGGGGTTCCGCGGCGCGCGAGACGAGGAATGGTATTGCACGATCTTCCACCCGGAAGCATCATGAGCGAGAACCGACGTCGCCACTCCTTCGCGATCGATCACGCGTCCATCCGCCAGTTCGATCCGATAAGTGTAGGTCTCTCGCCCATATGCCAGGTGGCCCATACGAGTAACCGCGACGGTTGGATCGCCGAAGGTGAAACTGGTGATCGCATCGAGTTCAGGTCCCAGGTGATGCTCCATGTAATGCGTGAAGCTGCCTTCGGCTTTTCCATTCTCGTAAACGAAGGATTCGTCGGCAAAAAGGGCATCCATTGCGTCAGCGTCGCGGGCAACCAATGCCTCACGGTAGGCAACCAGAGCCGCTTCTGCACCGGCGACATCGTCGTTCATGGCCGCCATGTGATCGGCATGGTTCATGCCTTGCGCCGAATGGTCCATCTCCATCGCCTCAGTTTGTTCCTGATGCGCCGAATGATCCATGGTTTGCGCCATCGCCGGTACTGCGGAAATTGCGAGGGCCGAAGCCATCAAACCTTGAATAATCATCGAATTTTTCATTAGTCTTTCCTTTCTCTAGAACCAGAACCGGACGCCGACGACGTAGTTCGTCACGCTGGGATCTTCGCCCTCAGCGCGGACATAATCGGCGCTGCCGCCAATCCGCCATTCCTGGGAGATGCCGATATATGGCGCAAATTCGCGCGCGAATTCATAGCGCAGGCGCAAACCGGCTTCGATCCGATCGATCCCCGCGCCAACTCCCAGCTCCGGAATGTCCTGCGCTGAAAGTGCAAGTTCGGCACGTGGCTGTAGGATCAGGCGCTGGGTGATGCGCTGGTCGATCTCCCCCTCAATGCGGGCCGTCACGTCGCCCTTATTGGAAATAAATGCCGCTGCATCCATTTCAAACTTGTAAGGAGCAATGCCCTGGATACCGATTACCGCATGGGTGCGTTCAGGTCCGGTCAGGTCTTGTCGGACACCTGCCTGGAAGTCGAAAAAGGGTGCGATGGCCCGGCTCCACAGAGCTTGGACCTCGGCCCCTTCGATCGGTTCGCCGAAGCTGCCTTCACCTTCGGATTTAAACCAGAACTTGTTGATATCGCCGCCGTAATAACCCTGGACGTCCCAGAGATAGCCGTCCGCGCCTTCGCGTGCCCTGTATTCCACGCGGTCGCCCTGTATCCATAGCCGCATGCCGCCATCGGTTTCGCGGACCAGCTCCTGCCGGGCTTCGTTCATGGCTTCCTCGCCCCAAATTGCAATACCGGCGCGCGCGGGGCCGCTGCCAGCTTCGGGCGGAGGCGGGAGGAGCGGGATCATATCGTCGGCAGACCCTTGCATTGCGGAATGATCCATTCCCTGCATGGCTGGTGACGGCGCGGAAAGCTGGCCCATCTGACTGTGGTCCATCTCGCCCTGGCTCGCCTGGCCTTGAGGCATATCGCCATGATTCATCTGGCTGTGATCCATTTCCATGGATTCCTGACCGGACTGCGCCATGGGCATCTCCATGCCCGAACGTTCTTCACCTTCGGCCATCGCCCCATGGTTCATCTGCGAATGATCCATAGTTCCGTGATCCATCGCCGGTTGGTCGCTGGCGGTCGGCTCGCAGGCGCCGTCCGCAACGGCATGGCCCATGTCCCGATGGCGCTGCGCTTCCTGCGCGCACCTGTCCGCAGCATCCTGGCCCGTGACCAGCCCAGCCCCGGGCTGGGGTTGACTGGTGTCATGCCCGGCATGCTGTGCCGAAGCCGGTGCCGACAGCATCGTTCCGGCTGCGAGCGAGGCAAGCAGGCTTGCTACAAAAGTCTTCATGCTTCGCTCCCGTCCGGACTGGCGACCGTGACGATCTGAAACATTCCGGCATGCATGTGGTATAGAAGATGACAGTGAAAGGCCCAGTCACCGGGCTCATCGGCTGTCAGGTCGAATTGGGCGCTGCCGCCTGGCTGCAGGATTACCGTGTGCTTCAAAGGCTGGCGATCCGCAGGGGCACCATTGACCAGTTCGAAGAAATGACCGTGGAGATGGATCGGATGCGCCATCATCGTGTCGTTGATGAGCTTGACCCGGACCCGCTCGTCGTAGGCGAAGCGGATCGGTTCGTCGGAGACAGCGGAAAACTTCTTGCCGTCGAACGACCACATGTAGCGCTCCATATTGCCGGTCAGATGGATTTCCATCCGCCGGGACGGCGTTCTGCCCTCCTGGTGGGGCGTCAGCGCGCGAAGCTTGCGATAATCGAGCGTGCGATGGGGCACATCGGCAAGACCGATTCCGGGATCGCCCATGCGATCCACCGGATTCATCGACACCATGTCGAGGCCGGGGCCAACCTCGACGTCCGGAGGCAAAAGCGACGTATCGCGCATCTGCATGCCCGACATGCCTGCCATCCCCGCCATTGCGTCGCCGTCCGGCGTTCCGCTCGAGCCATGATCCATGCCCGCCATGGCACCATCGTTTCCGTGGTCCATACCAGACATGTCACCACCACTGCCTGCACCGTGGTCCATTCCGCTCATCCCCATGTCTGCCATGGTCAGAAGGGGCGGGTCGCGCAGCGGAGGTATTGCTGCGCGCGCGCCGGGCCTGCTCGCCAGCGTCGCGATGCCCATGCCAGAGCGGTCCATCGACTCCGCCACCAGCGTGTAGGCCGGTTCCTCGCGCGGGGTGACGACAACGTCGTAGGTTTCGGCGACACCGATCTGCAGCTCATCGACCTCGACCGGTTCGACATTCTGTCCATCAGCCTGAACCACTGTCATGGGTAGGCCGGGGATGCGGATGTTGAAGAAGGTCATCGCGCCGGCATTGACAAAGCGCAGGCGCACCCGCTCACCCGGTCGGAACAGATACTCCAGATTGTCCAGCGGGCCATGGCCATTCAGAAGATAGGTATAGGCCGCGCTCGATACGTCGAGGATGTCAGTCGGCATCATGCGCATCTTCGCCCACATCCGGCGGTCTTCACCCGAGAGCGGGTAATCGTCGGTCCAGGTATTCTGGTTGTAGTTGAAGTAACCCTCGCCCTTCTTGAGTTTGTCGAAGATCGTGTGGGGCGACATGTCGCTGAATTCGCTCAGCACCACGATATATTCGCGGTCGGCCTGCACCGGATCGGGACCTGCGGGATCGACCACGATCGCGCCATAGTGGCCCGCCTGTTCCTGAAGGCCGCTGTGCGAATGCCACCAGTAAGTTCCCGATTGCCGCACGGGAAATTCGGCGGTGAAGGTCTCACCCGGCTTGACCCCGGGGAAGCTCACTCCCGGAACGCCATCGAGCTCAAATGGTACGAGAAGCCCGTGCCAGTGAATGGACGTATCTTCCTCAAGCTGGTTATGCACGTTTAGCCGGACCGTCGTTCCTTCCTGCAGGCGCAGGAGAGGTCCTGGAATACTGCCATTGACAGCGATCGCGCCGCCGCGCCTGTTGCCGCTTGCGAAGGCGGACCGGGCTACGGTGAGGTCGATATTCGGCCCCGCCACCTCGTCCAGTCCCTTACGGGCATTTCCCGCCAGGAGGTCACCGCCGCGCGCCCAGGCCGGCATTGCTCCGGCAAGGCCAAGCAGGCCCATCCCGCCTGCTCCCGTACCAAGGAATTTGCGTCGATTTACGGAAATCATTGAATGCGGCTCCTGATGTGACATACACCCACCCTTACGCGCCTGTCAGCTGTACCCCTCAAAGTTTTTGACCCGTTCTCTCAGCCGGTTGCGCGCACGATATATGCGCGTCTCGATCGCCTTCTCGGTCGTGCCGAGCAACGCGGCGGCTTCGGCCTGGCTTCGGCCTTCGACACTTACGAGCACAAGCGCTTCGCGCAGGCGTATGGGCAACCGCCCGATCTCCGCCTCGACGAACCTGAGTTGCTCACGGCTCGCTGCAAGGTTTTCGGGATCGGGCGTGTCGTCGGCCACCGCCTGTATCTCGTCAGAACTCGGAAAACCGAAGAAACCGACGACCTTCCTTCGGCGAAGTCGGTCGCGACACCGGTTCAGTACAATCGTCGTCAGATAGGGGCCGATGGGCTTGGCGGCATCGAGGCGATGCCGGGTGATCCATACCGAAGCGAGGCTGTCCTGGACCACGTCCTGAGCGGACGAGGAGGACCCCAGCATACGCGTCGCAAGCGCAATCAGCCGGGCGACGTGGGCCTCGACGAGAGACGAAAACGCCTGCCCGCTGCCGGCCACTACCTGCGCGACAAATATTTGTTCTGAATTGCCCCTTTTTGCCGGCATGCGGGATCAGCTGCGCGGGCTGTCGGTAAGAGCCTTGGACACTTGCTGGTCAAATCGTCTTTGCTGATCGGGGTCGAGAATTTCACGCATGTCGAAGACATGACGGACCGTTGATTTTTGTAGATCGCCCATGCGGGCATGAACCTCATCGATGGCCGCCCCCACCTCGGGTCCGTATTTGTGCTCGGCTTCCATCGCCTGCGCGAGTTGGGCGTTGGCAGCGCGCGCAGAGGCGTCGAGCCTGGCCCGTTCCACAGCGAAGCGCGCTTCGAGTGCTTCAAGGCGTTGCTTCTGCTCGTTGGTTAACGTGAGTTCGTCATGCACGAACGCGTGCAGGCCCGTATCAGCATCGTGATTGGCCCAGCGATCCGCGCCGAGCGCACCGAGACTACCGGCGAGTGCCGCGAGCAGCACAGCGAGGGCAATATGCAATTTCTTCAATGTCTAGCGCTCCACGTGCAGCAGCGCGGAGGGCGAGAGCCGCTCTCCTACAATGATACTATCTGCTATGCTTGCTTGCGAACCAGCAAATTGTGCAGGCCACCCGCTGGTGCCTGCGCCGGCTCCCAGGCCGACTACGAACAGGCCCGCGAACAAGGCCATCCTGCGGCGTCGTTCAACGATTTCGCCAAGCTGGCCAGCCCGTTGCCACACGCCGGTCATGAAATCGTCCGGGACTTCGAAGGAGTCCTGTGCGCCCAGCGTACCAAGCATCGCATCGAGTGTCTGATTGTCACGCATCCATTGCTCCTGTCGGTTGCCTGCTTCCTATACGCGATAGAATTCCCGAACCCTTAAATTTCTTTTTTGAGGGCTGCGGCCCCGCTGTGCGTATCAGAACGTGCAACGGACAATAGCGAAGTTTGTCTGAACAGACCGGGAATCATATGGTGAAAAATGCACGCCTCACAGAAGCGCAACGGGAGTTCACTCCCCTGCTTGGCAGGAGCTGGCTTACACCGTTCTATGATCGTGCAATTGGTATATTCACCCGTGAGGCGAAATGGCGCCGGGAGACCGTCAGACAGGCTCGGCTTGAACCTGGCGACCGCGTCATCGATGTCGGGTGCGGCACGGGGACGTTACTGCGGGCGTTGATGGCAGACTGTCCCGAAGCGGGCTTGGTCGGCGTCGAACCCGACCCTGCCGCGCTGGCCATAGCCCGCAAAAAGTTCGGACAGGGTGCCGATCTGGTACGGTGGCACAACGGCTTTCTCGACAGCCTCGTGCTTGCCGATGATTGGCGGCCCAACATAATAGTCAGTAGCCTCGTTTTGCACCAGGTTCCGTTGCCGGAAAAACGCGCGATTCTTGACGAGATCGAGAGGTTGCTCTCTGCGGACGGTGTAGCACTTATCGCTGACTATATGCGGCAGGACCGCCCGCTGATGCGCGCACTGTTCCGGACAACCGTGCAATTTCTCGACGGCGTCGAGGATACTCAGCCGAGCGCTGACGGAGCAGTCGAAAAATTGCTGGATGAAATTTTTGCAAACGCAGAGCTGCTCGCTCAAATCCATACCGCAACCGGAACCATTTCGCTCTGGCGCGGCACCAAGAAAGGAAATGTAAGATGATCAAAGACAACCCATCGAAGCCGCTGCGGCGTTCGCTGACGGCATCGGTTCTTCTCACGCTGGCGGCGTGCTCGAATGCCGCACAGGCCGCAACCTACACCATGTTCCGGGATCCGGGATGTGGTTGCTGCCTGAGCTGGGCAGGACATGTCGAGGGCGGCATGGAAGCAGAAGTGGCTTCGGTCGATACTGACGATATGAGTGCGCTCAAGGCAGCCAGGGGCGTACCGCAGGATCTGTGGTCGTGCCACACAATGGAAGTCGATGGCTACATCATCGAAGGTCACGTACCCGCCGAAGCGATCGCGCGGCTCCTGCGCGAAAGGCCCGAGGGAGTAACCGGCCTCGCCGTTCCCGGAATGCCGATAGGCTCCCCCGGCATGGAAATGGGCGACCGAGTGCAGCCCTATGAGGTCATCGCTTTTGGTCCGAGCGGCCACAAAGTCTTTGCATCCTATCCGTAACCGCCACCCGACCCGTATAATCGCAATTCAAGAGGAGATCGCTCATGCAAGACCGCTCGCTCAAATCGTCGATCCTCGCCTGGGGCTGGACACTCAGCCTGTTTCTGCTCCTCAGCTACTTGATCTGCATAGCTTTCGGCCTGCTCGCGCCCGAACGGTTCCATATGCATGAAGCCTGGGAGCCGCTGCTTCCTGGCTTCGAGTGGTTGACGCTGTCCGGATTCCTTGCAGGCGCAATCGGCAGCTTCTTATATGGGTGGTACATTGCTGTGATCGTGGTGCCTTTGTACCGGTACTTCAGATAACGCTCGAGGAAATCAGACTGGCTTGAAACGGCGCTCTATCGATCGGATCGAGCACTCGATCCGGCGCAGATGTCGGATGCGATAAAAGCAGGCTAGCGGCGCCAATTAGAATGACCCGTCAACAGGAGACGAACAATTTCGCGATATCGATCCAGCGACGATAGACATGGTCTCCTTCTGCACACCGTCATAGGCGCGATCATGGGTTTCGCGATCCTTCATCCGGCGACAACACTTGTCTATTGGTATGAATTCGGCGCTTCGAATACTGCCGCCGATAGCAACGCGCTCGCTTTTCTGCTTGACCGCCTGTCTTCGGCATTCGCGTTCGAAATGATGACGATGAGCGCTGTTTATGCAGTCTTGGGCGCTGCGATTGGGCTCGGATTTGGTATTTATCACAGCCGCCTTTTGGATGAACGCTCGAAAGTTCGTTTCCTTGAACGCGAGCTCGAAGAAGAACTACCTTTGCTCATTGCCCGGGGCGAAGGAGAGCATGTCGAGTTCAAGTCGTCTATGCGTTGGGACAGACGCGAAGAGCGCGTAAACCGGCGCCTGCAGCAGGTTGTCGTGAAGACAATAGCGGGTTTTCTCAACCATGAAGGTGGCACGCTCTTGATCGGCGTGGAAGACGACGGGGCTGTTGCGGGCATTGAAGCGGATATGCGAACGCTCAAGCACGCTAACCAAGATGGATTCGAACGACTTTTGATGGATACTACAAGAGACGCCCTAGGCGGGCATGCTTGTGCCCTGGTCCATAGTCGTTTTCATATCCTTGGCGGGCTGACCGTTTGCAGGGTGATCGTCGAGAAGAGCGTACATCCAGTTTACTACACCGACGGGGGTGTCGCTCATCTCATGCTGCGCACCGGAAACAGTACCCGGGAGCTGGATGTTCGCGAAGCTCAGGCGCACCTTCAACGAAGAGAAGCCGGGCCGATATAACTTTAACCCGGTCGCACGCAGACGCCTGGATTCTCACAGATTCTTTTTTGAGGGGTGAAGCCCTGCCAAACGTACTTTTCGGCAATGATGTTTTTCCGACGAGAGGACATCCATAGGGGAATGTGTTGCAAGGACATAGTCGCGATCGAACGGGCAGTACTGCCGGATCCATAACACTGTTGGGCGGTGTTGCGATGGGAACCGGCGTCATGATCGGCGCAGGAATATTCGCGCTTACCGGGCAGATCGCCGAACTTGCCGGTCCGCTTTTCCCGCTGTCCTTTATTGCTGGCGCGCTGGTAACCTCGCTGGCGGCCTACAGTTACATCAAGATGTCGAACAAATGGCCGTCCTCTGGCGGTATCGCGATGATCTTGCAAAAGGCATACGGGCCGGGAGTCGTTGCCTCAGCAGCCGCGCTGATGATGACGCTATCGATGATTATCAACGAAAGCCTTGTCGCACGAACCTTCGCAACCTACGCTCTGCGGCCCTTTGGTCTGGAAAGCACCGGCTGGCTTGTGTCCGCCGCGGCGCTCGCCGCTATCGTCTTTGCCTATCTGGTCAATGCGGCGGGTAACAAATCAGTCAGCGGCCTTTCGGTTATCATGTCAAGCATCAAGATCGGCGGGATCGCGATTTTCGCGATTGCCGCGATCTGGGCCAGCGGACTGTGGGGCGGCGCATTTTCAGAGCCGGTAGAGCTATCAAATGCCGATGCTTTGCTTGCCTCGGTCGCCTTCTCGATCCTGGCCTTCAAGGGTTTCACCACGATCACCAACAGCGGCGCTGAGATGGTTGACCCGCACAAAAATATCGGTCGCACGATTATGATCTCGATTGCAGTTTGCATCGTGATTTATCTGCTTGTCGCACTAGCCGTCGGCTCCAGTCTCAGCATCTCACAGATCGTACAGGCGCGCGACTATTCGCTGGCAGCAGCGGCGCGGCCGGCTTTCGGGCAGATGGGTTTCTATTTCACTGTCGCTATTGCTCTCACCGCTACCATTTCGGGTGTGATCGCGAGTGTTTTTGCTGCCTCACGCATGTTGGCCATGTTGACGGAAATGAAGATGATCCCGCACAGCCATTTCGGCATGAGCGGCGGGATACGCAGCCACATGCTGGTTTATACCGTGGTCATTGCCGGCACGCTCGCCGCCCTGTTCGATTTGTCGCGGATCGCTTCGCTGGGCGCGTTTTTCTACCTCGTGATGGACATGTTGGTGCACTGGGGCGTCTTGCGCCATCTGCGCAAAGAAGTTGGTGCAAGCGCAACGGTACTTCTTGCCGCGTTGGCGGCAGATGGCGTGGTCCTCGCAGCCTTCACCGCAGCCAAATTGCGCAGCGATCCTGCGATTGTAGCCTATGCGATCATCGGGATCGCTATCGTATTCTTGGGCCAATGGATCTTCCTCTCGCGCAATCCCGATGCTCCTGCATCACCCGAGAAAGATCAGTCGGAAGAAACGGGATGAACAGGCTTTTCCTTCTCGATTGTGAAGCTCTCGAAGCGAATTCGTTTCGAAACCACACCCGATTCTCGGCGTTTCCCAAAAGAACAGCCAGACAGACCCAATGGAGCGATTTATGACGACCCGAACAGCGACGGTTTACCGCATGGTGATGGAGGATCATGTCTGTCCCTATGGTCTCAAGACGATCGATCTCCTCAAGCGGCAAGGCTTTGAGGTCGACGATAATCACCTGACAAGCAGGGAAGAAACCGACGCGTTTAAAGACAAGCACGACGTTGAAACCACGCCCCAGACCTTTATCGAAGACAAGCGCATCGGTGGTTACGACGACGTTCGCGAATTCTTCGGCAAGAGGCGCTCGCAGCCCAAGGAAGGCGAAACCAGCTATCAGCCCGTCATCGCGATTTTCGCGGTGGCTCTGCTGCTCGCGCTCGGGCTGAGCTGGGCGTTCTTCGACAACCTTTTTACCGTGCGCGCGGCAGAATGGTTCGTGAGCCTGTCGATGACTTTGCTGGCTGTCCAGAAGCTGCAAGACGTGCGCAGCTTCTCGACGATGTTCCTGAACTACGATCTGCTGGCCAAACGCTGGGTGCCGTATGGATTCGTATATCCGTTCGGCGAAGCCGCCGCGGGTATTCTCATGACCGCTGGCGCGCTGACCTGGCTCTCGGCTCCCTTGGCGCTGTTTATCGGGACTATTGGCGCCGTCAGCGTATTCAAGGCGGTCTACATCGATAAGCGCGAGCTCAAATGCGCCTGCGTCGGGGGTAGCAGTAATGTTCCGCTTGGCTTCGTCTCATTGACCGAGAACCTGTTCATGATGGGCATGGGTCTGTGGATGGGCGCAAAGGCCTTCCTATGATCATTGCGCTCATTCTTGCCGTCGCTCTGTTCCTCCTGGCTGTCGCTTCACACCTCGCGATCCTTGGTGTCGGCCACCGCCTCCTTGGTCGCAGGCGAGACACGCTGGCCAAACTTGGCGTCTCGCTGCTCGTCCTTGGGTCGCATTTTCTGGTCGCAATCCTGTTCGCGGTCGGCTTCTGGCTAGGTGCGGAATGGGATCTTGGAGGGTTCGACAAGGCCCCGGCGATGGACTGGATGGACTACTTTTATTTCTCGCTCATCAATGTGACCACGCTTGGTCTGGGCGACATCTATCCGACCGACCACCTGAGGGTGCTCGCCGGCGTCGAAGCCCTGACAGGCTTCGCACTCATCAGCTGCTCGGCGCAGCTATTCTGGACCATGATGCATGAAGGAGAAAAAGCATGACCGAAAAGACGAACCACTCGGACAAAGGAGGGGGAGGGAGCTACTGGCGGTTCATGGCCATGGTCTCGACCTCAACCGTGATCATGTTCTTCCTGATGTATGCCAACACGTTCACCGTTGACGATATCTTCTGGAGCGAAACCCGCTTCTGGATGATGTTCGTCATGGGCGGAATGATGATGATCGTGATGCTCCTTTTCATGTGGGGCATGTACAAGGACCGGACCAAGAACTTTATCATTCTTGGCGTCGGTGCCGTCGTGTTCGCCCTCGCCCTGTGGCTGGTGCGCAGTCAAACCACCGTCGACGATACCGAATATATGGCCGCGATGATCCCGCATCACTCGATCGCGATCATGACCAGCGAACGCGCAAGCCTGAAGGATCCAAGAGTGCGCGAGCTCGCACAGGCCATCATCGTCGCCCAGCGCCGCGAAATCGCCGAGATGAAATATTTGATCGACGACATCGAGCAGAACGGACCGCGAACCGAAGAACGCCTGCCAGGGGAGATGCAGCAATGAAAAACTTCGCGCTTATAGCGGCCATCGCATTGCCGCTCGCCGCCTGCAATTCCAACACCGCCCCGGGCAATGACCGCGAGGCACAGCTAGATCCGCCCGCAACCGCAGCCCCCATTGAGGATGCCGCCACTGCTCTGGCGAATGTCAGCCCCGGCCTGATGCTTCCCGAGACCATGAATAGCGCAGATATCGCTGCGCTGGGCGCGCAGAATTCCTGTCAATTCCGGCTGACCGAAATTGCCTTCCCGTCCTTCGTCTATGACGATAGCGGAAAGGGCGTCATCAAGATCAACGGTACCCTCATTCCGGTCACTGCCGATGGCCCGGACAGCTATTCGAACGGCGAGCTTCGCATCAGGACGCGCATGCTGGATGATGAAGGCGATGCGGGCCTGCAGATGCAGGAGATGATCGTGGCTGCGCCAAGAGCCAAGGATGAATTTGGCTTCTGGGGCTATACCACCTGTTCCGGCGGCGGAGCCTGATGAAAGCAGGACGCACGGGCGAGCGATCGCTCGCCCATGCGCCCGCTCTGGCTGGTTTTGCTTGCAGACATTATTTTTGAAAAGGAGCGATCCCATGCCCGATACCAGGCCGATTGCCGTCTTCGGCGCCGGCGGTAAAACAGGCACCGCGCTTTTGAAGCATGCCTTTGACCGCGACGTACCGATCCGCGCCTTTGAACACAATCTGCCCGAGCCGAGCGAGCGGATAGGCGAGTTCGAATATATCGACTGCGATGTTCTGTCGGATGATTTCGCGCGCCAACTCGACGGTTGCCGCGCCGTCATCTCGACGCTCGGTGTCGGGTTTGGTCCGAGCAATGCCATCGATCCGCCACCGCTTTATACCGAAGGAACGCGAAATCTGCTCGAAGCGATGCAGCAAACCGATATAGACCGAATTGCCGTGATCTCCGCGGCCTTCGTCGAACACCAGTCGAGCGTTCCTGCCTGGTTTGAGCTGACGGCCAAGCCTGCACTGTTCAACATCCTGGAACAGATGCGTGCAATGGAGGCGATGCTGAGTGACGCTCCGGGTGTCAGATGGACTGCCGCGCGGCCCGGCTGGTTGCTTGACGAACCCTATACCGGCGAAGCGGTGATTACCGACGAACGTCTGGCAGATGGTTGCTTTAGATGCCGTCACGCGGATCTTGCAGCGAGCCTTCTCGAGTTCGTACTCGAAGACACCTGGATCAACGCGAAGCCTGCCATCGGCCGGCCCGAAAACGAGAGCTTAGAGAGCCCTGCCGCCATCAAAGCCGAACTGGGGATCGATTGAGCCCCATACCATTGATTGAGGCTCAATCGGCCTGAACATCACAAATTACGAGTAAGACACAAGGAAGCCACATGTATTTCGAGACGATCAAAACCCCGGGTCTTTCGCAACTCTCCTACATTATCGGTGCCGCCGGGCAGGCTGCGGTCATAGATCCGCGCCGAGACTGCGAAATCTATGTGGAGAAGGCCCGCGCCGAAGGACTGGAGATTACCCACATCTTCGAGACCCACCGCAATGAGGACCTCATCAGCGGATCGCCGATCCTTTCCGAAATGACCGGCGCGAGGGTCTATCACGGGCCCAATCCAGCGGGCGAAGTCGTGTTTGCCGAGACTGCGCGCGAAGGCGATTGCTTTGAACTGGGTCAACTGAAAATCGAAGTGCTTGAAACGCCCGGTCACACTGACGACCATCTCGCTTTCGTTATCCATGACATCGAATATTCCGAAGGACCGGTTGGCGTCTTCACCGGCGATGCGCTGTTTGTCGGCGATGTCGGGCGAACCGATTTCTATCCCGAGCGCAAGGAGGAAGTTGCCGGACTGCTGTACGATTCCCTGCAAAAGATTTGCCGCCTCGGAGACCAGGCAATCATTTACCCGGCGCATGGCGCGGGTTCGGTCTGCGGATCGGGTATGGCGGACCGCGAATTCTCCACGGTCGGCCACGAACGCCGCAACAATTCGCGCCTGCGTATCTCTGATCGCGACGAATTCATTCAGGCAAAAATAGCAGAGCACCATTACCAGCCGCCCTATTTCCGGTTGATGGAGCGGCTCAATCTGGAAGGCGCCGATGCTGCGCCGCGCATCATGCGGCCCCGCCGCATGGGGCTAGAGGAAATTACGAGGAGCGGCGCTGATCACCTGATCGACGTTCGTGAACCGCTTGGCTATGCCGGCGGCCACCTGCCGGGCGCGATGTGCCTTCCGGTGGGAATGATTCCGGCCTTTGCCGGGTGGTTCATCGGAGAGGGCGAGACGATAGCGCTGGTCGCCTCTGAAGAAGACCAGCTTGCCAAGGCGATGGCGCATCTGGTGCGCATCGGTTTTGACAACATCGTTGGCGGTTACGTGGGCGTCGTTCCTGCAGCGGCACAGGGCGCTGCGATGCGCAGCGTTCCCATGATCGGGACGGACGAAGTCGCGCGCAGGCTCGACCAGGACACCAATGGGTGGACTTTGCTCGACGTGCGCGATCTGGAAGAGCGACAACAGGCCAGTATCGATGGCTCAGAGCATATCTACGTTGGCGAACTCAACACCCGCTGGAAAGAGCTAAAGCAGGATCATCACTACACGCTGATGTGCGCCAGCGGAATGCGCGCGAGCGTTGCTGCGGGCTGGCTGGCCAGCAAGGGTTTCGAGCACCTCGACATCTATCTTGGTTCCATGGGGGCGTGGAAGAACGCGTCCGGCTGAAGCGCCCAGCTTGAAGCGCAAAACTCTTGCAAAGCACGCCAGAATCTTCTGCGAGATTTTGCTCGTATGTGGCAGGTCAGCGTGCTCTTCGTTCAACTAGCTGCGCGACCAAGCGCCATATCCATTGAATGACTTCCTGGTCCGCGAACGAAGAGAAATGCCAGCGCCCCCAGGATAGCGATATTCTTGAGCAGAGGGCCTGTGTGGCCAGGGGCGATATGGACCGCGAAAGTTATCGGAACGAGAGTGAGAAATAGCGCGGCGCATGAGAGCCGAGTCATCCACCCCAAGGCCAGGGATATGCCTGCACCGATGAACACCAAGCCAGACAGCCACAAAAGGATGGACGCATCACCAAATAAAGCAACATGATCTTTCCATGGCGACGATGCCATCCGCCCGAGCATATATTCATGCGCAAAAAAATGACCCAATCCGCCTATGATGAATATGAGGCTCATAGAGAGGCGGAAGACCGGATCGATCAATCGGACTTTTGCGGCCCATGTCGCCAGGTTGTTTTCGACATTCCGGATCATAACGTACCTTCCACCCTCTGGTTGATGCGTCGACAGCAAACTTACTGGGTGCGTGGGCCTGTTGCTTCGGGCGGTGTTTGCGGTTCACCCAAAACGTTGACCGGCAGTTTCAGATAGATCGTTCCATTTTCTTCTGCGCCAGGCATATTTCCACCGCGAATGTTGATCTGGATTGATGGCAGGATGAGACGTGGCATACCCAGCTGTTCGTCGCGCTCCTCTCGCATGGCCACAAATGCATCCTCGCCGATCCCGGCGTGGACATGGATGTTGCTGTGCTTTTGGTCTTGTACCGTAGTTTCCCACCGATGCTCCGAGCGGCCTTCCGGCAGGTAGTCGTGACACATAAACAGCCGCGTCTCGCCTGGTAGCTCGAAGATCCGGCGAATAGAGCGATAGAGCGTACGTGCATCGCCGCCGGGAAAGTCGGCGCGCGCCGTGCCGTAATCGGGCATGAACAGCGTATCGCCGACAAAGGCGGCGTCGCCGATAACATAAGTCATGCACGCGGGCGTATGTCCCGGCGTATGCAGTGCCCGAGCCGATATGGCGCCCAGGTCGAAGCTGTCGTTATCGGCAAACAAATGGTTGAACTGGCGTCCATCGCGCGGCAGGTCCGCCCCGGCATTGAAGATCGGACCAAAGGTATTCTGCGTGACGGTGATCTGGCTTCCGATAGCGAGTTTACCGCCGAGCGCGCTGCGAATGTAAGGTGCGGCGGACAGGTGATCGGCATGAACATGGGTTTCCAGTATCCACTCACACTTGAACCCCTTCTGCCGGACGAAATCGAGCACCTTATCGGCGGACTTTGTCGCGGTTCGTGCCGCTGCGGCATCGAAATCGAGCACCGGGTCGATCACCGCGCACACCTTGGCCGCGGGATCGGACACGACATAGGTAACCGTATTGGTATTTGTGTCGAAAAATGCGTCTACGTCGGGTTTCATCGAAAGCTCTTTTTGTATGCTGGTTGAAGGCGGCTCGGAGTGACTCAGTCCTGCGCCCGGTCGACGTAATTACGGACAAAATTTTCCAGCCCCGGTTCGTCGCACACGAAGCCCATATCTGCCGCCTGCTGCAGGGTCGCGTCGCCGCCCATTCCCTGCTGCGCCGCCAGATGCATCATGGTGAAGGCCCCTGCGCGCTTGCCCGAGGCGCAATGGATCAGCACCGGCTTCGGGAGCGCTTCGACGCTGGCCCTGAATTCATCGACGAGTTCATCCGACATGGCGCTGCCCGCCACCGGCAGGTGACGATATTCGAGGCCAAGCGATGCAGCAACTTCACCTTCCAGGTCCGGCGCGATTGGCTGATCCGCCTCATCCTGGCAGCGCAGGTTGACGACGGCTTTGTAGCCATCCTCCGCCAACGCGCGCAGGTCGCCCTCGGAAGGCGGAGCAGTCGAGACGGCGAAACTGTCGTTGAGGGTCTTGATGTGGGTCATAAGGCATCATCCTGGATCTGGTTCAAAGCTCCCGGCCCGCATTGGCGCGGCGGCAAATTGTGATTGACTTTATATGCACACCTTCGCATATATGCAAGTATGAAAGCTGAAGATATTCGCGAGCAAGCCGAAAAGGCGGTGGCCCTGCTCAAGGCATTGGGCAGCCACAACCGCCTGATGATCGCCTGCCAGCTTGTGGAGGGCGAGCGCAGCGTGGGCGAGCTGGCCGATTTACTGGAGATCGGTGAAACCGTCGTCTCGCAGCATCTTTCGCTGATGCGCAAGGACGGTCTGGTCGCGGCGCGGCGAGACGGCCGCTCGATCCACTATTCACTGTCCGGCGATGCGACGCGGCGGGTGCTGGAAACGCTTTACGCCATCTATTGCAGTCCGAACGGCGAAGCCGGCAGCAGGCCCGGCGAGACAAGTTAATGACGGCTGCGCCCGCCTGATGGACATCGGTCTTGTCCAGGCGTCATTGTCGCTAGCCTCAGGGCTCCTCGTGGGGTTCTCGCTGGGTTTAATCGGCGGCGGGGGATCGATCCTCGCCGTGCCGCTATTGATCTATGTTGTTGGCGTTCACGACACACATGTCGCAATCGCCACATCCGCTGCCGCCGTGGCCGCGAGCGCCTTGGCCAATCTGCTGTTACATGCCCGTGGCGGAAGTGTGAAATGGCGTTGCGCAAGTCTTTTCGCGGCATTCGGTATAATCGGTGCAGCGGCGGGATCGACTTTGGGGAAGATGACACAGGGCGATCTCCTGCTGGGCCTGTTCGGCTTGGTGATGATCATTGTCGGCCTGTCCATGTTACGCGAAAAATCGGGCGGGTCCGACCCGGATGTCCGCCTTACCGCAGCGACCGCATTGCGGTTGACCCCGCGGCTGGCGGCCGGTGGGTTTATTGTCGGCGCACTGTCCGGCTTTTTCGGTATCGGCGGCGGGTTTCTGGTGGTGCCGGGCCTGGTTGCCGCGACGGCCATGCCGATCCTCAATGCGATCGGCTCATCGCTGGTCTCCGTAACGGCTTTCGGCGCCACCACGGCCGCCAATTACGCATTGGACGGGCTGATCAATTGGCCGATTGCCGGGTTCTTCATTGGCGGAGGCGCGATGGGGGGCTGGCTGGGAACCCGGGCCTCGCACAGCCTCGCGGCACGCAAGCGGACGCTAACATACATCTTCTCTGCAGTCGTGATCCTTGCCGGTGTGTTCGTCACCGGTGAATGGGTGACGACGGATTTGTTGTGATCGCCGCCATTCGGCGTCATATGTCCAGACGCAGACTGCGCAGTCTGACAGGGTGCAAGGTCGCTTACCCTGCCGATGACAATATCTCATGTGCGGATGTGGAAGTGAGCGAAGAGGAGCCCCTAGCAGTAGGCGAGCTGACCATCCGCGCGCTGTTTACACCCGGCCATACCGACAAACATCACTGCTACCTGATAGAGCAGGGCGGCCATACGCAGGTGTTCACTGGCGACGCGCTCCTGATCGATGGGTGCGGTCGCACCGATTTCCAGAGCGGCGTTTCCGCCACTCTCTACAAATTAGTCCGCGAAAAGCTGTTCGCCCTCCCGGAAGACACGCTGGTCTATCCTGCACATGACTACTCGGGCCGCCAGGTATCAACGATCCTGCAGGAGCGCACACGCAATCCTCGATTGAACGACGGCATCTCGCTTTCCGAGTTTCAGAGGATCATGGCCGAACTCGACCTGCCCTATCCTAATAAAATCGGCGTTGCCGTGCCTGCCAATTTAAAGTGCGGTGATTGCGTCGAAGAAGCTGTCGGGCACATGCATGAGATCGGCGGGAAGTCGCCGCAGGGATGGGTTGTCCTGCCATAGATAATGCGGAAGCCTGCGCCGGTTATCACGAACTGTGCGCACGCCCCCATCATTTGATCGAACTAGGGGACTATCACCAGAACCATATCTGGATGGCAAATCGAACTGGTATGCTTCGGGATCGAGGAGTTTTTCCAAATCCGTCGAAATCAAGATCGCTTTGGATCCGCTCGATAACAGAAACGCTTCCCCTCAAACCTTGCCAGGCAGCATCAGCCTGCATGACATGGCAGGCCGAAAAGCGTCTGGAACCATCGTTGAGCAATGGCCCATCGTATCTCTACGCTGGCTTCAGCCATCGCATCAAACGGAGCATACATGCGAGTGGCGTTCTCTCAGAGCATGAGACTACATAAATGCTTTCATAAGAGTTGGCTCGAACAAGCCCCAAGCGGCAGCGATGAAGCTCAACGCAGTTGCAACCAGGAGCATAATTATCTGAGGGTTCAAGAACCATTTATGTGCGACTTGTGGATCGCAATGACATTTGCGCCGATATTTCCGTAGAACAATGAGCCAACTAGCCGCCACCGTAATCATCGAAAGCGCGGTCATTGGCCAGTGAAGCGAGCCCAGAGGCGTCAAAATACTGCTCAAACCCGCACTTAACCCGGCAGCGGCCAGCACCAACGGCAGAATGCAGCAAGAGCAAGCTGCCAAAACAGCAGCCGAGCTGCTTATGACACTCACAAAGGTGGTCTTGCCTTCATTCAAAGGAAATGGCTCGACAGCATTAATCTGTTTAGCCATGAAACGACTAGCCGCCACGGGCGGCTCTTAACCACATGTGATCTTTGAATAGATCTGCCATAGTACTCTTTCGACCAGAGGCTTCCCAAGTGAGAGTTTTTCGTATTCCGCAGTTGTAGCGTAGCCTTCAACGAATTGAAGGTCGATGGAAAACTGCATCCCGCTTTTCTTGAAGCTCTTCACACCTGCATTGCGCAGCCCCGGTGCTCGGTTAACTGCGCGCGGCGTCGGTCAGGACCTAAGCGGCCACGGTGAGAACAGACTAGCTTCACGCTCAAGAAAAGGCGTGACAACCGCGACAATCGGTAAAAATCGGGAAGGCCTGACCTCAAGCCCGAAAGTGCAGGAATATTTCCTTCGTCGCAAACGGCGTCGAGCGGTAGCTGGGGGCGCATGGCAGCGCTCGGCCTTCGTCTTCCCACCTGGAAAGCGCGCTGTCTTTCTTTCTCGTAGTTATGACCAAACCTCGTTGCAGATACAGGGGCGCCCAAGCTCGCTCGACACCGCTGTCCTTTCGCCAACATACCTGCGCTCAAGACCCATTGTACCAGAAAGACGGAACCCCGCGCCCAGGGTTGGGTCAAGCGCGAGGTTCCTGAGCGGCCCCGGGACACCTGCGACCCGCAGGGCTCGAGGGGAGACGGGGCCGCCATTCGATTAATGAAGAGACAACCAGCCGGGGATTGGGTTTGGTTATTCAATGCACCTGAGCGGTCACGTTTCTTGAAGATCGATATATCGAACGAATTGGTTCATTCAGAGATGCGCCGACGAACTCAAAACGTAGCATGAGCATACAGTATTCTCGCCGACACCCAATCGCCGCAAACATGCTCGATGATTCAGTCGATAGGTTCAGGAACCACGCGCAAGTATGGTTTTTTTTCGTCCCAGCCAGCAGGATATTTCGCCTTTGCATCCTCGTCCGACAAGGAAGGCGGAATGATCACGTCATCACCTTTTTGCCAATTGACCGGCGTCGCGACGCCCTTGCGTTCGGTGAGCTGCACCGAATCCAGCAGCCGGAGCACTTCATCGAAATTTCGCCCGCTGCTCATCGGGTAAAGCAGCATGGCACGAATTTTCTTATCCGGGCCAATGATATAGACAGCGCGGACGGTGGCATTGTCGGCTGCGGTTCGGCCCTTGGCACTGCCCGTTTCGTCGGCGGGCAACATATTGTAGAGCTTGGCGACCTTGAGGTCGCTGTCGCCCACCACGGGATAGTCAACCTTATTTCCGCTCACCTCCTCGATATCGGGGAGCCAATCGCGATTATCCTGACTGCTGTCGACCGACAGGCCGAGAATCTTGGTGTCGCGCTTGGCAAATTCCTCGCCGAGCCCGGCCATGTAACCAAGCTCGGTCGTGCAAACCGGAGTGAAAGCCTTGGGATGAGAAAAGAGGATTGCCCAGCTGTCACCCACCCAATCATGGAAGTTAACGCTGCCTTGTGTGGTCTCAGCGATGAAGTCGGGGGCTGTCGAGCCAATCGAAAGGGTCATGTAGATACTCCTATTTATCTTGTGGGAACTCAGGGCACGTTGCTAGCAATGCTCTGAGAAAAATGTGGGTTAGATCTCGTCCTCGTCCTGTTCGTCAACGACGAGCGCCAGATCCGCTTTGCTCGGGTCAGCCGGTCATACAACAAACCGATCCCAGCCAGCATAATGCTCACCGCTACGCTTGCCGCGAGGCAGGCTCAGTCCGATCAAGAGCAGTCCGACCCCAACCGATGCCACCGTTCCGGCAGACGAAGCCCCCGCAAGGATGAATGGTGCTGCGACAAGCCAGGCGCCGAATGCAACGTTGATGAAGCGCAGGGCGCGCGCGACTTCCGCAGTCGCGATAATGGCCACCGTAATCACCAATGCACCTACCACGTGATCGCTGTTCGCCATCGCCCCCTCGTTGCCAAGCGTAATTCTGCTTAGCATCAACCAAGCACCCAGAGCTGTGCTCGCTATCAAGGTCCACGGGAAGGTCACGCCGCGCACCGTGTTGGCCCATATGGAGCCAGCATCGGTCATATAGTCGGTATCGTCGATTTCGCCGCGTGATGCAGCGCCGCCCTTGAAGAAGGTACGGACAAGCGGTTTGCCTTCCTTTTTCGACCAGTAGAGATACTGCCCCATGGCGATGACTTCATCGAGCGAGAACGGGATCATAATCAGCATCGCGAGGGCAGCGATCAGCGCCGGTGTACTCCACGTGCCGATCACGATCGGCTGAATGATCACGAAATAGATACTGATCACACCCAGCGGAATCACCAGAATGCCGAAGAAGGTGACCATCCACGGCATGGTGCGCCAGCGCGCGCGGGTTCCCATGACCGCCATCAGAATTTCAAGCACATAGCTGACCGCTCCAAGCCCGGCATCGGGGATCGGCCAGGCCTTGGATACATCAGAAGTGATAATTTCCTCGGTACCGTTCTTGGGGTCGGCAAGCGATCCGGAGAAAAACGGCTCCCACGCCACATCGATATGGCCAAGCTGGTAGGAGGTGAGCATGCGCGAAATCAAAAGGCCGATTATGCCCATCGCAACAATCGGAAATCGCTGGGCATCTGTCGAGGGACTGTAGGTCCACCCGGGCGGGATGGACTTCTTGTCCATCATGCCTTCCATGCTCATGCCGGGCATCATCGGTACAAGGACCGCGAATGCGATCACCAATGTACCGACAAGCAGATTGGTCAGATATTGTGCTGCGCTTGGACTCCAGAAGAACAAGGGCGCGAAAAGCAGCCAGATGCCGATAAAGGCTGTCGCCCACTGCCCAAGCCAGGCGGTACGCTTCGAAAGCGACATGGCGCCGAAAATCATCAACGCGATCCCGCTCAGCATATCGCTTAGGGCAAGAGCGTTGGCCCGCCATTCGATCGACGGCAATCCCCGCTCGATGCTCACCGCGACCACAGAGGCACGCGCGGTCTCGGCCGATACAACGTCATAGACACCCGGACTTGCAGCGAGCCACAGACCGAGCCCTATGACGGCAAAATGCGTCCAGCGGGTTCCGCGTTGAGGCCCGTCCATATCGTGCATTTCGCCGGCCATCTGATGCCCGTTACGCGATTTATCGTTGTCGTGCGACATATCGGCGTCATGCGACGAAGTCGTCGCTGGCTCGGTCTCCTTTGGGTCCGAACGCTTTGGATGCCAGGCCACGCGGGACGTGTTCAGCTTGTTCGTCTCGTACCAGTCCTGCGGGTCGGCTTTCAGCGCGTCGATGATGGTCGGAAGCGTTTCGCGGAGCGAATGCTCTGGCTCCCATCCCAGCAGTTTCCGGGCGCGGGAGATATCAAGGACGTAGTGAGCGTTGGCGTCATCGACCATCCATTGCTTGACGAACCCGTCATGGCCAAGGACTTCTTCCTCGATCCACGTGCCCAGTTTCGCCACGCTCTTTGGAATGCGGACAGTCGTCCATTCTTCTCCATGGATCTGACAATGAACAATGTCTTGAATTTCCGCATAACCCAGCGTCTCGGACTCTCCGATAAGTATCGGCGTCTCGCCCTCGAGATTAGCCCGATGCGCGATTGTCTGCTCGACCGCCTTGGTCAGATCTTCAAGATGCAGTGCCGATTGCGCAGCGCACAACATGCCGGGATACAGATGTGCCGACATGCGGTGCTCATAGACGCCGGCAATCTGTTCGGCGAGAAAGGCGGAGTGCCCCTCGTCATCGTAGACCCCGGCAAACCGCAGGAACACAACAGGGATGTCGCCACGGTTCTTGCGCAGTACCTGTTCCGCGTCGGCTTTCGACTGGGGGTATGGCCAGGTCGGGCCGATCGGGGTGAATTCATCAATACGTTCGTCGGGCAGAGGTTTGGGTTCGTGGACCAGCATCGAGCTGGCATAGACGAACTGTTCGACGTCGAAGTCCTGAAGCGCCTTGATCAGCCTGCGTGACCCTTCAACGTTGACGTCGTTGTAAAGCGGATTTGGTTCCCCCGTAATGTCGAAATAGGCAGCTAAGTGAATACACGCGGCAATCGTTTTGCCGTGCGCGGCGCGCACTTTGGCCAAGGCGTCGACAACCGATGCTTCGTCTGCCAGGTCAATAGCGTATGAGGCCTCGAGATCGGGATTATCCTCGACGGAAGACCGGTCGAGACCAATCACGCGATAAGTCCCGCCGAGGCGCTGCGTCAGCGCGCGGCCAATATATCCGCTCGCGCCAGTAATCAGAACGATACGCTTGTCCATGGGAGTGCCTTCGAGTTCGTAGCCGGAAAATGATCCACTTCGATAGGGAGCAAATAGCAGCCGCCCCTTTCAAAAGGCGGCTGCTGGTTCTCGTCGTTCTAACAACAGCCAGAGGATTTCCCATCTTCGCGTGATTGGGAAACTTCCTGCACGAGATCGGCCGTATTCGCATCGCTTCCTGTGCGGGCGACATCGGCCTGCGAAACCATGCCGCAGCATTTCCCGTCATCATCGATAACCGGAACACGGCGAACCTGGTTTTTTTCCATGGACGCCAGACAGTCTTCCAGCGAGGTATCGGGGGTAACGCTCACGACCGACCGGGTCATCACGTCTCCGACGCGTGTCTCCGCCGACATTCCCTCGGCCACGGCCCGGCAACACACGTCGCGATCGGTGATCACACCAACAAGACCACCGTCATCGTCGACGACCGGAATTTGCCCACAATCATTGTCGACCATGAGCCTGGCAGCGTCCTGAAGGCTTTGGTCTTCCTTGCAGCATGCCGGATCGCTAGTCATTATCTCGCTGGTTTTCATCTCTCTCTCCATAGGTTTGGCGTTCCGCTCGATGGGAAGCCATCTCCGCCTAAGGAACTTGGGGGGACGTGACCGCCGCATCGAATCGTCGGATACAGCAAACTTAGTGCTTGCCATCGTTGGAAGGTCAAGGCCGGATTGCGAGAATCCCATCTTCCCACACCTTGCCGCAAGGTCGGTTTCCATCCCCAAGGCTGAAAAGACTCAGCGAGGGTTTGTCTCAATCGAGCCATCCATTCGAGCTGGAGGCAAATATATCTCTTGACCTTCCAATGATGGCAAGCAGCATCATTGTGCCAAGGCCCAGTGAGCGGATCTTCATAGGTTGCTTGCTTTGGCGCTACGGAACTGAACGCAGCGTATTGGCGGCTTGCCGCGATGCTGGGCGGGTGCGGCTGCGGGCCGCAGAGGGTAAGGCAGGTAACCCTGTCGTCGACTGGCAGCAGAAGGGAATGATTGATGGGCTGGGGTTTCGCGGTAGTAATGATCGTTATCGTGTCGTGGATCTTCTACCGGTACTTCGCCCCGCGCGGATGGCGCGAATGGACCGGCGCCGGCCTCGTCCAGGCTTTCATCATCGCCCTTTACGCTGAAATGTTCGGCTTTCCGCTGACAGTCTATGTCCTCATCAGGACCTTCGGCATTGACCGGGAGTATGTCAGCGCCAATCTGTGGTCTACCCTCGTGGGTCTAGGCGAAACCGGAATGTTTGTCTCGATGCTGGTGGGCTACTCGCTAGCGATAATCGGCGTAGGAATGTTCATTCACGGATGGCGCGCAGTCTATAAGGCACGCCACGACAACCGGCTTGTCACCGATGGACTATACCGTTTCGTACGGCACCCGCGTATACCGGATTGTTTCTCGCTCTGTTCGGAGAAGGTGTCATTCATTGGCCGACAATTTTTTCGGCCGCTCTGTTCCCGGTCATCGTGCTTGCCTACTATCTTCTCGCGCGCAAGGAAGAACGCGAAATGATCCGTAAATTTGGTGACGAATATCGCGCTTATATGCGTAGGGTTCCGATGCTGCTGCCAAGCCCCGGCCGTTGGAAAGAGCTGGCCAAGAAATCGCAGCAGCCACGAACCTGACGGCGGCGGTAACCGAGCGGCAACTCTGAATTCGCATATCAAGAGAACCGCATATCCGCAGATAACGGCGGGCCCGATATCGGCGGCGCAGAACTTGGTGAACGATACGCGCGAAGTTTCGTCGTGAAGGAAAATTGTTCTGCACGTGCGTGCGCGTCCTCCATGTAGACGAGTTCCGGGATCTTTCGTGCTCTTGATTGCCGATTTCCATCGGGCGGGGTTGACCTTCCCATGAGGGGAAGGATTACATCACCCCTTGATGGGCTGGACGGTAAATGGCGTTACGGCGACCGGTCATGTGCACGATCCGATTATTACCGCCGCGCGTGGAGAGACACTTCTCCTCGATATGTCGAACGATACCGCCTGGTGGCATCCAATCCACCTGCACGGACACAGCTTCCGGGTGCTGTCTCGCAATGGACGGCCCACACGATATCGCGAATGGCAGGATACCGTGCTCATGGCGCCGCAGGAACGCGTCGAAATCGCGTTCGTCGCGGACAATCCCGGCGACTGGATGTTTCATTGCCATATTCTCGAGCACCAAGCTGCGGGAATGATGGCCACGATTCGAGTGAACTGAAAAGAAAGGAAAACCTGATGCGTTTCTTACAGAAAGTCGCGTTGTCATTTGCGGCGCTAGCCATGATGCCATCGGTTGCGGTGGCCCAGGAAGCAAGACCATTTGCGACAATCTTCAAGAATCCGCAGTGTAGCTGCTGCGAGAGCTACGGCGATTATCTTGAAGCCAGCGGATATGAGGTCAAAATGGTCGCGACGCATGATCTCGCGCTGATCAAAGAGCGACAAGGTGTGCCCGCCGGCCTCGAAGGGTGTCACACGATGCTCATCGGTGGCTATTTCGTGGACGGTCATGTGCCGGTCGACAGCGTCAATCGCCTGCTCCAGGAGCGCCCCCGGATTTCCGGCATTACGCTGCCCGGGATGCCGGCGGGTTCGCCGGGAATGGGCGGCGCAAAGACAGGCACCTGGACGATCACGGGTGTCGCTGCGGATGGCGCGACGAGTGTCTACGCGCGCTACTAAGAGAGATCCGCGAGCCTAGCAGACGCGCTCGAAACCAAACTTGTGCCCGACCTGCTTGGGTCGGGCGGGTTTGGCGGCGTCCGCTAGGTCGTCAAGAATTGGACAATCCGGGCGTTCGTCATTCGTGCAACCATCGAATAGTTGTTCGAGAGCATCGATCATGGAATGGATTTCTGCTGCCTTTGCGCGCAAAGCGCCGAGGTGGCCATCGGCCACTCGCCGAACGTCCTTGCTCGTGCGCGAGTCGTTCCTCCATAAATCCAGAAGCTCGGAAATATCGTCCACAGAGAAGCCCAGATTCCGCGCGCGGCGAATGAAGCGCAAAGTGTGAATATCGGCGGGCGTGTAGAGCCGGTAACCGGAATCTGTCCGCTCCGCCGCCGCGATTAATCCGATTTTTTCGTAATGGCGGATCATCTTGGCCGAGACGCCGCTTGCAGCGGCAGCCTCGCCGATCGTGTGTATGTGTTTCATAAGAACGACCTAACCTTCCAATGGTGGGAATGCAAGATATTTGGCTCGCGATCAATAAATCTTGCCGAAAACCCTTGACCTTCCAATGATGGGAAGCCCTATCCTCTTCGTATCGGTTGATTCGATTAAGGAGAAGAAATGAACATCCCGTCGTCCCGCGCCCTGGTGCCGGTCCCCGCCACCGCCGATCCTTTGCATAAGGAAGCAGGGGGATCTTGTTCTGGTGGCTTGGGCCAACGGCGCAAATGGCTGCTCGCAGCGAGCGCTGTTTTGGCACTCGCTGCGCTTGCGCTCGGATCCATGTGGTTCGGCTTCGCAGCGATTCTTCCGTTTCTCTATGTGCTGCCGTGCCTGGCTATGCTTGCGATGTGCATGCGCAAGAACGGAACATCGACCGAGACGTGATGTCGATACGATTTGCATGGCCGCTCGCACGATGACCCGGAGGTTTGTGCAGCGCGCTATCTGATAACTGAAAGGAAAACACCATGAACAACTTCAAAATCACTGCGCTCGGAGCTCTCGCAACGATTGGTCTCGCATCAGCGGCCATAGCGCAGCCCAAGGTCGATCATCAGCCCAACAGAGCGCAAAGCGCGCAACAACAGGAGCGCGGCGAGATGCGAGGCCAGATGCAGGGTGATATGTCCGGAATGGAAATGTCGGGCATGATGGCCATGATGAATGATCCCGAAATGCGCGCCGAAATGATGGAAATGATGCGCAACTGCAACGAAATGATGAAGAAAAAGCAGGAGCAGATGTCGCAGGGCGAAGAAGGTTAAAACCGGTTGTCAATCTTTGTCGAACGCTTCGACACCCCCCACCTGCCCCGCATTAGCCTGCGGGGCAGGACCCTTTTGCTCATAAAAGCCAGCTAATTTCATGCTATCAGTTAGCCCGAAAACAACGATTTTCCCTTGGCTGAGGCGTCTTGACTTGCGCTTCCCAGCCTCGCCGCGCCGCCCTAGTGGCGGGTGATCGGAATGCTTCGCGCTCTTGGCCTCATTCTGATTGGGTTTGGACTTTTTGTCCAATCGGCAGCTCATGCGTCGGCACTTCCGCAAGAGCCTACAATGGTCGAGGGCCACTGCGATGAAATGCTCACGTCTGTGCCTCAAGATCGAAATGATAAATCGCCTTGCGATGAGCTAGGTATTGATTGCCTTGTTGCGCTGGGCTGTATTCCGCCGCTGGCGATGGGCAACGATGTGTCAGAGGTACGCGCCCTTCCGGCCACACGCCTGCGATTCGCCGACTTCGGCAGCTCTACACCAGGCGAGGCTGGAGTCGGACCGGAACCGCCGCCTCCGCAAGCTGGGGCCTGAAATCGATGCAGGGGAAAACCTGCAAGTTTTGGCTGGACATTCTGCTTGCACTAAAGTCGCTGGCGAATTGTCTTGAACGCGTACCGGTCGCGCCCTCTAGCGGAATGAGATTCATGAAAAGACTACGTTGGACCGCACTCCCGGTTCTGCTGGCTATTGCGCCGGTTAGCTACGCCCAATCGATTGGGTATGAAGAAACGTTGAGAGCCGCCGTGGCCGACCAGCCGCAGGTGAGAGCGCGAGAACTACAACTCGATGCTCGCCGACAAGTCGCAGATGCTGCCGACGAGCTTCCCGATCCGAGACTGCGCGCAGGCGTTCAGAACCTGCCGATCAGCGGCCCGGCCGCATTCGAGCTGGATCGACAGCTTCCCACGCAGATTCAGGTGGGGGTCGAGCAGGAAATCCCAAATCTTGCGAAACGTCGTGCACGAGCCGGAATGGCAGCATCCGATATCGACATTGCCACAGCGCAACTCGCCCATACGCGCCATATGACGCGTCTTGGCGCGGGGGAAGCATGGATTTCGCTCGCTTACACCCAGCAAGCCCTGAATGTTGCCGATGACGCACTTGCGCAGATCGAAAGGCTGGTGCCACTGGCGCGTAGCGCCGTTGCCGCGGGGTCGGCCAGGCCGGGTGAAAGCCTCGAGATTCGCCGTGCCGTTCTGGAAGTCGAGGATATGCGGACGCGCATCGACGCTGACCGTGAGGCGGCGCAGGCCATGCTCGCGCGATATATTGCCGTGCAAAACGCAACGGCGACTGGAAGCATTCCGGCCCCCGATGTCGATGTTGAACAACTTCGGGCGAGCCTGGAATATAATCCTGAAATTATTCTCGCTGTCGCACAGGTGCGCCAAGCCGAGGCGAGGATCGATCTCGCCCGATCGGAAAAGCGGCCAGATTTCGGGATCAATGTCAGTTATGGCAGGCGCGATCCGATGTTCGGTGATGTCGTCTCGGTCATGGGCTCGATTACGCTCCCGATTTTCGCGGGCAGGCGGCAGGATCCAAGGATTGCCGCTGCTGAAGCCGAAGCGACCGCAGCGCAATCGATCCAGCTTGATCGCTTGCGCGAACTGCAAGCGCAATTCGAGGCCGACCTTGCAGCCTGGCGCAGCGCATACCGCCAGTGGCAGCGTGCCACGGAGGAGCTGCTGCCCCTCGCCCAAAGCCGGGCTGATCTCGAACGGGCCAGCTTCGCCGCAAGCCGCGCCGAACTGCTCGATGTAATCGAAGCGATCAAGGCCTTGGCGCTCCTACAAATCGAGATCCTCGAACGCGAGGAAACGACAGTCGAAACCGCCACAACCTTGAGACTGACCTATACGGAGTACCAGCCATGAGAGCTAAAATGGGAGCCGCGTGGGACGGGCTGTCGCAACGCCAGAAGTCCTGGACGATGGCAGCAACGGTCGCACTGATTAGTGTGACGGCCGGATACGGTGTGTCGCAGCTTGGTGAGAGCGGAAGTCAGACAAATGGCAACGGGGGATCATCCAGCGCCGAATGTGATGACGTGCTTTACTGGTACGATCCGATGGTGCCAGCACAACGTTTCGACGAGCCTGGAAAATCGCCGTTCATGGATATGGAACTTGTTCCTAAATGCGCCGGCGAGGAGGCCACCTCCGGGGTTCAGATCGACGCAGGACTTGTCCAGAATTTCGGCATCCGGACCGCCGAAGTCGAATACGGCGTACTTGAGCCGGAAGTGTCTGTTACCGGTATTCTCGCCTATAATGGGCGGGACGTTGCGATTGTCCAGCCAAGGGCTGGTGGCTTTGTCCAACGCACCTATGGCCGCGCTCCAGATGATGTGGTGAGTCGGGGCGCGCCGCTAGCCGATATTCTCGTGCCGGAATGGGGTGGGGCGCAACAGGAATATCTGGCTGTCCTGAACAGCGGCGACGAACAGCTTGCGCAAGCCATGCGCGAGCGCATGCGGCTGCTCGGCATGTCGAATGGGCAGATTTCCTCGGTGGGCCGGACCGGTCGCGCCCAGGCGACGATCACTGTCACTGCGCCGACAGGCGGGGCCATCACCATGCTCGGCGTGCGTCCCGGCATGACCGTGATGGCCGGCCAGACCCTGGCGGAAATAACCGGATTCTCGCCGATCTGGCTCGAGGCATCGGTGCCCGAGACACAAGCAGCGAACATCCGGGTCGGCCAACCGGTCAGCGCAACTCTGACCGCATTTCCCGATGAGAGATTTTCGGGACCGATCATCGCGATCTTGCCGAGTGCACAGGATGCGAGCCGGACAATCACCGTCCGCGCACAATTGCCCAATCCTTCCGGGCGGCTCAAGCCGGGCATGTTCGCGCAGGTCTCGTTGACCCCTGACACCAGGCGCGCTCTGCTGGTGCCTTCCGAAGCGGTGATCCGGACCGGACGCCGGACCATCGTGATGATCAAACAGGACGAGGGCGGGTTCATGCCTGCCGAAGTCCGGATCGGCCGCGAAGCTGGCGGCAGGACCGAAGTACTGGCCGGCCTTTCGCAAGGCGAAGAAGTCGTGACCTCGGGCCAGTTCCTGCTCGATTCCGAAGCAAGCCTGGCAGGACTCGATGTTCGTACGATCGAACAGACAGGCCAGGACCAGGACGGTGAAGACGAGCCAGCGACATTCAGTGCCATAGGCACGATTGAGAAGATTGCCGATGCCTCCGTCACGCTGCGGCACGGGCCCGTCCCGCGGCTAGACTGGCCTGCCATGACGATGACCTTCCGCACGAAGAATGCAGCGCAGATCAGCGGATTCGAGAAGGGCGACAGAGTGCGCTTTACCTTCACGCAGCAGGACGCCGGCCCCCGTATCGAGACCATCAGGAGTGCCGGGCAATGATCGCGCGCATTATCGATGCCTCGATCGCCAATCGACTTTTCATCGTCCTCGCCGCCATAGCTGTGACACTTGGCGGGTTATGGGCCGTCCGCACAACTCCGGTCGATGCTTTGCCCGATCTGTCCGATGTCCAGGTTGTCGTCCGATCCAACTATCCGGGCCAGGCGCCCCGGATAGTCGAGGACCAGGTGACCTACCCGATGGCGACGACCATGCTGTCGGTGCCCGGAGCAAAGACCGTACGCGGCTACTCGATGTTCGGTGACAGCTACGTCTACATCATTTTTGAGGATGGTACCGACCTTTACTGGGCGCGGTCGCGTGTGCTCGAATACCTCAACCAGGTCCAGAATCGCTTGCCCGAGGGTGTTACGAGCACGCTCGGTCCGGATGCGACGGGCGTGGGATGGATTTACGAATATGCCCTTGTCGACCGCACCGGCGGACATGATCTGGCGGGCCTGAGAAGCATTCAGGACTGGTTCCTGCGATACGAGCTCAAGACCATTCCCGGCATCGCGGAAGTGGCGAGTGTCGGAGGCATGGTCAAGCAGTACCAGGTCGTGCTCGATCCTTACCGGATGGCTTCGTTTGGCGTCACCCATGCCGAAATAGTGAACGCCATCCAGTCATCCAATCAAGAAGCCGGTGGTTCGATCGTCGAAATGGGCGAGGCCGAATACATGGTCCGCGCATCAGGCTATCTGACGACGCTGGACGACTTCCGGCAGATCCCCCTCAGGGCCGCAGCAGGAGGCGTGCCTGTCACTGTGGGAGATGTCGCCACAATCCAGGTCGGACCAGAACTGCGTCGCGGCATTGCCGAGCTCAATGGGGAAGGAGAGGTTGCCGGCGGCATTATCGTTCTCAGACAGGGCGCGGACGCTCGCAGTGCAATTCAGGCTGTCGAGGAAAAACTGGACGAGTTGCAGGCGAGCCTTCCCGAAGGTGTCGAAATCGTCACGACCTACGACCGTTCGCAACTTATCGACGCCTCGGTGGAGAATTTGACGACCAAGCTGATCGAGGAGTTCATCGTCGTCGCGCTCGTATGCGCGCTTTTCCTGTGGCACGCGCGCTCGGCGCTGGTCGCGATCATAACCCTTCCCCTGGGCGTGCTGGCGGCGTTCATCGTGATGCGTTTCCAGGGGGTGAATGCCAATATCATGTCGCTGGGCGGGATCGCGATTGCGGTCGGCGCCATGGTCGATGCCGCCGTTGTGATGATCGAAAACGCGCACAAGCATCTCGAGCGGTGGGAGCATGAAAACCCCGGCACAGTGCTTTCGGTCAAGGAGCGCTGGCGCATCATTGCTGATGCTTCGAAGGAGGTCGGACCCGCGCTGTTTTTCAGCCTTCTGATCATAACCTTGTCCTTCCTGCCTGTGTTCACTCTGCAAGCTCAGGAAGGTCGCCTCTTTGCTCCGCTTGCCTTCACAAAGACCTATGCCATGGCGGCCGCTGCTCTGCTCTCGATAACGCTGGTTCCGGTGATGATGGGTTGGCTGATCAGGGGTAAAATCCCGTCAGAGGATTCCAACTTCCTCAATCGCGGATTGACCAAGATTTACCGACCGGGTCTTAATTGGGTCATGCGCTGGCCCAAAGCCACGCTCGCGATTGCAGGCGCTATCTTCCTCACCACGCTGATTCCCTTCTCGCAGCTCGGCGGGGAGTTTCTCCCGCCGCTCGACGAGGGCGATCTGCTTTACATGCCCAGCGCCCTTCCCGGTCTTTCACCGGGCGAGGCCTCAGCGCTGCTGCAGCGTACCGACAGGCTTATCAAGTCGGTGCCGGAGGTTGAGACAGTTTTCGGCAAGGCCGGTCGCGCGGATACGGCCACCGATCCGGCACCGCTTACCATGTTCGAAACCACAATCCGGTTCCGGCCGCGTGAGGAATGGCGCGAAGGCATGACCTCGGACCTGCTGATCGAAGAACTCGACAGAATTGTACAGGTGCCCGGTCTCGCCAACGTCTGGGTACCACCGATCCGTAACCGCATCGATATGCTTGCGACCGGGATCAAGAGCCCGATCGGGGTCAAGGTGTCGGGCGAGGATCTTGCCGAGATCGAACGTGTAGCGCTCGAGGTAGAGGGTGTTGCCAAAACAATTCCCGGCGTCAGTTCGGCACTAGCCGAGAGGCTTTCGGGCGGACGCTACGTTGATGTTGATATCAATCGTTCTGCGGCGGCAAGATACGGCCTCAAGATCACCGACATCCAGCAGATCGTCTCGGGCGCCATTGGCGGGGCCAATATTGGCCGAACGGTTGAAGGCCTGGCGCGCTATCCGATCAATGTGCGCTACCCCCGTGAAATTCGCGACAGCGTCGACGAATTGCGAACCTTGCCCCTGCTGACCCCGTCGGGACAACAGATTACACTCGGCACGGTCGCACGGATCGGCGTCAGCGATGGCCCCCCCATGCTCAAGAGCGAGCAGGGGCGCTTGACCAGCTACATCTATGTGGATGTGCGCGACCGCGATCTTACATCGGTGGTTGCCGACCTCCAGGAAGCCGTTGCCGCGGGCGTCAATCTCCCGGCCGGCGTCAGTCTGTCCTACGCGGGTCAATTCGAATATCTCACCCGGGCGTACGAGCGGTTGCAGATTGTCGTACCCGCCACACTCGTGATTATCTTCCTGCTGCTCTATCTGATCTTCAGAAGATGGGACGAGGCAATGCTCATTATGGGTACGCTGCCATTCGCCCTGTCAGGTGGCTACTGGCTCCTTTACCTGATGGGCTACAACCAGTCTGTAGCCACTGCCGTCGGGTTCATTGCGCTGGCCGGTGTATCGGCAGAGTTCGGCGTGATCATGCTGATCTATCTCAAGGCAGCCCTCGAGAGACGAAGTGGCGATATGAGCGCCGAGGAAGTGGATCAGGCGATCCGCGAAGGGGCGCTCTTGCGTGTCCGACCCAAGGCGATGACCGTAGCGGTTATCCTTGCGGGTCTGTTCCCGATCTTGATCGGAACCGGAGCTGGCTCGGAGGTGATGAGCCGGATCGCGGCACCGATGATCGGCGGTATGATTACCGCGCCGCTCCTGTCCATGTTCGTACTTCCCGCCGCATATTTGTTGTTGCGGCGGCCCCGTCCGGAAAAACCGGTCAATCCCCAAGGAGAAGAAGAATGCGTACCACAACTTACCTGACTCTATTGGCTGCTCCGCTGGCCCTTGCTGCCTGCGACAATGCCAGCGAAACAGCCGAGCCGTCCGAAACGATGATGTCCGAGGGCATGGCGGATGCCGACAGCATGCCGATGGGGGATGACATGGCGATGATGGATCCCGCCGAAGCGGGTCAAGCGGGAAGCGGCGAAGGCTCGGTTACGGAAATCGACGAAGCCGATGGCAAGGTTACGATCGACCACGGTCCGATCGCTGCGGTTGGCTGGCCAGCGATGACAATGGCCTTCTCCGCAGACGAGGCCACCATCGACAAGGTCGCAGTCGGCGATCGCGTCACCTTTGAATTTCGAACCACAGAAAGCGGCGGCGAACTGACCGCGATCTCCAAGCAGTAATGGGTGGCCTGCGCTGCACCGGAAGTTGGCGCGGCGCAGGCTCCGGAGCTTCTTGAGCATGAGGCAGTTATCGATACGAAAGATGATGATGAACTGCGATGGAATGATGCAAAACCCCGTGATGATGCTTGCAATGGGTGTGGTCTGGATTGGTTTGCTGGGATTAATAACACTCGGGATCTTCGCATTCATAAAATATCTCAAGTCATGAGCGGACCTCGTGTGTCTACGGGCAAACCTTTGGCGGGCTCAGCTATTCGGCCATTGTCGAAGACCTGGTGCTCCGACAGAGTATTCAAACGACGCGCTCTTAATAGGGAATAACAAATGACCGAGACTTTTTCCGACGCGGCTGACAAGCCGGTCCCCAGCGGAACTGCCGTCGATCCGGTCTGCGGCATGAGCGTAGCAATCGAGGGTGCCAGCTTCGTCCACGAGCACGAAAACTCACAGCATTATTTCTGCTCTTCGCGCTGCCTTGACAAATTTCGGGCCGATCCAGAGCTCTATCTTTCGAACGCGCACCTCGATGCGGTCGAAGATGTTCCGGAAGGCGCAATCTACACCTGCCCAATGCACCCTGAAATCCGCCAGCCGGGTCCGGGCTCCTGTCCGATCTGCGGAATGGCGCTTGAACCCGAGACGGTTACCCTCAATGAAGGGCCCGATCCCGAGCTTGTGGACATGCGTCGCCGATTCTGGTGGAGCACGCTCTTTACCGTCCCGTTATTTGCCTATGCCATGGGCGATCTCATTCCCTCCAGGCCGTTCGACAGCCTGATCGAGCCTGCCTGGGCACAATGGATCCAACTTCTGCTCGCAACGCCAGTCGTCCTTTGGGGAGGCTGGCCGTTCTTCGTGCGAGCGATCCAGTCGGTGCGGACGATGAACCTTAATATGTTCACGCTGATCGGCTTCGGTGTTGCGATCGCCTATTTCTTCAGTGTGGTGGCTACGCTGGTCCCCGGTATCTTTCCCGATGCCTTCCGGGACGAGGGAGGCCGGGTCGCTGTATATTTCGAGGCTGCGGCGGTGATCACGACGCTCGTCTTGCTGGGACAGGTGCTCGAATTGAAGGCGCGCGGCTCCACCTCGAGCGCGCTGCGAGCGCTTCTCGAACTGGCGCCTCCAACCGCGATGAAGATCTTCGGAAGGGGTGACGAGCGCGAAGTGCCGCTCGATCAGTTGTCATCGAATGACCTTCTACGCGTCCGGCCCGGCGACAAGGTCCCCGTGGACGGCACAATCGAAGACGGTAGCAGCGCGGTCGACGAATCAATGATCAGCGGCGAACCTCTTCCCGTCAGGAAGGGCGCAGGTGACACGGTCATCGGCGGTACCGTCAACCAGACGGGCAGCTTCACCATGCGCGCAACCCGGGTTGGCGCGGACACCATGCTGTCAAAGATTGTCCAGATGGTTGCAGAGGCACAGCGCAGCCGGGCGCCGATCCAGCGCCTGGCCGACCAGGTAACCTCATGGTTCGTGCCGGTCGTCGTTGTGGTCGCAGTGATTGCCTTCATCGTGTGGGCTATATGGGGGCCCGCTCCGGCGCTCGCCTATGCACTGATCAACGCTATCGCAGTCCTGATCATCGCCTGTCCGTGTGCCCTGGGGCTCGCCACGCCGATGTCGATCATGACGGGCACCGGCAAGGGGGCGCAGCACGGTATTCTGATCAAGAACGCCGAGGCCCTCGAAACTCTGGAGAAGATCGACACGCTGGTCGTGGACAAGACCGGTACGCTTACACTGGGCAAGCCGGACCTTGTCAGCGTCATCGTGCAGCCGGGTTACGACGAAACCGAGATGCTTGGGTTGGTCGCCGCAGTAGAAAGAGGAAGCGAACACCCGCTCGCGCATGCGATTGTCGAAGGCGCGAAGAAGCGAGGTGCGCCAGTTCAGGACGCCTCCGAGATCGATTCCGTGACCGGAGAAGGTATCCAGGGCTTCGTCAATGATCGAAAGGTTGCCATTGGCAATGACAAGCTGATGCAGCGCATCGGTGCCCTTAACGAGGAATGGCGTTCGTCCGCCGAGAAAGGCAGGCAGCTTGGCCACACCGTCATGTTTGTTGCGGTTGATGGAAAGCCGGCAGGCCTTATTGCGGTCGCCGATCCGATCAAGGAGACTAGTCGTACCGCAATTGCAGAGCTCCACGCCCGAGGAATACGCGTCGTCATGCTTACCGGGGACAGCCGAGCGACTGCGCAAGCGGTCGCTGAGCAGGTCGATATCGATGAGGTTCATGCAAATGTCTCTCCCGAGGAGAAGCACAGCAAGGTCGAGGAGCTGAAGAACGCCGGTCGACGCGTCGCAATGGCCGGCGACGGTATCAACGATGCACCGGCCCTTGCCGCAGCGCATGTCGGGATTGCTATGGGAACAGGCACCGACGTTGCCATTGAGAGCGCCGGAGTAACTCTTGTCCGCGGCGATCTCGTGGGCGTGGTACAAGCCATTGTCTTGTCTCGCGCAACGATGCGCAATATCAGACAGAATCTGTTCTTCGCCTTCGGATACAATGCGATCGGCATACCGATCGCAGCTGGGGTTCTCTATCCGTGGTTCGGGCTACTTCTCAGTCCGATGATTGCCGCTGCCGCGATGAGCCTGTCATCGGTCTCGGTAATCGGAAATGCATTGAGACTGCGGGCCGTTACTCTTCCCCGCTTCCAAGCATGACAAAGAGGCTACCAAGCAAATGAGATACAAAGTGCTGAATGAACGACAATGAACTTACACCAGACTTCGTATGGAGAGGGCCGGCGCATCTGGCGCGGTGCGCATCCCGTCCTGTGGGTCGCGATCTTCGGGGCGTTGATTGCCTTTGCCTGGGAGATGCTTCAGCTGCCGTTCTACGGGACCGGGGAGCTCAGCCCCGCGGAAGTGGCCTATCGGTGCGGTCTCGCATCGTTCGGTGATTCCGGTATCATGGTCGCTTCCTATCTGGGCGCGTCGCTCGGAAACGGTCGAACCCCCTGGATCGTCGAATGGCCGATCTCCCGCTTTCTGGTCTACCTGGGCATCGGCCTGGCCATCACCTCAATCGTCGAGATACTCGCCGTGGGAGCCGACTGGGGTTGGACGTACAGCTCTGTCATGCCGCTTGTCCCTGGAACCAACATCGGTCTGGTCCCCATCATCATGTGGATTATTGTTCCTTCCGCGAGCTTGTGGCTTGCGCGCAGAATCGGCGTCGGACCTAGTTAACACGAGGGGTCTGAGCCAATGCTCGCTAGCGGGCAGCTTCTCTCGACGCAGGGCCACGCGAGCGATGGCCTGCCCGAAATCCGATCACGAGCATGAGCAATACGAGCTAAGCTGCAACGGTTTCAGCCGAAGGATAGAAATCGAGTTCTGCAAAGGGGGGGGCGCAACAGCCTCGCTGCGGACCTTCCCTCTCTGCCGAACCATTGCTGCATTTGATTTACGGCTAAAATAGGCTTTCAACTTAGTTCACGCCTGCAAGCACGCAAAAGGAAGACGGGTGCGAATATCAACGCGACAAGCCTTATGCGGCATTCTAAAAGCTGACCCTCGCACCACCGACGAACCGCTGTGGCACCCCGGGACGCAGACCGAGGGGGCGCCGACTGACTGCGTATTGGTCATCGAATAGGTTATCGACCCGCGCAAACAGGGCGATCCTGTCTGTCAGAGCGAAATTCCCCGCAAGATCAAAGATGATCCGCTCATCCACTACATCGACTACCCCGATAGCACCGCTTCCGGGATCATCCCGCAGATCCGAAACATAGTTGGCGCCCAGGGTGGCTGCGGCGCGTCCTACGCTTACGCCGGCTTCGAAATAAACTTGATGCCGAGCGATATAGGGAAGGGCATCGCCTTCGTTCACATTGCCGAAAAAGTCGCTTTCGAAGCTGCTGTCGAATTTTGCGTCCGTGAATGTATAGGCGAGAGACATGGGGAACGAGATTGTGTCGGAGGCGCGTGGCTCGGTCGCTATCGAGAATTCCAGGCCCTGAACCGTTACCGCACCGCCATTAAACTGATCGCCGATATCACCGGTGGTGCAGCCCACGGATTGGGTGCAGTTGCCAAGCAGATTGGAATAGTCGTTGTAGAAGCCGATGGCAGAAACCTGGATTTCGTCGGTCCGATAGCGGACCCCCGCCTCGTAATTCCAGCTTTTCTCGGCGCGCGCGTCGGGATTGCCCGGTCCGGGAGGGGAGAAGCCGCGCGACACTCCTGCCAGCAGGATTGCATCGCCCATTTCGTAAGTAGCGCCCAGAGCAGGTAGCCACTGGTCGATATTGGTCCGGCGAACGCGGGTAGGACCGGTGGATCGATCCGGGTCCGATCCGGCGTAGTCCAACCGGGTCAAATCGATCCCTTCATACCTCAAGCCGGGTGTCAGCGTGAGCGCGCCAATCTCGATCCGGTCTTCTACGTAGAAGGCGATCGCCGTCGCTTTCGCCTCCCGGTTGGCCTGCTGGCCGATATCGGTCTGACGCTCAAAGACCAGCTCGCCACCGATCTGGGAGTAGAATTCCTCGTTTTGCAGCCTATCCTCCTCATCCTCGTGATAGCGGATCGACACCGCAAGGTTGTGGCGTAATGCGCCAGTCTCGAACGGCCGTTCCAGTGAGATCTGAGCGCCTTCGCTACGATAGACGCGATTGTTGTTGCGGATGCGGACTGCACCGCTCGCAGTGTCGGCTCCGCGCAGAATGCCGAGTGCCTCGGCATTGTCATCGGGGTTATCGAACACCGATTGAATCGAATCGAAGCTACCGTCTCCATCGAAGTCGATATCCTGAAGTTTTGACCAGGTGCGACTGAAGTCATTGCGATACAGCGTGGCGGTTATTCTCGTTTCGTCGGCAAACGATAGCCTGCCAATGACGCGATATTGGTCATGCTCTCCGGTGAACGCGTCGCGCTGGCTAGCGGCGTAGCGGCGATAGGGATCTGCCGCGAAGTCGGCATCGGCCAGCCCAAGATAGGTCTCACTGGCCTCAAGGTCCGATCGACCATAGACAAACTCCAGTCGCGCTTCGACAGGCGCGTCCGGTGCGGTGTGAACAGCAAAACGCCCACGGTAATCCTGTCGCTCGAAGCCAGTGTCCGCGTCTGGAAACCCATCAATCGTTTTGAAGCCGTCGCCGCCCTGCTGATAGGTTTCGATCAGCGCTCCGACATAGTCGGTGTCACCGCCGATCCAGGCCTGCCCCTGATAGTAGCCGCGCGAACCGTATTGGCCTGATGCGTAGCCTGCCAATTCGTCGGTCGGAATATCGGTCGACCGGAGGTTGACCGCTCCGCCAATCGTACGGGGGCCATAGCGAATAGCAGCAGCGCCTTTCGTAACCTCGACCGCTTGCATACGTCCGATGGCCGGGAAATAGTAAGCGGCCGGAGCAGCATAGGGAGCAGGCGCAATCAGAACGCCGTCTTCCATCAGAGTAATATTGCTTGAGCGTTCGACCGGACTGCCGCGCAGACCGATGTTCGGGAACAGGCCGAACCCATCTTCTTCCTGCGTATTAACGCCGGGAACCTGCCGCAGGACGCGGTTTACGTCGCCGTGATCGAACCGGCGCAAATCCTCGGTGTCGATCAGATCGGCCGAGCCCGCGATGCGATAGGGATCAATATGGCCGCCGATCACGATGATAGACCCGCTCGTATTATCTTCGCGGTCGGCCGCAATTTGCTCGGCTCCGCTCTTTTCGCTCTCAGGCCCGGTATGTTCCTGGGCCAACGCAGGGGTGGATAGGGCGATCGCCAAGGACGAGACGGCGGCACGATACATAAAGACTTCCTGTTCTCCGGGTTTGGAGACCGATCCCTACCTTTGTTGCAAATGACTCGCAAGAGCAAAAAGACCTTTTCGAGGTTTTCCGTAGCGGGTAAATTTGCGGTTTTGCAGTGTAAGTAGGCAGCTATCTGCGGAATGGATTTTGTGGAGCTATTGGCCGCTCTCCTGCGCTTGACCATCTCAAGCGCATCGGCCGGGTCTACCCGTCCTTGTATGCAAGCAATCGCAGAGCATTGAACACGACCAGCAAAGTCGATCCCTCATGTGCTATGACTGCCGGGCCGATACCCAGGCCGAAGATCGTCGCCGGAACGAGGATCGCTACGATGCCTAAACTGACATAAACGTTCTGCCTGATTATCGCTCGCGATTGGCGCGAGAGCCCGACAGCAAACGGAAGGTGGCGAAGATCGTCAGCCATCAGGGCGACATCGGCTGTTTCAAGCGCGACGTCCGATCCTGCCGCCCCCATTGCGATGCCAACGGTAGCCTTAGCCATCGCTGGCGCATCGTTTACACCATCGCCGACCATTGCAACTTTTGCTTCGCGGCTGAGCGCGTCGATCGTATCGACCTTGTCCTGCGGCATCAGATCGCCGCGGGCTTCGTCGAGACCAACCTCTCGGCCGATTGCCTCCGCCACTTTGGTGTGATCGCCGGAAATCATCAGCATCCGCTCGATCCCCAATGAGCGCAGCTCTGCAAGCGCCTCGCTTGCACCTTCACGCGCCGTATCCATCAAACCGATAACGCCTAGGTCGCGATCACCGAGACGCACCGCCATCGTTGTTCGGCCTTGCTCGCGCAGCCGGGCAATTGCATCTGCCGCCGCAAGGTCTAGTGGCTCGATCCCCTCAGCTCCGAACATCTCGGCCTTACCGATCCACGCGGTTTCGCCGTTCAGCTGGGCGATCACGCCTCGACCTGTAAGGCTTTTCAGATCAGAAGCTTTCGCTAAATCCTGCCCTTTTAGCCGATCCAAGCCGTCGCGGACAACGGCCTGCGCCAAAGGATGATCGCTCAAGCGTTCGACAGCAACAGCGACCGAGAGCAATTGCTCTTCAGATGCCGCGCCGATGGGGATCACATCCGTGATGCGGGGCTCGCCCTCGGTAAGCGTCCCGGTCTTGTCGAAAGCCATAGCCTTCAGCGTGCCGAGATCCTCGAGCGCTGCACCGCCCTTTATGAGCACTCCGCCGCGTGCAGCGCGCCCAATGCCGGAAAGGACCGCGCTCGGTGTGGCAATGGCCAATGCGCATGGGCTGGCTGCCACGAGAACAGCCATGGAGCGATAGAAACTCTCACTGAATGGCTCGTCAATCACGAACGGGGCGAAGAGCAGCAATACAGCCAGCGCCAGCACCAGCGGCACGAATATTCGTTCGAACTTATCGGTCATCCGCTGTGTGGGAGAGCGCTCGGTCTCCGCCGTCGCCACCAGCTCGGCAACCTTGCTGAGCGTGCTCTCGCTCGCTTTGCGCGTGACTTCGATCTCAAGCGCGCCGCTACCATTGATCGTGCCTGCGAACACTTGCGATTGGGCTGCGATCGCCGTGGTGTTTTGTCGAGCTATTGCCCGATCAGAAACCGGTCGCTTGTCCACGGGTATACTTTCACCGGTGACCGGTGCCTGATTGATCGCAGATTGGCCATCGATAACAAAACCGTCAGCCGCAAGGCGCTCGTTAGGCCTCACAAGCACCACATCTCCGACCACCATTTCCTCCACCGACACAGTAACTTGTTCGCCAGCGCGCAGCAGCGTGGCCGTGTCGGGAGCAAGCTCCGCCAGCGCATCGATGGCACGCTTGGCGCGGCCCATCGCATAATTTTCGAGCGCATGACCGATACTGAACAAGAACAGCAGCAGAGCGCCTTCGGCGAATTCCCCTAGGATCGCTGCGCCGGTCGCAGCGACCAGCATCAGGGAGTCGATCTTGAACTTGCGTGCCCGCGCGTTGTCGATCGCTTCCTTGAGGGTATAGAAACCCCCGAAGAAATAGGCAGCTACGTAACAAGCTAGCGGGGCCCAGTCTGGACCGCTCTCGACCAGCTTTTCAATGGTAAAGCCAACCGCGAGGAAGGCACCGGATAGCAAAGCAAATATGAGCTCGGTGCGTTCCCCGAAGATTCCGCCATGGGCATGTTCGTGAGCGGCACCATTCGGTGGGCCTGATGTTTTGTCGTTCAACTTCGTTTCCAATGATTGTCGTTAGATATGCATTCCCTGGCCTAGCAGGACCAAAGCGGCTTCCTTGATCGATTCCGGTAAAGTCGGGTGCGCATGTACTGTGAGCGCCAGATCTTCGCTGGAACCGCCGAACTCCATCGCCACCACAGCCTCGTGAATTATACTCCCCGCCTCAGGACCCACGATATGAATACCGAGCAGCCGGTCGCTGTTGGCGTCAGCGAGAATTTTTGTGAGGCCGCGAGTGTCGCCATTGCAGCGAGCTCTGCTGTTAGCAGAAAATGGAAATGTACCGCTTTTGTAAGCGATGCCTTGCGCCTGAAGCTCTTCTTCAGTCTTTCCAACGCTCGCGACCTCCGGAGAGGTGTAAATCACCGAAGGGACTGTATTGTAGTCCACTCCCGGATATTGGCCCGCAAGGCCTTCCGCGCATCGCACACCATCAAGGGTCGACTTGTGCGCCAGCATCGGTCCCGGAATGACATCACCAACCGCGAAGATGTTTGCGACATTGGTCTCGAACCTTGGCCCGACCGGAATCCTTCCCCGCTCGTCAAGTTCAACACCAACGACATCAAGACCCAAGCCAGCTGTGTAGGCCTGACGTCCAATGGAAACGAGAAGAGCATCGGCGGTGATCTGATCGACATCACCGCCGTCAACGGTTTCGCAACTTATCTTGACCTTCTTACGCGCGCGCTCGGCGCCCGTGACCTTTGTGCCGAAACGGAATTCCAGCCCTTGCTGGCGCAAGAGTTTCTCAAACTCTCGCGCGATTTCGCGGTCCATTGAAGGGACTATTCCTTCAGCATATTCGATGACTGTGACCTTGGCTCCAAGCCGCCGCCACACCGAGCCAAGCTCCAAGCCGATGTATCCGGCTCCCACGACGACAAGATGCTCGGGCACTTCCTGCAGTTCCAGGGCACCGGTAGAAGAAAGGATCCGCTCTTCATCGATGTCCACGCCCGGCAGCCCAGCGACTTCCGAACCTGTCGCGATGATAATCGCGCGCTTTGCAGTCAGCAATTGCGTGCCACCAGCGGCCAGGTCAACGCGGACGGTATCGTTTGCCTCGAATTTGGCACTTCCCTCAATCCGCTCCACGCCATTTTTCTTGAGCAGATATTGAACGCCTTTGGTCAGCTTTTCGACAACGTCCGATTTTCGGGCGAGCATCTTGTCCAGTTTGAGCGAGACGTCGCCGATTTCAATACCGTGCTCTTCAAAGCCCGAACGGGCTTCGGCCAGCAGATTCGTTGATTGCAGCATGGCTTTTGAAGGTATGCAACCCACGTTGAGGCAGGTTCCTCCAAGAGTGGACCGTCGCTCAATACAGGCGACCTTCATTCCCAATTGCGCAGCCCTCATTGCAGCCGGGTAGCCGCCTGTGCCTGCGCCAATCACGATGACATCATACCTATCGGTCAAGGATCGTCCTTTCTTGAGTGCGTTTCGTTACTATTGTGCCGCCGAACCGAGTTCCGAGCCCCGGTCCGAATTTTGCTGTGCCGCTTGATCGACATCTGGTGAGGTTTGTAGGGCAGACCCGGCTCAGTGCTCATGCCGCGCTCCTGCGTGCGGGGCGCGAGTTGCCCTATGATCCGCTATCAGACCCGGTTCGCACTCGGTCTCCTGACAAGGCTCCAAGGTTGCGTGCTGAATATGGAAATCAGCGGCGAGCTGTTCCTTCACGCGGCTCTTCAGGTTCTCGAATGCCGCCAAAGTGTCCGCCTCGAGAACAAGGTGAGCTTCAAGGGCGCGAGCATGTTCGCCCAGATTCCAGACATGGAGATGATGAACGCTCCTCACACCATCCTGCTCCTCCAGCGCTTTGACGATCCGGTCGAATTCGACATCGTCGGGCACGGCGCCCATCAGCAGCCGGACAGTTCGGGGCATCAGGGTTATTCCCTGCCAGATTACATAACCCGCGATGATCAGGGTGATTACGAGGTCGGCGATGTAGAAATCATACAACAGGATCAGAACGCCAGCGACGATCACACCCACCGATGCCAAAGCATCGGAGACATTGTGCAGGAAGGCGGCCTTCATGTTGATACTGTCATGCGATCCCCGATAAACAATGAAAGCAGTGACAAGATCGATCACCAAGGCGATGCCGGCCACCCAGATCACGGTCCACCCTTCGATCGGTTGGGGTTCGGCAAACCGGTTGATTGCTTCGACCAACAGGTAGAAACCGATGATCAACAGTGTCGTGAGATTTATTAGCGCTGCGACAACCTCCCCCTGCGCATACCCAAAGGTCATCAGCTTGTCGGCGGGCCGACGACCGATCCGTCGAGCAAACCAAGCCAGACCGAGCGCAGCTGCATCGCTGAAATTATGCAGCGCGTCAGCAATCAGCGCGAGCGACCCCGAAACGATACCACCAATGATCTGCGCGACCGTTAGCAGGACGTTAATCGCCACCGCAAAGATAAGCTGGCGATCGCTTAGATTTTCCTCGCCGTGACTATGTCCTCCATGGCTGTGGCCCGCATGCTCGGAATCTGCTCCCATTACTCTTCTCCTCTTGACGCGCGCTTCGCATCATTTGAGGCTGGGCCTACGACATGCTGCCGCAGCCTAATGTCAGCTTCGGTGGAATCGAAAGCCGCTTCCAACCCTGCAATAAGGAAGCACGCACCAATGAAACCGCTAATGACAGCAATCAGGGCTGCAGTCCCATTTCTAATTGCGTCATGAGAATCAGCACTTATGGTCCGCACGGCCATGGCAAGCAGCAGTCCAGCATTCATTGCCAATATTGCCGGAGCAAAAATGCTTACAGTATTTCGAAGCAAGATATAGGCTACTAACGCACCGAGGATCGCAGGCAGCGTGAGCGCCAGAAGATAGGCAATGCGGCTCATGCGGGACAAGCCATTCTCTCGGCTTTCAGCTGTTATCCGGTATCCTTCGGGGAGGTTTGCAAATGCCAACACCACAGCAAGAAAGGAGGCCAGCGCCCACGATACTGGCGCAACCGAACCGATGACGAAACCGAAGCTCAATTGCCGTGCCGCCGCAGAGGTGGTAGCCACATAGCGGCTAGAACGATTACCTTTCACATCGTCGCGATTACCGGTTATTTGCTCGGCTTGCTGCTGCCTCCTCCATCGGCCCAGCGCAAAGATCACCAGATAGATCCCACTTCCTCCAGCAAGCGCGGATGTCAACGACCACATGTCCAACCCTTCGCGCGCACGAGGTATGAGTTCGGTGGCAACGACCGCGATCAGCAGGCCCGATGAAGCAAGTAGAGCGAAACGAAGAGGGCGGAAGCCAGCATCCCTGAACTCCGCAAGCAAGCCGCCAACAAACAGCGCTACGTTTACCCCGATCACCAGCAACAGGACATGAGTTCTACCTTGCGAAGCCGTAATGAGATCCATTAATGTCAATCGCTCCCTTCACCGTGAACGGTGTCCTTTTCGTCATGGGAGTCCATATGCGCGTCGCGAAGTATCTCGATGCCGCCGTAGATCGCTATGCAGGCCACACCGATACCGACGACGAGATCGGGCCAGTTCGATCCGGTGAAAAACACTATGATACCCGCTATGATAATTCCGCCGTTCGAAACGAAATCATTCAGGCTGAACGTGGTGGCCGCACGTAAATTGACATCTTTGTTCTGCAAACGTTTCAGCAGAAAAAGACACCAAAGGTTCACCGCACCGGCAACCAGCGCCATCACCATCATGACGCCGCCGATCGGATCCGAACCCTCCATGAAGCGCCGGATGGCATCGAGAATCACACCGCCTGCGAACACAAGCAACATGACCCCGGAAAAACGCGCGGCTCCGCGCTTCCAGACCCGGGAGCGGGTGAGGGCAAGCAGGCTCAATGCATAAACGATCGCGTCCGACGAATTGTCGAGCCCATTGGCAATCAGCGCGTTGGAATCGCCGATTACCCCGGTTATGAAAAACCCTATCGCAATCGCCACATTGAGCCAGAAAACGATCCATAGAGTGCGGCGCTTTTCGGCCGAATCGAGATTGAGTTCTCCTTCGCCGCTCATGATACATCTCCGTCTTCACGTACCCAGCTTTCGGCAGCACCGCGCTCAGCGGTTGTGAAGAACTTCATCTTGGCGCGAAAGAGCGGATCGAAAAGCTTCGTACCCCACTCTTCCCACTTGCGGTCGCCCACGATCGCGATCCTGCCGAAGCTGTCCTTGTGCTTCACGTCGAACTTGAGGTCGCGCCAGAGACCGCTGAGATCCCAACCCGAAAAGTCCGACATAAGGACAATCAACATTGGAACCGTTCCGGCTTTCTGCGCCGCGATCCGCTCAAAAATCGGCACGAACCGATCATAGTCGGCAGATTCAAGTGTGCCTCCGGCAGTGATGGTTATCGGGCCGGCCCGTTCTTCTATCCTAAGCAAGTTCGACTCCTTTCCTCAGTCAAACAACGACGGACGTACGGTCGGGGTCCAAGACCAACGACCTTGAAACAGTGCAGCTGTTCTTTTCGGGAAGATTTGATGCATACTTTATCAATGTTGGCTTGGCCCGGAAGGTGCCTTCAGAGCATCAGCCGGACACCGGTGAAAGACTCGAGCCACACCGCGGTAGTTCCTCATATCCAACCGCCCGGCCGTGCGTCTCTCGACAGTCAGGTGACGCACGGACATCGCACTGGCATGCCCTTCGAAGGGCATATGCGCATGGGTGTAGGCAATCGCTTCGCCTTCATTCCGCCAGATGCCGACTGCGGATGGCTGTCCATCGGGCAACTCAACTTCCGCATAGAACCCGTCCGCGAAGAACACCTTGGCTGGGCCTGTATTACACGAGGGCTGATCGCCAAGGCTCCAGACGCCAGCAATCGGATCGGATTGCTGGGCATAGGCAGGCCCAGCCAGTCCAAACGCGATCAGCGGCAGGACAAGCAATTTCGCAAGCTTCCTCATCGGTTTTCCCTTCATGTAATTTCGCCCAGCTCGCGCTGCTCATCGCGCGTGACGTTGCGGCGCAGGCGGTCCCACCATTTTTCGCGCCAGCTGCGCTCATCATCAGAGCGGTGCAGCACGAGGCGGGCGATCGCGGGCAGAACGAACAGAGTCAGCGCCGTTGCGGTGATCAGTCCGCCGATGACCACCGTAGCCAAAGGACGCTGTACCTCTGCGCCTGTTCCAGTGGCGATCGCCATGGGCACGAAGCCGAGCGAGGCCACCAGCGCGGTCATCAGTACCGGTCGCAGGCGCGCGAGCGCGCCATCGGCAATCGCCTCGTCGAGCGGCATCCCGTTCTCGAGGCGCTGCCGGATCGCGGTCATCATGACGAGACCGTTGAGCACCGCCACGCCGGAAAGCGCGATAAAACCGACCGCTGCAGACACCGAGAATGGCAAGCCGCGCAGCGCGAGCGCGAACACGCCCCCGGCCAAGGCCATTGGGATGGCGCTGAACACCGCCAAGGCTGGAACCCATCCTCCCAGCGCCATGAACAGCAACAGCAGGACAAGCGCGAAGCAGACCGGCACGACGATTGCGAGGCGTGCCTGAGCCGCTTGCAGGTTCTGATATTGGCCGCCCCACTCGATGAAGGATGCTGGTGGTAGATCGACCTCGGCCGAGACACCTTCCTGCGCTTCCTCGACAAAGGAGCCGAGATCGCGCTCGCGAACGTTGGCCGAGACGATCACAAGCCTTCGGCCCTGCTCTCGCCGAACCTCGGCAAGGCCATCGACAACTTGGAAATCGGCCAATGTTCGCAGTGGAACCGTGACACCGTTATCAAGCACGATGGGGAGAGCACCGAGCTGGTCAAAGTCGTCACGCGTCGCATCTTCGAGGCGCACGACCACTTCGAAGCGGCGATCGCCCTCGAACACCAGACCCGCAGGCCGTCCGCCGAGCGCGATGGCGACCGACTGAGCCACCTCTTCGACGGTCAAACCATATCGCGCAATAGTCGGGCGATCGAAGGCGATGTCGAGCGTCGGAAAGCCCGTCACCTGCTGCACCTTCACATCGGCTGCGCCTTCGACTCCGCGCAGCACACCCGCGACCTCGCCCGCCGTTTCGGTCAATGCGGTAAGGTCGTCACCGTAGAGCTTGACCGCGACATCGCCGCGCACACCGGCGATCAGCTCGTTAAAACGTAGCTCGATTGGCTGGCTGAATTCGTAGAGATTGCCGATCAGGCCGCCGAGCGCAGTTTCCATCTCCTCTACCAGCTCATCCTTCGACAAATCCGGATCGGGCCATTCGTCACGAGGCTTCAGAATGACATAGGCGTCCGAAGCATTGGGCGGCATTGGATCGCTGGCGACTTCGGCCGTGCCCGTCCGTGAGAACACAAGATCAACTTGGGGAAACTCTTCGAGCCGGTCTTCGACCCGCCGCTGCATCGCCAGCGAGCGTTCGAGCGATGTCGAGGGGATCCGCAAAGATTGCACCGCGATGTCGCGTTCATCGAGCTGCGGCGTAAACTCGCTGCCCAGAAACCCGAACACAAAAACCGCTGCTGTGAAGATACCAACCCCGGCACCAATCATCGGCCAAGGCCGCGCAATGGCCTTGCGCACGGCGGGACCGTAGCGCTCTTTGGTCCAGCGAATGGGCTTCACCTCCTTTTCGGTCAGCTTCTTGTTGAGCAGCACCGCGATCATCGCCGGCACGAAGGTCAATGAAAGAACGAAGGCCGAAGCCAGCGCGAGCATCATCGTGATCGCCATGGGCGAGAACGTCTTGCCCTCGACCCCGGTAAAAGTGAGCAGCGGGGCGAAGACGAGGAAGACGATGGCCTGACCGTAAACGGTAGGTTTGATCATCTCCTGTGCTGCCAGACGCGTCTCGGTCAGCCGCTCGCCCAAGGTGAGCAAGCGGCCCTCGCGGTGCTGCCGCGCAGCAAGCCGCGCGACGCTGTTCTCGACAATGATGACCGCACCATCGACGATCAGGCCAAAGTCGAGCGCCCCCAAACTCATCAGATTACCCGAGACACCAAGCCGGTTCATCCCCACCGCTGCCATCAGCATCGAAACGGGAATGACCAGTGCGGTGATTATGGCGGCGCGGATATTGCCGAGCAAAAGGAACAGGACGGCGATCACCAGCAATGCGCCTTCGAGCAGGTTCTTCTCGACGGTGGAGATCGTCGCATCGACCAGCGAGGACCGGTTATAAACGATCTCGGCCACAACGCCGTCGGGGAGCGATGCACGGACCTCGTCGAGCCGTTCGGCAGCACCGGCTGCGACGGTGCGGCTGTTCTCGCCAGCGCGCATCAACACGGTTCCCACCACCGCCTCTTCACCGTTCAGTGAAGCAGCACCGGTTCGCAGGTCGCCGCCGATCTCCACATCGGCCACATCGCCGATGCGGATGGGCACACCCTCGCGGGTCGCAATGACGGCTTCTTCGATGTCGGCAATGCTGCCCAGCCTCGCATCGACGCGGACGAGCAGGGCTTCATCGGCGCGGTCCACGAAGTTTGCCCCGGCCGCCAGATTGGCTGCCTCAAGCGCGTCGATCAACGAATCGAACGACAGGCCGTAGCCGGTCAAACGCGCAGGATCGGGCTGAACCAGAAACTGCTTTTCGAACCCGCCGATCGAATCCACGCCGGCCACACCATCGATCGAGCGCATCAGCGGCGCGACCACCCAGTCCTGCACGGTGCGAAGATAAGCCGCTTTGGCAACCTCGCTCTCGAGCCGGTCGCCGCGTTCGGTGATGAAGCTGCCATCGGACTGCCAGCCTGTGCGGCCGCCAGTGGTCGCACCCTTGCCACCGGGATGCTCATACTCGATCGTATACATCAGCACTTCGCCAAGGCCGGTGGAGATCGGCCCCATGGTAGGCTCCGCTCCTTCGGGCAATGAAGCACCAATCGGCGCGAGCCGTTCGTTCACCTGTTGCCGGGCGAAGTAGAGGTCGGTGCCCTCCTCGAAAATCGCGGTGACCTGGCTGAAGCCGTTGCGCGAAATCGATCGTGTCATCTCCAGGCCTTCGATCCCGGCAAGTCCGGTTTCGATAGGGAAGGTCACCTGCGTCTCGACCTGCGAAGGTGAGAGCGCAGCAGCGCTGGTGTTGATCTGGACCTGCGTGTTGGTGATGTCGGGAACCGCGTCGATCGGCAGGCGCACCAGATTGAACGCTCCGTAGATCGCCGCGAAGACGGTCAGGACGATGATCGCCCAGCGGAACCGGACGGCGACATCGAGGATGACTCCGATCGGGCCGTGACGGTGGCTACCTTCGTCCGAAGACATGGGAGAAGATGCCGTGGTTTGATCAATGGCCATGTTCTGCGCCCTCCTTTTCGAGCTCGGACTTCAACAGGAAGGCATTGGCAGTCGCGATCCGCTGACCGGGCTCGAGCCCGGAGAGGATCGTGACCATCCCGGCAGATCGGCTGCCGGTCTCGACCTCACGAGCCTGAAATCCGCGTCGTGTCCGCACGAAGACAACATCGCGTCCTTCGAGCACCTGCACCGCATCTTCGGGTACCGCGATACGGCTCTGGTCCAATTCGCCCGAGGGGCGAATACGCGCCTGAAGGAACGAGCCAGGCTGCAGACCGGGAACGGCGCGCGTCAAGGTAAGAACCGCTGTCGCGCTACGGCTCTCGGCATCGAGCGAAGGCGTTACCGACCGGACGCGAGCGCCGATCTCCCTTCCATCGCCGAGGATCAACGCAGCCTCGTCGCCAGGCTGGATGCGTGAAGCATCTTCGGAAGGCAGCGCAACCTCGATCTGCAAGCCGCTGGGATTGACCACGCTGTAAAGCTCCTCCCCGGCGTCGACGAACGAGCCGAGCACGATTGGAGCGGCGGTCACACGGCCTGAAAGCGGACTGGTGACAGCGAGCGAGCGTCCATCGCCGCTCACGCCTGCCGCGGCGACGGCAGCCTGCGACCGGTTCAGTTCGGAACGGGCAACGTCAAGATTGGCACGGGCCGCTTCGAGATCCTGGCGCGCTGTCACATTGGCCTCGAATAGCCGGCGCTCGCGGTCATAGGCCGCTGAAAGCTCGGTTACGCGGGCGCGGGCGGCACTAAGCTGAGAAGCGAGTGCCGCCGCATCGGCGCTTTCGATCCGTGCAACGGTCTCGCCCTGGCGGACATAGTCGCCAAGCGTCTTGCCAACGCTGCGCACGACACCGGAAGCCCGTGCGTCGATGCGTGCGCTGGCGGTCGGGCTTGCCGCAACCGTTGCAGGAAATACGAGTTCGACGGCGGCACCCGTCTGCACGGCTGCGACCTCGATCTCGGCGGTGCGGATCTGCTCTTGCTCGATCAGCACGAGCCCCTCGGGCAGTTCTGTCTCTGCGACCTCTTCGTCCGCGCGGGTGTCGACCTGGCTGTCAGGCCAGAACATCAGCATCAGGGCCGAAACGAGAATGACAATTCCGGCGATGATCGCCAGTCTTTTGCGGTTCATTGAAATATTCCTCATTGTGCGGCCAGCCTGATCAGTTCGGCGGCGGCCTGTCCCCGGTCTTGCTGCGCGGCGATCAGCGCCTCACGAATGCCGTCGCGCGCCTCGGCTGCACTCAACACTTCGATCAGCGGAAAGCGGCCATTGCGATAGCCGATGCGGACGAGCCGCAGAGCTTCGTCGGCCTGGGGGAGAGATGTCGTTGAAAGGGTCTCGACACGCGCTTCGGCGGCGAGATATTGCGCCCGCGCGCGGGCCACTTCCTGTTCGAAGTCGGCTAGCGCGACTGCCTCGCGGGCATTGGCGGCGCGCAGCCTTGCCTCGGCAGCAGCGATATTGCCCTGGTTGCGATTGCTGAACGGTAGCGGGATCGAGACGCCCACCAGGAAGGCATTGTCATTGCTTTCCTCGAACCGCCGAACACCGGCCGAAATGACCGGGTCTGGAATGCGTAAGCTGCGCTCCCGGTCAATCTCGGCGGCCGCCGCCGTGCTTTCCGCTCGCGCCACCTGCAGTTGCAAGCCATATCCTGAAGCCATCACAACACCCGGTGGTTCGATTCCCGGGAAATTGCTCGGAACAAGCGGGGGTGCCCCCTGATCGCCCCACAGCGAGGCGAGGGCCGTGCGGGCTGCAAGACTTGTCGCTTCCGCCGCTTGGAGCTCGGCTTGCGCTTCCGCCAGAGCGGCTTCGGCACGAAGCGCGCGAAGTGGAGGTTCCCGGCCAACCTCGACCAACACGCCAGCTATGCGGGCAAGCTCTTCGTTCCGCTCAACCACATCCCGCGCAAGTTCGACACGCGAGGATGCCGCCGCCGCCGCGACATAGCGCTCACGGACAAGGAAGCCGAGTTCGGCGTCGGCCAGATCTGCCCTCAGGTTTGCCAGCTGCGCCAAAGACTGAGCCGCATCAACTCTCGCTCTGCGCTTGCCACCGATTTCGATCCGCTGACCGACGGCAAGAGTATATTCGGTAGCGCGCAAGCCCGAGAAGGCGCCGCTTCCTGCAATGTTCTCGACCTCGAAGGAAATATCTGGGTTTGGACGCAAACGCGCCTGACCCACCAGCGAACGCGCCGCGTCGGCGTCCGCGCGAGGACCTACCAGGCGCGGATTTTGTTCAACGGTGGCAGTCTCGGATTGTTCGCTGACATCGGCAAGGCGCAGAGCCTCATCCAGTGTAAGTGTAGTTTGCCCAAATGCGGGCACGGGAATGGCAAAGGTCGCAGCGACCAAAGCCAAATGTCGAAATGACATGGAAAAGCTCCTGACGATAAAGCAGACGCAGGTCGAAACGACCCGCAAACGGCGATCGTCAGGCTATCGGAGGTTCAATCAGGACTTTGAGCGCGCCGGAGAGAAGCAAAGCGTCTTTCAAAGGGGCGAACAGATTGGCGCCGAACGTACGGTCCGCCGTATTTTCTTTCATGGCGCGCGGAAGATCGACACTGCAATTGTGATGTTGAGCCGGAGGATGGTCGGAATCCTGACTCTCTTCGGTGTCGCCAGTATCGGCGAAGTGCTCCATGCCGTGCGCCGCAATATGATCGCCAACGTGCGTCATGGCGCCATTCTCGCCCGCATGAGCGTCAGGCGCAAGCGACAACCCACTGAAGAGCAGTGAGGCCAAAAGCACAAAAAAGAGTGGCAAACGTGACATGAACGGCGCTCTATTGGCTTGAAGAGTGCGTTTTGGCAAGAGCCGATTGGTGAATCGTTCGCGCTTTAACCGCCTTCTTCTGGCCGACAAAGCTGTAGGCAGCGCCAGCCAGATGCTGTTTGAACCATTGCTCATCCATAAACGAGCGAGCCGCAATCCATGGCCGAAAATCCTCATAATCGCGTGAAACGGCGAATGGCTTGGTGAGGAAGATACCGACACTAATTAGCCAATCAGGCCAGTCTTCGGGATGTTTCAGACCCATCAGACCTATCCTGCCGCTGGCCGAAAGCGCGTCGCTCGCCTTTTCGATTACGGTTGCGTATTCAGGTACCATCTCCAGTCCGAACGTGCTGATGACGGCATCCGCCCCTTCGGCAAAGATGAACTCGACGACATCGGCTTGAACGAACGCGACATTATTGATCCCTTCTTCGGCAGCGTATTCTCGAGCCCTAGCCAGCATATTCTCCGACAGATCGACGATCGTGATCTTACCTGACGCTCCAACGGCGCGGTACAAGAGAGGAAGGTTGATGCCGGTTCCACCGCATAGGTCGACAACATGGTCGCCTTTTTGCAACTTCAAATTTTCGATTAGCTTTGCGCGCCAGCGCTCAGAACCGACGACACGGAAGAGCATAAGGAGCCAGTCGTAGACCCCTGCGATGCGATCATACAGGCGCTCTGCGGCGTCTTTTGTAAGTACTCCCACGTTAGCGACTCCCGCCGTCTGAGCCGCGTTGCGCGATCTTTGCGGCAAGGTCCGGGAGTATCGGCATCGGTGCAAAGGCGCTGACATCGGCGCGTCCCGTGTTTCCGTGAGGGAGACGACCGGAAATATTGCCGAGCGGGGCGAGAGCGAGGCGGATTAGTTGGCCTCCAGCCTCTTTCCGATCGCGCTGTATGATCGCGAAGCCAAGCATTGCGGTGTGCGAGCGGATATGCGGCCACAAATAGGGTTGCGCCAAGATGTGTTCACGCTCCAGCGCCAACCAGGCTGCTTCAGCGTTGCCGGATGCACGCGCCCGACAAAACGTCGCGCGTTCCTCATCCACGAGTCGAAGGCGGTAGGCCTTATCCTGCTTCATTTGCCGCGGCCCTGGCGAGGTGGCGGGGCGTTTGTGTCCACTCCAATCGAATTGGATTTGGCCGAGCACGTGTCCGGTTCAATGTATGTGAGTCGTTTCATGACGCAAGCCTATGCACCTTGTAGTTACTACAAGGTCAAGGCAGTATGTGCCGACTATCGAGATTTGGGGAGAGTATGGTGAAGATTGGCGAGCTCGGACGCGCGACCGGCACGAAAACGGAGACTATCCGATACTACGAACATGAAGGGCTCCTGGCGCCTCCGCCACGGACCTCATCGGGATATCGTGACTACAGCCCCGATGATGTGGCGAGGTTGCGCTTCATACGGCGCGCTAGGCAGCTCGGTTTCTCAATGGTGCAAGTCCGTCAATTGCTCGATCTGACGGACGAGCCTTCGCGATCCTGCGAAGCCGTCGACACTATTGCCAGCGCGCAGCTTGCAGAGGTTGAGGCCAAGCTAATCGATCTGAAGGGACTACGCGATGAGCTCTCGCGCATGGTCGAAAGCTGTAAACAAGGCACAGTCGCGGAATGCCGTGTTGTCGATGTATTGACGCTCGGTTTTACCCAGACCGAATAAGATACCGCCGTGAGTAATTGTCAAAGGACGGGCAAGATGTAAGCCCACAATCCTCAGCCCGAAATGCGGCTCATCGAGTGACGCGCCTCTCAAGACGAGGGTCGATCATTTTACGTCGGAAGTCAGTTTGATAGAAACCACGACATGGATGTGTCTTTCAAAATATTCTGAGTTGTCCCGCCGAACAAACGCTCGACGAAATTTTCGCCCGTGCGTATGCCGGCAACGATTAAGTCGGCATCTTCGTGCCTCGCGAGAGTAAGCAATTCCGCACAAACATCGTGCGAGGGAAGTGGCATATGCTTGTCGCGAGCACGTACGCCATGGTTCTGGAGATATCTGACGACCTTGGACAGGCTCTCGGAGGAAACCTCATCACCGACACCAACTACGGTGATCTCCTCCGCCAAAGCCAGTATTGGGAGCGCCAAATGCAGGGCTCGGCGAGCCTGAGCGGTATCTTTCCAGGCGACCAATATGCGCTGGAATTCTCGCTCATTTTTTTGTTCCCCCAGGATCAAAACTGGTACTCCCGTGCGAACTGTAAGTTCTCCGGCGTGTGGGAGCACGCATAGCTCGGGTTCTTTTATATTTGAAACTAAGAGATCGCTGGTCATCAGATGGCCTAGGCTCTGTTGACAAACTGATTGGTCCAGAGGCGAGCGGCGGCGATATGTATGAAGCCGAGGTAGCTTGCTGATGTTTTGTCGTATCGGGTTGCGAGACGGCGTGAGCATTTGAGCTTCGCGAAGCACCGTTCGATGCGGTTTCGCAACGCGTAGGTGACGGTGTCGTGGGGTATTGGCTCTTTGCGGTTGGCCTTGGCCGGGATCACCGGCGTTCCGCCACGTAGCGCAATGGTGCTTCGGATATGGTCGCTGTCGTAGCCCCGGTCAGCCAAGAACACGCGAGCCGTCGGTAGGTCATCATCCACCAGAGCATCGAAGCCTT
>NZ_ATUR01000008.1 GCF_000420305.1 Novosphingopyxis baekryungensis DSM 16222 | reverse complement strand
ACCCAAGGCAAGATCGAACGCTGGCACCAGACCCTGAAGAACCGCGTGCTATTGGAAAACTACTTCCTGCCCGGCGATCTCGAAAACCAGATCGAGGCCTTTGTGGAGCACTATAACCACCAGCGCTACCACGAAAGCCTCGACAATGTGACACCCGCCGATGCCTACTTCGGCAGGGCACCGACGATCATCAAAAGAAGAGAAAGGATCAAGCGACAGACCCTCGAATATCGGCGCTTGCAACACCGCAGGCTCGCCGCCTAAAACCAACCATCAGTCGAAGCCCACACTCCGCAAGACTACGCCGCGAGTTGTGCCAAATGTTCTGACGACGGACAGGCTTATGGGCCGACAGCGGTAGTCTGCTATTGGTCAAAAGGATTAGTAAGCCGTCGTTCAACGATCTCGACAATCTGCTGCGATGATGCTCACTTGGTAGGTAAGCAAAGTCTATCGTCTTAGTGCTCAAACTGAAGGAATCCGCATGGCTGAGATTCAAGGAACCGTCTTCCTCGTTCACGACACTTGGTATCTACGCTACTCGGGTGGCGGCGGTTCGATGATCCTAATCAGCGGCAGCGCAGAACTTTTAGATCAGCTGATTGACAACAAAGTCGCGACGCTGGAAGGCCATCTTTCGAGAGACCAAAACGGTTGCCTACAAGGGGTTAGCGCAAGTGCGCTCAAAACAATCAATAAATAGCTTCGGAGAACCTGTTGGTAAAGGTCGTAGCAGGTTGATTCTGTGACCCAAGCTGACCCGAAAACTGCGATTTCCGAGGAGCTTGAAAAGGATTCTCCCGACTGGCAGCTGATTGAAAGATTGAGTCGATCCATCGTCGACGACGACCCCAGGACGGTTCGGTTCACCGTGGATGCTGGGCATATTCAACGGTTAGGGGTCGAACTTGTCGGCAAGCAGGGAACTGCGGTCTCCGAGCTTATCAAGAATGCATATGACGCGGATGCCACCCAAGTCGAGCTGAACTTTAGCGGCCAAGGCCGGAAGGGCGGCATGCTAGTCATTTCCGACAACGGCGTCGGAATGACCGATCAGGTCATCCGCAGCAGTTGGATGCGTATTTCGACGACCGACAAGGCCGATAATCCCGTTTCACCACTTTATGGGCGACCGCGCGCTGGCAAGAAGGGCATCGGTCGGTTTGCGGTTCAGCGGCTTGGAAAGCGGTTAGAGTTGGAGACCAAACCGCGAGGTAGTGAGTGGGGATACCGTGTCTCGTTCGAATGGGACGAGTCTTTCGCCGCTGGGAGGGATCTAAGTGATGTCTTCAATGCGATTGATAAGTTCGAGAAAGATCCTGAGGATCAAGGAACGACGCTGAAAATTATCGGGCTACGCGATGCTTGGTCAGAGTCCGCGATAAAGAAGATATGGCGTTCGGTCATGTTGCTGCAGCCACCTTTTCCATTAGCAAAGCCGTCGACGAAGCAGAGTAGCAAGCGGCGCAGCGATCCCGGCTTTTCTGTTACGATTGATAATGTGAGCCAAGCTAACCACGCCAAAAGCTTTTCGATAGAAGACACCTTCCTGTCGCTAGCCGTGGTGGAGATCGCCGCATCGATTGATGATGAGGGTGTCGCTAAGGCACATCTAAAGTCCAAAAAACTAGACATTGATGAGACGTTTGCGCTCGAAGACAGATTTAAGCTCGTTGGTCCTACAACTTTTTCGACGCGATATTTCATCTATGCCACCCAATATCTCGGCGGAATGTCGCAGGCCGATGCAGCGAGAATGGGCCGCGAGTATGGCGGCATTCGTATCTATCGCAATGGCTTCCGCGTATTACCCTATGGAGAGGCCAATGATGATTGGCTGCGATTTGATGCAGACTCAGCTCGTAGGGTTCTCTTGGTGCCAGCAGGCAACCAAAACTTTTTTGGGCAGGTCGACCTTGATGGTGACCGGAATCCGCTTCTGGAGGAGACAAGCAGCCGCGAGGGCTTGATTGAGAACGGAGCATTTTTTGAGCTGCGCGACTTCGTCCGTCAAATCATCGACTGGGCTACCAAGCGTGTGGCCGCTGCTCGATCAAGGAAGCAAACCGCGGGGCAAAGGAATTTCGTTCCGCAGCCCAAAAAGCCAAGTCAAATTATCGATGCGCTAGCCAAAAAATCGCAGGTCGGCGGCACTTCGAAGGGAGCGGAGGCTAAGGATAGCGCATCCGATGAAAATTCGTTTGAAGCAGCACGGGATGAGGCAAGAAGATATGAGGAAGCGGTTGAGCTTAGAGAAGCCGCGTCGCTCGAATACGAGCAGATGCTCCGCCTACTCGCCTCGCTAGGCTTATCGATTAGTGTTTTTGGCCATGAGGTAAAGGGCTCGCAGGATTCGATGCGCGCCCAACTCACCTTGCTTGAAAAGCGACTAACGAAGATCGAAAGTCCGCAGGCAAAGGATATCCTGCAAAAGAGTCACGACAACATCCGGAAGGCGGCGGAGCGGATTTTTGATATTGGCGGATATATCGCAGGCCTGATGTCCAGCACAGAAAGTCGTAAGTTGTCTACATTATCTGTTGTTGGGGCGGTTGACCGGTTTGAAGAACATTTCTCTGAATACCTTTCCAACCAGAGTGTCGAGTTGATGAAGAATATTCAGCCGCAAAACTTGCGCACTACAAAAATGCACGCGAGCGAATTTGACTCCGTCCTTCTCAATTTCCTCACTAACTCTATGAAGTCGATGAAAAGGGCCAAGGTAAGCCCGCGAAGGGTTAGGATCGATGCACGGCTTGAAGGAAAGTACGCGGTGCTTGGGTTCGAGGACAATGGTACCGGCATTGCAGACGATGATCGCGACCGTGCATTTGATGCGTTCTTCACTACCACGATCAATTCCGACGAGGATGGCGTCGCGGGACCGGGCACGGGGCTAGGTTTGAAAATCGTCAGCGATATCGCTGAGACCTATGGTGGGGAAGTCTCGTTCGTCGCCCCTTCCGATGGATATAAATGCAGGATTGAGTTTAAGCTCTTAGCCGATGAGGGCATTGTATGACCTACCGGGTGGTTTTTGTTGATGACTATATTGATGGAGGTTTCGACGAGCTCCTTCACGAAGAAGGTGTTTTGGACGCTGTGCCAGTGGAGCTTGCTGAGCTTGCCGTGCTTGCGACTGATATTTTTGGAGAGGAAACACATGCTATCGCGCTCGACTACCAACTCGATGAAAACCTTGGAGTTTTGAAGCCAGAACAGGGGTTTAAGGCAAGCTCCTTGGCGCAGAAGTTGCGAGATCAGGCCATTGAGCGCCCGGAACACGATGCTCCCATCGTGCTGTTTTCAGCGTTAGATAAGGTTCTGAATCTATTTTCTCCGGACAAAACTGCTCATGATCTGTTCGATCGTGTATATACCAAAGACACAATAAATAACGATGTCGAGGGGGTCAGAAGCGAAATTCTCGACCTCTGTTCCGCTTATGAGGCGCTGCGTCCGCAGAGCGGAGCATTCGATCTTAATTCGATCATGAATGCTGGTGAGCGGGATGCCGAAGCGCTGGATATTCAAGCCTTAAGGATCCAACTGAAGGATGCCAAAGCGCCCCATATTGCGGCAAGGGTCATTCTGAAGGAGGTCGTTCTGCAATCAGGATTGCTGCTCGATCAGGCCGACGTTTTTGCCCGACTGGGAGTCTCGGTCGATAATGAAACTGCCATCCTCTCGAAGCTGAATGAGGCCGAACTAGCATACCGAGGCCTGTTTTCCACCGCGTGGCCACGCTGGTGGGCGCATCGGCTGGATGAATGGATGAAAGACATCTTCGCGGCGCGCGCTACCGGCCTGAAAGCAGCGGATAGAGCGAAGCTCCTGAATGAAAGGTTCGGTCTTAATCTGGCTGCGGCGAAATCACCATGGACGGGTTCCGACGATGCCTTGATCGCGGTCAGCTGTGCTAGCTGTAGTCGCGGGACAGAGCAGGTACACTCAGTCGCCCTGTTTGTGCCCACCCTTCCGAAATATCTCAACCGACCCCGGATTTGCTGGGATTGCATCGCTACCGACAAGGTGGAAAGCAGCGATGGCAAGATGGTATTTGATGACAACGATCTCGATCTTGTCGCAGAAATCAAGCTTATGAAAAGGCCTTAAAGGGTTGCAAGATGTCTCTTAAGGCAAAATATGCTGGCCAAGCGTTACACTCCATTGCGACGACGCTGCTTTCGCACGATGTACTCGAGCAAGAGGGCTATAACGTATTGTCCCGGTTGGCAGGCAGCCTCAAGGGCGGAAGGAACAGTGTGGATTGGTCAACTGAAGTCGACCCAGGCGATCCGATCGTATTTAAAAAGGTTTCCGGTATTTGCGATGAGGAAGTCGTTCCAAAAATCGTTGCTAATATTGATGTCTGTCAATCGGATGAAACTGAAGAGCCGCCTTTCACACGTCTTGATATAGCGTTGACGTTTTGGAACACTAAAGGCATTCCGCTATCGCGCTGGCATATCGATCGCGCGAATCCTCAAGAGGATGGCTATCAGTCCGGTCCACTAATGCACATGCAATACGGCGGCCACGAACCTAATTTCAAAGACAAATTTACAAAGGTTAGCGTCCCGCGCTGGTGTCATCCCCCCATGGATATCGCGCTGCTTTGCGAAATCGTAGCCGCCAATATTTACGAAGAGAAATGGTTCGAATTTCGGAATGATCCGTCTTGGTGCCGGTCACTCTCTGAGTTCGAGCGCCTATGCTGGACCCGCTATTTCCGATCCAAGATGGCGCATATCGATGTTAGCTCGACGACCGCTCTCAACCGAATGTGGGCGAACAGCTCTATCGCTGGCGCTGCCTAGCCTTCCTGTCCGGCGTCCGGTTTTTTCGTACCCCCGAAATTTCGTCGTTCAATATCTCAGATACATGCCGCCAGTCTTCGAGCCCCGAGGCTGTATAGATGAGCTGGTCTGCGATTAGGGAGGCGTCAGCCAATTCACCCTTTCGCAGCCTGCGATCGATCTTGGCATAGGCAGAGAACACCACTTTTGCGGGCACGCTTGGAAGCAGCAGGGAAATCTTTTCGGCGTCTCGTGGCTCCAGCTTCAACACGCCCGAACCGTACCTCCGGCCCACGAGTTCGGCCGACATTTGAGCAAAGCTGGTCAACAGCGAAATGGCCGAAAGCTTGCGTTGATGCACCTTCAGTGAGCCATTGAAATAGACCCGATGCACAGTATTCGTGCAGGTTATCCCGTCTGGGTTCAGCGCCATCCGGGGCCCATGCTGACTCATGACGGTGAAAAACGCATCCGGTGTCTTTTGGTCATCCGGAGCCGACCAGATTGCGCGCTTCTTGAACGTACTGACGGTCGCTACTTTATCCTTGTCATAGCGATCAAGGTAACCAAGCAAGCGTTTGCTCTTAGGACCACTTTCGCTGTCTACAAGGAAACCTTTAAGCCCCTCGGCGACATTAGTTTCGTGATCATCTTCAAGGAAGCTCAGTCCCTTCGCGGCATTAAACTTCGTCAGAATCTTCCTGCAATCGCGTTCCTGCAAGCCTCCTTCAGCAAGCTGGGCTCTAGAGAGGGTAAAAAACGCATTATCACCGGTAACTAGCCCGATCTGTACTTTTGCGATCTCTCCAAAGCTATGGACGAATTTGTTCTGATGGAGCTCGGAGAGTTTTTGCTGGCATTCCTGAGTAAGGCACAGTTGCGCGGACGGCTGCCAACCGCAAACGCCCTGGGCCACTGCAGCATCCCATTCCGATATAATTTGATGCAATGAGGATACGGAATCAGCCCGAAAAAGCTGGACGTCCTGTGCGGAACCCTGCTGACCGAACCCATCGCACAAGAGAATGACGGTTTCTTCTTCAGCACCTTCAGAAAGGAATATCCGTTCGGCGAGAAGAAATGCGCCAACCCGATTGAAGTGCTCGGCAAGGTGCAAACGCAGCGTTTGGGCGTAGTCAGCTTGTAGGAAGGCACCTGGCAGGACCCAAGCCATGCACCCGCCCGTATCCAAAAAAGAAAGCGAATGAGCTAGAAAATATGCCCATAGGCTCGCTCGTCCGCCGATATGGTCGACGGGCCAAGTCTTGTTGGTGAAGACCCGGCGCTTTTCAGAATCTATCTCTTGAAACGACACATAGGGCGGGTTGCCGACGATCGCTGTGAAGCCAGTTGGCCAAAGCCTCGGCTTCTCCAATTCAAGAAAATCGCATTGGATAAAGCGATCCAGATCAACTGGCGTCCCGAGCACTTCGGCCAAAAAATTAAACGCCAAAGGATCGATATCGGCACCGTAAATCTGATCTTTAGGCGATTTGGAACCCATCTCTTCAAAACGTATGCGGGCAGATTCAAGGAAACCACAACCGCCAAAGCTGGGTTCGAGAAGAGTGTCATCGGGATTGCATACTGCCCAATCGACCAAGATTTGGCTAAGTCTTGCCGGTGTGTAGTACGCCCCGAGCTTGCGTCGATCGCTCAGGGCGCGATTTTGATGCGACTTCCTACTTACTGGCACTGCGCCCCTCCGGTCGAAGCCATATATTTGGAATTCCGCGTCATCCAAATTCCGTGTCTGTTTTGTATGTGTTTCGGCAACATTCGATCAGCATTCTTCCGAACTTGGATCTGGCTATTTTGGAACGTCGTTCTGCGTTCCATTTCTCTCAGCAGTAGCTCAAAAGATCGTTCTAGCATACAGCGGCGTTTGGGAAGCTAAGGTGAGCGATTCAAGGTCCGAAATTGGGGCGCAAAGCTGCCCTTAGCTGAACGCCTTTCAGTATGTACCTTTGGGCAGGACGACCCACTCTCTACCCACTGAGCACACTTCCAGAAGCGGCTAGACGCAGGTCCTATCGGACGGTGCTCTGGGAAGGTGGTGCCGCTTAGGTGACTCGAACACCTGACCCCATCATTACGAATGATGTGCTCTACCAGCTGAGCTAAAGCGGCTTACCGAGAGGCGCGCATAGCGGGGTGGGGGGCGGCTGGCAAGATGTTGCGCGGGGTAAGGCCGCGCAGCGATGTGTTTTTACGATGCCTTAACCACAGATGGTGCACATCGGTGTCACCTGTCCTGGCCGGGGTGGGCAAAGGTGAAGGCGAGTGGCGATGGACGATCTGCGCGGTTTTGACACATATGGCAGCCCATTTGGCGATGGCGGCGAGTATGTCAGCTATGATGACGAGCTTCATGATGAAGAGGATATCGGGCTGGATGCACCGCCCGCTATCGCAGGCGATGAACGCCGACTGCAGGTGCGTGCCTATAATTTCTGGACGGCGCTGCTTGGGGACCGCAACTTTCCGGACATCGAGGATCTGGAACCGGCCGATGTCCCCGATTTCGCGGACAATGCCGTACTGCTCGACTTTACCTCCGGCATCGAGAATCCGTCGATTCAGTATATCGGCGGCGCGATTCGCGAGGAATGCGGCATCGGCGGGGACATCACCTATCTGGACGAGGTGCCGCCGCGTTCATTGATGACGCGCATCACCGATCATTATCTGCAGATCATCGCCAACCGCGCACCGATCGGCTTCGAAGCCGAATTCGTGAACCAGCGCGGCGTGACGATCATGTATCGCGGCATATTGCTGCCTTTCTCGTCCGATGATGACAGCATCGATTTCATCTATGGTGTGATCAACTGGAAGGAAGCCACCAGCGACGCCGTCTCCGGTGAATTGCAGCTGGAGGTGGAAAACGCGCTGCGCACGGTCCGTCCACGGCCCGATCCGGTGCCGGTCTGGGCTGACGCACCAAGCCATATGGACGACGAGGAATCGGCTGCCGCTGGCATGGCAAACGCTGCTTTTGCGGTTGCCGACCTGGGGGCGGAGGCGTCGCTTGCCGACTGGGTTTGCGCTGCGCAAACCAAGGCGCAGGCAGCCGAACGTGCCGATCTGCGTAGTCGCTCATCGCTCTATGCGGCGATCGGCATGGCCTATGATGTGAGTTTGATCGCCGAGCAGAATCCGGGCGATTATGCCGCGCTTCTGAAAGACATGAATATGACGGCGCAGGCGCGCGCGCCGATGACGCCGATCGTCAAGCTGGTCTTTGGCGCGGATTATGACAAGACGCGCCTGACCGAATATGCCGCGGCGCTAGGCTATGCCAAGCGCGCCAAACTGGCGTGCGGCGAACTTGCCGCGGTGCTGGAAGGCTATGACGGCGGACTGAAGGCGCTGGTGCGCGATGAGCGCGCCGCGCGGCGCGCCGACAAGCCGGTCCGGAAAAAACCCGATCCGCGTGCCAAGCTGCGCGCTGCCGAGCCCAAAACGCTCGATCTCTTTGCCGGTAGCGCGGAAGAGTTCGTCCTGCTGGTTGCGCGGCGTCAGGTGGACGGAAGCATGGCGATCATCGGGAATGTGGACGGAGACGCTGCGCTGACCGAGAAGGCGCTGCGCAAGACCATTATCTGACAGCGTCTCGCCGCTCAGGCGAGCCAGTCGATCGCCAGGCAGGTGGCAATGCCGACACCGAGGGTGAGCGGGATACCCGCTTTGAAGAAGTCGGTGAATTTGTAGCCGCCGGCGGCATAGACCAGCGTGTTCGTCTGGTAACCGATCGGCGTTGCGAAGCTGGCCGATGCGGCAAACATCACGGCGATCACGAGCGGACGCGGGTCGACGCCCAGATCATTGGCAAGCTGGATCACGATGGGCGTGACGATGATCGCAACGGCATTGTTCGTCACCACTTCGGTGAGCAGGACGGAAAGGCCGTAGACTGCGAACACCAGGGCCCAGGGCGGCACATTGTTCAGGATCGGCGTCAGTTCATTGACGATGAGCTGGACGCTGCCGGCATTGTCGAGAGCCAGACCGACGGCCAGCATGGCGAAGATCAGCACCAGCACATTGCCGTCGAGCGAACTCCACGCCTCCTCCGCATCAATACAGCGCGTCAGCAGAATCACGCCGACGGCGATGATGGCCGCGATGCCGATGGACAGCACGTTGAACGCCGAGAGGGCGACCACTGCGGCCAGCGCGCCGATGGCGATAGGCGCGCGGTCCCGCCGGAATTCGCGTTCCTTGGTCTCGCCGACGCCGTAGAGATTGGGGTTGGTATACATGGCCTGGATGGCGTCGGCCTCGCCCGTCACAAGAATGCGATCGACGGCATGCACGCGGGCGCCCGGCAGATCGGGCCCTGGCACCTTGCGGAAACGCGAGATGCCGAGGATGCGGACCTTGAGGTCCGACAGGAACGGGATGTCGATGAGGCGCTGGCCGATGGCGGGATGCGTGGGCGCAATGGTCGCTTCGACCAGCGAGCGGGCGTTGGCGGGCACGTCCGAATCGCCCGCCGTGAGACCCACTTCGAACTCGGTGGACGATCGCAGCGAAAGCAGCTCGCCGATGGCGCAGCGCAGCACCAAGTGATCATTGGCGCGCAGAACCTCATCCTCGATGCCCGTGCGCTGGAAGCGACCCGCCCGTTTGATGGCGATGACCTTCACCTTGGATCGCCGCATCAGCGGCAGCTCGGACAGCTGCTTGCCGACATGCTCGCTGTCATGGCGCACGCGCAATTCGGTCAGGAAGCCGCTGGCCTCCTGGCCGAGCGAGGGGCTGGTTTCATCCTTGTCCGGCAGGAACCAGCGGCTGACGAACAGCAGCATCGTGCCGCCGACCACGCCTGCGATCAGACCATAAGGCGTGATCGAGAAGATGCCGAATCCGGCAAGGCCGTTATCGCGCGCCACCGAATCGACCAGCAGATTGGTCGATGTGCCGATCAGCGTGGTGGTGCCGCCCAGGATGCAGACATAGCTGAGCGGTATCAGCAGCCGCTTGGCGCTGGTGCCGAGCGCGGTGGCCAGCCGCATGATGATGGGGATCATCACCACCACCACGGGCGTGTTGTTCATGAAGGCGCTGGCGAAAAACACGCCGACCATCATCTCCAATATCGCGCGCTTCGGATGTTTCTTGGACCGCGCGATGATGATGCCGGCAATGGCATCCATGGTGCCCGTGCGCAGCAAGGCGCCGGAGAGAATGAACATGGCCGCGATGGTGATCGGCGCCTGGTTGGAGAACACCGAGAACAGTCCGTCGCCGTCCAATATACCCAGGAACAGGAACAGGCACGCGCCGAGGATCGCAACCACCGTGGCGGGAAAGCGCTCCATGACGAAGCCGACGAACATGCCGGCCAGAATGATCAGGCCGATAATGGCCTGATGTTCGGCAATGAGGGCGCGGAAGGCTTCAATCAGGAACATCGTGTGATGTGCCTAGCCGACAGTTTGGCAATTCCCTAGCCGCATTGCGCGCGATGGAGCAGGAATTGATCGGCCAGCACCAGGGCCATCATCGCTTCGACCACGGGAACGCCGCGGATGCCGACACATGGGTCATGGCGGCCCTTGGTCGAGATATCGGTCGCCTCTCCATCGCTGGTGATGGTGGGCACGGGCGTCAGGATCGAGCTGGTTGGCTTGAATGCCACGCGGCACGTGACCGGTTGCCCGGTGGCGATGCCGCCTGCCACGCCGCCCGCATGATTGGCCAGAAATTGCGGCCCCTCGCCATGCTCGCCGGGACGCATGGCGTCGGCATTCTGTTCGCCGGCCAGCCGGGCGGCGTCGAAGCCGTCGCCAATCTCTACACCCTTGACGGCGTTGATGCTCATCATCGCAGCGGCCAGCGAGGCGTCCAGCTTGGCATAGAGCGGCGCGCCCCAGCCGGCCGGCACACCGCGTGCCTCGCACCCGACGATCGCGCCGAGCGAACTGCCGGACTTGCGCGCGCCATCGACCAATGTTTCCCAGCGCGCGGCTGCTCGTACGTCGGGGCAGAAAAAGGGGTTCTGGCCGATCTGTGCGGCGTCGAAGGCCCCGGGGTCGATCCGGTCGCCGCCAATCTCGTCGGTCCAGGCGGTGAGTTCGACCTGTGGGATGATCAGCCGCGCGACCGCGCCTGCGGCCACGCGCATCGCGGTCTCGCGCGCGCTGGACCGCCCGCCGCCGCGATAATCGCGAAAGCCATATTTGGCATCATAGGCATAGTCGGCATGGCCGGGGCGATAGGCCTTGGCGACCTCCGAATAGTCCTTGGACCGCTGGTCCACATTTTCGATCATCAGGCTGATCGGCGTGCCGGTGGTCCTGCCGGCGAATACGCCGGACAGAATGCGCACCGCGTCCGGCTCGCGCCGCTGGGTGGTAAAGCGGGACGTGCCAGGACGGCGTGTATCCAGAAAAGGCTGGATATCGGCTTCGCTGATGGCGATGCCGGGCGGGCACCCATCCACCACGCAGCCGATGGCAGGGCCGTGGCTCTCACCCCAGGTGGTGACGCGCAGCAGATGGCCGAAGCTGTTGAAGCTCATGCGACGGGCCTGCCCATCAGCTATTTTCCAGCTGGTCGAACGCGGCGGGATAGGCCGCATCGGCTTCATATGGTGTGGGCAGGTTCGGCGCGAGCGGCAGTGCCATGAATTGCGGGCCACGATAGGGCGAGCGATAGCGCGCAGCGGCATCGGTGCTGAAACCGAAGCGGCTGTAATAATCCGGGTCGCCGACCACAAACAGCAGGGCAAAGCCGCTGGCACGCGCGTCTTCAATGATGCGTTCGATCAGCCGCGTGCCGATGCCTTCGCGCTGGCATTCGGGCAATACCGAAACGGGGGCCAGCGCGGCGGCGGCGACCGGGCGGCCGTCAGCACGCGCGTTCATGCGGCTGAGCAGGGCATGACCGACGATGAAGCCGTCCGCCTCGCACACCAGCGAATTGGCGATGTCACCGGATGCACGCAGCCGGTCGACCAATCGCATTTCGGCGTCCTGCGGAAAGGCGGCGCGCACCACCTCGCGGATCGCAGGAATATCCTGCGCGCTTTCGGGGCGTATGCGACTGGTCAATGGTCTAGCGCAATATCAGGGGCGTCTTCGGCCTTCATGCCGATAGTGTGATAGCCCGCGTCCACATGGTGCACCTCGCCGGTCACGCCGCTGGCCAGATCGCTCAGCAGATAGAGCCCGGCACCGCCGACATCCTCGATCGTCACATTGCGGCGCAGCGGGGCGTTCAGCTCGTTCCATTTCAGGATATAGCGGAAATCGCCGATGCCGCTGGCGGCCAGCGTCTTGATCGGCCCGGCGCTCACTGCGTTCACGCGGATATTTTCCGGCCCAAGATCCACGGCGAGATATTGCACGCTGGATTCCAGCGCCGCCTTGGCCACGCCCATGACATTGTAATGCGGGATCACCTTTTCCGCGCCATAATAGGTGAGGGTGAGGACCGAGCCGCCGTTCTTCATCATCGGGCGCGCGGCGCGGGTGACCGCGACCAGCGAATAGGCGCTGACGTTCATCGTCATCAAGAAATTGTCGAGGCTGGTGTCGACATATTTGCCGCGCAGCTCATTCTTGTCCGAGAAGCCGATGGCGTGGACAAGAAAGTCGATGCCATCCCAATGCTCGCCAAGCGTCCTGAAGCAGGCGTCGATGGAGTCCTGATCGGACGCATCGCAGGGGATGCACAGATCCGACCCCAGTTGCTCGGCCAAGGGGCGGACCCGCTTTTCCAGCGCATCGCCCAGATAACTGAAGGCCAGCTCGGCACCATGCTCGGCCAGCTTCTTCGAAATTCCCCAGGCGAGCGACTTTTCATTGGCGAGGCCCATAATTAGCCCGCGCTTGCCCTGCATCAATCCCGTCATGCGTTCGATTCTCCTTGGCCGTCCTCTACATCGCACAGACCTTCATTGGCCAGAGCCGCGTTGAGATGCGCGCCGGTAACCATGCCAAGGCCGATAAGATAGAAGAAGATGAGGGCGATGATCGCGCCGGCCAGACTGCCATAGGTCAGATCATAATTGCTGGCATTGCTGAGGAACAGCGGCAGCAGCATGGTGGAGGCCAGCCACCAGGCGCTCACCAGCACCGCGCCCGGCCATTTCGGGCACTGATCTCCACGGTACCGGCGCGGCGTGATCGCGCGAAACAGGATATACAGCGCGCCGAACAGCACCAGAAACGGAATGAAGCGCCCGAAGGAGAGAATGCGCGAGACATTCTGAGCCCAGGGCAGATAGCTGTAGACGAACTGTTCCGCGCCGGTGACCAGCACCTGCATGGAAAAGGCCAGCATCGCCAGAAGGACGGCGCCGATGATGATGGCGATCGAACGAAGCCGATATTGCCAGAAGGGGCGCTGCGCCTTGGTCCCATAGGCATCATGCAGGATCGCGCGGATCGTCTCGATCAGGCTGCCGGTGGTCCACAGGCCGACGACGGCGCTGAGCCACAACACCGGGCCGGACCTTGCGGTCATGGCGCTTTCCACCGGCGCCTTCAGCGCGTCGCCTACAGTGGGCGGCACCGTCTGCAGAAAACTCTGGATCAGATCGAAACCCAGCTCGGTACGACCAAAAACGCCCGCCACGGCCGCGGCGACGATGAAGAAAGCGAACACGGCGAGCAGCGCCAGATAGGCAAAATTGCCCGCTTGCGTGAACCCGTCGCTATACACGCCGACGGCGGTGCGCTTGATGATCTCGAAGGATTTCTGTCCGGGCCGCAGCCGCTCGAACCAGTGCGCCTCCGTCTCTTCGTTCCGCTCCCGCTTGCGGAGGCGGAAAGCCGTCTTGCGCCGGGCTTCCGGCGAGAGCGGGCTGTGGTCAGATACCAAGCGAATCTCTCACGCCGTCCGGCGCATTCCATCCCTCGACAAAGTCCTGCAGCGCCGCATCCTTTTCCGGAATTTCGATCATCAGCCGCACCAGCTGATCGCCGCGCGCGCCGCCCTTGGCGCTGAAGCCCCGGCCTTTCAGCCGCAGGGTCTTGCCGGAGCTGGACCCGGCAGGCACTGTCAGCATCACCGGTCCATCCACCGTCGGCACGCGCACCTTGGCACCCGTCACCGCTTCTTTCAGCGTAATCGGCAGGTCCAGGCGGATGGTGTCGCCGTCGCGTTCGTAAAAGGGGTGGCTGCCAATCTGCACCGTCACGATGCCGTCGCCGAACCCGCCGGGCCCCTGCTGGCCCTTGCCGGAGAGCCGTATCTGCTGGCCATCGACAAGGCCTGCGGGCAGTTTCAGATCGATCGTCTTGCCGTCGGCCAAGGTGATGCGCTGGTCTTCGCGGGTGGCGGCATCGGTGAAGCTCACCTGCATGCGATAGGCGATGTTTGCGCCCTTGGGTTTCGGCGCGCTGCGGCCAAAAGGGCTGGAGCGCTGCTGGCGCGGCCCGCCGCCGGCGCCAAACAGATCGCTGAACATATCGCTGAGATCGACTTCCTCGCCGCCGCCGGGAAAGCCGCCGAAGCCCCCGCGCTGTCCACCGCCGGGGCGGAAGCCGCCGCCCGGTGCCGCGCCGCCGCCATAGCCGAAGGGACCGCGCGGATTGCCGTCTTCGTCAATCTCGCCCCGGTCGAACGCCGCGCGCTTGTCCTTGTCCATCAGCAGATCATAGGCCTGCGTCACCTTGCCGAACCGGTCCGTAGCCGCCGGATTGTCCTTGTTGCGGTCCGGATGCAGCTCCTTGGCGAGCGTGCGATACGCGCTCTTGATCGTCTTATCGTCCGCATCCTGCGAGACGCCCAATGTGGAATAAGGGTTTGCCATGTCGCAGGAGTTAGGATGCGCGAGGGCCGGAGGCAACATATGCGTTGCATCTGTCCGCTATCGCCATGCACCGCATGACAGTCTCGACCGGCCCGTGCGCTTTCGCTAATGCAGGGCGCATGGCCGATAATCCCTTCACCCTGTTCGATAGCTGGTTTGCCGAAGCGCAGGATAGCGAACTGAACGATCCCAATGCCATGGCGCTGGCGACCGCCGATGCGCAGGGCCGTCCGTCGGTTCGCATGGTGCTGCTGAAGGGGCATGGCCCGGACGGTTTTGTCTTCTATACCAATCTGGAAAGCCGGAAGGGGGTGGAGCTGGCGGCCAATCCGCATGCATCGCTGCTGTTTCACTGGAAATCGCTGCGTCGGCAGATCCGGATTGAAGGCCCGCTGGCGGTGGTGCCGAATGACGTTGCCGATGCCTATTTCGCCAGCCGCGCCCGCGATTCGCAAATCGGGGCCTGGGCATCGGACCAGTCCCGCCCGCTCGACCGGCGCGGCACATTCATCAAGCATTTCGAGCAGTATGAGCATGAATATAAGGGCCGCGATGTGCCGCGGCCCCGGCATTGGTCCGGCTTTTGCCTGACGCCGGAGCGCATCGAGTTCTGGCAGGACCGCGAATATCGGCTGCACGAACGCCGCCTGTTTCAGCGTAATCCCGAAGGTGACTGGAGCGAAGGCCTGCTTTTCCCATGAGTACGCAGGATGGTGGCGGAACGCCGCTCAATGTGCGCGCGGCCTATGCCAGCGTTTCCACCGCGCTGTTCCTCCTCGGTCTCAAGGCATGGGCCGCGGTCCAGACCGCATCGGTCGCGATGCTCGGATCGCTGGCCGATACCGGGCTGGATCTGGTCGCTTCGCTCGTGCTGCTGTTCAGCGTGCGCTATGCCGCGATGCCGCCGGATGAGGACCATCGTTTCGGCCACGGGAAGGCCGAGTCGCTGGCCGCGCTCTTTCAGGTGGCCCTGATCGCGGTATCCGCCGCGCTGATCGCCTGGCGCGCGGTGCAGCGGTTGATGAGCGATGCGGTGACCGTGGAAGCGGAATCCGGCATCCTCGTCTCGGTCATCGCGATCGTCGCGACCTTTTTCCTGATCGCCTATCAGAAGAGCATCATCCGGCGCACCAGGTCGATCGCGATCGAGACCGACAGCCTGCATTATCAGAGCGATCTGGTGCTCAACCTTTCGGTCATCGCCGCACTGGTGCTGGACCAATATGCCGGCATCGGCTGGATCGATCCGCTGTTCGGCGTGGCCATTGCGGTCTGGCTCGGCTGGGGCGCGTGGCGCGGTGCGGCGCGGGCGATCGACCAGCTGATGGACCGCGAATGGCCGGAGGAAAAGCGCCTGCGCTTCATCGAGGTGGCGCACCGGCACGAGGAGCTGCGGAACCTGCATGATCTGCGCACGCGCACCAGCGGCAACCGCGACTTTGCACAGTTTCACGTCGATATGCCCGCAACGATGACGGTGGAGGAAAGCCACCACATCATCCACCGCGTGGAAGCGGATCTGTGCCGGGCCTTTCCCGATGTGGAGGTTCTGATCCACATCGATCCCGAAGGCCATGTGGATGAGCCGGGCAATGCGCTGGTGGAGGAAGACCAGTTCAAGAAACTGGCAGAGGAGAGCTGAGCCATGCCGAATGTGCCCTATTTTCATGTCGATGCCTTTGCGGACCGCGCCTTTGGCGGCAATCAGGCGGCGGTCATGCTGCTGGACAGCTGGCCGGATGATGCCGTGCTGCAGGCGATCGGTGCGGAAAACAATTTTGCGGAGACGGCGTTTCTGGTGCCGGATGCCAGCGATGCGGCGGATTATGAACTGACCTGGTTCACGCCGACCAGCACGGTCGATCTGTGCGGCCATGCCACCCTCGCCAGCGGGCATGTGGTGCTGACGGCGCTGGCCCCGGAGCGCGAAACGGTCTCGTTCAGCACCCGCAAGGCCGGCATTTTGCACGTATCCAGGGAGGCGGATGGCTATGCGCTATCGCTGCCCGCTTATCCGCCCGTGTCTGGCGCATTTGACGACGCGGTGGCGCTGCTCGGCGCGGTGCCGGAAGAGGTGGCGAGCCATGCCGTCGGCTATCATGTTTTTCGCTATGCCGATGCCGGAACGGTGCGCGGCCTCATGCCGGATTTTCGCGGTCTGGCCCGGCTGGGCGATCTGCAGTTCATCTGCACCGCGCCGGGCGACGAAAGCGACGTGATGAGCCGGGTGTTCGTGCCCGGCGCCGGTGTGGATGAGGACAGCGTGACCGGGTCCGCCCATGCCGCTCTGACCCCGTTCTGGTGCGACCGGCTGGGGCAGGAACAGTTCAGCGCAGTACAGGGCAGCCACCGCATCGGCCGCCTGTCCTGCCGCCGCGAGGGCGACCGTGCGGTGCTGATCGGGCAATGCGTGACCGTGGTCGAGGGGCGGTTTCGCTTCTGATCAACCGCCGACCGGGAACAGGTTGACGATCCGCCCGAGCTGGTCACGCACGGCCTGGCGCTCTTCATCCTGGGTTTTGCCGAGCCGCACCACCGTCAGCCCTTGATCGGGCGAGACGATGACATATTGGCCAAGATGGCCCAGCGCGGCGAAGGTATTGGCGGGCGCGGCGTCCGGAAACAGGATCGGCAGGCCGTCCGCCCCGGCGCGGGCGTTCAGCCAGATATGCCCGCCATAGACCGCGTTGGTGGCGGACGGCGTGCGCATGAACTCGATCCATTTGCGCGGGATGATCTGCGCGCCGCCAATCGATCCGCCGGTGCGCAGGAATTCCCCGAACTTGGCCCAGTCGCGCGCGGTGGCATGCATGATCGATCCGCCAATCATCGTGCCGGCGCGGTCGAACTCCACCACGGCGCTGTCCATGGCCAGCGGTTCGAACAGGCGGCCCTTGGCGAAGCGCTGCACCGTCTCCATGCGCACGCGCGGGGTCGTGCTGTCGGTCAGCTCGCGCGCGATGATGTCCGCCAGGATGACCGTGGTGGCCGAGCTATATTCGAACTTCTCGCCCGCACGCGCTTCCATCGGCCGACTTTCGGCATAGCGCGCCATATCGTCCGCGCCTTCCAGAAACAGCATGCGTACGGTATCGCCATCGTAGATCGCGCCGGGCTCATTCGCGTCCAGCCCTTCAGTATGATCCAGCCCGCTGGCCATGTGCAGCAGATGGCGCAGGGTGATATCCCGGCGCGGGTCGCCGGGGCTCTGCCATTCGGGGATCGGCGCGGGATCATCCAGCCGCAGCCGGCCGTCGGCCACCAGCATGCCGATCAGCACGGCGGTGACGCTCTTTTCCATCGACCAGCTGATCAGCGGCGTTTCGGCCGAAAAGCCCGGTCCGTAGCGTTCGGCGACCGGCTGGCCATAGCGCAGCACCAGCAGCGCGCGCGTTTCGGCCTGCGCCGGATCGCTGAACAGCGGATCGATCCGCGCATCCAGCACGGCCCGGTCCACCGGACTGTCGAGGCTGATATAGTCGCAGCGCGCATCGCAGGGCGGTGGCGGTGGCTCGGCGACAGGAGCATCGGATCCGCAGGCGGTCAGCAGAAGCGCGGCGGCAAAAGCGGTTGCGGGCGGGAGGGATTTGTTCCTAGGCATAAGCGCGATGACCTGCACCAGCGAGACCAAGCATGACAAGCCCTAACACCCGCCGAGCGCGCCCATGGTGGCACTGGCTGCTCATCGCGCTTGCGCTGCTGATCGCACTGGCGGCGGCGCTGCTGGCGTATAACTGGACCCATCTGACGAGCCAGGCGCAGCTTGGCGTGCGATATACGGCGCGCGTGGCCTGTTCCTGCCGTTTCGTGGAAAACCGCAGTCTGGCCAGTTGCGAGCGTGACAAGGAGCCGGGCACGGAAATGGTGACGCTGCGGGACGATCCGGCGACGGGCCGTCTGTTTGCCTCCATACCCTTTTTGGCCGAAGCGGCGGCGGAAAAGCGCGGTGATTTCGGCTGCGTACTGCTGACCCCGGCGGAGCTGGCCGCGGCGGATTGAAGGTCCGCTGGAAGTTCGCGATGGTCGCGATACGGTAGCGCCGTAATTCCGGTCAGGCGTTTTGCCACAGCGATGAGCTGCGGACCGTGCCACCATGGGCAAGGGGCTTGATGGAGGCTGGCCATGGCAGTGCGATAGCCGCTCTTGCCGATGTAGGACAGGATGGCCGGCGCTCCCTGCCAGCCAGCTTCAAGCGGCCAGCGCGTCCTGCGCGGCAAAGGTCCGGTCGATCCAGCCGCCGCCCAGCACCTGCGTATCGCGGTAGAGCACGGCGGCTTGGCCCGGCGAAACGCCATATTCGGGCCGATCGAACAGCACTTGACCGTCCACCAGCCGCGCCGGAACAGGTTTTGCGAGCGAACGCACCTTCACCGTCAGCGGACCGTCGCGGCTGCCGCCGATCCAGTTGATATCGCTGAGCGCCACGCCGCGCACCGCAAGCGCCGCCTTGGGGCCGACCACAACCTGCCGGGCCTCGGCATCGATCCGCACTACGTACAATGGCTCGGCCTGTCCGCCGATATCCAGCCCGCGGCGCTGGCCGACGGTATAGTGGATGATGCCCTTGTGCCGGCCGAGCTGCTGCCCCCGCAGATCGACGATCGCGCCTTCCTCACCCGCTTCGGGGCGCAGCTTGCGCACGATGCGCGCATAATCGCCATCGGGCACGAAGCAGATATCCTGACTGTCCGGCTTGGCGGCGACAGGCAGGGCGATGTCGCGCGCCAGCTCGCGCACCTGCGCCTTGGGAAGGTCGCCCAGCGGAAAACGCAGATAATCGAGCTGATCGCGGGTGGTGGCGAACAGGAAATAGCTCTGGTCGCGCGCGGGATCGGCGGCGCGGTGCAGCTCGGCCCCGTCCGGCCCCATCGCGCGGCGGACATAATGGCCGGTGGCCAGGCAGTCCGCCCCGAGTTCGCGCGACAGCGAGAGCAGATCGGTGAATTTCACGCCCATATTGCACTGCACGCAGGGGATCGGCGTGCGGCCATTGGCATAATCATCGGCAAACTGGTCGATCACGGAATCGCGAAAGCGGCTTTCATGATCGAATACATAATGGGCGATGCCCAGCCGGTCGGCCACGGCGCGCGCATCGCGGATATCCTGCCCGGCGCAGCAGCTGCCGGTGCGCTGCACCGCCGCGCCGTGATCATATAGCTGCAAGGTTACGCCGATGGTCTCCGCCCCGGTGCGCGCGGCCAGCGCAGCCACGACGGAGCTGTCGACGCCGCCGGACATCGCGACGACGATGCGCTTGCCGGAAAGATCGTCCCCCAGCTGGAAATCGGGCTGCATGTTCATCCGGGGCTATGTAGCGGTGCGCACGAGATATTGCCAGTTCGGCGCGGCCAGCCCGGAACCGAATGCGCGCGAGTTCGTGCGCGGCGCAGGCGGACGCAGGCGGACAGGCCGGTGCAGCCAGAGCCCGGTGGCTGGCAACCATCGATCCTGTTCATCAAGCCTAACGCGATCTTAGCCGCGCTTTTACCGAAGTTTATCTCTTCGGCCTTACACCCCTTGCTATGGACCAGCCCTCTCCCTCCCAATTCGATATCGCAGGCGCGGCATTGTCGGCAATCGATTACCCGACCTTGCAGGCCATGCTGTCGGCGGGAAACATCGTCAGTTCCGCCCGGTCCGGCCGTCTTTGCGCATCGCATGTCGGCATGGGTACGCTGGCGGATCGAATCGCATATTTCGCCGGACGGTCAGCACCGCGGCGGACATTCGGCGGCGCTTTTCTGCCGCGCAGCATGGCTGCTGTGAAGCGTAAAGGCTCTGTTTACCTTGGGGCTTCAGTATCTGGCAGGATACCGAGTTCTATAGCTGCTCCAACGCTGGACGCTGCGATGGCAGACAGTGCTGAGGAAAAACCATGATCGAGAATCAAACTATCAAGCCGGACCGCGTCATCGGTCCTCTAGGCGAGCCTTTGACGATCGAGGATTTGCCGCCAACCACCACCCGGCGCTGGGTCGTGCGGCGCAAGGCCGAAGTGGTGGCCGCCGTGAATGGCGGGCTGCTCTCGGTGGATGAAGCGTGCGAGCGCTATGATCTGACGCTGGAAGAATTTGCCAGCTGGCAGCGCGCGGTCGATCGATCCGGCATGCCCGGTCTGCGCGTCACCCGCATTCAGCATTATCGCGATCTATACGAGCGTCAGCAGAAATACTGACACCGGTTCAGCCCGATGCGCGCGGCGGCGTCGGCGCATTGCGCAAAATCCTGAAAACCCCGCAGGCTGCCCTTGCGGGGTTTTCGTTATGCTTGCGGAACTTTTTTCCTGCCCGGCCTTTTCACCTCCATACAGCGCGCCAGCAAATTGTATCTCGCTGACGTGAAACAGGAGGAATGCATATTATGACCTTTATTCTTATGATCATCATTGGCGGCATCATGGGCTGGCTTGCCAGCATGGTAATGGGCCGCGATGCTTCCATGGGTATTCTCTGGAACATCATCGTGGGCGTAGTCGGTGCCATCCTCGGCGGCTGGATCGGCAGCCTGATCGGCGTCGGCGGCGGTTGGGGCGATTTCTCGATCTCCGGTCTGATCATGATGTTCGTTGGCGCCGTCGTGCTGCTGGCGATCGCCAATCTGATCCAGCGTCGTCGCATCCGCTAAACGCTGCATAGCATCACCAGGGAAGAGGGGCCGCTTGTCGGCCCCTTTTTTCGTGTATCGGGGCCAAAGCTAGGTCGTTCGTCGAAGCGCAGGCCGCACCCGCCATATTCCCTGCGCTATTGCGGGCATTTGCCCTATGGCAGCATCGGCCACGCGCCTTCCGATCGACAGACGCGTGGCAACTCCGCTTGCGAGGGCTGAGTTATTGAAGTAACACACTGCGCGTCGATCGCCCGCTTTGGGCAAGCGTGGACTGAACTGGCAGATGGCAATGAACTACGAATCACCCGTTTCGCATATGGAACAGACCGCCGGCATGACCGATATCGACGAGGAGCGCGTTGCAGCGCGGCGCAAACGGATCGTGATTGCGACCATCGTCGCGGCGATCCTTTTGCTCGGTATCCTCGGTTTTTTCCTGACGCGCGGCGATGATGAAGCAGCGACAGGCGACGCGGCGGCAGCCGCCGACGCGCAGGCGCCCGTGGTCACCGTGGTCGCTCCGGGCAGCAAGACCGTCGTGCGCTCGATCAACGCCACCGGCACCATCGGCGCACGTTTCGACACGCCGATCAGCGTGGTCGGTGAGGGCGGCCGCGTCACGCAGGTCTATGTCGATGCCGGGGACTGGGTGAAGCAGGGGCAAGTGCTCGCCTCGGTCGATCGCTCGGTGCAGAACCAGCAGGCCGAAGGGCTGCGCGCGCAGATCAGCGTGGCCGAATCCAGTCTGAACCTGGCGCAGGCGCAGCTGAACCGCGCACTGCAGCTGGTCGATCGTGGATTTATCAGCCAGGCCGATGTCGATCGGCTGACGGCGGAGAAAGAGCGGGCCCAGGCGCAGCTGCGCGTTGCCCGCGCCTCGTTCAACGAAGCGCAGCAGCGCAATGCGCGCCTCAGCATCGTCGCGCCCACAAGCGGCTATATTCTGGAACGCACGGTGCAGCCGGGGCAGACCGTGACGCAGGGTTCCGGCGCCTTGTTCCGTATGGCGGCAGGCGGCCAGATGGAGATGCAGGCGCTGCTGAGCGAAGACAATCTGGCGCAGATTTCGGTCGGCGAAAGCGCGCAGGTGACTCCGGTCGGCACGACCCAGACGCTGAACGGCCAGATCTGGCAGGTGGCGCCCACCATCGATCCGCAGACGCGGCAGGGCATCGCCCGTATCGCGCTCAGTTATGACCGCGCGCTGCGGCCCGGCGGTTTTGCCAATGCCACCATCCGTTCGGGTGCGATATCCGCGCCGGTGCTGCCGGAAAGTGCCGTGCAGAGCGATACCAAGGGCAATTTCGTCTATATCGTGGGGCCGGGCAACAAGGTCGAGCGCCGCGGCGTGGAAGTCGGTGCCGTCACGGATGAAGGGCTGACGATCGCCAGCGGCCTGTCTGGCCGGGAACTGGTGGTGGTCTATGCCGGCGGGTTCCTGAATCCCGGCGAAGTGGTGCAGCCGCGCCGCCAGAAGGGCATCGCGCGCCAGACGGCCACAGATAGCGAGCCTGCGTCCACCTCGGCCGGAGCGGAATGACACCATGAATTTTCGCAACATCTCCGCCTGGTCGATCCGCAACCCGGTCGTCCCGATCGTTCTGTTCCTCGGGCTGATGATCGCGGGAATTCTGAGCTTCGCGCGGATGGACATCGTCAATCAGCCGGACATCGAATTTCCCGCCGTGATCGTCAACATCTCGCAGCCCGGCGCCGCGCCGACCGAGATCGAGAATCAGGTGACGCAGATCGTCGAATCAGCGGTGCGCAATATCAATGGTGTGAAGAACATCAATTCCACCGCGTCGGAGGGCAACAGCAACACCTTCGTCGAATTCGAGATCGGCATCGATCCGAACGAGGCGGTGAACGAGGTCAGCAACTCGATCGACCAGATTCGCGGCCAGCTGCCGGATGGCATCATCGAGCCGCGGGTGACCAAGGTGGACGTGACCGGCGGTGGCCCGCTGGGCATTTTTGCGGTGCAGGCCGATGACATGACGCTGGAACAGCTCAGCTGGTTCATCGACGACACGGTGGCCAAAAGGCTGCTCTCGGTCGACGGCATGGCCGAAGTCGACCGTTTCGGCGGAGTCGATCGCGAAATCCGCGTGGTGCTCGATCTGCCGCGCATGCAGGCGCTCGGCGTCACGGCATCGCAGATCAACGCGGCGCTGCGCCAGACCAATATCGATGCCGCCGGCGGGCGCGCCCAGATCGCCGGATCGCGCCAGTCGGTGCGCGTGCTGGGCAATGCGGACGATGCCTTTGCCTTGTCCGAAACCCGCATTCCGCTCGGCGATGGCCGCGTCATCACCCTGTCCGATGTCGCACAGGTATCGGACGGCTATTCGGAACGCAGCTCGATCAGTAAGCTGCGCGGCAAGGAAGTGGTGAACTTCGCCATTTCCCGCGCGCGCGGCGCGTCCGACGTGTCGGTGTATGACGATGCCCTGAAGCAGATCGAAAAGATCGAGGAGGAAAATCCGGGCATCAGGGTGGTCCAGCTCTTCTCCACCGTCGGCTACACCAAGGATCAGTATAAAAGCTCGATCCACGCGATGATCGAAGGGGCCGTGCTGGCCGTCGTCGTGGTGTTCCTGTTCCTGCGCGACTGGCGGGCCACGCTGATTTCCGCGCTGGCCATCCCGCTGTCCGCCATCCCCACCTTCTGGTTCATGGATCTTCTGGGGTTCAACCTCAATTTCCTGTCGCTGCTGGCGCTCGGTCTGGTGGCGGGCGTGCTGGTGGATGACGCGATCGTGGAGATCGAGAACATCGTGCGCCATATGCGCATGGGCAAATCCGCCTATCAGGCGTCGATCGATGCGGCCGACGAGATCGGTCTGGCCGTGGTTGCCACCACCTTTTCCATTGTCGCGGTGTTCCTGCCGGTCGGTCTGATGCCGGGCATTTCAGGCGAGTTTTTCAAGAATTTTGGCATCACGGTGGTGGTCGCCGTGCTTATCAGCCTAGCCGTCGCGCGCATGGTCACGCCCATGGTCGCGGCCTATTTCCTGAAGGCCAAGGGCCACGCCACGCATGGCGAAGGCTGGCTGATGGACCGGTATATGAGCGTGCTGCGCTGGTCGCTGGACGATAGCGGGGCAAAGCGCTTTGCCGCGCGTGGCGGGCGCATGCGCTCGCTGGTCAGCGGCCTGTTCGACCACCGGGTCTGGATGACGATGATCGCCGGCGTCGCGCTGGTGGTTACCGTCGTCCTGCTGATGACCATCCCGCAGCAGTTCGAACCCAATATCGACAGCGACGACAGCCGAGTCGAGATCGAAATGGTGCCCGGTACAACCCTGGCGCAGACGGAGGCCGTGGCCGACCGTGTGGCCGCCATCCTCTACGAACAACCCGAGGTGGACCTGGCGCTCGAGCGCGTTCGTGAGGGCAATGCCTCGCTTTATGTGAACCTGAAACCCGATCGTGAACGAAGCTCTACCGAGTTCGAGCGCGAAACGACGGCCTTGCTGCAGAACATTCCCGACGCCCGTGTGTCGTTCGGCGCGCAAAACGGCGGCGGCGGTGGCACAGGCCGTGAAATATCGGTCATGCTGACCGGCACCAACCCGGAATTGCTCAGCCGGACCGCAGCCACGCTGGTGGAGCAGATGCAGGGGCTGAAGACCGTACAGAGCCCGCGCATTGCGGCTGATCTGAAGCGGCCAGAACTCATCGTGACGCCGCGCGCCGAGCTGGCCGCTTCGCTCGGTGTGACCACGGCGGCGCTCAGCCAGGCCATCCGCATCGCCACCCTGGGGGAGATCGACCAGAACGCGGCGCGCTTCTCCCTGTCCGATCGGCAGATCCCGATCCGCGTCATGCTGCCGCAGACATCGCGCGAAAGCCTGGACACGATTGAAAATCTGCCCGTGCCGACGGCGCGCGGTGGCTCCGTGCCGCTGTCGCGCATTGCCGATCTGCGCTTCGGCTCCGGTCCCACCACCATTCAGCGCTATAATCAGCAACGCCGCGTGTTCGTGGGCGCGGATCTGGCGCCGGATGTGGTGACGGGCACGGCCTATGCGCAGATCAATGCGCTGCCGATCATGACCAATCTGCCGCAAGGCGTCAGCAATGAGGCGTTCGGCGCGCAGGAATGGCAGGGTGAGCTGATCACCAATGTGATCATCGCGGTGATCGCCGGTGTGCTGCTGGTGTTTGCCGTGCTGGTGCTGCTCTACAAGCGGTTCATGTCTCCGCTGGTCAATATGGGGTCGTTGCTGCTGGCCCCGCTCGGCGGCCTGATCGCGCTGTTGATCGTCGGTCAGCCGATTTCGATGCCGGTCTATATCGGCCTGCTGATGCTGCTCGGCATTGTTGGCAAGAATTCCATCCTGTTGATCGATTTCGCGCTGGAGGAGCTGCATAGCGGCAAGGAAAAATTCGAAGCGATCATGGAGGCCGGACACAAACGCGCCCAGCCGATCGTGATGACGACTGTGGCGATGACAGCAGGCATGGTCCCGACCGCGCTCTCCTTGTCCGGCGACAGTGCGTGGCGCGCACCGATGGGCACGGTGGTGATCGGCGGCCTGGTGCTCTCCACCTTGCTGACGCTGCTGATCGTGCCGGCCAGTTTCAGCCTGGCGGACAGTATCGAGAAGCGCATGGGCGGCTGGTTCGGCAAGATGCTGACCTACAAGCCGGGCGATCGCGAACGGTCGGTCCAGGTCGATCGGGATCGTGCGCGCGCGCTGGAGGATGGTGTTCAGCCGGCCGAATAGGCCATTGGCCGGTTTCCGCCGGTCCATCGCCGCGCTTGGCAAGGCTTGCCCGGCTGGGCTAGGCCATGGGCCATGAAGCCCATCGGTCGATCCACGCCGCTCGCCGGCACTTTGGCAGAGGCGGAACGGCTGGCGGCGTTCAAGCGCATGCGCCGCCTTGCCACGGCGCTGCTGGTACTGATGGCGGCGGTATTCTTCCTCGCCCGATCGTTCGAAGAATGGCACCCGGCCTGGGGCTATGTCCGCGCTTTTGCAGAAGCCGGGATGGTTGGCGGCTTGGCCGACTGGTTTGCGGTCACGGCGCTGTTCCGTCACCCGCTCGGCCTGCCGATTCCCCACACCGCGATCATTCCACGCAACAAGGACCGGATCGGCGAGACGCTGGCGGCGTTCCTGCGGGACAATTTCCTGATCCCTGCAGTGGTTGCGCGGCGGCTGCGCCGGATCGACGTGGCCGGCGCGGCGGGGCGTTTTCTGACCCATCCAAGCTCCGGCGAGGGGCGCATGCGGCGCGGTGCCTCCCGCCTGTTCGGCGATGCGCTGGAGGCGCTGGATCATGGCCGGCTGGGCGGCATGGCCAAGACGGCGGTGCGCGGGCAGCTGGAAAAGCTCGATGTGGCGCCTTTGCTTGGCCAGATGCTCGGCGCGATGATCGCCAGCAAACGGCATCTGCCGCTGATCAGCGCGGGCATCCGCTGGGCCGCACTGACGCTGGATGACAATGAACATCTGATCCGCAACATGGTGCATGAGAAAGCCAATAGCGTGCTGCGCTGGACCGGGCTGGACGAGACGCTGGCCAATGCCATCATCAGCGGATTGCAGAAGCTGCTCATCGATATGGACGGCAACCCTGATCATCCGCTGCGCGCCCGGATAGAGGAAGGGCTGGCGCGGCTGGCCGACGATCTGGTGCATGACCCGGCCATGGCCGCGCGGGTGGCCAGCATGAAGCAGGAAATGCTGAACAATCCGGCGGTGTCGGACTGGATCAACGGGCTATGGGAGCAGGCGCGGGCCGCGCTGCTTTCCGCCGCGCGCGATCCCGATGCGGCGATGGCGGGCAAGCTGGGCGAGGCGCTGTCGCAACTGGGCCGCACCTTGCAGGAAGATCCGCTGCTCAAACGCCAGGTCAACCGCTTCGCGCGCCGCGCGATCACCGGCACGACCTCGGCCTATGGCGACAACATCGTGCGGCTCGTGTCGGATACCGTACGCGGCTGGGAAGCGCGCACGATCACCGATCGCGTGGAAACCGCGGTGGGGCGCGATCTGCAATATATCCGCATCAACGGCACGCTGGTCGGCGGATTGGTGGGCGTGACCATCCATCTGGTGGATATGCTGGTGTAGGAACCGGTGCGGCGGAGCGTTTCTAGCGCACCGCCGCCATCGCGTATCCCCACGGTCCAGCGCCGTCCTTCCCCGGCAATGTCACGGCAACCGGCGCAAACGGCTTGAATGCGCGCAGGCTGCAGGTAATTGGGGCCTCGTACCCCTAGCGCCCCAGCAGCACGCGTGCCTGTCCGGCAATCTGCGCCATCATCGGCACGCTGGCCATCGGCACCTTTTGCGCGCGCTCCACAAGGCTGCGGAACTGCGCGATGCGGTCTTCGCGGCCTTGCGCCCAGTTATCGACGAACTGTTCCAGATCCTTGGACCGCGCCCGGCGCAGGAATTCCAGCCGCATCTGCTGGAAATCGCGCGCGAGCCCGGCGGCCAGCAAGCGCTCCCACGGGTCGGCGGGCATCATCCGGTTGGCGGTGGTCTGGGCCCAGCCAAGATTCAGCATGTCACCGATCTTGATGAAGGCCGCACCGACATCGCGGGCGGGAATATCGCGCTGATGCGCCAGATCGGCAATGCCGATGGCTCCGTCTGCCTTGTACAGATGGGTCACCTGCTCGGCCAGTTCGCGTGGTGCGCCATTGGCGACCATTTGCTCGGTCTGTTCGCGCGCCTGATCGCAGGCACGGCTGGACAGCAGCTCATCGACATCCACGGTGAGCTGGCCGACATTGTCCGCCAGTTCGCCGACGATCGCGCCGACCGGTTTTGCTGCATGCTCGGTGCGCAGCAAATCCGCAATATGGGAGCGGGCGGCCAGCGCCAGCATATCGAACATGTTGAGACGGACTTTCTCGTCCATCGGCCGTTCGTCCAGATCCTGCCAGATAGCGTTGAGCCCGAACAGGCGCTCGACCACCACAAAGGCATTGGCGACATCGCCGGGCGAGCAGCCCTCCTCTTCGGCCAGCTCGAACGGGTAGATGATGTTCAGACGGTTCACCATGCGGTTGGCGATCCGCGTGGCGATGATCTCACCGCGCAGACGATGCTCCATGATCGCCTGGCGATGCTTGTCCCGCATGGCCTCCGGAAAGGCGGCAAGCAGCTCCGAATCGAGCGACGGATCGTCCAGCTTCAGCGTGCTTTCGATGCTGTCCTGCAGCGCCAGCTTGCCCGTGGCCAGCAGAACGGCCAGTTCGGGGCGCGTCATGCCGCCCTGATCCTGGCCGCGGCGCAGCAGTTCCTCATTGCCGGGCAGTCCCTCGACCACGCGGTCCAGCTTGCCTTCGCCTTCGAATGTTTCGATCAGCCGGATATAGCTGCCCAGCCCCTCGGTGCCGTCATTCTCGGCGATGGAAATGCCGAGCGCCTGGTGCCGGTTGTCCTCCAGCACAATCTCGGAGACCGCATCGGTCATGGATTTCAGCAGCGCGTTGCGCTTGTCATCCTTCAGCGTGCCCGCGCGCAACTCGGTATTCAGCGCGATCTTGATGTTCACTTCCTTGTCGGAGCAATCCACGCCGGCGCTATTGTCGATGAAATCGGCATTGATGCGTCCGCCGGTAAGGTCGAACGCGATGCGCCCGGCCTGCGTGACCGCCAGATTGGCGCCCTCGCCGATCACCTTCACGCCAAGCTGTTCGGCATTGACGCGGATCGGATCGTTCGCCGGATCGCCCACATCGATGGAGCTTTCCGCCTTGGCCTTCACATAGGTGCCGATGCCGCCGAACCAGAGGAGGTCCGCCTTCATCTTCAGGATCGCGGACATCAGCGTGGCCGGATCGACCTTTTCATCCTCGAGGCCCAGCATCTCGCGGACCTGCTTGCTGATGGCGATGCTCTTGTCCGACCGGGCAAACACGCCGCCGCCCTTGGAGATCAGCTTCTTGTCATAATCTTCCCAGCTGGAGCGGGGCAGATCGAACAGGCGCTTGCGCTCGTTCCAGCTTTTTGCCGGATCGGGATCGGGATCCAGAAAGATGTGCCGATGGTCGAACGCGGCAACCAGCTTGATTGCTTTGGACAACAGCATGCCGTTGCCGAACACGTCGCCGGACATGTCCCCCACGCCGCAGACGCGTACGGTCTCTTCCTGCACGTCCACGCCCATTTCCGCGAAATGCCGCTGCACGGAAATCCACGCGCCCTTGGCGGTGATGCCCATGGCCTTGTGGTCATAGCCATTGCTGCCGCCGCTGGCGAAGGCATCGCCCAGCCAGAAGCCGCGTTCGATGGCGATGGCATTGGCGGTGTCGCTGAAGGTGGCCGTGCCCTTGTCGGCGGCGACCACGAAATAGGGATCTTCGCCATCGTGGATCACCACGCCTTCGGGATGCACCACCGCATCATCGACGATATTGTCGGTGATCGACAGAAGCGTGCGGATGAAGATCTTGTAGCATTCCGTGCCCTCGGTCAGCCAGGCATCGCGGTCTTCGGCCGGATTGGGCAGGCGCTTGGGGAAGAAGCCGCCCTTGGCGCCGGTCGGCACGATCACGGCGTTCTTCACGCGCTGCGCTTTCATCAGGCCCAGAATCTCGGTGCGGAAATCGTCGCGCCGATCGGACCAGCGCAGGCCGCCGCGGGCCACCGGCCCGGCGCGCAGATGGATGCCCTCGACACGCGGCGAATAGACGAAGATCTCACGCCATGGCACCGGCGCCGGAAGGCTCGGTATCGCATGGCTGTCGATCTTGAAGCCCAGCGCCTCGGCGCTGCTCGGCGCGAAGGCATTGGTGCGCAGCACCGCCAGCGCCACCGCGCGCAGCGTGCGCAGGATCCGGTCTTCATCGATCGCCGCGACGTTCAGCAGCAACTGGTCGATCTCATCGCTGGCGCTGGCCGTTTCGGCGTCGCGATCCCCTTCGAACGCGGGGTCGTGACGGACCCGGAACAGATGGACCAGCAGCCGGGTGATCGCCGGGGCGCGCGCCAGACTGTCGATCACAGTCTGCATGGAATAGCTCATGCCGGTCTGGCGCAGATAGCGGAACCAGGCGCGCAACCACACCACACCCTCCGGCTCCAGCGCGGCCGAGATGATCAGGCTGTTGAACGGATCGTTCTCCACCAGCCCGTCGATTTCCGCCGTGATCGCGCGTTCGATGGTGTCGGCGCGATCAATCAGCGCCTCGGCCTTGGCGGCATCGGGCACGGCCAGCAGGAAATCATGGATATAGGCGAAATCGCCATCGCCCAGCGCGGAAGGAATCTCACCCAGCACGACGAAGCCGAAATCCTCCAGCACCGGTACGGCATCGCTGAGTGGCAGCGCCCCGCCCAGATGATAGATTTTCAGCCGAAGCTGGTCGTCGCCATCGCCCTCCAGGCGGTACAGGCGGGCGGCGCGGCGCGTTTCCCCGTCCAGCGCGTGCAGTCTCAGGATATCGGCCGCGGCCTCGCCCGGATTATAGGCGCTGCGATAGGTGACGCCGAACAGATCGGCATAGCGCAGCGACAGGGCGGCGGCGCGCTTCTCGTCGATCCGCTCGGCCAGCGCGGATTCCACGGCAGGCTGCCAGCCGCGCACCATCCGCTTGAGCTTGGTGTCCAGGCTGTCATCGTCGATTTCGGCATTGCGGTCAGACAGGTTCAGCGTGAAGCGCAGCAGGGCGACCTGTCCGTCCTCCAGCGAGATCGACCAGCTCAGGATGCTGCCGTCGGCGCTGTTGGTCAGCATCGTTTCGATCGAGCGGCGCATCGAGGTCGATACGTCATCGCGCGGCAGCCAGACGAACACGAACAAATGCCGGCCCAGCGGAGAGCGTACCGTGCGCAGCTTGGGGCGCGGCCTGTCCGACAGCGACATGTTGGTCAGCACGATCTGTTCCAGATCGGCCAGCGGGAAGGTGATCAGCAGATCATGCGGCAGGCTGGTGAGCGCATGGCTCAGCGATTTGCCGGCGTGGCCTGATGGATGGAACCCGAATTTGTCCATCAGCGCGGCCAGATGCGCGCGCAGCACGGGAATGCGATTGGGCGGGGTGGCGAGGGCGGCGCTCGTCCACAGCCCGGCATGCAAGGACAGGCCGGTGATCGTCGTGCCATCCCGCAACGGAGTCAGCACGAGATCGAGCAACACGGCGCGGTGCACGTTGGAAACCCTGTTCGATTTCATCAGCAGGGGCACGCCCTTGCCTTCCTCGAACCATTTGAACGCGCGCTCGCGCGCTTCGTCGGACAGGATCGGCGCATCGTCCACCCGGGCAATGCCGAGGCGGTTGGCGCGCGTACCCTTGCGGTCGATCTCTTCATGCGCAACCAGCGTGAGATTGCGATCCAGGAACCAGCGCAGCAGGGCGCTGCCATCGCCGTCGGGCAGCTGATCGGCATCCTCGCCCATCGCTACCTGCATTTTCAGCCAGTCGTCCACCGCGCCGCGCACATCGCGCAGGACGGCGCGCAGATCCGCCTCCAGCGCGCGGCGCTGCTTGGCGTCCACCCGCTCGATCTCGATATAGATAAAGCTTTCGGCCCGGTCCGGCCCCTCGCGGCCCTGCCGGATGGCCTGCAGCTGGCCCGATGCCGTCCGGTCCACCGTCAGGACGGGGTGGATCAGCCGGTAGATCGCAATGCCCTGCGCGGCGATGGCGTTGGCCACCGAGTCGACCAGAAAAGGCATGTCGTCATTGATGATCGCAAGGCGCATCATGCGCAGGCCGTCCACCCCGGTCAGGCTGGCGGTATCGACCTGTGGTTCTGCCTGGCTGCGTTCGGCGGCGGTGTTCAGCGTGAAGGCGGCGGCGGCGCGGCAGGCCTCATCGTCGAAATTCTCGTCCTCGCCCGGCAGGGCGCTGGCCCGGAAGGCACTGCCAAGGGCATCGAGAAGCGCCGGATCGACGTCCCCCTGTTCGGATCGCGTCTGTTCGCCGTCAGCCATGCTTTTCCTCGTCGTCCTTGCTTGTCAGCATCATTATTGGACCCGCTATGCGCCTTGTAATTTTGTTACTCAACCCCCTCCAACATGCTGCGCGATGCGGATATCTTGATAGTGGCACCGGTCACCGCTAGCGTCCGGCACCGGCCAAGGGAGGGCGCGTTGCAATGCTGAAGACATGGTTTCGGATTCCGCTCTGGCAGCGGGTCATCGCCGCGCTCATCCTGGGTATCGTCACCGGCCTCCTCTGGGGTCCGGAAGCGGAAAGCATCAAGATTATCGGCGATGTGTTCATCGCCTCGATCAAGATGCTGGTGGTGCCGCTGATCTTCTTCTCGCTGGTGTCCGGCGTCGCCGCGATCGGCGATCTGCGCAAACTGGGCGCGGTCGGCGGGCGGGCGATGCTGATCTTCGTCGTTACCGGCCAGATTGCCGTCTGGCTGGGGCTGGGGCTCGGCACGCTGATCCAGCCCGGCATCGGCGTGGATACCAGCAATATCGACATGGGGCCGGTGCCCGAACCGTCCGGCGAAGGCTGGCGCGAGATGGTGCTTTCCATCGTGCCGCAAAGCCCGGTGCAGGTGATGGCGGACGTGAACGTGCTGCCGCTGATCGTCTTTGCCCTGCTGATCGGCATCGGCATTCTGATGGCGGAGAAAGACGGCCAGCCGGTCGCCAGAATCTTCGATTCCGGCTCCATCGTGATGCAGAAAGTCACCATCATCGTGATGGAGCTGACCCCGTTCGGCGTGTTCGCGCTGATGGCCTGGGTGGCGGGCAATCTCGGTTATGACGCGTTGCTGGCGCTCGCCAAGCTGGTCGGGCTCAATTATCTCGGCTGTCTGCTGATCATCTTCGTCATGTATTCCGCGATGATCAAGTTCATGGCCAAGCTGCCGGTGCGCGATTTCTTCCGCGGGATCATCGATGCCATGGCGGTGAGCTATTCCACCGCCTCGTCCAACGCCACGCTGCCCGTCACCATGCGCTGTGCCGAGCGCAATCTGGGCGTATCCCCAAGCGTATCGAGCTTCGTGCTGTCGCTGGGCGCGACCATCAACATGAACGGCACCGCCATGTATCTGGGCCTCGCCACATTGTTCGGTGCGCAGGTGTTCGGGGTGGACCTCAGCTGGACCGATTATGTCATGATCTCGATCACCGCCACGCTCGGCGCGGTCGGTGCGGCCGGTATTCCGGGCGCAGGCCTGATCATGATGGCGCTGGTATTCGGCACGGTGGGTGTGCCGCTGGAAACGATCGCCTTCGTGGCCGGGGTGGACCGGATCATGGACATGATGCGCACCGTCACCAATGTCAGCGGCGACGCGACGGTGGCGACGGTGGTCGCCTCCATGACCGGCGAGCTGGACCGCGCGGAACTGATCAGCGCGGACGATGTCTAGGGATCGAGCTTGTCCGCCACATCCTGCGCCTTGTGCAGGATACGAGCGACGATGACGTCGCCATTGTCGATCTCATAGTAGATGCGGTGGCTCTTGAAGGCAAAGGAGCGAATACCGCGGCCAAGGAATTCGTTGGCTGGACCGATCCCAGTGTTGCGATCCAGTAGTGCAAGCACATGCTGCATCCGTCGCGATATGTCTGCGCCGTTTGCTCGCCGAAGCGCGCAAAGCTGAACTCAAAGATCTGCTCCAGATCGAGTAGCGCTGCCTCGCGAAATCGAACCGCGATCAGCCTTGATGCCGGGCCTGAACCCTTTCGAACACATCGTCCGCAGTTTCATTTGAGATTGGCGATGCAAGGCCGATCGCGATCTCCGCCATCAAATTTCGACGCTTCGCCTCTTCATCCTGATCGCGGCGAAGCAGATCGCGTACATAGTCGCTGGTGCTGCTGTAGCGGCCCTCGGCGACGCGCGATTCGGCCCAGCTTTTCAGCTGATCGGTGACGGATATGTTCATCTGTGCCATGCGCCGATTATAGGAATCTGCGCTATCATTGACAAGATCGGCGTAATGCCAGTCCGGTCAATCCATGAACGGATCGCGCACCAGGATCGTGTCGTCACGCTCGGGGCTGGTGGAGACCAGCGCCACAGGCGTTTCGATCAGCTCCTGAACGCGGCTTATATATTTGATGGCCTGTGCCGGCAGATCGGCCCAGCTGCGGGCACCCGCCGTGGTCTCCTGCCAGCCGTCCATCTCCTCGTAGATCGGCTCGACCGCGGCCTGATCGGCGGCATGGGCGGGCAGATAATCGAGGATCTTGCCGCGCAGCCGATAGCCGGTGCAGATGCGGATCGTCTCGAACCCATCGAGCACGTCCAGCTTGGTCAGCGCGATGCCGGTGACGCCGGAGACGGCGCAGCTCTGCCGCACGATCACCGCGTCGAACCAGCCGCAGCGGCGCTTGCGCCCCGTGACGGTGCCGAATTCATGGCCCTGCTCGCCCAGCCGCTGGCCGATCTCATCGTCCAGTTCGGTCGGGAAGGGGCCGGAGCCCACCCGGGTGGTATAGGCCTTCACGATGCCCAGCACGAAGCCGGTGGCGGACGGGCCGAGGCCCGACCCGCTAGCGGCGGTGCCCGACACGGTGTTGGAGCTGGTGACGAAGGGATAGGTGCCGTGGTCGACATCGAGCAGCACGCCCTGTGCGCCTTCGAACAGGATTTTCGCGCCCGCCTTGCGCACCTTTTTCAGGCGCTTCCACACGGGCTGCGCATATTGCAGCACATAGGGTGCGATGTCGCGCAGTTCGGCAAGCAGCGCCTCACGGTCCACCGGCGGCTGATCGAAACCGGCACGCAGCGCGTCATGATGCGCGCACAGCCGGTCCAGCTGCGGATCGAGCGCATCCAGATGCGCCAGATCGCACACGCGGATCGCGCGGCGGCCGACCTTGTCCTCATAAGCCGGGCCGATACCGCGCCCGGTGGTGCCGATTTTGCCGGAGCCGGCAGCGGTTTCGCGCAGCCCGTCCAGATCGCGGTGCAGCGGCAGGATCAGCGCGCAATTATCGGCGATCGCGAAATTCTCGGCGGTGATGCTGACGCCTTGGCCGGACAGCTTTTCGATTTCCGCCTTCAGCGCCCACGGATCGAGCACCACGCCATTGCCGATGATCGACAAGGTGCCGGTGACGATACCGGACGGCAGAAGCGACAGCTTGAACACATCGCCGTCGACCACGAGCGTGTGGCCCGCATTGTGCCCGCCCTGAAAACGGACGACGGCGTCGGCACGGCTGGATAGCCAGTCGACGATCTTGCCCTTGCCCTCATCACCCCATTGCGCGCCGATTACCGTGACGTTGGCCAATATCCTGCCCCTGATGCAAATTCGATGGAAAGCGCCGCCCTAAAGTCCAGCCGAGCCAAGGTCCAGCATTTGCGACGGACCTTTGACGATGGTTCGTCCGTTATCAGGGCAAACAGACAGAAGGAATTTGCCATGAGCACCGACAGCATCACCCAAACCCCGATGATCGATCTGAACGATGGTCGTTCGATTCCACAACTGGGATTCGGCACCTACAAAATCGAGGACGACAAGGATGCCGAGCAGGCGGTGAAGAAAGCAGTCGAGATCGGCTATCAGCTGGTCGATACAGCAGCGGTCTATAAAAATGAAAAGGGCGTGGGCGCCGGGCTGCAAGGCAAGGACGATATCTGGCTTACCACCAAGGTGTGGAATGAGAGCCAGGGCTATGATCGCGCGCTGAAGGCGTTCGACAAGTGCCTCGACCGGCTGGGCAGGGATTCGGTCGATCTCGTGCTGATCCACTGGCCGTGCCCGGACGATAATCTCTATGTCGACACCTGGAAGGCTTTCATCGAGATCCAGAAGGCCGGTAAGGCGAAGTCCATCGGTGTGTCCAATTTTCTGGAGCCGCATCTGAAGCGGCTGGCCGATGAAACCGGCGTGCTGCCGGTGCTCAACCAGATCGAGCTGCACCCCAGCTTCCAGCAGAAAGACGCCCGCCGCGTGCATGCGGATATGGGCATCGCCATTCAGAGCTGGAGCCCTCTGGGTCAGGGCGAAGCGCTGGATAGCGATGTGGTCAAACGCATCGCCGAGAAGACCGGCAAGAGCCCGGCGCAGGTCGTGTTGCGCTGGCATATCGACAATGGCCTCTGCGTGATCCCAAAGGCATCGTCCGAGAAGCATATGCGCGACAATTTCGGCGTGCTCGATTTCACGCTGTCGCAGGACGATCTTGAAGCGTTCGAGGCGCTCGATAGCAAGGATGGGCGCATGGGCCCCGATCCGGCGACGATGAACAGCTAAGCGCTGCCAGAACCGGGCTTGTCGCATCAGATGGCTAGCGGCTCACTGCCGTTCAGCCAGTGCGTGCAACCGAGTGTCGCGGCATCGTCGGTGTCGCTGAGCGCGGCCACCGTCCGCCAACCGTCCGCGCGCAGCTGCGCCGCTATATCCATATCATGCCCCATCGGCAGGAACAGGCGCTGCACGGCAGCTGCGGGCAACACGTCCGCCAGGGCATCCGGATAGAGCGAAAAGCCCGTTGCGGGCTCTTCGCTGCCATTCGCATGGGCCAAGGTATAGGTGCCGCCGCGGCCCAGGCTGGCGACATGGCCGTCCGCATAGAGCGTGAAACCGAACCAGCTTTGATATTCGAAGCCATGGCGCTCGGTCGGGTCCAGCGTCAGGCGGATATCGTCTGCGATCGGCTTGGCGATTGCGCGCAGCGCCTCCAGGCGCGATGCCAGCGCGCCGCCAGCGTCCTGCGCTTCCAGCTTGGCCAGCGCTTCATGATAGGGTCCGGCCGCCGCGATCAGCGGCAGATAATCATGCGCGCCCAGCGCGGCGAGGCCGCCGGCATCCTTGCTGTCCAGCTCCGCCTTGACTGCCGTTAGCGTGTCCGCATCGAGCGGATAGCGCGTCTCGGCAAGCCGATCGACCAGATCGGGCAGGGTGAAATCGACCGTAATCCCGGTCACGCCTGCCGCCTGCAGCGCCTCGATCGCCAGACCGACGATCTCGCGCGCCGCGGCAATCTCATCCGATCCGATGATTTCCGCGCCGATCTGCGTCAGCTGCCGCTCGGGACGCAGCTGGCTGGAACGCAACCGCAGCACCTGTCCGGCATAGCAGAGCCGCATCGGGCGCGGCGCGTCCGACAGGCGCGTGGCGGCAATGCGCCCGATCTGCGTGGTCATGTCCGTGCGCAGCGCCAGCGTGCGCTGCGAAATCGGATCGGTGAACCGCAGATGGTCGGTGCGCACCGCAGCGGCGCTGCGGGCCACCAGCGCGCTTTCCGTCTCGGCCAAGGGCGGGTCGACGCGCTCATACCCATGGCTCGCCAGAACGGCGAGGACGGACGCCTCGATGCCCGCACCGCGCTCGGCGGCTGGCGCCAGCCGATCGCGGAAACCGACGGGCAGCAGTTCGGGGGCTTCGCTCATGTGAAGCTGAGCCCCTTCACTTTCTTCACGCCTTCCAGATTGCAGATCTTCCACATCACCGGTTCGTCCACCGGCTGATCGACGGACAGCAGCAGCACTGCCTCCCCGCGATCGCCGCCGCCGCGACGGCCAAGGTGGAAGGTGCCGATATTGACGCCCGCCTCGCCCAGCGCGGTGCCGACCTTGCCGATGAAGCCGGGAATATCCTCATTCACGATATACAGCATATCGCCGGTCAGACCCGCTTCGATCTTGATACCGAACATGTCCACCAGCCGCGGCTGATCGTCGCCGAACAGGGTACCGGCGACGGAACGTTCACCATCCTCGGTCGTGACGGAAACGCGCAGCAGCGTGTGATAGTCCTGCGTACGGTCATGGCGCACTTCGCGCACGTCCAGCCCGCGTTCGCGCGCCAGATAGGGGGCGTTGACCATGTTCACTGTGTCCGAATAGACGCGCATGAGGCCCGCCAGCACCGCGCCGCTGATCGGCTTGATGTTGAGCTGGGCGGCTGCACCCTCGACCTCGATCGATACGCCGCGAATATCCTTGCCGATGAGCTGGCCGACCAGACTGCCGAGCCGTTCCGCCAGCGCCATATAGGGGCGCACGCGCGGCGCTTCCTCGGCAGACAGGCTGGGCATGTTGAGCGCGTTGGTCACGCCACCGCTCAGCAGATAATCGCTCAGCTGTTCGGCCACCTGGATCGCCACATTGACCTGCGCCTCGTCGGTCGATGCGCCCAGATGCGGAGTGCAGACCAGATTCGGTGTGCCGAACAGCGGATTGTCCTTGGCCGGCTCCTCGGCGAACACGTCGAGCGCGGCGCCGGCAACATGGCCGCTTTCCAGTGCTTCCTTCAGCGCCGCCTCGTCGATCAGGCCGCCGCGCGCGCAGTTGATGATGCGCACACCCTTCTTGGCCTTGGCCAGCGCTTCTTTCGAAAGGATGCCGCGCGTCTGATCGGTCAGCGGGGTGTGCAGGGTGATGAAGTCGGCGCGGGCCAGCAACTGGTCCAGCTCCACTTTCTCCACACCCATTTCCACTGCGCGATCGGGCGTCAGGAAAGGATCGAACGCAACCACCTTCATCTTGAGGCCAAGCGCACGGTCGGCAACGATCGAGCCGATATTGCCCGCGCCGATCAGGCCCAATGTCTTGCTGGTCAGCTCGACGCCCATGAACTTGGACTTTTCCCATTTGCCGGCCTGCGTGGAGGCATCGGCTTCGGGCAGCTGGCGGGCGAGGGCAAACATCATCGCCACGGCATGTTCGGCGGTGGTGATAGAGTTGCCGAACGGCGTGTTCATCACGACCACGCCCTTGGCCGAGGCAGCGGGAATATCGACATTGTCGACACCGATGCCGGCGCGGCCGATCACCTTCAGATTATCGGCCGCCTCCAATATTTCGGGCGTGACCTTGGTCGAGCTGCGGATGGCGAGGCCATCATATTGGCCGATCATGGCTTTCAGCTCTTCGGGCGTCTTGCCGGTGATCTCGTCCACCTCGATCCCGCGTTCGCGGAAAATCTGGGCGGCCTTGGGGGACATTTTGTCGGAAATGAGGACTTTGGGCATGGGGAATACCTTCATGAACGGCGGCATGCGCGCGCGGGTCGGGATCTCGGCCTGCCAGGCGATGGCGGTGCTGCTCGAGATCCCGGCCCGCGCCGGGATGACGAATTACGCGGAAAGTTCGGCCTGGACCTGGGCATAGGCCCATTCGATCCAGGGTAGCAGACGGCGCAGATCTTCTTCCTCCACCGTGCCGCCGCACCAGACGCGCAAGCTTGGCGGGGCATCGCGGTAGCCATTGAAGTCATAGGCCACGTCCAGCTCTTCGAGCATCGTGGCGATCTTCTTGGGCACGGACGCCTTGGCATCGTCATCCAGACCGTCATAGAATTCGCCCTGGAAGACGAAGCAGACGCCGGTGTTGGTGCGAAGCTTCGGATCGTCGACCATGTTGCGCAGCCACGGCGTGGCCTCGATCCAGTCGGTCATGATTTTGGCATTGGCATCGGCGCGGTCATGCATGGCCTGCAGGCCGCCGATGCTCCTGGCCCATTCCAGCGCCGCGATATAATCTTCGGTCGCCATCATGGAGGGGGTGTTGATCGTGGCCCCTTCGAAGATGGCGCGGTTCAGCTTGTCGCCCTTTTTCAGGCGGAACAGCTTGGGCAGCGGCCAGCTGGGATCGTAGCTTTCGATCCGCTCGACGGCGCGCGGGCTCAGGATCAGCATGCCATGGGCCGCTTCCGAACCCATCACCTTTTGCCAGCTGAAGGTGGTCGCATCCAGCTTGGCCCAGTCCATCGGCTGCGCGAACACGGCCGATGTGGCATCGTTGATGGTGATGCCGGTGCGGTCCGCGGCGATGAAGTCCGCATTGGGCACGCGTGTGCCGGAGGTGGTGCCGTTCCAGGTGAAGACGATGTCATTGTCGGCCGGGATGGAGTCCAGATCGGGCAGCTTGCCGTAATCGGCATCGAGGACGGTAAGGTCCTTCAGCTTGAGCTGCTTGACCGCATCCTGGATCCAGACATTGCCGAAGCTTTCCCACGCGGCGACGGTGGCCGGACCCTGGCCGAGCATCGTCCACATCGCGCATTCCAGCGCGCCCGTGTCGGACCCCGGCATGATGCCGACCAGATAATCGTCCGGCACGGCCAGCAGCTCGCGCGTCAGATCGATGGCATATTTCAGGCGTGCCTTGCCCACCTTGGACCGGTGCGAGCGGCCCAGCGATTCGGTCTGCAGTTTGTCAAAGGACCAGCCGGGCATCTTGGCCGTGGGGCCGGAAGAAAAGAACGGGCGCTCAGGGCGCAGTTCGGGCTTGGAAATCGTCGTATCAGTCATTGCATGCGTCTCCTCACAGAGAGCTGCGCCGCGTTGGGGCGGCGTGGCCCGTCGGCTGACCTAGAGAGCGGGCGGACGAAGTCAAGCACAGCCGTCTTTCCTGCTGCCAAACGACCGCCGCCGCATGATGAACAGTTTTTTGGCCGGCTGGTTAGAATGTCGAAAGAATTGGCCGCTACCGGGACTACTATGAATGTATTCCTGCGGACCCATGGTAACTTTCTGTTAGCGCTACCGGTGCTCGTGCCGCCGCTCATGGCCATGCGGATCGACTGGACTATCGCCGCGGAAATGGTGCTGATTGCGCTGGCGATCGCGCTGATCGTGCAGGTGCAACGCCGCGCCGAACGCAGGCGACTGCAGCGCGATCGCCGGTCGGACCCGGCATTGCGCGCAGCGGCCTTTCTCGATGATTTCGAAAAGGACGGGCGTGGCTGGTTCTGGGAAACCGACCGTCAGGGGATCATGCGCTATATCACGCCGCAGGTCGCGCTGCGCAGCGGCATTCCTGTCGAGGACATCATCGGCAAGCCCTTCATCGATCTGATCTCCCAGGTCGGCAAGCATCATGACGAGCGCGAGGAGCGGACGCTGGGCTTCCACCTGTCGTCGCGCACACCGTTCAGCGACCTGTCGATCAAGGTGGCCTCGGACGAGGAGCGCTGGTGGTCCGTGTCGGGCAATCCGGTGCTGGACGATCTCGGCAATTTCCACGGATTTCGCGGCAGCGGGACCGATCTGACCGACATGCGCGAGACGCAGAACGCGTTTCAGCAGCTGGCCCGCTACGACACCCTGACCGGGCTGGCCAATCGGCTGGAGATCAACCGGCTGCTGGAACAGTCGCTCAAGGGTCATCTCGGCAGGACGGAGCCGTGCACGCTGTTCCTCCTCGACCTCGACCGGTTCAAGCAGGTGAACGATACGCTGGGGCATCCTGCCGGCGACAGCCTGCTCGTGCAGGTGGCCGATCGCCTGCAAAGAGTGGTCGGAGAGCGCGGCACCGTTGGGCGCATCGGCGGCGACGAGTTTCAGGTGGTGCTGCCCAAGCTGATCCAGACCGCAGAGCTGGAAAGGCTGGCCGCTCACATCATCGAAGCGCTGTCGATTCCCTATATCGTGGAAGGCTCGCAGGTGCGCATCGGCGCATCGATCGGCATTGCGATTCACGAGCTTGGAGAGGTGCAGGCCTCCTCGCTGGTGCGCAATGCGGATCTGTCGCTCTATTGCGCCAAGGATGCCGGGCGCGGCACCTACCGTTTTTACGAAGCCGCCATGCATGAGGAAGCTTCCGAGCGGCGCACGCTGGAAGAAGATCTGCGCGATGCCCTGAACAGGGGAGAGCTGTCGCTGGTCTATCAACCCGTGGTGGACGTCTCGACCGAAAAGATCACCGGTTTCGAGGTGTTGTGCCGCTGGGATCATCCCGTCAAAGGGCCGATCAGTCCGGCGGTCTTCATCCCGATTGCCGAAGAGGCCAATCTCATTTCGCGCATCGGCGAATGGACGATTCGCAGCGCCTGCGAGCAGATTGCGCAGTGGCCCGGCGATCTGCGCATCGCGGTGAACGTTTCCCCGCTGCAATTTGCGCGCGGCGATATCGCCATGATCGTGACCAGTGCCGTGGCGCAATCGGGCATCCATCCGTCGCAGCTGGAGCTGGAGGTGACCGAAAGCGTCTTCCTGGACGGGGGAGACGAAAATATCGCCATCTTCAACGCCATCAAGGCAACCGGCGTGCGGCTGGCGCTGGACGATTTCGGCACCGGCTATTCGGCGCTCGGCTATCTGAAGAAGGCGCCGTTCGACAAGATCAAGATCGATCAGAGCTTCGTGCGCGGCGCTGCGCAGAAAGGCAGCATGAACGGGGCGATCATCGCTTCGATCGTCAGCCTGGCCGATGCGCTGGGCATGGACACCACTGCAGAAGGCGCGGAAACCCATGACGAGCTGCTGCTGGTGCGCGAACTGGGCTGCAGCCATGTGCAGGGCTATATCTATGGCAAGCCGATGACGGCGGAGGCTGCCGCGGAACTCCTGACCCTGTATGACGGCTATGCCCGGGCGGACGGGTTCCAGTCCAACCGCCTGCCGCGCAAGCGGTTGCTGCGCAAGATCGGCGTGCTGAGCGACGGCTTCTGCTATGAAGGGCTGGTCCGCAATATCTCGGTCGGAGGGGCGATGATCGACGGGCTCTGGGCGGTGCCGCCCGGAACCCGGTTCGAGCTGGAACTGGACAATGATCTGGTGGTCAGCGCCACGGCACGGTGGAGCGAAGAGAATCGCATGGGTGTGGAATTCGATCGGCCCATCAGCCTGACCGATCTGGGTATGCGCGGGCGCATGAAGGTGCAGCCCGGCTGGCGGGACGGCCGTGATGCGCCTGACGAGGCACCTCCCGTCCTCGGCCAGCACGAGGATGACGACACTGAACGCAAACGGGACGCCGCCTGATTTCGACTATATTAAGACTGGCTGCCACATAGCGGGGCGCATGATCGGTCGTTCCCTTGCAAGCATGATGCTGTTCCCGGCGCTGCTCCTCGGCGGATGCGGGGTGCTGCCCAAAAGCCGGGACGGCGCGCCGGATCGCCCGGCAAGATCGGCCGGAACGCCGGCATTTTCCACCGCAGAAGGCGGCCAGTGTCTGGCGGATCTGCAGGCGGCATCGGTCCGGTTCGAGGCGCTCCCCAATCGCACCTTCGGCGGCGGCTGCCGGACGATCGACACAGTCAAATTGCTCGATATCGGCATGCCGACCACCAATCTGGGCGCGCTCACCTGTCCGCTCGCGCGCAATTTTGCCGCCTGGGCGCGCTACGCCGTCGGCCCGGCAGGGGTGCGCCTGATGGGCAGCCCGGTGGTGCGGATCGAGACCATGGGCAGCTATGCCTGCCGCAATATCAATGGCGCGTCTTCGGGCAAATTGTCGCAGCATGCTTATGCCAATGCCGTGGATGTCTCGGCCTTCATCCTGGCCGATGGGCGGCGCATCAGCGTGGAGCAAGGCTGGAACGGGTCCGTGCAGGAGCAGGCCTTTCTGCGCGCGCTCCATCATTCCGCCTGCCGCCGTTATGGCACGGTGCTCGGCCCGGATTACAACAGCGCCCATTATAATCATTTTCACTTCGACATGTCGGGTCAGGGCTATTGCCGCTAGGCCTCTGCTCGCTTAGGCGCGAATGCATGGCAGAAAAGAATATCGAGGAACGGCGCTTCTACCGCGCCAAACAGGAAGCCCGCTTTGTCGACGAGGAAGCGGTCGAAACACCGCAGACGCGCGATCCGGCCTATCGACTGGCCTTTCAGGACAATGATTTCCTGCTGCGCGAAGAGCTGCGGCCGGTGCGTTTTCAGCTGGAGCTGCTGAAGCCGGAAATGATGCTGGAGGAGCAGGGCATCGGCTCCACGCTCGTCATCTACGGGTCCGCGCGCATTCCCTCGCCCGACAAGGCGCAGGCCCTGATCGACGCGGCGGTGGACGATCGGGCCAAGATTATCGCGCAGAGGCTGGCCGACAAGGCGCGCTATTATGAGGAAGCGCGCAAGCTCGCCTTCCTGGCCAGCAACAGCGAATTTCGGGAAAATGACGGCAAGCGGCATTTCGTGGTCTGTTCGGGCGGTGGTCCGTCGATCATGGAAGCGGCCAATCGCGGCGCGGCGGATGCCGGCAAGGAATCGATCGGCCTCAACATCGTGCTGCCGCATGAGCAGGCGCCCAATGGCTATGTGACGCCGTCCCTGTCCTTCCGCTTCCATTATTTCGCGCTGCGCAAGATGCATTTCCTGCTGCGCGCGCGCGCCGTGGCGGCGTTCCCCGGCGGCTTCGGGACATTCGACGAGTTTTTCGAGCTGCTGACTCTGGTGCAGACCGGCAAGGTCGAGCGGATGCCGATCCTGCTCTACGGCCGCGAATTCTGGACGCGGGTGATCAATTTCGACGAACTGCTGCTGGAAGGCACCATCAGCCCGGCCGATCTGGACCTGTTTCAATTCGTGGAAACGGCAGAAGAAGGCTGGGACAAGATTCGCGAATTTTACGAACTCGGCCCAGAGGACCGCGCAACCGCCCGATAGAGGGCGCCATCGCCAAAGGCGCGGCACCAAACATGCCGCGCCTCTAAGGGCGTTCTATCTACAAGAATTCTGCGGCGTCGCTTGGGGACGCCGCAGCCGATAGGTTTAGAGCGGCGTTGCCGGTGCTGCGGCTTCATTGGCTTCGCCCGCAGGCTCACCATCGCCCACGGCGGCATCGACCGGCGTGACGGCGGCATCGGATTCGCCAGCCGCGTCTTCGCCTTCACCCTCGGCCGGCGGGGGCGGGAAGGGCAGGTTGGAGCCCTGCGCGTTCAGATAAGCGATGACATCGGCGCGGTCCTGCGGATCGCCAAGGCCGGCAAAGGTCATCTTGGTGCCAGGCGCGAACTTGCGCGGGCTTTCCAGCCAGGCATTCATCTGATCGAAGGTCCACTGGCCGCCCACGGACGCCAGCGCGTCGGAAAAGGCATAGCCGCCCACGCCCTTGCCGATGGCTTCACCCACCACGCCGTGCAGATTCGGGCCGATGCCGTTCGCGCCGCCAGCGGCCACCGTGTGGCAGGCGGCGCATTTCTTGAACACCGTTTCGCCATGGGCAACGTCGGAACTCGCCAGCAGCGTGGCCAGCGGCGGGCCGCTCGCTTCACCGGCTGCAGCGGCGGTATCCTCGATGAAATAGCCCATTTTCTCGCCTTCCGGGTCTTCGGTATGGAAGACACTGCCGAACCCGATCGAAAGCCCCAGCGCGGCGATACCGCCTGCAAGGATCCATCCGGCCAGAATATTGTTGCGATCGTCCATGGAGACTTCCCGAGAGCAAGTTGCGACAGGCCGCAGGGCTGCGACCAGTAAGATGGAGCCGATTTAATCAGACCGCGGCACGGTGGCAAGAGCGCAGTCAGCGACAGACCGTTTAAGCGGCCTCGGCGCTCTTTTGCCTGCCTTCCAGATGCCGGTCCAGCCTGCCCATCAGCGGGGTCACCAGAAATCCGTGCAGGATGATCGACATCAGGATGATCAGCCCCATCACCTCCCACAGCACGATCTCCTGCTCGAACTCCGCATGGTTCAGCGCGTAGGACAGATAATAGACCGACCCCAGGCCGCGAATGCCGAAAAAGGAGATAATGAACCGTTCCAGCGGCGGCCTTTTCACGCCGATCAGCCCGATCATGCCGGCAAGCGGACGGACCACGAACAGCGCCACGGCGGCAAAGCCGATTTCACGCCAGCCGACGGCGGACAGATAGCCGCCGCTGGCCAGCATGCCGCCGAAGAAGACCAGCATGACCATCATCAGCAGACGTTCGGTCTCATCGGCGAAATCATGCAGCCGATCGTTGAAGTCGTTTTCCCGCGATGCCCGGCGCAGCATCAGCCCGGCCAGAAATACCGCCAGAAAACCGTAGCCGTGCAGCAATTCGGTGAGCGCATAGATGCTCAGCGTTGCGCCCAGCGCCACGAAGCCGTCGCCGGTGCGGCTGAGCCGGGTGCCGGTGGGCAGCGCATAGACGATTTTGCCGAAAATCCAGCCCGCCGCCAGACCGGTCACCAGGCCGACCGACAGCTTGATCAGCACATCCTCCAGCGCCCATCCGCCGACGGTCTGCCAGCTGAATCCGCCCGCAACGGCCAGCGCAATGGCCAGGTTCACGAAGGGGAAGGTAAGCGCATCGTTCAGCCCGGCCTCGCTGGTCAGCGCAAAACGTGCCTCCGACTCCTCATCGCATTGCGGCTTTTCGATCTGCACATCGGAGGCCAAGACCGGATCGGTCGGCGCAAGGCAGGAGGCCAGCAGGAGGGCGGACACGATGCCCAGACCAAGCATCGCGCCGCTCAGGAACAGCAGCGCCAATATGGTCAGCGGCATACAGATGGCCAGCATGCGCACCGTGATCTGCCAGCCGCGAAAGCTGAACGGTCGTCCGATCTTCAGCCCTGCGCCCATCAGCGAGATGATCACGATCAGCTCGGTCGCCTTCTCGATCAGGATCGGGGTTTCTGCCGGGTAAGGGCCGTAATCGGCAAAGGGCGTGAAGGTGAAGATCGCCGCGCCGATGAGGACGCAGATCAGCGGCAGGGTCAAAGGCAGTTTGCGCAGGATCAGCGGCAACCAGGCGATCAACAGGATGATCGCGCCCAGACTGAGCAGGATGGGAATATAGTAAGTGACGATATCGACGGCCGCCGCCGCCTCGGCAGGGGTGGTCACCAATTCGGAACTGTTTGTTATGGCAGTCATTTCATCGCCATAGCTGGGCGGGTCCCGGCGTCAACAAACGGACCCCCCTGTGGACAGCTTCGATGGTCTGACCTTTCCCAATCCTGCAGACCTGCCGCGCATCGATACCGTCCTTGAACGGGTCATGCGCCGCCAGCGTATCCGGCTGACCTATCTGTGGCGGCATCACCACCTCCCCGATCTCGATACGCCGCGAACTTTTACCGAAAAAGTGCAGGCGCGCAAATTGGCCTGCCGCGATCCGCGCCTGCCCTGGCTTACGGACAAGCTGGCGGCCAAGGCGCATGTGTGCGCCATGCTCGGCCCGGAATGGATCGTGCCCACGCTCTGGCACGGCGCGCAATTGCCCGTGTGCCCGGACTGGCCCTTGCCGCTGGTGATCAAGGCGCGCCATGGCTGCAACCAGAACATGTTCCTGCGCGATCGGGCGCCGGACTGGGATGCGGTGCGCGCCCGCAGCGCGCGCTGGATGCGCAGGCCCTACGGCCTGTGGCTGGACGAATGGGCATATCGGGCCGTGCCGCGCGGAATCCTGACCGAGCCGTTTATCGGGCGGAACGGGCAATTCCCGGTCGATTACAAGATCTATGTGTTCGATGGCCGCGCCGCCTTCATTCAGGTGCATCTGGCCCGCGAATCCGCGCATCGCTGGTTGCTCTACGATCGCAGCCGCCAGCCTGTTTCCGATAGCGCGGAACGGGAGGGGCATCTGTTTCCCGCCAGCATCATCGCGATGGTGGAGGCCGCAGAGATGCTGGGCCGCGGGTTCGATTTCGTGCGCTGCGATTTTTACGACACCGATGCGGGACCGAAATTCGGCGAATTTGCTTTCTATCCAGGATCGGGGCTGGATCCGTTCGATCCGCCAAGTCTGGACATGGAGATCGGCGCGCACTGGCAACTGCCGGATCGCCTGTAAGGGCGCACCGGCAGCGTTGCGCTAATGCGCCGCGTCCCAGCTTTTGCCGGTGCCGATCTCCACGCCCAGCGGCACCGATAGCGTAACCGCCGGCAGGGCGGCTTCGGCCATCACCCGCTCGATCACCGGCGTGGCCGCCGCCACATCGCCTTCGGGCAGTTCGAACACCAGTTCATCATGCACCTGCAGCAGCATCCTGACGTTCGGCAGTCCGGCCTCGGCCAGCGCGGGCTCCATGCGGGCCATGGCACGCTTGATGATGTCCGCGCTAGTGCCCTGGATCGGCGCATTGATCGCAGCGCGCTCGCTGCCCTGACGCTCCGCCTGATTTTTGCTGCCGATACGCGGAAAATGCGTCTTTCGGCCGAACAGCGTCTCGCTGAATCCCTTGGCGCGCACCGATTCCAGCGTCTGCGCCATATATTTGGCGATGCCGGGGAAGCGCTCGAAATAGGTGTCGATCATCGCCTGCGCCTCATCCGGCTCCACCTCCAGTCGTTTGGCGAGGCCCCAGCGGCTGATGCCGTAGAGAATGGCGAAGTTGATCGTCTTGGCCCGCCCGCGCGTGTCGCGATTGACCTCTCCGAACAGTTCCTGCGCGGTGCGGTTGTGGATGTCCTCGCCCTGCTCGAACGCGTCGCGCAGTTCAGGCACATCGGCGATATGCGCGGCCAGGCGCAGCTCGATCTGGCTGTAATCGGCGGCCAGCAGCACATTCCCCGGCTCGGCCACGAACGCCTCGCGGATCTGCCGCCCGATGGCGGTGCGGATGGGGATGTTCTGCAGGTTGGGATCGGTCGAGGACAGCCGCCCGGTCTGCGCGCCCACCAGGCTATAGCTGGTATGCACGCGCCCGGTCTTGTCGTTGATCTGCGCCTGCAGCGCATCGGTATAGGTGGATTTCAGCTTGGACAGCTGGCGCCATTCCAGCACCTTGCTGGCCATCTCCACGCCCTGCGAATCCAGTTTTTCCAGCACGCTCTGATCGGTGCTGTACTGGCCGGACTTGCCTTTCTTGCCGCCTTTGAGGCCCATCTTGTCGAACAGGATATCGCCCAGCTGCTTGGGGCTGCCAATGGAAAACTCCTCGCCCGCCAGGTCGTGGATCTGCGTTTCCAGCACATCCATTTCCTTGGCGAATTCGCCCGACAGGCGGCTGAGCGCCTCGCGGTCCACCTTGATGCCGCGGCATTCCATGCGCGCCACCACAGGCACCAGCGGGCGGTCCACCCGCTCATAGACCTGCGCCACGCCTTCGGGCGGCATGCGCAGCTTGAGGTGATGCCACAGGCGCAGCGTCACATCCGCGTCCTCGGCGGCATATTCGGTGGCATCTTTCAGCGCGACCTCGTGAAAGCCGATCGCCTTCTTGCCGGTGCCGGTGAGCGATTTGTAGCTGATCGGCTCATGGTCCAGATGCGCCTTGGCCAGCGCATCCATGCCGTGCCCGCCGCCCACTTCCTGGCCTGCATCCAGGCAGAAGCTCATCACCATCGTATCGTCGAACGGCGTCAGCGACACGCCATGCTGCGCCAGCACGGACATGTCATATTTCAGATTCTGCCCGACCTTCAGGACGGCATCATCCTCGAGCAGCGGCTTGAGCTTGGCCAGCACGGCATCCCGGTCGCACTGTTTGGGCTTTTCATCGAACATGTCCCCGCCGCCATGACCAAAGGGGATGTAGCAGGCCTCGTTCGGGGCCACGGCCAGGCTGATGCCGATCAGCTCTGCGGTCACCGCTTCCAGGCTGTCGGTTTCGGTATCGAAACCGATCACGCCTTCTTCCCGCGCGCGGGCGATCCAGTGATCGACATCGGCAAGGTCGGTCACGCAGACATAGGCGGATCGGTCGATGGCGGGCATGTCCGGCGCGCTGGCCGCCCCCTGCGCACGCGCAGGCGTATCCGCCGTCTCGCCCAGCAGCGGCTTGGCACCATGGGTGCTGGTCACCGCCCCCATCCGCTTCAGCAGCGAACCGAAGCCATGATGCTCCAGAAAGGCGCGCAGCGGCTCCTCGGGAATGCCCTTCAGCGCAAATTCGTCCAGCCCCTGCGGGATGGCGCAATCCTCTTTCAGCGTCACCAGCACGCGGGACATGCGGGCATCGTCCATATGCTCGAGCAGATTTTCCTTCATCTTGCTCTTTTTCATGTCCGGCGCGGCGGCCAGCACGCCGTCCAGATCGCCATGCTCGTTCAGCAATTTGGCCGCCGTCTTGGGGCCGATGCCGGGCACGCCGGGGATATTGTCCACGCTGTCGCCCATCAGCGCCAGCACATCGCCCAGCAATTCCGGGCCGACGCCGAATTTCTCCTGCACATAGTCCGCGCCGAGCCGCCGGTCGTTCATGGTATCGTAGAGATCGAGACCAGGTTCTATGAGCTGCATCAGATCCTTGTCCGAACTGACGATGGTGACCTCGAAGCCCTCCTTCAGCGCCAGCTTGGCATAGGTGGCGATCACATCGTCCGCCTCCACGCCTTCCTCCTCGATGCAAGGCAGCGAAAAGGCGCGCGTGGCGTCGCGGATCATCGGGAACTGCGGTTTGAGGTCTTCCGGCGGTTCGGGGCGGTGCGCTTTATATTCGGCATAAAGATCGTTGCGGAAGGTGTGCGAGCTATAGTCGAAGATTACCGCCATATGCGTCGGGCCGTCGGCGGCGTTCAGATCGTCGACCAGCTTCCACAACATCGTCGTGTAGCCATAGACCGCGCCAACGGGCTCCCCATGCTTGTTGGTGAGCGGCGGAAGGCGATGATAGGCGCGGAAGATATAGGCCGAGCCATCGACGAGGAAGAGGTGCGGTTGATCAGGCATGGATGCGAGATAGCGGTTGCAGCGTCCGCTTTCCATCGTGAGTTTTGCAAGACGAAATCGGCATAAGGCACGGCCGATCTGGCAGTTTGTCGCATTTCACCGCCCATCATGCACGCTTCACCTTGTATTTGCGAAACCCATGGCCTAAATCCCAGCTGCCCTCGTTGGGCGTCGGAATAATTACCGAAGGACAATTTAATGCGTAAGTTCATCATTACCGGTCTGGTTGCTACCGCTGCACTTGGTCTGTCGGCCTGCTCGCAGGAAGCACAGGACAAGACGGGCGAAGCGGCTGACGCCATTGGCAACGATGTGGAAGCAGGCGCTGAGAATGCCGGCAACGCGATCGAAGCCGGCACGCAGGCTGCGGGCCAGGAACTCGACGAAGCTGGCAACAACATTGAAAATGCCGCCAATTCGGCCGCTGACAATGCCGATGCGGCTGCTGCGCGCACCGAAGCCGACGTCCAGGACGAATCGGTTACCGAAGCACAGCAGGACTAATCGTCTTGCGTTGACCGGCGGTTATTCCGCCGGTTCGGCTGAAAGGGGCGCGTTCGTATCTTGCGAGCGCGCCCTTTGCGCATCTGCGCCGCGCCCCAGCACGCGCCAGGCAATCCAGAAGGCGATGGCCCCGCCCACCACATTGGCAGCAAGCTCGGCGGCGTAGATGCCGTCCTCCTGCCACATCCGTCCCAGAAGCCAGGCCGTGGGCACCATCACCAGCAGCACCCGGCCAACCGAAACCATCAGCGCGCGCGACGCCTTGTCGATAGCATTGAGCGCGCCGTTCGACACGATCAGCGCTCCGTACAGGCCATAGCCCCAGGCGGCGATGGTGAGATAGCGTGCGGCGGCGTCGATCACCGGCGCGCTATCGGTGAACAGCCCGGCGAACTGACGCGAAAAGCCCACCAGCAAGGCGGCGATGGCCAGACCGTACAGCATCGCGAAACCGACCGCATATAGCAGCGCCTTGCGCGCGCGAACTTCCTGACCTGCGCCCCAGTTCTGCCCCACGATGGCGCCGATCGAGCCGGACAGGGCCAGGAGCGGCACCACGGCAAAGCTTTGCAGCCGCCCCGCCGCGCCATAGCCCGCCACCGCATCCTGCCCATAGGTGGCCAGGAAGCCGGTGAGCACCGCCAGCCCGATCGGGTTGATGCTGTTCGATATGGCCGCCGGTCCGCCCACGCTGATCAACGCCTTGGCCCCGGCGCCCCAGCCTTCCCGGCTGAAACGCGAAAGCCGCAATTTCAGGTCGCTCGTCTGCAGCAGAACGAAGGCGGTGATCCCGGCCAGCCCGAAGGCGATCACGCTGGCATAGGCCGCGCCGGCAATGCCATAGCCCGGCAGCGGGCCCCATCCGGCGATCAGCATCGGATCGAGCACCCAGTTGGCCGCCGCATTCACGATCAGGATGATCGAGCTGCGCACCGCCGCGCCCTGTCCGCGCAGCATGCCGTTCAGGCTCATCATCCACATCACGAACGGATAGCCGATGGCATAGGGCGTCATATAGGCGCTGATCAGCGGCTCCAGATCCTCGCCCGCATTCATCGCGGCAAATAGCGGCGCCTGAAACGCCCACAAGGCCGCCCCGATGGCGAGGCCCGCAAACCCGGCGATGATAAAGCCCTGCAGCCCGCGCGTTTCGGCCAGATCATGCTCACCGCGGCCAAGCGCGCGGCTGACCACCGAATTGATGCCCACAATCACGCCCACGCCGAGGCTGCTGAGCGCAGTGATGATGGGAAAGATAAAGCTGATCGCGGCCAGCTGGTCTGGCCCCTCTTGCCCCACGAAATAGGCATCGACGATGCCGACCGACATGAGCGCCGCCACGCCAATCAGGGCGGGCCAGGTCTGGTGAAAGAGATGATAGCGGATCGATCCGCGGGTGAGCTTGCCGGTGTCCGCCATGTGCGGGAGGATATGGCGCTGTTCTGCGCGGGCTACAACCGCGGCGACGTCATTACTCCCAGCCGGCGGCCCGCGCGTCGTCGCTGCCCTTGGCTTCGACCCATTTGGCGCTGCCATCGGCGAAATGCTGTTTTTTCCAGAAAGGCGCGCCGGTTTTCAGGCGGTCGATCAGATAGGCGCAGGCGTCCAGCGCATCGGCGCGGTGCGGCGCGGCGGCGGCGGCCAGGACGATGGGCTCGCCCGCCTCCAGTCTGCCGATGCGGTGGATGATGATGGCGCCGGTCAGGGAAAAACGCTCGGTGGCTGCCTCGGATATGCTGCGCAGGGCCGCTTCGGTCATCGCGGGATATTGTTCCAGCTCCAGCGCGGTCACCCGGCGGTCCGGATAGGCGACATCGCCATCGGCGCGCACGATGCCGATGAAGCTGGCGACCGCGCCCGCGCCGGTCTGCGCCAGCGCATCCAGGGCCGCGCCGCTATCGAAGCGTTCCGTCTGGACCTGCACGTCGATCATCGGCTGCTCATCCGCCGGTGACGGGCGGGAAGATCGCCAATTCGCTGGCATTGCCCAGCTTGGCGTCGCTCTTCACCATCAGCTGGTCGAGCGCGAAACGCAGGCGGCTTTCGTCGCCAAGAGCCGCGGCATGGCCGCCGCCCTTGCCGCGCAGCAGATCCAGCATGTCGGCCACGGTAACGGCACCCTCCGGCGCGGGCTCCTCATCGCAGCCGATCTGCTCGCGCACCCAGGCGAAATAGACGATCTTCATGGCGCCGGCTCAATCCATATGCCTGATGCCGAGGCGCAGATAATCCCACCCCGTAATCAATGTCAGGATGGCCGCAACCCACAGCAGGATCAGCCCGGCAATGCCGATGAAGGTCCACATCGGCAGGCCGCCCGCCAGGATGATCGCGCCGAATGCCACCAGCTGCGCGGTCGTCTTCCATTTGGCCAGCCGCGACACCGGCATGCTGACCTCGATCCCTGCCAGAAATTCGCGCAGGCCGGACACGATGATCTCGCGCAGCAGGATCACCAGCGCGGCAAAGACATGATAGCCCTGAATATCGCGGGTGAAGACCAGCATGAGGATGACCGCGGCGATCATGATCTTGTCGGCAATCGGATCGAGGAACTGGCCGAGCCGTGACACGGTGCCGCTGGACCGCGCCAGATAGCCGTCGAAATAATCGGTGATGCCCATCAGACAGTAGAGCGCGAAGGCCAGCAGATAGTCCAGCTGCCGGGGCTGCAGGCCAATCGGCTCGAAATCCGGCCACAGCAGGAAGGCCAGCAGCGGCACCGCCACGATGCGGGACAGGGTCAGGACATTGGGCAGCGACAACATGGTGATACCGGCACTAGCCGAGCGGCGCGCAGGCGTCACGATCTTGTTTGCGCCGGGTGGCAGGGCCTCGGGCATGTCAGCCGATCCGGTCCTTGCCCATCCAGGCGCGCAGAGGTTCGGGGATCAGCACGCTGCCATCGGGCTGCTGATGCTGCTCCAGGATGGCCGGGAACAGGCGGCTGGTCGCCAGGCCCGATCCGTTGAGCGTGTGCAGGAAGCGCGTCTGCTTTTCGTCCTTGCCCTTGGTGCGGATGCGCGCGCGGCGGGCCTGATAGTCCTTGGCCCAGCTGACCGAGCTGATTTCCTTGTAATCGCCGATGCTGGGGATCCACACCTCCACATCATAGGTGACCGCCATCGACGCGCTGACATCGCCCGCCGCCAGCAGCACGGTGCGATAATGCAGGCCGAGCTGCTGAAGCAGGCTTTCGGCGCGGCCCAGCAGTTCCTCCAGCGCAGCTTCGCCCTGATGCTCGTCGACGAACTGGAACATCTCCACCTTGTTGAACTGATGCCCGCGCACCGTGCCACGCTCGTCCGCGCGTGCGCCGCCGCCCTCGCGCCGATAACAAGGCGTGTAGGCGAACGCCTTGATCGGCAGCTTTTCGGCCGGCACGATCTCGTCGCGATAGATATTCAGCAGCGCCGTCTCCGCGGTGGGCAGCAGGAAGCGCTCCTGCCCGCCTTCCTTCACCTGAATATGGAACACATCGTCGTAGAATTTGGGGAATTGCCCCGCGCCATAGCCCGATTCGGGCAGCAACAGATGCGGCGGCAGGAAAAAGGTGTAGCCGTCGCGGTGATGGCTGCGGTTGAACCAGTCGAGCAGCGACCATTCCAGCGCCGCGCCGTCGCCGGTGTAGAGCCAGAAATTGCTGCCGGCCATCTTCACGCCGCGCTCGAAATCGACCAGCCCATGCTTTTCGATCAGCTCCAGATGGCTGAGCGGCTTGTCCCCAAGCTCCGGCTTTTCCCCCCAGCTGCGGATCACCTGATTGGCTTCCTTGCCGCCTTCGGGCACGCGGGCGTCGGGCAGATTGGGCAGGCCGGCCATCGCCTCATCGAACTGCCCGCGCGTGACGCCCTGCTGTGCCTGCAGATCGGCGGCTTCGGCCTTCAGCGCGCTGGCCTTGGCAATGCTTTCCGGATCGGGCTTGCCCTTGGTCTGGCCCATCTGCTTGGCAATCGCATTACGCTCGGCCTGCACGGTGTCGATCCGAAGCGTGAGCGCGCGCACCTCCTCGTCCAGCTTCAGGATGGGCGCCAAATCCACATCGGCACCCCGTTTGGCCAGCGCGGCGCGGACGCCGTCGGGATCGGTGCGGAGCTGTTTGATATCGAGCATAGGGGATCGGCTTCCGGTGGGATGGGCGTGAATTCAGGCCTGCCGCATAAAGCGTGGCGGGCGGGGCGTCTAGCGCTTGCCAATCACGGGGCGGCTCGCCACTGTCGCGCGCGATGACGGTTGGCCAAGTTCCAGCGGCGGGGGGCGCCGGACAGGAAAGTCTGGAGACGGCGCACCGCGCGCTGTTGCAGGACCGCGCCATCCAGTTCGATCTGCAGCCCTATCGCGAACCGCCTCCGCCCGACTGGCTGGAGCCGGTCATCGCCTTGTTTCGATGGCTGCTGCAGGGGGCGCCCTATTTCTTCTGGGCCATGCTGGCGCTGCTGGCCGCCCTGATCCTGTTCTGGGTGCTGCGCGATGTGATGGGGGTGGCGATCCGCTGGCCCTGGCAGAAGCGCAGCGCCGATGCGGAGCCGACCGACAGCTGGCAGCCCGAAGCGGGGGCCGCACGCCATCTGCTGGAAGAAGCCGAAGCACTGGCAGCACGCGGCGATTATGCGCAGGCGGTGCATCTGCTGCTACACCGCTCGGTCCAGGATATCGCCACGCGGCGGCCCGATTTTCTGCTGCCATCGCTCACCGCGCGCGACATTGCCGCCGCCCCCAGCCTTCCGGAGCGGGCGCGCGAGGCTTTTGGCGCCATGGCTGACATCGTCGAGCGGGCGCTGTTCGCGCGGCAGCCGGTGGGCGAACAGGGCTGGACGGAGGCGCGCGCCGCCTATGAACGCTTCGCCTTTCGCGAAAGCTGGCGCGCGGCATGAGTAGCGCGCGAACCAATGGCCCGTTCACGCAGCGCATGGTGGTGCTGGGCATCGCCGCCAGCCTGATCGCGGGCCTGCTGTTCTTCGTGCTCGCCAGCTACGCGCCGAACGCGGTTAGCAAGATCGGCGTCACCGCCACGCCCGCATCCAACAGCGCGGTGGGCTATTCCGGTTTCGTGCAATTGATGAAGGCGGCGGGGCCGGAGACGCAGCTGCTCAGCCGGCAGGAGGATCTGGCGCGCCCCGGCCTGCTGATCCTGTTCGTCGATCAGACCGATGATCCGGATATGGTAAAGGAAATCGCGGCGCTGCGCGGCGAAGAGCCTATGCTGATGGTGCTGCCCAAATGGGACGTGCGCCCGATCGGGATGAACGGCAATCGCGTCCGGAGCACCGGCTTTGCCGCGCGCAGCCGGCTGGATGCGCTGTTGCAGGCCGTGCTGCCGGGAGACATCGAGCGGGTTTCGGTCGATGGGCCGCTGTCGATCGCGGGCGTCACGGTGCGCGCGCCCCAGCAGCTCCAGCGCGCGCCGGACGCTGGCTATCAGTTGGATGGCTTCCCGCCGGGCCTGCTGATCGAGGCCGAGGATTTTCCGCATCTTGTGCTGACCGATCCGGACTTCATCAACAATGCCGGGATGGACGATATCGCCAATGCGCGGGCCATGGCCACGATGGTCGATGCGCTGCGCTATACCGGCGATCCGCTGCTGATCGCCACGCCGCGGCTGGCCAGTGGCAAGGGCCGCAATCTGGGCAAGCTGCTGCTCGATCCGCCCTTCCTGCCGCTTACGCTGATCCTGCTGTTCGCAGGCTTGCTGGCGCTGCTGCACGGTTTTGTGCGCTTCGGCCCGGTGGCGCAGCGGGGGCGGGTGTTCGCCTTCGGCAAAAGCGCGCTGCTCGATACCACGGCCGATCTGCTGAGCCGCGCGGGTAAGCTGCCGGGGCTTGGGCCCAGCTATGCCGAAACGATGCGCCGCCGTGCCGCCGAACGGCTGGGCGCGCCGCCGTCGCTCAGCGGTGACAAGCTGGAGGCCTGGCTCGACCATCGCGCCGCTGGGCCGGGCGATCCGCAGCCCCTGACAACCCGCCTGCGCGCGGTGGAAAACGCGCAAGGGGAAGAAGAATTGCACCGCCACGCCCGCGCGCTGGCCCAATGGATAAAAGGACAGACATGATGGACATCACGGGCGTGCAGACGCTGGCCGACAATATCCGGCGGGAGACGGCCAAGGCGATCACCGGGCAGACCGACATGATCGATCTGATGCTGACGGCACTGTTTGCGCGCGGGCACATTCTGCTGGAAGGCCCGCCGGGCACCGCCAAGACGCTGACGGCGCGCTGCTTTGCCGCCGCGCTCGGCCTGAATTATGGCCGCATCCAGTTCACGCCCGATCTGATGCCGGGCGATATTATCGGCTCCAATATCTACAATCTGCAGACCGGCAGTTTCACGCAGATGAAAGGCCCGGTGTTCTGCGATCTGCTGCTGGCCGACGAGATCAACCGTACCCCGCCCAAGACGCAGGCGGCGCTGCTGGAGGCGATGCAGGAGCGCTCGGTCACCTTCGATGGCGAGACGCACACGCTATCGCCCCGCTTCACCGTCATCGCCACGCAAAACCCGATCGAACATCAGGGCGTCTATCCACTGCCCGAGGCACAGCTCGACCGGTTTCTGTTCAAACATGTCCTGTCCTACCCAGATGCGGCGCAGGAGCGCGCGATTGTGCTGGCCCATGGCGGCGGCGCGGCGGGGCAGGGGCCGGGCGATTATGCGATCAGCGCGCAGGCGGACGGCGCGGTATTGGCGCAGGCGCTGGCAACGGTCGAGCAGGTGACTCTGGTGGATGAGGTGGCGGATTATATCGTGCGGCTGGTGCGCGCCACGCGCGAAAGCCCGGATATAGGCATCGGCGCCAGCCCCCGTTCCGGCGCGATGCTGGCGCGCGGTGCGCGCGCGCGGGCGGCGCTGGAGGGGCGCGATTATGTGATCCCCGACGATGTGAAGATGCTGGCCGTGCCCGCGCTGCGCCACCGCGTCACCCTGTCCCCCACGGCGCAGATCGATGCGCGCGATATCGAGACGATCGTGCAGGCGCTGGTCGAGGCGACCGAGGCACCGCGATGATCTATCCCAGCGGCCGGGCCATTGCGCTGGCCGGGGCAGGCGCGCTGCCCGCGCTGCTTGCCGCCTTTATCGCGCCCGGCTGGTGGTATCTGGCGCTGCTGTGGATCGCGCTGGTGCTGGGCTTCATGGCTGTCGATGCGCTGGCAGGCACAGGGTTGAAGGCGCTGGAATGGACGCTGGCGGCCCCGGCGGAGATTGGCGTGGGCGGCGCGGTGCCGGTGCGGATCGCGGTGTCGGGCATCGATGGCCCGGTCGAGGCGCGGCTGGGCCATGACGCGCTGCTTGCGACAGGCGGGGCGCAGGCGCCTGTCATGCGTCTGGAGGGGGCTGCGGGCGCGGAGCAGCGGTTGATGGCGGTGCGACGCGGCCTGTCCACGCTGGGGCCGTTATGGCTGCGCTGGCGCGGGCCGTTCGGGCTGGTGTGGAAGCAGCGCGTGGTCGATCCGCAGACGCAGGTCGCGATCCAGCCCGATCTGGCGGGCGTGCGCGAGGATGCGATGCAGCTGCTGCGCCGCGATGCGATGATCGGCGAGCGGATCGAGCCGCGCATCGGGCAGGGCCGCGAGTTCGAGTCGCTGACCGATTATCGGCCCGGCATGGAACGGCGGACGATCGACTGGAAGCGCAGCGCGCGCCACTCCACCTTGCTGGCCAAGGAATATCGCGCCGAGACCGCCAACAGCCTGGTGCTGGCGATCGACAGCGGGCGGCTGATGAGCGCGCCGGTGGCGGGCCTGCCGCGGATCGACCGTGCCATCTCCGCCGCGCTGCTGACCGCCTTCGTGGCGCTGAAAGCGGGCGACGGCGTGCGGCTGTTCGCGTTCGATTCGCATCCGCATGTTGCCAGCGGCGCGGTGCGCGGCACCAGTGGCTTCGCGCAGTTGCAGCATCTGGCGGCGCAGATCGACTATTCGGCGCAGGAAACCAATTTCACGCTGGGCCTGACCAGTCTGGATGCGCGGCTCGACCGCCGCTCGCTGGTCGTCATCTTCACCGATTTCGTCGATCCGGCCAGCGCGGAGCTGATGCTGCGCACCGTCGGGCGGCTCACCGCCAAGCATATCGTCCTGTTCCTCATCATGCGTGACGAGGAGCTGGAAAGCGCGATCGATGCCGCGCCGCAGGACAGCCGCGATGTCGCGCGCGCCGTAGCGGCCGGCACCTTGCTGCGGGAGCGCAAGCTGGTGATCGAGCGGCTGAAACTGGCCGGCGCGGACGTGCTGGAGGCGGACTGGCGCGCCATGGGCCCGCAACTGGTCGGGCGCTATCTCGATATCGTAAAGGCACAGCGACTATGACCGATCGGTGTTCCAGACCACATAGCCATCCTTGCCGTGCCGCCCGGACCGGGTCCGCACGCCTCGCCATGCCACCGTGCACGGAGCGCCCATCATCATGACCCGCGCCCCTTCCATGCAGACCGCGACGATCCAGAGCGTCGCCAATTTCCGGGTCGAGCGGGAAGCCGATTGGGCGGCGTTCGAAGCGCTGCTCGACAGGCTCGACAAGCGCGGGCCCAAGCGGCTGAGCGAAGAGGAATTGCTGCAACTGCCGCGCCTGTACCGCGCCACGCTCAGCTCGCTCTCGCTGGCGCGTGCGATTTCGCTCGATCAGGCGCTGCTCGCCCATCTCGAAGCGCTGTCGCTGCGCGGTTATTACCGTCTTTACGGCAACCGCACCGGGCTCGGCAGCCGCGTCGCGCGGTTCTTCCTGATCGACTGGCCCGCCGCCGTGCGCGCCTTGTGGCGCGAGACGCTGGCCATGCTGCTGCTGCTGGTGATCGGCGGCGTGATCGGCTGGGGCCTCGTGGCGTCGGATCCCAGCTGGTACGGAGCGTTCGTGCCGCCCGAGCTGGCGCAGGGGCGCGATCCCTCGGCCAGCGCCGGGCAGCTGCGCGAGATGCTGTTTGGTGGCGGCGACGGATTCCTCACCGGCTTTGCGATCCAGTTGTTCGTGCACAACAGCCAGATCGCGATCCTGTGTTTTGCGCTTGGCTTTGCCTTCGGCCTGCCGACGATCTTGCTGGTGCTGTATCATGGCTGCATGGTCGGTGCGTTCCTGCAAATCTACGCCTCCCATGGCTTGCTGGTGGATATGGGCGGCTGGCTCTCGATCCACGGCACGACCGAGCTGTTCGCGATCATTCTAGCCGCCGCCGCCGGGATCCGCATCGGCGCGGCGGTGGCCTTTCCGGGCGACCGCAGCCGGATCGACGCTGCCGCCGAAACCGGGCGCAGCGCAGCCACCGCCATGGTGGGCGTGGTGGTGATGCTGCTGGTGGCGGGCATCCTCGAAGGTGTGGGCCGCCAGTCGATCAATATCACCGGCGCGCGCTATGCGATCGGCGGGCTGATGCTGCTCGGCTGGTGCAGCTATTTCTACCTCCTGCGCGCCAGGAGCCGGTTCGACCATGGCTAGGCCGGGCAAGGTTTCCAGACAGGACAACATGTCCAGCGCGGCGTCATCCGTCCGGGAGCTGGTGACGCCCGAAGGCGTGCCGCTGGGCATCGTCATCGGCTCGGCGGCATCGCGTTTCATGGCGTTGATGATCGATTTCATCATCATCGGCCTGTTGATGCTGGCGCTGTTCCTGCTGCTGCTTTTCGCCTTCGGTACCTTTGGCGGCAACGCGATGAAACCGATCGCGATCGTCATCGCGCTGTCCGGTTTCGTGCTGCGAAACCTGTATTTCCTCCTGCTCGAATCGCGGCCAAAGGCGGCCACCTTCGGCAAGCGGCTTCTGGGCCTGCGCGTCGTGTCGCGCGATGGCGGGCCATTGTCGATCGATCAGGTGGTGGCGCGCAACCTGATGCGGGAGGTGGAGCTGTTCCTGCCGTTCATGGTGCTCGGCAGCATGGCCGCCACCGGCGATGCGGGCGGCTGGGCGGTGCTGGCGGGCTTTGTCTGGGCGCTCGGCTTTTCGCTGTTCCTGCTGTTCAACAAGGATCGGATGCGGATCGGCGATCTGCTGGCCGGTACCTGGGTGGTCGAGCGGCAAAAGGTCAAGCGCGTGGACGATCTGGCGGCGGGCGGGACGGTGCATTTCGATTTCACCGATGCCGCGCTGGATCAATATGGCATCACCGAGCTGCACAAGCTGGAGGACGTGCTGCGCTCCGGCGATGGTCAGGCGCAGCGCACGGTGGCGGACGCCATCGCGCAGCGCATCGGCTATACCGGCCCCATACCCGACGATCGCCAGTTCCTGACCGACTATTATCGCGGCCTGCGCGCGCATCTGGAGCGGGAAGTCCTGCTCGGCACCCGGCGGCAGGACAAGAACGATCTATAGGAAACGCTGACGGCGCTGGTCCGTTGGTGGGCAAACACGCAATGCAGGAGAGTAATATGACGGCCATCGCATTTATCGGGCTCGGCAATATGGGCGGCGGCATGGCCGCGAATCTCGCCAAGGCGGGGCACGCGGTCAAAGCGTTCGATCTGTCGCAGGACGCGCTGGACAAGGCGCGCGCGGCCGGGTGCGCCATCGCCGATAGTGCCACGGAGGCAGCCAAGGATGTCGAGGCCATCGTCACCATGCTGCCGGCAGGCAAGCATGTGCAGAGCGTCTATCAGGAAAGCCTGTTCGCCCATGCAAGAGACGGCACGCTGCTGATCGATTGTTCGACGATCGACGTGGCCACCGCCCGCGCCGTGGCGGAAGCGGCGGCGGAGAAGGGGCTGGTCGCGGTCGATGCGCCGGTGTCCGGCGGCATCGCGGCGGCGGAAGGCGGCACGCTCACGTTCATGGTCGGCGGGTCGGACGAGGGCTTTGCCCGCGCCGCGCCGATCCTTGAGGATATGGGCAAGGCGGTCATCCATGCCGGCACCAATGGCACGGGGCAGGCGGCCAAGATGTGCAACAACATGATCCTGGGCGCGACGATGGTGGCGACTTGCGAAGCCTTTGCCCTGGCCGAGAAGCTGGAGCTGGACGCGCAGAAATTCTACGATATCGCCTCGGTTAGTTCCGGGCAGAGCTGGTCGATGACCAGCTATTGCCCCGTGCCCGGCGTCGGCCCGCAAAGCCCGGCGGACAAGGGTTTCGAGGGCGGTTTTGCCGCAGGGTTGATGCTCAAGGATCTGCGCCTGGCCATGGATGCTGCCGAGAACGCGGGTGCCCATGTTCCGATGGGCGCAAAAGCGAGAGAATTGTACGAAGCCTTTGCCGGCGATGGCAAAAAACGGCTGGATTTCTCGGCGATTATCGAAACGCTGAAATAGCGGGTCGAGCGGACTGCGCTTTTAGCTCGCCAGGCGCAATTCGCGCAGTTCCGGCGGTGTCCATGCGAGCGGTGGCAGGCCCTGGAACATCGGCTTGGCCAGAAGATAGCCCTGGATCAGATCGATGCCGATGGCGCGCACCGCGTCATATTCGGCCTCGGTCTCGACGCCTTCGGCGATCACGATGATGCCCATGCGCTGGCACAGCGCCACCATGCTTTCCACGATCATGCGGCGCGGCAGCCGGGTGTCGATGTTGCGGATCAGCTCCATGTCCAGCTTGATGACGTCGGTCTGGAACTCGCTCAGCAGATTGAGCCCGGCATAGCCGGACCCGAAATCGTCCAGCGCGACCGTGAAGCCCATATTGCGATAGCTGTCGATGATGTTGCAGATATGCGCGCTGTCGCTCATCCGCTCATTTTCCGTCATTTCGAACATCAGCCGCTCGGGCGGAAAATCCTGCTCCGCGGCGGTGCGCAGCGTCAGCTGGATGCAGGCCTTGGGCGTATAGACCGCATTGGGCATGAAATTGATCGACAGCTTGGCCTCGCTGCGCAGGATGCCGGCGGCCACCGCCCCCTCGATGGCGGCCACGCGGCAGCGCTGATCGAAGGTATAGCGATTCTCCGGCGACACACGATCGAGAATGGACGCGGCCGACTCGCCATTGGGCCCCCGCACCAGCGCTTCGTAGGCCCAGGGAATCCCGGTGCGCATGTCGAAAATCGGCTGAAATGCCATGGCAATGTCGAAATCGAGGGCCTGGCCTTCGCGGCATGCAGTGCATTTGGACGGGATGAATTCGCTTACCATGCCAACCGGGATGACAGGAAAGCATTTACAAACCTTTTAAGGCCAACAGTGCTGGGCTGCGCGGCGTTTCAGGCGCGGTCCGGCACATTGGCGCGCAGTTCCGCCAGCCACACATCGGCGCTGGCATCGCTGGGCGCGCGCCAGTCTCCGCGCGGGCTGAGCGCGCCGCCCGCGCTTACCTTCGGCCCGTTGGGAATGGCGGAGCGCTTATACTGGCTGAACGCGAAGAAGCGCTGGCAGAAACGCTCCAGCCAGTGGCGGATCGTGGGCAGATCATAGGCGATGCGCTTGTCCTCCGGCACGCCGACCGGCCATGATCCGGCGGCGGCATCATGCCAGGCATGCCATGCCAGAAACGCCACCTTGCTGGGTTTCTGCCCATAGCGCACGATATGGTGCAGGAAGAAATCGTGCAGCGCATAGGGGCCGATCGCATCCTCGGTGCTCTGCACCTTGCCGTCTTCTCCGGCGGGTACGAGTTCGGGGGTGATCTCCGCACCCAGAATCGCTTCGAGCACCGTGTCGCAGGCGGCATCGAACTGATCGGTGCGCGCCGCCCATGCAATGAGATACTGGATCAGCGTCTTGGGCACGCCGGTATTGACGGCATAATGGCTCATCTGGTCGCCCACGCCATAGGTGCACCAGCCAAGCGCCATTTCGCTAAGGTCTCCGGTGCCGACGACGAAGCCCTGACGCTGCCCGGCCAGCCGGAACAGATAATCGGTGCGCAGGCCTGCCTGCACATTCTCGAACGTCACGTCATAGACCGGTTCGCCGTCCGCGAACGGGTGGCCCATATCCTCCAGCATGCGCGTGGCGGCGGGGCGGATGTCGATCTCCTCCGCGGTGCAGCCGATCGCCTTCATCAGCTTCCACGCATTGGATTTGCTGGCGTCTCCGGTGGCGAAGCCGGGCATGGTGAAGCCGAGGATGGTCGATCGCGGCAGCCCCATCTTGTCGCACATCTTGGCCGCCACGATCAGCGCATGGGTGCTGTCCAGCCCGCCCGATATACCGATGATGAGATGCTTCGCGCCCGTCGCCTCGAACCGGCGGCGCAGGCCCTCCACCTGAATGCTGAACGCCTCATAGCAATCCTGATCGAGATGGCTCTGCCGGTTGGGCACGAAGGGGTAGCGGCGCACGGGGCGGATCAGGCCAACGTCCCTGCCATGCGGCTGATGATCGAAGCGCACGCGGCGGAAGCGCTGCACGGCGGCGGCGTCATGATCGGCGGCATCGCCATAGGTCTGCATGCGCATCCGCTCGGCCCGGATGCGCGCCACGTCGATATCGGCAATGCACAGTTCCGGCTCGATATCGAAGCGCTGCGATTCGGCCATCAGATCGCCCAGCTCATAGATCATGCCCTGTCCGTCCCAGGCCAGATCGGTGGTGCTCTCCCCGGGTCCGGACGCGGAATAGGCATAGGCGGCCACCGCGCGGGCCGATTGCGCGCGCGCCAGCACATGCCGTTCGTCCGATTTGCCGATGGTGATGTTGCTGGCCGACAGGTTGGTCAGGATGGTCGCCCCGGCCAGCGCGGCATGGCTGCTGGGCGGGATCGGCGCCCAATAATCCTCGCAGATTTCCATGTGGAAGCTGAAGCCGGCCATGTCATCGGCCTCGAACAGCAGATCGCTGCCGAAGGGCACCGTCTGCCCGGCGATCAGCAGCGCCTCGTTCGCCACACCGCGTCCGTTGGAGAACCAGCGCTTTTCATAATATTCGCGGTAATTGGGCAGGAAGCATTTGGGCGTCACGCCCAGCACCCGCCCGCGTGCGATGGCGAGCGCGCAGTTGTAGATGCGCCCGCGAAAGGCGATGGGCGCCCCGATCAGCAGCACGGGCGAGAGGTCCGCGCTGGCCTCCGCAATCTCGGCGATCGCGTTTTCCACCGCTTCCAGCATGGCCGTCTGCAGATGCAGATCGTCGATGGCATAGGCGCTCAGGCACAGTTCGGGATAGACCAGCAGATCGACCGATGCCGCATCCGCCGCGCGGGCCTGCGCCAAAATCGCGTCGCGGTTGAACGCCACGTCCGCCGGGCGCACCGCCGGTGTGGCCGCCGCCACCCGGACGAAGCCATGATGGTGCAGGCTGTAGAAACGGGCGGCTGTATCGGGCTGTTCGGTCATGCCCGGGCTTGTACCGCACCGCTGCGGTGCAGACCATAAGCGATCGTCACATGGCGCATGCGCGCGGGCGGTGGCAGCCTTGTCTTAGACGATCTGCAAGTGCGCTTCGTACCTTTGCAAGACGGGTGAAGGCCGGCCATCTTGTGATCCGACGCACCGATCCATACACTAATGATAATCATTCGCGAATAGGATCATCATGGCCTCCAGACCCCCGCCACCCATTTTGCAGCTCAAGGCCAGACGCCAATTATCGCCGAACATGCTGCGCCTGACGCTCGGTGGCAGCGGCATGGCAGACTTTCCCGGCGACCAGGCGGGCGGCTATGTCAAATTGCGGCTCGATGATGGCACGCAAGGTCACAAGCCGGTGCTGCGCACCTACACCATCCGCGCGCAGCGCCCGGACGCGATCGATATCGATTTCGTGGTGCATCGGACGCCGACAGGGGAGGTTGGCCCAGCCACCGAATGGGCGCTTGGCGCCGCTGTGGGGGATGGCCTCCCGGTCGGCGGCCCCGGCCCGGCCAAGCCGCTGCCGCCCGGCCATGACTTCTACATTATTGCGGGCGACATGACCGCGCTGCCGGCGATCGGCGTCAATCTGGAAGCGCTTGACCGATCCGCCAGGGGCATGGCCTTTATCGAAATTCAGGACCCGGCGGACGCGCAGGAGATAGCCGCGCCGCCCGGCATGGACATCCACTGGCTGTGCAACCGCAGCCCGGGCACGCAGCCCGATCTGCTGGTCGATGCGCTCCGCCGTGCCGACTGGCCTGCCGATCGCAGCTATGGCTGGGCCGCCTGCGAATTCCAGTCGATGCGGCGCCTGCGCGAATATCTGCGCGGCGCATTGGGCATGACGTCCGACCGATTATATATCTCCAGCTACTGGAAATCCGGGCTGGACGAGGAAGCGCACAAGCAGATCAAGCGCGAGGACGCCGAGCATGACGCAAGAGTATAGATGCTATTGGGCGGGGCGCAGACTGCCCGTGCCGATCCTGACGAAAGCAAAGTTCGGCGCATTCAGCCATATCTTGTCCCATTATAATTAATCTATCCGAGCTTTCTGTGCTAATCTTCCCATGCAGACCACAGGAAGGCGCACATGAACGGGGCGGGGCGACAGGACGATCATCCGGTAATCCGGTCGATACGCAACAGCCCGGTCGCCTCCGTGGTGAGCGACCCGTGGCAACCCGAAAATCCGATCATCGTCGCCAATGATGCATTCAGCGCCCTCACCGGCTACCGCCGGGACGAGATCGTCGGGCGGAACTGCAAGTTCCTGGCGGGCGAACATACCGAACCGTGGCTGACCCACCGGATCAAGGACAGCATCGCCCGTCATCAGCCCGTCCTGGTCGAAATCATGAACTACAAGCGCGACCGCACGCCTTTCCGCAATGCCGTGCTGGTCGTTCCGCTGTTCGACGAGCATGACCGGCTGCAGTATTTCCTGGGATCGCAGGTCGAATTGCCATTCGATGCCCTTGCCTGTTCGCAGACCCGGCACGAGCGGGCTGTGTCGATGGTGAAACGTCTGTCCCGGCGACAGCGCGAGATTCTGCAACTGGTCGCGGATGGCCGGCGGTCCAAACAGATCGCCTGGACGCTGCACCTCAGCGAGGAAACGGTGAAGATGCACCGTTCGCTGATGCTGGCCAAGCTGGACAGCGCGACCACGGCCGATGCCGTGCGCATCGCGGTGGAGGCCGGGCTGTAGCCGTCAGCGCAGGGCGACCACGGTCAGGATGACGATCAGGAAGAACAATATGGTTCGGCCCACCATTGGCACGCAACGCAAGCGGTCGTTCGGCATCTAACGCAGCGAGCCGAGCCGATCATCCTCGGGGTGTGCCATCTGCAGTTTTTCGGGAGAATTCCGGCCTTCTGCCGCTATTCGGGTCGGTTATGGATGTGCGTGGATAAGCGGCCTTCTGCGCCAGGATCATTCGGGGGTAGCGGAATGCCGGTGGGCGCGGCCGACCAGTCGGGCTGCAATCGCGGGGAACGCCATGTGCGGCACCGTCAGGATCGACAGCGTGGTAAAGGCGGCGACCACCGCACCCGCCGACAAAGCGGCGCGCGGCGCAAGCAGGAACAGCGCGGCGGCGATGCCCAGCCCGGCCAGGGTCAGGGCCATGGCGATGGCAAGCGAACGGCCCGGCAGGCTTGAGCGCCGCACGGTCGTGCGCCACGCCTCGCCCAAGTGCCGGGGCGAATGGTGACAGCAGAAGAAGATGGCGAACCCTGCCACCGGGGGCAGAATGACCATCGCCGTCAGCGCGGCGGCGGTGGCGATCGCCTGCGACCGCCGGCCCAGCATGAACAGCCGGACGATGCAGACCAGCGCCATGCACAGCGCAACGGGGGCCAATAGCAGCATGCCATCCGCGACCAGCGCCGCATCGGGATCGCCGCACAGATCGACGAACAGGGCGGCCAGCGCCGCATGGTGGCCCAGCGCCGGCGCGCAGAGCAGGGCGGCGGCTGTGCCCATCGGGACGGGCGCACTGATGCCTTCCCAATCCTCAGCGAAATGGACGATGGCGGTCAGCAGAAATACAACCAAGGCGACCACCGGAGCCACCCACCACAAGAACAGCATGGCCCCGGCAAGACCGAGATAGACGGCCAGCATGGTCCGCATCGGCAATATGCCCCGTGCGTGCTGGCCGGAGATGAGTTCGATATCGAGCGCCCCGTGCGGCAGTCCGGCCACCAGCAGCAAGGCGCAGGCGATCGCCGTGGCCGATCCGCCATCGAGCGGTAGGCCCATCCCCTGCGCCGCGATCAGCCCGCCGGTGATCAGCGCGAGCGCCGTGCCGTGGCCGCGGCGGATTGCGCTCAACGTTGGAAATCGAAAGGGGGCAAGCGGAAAGGGGAGCGACCGCATAGCGGCCACTCCCCCTCGATACAGCATGGTATCGGCCATGCCGCTTTGCCTCAGTTATGCGTGTCGGGCTGGCCAGCCGCTGGGGACGCCACGTGGGATGCCGCTGGCGATCCATCGGCGGGCAATCCTGGCGCACCGGCAAGCACGCCATTCTCATAGCCTTCGGCTGCCGATTTGCGGACCGCGATCATGAACACCAGCACGCCCACGCCGGCCTTCGCGATCAGATCGGCGATCGTGTAGCCGATCTGCAGCCCCGTCTCGACCGAGGAACCGGAGAAGGAGGTGAACGGCATCATATAGACGATGGGGTAGAAGCCCCATGATGCGAAGGTCAGCCAGCGGGCCCGATTGACCAGCACGCGGGCGCCTTCGGGCTGACGCTGGATGGCGGCACCCAGACCGACAAACAGTTCGTACACGATATAGGCGAACGGGATGGAGGAAATGGCACCCCAGATGGCGCGTGTCGTGTTGTCGGTCGCGATTTCGCCCGGATAGCCGAGGATGATCATGAGCGCGGCTGCGAAGCCAAGCCGGGTGGCCTTGCTGGCCGTCTCGGAGGAGGACAGACGCATGACCAGCACCAGCTCGATCAGAAGCAGTGGCACGGTCAGCAGCCAGTCGACATAGCGATAGGCATCGTTGAACAGCAGGCCGGTTGCCGTGACAACACCGTCGCGGACAGAAAACGCTGCCGACCAGCTCTCGAATATACGGAAATAATGGTAGGCCGCGATGGCGGTGACGAGGCCTGAAACCGTCAGTGCCGTGCGGTATGCGGGGGCCACTTGCGAGCGGCTGAGCCAGAGAAACAGGGTGGCTGCGGCCATCGTGGCCAGCGTGAATGAAAATGCGTTGTAGACGAAGAAATATTGTGCGGCGGTCAAGGTTTCCATAACGAACTCTCCTATCGGGAAGAGCATCGGCTTAGCTGTTGGGTGACACAATACCCCCTTTTGGGGGTAGTCTTTCCGCTCTTAATTACAGGAATGCCATTTTCCTTGACCGTCCGGCACGCCTTCGACCGAAAAAGACGCAACAAGGTCAGCATATTAGGGAGCAAATCCTTGCCTGCCTGTTCCAGCTATCTGTCATTTAGGCTAAGCCATTACAGAGCCCGCTGCGGGATCAGCCGACGACCTGGCTGAGCGCGAGGACGAGCAGCGCCCCTGTAATGAGCCAGCCGGCCCGCATGATCGCCGGTGCAAGCGGCGGCGGGGGTTCGGCTGGCTGGCGGTCGATCCAGGCCGATGCGCTGCGGATCAGATGCGGGGCATCCGCCACGATCCGCGACAGTTCGAGCAGCAGCGCCTCGGCGCGCTCGGGTTTCAACAGGGCAGACAGCCGCGCTCCGGCGATCTTCGCCTGCGCCGCCTCCAGCGCCTGGGACAGATCGAAACCGGGGCTGATCTGGGCCAGCACGCCGTCCATCGTGACCATCGCCTTGAAAATCAGCAGCAGATCGGGTGGCAGCACCATGCCCTCGCTGCGCAAGAGCGGGAAGAAATCGGCGATCAGCGCGTTGATGACCAGCGGCCCGCTGCCATGGCGCGCGACCATGCGCTCCGCTGCGTGCACAACGCGCTCGCGCGGCACCGCGACACGGCCCGACCAGACCGCCAGCATATCGGCCACCGCTTGCGGGTCGCCGCCGCGCAGGCCAAGAACGAAGGTCAGAAATTCATGCTGGCGGCGCGGGCTGATGATGCCGATCGAGCCGAGATCGAGCAGCGCCAGCCGGTTGCCCGGCAGGCACAGCAGATTGCCGGGATGCGGATCGCCGTGAAAGCGGCCGTTGACCAGCACCATGTCCAGCACTGTCTCCGCCCCCAGATCGGCCATGCGGTCCGGATCGATGCCGGCTTGGCGCAGACTTTCGGGATCGCGCGGGGCGATCCCGTCGATATAGTCCATCACCAGCAGGTCTTCGCTGGTCCATTGCCAATGGATGCCCGGCAGCAGCACCGCGTCCTGATCGGCGAAATTGGCGCGCAGAAGATCCGCATTGCGGCCTTCCCGCGTAAAATCCAGTTCGTCCAGCAGATCGCGGGTCAGCTGATCGACCATCGCCACGGGGTCGAACCGGCGCAGTTCGGCGCTGGTTTTCTGGGCCAGCCCGATCGCCTGCCGGATCAGGCGGAGATCGGCTTCGATGATGGCGCGAATGCCGGGGCGGCGGATCTTGAGCACCACCTGCTGCCCGTCATGCAGCTCGGCCCGGTGAACCTGTGCCATGGATGCGGCGGCCAGCGGCTCCCGGTCGAACCGTGCAAAGGCGGTCTCCACCGGTTCGCCCAGGCTGGCCTCGACCTGTGCCTGCAGCTGCTCGAACGGAATTCTGGTGGCGCCGCTTTGCAGTTCTTCCAGCGCGGCGGTCCAGCGATCGTCCAGCAGATCGCGGCGCGTCGCCAGAATCTGGCCCAGTTTGATATAGGTCGGGCCAAGCGTCTCGAGCGCCTGGCGGGTCCGGGTCGGCAGATCGGGCGGGTCCTGCCCGACTTTCGCGTCCGCCAGGCCGAAGCGCGCCATCAGCCCGTCCACCCCGAACCGCCGGGCAACCGACAGAACCTCCGCCAGACGGGCACGGTCGCGCGCCGAAATCAGGAAACCGGGGATGGACATAAAAAGTCTCGGCGTGGGAAAAACGGTCCGCCGATCTGGCGGCAATCAGCGCCGAAGTCCAAGGGAATTCGGACGCTTTGCCGCCTTATGGGGCGCACCGCTGCGATGCGCCTGCGCCCTACAGCGCTGGCTGCCCGTTGGAGGCGGAGAGGCCGCCGTCGACGGGCAGGTTCACGCCATTGACGAAGACCGCGTCCTTGCTCGCCAGAAAGGCGATGACGGCGGCGATTTCTTCCGGGTTCGCGCCGCGGCCGGTGGGGATGCGTTGCTGGAATTTGGCGATGGTGTCGTCCGACATGCCTTCGGTCATGCCGGTCTTGGTCATGCTGGGGCACACCGCGTTGATCCGTACGCCTTCGCCTGCATGATCCAGCGCCATGGCGCGCACCATGTTGGTCACCGCGCCCTTGGAGGCGTTATAGCCGACGAAGTTCCAGTCGCCGCCGAGGCCGGAGACCGAACTGGTCATGACGATCGCGCCCTTGCGCTCCCGGATTTTCGCGATCGCGGCCTTGGCCATCAGGAAATAGCCGGTGACGTTGACCGCCATCTGCCGGTTCCAGTCTTCTAGGCTCAGCTCCTCGATGGTACCGCCTTTGCCCATGCCGGCATTGTTGATCAGGATATCGAGCCCGCCGAAGCGCTCCACCGCTGCGGCTACGACCTTGGCGGCCAGATCCGGTTCGGCGACATCGCCGTCCATCAGCTGCAGGCGGTCCATGTCCTGATCGGCAAACGCCTTTTCCAGCTTCTCCCGATGATGGCCGAGCGCGGTCACCTGCGCTCCTTCGCTCAGAAAGCGCTCCACCGTGGCCTTGCCGATGCCGGAGGCGGCGCCGGTGACGATGATGCTCATGCCGCCAAAGCGGTTCAGATGGCTTTCCATGTCGGGATATCCTTGCTCGTTTTTCCAGGCTTTTGCGGACAACGGCATGGCCTGCGCTTCGTTGCCCGCAGGCAGAAAAAAGGGGCCGGACCATCGCTGGTCCAGCCCCCGAACAGGATGCGTTGCAGCCCCGAAAGGCTGCCTGGCTGACGCTTATTCCGCTGCCAGATTGCGCAGAACATAATGGAGGATGCCGCCATTGCGGTAATATTCCATCTCGTTCGCGGTATCGATGCGGCACAGCGCCTGGAAGGTTTCGACATCGCCATTGGCGCGCGTCATCTCGACTTCGACCATCTGGCGCGGATTGAGACCGGCAAGACCCTTGATCGAGAAGGTCTCATCGCCCGTCATGCCGTGCGTTTCGCGGCTCTCACCCTCGGCGAACTGCAGCGGCAGCACGCCCATGCCGACCAGATTGGAGCGGTGGATCCGCTCATAGCTTTCCACGATCACGGCCTTGACGCCCAGAAGGATGGTGCCCTTGGCCGCCCAGTCGCGGCTGGAGCCGGTGCCATATTCCTTGCCGCCGACCACGACGAGCGGCGTGCCGTCCGCCTTGTGCTTCATGGCCGCATCATAGATCGCCATCTGCTCGCCCTGATAGGTGGTGTATCCACCCTCTACGCCGGGGACCATCTGGTTCTTGATGCGGATATTGGCAAAGGTGCCGCGCATCATCACTTCATGGTTGCCGCGGCGCGAACCGTAGCTGTTGAAGTCGGTCTTGCTGACCTGGTGATCGCGCAGATATTCGCCGGCCGGGCTGTCGACCTTGATCGCGCCGGCGGGGCTGATGTGATCGGTGGTGATGGAATCGCCGAACAGCGCCAGCACCTTGGCATCCTTGATGTCCTGGATCGCGTCCGGGGTCATGCCCATGCCCTCGAAATAGGGTGGGTTCTGGATGTAGGTGGAAGCGGCTGGCCAGTCATAGGTATCACCGCCGGTGATATCGATCTCGCGCCAGCGCTCATCGCCTTCATACACTTCGGCATAGCGGCTTGCGAACATCTCGGGGCCGACATGCAGCTTCACCATCTCGGCGATTTCGTCATTGCTCGGCCATACGTCGCGCAGGAACACGGGGCCATCGGTCCCGGTGCCGAGCGGCGTTTCATAGATATCCTCGCGGATCGTGCCCTTCAAAGCATAGGCGACCACGAGCGGCGGCGATGCCAGATAATTGGCCCGCACGTCCGGCGAAATGCGCCCTTCGAAGTTGCGGTTGCCCGACAGCACCGAGGTGGCGACCAGATCATTATCGTTGATCGCGCTGGAAATCTGCGGCTGCAGCGGGCCGCTATTGCCGATGCAGGTGGTGCAGCCATAGCCGACCAGGTTGAAGCCCATGAAGTTCAGATCATCCTGCAGGCCGCTGGCCACCAGATAATCGGTCACCACCTGGCTGCCCGGCGCGAGCGAGGTCTTCACCCAGGGGCGGCGTTCCAGACCGAGCGCGCGCGCCTTTTTGGCGACGAGACCGGCGGCGATGAGAATATTGGGGTTGGAGGTGTTGGTGCAGCTGGTGATCGCGGCGATGGCCACGTCGCCATCGGCAAACTCATAATCCTCGCCTTCCACCGCAACGCTCTCGCCCGCTTCGGGACGCGAGAACACGTCGACCATGTCCTTGGAGAACTGATCGTCCATCTTGTCGAGCCGCACCCGGTCCTGCGGGCGCTTGGGGCCGGCAAGCGAGGGAACGACTTCGCCGATGTCGAGCGATAGCGTGCTGGTGAACACCGGCTCGATGTCCGCGTCCAGCCACAGGCCCTGTTTCTTGGCATAGGCTTCGGTCACCGCGATCGTCTGCTCGTCGCGGCCGGTCAGGCGCATATAGTCGAGCGTCTTGTCGTCGATGGCGAAGAAGCCGCAAGTCGCGCCATATTCCGGCGCCATGTTGGCGATCGTCGCACGGTCGGCCAGCGTCAGCGCGCCCACGCCAGGGCCGTAGAACTCCACGAAGCGCCCGACCACGCCCTTGGCGCGCAGCATCTGCACCACGGTCAGCACCAGATCGGTCGCGGTGATGCCCTCGGCCAGCTTGCCGGTCAGGCGGAAACCGACCACTTCGGGGATCAGCATGGAAACGGGCTGGCCGAGCATGGCGGCCTCCGCCTCGATCCCGCCGACGCCCCAGCCGAGCACGCCCAGGCCGTTGATCATCGTGGTGTGGCTGTCCGTGCCCACCAGCGTATCGGGATAGACATAGGTCTTGCCGTCCTTGCCTTCACTCGTCCAGGCGCCCTTGCCGATATATTCCAGGTTCACCTGGTGGCAGATGCCCGTGCCCGGCGGCACCACCTGGAAATTGTCGAATGCGCGGCTGCCCCATTTCAGGAACTGGTAGCGTTCCAGATTGCGCTCATATTCGCGCGCCACATTGTCCTCGAACGCTTGCGGCGTGCCGAACTCGTCGACCATCACGGAGTGATCGATCACCAGATGCACGGGCACCTGCGGGTTGATCTTCTCCGCATCGCCGCCCAGCGCCTTGATGCCATCGCGCATCGCGGCCAGATCGACCACGGCCGGCACGCCGGTGAAATCCTGCATCAGCACGCGCGCGGGGCGATACTGGATCTCGTGATCGCTGCGCTGTTCCTTCTGCCAGTCGACCACCGCCTGCGCGTCTTCCTTGGAAACGGACGCGCCGCCATCCTCGAACCGCAGCATGTTTTCCAGCAGCACCTTCAAGGTGAAGGGCAGGCGGGATACATCGCCAAGGCCTGCTGCCTTCTCCAGCGAGAAGAAGCTGTATTCCTGACCGTTCACGGTCATCGTATCGCGGGTGTTCAGGCTGTCTTGGCCGATCTGGGTCATCTGTGGGAGGCTCCGGTTGATCATGTGAATGCGGGGCGACGGGCGCACCCTCTGCAAAGGCGCGCAAACCGCTACTCGTTACGGATCAAACGTGCAAGGTGGGCCAGAGTTGCGCGCCATGGGCCATGGCAGCGTACCAGATGCAGGAAATGATCGATCGGCCGACGGGCAGGGCCGGGTCCCATGCGGTGGAAACCGCGCCAGCCGCCGCCCGCACCATGGCCTGATGCGACCGGTACATAAGCACGCTGCACTGCAGCACTGTTGCCGCAGCGCAACAACTTATCTGTAATTTGCCCGGCGGAAGCTTTTATCGTTGCGTCTCTTCCATCGCTTCCGCAATAAAAGTGCTCGATAGCCATGATTGAAGCGCTTTTCCGCAACCGTTTCATTTTGCGTTGCAGCAAGATCAATCTCTCCTCGATCGAAAGGACTATGATGCACTCTCCCAAATATTTCGCCCTGGCCCTGGCGGCCACGGCCGCCGCGCCAGCCTTTGCGCAGGACACCGCGCCGCCGGACGAGATCACCGTATCGGGCGATGTGGCGCTGGTGAGCGACTATCGCTTTCGCGGCGTATCGCAGACGGACAAGGAAATCGCCATTCAGGGCGGCGCTTCCATCGCGCATAGCAGCGGCGTCTATAGCGGCTTTTGGGCCTCCAACCTGGCCGGCTGGGGCACCTTTGGCGGCTCCAACACCGAGCTGGATCTTTATGCCGGCTATGTTCTGCCGATCAGCGGCGGCGATATCGATGTGGGCGGCACCTGGTTCATGTATCCGGGCGGTTCGGACACCACCGATTTCGTGGAATTCTATGCCAAGCTGAACGGCACCATCGGGCCGGCAGCGCTCACCGCGGGTGTGGCCTATGCCCCGGCGCAGGAAGCGCTGGGCAATGTGTTCTTCACCGGCGCGGCATCGGCAGCAGGCATTGCGAACGATCCGGGCGACAAGGAAGACAATCTCTATCTGTTCGGCGATGGCAGCGTGGGCGTGCCCAACACGCCGATCACCTTCAACGCGCATATCGGCTATTCGGACGGCAACCCCGGCCTTGGCCCCAATGGCACCAGCATCGCGCCGACGGGCAGCTACTGGGACTGGTCGCTGGGTGCCGAAGCGGTGTACAAGGCGCTCACCTTTGGGGTGGCCTATGTCGATACCGACATCAGCCGCAGCGAATCCGCCTATCTGCTGCCCAATTTCCAGGAAACCAGCGGCGGCCGCATCGACGACGCCACCGTGGTCTTCTCGGTCAGCGCGGGCTTCTGATCTGACCCATCCCTAGAGCGCCGGCCTTGCTGGCCAGCGCAACGGACGGCCGTGGCACCATGTGCTGCGGCCGTTTTTCTGTGCGAAGGGCTGGGCGTGGCGGCCTGCGTGCATAGGTTTCTGTGCGAAGCGGCGTGCACCCTGGCGTTGCACTCTGCGCCCGATGCTGCGCGGCGCTACGCCCATTGCAGGTCAGGAGCGGGAAAGTCTTCTGCCCCCTGTCCTACATGCGCCAACTTCTCTACGTCTGTGGCTCGTTCGTGCGTGAGGGACCGATTGGACATGCCTGCTCATCACCATGTGGCTTTTTGCGTTTCCGGGGCCGCAGGCCGCCGTGCCCGGCACATCCCCCTTGCGGAATTTCCCGCTCTGGACAGTGTGACCTGTGTGAACCTGGATCGGCCAGGCCCCACGCTTCTGGGCATCGCGGCGCGGTGGATGGCCGCGCTGGGTCTGCCGCTGGCGCTTGCGGCGTGCGGAGACCGGGCGACCAAGGAGCAGCAGGGGGATGCGCTCGATGCGCAGCTGTCCGGCGCTGCGAACGATCCCGCGCTCAATGCGGCGCTGAACGGCCGCATCCTGGTCGATCCCGATCTCGGCGCGCAGGCCAATCGCAACGCCCTGCGCGCGCCGCCCGATGCCGGCAGCGGCATGGTGCCGCCGGACGATGGCTATGAGGGCGACGAGGTGACCGCCGCGGATCTGGGCGGGCAGCCGCTGATGACCGCGCCCAAGGCGCGCGCGGTGGCGGACGCGGACTGCGCGGATTGCCGCGCGGCCCCGGCGCGCACGCTGGGCGAACTGGCCCAACGGCAGGCCCTGGGCAGCTGCACCGCGCGGCTGCGCTATGATGCGGGCTGGGCGGATCGCATGCCTGCTGCCTTCCCACTCTATCCCAAGGCCCGGCTGCGCGAAGCGGCGGGCGCGGATGGCATGGGCGCGGACGGCACGGCATGCAGCCTGCGCGTGGCCAGCTTCCGCAGCGCCAATCCGATGCCCGATCTGATCGATTACTACTACAGCCGCGCCCGGCGCGCGGGCTACACTGCGCAGCATGTGGCCCATGATGGCGATCACATGCTGCGCGGCGCGCGCGGGCCGCTGGCCTATCATATCCGCTTCACCCCGCGCGCAGACGGCGGCACCGCGGTGGAGCTGCTGGCCGATGGCGGGCGCTGATCGGGCAGGGGGCCAGCGCGCCGCTTGCTAAGCAGGGGGCGCAGCGCGTACAGCGCGGCCCCATGAACATGCTCCTCGTCATGGCGGGCGGCGCGATTGGCGCTGGCCTGCGCTATCAGCTCGGGCGATTGGCCCTTCGGCTTGCCGGTCCGGACTGGCCCTGGGGCACCTTCGCGGCCAATGTGCTGGGCGGGCTTGCCATGGGCGTGCTGGTCGGCATGCTGGCGCGGATCGATGCCGCAGAGGGCGTGCGGCTGCTGCTGGGCATAGGCCTGCTGGGCGGGTTCACCACCTTCTCCAGCTTCAGCCTGGAAGTGGTGACGATGATCGAGCGCGGCGCGCTGATCGGGGCGGCGGGCTATGCACTGGCATCGGTGCTGCTCGCGGTCGCGGCGCTGTTCGGCGGGCTGGCGCTGGTAAGGAATGTGGCATGGTAGAACAGGCATCCGAAGACGTACGTACCTTCACCATCGCGCCGGACGATGACGGCATCCGGCTGGACCGTTGGTTCAAGCGGCACATGCCGGACATCCCCTTCGGCCTGGTCTCGCGCTGGGTGCGCACGGGGCAGGTGCGCGTCGATGGCGGGCGCGCCAAGGTGGGCGATCACATCGCGCAGGGGCAGGAACTGCGCGTGCCACCCGCCGAGCCGCCAAGCGATGCGCCCGTTCGCCGCGGGCGCGAACCGCTGAGCCCCGAAGAGGCCGACTTTGCCCGCGACATGGTGATCTTCGAGGATGAGCATGCCTTCGTCGTCAACAAGCCGCCGGGCCTGGCCACGCAGGGCGGCACCAAGACCACGCGGCATCTGGACGGCATGCTCGATGCGCTGGTGGCAGAGGGCAGCGATCAGCGGCCCCGGCTGGTGCACCGGCTGGACAAGGACACCTCCGGCGCCGTGCTGCTGGCGCGGACGCCCGGCAGCGCGGCCTATTTCAGCAAGCATTTCGCCACCCGCAAGGCCCGCAAGATCTACTGGGCGCTGGTGATGGGCGTGCCGGACATATCGGACGGCATCATCGAACTGCCGCTGGCCAAACAGCCCGGCACCGGCGGTGAGAAGATGCATGTCGATGAGGAGAACGGCCAGCCGTCCAAGACGCGCTACCGGGTGATCGAGCGGGCGGGCAACCGCGCTGCCTGGGTCGAGCTGCAGCCTTATACCGGGCGCACCCATCAGTTGCGCGTGCACATGGCCGCGATCGGCCACCCCATTGTCGGGGATGGCAAATATGGCAGCAAGGAAGCGTTCCTGACCGGATCGATCAGCCGCAAGATGCATCTGCATGCGCGCCGCCTGAAGATCGGCGGGCCGAAAGGCTCCAAGATCGACGTGCTGGCCGAGCTGCCGGAGCATTTCGCGGAGTCGATGGAGCAGCTCGGTTTTGATCAGGCGCTCGGCGATCTGCCGTTCGACGATGGCCCGCCCGAAGCGCCGCCCGAGGTGAAAAAGCAGAAGGCCCGCCAGCACGCCAAGCAGATCCGCAAGGAACGGCGCGGCGAGCGGCGCGAGCGGGGCAGCTCACGCAACGCGCGCAAATGAGCAACCGTCTGGCCCTGTTCGATTGCGATGGCACGCTGATCGATGGGCAGGCCGCGATCTGCGTGTCGATGGAAGAGGCGTTCCGCATGTCGGGACGCCCGGCCCCCGAACGGCCCGCCATCCGCCGGATCGTGGGGCTGAGCCTGTTCGAAGCCTTGCGGGTGCTGGCGCCGGGCAGCAGCGAGGCCGAGCAACTGGTGCTGGTCGACCATTATAAACAGGCCTTTCGCGGCCTGCGCAGCGACGGTCTGCTGGAAGAGCCGCTGTTCGATGGCATCCCGGCGCTTCTCGCCGCCCTGGATAAGGCCGGGTGGCTGCTCGGCGTGGCCACCGGCAAATCGGACCGGGGGCTGCACAGCGCGCTGGAAGCGCATGGGCTGCGCCACCTGTTCGTCACGCTGCAGACCGCCGACCGCCACCCCAGCAAACCGCATCCCGGCATGGCCGAAGCCGCGATGGCCGAGGCGGGGGCCACGCCCGAGACGACGGTGATGATCGGCGACACCAGTTACGATATCGGCATGGCCCGCAACGCCGGGACCAGCGCCATCGGCGTTGCCTGGGGCTATCACGGCGCGGACGAACTGCGGCAGGCCGGCGCGCATCAGATTGCGGCGCGGCCACAGGATATCCTGTCGATCTTGGAGGACATGGCATGAGCGACGATCCCGCGAAGACACGGTTCTTCATCATCTCGATAGCGCGCCTGCTGGGCGCAGTGACCGTGGTCTTCGGCTTGTTGATCTTCATCGATCTGATCGACGCGCCGAAGCCTGTCGGTGTGGCGCTGATCCTGCTGGGCTTTGCCGATTTCGTGTTCGTGCCGCGCTTTTTGAGCGCACAATGGCGCACGCCGGACGAGCCATGACCAAGCGGTTCTACAAGGATGTCGCGGCGGAGCGGCGGGCGGACGGCTATGCCATCCTGCTGGATGGGCGGGGCGTCAACACACCGGCACGCAAGCCGCTGCTGCTCCCGACGCAGGCCCTGGCCGATGCGGTGGCAGAGGAATGGCGCGTGCAGGGTGAGCGGATCGACCCCGGCTCCATGCGGCTGACCGGCCTTGCCAATGCGGCGATCGACCGGGTGGGTGCGGACCGCAGCGATTTCGAGCGGGAACTGGCCAATTTCGGCGACACCGATCTGCTCTACTATCGCGCGACCGATCCGGAGGAACTGGTGGCGCGCCAGGCCAGCGTCTGGGACCCGGTGCTCGATTGGGCGCGCCGCCGATTCGATATCGATTTCCATCTGGCGCAGGGCGTCATGCATGTCGATCAGCCCAGGCAGACGCTCGACCGGTTGAACGCAGCGTTGTCCGCGCGCGACGATCTGACGCTGGCGGCCTTTATGCGCACCGTGCCGCTCAGTGGATCGCTGGTGCTTATGCTGGCCGTGGATGAAGGCGCGGTCACGCCCGATGCGGCCTGGGAGGCGTCCATCCTCGATGAAATGTGGGAGGAGCAGCTTTGGGGCGAGGATGATCTCGCGATGGCGAACAGGGCTTTGCGCAAGGCCGATTATGACGCGGCGTGGCATTTTCGCTGGCTGTCCGAGGCGGCGGACGCGCGGCCCGAACGTTGACAGCCCCGTAAAAGCGCGGTTCATGTGCTGCCTGCTACGTCTTAAACCGAACCAGATGGGCTGAGCGAACCAGTTCATGCCCATGGGTATGCGTTTCCTTGCATCGGAAAACGCCGAACGAAACGACCTGAGGAGAAGACCGATTACCAAGACCCGTATTTTTGCCGCAACCCTGCTCGCTTCCACCGCCTTTGCAGCGCCTGCGCTGGCGCAGAACGTTACCGAAGCCCAGATGGAAGACACCCAGATGCAGGGTGACGCGACCAGTGATGTCGATGTGCAGGCCGAAGCCGGCACCGACGCCGAAATGCTGTCCGGCGATGGCGCGGCGCAGGCCGACGTAACCGCCGATGCCGATGCCGGGGCTATTCCCGTCGAGCAGCGCAATGCCGCCATCGAAGGCTTCAGCAAGGCACAGACCGCGCAGGCCAGTGGCGATTTTGCCGGTGCCGTTGCCGCGCTGAACCCGCATCTCGACACGATCCGTGCCATGGCCGAAACCGGCGACGCACAGAGCAAGGGCTTTCTCGCCGATGCGCTGACCACGGTTGCGATCGCCAAGGCGCAGTCGGGCGACATGGCCAATGTCGATGCGCTGCTGATCGAAGCCGTTCCCGCCCGCCGCGCGGTTTACGAAGCCAATATGGGCGACGCCAATGCCCGCCTGGCGTTCGTGAACGCGCTCAACAGCACCGGCAACATCGTGTTGCAGACGGCCGATAAGCCGACCGCGCAGCCATATTTCGAAGAAGCCGCCACCGTGGCGGAAGAAGGCTATGAGGCCGATTCCACCAATGCGGCGCTGGGCAATGCCTATCTCACGGCGGCGATCGGCATGAACAATGCCACATCGGATCCGGAATGGTATGCCAAGGTGAAGTCGATCGCGACGGCCCTGAACACCGCCGGTACGCTCGATCCAGCGCTTGCTCCAGTGGTGCAGCCTCTGCTCGGCAGCTAAGCCGGGATAGAGCTTTGGAACTACGGGGTCTCGCAGCGATGCGGGGCCCTTTTTCGTTTCAGTCTGTCATCAATTCGCGGGCAAACTCGATCAGCCCGGTCTGGCGGCGGCGGCGCATGCGCTCGGCCCGCAGGATGGTGCTGACATCGCCGAAGCAGCGGTCCACATCGTCATTGACCACGACATAGTCATAGCCGTCCCAATGGCTGATCTCTGCACGGGCCCGCGCCATGCGGCCGGCGATCACGTCCTCCGTATCGCTAGCTCGCTTCTTCAAGCGGCGGCGCAGTTCATCGATCGATGGGGGCAGGATGAACACCTGCGCCACCTGGCTGCCGGCGCGCTGGTGCAATTGCTGCGCGCCCTGCCAATCGATATCGAACAGCACGTCCTTGCCCTGACCAAGCAGCGTATCGACCGATGCTTTCAGCGTGCCGTAACGGTGATCGAACACATGCGCCCATTCAAGGAACAGGTTTTCGGCTACCATTCGGTCGAACTCGGTATCGTCCACGAAATGATAGTCGACGCCGTCCTTCTCATTGGGCCGCGGTTTGCGCGTCGTCGCGGAGACGGAGAGCGAAATATGAGGGTCCGATTGCATCAGCATGCGTGCGATGGTCGATTTGCCTGCGCCGGAGGGCGAGGACAACACGAAAAGGACGCCGTAGCGTTCTAGTGGGAGCGGTTCGGCCATGGCGGTTCATGGCCACCATCGACCTCTTGCGTCAAGGCCGATGGTGAAAGCGATCCCGCGAAAAGACAGGCCAGGATCTGCCGCGTTTATCCAGTGACGGGGCGGGGCAGAATGGCGTCCAGCTGTTCCGCATCGCGGCTCGTGTCGAAGGCGGCATCGGATTGCGCCGCGTCCATTTCGCTGGTCACGATATCGGTTTCGCCGCCTGCGCGGGCCATGGCCATGTCGGTATCTTCGTTGCTCAGTCCGCTCGATGCCGACTGTTCGCGAGCCTTGTCGGCCTTGCGCTTGTCGTACAGCTTCTTGGCCAGATAGCCGCCACCCACCAAGGCTGCACCGGGCAGTGAGCGGGTTGCGACCTTGGTGACCAGAAAGCCGACGCCAGCGCCAACCATGCTGCTGCCGAGCGTGCGGTCACCAACCTTCTGACTGACCTTCTTGCCGATCAATGTGGTGGCGAGCGTTTTGAAAAAGTTCATGCGTCAGTCTCCGGTGGAAGGGCTCTCGGTGCGCGTGGCGGCCTGATCCAGCGGCACCGGCTCCTTGAACGTGTGGGTGATGTAAGGGAACGGAATTTCTATACCTGCACTGTCGAGCGCGCGCTTGACCGACCGCACGACCGTGTCGCGCGTCTGGTGCATTTCGAGCGGTTTGGAACCCGCCCACCAGCGCAGGCGGAAATTGATGCTGCTGTCGCCAAATTCATAGGCAAAGACGTCGATGCGCTTGTCCGTGTTGACGCCGTCGGCATCTTCCACGGCTTTCAGGATCACTTCGCGCGCCTCTTCCAGATCCGTATCGTAACTCACGCCGACAGACACCTCATGGCGGCGTTCGTCGTCATCGGTGAATATCTCGACCGGGTTCTTGAACAGCATGGAGTTGGGTACGATCGTCACCTCATTGCTGAGGCGGCGGATGTGCGTTTCGCGCAGCGTGATGTGCTCCACGCGGCCTTCAATGCCTTCGCAGCTGATCACATCGCCGATCCGCATCTTCTTGCGCACCATGATGAGCACGCCGGCCAGAAAATTCTCGAAAATATCCTGAAAGGCAAAGCCTATGGCGACGGCGCCAATGCCCAAGCCGGCAAGCAGGCTGGCCGGGGTCAGGCCGGGCAGCAAGATCGTTGCGGCAATCATCAGGCCTACCACCCAGATCGCGATGGTAACCAGCGTATCGATCAGCGCCTTGAGCGACGGACGGATTTCGGTGCGCCCAGTCACCCGGTCGGCAATCTTGCGTCCACCTTTGGCAAACAGCCAGGTGATGAAGATGACGAGAATGGCGATCGCCAGAAGCGGCAATAATTTGAAAAAGCCATCCGCCATGCTGGCCAATTGTTCTAACAGCGACTGTACGGGCCCCTGAAACTGATCGGTCGCTTTATTCATGCCCTGCCATGCTCGCTTTCGTTGCGGTCGTTACGTTTCGAATATGAACGGCAAAGCATTGGCTCGGTTCCGAAATTGTCCGAAACCGTGCGGAAGTTCGCAAAGGACGCTATGCGTTCGGCCCAAATCTCAGCATATCGTCGATCCCTCGAACGGGCATGGCGGCGGCTGGGGCGTCGGGCGAAAATCCATGGGCCGCTGATAGCGCGGCCTATGCTCTGTAGGAAAGGGCGCCCGGCCCGGACGGGCGTGGATGCGCGTCCGGGCCAGATGCCATCCGCGATCAGCGGCCGACCATATTCTCCGGCTTCACATGTTCGTCGAACGTCGCTTCGTCGACCAGCCCAAGGTCCAGCCCGGCCTGCTTGAGCGTCTGGCCATTGGCATGGGCATGCTTGGCGATCTTGGCGGCATTGTCGTAGCCGATCACGGGTGCCAGCGCGGTGACGAGCATCAGCGATCGATCGACCAGTTCCTTGATGCGGTCTTCATTGGCGGTCATGTCATCCACGCAGCGCTCGGCAAAGCTGTCCATACCGACGGCCATCAGATCGATCATGCGCAGGATGTTCGATCCGATCAGCGGCTTGAACACGTTCAGTTCCATATGGCCCTGCAGCCCGCCGATCGTGATCGCCTGCTGACAGCCCATCACCTGGGCTGCGACCATGGTCAGCATCTCGCACTGGGTAGGGTTCACCTTGCCCGGCATGATCGAGCTGCCCGGCTCGTTTGCGGGCAGGTCCAGCTCACCAAGGCCGGAACGGGGGCCGGAGCCGAGCAGGCGGATGTCGTTGGCGATCTTGGTCAGCGCCACGGCCAGTGTATTGAGTGCGCCGCCGAGGAACACGGCGCCGTCATTGGCGGCCAGCGCCTCGAACTTGTTGGGCGCGGTCTCGAACGGCAAACCGGTGATATCGGCAATCTGCGCGGCTACATCCACGTCGAAACCCTTGGGCGCGTTCAATCCGGTGCCGACGGCGGTGCCGCCCAGCGCCAGCTTCAAGATATTGCCGTTCACCGCTCCTTCGATGCGCTTTTTGCAGCTGATCAGCTGCGCGGTGTAACCCGAAAATTCCTGGCCCAGCGTCAGCGGCGTGGCATCCTGCAAATGCGTGCGGCCGATCTTGACGATATGGTCCCAGTCGCGCGCCTTCTTTTCCAGCGCCTGCGTGAGCCGGTCGAGCGCGGGCATCAGCTGCTCATGCACCGCCACGGCGCTGGCGATGTGCAGCGCGGTGGGAAAAGTGTCGTTGCTGGATTGGGATTGGTTCACATGATCGTTCGGGTGGACCGGCTCCTTGCCGCCGCGTGTGCCCGCCAGCTTTTCATTGGCGATCCCGGCGATCACCTCGTTCACGTTCATATTGGTCTGCGTGCCGGATCCGGTCTGCCAGATGGTGAGCGGAAACTGATCGTCATACTCGCCGGAGGTGATCGCGCTGGCCGCCGCCTCGATGGCATCGGCGAACTTGGCGTCGAGCCCATGGGACCGGTTCACGCGCGCCGCCGCCTGCTTCACGATGGCCTGCGCATGCACCAGCCGGATCGGCATCCGCTCGCGCTCGGCGAACGGGAAATTCTCCAGGCTGCGCTGCGTCTGCGCCCCCCAATAGCTGTCGGCAGGAACCTCGATCGGGCCAATGGAATCGGTTTCGGTGCGGGTGTTGGTCATGGGATCACATCTTTCGCGATTGGACTTTGCCATCCCTCTCCCATCCACGTGCAGCAGAAGTCAAATCCAGATTTGATCGCGACGCTGTGCCTGCAAAATGCTGTCCGCTTTTCCAGGGGGCGAGATGTTCCGCGAAGGGCCGGGATTGCAGGGGAGGGGGATTTCTGCCGATCACTCGTCAAACGAACCGATCAATCTTTCGCATTGTTTTAGCCAGACTGACATGTGGTCTTTGACCCCTCAACCCTAACCGTTGCGGTCTCATTGGGCAGAACAAAGGTCACCGTTTTATTGCCTTTCCAGCCGAACGTAAAATTAACCGGTCCAACAAGGCGGCAGGCCGCACCCTTGCCATCGGCCTCGCACATCCCTTCTGCCCGTTTAAAGTCGTCAACTGTTGTGGGTTCTATCGGCTCAACATTGACCGATGTTGCAGCACTACCACCGAACAGGAAGCGTTGGCCGAAGTTGAATGGGCTCGCTTTCCACTTGCCCTTGCCATCAGCGAGCTTGGCTTCATCAAGCCCAATAGACCTGCCAAGCCGCGTGCAAAAGTCAGCTTCATCGTTAGAACTAGGCGCAATCGCAAGAGCTTGTCCGGTCAATGCTACGAAAGCCGCATAAAAAACGGAAGCTCGGGTTGAATTATTCACTATTTTTTCTCCGCCCAAATCTACGATACAAAGCAACCAACTTTATAACCCACTAGGGGCGCCACCATTACGATAGGCCTCACCGGCTTACAATAACGACTTTGGAGGGGTTTTTAGATGACAGCTCGCAATCATTTGCCGAATAACTGTTTAGGACAACGCGTTACTTTTTCTTGCCGAAGTCCACATTGACAACATTGCTGCCGTCTTCCTGCTCGATCGTCGGGCCGTCATTCTCGGCAGCGTCCTCATGGTCCATCGCGGTGAGTTCGCCGTCGACCTGGAACTGCAGGGCGAAATCGACCGCCGGGTCGACAAAGGCGGTGATGGCGGAGAAGGGGATGATGAGATGGCTGGGGATCTGGTTGAAGCTCAGGCCCACCTCGAAATGGCTGTCGCCCACCTTCAAATCCCAATATTTATGCTGGATCACGATCGTCATCTCATCGGGGAACCGTTCGATGAGATGGGTGGGGATGGAGACGCCCTTAGCGTGCGTCTTGAAGGTGATGTAGAAATGATGTTCGCCGGGCAGACCGCCCGCCTCGACTTCGGTCAGGACGCGGCCCACCACGGCGCGCAGGGCTTCCTGCACGATTTCGTCATAGGGAATCAGGCTGTCTGGCATATCATCACTCATGCGCGGACTCGTGGACCGAAGCGCCTATTGAATCCAGGCGGTTAAGAGTTTTGCCGCGATAAGACCGGGCGGGGGCTTTCAAAGCGCGGGCGGGGGCGTATATCCGGCCCATGCGCACAGGAACCATCGACCGCTCGACCAAGGAAACCGCAATCCGCGTCCATTTGAATCTGGACGGGACCGGGCAATATGACGTGTCGACCGGGATCGGCTTTCTCGATCACATGATCGAGCAGTTCGCCCGTCACTCGCTCATCGATCTGGAGCTGAAGGTGGACGGCGATCTGCATGTCGATCAGCATCATACGGCGGAAGACAGCGCCATTGCGCTGGGGCAGGCACTGCTGGAGGCGCTGGGCGACAAGGCGGGCATCCACCGTTACGGCCAGGCCTATTCGCCGATGGACGAAACGCTGAGCCGCGTGGCGCTCGACATTTCGGGCCGCAGCTGGCTGGTCTGGAAAGCCGGCTTCACGCAGGAAAAACTGGGCGAGCTGGATACCGAGCTGATCGAACACTGGTTCCATTCGGTGGCCGATGCAGCCGGGATCACGCTGCATATCGAGCTGCTTTACGGCAAGAACAACCACCATATCTGTGAGAGCCTGTTCAAGGGTTTTGCCCGCGCGATCCGGCAGGCGGTGGAGCTGGACCCGCGCAAGGGCGATGCGATACCCAGCACCAAGGGGCAGCTGGGCGGATGATCCCCGGGCGCCTTTGAGCAGGCGCTTCTCATCAGACTCAGGTCATCAGACTTAGGCCATCAAGCTCAGGCGAACAGGCGCAGGACGAACCGGACATATGGCAAGCAGGACAGCCCTGATCGATTTTGGCGCAGGCAATCTGCATTCGGTGCACAATGCGCTGAAGGCGGCGGGCGCAGATGATGTGGCGGTGACCAGCGATCCGGCGGTGGTGGCCGCGGCGGACCGGATCGTGCTGCCGGGCGTGGGGGCGTTTGCCCATTGCCGTGCGGCGCTGTTCGGGATCGACGGCATGGTCGCGGCGCTGAACGACCGGGTGCGGCGGGACGGTGTGCCGTTCCTGGGCATCTGTGTGGGCATGCAGATGATGGCAGGCGTGGGGCTGGAGCATGGCAAGCATCACGGGCTCGGCTGGATCGGCGGCACGGTGAGCGCGCTCGATCCGAAACTGCGCGAAGTGCGGGTGCCGCATATGGGCTGGAACGCGGTGACGCTGGATAGAGCGCATGATGTGGTGCAGCCTGGTGAGGCCTATTTCCTGCACAGCTACGCGTTTGAACCCAGCAATCAGGCGGATGTGCTGGCGGTGACGGATCATGGCGGCCCTGTGGTTGCGGCGGTGGCGCGCGGCAATATGCTGGGCGTGCAGTTCCACCCTGAAAAGAGCCAGGGCTATGGCATCGCGCTCATGAAACGCTTTCTGGAGTGGAAACCATGATCATTTTTCCCGCGATCGATCTGAAGGGCGGCGAAGTGGTCCGTCTGGCCGAAGGCGATATGGACCGCGCCACCGTCTATGCCGACGATCCGCCTGCACAGGCGCTGCGCTTTGCCGAACTGGGTGCGCAATATCTGCACGTCGTGGACTTGGACGGAGCTTTTGCGGGGGAAGCGCGCAATGCTGCCGCGGTGGAGGCCATCGTCGCGGCATTCCCCGGCCATGTGCAGCTGGGTGGCGGCATTCGCAACCGGGCGGCGGTGGACCGTTGGTTCGCACTCGGGGTATCGCGGCTGGTGATCGGTACGGCGGCGCTGAAGGATCCGGAGTTCGTCAAGGCTGCCGCGCGGGACTGGGAAGGCGGCATTGTCGTGGCGGTCGATGCGCGCGATGGCATGGTGGCGACCGACGGCTGGGCAGAAAAGAGCGATATAACGGTGGTCGATCTGGCCCGCCGGTTCGAGGATGCCGGGGTTGCGGCCTTGCTGTTCACCGATGTGGGCCGCGACGGCATGATGAAGGGCTGCAATATCGAGGCGACGGTCGATCTGGCGCGCTCGGTCGATATCCCGGTGATCGCCAGCGGCGGGGTGAAGGGTATTGCCGATATCCGCATGCTCGCGCTGCAGGCCGATCAGGGAATCGAGGGCGTGATCACCGGACGGGCCATCTATGACGGCACGCTGGATCTGGCGACGGCGATCGCGCTGGGGGCAGGCGCTTGACCGTTCGCATTCGGGTCATTCCCTGTCTCGACGTGGCCGATGGCCGCGTGGTCAAGGGCGTCAATTTCGTGGATTTGGTCGATGCCGGTGACCCGGTCGAGCAGGCGCGCGCCTATGACGCGGCAGGCGCGGACGAGCTGTGCTTTCTGGATATCGGCGCCAGCCATGAAGGCCGCGAAACCATCGTCGACGTGGTGCGGCGCACGGCAGAGGTCTGCTTCATGCCGGTGACCGTGGGCGGTGGTATCCGCACGGCAGACGATGCGCGCGCGCTGCTGATGGCGGGCGCGGACAAGGTGGCGGTGAACAGCGCCGCCGTCTCACGGCCCGAAGTGGTGAGCGATATCGCCGCACGCTTCGGCAGCCAGTGCGTGGTTGCCTCAATCGATGCGCGGCGACGCGAGGATGGCGACGGCTGGGAAATTTTCACCCATGGCGGGCGCAAGGCCACCGGCATCGATGCGCTGGAACATGCGCGGCGGCTGGTCGATCTGGGTGCTGGCGAATTGCTGATTACATCGATGGACCGCGACGGCACCCGTGAAGGCTTTGATCTGGCGCTGACCAGCGCCATGGCGGACGCAGTGTCCGTGCCGGTGATTGCCAGTGGCGGCGTGGGCTCACTCGATCATCTGGTGGAGGGCGTGACCAAGGGCCGTGCCAGCGCCGTGCTGGCCGCCTCCATCTTCCATTTCGGCGAAGCCACGATCGGCGAGGCGCATGCCGCGTTGCGGGCGGCAGGGCTTCCGGCGCGCTCTGCGTAACCGAAAGCGCTGCCCGGCGCGCGTCATCCCGGCGAAGGCCGGAAAGACCGATGTTCGCAAGCGTTTGGGATCGGCCTTTCAATTAGCGGGGCGTTGTTCCTATCCCTGACGTGTCCGCTAGCCTGCATTTTGCAGTGATTGCGCCGCAAAAAATACCTCACCATCGCCCTTGATCTGTCATCAAAACCGGCCATATCCCGCTGCGTTGGCACTCACCAGTCGAGAGTGCTAACAGAAATTTTGCAACGAATGCCTGTGGCCATCCATTGGTAGGGCAGAACCGCACATGATCAGAAACCTTAAGGAAAGGGACAATTTATGAACTTTCGTCCGCTCCACGACCGCGTGCTCGTACGCCGCGTCGAAGCCGAACAGAAAACCGCCGGCGGGATTATCATTCCCGATAGCGTTCAGGAAAAGCCGCAGGAAGGCGAAGTCGTCGCCATCGGCACCGGTGTTCGCGCCGATAACGGCACCGTCACGCCGCTCGACGTAAAGTCCGGTGACAAGATCCTGTTCGGCAAATGGTCGGGCACCGAGGTTAAGGTGAACGGGGAAGATCTGATCATCATGAAGGAAAGCGACATCCTCGGCATCATCGGCTGAGCGACAGGCGCTTTTTATAACTTCAACCCAATAAAGGAATTTATCACATGGCAGCCAAAGACGTAAAATTCGGCCGCGACGCGCGTGAGCGCATCATGAAGGGCGTGGATATCCTCGCCGACGCCGTAAAGGTAACGCTCGGCCCCAAGGGCCGCAACGTCGTGCTCGACAAGAGCTTCGGCGCACCGCGCATCACCAAGGACGGCGTGTCCGTAGCCAAGGAAATCGAACTGAAGGATAAGTTCGAGAACATGGGCGCGCAGATGCTTCGCGAAGTCGCATCCAAGACCAATGACGCAGCTGGCGACGGCACCACCACCGCAACCGTGCTGGCGCAGGCCATCGTGCGCGAAGGCATGAAGTCGGTGTCCGCCGGCATGAACCCGATGGATCTGAAGCGCGGCATCGATCTGGCCGTGATCAAGGTTGTCGAAGACCTCAAGAGCCGCTCCAAGGCCATTTCCGGTTCCAAGGAAATTGCACAGGTCGGCACGATCTCCGCCAATGGCGACAAGGAAATCGGCGAGAAGCTTGCAGAAGCTATGGACAAGGTTGGCCACAACGCGCCGATCACCGTGGAAGAAGCCAAGGGCCTCGAGTTCGAGATCGACGTCGTGGAAGGCATGCAGTTCGACCGCGGTTATCTGTCGCCATACTTCATCACCAACAGTGAGAAGATGACGGTTGAGCTCGACGATCCGTACATCCTGATCTTCGAGAAGAAGCTGTCCAACCTGCAGGCGATGCTTCCCATTCTGGAAGCCGTGGTACAGGCCGGGCGTCCGCTGCTAATCATCGCAGAAGACATCGAGGGTGAGGCTCTGGCCACGCTCGTCGTGAACAAGCTGCGCGGCGGCTTGAAGGTTGCAGCCGTGAAGGCACCGGGCTTCGGCGACCGCCGCAAGGCCATGCTCCAAGACATCGCTATTCTGACGAACGGCGAAATGGTCAGCGAAGATCTCGGCATCAAGCTCGAGAACGTCACGCTGAACATGCTCGGTGAAGCCAAGCGCGTAACGATCGACAAGGACAACACCACCATCGTCGATGGTTCGGGTGATGCCGCAGCGATCAAGGACCGCGTGGACGCCATCAACGCACAGATCGAATCCACCACGTCTGACTATGACCGCGAGAAGCTCGAAGAGCGCCGCGCCAAGCTGTCCGGCGGCGTGGCCGTGATCAAGGTTGGCGGTGCCACCGAAGTCGAAGTGAAGGAAAAGAAGGACCGCGTGGAAGACGCGCGTCACGCCACCAAGGCGGCCATCGAAGAGGGCATCGTCCCCGGCGGCGGTACGGCCCTTCTCTACGCCACGCGCTCGCTCGACGGCATGGAAGGCGCGAACAGCGACCAGACCCGCGGTATCGATATCGTCCGCAAGGCGCTGACCGCTCCGGTCCGTCAGATCGCACAGAATGCAGGCTTCGACGGCGCCGTCGTGTCCGGCAAACTGCTCGATCAGGACAATACGGACTTCGGTTTCAATGCGTTCAGCGACGAATATGAAAATCTCGTCGAAGCTGGCGTGATCGATCCGACCAAGGTTGTGCGCACTGCGCTGCAGGACGCCGGTTCGGTCGCCGGTCTGCTCATCACCACGGAAGCGTGCGTGGCCGAGCTGCCCGAAGACAAGAATGGCGGCGGCGGCATGCCCGGCGGCGGCATGGGCGGCATGGGCGGTATGGGCGGCATGGACTTCTAAGTCCGGTCACCACCGTTTCAAACAGAGAGAGGGGCATCCATCCGGGTGCCCCTTTTTTCATGCGCTAAGCGGGTTCAGGCGGTGCGATCTCTTCCGGACGGGCATCTGCCGGATCGGCGTGATGCAGCTTTTTGCTGCCTTATGTCGTTTCACGTCGTGCCGTTTAAACGGATCGAAAAGCTATCGCGCTATGCGGGACAGATCTGAAAGCATGTTTGTCCCAGAGGAAACCAAGCTGGCCACCGTCTCCGCCTCGAAAGACCGGCTCCATCATTTCGATGCCGCGCGCGCGCTGTTCATGCTGCTGGGCATCCCCTTTCATGCTGCGCTCGCTTATGTGCCCAGCGGGCACTGGCTGGTGCATTCGGGCCAGACCTCCGCCTTTCTCGGCATGGTGGCCTTCGTCACCCAAAGCTTTCGCATGCCGGGGTTCTTCCTGATCGCCGGTTTCTTTTCGGCATTCCTGCTGGCGCGCCGCGCGCGCGGCCTTTGGCTGCAGGCACGCCTTACGCGCCTCGGCCTGCCGCTGCTCACCGCTGGCCTGCTGCTCCTGCCGCTACAGCGGGCCATGCTAGCATACGCACAGAACGGGCATGTCATAGGCTGGCAGATCTTTACGCTGCCCTGGCCGCACCCGCTCGACTATCTTTGGTTCCTGCCGTGCATGATGATGCTGTGCGTGTTGCTGGCGCTCAGCTGGCCGACCTTGTGCAGGCTGATCGACAGCCGGGCGATGCAGCGGTTTCTGGCCCTGCCGCTGATCTGGCCGATCCTGGGCCTGCTGGCGGGGCTGTGGCTGGTGGGCATGCATCTATATGCCCTGTTGTTCGGCGCGCAGCCGGTGTTCGCGATGGGCTTCATTCATGTCGAGGAACTGTTGGGCAATCTGCCTTGGTTCGTTGCCGGTATATTGTGCCAGCGTTCAGCCGATGTGCGCGCGTCGCTGGAACGGTTTCAGCCGATCAACCTCGCCATCGGCGTGGCGGCGCTGATCGGCTATGCCATGCTGGAGGGGTCCGATAGCCGCGTGGCCACGGCATCTCTGGAAGTCCTGTCCGGCATTGCCGCGCTCTGTCTTGTGTCCAGCCTGTTCGCGCTGCTGACGAGATGGGCGGCCAGACCCTCGCCCTTTGTCCGCAAATGGGTGGACGCGTCTTTCACCGTCTACCTGTTTCATCATCCGATCATTCTGGCGCTCACGCTGCTCAGCGTTGCCAATGCCGTGCCGCCGCTGATCGGCTGGATCGGCGTGTCGGCAGCGGCGCTGGCGCTCAGTTTTGCCATGCACCAGTTGATCAGCCGAAGCGCCGTCGCGCTGTGGCTGTTCAACGGCATTCCATTCGAGACCCCGGCCCGCCGCGGTGTGCTGGCGGACAAGCCGGGCTGATAGGGCTTAGCGGCGGCGCTTTTTCTTGCCTGTGTCGGGCTCGGCTGGGATCATGACCGTGTCGGTTACATGCACCAGACCGTTGAACGCGGGCTGATCATAAGCGGTAATGGTGGCGACATGCCCTTCCGGATCGGTCAGCGTCACCTTGCCCTCGGGCGACAGGCCGGCAACCAGCGTCTGGCCGGACAAGGTGGGCAGGCTGCCGCGCCCGCCATTGGCCTTCAGCTGCTTGACCAGCTCGGATGAGGCGAGATAGCCCTTCACCACATGATATTTCAGCAGGCGGTCGAGCGTGGCCTTGTTCTCGGTCTCGAGCAGGCTGACCAGCTCGGCCTGATCCATGGCCATGAAGGCGCTGTTGCTGGGCGCAAAGATGGTGAAGGGGCCAAGCTCCTCCAGCGCGCCGACCATCATGCCATCGCCCAGCAATTCGGCGAGGCGGGTATGCGCGGGCGACTGCTGAATCAGATCGACCACCGTCGTGAAGTCGCTGGGCTTATAGGCCGGGGCCGACGGTGTGGCCGGCGCATTTGTTGCCTGTGCGGAAGGAGAGCTGATCTGGCCGTTGTCGGCGGGCTGCTCATAGGGCAGCTGCGCGGGCGCCGGCTGCGCCGTTCCGGACTGGGCCGGCAGCGCAGATGTCTGCGACGGGGTTGGCGCGGGATAGGGGCGCGGTGCGGCCTGGCCCGGCAGAGGCGGCGTGGTGGTCTGCGCGGCCTGGCCGGTGGACGCCGGCGGATGCGTTGGCTGACCCTGCGGGGGAAGCGGCTCGACATTCTGCGCAGCCAGCGGCCAGGCGAGGATGGTGGACAGCGCGGCCCCGATAAAAATGCTTTTCATGACGCTCGATACTCCCGAATGCGCGGGCCCCGTCCGGGGGCTGAAATGACTGCGCATCGCTATCGCAAAGCGTTGATGAACCCAAGCGATATGGCGGCGGCTGGGCGCTTTCGCCGCGCTATTCGTCGAGCTTGGCGCCCAGTTCGGCCGCGTAGAGCCCACGAAGCTCGCGCGCCAGCAGGCGAAACTCCTCCTCGCGCGGAGAAGCCTTGCGCCATAGCAGCGCGATCTGGCGGGATGCGTTCCTGGCTTTCAGCGGGCGCGCCTCCACCTGCGTACCGTGCAGCAAGCCGGCGCGGATCGCCATTTCGGGCAGCAATGTCAGCCCGAGGCCATTGTCCACCATCTGCACCAGCGTGTGCAGCGAGGTGCCCATCATCGTGGCCGAGGCACGCAGTTCCGGGCGGTTGCAGGCGGCCAGCGCATGATCCTTCAGGCAATGCCCGTCGGTAAGCAGCAGCAGCCGGGTCTCGTCGATGAAATTGGGCGGAATATAGGCCGGCAATTCGCGTGGATCATCCTTGGGAAAGGCCACGAACAGCCGGTCCTCGAACAGCGGTTCATGCTCGCTGTCGCCGCAGGGGTAGGGCAAGGCGAGCAGCACGCAATCCACCTGCCCATGGTGCAGCGCCTCACACGCGTCTGAGCTGGTTTCTTCGCGCAGATACAGCTTCAAATCGGCATGGTTGCGCCGCAGATCGGGCAGCAGGCGCGGCAGCAGGAACGGCGCGATGGTGGGGATCACGCTCATCCGCAGATCGCCGCTGAGCGGTTGTCCGGCAGACTTGGCCATGTCGCTGAGCTCTTCCGCGCCGCGCAGCACCTGATGGGCCTTGGCCACGATGGCATCGCCCAGCGGAGTGAACCGCACCACCCGCCGCGTGCGCTCCACCAGCGTCACGCCCAGCAGCGACTCCAGCTCGCGCAGCCCGGCCGATAATGTCGACTGCGTCACGAAACAGCTTTCCGCTGCGCGGCCGAAATGGCCATGCTCCTTCAGCGCGGCGAGATATTGCAGCTGTTTCAGCGTGGGGAGATAGTTGCTCAAATCTGGGTCCTGTCGATTATTTCCGCCAAAATAAGCGGAAAACTCGATAAGTCCAGCGCCGGCCGGATCCATGCTCTGCTGCAACTGCACAAGGCGGCACTGGTCAAGCCGTGCCCGCTTTCCTATCTTGCACCTTGAACTACAAGGAGCGCGCCCATGCTTCGGGACCTCATAGCCTATCTGGAATCGATCAAGGAGCGCGATCCCGCGCCGCGTTCACGGTGGGAAATTCTGACCTATCCTGGCGTGTGGGCGCTGGGATTCCATCGCATCGCGCACTGGCTGTTCATGGGCGAGCTCTATTTCCTCGCGCGGCTGGTCAACCATATTTCGCGCATGCTGACGGCGATCGACATTCATCCCGGCGCCAGGATCGGGCGGCATTTCTTTCTGGATCATGGTTTTACCGTGATCGGGGAAACCGCGGAAATCGGCGACAATGTCACCATCTACCAATGCGTGACGCTGGGCGGGACCAACCCGACCAATGGCGAGCCCGGCAAGCGCCATCCCACAATTGAAGATGATGTCATTATCGGCTCAGGCGCGCAAATTCTGGGGCCGATCACGATCGGCGCACGTGCGCGCGTCGGTGCCAATGCCGTGGTAACCGGCGATGTGCCGGATGGCGCGACCATGGTGGGGCAGAAGGCGCGTTCCACCCTTGTGGCCGCGGAAAATTACACGCAGGATTTCGTGCCATATGGCACGCCATGTGCGCAGAGCGGCGATCCGATGATGCAGCGGCTCGAGATCATGCAGGCCAAGATCGATGCGCTGGAGGCCCGCCTTGGCCGGGAGCAGACTGAGCATGGGCAGGATCAGGCGGAGCAGCGCGACCGCGCCTGATGAGCAATATCCTGCCTTTTCCCCCGGCTGGAAAACCCTCCCAGGTCGGGTTCGACCGGGTGGAGCTGATGCGCATCCTCGATCTATATGGCCGTATGGTGGCAGCGGGAAACTGGAAGGATTATGCCATCGATTTTGGCAAGGATGCCGCCGTGTTCAGCTGCTTCCGCCGCGCCGCCGAACGTCCGGAATATCGCATCGAGAAACGGCCCGCCCTGCGCCAGCGCCAAGGCATGTGGGCGCTGGTGGGTGAGGGTGGCGCCGTCCTGAAGCGGGGGCATGAGCTTGTTCCTGTGCTGGCCCCTGTTGAACGTAAATTGATGAAACTGGTCGGCAACTGACGGTCAGGCGACCACGAGGCCCGAGATCGGCAACCGCGCCTGCCATGTGCCAGGCAGCCTCTCCACCACCATCTGGCGGATCGGTGTCCAGAAGGCGGAGAGCGTCAGCAGTGCCGATCCGATGACCAGCGCGGTCAGCGCGACGTTAAACTCAACCACGCCAAACTGGCGGAACAGCTCGGTCAGCGCAAACAGCACATAGGCCAGCGCCGAGACGAGCAAGGCGCGCCGGTCGATCGCCAGAGCGACAATGGCGAACAGCAGATAAACGGCGATCACGCCGATTGCCCCCGCCACACCGACCATGCCGCCATCCGTGACTCCAAGAAGCGAGAAAAGCGGGTGAGCGATCATCGGTGCGGCCAGCAGATGCAGCCAGAAGGCGACATCGCTGCGCCGTGATTCCCGTTGCCGATCGGACATGTCCCACCACATCGCGAAGGCGAACACGGCGAGGCCTAGAAGAAAGACGATGGCCAGCATGATGTCGCCAAGATCCTGATTGTTTGCGCCAATGGCAGAGACGATCAAGGCGGCGACCGTGCCTGCCAGCGCCGCGGCGCCGGCGGTAATAGTGATGGGGACGTGGAACCGGCGCCAGTGCAGCCATGCACCGCCCCCGGTCAGCAACGCGCTCAATGCCACCCAGAGGGCTTCGCCAAGATTGTTCGTCGTGGCCGAACCACTTTCGAAAATGCCGGTCATGAAACCGAAGCCAAGCCATGCCTCAAACAGACCGCCGACAAAGGCGAGCAGCAGGATGATGCTGGGCAGCGCCATGCGGCGCTTGCGGGTGAAAAACTCGGCAAGGCCCCAGGCTGCACCAGCGACGAACAATCCGGCAAAGGGTGGAGGTCCGTCGAAAACAGGCGTTAATGCCTGGCCGATGCCACCAACGGCCACCAGCATGATGACGACCGCGATCGCCACAAAGATATCGTTAAAACCGGTCAGCAGGCGGAACTGTTCCTCATCCACCATCGGTGACTGACGCGCGGTGCTGATATGCGCGCGAAACGAATCCGCCGCCTCCGCACTGATGGCCCCCGCCGCCACGGCGGATTGCAGATCTGTTTCGCTATACATGGCGCGCTTCTCCCCTGTTGATTGCAAGGGAAGCTATGCTGGCTGTGTTAGTATGTCAACACGGTAGGGCACGTCGGCGGATGTTGCCGCCGGGGCTGCCCTTGCCTGCCATCACGCATGCCGAAAGGCAGCGCGATGACAAGATCTTAGAATAAGTCAGCCGAGCGCTTGCAGCGCTTGCAGCGCTTTCATGATGCTCATGGCCTGCTCGCTGCCCGATTGCGGCACGGTTTCGCCCTTGCGGTCTGTAATTTGTTCGAACGCTTCGGCCACGCCTTCCACGGTGCGTTTTTCCGGAGGCAGGGCGACGCCCTGTGTCAGCGTGACATAGCTGGCCTGATAGACGCCCGCGCCTGCGCCGATGATGGCGTTGGTCGGCGCGTCTTCGCTCACCAGATAGAGCGCGGCGGGAACGACATTAACCGGATCGAACGCCTCGAACGCCTGCTCGGGAAGGATATCCTCGGTCATGCGGGTGCCCGCGGTGGGGGCCAGCGTGTTGACCTTGATGTTATATTTCGCGCCTTCGAGATACAGCGTCTTGGTGAGCCCAGCGAGGCCCAGCTTGGCCGCGCCATAATTGGCCTGGCCGAAATTGCCGAACAGCCCGGTGGAGCTGGCTGTCATCAGGATGCGGCCGTAATTCTGCTCACGCATCGTTTCCCACACCGCCTTGGTGACGTTGGCGGAGCCGATGAGATGCACCTGCACCACCAGATCGAAATCGGCGGGCTCCATTTTGGCGAAGCTCTTGTCGCGCAGGATGCCGGCATTGTTGATCAGGATATCGACGCGGCCCCATTTGGCCTTGGCCGCCTCCACCATGGCGACCATCTGATCATATTCCGTCACCGAACCGCCGTTGGACATGGCCGTGCCGCCCGCCGCCTCGATCTCGGCCACAACCTTGTCGGCAGCGTCTGATGTGCCGGTGCCGTCGCGTGATCCGCCCAGATCGTTCACCACGACATGTGCGCCGCGCTTGGCCAGTTCCAGCGCATATTCGCGCCCCAGCCCGCCGCCCGCGCCGGTGACGATGGCAACCTTGCCGGTGAAATCGATGGTCATGATGGATGCTCCGGATTGAGGGATTTTAAAGGGTAGGTCAGCCTGCGCCGATCAGCTCGCGGCCAATCAGCATACGGCGAATTTCATTGGTGCCCGCGCCGATATCGAGCAGCTTGGCATCGCGCATATAGCGTTCCACCGGCCAGTCGGTGGTGTAGCCCGCGCCGCCGAGCGCCTGCACGGCCTCCAGCGCCACTTTCACCGCACTTTCCGACGCCAGCAGGATCGCGCCCGCCGCATCGAAGCGCGTGGTCTTGCCATTGTCGCAGGCCCGCGCAACGGCATAGACATAGGCGCGTGCCGAATTCAGCGCGACATACATGTCCGCCACCTTGGCCTGCATCAACTGGAACGCGCCGATCGGCTTGCCGAATTGCTGCCGCTCGCGAACATAAGGTATCACGGTATCGAGACAGGCCTGCATCACGCCCAGCTGCAGCCCGGCCAGCACCACGCGCTCATAATCCAGCCCGCTCATCAGCACGCCCACGCCGCCGCCGACGGGGCCCATCACATTTTCTGCCGGCACATGGCAGTCGTCGAACACCAGCTCTGCCGTGGGCGAGCCGCGCATGCCCACCTTTTCGATCTTCTGGCCGATGGAGAAGCCCGGCATGCCCTTTTCGATCAGGAAGGCGGTGATGCCCTTCGATCCTGCCGAAGCGTCCGTTTTGCCATAGACCACCAGCGTTTCGGCATAGGGCGCGTTGGTGATCCAATATTTGGTGCCGTTCAGCAGATAGCCGCCCTGCACCGCATCCGCCTTCAGCTTCATCGAGACCACGTCGGAACCGGCCCCGGCCTCGCTCATGGCAAGAGAGCCGACATGCGCGCCGCTGATGAGGCCGGGCAAATATTTCGCCTTCTGCTCCGGGCTGGCCCAGCGCGCGATCTGGTTGATGCACAGATTGGAGTGCGCGCCATAGCTGAGGCCGATCGAAGCGCTGGCGCGGCTGATTTCTTCCACCGCGATGACATGCTCCAGATAGCCGAGACCGAGCCCGCCATCGTCCTCGCTTACGGTGATGCCGTGCAATCCGAGATCGCCCATTTGCTTCCACAGCTCATCCTTAGGAAACCAATCTTCCCGGTCGACGCGGTCCGCAAGGGGGGCGATCTGCTCATCGGCAAAGCGGCGGACGGTTTCGCGGATCTGCTCGGCCATTTCGGGAAGGCCGAAATCGAAATCGGGGGTTGCTACGGTCACGCTGGTCCTCGCCTGTAAGATTGTTGCGCCCGATATATGAGGCGCGCGGGGCAGGGGCAAGGCAGGCTTTCGGTCTAGCGGCGCCCCAGCCACCAGCGTTGTTCCCACCCCACGATGTCGGATGCGGGGCGGCCATCGGTGTCGCGGGCGGGTTCATAGCGAAAGCGCTGGATGATGAGGCGGCAGGTGGTGTCGTCCAGCGCCTGATTGCCGCTGGAAATCTTCACCACGCAGCGCGTCACCCGGCCATCGGGGCCGATGTAGAGATTGGCGCCGACAATGCCTTCCACGCGCGCTCTGGCTGCTGAGGGGGGATAATCCTTCGGCGTGATCCGCCCGCTGACCAGACGCGCCTGGGTGGGTGGGAAGCCGCCGCTGCCCGCGCCGTCGCCGCCATTGCCACTGCCGGTACCGTTCCCAATGCCGCCCGCGCCACTGCCGGGGCCCGCGATATCGGACGCGCCGCTGGTTCGGTCGGTGCCCTGTTTTGGCTCGGGCGCGGCAGTGATCGGCGGCGGGGGAACTGGCAGCTTTACCACCGGTTCGGGCGCCACCACGGCGCTGGCCTTGGATTGGATATTGGGCGGAGACGCCGCGCCCTCTTCCTTCGCATCGGGTTTTGGTGTGACGGGCGGAGGGGGCGGTGGAGGCGGAGGTGCAGGCTCTTCGATCGTAAAGGTCTTGAGGCTGTCACTCGTCTGCCGCACGAGCTCACCGCCCAGGCCGGAGATCAAGGCATAGCCCAGCAGCAGATGGATCGCGATCGCCGCGATAATCGATTTGGCCCGATGGTGCCGCCAGAGAATGCTGAGATCCATATTCAGATTATAGCAGTATTAGCTGAACGAATTCTGATGGCCACATGTGCGGTGTCAGGCCGCCGCTGCTTTTTCCTCCGCGATGCGCGCCAATGCGCGTTCGAACGCTTCCGGGGGCTGGCCGCCGCTGATGACGTAGCGCTTGTCGATGATGATGGTTGGCACGGAATTGATGCCTTCGCGCCGCCAGCGTTCCTCTTCTGCGCGAACATCGGCGGCGTACCGGTCGCTCGCGAGCAGCGCGCGCGCCTCGTCGGTATCTAGGCCTGCATCACCAGCGCAGTCGATCAGCACATCATGATCCTCGGTCGCACCGCCTTCGGTGAAATAGGCGGTGAACAGCCGGTGCTTGAGCGCAAGCTGCTTGCCTTCCAGCTTCGCCCAATGGAGCAGGCGGTGCGCGTCGAATGTGTTGTAGATGCGGCCATCGCTTCGGTCCGCCATGTCGAAGCCGACATCGGCGGCGCGCTGGCGGATCATCGCCCCATTCGCCTTGCGCTGCTCGGGCGTCGATCCGTATTTTTCCGCGACATGTTCGCCGATATCCTGTCCGCCGGGTGGCATGTGCGGGTTCAGTTCGAAGGGATGGAAGGTGATGGCCGGCTCGATCGTATCGCTCAGTTCCTCCAGTGCGATCTCCAGCCCGCGCAGGCCGACGATGCACCAGGGGCACGAAACGTCCGAGATGAAATCGAAGGTCATGGTCTGGGGCATTGTCGGCTTCTCCAATCTTGCGCGTGCGATCAGTTGTCGCCGCGCGGCGCGGGCGTCATCAGGTTGCGGCGATATTCGCCCTGCCGCTCGAACATCCAGCCGGGATATTCCGACGGAAGGGCGCTGACCTTGTCGAGCGATGAGAGCTGCTCGTCGGTGAGCGCGATTTTGGTGGATGCCAGATTGTCTTCCAGCTGGGACAGTTTCTTGGCGCCCACGATCACGCTTGTCACCGCCTTCTGGTGCAGCAGCCAGGACAGGGCAATCTGCGCCATCGACACCCCATGCGCCTTTGCGATCGGGCGCATCGCTTCAATCACCTTGTCGCCGCGTCCGGTGTCAACCGGGGGGAAATCGAAATCTGCACGGCGGCCGTCTTTATCCGCGCCGTCGCCAGAATATTTGCCGGTGAGATAGCCGCCAGCCAGCGGGCTCCACACCATCAAGCCCACATCTTCGCTATCGAGCATGGGCACGATCTCGCGCTCCAGATCCCGGCCCACCAGCGTATAATAGGCTTGCAACGATTCGAACCGGGCCAGGCCGCGATTATAGCTGATACCGATCGCCTTGCTGATCTGCCAGGCGGCCCAGTTGCTCACGCCGATATAGCGGACATGGCCATGCTGCGCGAGCGTATCGAGCGCATGCATGGTTTCCTCGATCGGCGTGGCCGGATCGAAACCGTGGATTTGATAGAGATCAATATGATCGAGCTGCAACCGCTTCAGGCTGGCCTTGCAGGCATCGATGATATGATAGCGCGAATTGCCCCGGCCATTGGGGCCTTTGCCCATTTGACCATAGCCCTTGGTGGCGACCACCATCTCGTCACGCGGGATGTCGAGATTTTTCAGCGCCTGCCCGGTAATCTCCTCGGACTGGCCGGCATGATAGACATTGGCGGTGTCGATGAAATTGACGCCGGCGTCGCGTGCCGTTCCGATCAACGTCTCGGCGTCCTTCTGACCCAATGTGCCGATCTTGCCCCACATGCCGTCGCCGCCGCCGAAGGTCATGGTGCCGAGGCACAGTTCGGAGACGAAAAGGCCAGTGGAGCCGAGCTTGTTGTAGCGCATTGGGATAGATCCTGTGTTGGGGTGGCGGCCTTGGGGCAGGCCGGCTTTTCACAGGATCAATGCGTCAGGGACAGCTTCGGTTGCGCCCTATGTTTGGAGAATGAAAACCGCCCCTCAGCTCTCTCTGGCCTCACGCTCATCGGCTAGCCATTTCTCCAGCCATTTGATCGTATAATCCCCGCTGCGAAACTCGGCATTTTCCAGCAGGCGCTGGTGCAGCGGAATAGTGGTCTTCATGCCTTCGATCACGAATTCTTCCAGCGCGCGATTGAGCCGCATCAGGCAGCCTTCGCGCGTGTGGCCGAACACGATCAGCTTGGCGATCATGCTGTCATAGTAAGGCGGCACCGAATAGCCCTGATACAGGCCGCTATCCACGCGCACGAACAGGCCGCCGGGCGCATGATAAGCGGTCACTTTACCGGGGGAGGGTGTGAAATTCTCTGGATCTTCGGCGTTGATACGGCATTCTATCGCGTGGCCGCTGAAGGTGATCTCATCCTGTGTGCGGGACAGCGGTTCGCCGCTGGCGATGCGGATCTGTTCGCGCACCAGATCCATGCCGGTGATCATCTCGGTCACCGGATGCTCCACCTGCAGGCGGGTGTTCATCTCGATGAAGAAAAATTCGCCATTTTCGTACAGGAACTCGATGGTGCCCGCGCCGCGATAGGCCATGTCGGCCATCGCTTTGACCACGACGGCACCCATGCGTTCACGCTCCTCGGAGGTGATGACGGGGGACGGCGCTTCTTCCAGAACTTTCTGGTGGCGGCGCTGCAGCGAACAGTCGCGCTCGCCCAGATGAATGGCATTGCCCTTGCCGTCGCCGAACACCTGAAATTCGATATGGCGCGGATCGGCGAGATATTTCTCGATATAGACGGTGGCATCGCCGAAGGCCGATTTCGCTTCGCTGCGGGCCTGGCCCATCTGGCTTTCCAGCTCTTCCTCGTTGTTCACCACCTTCATGCCGCGCCCGCCGCCGCCGGACGCCGCCTTGATGATGACGGGATAGCCGATATCGCGGGCGATCACGCGGGCCTCGTCAAAATCCTCGACCGCGCCTGCGGAGCCGGGCACCAGTGGCAGGCCGAGCGCACCGGCCGTCTTTTTGGCGGCAACCTTGTCGCCCATCGTCTCGATATGTTCGGGCTTGGGCCCGATCCAGATGATGCCGTGGCTTTCCACGATCTCGGCGAACTTGGCATTTTCGGACAGAAAGCCATAGCCCGGATGGATCGCATCGGCCTGGCTGATTTCCGCCGCGCTGATGATCGACGGGATATTGAGATAGCTGTCGGTGGCAGAGGGCGGGCCGATGCAGATGGCCTCGTCCGCCAGCCGCACATGCATCGCGTCCGCATCGGCGGTGCTGTGCACGGCGATGGTCTTGATACCCATCTCATGGGCGGCGCGGTGGATACGCAGGGCGATCTCGCCCCGGTTCGCGATCAGCAGTTTATTAATGGCCATAAGGCTTTCGCTTGCTTTGGTTGTTCGGGCCGACCGGCAGGAAAGGCGTCAATTATTCGATGATGACCAGCGGCTGATCGAATTCCACCGGCTGGTTGTTTTCCACGAGGATCTTTTTCACCGTGCCGGCGCTGGGCGCGCTGATCGGGTTCATCACCTTCATGGCTTCCACGATCACCAGCGTATCGCCCGCAGCAACGGTCTGGCCTTCGCTGACGAACGGTTTGGCGCCCGGTTCGGACGCCAGATAGCAGGTGCCGACCATGGGCGAGCGGATGGCATTGGTATGATCATCGGCGCTGTCCGTCTGCGGCGGTTCGGCGCCACCGGTGGGCGCAGGCGCGGGCGCTGCAGCGGCTGGGGCCGGTGCCGCTACGGGCGCGGCGTGCACCTTGCGCGACACGCGGATACGACGCGGGCCGTCTTCCACCTCGATATCGGTGAGGCCGGTATCGTCCAGCATTTCAGCCAGCTCCCGCACCATCGACACGTCGATATTCATTGGCCCTTCGCTTGGGGCACCGTCATAATGTTTCTTATGGTCGTCCGACATAGGCTTTCACACCCCTGTTATGATCTTTCAAACTTGTGCTTAATCAGAGCCGCGCCGCCGCGTCCAGCGCCAGTTCATAGGAAAGCGCCCCGAAACCGCTCACCGTGCCCTTCGCTGCGCGCGCGATCCAGCTCTCATGGCGGAAGCTTTCGCGGGCGTGCGGGTTGGACAGATGCACCTCGATCACCGGCACGTCGATCGCGCGGATCGCATCGTAGAGCGCGATGGATGTGTGGGTGAAGGCGCCGGCGTTCAGCAGCACCGCCTTGGCCTTGGTGGCCGCCGCCTCGTGCAGCCAGTCGATCAGGTGGCCTTCATGGTTGGACTGGCGCAGATCGATGTCGAAGCCCAGTTCCTGCCCCTGATCCTCCAACGCCTCGGCGATGTCGTCCAGCGTCTGCGCGCCGTAAACATCGGGCTCGCGCATGCCCAGCAGATTGAGATTGGGTCCATTCAGGACGAAGATGGTCTGCCGTTCGGCCATGGATGCCCCTGTTTGCCACGCGGTTCGCGGGCGCTTTTACACGGCGGACGAAGCAAAAGTCGAGCGCCCCTCGACGAAGCGGTGCGTAGGCAGCTAAAGAACGCCCATGCTAAAGGTCATCATCAATGGCGAAGACAAGCGCGTTTCCCCCGGCAGCGTCGCCGATATGGTGCGCGCGCTGGGTTTCCAGCCGGAAAAGCTGGCAGTGGAGCGCAACCGCGAAATCGTGCCCCGCTCGATGCTGGGCGAGGTGATGGTGGCGGATGGGGACATGTTCGAGATCGTCCATTTTGTCGGCGGCGGCTGAGCGTTTGGGGCGCAGGCCCAGCAAGCCCGTTTTCAGTCCCCGTGCGCCCGTGCGAAATCGATGGGCTCGGCATCAGCGGGCCATGGAGCGGCGGCCGCTTCGGTGAAGCCAAGGCTTTATTCCAACCGCCCGCGTCCCTAAGTCACCGGCATGACTGATTCTTCTCCAGACACATGGTCCGTCGCGGGCCAGACCTTCACTTCGCGCCTCATCGTGGGCACCGGCAAATATAAGGATTTTGCCGAAAACGCCGCTGCGCTGAAGGCGAGCGGGGCGGAGATCATTACGGTGGCGGTACGACGGGTGAACGTGTCGGACCCCAGCCAGCCGATGCTGACCGATCATATCAGCCCAAAGGACTATACCTTTCTGCCCAACACGGCGGGCTGTTTCACGGCGGATGAGGCGGTGCGCACGCTGCGGCTGGCGCGTGAGGCGGGTGGCTGGGATCTGGTGAAGCTGGAAGTGCTGGGCGAGGCGAAGACGCTCTATCCCGACATGCGCGAGACGCTGAAGGCGACCGAAACGCTGGTGGCCGAAGGCTTCAAACCGATGGTCTATTGCGTCGATGATCCGATTGCGGCGAAGCAGCTGGAAGAGGCGGGCGCGGTGGCAATCATGCCGCTGGGCGCGCCAATCGGCAGTGGTCTCGGCATTCAGAACCGCGTGACCATCCGGCTGATCGTGGAGGGGGCCGGCGTGCCCGTGCTGGTCGATGCCGGGGTAGGCACCGCGTCCGATGCCGCCATCGCGATGGAACTGGGCTGCGACGGCGTGTTGATGAATACCGCTATCGCCGAAGCGAAAGAACCGATCCGCATGGCCGAGGCGATGAAGCTGGCGGTTCAGGCCGGGCGGCACAGTTATCTGGCCGGCCGTATGGGCCTGCGCCGCTATGCCGATCCCAGCAGTCCGCTGGCTGGTTTGATCTGAGCTGACCTGATGTGATCCGGGGGGCCGGCAGGGGTTTCCGGCTATCGTCCGGTCATGTCCTTGGTCTGGGCCAGATATTTCCGGCCAATCCGCAGGCTTTCGCCATTGCACAGCTGTGCGTGCCACACGCCGCCGCCCTCATGGCGCAAGCCGGTGATGAAATCCCGGCGGACGATATGGCTGCGGTGGATGCGCAGGAAGGCATCCTTGTCCAGCCGTTCTTCCAGCGCGCCGATCGTTTCATGGAGCAGATAGCTGCGCTCCCCGACATGCAGGCGCATATAGTCGCGCTCCGCCTCGATCCGGTCGATATCCTGCGCGGCAATACGCACCAGTTCTGAGCGATGGGGCACCCAGAATTCCTGGGTCCCCTGCGGGCGGAGGGGGCGCTCCTGCCGCGCTGCCATCAGACGGCTTACGGCCTGTTCCAGCCGGTCCTGCGCCACCGGTTTCAGCACATAGTCCGCCACACCCAGATCGAACGCCTGCACGGCAAAGCCATCGAAGGCGGTACAGAAGATGATTGCGGGCGGATGGGCCAGCTTGCCCAGCGCGCGGGCCACGGCGATGCCGTCCTGCCCCGGCATGGCGATATCGAGCAGCAACAGATCGACCCCGCCGGACGCCACGCGGGCAAGAGCCGCCTCTCCGTCGGACGCGGTGCCCACCAGATCGAGCGCGTTCATTCGCTCGACCAGCCGTTGCAGCCGCTCGACCGCCAGCGGTTCATCATCGACGATCAGCGTGCCCAGGGTCTCAGCGTTCATCCGTCGGGATCTCCAATTGTGCCATAAATCCGCCGTGCGGGCGCGGGCGTGCGGTAAACCCGGCTGCCCGGCCATAGCGTGCTATCAACCGGTCGCGAACATTGGCAAGGCCGATGCCGCCGGGATGCTCGCGCGGTTCCTGCGGCCCGGGGTCCGACGGGCTATCGTCGGACACCGTAATGCGCATCACGCCATTGGCGATCACCGCCGCAATGCCGATCGTCACCTGGCTGCGCGCGCGCGACACGCCATGCTTGATGGCGTTTTCCACCAGCGGTTGCAGGATCAGCGCAGGCACCGGCCGGTCCGCCGTGCCCGCGCCAAGATCGAACCGGCACCGCAGCCGATCCGGATAGCGCACGGCCTCGATATCCAGATAGAGCTGCTGGAAGCGGACCTCTTCTTCCAGCGTGACGTCCGCCAGAGGATCGCTGGTCAGGCTCATACGATAGAAATTGGCAAGGTTCAGGATCATGCTCTCGGCCCGTTCATGGTCGCCGCGCATGACCAGGGAGCTCAGCGAATTGAGCGTATTGAACAGAAAATGCGGATTCACCTGATAGCGCAGCGCCCGCATCTCCGCGTCATGGGCCACGCGGGCCGAATGCGCGGCGCTGCGTTCCGATGCGCGCACCTGCCGTGCATAGCTGAGCGCGAGAAACAGCATGGCCCACGCCACCAGAAAGAAATAGCGGCTCAGCGTCAGCTCGGCCAGCGTCTGCGCCATGGTGAGCGGCTGCACGATGCCCACATCGGGTGCTCCGGCGAAAATCCGCTCCGCATCGTAGATATTGAACAGCCAGTAATTGAACAGGCTCATGAGAAAGGCGGTCGGGGCCGCGCCTAGAAAAGCGGCCACCACGCGCCAGCCCAGCGGCTGCCGATCGACCAGCCGAAGGATCAGGCACAGGCAAAAGGTCAGGCCGATGCCGACCAGGGTCACCGCCATGCGTCGCCACAGCAATTCTTCCTGCGCCGGAAAATCCATCACCGCCGCGCGCGCGCTGTTGACGATGGCGTAGATCAGCCAGAAGAGAATGATCGATCCGAGCGCGAGGCGAAGCGACGTTCTGCTGCGATGTTGGTCGGCGGTTTTCATCGCCCGAACCACTACCGCGTGCGCCACGGTCTGTCTTGTGGGGATCTTCTCATGAGCAGGCATCGCGCGCGAAGGACGCGCCGCCGTGCGGCGCCTCGGCGATGGCCTTGCCGTGCGGCAATGTCACAGTTTTAAAACAAATTATGGCAGTTTGGCGCACGAAGCTTGCTGATGGGCGCTATCCTGCGCTTTAAGATGCCGTTAACCATGGCTGTGCGATACCGGCATGGCATCAAAATCGGGTTGGGAGCCTTAATATCATGACGGACCAGACCAGCGAAGCACCGGGAATGGTGACCTTGGCCGAGATGAAGGAATTTGCCAGTTTCACCGCGGCGACACAGCGCTATGTGCGCCGCTCGCTGGATGTCGCGTTCGAACGCGAGGATGCGGTCAAGCGCTGGAGCCGCGATGTCGGCGAAGTCGCCAGTATCCGCGCGCAGTACCGGCTCTATGAGCGGCTGGAAAAGCTGCGCGACACCATCCCGACATCGAGCGATATCGATGCCGCCGAACCGTTCATGGCCCCGCTGATCACGGTGTCGGCTTTCGATCTCGGGCAGGGGCGTATCGACAGTTTCGCCGCCTATCGGTTCCTTTACGAGCGTCTGCTTGGCGCGGACGCGCGGCCCTGGCTGCCGGGCGCATTCTGTGCCGCAGCAACCTTGCCGCAGTTGCAGCCCGAGCAGCGCAAGACGCTGCTACAGTCCATCACCGAAGCGGCGGCCACGGCCACTGGCTGGTCCAAGCGGTCCCCCAGTTTCTTCCCCGAATGGGTGGAAAAAGTAGACGCCGGCAAGGCTGGCTGACGCCGTCCTTCCCCGAATGGAACTATAAGGGGCGTCCGGTATCGGGCGCCCTTTTCGTTGGGCACCGGCATCGCCGCCTGGTGCATGCTTGCCGTTACGGCGTTCGCCGTCTCGCATGCATCGTCAGGGCACGGAACCGCAGACGACATGCGCGGTTGATCATCGAAACCGCCGCAAAGGCGGCCTAGATAAAGGAGCGTATTTCATGGCTATCGAACAGGATCTGACCGGTCTGAACATTCTCATCATCGCCACCCATGGCTTCGAACAGTCCGAACTGATCGAGCCGCGCGATCAGCTGAGCAATGCCGGGGCGACCGTGCATATTGCCTCGCTGGAAGAAGGCGAAATCAAGGGTTGGGACGAGGATGACTGGGGTGACAGCGTAGAGGTCGACAAGATCGTCGCCGATGTGTCCGTGGACGATTATGACGCCCTTGTGCTTCCGGGTGGCCAGATCAATCCCGATCTTCTCCGCGTGGAAGACAGCGTGCTCGATCTTATCCGCGAGTTCGACAGTTCCGGCAAGGTAGTGGCGGCCATCTGCCACGCGCCGTGGCTGCTGATCGAAGCCGAGATCGTGAACGGCCGCAAGGCGACCAGCTACAAATCCATCCGTACCGATCTGTCCAATGCCGGCGCCGAAGTGGTGGATGAAACGGTGGTGGTGGACGACAATCTCATCACCAGCCGCAATCCCGATGATCTCGACGCCTTTTGCGCCGCGATCGCGGAAACGGTGCTTGAGGGCGCCGACGCCTGAGGCAATCGGGCGGGGTTGTCGGCCTATCCATAGCGCGCTGGTGCAAGCGAAGCGCCTTGCACCAGCCTCCGATACAGCCAGCCCCCTATACAAAATGTCACCCTCTCCGGGTTTGCTCGGGGAGGGTTTTTCATGTCATTCGCCAGCGATGCAGGCCGCCGACGGCCCTGACCCTTGCCAAGCCCAATCGGTTCGCTAAGCCTATGCGCCAATAATGGACTGGGAGCGGCCAACGTGCCGCGAGGGGAAGTAACAGACATGGCAACCGCCGAAACGGGCACGATCGCTGCCGCCTTTGAACGCTGGACCGATCCGGTCATCAATTTCTCGGATTTCGTCTGGGGCGGCACCTGGAACGGCGTGGAGGTCATACCTTTTCCACCGATGGTCATCATCCTCTTGGGCGGCGGCCTGTGGATGATGTTCGGCCTGCGCGGCTATCCGATCACCCAGCTGATCCCGTCTTTCCGCAAATTGTTCAAAAAATCGGAAAAAGGCGGTGCCGGCGAAATCAGCCCTTTCGCGGCGCTGTCCACGGCCCTGTCCGGCCAGGTCGGTACCGGCAATCTGGCGGGCGTGGCCACGGCCATCACGCTGGGCGGACCGGGCGCGATCTTCTGGATGTGGATCACCGCCCTGATCGGCATGGCGCTGGCATTTGGCGAAGGCGCTCTTGCGGTGCGCTTCCGCGAAAAGACGACCGAGGGCGAATATCGCGGCGGCCCGATGAGCTATATTACCTACGGCCTTGGCCCCAAATGGAAGTGGCTGGCGATCCTGTTCTGCATCGGCACCCTGTTCAGCGCGCTGGTGACGGGCAACGGCATCCAGGCCAATTCGGTGGCCGATTCGATCAATGAGCTGACCGGTCTGGAAGAGTGGATCGGGGGCATCATCGTGGCGATCGCGGTGTTCGTGGTGATCATCGGCGGCATCAAGTCGATCGGCGCGGTGGCCGAGAAGATCATTCCGGTGATGGCCATTTTGTACATCATCATGGCGGTCATCGCGATCCTCATCAACATTGCGGATATACCGGAAACCTTCAGCCGCATCTTTGGCGGCGCGTTCAATGCACAATCGGCGAGCGGCGGTTTTGTCGGCGCGGGTCTGATGCTGGCGATCCGCGCCGGTGTGGCGCGCGGCCTGTTCTCCAATGAGGCTGGGCAGGGCTCCACCCCCATCGCCCATGCCGTGGCGCAGACGAACGATCCCGCCGCGCAGGGCAATTTCGCCATGCTCGGCACCTTCATCGATACCATCGTGATCTGCACCATGACGGCGCTGGTAATCCTGACCGTGGAAGGTCCCTTTCAGGCGATCGATCCGGTAACCGGCATTGCCGAGCCGGTGAAGCATGCCTGGCAGGCCACCAATCTGGAAGGCTTCAGCATGACCAGCGGCGCTTTTGCCGCAGCCTTTCCCGTCGACATAGCGGGCGTGCCCATCGGCACGCTGATCGCCTCGATCGCACTGATCCTGTTCGTTTTTACCACGCTGTTGACGTGGAGCTATTATGGCGAGCGGGCGATCACCTATCTCTATGACCAACTGCCAGGTTCCAGCGAGCGCGGCGAAAAGATCCTGCATATGATCTGGCGCGTGGTGTGGTGCGTGTTCATCTACATCGGCGCATCGGCACCGCTCGATTTCATCTGGCGGCTTGGCGACATTTCCAACGCGGCGATGGTGATCCCGAACATGATCGCGGTGCTGGCTTTGAGCGGTGTGGTGTTCGCACTGGCCCGCGGCGTGCGCACGGCCGGCAAGGATCATGGCCGCGAGACGCCGGCCGAGCTGAGCGAAGAGGTGACCGGCGCGCCGGGCCACTGATCCCGGCGCCCCTCCCGCATGCGGGAGGGGGCGGTGGCGGCCTTTGTGATTGCAGCGGCGCAATGGAACAAGCAGGGCGCGTCTGACGAACCAGCGCCGCTCAACGGAGCTGGTCTCTTTCAAGGACGCAGGAACGCACACCCCAGACCCTTCCCGCCGGCGGGAGGGGGCTTTTCTACGGAAGCCAATATGCTCAAACGCCTTTATGAATGGACGCTGGAAAAAGCGGCGCATCGCACCGCGCCGCGCTGGCTGGCCGGTATCAGTTTTGCCGAATCGAGCTTTTTTCCGATCCCGCCGGATGTGCTGCTGGCCCCGATGTGTCTGGCCCGGCCGGAACGCAGCTGGTGGTATGCGCTGGTCTGCACCATCGCATCGGTGCTGGGATCGCTGCTGGGCTATGCGATCGGCTATTTCCTGTTCGATACCATCGGACAGCCAATCCTGGATTTCTACGGGGTGGGGGAAGAGTTCGCCGCGTTCAGCGCGCAGTTCAATGCGCAGGGCTGGATCATCGTGCTGCTCGCTGGTTTTACGCCCTTGCCGTTCAAGGTCATTACCATTGCAGCAGGCGCGACCGGCATGCCGCTGCAGGTGTTGCTGTTTGCTGCAATCCTGTCGCGCGGAGCGCGCTTCTTCATCGTGGCCGCGCTGCTGCGTTTCTTCGGGCCGCCGATGAAGGCCTGGATCGACAAGCATTTCGCGCTGGCCACCACGGCGCTGGGCGTTCTGGCCGTGCTCGGCTTCGTCGCCGTCAAATATCTGATATAAAAAATGCGCCCCGGCCAATCGAAGCCGGAGCGCATGCGGTAATCTTATAAGGCAGGATCAGCCGAGCGGTTCTTCGACCGCGCGGAAAACCTCGTCCCGGCGGATCGGGGGAACGATGATCGGGCTGTTATAGCTGGCCAGCTCATGCGCGCCGATACCGGTCCAGCCGCGCTCGGCAATCCAGGCATCCAGCTTTTCCATGGTCACGTTCCAGTTGGCATCATTGGGCGCGCCTTCCACGAGGGCGGTGGCGATCAGACGCTCGGGCATATCGCGCAGGGCAACCTCGCTCGGCGGGGCAGGCAGGCTGCCCTTGGTCATGCCGTTGGGAATGACGAAGCGCACCGCCCAGCGGCCACCTTCCTCATCAAGGTCATGCGCGCCGGGGCCTTCGATCGACGCGGTGACCGGCACCGTCATATCCAGCTTGTCGCCATCGCGCGATTTGGCGAAGAAATAATCGGACAGGATGCGGAAACCGTCCTTTTCCGCCTGCTTGCGGGAGCCGGTGACCACTGTCTCCGCCACCAGATAGGGGGCGTAACGGCGCAGTTCGAAAATGCCGTCGGTGCGCACCGGGCGGAATGCCGGGCTCTCGGTCTTGGTTTCGGAGCGGGCGTACAGGCCATAGCCGATGGCGCCGGCTGCCAGCGCCGCGCCGCCGCCGATCAGGGCTTTCTTTGTTTTCGGGGTCATCATGCTCTCCATCAAAGGGGTCTCCGCCAGCGGGCGGAGGTCATTGCTTGCACAGAGAATGATTGAGGCGCGTTCCGGTTGCGCATCCGCACGTGCCGGAGCGTATTGCGCTATAGCGGCGAGCGCCGACGATCCGCAGGCCTAGCGCGCGAACAACGCTGCATCGTCGGAAAAAGCCTTGAACTCCAGGGCATTGCCGCTGGGATCAGTCAGGAACATCGTTGCCTGTTCGCCGGGAAGCCCGCGAAAGCGCACCGTGGGTTCGATAATGAACATCGTGTCGGCAGCGCGCAGCCGGTCAGCCAGCGTCTCCCAGTCCGCCATGGTTAGCACCACGCCGAAATGCGGTACCGGGACGTCATGGCCGTCAACCGGATTATGATGGGCCGTGCGTTTCTCACCGCCCAGATGGGCCACGATCTGGTGACCGTAGAAATCGAAATCGATCCACGCGTCGCTACTGCGGCCCTCGGCGCAGCCCATGACATCGCCGTAGAAAGCGCGCGCGGCGGCAAGGTCATGCACCGGAAAGGCGAGGTGGAACGGACGCAGCGCCATGGCTCAGCGGCCCCGCGGCACGGGCAGGGGCAGGTCGCCGCCGGCGGCGATCTCGGCTGCCATCAGCGGCGCACATTGGGCATAGCGCTGGCCGAGAAAGGCCATCGGATCTTCCAGGCCGGCTTGCGCGCTCTGCGCACGGGCCGATTCGGCGATGGCGGACGCGATGACATCGCGCGGCAGCCCGGTTTCCTCCAGCAGCCGCGTGCCGACCAGCCCGGCATAGGTTTTGCCCGGCGCGGCCATGGCGGGCAGACGATCGGCCCCCGGCGTGCCCTGGGCCTGCTGAAAGGCGATCAGGCCAAAGCTGGCCACGCAATCGATATCACGCTGCTGCATCGGCGCGATGCTGGCGACGGGGGCAGCCGATTGCAGTAGCAGGGCAAGAAGAAGGCTCATGAGATGTCCTTTGGTGATCGGTCACAGTCTATAAGGCCGGACGTGCAAAGCGAAAGGCCCGTACGCTTGCGCGCCGGGCCCTTGCCGTCGATGCGCCTAGAGCGCTGTCTCAGTAAAAGAAGTCGTAAACCACATCGACTGTGCGGCCATTGCGGACATCGACCAGCACCGCATCACCGAAATAGCGCACCCAGCGATAGGGGCCGTAAACCGCTGGCAGGCGATAGCGATAAGGATCGTTGATGCGATAGCGATTGCCGTAGAAGAGCGATCCCAGCGTCGCGCCTATGGACAGGCGGCTGTAACGATAGTTGCGATAGGGCGAATAATAGCGACTGGAAAACAGCCCGCGATTGTTCGCGCGGTAATTGCGCCAGTTATAGCGGCGGTCGTTGCGCCAGCCATTGTTCCAGCGATTGAAACTGCGACCATTATAGCGAAAGCGATTGTCGATCTGCTGGCCGCGCCGATAATCCTGCCGGATGTTGCGGCGCTGATCGCGGTAAATACGCCGATCGTTTCGCTGGTCACGCCGATAGTCGCGGCGATCATTACGATAGTCCCGCCGATCATTGCGGTCATTCCGCCGATCGTTGCGATAGTCCCGGCGGTCATTACGGGTATCAGCGCGGGACTGGTGGGCCATGCGCTGCGCGTGGGCCAAGGCGGCATCCTGCTGCGCGCGAATGCTCTGGCCCTGGCCGCGGTTCGCGCGGTTGCGGTTGCCCCGATCGCCCCGCTGCCGGTCGCCGCGGGCGCCGTCGCCCCGCGCCCGGTCGCCGCGCCGGTCCCGCTGCTGGTTGGCGGCATCGGCAAGCCCCGGAAGGGCGGCGCGCGCATCGGATGTCACCTGAATGTCGGCGGTCGGTACAATGGCGGCCTGCAATGCTGCCGGACTGAGGAATGTGGCTGCCATCAGGCCGCCAAGCATCACAATACGCATGATCTGCTCCTTCTATATCGGCAGACCCATCCGCCGCATGCGGGCAATCCCATATCGCCCTTGCCTGTATCCTTTTCATCCAGAGCGGCTGACCTGTTGCTGAACCATCCGGAAATGTTCAGGAAAGGATGCACTTTCCTGAACGCTTCGCGGGTTCGTTCAATTTGTCGGTTCGGCCAGAATCCGCTCGGTCATGGCGGCCGTCATCGGATGATAGCCCGATTTCGCCTGCGCAAACGCGTCCGTGGCGATCGGCCGTCCCCAGCTGCCCTGTGCGGCCAGCCCCTGATAGAGCGGGCGGATCAGCAGCATGCGGCCCACCGTGGTGAGATATTGCTTCAGGCTCGGCACGGCAGGATCGTAGCGATTGGCAATCGCGATCTCGTACCAGGCGGAGCGGACATAGGCATTGCCATTGCCGGACAGGTTCAGCCCTTCGTCCAGTTCCTGCAGCCGCGCCGCGCTCTGCTCCCTGGGAATGCCGCGCAGGAAGCGCATCCACTGCTGGGTACTCCAGCCCTGTGTATCCACCGCCGATACCGGCCCGCCCGCATTGAACGCGGCCAGTTCCCTGTCGACCTGCGCCAGCGTGGCGGACTGGATATGCACGGCATTATCGGGGAGGCCCGGCTGATAGGCCCACTGGTCCAGCTTCAACTCGCGCTCCAGCGCGGCATCGCCCTTGATCAGATGTGCGCGCAGATCGGTCAGAAAGCCCGCCGTGGTCTGCGGCTGGAAAGCGAAGCGATCGAAATAGCCGCGCAGATAGGCGTCGAACCGGTCCCGACCGACAGCCTTTTCGATGGTGCGCAAAAAGGTGGAGCCCTTGAAATAATCGAGCTGCCCGGCGGTTTCGCCCGGATCGCCGTGCAGGCGGGTGGCGGGCGCGTCCATGCCGCCCGCTGCCGCAATATCGCTCAGCATGGTGCCGTAATCCAGATCGGCGTAGAGCGCCGCGCGGTCCTTGCCATAGACCGCCTCCATGATGCGGTTCTCGAAATAGGTGGTGAAGCCTTCGTTCAGCCAGCTGTCCGACCAGGTGGCGTTGGTCACCAGATTGCCGGACCAGCTATGCGCCAGCTCATGCGCCACGACATCGGTGTTGCTGCGATCGCCGGTGATGATGGTGGGGGTGAGGAAGGTCAGCGTGGGATTTTCCATGCCGCCATAGGGAAAGCTTGGCGGCAGGACGAGCATGTCGTAGCGGCCCCAGCGATAAGGGCCGTACAGGTCTTCCGCCGCGGCAATCATTTTTTCGACATCCTGAAACTCGTCCGCAGCGGCATCGAGCATGGCCACCTCGGTATACACGCCGCTATTCGGCCCCAGCGGTTTGAACGCCAGATCTCCCACCGCCAGCGCGATCAGATAGGGCGGCACGGCGTTGTCCATCTTGAAGCGATAGCTCACCCGGCCATCGGCGGTCGGTACTCCATCGGGGGTCAGCTTGTCGCCGCTCATCACCGCGACCAGGCCCTGGGGCACGGTGATGCGTGCCTCCCAGGTCTGGCGGATGCCGGGGCTGTCCTGCGTGGGAATCCAGCTGCGATTGTTGATCGGCTGGCCCTGGCTGAACAGATAGGGCTTCTCGCCGCCCGCCGTGGCTTCCTTCGGCAGCCATTGCAGCGCCTCGGCACCCGGCGCGCTGGCGTAGCTGATCTTGATTTTGCTGTTGCCGTTCAGCCTTATCCGCAGCGGCGCGCCCAGCATCTCGTCCTGCTCGCCCACGCTGATCGGCAGCGGCGTGCCATCCATATCGGTCACAAGGTCGATCCGCAGGCCTTTGTCATCCAGCACCACGCTCTGTGCGCCCGGCTCGGCCACGATATCGAGAACCGCCGTGCCGTACACGCGCTTATTCTCGAAATCGGCGACGAGATCGAGATCGACATGCGACACCCGCGCGGTTTCCGGTTCGGCATAGGTCCAGACGTCGTCGGCGAAGCTGGCGGATTGCGCGCCATCAGCCATTGGCTGCGCGTCCTGTGCCAGCGCCATGCTGCTGACGCCGGTCAGGAGAAGGAGGGCGGCGGCGGATATGAAAGATCGCATGAAAAAATCCTGTTCGGCTGTTGCGGGCGCAAGCGCTGACCATAGACACAGCGCCGCTTTGTCCAAAACCCTAGAATGGTCTGGATTTACCTTGGCTGAAACCGGGAGCGGGGATCAGTCGTCCCGGCTGCGCGGTCCATCCTTGTCTGCGCCGAGCGGCTCGGAGAACAGCCATTCCTCCGCCTCCGCCAATGTTTCGAACATTGCGGCATCGCCCCGAACGCGCAGAATACGTTCGGTCTGCATCTTGGTGAGCGAACCGTGCCGGGCAACCGCAATCCGCGCCGCCTTATAGACGGCATTTTGAACAAGATGCTGAAATGCCGCAACGACGTCCTGCGGCTGGATGATGGCCTCGGCCGTATCGATCAGAAGGTAGAACTGGCCGGAGCCAAGGTCCATCGATTCGACGGCTTCCTGCTCCTTGCGCGCGAACGCCTCGACATCTTCGGTGGACAGGAAGCCGGACATACGTGCGATGACTGTTTTGCGCGCATGGTCGACCGATACTGTAATCACTTGGTCTATCTCCCGGACTTTAATCCATGAGAGATATTCTGTCGAAAATAGTCAGAAAAAGCAAACGGATGGCAAAATGATCAGGCGGGAATGCTTTCCAACTTTTCATTGGCCTCGATCCAGCTGGCTTCGGCAGCCGAGATCTTTTTCTCGGTTTCGCCGCGCTTTTTCATCAGCTCGGTCATGTTGAGATTGGCCAGCTCTCCGGTTGCGCTGGCGGGATCGAACATCGCCTTGTCGATCGCGCTGCGGGTGGCGGTCAATTTGGCGAGCGCAGCCTCGGCCTTCTTGGCGGCATCCCGCAGGCCCTTGTTCTTCTCGCGCTGCTGGGCGGCGGCCTGGCGGGCTTCCTTCTTGCTCATTTTCGGCTCGCTGGACTTCTTGCCCTCGTTCGCGGGCTCCTTGGCCAGCACGAAGCCGATATAATCGTCGATCGATCCATCGAACTCGCTGGCCGTGCCGCTGTCGACCAGCACCAGTCGGTCGGCGGTCATTTCCAGCATGTGCCGGTCATGGCTGACGATCACCACGGCACCCTGAAAAGCGGTGAGCGCCTGGATCAGTGCCTCGCGCGCATCGACGTCGAGATGGTTGGTCGGCTCATCGAGGATCAGCATGTGCGGCGCGTCGCGCGTGATCAGCGCCAGCGCGAGGCGTGCGCGCTCCCCGCCGGACAGCTTGCCGACCAGCGTCATCGCCTTGTCCGGGCCAAAGCCGAAGCGGCCCAGCTGCGCGCGCACCTTGCTCGGCGTTTCGCCTTTCATCAGCCGCTGCATGTGCGTCAGCGGGGTTTCGTCGCGATCGAGCTCCTCCACCTGATATTGCGTGAAATAGCCCACGCGCATCTTGCCGCTCATATTGATCTCGCCGTCCATCGGCTCCAGCTGCGCGGCGAGCAGGCGGGCGAGCGTGGTCTTGCCGTTGCCGTTGCGACCAAGGAGCGCGATGCGATCGTCCGGATCGAGCCGCAGATTGAGCCGGCTAAGGATCGGCTCCTCGGTATAGCCGACGCTGGCCATATCCAGCGTGATCAGCGGTGGGCGCAATTCGCCTGGATCTGGAAAGTCGAAGCTCAATGAGGGATCGTCGACGAGCTCGGCAATCGGTTGCATGCGGGCCAGCGCCTTGGCGCGCGACTGGGCCTGTTTGGCGGTCGATGCACGGGCGGAGTTGCGGGCGACGAAATCCTTCAGCTTGTCCCGCTCGATATCCTGCTTGGCCTTGGCGGAGGCGAGCTGGGCCTGACGCTCGGCGCGCTGCCGTTCGAACGCGTCATAGCCGCCGGGATAGAGCGTCAGCTGGCCGCGCTCCAGATGCAGGATGTGATCGACCACATTGTTGAGAAAGTCGCGCTCATGGCTGACCAGCAATATGGTGCCGGCATAGCTTTTGAGGAAATCCTCCAGCCACAGCACCGCTTCCAGATCGAGATGATTCGATGGTTCGTCGAGCAGCAGCACGTCGGGCGCGGAGAACAGCAGCGAGGCCAGGGCCACGCGCATCCGCCAGCCGCCGGAGAAACTGTCCAGCGCACGGTGCTGTGCGTCCTCATCGAACCCCAGACCGGCTAGAATACGGGCGGCGCGCGATGGCGCGCTATAGGCGTCGATGGCGATCAGCCGCTCATGCACTTCGGCCAGACGCTCGGGGCTGATCGCGTCGCCATCCTCGCTTTCTTCCATCAGCGCGGCGCGCTCGGCATCGGCGTTCAACACCTCCTCGAACGGCGTGGTGGTGCCGCCGGGGGCCTCTTGCGCCACATAGCCCAGCCGGGTGCCTTTGGGCATATCGGCGGTGCCGCTGTCGGGGTCGAGCGATCCGGCGATGACGCGCACCAGCGTGGTCTTGCCCGCGCCATTGCGGCCGACAAGGCCGACGCGCGAGCCGGGCGGCAGCGCGGCCTTCGCTCCATCGAGGATCAGGCGCCCACCAAGGCGGACGGTTATGGCGTTGAGACTAAGCACGGCGCGCGCCTAGCATTTTGTGCGTTGCAGCGAAAGCGGGCTGTTCAGTCTGCCCCGATGGCCTCGCCTGCCGCCACGCCGCTGGCCCAGGCCCATTGGAAATTATAGCCGCCCAGCCAGCCGGTGACGTCCACCGCCTCGCCAATCGCATAGAGGCCGGGCATCGCCTTGGCCTCCATCGTCTGGGAAGACAGGCCGGTGGTGGCGATACCTCCGGCGGTGACTTCCGCCTTGGCAAAGCCTTCGCTGCCATTGGGCACAAAGGTCCAGTGGGCCAACTGCCGCGCGACGCTCTCCAGCTTGCGGTCCGCGATATTGGCCAGCTCGCCGGTCTCGCCGATCCGCTCGGCCAGCGTCTCGGCAAGGCGGGCGGGAAGGGCTTCCCCAAGATGCCGTTTGATGGTGGTGCGCGGCTGAGTGCGCTTGGCCTCGATCAGCCAATCCGAGCCGCGATCGGGCAGAAAATCGATGCGCACGCTGTCGCCAGGCCGCCAATAGCTGCTGATCTGCAGGATGGCCGGGCCGGACAGCCCGCGATGGGTGAACAAGGCCGCCTCGCGAAACGCCGTCTTGCCACAGCCGGCCTCGACCGGCGCGGCCACGCCGGAGAGCGCGCGGAACAGCACATCTTCGCCGCCCAGCGTCAGCGGCACGAGCGCCGGACGTGGCTCAACGATCTTGAGCCCGAACTGCCGGGCCAGATCATAGGCAAAGCCGGTCGCACCCATTTTGGGGATCGATGGCCCGCCGGTGGCGATCACGCATGCTGGGGCAGCGAGCTGGCGATTGCCGAGCGTGACGGTGAACTGCCCGTCGGCATGTGCCACCGCCCCCGGAGCCGCGCCGAGCAGCACGTCCACGCCGCCCTTGGCGCATTCCTCCAGCAGCATCTCGACGATCTGCTTGGCCGATCCGTCGCAGAACAGCTGCCCCAGCGTCTTCTCATGCCAGGCAATGTCATAGGCGTTCACCAGATCGATGAAATCCTGCGCGGTGTAGCGGGCCAAGGCGGACTTGGCGAAATGGCGGTTGGCGGAAAGGTAGCGGTCCGCAGCGGTGTGGATATTGGTGAAATTGCAGCGCCCGCCGCCGGAAATCAGGATTTTCTTGCCGACGCGATCGGCATGATCGATCAGCGCCACGCGCTTGCCCCGCTGCCCGGCACGCGCCGCGCACATCAGGCCCGCTGCGCCCGCCCCCAGCACGATGGCGTCATAGCCTTCCACGACGGTCAGCGCTTCTTGGCAATCTTAAGCTTGTCCTGCTTGGCGCGGGCCTTGATCGATTCCTCGCTGCGGGTGAGCGCCTTGGCGATGGCCTTCAGGCCCATCCCCTTGGCCGCCAGCCGGTGCAGCGCCTGCAGCTCGTCCGGAGTCCAGGGCTGCTTGTGTCGTTCGAATTTATCACTCATGATCCGGGCCATCCCACGGGTGGGCGGCGGGCGCAATGGCCGGGAGAGCCGGTATGCCGGAACTGTCCGCCAGTCCAAGCGTAGGTTAATCGACACGGCGGCGAAACGACCGTCATTCTCTCAAGCCACCAAAGGGGAAACGATCTGTTCGATGAAATGCTAGGGAGTGGCGACGCAACACGCGAGCCATATCAGGAATATCGGCAATGGTTCGATTCCGAAGACGCCGGCAGGCTCAACCGAAAGTCTGAGCAGGCCGAAGGCTTTTTTCGCCGCACCGGCATCACGTTCAACGTGTACGGACGCGAAGAGGCCGAAGAGCGCCTCATTCCTTTCGATATTATCCCGCGCATTTTGTCCGCCCGCGAATGGCGCAAGCTTTCGCGCGGTATCGAGCAGCGGGTGCGTGCGCTGAACGCGTTCCTTCACGACATTTATCATCGCCAGGAAATCCTGCGGGCCGGCAAGGTGCCGTGGCAGCTGATCGCCAATAACGAGGCCTATCTGCCCAATATGGTCGGCGTGTCCCCGCCCGGCGATATCTATACCCACATTGTCGGCACCGATATCGTGCGGACCGGTGATGATGAGTTCTTCGTGTTGGAAGACAATGCCCGCACACCGTCTGGCGTCAGCTACATGCTGGAAAATCGCGAGACGATGCTGCAGATTTTTCCTGAGCTGTTTGCGAAGGTGCCGGTCCAGCGGGTGTCGGACTATCCGCAGTCGCTACGCCGGTCGCTTGCTGCCTGCGCCCCGCCGCGCTGTGAGGGCAAGCCACGCGTTGCCGTATTGACGCCGGGCATTCACAACAGTGCCTATTTCGAGCACAGCTTTCTGGCCGATCAGATGGGCGTCGAGCTTGTCGAAGGCCATGACTTGCGCGTTACCAACGGCAAGATCGCGATGCGCACCACGCGCGGCTATGAGCCGGTCGACGTGCTCTATCGCCGGATCGACGATGATTTCCTCGATCCGCTGAACTTCAATCCGGATTCGCTGCTGGGCGTGCCAGGCATCATGGATGTCTATCGTTCCGGCGGCATCACCATTGCCAATGCGCCGGGCACCGGCATTTCAGACGACAAGGCGATCTACAGCTACATGCCCGAGATCGTCCGCTTCTATACTGGCGAGGCGCCGATCCTGAAAAATGTGGAAACATGGCGCTGCTCCGATCCGGAAAGCCTGCAATATGTGCTCGACAATCTGGCCGAGCTGGTGGTGAAGGAGGTGCATGGATCGGGCGGCTATGGCATGCTCGTTGGCCCGGCGGCGACCGCTGCCGAGGTGGAGGAATTCCGCGCCAAGCTGAAGGCCAAGCCGGAAGGCTATATCGCGCAGCCCACGCTGTCGCTTTCTACCGTGCCGATCTTTGCCGACAGCGGACTGGCGCCGCGGCATGTCGATCTGCGTCCCTTCGTGCTGGTTTCGCCGGCGGGTATCGACATCACGCCGGGCGGTCTCACCCGCGTGGCGATGACCGAGGGGTCACTGGTGGTGAACAGCAGTCAGGGAGGCGGCACCAAGGACACTTGGGTGCTGGAGGAATAAGCGATGCTAGGGAAAACAGCAGGGGGCCTTTATTGGATGGCCCGGTACATGGAGCGCAGCGAAAATTATGCGCGGCTGCTCGAAGCGGGTTTACGCATTGCGATGACGCGCAGTTCCGCAGCAAGCGAGGAGTGGGCGTCCGTGCTCACCACCGCTGGCGGGCGGTCAGCCTATCGCCGCAAATATGACGAATTCCGGCAATCGCAGATCATTGACTGGATGCTGCGGGACCGCGAAAACCCATCGAGTGTGCTCAGCGTGGTCAAGATGGCACGCGACAATGCCCGTCTTGTGCGCACCGCGCTCACCCGTGAAGTGTGGGAATCGGTCAACGAATGCTGGATGACGTTGAAAGACGCGCTGGCCGCGCCAGTTGCGGACCGCGATCTGCCGGACATGATCGATCTGATTCGTCGTCAAAGCGCCTTGGTGCGCGGCGCGATGCTCGGCACGCTGCTGCGCAATGACGGTTTTCATTTTGCTCGTCTCGGCACCTTTATCGAGCGGGCGGACAGCACGGCACGGATCGTGGACGTAAAATATTTCGTACTTCTGCCGTCGTCGATCAGCGTCGGCTCCAGCTTCGACAATGTGCAGTGGGAGACGATCCTGCGCTCCGTATCCGCGCACAGTGCCTATCGCTGGGCAGTGGGCGGCGAGCCGACGGCGCGCTCGATCACCGAATTCCTGCTCTTCAATCGGCAGCTGCCGCGCAGTCTGGCTTTTTGCTATGACAATATTGCCAACTGCACGAATGAGATCGCAGCGGAATATGGCGAAGAGCTGGACAGTTGTGCCAAGGCCCGCACCATTGCGGGCATGCTGCGCAACAGCAGTATCGAAGCGGTCTTCGACGAAGGCCTGCACGAATTTCTCAACGGTTTTCTTGATCAGAATGCGGCCGTGGCGGCTGCTATCGAGCAAGACTACCGGTTTCTGGAATAATCATTATGCGTATCAAGATCTTTCATCGCACATCCTATACCTATGACGCGCCGGTTTCCTACGGCCTGCAGCAGATCCGCCTGACGCCCAAGGCGCGGGCGGGGCAGCGGATCATCGACTGGTCGATCGACGTCGAAGGCGGCCATAAGGAGCTGTCGTTCGAGGACGAGCACAACAATGCGGTCGACTTGGTCCGTATCGATCAGGGTGCAACGGAGCTGTCCATCGTCTGCCGGGGCGAAGTCGAGACACCGCAGAATGACGGCATTCTCGGTGTGCACGGCGGCTATGCACCGCTCTGGCTGTTCCGCCGGGAAACCCCGCTCACCACCGTGGGCGATGGGGTGCGCGCGATCATCGAAAAGGTGCGCAGCACCGATAACGGGATCGCTCAGCTGCACAAACTTTCAGCCACCATCCGTGATCAGGTCAGCTATGAAACCGGCACGACCGGGGTGGAAACGACGGCGGAAAACGCTGTCGAATCCGGCCATGGCGTGTGTCAGGACCATGCCCATATCTTCCTCGCCGCCGCGCGCAACCTTGGCTATCCGGCCCGCTATGTCTCGGGCTATCTGAAGATCGACGATGTGGTCGATCAGGATGCGACCCATGCCTGGGCGGAGGCCTATGTCGAAGGCATCGGCTGGATCGGTTTCGATGTGTCCAACGTTATTTCGCCAGATGAGCGCTATGTTCGCGTGGCCACCGGGCTGGACTATCCGGGGGCTTCTCCGATATCGGGCATGCGTTATGGCAGCGCGTCCGAAAAGCTGCATGTCGATTTGCAGGTACAGCAGCAGTAACAGAAATATCTGGCGGTCTTTGCGCCGCCCGCTCAGTCAGGCAGCCCGTCGCTGCCGCACAGGAAAGACGATTTCATGACCTATTGCGTAGGCCTCAAACTTGATCGGGGCCTCGTTTTCATGTCGGACACCCGCACCAATGCCGGTGTCGACGACATTTCAACGGTAAAGAAGATGACGTGCTGGGAGGTGCCCGGGGATCGCGTGATCGTGATCCTGAGTGCTGGCAATCTGGCGACCACGCAGGCGGTCATCAGCCTGATCGACGAGCGGTCCAAGGCACCGGCGGATCGCACGCCGACCATCATGGGCGCGCCCTCGATGTTCCAGGTCGCCACGATCGTGGGCGATACGCTGCGCGAGGTGATTCGCAAGCAGGTGAAGGAAAGCGGCGGAAAGCCGGGATCGTTCAGCGGCACGCTGATCGTCGGCGGGCAGGTGGGCGATGGCGATCCCACGCTGTTCTATGTCTATCCCGAAGGCAATTTCATCGAAGCCGGGTTGGACAATCCCTTTTTTCAGTCAGGCGAAACCAAATATGGGCGGCCCATCCTGGTGCGGGCCTATGATCCCAAGATGACTTTCGAGCAGGCAATCAAGCTCATGCTCGTGTCGTTCGATTCCACCATCCGCGCCAATGCCGGCGTCGATCCGCCAATCGACATGATGGTGGTGGATCCCGAGAGCAAGAGCGTGCTGCATAGTGGCCGTTTCCAACCGCACGATCCCTATTTTGCGCAGATTTCCACAGGCTGGGGGGATGCGTTGAAACAGGCCTTCAATTCGCTGCCAGATTTTAGTTTCGATACGCCCAGGGATGACACCGGCATCGTTTGATCGCAGCGCACTAGCGGCCTATGGCGAAGGGCATGAGCAAGGAAGAAAGCGAAGTCGCGATGACGGAAGTCGAATGGTGGGAGTTTGAAGACGAGAACGAAATGGCCGATGCCGTTTCGGGCGATATCGGCTTCATTATCGAAAGCGCATTGGAAGCGCGCGGACAGGCGCTGGTCGCCTTTCCGGGCGATCCTGAGTTGCAGCCAGTGTTCGACAAGCTGGCCGCACGCGATCTGCGCTGGAAGAACGTCACCATCATTCCAACCGACGATCGTCTGGTGCCGGTGGACGATCCGCGCTCCAACATTGCCAATATCGCACGCACTTTCCTGCCGTTGGGTGCCCGCGTGCTGCCGATCACCAGCGATGCCGCCGACTACAAGCTGGCAGGCAGCGCGGCCGATGCGCGTCTGAAGGATCTGCACTGGCCGCCGGACCTCGTCTGGCTGGGTGCGGGCACCGACGGCAGCACTGCGGCGATCTATGCCGGGCCGGATATGGATGAAGCCATTGCCGGACCAAGCGAGCGCCGCGCCGTCGGCGTGCGCCCCGATCCGATGCCGGAAGGTGCCGCGGTAGACCGCGTCACGCTGACAGTGCCCGCCATTCGCGATTCGCGCACCGTGTTGTTCACCATTTCTGGCGACGATGAGAAGACCGTGCTGGAATCCGCGATTGCCGAAGGGGCATCCTCGTCCGTGCCGATCGGTCGGCTGTTCGGCGAACTGAAAGTGCCGGTCGACATCTATTGGCTGGAGGGCTGATCCCGACGTAGGGGGCCTTGGCAAAGCCGCGACGTCCAGATGACCGGGCCTCGAAAGAATCGGTGTCCCGGCTCAGCCCTTGCGGCCGAGCGGGCGGCTCATGCTGTCGATCTTGCGGATGAAATTGGGCCGATCGTCCTTTGAACTGAGCGGCTGGCGGACCAGCTTCGGGTCGATCGGATGGTCGAACGCGATGCCGAAACGGCCTTCGGCCTTCCACGCCACCTTGCCTGGTACATCGCCGACATTGCGCAGATCGACATGGACAACGTCCCCACGTTCCACCTGAACCGGGGCCTCGCCCATCATGCCGCCGGCGGACAGGTTGCGCACGCGCACCGCGATATCGCCTGGCGCGGATGCGAGCCGCATCGTGGCCTTCAGAAACAGACTGTCCCGATCCTTGTCGCGCTGCACGGAGCCATCAGTGTCAGCACTGAACGGGGGCAGGAACGGCTTGGTCATGATCGCGTCTGTGGCCTCGATAGCTGCTTTTCTATCGGCCACCATAGCCGTGCGATCATCTGCAAAGCGTTAACGCTGTTTGGAAAATTGCAGATTGCGCTTTAGTCGTCGCGGGAGATTTTCTCGCGCCGTTCATGGCGTTCCTGCGCCTCGACCGTCATGGTCGCTACCGGGCGTGCACGCAGCCGGCCTAGCGAGATCGGATCACCCGTCACCTCGCAATACCCATATTCACCATCCTTGATCCGGCGCAGCGCGGCATCGATCTTGCCTACCAGCTTGCGCTGCCGATCGCGGGTGCGCAGTTCGATTCCCCAATCGGTCTCGCTGGACGCACGATCATTCTGATCGGCCTCGCGAATCGGGCCTTCCTGCAGATTGTTGAGCGTGCCGCTGGCTTCATCCAGAATGGCGCGTTTCCATTCCAGCAGCATATTTTCGAAATAGCGCAGCTGACGATCGTTCATGAACTCTTCGTCGTCAGACGGGAAATATCCGTCGGCCGGCGCGGCTTGCGCCAGGCCGCCATGGTCTGTTCCAGGCAGGGCTTGCTCGTCGCGATCCAAGGCGTGCTCCATACTCACTCTCCGACACGGGGTCTCCCCCGATTGCCGGGGCGGCGGCCCACCGGTATTGCCATGGGCGCGGCCTATAGACAGGCCGCCGGGCGGGCACAAGCTCTCTATGGACCAGGCTCTCTGTGGATTAAGCCGGTGGTCAGGCAGCTTCGCGAGCTGGGCAAGGCGGCGCTCAGGGGCTAGTTGCGCGCGATATGCAACATGTTGGCGCCGCAGAGTGCCATGACGGGACAGAGCCCCTTCGCCGGCACGCTTTACCATCGATAAGGCATAGGTTAACATAGAATCAGGGTTAACTGCATTGAGTTTAACCGTTTATTCTGGCTTCTATCGCATGACGAAGGCGGAAATCGGCGGATCGACCGTCTTACCCGACCCATAATGAGAGAGAACATTCATGTCCGTAAAGATGGCTATGGCAAAATTATGTGCCTGCACTTGCGGTGGTGCGATCATCGGTGGCGGCGTAATGCAGATCACGAACAGCCCGGCGACGGCGCAAGAACAGGTGCAGCAGGTCGCCAAAGAAAGCTATCCCGTCCAGAAACTGCGGTCCCGCTCGATATCCAAGGGCAAGCCCGCGCGCCGGGTGAAGCGCACGGCCAAGCTGGTGCGCACGACCACGACGACGACATGCGCGGCCACGCCCACCGTGGTGACGGTGGCGTCCAATGATCCAGGGCCTCTACCCCGGTTGCCGACCGACCAAACGGCGCCGACCTATTATGATCCGCCCACCGAAACGGTCGCGGGTGGATCGGGCGGCGTGCCCATATTGGTCGGTGGGTCCGGTGGGTTTGGCGGCGGCTTCGGCGGCGGCGGTTTCTTTGGCGGCTTCTTCGGCGGCGGTGGGGGCGGCGGCAATATCGTCATCCAAGGCCAAGGGCAGGGCCAGGATCAGGGGCAGGGCGTCAATGTCGACGTCAACGTGTCCAATGGCGGCAGCTCGACCTCTACCTCCACCGGCGGATTTTCCAGCACGGGCGGATCGACCTCGACCTCCTCTACATCCGGCGGTGTCTCCACCTCGACGGGCGGCGTCAGCACCTCGACCGGCGGTGTGAGCACCTCGACTGGCGGCGTCAGCACCAGTTCGGGCAATGTGAACAACAGCACTTCGACAGGCGGTTCTAGTTCCAGCACCAGCTCGGGCAATGTCGATATCAGTAGCTCGTCCGGCAACAACAGTACCAGTTCGTCGAGCAGCTCGGGCAATGTGTCGAGCAGCTCTTCGTCCAGTTCGTCAAGCAGCAGCAGCTCCTCTTCCTCTTCCAGCTCATCCGGATCCTCCAGCTCGAGCGGCGGTGGCAAACCAGGCAAGCCAGGGAAACCAGGCAAGCCCGGCCATCCTGGCAGCAGCGGTTCGTCCAGCTTTGGTGGTTCGTCCAGCTACGGCGCTTCATCCGGTTCCAGCGGCTCGTCCGGCTCCTCCGGTTCCAGTGGTTCGAGCGGATCCTCCGGTTCCTCCAGCAGCTCGGGCAGTTCCTCCGGCTCCAGTTCGGGTTCGTCCGGATCGTCCTCGTTCGGCGGCAGCAACGGTTCTTCCAGCTTCGGCGGCACCTCGTCCAGCACCGGGTCCAGCGGTTCGTCGGGCAGCTCGACCAGCAGCGGTTCCAGCGGGTCTTCGTCCAGCAGCAGTTCCAGCTCATCGAGCAGTTCTTCGAGCGGCGGCAGCTCTGGCGGTTCGACCGGTGGCACCGACGTGCCGGCCCCGCCGATGATCCTGTTGTTCGGTGCCGGCGCGGCAGCTTTGTTCGCACGCAAGAAGTTCGGCAAGAAAAGCGATTCCGCTGAAGAGCGGGACGACGCCTGATCCGCCTGTAGCGGCACGGCAGATGTAAAAAAGGGCGGCCTGTGAGGGCCGCCCTTTTCTGTTTATCGCTCTGCAGTACTGGCTAGGCCACGAGGTCAGCTGGCCTTGATGATCTTCTCGATCTCGTCCAGCGGATGCCCGGTCAGTTCCTTGTCGATCTCACCAATCAGGCGCTTCTCGACTTCGCTGTGATAATGTTTGCGCATCTCTCCGAGCGTGCGTGGCGGCGCCACGACGATGAGCTGCTCATATTCATTCTTCAGCGCGCGGGTTTTCAGCATGTCCGCCGCGTCCGCAGCAAAGCGATCCTCGGCCAGTTGATGGAAATCGGTTTCCTCATAGGCACTGCGTGCGCTGCCGGAGCTTTCCTGCACGCGGCCACGCCGGTTGGCGGTCAGTTCGCGGTCCGGCGGATTGTCGTCCTTGCGCTTTCCTTCGACTTCCAGGTTCGGATAATCGGAATCGCCGTCATTGCGCAGCCAGAGCAGCTTCTCTCCATCGCAAACGATGATGGCGACATCATGGGGAATGTTCATATTTTTCGTCTCCTTCATCTCACCCAACGGGCGGCATCACGGGCGGTTGCAAAAGAGCGCGCGCGCCGTGCCTTGCTTGTGCAACAACCCACCGGCATAGGCTCGCGTCATGCGTATTCTTTTGACCAATGATGACGGCATTCATGCCCCCGGCCTCAAAATCCTCGAAGAGATCGCTGCCGAGCTTTCGGACGATATCTGGATCGTGGCTCCCAGCGAGGAACAGTCCGGCGCCGGCCATTCGCTCACGCTGACCCGCCCGGTGCGGCTGCGCCAGCATGGCGAGCGGCGTTTTTCGGTCAGTGGCACCCCCACCGATTCGGTGATGATGGGGCTGAGCCAGGTGCTCGGGAAGGATCGGCGGCCGGATTTGATCCTGTCCGGCGTCAATCGCGGCGCGAATCTAGGCGACGATGTAACCTATTCGGGCACCGTGTCCGCCGCTGTCGAAGGCGCGCTGGCCGGGGTCCGCTCGATCGCACTCAGTCAGGTCTATTCGCGCGAAGGGATGGGCGATGATGTCCCCTTTGCAGCGGCGCGCGGTTGGGGTGCAAAGGTGATCCGCCCCCTGCTCGACACCCCCTTCGCGCAGCGCACGCTCGTCAACATCAACTTTCCGCCCTGCGCTGCCGAGCATGTGGAAGGTGTGCGCGTGGTGCGGCAGGGCTTCCACGATTATCGGCGCTCCAGCATCGTCAAGGGCACCGATCCGCGCGGCTATGATTATTACTGGTTCGGTCTGCAGGGTGTGGAACACACGCCCGGCCATGAGACCGATCTGGAGGCGATCCAGGACAGCTTTGTTTCGGTCACGCCGCTGCAGCTCGATCTCACGCATAATGCGTCGCTCGATCCCATCGCTCAGGCCTATGCTGCCATTTAACCTTGTTTGCTAAGAATGCTGGCAAAGTCGGGTGGCTGTGCCTAGAACCCCGGATATGCGGGGAATTTCGGTGAGGTGGCGCAAGAGCAGCTTGACGGGCGCCGGCATGCTATGCGCCACGGCCTTGCTCACCGCTTGCATCCCCCAAGGCTCCGGACCCGCGCCGCGCACAGCCAGCGCAGACGGTGCGCGCAATGGGCCGACGCGGCTGGGGCCGCTCCTCGAAACCGATGACGGCGCGTTGATCGCGCCGCCGCGCCCTACATGGGATGGCGGCCAGGTGATCAGGCGCGTGCGCGATGTGCCGGGCGGCCATTATGTCGTTCAGCGCGGCGATACGCTGCGCGGCATCGGAAATCGCAGCGGCGCCGGATCGGAGGCGATTGCGGCGGCCAATAATCTGGCTCCGCCGTTCACCATCTATGCGGGCCAGCGCCTCGTTATCCCGGGCGGCAACTATCATAGCGTAGCGGCGGGCGAGACGGGCATCGCCATCGCGCAGGCCTATGGCATCAGCTGGTCCGACATGGTGGCGCTGAATGGACTGGAAGAGCCCTATATTCTGCGGATCGGCCAGAAGCTGCGCGTGCCGAATGGCGCCGTCGCCCGCACCGCCACCGCCGCAGCCGGTCCTGCGGCGCGATCGAGAGCGGCCCCATCTGCCGCTGGGAACGCCTACAGCCCGTCCGCCCCGCTCGCGCAATCCTCCGCCGCAACCGGCAGGCTGGAGCAGCGCGCCGCCGCCTTTTCGATCGGCATCGACGATATCGTGACCGGCAGCCAGCCCGCGCTGGCCGAAGGACGGCGCGCGACGGCTGCGGTGTCCCGGCCCGCCGCGGCGGTGCAGACCGCCATCGCGCAGCCCAAGGCGTTCGACGGCAATTTCCGCTGGCCGTTGCGGGGCAGAACGCTGTCCGGTTTCGGCTCCAACCGGGACGGGCGGATCAATGACGGCATCAACATCGCGGCCAAGATCGGCACGCCCGTGCTGTCTGCCGGCAGCGGCGTGGTGGCCTATTCGGGCGATGAGATCGGCGTGTTCGGCGGGCTGGTGCTGATCGACCATGGCGGCGGCTGGATCACGGCCTATGGCCATCTGGGCCAGCTGGACGTGGTGCGCGGCCAGAAAGTTTCTGGCGGACAACCGATTGGCCTTGTCGGCCAGACCGGCTATGTGAGCGAACCGCAGCTGCATTTCGAAATACGGCAGAAGCGCAAACCCGTCGATCCCATGAAAAAGTTGCCCAACGCCTGATGGCCAAACCGCAGGAAAGTCAGGCGCGCTCGCGCCAGCGCAGCCGCACCGCGACGCTGCACCGCAAAAGCTCGGTGCCGGTGTGGGCGGATGCGATCATGCGCACCTTGTTCGTCTTCGCGCTGATCGGACTGGCGGTGGCGGTCCACTGGTTTGACCGGACGGGCCTGCAGGACAATTATGACGGCGATGTCAGCTTTCTGGACGTCGTCTATTTCACGATGATCTCCATCACCACCACCGGCTATGGCGATATTGCCCCGGTGACCGAGCGGGCGCGGATGTTTGATGCGTTGATCGTGACGCCGATCCGTATCTTCGTGGTGCTTATCTTTGTCGGCACGGCCTATAATTTCGTGCTCAAGCGAACCTGGGACAGATGGCGTATGAAAATCCTCCAGAACAACCTGCAGAACCATATCGTGGTTGCCGGCTTCGGCGTCAGCGGGCAGCAGGCCACCAAGGAGCTGTTGGCGCGCGGGCAGGACCCCAAGACCATCGTGGTGGTGGACAGGGACAATGACGCGATCGCCGCCGCCGAAAGCATGGGCTGCACCGTGCTGAACGCCGATGCCACGCGCGATGAGACGCTGAACGATGTGCGCATCCAGACGGCCTGTTCGGTGATCGTCTCGGCCGGTTCGGACGACACGTCGATCCTGATCGTGCTGACGGTGCGCCATCTGGCGCCCGACGTGCCGATCAGCGTGACCGTGCGCGCGACGGACAATGAGCTGCTTGCGCGGCAGGCGGGCGCAAACAATGTGATCAACCCGGTGAACTTTGCCGGCCTGCTGCTGGCGGGCAGCTGCCATGGTGAGCATATCGCCGACTATATTGCCGATCTCGCCTCGGTCACGGGCCGCGTGGCGCTGGCCGAACGCGCCATTTCTCCGGAAGAATATGGCATCCCGATGACCGGTCTGAAAAGCGGCGTCGGCGTGCGGCTGTACCGCGATGGCCAGCCCTTCGGCTATTGGCAGCAGGAAGCCCAGTCTTTGCAGGCGGGCGATCTTGTGGTTGAGATCGTGCCGGGAACCGGTACTAGCGGCGACAAATAGGCTGCCTGTTCAACCCAGAAACGCGAACACCAGCCCCATCGCGGCATAAAAGGCGAGCCAGTAGCCGGCATCGATGAAGAACAGCTTCCCCGGTTCGCGGCGGAAAAGATAATTGGTGCCGATCGCCGGGATCACAAAGCCCAGCGCAATGCCGGTCGAGATCATCATCACGATGTGGAAGGGCGGCTGGCCGATCCGCGCGAACAGATGCGCCAGCATGGTTGCCTGCAGCAGCGCAAACAGGAAGGCGACGCCGTAGATCTTGTAGAGATGCCCGCGCCCCTCATCATGCTCCGTCCGCCCGATGAGGCGCATCCAGGCCGTTCCGAACAAAGGCCCGTACCACAGCCCGCCGACCAGAAAGGCGGCTAGCGCGGCGAGCAGGATGGTGAGGATATTCATCGATCGGGGCCTTTATGGTTCATCCAGCGTCCACCTCTGTAATTTCGGCGAGAGCGGGAATGCAGGAAAGACGCTACCCGCCTTATGCCCCGAATCCCAGGTCTCGCGCGCAATCGTGCGGTCACGCAAAACCATGGGCCGTGCGGCCCCACGTGACAATCCCCTCCACCGCGCCTATCTGGCGTCACATCATGGCAACGAAAATCGAACAGGCGCCGAAGGTCGGCATGGTATCGCTGGGCTGTCCCAAGGCATTGGTGGATAGCGAGCGCATTCTGACGCGCCTGCGCGCCGATGGTTATGACATGGCGCCCGATTATGACGGCGCGGACGTTGTGCTGGTCAACACCTGCGGTTTTCTGGACTCCGCCAAGGAAGAGAGCCTGGAGGCGATCGGCGAGGCGATGGCCTCCAATGGCCGCGTGATCGTGACCGGCTGCATGGGCAATGAGGCCGAGGCGATCCGCGCCCGCTTTCCCGATGTGCTGGCGATCACCGGCGCGCATCAATATGAAGATGTCGTGGGCGCGGTGCATGCTGCGGCCCCGCCTGCGCGCGGTGCCTATGTCGATCTCATTCCGAATCTGGACAGCATCGGCGGGCTGAAGCTCACGCCGCGCCATTACAGCTATCTGAAGATTTCCGAAGGCTGCAACCATCGCTGCAGCTTCTGCATCATCCCGTCCCTGCGCGGCGATCTGGCCAGCCGCCGCATCGATGCGGTGCTGCGCGAGGCGGAAAAGCTGGTGGCGGCGGGCACGAAAGAGCTGCTCGTCATCAGTCAGGATACCTCGGCTTATGGCGTCGATATCCGGCATCAACCGCGCGCCTGGAAGGGCCGCGACGTGCGCGCGCACATGACCGATCTGGCGCGCGAACTGGGCGGCCTGCGCACCAGCGACGGCGCGCCGCCATGGGTACGGCTGCATTATGTCTATCCCTATCCCCATGTCGATCAGGTCATCCCGCTGATGGCCGAGGGGCTGCTGACCCCCTATCTCGACATTCCGTTCCAGCATGCCGCGCCGTCGGTGCTCAAGCGCATGAAACGTCCGGCCAATGAGGCCAAGGTGCTGGGCCGCCTGAAAAGCTGGCGCGAGATATGCCCAGACATCGCGGTACGATCGAGCTTCGTCGTCGGCTTTCCGGGCGAGACGGAAGAGGATTTCGACTATCTGCTCGATTGGCTGGATGAGGCCCAGCTGGACCGGGTCGGCGCGTTTCGCTTCGAATCTGTGGAGGGCGCGGCGGCCAATGCGCTGCCCGATCAGGTGCCCGAAGCGGTGAAGGAAGAGCGCTATGCCCGCATCATGGAGAAGACCGCCGCGATTTCGGCGGCCAAGCTGCAGGCCAAGATCGGCCGCACCCTGCCTGTGATCGTGGACGACGTCGGTGAGGCGGACGAGGATGGCGATATCGGCGCCACCGCGCGCAGCCAGGCCGATGCGCCGGAAATCGACGGCAATGTGTTTCTGCGCAACGTGTCTGCCGATCTGAAGCCGGGCGACATCGTCCAGGCCGAGATCGAGGATGCCGACGAGCATGATCTGTTCGGTGTGCCGACCGCCTGACCTGTCCTGCATGGGGCAGGGCTGGCTCAGGCTTCGGCCATGTCCATGTCGTCCGCCTCCGTCGGGCTTGCAGCGATAGGGGCTGGGGCGGGCGGCATCTGGCAGGGTGCGTATCGCGACGAACGCATCCTTCCATGCGGTAAAAATGCGGCGCTGCTGCGAATTGCCGCTAATCCATTGCTTTATGCAACGGACGGGATAAGCTCTCGCGAGGAGAGCATGATATGAGCGAGCAGCAATTCGACGTTCTGATCGTGGGCGCGGGCATTTCCGGCATTGGCGCGGCGGTGCATCTGCAGCGCGATTGCCCCGGTAAAAGCTTCGCCATATTGGAACAGCGCGCGGACCTGGGCGGGACCTGGGATCTGTTTCAATATCCCGGCATTCGGTCCGACAGCGACATGCACACGCTGGGCTTCGATTTCGAACCCTGGACCGAGCAGAAAGCGATTGCCGACGGCCCTTCGATCTGGCGCTATTTGCACCGTGTCGCCAAAGAGCGGAACATCGAGCAGCATATCCGCTTCGGCCAGAAGGTGATGACCGCCAGCTGGTCGAGCGAGACCGCGTCATGGACGCTCGAATGCAGCGGCGATGATGGCGCACACAGCCGCTATACCGCCAGCTACCTGTATTTGGCGTCCGGCTATTATGATTATGAACAGGGGCATGAGCCGCCCTTCGAGGGGCGCGAGGCCTTTGCCGGACAGATCGTCCATCCGCAATTCTGGCCCGAAGATCTGGATTATAGCGGCCAAAAGGTGGTGGTGATCGGATCGGGCGCCACGGCTGTCACGCTGGTGCCGTCTATCGCCAGGAAAGCGGCGCATGTCACCATGCTGCAGCGCACGCCGACCTGGTATGCCATCCGCCCGTCGGAAGATGCGCTGGCCAATGGCCTGCGCAAGATCCTGCCGGACAAATGGGCCTATAAACTGATCCGCACGCGCAACGTGCTGTTGCAGCGCTTCATCTACAATCGCGCGCGCAAGCGCCCGGATCAGGTGGGCGAATTTCTGCACGGCAAGGTGCGCGATGCGCTGGATGGGGAGATGGACAAGAAGCACTTCCAGCCGCCCTATAATCCGTGGGAACAGCGGCTGTGTCTGGTGCCGGATGCGGACATGTTCGCGGCGCTCAATCGCGGCGATGCCGAGATCGTGACCGATCAGATCGATCGGTTCGATGAAAGCGGTATCCAGTTGCAATCCGGCCAGCATCTCGATGCGGATCTGATCGTGACCGCGACAGGCCTGAAACTGGCGGTCGCCGGGAAGATCGCGTTCCAGGTGGATGGCGCGCCGGTCGCCTTTAACGAGCAATATTATTATAAGGGCGCGATGTTCTCCAACATCCCGAACCTCGCGGTGGTGTTCGGCTATGTCAACGCCAGCTGGACGTTGAAGGCAGACCTTGTCGCGCGCTATTTCTGCCGGCTCATCAACACGGTAGATGCCAGGGGCGCGGATTTTGCGCTGCCCTATCTGGCGCCGGACGCGAAGGGGGAGGCGGAAGATGCGTTCGACTTCTCGTCAGGCTATTTCCAGCGTTCGATGGCTATCCTGCCCAAGAACGGTGCAGAACAGCCATGGAAGCTCAACCAGGATTATCTGCTCGACCGCAAGATCCTGTTGAAGGGCGCGCTGGACGACGGTGTCTTGCAGTTCCGCACCGCGGATCGGGCCGCCGCGCCGCAGACGCGCGACGCCGCGCTGGAGCCAGCCGAATAGATCGGCCCCTGCTCAGCGCATGACCGAGAAGCTGTCGGCATAATCGGCCTTCACCTGATCGCGCACCGCCTTGGTGATGGGCAGGGTGACTTCATAACTGCCCTCGGCATAAGGTCCGGCGGCATAGGGGCCGATCAGAAAGCCCAGGCGATTGAAGGTCTTGCCGTTGGAAGACCCCAGAATCAGCGTCTGCTCCAGCGGATCGATACAGTCGCTAAAGCCATCTCCAGCCGCATCGACGTCGCCGCCCCGCTTCTTGCGCTGTTCTGCCGCCAGTTGTTTGCAGAAGGCGGGCCGGATCGCGGCGTTCAACGCGGCGGGCGAGGTAAAGAAATCGATCGGCTTGCGCTCGGTATCGGCCTTTTTGTCCCATATGAGCGTGTCGAAGCCGCTGTTGCCGTGCGCGCCGCCGGTGAAGGCATAGATCTCTTCCGACAGGCTCAGAAAACCGGGAATATCCGCCACCTTTTTCCAGCTATGCTGCTGTTCATAGGGATGGAAAGGAAAGTCGCTGCTATCCCGTTCCCGCTTCCCTTCGCTGGCGAGCGCCTTGAGCTTAGCCTCATTGCTTTGCGCGTCGCGTTTCAAGATGTTCGCCAGCGCGGTGGGCACGGCAGGAACGTCATAGGTGAACGCGTACAGGGCATTATCCTGCTTATAGCTATAGGCGCTGGTCTCGCCGGAAGCGGACGCGCTGCTGTTGGCGCTGCTGCTGCTCGATGCGCTGGCGCCGTCGCCGGTTTGCGTGGACGTGGCGGACGCGGTGCTGCTGGTCGTCTGCCCGGTTTCATCGGTCTGCGCAGAGGAACATGCTGCAAGGATGAGGGCGGATGAAAGGGCCAAAAGACTGACGCGCATCGATATTCTCCGTTCTGGGCTGGGCAGGCCGCCCTGCGACCGGCTATGGTCGTGACATGACAGATTACAGCAAGCTCCTGCGCCCGGACAATGGGCAAGACGCCCATATGATCCACCTTGTATCCGCCGATGGATTCGAAACCTGGTCCAAAAGCCGAAGCGCGCCGGAACGCGCGGCGATGGCGGGCCAGAAGTTCAGCGGCGATGCCGCCAGTTTTGCCATCCTGCCGCAGGATGGGGAAAGCTGGTCGGTGGTGGCCGGGGTGGATGATCCTGCCGCGCTTACCACCTGGTGCCTCGCAAAATTGGCCGAAAGCCTTCCGGCAGGCACCTATCGTTTGGCCGAGTGCAGCCCCGGCGCGGCCAGCTTCGGCTGGCTGATGAGCCATTACAAGTTCGATCGCTATCTGGACAAGACGCCCGATGGTCCGCGGGTTTTGCTGACCGATCAGCCGGCCCGGATCGACGAAACCGTGATGCTGGCGCAGGCCACGGCGCTGGTGCGCGATCTGGTCAACACCCCGCCGATCGACTGCGGACCGCCCGCCCTGGAAGCCGAGGCGGAGCGAATCGCCAAGGAGCATGGCGGGACCGTGGACGTCAACCGGGGCGACGCTCTGGCCACCGGTTATCCCTTGATCCAGGCCGTGGGGCAGGCCGCCATGCGGGAACATGCCCCGCGCCTGATCGAGCTGCGGTGGGGCCGTGAGGATCATCCGCGCCTCGCCATTGTCGGCAAGGGCGTGATCTTCGATTCGGGCGGACTGGATGTCAAATCCTCCACCGGCATGCGCTTCATGAAGAAGGATATGGGCGGGGCTGCCCATGCGCTTGCGCTGGCGGAACTGGTGATGAAAGCCAGGCTGCCCGTGCGGCTGCACATGCTGGTGCCGGCGGTGGAAAATGCGATTGCAAGCAACGCCCTGCGTCCGGGTGACATCATCACCGCGCGCAGCGGCACGACGGTGGAGATCGACAACACCGATGCGGAGGGCCGCCTGATCCTGGCCGACGCGCTGACCAAGGCGGGGGAAGACGATCCGGAACTGGTACTGGACTTCGCCACGCTCACCGGCGCAGCGCGGGTCGCGCTTGGCCCCGATCTACCGGCCATGTTCGCCTCCGAAGACAATCTGGCCGACGGGTTGATCACGGGCGGCAATCTGGAAGGAGACCCGATCTGGCGGATGCCGCTGTGGGACGGGTATTTGGAGATGCTGTCCAGCGACATCGCCGATTGCGCGAACAGCGCCACCGGCGGGTTCGCCGGATCGGTCACGGCGGCGCTCTTCCTGAAGAAGTTCGCGCCTGCGACGGCCGCTTGGGCGCATTTCGACACCTTTGCCTGGCGCCCGAGCGCCAAACCCGGTCGGCCGAAGGGCGGCGAGGCGCTGGGCCTGCGCGCCAGCTTTCACTATCTGAAAGCCCGGTACGGCTGAGGCGGCCGCGATCGCAGGAGAATATAACGCAAAGGAAACCAATTCTGTGCGGGGCCGTTCTTTAGGGCATGGCAATGGACCAAGATCCGCTCTCGACCACCGATGCGATGCTGGACTGGATGGAAACGCTGATCGCATATGTGCGATCGGGCGATCCAGACCTGACCAATCGCCAGATGGCCATTATCTTCACCGTCTATACGCGGCGGGGGCCCCACACGGTTCGTGGGCTGGCGGAACGCCTGAAGGTGTCCAAGCCCGTTATCACCCGTGCACTGAACAAGCTTGGCCAGCTGGGCTATCTGCGCCGTCAGCGCGATGAAGATGACGGACGGAACGTCTTTGTGGTCGGCACCGACAAGGGGGCCGGGTTTCTTGACCGGTTCGAGCGGTTTATCCGATCGGACCGCGACGGACGCGACGGTGGTTTCCCGAAACGGAGCGACCTGCCGAGCCTCGTCAATCACTAGGCACCGCCCGCGCGCCATTTCGTCCTTGAATTGAACAGGGCATTGCCCTTTCAGGGTAGGCGATTTTCTCATCATTATTGGACGAGCCGATGGCCAGTATTTTCATAGACGGCGCTGCCGGTACGACGGGCCTCGAAATACGCGAGCGCCTGTCGCAGCGCCCTACGCTCGATTTGATCATTTTGGACGAGGCCGATCGTAAGGACCCGGAGGCGCGGCGCGCTGCGATCGAACGCGCCGATGTGACCATCCTTTGCCTGCCGGACGATGCGGCGCGAGATGCCGTTGCCATGGCATCGGCCGATGCGCGCTTTATCGACGCATCGAGCGCGCACCGCACCCATCCGGACTGGACCTATGGCTTTGCCGAACTCACGTCCGATCGCCGCACCGCCATCGCCGATGCGCGGCTGCTGTCCAATCCAGGCTGCTATCCGACCGGTTTTCTGGCGCTCGTCGCGCCGCTGGTGGCGCATGGCCTGTTGAAGGCCGACTGGCCATTCAGCGTCCACGCCGTGTCCGGCTATTCCGGCGGCGGGAACGCCATGATCGCCCGGTTCGAGCAGCCGGACGCCCCGGCATTTCGCAGCTATGGGCTCTCCTTGGAGCACAAGCATCTGGCCGAGATGCAGATGCAGGCCGGCCTGACCGATCTGCCGATATTCTCACCCGGAGTGGTGTCCGGATTTCGCGGCATGATCGTCGAGGTGCCCGTACCGGCGGCGGCGATGACAATGGACGGTTCACCGCGCGCGTTTTCCGAAGCGCTGGCCGAACATTTCGCCGGCGAACCGCTCATCACCGTCCATCAAAACAGAGATGCGGATGAGCTGTTGGTCGCACGCGCCGAACAACCGTCCGACCGGCTCGACCTGTTTGTGTTTGCAAGCGGTGACGGGCGGCGCACGCGGCTGATCGCGATGCTCGACAATCTCGGGAAAGGGGCCAGCGGCGCCGCGGTCCAGAATCTGAACCTCATGATCGGTGCGCCGGAGACCGAGGGTCTGCGGCTTTAGGCTATCCTGTCAGTGAACCGCACCCGGTGCCTGCGCGGTGGATAGGTAGATGATCAGCCGCTCGATCTGCCGCCAGCGGCAGAATTGCAGGGCATTGCCGCAGTCCCGGCTCTGCTCGGCGCGCTCCGCCGCTTCCAGCCCCGCCTCCGGGCCAAAGCTTTTCATCAACCGGTCCGCCTGAGCCACATCGTCGCGGTTCAGGAATGTTGGCGCCTGCATGCCATGCCTCATATTTGATCGAGATGAGCGGGGGCCGGATGGCCCTGCTGCAGGCCGTGTAGGACAGGTCCTGTGCAGGAAGGATGGAGGGGGTTGGTTTACACGCCGTTGAGGCTTTTCCTTGCTCCCCATGGCCCGGCGTGCGACACCGTTTGGCATGGCGAACACACCAACGAAAAACCCGATTGCCGGTGGATTCTTTATCGCGGCCGGCATGCTCGGCGGCGCCATTCTGGGCGCTTTCAATGGCCAGCCCTCGCTATACATGATCATCGGGCTGGGCTTGGGCTGCGCTGCAGCGCTTGCCATCTGGCTGATCGACAGGCGGCGCGGCTGAAGCGGATTCTGGGTAGGCAATTCTTGCCAGCCCGCGCCGCAAAGTTTAGATCTGCGCCATGCTGAAACATGTCCGCAATCTTGCGATCCTCGTCATCCTGCTGGCCATCGTGGTCATCTTCTGGGTGACCCGTCCGGACGAGGCCACGGTGCCGATGGACAAGATGGTCGGCGTCGACCCGGTGCTGGTCGATCCGCGTCCGCAAATGGTTCCGACCGTGGATATTGCCGATGTGTCGCGCTGGAGCGCCGATGAAAAGCCCGTGCCGGCCCAGGGTCTGGTGGTGGAGCGCTTCGCCGACGGACTGGATCATCCGCGCAATCTCTACACCTTGCCCAATGGCGATATTCTGGTGGCCGAAAGCAACAGCCCTCCGCGAGAGAATGGCGGCATTCAGGGCTGGGTGATGAAGCATTTGATGGGCAAGGCCGGGGCGGACACGACCTCCGCCAACCGCATCACCCTGCTCAGGGACAGCAATGGCGACGGCACGGTCGATCTGCGTTCGACATTTCTGAAAGGCCTCAACTCGCCCTTCGGCATGGCGTTGATCGGTAATGTTTTCTATGTCGCCAACACCGACGCGCTGCTGGCTTTCCCCTACAAAGAGGGGGCAACCGAAATCACCGAAAAGGGGCGCAGTATCTATGCCCTGAACGCAAAGGCGCCAAACAACCACTGGACCCGCAATCTGGCGGTCAGCCCCGATCAGACGAAGATCTACATCGCGGTCGGCTCCAACAGCAATGTCGGCGAGAATGGTCTGGAAACGGAAAAGGGCCGGGCGATGGTCATCGAATATGACATCGCGACCGGCAAGGGCATTCCCTATGCGGTGGGCATGCGCAATCCGGTGGGCCTTGCCTTCTATCCCGGCAGCAACACGCTCTGGGCGACGGTGAACGAGCGGGACATGCTTGGCTCCGATCTGGTGCCGGATTATCTGGCCGAGGTGGAGTTTGGCGCGGATTATGGTTGGCCCTGGCATTATTGGGGCGGCTATATCGATCCGCGCGTCGAGCCCGGCCGGCCGGAGAAACGGCAATATGAGCGGCGCCCCGACTATTCCCTGGGGCCGCATGTCGCGCCGCTTGGGATGCTGTTTGCGGACCGCACCCGGCTCGGCGCACCCTTTGACAACGGCGCTTTCGTGGCGCGGCACGGCAGCTGGAACCGTGAGCCGCTGTCCGGATATGACGTGATTTTCGTGCCCTTCCGCAATGGCCGGCCCACCGGCAAACCGGTGAATGTGCTCGGCGCGTTCGTGGACAAGGAGGGCAATGCGCAAGGCCGCCCGGCCATGCTCGGCGCGGACCGCACCGGCGCGCTGCTGGTCAGCGACGATGTCGGCAATGTGATCTGGCGCGTGCGTCCGGCGGATCGGGCACAGGCGGGTGGCACGACGCCGGGCGAGACGCGCTGATCCGCTGACTGGTGCCGCATCGCTTGACTTGGAACGCCCCGCCGCCTACCTGCGGTCGGTCTTATACCCCGTCAGTTTCATGAAGTAAGGAGCCGTCCATGGCGCGCGTAACCGTTGAAGATTGTGTCGACAAGGTCTCGAACCGCTTCGACCTGGTGCTGTTCGCTGCCGAGCGGGCGCGCGAGATTTCCGGTGGTGCCGATCTGACGATCGATCGTGACCGCGACAAGAACCCCGTCGTGGCGCTGCGCGAGATTGCCGAGACCACGGTCAAGCCGAAGCATCTCGAAGAAGGCCTCATCCAGTCGCTGCAAAAGGTGCAGGTCGATGATGATGACGAGATTGAGGAAGTCGGTTCGCTCAGCCAGTCCGCCGAAGCGCTGCGCGTAACCGCCGCCGCTCCGGCCCGCTCTGCGGGTGTCGCCCGCGACTGACGGTTGACCAAGCGATTGGCGAAAAGGGCGGCTTCCATGCCGCCTTTTTTGTGGCCTGTGCGCCTGGTGAGGGAGCGAATCGCTGCGCATGGCGATCGGCGAGTTGCGGCCGTAGCGCAAAAAAAAGGGCCCCGAGGGGCCCTTTTCTATTCAGATATTGATTGACCTGATCAGGCGCCCTGCGGGGTGGGATCGCCAAAGGGGTTCTTCGGCTTTCCGCGCCCGGCGGACGGGATGAGCGTGCCGACCTGCGGGGTTTCCGAAGGCTTCACGATCTCGCCATTCTCGCGTTCGAATTTGCCGGTTTCGAGCAGCTGCTTGATCTCATCACCCGACAGCGTCTCATATTCCAGCATTGCGTTGGCCAGCTGGTGGAGCTGTTCGTCATGCTCGCTCAGCAGCGACTTGGCCCGCTCATAGCCTTCCTCGACGATGCGACGGATTTCCTTGTCGATCTTCTTGGCGGTCTCGTCCGACATGTGGCTGCGCTGCGATTGCGAATAGCCGAGGAAGGTCTCGCCCTGCGGCTCTTCATATTGCAGCGGACCCATTTCGTCCGACATACCCCACTGCGTCACCATGTCGCGGGCGAGCTTGGTGGCATATTGGATGTCGCTCGATGCGCCGGAGCTCACCTTGTCATAACCGAAGATGATTTCTTCGGCAACGCGGCCACCCATGGAAACGGCCAGGTTCGCATGCATCTTGTCGCGGTGATAGCTGTAGCTGTCCCGCTCCGGCAGACGCATGACCATACCCAGCGCACGGCCACGCGGAATGATGGTGGCCTTGTGGATCGGGTCGGATGCCGGCTCGTGGATCGCGACGATGGCATGGCCGGCCTCATGATAGGCGGTCATCTTCTTCTCATCGTCGGTCATGACCATGGAGCGGCGCTCCGATCCCATCATGACCTTGTCCTTGGCGTCCTCGAACTCCTGCATGGCGACGAGGCGCTTGGCGCGGCGCGCGGCCAGCAAGGCGGCTTCGTTGACCAGGTTGGCCAGGTCCGCACCGGAAAAACCGGGCGTGCCGCGCGCAATGGTGCGGCCATCGACATCGGGTGCCAGCGGCAGCTTCTTCATATGCACGCTCAGGATCTTCTCGCGGCCCTCGATATCGGGACGCGGGACGACGACCTGGCGATCGAAACGGCCAGGGCGCAGCAGGGCCGGATCCAGCACATCGGGACGGTTGGTCGCCGCAATGATGATGATGCCTTCATTGGCCTCGAAACCATCCATCTCCACCAGCAGCTGGTTCAACGTCTGCTCGCGCTCGTCATTGCCATTGCCGACGCCTGCGCCGCGATGGCGACCGACGGCGTCGATTTCATCAATGAACAAGATGCAGGGCGCGTTCTTCTTCGCCTGCTCGAACATATCCCGAACCCGGGATGCGCCCACGCCGACGAACATTTCCACGAAATCGGAGCCGGAGATGGTGAAGAAAGGAACGCCTGCCTCACCCGCAATGGCGCGGGCGAGCAGGGTCTTGCCGGTGCCGGGCGAGCCGACCAGCAGCGCACCCTTCGGAATCTTGCCGCCCAGCTTGGAGAATTTGGTCGGGTCCTTCAGAAATTCGACGATTTCTTCCAGCTCCTCGCGCGCTTCATCGATGCCGGCGACGTCCTGAAAGGTCACCTTGCCATGCTTTTCGGTGAGCAGCTTGGCTTTGGACTTGCCAAAGCCCATCGCGCCGCTGGCGCCGCCGCCTTTCTGCATCTGCCGCAGCACGAAAAAGGCGATGCCGATGATCAGGACGAAGGGGAGCGACTGCACCAGCAGATACTGCCAGATGCTCGGCTGATCCTGCGCCATGCCGCTGGCTTCCACGCCATTGGCTTCCAGAAGCTGGTTCAGGCTGGTGTCGTTCGGTACCGGAATGGTCTGAAACTTGGTGTCGTCGGTATAGGTGCCGATGATCCGCTCGGGGCCGATCTGAACGCTTTTTACCGTGCCCGAAGCCACCTTCTCACGGAACGTGGAATAGCTGACCCCGTTCGCATCGGTGGCGCGGCCACCATCGAAAACCGAGAATACGAGGAGCACGGCCAGGATCGCACCTGCCCAGATCATCATGCTCTTCATCCAGGGATTGCCCTTCGGCTCCTGATCGTCGTTCATATTTTGCTCCAATCCAACCGGCTTAATGTAAGGCGGCGATGGTGAATGGCAATATAACGGATGGGCCGGAATCGCCGATTGATCGCGCGAAACCGGAGCCGGGCCGATTCGCGGGGCGCTTTAACCACGTTGCAGGTCGCTGAAAGGTCGCAAGCGTCACTAGAGGTCGCCGCCACAGCCAGACCGGGCGAATCGGGGCGGCGATGATCAGGAGAGGCGCATAGGGAGGGCGTTTGCCGAAGGCGTGGCCAGCCCATCGTCGTCATCGCTGCGCACGCGGCGGCGCCGGCTTGATATGCCAGGCACCGTCAGTCGGCACGCCCAGATGGTCGCCAAGGCTGCATCGCTGCCCACCTCGCAGCCGGTCGAGCGCGCTGTTCAAGCGGTCGCCGCGCGGCGGATCGCCGAGGCGGGCCATCGCCTCGGCCAGCAAGCGGCGCTGAATCTCCCGGGGGTACGGCGCCGCATGCAGAAGCAGCCCGCCCGCATCGTCCGGCGCAATGGCCAGCGCGGCTTCCCGGTGCATTACCCATTGCAGCGCCGCCTCGGCTTGCTGCATGGCATCGGCGGTGCGCTGGGCGGCGCGCGGCGCAAAGGCCGCGGCATGATCGGCCAGCAAGTGCCGCATGCGGACCCGGTCGAACGCGTGATCGCTGTTGCTCGGATCGTTCACCGGCGTCAGTCCGGCCGCGCGACAGATCGCGACCAGCTCCATCTTTTCGAAGGCGAGCAGTGGGCGCAGCACAGGCCCATTGCGCCGCCGGATGCCAGCCAGGCCGGACAGGCCGCTGCCGCGCGCCAGCCGCATCAGCAGGGTTTCCAGCTGATCGTCCGCATGATGGGCGGTCGCGATGAAGGGCAGGCCCTGCGCGTCGGCCCAGTCTTTCAGCAGGCGATAGCGCATTTCGCGCGCGGCGGATTGCACATTGCCGGTGAGTAGCTGGTCGGGCGTCAGGATACGATGCGGGATCGACCGGCTGGCGCAGATGCCCGCCACGAAGGTGGCCTCCGCCGCCGCTTCAGGCCGCAGGCGATGATCGACGGTGGCCGCAGCAATCCGGCCCGGCATGGCCTGCTGCGCCAGAAGCAGGAGCGCCAGACTGTCCGGCCCGCCGGACACGGCCAGCCCCAGGCGCGGCACCGGTGCGCCGGCCGCCCGTTCCAGCCCGCTGCCAAAGCGCGCAATGGCGTCCTCGGCGGTCAGATCACTTGCAATTGGCCTTCGCCCGGCCGGACTTGACCCGTTCCGCCAGACGCCCGGCGGCGACATCGGGATAGACATCGGTCAGCTCGGCATAGGCCTGGCAGGCTTCGCTCTTCTTGTTGAGATCGGTCAGCGCCACGCCGAGAAAATACAGGCTGTCGGGCGCGCGGTCGCCGCGCGGGTCCTTCTGGTAATTTTCTAGGAAATGCTGGGCGGAGGTGGCCGGTTTCTTGTCATCCAGCCAGGCACGGCCCAGCAGATTGCGCGCATAGCTGACGCGCGAATATTTGGGATAATCCTTCACCGTCTTGGCCAGCTGCACCTGCGCTTCGGGATAGAAGCCCGCCTCCCACAGGCGATAGCCATAGATATAGCTGTCTTCCGCAGCGTCGCCGGTGGAAGGGCGATCGATGGCGGCCACGGCCTTCTGGCGCGATGTGCCTGTAGCCGCCGGCTGGCTGACCTGTTTTTCGGCAGCAGGAGCCGGGCGGGCGGCCGGACGGTCCGGGGCCGCGCTCACCGGGCTGTCATCATCCGGAGCCGAAGTGGAGGCGGAGGGCGCCGCTTCCAGCCGCGCCAGACGGTCCTGCATCGCCTTCAGCTGCGTTTCCAGCTGGCGCATCTGGAAGCCGCGTTCCTCGACCTGTCCGGTCAGGCTGGCGAGCTGCGACTCCAGCGCGTCCACCCGCGCCATCAGATTGCCCACGGTCGTATCGCCGGTGGTGCCGGGCACGGTGCGCTGCGCTTCCGGCTGGATCTCCGGTTCGAAATATTGTCCCGATGCGCCCGGGAAAACCTTGCGCTGCAGCGCGCGCACTTCCTTTTCCAGCCGGTCGAGCCGGCCCGGCACGGTGGCATCCTGCGCGGTGGCGGCCACCGGGGTCAGCATGGCCGCGGCCAGGATAAGAAATTTCAGACGCATCTCGATGTTTCCCTCTCTGGCGCCCCCGCGCCGGATGTTCAGTTTTCGCCCGGCACAGGTGGCAGGTGCCTGGCGCGGCATTCGGCCAGTTCAACCATGTGCAGGCTGACAGCTGCATGAATGATGGTGGCCCATCACAAGGATCAGGCCGCTGGTTGCTGCGTGCCGCCCTCGTCCCGAGCCATCAGCGCCTGCGCGCTGATGCCGACATCCTTGATCGCGCGCTCCGGCGGGCCGAGCGGTGCGACATTCTGTCCATCGATCGTGACCGTCACAGCTTCCGGACGGCCGATATTGATCATCGGATTATTGGCCTGTTTGGGCACTTCATAGCGCTCGCCCGGTTCCAGTGTCTTGATCAGCAGCGTTTCATTGTCGGCATTATAGACGCGCACCCAGACTTCCTTGCTCGCGGTCAGCACCACCTGGCCATCGGCAGTGGGGCCGGCGGGCGGGGTGGGCGCGGTGACGGCGGGCACGGCGGCGGCGCTCTGCGCCACGGTGGTTTGCTCGGGCAGATAGGGATCATCGGATTCGCCGGACCAGAACAGGCCACGCCAGACGCCATAACCGATCACCAGCAGCACCGCGATCAGCGCCGCCGTCCACGCCAGCATGCGCGGCGGCGTGCGGGCCGGATCGGCGGGCTGGAAATTGTCCTGCTCGCCCCGGCGCTGCTGACGCGGTTCGTCGCCCACTTCCTCGTGCAGCTGATCGGCCACCAGCTGCTCGTCCACGCCCACGGCGCGGGCATAGGCCTTGGCGAAACCGATCTCATATGTCAGCGCGGGCAGCGCGTCATGGTCCGATGCCTCGATGGCCTTCAGATGGCGTATCGGCACGCGGGTCTTGTCCGCAATATCCGCCAGCGACAGGTCCTGCGCCTCACGCTTTTGCCGCAACATCGTGCCAACGCTTTCATAAGCGAAGGCCTCTTCGGGTTGCTCCTGGTCGTCGTGCACAATCCCTCCAGCTTTCCGTTAATCGGAAAGAAACTAACCCCTCCACCGAATGCGGCGGCAGGGGGGGCGTTGTCAATGCCGGTGGCCGGGCAATTCAGCCGATATCAACACCATTTTCGGTGGTCCACCGTGTCAGGGCTGCGCGCATATCGCGCGGAGGGTTGGCCAGGCATGCTTCCATGAAGCTGCTGGCCGCCGCCAGATCGAGCGAGCGGACCATCGCCTTGATCGGCCCGACAGCCGCCGGCGTGATCGACAGACGGCGATAGCCAAGGCCCAGCAGCGCCAGCGCCTCGAGCGGACGACCGCCCATTTCCCCGCATACGCTCAGCTGCACCTGCGTGCCTTCCAGCTGCTGCGCGATGCGGCGCAGGAACCGCAGGATCGCAGGTGACAGCCAGTCATAGCGCTCCGCCAGCCGGGGATGCGCGCGATCCGCCGCGAACAGGAACTGGGTCAGATCATTGGTGCCGACCGACAGGAAATCCAGCTCGCCGACCAGCTGGTCCAATGCATCGGCCAAAGCGGGCACCTCCAGCATCGCGCCATAGCGGATATGGGTGGGCAGCTGCTTCTTGCGCGCGCGCAGAAACTCCACCTGTTCGTAAAACAGGTCGCGCGCCTCGAAAAACTCCCAGGGCTCGGCGATCAGCGGGAACATGACCTGCAGCAAACGGCCCGATGCCGCCTCGATCAGCGCGCGGGCCTGCGCCTTCATCAGCCCGCTGCGGTCCAGCGCCACGCGCACGGCGCGCCAGCCCATGGCGGGGTTTTCCTCGTCCGCGCCGGCATCCTTGATATAGGGCAGCGCCTTGTCTCCGCCGATATCCAGCGTGCGGAAAGTGACCGGCTTGTCTCCGGCGGCATCCAGCACGTCGCGGTAGAAGCGCATCTGCCGCTCGCGCTGCGGCAAGGTGGAGGATACGAGGAACTGGAACTCGGTGCGGAACAGGCCCACCCCGTCCGCGCCCGTCATCGCCACGGCGCCGACATCGTCGCGCAGCCCGGCGTTCACCATCACCGATATGCGGGTGCCGTCGCTGGTGATCGGTTCGGCATTGCGCAGCGTGGCATAATGGGCACGCTGTTCCTGCCGCCGGGCCAGCTTGGTCTCATAGCTTTCGACCACCTGATCGTCGGGCCGGATGAAGATGCTGTTGGATTCGGCGTCCAGCAACAGTTCGTCACCCTCGCGCACATGGCTGCGGATGCCGCGCGCGCGTCCGATCATCGGCACGCCCATGGCGCGCGCCACGATGGTGACATGCGCGGTGAGCGATCCTTCTTCCAGGATCACGCCCTTCAGCCGCCGCCGGTCATATTCCAAGAGCTCCGCCGGGCCCAGATTGCGCGCAATCAGAATGCTGTCGGTGCGCAGGCCGAATTGCGCGGCGGTGCCCATTTGTCCCGATACGATGCGCAGCAGCCGGTTGGACAGATCCTCCAGATCGTGCATCCGCTCGGCCAGCAGCGGATCGTCGATCTGGCGCATGCGCATGCGGGTGCGCTGCTGCACGCGTTCGATCGCGGCCTCCGCGGTCAGGCCGCTGTCGATCGCCTCGTTGATCCGGCGGCTCCAGCCTTCGTCATAGGCGAACATCTTGTAGGTGCTGAGCACCTCCTCATGCTCGCCGCCCACGCCGAAATCGGCCTGGCTGGCCATGCGGTCGATCTGTTCGCGCATCTTGTCGAACGCGGAATAGACCCGGTGCCGTTCGGCCTCGGTATCCTCGGCCACCACATGTTCGATGGTGATCCGCGGCTGGTGGAAGATGGCGACGCCGGCGGCCATGCCCTTGACCAGCGGCAGGCCGGTAAGGCGGGTGGAGCCGGTGTCAGTCACCGCCTGGGTGCGCTGATCGTCGATCAATTCGGCATTGGCGATGAGCTCGGCCAGCACCATGGCTACCGTCTGCAGCGCCTCGATCTCCACCTCTTCATATTTGCGCGGTTCGACATGCTGCACGCAGAGCACGCCAACCGCGCGTTCGGAGCGCACGATCGGCACCCCGGCAAAGCTGTGAAACTTTTCCTCGCCGGTTTCGGGCATGTAGAGAAAATTGGGATGCGCCGCGGCTTCGGCTAGATTGAGCGTGTCCACATTTTCGGCAATCGTGCCCACCAGCCCTTCGCCATTGGCCAAGCGGGTGACATGGACGGCATCGGCGTTCAGCCCGCGCGTGGCGAACAGCTCCAGCGATCCTTCGCGCAGCAGATAGATCGAGCAGACCTCGCTGTTCAGCGCCTCGCCGATAATCTCGACGACATTGTTGAGCTTGCCCTGCGCATGGGTGCGGCTGGCCATCACGTCATGAAGGCCGGTGAGGATCTGTCGGGCAGAAATGGCGGCGGTCTGCGTCATGGCGACACGCCTATCAGAGCGCGGTGGCTTGCGCGAGAGCGGCGATGCGTCTGCATGCCGCTCCCGCCTGTAGCGGTTTCGTCTTTGCGACGATTCAGTGTGTGCGGGCCACGGCCAGCTCGTCCTTCAGGGCGAGCTTCTGTTTCTTCAGGGCGTGGAGCTTCACATTGTCGGGAGAGGGACGGTTGGCCTCAGAAGCGATCTGCGACTCGAGCCTGGCATGCTTGTTTTCCAGTGCGGACAGATGGCTGTGTTGCATAGCGTTCTCCTTGCATGGCCGCCCGGGCAATCCGGCCGGTGAGTCGAAGTAAAACATAAATGATTAGGAATGTCCTGATGTCTCGCCAGAAAGCGCAAGATTTGCGACAGACGGATGACAATATATGTCGTGGCCAATATGTCGCGCGCGCAGGCCCCTCGGGAACATGCGCTGGAATGGCGCCCCCGCTCTTGCTAGGACGCAGGCAGGACAAGATGGGGCGCGCATGAACGACGAAGGATATCGGCAGCAACTGCATGTGCTGAAGACCGAGCATCGCGATCTGGATGATGCGATCGCCGCGCTGGCGCAGCAGGCCGTACCCGATCAGATGCAAATCGCCCGGCTGAAACGCAGGAAACTGCAGCTGAAGGACCGAATCGGCCGGATGGAAGATGAGCTGACGCCGGATATCATCGCCTGAGCCGTCCATCGATGCGCCAGGGCCGCGCATCTTCCATGGGGCAGGTTCCATCGGGGGGGGGGCAGGGGCATCCGGAAAGAAATTCCTGCCACTGCATCCGTGCCAAGTTGATACGGCGGACCGGGCGGCGGACGCAAAGATGGTAAACGCACTGTCCTGCGCGATTCGCGTCTGGCATTGATGCGTGATGTACCAAGATCGTAACGCCACAGACTGTCTGACCCCGAAGCTTCTGGATTCGCTTTACAGCGAAGCGCTGGTCATGGCGGACGAGGCGCGGTCTATGTTCGAACATGTGGAGGCGGACCTGCCCGCCCGCATATCGCTCGCGCTGTCCTGCGAATCCCTCAAGGTGACGACGCGGCTGATGCAGGTGATCGCATGGCTGCTCAACCAGAAGGCCTATCGGGCCGGCGAGCTGACGCTGGACGAGCTCTACAGCGATCAGCGCAGCCTGGGCTATGCGGTGGCCAGCGATGAGGCGGTGCTTCAGCAATTGCCTGCCCATGCCGCAAATCTGGCGCGCGCCAGCGAGGAGCTTTATTACCGGGTGCACCGGATGGCGGCGCGCCTGACGCGCAGGTATCACGATGCCGAGCCGGTGCATGCCTTGTTCGACCGGATCGAACGCGCTTTCTGACGCGGCTGCACCCGGCCGCTGACGCCGGATATCGCCGCGCATTCTCTCAGAGGGCGGCAAAGCCTGTTGTTGCCGGTTCAGACCGATTTTCCTATGCGCTGTCCATAGCCCGCGACGGGCCGGGTTGGGAGTGCAGTTTTGGGATGCCGCCGCGCCGCCATTGTGCCTTTGGCCGCTGCGCTTTGCGGCTTCCCGCTGGCTGCACAGGCGCAGCAGGATTCCGATAGCCCCGTCGCCGCGCCTGCGCAGCAACTGGACGATGATGCGTTTCTGAACGCTCCGCTCGATCCGGATTCGGACATGGCGCCTTTGCCCGACCTTGGCGTCGACTGGCCGGATCTCGATGCGCCGCTTCCCGCCGAACCGGATATTCCTTCGCCTGATCTTTCCGATCTGGATTTTTCCGATGCGGGCGATGCTGATGCCGGTAACGCCGCCAGCGATGGCGATGGTCTTCCCGGAGAGGCGGCATCCGGCGATGCGCTGGCGCAGGACGATATCGCCGACGATCCGGCCGTCGGCGTCCAGGCACAGCCGGTGCTGGCGGCGGACCGAAGCGACGATCCGCGCGATCAGGATGGTCTGGCGACAACGGCCCGGCCGATCGTGGGCAATGGGCCTTTCGCCTATAGCGTGCGCCTGTCCGGCATCCCCGATGCCGCCAGCGACCGGCTGGACGAGCGCTTCGATGCGTTGTCCACCCTGCGCAATAATGATGAAGACGCGACCTTCGCTGCGCAGATCGCGCGCCGGGCCAGCGACGATGCCGATCTGCTGCAGAATCTGCTGCGCATCGAGGGCTATTATGACGCGCTCACCTATTCCGAGCTTCTGGGCGCCGGGCAGAACCGTATCGAGGTGCTGCTGGATGTGGAGCCGGGGTCGCTCTACCGGTTCAGCCGGGTGGCGCTGCCCGGCATCGATGCGGCGGGAGCGGATAGCGGGCGGCTGCGCAGTGCGTTCGATCTGAACGAGGGCGATCCCGTCAATCAGGACGCGGTGGTGGCGGCGCGCACCGGTCTGGTCGGCGTGGCGGCGGAAAGCGGCTATCCCTTTTTCGAAACGGGCGAGCCGGATCTGGTGGTGGACCGCGCGGCGGACAGCGGCACGCTGGATCTGCCGGTTACGCCCGGCGGGCGGTTCGTCTTCGGGCGCATCGTGCCGCGCAAGAACGATCTGTTCGGCGCGCGCCATCTGGGCCGGATCGCGCGCTTCGATCCGGGCGACCTCTTCCGCCGCTCCGATGTCGAGGATCTCAACAGCGCGCTGATCGCCACCGGCCTCGTCTCGCGCGTCACCATCGATCCGGTGACGTCCGACCGTCCGGGCGAGGTCGATCTGGCCGTCGATATCGAACCGGCCCCGCCGCGCACCATCGCAGGCGAAATCGGCTATGGCACGGGTGAGGGGTTTCGGGTCGAGGCAAGCTGGGAGCATCGCAACTTCTTCCCGCCAGAGGGTGCCCTGCGGCTGGCCGGTGTCGCCGGTACGCGTGAGCAGCTGGTCAGCGCGACCTACCGGCGCAACAATTTTCTGGGGCGGGACCGGGTGCTGTCGGCACGCGTGCTGGCCCGCAGCGCGCAGCTCGATGCGTTCGAGGCCAAGACGCTGTCGATCTCCGCCAATTACGAGCGGCTGACCACGCTGATCTTCCAGAAGCGCTGGACCTGGTTTGCCGGGCCGGAGCTGCTCTACACGCAGGAGCGCGCCTATAATATCGCGCTCGGCGCGCGCGACCAGCAGACCTTTTATATCGGCGCCTTCCCCTCCGGCCTGTTCTATGACGGCACCGACAATCTGCTCGACCCGACCCGCGGATTTCGCCTGGGGGCAACGCTGTCTCCGGAAATATCCTTTCTCGGTACGGCGGACGGTTATGCGCGCAGCCAGATCGATGCCAGCGCCTATCAGCCGGTCACCGATCGGCTGGTGCTGGCGGGGCGCGCGCGGTTCGGCGCGATCAGCGGCACCGGGCTCGGCTTGATCGCCCCGTCGCGCCGTAACTATGCCGGCGGCGGCGGATCGGTGCGCGGCTATGGCTATCAGCGGATCGGCCCGCGCGATCCCAATGGCGATCCGATCGGCGGGCGCGGCCTGTCCGAATTCTCGCTGGAGGCGCGTTTCCGTTTCGGAGCGTTCGGCGTGGTGCCCTTCGTCGATGCCGGCAGCGTGACCGCCGATCAGTTTCCCGATCTGTCCGATTTGCAGTTCGGGGCGGGCATCGGCCTGCGCTATTACAGCGATTTCGGGCCGATCCGCATCGATGTCGGCACGCCGCTCAATCCCGGGCCGGGCGACGGACCGATTGCCGTGGCGGTGTCGCTGGGACAGGCTTTTTGACCGAAGCGCAGGACATGGACGGGGCGCAGGACCCGGCGGGCGACACGCCCATGGCCGCGCCCGATCCGTCGGCGCAAACGCCGGAACACCGTTCGCGCAAACGCCGCTTCTGGCAGCCGGTGGTGCTGGGCATTGCGCTCTTGCTGGTGCTGATCGCCGTGGGCGGGTTGGCCTGGCTCGACAGCAGCGCCGGCCATCGCTGGCTGGCGGCCAGGATATCGGCCAGCGAGCAGGACAATGGCCTGCGCGTCCAGATCGATCGGATCGAAGGCTCGATCTATGGCGAGACGGAGCTGCGCGGCGTTACCCTGCGGGATCGGCGCGGGCCGTTTTTCCGGGTGCGCGAAGCCTCGCTGGACTGGTTTCCGCTGTTTTTCCTGGGCAACCGTCTGTCGATCGACCGGCTGGAGCTGCGCGGCGCGGAGCTGCTGGCCAAGCCCGCGCTGGAATCCACCGGCGGCCCGCTTCTACCCGCGTTCGACGTCTATATCGGCGAGCTGCTGGTGCCCGATCTGAGGATCGATTCGGCGATTGCCGGGCGCGAACAGTTCGCCGAGCTGCGCGGCAATGCCGATATTCGCGACAACAAGCTGCGCGCCATGCTCACCGCGCTGGCGAAGGATACCGGCGACACGATCGATCTGAACATCGATATCGATCCGGACGCGGAGAAGTTCGCGCTGGACGGGGATCTGCTCGCGCCCAAGGGCGGGGTGGTCGCCGCGCTGCTGGGCTTCGATCAGGGCCTGTCGGTGCGGCTGGACGGCAAGGGCGGCTGGGCGCGCTGGAACGGGCGGCTGATGGCCAATTCCGGCGGCGCGGAACTGGCCGATGTCACGCTGGCGGCGCGCGCGGGCTATTATACGCTGATGGGCGCGCTGGATGTGCAGCGCTTCGTTGGCGGCGCGCTGGCACGATTGTCGGCCCCGCGCCTGTCGGTCGATCTGGCGGGCCGGGTGGAGGATGGCATCTGGAGCGGCCGCGGCGAGATTAGCGCACGCGCCATGCGCCTGCTGCTGAACGGCGGCTATGATGTGCGCGAGGGCGGGTTCGATGCGATGCGCGCGGACCTGCGCATTCTCGATCCGTCGGCGCTGTCGCGCGATCTGCGCGCGGGCAATCTGCGCATCCTGACGCGCCTCGACGGGCCGCCAAAGGGGCTGCGCTTCGATTACCGGGTGACCGCCGACAGCCTGCAGATCGGCAAGGCCGAGCTGTCTGGCGTGCGCGCAGCCGGCGATGGACGGCTGGTCAACGGCGTCGGCATCCTGCCCATCCGCCTGCAGGCCGGTCTGCTCGACGGGCTGGGACCGCTCGGCCAGAAGCTGTTTTCCGATCTGACGGCGGAGGGGCGTCTGCGGGTGGCAGGCAGCCGTCTGCGCGGCGAGGGGCTGGCGGTCAGCACGCGCAGCTTCCGGGGCCGCGCCAATGTCGATGTGGCGCTGGACCGGCGCGATTTCCTGATCAACCTCACCGGCCGCGCCGATGATTTTGCGCTGCAGGGCCTGGGCCTGGTCGATATCGGCGCGGATATCGACGTGGCGCCCGGCATGGGCGGCAAGCTGGTGGTCGGCGGGGATATCGACGCCGTGACCACCCGGTTCGACAACGCGTTCCTGCGCGATCTGGCGGGCGGCCAGCCGCGTCTGCGCACCCGCTTGGTGCGGCGCGAGGATGGCCTGTTCCGTTTTCCGGACTTCACCGTGACCGCGCCGCTGCTGCGCTTTTCCGGCGGCGGCCTGCGCAATCGGGACGGCACCTTCGATATCAGCGGCGTGGGCGAGCATCAGCGCTGGGGCCGGTTCGACATGGCGCTGGTCGGCCAGTTGCAGCGGCCCCGGCTGGTGCTCGATCTCGACAATCCGTTCGACGCGGCCAGCCTTGCCGACGTGCGCCTTGTGCTCGATCCGACGGCGGCCGGTTTCGCCTATACGGCCGAGGGTGGATCGCTGCTCGGGCCGTTCACCAGCGATGGCGCTATCCTACTGCCGAAAAATGGCGGCGCCACCTTCGATATCCAGAATCTGCGCGTCAGCAGGACGCTGGCGCGTGGGCAGCTGCGCCCCGAAAATGGCGGGCTGACCGGCCAGCTGGCGATCAGCGGCGGCGGCGTGGATGGCAATCTGCGCCTCATCGGCCTGCCGGAGGGGCAGCGTATGCAGGGCTCGTTCCGCGCAGACAATGCCCGTTTTGCCGCCACCGGCGGGCTTTCGATCCGCACCGCCAGTGGCAGTATCGATGCATTCTTCACCGAAGGGCGATCGAACATCGAGGGCACCGTGCGGGCACAGGGCATCACGCAAGGCAATTTCGTGCTCGGCACGCTGGATGCCCAGGCCAGGATCCAGAACGGGCGCGGGAAGGTGACCGCCAAGCTGGCCGGTACGCGCGGCAGCCGCTTTGCCTTCGATGCGCAGGCGGCGGTGGCGCCGGACCGGGTGTCGGTGACCGGATCGGGCGCGTTCCGGCGGCAACCGATCCGGCTGTCCGGCCCCGCCCTTTTTCTGCGCGGCGACGATGGCTGGCGCCTGCGCCCGACCACGCTGACCTATGGCGGCGGCAGCGCGCGCGCTTCGGGGCAGTTCGGTGGGCGCAACGCCATCGATCTGCGGCTCAATGATCTGCCGCTGGCGCTGCTCGATCTGGCGTCCGCCGATCTGGGCTTGAGTGGGCGGGCCACGGGCACGCTCAGCTATGCCGGCGGTCCGCAGCCCAGTGGCAAGGCGAGCATGCGGGTGCGCGGCCTCAGCCGCTCGGGCCTGTTCGCCAGCTCGCGGCCCATCGATATCGGCGTGAACGCGGCCTTGTCGAGCGGCAGTGCGGCCATGCGCGCGGTGATTGCCAATGACGGCAAGACGGTGGGCCGCGTGCAGGGCAGGGTGTCCAACCTGCCGATCAGCGGATCGATCGCGGACCGATTGCAGCGCGGGCAGCTGTTTGCGCAGGCCCGCTATTCCGGGGAGGCGGGCACGCTGTGGCGGCTGACCGGATTCGAGCTGTTCGATCTGTCCGGCCCGGTCGAGCTGGGCGCGGATATCGGCGGCACGCTGACCGATCCGGTCATCCGCGGGTTGCTGCGCACGCAGGGCGCGCGGCTGGAAAGCGGCGTATCGGGCACGGTCGTGCGCGATATCTCGGCGCAGGGGCGGTTCGATGGCTCGCGGCTGTTGCTGGGCAAGGTCAGCGGCAAGGTGGGCCGCGGCACCGTCACCGGATCGGGCAGTTTCGACTTTTCCGGCGGGCGCGGCGTCGGCATCAATCTCGATCTGCGGGCCGACCGGGCGGAGCTGATCGATCGCAAGGATTTTGCCGCCACCGTGACCGGTCCGTTGAAGGTCCAGTCCAGCGGCCAGGGCGGCACCATTTCGGGCGACGTGCTGATCAACGAAAGCCGCTTTGCGCTGGGCAATGCCGAGGCGCGCGAGCAGCTGCCGGATCTGGCCGTGCGCGAGGTCAACCGGCCCGCCGACGACCGCGTGGTGCGCCAGCGCGGCGGGGAATGGCGCTTCGCCATCGATGCCCGCGCACCGAATGAGGTGATCGTCACCGGTCTGGGCCTCAACAGCGAATGGCAGGGCGATTTCCGGGTGACCGGGCAGGTCAACAATCCCGCGATCGACGGCACGGCCGAGCTGATACGCGGCGATTATGAATTTGCCGGCCGCGAATTTCGCCTGTCGCGCGGATTCATCCGCTTTCAGGGCGATACGCCGCCCAATCCCGCGCTCGACATCGTGGCGCTGGCCGATACCGGCGATCTGAATGCCACCATCAACGTCACCGGCACGGGGCAGAAGCCGGAAATCCGCTTTGCCAGCACCCCCGCCTTGCCGGAGGAGGAATTGCTTGCGCGGTTGCTGTTCGGCTCCTCGGTCACCAATCTCAGCGCGCCCGAAGCGGTGCAGCTGGCCAGCGCGGTGGCGGGCCTGCGCAGCGGCGGTGGGCTGGACCCGATCAACGCCGTGCGCCGCGCCGCCGGGCTGGACCGGCTGCGCATCCTGCCGGCCGATACCGAAACCGGGCAGGGCACCAGCCTGGCCGCGGGCAAATATCTGACACGGCGGACCTATGTGGAGCTGATCACCGACGGGCGCGGCTATTCGGCCACGCGCGTGGAATTTCAGATCACCCGCTGGCTCAGCCTGCTGTCGAGCATCTCGACCATCGGCCGGCAGAGCGTGAACGCCCGCGTTTCGAAGGATTACTGAGCCGGGGCCACGCCTCCGGCGCGGGCGTTTCAGCCCGCCGGGGCGATCATCGCGAAGAAGGTGGTGTTGTCCGGGCTGTCCTGCACATTGGTGGCCAGCATATCGAGGCCGTAAATCTCCGCCGAGCGGGACGAGGCGAGCACGGCGATGGACGGATCGCCCATTTCCTTCAGCCGGTGCGCGGCGATCGCGGTGTTGCGCGATTCCTCGATGGCAAAGCCATGCTTATCGATGAACGTCATCGATTCGCGCAGCGCCATCGGGTGGCTGCGCACCAGCCGGATGCTGTCCAGCGACGATCCGGGCAGGCCAAGGCAGTGCATGGCGACATGCAGCGGATGGCGTTCCAGGATCGCCACCGCCTTGCGCGCCAGCATGTCCAGCGCGCCGGGGACGAGCCCGGCATTGCTGTTTTCCACCGGCACCATGCCGCGTTCGAACCGGCCGGCGGCCACGGCGTCGGCCACCTGTTCGAAGCTGTCATGGGCCACAGGCTCCCAGCCGGGCAGTGCGGACAGGCAGGCCATTTCGCCGAACGCGCCGGGTTCGCCCTGATAGGCGACTTTGCGGGTCATGATGCTGGCTTTCAGGCGGCGTTGGAGAGCGCGTCGACCGAACTCAGATCGGTCAGACACAGCCGCCACTCGCCGGCACTGGCCAGCGGGCAGATCGGTTCACCCTGGGTTACGCGGGCCAGCAGCTCATCGGCACTGACCACGCAGTAGCGGCGGTCTTCGGGCACATGGCTGGCATCGAGCCGGCCCACCACGATGGCGGTGACCCAGCCGCCTTCTTCGCGCAGCGCATCGAAGATCACCAGATCGGAATCGTCGGCCAGCACCGTCCACCAGTCGGCCTTCGGATTGAGTTCGATGATCGCGATGGTTTCCCGCGTGCGGGCGCGCTCCAGCGCCGCCTCGGGCTTGGCGACTTCCACCATCGGCGCCACGGTGCCGAAGCGGCGGCGCGCCTGATCGGCCACATGCATGCGCCGCTCGTCCGCGCACAGCGCCAGTTCGGTGCTGCGCTGGGATTGCAGGTTGAGGCTCATCAGCTCGCGCCAGATGGCGGACACGCTGGCCTTGGGCACCGCGCGGGTGCGGCCGCTCAGCCGTTCGATCAGCTCCCGTTCGCGCCGCGGGCGGATCATCAGATGGCGATCGTCCTCGGCGCTCTTGGCGCTGGCGATGGACTTGGACAGCGACAGGCGCTTTTCGACCAGATCGAGCAGCGCATCGTCCAGCGCGTCGATTTCCTGACGCAGGGTTTCGATGGGGCGCGGCGCGGCGGTCTGGGAAGTCTTGGCGGTCATGATATTATCTCTCGGATTCCGGGCGGCAAAGGGCCACAATCAGCATGGGGCGTCCACATTTCGGGACGATGTTTAGAAAGCTCCGATACGCCTCAGTAAGCGTACCGGCTGCTAAACGAGCCGAGATAATAATAGAAGAAGCGTGCCCCGGCCGAGGTGGGAAGAAGGGTGTCCCGTCCGTTGGTCATGGCGAAAAAAAGCTCCTGCAACGCATGATTGCGCTGGTTGCTGGGTGGCAGCACCGCCCGCGCATGTCAACCCATGCGTTGGCGGTGCCGTATTTGAAATATTATTGCGTGGTGGCTGCGGTCAGCTTCCCACCACCGTTTTCACTTCCATGAAGTCGCGCAGGCCATATTTGCCATATTCGCGGCCATTGCCGGACTGTTTGTATCCGCCGAAGGGCGCGTTGCTGTCCGGTCCCCAGCTGTTGATGGTGACCAGCCCGGCGCGCAGCTGGCTGGCGATCGGGCGGGCCTGTTCGGGATCGCCGGAGATGGTGGCCGACAGGCCATATTGGGTATCATTGGCCAGCGTCACCGCCTCTTCATCGCTGGCATAGCTGGTCAGCGTGGCGACGGGGCCGAACGTCTCTTCCTTGAAGATGCGCATCTCCGGCGTCACGTCGCTGAACACGGTGGGGCGCACATAATAGCCGCGATTGACGCCTTCGGGCAGGCCGGGGCCACCGGCCAGCAAGGTCGCGCCTTCCTCGATCGCGCTCTCGATCAGCTCCTGGATCTTGTCATATTGCGCCTTGTTGACGACGGGGCCGATATGCATGCCCTCGTCTGCAGGGCTGCCGACCTGCACCTGGCCGAACATGCCTTTCAGGAAGGCGTCCGCGTCATCCTTCTGGCTTTCATGCACCAGAAGGCGTGTGGGCGCGATGCAGCTTTGGCCGCTATTGGCCAGAATGCCCTGCACCGTGGGGGGCAGCACCTCGTCCAGCTTGGCGCCGTGCAGCACCAGATTGGGGGCCTTGCCGCCCAGTTCCTGATGCACACGCTTCACCGTGGGCGCGGCGGCGGTGGCCACTGCAATGCCCGCGCGGGTCGATCCGGTGAAGCTCACCATGTCGATATCGGGATGCGACGAAATGGCTTCGCCCACGCCGGGGCCATCGCCCTGCACCAGATTGAACACGCCCGCCGGCACGCCCGCCGCTTCCATGATCTCGGCCAGAATGACGGCGTTGGACGGGCATTCTTCGGACGGTTTCAACACCATGGTGTTGCCGGCCGCAATACAGGGGGCAACCTTGGCGTTGATCTGGTTGACCGGCCAGTTCCACGGCGTGACGAGGCCGACCACGCCGATCGGTTCATGCAGCACGCGCGCCTTGCCGATCTCCTCCTCGAAACTGAAATCCTTCAGTGCCTTGGCGGCGGAGAGGAAATGGCCGAGGCCTGCCGGCGCCTGCGCGGCAGTGGCGAAGCTGATCGGTGCGCCCATCTCCTCGCTTATCGCCTGCGCCATGTCGCCCATGCGCTTCTTATATTCCTCGGCGATCCGGGCGAGTAGCTCCATCCGCTCTGCCGGGCTGGTCTGGGAGAAGCTGGCGAACGCCTTGCGCGCGGCCTTGACCGCCTTGTCGACATCGGCCTTGGTGCCCAGCGTGATGGCGGTCACGGCCTCTTCGGTGGCGGGGTTGATCACCTCATGACGCTGGCCGCCCTCGCTCTCCACCCATTGCCCGTCGATGAACTGTTTCAGATGTTCGCGCATGGTCTTGTCTCTCCTTCATGATCTGTCCTTTCATATGCGCGGTATGGTGCAATTAACAATGGCCCGCAGTGCGGCGCAGGCATGCCGGGCAAAAATCGTCACGCTTGCGCAATGGAACCCAAAGCCGCACCATGCGCTCCGCAATGGGCAGGGGCGGCGTTAGGCAGCGTCCTGCGCAGGGAGTAGGAGCCGGGCCATGCACTTCATCAGCAAATTCGCCGCGCTGATCGCGCGCATATTGATTTCCCCCTTGTTCATTCTGGCGGGTCTGGGCAAATTCCTGGATCTGGCCGGGACCGACCAATATATTCAGTCGACCGGCCTGCCTGCAGGTCTTGCCGTACCTGCCGCCACGTTCGAGGTCGTGCTGGGGCTGTGCCTGCTGTTGGGGCTGTTCACGCGGCTGAGCGCCATCCTGCTGGCGGGCTTCTGCATCATCACCGGGCTGGTGTTCCACAATGCCTGGGGCGATCCGATTCAGCAGGCGATGTTCCTCAAAAATCTTGCGGTGGCGGGCGGCCTGATCATGGTCTTTTCCTACGGCAATGTCGCGCATGGGCTGGACCGGATGCGCGGCAAGCGAGACCGGGAGCGCGAGCTGCGCGAGAGGGAAATCGCCGAGCGGCGCGCGCGTGAAACGGCGCTGAAAAATGGTGAATTTGATGTGGCCACACGGCCGGGAGAATGAGCATGACTGCCCCAGAATTCGATATCGTGGTCTATGGCGCCAGCGGCTTTACCGGCCGGCTGGTGGCCGAATATCTGGCCCAGGCGCATGGCGAGGATGGCCTGACATGGGCCATGGCGGGCCGCAATCTTTCCAAGCTGGAACAGGTGCGCGATGAGATTGGCGCGCCCGCCGATACGCCGTTGATCACCGCCGACGCATCCGACCCGGCGTCGCTCAAGGCGATGTGCGATCGCACCAAGGTGGTGCTGACCACGGTGGGTCCCTATCAGCTGCATGGCGACGCGCTGGTGGCGGCCTGCGCGGAAACCGGAACGGATTATTGCGATCTGTGCGGCGAACCGGCCTGGATGCGGCAGCAGATCGATCTGCACGCGCAGACGGCGGCGCGCACCGGTGCACGCATTACCTTTTCCTGCGGATTCGATTCGATCCCGTTCGATCTCGGTGTGCTGCTGCTGCAAAAGGCGGCGCGCGCCCAGCATGGCGCGCCTGCGCCGCGCGTGAAGGGCCGTGTGCGTGCGATGGAAGGCGGCTTTTCCGGCGGCACCGCGGCCAGCCTGAAGGCCACCATGGCCGCGGCGGCCAGGGACCCCAATGTCATCAAGCTGCTGACCAACCCCTTTTCGCTCGCGCCCGGTTTCGACGGGCCGGAGCAGCCCAAGGGACTGGTGCCGCATATCGACGACGCGCTGGACAGCTGGGTCGCGCCGTTCGTGATGGCGGCCATCAATACGAAGAATGTGCACCGCACCAATTATCTGCTCGGCCATGATTATGGCACCGACTTTACCTATGATGAAATGGTGGTGACCAGCCCCGGCGAGATGGGCAAGCAGGCGGCAGAAATGCTGGCCAAGGCCAATCCGCTGGCCAATGACAAAGGCCCGAAGCCGGGCGAAGGGCCAAGCAAGGAGGAGCGCGACAATGGCTTTTACGACCTGCTGTTCATCGGCGAATATCCCGATGGCCGCGCGGTTCGTTTTGCCGTGAAGGGCGATCGTGATCCCGGTTACGGATCGACCAGCCGCATGATTTCGGAAACCGCGATCATGCTCGCCGAAACGCAGGCAGGCCGGAAAGGCGGCGTGTGGACGCCCGGCGCGCTGTTCGGCAGCGCGCTTGCGGATCGGCTGGAAGAGCGCGCCGGCCTCAGCTTTGCCGTAGAGTAACCTTCAACCGAAACGGGGCCGTTCGCTTGTCCGGCCTCGTTCCGGTCAAGCTTGAGTTCAGCCGTCCGATGCGAGATAGGCCGCGAACAGCAATCTGAAGTTATATATAATGTTGAAGTTTCTCAAACGAACGGCTGGCTTGTCGCGCGCAGCGCCGCCGGCCATCCCGGAAGGACAGCGCGTTTACGCGGTCGGCGATATTCATGGCCGGGCCGATCTGTTCGATCATCTGCTGGAGAAGATCGCGGCGGACGATGGCGCACGCGCGCCTGCGGAGACCACGCTGATCCTGCTCGGCGATCTCATCGATCGCGGACCGGGTTCCTGTCAGGTGATCGAGCGCGCAATGGAGCTGGAGCAATCGGGCAGGGATGTGCGCTTCCTGATGGGCAATCATGAGGAAGTGTTTCTGGAGGCGCTGAAAGATCCGTGCCGGGAAACCGCGCGCTTTTTCTATCGCATCGGCGGCGGCGAAACCATGCTGAGCTATGGCTTGCCTGAAAAGGAACTGATCGAATGCGACAGCCTGCAACTGGCAGAGCGCATGCCGTCGCTGGTGCCGCAAAGCCATATCGATTTTCTGGGGCGGTTCGACGATCAGCTGACGATCGGGGATTATGTCTTCGTGCATGCCGGCGTGAAACCCGGCGTGCCCATGGAAGAACAGAAACAGCGGCATCTGCGCTGGATTCGCGACGAGTTTCTCCATCATGACCGGTATTTGGGCAAGATGGTCGTGCATGGCCACACGGTCACCGAAGCGGTGGAGGAGCGGCCGCACCGGATCGGCGTGGATACCGGGGCCTGGTCGAGCGGCTTGCTGACGGCGGTGGCGCTCGAAGGCACCGAACGCTGGTTCGTGGATACCGCGGACGTTTTACAAGCGGCATAAGGGGGCGCAGCGCCAGCTGGCGCTACACGGTCAGCGGATCAGATTGTCGGTGCTGACTTGGCTCAGGCGGCGTTGGAGCGTTCCTGGCCGTCCTCATCGATATCGCGCAGCACATAGCCGCGGCCCCAGACGGTCTCGATATAGTTTTCACCGGCGCAGGCCAGGCTGAGCTTCTTGCGCAGCTTGCAGATGAAGACGTCGATGATCTTGAGCTCGGGCTCGTCCATCCCGCCATAGAGATGGTTGAGGAACATTTCCTTGGTCAGCGTGGTGCCCTTGCGGAGCGACAGCAGCTCCAGCATCGCATATTCCTTGCCGGTCAGGTGCACGCGGTTGCCGTCCACTTCGACGGTCTTGGCGTCCAGATTGACGGCCAGCTTGCCGGTGCGGATGACCGACTGGGAATGGCCCTTGGAACGGCGCACGACGGCATGAATGCGGGCGATCAGCTCTTCGCGGTGGAACGGCTTGGTGACATAGTCGTCGGCGCCGAAGCCGAAGCTGCGCACCTTGGAATCCATCTCGCTGATGCCCGACAGGATCAATACCGGCGTCTGCACCTTGGCGACGCGCAGTTTCTTGAGCACATCATAGCCGTGCATATCCGGCAGGTTGAGGTCCAGGCAGATGATGTCGTAATCATATAGCTTGCCGAGATCGAGGCCTTCCTCGCCCAGATCGGTGATGTAGACGTTGAACCCTTCCGTCGCGAGCATCATTTCGATGGCCTTGGCGGTGGTCGGTTCGTCTTCGATCAGAAGTACACGCATGAAGGTCGCCCCTTGTGAAACACTCTGTCCGCATGCGCCTCTCCCAATATCCGGGCGCTTACCAACATCATTAACCATGCAAGATATGAATGCAAAAGGTTAATAAGATGTAAACCCGCGCAAACGGGCGAGTCGCGCCCTTTCATGCGCGCCGCCGGGCGAAGGCTCCTGGCGCTGCCGCCGCTATAATCTGGGCAGAGTGACGCCGCGCTGGCCCATATATTTGCCCGCCCGGTCGGCATAGCTGGTCTCGCAGGGCTGCTCGCCCTTCAGGAACAGGAACTGGCAGGCCCCTTCATTGGCGTAGACGCGCGCGGGCAGCGGGGTGGTGTTGGAAAATTCCAGCGTGACATGCCCCTCCCAGCCCGGCTCCAGCGGGGTGACGTTCACGATGATGCCGCAGCGCGCATAGGTGGATTTGCCCAGGCAGATCACCAGCACATCGCGCGGCACGCGGAAATATTCCACCGTGCGGGCGAGGGCGAAACTGTTGGGCGGGATGATACAGCAATCGGTCTTGCGATCGACGAAGCTGTTGGAATCGAAATTCTTCGGGTCGACCACGGCGCTGTCGACATTGGTGAAGATCTTGAACTCGTCGGCCACGCGCGCGTCATAGCCATAGGAGCTGAGCCCGTAGCTGATGCACCCATCGCGCCGCTGCGCCTCCACGAACGGCTCGATCATGGCGTGCTGCTGCGCCTGCTCGCGAATCCAGATGTCGGAGAGTATGCTCATCTATGGCCTCCTATGTCAGATTGGCCGGCCCGAAGGCGTCGGGCAACAGCGTATCGATGGAATAGACGCGGTGGTCCTGGCCATGTGCGCCGGCGCAGATGATGCGGATGTCGGCCTGGCCCCGGTCCCGGCCCACATCGCGGGCTTCGCGGATCAGCTGGCGGCAGCGGCCGCAGGGCGTCACGATGGCGCTGGGCATGTTCGGGTCCGCATCCATCGGCCCGCCGGCAATGGCGATGGCGCGGATGCGGGCGAAGCCGCCATGCGCGTTGACGGTGCTGAGCGCGCCGGCCTCCGCGCACAGCGCCAGGCCATAGCTGGCATTTTCCAGATTGCAGCCGCGCACGATGGTGCCATTGTCCAGCTCCACCGCCGCGCCCACGGCAAAGCGGCTATAGGGCGCATAGGCATTGGCCATGGCCTTGCGCGCCTCGATCACCAGCGCCAGATCCAGCCCGGAATAATCGCCGCTCATGGCTGCACCACAACCCATTGGCCGGGCCCTTCGAGACCGTTGATGGTTCTGCTCTCGTTCGCTGTCCACATGACAAAGGGCCTTGCCGCATAATCAGGCGGAAAGAAATTCCTGTTGAGCCAGATGGTGCGATTGATGATCGGGCTGAGATCGTACAGCGCTTCGAAATCCGGGCTCAGCTTGATGATCGCCGGCTTGCCCGCATGCCCTTCGATCTGCGCGATCAGCGTGGACAATTCGCTGAGCAGGAGCGCGCGGCCGGGCCGGTCCTTGCAGCTGTCGAGAAAGCGCATCTCGATCACCGGGGGCAGCATCGCCGGATCGCGCGGCACATTGGTGATGAAATTGCCCGCCTGATCACCGGCCAGCCGGCACAGATCGAACCGGTGCACCGCGCCCACGCGGACATTGGCATTCTGCGCGGCGGCCAGGCGGCGCTGAAAGTCGGGATCGCGCGCATCGCTGCCGGTGGTGGCCAGCAGATAGGCAAAATCCACGCCCGTGGCATGCATGGTGGGCCAGGTGGCGCGTTCTTCGTGCGAATCCAGATAGACGCCCTGCACCGGATAGTCGCCGCGCGGCGGCGCCCAATGCGCGGCAAGCAGCCACGCCCCTAGCGTGGCCGCGCCCAGCACAAGCAGAAACAGGACAATCACCAGCAATTTGCCGCGCGGTCGCGTCAATGAAATTCCCCTGATCCTTATTGGGTGGAAGATGGTTCTGCCGTCCAGCCGGCCATCGCCGCCTGCCGTCAGCCCCTGATATGCAGAACGCAGATCAAAGTGAACAGCCGCCTTGCGGTGGCGAAATCGACATCCACCTTGCCCTCCAGCCGGTCCTTGAGCAATTCGGCCGCCTCATTATGCACGCCGCGCCGCGCCATATCGATGGTCTCGATCTCCTGCGCGGTGGCCTTGCGGATCGCCTGATAATAGCTGTCGCAGATGGCGAAATAATCGCGGATCGGGCGGCGGAAGCGGCCCAGCGCCAGGATCAGCGTCTCCAGCGGCGCGCCATCCTTGTCGCGGATATCCAGCACCAGCCGGCCTTCATTGACGGACAGATGCAGCTGGAACGGCCCGGCATAGCCATCCGGATAATCGCGGCAGGGCGCAAAATGATTCTCCTCGATCAGATCGAAGATCGCGATGCGGCGTTCCTGCTCGATATCGGCATTGCGCCACAGAATGGTCGCCTCGTCGAGCTCGACCTTGATGATGCGCGGATCGGCCATGGCCGTCACAGTTAGAAGATGGACGCGTCAGGACAAGCGCTAATCTTTATCCACGATCATCCACAGATCGTTCCACAGCGAATCTCGGCTGCGCGCTTGTCAGCCATGGCACCGCTGGTTCATCAGGGGCGGATGGCAGAAGCAATCAGATTGGTGAGCGACGGGGCTTTGGATGGCGACGGCGGCGATGGCCCCACGCGCCTGCCCCATAATATCGAGGCGGAGGCCGCTCTTCTGGGCGCGCTATTGCTCGACAATCGCGTGGCCGAGGATGTGCAGACCAAGCTGCAGGTGCATCATTTCTTCGAGCCGCTGCATGGCCGCATCTATGGCCAGGTGCTCAAATTGCTCGATCGCAACATGGTCGTCACCCCGGTCACGCTGAAACCCTTTTTCGAACAGGACGAGGCGCTGAAGGAAGTGGGCGGCACCGGCTATCTGGTGCGCCTGACCGAAAGCAATATCGGCCTGATCGGCGCGCGCAATTTCGCCGAGCAGATCTACGACCTGGCGCTGCTGCGCGAGCTGGTCTCGGTCGGGCGGCATCTGGTGGAAAACGCGCTCGACACCAGCGAGAGCATCGATCCCAAGCAGCAGATCGAGGACGCTGAAAGCGCGCTCTACAAGGTGTCCGAAGGCGAGAGCGAGAGCGGGCAGGCGACCGACTTTCTGACCGCATCGACCGAAGCGATCCGGCTGGTCGAGCGCGCGCTGCAGGCGGGCGGCAATCTGTCCGGCACCACCACCGGCCTCGACACCATCAACCGCAAGATCGGCGGCCTGCACGCGTCCGATCTCACCATTCTGGCCGGACGTCCCGGCATGGGCAAGACCGCGCTGGCCACCAACTTCGCGTTCAACGCGGCGGCGCGCTATATGCGCGATATGGCGGACGGCATCGAACCGGCGCAGTCGGTCGGCGCGAAGGTCGCCTTTTTCAGCCTGGAAATGTCCGCCGACCAGCTGGCCACGCGTATCCTGGCCGAACAGTCCGGCATCTCGTCCGAGCATCTGCGCATGGGCAAGATCAGCCGCGAGGAGTTTCGCGAGCTGTCCCGCGCCAGCCGCGATCTGCAGGATCTGCCGCTCTATATAGACGATACCGCCGGCCTCACCATCGCGGGCCTGCGCGCCCGCGCCCGGCGGCTGCAGCGCCGCCACGGCATCGGCCTGATCATCGTCGATTATCTCCAGCTCCTGCAGGGATCAGGCCGCGCGCAGGACAACCGCGTGAACGAAATTTCGGAGATCAGCCGCGGCCTCAAGATGCTGGCCAAGGAACTCAGCGTGCCCGTGCTGGCGCTATCCCAGCTCAGCCGCGCGGTGGAGCAGCGCGAGGACAAGCGCCCGCAGCTGTCGGACCTGCGCGAATCCGGCTCGATCGAGCAGGACGCCGATATCGTATTGTTCATCTTCCGCGCCGAATATTATCACGACGCGCTGCGCCCCGATGCCCCCAATCAGGACGGATCGAGCCCGCCCGACGTGGTCGAAAAATGGGCGCAATGGGAAGAACGCCACCAGCAACTCGTCAACCGCGCCACGCTGATCGTCGCTAAACAACGCCACGGCTCCACCGGCAACGTGCCGCTCCACTTCCAGGCGGAAATCACCAAATTCAGCGACCTGGCGGGCGATTATTACGAGGATGATTACGGCGACGAGTAGGAGTGGGGGAGCGCGCTGAGCGTCCGCTCTTCAGTGTGATGCCAGTAATGGTGAACGACGGATAATGGGGTGGTTAGGCGACAGTCCGCTGTCGGAGGTGAAAGGCGGTCAGCCGCCCCTCCAAGTTGCTTGTCTTCGTCGAGGACTGACCGTCTACTACGAACCGGCGATTAGGAGCTGCGGCGATGAGGGCGGTCAAGACAATCAGCGTGGCCTTCGCTATGTTGGGAGGAGCGGTCCTTCTGGCATTCTTCGCCTTGGTGTTGTGGCCGTCCAGCGATGCACCGTTGCCCGACCAGGATCGGGATCGGGTGATCGTCGGCGTTCGGATTGTCGATGTGGTCGCGGGCGTTGTCGGACCACCCCGCTCGGTCGAAATCCGCAATGGCAGGATCACGACGATCGGAACTGGGCCGGTGCCGAGCGACGTTCCCCGCCTTGATGGTCAAGGTGCGTTCTTGGTGCCCGGCTTCTGGGACATGCATGTCCATAGCTTTCAGGCATCGCCGCAGATGCACTTCCCACTCTGGATCGCAAACGGCGTTACCAGCGTGCGCGACATGATGGACTGCCCCGGAGAGCGGGACAGCCTGATCGCCTGCGTGGCCGATAAACGGCGGTGGAACGCTGCTGTCGCAGCCGGACGACTTGCCGCTCCTCGTATCGTCGAGACGGCGAGCTACTACTTCGAGAACCCCGACTTATCGCCAGCGGAAGCGAGAGCGCGGGTGCGAGCCTACAAGGCAAGAGGCATCGACGCGATCAAAGTCTATAACCGACTGTCCCCCGCCTCCTATCGCGCCGTGGCGGCCGAAGCCCGGTCACAGCAGATCCGGCTCGTGGGCCACTTGCCCAAAGCTGTCGGTCTTGACGACGCTATTAACGCCGGACAGGTCAGCTTCGAACATGCGCGCGTACTACCGCATCACTGTTTCGCGCGAGCGGAGGAATGGCGCAGAGGCGCGCTGGACGATATGATGCCGACTGCGTTGGCCGAGATGATTGTTGACGAGTACGACCCGCCACATTGTGACGCCGCGTTCGCACGGATGCGCCAGGCGGGCGCTTGGTACGTCCCGACCCATGTGACGCGGGAAGAGGATGCCCGCGCAGGAGACCCGTCGCTCGCCGACGATCCCAGGCTGGCCTATCTCGACCCTCTGTCTCGCTGGGCGTGGAACGACGATCTCGCGGGTACGCGCAACAACTACCCGGGCGGGCGCGGTGAACGCGCGCTGCGACGCTACTTCGAACACGGCCGCCGCTTGACCGGAGCGGCCCACAGGGCAGGTGTCGGCATCCTCGTCGGCACCGATACCGCCATTGGCGGCTTTCGCTACCATGATGAGATGGCGCATCTGGTGAGCGCCGGTTTGACTCCCGCCGACGTTCTACGTGCCGCCACAATCGATGCAGCACGCTATGCGGGAATGGCCGATAGCTCCGGATCAGTGGCGGTCGGCAAGCGGGCTGATCTCGTTCTATTAGACGCCAACCCGCTCGAGAACATCGCGAACACGCGACAGATACGGGCGGTGGTCCAAGATGGGCGCCTATATGATCGCAACCGCTTGGATGGGCTGTTGACGTTCGTTCGGGCCCAGTCCGCCGCAGTCCATAATTGGGCGAAGCTTTTGTGGAGCTTTGCAGGGAGCTCGGTCAGTTCCGAGCTATAGCAGGATAGCGGGATCTAACGGTTCTTCAAAAACCAACCTTAGCGAGAGAGCGGCTTTGACGCCCAAGGCAAAGCCAAGATGCGCGAAACTTCTTACCCGATTGCTGTTATCCAGACCTAGTTCCTTGAGGCGGGTGGCGCCGAATGAACAAAGGGCGGATTCCAGTCGGTTGCCGAGCGCGGATGAACGGCAACAAATGGGTCGTTAACTGGACGGCCGCTTTCGCTCAACATGAAGCGCTAGCCGCCGTTCCGCTCTCAGCAGGTCTGAGCCCGGTAGCGAACGGCGGTAATAGGGGTGGGAAGCGGACGTTTGGTTCAATCGCGGGTGCGCTTGAATGACTCCACCCGTCCTTGATCATTTAGGTCGATCACAAGCCATTCGTTGTCGATGGGCATGTAACTGCAATCATTGCCGAGAACATAGATCATATCCGCGCCACCCCATTTGTCCGTCTGAGTTGGTGGCCCTAGGTGTTTTAGGACTTCTGCTTCGGCCATACCCTCCAAATGGTAGCGAGACGTAAAGTCGTCGAGCAGCTCAGCGCGTTCGCGACCATTTAGGTCAGCGTTCTTCCAAGCTTGTTCATCGAAGCGAGCACCGGATGAGCAACCTAGCAGAGCCAAGGTTAGGAAAATGACTGAGCGCATCCGCTCATTTACCTCGCAGTCGTTGATGTCCACAATGGGTCGCTTGCTGCCAGTCCGCTTTTCTTTGAGTCTCGGCCAAAGCTGCCTGCCCTATCTTGGCGATGGCAAAGCTGACAAATTAAGGCGAACTTGACGTGGGAAGCGGGAGTGAAACTCCGGGGAGCACCGCTGCGAGAACTTCTCCACTTCACGCATCATGCTCGCGCTGCCCTACTTGCACATCTCGAGCGCGGGACATTCATGGCAGGGCCTGGGGCGATTTGCCGGAGGAACCTTTGGAGTCTGGATCGGCATGCGGTTCCGCAGCCGCGGACCAACGCTAGCTGAGCCCGGCGGGCATGCGAAAGGTGAAGGTGGTTTCGCGGCCGACCGACTCGGCGGAGAGCTTGCCCTGATGGGCTTCTGCGATCTGCGAGGCGATGTAGAGGCCAAGGCCGAGGCCCTGCAGGCTGGACCGGACCTCGCCGCGCGAGAAAGGGGCGAACAGCATCTCCATGGCATCGTCCGGAATGGGGTCTCCCACATTGGTCACCTGGAAGATCAGTTCCCCGTCTTCCACCCGCAGGGCGGCATGCACCGGCATGTCGGCATCGCCATGTTGCAGCGCATTGCCCAGTAGATTGGAAAATAGCTGGCCCAGGCGGCTATGATCGCCGTTCAGCTCCAGATCGGTCTGGATATCCATGTGGATCGTGGCGTCCGGATGGCTGGACTGCAGCTCCCCGATCACCTGCTTCAAGGTTATGGCGACATTGGCGCGCGACATGGCCAGGCTCAATCCGCCGCCAAGCCGCCCGCGGGCAAAGTCCATGACATTGTCGATCAGCCCGGACATGCGCGCCACGGTCGCATCGATCATGGTGGCGACGGTTTCGCCCTGCTCGCTCAATTCTTCGGTCCGCAGCAAGCGCATGCCGCCCATGATGCCGGCCAGCGGATTGCGCAGATCATGCCCCAGCACGGCAATGAACTGTTCGCGCAAGGCGGATGTCTGCTGTTCGTCCAGCAGCGCTGTCTTGGTCATTTCCACGGATCGACCGGCCTGGATATGATGGCCGATCATGTCGGCAAACAGTTTGAACATGCCAAGGATCTTGGGCTGATTGATGGGCGCCGGCTTGGGCGAAATGGCGCACAACGTTCCGAAGAATGTGCCGTCGGACAATATGATCGGAAAGGCGATATAGCTTTTCAGGCCGTAAACCTGCGGCGTGTGGTGCTTGCTGTAGACCGGATCCTTGTCGACATCCTCGATGATGACGGGCGTACGATGGGCGCGGATCTCATTGCAGATCGTGGTCTCGATCTTGAGTTCGCCGCCGGGCTCCAGCCCGAACGCGATCTCATCCCGCACGCTGCAGGCGATCCAGCGATCTTCGGTTACGCGGGCGACGGCGGCAAAGCCCATGCCTGTCGCCTGGCACACCACTTCCAATATGGACGGCACGGCATCGATGGCACCAACCAAGCCGATATCATGGGAAAACTTGGCCGCCATTGCGGCATCATAGAGGGGCGCGCTTATGATGTCACTCGGTTCGAGCATGCCTGAGGCAAGACAAGGCGCGGCAGCATTCGGATGGCCGATCCGGGGCGGACCGATGCAGGAGGCCGATGACGGATGTAGGAAATTATCGAACAAAGTCCGGCAATGCTCTCGCGCTCACTTTGGCAACTTTGCGCAAGCTTGTTGCGCCCGCCTGCCGCAGGCCGGTAGGGCCAGGGGCATGAGGATATGCATCATCAATACCGGCGGGACCATCGCCAGCGTGGGTGCGCCGCTCGCCCCCATGGGGGCAGAGGCATTTGCCGCCAATGCGCGCCGTCTGATCGATCCGGTGCTGCGGGCCATGTTCCCGGATCTGGCGCTGGATTGGGACACGGGGCTCGCCTTTCCCGAATCGCGCACCGGCACGCTGGACAGCACCAATCTGCAGCCGCGCGACTGGTGCCTGATCGCCGATCACATCCTGTCGCTCTATGATCGCTATGACGGCTTCGTGCTGCTGCACGGCACCGATACGATGGATTACACCGCGTCCGCACTGCCGTTTCTGCTCAACGCGTTCGATGCTGCCGGCACGCCAACGGCCTTGTTGTCCAAGCCGGTCATCGTCACCGGCAGCCAGGTCCCCATGTACCAGCGTGGCGATCCGGACACGCTGCGTTTCAACACGGACGCCTTTCAGAATGTATGCGGCGCGGTCGCCTGTGCTCGGCAGAATGTCCCCGAAGTGTGCGTCTATTTCGACAGTCGCTTGTTCCGCGGCAACCGCGTGCTCAAGGTTAATGCCAGCGATTTCTGCGCCTTCGACACGCCCAATTTCGCGCCGTTGGGGCAGTATGGCATCACGCTGGAGCTGGAGCGCAGCCTGATGCTGCCCGGCCCACAGGGGGCGGCAAGCAGCCTCGCCAATCCCGATGTCCGCGCCGCGATGCGCACCCGGCTTGCGGCCATCAGCGATGCCATCGACGACTGGCCCGTGATGCAGTTCAGCGCTTTCCCGGCAGCTTATGATGCCGGCGGCGGCTCGGCGCGGCTCGCGGCGCTGATCGATGCCTGCGTCGGCACCGGGATCAAGGGGATGGTGCTGCAAAGCTATGGCGATGGCAATTTCCCCAGCGGCCATCCGGACGATCCGGAGCGCGGGGCGATCTACCGGTCGCTCAAACAGGCCCGCGAAGACGGCGTAACCATCGTCGACAGCACGCAGGTGATCGCCGGCCGGCTCGCGAGCAGCAGCTATGCGGCGGGGGCATGGTTGCCCGATATCGGCGCCATCTCGGCAGCGGATATGACGCCAGTGGCGGCGCTGGCTAAGCTCACCATCCTGCTTGCCGCCGCACCGCATGAAGACTGGTCGCGCGGCCAGGTCGAACAGCTGTTCCAGCGCAATCTGTGCGGTGAGGTGGTGGAGCGCGGAACCGAAAACGGTTAATATATTGCTAATGCAGCGAAGCTTTTTCCAATGCTCCTCCGTAGCGGCTTGGAGGCTGAACTTGCTGTCGTAATTCCCTGAGCCTCATTCTTTTTATGAGGTGACACTATGTTTGCTAAAATTCTTCTGGTTCCGGCTGCAATAAGCGCTTTTGCCATGGCCGCTCCATCCCATGCCGCCACGCTCCTGTTCAATTTCGCAGGCGGTGCACGCAGTTTCAGCTTTACGCTGGATTCGACCCGTACACCGGATGGTGCCCGCTCCGTATTCGGCAGCAATCAGATCACTTTCAACAACGTCTCGGGCATGTTCAACGGTGTGCAGTCGTCAAGCACCACGGCAACCTCAATCTCTTTCGGCACCGGAATTCTGGCGCCCATCAGCCTGAGCGCTCCCGGCTTCGGCTTCGGAAATTTCAGTGGCCCGAATTTGTTCAATGGTTCGCTCACTGATCCGATGTTTAATCTGGGCACGTTCCGGCTGGGCCAGGTCAATACCGGGGCGGGCACAGGCGGTGGCAGTTTGACTATCTCACAGGTCAATAGTGCCGTTCCGGAGCCATCGACCTGGGCTATGCTCCTCCTGGGATTCGCAGGTATCGGTTTCTCCATGAGAAAATTGCGTTCGCGCAAGGGCACTGGCACCGCACTCGGAGCGATGGCCAACGCCTGAAAACACAGCGCGCTTGATAAAGCGACATGGGTGACGGGCCGGATTTGCAGCGCAAGTTCGGCCCATTACCGTTTTTATCCTGTGTTTCGCGACTATGAGTACCGCTTCATCCGCCCTGAACGGGCTTGTCATCCTTTCCCGCACGCGACAGTATCGCGGCCAAGGTGTCCATTCCGGGCGCCCGCTTCTGGGGGGAGGCGCATATCGTCGCAACGGTGGCTACGACGGCCTATCTCGGGCTGGAGGCGCGCTCAGTCGAGGTGCAATGCCAGATCGCACCCGGCCTGCCGCGTTTTACCATCGTCGGTCTGCCGGATAAGGCAGTGGCCGAGAGCCGGGAGCGGGTGCATAGCGCGCTGACCGCCATCGGCCTGTCGCTGCCGCCAAAGCGGATCACCGTGAACCTCTCACCTGCCGACCTGCCCAAGGAAGGCTCGCATTATGATCTGCCAATCGCGCTCGCGCTGCTCGGCGCGATGGGCGTGGCCGATGCCGAGACATTGAGCGAATATGTGGTGGTCGGCGAGCTTGGGCTGGACGGGCGTGTCGCGCCTTCACCCGGCGTTTTACTCGCCGCCCTGCACGCGTCTGAGACCGATCGCGGGCTGATCTGTCCGGCTTCGCAGGGCGCCGAGGCGGCTTGGGCTGGCGACCTGAACCTATTGGCGGCGCCCGACCTCTTGGCGCTGCTCAATCATCTAAACGGCACCTCGGTGTTGACGCCGCCGGTGCCGGGCGAAGCAAGCGAGCGGCGGGCGGGGCCGGACCTGAAGCAGGTGAAGGGGCAGGAAACGGCCAAGCGGGCCCTGGAAATCGCTGCGGCAGGCGGGCATAATCTGCTGATGATCGGGCCGCCCGGCGCGGGCAAGTCGCTGCTCGCCAGCTGCCTGCCGGGTATTCTGCCCGATCTGACACCGTCAGAAGCGCTGGAAGTTTCGATGGTCGCATCGGTTGCGGGCACGCTGATCGATGGGCGGATCACCCGGCAGCGGCCCTATCGCGATCCGCATCACAGCGCGTCGATGGCGGCGCTGGTCGGCGGCGGCCTGAAGGTGAAACCGGGCGAGGTCAGTCTGGCGCATCTCGGCGTTCTGTTTCTGGATGAGCTGCCCGAGTTCCAGCGCCCGGTACTCGACAGTTTGCGGCAACCGTTGGAAACGGGCGAGGTTTCGGTGGCACGGGCCAACAGCCATGTGACGTTCCCGGCCAGAGTGCAGCTGATCGCGGCGATGAACCCGTGCCGCTGCGGCCATCTGGGCGACGCTGCTTTGGCGTGCAGCCGCGCGCCCCGCTGCGCCGCCGATTATCAGTCCAAGGTGAGCGGCCCGCTGCTGGACCGCATCGATCTGCATGTAGAGGTGGAAGCGGTGACCGCCGCGGATCTGGTGCTGCCGCCAGCCGCAGAAGGATCCGCCGAGGTGCGCGCGCGCGTGGCTGGCGCAAGGCGGCTCCAGACCGCACGCTATGCCGATATTGCCGCGCGAACCAATACGGAAATCGATGGCGAGGCGCTGGAAGCCTACGCCACGCCGGATGAGCCGGGGCGCGCCTTGCTGGCGCAGGCGGCGGAAGCCATGCGTTTATCGGCGCGGGGATATACGCGGGTGTTGCGTGTGGCGCGCACGATTGCGGATCTGGCGCAGGCAGAGGGCGTAGGGCGCATCCACGTGGCCGAAGCGCTCAGTTACAGGCGGCAGCCGCCCCGGGCCTGAGGCCATATCGACGCGATATCGCGGTCAGGCGCGTAGGGCACCGATGTCGCGGGCCTTCTGGATGGATTCGACCTTTGCAGACGCTTCGCCGTCCGATTCCGAAGATGGCTCCCCATTGGCATCGAGGCGGTGCAAGGCCCCTTCCACCCGTCCGCCAGCTTCGACTGTGAGATTGTTATAGGCCACGTCGCCGGTGACCTGCGCGCTCGCCTCGATCACCAGGTCGACCGCTTCGATCGACCCGTCGACCTTCCCGCCAAGACGCGCGGACTGCACAATGACACCGCCAGTGATGGTGCTGCCGGCGCCTTGCACCAGATTGGCGCAGCGGACATCGCCAATGACCGTCCCGTCGATATGCAGATCGACTTCGGCGGTGATATCGCCGGAGATGGTTACATCGGCCGCGATGACCGAAAAGGTGCTACCGGACGCCGACGATCCGGTGGCTGTGCGATTACGCATCGCGGTCGGTTCGGCTTCTGGCGTCGGCTTGAATTTGGAAAACATCCGGATTGGCCTCCAGGAATTTCGCGGGATTGACGGCGCGTCCGTTCACGCGGACCTCGAAGTGGAGATGCGATCCGGTCGAACGCCCGGTCGATCCCATCGCGCCGATCTGCTCGCCGCGCTGTACGGTCTCACCGCGCTTGGCGATGAGCTTGCGCATATGGGCATAGCGAGTGACGATGCCACTGGCATGGGTAATCTCGATACAGCGGCCATAACCGCCTTTCGTCCCCGCGAACGTCACCTTTCCATCCGATGCGGCAAGGATCGGCGTGCCACTTGGCGCGCGAAAATCAATGCCGCTATGCAGGGCGCCCGCGCCGGTAAAAGGGTCGCGGCGATAGCCGAAATTGCTGCTCATCGCGGTGATGGCGGCCGGCTTGGAGGTGGGGATCGCCGCGAGCAGACGTTCCAGCGAGTCCATCCGATTCAGCTTGCTCGCCAGACTGGCAAAACGCGGATCGCTGTCATCTTCCTGGAGATTGCCTGCTGGAATGAACGGACCGCCGCTGGCTTCCTGAGAGGATAGAAGGCCGCGCGGATCCAGCCCGAACTTGCGGATGGCCGCTTCTGCCCTTTTGGAGCGATGATCGGCCAGCCTGGTCAGGCTGCTGACAAAGGCGAGCTGCCGTGCCTCGAGCCGGGCCAGCGGGGCCGCTTCCGGTATCAGCGTGCTGACCTTCTCGGTGGTGTCGGCAACCTCGGCGTCCGGCAGCGCAGCATCTTCCAGCGATCCGAAATGACCTTCGTACAGGCGGTCCAGCCGATCCTGCCGGGCCTTCAGATCATGCGCCACATCGTCGATCGAGCTGCGATAGGCGGCCACGCGCTCCTGGGCGGAGGCTACACGCTGCTGCTGTTTCGCCAAAGCGCTCTGCTCGGCGCCGGTCATGATGACGCCTGCCAGCGCAGTGCTGGTGATGGCGAGCAGCGCAACGCACAGAAGTGCGCCGATAACGGCGACGCGTTTCTGCAGTTTTGCCGATAGCTTGATGAACTTGACGTCGCCGCCCGATCGCATGAAGAATTCGCGATCGACGAATGCAATGGCAAACCGGCTGCGTAGACCGGTCGCAAAATCCTGAAATACCAAAAGACCCACCCTTTGTCGTTTCGGAGCCGGACCTAGCCATCGGGCCATAGTTATGCGAATCGGACGTGGGGCTAATTGGGACGGTTGGAGCCAGATCCGCGTTGAATGGAGGATTTTTTGATGGAACCAACGCATCCCGTGGCAAGTTTGAATTCTCTTTGCTTTTCCAGGCTTGATTTGTTCGTAATTTGTTCGATTCGCTGTTTTCATGAGGGGCTGACATGAGGCGCGTCGGACTATTGGGCGGGTCGTTTAACCCTGCGCACGGTGGGCACCGCTCAATCAGCCTGTTTGCCATCGATGCGCTTCAGCTCGATGCGATGTGGTGGCTGGTCTCTCCGGGCAATCCACTGAAAAGCGAAAAAGGCATGGCGCCTTATGCGGCGCGGCTCGGCTCTGCCCGGGACATGGCGCGCAGATCGCGCATCACGGCCAGCGATGTCGAGCGACAGCTTGGCACCCGCTATACCGTCGATACGCTGCGCGCGCTGAAACGGCGCTACCCCAAGACTCGATTCGTCTGGATCATGGGAGCGGACAATCTGGCGCAGTTTCACCGCTGGAAAGACTGGCGCACCATAGCCCGCACGATGCCGATTGCGGTTATCGCCCGTCCGGGGTATGAGGGCAGTGCCCTTGCGTCGCCCGCAATGGCCTGGTTCCGACGGTTCGTCCATCGTTCGGATCAGAAAAGAAACTGGACGACATGGAGTACGCCAGCGCTCGTGTTTATGCGCTTTCGTCCCGATCCCCGCTCGGCCACCGCCATTCGCCTGGCCGATCCCGAATGGTATCGCGAATATCTGTCGGATGGCGATGCATCGCCAGACGCTGATTCGTCCGTTTCAAATTCCAAGGAGTCGAATTGATCGATCACGCCACGCCCTCACCGGGTAGCCCAACCGCACCAAGCCCGCCTGCGCCGACAGGGCACGGGCTGCTGGATATCGTCCTGAAGTCGCTCGATGACGATCAGGCTCAGGAAGTGGTCTCGATCGCTCTGAAGGGCAAAAGTGAAATCGCCGACCATATGGTCATCGCCAGCGGCCGCTCGACCAGACAGGTCGCATCGATGGCCCAGAAGCTGGCGGAGAAAATCAAGCATTCCGGGGGGCGCGCGCGCATCGAAGGGCTGCCCAATGCCGACTGGGTATTGCTCGATGCCGATGATGTGATCGTCCATCTGTTCCGTCCGGAAGTGCGCAGCTTCTACAATCTGGAACGGATGTGGGCGTTCGAAGGATCGGGCGAGACCGGCCAGGCCTGACCGTTCCAGTCGGGAACCATCAGGCGGCAGATTAGGGGACAGGCCGCGTGTTGCTACACATTGTCGCACGCGGAAAGATCGGCCGGTCACCGGAGGCCGATCTGGTGACGCGCTATCTCAAGCGCATGCGCTGGCCTACCCGACTGAGTGAACTGCCCGATCGCGGCGGCAAGGTGCCGGATATCGAGGCACAGACCCGTATCGTGATGCTGGATGAAACCGGCCGGACCTTGTCTTCCACCGACCTGGCCGATCAGCTGGCGCTGTGGCGCGACGATGGCGTGCGGGAGACCCGTTTCATGATCGGCGCCGCGGATGGCTTCGATGCGCAGGACCGCGCCTCTGCCGATCTGTTGCTGTCCTTTGGCCGGGCGACCTGGCCGCATCTTCTGGCACGCGCGATGCTGGCCGAGCAATTGTACCGCGCAACGGCGATCCTTGCCGGCCACCCCTATCACCGGGAAGGGTAGGCGCATGCTGCGTGCTGTGGTCCTTCTGTCAGCTGCACCGCTGCTTGTCAGTGCTAGCCCGGCGGTGGCTCCCGAGCGGACGGCGGCGCCCGAGCGAACAGTGGCGAACGCACGCGCCGAAGCGGAATCTGCCGATGCACGCGGCGATGCCCTGCGCCTGAAGGCAGAGCTGGCCGAACGTGACGTGGCGCGCACCGCCGCGCGTCGCCGCATCCTCGAGCAGGACATTGCTGCGCAGCAAAGCGCCCTGCGCACGGCGCGGGCGGACCTTGCCGCCATCGGCCGGCAGCGGATGGCGGAGGAGCGGCGACTGGCCGTCGCCCGTGCGCCTTTGATGCGGCTGGCCGGTGCGCTGGAGCGGGTGTCGCGCCAGCCGGCGGGCTATGCCTTGCTGCGGCCCAATTCGCTGGATGAGCTGGTACATGTGCGCGCAATTCTGGATAGCACCGTGCCGCGGATCGACGCGCGCACGCAGCAGATCCGTTTGGCGCTCCGCCGGATCGCGGCGCTGCGATCGGCCCGTGTTGCCACGCTCCGCCGTATCGATGGCGCGCGCGCTGCTCTGGGGCAACGGCGCGAAGCGCTGGCCATCGCGGAGGTGCAGGAGCGCAATGCGGCCAACCGGCTGATGGGCGGAGCCGTGCGCCAGCGCGCGCGCGCGCTGGCGCTTGGTGAAGAAGCGCGGGACATCGTTGCCGCGACCAAACAAGGGGCCAGCGCCGCCGCCATTTCCGCTCGGTTGGCCGAGCTGTCACCGCCCCGGATCGCCGTGCGCCAGGTCGCGGCGCAGCGTAGCGCGTCGGTATATCGCCTGCCTGTTTCCGGCATGGTCGAAACGGGGTTCGGTGAAATCAATCCCAGCGGATATCGTGAGCGTGGCCTGACTATAGCAGCGCCGACGGGCACCAAGGTGGCCGCGCCGGCAGCCGGCATTGTGCGCTTTGCCGGGCCTTATCGCAGCTTCGGCCAGATCGTTATCGTGGATCATGGCGCGGGATGGACCAGCTTGCTGACTGGCATGAACGGGCTGGCCATTCGGAAGGGCAGTGTCGTTCGTGCCGGGCAGTTGCTGGGCCGCAGTGGCGGGCGCATCACCGTGGAATTGCGCCGCCATGGCCGCCCGGTGGATGTCGCCGCCATGCTCTGACGCGGCTCCGTTCACGCCAAGGACAGCGATGCCGGGTTAATCCATTTGGAAAGCGGGCCGCGATGGCCCTATATCGAGATCAAGTCTCCGTTCTGCCTTCCCAGCCAAAGGTCTGCACCGTTACATGAACAGCCGTTTCGCCCGAGCTCTTGCCCTTGTCAGCGCGGTATCGCTGCTGCCGCTCTCCACCGCCGCCATGTCGCAGGTCGATGCGGGCTCGGCGCGCGAAGTGAACGACATTCTGGGCGTGATGCAGCGGATCAAGGCATTCTATGTGGACGATGTTAACGACGATCAACTGATCGAAGGCGCCATCTCCGGCATGCTGTCCAGCCTCGATCCGCACAGTTCCTATCTGAACGAGCGCGCATATGAGGATCTGCGCACGCAGACGGACGGCGAATATGGCGGACTGGGCCTTACCGTCACGCTGGAGGACGATGCGGTCAAGGTGATCGCGCCGACGGCCGACACACCGGCAGACAAGGCCGGTATCAAGTCTGGCGATTACATCACCCATCTGGACGGCAAGCTGATCTATGGCGGCACGCTGGACGATGCGGTGGAAGAAATGCGCGGCGAGCCGGGATCGGACATTACGCTGACCATTTTCCGGCCCGGCCGCGACAAGCCGTTCGACGTGACCCTGACGCGCGCGATCATCGATCTGCAGCCGGTCAAATGGGATGTGCAGGGCGATATCGGCGTGATCACGGTGACCACCTTTACCGATGGAGCCGGACAGGACGTAGTGGAGGCCATGCGGTCCATCCAGACCAAGCTGGGCAGGAAACCGCTCGGCTATATTCTGGATCTGCGCTCCAATCCGGGTGGTCTGCTGGATGAGGCGGTGAACATTTCGGACGTGTTCCTGAATGACGGAGAGATCGTATCGCAGCGTGGCCGCCGCCGCGCCGATACGCTGAAATTCTTCGCCAAGCAGGGCGACTATGCCGATGGTTTGCCGGTCATCGTGCTGATCGATGCCGGTTCGGCATCCGCGTCCGAGATTGTGGCGGGGGCCTTGCAGGATCGCCATCGCGGGCTCGTGATGGGCGAGCGCAGCTTCGGCAAGGGATCGGTCCAGACCATCGTGCCGCTCACCAACGATACCGGGCTGCGCCTGACCACCGCGCGCTATTACACCCCGTCGGGCCGGTCGGTGCAGGAAGGCGGGATCGATCCGGATATCCGCGTGCCGCAGCTCAGCGATCCGGATTATGCATCGCGCACCCGCATTCGCGAGTCCGATCTGCGCAAGCATCTCATCAATGAGCTGGCGGCGGACGACAAGACGCTGGAACAGGACGACAAGGATGATCCGCGTTTCTCCATGACCGCCGAAGAGCTGGAAAAGCAGGGGATCAAGGATTTTCAGTTGCATTATGCGCTGCAAACGATCGGGCGGCTCGGCAAGACCGCGCAGGCCAGAAATTCCGTGCCTGCCCTGAAGGCTGCGGCTTCGGCCCGGAACTGACGGAGGCATGGCCGGCATACAGGGATTGACGACTGCGCGATGGCTGGCGCTGCTCATACCGGCGGGGCTGCTCGGCGGTGCCTATATCGGCCAATATGCGTTCGATCTTTATCCGTGCGAAATGTGCTGGTGGCAGCGCTGGCCGCATTTTGCGGCGCTTGCCCTGGCCGTCATCGCCTTTGTCCCGCGAAAAAACCTGGCGCGGTGGCCGGTGCTTTTGGCGGCTGTGGCGATCCTGCTGTCCGGGCTCATCGGCGGCTTTCATGCAGGGGTTGAATATGGCTGGTGGGAAGGCATCACCAGCTGCACCACTACGGTTGCCGCTGGGGAGGGCAGCTATCTCGATGCGATCATGAATGCGCCGATCGTCCGGTGCGATCAGGTGCAATGGTCGCTGTTCGGCATTTCCCTTGCGGGCTATAATTTCCTGATCTCGGTGGCCGGTGCCATCGCGATCTTCCTACCGGCAGCAAAAGGACCATCACGATGACCCTTGGCAGCAAAGCGATCGAAAGCATGATCCGTGTCGATCAGGCTGGCGAGTTCGGTGCCACACGAATTTATGCGGGCCAGCTGGCGATCATGGGAGACCGTGTGCCGGTGGCCCGGTCGATCGCGCATATGGCGGCGCAGGAGGAGCGGCACTGCTCCGAATTCGATGCGCTGATGGCCAAGCGCGGCGTGCGTCCGACAGCGCTTCGACCGTTCTGGGACAGGGCGGGCTTCATGCTCGGCGCTGTGACAGCGGCCATATCGCCTGAGGCGGCCATGGCCTGCACAGCGGCGGTGGAAACGGAGATCGACCGGCATTACAGCCAACAGCTCGATGAGCTAGGCACCGATGATCCGGAACTCTCTTCCATGATCGCGGATTTCAGGGAAGAGGAACTGGAACATCGCGACACGGCGATCGCGTCCGGCGCAGAAAATACGCCGGGCTATCCGTTGATGAGCGCGGCGATCCGTATGGGGTGCCGCGTGGCCATCGCGGTTTCGAAACGCATTTAAGGCGCGGTTCACGCGAACTGCCGGAGAACGAGCTATGTCGATGAAATCAATCTATCTTTCCATGGCCGCCGCCGGTTTCGGCATGGCGCTTGTCACCCCGGCGCAGGCGCAGGATGAAGCAGGCGATCGCGTGCAGGTGCTCGCGGTATACGGCCAGGACGATTGCCCGCAAAGCACGGCCGACGAGATCGTGGTCTGCAAACGCTATGATGAAAGCGAGCGTTACCGCATTCCGCAGGATCTGCGTTCCAGCGACAGCCCGCAGAATGAAAGCCAGACAGCACGTGTAAAGCGGCTCGAAACCCTGGGGCAGGGCGGCATTGGCAGCTGTACCCCGGTTGGTCCCGGCGGCGTGACCGGATGCACCCAGCAGCTGATTCAGCAGGCCTATGCCGAGCGCGCGCAAGGCAGCAATATGCAGGCCGGGCGCCTGGTGGAAGAAGCCCGCGCCGAACGCCTGTCTGCCATTGATGCGGAAGCTGCGGAGACCGAACGTCTGGTGCAGGAAGAACTGGCCAAGCGCGATGAGCGCGAACGCCGTCAGGCGATGATTGCCGCCGGACAGGATCCCGATGCGGTGGCCGATCCGGCGCCAGTGGACGCGCCGCTGCCCGAACCTGAAGGCTAAGAGCAGCGGCTATTGCTGAATTGTCAGGCGGACCCTCTCAGCTCGCCTGCTGTTCCTGCGCGATCCAGCTGGCTATCCGGCGCTCCAGCAGGTCGAGGGGTACAGCGCCCTGGCCCAGCACCACATCGTGGAACGCGCGCAGATCGAACCGATCGCCCAACGCTTCTTCTGCACGTGTGCGGAGCGCCCGGATTTTCAGCTCGCCGATCTTGTACGCCAGCGCTTGGCCGGGCCATGAAATGTAGCGGTTCACCTCGGCATCAATATTGGCGGCGGTGAGCGCGCTGTTATCGGTCATGAACGCTACCGCGCGGTCCTTCGACCAGCCTTTGGAATGGATCCCGGTATCGACGACGAGGCGGCAGGCGCGCCACATCTCATAACTCAGCCGGCCCATGTCCTTGGCCGCTGTGTCATAGATGCCCATTTCGATGCCCAGCCGTTCGGAATAAAGACCCCAGCCTTCGACAAATGCGGTGAAGAACGCGAGCTGCTTGCGGAATTCGGGCATGTCCAGCTCTTGCTGCAGCGCGATCTGCAGATGATGACCCGGCACGGACTCATGTGCCGTCAGCGCGGGGATCTCCCAATAGGGCCGCTGGTCCAGCTTGGATGTATTCACATAATAGGTGCCCGACACGCCGATTTCCGGAGAGCCCGGATTGTAAGAGGCCGTGGTTGTGCCTTCGGCGGTCTCTGCCGGGATTGCCCGCAAGCCATAGGGCAGGCGGGGCAGGCGACCGAATAGACCAGGCAGTTTGCCATCGATGGTCTTGGCCTGCCGCGCGTTCTTTTCCATCAGTGTTTCGGCATCGTCAGCATAATATTGCGGATCGGTCCGCAAATGCGCGATGAAGGCTTCCCGGCTGGCATAGCCCGCCGCTTTCGCCACCGTTTCCATTTCGCTGCGGATGCGCGCCACTTCGGTGAGGCCGAGCTGATGGATCTCGTCCGCGCTCATGTCCGTGGTCGTCATCTCGCGGATACGGAACGCATAATAATCGGTACCGCCGGGCTGGGCGGACACGCCGATCTCCTGCGCACAGGCCGGGGCGTAATCGCGCACATACCAGTCGCGTTGCTCGGCCAGTGCCGGATAGATCTTTGCCTGGATCACTTCTGCCGCCTCACGGCCCAGCGCGGCAAATTCTGCTTCGCTGATCGTGGAGGGCCGCGGCCGGGTGAACGGTTCGTAGAAACGGCTCTCGGCCGGATCTTCGGTGATGAGGCCTGTGATCGTGCCTTCGAAGCCCTGCAGGGTGACGCAATGCTGCGTATAGCCGCCGGCAATCGCCTGATTGGCGACGGCGATCGATTGCGCGTTGATGGCGGGAAACTGCGCCAGCCGGTCAATATAGCTGCGGTAATCCGCTTTGGTGCGGAACGGCAGATTGTTGGCCATCCCCGCAAAATTCTGATGCCAGCTGGAATAGCTGGTGAAATTGACCACCCTTTGGCCGAAGCGATTGCTTTCGATCTGCTCGCCCAGCATGCGTTGCAGGATGGCCAGGTTGACCTGCCCATTGTCATCCAGCGCGCTCGGATCGATCGTTTTCAGCCGGTCCAGAAAACGCTGTGCCTGCGCGGCCTGCCGGTCGGCGGCTTCCAGCGAATAATCGCCGACCTGCCCGGCATAATCGTCCACGCCAACGGAGCTGGCGAGCACCGGGTTCTGTTCCAGCACATAGGCCCAATAGCCATCCATCACGTCGTTCAGAATCGCCTGGTCCTGATTGGGTTCGGCGGCCAGCGCATCGCTGCTCTGCTGCGCCGCGAGCGGTGCCTGCAACGACACCACCAAGGCGGCAGCTGCGATCGATCCGAATAGGTTGCGCATGCTCATTCTCCCCGTCAACGACTGTTCTTTTGCTTGAATACAGGCTTGTACCCCTATGCCTAAGCTGCGCGGAGCGGCTTGACCAGCGTCAGGCTGGCGCATGCATATCGGAGAAGTCGATACTGGTCACAGCGGCCATGATCCGCTCACGCAGATCGATCGCGTCGAGTTCCGGCAGTGCGCGTATCTGCAACGGAAAACTGGCCGATCCACCGGCAACGCCCAGCACCAGGCTGGCGGTGCCGAACAGCCGGTCGATCGGGCTGTAACTGAGGTCTGCCGTCTGCGTCCTGATGGCTGGGAGCAGGCTCAAACGCTGGCGCCACCAGCCGGCGTGCACATAAAGCTGCCCGCCGACGAGCGCGTAGCGATGGTGCCGCCAGCGCAGCCAGGCGAGCAGCGGCAGGAACCCTGCAATGGCATAGATCGCCGTGCCGGCCAGCGGGTGCACGAGCAGCCATAGCATGGTTGCGCCGATGCACAGGACCATGGCGAGAATGCACCACAAGAACAGGAAGGGGGCCATGCGCGTGCGGCTATATTGGGCAGGCACGGCGCTGTTCTGCAGAGCTGCCTCCGCCAGGATCGGATCGATCTCAGCGCTGCTGGCGAGCGGCGCGACGCTGTGATCACTGCCAGCCTTGCTGTCTTGCGCCAGGCTCTGGAACTTCAGTTCCCTCCAGCCGAAGTGACGCCGGATCGGCCCGGTCAGGATCAGCCCGGCCTGAACACGGTGCTTGGGCAGCACCACATCGGTCAGCGTGAGCAAGCCACGGCGGCGGCGGAAACCGGCCGGCACGCGGTCCAGGCGAAATCCGTAATCGCGTAGCACGGTGCGCACGATGCCGCTGATCACGCCAATGGCCAACAGCATCAGGACAAGGGCAAGCCCGGCCACGATCTGGGCGACCAGCCCGATGGAGCGGATCATGGCGACATCGATGCCGCCCAGTTCAGCCAGCCAAAAACGCGGGTCCCAGACATAATCCGGCAGCAGGTTCTGGAACTGCTGAAGGAGCGCGCCGATCACACCGATCAGGATCAGCGAAAAATTGAACAGCCCGGCCAGCAGCAATCGCCGATTGTCCATGGTGAACAGAGAGGCTTCTGCGCCGCTGTCCGTCAGATCTTCGCCTGCCAACGCCGCCGCTGGGGCCGTCCCGACCACGCCATGTTTACGGTCGCGGATCAGATCGCGCAGCGCCTCTGCATCGGGCAGTTTCAGATAGCTGAGTTCAGCATCCTCGCCTTTGCCGCCACCGGTTTCGATCTTCACGGCGGCCAGACCCAGTAGGCGGGCCACGGGCTTGCGTTCGATGCCGACATCCTGAATGCGCTCGAACGGTACGGACCGGCTCTTGCGACTGAATATGCCTTGTTCGACCCGGATATCTTCCGCCCGGATGCAATAGGTGAAATGCCACCAGTGCAGCCAATGGCCGAAGGAGGCGAACGCGATCAGCACGGGAATGACGAAGGTCAGATAAGGCAGTGCCTGGTCTCCGCCCACGAGCAAGGCCGGAATGACATAGAGCATCTGCGGCAAGCTGGCGACCAAGCCGGCCACCACGGACCGCGGATCGGTGCGCTGGGGCACGCCCTCTGCCGCCTGCGCCGCGATGTCTTTGGCATCGGCCCAGGGCTGCGGGCGAACAGGTTCGGTGGCGATATCGCTCACAGCGTCTCGCGTGTGATGTGCGCACGGATACGCTCACGCATTTCGGCGGCCCGCGCTTCACCCAGACCAGGCAGGCTGACGGTGCTATTGTGCGTGCCCGCGGTGTGCACCACGAGGGTGGCAAGATCGAACGCGCGGTCGAGCAGCCCCTGATCGACATCGATATGCTGGATGCGACCGAAGGGAACGATGGTGTCGGTGCGCCACAGATAGCCACGCGCCACGCGCAACCGGTCATCGCTGATATCATAGCCCAGCCTGTGCCAACGGCGTGCAGGCAGCAGCACCAGCAGGCACAGGACGATCAGCGCGACCGGGCCCATCACCGTTCCCGGCGGCGCGGCTGTCTCCTGCGACAATATATATTCAACGATCCCCCCAGCCGCCAGCAGCGCCAGCCCGAAAAAGGCGCTGCGGATCGTCATCACCCAGCGATAGTCCGCTTCGACACGGGTAAGCCCATCGGACGTGCCCCAAAGTGGTTCGACTGCGAAGGGGGGCGGGGTTGCGTCGGTCATGCCGCTTTTATCGCCGGGCTGTGTTGCGATTGCAAGACAGCTGGCGGCCTTATCTTGCCAGCGCGGTCTCTGCTTCGTTCGCCAGCGCCGCGATAATCTCGGCCGCGGTCTCTTCCTTTGTGACCATGCCGACCGACTGGCCCGCCATCAGCGATCCGTTCTCGACATCGCCGTCGATCACCGCGCGGCGCAGCGCGCCGGCCCAATAATGCTCGATCTGCAGCTGGGCCTCGCTCATCTCCAGCTTTTCTTCGTCGAGCGTGGCGGCCACTTCGCGCTGTTTGGCGGTAAAGGCTTCCGTGCCCTTGTTCTTGAGCGCCCGTACGGGAATGACGGGCAGACGCGGATCGACCTGCACGCTGGCCACGGCATCGCGGGCCGAGGCGCGGAAAAACGCTTTCTTGAAATTCTCATGCGCGATGCTCTCGGTCGCGCAGACGAACCGCGTGCCCAGCTGTACGCCCGCCGCGCCCATCTCCAGATAGCTGGCGATGGCCCGGCCACGTCCGATCCCACCGGCCACGAAAACGGGCAACTGATCGGCCACTTCCGGCAGAATTTCTTGCGCCAGCACGCTGGTGGACACGGGGCCGATATGGCCGCCCGCTTCCATGCCCTCGATCACCAGCGCATCGACCCCGGTGCGCACCAGCTTCTTGGCGAGGCTGAGCGCGGGCGCAAAGCAGATGATCTTGGCCCCGGTCTCGCGGATCGCGTCGATTGACCCGCGCGGCGGCAGACCGCCCGCCAGCACGATATGGGTGACCTTGTGCCGCCCGCAGACGGCGATCAGCTCCATGAGGTCAGGGTGCATGGTGATCAGGTTCACGCCGAACGGCTTGATCGTATGTTCCTTGGTCGCCGCGATTTCCTTGTCGAGCAGCTCGGGCGTCATCGCGCCGCAGGCGATCACACCGAACCCGCCGGCATTGGAAATGGCGGAGACGAGATGGCGTTCGCTCACCCAGCTCATCGCGCCGCACATGATCGCGTAATCGCAGCCGAGAAAGTCGGTACCGCGGGACATCAGGCGGCGCAGATTCGGGTGGGTCATGTCTCTACATACTTTCTTGCAACGTCATCCCGGACGTCGATCCGGGATCAAGGACCCGGCCAAATTGCCATGGCGCCGGGTTCCGGAGCGGGCCCGGAAGGTCGCCGTTGTAGGAGCCAGTCCTAGTCCGCGTCCAGACCATAAGCGGTGTGCAGCACGCGCACGGCCAGCTCGGTCTCGTCCTCGTCGATCAGCACGCTCACCTTGATCTCGGACGTGGTGATCGCCTGAATGTTGATCTTGCGGTCGCTCAGTGCCTTGAACATATCGGCAGCGATACCGGCATGGCTGCGCATGCCCACGCCGACGACGGATATCTTGGCGATGCGGCTGTCCGTGATGATGCGGTTGAAACCGATCGCCTCGCGCTGATTCTCCAGGATCTCGGTGCAGCTGGCAAGATCGGCCCGGGGCGCGGTGAAGGTAACGTCTGTCTCGCCGCGATCGCGCCCGACATTCTGCACGATCATGTCGACATTGATGTTCGCGTCCGCCAGCGGGCCGAAGATGCGTGCCACCGCGCCGGGCGTGTCGGGCACGCGGGTGAGGGTGATCTTGGCTTCGTTCTTGTCATGCGCGATGCCGGTGATGAGCTGGCGTTCCATGCTGGGGTCCTTTTCCTGGGCGGCGGCGAGTTCCTCGTCGCTCACGATCATCGTGCCGGGCAGACTGTCGGCGGGCGGCGCGCCTTCCTCTACGAAGCTGGAGAGGACCTGCACCCGCACGCCTTCTTTCATGGCGAGGCCGACCGAGCGCGTCTGCAGCACTTTGGCGCCCACGCTGGCCAGCTCCAGCATCTCCTCATAGGTCACCATCTTGAGCTTGCGCGCGCGGCTGACGATGCGCGGATCGGTGGTATAGACGCCGTCCACATCGGTATAGATATCGCAGCGGTCCGCCTTGATTGCGGCGGCCACGGCCACAGCGCTGGTGTCCGATCCGCCGCGGCCCAGCGTGGACAGGCGCCGCTCCGCCGTCATGCCCTGAAAGCCGGGGATCACCGCGATCTGGCCGGCCTGCATAGAGCCAAGCAAATTGTTTTGGTCGATCGATCCGATCCGCGCCTTGGCATAGGCGGTATCGGTATGCAGTGGTAGCTGCCAGCCCATCCAGCTGCGCGCGCTGGCGCCGATGGCCTGCAGCGTCATCGCCAGCAGGCCGCTGGTTACCTGCTCGCCGCTGGCCACCACCACGTCATATTCGGCCGGATCGAACAGCGGGTTGGCTTCCCGGCAGAACTGCACGAGCCGGTCGGTCTCGCCGGCCATGGCGGAGACGACGACGGCGACTTCATGTCCGCCATCGGCCTGGCGTTTGACGATCTGCGCCACGCGCCGGATACGCTCGGTCCCGGCCATGGAGGTGCCGCCGAATTTCATGACGATGCGGGCCATGGCGGGTGCTGCTGCTCCTGTCGTGCTTTGCGGGTTGAACGAAAGAAAATTGCTTGGTTGGAACGCCGCGCAACTGATAGGCAGCGTCAATGAGCAAGGCAAGCATAGCGACGATCAATCCCGCCGAGGCGGCGCATTTCGGCAAGATGGCAGCGGACTGGTGGGACCCAAAGGGCTCCAGCGCGATGCTGCACAAGCTCAATCCCGTGCGGCTGCGCTATATCAGACGGCATATCGACCGGCATTTCGCCTGCGACAAATGCGAATGGACCCCGCTGGAAGGCAGGACCGCGCTCGATGTCGGCTGCGGTGCCGGATTGCTGGCCGAACCGCTGGCGCGGCTGGGCGCGGCGGTTACCGCCATCGACGCTGCGCCGGAGAATATCGCGGCGGCACAGGCCCATGCCGCGCAGTCCGGGCTGGCGATCGATTACCGCGCGGAGCCGGTCGAGACGCTGGAGGCCGGGCCGTTCGATCTCGTCACCTGCATGGAGGTGATCGAGCATGTCGACAGCCCGGACCATTTTGCCGCCGCCCTGGCCGGCAAGCTGGCCGATGGCGGCCTGCTGATCCTGTCCACGCCCAACCGCACGCCGGCGTCCCGCGCGCTGCTCGTCGAAGGCGCCGAACGGCTTGGCCAGATTCCGCGCGGCACGCATGACTGGGACAAGTTCCTGACCCCCGAAGAATGCGAGGCGCTGTTGACCGACGCGGGCCTGACCGTGATCGATAGCGAAGGCATCGCCTTCGGGCCCGGCCAGGGGCTGCATCTGAGCGACAACAAGATGCTCAACTATATCCTGGCGGCGGTGAAGACCTAGGCGGAGCGCGACCGATTCTGGCGCAAAGTTGACAAAGTGAACGCGAACGCATTGCGCCAGCGCGACCGAATATTTCCTACAAGAACTAAAAGAAGGGTCGACCTGGCCCGCCCAAAAACCTTCACACCGGAGCGCATTGAGCTGGAGCGATTGCTCATGGCATTCTGGCAGCCGAAAGATATGGCGCGTGCCGACCGTGGCTGCGACATCATAGCAGAAGTAAAAACCAGCCCAACCTGAAGTCAGCTTTGCGCCCCATTCTGGGTCATTCGCACTGACTGAAGCGCCACCCGTAAACCGCCGTTCGCTCAGACCCAGTTAGATGGCGATATTGGTTGGGGCTGACACGGTAGATTAGCAAGCGAGAAGAACTAAAGCGAAATGGGATCATCACTCCAGTAAGCAGGTTCGGTAGTTTTATCGCACACCGATCAAGCGCCAAGTGCGCTGGCTCCGGTCTGTAAACGTATTACCTACCGTATTCGCAGGCCGTGAATGACAAATCTGCTTTTAAATAGCTCTGTTGCGCGCCATCATGCCAGAAAATGGGAGGTGTATCTGTCCAAAAGCAAAAGACCCTTCGAGCGGTGGCAACCGCACGACCAGTCGACTTGGGCTTTCCAAGTTTACAAAAAGTACAATCGAGAATTGTATCGATTGATTGAAGCGCATCGTGCGTCATCGTTCTACACCTATCGGCAACTTAAGCAGAACGGAGCGACGCTGACCGACCCCATCGGGCAGGCATTTGCAGGATGCCCTACCGGCATCGATAACTTCGAGGACGTAAAAGACTGGTCGAACGGCTTCAATTCATTTGATAATTGGGTGAATCTCAGCAACGTAACCACTATTTCTTCCAATCTTGAAACATACTTGGCATCTGTCGTTGGAATTGCAATCTTGTCAGATCCAAGCGTCCTGATCAGCGCTCCAAGTAGAGCAATCGATGGCGCTTATGTACTCAAGCAAGGGACTGGACCGCGCACTAATACCACCGAGCACGTGATAGCCTGCACTAAGGGTGATTGGAGCAGCCGGTTAGCGGCAATTGAACGTCTTTTTGGCCCCATACCAGAAACGATGCGGGAAAAGCATGGAGATCTGGAAGAGATCCGAAATGTTCGGAACCGCTTTGGTCATGCGTTTGGCCGGGATATTGACGCTTCAAGGGAGCATGGTCAAATCGAGATTGCGCCCATGGAAAAAGTAACTCGCACAACTGTTGCTCGCCTCGGAACCGCCGCATGGCGCTTTGCGCAAGAAACAGACCGTTTTCTCTTGCACAATCACATCGGGGACTTTGAAGCCGTAAATTACTACGCCAAGCTTTACCCTACGCTTCTTTCTACCGTACCGCCCGGGCAGCGTGCAGTCGACTTCAAGAAAGCAATTGGGAGGTTCGGGGGGGGCTTGAGGGGTAAGATATATTGCAAAGGGCTTGTAGCTTACTGGGAGGCGCTGTGAGGAGGGCAGCTGAATCTCCGTTCTTCACCAGTACCACACCAAGAGCTACCTGGCCGCTTACGGCCCAAATTCTGCCAGTCGGCAAAGTGCCCCAATTGCGATCATTCAGCTTCGAAGTCGTTGACTCCAAACGCGGTCGCGACCAGCCTTTGTGGTGCACCAATGTCCATTATAACCTGAAGCCGAAGGCTAACGATACAGCCTAATCACCGTTCTGGAATGCCTGGTTGGCTTTCTTGACGATCTCATCCTGTCGCTTGGGACTATTATAGAGCTTTTCCAGCAGCAGATTTACAATGCCGATTCCCGCAACCATCTCGTTCCGATTCATTGCTATCCGCTCATGGGCGCCCGCATTGCCCTTTTCCCTAATCTTGTGAAGTAATGCTAACTGAGTTTCATCAACGTGGCCTTTGGTATGTAAGTCGTCGATCTTCTTCATCAGATTCCGACCGGAGCACTTGGTATCGGTGACGATGAACTCTACAACCATCCGCAAAGCAACGGTCGCGAGCTTGAGCTTGCTGCCTGCCAATGCATACAGCATTTCATCGATTAGCTCATTGAGGTCATATGGTGTGAAATCGGTGTCGAACGCGAAATCAGCAGAGGAAGGGGGCGGATACTGGGCCTCTGTCCGAGGCAAATAGGTGTTTCCCAGTTGATCATGATCGAATTCTTCGCTGCACCACGATGAAGTCTCAAAGCAAATCTCGTCGCAGGCTCCGCAGCGATAGAGCGAGAATTCAGTCCCACCATCAGCACGGTGCCCATGGCTAAATTCTTCCTGCCATTCGCCGACGCACTGGGCTTCAAGCGTGTGGATCGTCTGACGCTTACAGTAATTGCATTGTAATTTCTTGCGCCCATCCAAATTGTCTCTGCGATTAAAGGTGTCGAACATGCGATTCCCCTATGTAAAGCCTGGTTCATCAACCGGTGGAGCAGTTCTAGGCTCTGTTGACAAACTGATTGGTCCAGAGGCGAGCGGCGGCGATATGTATGAAGCCGAGGTAGCTTGCTGATGTTTTGTCGTATCGGGTTGCGAGACGGCGTGAGCATTTGAGCTTCGCGAAGCACCGTTCGATGCGGTTTCGCAACGCGTAGGTGACGGTGTCGTGGGGTATTGGCTCTTTGCGGTTGGCCTTGGCCGGGATCACCGGCGTTCCGCCACGTAGCGCAATGGTGCTTCGGATATGGTCGCTGTCGTAGCCCCGGTCAGCCAAGAACACGCGAGCCGTCGGTAGGTCATCATCCACCAGAGCATCGAAGCCTTTGAAGTCGGA
>NZ_ATUR01000007.1 GCF_000420305.1 Novosphingopyxis baekryungensis DSM 16222 | reverse complement strand
ACCTCGCCCGTGGTCGCAGCACGCGCAGTGTCACCAGCCAGGCGGCGTTTGCCAGCCTCCATGAACTCCTTGGACCAGGTGTAATACAGGCTCTGGGCGATGCCTTCGCGACGGCACAGTTCGGCAATGGAGTCATCACCGCGCAGGCCGTCGAGCACAATCCTGATCTTGTCTTCAGCGGAAAAATGCCGACGGGTCTTGCGGCGGATGTCTTTCACCACCTGCTCGGCAGGCAATTTGGACTTCGAGGATTTGGGCTTCATCTTCGCTCCTTCGTCACTACGACGAAGCCCAAATCCTCCTTAAATCACAACCTCAAATCTGTGCCATTGGCGCTGACGGGGGACACTGTCGAGTACCGGCCTCAGCCTAGTGTATCCCGGCCGGCCATCGGCCATACCGCTGGCCATGACGCTGCTCGTCATCGCCGGATGCTGCTATTCCATTTCCGAGCTGTTCCATAACGCCCTGCTGCCGGCGGCAGGCAACGCACGGCAGGTCCCTGCCATTTCCGGGCTTGGCCTGTCCGCAGGCAGCGCCGGGGCGGTGCTTCTGTTGGCCGCGACGCTATATCTCACGCGCAATCCACCAGCGGGCATGACGGAAGCCGATGTGGCGCGCCTGTCCGGCCTGGCCTGCGGTATCTGGATGCTGCTGTTCATGGCCCCCTTCTTCCGCTTCATGCCGGATTTGCCAGGTGCGGCCGGGCGCTGGCGCGGCGTGAGCCCCTGGCCCGAAAGCCTCAATATTTTGCGCACCGTCAAGGCGCTGTTTGGCGACTTCCCGAACGTGATGCGCTTTCTGGTGGCGCGTATGATTTTCATGGACGGGCTGACCGCCCTTTTCGCGATTACCGCAGTCTACACCGCCGGCGCGCTGGGCTGGGACCGCAGCGAGACGGCGGCCATGGGCATATTGGCCACCATTGCGGCCGTGCTGGGCGGCTTTCTCGGCAGCTGGCTGGATCGACGCTTCGGACCGCGCAATGCCATCATCGGTGAGTTGTTCACCATCACCGCCATTTTCCTGTTTCAGCTTTCCGTCACCCGCGATGCGCTGTTTTTCGGGTTGGTGCCGATTGCGGGGGGCGCGGATGACGGCAGCATGTTTGGCGGCGCGACCGATCTGATCTATCTGGCGTCCATGGTGCCGACCGCCGCACTGATCGTGGCGGCCTACAGTTCCAGCCGCTCGCTGCTCGTCGCGTTGAGCCCGGCAGACCGGCTGGGCCAGTTCTTCGGCATTTACGCCATGACGAGCACGGTGACCGTATGGGTCGGGCCGGGCCTGGTCGCGCTGACGACATGGTTGAGCGACAGCCAGCGGATCGGCTTCGGCAGCCTCATGCTGTTGTTCCTCATGGGAAGCGTGCTCATGCTGCGCGTCCGACGACCGTCCCTGACGACGTAAACCCGGCGTCTATTTCGGGCGATAGAGGTTGAAATGCGTATTGACCGTGAGCCGCAGCATTTCCTCCTCATTCGCAAAGTCGGTCTCAAACAGCATTTCGATCATCGCGTAGAGAAATTCCAGCGCGAGACGTGCCGGTGCGATACGCGCATCGACATGGTCGCTGAGCCCCTGATTATAGAGGAAGCGTGAGATAAGCTGCGCCATTTCGACATGGGAATTGAGCCTCACATCCCGCAATTCCGGCAAAGCTCTCAGCGAGACGAGCAGGGCATAGCTTCCCTTGAACGCCCGCGTCTGGGCATAGGACTGGCGCACCGTCACCTCGCAAGCGGCGCGAAAATCCTCAGCGGTCTTGATAACCAGCCCGGTATCACGCCGCAGAACCTCACTTTGCGCCAGCATCAGGCGCTCGCCCAGTTCACGCAGCAATGCCTGCTTGTTGGCAAAATAGTGATAGAATGTCGGCGGCGTCACCCCGGCACGCTCTACGATGGCGTTGGAGTTGAACGCCGCCAGACCCTTGTCCGCCAGCAAATCCTGTGCCGCAGCGATCAATTTGTCCTTCGTGGATATTTTCGGCAATTCTCAACTCCCTGGGCATTTCTTCGGCCGGACACCGCGCTCCGGTGTCGTCAGCCGGAAACGGCTAGGCGACCATCCCACAACCACATCGCCGCGCAATGCAATATAGTAATTGCTACAATCGCGCTCTTATAGTAAATACTAGAAAGGAAGCCACCGCCGATCGAAGCGATGGCCGGAGACAGGAGCGATGGGATGGGCAAGTGTGACGAGCATGGTCTGCAAGTGATGGGCAAGCGGTGCATGGCCACCCTTATGGCCGGGTCAGCCCTGCTATTCGGTCCATCCTGCCTGGCGCAAGATAGGCCTGCTCCAGCCGATGAGGCATCCAGATCGACAGTCTCGCCCGATAACGCACCCGATAATCCCAACGTCATCGTGGTAACGGCGACCAAGCGCGAGCAGACGCTACAAGATGTGCCAGTGGCCGTTAGCGTGGTGAGCGAAGCCACCATCGAAAATGCGCAGATCATCGACATTTTCGATATTCAGTCGGTCGTGCCCTCCCTGCAGGTATCGCAGCGCAGCGCCGCTGGCGGGAACAGCTTCACCATTCGCGGCTTCGGCAACGGCCAATCCAATCCTGGCGTGGAACCGTCCGTCGGCGTTTTCGTCGACGGGGTCTATCGGTCACGCTCTTTTGGCGCGATCTCCGATCTGGCTGAAATCCAGCGAATCGAAGTGTTGCGCGGTCCGCAATCGACGCTTTTCGGGCGCAATTCCTCTGCCGGTGTCGTGTCGATCGTCACGAAGAAGCCGGAGTTCGCCTTGGCTGGCAAGGTCGAGGCGACCTATGGCAATTATGACCAGCGGATCCTGCGCGGCTATATTACCGGGCCGATTGCCGACAATCTTGCCGTCTCGCTGGAAGGCGGCCTGAACAAGCGCGATGGTTTTGCGACCAATGTGATCACCGGCGGCGATCTGAATGAGCGCGATCGCTGGAACATCCGCGGGCAGATCTATTTCGAGCCATCGGACCGGCTGTCCGTGCGCGTGATCGGTGATTACGATCGTTTCGATGAAAATTGCTGCTACGCCGGCATCGTGCAATCCGGTCCGGTCACGCCGCTAATCCGCGCGCTTGGCGGCACGATCATTACTGATGATCTGTTCCGCTATGAAGCTGCCTTCACCCGCGATCCCAGAACGAAACTGACCAATGGCGGCGTCAGCGCGCAGATCGATGCCGATCTGGGCTGGGGCTCCATCACCTCGATCACCGCCTATCGGGAACTGGATCTGCTCGACAGTACCGACAGCGACTTCACCTCGCTGGACACGATCGATCTGACGTCGAATGACGTCGAGATCGGCACCTTCACGCAGGAAATCCGCCTTTCGGGCGAAACGGACCGCTTCGACTGGCTGGTCGGTGGATTCTATACCAATGAAACGGCCGATGTCGGCGCGACGATCTCCTATGGTCCGGATCAGCGCGCTTTCGCCAACGCCTTGTCCGGCGGGGGGCTGTTGGCCGCGGAGCAAGCCTTGCTGGCCGCCGGCGTGCTGCCGCCCGGCACGCGCTTGCAGAGCGCGGATGATTTTTCTCGCCAGATATTCCGGCAGCGCCAGGAATCCTTTTCCCTCTTCGGTCAGCTCGACGTCCCGGTAACGGACAGGCTGACGCTGACGGCAGGGCTGAACTATTCCATCGATCGCAAGAAGGTGTCATTCCAGGATGATAACCGCTTCACCTTCTCCAACCTCAATCTGATATCGATCGGTGGCGGCTTCCTGACGCAGCAGGCTATCGCGCAAGGCTTTGTTGCCGCCACGGGCGGCACGCTGCCCCCCACCGCGCAGAATATCGGCGCGTTCGCAGCGGCCAATCCAGCGGCGTTCGCGCAGATACGGGCCGGTGCACAGGCGTTTGCCAACGCCAACGCTGCCAACCCGGCGGTCAATCCGTTGCTGCCACTCGCGGCGTTGCAGTTTCTGCCGCCCAGCGTCGAATTCCCGAACTCCGTTGAGGATGGCCGCAGCCGGGATGACGATGTCAGCTACACCTTGCGCGCCGCCTATGAACTGACCGATAATCTCAACGCCTATATTTCCTACGCGACAGGATTTAAACCGACATCGTGGAATCTCAGCCGCGACAGCCGGCCTGCGCCCGATGATATTGCAGCGCTGGCCGCAGCCGGCCTTCTGCCCGATATCACCAGAGTGGCTCTTGGCACCTATGCCGGCTCGCGCAAAGCCGCGCCCGAGCAGTCGCGCGTGTTCGAGCTTGGCCTGAAATCGCAATTCAATTGGGGCAGCGTATACCTGACGCTGTTCGATCAAAAGATCGACAATTTCCAGACCAACGCCTTTCAGGGCACCGGCTTCGTCTTTCTCAACGCTGGCCAGCAGAGCTCCAGAGGCGCCGAACTGGAGATCTTCGCCAGCCCCGCACCCTGGATCGATCTGAATGTCGGCGCGACCTACATCGATGCGGTGTACGACGATTATGTCGGTGCGCCGGGCCTGGGCGGCGTTCCCGTCGATCTGTCCGGTACCAGGGTTCCGCAGATCCCCGAATTCGCCAGTTCGACAGCGGTGACGCTGAAGCAGGACTTCGGCTGGGCCAACGCCTTTGCGCGCATGGACTGGCAGTATGAAACCAGCGCGCAGCTGGAAACCAATTTGCCCGAAGCGCTGAAGCGGCAGGTCAGCACATTCAACGCCTCGCTTGGTCTCAATCTAACCAGCGGCCTCGAATTCCTGATCTATGGCCGCAATATTTTTCAGGACAAATATTACACGGGCGGCTTCCCGGCCGTCGGTCAGCAAGGCTCCTATCTGGCTTACCCCAATGCCCCGCGGACCTATGGCATAACCGTCCGTCAGAAGTTCTGACCGGCTGCCAACCCGTCACTCGGCACTGTCGCCGGAAGCTGCAAGCCCTGCGCGCTGCAAGCGACCGCTCTGGTGCCCAGCAGGCGCGCTTGGAACCGATTGGCGTTACCGTGCCAGACCAAGTGCTTCCCGGTCTACGGTGGCAGCAGCATATTCGGCTTGCGCTTCGGCAAAGCGCAGCTGCGCATCGATCAGCCGGATCGCGGTGTTTGCGGCCAGTTCCTCGCGCTGGTTCACCACGAAGAAGTCTGCAGCGCCAAGCTGAAAGCGGCGGCGCTCGGCAGCGGCCAGTTTCTGGGCCAAAACCAGCTCCTGCCTGGCCGTATCGACCAACCGCTCCGTGCCCGTCATTTCGATATTCAGTTTCTCGATCTGGTTGACGATTTGGTCCCGCTGATAGCGCTGCCGCCAGGCCAGCCCATCCAGCTCGCCACGCGCCGTGCGCAGCCGCCCGCGCGCCGCCCGGTTTTCCAAAGGCATCGAGAAACGGAATCCCACGATCACTTCCAGCGGCGTGCGGCTGGGGCCGCCCAACCCTTCCGCACCGAAATCCTTGCCCACTTCGCCGAAGGCATCGAGCCTGGGAGAAAGATCATTCTGCGCCAGCGCGAGCCGCACCAGACCCTGGTCCACGCGCGACAACAGGGTCTGGATTTCGGGGCGATCTTGCAGGGCGAAATCGCTGGCCCCCTGCCCGATGGTCAGCGCATTTGCGCTGGCCGGCAATTGGGCTGGCAACGGACGCACCGGATCGCCATCGGCATCGCGATAATAGAGCGACAGGGCGTTGGCGGCGGCGGCGAATTTCTGTTCGGCTTCAATCACCAGAGCGCGGCGGCGCACCAGATTCTGCTGATTTTCGGTCAGCAATATATCCGCCTGCGCGCCCAGCTCCACCTGGCGGCTGATGCCGCCGCGGCGGCTCTCGGCCAGCTCCACCAGATCCTGATAGACCTGTAACCGCAATCCCGCCGCGACCCATTGCTGATAGGCCTGAACGGCGCGCGCCTGCACGCCGATGGCGGTGGCCTGCGATTCGAACCGTGCAATATCGATATCCTGGCTGGCGATCGTCAGCTTGGCCCGCCGTTCGTCGATCAGCCGATCGCGCAACAGGGCATACAGGCCGCCGATCTTGATCTCGCCGAGCTGATTGGTGAAATATTCATCCTCGTAGATCGGGAAATCGCCGCGCGCATTGCGGTACTGACCGTATAAATACCCGCCATTGGTCTGGAGTGGGCGGGTGGCGCCGCCCTTGACGTAGGTGCCATCATAATAGCCCAGCGCCCGGCCGCGGCCTTCGGCATCGAACACAATATCGAACGCGCCCTCTGCGGACAGGGCGCGGCCCTGGGCCTGACGGATGCCGGCCAGCGTCGCGATGACCTGCGGTGCCGTGCGGGCGGACGATCGCAGCACATCGTCCAGCGTCAGGGTGCCGGTACGCGCGGCGGTTGCATCGGCGGGCACAAGATAGGCCTCGTCCGGAACCGGGCCCTGTTGCGGATAGAGGATGTCCATGTCCCGTTCCCAGGGATGCGGCACCCAGGCATCGTCTTTCTGCCGGTCGAACTGGTCGGGGCCGATCAGGACAGGCAGCGGACGGGCAACGTCATCGGACAGGTCGCCAGGCGTCCTGTCCTGCGCGACAAGTGCCGCCGGCAGGAAAAACAGCGCCATGCCGGACAGCCGCCGGCGCATCATTTCTTCCGGGCTTCCGCTTCACCGGCGGTCTTGGACGCGCCGCCATAGGGCGCGCCAGCCGCGCCAGATGATCCGCTTTTATACGCGTCATCGCCGCCGCCCTGACCGAACTTCAGCGGAAAATCGTTCAGCTGGCGCCACAGTTCGTATCCGACCGTCACGGTTTCGCCCTGAACCCAGCCCAGAACATTGCTGCCTTGCCGCACGAAGCGGCGCCCGGGCCAAGGGCGCTTGCCTGGCGCCGGCTCCACGATCACCCGGAACAGCCCGTTGGGCAGCGCGATGGGATCAACCGAGCGGACGCGCCCGTCATAGATGCCTTGCGCCAGCGACGGCCAGCCGCTGAATTGCACCGCAGGGAAACCCTCGAATTCCAGCCGCACGGGGCTGCCATTATGGATCAGCGGTACATCGCGCCCGTCGATATACAGCTGCACCGCCCGCTTGATCTGTTCCGGCGCAATCACCGCCAATATGGTACCTTGCGACACCAGTTCGCTGCCCGCCGCCACATTGATTTGCTGCACGCGGCCATCGCGCGGTGCCCGCACGATCTGGGCGGACTGCCGGCTCAGCTCAGTATCGATCCGCTGCACCCCGGCGCGTGCTTCGGCAAGAGTGGCGTCCGCCTCGGCCACCTTGATCTGGGACTGCTCATAATCCCGGCGCGACGAAAGCCCTTCGCTGAAAAGCTGCCGGTTGCGATCGACGTCGATCATGGCGACTTGCCGCCGCCGGTCGATCGCATCGATCTCCAGCAGCAGCTGCTCACGCTCCGCCTGCAGCCGCTGGATCAGCTGGGGATCGACATCCTCGACCCGGGCCACCGGATCGCCGGCGGACACTTGCTGGCCGTCCTGCACGAAAAATTCGGTCACGCGGCCGGAGATCAGCGACGTGACATCGCGCACCCGGTCATCCGGATCCACGGCAATGACCTCTCCCTGCCCCTGCGCGGTCTGCACCCAAGGCACGAAAAACAGGATGCCCGTCGCCAGCGCGATGCCGCCGAGAACCAGCAGCGCGATAAGGCGCGTAAGCCGGGGCGGATGCATGCTGGCCAGCGTGGTGAAATGCGCGCTGTGCTCCGGCCGATCAGGCATGGGGGAGCACCTTGCCATCGACATGGTCGATCATGCCCTGCCGCGTCTCGAACCGCTTCTGCTCGGTACGGCCCAGCCAAAGATATCCATCCAGCTCCAGCGCTTCCGGGCGTCCGGTATTCAGCAATATGGTGGTGCCGGCCGTGCGAAGATCGTCGAGCGCGGACTTCAGTCGGTCGATCGCCATCATGTCGAACAATTGCGACAGGACTAGCACCTTGGGACGGCTAAGCAAGGCATTGGCCAGTTTGAGCGCCATCACTTCGGCAATCGACAGCGGCCAGCCGGAGGCCGCCAGCGACGTGTCCAGACCGTCCGGCAACATGGCCATGCGCTGGCTCAACCCCACCTGCTCGAGCGCGTCCATCATGTCCTCGCCCGATCGTGCGGGCGCGGCGAGGGTCAGATATTCGCGGACCGTCACCTCCACGATCGTGGGCCGGTCGAGCACCATGATGGCCGAGCGCAGCAGATACATGTCGAACGAACCCAGATCGCTGCCGCCGATCGAAACGATACCGCGATCGGGCATGCTGTGCCGCTTCAGGACCAGCGCCAGCATGCGGTCCACGCCGGGCTCCATCACCGTCACCAGCTGTTCGCCGCTGCCCACGGAAAAATCGAAATGCCCACCATCTACGCTGACATTGCGCATCTGGATTGCCCCATCGCGCGGTGCGGCGCCCGAGGCATCGCTGTCTTCCTGGGGTATGGAAAATAGCAGCACCAGCTCATCGGAACTCGCCGCCAGTTCGTAGAATGTGTCGAGATACCAGCCCAGTTGAAAGATGCCGTAGAAGACCCCGGACAGGATCAGCTCGGCAGCCACCAACTGGCCGATCGTGAGCTCTCCGCTCAAAATAAGGGACCCGCCCAGCGCCAGCAGCGCGGCACTGGCAAAGGCATAGACGAGGAAAAAGGCCAGCGTCTGTGCAAAGATATGCCGGAAATAACGCTTGTGCGTCTCGACATAATTGGCCGTCACGGTCTCCGACCGGTCCATGGCGAAACCCAGATGGCGGCTCGACTTGTAGAAACCGTTGGAAGCGCCCACGCTTTCCAGCCAGTGCGCGGTTTCATGCTTGGCCTCGGACAAAGCCACGGACTGGGTGATCGCACCGCGCCGCCAGATCAGCCAGATCAGTGCGCAGACCAGCACCAGGATCACATTGAACGCCAGAAAGAACGGGTGATAGAAACTGGTCACCGCCAAACCGACGACTGCCTGAAGGATGATGGTGAAGGCACCGATCACGAGGCTGGGAACGGCCTTTTGCACCACGGTAAGATCGAAATAGCGATTGAACAGGCTGGAACGGTTTTCGTCGTTGAAGAACGGGTTTTGCGCATGCACCGCCTTCAGCGTTATCTGCGCCACCACGCGGGCGAAGAAGCGGCGTTCGAACAGGAACATGATGTAAAAACGCAGCGCGCTCAGCAGCGCGACGATCAACAGCAGCAGCAGCAGCACGCCGGACAGGGTCCACAACGGCGCCGGCAATGCGGTACGTGCCACCGAATTGATAAGCACCTGGACCGAAATCGGCGTGGCGAGCGACAGCAGGCTGATCGCCAAGGTGTAGACAAGCCCAATGGTGATGTAGCGCGAATCCGGCCCGATAATCTGCGCCATCCATGCAGCGGCATCGCGGTATCCCAGGCGTTTGCCAGCCATCAGTCGCGATAAAGGTAACGCATTGCGCTAACCGTCTTCCATTGCGTGAACTCTTCGTGAGGCTTTCCTTCAGCACCGAGGCGATTGCGGGTCAAGTCACAACGGAAAGCCGGGCAAGCTGCCAGGCCGCGCCGCACTGCTCGACCGACCGGGCTTCGGCGTGTGACGCTCTCAGCCCCTGGCCTTTTGGCGCAGCCGACCACCAGCTACATGGCTGGCGTGCCGCCCGTGATTGGACGGTGCGAACCGCGTCGCTGCACAGGATCAGGTTGTTCGTCATTTGCGCGGTTGCCGCTGATGCGGGCCGAAATCCTGGGCGCGACATTCACCTGCCTGGAATTGTTCGCGAGGACATCGAACTTTAACCTTTTCGCCCAACGACTATGCTAGCTTTGCCGTAAGTGCTTGTTCGGGACGGCAGTGGCGGCGTTATCGCTTATGAAATTGATCATCCGCAATCTTCTCTGGATCGTGCCGTCCGTGGTTCTGATCCTCGGCGTGCTCACTTACGCGGCCTTCTCGACAGCCAGAACGCAGGCAGAGGAAGTTGCGCTCGTCGACCTCAGCGCGACGCGGCAAATCGCAACCGGTGATCTTCAGCGCAAATTGGACATGATTGCCCAGATCGAGCGGCGGGCCAGCACCCTGATGTTGCAGAACCTGGCCAGCGGCAATGCCGAGGTCGAGCCGTTCGAACGCATCTTTACGCAGCAGGCCGACGGCACCTTCCGTACCCCCGACGCTCTGTGGGATGGTTCCCTGCGTTCGGGCGGCATCCGGCTTTCGGGCATCGGCGGCATGATGCTGGGTGATGGTACCGACCAGCGCGCACGGACAAACATGCGCGCGGCATATGGTGCCATGAAGGCAATGGTCGGCGGCCTGCCCGCCTCGATCGGGAACCTGTATTTTTTTACGCCGTCAAACGATCTGCTCATCTGGGCTCCCGCGCGCGAAGACCGGTTGCTTTTCTATCGCCGCGATGCGCCGCCGGAATTTGATTTTCAGGACGAAGAATTCTCGACCATCAGTGCCCCGTCGGTCAATCCGTCGGGCAGCTTTCGGTGCACTAGCCTGCAGCGACCGGCTTATGATCAGGAGCAAAGCCGCTGGACCACGGGATGTATGCTGCCCGTGCGGGCCGACGGCGCCCATATTGGTGCCTGGGGCATCAGCATTCCGCTGCCCACCCTGATCCGTGAGCTTCCGGCGGACAGTGCCGATCAGACCACCATCATTATTTCGGATCAGGGGCAGTTGATCCGCCATCCTTCGCTCGTTGATGAGGGCGCAACGCCGTCACCCGGGGGTTTGCAGCGCCCGGCAGCTACTGCGCCCGGGCGCGAAGATATCTTCGCCTATGCCAAAACCATCGGGCGCGAACCGCAAACCGGTTATGTGGCGGCACTGGACGCCTATGTCTCGGCAGAACGTCTTAACAATACCCCGTGGATCGTCCTGACGTTGATGCCGCAGGCACGCGTGCGCGATCGCAGCCTGGCCGTAGCGGCGCCGATCATGTTTGGCGGGGCGGTGGGCGCCATCATTCTGGTTGGCATTCTGGCGCTGTTCTTCGGCCGCGAAATCAGCGCGCCGCTGGGCAGGCTGGCCAAGCGCGCCGATGCCCTTTCGCTTGGCCTGTCGAAGCGGCGACAGGCTGCGAGCGATCACAGCCTTCGCGGCAATGAGATCGGCAGGCTCAATATCGCATTCGAGCGGATGGAACAGCGGATCGCCGAGGACCAGCGGCAGCTGATGCAGTCTTTCGATACGCTCGCAGATGCGGTCGAGGGTTATGCCATGATGGTCGTCGCCACGGACGGACAGGTCCAGCGTGCCAATGCCGCCGCGCTGGATCTGTTTCCGGATCTGGAAAACAACCCTCATCTCATGACGATATACGGCTATGATGCCGCTGCGCGCGATGCGGCGGCGCAATTGCTGGCGGATACGCGCGACAAGGGCGGCATGAAAACCCGTTTGCGCCAGTTCAAACGGCAGGAACGCCCGGTCTGGCTGGAAGAAAATGTAGAGCCGCTGAAGGACGAGGATGGCGAGATCTATGCCTATGCCTATGTAGCCCACGATCAGACCGAACAGCGCGCCCGGCAGATGCAGGTGGAGCAGAGCCTGCTGTTCCTGGAAATGGCGCAGACCACCGCAGCTATGGGGCATTTCAATTTTGATCCTGCAACCATGACGCTCACTTTGTCTTCCTGGGTTCGCGACCAGCTGGGCCTGGCTGACGAGACGCTGCCGCTAGCCGAACTGATGGACTTCATCGTCGAAGAGCGGCGTGAGGAGGCTGCTGCGACGATCGCCGCGGCCATCGTGGCGGAAGACGAATTCTCGTTCGAAACGATTTTCCGCAATGTCGATGGCGGGCTGATGAACATCGCAATATCCGGCGTTGCCATTCATAATCATGACACGGCGCACGGGCGCGTGCACAGCTTCTTCGGGATAGCGCAGGACATAACTGCGGAGCGAAGCGCGGAAAACGCCCTCCGAACCGCCCGGGATGAGGCGCGCGATCAGCTTGCCGCGCGCACCAATTTGCTGGCCGTGGTCTCGCACGAAATCCGCACGCCGATGACCGGTATTTTGGGTGTGATCGATCAGGTCCGCAACGAGCGCTCCATCGCGCAGCGCAATCGCGCTCTTTCGCTGGTTGAGGAATCCGCAGAGGCGCTGGTGGTGACCCTGGACGCCATTTTACAGCAGGCGCTGGCGACGAGCGAGGCGAGCAGCCTGCCGCAAAAACGGTTCGACCCTGCCAAACTGGTCGAACGAACGGCGGGGCTGTTCCGTCCGCTGGCGCGGCGCAAGGGACTGCAGCTGGAAGCGCAGCTAGGCTGCGGAGGGAGCGTGATCGGCGATCCTTCGCGCATCCAGCAGGTCCTCGCCAATTTCGTGTCCAACGCGGTCAAGTTCACGCAGTCCGGGCGCGTGGTCCTGACCTGCGACCCTCCGAAAGCGGAAGGCGAGCCCTGGGTCTTCACCGTCACCGACACCGGCCCCGGCATCCCGCATGACAGGCTCGCGACCCTGTTCGAACCCTTTGGCGGTACGCGAACGGATTCGCTGGGCAAGGCTTCCGGAACCGGGCTTGGCCTTTCGATCACTAAGGGGCTGGCCGAAGCGATGGGCGGAGCGGTGCGGGCCGAAAGCGAGGCCGGCAAAGGTACGTCACTGGTGCTGGAATTGCCCCTGGAGCTGGCACCCGACCCGGCCTTGCAGGAGGGCGACGAACCGGGCGGGACGATCTATTTCGAGACGACAAGCGCGTCGACGGCCGTGCTGATCGAGGCGCTGGCAAGCGAGGCCGGGATGAATGCCAAACGCGCCGCGGACTATTCGGGCGAACCGGATGCGCGTCTGATCCTGGTGGCCGACGAGGCCATGGTTGGGCAAACGCCCGAAGATTTGCAGCAAGCGGCTGACCGCGTCATTCTGCTGACGCAGGACGGGTCGGGATGGGATGGCGACGGCGCACCTGGCCAGCGCATGCAGCGTTTGCCGATGTCCGATATAGCCCGCAGACTGCCCGGGATATTGAACGGCGAACATAACCATGGATGACGATATCCCGGCGCAGGAACGCGCGGAGATTTTGCAAATTCGGCTGAACCGCGCCGAGCGGGCGCTGCAGGAAGCCGAAACCGCACTGGAAGCGCGCATGCGCGATCTGTACCAGGCCAATCAGGAACTCAGCCAGCGCGAAAGCGACCTCGCCGAGCGCCTGGAGATCGAGAGCCGACATCTGCTGCGTGCGCAGGCCACCGCCAAAATGGCGACGATCTTTGGACAGAAGGGCAAGCCGTTTACCGCCTCACGCGCCGCCAATGATCTGCTGGGCCTGCCGCAGGATGACGAACCAATGCTGGAGAAACTGGTGGCGGCGCTGCATCCGCTGGACGCGAGCCGCATAATGCGCAGTGGTCTGGACTTCTTCAGAAAGATGCCGCCCGGCATCGATCATGTCTTCGAGCACCGCATCCGCCGTTACGACACGCGCGAGGTGCGCTGGCTGCGCTGGTCGATCCGGCGTGAACGCGCCACCGAAACCACCCCCGCCATCACGCTCGGTACCGTGCAGGATTTCACCGAACGCCGCGCCGATGCACGCCAGGTTCAGGCCCTGCAATATCGGGCCGAACGGCGCGTTCGCGAGCTTGACAAGCTGAGCCAGGAACTGGCGGCAGAGCAGCGAAAAACAGAGCAGGCGCTCGAAACGCGGACCCGCTTCATCACGGAAATGGCGCATGCCATCCGCACACCGCTGAACTCACTGACGGGCGGCATCGAGCTGCTGTCGGACAAGGTCCATAGGGATGATGCCGATTTTGCCGTGGTGCAAGAGGCCAATGAACAGCTCACGTTGATCGCCAATCGCCTGCTCGAGGAGGCCGGCGGGGAGCAGCGTCCTGCCGACATCGCGGCGGGTCCCTCACCCGTGGCGCGTGAGACCGGCGACGGAAGGGCCGTCGAACCCGGGCAGAAGCTGCGCGTGCTGTTGGCGGAGGACACCGAAAGCAATCGCTACGTCATCGAAGCCATGCTTGGCGGGATGGGATGCGATGTCACCAGCGTTGGCGATGGCGCCGAGGCGGTAGAGCGGGTGCGGCGGGAAGGGTTCGATCTGGTTCTGATGGATGTGATGATGCCGCTGATGACCGGCGAGGAAGCCACGCAGGCGATCCGCGCCTTGCCCGGCCCTGCGTCGCGCACGCCGATCGTCGGCATTACAGCGCACAGTTTGCAAGCCGAGCGCGAACGCCTGCTGTCTGCCGGCATGACCGCCTGCCTGGCCAAGCCGATCCGTCGGGACGCGCTGGAGACAGCGCTGCAGACCGCGCGGATCGTGGGACAGAATTATCAGGCCGTGCAGGCGCGTTTCGATCATGAACTGTTCCAGCGTGCCTTTCTGGATCTGCCGGCTGCCTATCGCGAGCGGATGCGCGATGCGGCCCGCAAGGATATCGGCCAATATTCCACCGCCGTACTGAAGGCGATCGAGGCGAAGGATGACGAACAGCTGTCGCGGGCCGCGCATACCCTGAAGGGCGTATCGCTGAATGTCGGCGCCGTCGGCATTGTCGAGGAGCTCACCCGGTTTCGTGAAGCCTATGGATCGCGCGGCGATCCATCGCCCGATCCCTTGCGCCAGGAGATCGCCGCCAGCCTGCTGGCCATCGACGATCTCTACAGGGCGCTGATCGAGGGCAATCAATAGGCGCCGCGCCCTCCGATCACGGCCGGGATGGTCTGCACCATCAGGCGCATGTCCATCAGGATATTGCGGCGGCGCAGATAGGCCCGGTCCATGATCGCCTGGCGGTGGAAAGGAATGTCCGCGCGGCCACTGACCTGCCAACTGCACGTAATCCCAGGCTTTCCGCCAAGCCGTTCCCACTGCGCATGGCGATAGGTGCCGACTTCGCTGGCCAGCGCGGGACGCGGGCCGACAATGGCCATGCTCCCGCCAAGCACGTTGAACAGCTGCGGCAGTTCGTCGATCGACAGGCGGCGGATGATGCGGCCCACGCGCGTGATGCGCGGATCCCGCCGCATCTTGAACGATGCCCCCTGCCTGTCCGATGCGGCAAGCAAGGCGGTTTTGCGCGCCTCGGCATCGGTGAACATCGAGCGGAATTTGACCATGCGGAAGGGTACGCCGTCCGCGCCGATGCGCGTCTGGAAGAAGAATATGGGGCCGCGGTCCTCGGTCCAGATGGCCAGTGCGGTCAGCAGCAGAAGTGGCAGCAGCACGATCAGGGCCAGCATGGCGACCGTGACATCGAGCGCGCGCTTCGTTGCATCATAGGCCCGGTCGTTCCAGCCGCGTATCTGGGCAGCCGCTGCAGCGGCGTGCAGCAAAAATGCAGCATTGCCGAGCAGATAACGCTGCGCCAGACGCCGCGGCTCCATGGCCAGACGCCACATCCATTCGCTTTTGCAGGCGCGCACCAGCTTGGGCGCGCGCGGGATGCGTCCGGAATAATAATCGAACAGGCCGCCGACGCCCAAGATCACCGGTACATCGATCCGGTGCCGGTTGCGTTCGATCCACTTTTCCTGAAGCGGCACACCGAAACCGACGAACAGGATGCCCGCCTGCGATGCGTTAATCATCGCAATGACGGCATCTTCGTCCGCCTGATCATAATAGCCATGCTGCGTTCCGCAGATCCGCAGCGCCTTGTGGCGGCTCTTCGCCCAGCCGGCGGCATCGGCGGCAACGCCCGGCGCGCCGCCCAGAAGGAACAGGCCCACGCCCTCGCAGGCCGCTTCTGCGCAGATTTCCGGATAGAGATCGGTGCCGTTGAGGTTATCCCCCAGCGCTCGCCCCGCCATCCGGGCGGCGATTTCCATGCCAACGCCGTCGGGCAGCAGCATGTCGCTATCCTTCAGCGCTTCGCGATAGGCGCGGTCGGCGCGGGCGGTATTGACGCAATGGGCATTGATGAAGTTGACCACCGTCTCCCGGCCACGGCGCGCCTTGGAGACGATGCGCCGTGCCATCTGGCCCCGCTGGGCTTTGACAAGCGGAAGGCCGAACAGCTGCGCGGTGGGGAGCTTGCTGTCCGGCGCAAAACGCAGGGCCAGCTCCTGTTCGGGAATGATCTGGAAGTCGGTTGAAGCAATCTGTTTCATGGGACGCGCTCCTTATGGTGCATTTTGCGCCATGGGCCAGGCTGGAAGAACCACGCAAAGCCGCCATTTTCCGGATTTGGCATAATAGTTGAAACACAGGCTTCGTCATCAACGAGGGCCTGTCATGTTCACCATCGCACATCGCATATCGCACATCACGGCCCGCTCGCCGGTCATGCGCGGCTTGCTTGCCTATGGCTCGGCCGAAGCCGTCAGCCGGGTCGTACGGCTGGCGAGCATTCTGATCGTTGCCCGCCGCATCTCGCCTGAAATGCTGGGCACCGCCGCTCTTGCGCTCAGTATTTTCGAGCTGGTGCGCGTTCTTGCCAATGTCGGCATCGGTCAGCGCATCATCGCCGCGCGGGACGATGAAGTGGAAGCACTCTGCAACAGCGCCCGGCAGCTGTTCTGGATCGTCTGCGTTGCCGTGGCCGCCATCCAGCTGGTGATCGCGGAAATCATGGCACGCCATTTCGGGCTGACCGAGGCGGCGATGATGCTGGCGGTGCTGTCGCTGGTTTATGTCATCATGCCACCGGGGCTGGTCTCGATCTTCCTGCTGATGCGCGAACAGCGCATGACGGCTGCAGCGCGCATCTCCGCAACGCAGACGATGCTGGACAATGCGCTGACCGTCGCGCTGGTCCTGCTGTGGCCGAGTGCATGGGCGATCATTCTGCCCAAATTGCTGACCGCGCCGCTGTGGACGCTAATGGCCCGCCATGCCTTCCCATGGAGCGGCGATCGTGCTGCCGGCTATGCACCGTACCGCGCGTTCGCCGGCTTCGGCCCTGCCATATTGGCATCCGAGATGTTCAGCGCAGCACGCATCCACGCCGACAAACTGATCATCGGTGCCCTGCTGGGGACCAACGCGCTGGGCCTGTACTATTTCGCCTTCAACGCCGGGCTCGGCATCACCCAGTCTTTCGTGGCTGCCTGCAACATCGTGATTTTCCCGCATCTCTGCAAAAGCAGCGGGGCGAACCGGGCCGAGGAATTTTGCAAGGCATTCTGGATCGGCTTGGCCTTCCTGGCCCCCGTCGTGGCGGCGCAGGTGCTGCTCGCCCCGCTCTATGTGCCGATCGTGTTCGGCGCGACGTGGGTATCGGCCACGCCCTATCTGGTCATGCTCTCGCTCGCTGCGCTGCCGCTGTACGCCGGTTCGCTGGTCGGGGCGCGCTACCGGGCCGAACAGCGCCCCTTCGCCGAAACGCGGATGATGGCGCTGGCGACAGCCGCAGCCCTGGGCGGTCTGGCCATCGGCGCGCAGATTGACCTCATCGCCGCATGCCTTGGGTTTGCCCTTGGCCTGGCCCTGACCCTGATCCCCTTTGCGGCGGCCCATCTGATCCCCCGCATCACCGTCCCGCACATCTTCCAGAAAGGAACCATCTGATGAACAAGCCGCATTTCACCGTGGTCATTCCGGCCTACAACGCCGCCAAAACCATTCGCAGCGCCATTTGCAGCGTGCTCAAGCAGAGCGATCAGGATTTCGATATCGTTGTGATCGACGATGGTTCGACCGACGACACCGTCTATGCCGCGCTGGAACTGGCTGAAACGGACGATCGCATTCGCGTTTCCAGCCAGAAGAACCAGGGCGTGTCGGCCGCCCGCAATCTGGGGGTGGCGCTGGCCCGTGGTCATCTGATCGCCTTTCTGGACGCCGATGACCGCTGGTCCGAAAACAAGCTGGCCGAACATCGCGCTTTGCATGATCGTGATCCTGCCGTCGAAGCCAGCTTTGGGCGCATCGCTTTCCGGCCAGATCAGGACGGCGCGATGGGCCATGCCAAAACCGTTTCGCAGGTTCCCGATGCCTATCTCGACATCCCGGATGCCGTGGTCGAGAACGCGGTTTGCACCTGCTCTAATCTGGTCGTCGAGCGCGATTCCTTCCTGGAGATCGGCGGATTCAGCCGTAGCATGCGCTATGCCGAGGATCAGGATTTCCTGGCGCGGTTCATCGGCGACGGACGCCTGGTCAAAGGCATTCAGGAAACCCTGGTGGATTATCGCATGAGTGCGGACGGCCTGTCCTGTGACTTCGATGCGATGCTGCAAAACTGGCGCGATCTGGCCGTTCGCTGGTCCCACAGGATCGATCTGGCCGGGGCCGAGGCGCTCTATTGTCGCTATCTCGCCCGCCGCGCGCTGCGCTCCGGTGCGCGGGCATCCGTCGCCCGCAGCTTCGTGAAGCGTGGGCTGGCGGCCCATTCACAGATTTTCCTCAGCGGTGGCCGCCGCAGCGCCCTGACCCTGGGCGGTGTTCTGGCCGCTCCGTTGATGCCTGCGAACATGCGCACCGCCCTGTTCGCCTGATCTCAAACTACTCCACCGAAATTCACAGGAGAATGAAAATGACCCGCCCGAAAATGTCCGTCATCATGCCAGTCTACAATGTCGAAGCCTATGTGGGCGAAGCCATCCGGTCGGTGCTGGACCAGACGCTGGACGCGTTGGAGCTGATTATCGTCGACGATGGCGGTACCGATGGCTCGATGGAGGTGGTGCGCCAGTTTGATGACCCGCGCATTCGCATTGTCAGCCAGGCCAATCGCGGCCTGGCTGGTGCGCGCAACAGCGGCATCGCCCACGCCCGCGCGCCGTTCATCGCGTTGCTCGATTCCGACGATCGCTGGCATCGTGACAAGCTGCTGCTGCATTATATCCATCTCATGGCCAACCCGGCAGTCGGCGTCAGCTATGCCGGTTCCCGCATGATCGACGAACATGGCGAACCACTAACGGTCGCGATGCGGCCGAAGCTTGGCCGGGTTGAGCCGAAGGACATTCTGTGCCGCAACCCGGTCGGCAATGGCAGCGCCGCGGTGCTGCGGCGCGCGGCGCTCGATCTGGCCGCCTTCCCGCATCCCGACGAGCCAGAACGCACCTGCTGGTTCGACGAGACTTTCCGCCAGTCGGAAGATATCGAAATGTGGATGCGGCTCGCCGCGGGCCATGATGTCGCTTTCGAAGGGATTGCCGGTCTGCTCACCGATTACCGCATTATCGGCGGCGCGCTGTCGGCCAATGTCGTGAAGCAATATCTCAGCTGGACCGCCATGATGCGCAAGGCCCGCGGTTTCGCGTCCGATCTGATCGAGCGTCATGGCGAAACGGCCCGGGCCTATCAGCTGCGCTATCTGGCCCGCCGCTCGGTCCAGCTCGGCAATCCGGAACTGGCGCGCAATTTGATGATGCGCGCCATGAAGGCGGCGCCGCGGCTGGTTTGGGAAGAGCCGCGCAAGAGCGTGACCACGGGCGGCGCGATCCTGGTTGCCAGCGCGCTGGGGCCGGAGCGTTTTCGCAAGATCATGCAACCCTATCTGAAAGCAGCAGCATGATCCGCACCATTCACCTTCTCGACGATTTCGCCATGGGCGGCGTCACCCGGGCGCTGACCATGTTCACCCAGCCCGCCATCGCGTCCATCGCCAGCGCGCAGATCATGCCCATGGGCCGCGATCCGCGCGATGCGGCACCGCTGCGTGCGGATGTCATCATCTGTCACGTCCCGCCATGCTGGAGCCGCCTGCCCTATCTGGCGATGCTCCGGCTGCACAATCCGAAGGCCCGCATGATCCATGTGGAGCATAGCTATACGAAGGCGTTCGAGGCGCATCGCGTATCCGCCCCCCGCCGCTTCCGCATGCTGCTGAAACTGGCGGCGCGCTGCTTCGATGAAATCGTGTGCGTGTCCAAGGCGCAGCGCAACTGGATGGTCGGCACTGTCGGTATTCCAGCTGCAAAGGTCCAGGTCATCTATCCGTGGAGCGGCCGCGATGAACTGATGGACATAGCGCCCGCCCGGCCGCGCAAGGACGCGCCGCTGCGCCTGCTCGCCTATGGCCGCTTTTCTCATGAGAAGAATTTCGCCAATCTGATCCATGCGATGGCAAAATTCAGCCCGGCGCGCGCGCAGCTGACCCTGTTTGGGCGTGGACCGGAACAGCCCGATCTTGCCGCCGCTGCCACGGGCCTGCCCCATGTCACGCTGCACGGCGCGACAGACGATCCGGGCGAATATCTGGCCCGGTGCGATGCGGTCATCGTGCCATCGCTCCATGAAGCGTTCGGGCTGGTCGCAACCGAGGCGCGCATGGCGGGCCGGGCCATTATCGTGGCCGATGTCGATGGTCTTCCGGAGCAGGCCGCCAAAGGCGGGATCGTGGCGCCCATGCACTCCGCGGACGATATAGCCGCGGCCATTGCCCGGGCGCTGCAAGCTCCGATCGCAAATATGGGGGCGCAGGCGCGGGACCATGTGCAGGAACAGCACCGCAGGATTCTCGATGGCTGGCGCGTGGTGTTGACCCGCAAGGCGCATGTGCGTTCGGCCATGCCCGCCATGACGGGCTATTTCAGCACGGACAGCATGGCATAGGACATCACGGTCCCGCCGGCCCCCAGCAGGCCGCCTTCCCATCGACCGGGAAGGCGGCCTTTATTCTTTGGCTGCGTCACCGCTTTGTGGAGCAGGCCCGACCAGGGCCTGGCCCATGACGATCAGGGCGGGCCAATATAGATAGGCCAGGATTTCCAGGTTCTCGCCAAAGGAATAGAGGATCATCACCAGCACCATGGCAAGGCCGGACCGTTGCAGCACGGAACGGCGCGCCGTCCAGAGCAGCTGACCGAAGCTGGCGAACAGCGGAATGCCAAGCGCCAACGCGCCGAGAAGCCCCTTCACGAACAAAAGCCCGTACCAGCTGTGATGGCTGCCGATCGGCATATATTCCACCAGATGCGGCCCGTTCTCGACCACGCCATGGCCGAACCAATAGGCCTCGCCCTCCCAGCGTTCGACGGCGATACGGCCCAGCGCGGCGCGCACCCGGCTGGAATCGGCGCGTGCGGAAGAAAAATCGTTCATCAATCCGTCGGCAAATCCCAGCAGCGACGGTCCGAACAGGCCGATCAGGACCAGCACCGGCGCCAGCAGCATCCAGATCCAGCCCCGGTCGATCCGGCCCACGCCCCAGACGAACGGCGCGATGACGAGCAGCGCCACCAGCGCCAGCCGGGATTGCGACAGGATGGCGATGACCAGACCCCCGGCCATTCCGATCGCGCGCCAGCCGAGATGTTTTTCACGGAACGCCAGCAGCACCTGGATGATGCCGATCATGCCGGCCGCAGGGGACCAGGGCGCGAAGAACTGCCAGCGGGCGGTGCCGACCCCCGGCTCGATGGTATAAAGGATTGTCGAGAAATATTCCGGCCCCGGCCCGCCGACCACCTTGAGCGGAGAAGTCCAGAGCGTCTCCGGCAGGCCGATGAACGGCGCGGCCAAAAAGATGGGCAGGATGAGCAGCGTCTGCAGGCCCAATTTGCAGATCGCGCGGGAGATGACCTCGCCGCGAATATTCAGCGCTGCCCCGGCCAGCGGAAACAGCGCGAGCAGCGCCCATCCCTTGGCCCAGCCGATCGAGCTTTTGATCGTAGCGCCGGTGCCCAGCGAAAAATTGCTGTGACCGGCCCACAGGATCAGCAGCAGCGCCGCCATGCCGCCGATCCACAGCCAGATGGCCACCGGCACGCGCCTGTTCGATCGTCCCAGATAATAGTCCCAGCACAGCATCGCCGCCAGCACCCAGCCGATCACCGGCCCGGCAATGTAAAGGCCGCCGATCAGCCACAGCGGCCATGTTGCGCCGATGGCGCGTGCAATCAGCTTTTCGGCAGGAGTTTGCGGATGATGGGTTGGCGAAGCCACAGAAGCAGAAATCCAATCAGGGTGAACAGGCTGGCCCCGACCGCTCCGGCGAGGGCGATCACCGGCTGGGGTGAGGACCGCGAGCGAGGGAGGGACGGCGCTTCGAGCGTCTGAACCAGCGGATAGGAAGCGAACGGATCCGATTTGTTGGTATCGAGCCGCGCCAGCGCGGAACTGAACACCGCCTCGGCCACGCGCAGATCGCGCACATGCTCGGCCAGCTCGGCCGCCTGCGTCACCTGCTTTTCGGAATTGGCCGATTGCCGGACGATCTGCCGGCGCAGTTCGGCCAGCGCAAGACCATTGCCGGCGCGGCTGGCATCACGCTCGGTCAGACTGGCGAACAGGCTTTCGCGGGTGTCCGATACCGCCATATCGGCCAGCATCAGGACGCCATTGCCACTCATGCCGGTCAATTGCCGTCCCCGGCTGGCGAGCGCCGCACGCAGATCGGCGCGCTCCACGCCCAGTTCCTCGATCACCGGATGGTTGGTGCCCAGCGTCGCGCCGCGCTCGGCAAAGTCGGCGGCTGTCCTGGCATAGCGGCCCAGCAGCTCGCGGAATGCGGGATCGGCCTTCAGCTGCATGGCCATGCGCGCCTGCGGCAAACTGATATCCAGCGTCGCTGCCAGCCGGCCCGCCGCGCCCTGGCTCTCTGCAAGGGCAACACGCCGGTCGCGCTCGCTCGCTTTCAGCTGGTCCAGGGCGGAGAGCCGGCCCGCAAACTGGTCGAGCGACACCAAACCCGTTTCCGCCTGAAAGTCGAGCAGCGCCTTTTGCGCCTCGTCCACCTTCTTTTCCAGTTCGGCGATGCGCGCGGCGTCCGCATTTTCGCGCTTGCTGGATTCGTCGTGTCGCAGATCGTTTAGCGAGGCGAGAAAGGCGTTCTGCAGGGCCGTCATGCGATCGCGCGCTTCGCGCGGTGTGGGCGCTGCTATGGTAACCTCGATCAGATTGGTCTGATCGATGAGTTTGACCGTCGGCGCCGGAAACGCGTCCTCCTCCATGCCCGTCCGCTTGGCGGCGCTGCGCAGCACCACGTCCGATGCGATCAACCGCTTGTAATTTTCCGTCGGTGAAAGCGTCGGGCTGGAAAAAGCCGAGGACGTGCTGCTCGATGCCTGGCCGATCGATTCCAAATTAAGCGACCCCCCCACGCCCGCGCCTGGCAGGATCAGGGTCATGCGGCTGTCATAGCGGTCCGGCGCGAATATCAGATAGGCGATGGTGATCGCCCAGATCGCGGCCAAAGGCAGCGCGAGCGCCATGATATAGCGGCGGTAGCGGCCAACCGACGGCAGCCCGTCCCGAATGAACAGCCAGACCCGGTCCAGCATGCGCCGCTCTTTCCCTTTCGCCAAGGGCGGCTCGAAGGCCATTACGGGCGGCTCGAAAGACATTATAGCGCACCGTCGAGCAGGATCGCCGGTGTGGCGGTGCTGACCGCTTCGGACACCATGCCGATCGCCTCGCGCAGATTGGTCCAGCGGCTGTCGTAGCAAGCGATCGCATCGCCCGGCATCAGGAACGGGTCGAGCGAATCGCGGTGCGCCTCCCGCACCAGCTTTTCGATATCGCGCTCGATGACGACGCTGCGGCCATTCAGCCGATTGCGCGAGATCAGCACGGCGCGCCGGTCCGACTGCATGTAGGAACCGCCCACGCAATTGGCGGCGACCAGCCCCTGCAACAAGCGCGTGCCATAGGGCAGCGAGGTCGTTTTTTCGCCGATCGCGGCACCGGCATTGTTGTTCGCGCTGCGCGTCAGATTGGACATATAGACGCGGATGCCGGGCGGCGTCAGCGCAGAGGGCCGGACCAGATCGGCATCGAAGCAGGAACGGCTGGGCACGATGACACGGTCGCCGGAGGCCAACGCAATGTCGCGGCTGGTCCAGCCATGGATGAAGCCCGACATGTCGAGCTGCGCGTACGCCCCGTCTCGCAGCAGATAGATCCGCTGAACGTCCGCATCGGGCCGCACGCCGCCGGCGGCGCGGATCGCGCCGGACACCGTCCGTGTCACATTGTCGTCGCCGCTCGCCTGGCCCTCTTTCAGGCCGATGCGGCTATCCGATGCTCTTTCCCCGGCCCGCACGGCGCCGGGATCGAAAACAGCGCCGGACACCGCCACGGAAACGCCGGACGCCTCGATCAGCGACACCGTGACGGCGTTGCGCAACGGCCGGGCCAGGCCAGCGGCGACCAGGCGTTGGCGCAGGATGGGGGCCAGCGTCTCCGGCGACAGCCCTTTGGCGCTTATGCGCCCGACACCGCGCAGCGCCAGGCTGCCATCGCTATCGAGCACATAGACGCCCGAGATGACATCATCGTCGCCCATCAGGGATATCTGCAAGCGATCGCCCGGCGCGAGCGGCGCGGTGCGGTCGATAAATTCGCCGGGGGAAGCCTGGCGATAATTGGCGAGTTCGCGCGGGACGGTCCAGTCGCAGGTCGGCGCACCACGCGCCGCCGGCGTCGCTGCAATCCAGTCGCCGCGCGGCTGCCCGCTCCCCTGCCAGGCCACCTGCCCCGGCGCATAGGCGGAAGCCATGTCATTGGCAGGCGCTGGCCCGGATACGCATCCTGCCGACAGCATAGATGCAGCGACGCATAGCAATATCGGACGACGCAAAGCGTATTTCATCTGGAACTCCCTCAACATACTCGGGAGGTGAACAACAAGGTTCGTGCCAAGTTAGTGCAGAGGCGTAAACACAAGCTTTACCGCCAAGGGCTACGTTCCGATTCGCAATTTGCATACTGACCTTTTGCAAACTGCGACAGATTTTCGCATCTTGGGACGAAGTTTTACGATATCCTTGCACCGCCCCGCCCTGATGAGTTCGGCACGAAAATTGCTGCACCTGTCCCGCATGCAGATCGAACGAAAAGGGCGACGACTATGAAAGGCATTATCTATGTGGAGCTGCTGGGGTTTCTCGATCAGGCGGGTGGACCGGCCTTCACGGAGAAAGTGCTCGCCGCGGCCGGCCTCGAAGGCGGGGGTGTCTTTTCCCGGATCGGGCAATATCCGTGGGAAGAAGCGGTCAAGATCGTGACGCAAGCCGCCACCATCACCGGGCAGGACGCCGATCTTCTGTGCGAGCAATTCGGCGCCTTTCTTTTCGAGCGCTTCACCGTTCTCTATCCAGGCATGATTTCCGCCTATGCCTCGGCCGACGGCCTGATGGCGCATATCGAGGACCATATTCATGAGGAGGTGCGCATTCTGTATCCCGATGCGGTGACCCCGAAGGTGGAATATCGTGCCGATGGGCAGGACGCTTTCGTGGTCGACTATAGTTCGCACCGCCCGTTCGCCCGCATTGCCTATGGGCTGATCAGCGGTGCGATGCGGCATTTTGGCGATGATCGCACGATCAGCTGGCTGTTCAGCGAACCGCGCGGCAACATCGCCCGGTTCCGGATTGCCTGATGCCTGAAGGACGCGTCCTCATCATCGAAGACAGCGCGTCGCTGGCGCTCGGCTATGCCGCGCAGCTGGAGGAGGTCGGCTACGAGGTCTCGGTGGCGGAAACGATCGCCGAAGCCGAACAGGCGCTGGCCGAAGGGACGTTCGACGTCGCATTGCTCGATCTGCAGTTGCCGGACGGCAACGGCCTGTCGCTGCTGGAGACGCCGCCGGACATGCGCGGAGCGACCACGTTCGTCGTCATCACCTCCGACGGATCGCTCACGCGTGCGATTTCCGCTATGCGGCTGGGTGCCTATGATTTTTTGGTAAAACCGGTTTCGGGCACACGCCTGCTGACCACGGTGCGCAATGCGCATGACCACAAGCCCGCACAGAACGCCGCCGAGCCTGAAAAGAAGGCTGCAAAGGCCGCCGGTTTTCACGGCTTTATCGGCCAGTCCCCGGTCATGCGAGACGTGTATCGCACGATCGAGAATGTCGCCGATTCCAAGGCGACCATCTTTATCACCGGCGAAAGCGGCACCGGCAAGGAAGTCACCGCAGAAGCGATCCATGCGGCGGGCCGGCGCCGCAGCAAGCCGTTCGTGGCGATCAATTGCGGGGCGATTCCGGAAAATCTGCTCGAAAGCGAGCTGTTTGGCCATGTCAAAGGCGCGTTTACCGGCGCCGTGGAGAACCGGATCGGCGCCGCCAAGGCCGCGGACGGCGGCACCTTGTTTCTGGATGAGATCTGCGAGATGGATCTCAAGCTGCAGGTGAAGCTGCTGCGTTTCCTGCAGACCGCGATGATCCAGCGCGTCGGTTCGCCCAAGGCCGAGCCGGTCGATGTGCGCATCGTTTGCGCCACCAACCGGGATCCGGCGCAGGAAGTGATGGCAGGGCGCTTTCGCGAGGATCTCTATTATCGTCTCAACGTCATCCCGATCAGCCTGCCGCCCCTGCGTGCGCGTGGCGGCGATGTTCGCCTGATTGCCGAAGAACTGGTGCGCAAGATCGGCCGCGAAGAAGGCCATGAAGCACTGCATCTGTCGCCCGAAAGCCTGACTTATGTCGCAGCGCATGACTGGCCGGGCAATGTGCGCGAATTGCAGAACGCGATCCGCCGCGCGATCGTGACCGGCTCCGGCGAGGCGGTTGAACTAAGCCAGGCGCCCACTCGCTTCCCCGCCGCGGCCATGCAGCCGCCCCACACCGCCGATGGCATGGCCGCCGCGCCGAACGGTCCGGACAGACTTGCGGCCCAGCCTGGGCCTTTGCCCATGCTCGATCTGGCAGGCATGACCATGGAAGACATTGAAAAACTGGCCATCGATCAGGCGATTGCGCGCCATGGCGGCAATGTCAGCAAGGCCGCCCGCGCGCTGGAGCTGAGCCCGTCGACCGTCTATCGCAAGCTGGAACGCTGGAGCAACTGAACGCTTGCGGCGCTATATTAGGTTGGCTCCCTGAAAGCCTTCACAACCTGGCGCAACAGCCGCCCGTCCGGCGTGCTGACAGCGAACCCGTATATGACCTGAGGCCTGTTGCGGGCCTAAGGCCGGCGCGCGGTGGGGCGGCTGCCGAGTGCATCCAGCGCATCGGCATTGTCGCGCGCCCAAGCGTACAGCATCTCGATCGGCTCGACGAGGCGCAGCCCCAGCGGCGTCAGACGATAGTCGACCGCAGGCGGAACGGCGCTTTGCACATGGCGGGTCACCAGCCCGCTATGCTCCATCTCCCGGAGCGTCTGCGTCAGCATTTTCTTCGAGATACCGGGCAGGCTGCGCTGCAGGACGCCGGGCCGCGCCGTACCGTCATGCAGGACATGGAGGCTATGGAGCACCATGCTGGTCCATTTGGTGGAAAACAGCGCCAGCACACGGCGCGGCGCGCAATCCTCCTGCCAGTCTTCCTCACGCGATCCCGGCTGCATAGATGGTTACCCTTTGGTGCCTACGTTCCCAATCGGTGCCGTCTAGAACCGCTGCGATCCCATGACTAGCTAAGAGTCGAACATATTCTGACGGAGACAATCATGAGCAAGTCGGTCCTGATCGCAGGCGCAAGCGGTATCAATGGCAGTGCGGCAGCAAGACTGCTGGTGGATGCGGGATGGACGGTCCACGGCCTGTCGCGCCACCCCACCGGACAGCAGGGCGTCTTGCCGGTGTCTGCCGATTTGCAGGATGCAGACGCCACCGCTGCGGCGCTTGCCGATATCCATCCGGACGCTGTGATCATCAGCACATGGGCGCGCCAGGATACGGAGGCGGAGAATATTCGCGTCAACGGCGCGATGGTGCGCAATCTGCTGAACGGCCTGCCCCGCCCCGATGGCCGCCGCCATGTGGCGCTGGTGACGGGCCTGAAACATTATCTCGGGCCGTTCGACGCCTATGGCAAAGGCACGCTGCCGCAGACGCCGTTCCGCGAGGAGCAAGGCCGGCTGGATGTGGAGAATTTCTATTATGCGCAGGAGGATGAACTGTTTTCCGCTGCCGAACGCGACGGGTTCAGCTGGAGCGTTCACCGCCCGCATACGGTGATCGGCAAGGCGGTCGGCAATGCCATGAACATGGGCACGACGCTGGCTGTGTATGCCACGATCTGCCGCGAAACGGGCCGGCCGTTCCTGTTTCCGGGCTCTGCCGTGCAATGGTCCGGCCTGACGGACATGACCGATGCGGGCCTGCTTGCACAGCATCTGCACTGGGCGATCGAAACCGAGGCGGCGCATGACGAGGATTTCAACGTGGTCAATGGCGACATCTTCCGCTGGCAGTGGATGTGGAGCCGCATCGCCGAGTGGTTCGGGATCGAGGCGGTGCCGTTCGACGGCACGGTGCGCCCGCTGGAACAGCAGATGGCCGGGGATGCGGACATCTGGCGCACCATCGCAGCGCGCGAGGGGCTGGCCGAGAGCGATCTCGGTCGGCTTGCTTCGCCTTGGCACAGCGACGCCGATCTCGGCCGCCCGATCGAGGTGGTGACCGACATGTCCAAGAGCCGCCGCCTCGGCTTCACCGGATATAAACCGACCGACGATGCGTTCTTCGAACTGTTCGCACAATTGCGGGCGGACCGTCTGATCCCCTGATCCCACGCCACCCTGACCCTCCGATCGAACCGGGATTTCTTCCATGCCGCCACTGCCCGATTTCTCCGTACGCGATGACCATATCCGTCATCTCACCTATACCCCGCTGACGCGCCGCAGCGGTGTGCCCCAGGACGCGTTCGATGCCTATTGGCGCGACGTGCATGGGCCGCTTTGCGCGCGCTTGCCGGGCCTGGGCTATTATGTGCAGCATCATTTCGACGCCGCGCGCGACGCCAATCTGTGGCCCCTGCCGGACGGTGTCGCGGCCATGGCGGTGGTGCTGGACGGGATGGTGGAAATCGGTTTTGCGAGCCGGGACGACCAGGAAATGTTCGGAAACGCCAGCCCGTTATTGTTCAAGGATGAGCGCAATTTCATCGGCCATGACGTTGCCTATGCGCTGCCGAACGGTTCACGCACGCTGGTGGACCGGGAGCGCGATGCCGTGCCGAACAGGCCCGCTTTGGGCCATCATCTGCATGTCCATTTCGGCGCGCGCAGCGATGGAATAGGCGATGCGGTAACGGCGCTGGCCGAAGCCTTGGCCGCTTCGGACGATATCGTCAAAGTGCGGCTGCACCTGCCTGAACGCTATGACAATGCCGATCCGCAGCCCGCCGCACCGGACGTCGACCACCAATTGTCGCCCGATCGGCAGCATGCTGCGCTGCTGGAGGTGGCCTGGCAGGACCGTTTGGCCGCCGAAACATTCCTTGCCAGCGATCGCTATGCGCAGCTTGCCGCAGATATTGCCCCGCACTGCGCCACCCTAGGCGCGTTTCGCGTGAAGGGCGTCTATACCTATATCCGCGATGCTGTTCTGACGACGGCGGGTTTGCGTGGCAGCAGGCCAGCCATGCTGATCGACGCGCTCGGCGCGTCCAACCAGACCGAGATGGACGCCGCGACCCTTTTTACGAACGACTGACGGCAGACGCCTGCCCGGCCGGGCGTCTCATTTTCCTGAGCCAGCGGACCGCCCTAATTGCGCCGGCGCAGGACAGCTTTCTTTGTTCATATGTCAGGCAAGTTATCCGCCACCAAGCCTATATATCGTCAAGTCGACGTCTCGCGTTTGCGATTAAAATTCACGTACTGCCATTATATACCCGCACGCGCATGCTCGGTCCTTCAAGGCTTTTTCTTGGAACGTGCCGGTTGTTCTTCACCAGCACGAAATAGGGCTGGCGCGGGACCCTTGCCGCTCCCCGCGCGTATGTCTGGCAGAAGGAGATTTATCCGATGCCCGATACCCAAGACACTCTCTACACCATGCCCGGAACCTGCTCGCTCGCGGCCAATATTGCGATTGCGTGGATCGATGCGCCTGTTGCCGTCGAGAACATGGCCTATGGCGATCACAAGAAAGACGCCTATCTGGCCATCAATCCAAAGGGCAAAGTGCCTGCCATCAAATTTGCCGATGGCGATGTGCTGACCGAGCTGTCCGCCATTCTGGCCTGGCTGGGCGCGACCCATGGCGGGGAAGGCTATGCGCGGGACAGCAAACTTGGCCGGCGCGAAGCCGAAGCCCTGTCGTTCATGACGACCGAAGTGCACGGCGCCTATGGTCCGCATTTCGCGGCGCAGAACTTCGCCAAGAGCGACAGCGCGCAGGACGAAGTGAAACAGGCGGCCTATGACAGATTGCGCGGCCATTATAAGCGGATGAACGACAAGCTCTCATCGGCGGACGGCGACTGGTATCTGGGCGAGAAGAGCTTTGCCGACGCCTTTCTTTATGTGCTGGTGCGCTGGCTCGACCAGACGCCGCTGACCCTGAGCGACTATCCTGCGCTCGCCGCGCACCGTGACCGCATGGAAGCGGATGCAGGCGTCAAGACCGCGCTGGGCCGGCAGGACATGCAGCCGATGGGCGCGGCCTCGTAATATTTCCGGGGCCGATGCGCGTCACCCGCGCACCGGCCCCGCGATAGCGATCAGTAGCGCATGTTCAGGGAGAGAATGGCCTGCCGCCCCTGGGCCGGCACGGCGAAATGCGGGTTACGCAGCTTGGTGACATAACGCTCGTCACCCACATTCTTCACATTCAGGCGCAGGCCGATATTGTCGGTGATGGCATAGGCCGCAAAAGCATCTACGCGCACATAGCCGTCTGCCGAGATCAGGTTGCCCGCATCGGCGAAACGTCCGGTCTGATGATAGACCCCGCCACCGAAGCTGAACTGATCGGTCACCACCACATCGGCGGTCAGCGACAAATTGCCGACCGGCGTATTGGGCAGGCGATTGCCCCGATCGGCACTATCATCGCGCAGTTCGCTATCCACATAGGTATAGCCGCCGAACAGCGAGACCGGTCCGGCGCGGCCGGTGACGCCTAGTTCGAAACCGCGGATGCGGGCGGATTCGATGATGTTGGTTACCTCGCCCACAATGTCGGTGTTGATGATATTGCCGCGATCAACTTGAAAGGCGGAGGCGGAAAGCTGCATGGCACCGCCAAATAAGTCGGCCTTGGCCCCTACCTCGAAATTCTCGGTTTCCTGCGGGGAATAAGTGTCATTGTTGATGGCAATGTTGCCCGATCCGGCGCCCACATCGGTGCCTGGAGGGTTTTTGGCGTTGGCGTAGGACGCATAGATACTCGCCCACGGCCTGGGCTTGAACACCGCGCCGGCCTGCCAGCTGATGAAATCGGTTTCGACTGTTCCGTTAAAAGGTACTCCGCGGCGCGAACCGGCCCCCTTGGCGCTATAATCGGTATAGCGGATTCCGCCGGTCACGATCAGTTCGGGGATGAGCGTGATCGAATCGAAAGCGTAGAAGCTGATATCTTCCGCCTCTGCCGTGGTGGGCGCGCCAGCCGGTGTGATCGCGCCGGTCCAGGGATCGCGCGGATTGGGATTCTGCAAGCTGGTGCAGTTGAAATTCGCGATCGCAGAGGCTGGACATGTGCGATCGCCCGTATCCACGCTGTAATTGAGATTATAGGTATCGGCCCAGCTATATTCCGCGCCGATCGACAGGCTGTGTTCGATCGATCCGGTGGCGAACTGACCGGAGATATTGCCCACGGCGGTCATCGATTCGGTGTTTGAATTGCGGCTCTTGGTGGCCCGCCACACCAGATCATTGGCGACATTGCCGGCGCTGTCATCCGGATTGGTGACGATGTAATTGCTGTCGGAGTCCGAATAGCGCAGCAGGGCCGAGGCGCTCCACCCATTGCCCATATTATGATCGACCTGGAAGGAGGTGGTGTCCACGCGGGTTTCCTGGAAATCCCGGTCCAGCAGACCATAGAAATTGTCGGGATCGACATCGGCGGGACGCCGCTCCCCGTTCGGCAATTGCCCGCGCGAGGTTAGGGGAATGCCGTAATCGGGCAGCTGATCGCCCTCGAAATGATAATGGGTCAGGCTGGCGACCGTGTCGGTGCCAACGCCATAGGCGATGGAGGGCGAAACGCCCCAGCGATCATCGAATACGGCGTCGCGGCCGGCGATTTCGGAATCATGGTACAGGGCAACCACGCGCACCGCCAGCTTGTCGCCGATCTGGCGATTGACGTCTGCGGTGACGCGATAGAGATCGGAGGTACCGAGCGTGGCCGTGGCCGAGGCAAAATTGCCTGCCCGCGCGGTCTTGCTGACAATGTTGATGCCGCCCGCCGCCGCGCCGCGGCCGCCCAGCGCACCGCTCGGCCCCTTGAAGACCTCGATCCGCTCTATGGCAAAGGTCTCGCGGGTCTGCGTGCCGACATCGCGTGCGCCATCGACGAAGATGTCGCTGGTGGCATCGACGCCGCGGATCAATGGGATATCCCCCGATGCGGTGCCGCCCTCGCCGGCGCCCAGCGTGATGCCGGGGACGGTGCGCAGCGCGTCTTCGAAGGAGAAAGAGGCGGTGCGCTCCAACGTTTCCTCGGTCACCACGTTGATGGTGCGCGGTGTATCGAGAATGGGCGCGGGCGCAGCGTTGATGGAGAGTGCATCCGGCCGCTCGCCCGCCACGATGATGGTCTGATCGGGATCAGCGGCGTCCTCTGCCAGCGCTGGCGCGCTGGCGACGAAACCCACGCAGCCCAATGCGAGAAATGGCGCGGTCATGCGAACGGATTTGGGTGAGGTCATGGCTCTTCGGCTCCCTGTTTTGTTGTTGGGCGCCCTATGAAAGTTGCGATGGCCTATGTCAATGCAAATGCAAACAGGTCGCAATAGCGATTAAGCATCGGCCCAGCGACGCAGCAGATTATGATAGAGATTGGTCAGTTCCAGGACGGGCTGATCGCTCGCTCCGCGCTCCTGCGTCAGGGTACGGACCGTCCGGTCCAACCGGTAAAGCTGTTCGCGCGCGCCCGCGTCGCGCACCATGCTCTGCAGCCAGAAGAAGCAGCCGACACGCTCCCCGCGCGTCACCGGCGTCACATGATGCAGGCTGGAGGCGGGATAGAGCACCATATCGCCCGCCGGCAGCTTCACCCGGTGCTCGCCGAACAGATCCTCCACCACCAGCTCGCCGCCGTCATAGCTGTCCGGGTCCGCAAGAAAGAGCGTGGCCGACAGATCGCTGCGAATCCGGAAATCGGTACCGTCCAGCCGCCGGATCGCGTTGTCGACATGCGCGCCGAACGCCTCGCCGCCGGCATAGCGATTGAACAGCGGGGGAAAGACCTTGAGCGGCAACGCCGCGGCGATGAATTCCGGCGTCTGGCCCAGCGCATCGAGCACCATGCGGCCCGCCTCCTGCTGTGCTGCGCTGCCCTGTTTGAGCTGGCGATTGCGCTTGGCATTGCGCGACTGGTGGCCCGATGTCTCATTGCCATCCACCCAATCGCCCTCGTCGATACGCGCGCGCAGGCCGCGCAGCTGCGCTTCGTCCAGCACCTTTTCGATCCGTACCATCATCGGCTTTCTCCTGTTCTTGCCACCATCGCTATGCGCGCCAACGCCGCCAGGCCGCACTTTCCAGCACCTGCGTGCCGGTGACCAGCCGCGCAGCCAGATTGTGGCGATCCGCAAAGGCCATCGCACGCGCTTCGCCCAGCACGATCAGCGCTGTCGCCAATGCATCGGCCTGCATGCAGCCGGGGTGCAGCACCGTGGCGCTCAACGCATCGCCAACCGGCGCGCCCGTGGCGGGATCGAGCGTGTGGGACCAGCTGTCCGTGCCCGCACTGCGCCGCCGGTGCCAATGGCCCGATGTGGCGACCGCCCATCCGGTCAGGCCGATCCGCGTCGCCATGGTGGCGCTGCCGTCGCCCTGCTCCAGATCCACCCACCAGGGCAGCCCGTCCGCCCGCAGGCCGATCCCCTTCAGCTCCCCCCCGATGTCGAGCAGCGCATGGCCAAGTCCGCAACGTTGAAGCGCCGCCATGGCCAGATCGACCGCAAAGCCCTTGGCGATGCCGGACAGATCGAGCCTGACACCGCCCGGCTGCACGATCCGGTCCGGCGCGCTGCCCGCCAGGCTGCGCCAGTCGGCGGGCGCGACCTTGCCGGTGGGCTTTGCGCCATCGAACTTGGCCGCGCCGAAGCCCCATGCCTGCGCGGCGGCGCCCAACGCCGGATGAAAGGCCCCGTCGCTCGCCTGTGATATCGCCATGGCGCAATCCAGCACCTGCCGGAACTGCGGGCCGATGCGATGTTCGCTGCCGGGCGCGCCGCTATTGAAGCGGCTTATCTGCGAATCTGCGCGCCACTGGCTCATCTGCGCGATAACCGTCTCGAACGCCTGTATAAGCGCCGCCTCTACCGCGTCGGTGGACAGCGCCGTGGGCACAAGCGCATCGAGCGACCAGCCGGTGCCCATCGTTTCCCCGGCCAGCCGCACCGGGCGGGTATCGGCATGGGGCGGCGGCGTATGATGCTGGCCGGGCGGCAGCAGCAGATCGATCTCGCCCTGCCCGCCGCCGCCCGGATGTTGCCCCGTCAAAGCGGCATGAATTCCAGAACGGCCGTGTAGGACATGCGTTTGGCAGGCGCTGCACCTTCGCTTGCCATCGCGCCATCCTCATCGGCCGCCGGGCCACCATCGCTGCTGGTCGAGGCTTCCAGATAATACATGCCTGGCTCTTCCACCTGCAGCGACACCATGCCCTGGGCATCGGTCGTCAACTTGCGGATACCCGGATCGTCGCGATAGCGCGTGCCGCCGGCCACGAATTCCAGTTCCAGCCCGGCCGCGGGTGCGCCATCGGCCAAGAACTGCATCCGTGCCGCTTCGCCGGTCACCAGATCGTTGGGATGGGTGACGGGGATCATTTCCAGGCCCTGACCGGTGGCCGCCAGCGCGGTATCATTGGGGGCCCCAAGCGTCACAAAGGTCTCCGTTCGGCCGGCCATTTCGCTCACGCGAACATTCGTGGCACCGGCAGGAATGCCGCTTTCCAGATCCGCGCGCTTGCCGCGCCAGCGATGGCGTTCGCCGTTCAGCTCATAGGAGCCCATCATGCCGCTGTTCACCAGCGCGATGCGATAGGTGCCCTGTTCCTTCAACGGCACATCGAACACGCTGCGATAGGCGCCGCTGCCGATGATATCCGGCGTCACCGCCTGCCCGTCCGGGCCGGTGACGGTCAGATCGTCCAGCCCCATGGCGCGATGTTCGAAGACGAACAGCGCATTGGAGGCGGCGGCATCGACCGACACGATCTCCGCCTCGCCCGCCAGAACGGTGGAGGAAGGCAGCAGCCAGCGGCGGTGCGCCTCGGCAGCGGTCGAGGGCATGAGGGCGGACAGGCCGATGGCGAGACCAGCGGCGAGCAAGGACGATTTGGCGAACATGCGGATATTCCTCTTGTACGAGTTGATCAGGGTTTGATGGTCAGGCGGACCGCGCCCAGTTCCTTGGTGCCGGCGGCGCTGCCGGACATGGCCGTGCGCGGCGGCCACTGAAACGGGATGCTGACCATTTCGCGCCCGCCCACTTCGCGCGCCGCCTCCACCCGCAAGGTGTAGGCCCCGGCGGTCAGGTTCGGCAGCGGACGCGTGCCTTCCTTGAATTGCATGGAATAGCGGCCCGGCGCCTGGGTCGGCCCGCTGATCCCATTGGCCGGCATGCTGGCGGCGCGGCCCGCACGCCGCCACCAGGTGCGCAGATCGGGCAGCCATTTGCGCCCGTCCTCGCCCTTGGCATCGGTCTGATACCAGGCATCCAGCGTGGCCACCGTCTTGCCCGCCTCATTCTCGATCCAGACGGCGACATAGGGCTTGTGATATTCGGCCACGCGCAGGCGCGGAATTTCCAGCTGCACCTGCATGTCACTCGCATAAACGGGCGTGGCAGCGGATGCGGCGGCCGCCGGTACGGCCATGAGAAGATGTTTACGCATGGGAGAAGGCCTTTCGGTCAATGCATCAGAAAAATGATGAGAAATAGCGGGATCAGCACGCCTGCGCCGACGATCGGCCAAGTCGATGGCCGCTTGCGCGCATGCAGCTGAAGCAGCAGAAAGCCGGTGACGCAGAAGATGATGCAGGCGCCGGCAAACAGATCGATGAACCAGGACCAGGCAGGCCCGGTGTCCCGCCCCTTGTGCAGATCGTTGAGATAGGCGATCGGACCGCGGCCGGTGTCTTCATAGAGCACCGCGCCGCTCGCCAGATCGACCGAGACCCAGCCATCGCCCCCGGCGCGCGGCAGCGCTATGTAGAGCTCGGCATCGTTCCATTCGGGCGTGCGTCCGGCAAGGCTGATATCCAGCTCCCCTTCCAGCCAGCGGCGCGGCGCGGGCGCAGGCAGGCCGCTTGGGGCCGCGCGCAAATCCGCCAGCAGCGGGGCCGGCATCGCCGCCTCGCGCGTCACCGTGACCGGTTCGGACTCGATCGCGCCGGCATGGTTCAGCGTAATGCCGGTGATGGCGAACAGGATCATCCCCACCATGCAGATGGCGCTGCTCATCCAGTGCCAAGTATGGAACTGGCGCGTCCAGAACGGCGACAGCCGTCTGCGGGGCCGGCGGCTTTTGCCAATAGCGCCTTGCTGCGTGTTCACGGGAAAAATGCCATCATCAAAAACTATCGGCCAGAAACAATCGGTGCGTCAGGTGCCGACTTTGCGAATGAAAGTCAATTGCTAGAGCGGCAAGCCGTGCGCGCGCTGGCGGCCCTCGGGCGGGTGCATGCGGCGCGCGCCGATCCGCTGCCGAACAAACTCCTTCCCCGTCGCCAGCCCGCCCGCTAAGACGGTGAGCGATGCAGGCTTCCTTTCATCTGCTGAACAAGCGTCGGTTCTTGCCCCTGTTCGCCACCCAGAGCCTCGGTGCGTTCAACGACAATCTGTACAAGACGGCGATGGTGCTGTTCGTCGTCTATGGCGTATTCAGCGATCCGGAGAGCGAGACGCTGTTCAGCGCCGTGGCCACCGGTGTGTTTGTGCTGCCCTTCTTCCTGTTTTCCGCCCTGTCCGGCCAGTTCGCCGATGCGCGTGACAAGGCCGGGCTCATCCGCATTATCAAGGCCTGCGAGATCGCGATCATGATCGCGGGCGGGCTGGGCCTGGTGCTGGCCTGGCTCGGTATCGCCGTGATGAGCGCCGCCATCCCGCTGCTCTTGCTCGCCCTGTTCGCGATGGGCGTGCATTCCACCTTTTTCGGGCCGATCAAATACGCCATCCTGCCCCAGCATCTGGCGCATGACGAAGTGCTTGGCGGCACCGGGCTGGTGGAAGCGGGCACCTATATCGCCATTCTGATCGGCACCATCGTGGCCGGCATCATTCCGGTAGAGGCCGCTGCGGGCGCGGTGATCGTGACGGCGCTGATCGGCTATGTCATCGGCCGGCAGGTGCCCCCCGCCCCGCCCGAACCCAGCGATATCGGCCGGATCGATTTCAATCTGTGGACCTCCTCACGCGATCTGGTGGCGCTGGTCCGCAAGACGCGCGCGGTGTGGCTGGCGGTGGTGGCGATCAGCTTCTTCTGGAGCATCGGCACGGTGCTGTTCATCCAGTTTCCGCCGCTGGTGAAGAATGTGCTGACGGGCGACAAGACCGTGGCCAGCCTGTTTCTGGCGATCTTTTCCATCGGCATCGCCATCGGCTCGGTCGCCATCAACCGGCTGCTGGAAGGCAAGGTCTCCGCGCGCTTCGCCCCCGCCTGTGTGCTGGCCATGGGCGGGTTCGTCCTGCTCTTCTATCTCGTCTGCCATGGCTGGGAGGTCAGCCAGACGGGGCGGCTTTACGATATTCCGGACTTTCTGGCGCATCCGGACAGCTGGGCCGTCGTGCTGACCCTGCTCGGCATTGCAACGGCGGGCGGCATGTTCGTCGTGCCGCTTTATGCCTTTTTGACGACCACCGTACCCAAGAGCGAAACGGCGCGGGCGGTGGCCGCCAACAATCTGGTCAACAGCGGCGCGATGGTGCTGGGATCGGTCGTGACATTCGCGCTTAGCGCCGCCGGCATTGCGATTACCGAGCAGTTGCTGCTGAGCGGGGTGATGTGCCTGGTCTCGGCCTGGCTCGCCCACCGGCTGCACTTGGCCAGCGCGGACATGGTGCTGCGCGATGCCGAGGGCCCCATGCTGTAGGCAGGCCGGGGGCCTGCCGCATCGCTCAGGCGATAAAGGTGTAAATTGCCGTGAAGAAGCCGGCGAAGCTGACCGCGAACAGATGCGTGTCTTCCTGTCGCCACCAGCCCTTGTCGGTGATCTCCGGCACTGGATCGGGCTTTGGCGTGGACAGGATATGCGGCTTCAATGTGCGGCGGAATGGGTGGCCGGCGCCTTCGGTGGTGAGGACTAATGCACGTTTCATCATGCGGTCTTAACGGTTTCTTAAGCATTTGATCCACCGGGGAAGATGCTTAACACCGCGCTGTCCGATAGCGGGACGTTTTGACGGCGGTTTATGGCCAGATGGGAGACCGCGCGGCGCGGCTTATGCAGCCGCCAGATGCCCATGGCGCCGGTCGGCCAGATAGACCGCCATCGCCGTAACGGTCAGCAGGATGATCAGCAGCAGGGCATGCTCAAGCAGCGCATCGATGGCCCCGGCAATGGGGTTGGGCACCGCAAAGATCCGCTCCACCATCCAGGCGATGGCCGCCATGGCCGCAAAACCGGCCCCGCCCAGGCGCAACCAGTCATAATGGCGCGTGCGGGCAAACAGCATCAGCGCCGGCAGGAAGGCCGCCACCACGGCCAGCTGGACGATCTCGATCCCGATATTGAAACCCAGAATGGCGATGACTTCCCGGCTCAGGCCCAGTCCCAGATCGCCGACCAGCGTGGCAAAGGCCAGCCCGTGCACCAGCCCGAACAGCGCGGCGATCAGCGGTTCCCGCCCCGGAAAGAGCGGTCGCCAGGCGTGGATGGCGGAAATGAGGATGGACAGCGCGATGGCGATCTCCACCGGTTGCGCGAGCAAATGGATGCCCAGCACCGGCGCGGCGATCAGCGTCAGGCTGTGGCCGATCGTGAAACTGGTGATGATCTTGGCCATGCCCCACAGCGCATCCCTTGGCGGCCTGGGCGCGCCCCAGCGGCGTCGCCCCGCCGCCAGCATCAGCGGCATCGGCAGGAACAGGGCCAGCAGGAACAGCAGATGGTCATGCCCCTCGGCAATATGTTCGCCGCCAAGCCAGACGGCGTTGCCGAAACCGGTGAGCGCGCTGGCTTTGCCGCGATCGACCGACAGGCGCGTGCGGCCGGCGCGCACCGCTCCGATAATCTCGCGGTCATCGCCGAACCGTCCATAGAGATCGCGTTTGGCGACAAACAGCGCGAAATGCGCCGGATCCCGATCCACCACCGCCGTCCAGTCGATCGTGAAGCGGCGCACGGGCGCGCCGGCCGGCGGCAGCAGCGTGGCGACGGCGTGCAGGTCCGGCGGGCCGGCAATCTGTGCGAACGCGACACTGTCATAGCGAACGGTCCAGGCGCGCCCGTCCGGGCTGCGCACGGAGACATGACGCGCCAGCCATTGTCTAGCCCTGTCATAATTGGCGCGGCTTGGTGCGATCGGCGCGCCACTGGCGGCGGCATAATCGCCCAGCGGAATGATGATGTCGGCGCGCGCTTCGGACGGGCCGATGTCGATCTGCACCTCGCTATTGGGGGTGCTGTGCGCATGCGCGGCCTGCGGGCCGATCACCACCGCCAGCACGCATGCCACGGCAAACAGCAGAAAGCCGATCAGGCCCGGTCCGCGCCGATCATCCATGGCCGAACCAGATATAGCTTTGGGCAGGGTCGAAGATTCTAGGATCGATGGCCAACGCCTTCTCGCGCGCCGCATCGCTGGCTTTGCCATCGCCAAGCAGCGCCTCCGCCTGCGCCAGCAGGGCCGCGGCGCGGGCGCTGACCCAGCCGGACCTTTCCGTCCGGCGCAGCAGATCGCGGGCCTTTTCCGCCTGCCCATTGGCGAGCTGCGCCGTCGCCAGCATGATGGCGGTCTGTCCATGCGGGCGGGCGGCATAATCCGCCTCGGCCAGACGCAAGGCCTTGCGCGCATCGCCGAGCGCCAGTTCATGCTCGATCGCATGGCCGCGCGCCGCGCTGGGCAGCATGGCCAGTCGCGCGTCCCAGATGGCTTGGGCGCGCACGGCCCAGACCCGGCTGTCGGCAATGCGGCCATTGGCGCGAAGCAGCGAGGCAAGCGCGTCCATCACCAGAGGATCGCCCGATTTTTCAGCAACCGCAGCATAGAGCGCGACCGCGTCGTCGATATCGCCGTTCAGGGCCAGCAGCTGCGCCCGATAGGCCTCGGCCAGCCACCAGCCGGAAAATACCGCGTTTGCCGCTGCAATATTCTTTTCCGCCATCGCCCAGTCACCGCTGGCATAACCGATGTCGGCAAGGCGAAGATAAAGGAATGCAGCGAGATAGGGGTTCGGCGTGCGCGCGGAGGCACCGGCCCGGCCGATCAGCTCTGCCGCCGCATCGAACTGCCCGCGTTTCAGCTCCAATGTGGAGAGGCGGGTAAGACTGTTCACGTCCTCCCCCATGCGGGCCGAGGCGCGGTAATAACGGCGCGCCGCATCATAGTCCCCGCGATACATGGCAATATCGCCGCGCATCCCCAGCCATTCGGCCCGTTCGGCTGCGGGCGGCTGCACCGCGAAACGATCCGCCATGTCGAGATAGCGCTTCGCATCGTCCAGTCGATGCACGGTCAGCGCATGCGCCGCCGCGCCGACAACCGGTCCGGCACCCTCCGGTGCATCCCGAAAAGCCTGCGCCAGCAGATCATCGACCGCCTTCAGGTCTTCATAGCTGCCCGTGATGGCCGCGCGCCTGGCCAGAGCCCCGGCATAGGATTCGCGCCGAAGCCACTGATCGGGTCCGCTTTCGAGCCGCCCCTCGGCGTTGCGCACATTCCGGTTCGCGCCGTCCAGTTCCGCTGCATAAGTGGCCGGTCCGACAAGGCGTGTGATGCCATTGCCTTCCATCCTGGGTGCCGGGTCCGGCCTGTCGCCACCCAGCAAAATAGTTGCGAGTGCCACCAGCCCTGCCGCCGCCAGGATCAGCAGCGCCAGTCGCCACAGCCTGGCCGTGGCCGAGCGATGCCCGCTGCCGGCAAGAGGAAATGGGCGCGCCGTGATATCGCTCACAGCGCGCCCTTCATGGTCGTCATCGTCGGCAGACGATCAGGAGACGGTCGAACAAGGTTTGAAACCACTGCTGATCAGATCGTCCCGCAAACCGGCGTGGATCTTGGTCAGCTCCGACGTCAACTCTCCGACGAACCGTCCCTGCGCATCGATGGCGGGATTGGCGTCGTTATAGGGCAGCTTCTGGTTCGTGCCGATCAGCGCGGTGGCCACCGCCGGCATGCCCATGCGGTCTACCCGGACATAGGAGGTTTCCGGCTGGCTGCGGAAGTTGAACCGCGTGCCGGTGGACAAGGCGCGAGGCGGGGTGCCCTGCGCAGCGCCGAGCCACGGATATCCGCCCGACATGGTCGTGCTGCCATTGGCATAGGCCACGTCATTGGCCGGCACATCGACCGGCACCTGCTGGAACGACAGCGCCGTCTGCTGCGCGCCGGAGGTAGTGGTCGCCGTCAGATCGAGCAGGATCACGGCCTCGGTCACATTCGCCACCGGATCGCTCACCAGACGTCCATTCGGGAAGCCGGCAGGCGCGCTGAAATCGAGCGTCAGCGTATCGGGCACCACCAGATTGGCCACCGTCACGCCGGGCGCCACTTCCTGTTGCAGGCAGCGCGACACATCGACCGTGCCGGTCATGCCGGTTGGCGTGGGCGTCGGTGTCGGCGCGGGAGCCGGCGGCGGAGCCGGGGTTGGTGCAGGCGCCGATGTCGGTGGCGGCGCGGCGCTGTTGTTGTCGTCGCAGGCGGTCAGGCTGACGGCCAGCGCCAATGGGGTGGCGAGCGCCAGAGCGCGTTTGGTCATGTTCATCAGAGCTGCCCTCCCAGACGCAGGGTTTCCGCCCAGACATCGACGGGCGAAGAGCCGTCGCCGATGCGGTCACGCGGAATTTCGATAATGATCGCGGTATCGTTCGCATTGGCGAAGAAATCGCGGTTGCTCATGATGCTGAGATTGCCGGTCTGCTTGGATTCGGTGAACCCCTGCAGATCGAAGAAGAAGGGATCGTCGAACAGGCCGGCGCGGAAGCGCACGCCGCTTTGCACATTGTCCTGCTCGACCGGGCCGACCAGGCCGCCATCGGGCGTGCCGGGAATGCCGGTGATCTGCAGGCCAAAGGCGTTGTTCTGGCTCACATCCTGGCCAAAACGAACGCGGATCGGAATGTTGGTTTCGGTCCGCGGGCTCTGGTTGGAAATGTTGATCTTGTAGAGCACGTCGCGATCATACACGCCGGCTGCGGTCGTCGGGTTGGGCCCGGCAAAGGTCAGGATCAGCACCAGCTTGTCTGCGGTGTGAAAGGCAAAGACATCGGCGATGTCCGCCGCCAGATCCGGGGTCGGATCGACAGAGCCGGTCCGTTGCGGCGGGTCCTTGTGGTCGGCAGCCGGAGCGAATTGCTCTGGCAGCATGATGGCGAGCGGAACCGCAAGCGCGGCTGCGCCCCCGGCTATCGCCAACTTGGCAAATCGGTTCATCTTTCATCCTCCTCTGACGGCAGCAACGCAGCCTTCATGCCGGCCACTACCCTGCAACCCTCTACGTCCAGACTGCGTGGAAGGATGCCGCAACGCAAAAATTTTAGGCAATAAATACCGTTACTTGCAAGAAATGTTCATTTGGCATCAATCTTTTTGGCGCGGTTTTGGCTGCCTCGCAGCGCACGGGCATTGCCCGGAAAGGCCAAGCGGTGGCCGCGCCGCTATTGCTTTGCGCAGAGGGCAAACCCCTGTGCGGAAAGATCATCCGCGAATGCATTGGTAAGCGCCTGCAGCTCGCTCTCGATATCGTCCACATAATCGCCATCTACATCGTCGCGCGGACCGGAATCATTATAGTCCGGCTTGCGTTCGAACGGCACGATGGCGGTGGAGATCAGCGGCATGCCCATCCGGTCCACCCGGTCATACTGATCGTCATCCTCGTCCACAAAGTCGAAATTGGTGCCACCACTGGACGCGCGGGGGGGATTGCCCTGCGCCGGCGCGAGATAGGGGAAGCCTGCCGGGAAGGCGACATCGTTCGCCGCCGGGTTGAGCGGCACATTCGCAAAGCGCCGCGCACCCTCCTTGCCCAGATCGAGGAAGATGTAGGCGAGCATGATATCGCCCACCTGATCGGCCGGTTTGCGCCCATTGGGGAAGCCTGCCGTGCGGGAAAAGTCGAGCGTCAGCGTGTCCGGGAAGATCGCCTGCCCGACGGTCAGGCCACCGGCGGTCAGGTCGCTCGCCGGAATACGCTGGGTGAGGCAATTGCGCACCGTGTAGCTGACGCCCGAGGGCGCGGGCGGTGGCGGCGGCACCGGAATATTGCTGAAATCCTCTTCGGTATCGACCGAATCATTGCCACTGCCACATGCCGGCAGTGCAAAAATCATGGAAAGCGCCGCAACGGCAGCAAGGGGGCGAACGGTCACGTGGTTCATCCTTGGAGGAAAGGCCTGGAGCTTTGCATGCTAGCAGAGGAACCGACCGCTATGGTAGCCGTAAAGCAGCCGGGCGCTAACGCTGGCGCAAATGCCATGATGCACATGGCACGACATGGGAGATGGGCAAGATGGCGGATGGCAAGCAGGAAGAGGCGCTGGTCGCACGGCCCGGTACCGGGCGGACGCACTGCGATGCGGCTGGCTATGACCGGCTCTATGCGCAGTCGCTGGACGATCCCGAAACCTTCTGGCGTGAACAGGCGCAGCGCGTGGACTGGATCGCCGAGCCGACCAAAACAGGCAATTGGAGCTTCGATCCCGTCGATATCCAATGGTATGAGGATGGCCGGCTCAACCTGTGCTACAATTGCGTCGATCGCCATGTCGAGGCGGGCAAGGGCGATGTCTCCGCGCTCATCTGGGAAGCGGACGAGCCCGGCGTCACCAGAACGCTGAGCTATGCCGAGCTGCACGTGGCGGTGCAGCGCTTCGCCAATGTGCTGAAATCCATGGGCGTGACGCGCGGCGACCGGGTGACGCTCTACATGCCGATGATCCTGGAAGGCGCCATCGCCATGCTCGCCTGCGCCCGTATCGGTGCGGTGCATTCGGTGGTCTTCGGTGGCTTTTCTCCCGAAGCGCTGGCCGGGCGGATCGAGGATTGCGACAGCCGTTTCCTCATCACCGCCGACGCCGGGGTGCGCGCGGGCAACACCATCCCGCTGAAAGCCAATGCCGACGAAGCGCTGGAGAAGCTGGATTTTGCCGTCAAGACGCTGGTGATCCGCCATCGCGGCGAAGACGTGGCCATGAAAGACGGCCGCGACATCTGGTATGACGAGGCGGCGCAGACGGTAGAGGCCGACTGTCCGTGCGCGGAAATGGGCGCGGAGGACCCGCTGTTCATTCTCTATACTTCCGGCTCCACCGGCAAGCCCAAGGGCGTGCTGCATACGACCGGCGGCTATGCCGTGTGGACCGCCACCACCTTTCACTATGTGTTCGATTACCAGCCGGGCGACATCTACTGGTGTACCGCAGACATCGGCTGGGTCACCGGCCACAGCTATATCGTCTATGGTCCGCTGCAAAATGGCGCGACCAGCCTGATGTTCGAGGGCGTGCCCAACCATCCCGACGTCAGCCGGTTGTGGGACATGGTCGAGCGGCATAAGGTCAATATTTTCTACACCGCCCCAACCGCCATCCGCGCGCTGATGCGCGAAGGCGATGCGCCTGTGCGCAAGCATGACCTGTCCTCGCTGAAACGGCTCGGCACGGTGGGCGAGCCGATCAACCCGGAAGCCTGGCGCTGGTATCATCAGCAGGTCGGCGGCGGCGCGGCGCCGATCGTCGATACCTGGTGGCAGACCGAGACCGGCGGCATCATGATCACCACCCTGCCCGGCGCCCATGACATGAAGCCGGGCAGCGCGGGCAAACCCTTTTTCGGCATCGCGCCGCAATTGCTGGATGCCGATGGCCAGATCCTCGATGGTCCGGCCGAAGGCAATCTGGCCATCGCCCGCAGCTGGCCGGGCCAGATGCGCAGCATCTACGGCGATCATGAGCGGTTCGCGCAGACCTATTTCAGCACCTATAAAGGCAAATATTTTACCGGTGACGGCTGCCGCCGCGATACCCATGGCTATTACACCATCACGGGCCGGGTGGACGATGTCATCAACGTTTCCGGCCATCGCATGGGCACCGCCGAAGTCGAAAGCGCGCTGGTGCTGCATCCCAAGGTCGCCGAGGCTGCCGTGGTCGGCTATCCGCATGATCTCAAGGGGCAGGGCATCTATTGCTATGTCACACTCAACAGCGGCGTGGAGGCATCGGACGATCTGGAAACCGAGCTGAAAAACCATGTCCGCAGCGAGATCGGCCCCATCGCCACGCCGGACCATCTGCACTTCACGCCCGCTTTGCCCAAGACGCGCAGCGGCAAGATCATGCGCCGCATCCTGCGCAAGATCGCCGAGAATGATTATGGCGCGCTGGGCGACACCTCGACGCTGGCCGATCCGGACGTGGTCGAGGGATTGATCGACGGCCGCAAGAACCGCTGAGGCTGAGACTGGGTTTGGGGCTAGGCTGGGCTGGGCAGCGACCACGCCGTGATGGTCCCCGCCCGGCGCAGGCTCAGTTTTGGGCGGGCGGAAACCAGCCGAGATCGATATTCTGTCGGCGGCTGCGGAACTGCGCAATCCTGCGCAGCGCCGGTTCGTCGAGCAGCTCCAGCTCCCGCCGATGGCGGCGGATCAGGCCTTCGCTGGACATTTCCTTGAGCAGCCGATTGACGTGAATAGCGGTCAGACCGACGGCATCGGCCAGATCATTCTGGGTCAGCGGCACATGAAGCTTGGTCGATTCCGGACCGGTGAGGACGCGCAGCCGCTCGGCGATCGCCAGAAACAGATGGGCCAGCCGGGCCTTGCCATCGGTGCGCCCCATCGCGCGTAGCCGATCGTTCAGATCGATCACCTCCAGCATGCCCAGCGAATAGAACAGCGTGCTCAGGCGCGGGTGACGCGCAAACAGCTCCCCCAGGCGGGCGCGCGGGAACATGCAAAGCTGCGCCTCGTCCACGGCCCGCACCGTGGTGGTGGCATGATCATAGGCAATACTGGCGGTGCCGATCAGCTCGCCGGAGAAATAGAACCGCAAAATCTGTCGCTCGCCGCCTTCCAGAAGGGTTTCGGACATCAGCCAACCATCCTGCACGATACAGATATAGTCGGCCTTGTGCCCCTCTTCCCAAAGCTTCTGGCCGGGGGCGAAGGTAACCGGTTCGCGCTCCAGTTCGGCGATATCGGCAATTTCGGACGCGGTCAGATCGATATGCTGCAACAGGCGTTTGACAAAACAACTATCGACCATCGACTGCTGATACCCCCCAAGACTTTCATGATGTTTATTGTTGCATCGCATGCATTGCACGTGCCGCTATGCCCTGTTTCTAGCGCAGCGGTGGCAATAGGCAAGAAACTCAAGTTAATTTAAATGTGCAGGCCGGTCGCGGGGCCGGGCGGGACAGGCCGCAAGCGGTGCGGCGCACGCCAGCAATTCCTGCATGGGGTATGTCCAAACTTGTCCAACAGCCGGGAAGCGTCTAGCCCTTGTCCTGTACCAAGAATGGAACGGACCGCTATGACGAATGCACAATCGTACGCTGCCTGGCCGGCCGCCTCGCTCGCCGATATCGAAGCCCAGCTATGTGCGCCGGGCGCGCGGTTTGAAATGGTGCAGCAGTCGGTCGCCGGGCAGCCGGTCCGCACATGGAAAAACGTGCCGCCCACATTGGCGGCTTTGGCCCAACTGGCCCGCACCCATGGCGATACGCCGTTCGCCATCCTGGAACAGGAGCGGGTGAGCTATGCCGATTTTCACCGCGCCACCGCCGCGCTGGCCCGGCATTTTCTGTCGCTCGGCATCGGCAAGGGGGATCGGATTGGCCTCGCCATGCGCAACCTGCCCGAATGGCCGGTGGCCTTTTTTGCCGCCGCGTCGATCGGTGCCATCGTGGTGCCGCTCAATGCCTGGTGGACGGGGCAGGAACTGGAATATGGCCTGGCGGATGCGGGCGCGCGCATCCTGCTGTGCGATGCCGAACGGCATGCGCGGCTGACCGATCATTATGCCGCACTGCCCGATCTGGAGACGGTGCTGGTGACGCGCGCCGATGGCGATCTGACCGGCTCTGCCCGCGCGCTCGAAAGCGTGATCGGAACCACCGCCGATTACGGCGCGCTGCCGGACGACGATCTTCCGGCGAGCGCGCTTGCCCCTGACGATCCGGCGACGATCTTCTACACCAGCGGCACCACCGGCCAGCCCAAGGGCGCGCTGGGCACGCACCGCAACATCTGCACCAATATCTTTTCCAGCGCCTATGCCGCCGCGCGCTCGTTCCTGCGCCGGGGTGAGATGCCGCCGGATCCGCCGCCACGCGCCGTCGGCCTGCTGGTGATTCCGCTGTTCCACGTCACCGCCTGCTCGGCCACGATGACCGGCGCGATGGCCAGCGGTGCAACCTTGATCTTCATGCATAAATGGGACGCCGAGGAGGCGTTCGGCATCATCGAACGCGAGGGCGTGACGCAGGCGGGCGGCGTGCCGACCATCGCCTGGCAGCTGATCGAGCATCCTGCGCGCGCGCAATATGATCTGAGCACGCTGCGGACCGTCAGCTATGGCGGAGCCCCCTCCGCGCCCGATCTGGTGCGCAAGATCCGTGACGTGCTGGGCGCGCTGCCCGGCAATGGCTGGGGCATGACGGAGACGATGGCGACCGTCACCAGCCACAGCGCGGAAGATTATCTGAACCGCCCGGACAGTTGCGGACCGCCGGTGCCGGTGTCCGATCTGAAGATCATGAGTGAAGACGGCCGCCACGAAAAACCGGTCGGCCAGGTCGGCGAGCTGTGGGCACGCGGCCCGCAGATCGTGCTGGGTTACTGGAACAAGCCGGCGGCAACGGCGGAGACCTTCGTCGATGGCTGGGTCCGCACCGGCGATCTGGCACGGATCGACGAGGAAGGCTTCTGCTTCATCGTCGACCGGGCCAAGGACATCGTCATCCGCGGCGGCGAGAATATCTACAGCACCGAGGTGGAGAATATCCTCTACGATCACCCCGCCGTGACCGATGCCGCCGTCATCGCGCTGCCGCACCGCACGCTGGGCGAGGAACCGGGCGCGGTCGTGCACCTGGCGCCCGGCCACAGCGCGACGGAGCTGGAACTGCAGGACTGGGTGCGTACGTCCCTGGCCGCGTTCAAGGTGCCGGTACGGATCGCCTTTTCCGAAGACACCCTGCCACGCAACGCCAATGGCAAGATCCTGAAGGGTGATCTGAAGCATTTTTTCGAGGAGATACCGGCATGAGCCTGACCGCCATCGCATGGGCCATCGCGCTGCAATCGGCCGCGCCCGCCGAAGCGGCACCGCCGCCCGCGAACGACTATACATTGGAACAGAACTGGCTCTGCCGGCCCGGTCGCCGCGATGCCTGCACCATAGCGCGCAACGCTGCCTCGGTCGCCGCCGACGGCACGGTGGGCGATGTTCCCTATGCCGATGCCGATGCTCCCGCCGCCGACTGTTTCTATGTCTACCCCACCGTCTCGCTCGATGCGCCCGACAATAGCGATATGGTGGCCAATGAGGAGGAACGCTCGGTCGTCGCTGCACAGTTTGCGCGCTTCGGCAGCGTGTGCCGCCAGTTCGGCCCCATCTATCGGCAGATCACGCTCACCGCGCTGCGCAATGCCATGGTCAGCGGCACCATGCGCGCGGGCGATTTCGATCTGATCTACAGCGATGTCCGCGATGCCTTTCGCGACTATATGGCGCGCGACAATGGCGGGCGGCCTTTCGTCCTTTTTGGCCACAGCCAGGGCGCGGGCATCCTGAAGGATCTCGTGGCGCGTGAAATCGACGGCCAGCCGGTCCAGCGGCAGATGCTGTCCGCCATGCTGATCGGCACCAATGTCGCCGTGCCCGCCGGCGCGGACATCGGCGGTGATTTCAAGAGCGTGCCGCTGTGCCGCACGGACATCCAGACCGGCTGCGTGATCAGCTATATGAGCTTTCGTGCCGATGCGCCGCCGCCCGAAGGCGCCCGCTTCGGCCGTGTCGAGGGCGATGGCCTGCGCGCCGCCTGCACCAATCCGGCGGACCTGTCCGGCAAAGGCGGCGCGGTGATCGCCGATGCCACCTTGCTCAATCGCGGTTCGATCGTCTCCAGCGCCGATCCCGCGCCGCCATGGACCGACGCCGATCCCACGATCGCAGCGGGCTATGTCAAGGTGCCGGGCCTCATCTCCACCCAGTGCGTGCGCACGGACGGTTTCGACTATCTGGCGGTGACCGTGAACGCCGATCCTGCCGATCCGCGCAGCGACAGCATCAATGGCGATGTGATGGTGGGGAAACGCGTGCTGGCCGACTGGGGCCTGCATCTGATCGACGTGAACATCGCCGAGGGCGATCTGACCGGCCTCGTCGCCAGCCAGACCGCCGCATGGGAGGCGGCCAACGCCTCCTAGATGCCGCGATTGCCGCGCGGCGCGATCGGATGGCTGGCCGAAAGGCCGCCATCCACCGGCAGCGCCTGGCCGTTGACATAGCTGGCCTGATCGCTGGCGAGGAACAACGCCGCCTTGGCGATCTCCTCCGGCTCGCCGCCGCGTTTCATCGGGTTGAGCTGGCCGATCTTGTCCAGCTTTCCGGCATCGCGGGCATAATCATAGACCGGCTTGGTCATGCCGGTCTCGATCAGTCCGGGGCAGATGCAGTTCACGCGCACATTGGTGCCGTCCAGATGATAGGCGGCGGTCTTGACCAGATTGATTACGCCCGCCTTGCTCGCCGAATAGCTGGCCGGCCCCGCGCCGGATCGCAGCCCCGCGACCGATGCCGTGCAGACGATCGATCCGCCGCCCCGCGCCTTGATCTTGGGCGCGCCATATTTGATCGCCAGATAGGGGCCGATCAGGTTGATACGCAGCACCTCGGCCCATTCACTTGCATCGCTATCGAACAGCCCGCCGGGCTTGCCCCCGGTGATCCCGGCATTGGCGTAGATGATGTCGATCCCGCCAAAGCGGCTGCACGTATCCTCGATCAGCGCCGCGACCGCCGCCTCGTCGCCTGCGTCCATTTGCGTGGCGAAACCCTTGCCACCCGCCGCCTCGATCATCTCCAGCGTCTCGTGCACCGCGTCCGCACGATCCGCGATCATCACCGTCGCCCCCGCCTCTGCAAACAGGCGCGCCGATGCCCGCCCGATGCCGGACGCCGCGCCGGTGACGATGGCCACCTTTCCGCTCAAATCTATCGAAATGCTCATATCACCGATCCTCCGTCGACCACGATGGTCTGTCCATTTACATAGGCCCCGGCCCGCGAGCCGAGGAACACCGCTGCACCGGCAATATCTTCGGGCAGGCCCATGCGGCGCATGGGATGCTGCGTGTTGAAGCGTTTTTCCGCCTCCTCATTCTGCCACAGCGCCTTGGCGAAATCGGTGCGGATCAGGCCGGGCGCGATGCAGTTGGTGCGGATATTGTGCTGGCCATATTCCACCGCATAATTGCGCGCGAGCTGGAAGTCCGCCGCCTTGGAGATGTTGTAGACGCCGATACTGTCCGATCCTTTCAGCCCGCCGATGGAACTGATGATCACGATGGCGCCGTCCTTGCGTTCGATCATGCCCGGCAATACCAGCTGCGACAGCCAGTGGTTGGAAATGATGTTGTTGGACAGGATCTTTTCGAACTGCTCGTCGCTGATCCCTTCCATCGGGCCGTAATAGGGGTTGGACGCCGCGTTGCAGACCAGAATGTCCACCGGCCCCAGCTGCGCCTCGGTCTGGCGTACCAGTTCTTCCAAAGCGGCCTTGTCCGATATGCTGGCGGCCACCGCGATCGCGGTGCCTTCGCCATGCTTCTCGTTGATCTCGGCCGCCACGGCATCGCAGGCATCCTGCTTGCGGCTGGAAATCACGACCTTGGCACCCTGCATCGCCATCGCCCCGGCGATAGCCTTGCCGATGCCGCGCGAACTGCCCGTAATCAGGGCAATCTTCCCGGTAAGATCAAACAGCGACATATACTCTCCTTCAGACCCGATCATGGTGGCGCAGCGCCGCAGCCGTCGGCCGCGCCGCCACGCGGCCCGGCCCCGGCCATGGTCCCTTTTTTGATGACCGCGCCCGCCCCCTTTGCTAGCCCAAGGGCTTAGGGGAGTATACCGCCCAAATGAAAAACAAGAACGAGGCCATCATGGCCAGTGACCAGAGCGACCGGACAGACCGGTTCGAGGCGAAACGCGAACTGATCATTTCAGCCGCCGCGGAGTTGATCAACGAACGCGGCGTGAAAGGCATGACCTTCGTCGATGTCGGCCGCATGGTCGATCTCAATACGACCAGCATCGCCTATTATTTCAAGCGCAAGGAGAAGCTGGCGGAGGCCGCCTTCCACCGCACGCTGGCGCGGATCGAGCGGGAGGTGGACGAGGCCGCCGCCAAGGACAGCCCGCGTGCCCGCATTGCCCATTATCTCGAACTCACCTTCGATCGCATCGCGCAGCAGCGCGCCGGCACCTATCCGCCGGAAGCGGCCCTGTCCGACATCCGGGCCATGCCGGACGACACGCGCGAGCGATTGCTGGGCGAATTTGTCGGCATGTTTCGCAAGGCGCGCGGCTTCTTCGGCAGCAGCGATGATCCGGTGGGCCATGCGGACCTGACGGCGCGCACGCATATCTTTCTGGAATTCACCTATTGGCTCCCGGTGTTGCTGAGCGATTATTCGCGCACCGATTTCGTGCGGGTGCGGGAACGCTGCTTCCAGCTGATCGAGCAGGGCATCGCCGCGCCCGGCCATGACGTGTCGCCGATGGACCTGCCGCAACCTGCCGAAGCCGAAGGCGAAGGCCAGGAACGCGGCCTCAGCGATTTTCTGGAAGCGGCGACCCGGCTGATCAACGAGCGCGGCTATCGCGGAGCCTCGGTGGAACGCATCGCCAGCCAGCTGAATGTCACCAAGGGCAGCTTCTATCACCATCTGGAGGCGAAGGACGATCTGGTGATGAAATGCTTTGCCGCCAGCTATGATCGCGTGTCCGCCGCGCAGCGGGTGGCGCTGGCCGAGGATGGCAGCTTTCTCGATCGCATCGCGGGCACCGCAGGCAGCCTGGTGCATGCCCAGTTCGAGGGCGAGCGTCCGCTGCTGCGCACCACGGCGATGGGCGTGCTGCCGCCGCGCATGCAGCAGATGGTGCTGGAACGGTCCGACTGGATGGCCCGGCGCTTTGCCGGCATGATGATCGACGGCATCGCCGAAGGATCGGTCCGCCCGATCGATCCGCTGGTGGCAAGCCAGCTGGCCATGGTCATGCTCAACGCGGCCTGGGATCTGAAGAACTGGGCGGGCCGCCGCGATCTGGACCTGGCCACGCGGCTCTACACCGCGCCGCTGCTCCACGGTTTTTTCCAGCCGCCCGCCAAAGGCTGACCGCCGGGGTCAGGGCCGCCGCGTTCCGATGGGGGCGTTTGCGATCCGGTGGCGCGGTTCGGTCACGCGCAGCCAGAAGGCCAATGCAGCGGCCACCAGCAAGGCCGCCGTGCCGCCCAACAGCGCGACATAGCCCGCCACATGCACCACCACCCCCGCCAGCAGCGGGCCGAGTGTGGCGATAAACCCCTCCACCGTGGTCGATAGCGCCAGCCGCATCGGCATGTCCTCGCGATTGCCCAGTTCCAGCACCATCGTCTGCGCGCTCATCAGATAGCCGGAATTGGCCGCGCCCAGGCCGATAAAGGCGATCACGATCAGCGGCTCGGTGTCGGCGAATAGCAACAGGACGATTGCGGCAATCCAGCACAGGATCGACAGCAGAAAGGTCAGCCGATAGCCGAAGCGGTCGCCCAGCTGCCCCCAGAGAATGTTCGAAGCCGTGTCCGCGCCCAGAAAGGCCAGGCTGAGCACGCCGATGGTGGCGCCATCCAGGGCCATCACCCGCGCGGCATAGAGGATGCAGAACGGCGCGGAGACGCGGCCCGTAACCGCCAGCGCCTGACCGATCAGAAACCAGCGATAATTGCGCTCCGCCAGCAGCGCAGGCAATTCGGTCAGCCGCTCGCGCACCGGCATGCGCAGCCGCACCGACGGCGCTTCCGGCTCCTTCATGCCCACCTTCAGGACGATGAGGCCGAGCGACGTGAGGACAAAGGCCAGCAGAAAGGTGGTGGCATAGCCATTGCCCAGCACCTTCTCGTCGATCAGCCAATGCCCCGCCGTGTAGCTGAGCCCCGCCGCGATCGCGCCGCCCGCCAGATTGCGCATGCCCTGCAGCCGCCCGCGCCGGTCGAGCGGGATCACCTTGGCGATGATCATCTGGAACGCCACGCGCTGCAGCCCCTGAAACAGGCCGAGCAGCAGGAACAGCAGCATCGTCGCGACCAGCAGCGGCGTGCCGGACAATAGCCAGCCTGCCAACGCCAGACCCAGCACCTGCACGCGCATCAGCGTGCCGATCCGCAGCGAGACGGCCAGGATATGGCGGCGATGTTCCAGCTGCGATGCGCCCAAAATCGGCACCGCGAACCCGCCCAGCATCAACAGCGTCTGGCCAAGCCCGACGAACAGCGCCGATCCGGTCATCAGCTGGATATAGGCGGGAATGAAAGTGGGCGCGTAGATCAGGCGAAAGCCCGTCAGCCCCAGCATGCCGTGGATGAAATTGGCGGTAAAATTGCGCTTGAGATTGCGCTCGACCTCGGCGTCGAACGCCGCCTCCCGCGCGGCCATATCCTGCGCCCCCGCAGAACCATGCTCTGCAGGGGCGCTATGGGATGGCTGTGTCAATAATCGTTGAGCCGCGCAAAACGCTCGCGGTGGAAGGCGCTGGAGCCCCAGAGCTGTTCGAGCGTGCGCGCGCGCTTGAGATAGAATCCGATATCATATTCGTCGGTCATGCCGATGCCGCCGTGCAGCTGCACCGCTTCCTTGCTCATATGATGGATCGCATCATTGGCCACCGCCTTGGCCTGGCTGGCGGCCATCGCGATATCGCCGCGCTTGTCGTCGAGCGCGGTCAGGCCGTTCTCCACTGCAGAACGCATCAGCTCGATCTCGCCGAACAGATCGGCCATGCGGTGCTGCAATGCCTGAAAGCTGGACAGCACCTGATTGAACTGCACGCGCTGTTTCAGATAAGCGAGCGTCACGTCGAACGCCTGGCTCGCCATGCCCAGCATTTCCGCCGCCGCGCCGATGCGCGCCCGGTCCAGAATCTGGTCTAGCAGATCGTCGCCGCCGCCTTCGAGTTTCTGCGCCGCTGCGCCGTCGAACGTCACTTCGGCCCAGCCGCGCTGATCGACCATTGAACGATCGGACCGGCTGACGCCGCCATCGGCGCCATCGACCAGATAGACGCCGTCCGCCGCCGAAACGATGAACAGCCCCGCGCTCATGCCTTCGGGCACAAAGGTCTTGGTGCCGCTCAGCTTGCCGCCGGACACGCTGACCTCGGTCTTCGCCGGATTGTGGCGCGGCCCTTCATCGACCGCGAGCGTGCCCACGATCTCGCCGCTGGCGATCTTGGGCAGCCAGTGGCTCTTCTGATCGTCGGATCCGCCGAGGATCAGTGCGCTGGCCGCGCCGAGGGCGGAGGCGAGCAGCGGGCTGGCCGTCAGGCTGCGCCCGGTTTCTTCGAGCACCAGGCCAAGGCTCATATAGCCGAAGTCCGATCCGCCCTGCTCTTCGGGAATGATCACGCCGGCCCAGCCCATCTCGGCCATCTGGGCGTAGACCGCCGGCTCATAGCCTGCGTCCAGCTTTTCATCGCGCACCTTACGGAACGCGCCGACGGGATTTTCCTTCTTGGTCCATTCGCGCGCCATATCGCGCAGCATGGTCTGTTCTTCGCTGAGTATTGCCATTGTCGTCCTCGTCCAGATCCTGCGTTCTTCACGTCACCCCGGCAAAGGCCGGGGTCTCGGACGGCGTCAGATCGGTGCGATCATGAGCCATCGGTCCAATGGAGATTCCGGCGTTCGCCGGAATGACGATCTGTCCTGCTGTTGTCTTGCGCCTGTGCTTATTGGTGGTCCAGCATCCCGAGGATGCGCTTGGAAATGATGTTGTTCTGCACTTCGGTCGAGCCGCCATAAATGGTGGTCGCCTTGCCGAACAGCCAGGTGCGGGTGGAGCGCAGCTCCTCATCGCTGAAGCCCTCGCCTTCCCAGCCGAGGCCCTTCATGCCCATGATCTCGATCATCAGCTCGGCACGCTGCTGGCCCAGCTTGGTGCCGACCTTCTTCAGAATGGAGCTGACTTCGGATACGCCGCCGGTGGTCTTGGCCTCCGCCTGCACGCGCATCGCGGTGCCCAGAAAACTGCGCCACTGCATCTCGAAATCGCTGATCTTGGTGCGCAGTTCGCCATCGTCCAGCTCGCCATTGTCGTTCACGCCGACATAGGTCTTGGCCATGGCGTGCAGCGGCATGCTGGGCATGCGGATGGCGCTGCCGCCGCCGGACAGATTGGTCCGCTCATGCTGCAGCAGGCGCTTGCCGATGGTCCAACCCTGCCCTTCCTTGCCGACCAGATTTTCCTTGGGCACCTTCACATTGGTGAAAAAGGTTTCGCAGAACGGGCTCATGCCGCTGATCATGCGGATCGGCTTCACGTCCACGCCCTCGGCGTCCATGTCGATCAGCATGAAGGAAATGCCCTCATGCTTGTGGCTCTTGTCGGTGCGCACCAGCGCGAAGCATTTGTCCGCCCACTGGCCGCCGCTGGTCCAGGTCTTCTGCCCGTTGACCACATAATGATCGCCCTTGTCCTCGCCAAAGGTCTGGATATTGGCCAGATCGGAGCCGGCATTGGGTTCGCTATAGCCCTGGCACCAGCGGATTTCGCCGCGCGTGATCGGCGGGATATGCTCTTTCTTCTGCGCTTCGCTGCCATATTCCAGCAGCGTGGGGCCGAACATCATCACGCCCATGCCGCCGATGGGATTATAGGCCTGCGCCCGGCTCATTTCCTGATTGAGGATCTTGGCCTGCTCCCGGCTGAGCCCGCCGCCGCCATATTCCTTGGGCCAGGTGGGCGTGCCCCAGCCCTTTGCGCCCACCGCCTCACGCCAGGCCTTTTCATCGGCGCTCTCATCGGTCGGCCCTTCGACCGAGGACAGGCTGTTGTCATTGCCTTTCAGCGAGGCGGGGAAATTCGCCTCCAGCCACTGGCGCACCTCGGCGCGGAAAGTGTCGCTATCGGATTGGGCGGTATCTGCGGGCGCACTGGCCATCATCATCTCCTGGGAGTTTTTCGTGGACTCGGTATGCCCGAAAAACCACCAAGATGAAAGCCGCGATTGCGGTGCGATGCCGCGCCATATCGCCCGGACCGGGCGGCTCGTCGGGCATGCTCTTCCGCCAACCGCGCCTAAACCCGCCCCTCTTGTTCGGAGTCGGAGGTGGTTCGAGGCTGATGGCTGTCGGGCTGCGACTAATGCCGCGGTGCGTGGCTGCAAAAGCACGGATCATGCCAAAAACTGCCGGGCAATTAGCGACCTCGTTGTAGACCTGAGCCAATCCGTGTCTTCTAGTCGCCTGTTCTTCAACTGATTGGCACGTATGAACGCTATCTATGATTGGGTTTTTCAGCTGTGGCCTGACGCACTGGTCTTTACAATTGCCAGGTGGCACATGGGTGTTGGCGGCCTGATACTCTTGTTTTCGGCATTTTTAGAAACTCTTGAAATCAGGTCGGCGAAAAACGTTTCTTCGAAGAGAATGGCTATTTTGTTATTCGTTGTGTTTGCGCTCGTCGGTGCCATCGCAGTGGTAAACGGATATCTGATTTATCGGTGGAAAATGGGATAGCGACTGGCAGCTTCCCACCCCATCTCGGTCATTAGCGCCATTACAATCCGCCCCCGAAAGCGGACATGCTCGGCACATTGGGGGAAGTGCTAAGCGCAGCCCCGGCCTATTCGCGCAGGCGCATCATGCCTTCCTGCGCGCAGCTGGCGACCAGCCGCCCGTCCTGCGTGAAGATGCTGCCGCGATTCATGCCGCGCGCATGGCCGGTCCATGGGCTGTCGGCGGCGAACAGCAGCCATTCGTCCATCTGGAACGGCTCGTGAAACCATAGCGCATGATCGATGCTGGTCATCGCCAGCTTGTGGGTGGACCAGTGCACACCATGGGTATGCGCAGAGGTGCCCAGCAGCAGCATGTCGCTGGCAAAAGCCAGCATCAGGCGGTGGAGCGATTCCGGCCCTTCGATGGGCGCGACGGCCCGCATCCAGGCATGTTGAAAGGGCGGCTGCCTTTCCCCAGGCGCCGCCAGATGCGGCTCCACCATGCGGAACTCGATCGGCTGGGGCCGGGCGCGCATATGCGCCAGATATTCGGCGGACACCCCCGGCTGCGCTTCCAGCTGCTCGGTCTGATTGGGCAGCCCGTCCGGCCCCGGCACGTCCGGCATCGGCATCTGATGATGCAGCCCGCCCGTGACGCGCTGGAAGCTGGCCGAGAAGTTGAAGATGGGCCGGCCATGCTGGATGGCGATGACGCGGCGGTTGGAAAAGCTGCGCCCATCGAAATCCCGCTCGACCCGGTAGATGATCGGCGCCTTCTGATCGCCGCCGCGCAAGAAATAGGCGTGGAGCGAATGGACGATCCGGTCCTCTTCTACCGAATGCGAAGCAGCGGCCAGCGCCTGCGCAATAACCTGCCCGCCAAACACGCGGTCGCGCTCTTCGGAACTGTTGCTGCCACGGTATAGATCGGTATCGAGTCGTTCCACCGTCAGCAATTTGCGCAGGCCACCGACCAGTCTTTCGGGCGGATATTGGTTAATGCGGGGCGAAGACTCGTCGCGATCCATGAACGGTTCCTTGTTTATCGTCGTCTGGCCTCATCAACGGCACCATTGGTCGCGTCAAGCGAGACAGCCCGCGAAACGGGGCCTAGCCGGATCATCACCGCTGGAGGGCGGCCTGGGGTTGGTTGAGAAAACGCAAGTTTTCTGCTATAAATCAAAGGCATGATAAAAATGCATCTGGCGAAAACATTGATCCGCGCACGATTTCGCAGTGCGCCCGCTTCCAAAAAAGCGACCAAGTTCATCGGCTACGGCATGGCCGCACTGGTGCCCGCCATGGGCCTGATCGGCGCCGCGCGCGCCGATGCACCGGCCCCTGCCGCCGGCTTCGCGCCGATCGAGGTGAGCGCTGATATCGATGCCGAGCTGACCAGCCCGGTCGCCGCAGCGGTGGACACACATATCGATCTGGATACCGACGATCTGCTGGACGATGCGCAGGACGTGCTGGAAGATCTCGGCAATGGCGGCGCCAGCTATTATGGCCCCAATCTGGCGGGCAACCGCACCGCGAGCGGCGAGCGCTTCGACCCGACCCAGCTGACCGCCGCGCATCGCACGCTGCCCATGGGCAGCAAGGTGAAGGTGACGCATAATGGCAAATCCGTCATCGTGCGCATCAACGATCGCGGCCCCTTTCACGGCAACCGCGTGATCGATCTTTCCACCGCCGCCGCCAAAAAGATCGGCCTGTTCCGCGCCGGCACCGGCACCGTGGGTCTGCAACTGGTCAACGGCTGATCAGGGCCGATCCGGCCGGCAGCTTTACCCTGCAGACATCTTGCGGTTATTGGCCGCTTCCTTGTCTTCCTCGATATCGTGCATCGCCAGTTCTACCGAGGTAAAGCTGCGGCACTGCCGTGGCCGGTCGCTCTGGCGCAGGACATCGGCAATCGGCGCATGCATGGCAGCCAGTGCCACGCGCACATGTTTGGCCGCCAGATTGTCGAGCAACCGCTCCAGCATGGCCACGCCGCTGGCATCCACGCTGTTGACCGAGCGCATGTCCAGCACCAGCCATTTTACATTGTCATAAGCCGACACGAAGTTGAGGATCTTGTCCTCGCAATAGGCCGCGTTGGCGAAATAGATCGACCGGTCGATCCGCACGATCAGCACCGGCAGCGTCTGCACGCCGCCATCCTTGCGATCGACCGAGCGATAGACGTTGATATCGTCCAGCTTGTCCACGCGGGTGACGCGCGGCAGGCTGCTGAACCACAGGAAGGTGGCGATGCCCATCAGCGTGCCCGCCATCAGCCCCCATTGCACCCCCAGCAGCAGCGTCAGCGCCAGCGTGGCAAACAGCACCGCCGCCTCCATCTTGCTGAAGCGCATCACGGCCCTGATCTCACGCACCTTCATCAGACCGAACACCGCGCTGATGACCAGCGCGGCCAGCGCGGTTTCCGGCAGATAGGACAGCGCGCCCGTCAGGAATAGCAGCACGCACAGCGTCACCAGCGCCGCCACGACCGAGCTGATCGGCGATCGGCTGCCGCTGTCCGCCGTCAGCGCGGACCGGCTCAGGCTGACGCCCACCGCATAGCCGCCGGTCAGCCCCGCCACGATATTGGCCGCGCCCAGCGCCAGCGCCTCGCGGTCGCTGCGCACCTTGCGCCGGTTCTTGCCCGCCAGCGATTTGGCCACCGCGCTGCCGATCACGAAAATGATCAGCGCCGCAATCATGCTGGACGGCAGCAGCGCCAGCCACGGATCCAGCCCGCCGGGCGGCATGCGCAGCACCGGCAGACCGCCCGCCACGCCGCCCACCTTGGGCACCGGCCAGTTGCCCATGCTCACCACCAGCGCCGCGCCGACCAGCACCAGAAGCGGGATCGCCTTTACGATCAGTCCGCGCCAGGGTGGGCGCAGGCCCAGCTTCCACAGGGCGGCGGCTGCGTAGCGATCGCCCGCCAGCAGCAGCAACAGCGCGCCCACGCCGATCAGCACCGTATCGCCATGAATGCCGGGCAGCGCGCCCATCAGCCCGCGTATGGTGCCGATCAGATTGCCGCTGCGCGCAATATCCAGCCCCAGCAAGGTCGGCAGCTGGCTGGCGGCGATCAGCACGGCAGCGGCGGCGGTAAAGCCCAGCAGCACCGGCTCGCTGACGAAATTGACCAGCCGCCCGAGCCGGAACAGGCCGAGCAGCGCCAGCACCACGCCCGCTTCCAGCGCGATGACCATCGCCGCCTGCATCTGTGGCTGTCCGCTCTGGGTGATCGCATCGCCCACGATCAGCGAGACCAGCGCAATCGGGCCGACCGAGACATAGGGGCTGGTGCCGAACAGCAGATAGAGCACCGGCGGCATCAGCGCGGCATAGAGCCCGGTCTGCGGCGGCAAGCCGGCCAGCAGCGCATAGGCCATCGCCTGCGGGATCAGCAGGACCGAAAGGACAAGGCCGGCAATGGCATCGTCCAGCAGGAAGGCCGACTTATATTCGCTGAGCCAGGCGGGCTTGTCGGGGATGAAACCGGACATGTTCATCATTCTCTCCCCAGACGCGTAAGACGGGAGAGCCTAAACCGCCCGTCCGCAGGAATGCAACGGCACTTAGGTTATGCCCCCATGGGTCAGGGGTTTATGCCCCAAGGGTCGGGGGTCATGCCCACCGGGGTCGGGCCGAAGGGCAGGCCCCACAGCGTTCAGCCCAGCACCCGCCCGGCCACCGCGTCCAGTTTCGCCAGCAGCGCCGGATCGCGGTGCGCGTCACTGGTAATCAGCGCATGATCCAGCACCGTATCGAGCGGGCTGGCCGCGCGCGTTGCCGGCAGCGCGTACACCAAGGCTTCCACCGCCTTGCGGGCAATCGTGCCGTTCGCGCCCATCTGGGCGATCACCTCGCTCACCTCCACAAAGGCCGCATCCTCGCGCCAGCAATCATAATCGGTCACCATGCCGATCAGCGCGTAAGGCAGCTCCGCCTCCCGCGCGAGCTTGGCCTCCGGCATCGCGGTCATGCCGATCACATCCGCGCCCCATTGCCGGTAGAGGTGGCTTTCCGCGCGGGTGGAAAATTGCGGGCCTTCCATCGCCAGATAGGTGCCGCCCTTGGCCACCGCGCCGCCCGCTTCGGCCACCGCTTCCGCGGCGAAGGCGCTCATCCGCTCGCACACCGGCTCGGCCATCGAGACATGGGCCACCATGCCGCTGCCGAAGAAGCTGCTCGGACGGCCCTTGGTGCGATCGATGAATTGATCGACCACCACGAAATGGCCGGGCGGCAACTCCTCGCGCAAGCTACCGACCGAGCTGATCGACAGGATATCGGTGCAACCGCTGCGCTTCAGCGCATCCACATTGGCGCGGGCATTAAGGTCCGACGGGGCGATCCGGTGCCCCCGGCCATGGCGCGGCAGAAACCGCAGCTGCACATCGCCGATGCGCCCGAACAGAATCTGGTCGGACGGCTGACCCCAGGGCGATTCGACCGTGCGCCACGCCTGATCCTGCAATCCGTCGATGGCGTATAGCCCCGATCCGCCGATAATGCCGATGGTCCAGTTGCTCACTGCGTATCACCCCTATCCCGTTCGCACCCGCGAAGACGGGCGCTCAATCGCGACGATCGATAGCGCGCATGGATGGGGCAGGATAGACCCCTGCCCTTGCATGAATGCCCGTGCAGGGACGACCCGTTTGGGTTCGCTTTAGAAACTGACACACTTGACGTTTGCGTAAACTCCCTGTCCAATCCGGCAAAACATATCAGGAGAGTCCATCATGCCGATCGATAGTTTCGCCCGCACCGCCTATGACGAGGATATGGAGGCGTTCCGCGACACCGTGCGCGCCTTCATGCGCGACAAGGTGGCACCGAACAGCGACGCATGGGACGAGGCCAAGATCGTGCCCAAATCGATCTGGAAGGAAGCGGGCGATCTGGGCATGCTGTGCCCCACCGTGCCGGAGGAATATGGCGGCCTGGGCCTGGATTTCCGCTACAACGCGATCGTCGATGAGGAAGCCGCTTACGGCGCGGGCACCACGCTCGGCTTCTCGCTCCAGTCCGATATCGTGGCCGATTACATCATCAATTACGGCTCCGAGGAGCAGAAGACCGAATGGCTGCCCAAGATGGTCTCGGGCGAAGTGGTCACCGCCATCGCGATGACCGAGCCGGGCGTGGGATCGGACCTGCAATCGATCCAGACCAGCGCGAAGAAGGATGGCAATCATTATGTCATCAACGGGTCCAAGACCTATATCACCAACGGCCAGAATGCCGATCTGGTGCTGGTCTGCGCGGTCACCAATCCGGACGCGGAAAAGAAGTGGCAGGGCGTGTCGATCATCCTGGTCGAGGCGGAGCGCGAGGGCTTTGCCCGTGGGCGCAATCTGGACAAGATCGGGCAGGATTCGGCCGATACGTCGGAACTGTTCTTCAACGATGTGCGCGTGCCGATCACCAATTGCCTGGGCGAAGAGGGCAAGGGCTTCATCTATCTGATGAGCCAGCTGGGGCAGGAGCGCCTGTCCATCGCCGTCAGCGCGCAGGCGAGCGCGCAGAAGGCGTTCGACGATACGGTGGCGTTCGTGAAGGAGCGCAAGGCGTTCGGCAAGCCGGTGTTCGATTTCCAGAACACCCGCTTCGTGCTGGCCGACCTTAAGGCCAAGCTGCAGGTCGGCTGGGCGCATCTGGACCATTGCCTGACGCTGCACGCCAAGCGCACGCTGACGCCCGAAGAAGGCGCGGCGGCCAAGCTGTGGCACACCGAATTCCAGTGGGAAATGATGGACAAATGCCTGCAGCTGCACGGCGGCGCGGGCTATATGAACGAATATCCCATCGCCCGCATGTGGCGCGGCGCCCGCGTGACGCGCATCTTCGGCGGCACGACCGAGATCATGAAGGAACTGATCGGGCGGAGCCTTTAAACCGGTACGTCATTGCGAGAAGCCGAAGGCGACGCGGCAATCCAGGGCAAATGCAGCGCTGCAACGGCTCTGGATTGCGTCGTCGCCCCGCTCCTCGCAATGACCGCTTTTTGTTAGGACCATCATGACCACCAAACCGCCCCGCGACATCGCGGCCTATCCCTTCCGCACGCATACCGAAACGCGCTTTCAGGACCTCGATCCGCTCGGCCATCTCAACAATGTCGCCATCGCCGCGCTGTTCGAGAACGGGCGGGTACGGTTCAACCAGTCGCTGCCGCTGACCCATGCGCCAGGCACCCGCTGGCTGATCGCACGGGTCGAGATCGATTATGTGGCCGAGGGATTCTTTCCCGAAGCGGTGGAGATCGCCAGCGGCATCGGGCGTGTCGGCAATTCAAGCTGGCAGATCGTCAGCGCCGCCTTCCAGGCCAAGGGCTGCGTGGCAACGAGCGTGACGACATTGGTGCTGACCGACAAGAACGGTTCGCGCCCGATGGACGATGCCATGCGCGCCGTGCTGGAAGCGCAGCTGATCAACGGCTGATCCCAGCCCCCGGATCAGGCTGCGGACGACAATAGCGGCGCGGTGTCCACAGCGCGCCGTCTCCTGTCATGCAGGCCTTGCCATGTAGGAATAGATTTGCGTCAAAGAGCGCCCGATCCGCTCTTTCTCAGCTTCGAATCCAACCTGCCGATGTAGGAAATATTCGAACCCGGTTTTGAAACCGCCACGTGCTCACTTTGTCAACTTTGCGCAACTTTCCAAGGCGCTCAGTCCTCGAACGTGGCGGACCGCTTTTCCATCTGGCTGCGCACCGCCTCGATCTGGTTGGGCCGGCGGATGACGCGCAGTTGCGCATCGCTCTCGGCCTGCAGCACGTCCGCTTCATCCATGTCGATCGTGGCGTTGAACAGGCCCTTGGCCTCGCGCATCGCTTCGGGATTGCGATCGGCGATGATGGCGGCGATCTCCATCGCGCGGGCCAGCGGCGCGTCCTGCACCTCGGTGGCAAAGCCCCATTCCACCGCCTCGCGCCCGTTGAATTCGGCATGGGTGTAGGTCAGGCGGCGCAGCACGTCCTCGCGCACATTGCGGCGCCACAGCGCATAGCCGCCCATATCCGGCACCAGACCCCACTTCATCTCCATGATGGAGAGCCGCGTCTCGGGCGAGATGATGCGCATGTCCGCCCCGCTGGCGATCTGCAGCCCGCCGCCGAAGCAGATGCCGTGCACCGCGGCGATCACCGGCATCGGCAGCTCGCGCCACACCATCGCCACCTTCTGCACGATGTTGGATGTGCCATGGGTGCGCCCGCGAATCTCCATGCCCGATCCGCCGCTGGCCATACTGGCCATGTCCAGGCCCGCACAGAAGGCGCGCCCTTCGCCGGACAGCACCACTGCGCGCACGCCCTTCTCATCCATCAAACGCTCGCCAGCGGCCACGATGCCTTCGAACATCGCGCCGTGCAGCGCATTCATCTTGTCCGGCCGGTTCAGCCGGACATCGGCGACATGATTCTCGATGGTGATGCTGACGCGGTCGTTCATGGGCTATCCTCTCTCTGGTCGTCCGTCCGGCGCAGGCCGGAATCTCGATAAGCGCCGCGCCATCCGCTATCCCGCTCTTTGCCGGGGTGACGGACGGGGCTGGCGGCGCGGCCTACTCCTTCTGCCCGCCCGGCACGTTGACGCCATTGGCAGACAAGAACTTCTTCACCCCGCGTGCGGCCTGCCGGATGCGCTGCTCATTCTCCACCAGCGCAAGGCGGACAAAGCCCTCCCCTTCGGAGCCAAAGCCAGCGCCGGGAGCCACCGCCACCTTGGCCTCGCTCAACAGGCGCTTGGCGAACTCGACCGAACCGAGATGCGCCAGCGCAGGCGGGATCGGCGCCCAGGCGAACATGGACGCTTCCGGCGAGGGCACGTCCCAACCGGCCCGCCCGAAGCTTTCCACCATCACGTCGCGGCGCGCCTTGTACAGCGCCCGGTTCTCGGCCACGACATCCTGCGGGCCGTTGAGGGCGGCGACGGCAGCGGCCTGAATCGGCGTGAAGGCGCCATAGTCCAGATAGCTTTTCACCCGTGCCAGCGCGTCGATCAGCGTGCGGTTGCCCACGGCAAAGCCCATCCGCCAACCGGCCATGGAATAGGTTTTGGACATGCTGGTAAACTCGATCGCCACATCCTTGCCGCCCGGCACCTGCAGGATGGACGGCGTCGGCTCCTCACCGAAATAGATCTCGGCATAGGCAAGGTCCGAAATGACCCACAGCTTATGCTCCTTCGCAAAGGCCACCACCTCCCGGTAGAAAGCCAGATCGGCGACATAGGCGGTGGGGTTGGACGGATAACCGATCACCAGCACCGATGGCTTGGGGACCGAATAGACCATGGCATATTCGAGCCGCTTGAAGAAATCCGGCCCCGGCGCGGCGGGGATGGAGCGGATCGCCGCACCGGTGATGATGAAGCCGAAGGTGTGGATCGGATAGCTGGGATTGGGCGCCAGCACGACATCGCCGGGCGCGGTAATCGCCTGCGCCAGATTGGCCAGCCCCTCCTTGGAACCGAGCGTGACCACCACCTCGGTATCGGGATCGAGATCGACGCCGAATCGGCGCTGATAATAGCCGGCCTGGGCCTTGCGCAGGCCCTTGATACCCTTGGAGGCGCTATAGCCATGGGCGCCGGGATCTCGCGCGACCTCGCACAGTTTCTCGATGATATGCGGGGCGGGCGCGCCATCGGGATTGCCCATGCCCAGATCGATGATGTCCTCACCCTCCGCCCGGGCGCGCGCCTTCATCGCGTTCACTTCGGCGAAGACATAGGGCGGGAGCCGGCGGATGCGATAGAAATCGTCGTTCATGATAGGATGTGCCTTATCGGGCGGAACCGCGCGCGTCATGCACTACTTGATGTTATGAGGGTTCGAGACCCGCAAATAGCGGCGCAACAGGAGAGGCACATCATGGCGAACAAGGGCAAGAACGAGGGCACGCATCCAACGCTGGAACAGGCCGGCACCGATCTGGCGCAGGGCACGCAGAACCTGCTTGAACAGATGCAGCAATGGGGTTTCGTATCGCTGCGCGCCCAGCAGCTTCTGGCCGAATTCGCCGCTGAACAGATCGCCGACGGATCGCTGGCAGAGCGATCGGAAAGCATGATGCGCCGCTGGATGGACGGTGCCGACGCGCCCGCCAAATACCGCATCAACACGATCGATCCGATGCAGGCCATGCGCCAACAGGCGGACATGATGGCATCCAGCTTCGATTATTGGGGCAAGCTGATGACCGCCGGTTTCGACGGCTGGACGCAGCCCGCCGAGACGCAGGACAAACGCTTCCGGCACGAAGGCTGGGAAAATCACCCCGTCTTTGCCGCGATTGCGCAGGCCTATCATTTCACGGCCGAGCGCATGCTGGCCTGGGCCGACGATATCGATGGGCTGGACGCGGACGCAAAGTCCAAGCTGCGGTTCAACCTGTCCAACGCCCTCGATGCGGTATCGCCGACCAATTTCGCGCTGACCAATCCGCAGGTTCTGGAACGCGCCTATGAGACGCGCGGAGAAAGCCTGCTGAAGGGGCTGGAACACATGCTGAAAGATCTGCGCAAGGGGCAGCTTACGCATACGGACCCGGATGCGTTCGAGCTGGGCGTGAATATCGCGACGACGCCCGGCAAGGTCGTGAAGGAAACGCCGCTCTATCAGTTGATCCAGTATACGCCGAGCACGAAAAAGGTGCTGAAAACGCCGTTGATCGTCTTCCCCCCATGGATCAACCGCTTCTACATCCTCGACCTCAACGAAAAGAAGAGCTTCGTCAAATGGGCGGTGGATCAGGGGATCACCTTGTTCATGGTAAGCTGGAAATCGGCCGATGCCTCCATGGCCGATGTGGTGTGGGACGATTACGTCGCCGCGCAGATCGACGCGATCGACAGCGTGCGCGATGCGCTGGATGTCGAAAATGTCCACACCATCGGCTATTGTGTTGCCGGCACCACACTGGCCGCCACGCTGGCATTGCTGGCCGAGCGCGGCGAGGCCGACAAGGTTGCCTCCGCCACGTTCTTCACCGCTCAGGTCGATTTCGAAGAAGCCGGCGACCTGCTGCTGTTTACCGGCGACGAGCATATGGAATTGGTCGAGCAGCTCAGCGAACCGGGCTATCTGGACGGACGCTATATGGCCGCCACGTTCAACATGCTGCGCGGGCGCGACCTTATCTGGAACTATGTCGTCACCAATTATCTGCTGGGGGAGGACTATCCGGCGTTCGATCTGCTTCACTGGAACGGCGACACCACCAATCTGCCGCGCAAATGGCACCGGCAATATCTGAATGATCTGTACCGCGAGAACAAGCTGGCCAAGCCTGGTGCCATTCAGATCGACGGCACCCCGATCGACCTTAGCAAGATCAAGACGCCAGCCTATATACAGGCGGGCAAGGAAGATCATATCGCACCGCTATCCAGCGTCTGGAAACTGACCGAGCACCTTTCTGGCGATATCCGGTTCGTTCTGGCTGGATCGGGCCATATTGCCGGAGTCGTCAATCACCCCTCGGCCGAAAAATATCAATATTGGACCAATGAGGCGGATGTCGACAGCCTGGAGGCCTTCATCGAGGGCGCATCCGAGACCAAGGGCAGCTGGTGGCCGGACTGGATGGAATGGCTGCGCAGCCACAATGGCGAGGAAGTGGAGCCGAAGGGCGCGCGCAAGCCAGGCGGCGGCAAATTGAAAGCGCTGGAGGCTGCGCCAGGAAGTTACGTCAAACAGCGGTAACGCAACTGCAGCATAATATGATCGTTTTTGCGCCGAAACGACCGGTGGAAGCGCCAATTGGCTTTTGTGCAGTGCACAATAATGGGTTGACGATGGGGTGCCGATCCACTATGTTGCATAGCAGCAAAGAAGGAATGATCGACGATGACTGCTCGCAAGACAGCCACGAAATCAAAGCGCCCGGCCAGCGCCAGGACGCAACGTACATCGGCAAAGCGGTCGTCCGCCAAAGCCGCTGCCAGCCCAAAGGCCGAAGCCACGGAAGAGGCGCCCAAGCCTGCTTCTGCAAAGGTTGAACCGCCAAAGGCTGAACCCAAACCGGCTCCCGCCCCCGCAGCGGCGCCGGCACCTGAACCTGCCGCGGACGCGAAAACGCCCGAGGCAGAAACCCAAAAATCCGCTCCCAAGCCAGTTGCGCAGACAGCAGCCAAAGAGAGCGAGAAAATCAAACAAGGAATGAAGACTATGGCTAACACCACCGAAAAGATGACCGACCAGACCAGCAAGATGGTTGGCGACATGTCCGAGCGCGCCAAGGCCGCCACGCAGAAGACCAGCCAGATGATGACGCAGGCTGGCGAAATGAGCCGCGGTAACGTGGAAGCGTTCGTCGAAGCCGGCAAGATCGGTGCCGAGGGCTTTCAGGACATGAGCCGCGACAACATGGAATTCGCCAAGAAGAATTTTGAAGACGCTTCGGGTGCGATGAAGGACTTCACCTCGGTGAAATCCCCGACCGAGCTGTTCCAGCTGCAGGGTGAATTTGCCCGCAAGAACTTCGACGTGATGGTGGAGCAGGCGTCCAAGAACACAGAAAAGATGGTCAAGCTTTTTGGCGACATGTTCCAGCCGATCAGCAACCGCATGGCCGAAGCCAGCGATAAGATGAAGATCGACGCCTGAAGCCAACGCGCTTCGGACTAAACCGATAATGAGGCCGCTCCCGGTAAAGGGGGCGGCCTTTTTCATGCGCGTTGCCAATTGGCCTATCCGCCAAATCGTTCAGATGCCCAGATTGAGGCGTGGCAGTGGCCGCGCTTTATCCGATCTTTGAACAGCCGGGGCTTGCCCCGCCGCCCCAGCATGCCATATTTCAATCTGTCATGACTCAGCCAATTACGAACCCGTCTCGCCCCCTCCCGCCGCATATGGCGAAAGACGATGAGCAGGATCCCGATGGTCCCTCGGTCGGCATTGCCACGCGCACCCGGCCCAAGACCAAGCAGCCGAGCCAATATAAGGTGCTCATGCTGAATGACGATTACACGCCGATGGAATTTGTGGTTCATTGCCTGAAGCGCTTCTTCACCATGGATACGGACGATGCGACGCGCGTGATGCTGCATGTTCATCAGCGCGGAGTCGGCGTCTGCGGCATTTTCAGCTATGAAGTGGCCGAAACCAAGGTGAACCAGGTGATGGATTTTGCCCGGCAGAACCAGCACCCGCTGCAATGTACGCTGGAAAAGGCGTAAGGCGACGGCCTTCGTCGCCGTGAGCGTTGTCCGCAGGCTAATCCTGTCAGGACGGTAGCTTAGAAACGACCAAGCGGTGGTGTGTCGCGAAGCATTCCATGTGAAGACATGCCGATTGCGGATCTTGTCCGGGATGGCACCGCGATCGTCGCCAGCGTCAGCGTAAAAACTTAGCAATGGCCCGCCTTGCCTCCCGCCGCGCAATCGCTACACCATGGCTATGGATAGAATTATCATTCGTGGCGGCAACCGCCTGTCAGGCCGTATTCCCATCTCCGGTGCCAAGAATAGTGCGCTGACGCTGATCCCCTGCGCGCTGTTGACGGACGAACCGCTGACGCTGCGCAATCTGCCGCGTCTGGCCGATATCGACAGTTTTCAGCATCTGATGAACCAATTCGGCGTCTCGACGGCCATCGCCGGGTCTCGCCCGGAAGATTTCGGGCGGGTCATGACTCTGCAGGCAACGCGGATTACGTCGACCGTTGCACCTTATGATATCGTGCGCAAAATGCGGGCCTCGATCCTGGTGCTGGGCCCATTGCTGGCGCGCGCCGGCGAAGCCACCGTATCGCTTCCGGGTGGCTGCGCCATCGGCAACCGGCCGATCGATCTGCATCTGAAGGTGCTGGAAGCCATGGGCGCGGACATTGAGATTGCGGCCGGCTATGTCCGTGCCAGTGCGCCCGATGGTGGGCTGCCTGGCGGCACATACAGCTTCCCCGTCGTGTCCGTGGGGGCGACGGAAAATGCCCTGATGGCGGCCAGTCTGGCGCAGGGCACCACGATCCTGCGCAACGCTGCGCGCGAGCCCGAGATCATCGATCTGTGCAATCTGCTTGTGGAGATGGGCGCCGATATCGAGGGTATCGGCACATCCGACATCACCATTCACGGCGTGCCCCGTCTGCACGGCGCGACCTATGAGGTGATGCCGGATCGCATCGAGGCAGGGAGCTATGCCTGCGCTGCAGCCATCACCGGCGGCGATGTCGACCTGGTTGGTGCCCGCGCGAACGAAATGGACGCCACCTTGGAAGCGCTCATCGAAATGGGTCTGCATGTCGAGCCCTATAAAAAGGGCGTGAAAGTGGCCGCCAATGCGCCGCTGAAGGCGGTTCGTCTCAACACGGCGCCCTATCCCGGCCTTGCCACCGATATGCAGGCGCAGCTGATGGCGCTGCTATGCAAGGCAGACGGTAATAGCGTGCTGACCGAAACGATTTTCGAGAACCGTTATATGCACGTGCCAGAGCTTAACCGCATGGGCGCGCATATCGATGTCGACGGACATACGGCGGTGGTGCGCGGCGTGGACCGGCTTACCGGTGCGCCCGTCATGGCCACCGACCTGCGGGCGTCCATGAGCCTGGTTATTGCCGGGCTGGCAGCCGAGGGGCAGACCGAGCTCAACCGCATCTATCATCTCGACCGGGGCTATGAACGGCTCGAGGAAAAACTGCAGGCTGTGGGCGCCGATATCGAACGCGTCGGCGGCGACTGATCGCTTGCCGGCGCGGTACCCGCCGCGCCAGTTCTATTGCAACGCACAACGCATTCGGCCCTAACCGGCCGGCCGGTGACGGCTGTAGTCGGCAGACAAGCCTGCTGAACCACAGACCGACCACCGCCGCTCATATTTCCGCAGAATTGCGGAACAATGACGCCTGTCTCCCGTTTCTTCATCATTGGCTATTTATCGAAAAAAGCGATTGGCGCGTTCGATAAAAACGAGTTGGTAAATTTATCGGCGCACGCCATATAGTGCACTGCACACAAACTTCTCCCACCCATGACAGAGGAAATATCCATGTCCGTTCTGAACAAACAGATCCAACCTTTCACCGCCCAGGCTTACAAGCAGGGCGAGTTCCTGACCGTGACCGACGAGGACACCAAGGGCAAATGGGCCGTATTTTTCTTCTATCCCGCGGATTTCACCTTCGTGTGCCCCACGGAACTGGAAGATCTCGCTGATATCTATCCCATGCTCCAGAAGATGGACGTGGAAGTGTACAGCGTATCCACCGACACCCATTTCAGCCACAAGGCATGGCACGATAGCTCGCCGGCCATCGGCAAGATCGACTTCTACATGCTTGGCGATCAGAACCACGCCATTGCCCGGAATTTCGATTGCCTGCGCGAAGAGCAGGGCCTTGCCGATCGCGCGACGTTCGTGGTCGACCCCGACGGTGTGGTTCAGGTGATGGAAATGACCTGCGAGGGCGTTGGCCGCAACGCCACCGAGTTGCTGCGCAAGGTGAAGGCCGCGCAGTATATCCGCAACCACCCCGGTGAAGTTTGCCCGGCCAAGTGGGAAGAAGGCGAAGACACGCTGGCACCCTCGCTCGACCTTGTCGGCAAGATCTAAAGCCTACCTAATGCCATTGACAGGAGCCTGCCGCTTCGGCGGCGGGCTCCATTAGATTACAGGATCAGGAGGCCATATAACTGGCCCCGTCCGCTCTCTCCCCACCCCCGAACATTTCTGGAGACCGCAATGCTCGACGCCGGCATGCAGACGCAGCTCAAATCCTATCTTGAAAATGTGCGCGAGCCGATCGAGCTGGTGCCATCGCCAGACGACAGCCCAAAGTCGCGCGAGATGACGGAACTGCTCGGCGAGATAGCTGCGCTGTCCGACAAGGTTTCCGTGGCGCAAGCGGAGCAGGATGACCGCTCGCCGAGTTTCGCGATCCGGCGGAGCGGCACCGATATTTCGGTTCGTTTCGCTGGCCTGCCCATGGGCCATGAGTTTACATCGCTGGTGCTCGCCCTGCTCCATGTGGGCGGCCACAAGCCGAAAACGCCGGAAGATGTGCTGGATCAGGTCCGCGCGCTGGATGGCGACTATCATTTCGAGACCTATTTTTCGCTGAGTTGCCAGAACTGCCCCGATGTCGTGCAGGCCCTGAATCTCATGAGCGTGGTCAATCCGCGCATTCGCCACACCGCGATCGATGGCGGGGCATTCAAGGATGAGGTCGAGACGCGCAAGGTCATGGCCGTGCCGTCCATCTATCTGAACGGTGAACCATTCGGCCAGGGCCGGATGGAGCTGGAACAGATCCTGGCCAAGATCGATACAGGCTCCGAAAGCAAGGCGGCTGAAAAGCTCGCCAAGAAAGCGCCGTTCGACGTGCTGGTCGTTGGCGGCGGCCCCGCCGGCGCTGCAGCGGCCGTATATGCCGCGCGCAAAGGCATCAGCACCGGTGTGCTGGCCGAACGCTTTGGCGGACAGGTCCTCGATACCATGGGCATCGAGAATTTCACGTCGATCAAATATACCGAGGGTCCAAAACTCGGCGCCGAACTGGAGGAGCATGTCCGGCACAACGATGTCGACATCATGAACCTGCAGCGTGCCGAGGCCTTGATCCCCGCCACTGAAGAAGGTGGCCTACATGAAATTCGCCTGAAAAACGGTGCCTCGCTGAAGGCTAAAACGGTCATTCTTTCCACCGGTGCCCGTTGGCGACAGCTCGGCGTGACCGGAGAAGAGCAATATAAAAACAAGGGCGTAGCCTATTGTCCGCATTGCGACGGTCCTCTGTTCAAGGGCAAGCGCGTATCGGTGATCGGCGGCGGCAATAGCGGTGTAGAAGCCGCCATCGATCTTGCCGGGATCGTAAGCCATGTGACGCTGATCGAATATGATAGCCAGTTGCGTGCCGATGAGGTGCTGCAGCGCAAGCTGCGCAGCCTGAAGAATGTCGAAGTCATCACATCGGCCATGACGACAGAGGTACTGGGCGACGGCGAAAAGGTGACCGGCCTGGTCTACAAGGACCGAGACAGCGGCGATGATCGGCAGATCGATCTGGCTGGCATCTTCGTGCAGATCGGCCTCGTACCTAATACCGAATGGCTGCAAGGCACGATTGGCCTGACCAAGCATGGCGAAATCGAAGTCGATGCGCGTGGTGGGACCAGTATTCCTGGCGTGTTCGCGGGCGGCGATGCCACCACCACCCCGTTCAAGCAGATCGTGATAGCGATTGGCGAAGGCTCCAAGGCGGCGCTTAGCGCATTCGATTATCTCATCCGTCTCGCTCCGGCCGAAGAAGAACAGCGCGAGGCGGCCTGAACTCGGCAAGGGCCTTCTCAGGAAGTGCCCTCTTGGCATAGCCAGTGATCCGCCAGCCACAGGCGGATCGCTCCGGCCAAGCCGGGCGGATGGTTCGATTCCAGCCGCTCGGCATCGATTTTGGCGACCAGCTGGCTCATCGGTTCATGCGCCTCATCGGCGGCTTGGCGCAGCAGCGTCCAGAAAAGAGGCTCCAAGCTGATAGACGTCTGATGGCCCGCGATCGTCACCGATCTCTTGACCGGTGGATGATATCGATCGGGGCCCATCAGAATTGCAGCGCCCGGCGCTTAATACATGTGCTGCCCGCCGTTGATCGACATCGTCGATCCGGTCACGAAGCCGGCATCTTCAGAGCATAGAAAACGCACGCCGCGGGCGATCTCGTCGGCTTGGCCAAGACGGCCTACCGGAATTTTTGCTACGATCTTTTCCAGCACTTCCTCCGGCACGGCGGCGACCATATCGGTATCGATATAACCCGGTGCGATGGCGTTCACGGTAACGCCCGTGCGCGCACCTTCCTGCGCCAGCGCCTTGGTGAAACCATGGATGCCCGATTTGGCGGCGGCATAGTTCACCTGGCCATATTGACCGGCCTGACCGTTGATCGATCCGATATTGACGATCCGGCCCCAGCCGCGCTCGCGCATGCCGGGATAGATTGCCTTGGCCATGTTGAAGCAGCCGCCCAAATTGACGCGCATCACCTCATTCCAGTCGTCGAATGTCATTCTCTGCATGGTGCCGTCGCGCGTGATGCCGGCATTGTTCACCAGCACGTCGATCGGGCCAACGGACTCGGTGATTTCGGCGCAACCATCGATGCAGGCTTGATGATCGCCCACATCCCATTTGCGGGTTTCGATCCCGGTGCGATCGGTGAACTCTTTCGCCGCCTCGTCATTGCCGGCATACACCGCGACGACCGTCATCCCGGCGTCCTTCAACGCACAGCTGATGGCTTCCCCAATTCCGCGACTTCCTCCGGTAACCACTGCGATGCGTGCCATAAGCTTTCAACCTTTCCTCATCCTAGGTGGGCCGTGCATTCGGCCTCTCCCCGCCTTTAAAAGCAATAGCAGCCCGATAGTTGCCGACAAGGCTGCGATTTTAATCGATCCAGCCAGATAGCTCGCGGCTTGCCAGTTGCTGCAACATGTCCATGCCGGGCGCGCTGTCGTTCAGGCAGGGCAGATAGGCGAACCGTTCACCGCCACCGCTCTCGAACTGTTCCTTGCCGCGAATGGCGAGTTCCTCAAGCGTTTCCAGGCAATCGGAGGCAAAGCCGGGCGCAGCAATGGCCAGCTTCCTGATACCCTTGCCGGGCATGGCTTCCAGCATGGTGTCGGTTGCCGGCTCCAGCCATTTGGCGCGGCCGAAACGGGACTGAAAGGCGACATGAACCTCGCGGTCCATCGCTTCGCCCAGCAGCCGCGCAGTCTTGCGGCAATGGCAATGATAGGGATCGCCCAGCTCCAGGGTGCGCTGCGGCATGCCATGGAAGCTGAGCAGCAGGGCATCGGGGGTAAAGTCCAGCTGCCCCAATCCCTCTTCGATGCTGCTCTTCAAGGCGCCGATATAGGCGGCGTCATCATAATAAGGTGGCAGCGTGCGCAGCGCCGGTTGCCAGCGCATGGCAGCGAGCGTGCGATAGGCCTCATCCATCACCGTGGCCGTCGTCGCTCCGCAATATTGCGGATAGAGCGGTGCCACCAGAATGCGTTCGCAGCCATCCGCCTTCATTGCGCCGAGGACATCCGCGATCGATGGCGCGCCGTAACGCATCGCCCAGCGCACATCGACTTGCGCGCCGAACCGCCGCGACAGCTCTTCGGCCTGACATTTGGTGAAATGGGCCAGCGGCGATCCTTCCGGCATCCACACCTGGCTATAGGCCTCCGCCGATTTCTTGGGCCGCGTCTGCAGGATGATCCCGCGCAGGATCGGCTGCCACAGAAGCGGCGGGATCTCGACGACCCGTCTGTCGGACAGAAACTCGCCCAGATAGCGCTTAACCGCCTTGGGCTCTGCCGCCTCCGGCGTGCCGAGATTGACGAGCAGAAGGCCGATGCGGGGGGCGGCAATCGGAGGGTGATCGGTGGGTTTCACATCATATTCCAGAACTGAAGGGCCTGCCGGGGAGGCACGCCGGGACGTCGACGATGGAGTCGCCTACAACGCATCCGAAAGCAACGGCAGTTCGCGCAAGCGAATGCCGGACGCAGAGAAAAGGGCGCTGGCGATTGCAGGGGCCACAGCCGGCACACCGATCTCTCCCAGCCCACCAGGGTCCGCCTCGCTACGCACGAACTCGACTTGAATATCCGGCATGTCGGCGAGCGCTGGCACGTTCGCATCGCGCAGCCGCCGAACGGTGGCCAGGCCGCCCTCGAACCCCGTCGACACGCCAAGTGCCTGCGCCAGGCCCCAGACGATCCCGCCCTCGATCTGCTGACGCGCGATATCCGGATTGATCAGACGCCCGGCATCCACCACGGCGGAGATGCGGCTCACGCGTACGCCGCGATCGCCGGTGCGGGCATTGGCGATAATGGCAATATGCGATCCGCGCATGGCATGGCAGGCCAGTCCCTGCCCCTCACCCTGTGCGCCGCCGCTCCAGTTCGCCATGGCGGCAACGCCGGTGACGCACGCCGCCAGACGTGGTTGCCCGGTCAGCATCTGCATGCGGAAAGACAGGGGTTCGATGCCCGACGCCGTGGCCAGCTCGTCCAGAAAGCCCTCGATGAAAAAAGCGGTATAGCTGTGGGCGTTGCCGCGCCAGCGCCCCGTCGGAATGCCGATATCCGCCGGATAGTGATCCACCGAGAGATTGGGGATGGCATAAGGCGGCACGGCCCCTTCCACCGCCAGCACGTCCCGCTCGCCCGATACGGCGCGCGGCGCATCCTGCGATGATGCGGATTGCGTGAGGCGCTGCATCTGTTCGCGCATCGTGGCCGGCACGGCGATCTTCACCGACAGGCCGGCCAAGGAACCATCTTGCGCAATGGCGCCGACCATACGGGCCTTGGCCGCTGCCCGGTAATGATCCTGCAGACATTCCTCGGCACGCGACCAGACCAGCTGAACCGGACGGCTCATATGGCGGCTGATCAACGCCGCTTCCACGGCCACGGCAGGATCCAGCCCCCGGCCAAAGGCGCCGCCGGCCATCATGGGGTAAAGGGTCACGTCGGATGCGGCCATGTCGAGCGCTGCGGCCACGGCGTCCCGCGTCGCCGCCGGGGCCTGCGTGGCCGTCCAGATCTCCACCTTGCCGTTCTTGACGGATGCCGTGGCGTTGCGCGTCTCGATGCCCGCGTGCAGCGCCGGGGCGGCGCCGTAGCGCGCCTCGAATATGCGGGTGCCGGCGCTTTTGTCGAACGCTGCGCCGACCGCCCCACGCTTGGCGATGGACCAGCCCTGGCCGATCCGCAGCGCCTCCGACAGCGCATCATCGATGCTCTCGCTATCCGGCAGAATTCCAGTCGTCTCGAACGTCGGTGCCAACCGGTCCAGCGCGCGATTGGCGGCCCACCAGTTGGAGGCGACCGCGGCAACCCAGCGACTGGTCTTGACCACCGACACCAGCCCGACAATGCCCCGCCCCCCGGCGTCATTGACCTTGGTAAGGGTGCTGTCTCCGACGGGACCGTGGCGGATCGACGCGTACAGCATATCCGGCAAGCGCACATCGGCGGCGAACGTCGCGCTGCCATCCAGCTTGGCCGGTATGTCGAGACGCGGCATATCCTCACCCGACAGGGCATTGCGCGCTGACGGCAGGAGCGGGACCGGATCGGGCGGATCGATTGCGGCGGCGTCGTCCACCAGATCGCCGAAGCGCAGACGCTCGCGGCCATGGGTGACAAATCCATCGATCGCCTGACAGCTTTCCCAAGGCACGTCCAAGCGGGCGGCGGCGGCCTGGCACAGCAGCACGCGCGCCGTGGCGCCCGCCACCCGCGCAGGCCGCTCGAACATGCGCACGGAGCTGGACCCCGCCGTAACCATGAAGGTTCCTCGGGTGGCAAGCTCTTCCAGCGCTTCGCCAACAACCGGTTCGTCCTCCGCCTGTTCGGCACGCGCCGGCAGGACGGCAGGAGCCCATTCGCGCGCGAGCAGGCTGTTCGAGAAGAGCGGATTGATCGCCGCCGGCTGCACCGCCACCGTGCGCCAGTCGGCGCCAAGCTCACCGCACACGATCTGGGCCAGCTGCGTATAGACACCCTGGCCAAGTTCGGCTTGCGGCAGCGCAACCGTCACCTGGCCATCGCGCGCGATCTTCAACCAGGCATCGAACACGCGTTCATTATCCGTCGCGGCGAAACCCGGCCGATATTGCCGCGGCCAGAGCGTCCAGCCGACCACCAGGCCGCCCGCCGCCAGCCCGCCGATCAGCAGCGAACGGCGGCTGACGCCACGGGCGCTATTCTGCCCCGCGTCCGATCGCTGAGGGTCAGTCTTTCCGGACACCGAGGCGCGGAATCTCGATCTTGGGGCAACGGTCCATGACGACCGCGAGCCCGGCCTTTTCGGCACGGGCCGCCGCGGCTTCATTCACCACGCCCAGCTGCATCCATACCGCCTTGGCGCCCACCGAAATGGCGTCGTCCACGCTTTCGCCCGCATCCTCGCTGTTGCGAAAGATGTCCACCATGTCGATCGCGCCATCGATATCTGCCAGCGCGGCGACCACGGGCGCGCCATGGATCGTACTGCCGGCATGGCCCGGATTGACCGGAATGACCTCATATCCCTGATCCAGCAGATATTTCAGCACGCCGTTGCTCGCCCGCTGCGGCTTGGGCGACGCACCAACCATGGCGATGCGTGTCGTCTGCTCCAGCAGGGTCTTGATCTCGTCATCGCGTTCAAGCGGCATGGTCCGGGCTCCTGTCCATCCATTCAATCACCTTGTCCGCTATGGCAGCAAAGGACTTGCCTTGCACGCTGTCTCCGGCAGCAGGCGGCACCCCGGCATCGCTGGCCTTGCGGATGGCGATGTCGAGAGGGATGCGACCGAGAAAGGGCATGTCGAGCGCTCTGGCCGCCGCCTCGGCACCGCCGCTGCCAAATGGATCGCTGATCTCCCCGCAATGGGGGCAAAGATAGCCCGCCATATTCTCGACCAGCCCGATCACCGGCACCCCCGCTTTATCGAAAAAGGCGATCGCCCGGGCAGCGTCGATCAGCGACAGATCCTGCGGCGTGGACACGATGACCGCAGCCGCCGGTTTGTGGCTCTGCACCATGGAAAGCTGGATATCCCCTGTGCCGGGCGGCAGATCCACCACCAGCTCTCGCGCGCCATCCCATTGCGCATCGATCAACTGATGCAGCGCCTTGCCCGCCATCGGACCACGCCATGCCACCGCCTGCCCGGCATCGACCAGCTGGCCCATGGAGAGAAATGGTACCCCGTGATCGCTCATCACCGGCACCAGTTTCCGGTCCTGCGATTCCGGCTTCACATTCTCCCGGCCCAGCAGCGTCGGCACCGATGGACCGTAAATATCCGCATCGACCAGCCCGACGGACCGGCCACGCCGTGCCATCGCGACTGCAAGATTGGCCGATAAGGTCGATTTGCCGACACCGCCCTTGCCGCTGCCCACCGCGATCAGCCGCGGCTTCGTGCGGTCCGCCGTCATCGCCACGCGAACGGTGCGTTGTCCTGCATGGGGTTCCAGCGACGACCTGACGGTTTTTTCGATATCGGTGCGCATGGCCTCATTGAGTCCGGCGACGTCGATCGTCACCGTCAGCGCCGCATCGTCGGCGCGCACCAGCTGCGCGCGGCCACCGGTTGCGGCTTGCAACGCCGCCTTCATTTCCTCAGCTGTCGACATGCGGCGGGACATAGGGGCCTTATTCACGCTTGGCACTGTTTTTCTGCTGCACGCCTTCCTATACCATGGGTCATGAGTGAAATTTCCAGCGCGTCCGGTTCCGGCACGATGATGAACGATCAAGGCCCTTGGGGCGGCCCTAGAAAGGGAGGTGGCGACGGCGGCAATGGCGGCGGTCCCCGAAACCCATGGACACCGCCGCCGCAGGGCTCTGGCGGTGGTGGTGGCCCGCGAAAATCGCGCGGCCCTTCACTGGAAGACATTTTCCGCAATCGCGGCAAATTCAACATGCCCGGTGGATCGGGAAACAAGTCCGTCTGGCTGCTGGCCGCCGTTGCCCTGGTGGCGTTGTGGATGGCTTTTTCGAGCGTCCACGTTCTGGGGGCCGAAGAAGAAGGCGTGGTGACGCGGCTTGGCGCCTATAATCGCACCGTCGGCCCGGGCTTCCATTTCACGCTGCCGGCACCGCTGGAAAAGCTGCAGAAGGTCGATACCCAGGCGATCCGCACCACCCAGATCGGCTCCACCGGCGCAAGCCAGGAAAATCTGATCCTGACCAGCGACCAGAACATCATCGACATGGCCTATGAAGTGCGCTGGTCCGTGCGCGACCCGCAGCGCTTCCTGTTCCAGCTGGAAGATCCGGAACAGACCGTCGCTGAAGTCGGCGAGAGCGCCATGCGCGCCGCCGTGGCAAATTTCGAACTGATCTCCGCCATCGGCCCTGGCCGTGGTGAAATCGAGGCACAGGTGCGCGAGCGCATGCAGCAAATTCTCGACAGCTACCGTTCCGGCATCGATGTGCAGGCCATCTCCATCCTGCAGTCCGATCCGCCGGCCGAAGTGAATGAGGCGTTCAAGGAAGTGAACGCCGCCAAGCAGGAACGCGAGTCGGCCATCAACAACAGCCGCGCCTTCTCGCAGCGCGTGATCGAGCGCGCGCTGGGCGACACCGCCCGGTTCGACAAGGTCTATGCCGAATACAGGCTTGCGCCCGAAGTGACCCGCCGCCGTATCTATTATGAAACCATGGAAGGCGTGCTGGGCGGTGTCGACAAGACCATCATCGAGTCCGGTAGCAATGTGACGCCCTATCTGCCGCTTCCCGAACTGAAGCGCCGCGCCGAACAGCCGGTGGCAACCGTGGAGGGCACGCCATGATCCGCAAATTCTGGGCCAACCCGCTGGCCATCGCGCTGGTTATTCTTGCTGTCTTGCTGTTCATCATGATGACCGTGTCGATTGTGCCGGAGACGAAGCAAGCGATCATCACGGCCTATGGTAAGCCGGACCGGATCGTGAACCCCTATCGTGCGGACGAGGATTTCGGTGCCACGCCAGGCAATCTGGTGGCCCGCATCCCGTTCATCGAACAGATCCAGTTCATCGACAAGCGCATTCGCCGGGTCGAAATGGCCCGTCAGGAAGTGCTGTCGACCGATCAGCTGCGCCTGCAGGTGGACGCCTATGCCCGTTTCCGCATCACCGATCCGCTGCGCATGTACACCACCATCCGTACGGAAGATGCGCTAGGGGATCAGCTTCGCACGATTCTGGGTTCCTCCCTGCGCAACGAGCTGGGCAAGCGCGCCTTCGCTACCTTGCTGAGCCCCGAGCGCGGCCAGGTGATGGAGAATATCCAGACGGCGCTGAATATCGAAGCCAACAAATATGGCGCACAGGTGATCGATGTGCGGATCAAGCGGGCCGATCTTCCCGAAGGCACGCCGCTGCAATCCGCTTATGAGCGGATGCGTACCGCCCGCCAGCAGGAAGCCGTCGCGATCCGTGCCGAGGGCGAAAAGCAGGCGCAGATCATCCGGGCCGATGCCGAAGCGCAAGCCGCGCGGACCTATGCCGAAAGCTTTGGCAAGGACCCGTCCTTTTATGATTTCTATCGCTCGATGGAATCTTATTCCCGCACGTTTGAGCAGGGTAAGGGCGATACCAACATCGTGATTTCGCCGGACAACGAATATCTTCGCAACTTCCGCAATCCGGGCCGCTGATCCCGGCGTGAGCGGTGGATATTCAATCCATGTTCAGCGTTGAGGGTGCATCAGTTCCCCCTTCATCGGGGGCGTCCGACCCAAGTTTTTTGACGAGGATCACATTTTGAGAGGACATACCAACGTGCGCTATGCCTATGCTTTTACCGCAGCGCTTCTTCTCGGCGGCAGCTCCGTCGCCCTGGTGAACGGAACGCCCGTCACCGCCCAAACCGCGCAGAATGAAGATCATGTCATGCGCGCGCTTGCCCCCGGCGGCGCGCCGATGAGCTTTGCCGATCTGGCCCAGCAGTTGCAGCCTGCCGTGGTCAACATTTCCACGAAGCAGACCGTGAAGGTGGAAAGCAATCCCATGGCCGGTCTGTTCGGTCAGTTTTTCGGGCAGCGCGGCGCACAGCAAGGCCAACCGCGCACGCAGGAAGCGCAGTCTCTGGGTTCCGGCTTTATCATTTCAGCCGACGGCTACATCGTCACCAACAACCATGTGGTGGCGCCCGGAAATGAAAATGCGACTGTGGACTCGATCACGGTGATTATGCCTGATCGCACCGAATATGACGCAACCCTGGTTGGCCGCGATTCCGATTCCGACATCGCCGTGCTGAAGATCAACGCCAAGGGTGCTTTGCCTTTCGTAAAGCTTGGCGATTCGACCAAGGCGCGCGTGGGTGACTGGGTCGTCGCCATCGGCAACCCGCTCGGTCTCGGCGGCACGGTAACCAGCGGCATCGTTTCGGCGCTCTATCGCAATGTGGGTCAGGGCGGGGTCGATACCGGCGGCGCCTATGACCGTTTCATCCAGACCGATGCGGCCATCAATCAGGGCAATAGCGGTGGCCCGCTGTTCAACCTGAACGGAGAGGTCATCGGTATCAACCGCGCCATCCTCTCACCCACCGGCGGCAGCGTGGGCCTGGGATTTGCGACACCGTCCGAAGTCGCCGCGCCGATCATCAACGCGCTGAAGAGCGGCGAGAAGATCGAGCGTGGCTATCTGGGCATCCAGTTCCAGCCGCTTTCGGAAGATCTCGCTGCATCCATCGCCGGCGTGCCTGACAAGAACAGCGGCGCTTTCGTGCAGAGCGTGGTGCCCGGCGCAGCGGCGGCCAAGGCGGGCATCCAGCCGGGTGATGTCATCACCAAAATCAACGGTCAGGCTATCAACCTCGATAACACTCTGGCCTATGTCGTCGCGAACATCCCCGTCGGACAGACCGTTCCGGTGGAAGTGGTTCGCAACGGCCAGCGCAAGCGGTTGAACGTCAACATCTCCCAGCGTCCATCGGACGAAGAGCTGGCGAGCCTCGCTGGCGATGATGGGGGCGATTTCTCCGAGCAGGACGACAGCATGGCCGAGCAGGCGGCGCAGGCCGATCTTGGCATTGCGACGGTCGAACTGACGCCGACCATCCGGCGCCAGTTGCGGTTGAACGCGGATGTGCAGGGCGTCGTCGTCAATGCGGTCGATCCCAATAGTGATGCAGCCCGCAAGGGTATTTCGCGCGGCGCAGTGATCCTGATGGTTGGCGGCGCGGCCGTCCCCAATGTTCAGGCGTTCGAACGAGCGATCGACGTGGCGCAGCGTTCCGGCAAGGAAGCCGTGCTGCTGCGCGTACAGCCGCTGGGCGGCCGTCCACCCCTGTTCGTGCCGGTTCGCATCCAGGACGAGTAGTTTTCCGGATCAGCATTTTTCAAGGCCCCGGTCGCTTGACGCTTCCGGGGCCTTTTCTTGTGCAAAGCGATCTGCCACCCAAAGCCATCGAACTTTCGGGAGATGTAGGATGGTAGCGGACAGCGGCGAAGCGATCTTCATTGGTCAGGCGAAGCCCGGCGGCGAGCCGCAGACGCTCAACCTGCGCCGGGCCAATCGCCATGGCCTGATCGCAGGCGCAACCGGCACCGGAAAGACGATCACGCTGCAAGGTTTGGCAGAAAGCTTCTCCCGGCAGGGGGTGCCCGTTTTCCTGGCCGATGTGAAAGGCGATCTGGCGGGCATGGCCATGGCCGGCTCGCCGGATGGCAAATTGCACGAACCGTTCACCAGCCGCACGCGGGACATCGGCTATGATGACTATGCCTATGCCGACAATCCGGTCGTTTTCTGGGATCTGTTCGGCGAGCAGGGCCATCCCGTACGCACCACCATTTCCGAAATGGGGCCGCTGCTGCTCAGCCGCCTGCTGCAGCTCAACGATACGCAGGCCGGCGTTCTGGAGATTGCCTTTCGCGCGGCGGATGACGAGGGGCTGCTGTTGCTCAATCTGGCCGATCTGCAATCGTTGCTGCTTTGGGCCAGTGCCAACCGCAAGGAACTGTCTGGCCGATATGGCAATGTTTCCACCGCCAGCGTGGGCGCCATCCAGCGCGCACTGCTGCAGCTGGAAGCGCAGGGCGGCGCGCGGTTTTTCGGGGAACCGGCGCTGGAGATTGCCGATCTGATGCAGATCGACGCGCAAGGCCGCGGGCAGGTCAATATTCTGTCCGCCGACCGGCTGATGCAAAGCCCGCAGCTCTACTCCACCTTCCTTCTCTGGCTGTTGTCCGAACTGTTCGAAGCGTTGCCGGAAGTGGGCGATCCGGACAAACCGAAGCTCGTTTTCTTCTTCGACGAGGCTCACCTGCTGTTCGATGACGCACCCAAGGTTCTGCTGGACAAGGTGGAGCTGGTGGTTCGCCTGATCCGCTCCAAGGGTGTCGGCGTCTATTTCGTCACGCAGAACCCGGTGGACATACCGCACAGCGTGGCCGGGCAGCTGGGCAACCGTATCCAGCATGCGCTGCGCGCCTTTACACCGCGCGACAAGAAAGCCATCCGCGCGGCGGCGGAAACCTTTCGGGAAAATCCTGAGCTGGATGTCGAAACGGCCATTTCCGAGCTCAAGGTTGGCGAGGCGCTGGTGTCCACCCTCATGGCCGATGGTGCGCCCTCCATTGTCGAGCGAACCTTGATCAAGCCGCCGCGCTCGCGCGCTGGGCCTCTAACCGCCAAAGAGCGCGCCATCATTCGCTCGATCTCCCCGTTCGGCGAGAAATATGATAAAGAGGTCGACCGCGAATCCTGCGCCGAAGTGCTGGCGGCAAAAGCGCAGGATGCCGCGGAGACGGCAGACGCCGTCGCGCGCCAGGGCTTGGACGATGTCCGCAAGCAGCCCCGGCGGACCAGCTCGATCTGGGAAAAGGCCGGCAAGGCGGCCATCGGCGCCGCGGCATCGTCCGCTGGCGGCATGCTCGGGCGAAAATTGGCGGGAAAGACGAGCCGCGCCTCCCCCGGCAAGAGCGCGGCCAGTGCCGCCGCCGGCTCGGTCGGCACCGAATTGGAGAAGCTTGTCGGTATTCCCGGACTGGGCCGCTTTGCGCGCGGGCTGCTCGGCGGGTTGATGCGCTAAAAGCGCCCGCGTCGCAGCCCGCCGCCAGGGTCAGCCAGCGTTGGCCATGATCCACTGACGCGCCTGATCCATGATCCGCTGGCGTCGTTCCAGCCGGGACTGGATGATCGCAATCGTCTGGTCGACCGGCTTGCGTGCTTCTTCACCCAGATTGGCCTTGGCGTAGGCTTCCAGCTTTTCGATCGTCGCCGGATCGTCGGACCCTGCCGCCAATCGCGCGACATAGCGCGACTGTGCGCTGTTATCGACGATCCGGTCGATGTCCGCAGGATGGGCCAGCGCAAAGTCCAGCGCCAGCTCCGGATTGTTGCGCGATACGGAGGAAATGATCGCGGCGCCGATCGTGGCCCCGGGCTCATTGGTAATCGCGAGGTCCAGGGCGCGTGCCGCAAGAACCGGATCCTTCGTTCCGCCAAGCGCGCCGTAGAGCGCAGAGCGTTCGGTAAACCCGCCTGCCTTGCGCGCGAGGCCCTGCAGCGTCTGCCAGTCCGCCGCATCCGCATCCCGCGCGATGAGACCAAGCCATGTCGTCTTGAGCGGCCCGTCGAGCGCCTTCGGGTTCTTGGCCAGCGCCGCGAGCAGGCGTGTGCGTTCCGCCGTCACAGACTTCAGGTCGGTCGACCCCAGGACCGATATCAGCGCGGGACGCAGCAACGTGTCGGCGGCAGCTTCCCCGTCCCGCACCGACAAGCCGAGGCGGCCCAGGACCGGTGCGTAGCGTTGCTGGATTATGCGCCCGACCTGCGCCTGCACAGCCGGTTCGTCATCGAACAGGTCATACAGCCCACTCCAGACACCCAGACCTTCACCCAGCACCTTGGGATTGGCATTGGCGGGAATGGCGGCCACCAGATCGAGCGCAGGGCCCATCGGCTGATAGCCCGTATAGGCCAGCGCCATATTGTCGTTCAGCAGCCCATATTGATCGATCGGGGCCAGGCCGGCAAAGTTTTCGGCCAGCGCAGCGAGCTGCGGCGCGGCGTAGAGCGTGCGATAATAGCCCGCCTGTCCGGCGTTGACGAGCACGGGGCCACAGCCGGGCACGGTCATGGACGTCGTCGCACCCTGCGTCACGGCGTCCACTGTCTGCCCACCGATGGTGGCGGCCAGCACCGGCACGTTCCAGCTTTGCGGCTTGGCCAGCACGGCATCCCGGCGATCGGCGGAAAACTCGCCTTGTCGCAGCGTGATGGCGGTGTTGCCTGCCTTGCACTGCGCCGAGGCGACCTGGATCAATGGCACACCCGGCTGCAAGGTGAACTGGTGGGCGATCTGCGTCAGATCGGTTGCGCCCGCCGCCTCGACGGCATTCCACAGATCGTCCGTCCGCGTATTCTGATATTGATGCGCTTTCACATAATCCTGCACGCCCTTGCGCCAGACATCCGCGCCGGCATAGGATTCCAGCATCGCGATGACCGACTCGCCCTTGGAATAGGTGATCGCATCGAACGCCTGATTGGTCTGCTCGACCGTCCGGATCGTCTGCACGATCGGGTGGGTGGAGGCATAGCTGTCCAGGCCCATGGCGGCTTCCCGCGCGCCCACACGGTCGATATCCGCGCCCCATTCCGGGTGCAATGTGGCCGTCGTCTTGTTCTCCATCCAGCTGGCGAACCCTTCGTTCAGCCAGAGATCGTCCCACCAGGCCATGGTGACGAGATCGCCGAACCACTGATGCGCCATTTCATGCGCGGCGACCGAGAAGATGCGCTGGCGATCGCCCTCGGAACTGATGCTCGGATCGTTCAGCAGGATGCGCTCGAAGGTGAAGATCGCGCCCCAGTTTTCCATCGCGCCGAAGAACTGGGACTGCCCCGGTCCGGCAATATTGTCGAGCTTCGGCAATGGATAGGGCGTGCCGAAATAGTCGTTGAAGAAGGGCAGGATGGCCGATGCGCTGTCGAGCGCATATTGCCCCTGATCGGTCTTTCCCTTGCTCATGACGATGCCGACATCGGTCCCGGCCACCTGCCGGTTGATCCGTTCAAAATCGCCCAGGCCGAAGAACAGCAGATAGCTCGACATGATCGGCGAACTGCCAAAGGTGACGCGGCGCAAGCCATTGCCGACATCTTCGCTCGTTTTCACCGGCATGTTGCTGAGCGCCATCTGGTCCGCCGGAACGGTGGCGGACAGATCGAATACGGCCTTGTAATCCGGCTCGTCCCAGCTCGGTACAAACCGGCGCGCATCGGGCGCTTCGAACTGGGTGAACAGCCCGCGGCGCTCGGTCCCGTCCGGGTCCTGATAGTCCAGCGCGAACAGTCCGTTCGCCTGCGTGCCGATTTTTCCGGTGTAGACGATGTCGAGCAGATAGGCGCCCTTGGGCATGCGCTCGCCAAAATCGAAGCTCGCAGTCTGCGCATCGGCGTTCAGGGCGACCTTGGCCGTGCGCCATTTACCGTCCGGACCGTACAGCGTCACGCTGTCCATCGCGAGATCCGCCGCGTTGAGCACGAGGGTGTCGGTAGGCTTCACGATATCGAGCGCGATCCGCACCGATCCGCCGAAGGTCAGGGCCTGCGCATTGGGCACGATATCGATGGTATAGCGATGCGGCACGGCCGTGCGCGGAAGCTGCGTGGGCAGGCTGGGGTCGACCATGTCCTGCTGCGGTGCAGGCTTGGCATCGGCCGCCATGCCCTGAGCAGTCTGCGCCGCCGCTGGCACGGACGCGCCCGTTGCAACGAAGGCGAGCGTGGACGCGGCGGCAAGAAGCCGACCGAACGAAAGGGATATGGTCATGGTACGGAGAGCTCCGGGCTAGGCGTTGTCCGCGCAGACTATGCCCGCCCCCAGGCTCCATCAAGCGATTTGGCGGTCGCCGCTATCGCCTTCGTCGAAAAGAATCAGTCTTGTGTCGAAGGAAAGAAATATTCCGCCACATCCTTGGCGATCCGGGTGGGCCGCAGGGTTTCGGCATCGAGGCAGCACCAGCTGGATTTCACCTCTGCCAGCACCTCTTCACCGCGCGTGATCACGGTGTCGTAAAAGGCCCGGGCGCCCTGCACTTTCTGCAGGATCACCTCGGCGAACACTTCATCGTTCAGGAACGCAGGCTTGCGGTAGGTAATCTCATGTTTCAGCGCGACCCAGAGATGTTCGGCCACCGCCTGGCTTGGCGCGATCTTCTGCCAGTGCGCAACGACCGCATCCTGCACCCAGCTCAAATAATTGGCATTGTTCACATGGCCCATGAAGTCGATGTCTTCAGGCGTGATGGCGATGGCGTGGCTATGGCTGACGGTCATAATATTAACAATAATGTCAGTGGCAGATGAAGGGAAGATGAAAGCACGCTATTTATTATTGCGCCCGCCCGAACATTGGGTCGTTATCGGCGGAGTTCAGCCACGGCCGCGATAGGGTGCGACGCCGGTCTCCGGCACCCATAAACCCTCCGGCGCGACGCCGCTTTGCCAGAACACATCGATCGGGATGCCACCGCGCGGATACCAATATCCGCCGATACGCAGCCATTTGGGCGCCATCTCTTCAAACAGACGCACGCCGATGCCGACCGTGCAATCCTCATGAAAAGCGCAGTGATTGCGGAAGCTGCCAAGGAACAGCTTGAGCGATTTGGACTCCACGATCGTCTCACCGGGCGCATAATCGATCACCAGATGCGCAAAATCGGGCTGGCTGGTCACCGGGCACAGGGACGTGAATTCCGGCGCCGTAAATCGGACGCAGTATAGTTGCCCGGCGCGCGGATTGGGTACATAATCCAGTTGCGCCTCATCCGGCGAAGCGGGTAGCGGGCTGTCCTGCCCCAGGAATCGGGGTGTTGATTGTTCGGCCATGACGGCCGCTATTAAGGCGAGCATTGCCATCTGTCATTCCCGAAAACATGTCCGGCGCGGGCCTGGGGCCATTCTGCCGCTGGCGCTGATCCTGTATCCGCTCACGCCCGTGGCAGCGCAGCAGGCGCCGGACCCGTCGATCCAGTTCCGGCTCGATCCGGTGCCGACCCCGGCGCCCACCCCGGGCCCGGTGATCGCGCCACTGCCCTTGCCCACGCCATCTTCCCGGCCCGCCCCCGTGACGGTGCCGACCGGCGTCGAAAGACCCGCCCCTGCGCCCAAAGCGGCCCCGACGCCCGCTGCGCGCACCACAGCGGCGCCCCGCCCCACGACAGCCGCGCGCCCTGCGCCGGAACAGCGGGCACCCGAACCGCAGACGCGCGAAGCGGAAAGCACCGATATCCCCGTAGCGGCGGGCGAGCCCGGCAATGTGGACGCCGCGCCGGAAGCCGTCGCCACCCCGGCACCGGCAACCGCGCCGCTGCCTGCTCCCGAAGCGGCAGAAGTCAATCCGCCCGAGGCGGCCCGCGGCAATAATGCTCTCTGGCTGTGGATATTGGGGCTGCTGATTGCGGCGGCTGGTGTGGCTTTATGGCGGTTCCGGCGCAGGCAGCCTGTGCACAGCACGACATCCTTGAACGTGCCGAGCGCCGATACCCCGCCCGAAACGCCACCCGTGAAACGCGATCCGTCGCCCGTCAGCCAGCCTGCCACCGCCGACACCACGGCCCCGGCCAGCCAGGCGGATAAAAAACCGCTGCCATGTGGCATGGTCACCACCAGCAGCAAGGCCGTCGCCGGCGCGCCTGCGGCAAACAGTCCGGCTGCCAAACCGCCGGGCACGGTGCGGGCCTTTTCCGGCCTTACCGGTTCGCCGCCCCCACCCACACCCACGCCGCAATCGCCGCCGCCCAACGCTACACCGTCCCTCGCCAGTGCAGGCTTCGTGACCACAAGGATGGCACGCCCGGCTGCCGGTGGCCGCGCGCAGATCGAGATGGCGCTGGAAATTCTGGGTGCCGAGCAAAGCGAGGACCAGTTCATCCTCGCCTACCGGCTCTGGCTGACCAACAGTGGCGACGGCCCGAGTAGCGGCGGCACGCTGAAGCTCAACATCCTGCCGGGCGGTCAGGATACGCAGGCGCAGGTAGATCGTTTTTTCCAGGGCCTCTCGGCCGGCCAGACCGTGGAACTGCCCTCCATGGCCGCCACCAGCCGCACCCCCGTGGAGGGGGAAATGCGCGTCATGCTCGATCCCGGCATCATCTTCCGCATGAACGATCGACAGGTCATCATCCCGCTGGTGGCCGCCGATTTGCACTATGCCTGGCAGGATGGTGAGGATCGCACGCAGGCCAGCTTCGTCATCGGCCGCCGCGGCGCTGCCGGGCAGGAAAGGCTCGGCCCGATCCCGGTCGATCGCGGACCGCGTCATTTGACCGGCATCGCCTCCAAGCCTGTCTGACCGGACGGGGCGGCAAGGGAACGAAGCGCTGCGTTCAGCGCTTTGGATCACAGCATGGCCCATCCCGTTCTGATCCCCATTCTCGGCGACCAATTGTCGCTCGACCTCTCCTCGCTAGACGGCATGGAGCCGGAAGACTGCATCATCCTGATGATGGAAGTGGCCAACGAGACGGAATATGTCCGTCATCACAAGGCCAAGATCGCCTATATCCTGTCTGCCATGCGCCATCATGCCGAAGCGCTGCGCGATCGCGGCTGGACGGTCGATTATGTGATGCTGGACGATCCCGATAATGATGGCAGCTTTTCCGGCGAAGTGGCCCGCGCGATCGAGCGCCATGCGCCGTCGGCGATCAGGGTCACCGAAGCCGGCGAATGGCGCGTGCGCGAAATGCTGGAACAATGGGAGGAGCGGTTCGATCTTCCGGTAACCATCTGCCCGGACACGCGCTTTCTTGCGACACATGCCGAGTTCGAGGATTGGGCCGAAGGCAAGAAACAGCTGCGCATGGAGTTCTTCTACCGCGAGATGCGGCGCAAGACCGGCCTCCTGATGGACGGGGACAAGCCGGAGGGCGATGCCTGGAACTATGACAGCGAAAACCGCAAGCCGGCCCCCGGCGGCGATCTGCTGATGCCCCGCCCGATCCGCTTTCGCCCGGACGACACCACGAAAGCGGTGATCGCTCTGGTCAATGCGCATTTTGCCGATCATCCCGGCACGACCGACCATTTTCGTTTCGCCGTGACTCATGAGGAAGCCATGCGCGCGCGCCTCCAGTTTCTGGATGAGGCGTTGCCCAATTTCGGCGATTATCAGGATGTCATGCTGCGCGGCGAGCCGTTCTTGTGGCACTCCATTCTGAGCCCCTATATCAATAGCGGCCTGCTCGATCCGGTCGATCTGTGCCGGGATGTCGAAGAGCGTTACCGCGCAGGCAAGGTGCCGCTCAACGCCGCCGAAGGGTTTATCCGCCAGATCATCGGCTGGCGCGAATATATGCGCGGCATCTACTGGCGCGAAGGGCCGGACTATGTGGAGCGCAACTTCTTCGGCGCGGATCGCGATCTGCCCGGCTTCTATTATGATGGCGATACCCGCATGGAGTGCATGGCGCAGGCGATCGGCCAGACGCTGGATCATGCCTATGCCCATCATATCCAGCGGCTGATGGTCACCGGCAATTTCGCCATGCTCGCCGGGATCGATCCCAAGCAGATCCATGTCTGGTATCTCGAGGTCTATGCCGACGCCTATGAATGGGTGGAATTGCCCAATGTGCTGGGCATGAGCCAGTTTGGCGATGGCGGCCTGCTGGCGTCCAAGCCCTATGCGTCTTCGGGCAATTATATCGACCGGATGTCGGATTATTGCGGAGCCTGCGCCTATAATGTGAAGACCAGGACCGACGAAGACAGCTGCCCGTTCAATGCGCTCTATTGGGATTTTCTGGTCCGCAATGAGGATAAGCTGTCCGGCAACAACCGTATGTCGCTGGCCTATCGCAATTGGGAGCGCAAGGATTCGCAGGAGAAGAAGGCGCTGCGCGACCGCGCGGCCACCCTGTTGGAGCAGATCGAAACATTATGACGTAACGGCAAGGGTTTTCACATGCGCCCGATGGCGCTAACCGTGCCAGCCTTACTCAAGCGGGAAAAAGACGATGGACCAACTAGTTTCGACCGAATGGCTGGCAGGCGAAATGGGCGCGAGCGATCTGCGTATCGTCGACGCGACCTATTTCCTGGCCGATGCCGGGCGCGATGCGCGCGCCGAGTTCGAGGGCGGCCATATTCCGGGCGCGGTCTTCATGGACCTCGGCGAACTGGCGGACAGCTCTGGCGATCTGCCCAATATGCTGCCCAGCGCGGAGAAGTTCGCCAGCCGGATGCAGTCGCTCGGCCTGGGCGATGGCAGCCGGGTGGTGCTGTATGACGACAGCCCGCTGAAAAGCGCCGCGCGCGCCTGGTGGATGCTCAACATGTTCGGTGCCCATTCGGTCGCCATCCTCGATGGCGGTCTGAGCAAGTGGAAGACCGAGGGTCGGCCGCTGGAAACCGGCAAGCCTGACATCCGTCATCGCCACTTCACCGTCTGGAAGGACGAAAAGCAGGTGGCCAAGAAGTCCGACGTCATGTCCAATCTGCACGACAAGGGTGCCGAAGTGGTCGATGCCCGTCCGGCGGGTCGCTTCACCGGTGAAGAAGCCGAACCGCGCGACGATCTGGCCCGTGGCCACATCCCCGGCTCGCACAACACGCCGCACGGCGCTTTCTTTCATGCCGACGGCACCTGGAAAACCGGTGACGAGCTGAAGAGCGTGTTCAAGGACGCCGGGGTCGATCTCGACAAGCCGATGATCACCAGCTGTGGCAGCGGCATGACCGCCGCCGTTCCCCTGTTCGCCGCGCATCTGCTCGGCAAATCGGATGTGCGCCTGTATGATGGTGCATGGTCCGAATGGGGCGCCGATGCGGATACACCCAAAGCCACTGCCTGATCGCTGTTTCCACCCGGTCACATGCGGGTAGAAGCGGTATAATTCGGAAGATCTCGACACAGACGGAGGCGGTTTTTGGGCGACGGTATCAAAGAAACCAAAGCCGCCACCACTGTTGTAACGGCTGGTCGTCGCAAGCACTGGACCGGGGGCAGAGTGGTCAACCCACCACTTTGGCGGGGAAGCACGCATCTTTATGACAGCGTCGCCGATTTGCGCGCCGCCAAAGGCCCGGTTCAGCGCAACAACTTCTTCTATGGTCGCCGCGGTGGACCCACGCACTGGGCCCTTGCCGAAGCCTTGACCGAGTTGGAGCCCGGCGCGGAAGACACCTATCTCTTCCCCTCCGGCGTTGCGGCCATCTCCTGCGCCCTGCTCGCCGTGCTGAAGCCCGGCGACGTTCTGTTGATGACGGACAATGCCTATGATCCGTCGCGCAGCTTCGCCAGCGCCTGGCTGAAACAATGGGGCGTCACCACGCGCTGGTTCGATCCCATGGCCAGCGTCGACGATATCATTGCCTTGATGGAGCCGCAGCCCACGGGCGGCCGCGTCGCCGCGATCCTGCTTGAAAGTCCCGGCAGTCTGACCTTTGAAGTGCAGGATGTTCCCGCCATTTGCGCCGCTGCGAAAGCGCGCGGTATCGCCACGCTGCTGGACAACACCTGGGCCACGCCTCTGTTCTTTCCCGCGCTGCAGCACGGCGTCGATCTGGCCATTCTGGCAGGCACCAAATATATTGGCGGGCATAGCGATATCATGCTCGGCAGCGTCACCACGACGGCGGAATATTGGACCGCCCTGCGCCGCACCGCCTATCAGTTCGGGCAAGTCATCAGCCCTGACGATGCCTATCTGGCGCATCGCGGGCTTCACACGCTCGATGTGCGGCTGCGGAGGCACGAAGCCAATGCGCTGGCCGTCGCGCGCTGGCTGAATGCGCGCGCGGACATCGCTGCGGTGCTGCACCCCGCCTTGCCAAACTGCCCCGGTCACGATGTCTGGAAACGGGATTTCAGCGGGTCGTCCGGCCTCTTCTCCTTCGTTCTGCGCCATGCGAGCGATGACGATGTTGCCACGATGATCGACGCGCTGAACCTGTTCGGGATCGGCTATAGCTGGGGCGGGTTTGAAAGCCTGGCGCTACCGGTCGATCCGGCGCCCGACCGCACGGCGACCAGCTGGAGCGCCGACGGACAGCTGATCCGGCTGAACATCGGCCTGGAGGATCCGGCCGATCTGATTGCCGATCTTGAGCAGGCCTTGGGCGTGTTGCAGAACCGCAGCGCATGAGGGCTCTGGAAGACTGGCTGGCCAATCAGGGCATTGCAGCAGATCTCGACATCAGCTCCGCCGCCATGGCCTTGGGCCTCATTCTGGCAGCGTGGCTCATCGGCTGGGCCAGCGCGAGCGCGCTGGCACCGCAGATCGAAGATTTCGTCCAGAACCGGCTCAAACAGGGCCCCCATCCCGGGCGGTGCAAGCGGATCGAGCGGGTTGCGCGTTTTCTGATCGTCGCGATCCTGCTCTTCATCATTTTTCAGGCCCGCAACTGGGGCCAGTTATCGATTGCGCTGATCGGCCTCAATCTGGCGGCGGCATCCACCTTGGTGATCAATCGCGCCATCCGCTTCCTGCGCATGCCGCAATGGGCCGCGCTGCTGCTGTCCGGCGTGGTGTTCCTGTTCGTGGTCAATGGGCTGGTGGAGGGCCTGCAGGGTATCGAGCCGCTCAGCAATGAGCTGGACCGGATCGGCTTCGAAGCCGGAAAAACCCGCATTTCCGTTCTCGCCGTGCTGCAATGGGCGGTTACCGCCGTCCTGCTTTTCGCGCTGGTGCGCTTCGTCAATCGGCTCACGCGCCACTTCATCGAGGGCACCAACCGGCTCGATCCGGCGCAGAAACTGCTGGTCGAAAAGCTTGCCGGCATCGCGGTCATCATCATCGCTTTCTTTGTCGGCATCGATTTTCTGGGGATCGACCTCACCGCGCTCGCGGTGTTCTCCGGTGCCTTTGGCCTGGCCATCGGTTTCGGGTTTCAGAAGACCTTCGGCAACCTGATCTCCGGCATCATCCTGCTGATGGATCGCTCGATAAAGCCGGGCGATGTCATTGCGGTTGGCGACAGTTTCGGCTGGGTCAACAAGATCGGCGTGCGCGCGGTCTCCATCGTCACGCGGGACGGCAAGGAACACCTTATCCCGAACGAAATCCTCATGACCGAGGAAGTCGAGAACTGGAGCTATTCCAGCAAGAATGTGCGTGTCCGGATTCCCGTGGGCGTATCCTATGCGTCGGACATGGAGCTGGTGCTCAAGCTGATGGCCCGCGCGGCGGAGGACAGTCCGCGCGTGCTGGACCTGCCCCGCCCCAATATCTGGTGGACCGACTATGGCGACAGCAGCGTCAACTTCGAGATTCTGGTGTGGATCAAGGACCCGGAGGAAGGCGTCGGCAATGTTCGATCGGACGTGCTGCAGCGGCTCTGGTTCCTGTTCAAGGACAATGGCGTGGAAATTCCGTTCCCGCAGCGCGATCTCAATTTTCGCAACCTGCCGCCGGGCCTGAGCGAGCAGTTGCAGCGCCCCAGGGACTGGGACCGCCCCCAGCAGGACGAAGACGGGCTCTAGCCGCGCAGCCTGCGCCGCCGGCCCGTCTCCAAATCACCGTCAGCCCAAAACCGTCGTCAGCGCGTCGGCTTTGGCACATCCCCGCTATAATCGTAAAAGCCACGGCCGGATTTGCGGCCGTACCAGCCGGCCTCGACATATTTGACGAGAAGCGGCGCGGGGCGGAATTTCGGATCGCCGGTGCTGCTGAACAACACGTTGGTGATCTCCAGGCAGGTATCCAGCCCGATAAAGTCCGCCAGGGTCAGCGGCCCCATGGGATGGTTGAGGCCCAGGCGGCAGGCGGTGTCGATATCCTCGATACTGGCCACATTTTCGCCCAGTGCAAAGCAGGCCTCGTTCAGCATCGGCATCAGCACGCGATTAACGATGAAGCCGGGCGCGTCATTGGCAAACACCATCTGCTTGCCCAGCGCCTTGCCATAGCTGCGGACGATCTCGACCGTTTCGTCGGCGGTCGCCAGTCCCTTGATCACTTCGATCAGGTCCATCACCGGAACCGGGTTGAAGAAATGCACGCCGATGAACCGCGCCGCATCGGGCGACGCCTGCGCCAGCCGCGTGATCGGAATGGAAGAGGTGTTGGACGCCAGCACGGCTTTATGCCCCAGCACCTCGCCAACCTGCGCAAAAATGGTGCGCTTCACCTCTTCGCGCTCGGTGGCCGCTTCGATGACCAGCCCGGCCGTCGCCATTTTATCGAACGAGCCGATCGCCTCGATCCGGCCGAGCGCGACATCGGCGGCCTGCGCGTCCATCTTGTCTTTCTCGACCAGCCGCTGGAACCGCTTGCCGATGGCGGCCTTGGCCTTTTCGGCCACGTCCTGATTCACATCGGCCAGAAAGACATGATAGCCCGCCGCAGCGGAAACCTGCGCAATGCCTGCGCCCATCTGTCCGGCGCCGATCACTCCAATACTGTTCATCTTGATGTCCCTTCGAAAGCGTACGGTCGGCCTGTCGCTGGCCGTTGGTGGTCGCAGTAGCGGGCCAGCCCCCGGCTCGACAAGAACCGACCGAACATGCCCGCCATTATCGCAGGCGTGACGTTATCCGCCGTCTTCAGGGTGCCAGCGGTTCCGGCGCAGCCTCTGCCAGGATCAGCGAGAACCAGCCCTTTTCGTCGGTCCATTCGCGGATCGGCTCCCAGCCGCCGGCGCGCAGAAGCAGCCGGGAATCGCGCGGCTTGAACTTGTGGCTGTTCTCGGTGTGGATGCTTTCCCCCTTCTCCATGCGGAAGTCATGGCCCGCCACGGTGAAATCGACATCCTGTGTCGCCTGCAGATGCATCTCGATCCGTGCATGGCTCTCATTCCATAGCGCGCGGTGCCGGAAAGCCTTACGCGGCATGTTGCCGTCCAGTTCGCGGTTGATGCGATCGATAAGGTTCAAGTTGAAATTGGCGGTGACGCCTGCCGCATCATCATAGGCCGGAACCAGAATGGCCTCACTTTTCACCCGGTCCATACCGATAAGCAGCAAGGCGCCTTCCGACAGATTCTCGCGCATACGGCGCAGCAGGTCGACCGCGGTGCGCGGCACCATATTGCCGATGGTCGATCCGGGAAAGAAGCCGATTCTGGGCAGTTTCTGCGCCGCTGGCGGCAAGGTGATCGGATGCATGAAATCGGCCTCGACGGGATCGATCGGCAGGTCCGGAAACTGTTTGCCGAGCGTGACCGCGCTTTCCCGCAGAAATTCCCCGCTGATATCGATCGGTACATATACCGCCGGGCGCACGGCCTTCAGCAGGATCGGCGTCTTGACCGAACTGCCCGAGCCGAATTCGATCACGGCATGGCCGGTGCCGGCAATGTCTGCCACTTCCGGGCAGTGCTTTTTCAGCAGCGCCCGCTCGGTCCGGGTAGGGTAATATTCCGGCAGATCGGTAATGTCTTCGAACAGGCCCGATCCGGTATGGTCATAAAGCCACCGCGCAGGGATGGCGCGCGGCTTTCCACCCAGGCCGCGCAACACATCGTCGCGAAACGCGTCGTTCGGGGCGCCAGCTGCGCCGACGTCGCTATCCATCATAATCGATCCCTGTTTGAATGCGTCAGATATCTTTGGCCAGACGCACGCCGGTATATTGCCAGCGCTGGTGCGGATAAAAGAAATTGCGATAGCAGGCACGGACATGGCCGCGCGGGGTGGCGCAGCTGCCGCCCTTCAGCACAAACTGCCCGCTCATGAACTTGCCATTATATTCGCCAACCGCGCCCTCGGCCGGCTTGAAACCGGGATAGGGGCGGAACGCACTGCCGGTCCACTCCCACACATCACCGAACATCTGCGCCAGGCCGTCTCCGGCCTTGGCGGAGGTGCGGGCAGGGGCGGGACGAATGGCCCCGGCGGCATCGAGTTGATTGCCCGAATGGGCGTCCAGCGCGGCGGCGGCGCTTTCCCATTCCGGCTCCGTCGGCAGCCGGGCCCCTGCCCAGCTGGCAAAGGCATCGGCCTCATACAGGCTGACGTGACAAACCGGCGCGGCATCGTCGATGGGTTGCATGCCGTCATTGCCAAATTGTGCCCAGTCGCCATCCTGCGTCCAATACAGCGGCGCGCGAATATTGTTGCCCTGCACCCAGGCCCATCCGTCGGACAGCCAGTGGCGCGGCTCATCATAGCCGCCCGCAGCAAGAAACTCTTTCCATTCCCCATTGGTCACGCAGCGGCTGGCCAGTGCATGGGGTGTCAGCAACATCTGATGGCGTGGCCCTTCGCAGTCATAGGCAAAGCTGCCCCCATCATGGCCGAGATCGACGATGCCGCTCTTCCCTTCGATCCACCGCAAAGGGGCTGTCGCGGCATTATGCAGCCGGCGCGGCGTGGGCCAGAGCGCTGGTTTCAGTGGATTGCGTGAAAGCAGGTGCAGAATGTCCGTCTGGAACAGTTCCTGATGCTGCTGTTCGTGGTGCACGCCAAGCTCCAGCAAGGTCAGCGCATCATCGGGAAGCGCATCGAAATGCGCGGTGATGGCGCTATCGACATGCGCGCGATAGGCGCGCACCTCGTCCAGTGATGGCCGCGTGATCATGCCGCGCTGGCACCGATCGTGCCGCTCCCCTTCGGCTTCGTAATAGCTGTTGAAGAGAAACGCGAAATTTTCATCGAAAGGCTGATAGCCTGCCACATGATCGCGCAGGATAAAGGTTTCGAAGAACCAGCTGGTATGGGCCATGTGCCATTTGGATGGCGAGGCATCTTCCATGGATTGCACGGTGGCGTCCGCGTCCGACAAAGGCGCGGCCAGGGCGAAGGTCAGCGCGCGCGTCTGCTGGAAATCATCCAGCAGGGCGGCATTGCGGACAGCGCAGATCGGTTGACTGGACATGACGGGCCCCTTTGCTAGACGGCGCGACGCACAAACGCAGTCACCGATATCAACGCGAAATCAGCGCGTTGCTCCAGGTTTCCAAAGCACATCGCCGGTTCCGGTTCCCTCGGCCGATGCAACATTGGCCGCCCGTGCTGCCGTAAAAAGATAATCGGACAGCCGATTGATATAGCGCATGGCTTCGGGATTGATGCCGTGGGCATGGTGGGCCGCCACCATGGAACGCTCGGCACGCCGCGCGATGGCGCGGGCCAGGTGCAGATGCCCGGCGGCGGTCGTGCCGCCCGGCAGGATGAAGCTTGTGAGCGGCTCCAACGCCTCGTTCAGCCGGTCGATCTCCGATTCCAGCCAAGCCGTCTGGGACGCCACGATGCGCAGCTCCATCTCCGACGGGGTGAAATCGGTGCCCGGCGTCGCAATATCGGCGCCAAGGTCGAACAGATCATTCTGAATGCGGGACAGTCCGCCGGTGATATCGCCTGCCGCGCTGTCATCGCAGGCGGAGACGGCCAGGCCGATGGCGCTGTTCGCCTCATCGACATCGCCGATCGCCGCCATGCGCGCGTCATCCTTCGGCAGCCGCGATCCGTCCACCAGACCGGTCTCACCGTCGTCGCCCGTACGGGTATAGATCTTGTTGAGCTTGACCACGTGGCGTTGAACTATTTGGCCTGGCTGAAAATCAGCAGCAGGGCGACGAGCACAATGGCAATCGCCTGCCATTTCACGCGGGCGAACATCATGCGGTTCTGCATGCTGGCGCCGCGCGGCGTTCCATCCTGGTCGGTATCTTCCGGGTTGAGGTTCGCGAAGGAAGACAGCCCGCGAATAAGGGCAACCAGCACCAGGCTGGCCGCGATGAAAATTCCAATTACAAGAAGTGCACCCATAAGGATAAGTTAGGGAGCGGTCAGCGAAATGCCAGCGGGAAAGTGGTGCGCGCGCAATTCTTCGGCCAGAATTCTGCCATCCTCGCCCGCCAGACGCCGCACTTCCAGCGCGGGCGAATCCTTGGATTTCGCCAGCTTTTCTCCATCGGGGCCAAGCAACAATGGGTGGTGCCAGTAACAAGGCTGCGGCAGTTGCAGCAATGCCTGCAACAGCACGTGAATATCGGTATAATCGAACAGATCGGCCCCGCGCACGACCGGGCCGATATGCTGGGCGGCATCGTCCAGCGTGGCGGCGAGATGATAGCTGGCTGGCGCGTCCTTGCGCCAGATCACGATATCGCCGAACCGCCCTGGATTGGCCGCCACTTCGCCGCGCATCAGATCGCGCCAGCCAAGCGGTCCGGCGCGCTCCAATGCCGCAGCCATATCGAGCCGCCAGCTATAGGGCCGGTCCTCCCCGTCGGCGCGCGCCGCATGTCGGCAGGTGCCCGGATAGGCCGGGCCGTCCGGTCCATGGCGCACCGGGGCGTAGCGCAGCGCCTCGGTGATTTCGGCGCGGGTACACCAGCAGCGATAGAGCAGGCCATCGCCCAGCAGGCGGTCGCGCGCCGCCCGGTAGCGTGGAATGCAGGAGGATTGCAGCAAGGGCGGCTCATCCGGATCCAGGCCAAGCCAGGCAAGGTCCGCCAGCGCGCGATCAATATGTTCGGCCCGGCTGCGGCTGCCGTCGATATCCTCGATTCGCACGAGGAACCGGCCCCCGGTCGATCGCGCCAGATCGTGGCAATAGAGCGCGGACAGGGCGTGGCCGAGGTGGAGCGCGCCGTTCGGGCTCGGGGCGAAGCGCGTGATCGCGGCATTTTCCACAGACTTTTCAACGCGCCCGGGGATGAAAGACGCTTTTGTTGCGCAAACTTTCATTGGCCTGTCACTTTTTTGCGTTTATCAGGGGGCAAACAGGTGGAGGAGCAAAGGTTCGGGCATGTATCATCCCGACATACTGGATAATCCCGCAAGTTTGCGCCACCCGGAAAGTTGTCCGGCGCTGATCCTGAATGCGGATTATACGCCGCTGAGCTATTATCCGCTCAGTCTCTGGCCATGGCAAACCGCGATCAAGGCGGTGTTCCTGGATAAGGTCGACATTATCGACAGTTACGACCGGGCCGTCCACAGCCCTAGCTTCACAATGCAAATCCCCTCAGTAATCGCGCTACGACAATATGTGAAACCCAGCGAATATCCGGCCTTCACCCGATTTAATCTGTTCCTGCGCGACAAATTCGCCTGCCAATATTGCGGGAGCGAGGCCAATCTGACGTTCGATCATGTCGTCCCCCGGCGGCAGGGCGGCGGGACCAGCTGGGAAAATGTGACCACCGCCTGCTTGCAATGCAATCTCAAAAAAGGCGGACGCACGCCGCGTGAGGCGCATATGCAGTTGATGCTCAATCCCCACCGGCCGACCAGCTGGCAATTGCAGGAACGCGGGCGCGCCTTTCCGCCCAATTATCTGCACGAAAGCTGGCACGACTGGCTCTACTGGGACATCGAACTGGAGGAATAGCCAATTCCTCTCCTGCGGGGACAAGCCCGACCGAAAAGCGGGAACCCCTACGCCGCTTCCCCCGGGTGCCGTCCCGCACGTTGCGGCAGCAGCGCGATGCAGCCAACGATCAGAACCGCGAGCACCAGCGACGCGATCGGTCGGCTGAGGTCCAACCCGCCCTTGTCGATCGGTTTGTCGAGGAAATCTCCCACCGTCGCACCCAGCGGGCGCGTAAGGATGAAAGCAGCCCAGAACAGCCAGACCTTGGACACTGCCGTGGCGTAATGCAGCATCAGCATGATCGCCAGCAGCCCGGCGAAAAGCGCCGCCGCGCCCAGATAGCCGAAGCCCGGTACATCCGCCGTCCAGTCCCCCAGCGCGGTGCCCAAAGTCTGCGAAAAGGTGATCGTGATCCAATAGAACAGCTCTGCCCTGCGTGAGGTGATGGCTTCGACCCGTACCGTTCCGAGGCTGCGATACCAGACGAACAGCGATATCAGCACCAATGTCAGCAGCAGGAGTGATCCGCCCGGATAACCGATGCCCAGCGAGCGCGTGGCAAAATCCGCAATGGTTGTGCCCGCAGTGGTGGAGGCAATGATGGTGGCCCAATAGAGCCACGGGTGAAAGCGGGCGGCGCGAATCTGCAGCAGGATAAAAATCGCCAGCAGTGGAAGAAAGATGAAAGTACTGACCAGATAGCCAAGATTGAAGGTCATGCTCAGCGTATCGCCGCCAGTCTCGCCCAAAGTGGTCGCCAGTATCTTGATGATCCAGAAGACCAGCGTGACCGCCGGCACTTTGCTCAGCGCCTCGGCGCGATTCTTGTCGGTGAGGGCGTTCATATGGCTGTCTCCTGCAAGCGATACTGGCCCCTCTTTTTGCCCATGCGGCCGGCCATGAAATTTGCAAGAATTTACTGTGATCGATGCGCGCGACGCTTCTCTTGACGCATCAAATGTTGCAACGCACAATCTGGCCATGGCTGACCTTCCCCCGATTTCGCAAAATCCCGACATCCGCTTTCTGGGCCGTGTGCTTGGCGATGTGATCCGCGCTTATGGCGGTGAAGCGCTTTATGACCAGACCGAGGCGATTCGCCGCGCCAGCGTGGACCGCCACCGCAGCGCCAGACCGGGTGCCGCGGCCGTGCCGGAGCTGGAGGCGCTGGACCTGGACGGTACGCTGGATTTCGTGCGCGGCTTCATGCTGTTCTCGCTGCTCGCCAATCTGGCCGAGGACCGGCAAGGCGTAGCACGCGAACAGGGCGCGACCGTGGCCGAGGCGCTGGAAGCGCTGGAGGCGCAGGGGGTCAGCCGCGCTTCTGTGGCCGAGATGCTGGAAAGCGCGGCCATCGTGCCGGTGCTCACCGCCCACCCGACCGAGGTGCGCCGAAAAAGTGTGATCGACCACAAAAACCGCATCGCCGCACTCATGCGACTGCGCGATGCCGGGGAAAGGGTAACGCCGCAGGGAGACGAGGTGGAGAACGCCATCCGCAGGCAGGTGGCGCTGCTATGGCAGACCAGGCCCCTGCGCGAGCGCCGCCTGTTCGTTGCCGACGAGATCGACAATGCGCGCGCCTATATGCGCGACGTGTTCCTGCCCGCTTTGCCGCTGCTCTATGCCCGCTGGGACAAGGAACTGGGCGTGCGCATCCCCAGCTTCCTGACGCTGGGTAGCTGGATCGGCGGAGACCGCGACGGCAATCCCTATGTCAATGCGGACACCATGCGCCTGGCTTTTAAGGGCGGGGCGGAGGCCGCGCTCGGCTATTATCTGGACATGCTGCACGCGCTAGGCGCGGAGCTTTCTGTCAGCAGCAAATATTCCGATGTGCCCGATAGCGTGCTCGCCTTGGCCGAAGCGAGCGGCGACGAAGCGCCAAGCCGCGAGGACGAGCCCTATCGCCGCGCCGTATCCGGCGTGTATGCTCGCCTGTCGGCCACGCACGAGAAGCTTGTCGGTGCGCCACCCTCACGGCCCTCCACGCTGGCGGCTGACGCCTATGCCACACCGGCCGAATTGCGGGCGGATCTGGCGATCATCGCCAATGCACTGGCTGCTGGCGGGGACGGCGCGCTGTCTTCCGGCGGCGCGCTAGGCCGGCTCATTCGCACGGTGGAAACATTCGGCTTTCACCTTGCCACGCTGGACATGCGACAGGACAGCGGCGTGCACGAGCGCGTGGTTGGCGAGCTGCTGGCGCAAGCTGGCGTCACGCCCGATTATGCCGCGCTGGACGAGCAGGCGCGGATCGATCTGCTGGTAGAGGAGCTGGCGCATAATCGGCCACTCGCCGCGGCCAATGCTACCCATTCGGAGGAAGCGGCGAAGGAGCTCGACATCCTGCGCGCGGCGGCTGACATGCTGGCCGCCTTTGGCCCATCGGCCATGGACAATTATGTCATCAGCCATGGCGAGACCGCGTCGGACCTGCTTGAGGTCTATGTGCTGCTGAAGGAAGCGGGCCTGTGGCATGTCGATGCCGATGGCACGCCGTCCAGCCCCATGCGCGCCGTGCCCTTGTTCGAGACGGTCGCCGATCTGGAAAATGCGCCGGACGTGATGCGCACCGCCTTTCAGCTGCCGCCGATCAAGAAGCTTTTCGCCGGTGCCGATGACAGCGCTGGCAGCGTGCAGGAAGTGATGATCGGATATTCCGACTCCAACAAGGATGGCGGCTACATGACGTCAACCTGGCAGCTCAATCTCGCCAGCCGCGCGCTGGCGCCGGTGTTCGAGGAGGCGGGCCATGGCATGCGCCTGTTCCACGGCCGCGGCGGCGCGGTGGGGCGGGGCGGCGGCAGCGCCTTTCACGCCATCCGCGCACAGCCGCGCGGCACCGTTCAGGGCCGCATCCGCATTACAGAACAGGGAGAGGTTATCGCCGCCAAATATGGCACGGTCGACAATGCTGCGGTGGCGCTGGAAGCCATGGTATCGGCCACCATGCTGGCCACGATGGGCGATCGCAGCGTGGCGATGGACGATCGTGCGCGCTATTCGGCCGCCATGCAGACGCTGTCCGATGCGGCGTTCAAGGCCTATCGCGATCTGGTCTACGGCACGCCAAACTTCGCCGATTTCTTCTTTCAGGCGACGCCAATCGCGGAAATTTCCACCCTCAAGATCGGCTCCCGCCCCGCCAGTCGCAAGAAAGGCCAGCGGATCGAGGACCTGCGCGCCATCCCATGGGTGTTCAGCTGGGCTCAGGCGCGCATCATGCTGCCGGGCTGGTACGGCGTGGGCACGGCGTTCAGCCAGTTCGAGGACAAGGCTCTGCTGAGAGAAATGGCCGCCGAATGGCCCTTTTTCCGGGCGATGCTGGCCAATATGGAACAGGTGCTGGCCAAATCCGACATGGCGCTGGCGCAGCGCTATGCCGGTCTGGTGCAGGATCGGGACTTTGCCGAGACCATCTTTGGCCGGATCGAAAGCGAATGGCAGCGCACGCACGACGGCCTGCTGGACGCCAAGGGCGAATCCTATCTGCTCGAGGGGAACCCTTCGCTGCTGGAATCCATCCGTTTGCGCCTGCCCTATATCGAGCCACTCAATCAGCTGCAGATAGAATTGATGAAACGCCACCGCGCCGGTGAGGACGATCCGCGCATCAGCGAAGGCATTCAACTGACGATCAACGCGATCGCGACGGCGCTGAGGAATAGCGGCTGAACTTTCATCCGCCCCCAGCGTTTCGGGCGGATGAGCAACAAAACAGCTATCGTCACCGGCGGGGCGCAGGGCATCGGCCGCGCGATCGTGGATCATTTCCTCAAGCAAGGCTGGCGCGTCGCCGCCTGGGACAAGGACGGCGAGGCAGTCGATGATCTGGCCGCCAGCTATGGTGGCCAGCCGCTGCTCGCCACGCGCTGCGATGTCGGCAGGGAAGGTGACGTGGCCTCGGCGTTCGAGGCGCTGACCGAATGGCAGGCCGGCCAGGCTGCTGGCGTTGATCTGCTCGTCAACAATGCGGGCATCGCATCGCCCGATGCCGGGCCGATCGAGGAGCTGGATTTTGCCGACTGGCAGGCCTGGATCGATGCCAGCCTGACCAGCGCCTTTCTGTGCACCCGCGCTCTGGTGCGGGCGCTGCGGGCGCGAAAGGGGGCCATCGTCAACATCGCCTCCACCCGTGCAGTGATGAGCGAGCCGAACAGCGAACCCTATGCGTCGGCCAAAGGTGGCCTGTTGGCGCTGACGCATGCGCTCGCCATCAGCCTTGGCCCGGATGTGCGCGTCAATGCCGTGCTGCCCGGCTGGATCGAAACCGGCCCGTGGCAGAAAGCGAGCGAGCGCGAAGCGCAGCCCGAACATCGCGATGTCGACAGGGCGCAACATCCCGTGGGCCGGATCGGCAGGCCGGAAGATATTGCCGCTGCGGTCAACTATCTGGCGTCAGACGCGGCGGGCTTTATCACCGGGCAGCATTTTGCAATCGATGGCGGCATGACGGTGAAGATGATTTACGAACATTGAGGCGGGCCGCCATGATCTCCCGCCCTCGAAAGCCCTTTCGTCTGCAGGGAAACCGGGCTCCCAGTCGATCGCAGCGTCGCATCGGCAAAATAGCCCGGATCAGGGCCATCCCGGCGCCGCCTTAAGAGCCGCTAGCCCAGTTTCACCATCCGCAGCTTCAGCCCGTCCTTGGGTTTCGGAATGGGCCATGCCTGCCAGTCCGGCTCATATCCCGGTTCCACCTCCACCCGCATATGGGTGAGCATATGATGCATGATGATCTTCATCTGCATATAGGCGAAGTGCAGACCCAGGCACATATGCGCGCCGCCACCGAAGGGCACCCAGGCGAAACGGTGGCGTGCCTTTATCTCCTCGGCAGTAAACCGCAACGGATCGAACCTTTCGGGTTCCGGCCAATATTCGGCCATATGGTGGGTATAACTGGGGCTGACGCTGACCTGCGCGCCCGCCGGAATGTCGAAGCCCTCAAAGGTGAAATCACGCAGCGCACGGCGCGGGATGGTCGGGACGGGCGCGACCATCCGCAATGCCTCCTTGAAGAACATCTCGGTCAATTCCATCCGGCCGAGATCGTCATAGGTGAGACCCTGGCCAGCGGGGGCAACGCTCAGAGCTTCGGCGCGCAGTTTCTCCTGCCACTCGGGCTCACGCGCCAGATGCCACACCATGCTCGTCACCGAAGAGGTGATGGTGTCATGCGCCGCCATCATCAGGAAATTCATGTGATCGACGATTTCGCCTTCGGTCAGGCGTGATCCGTCGTCGCGCGTCGCCCGGCAGAACTGGCTGAACATGTCCTGCCGGTTTTCGTTGCGGCGGCGCTCCTCCACCATGGGTCCGAAATAATCGACGAGGAATTGCCGCCCCTTCACGCCGCGGCCCATCTGGGTGAACGGCAGTGGCCGGCGGACGACACCGATCGATGCCTGGACCATATCGACAAAAGCCTGATTCACCTTGTCGGCATCCGGCCCGAAGGGAATGCCGAGAAAGGCTGTCGCGGCCAGTTCCAGCGTCAACTGTTTGATTTCCGGATAAAAACGCAGGTCTTGCCCGGCCCAGCCCTTGATGCGGGCGAGCGCGCCTTCGTTCAGAACCTGCGCATAGGCCTTCATCGGCTCGGGCTTGAACGCGACCTGCAACGCACGCCGGTCCACCCGGTGGCGGTCGAAGTCCATCAGCATCAACCCGCGCGGAAACAGGAGGTTGAGCATGGGTCCCCAGCCCTGTTCCGAACTGAACAGCTTGTCCCGGTCGAACAAGACCAGTTCGTTCGCCTCCGCGCCGGACAGCGCGATGGTATCGAAACCGAAGCTCTTGACGCGATAGACGCTGCCATATTGCGCGATCATGCGGGCTGAAAAAGCCGCCGGATCGCGCAGGATCTCCAGCGTTGCTCCCAAAAACGGTAGCCCGTCCTCACCGGGGATGGATGCCATCGCGTGCTTGGTAGCTCGCGGGGTCCAATGCGGATTTGCGGATTCGCTGTGCGCCAATTCCATATCGCTCTCCTGTTGACACAGGTGTAATTAAAACACCGCTATCTTGCCACCTGTTTTCCCCCTTCCCGGATTACCACGCCCGGAACCCTGTCCAGCCCTGCCGGTTGATCCCGTGAACTGATCTCAAAGGAAGGAATATCCCATGAAAAAGGGACGTGAAGATACCGAAGCGCCGGAAGCCGTGAACATGGAGCAGCAGGAAGCCGGGCAGGCACAGGATGTCGCGCGGGATGCGCTCGACCGCCACAATCAGGGCGGACATAGCGTGACGACGGACCAGAAGAACGCCGACAAGAAAACGGACTGACCAGGCGACGGCGTCATGTGCAATCTCTACAGAATGACGGCGTCGGTCGATGAGATTGCCAGAATGTTCGACGTGGCAGAAGGCGCGGGGGCCAATATCCCCCCGCTCGATGCCATCTACCCGAAAACGGATGCCCCAATCGTTCGCCAGAATGCGGATGGGAAGCGCACATTGGCCCGTATAACCTGGGGCATACCCCCGCCGGCATCGATCGCTTCCACCCGTCCGATCACCAATGTGCGCAATCTCAGCAGCAATTTCTGGAAACCGATGCTGGCCGATCCAGCAAGGCGCTGCCTCGTTCCGCTTACCAGCTTTTGCGAATGGACTGGGAAGCCAGGTTCCAAGCGCAAAGTCTGGTTCGCTCTGAAAGACCGTCCGCTCTTCGCTTTTGCTGGCATTTGGCGGCCAACTGGCGAAGGCGATCGCTTCGCATTTCTGACCTGTGCGCCCAACGACACCGTAGGCGCGGTGCATCCCAACGCCATGCCGGTCATACTCAACGCAGAAGATCACGGGCGCTGGCTTTCTGCCGACTATGATGAGGCCTGCGCCTTGGCCCAACCTTATCCCGACCATTCAATGGCCGCGCCACAGGACGACGATGCGGCGCAGGGCAGCTTGTTGGAGTGACGCGCGCAGCGGCCCAATCGCCGGCTCTTGCATCCTTCGCATCCCACCTAACAAAGTTTGCGTGCTGCACTGCAGCAAAATCATTCTATATGGTAGGGTCACGATAAAGGTTCTGACCCATGCCCATGACGACATTCGGCAACATGATGCCCGACAACATGTCTTCGTCCTTCACCAACCCGTTTGGGAGCTCCGGTGACATACGTGGCGATTCTACCGCGAGACTGCGAAAATTCAGCGATTTCGGCGACAATCCCGGTGCGCTGCACGCCTTCAGTTACGTGCCGAAAGCGCTGACGCCTGGCGCGGCGCTGGTGGTTGTGCTGCATGGCTGTACGCAGCATGCTGCAGGCTATGATCGCGGCAGCGGATGGTCTCAACTGGCCGATCGGCACGGCTTTGCCCTCCTGTTTCCCGAGCAGGCGCGCAGCAACAACCCCAATTTGTGCTTCAACTGGTTCCAGCCCAAGGACATGGCGCGGGGCCAGGGTGAAGCCGCCTCGATCGCCGCGATGATCGGCGCGATGGTGGATCGGCATGACATCGATCCGGCGCGCGTCCACATCACCGGCCTATCGGCGGGCGGCGCGATGACCGCGTCGATGCTCGCTGCCTATCCCGAACTGTTTGCGTCAGGCGCAATCATTGCCGGGCTGCCGCATGGCGTTGCCCGCAACGTGCCGCAGGCACTCGACGCGATGGCAGGGCGCGGCATTCCGGAGGGCGCCGCCTTGGCCGACCGGGTGCGCGGCGCATCCGATCATCGTGGCGACTGGCCGCGCGTTTCTGTGTGGCAGGGCGATGCCGACAGCACGGTGGTGCCATCCAATGGCGCAGCGGTTGCGGCGCAATGGCGCGGCGTGCACGGATTGGCGCAGGAACCCATGGTACGCGAACAGCTCGGCCGCCATCGGCGATCCGCTTGGACTGACGCAAAGGGCCATACCCTTGTGGAGTTGTATGAGATTGCCGGCATGGGCCACGGCGTCCCGCTGCGGCCTGGCATGGGGGATGGCTATGCGGGGGAGGCGGGGGCGCATATGCTCGATGTCGGGATCGATTCCACTGGCCGCATCGCAGCATTTTTCGGTCTGACAGATCAGGCTAGCGCCACAAAACAGCCCGCCAAGGCGCGCGGTGTTGGGGCCTCGCGAAGGCCGGCGCAAAAGCTGGAGCGGATCGACCTGCCGGACGAGCCCTTGCCGGAGAAACCGCACGGCGTGCAGGCGGTGATCGAAAAGGCGCTGCGGTCTGCGGGTCTGATGTAACGCCAGAGGCAGCGCATATGGGCGCGGCAGGCGCGGTCCGACCATCATGCCCCACCATGCCATGGCCCCGGGGTTAACGGGCCGTTCGGTTAGCCGGTGTGGCAGGCCTTGGCACATATCGCGCAGCCATTGGACTGGGGATAGGTCTTCTTCGCTTCGGTCACCGCGCTGGTGCAGCCAGCATGCCAGCCCAGCGGCATGCGGTTCGCAAGGATCGGATAGTTGGCGCAATGGCTGTCCTTTTCATGCACCTCGTGATCGCCATTATTCTGCGCGTTCCTGTTTACGATAAATTCGGGCATCGCTCTTCTCCTCAAGACACATTTTTCTTTAAGACACAGGGGTCTAGCATGTGCCGGCCTTTCTGATGGAGCAGACTGATCGGGTTCGGGCCAATAAGGCACCATATTGGAGGCAATCGCCCGCCCAGCTTAGCCCTTTGTTGACCTGCCGCGCGCCATGGTGCGGGGATGACCAAGCCGTTCCGCATCACCAAAGGCGATTATACGCCCCTGCCCCTCTTGGGATCGGCGCGACATGGATCGCGGCGGCGGCGCGTATTCGTGCTCGAATCCCGCCACATCCTTATCCTGGCCGCGCTGCTGTTCCTCGCCATTGTTCGCGGGCCGGAACTGGTCGGCAGCCTGACCAAGCTCTCCGGGCCTACCGTCATTTCCGGGCTTTCGGGGTTCGGCGCCACGCCGGCGGAGCGCCTCAGTTTTTCGCTATGCCATCGCGGCGGCGGATATAATTGCGTGGTGGATGGCGACACCATCTGGCTGAAAGGCGAAAAGATCCGCTTGCTCGACATTGACACCCCGGAAACGCACCCGCCGCGCTGCGCCCGCGAAGCCCAGCTGGGCCATGCCGCCACCCAGCGGCTCTATGCCCTGCTCAACGGCGCGCCCGTCAGCATGCGGCGCGACGGCACCGATCGCTACGGCCGCACCCTGGCCGTCGTCATGACCAACAACCGCCCCGTGGGCGACCAGCTGATCGCCGAAGGGCTGGCCAGGCCCTATGGCAATGGGCGAAAGAGCTGGTGTTGAGCCGCTGTGGTTGGTGCAGCAAGCGTACTGCCATTCTCTGCCGGCGCTATGCGTTCAGATGTCGTTATTTTGCACCGACACGAAATAATCGAAATCCCGCGCGCATTCCTGAACCAGTCCCCGCGAATGAAGGGCCACGAAGAGCGCGCAGGAACGTGCCTGACAATTGACCGATTTTGCTGGATTGAACTCGATGTCACTGAAGCCATCGAACCGGGACAGCTTTGCCCCCCACTCTTCATAGGGCGCCAGCGCGCGCAGATAGAGCCAATCGTAGAAAGCCGTCGGCGGATCTAGCGGAAAGCTGCGACCTTCGAATAGAAATGCCTTGAGATCGCCGCTGTTGCGCAATCGTGGATCGCGCTTGGCGTCTTTGGGAGCGGCCTCATACAGTTCCGTGTAGGGACCGCCATCTGCGAACGCCTTGCTCCCCTGAAACCAGCATTCCAATGGCGCGGTGCGTCCATCGCTTTCCAAAGGTAAATGGAAGGCGCTCAGACGCTGACCGGCACGCCGTTCCGACTTGCTCGATATTTCGAGGATTGCATGCAAATGGCGCTCCTGAGCAGCCGCGGCATGAAGCGCGACGACATTCTTTTTCTTCTGGGACGCGGACATGCCGGCGTTCCATTGAAAGGAAACCGGCACGTCGATGACCATGCGCTTGCCGGTCACGTTCGGTACAAAGACGGGGCGGCTGGCCAAGGCGTTAGAGATTCCGGATCATAGAAAGCGGCACTGCATCTGGTATCAGGATTTCATACTTCCGGCTGGCTTTCAGTCGCTCTTGCACCTCGGGGTTTCTCCAATCCGTTTTTTTAAAGATCACCTCCAGGTCCAAAGTCGGAACGCCCTGTTCCAACGTCATTGGTTCGACATCGCTCTTGTTGGAAACATCATCAGTGACCTTAACACCAGCCGTTCGCAGAATTTCCGGATCAATCCGCAGGAATTTGGTCTCGCCAATGTGATTGTTCTGCCTTGCGACAAATTCCATCGGATGCTCATCCCAGAAACAAAGATGCACGAACTGATGCATGCCTTTCAGCCGATCGGCATCCACACTCCAGTCATTGCCGCCGGGTGCCGGTGCGATAATACCACGTTGCGCCAATTGGTACGCTGACAGTAAACCGTGCTGCTTGATGCTGTCCAGATTTCGAAGGTCCGTGAAATGAAAGAGGCATGGGGGGTTTTTGCTCTTCACCAACGAAATCAAATCATCAACTGTGCTCATATGCGCCTCCAAGTGGGAAGCGGGCCTTACCGTCGCTTTTGCTGCATATCTCTCGGAGACGCATCCAGATCAGCGGAGATAGTCTCCGTTTTGGATCAGAGCTGCTATGATTTTACGCCTTAGCGTCCGAGGAACTGAAACAAGACGTGGATTTGCGTATGCGGAATGACCTCATGCCGCCCCCTGCCGCTTACGCGCCTGGCCTCCGCGACCGGCCAGCAGACCCTCCTCTGAAATATCCTCCTCAATTTTTCCTCAGTGAAGACCTGCGCGACTGAGAGAGACCGCTTCGCGCTGAACCGCGCAGCCGATACAAGGCAACGTATCGGCCGCCACAGCCGCACCGCCCGGACCGAGGCCAAGGGCCGCGAGCTGATCGAGTTCTACAAGATTGCCGGCATGGGCCAAGGTGTACCGCTGTGCCTCGGCACCGGGGAAGGAGAGGCCGGCGCGGCAGGCGCGCATATGCAGGACGTGGGGCTCGACTCCACCGGCCGCATCGCCGCCTTTTTCGGTTTGACGGAGGCCAAAGCGGCCAAGGCGCGCACCGCAAGGCCACCGCCCAGGTCGTACCGCTGGCCCGCAAAGCCAAGCCGGAGCCGCCGCCTCAGTCCAAGGCGGCGGGTGTGCAGGCGGTTATTCAGAAGGCGCTTAGAGCTGCTGGGTTGATGTAGCATCGGCGATCTGTGCCGGGTAATCGCCCGACCACCAGTGTCCGAACTCTGGCGAGCGCGTTCTGAAAATCCATGGTGAAAAATCCGGTGAAGCGCTGTCTTGTGACGGTCACTAGCTTTTGTGAATGGACCGGGGACAAGGGCGCCAAGCGTAAGACTTGGTTCGCGCTGAAGGACCGTTCGCTCCACACCTTTGCCTGCATCTTCTGCCCGACCGAAGACGGCGAATGCGTCGCTTTCCACACCTGCGCCCCCAAATCGATGGGCGGCGCAGTTCATCCCAAGGCGATGCAGGTAATCCTACCGGAGCGTGCGCATGAGGGGTGCCGGATGGCATTGCCTTATGCGAATGAGGTAGTCATGTAATCTTAGGCTGTTAGCCGATTAGTGCATTACTAAAATTCGCCACTCTTACTGAGTTGCGGCGGGAGGCAAATGATCAAGTTCCCCGAGAAACTTTTTTGTAAATCGCACATTTGAAAGCCCCAATATTTTGCGCGCCTCGTTAAAGTCTCTGCGCGCATCTTCATAAACCTCTAACGGATTTAGAAGACCAAAAAGAGATTCTCGGCCATATGCAGCTTCGTAAGAAGGTATAATTTCATTGACCGACCCAATGGTTTTCATGACTTCCGCGTGTCCGCCCAAGTCCATCTCGGTCTCACGCCGTAGATGTCGAAACCATAAGTTCTCAGCCAAAAGATTGGCAATTTTAGCATCGTTAAGGCTCTTGTTCTCTCTTTCAATAACAGTCGAGGATTTTTCGGGCGATACGGACTGCAGAACTTCTTCTAGATAAGACTTCAAAGTCGAATTTACCGCGTCAAGCTGCTTAATTTGAGAGGAGAGAGCCGTAATCTGAGAGTTTTCGTTTCGCTGCTTTAGCAATTCCTGAAACATCCCCGCCCATTGGTCGCGGAGCCAATTTTCGACATCCCCACCCTTTTCAAACGGCTGAATAGGATTGTTTTTTTGCTTCGAGTATATAAACTCGATAAACTTGAATACTTCCACAGAATCGACGTGTGCGTAGTTTATATCATTGTTTTCTTTGTTCCTTATATAGGTTTGATATTCGGACAATACTCCGGATTCAATCATAACGTATACCGGCACATCGGCATCATGGGCTTTAGAGAATTCTCGCCTAGTAATGCTTTCGATATCTCTGTCCATTTTTCCTTCGTCTCTGCTTGAAGACGAAGAAGCAATAGAGCCATAGCGACCACCAACGATTAGCACTAATATGTCTGCGTTTTCGGCTTCTCGATAACAGGACTCGTCTAACGGCTGTGATGAGTCATAAGCTATTCTTCCCACCTCCGCTAAAACTGGCTCGAATCCCAATCCCTCGATAAACACCTCAATTGAAGCCCGAAGGTGCTTTAGGTCGTAGTATGTCGAACTGACGAACACCCTGGGCCTTGCCATCTCCGCTTACTCCGCCGCTACGCCAGCCTGCGCGAACATATCATCGCCGTCGTCCACCGGCGCATCCTCGTTCGCGACCTTCTTCTTGCGGCGGTCAAAACTGTCCCAGACCTCGTTCCAGTTGCCGCGCGTCGCGGCCTTAGAATATTCGGTGGCGCGGGTTTCGAAGAAGTTGGCGTGCTCCACGCCGTTCAGCAGCGGGGCGAGCCACGGGAGCGGGTGCTCGTCGATCATGTAGATCGGCTTCAGGCCCAGCTGCCCCAGACGCCAATCGGCGATGTAGCGGATATATTTCTTGATCTCGTTTCCGGTCATGCCGGGCACGGGGCCCTGCTCAAACGCCAGATCGATGAAGGCATCTTCCAGGCGCACCGTCTTCTGGCAGGCATCCATGATGTCTTCCTTGACGGCCTTGGTCAGGCAGTCCCGCTCCGCACAGAAGGCGTGGAACAGCTTGGTGATGCCTTCGCAGTGCAGGCTCTCGTCGCGCACGGACCAGCTGACGATCTGCCCCATGCCCTTCATCTTGTTGAAGCGCGGGAAGTTCATCAGCATGGCGAAGCTGGCGAACAGCTGCAGCCCCTCGGTAAAGCCGCCGAACATGGCCAGCGTGCGGGCAATATCCTCATCGCTGTCCACGCCGAACTGCTGCAGATAGTCATGCTTGGCGACCATCTCCTCATATTCTAGGAACATGCCATATTCGCTTTCCGGCATGCCGATGGTGTCCAGCAGATGGCTGTAGGCGGCGATGTGGACCGTCTCCATGTTGCTGAACGCGGTCAGCATCATCTTCACCTCGGTGGGCTTGAACACGCGGCCATATTTATCGTGGTAGCAATCCTGCACCTCGATATCGGCCTGGGTGAAGAAGCGGAAGATCTGCGTCAGCAGGTTGCGCTCATGATCGGACAGCTTCTGCGCCCAGTCGCGGCAATCCTCGCCCAGCGGCACCTCTTCAGGCATCCAGTGGATCTGCTGCTGGCGCTTCCAGAACTCATAGGCCCAGGGATATTCGAACGGCTTGTAGGTGTTGCGGGCTTCGGTGAGGGACATGGGGTTTTCTCCTGAAAGCGGATTAAATGACGAAAGATGCGATAATGAAGACGGCGGCGGCCAGCGCGGCGGCGATGGCGGCGATGCGCACCACGCGCGGCGGGGTTTCGCCGGCGCGGCGCTGGCTGTAATCGCCTGCGCCGATCAGCGTGGCCGCCAGCAGCAGGACGACGCCGGGGATGAAGAACAGCCAGTTCATGCGGCGACGGCCCCGTCCTGCAGCGTTTCGGCGTTCGGCGCGGCGGAGCGCATCACAGAATGTGGAAGCGGAACAGGACCACGACCAGCGAGACCATGGCGCCGATCAGAAGCAGGCCGGAGGCGGCGAACATCGCGCTGCGTTTCTGCCCATCGTCCACGCGGCGCGCCACGGTGGACAGCACGGCCGCGCCGATGAACACGGCGATGATGAGGATAAGGAACGTCATGACCTATCTCTAGCGGATCGTGGCTGTACAGATGCTGACATGCGGTGAACCGCTCCCAATAACCGGCTGACTGTTGGCGAGACGACGGAACGAATTGCAGCGCCCATGCATTGACATATTGAAAGCGCGGGCAAGTAGTCTGGCGCACAGCAATAGAATAGATTGAAGGAGAACGCTTATGTTCGACAAACTTCGCATCAAGGAACATATGGAAATCGTCGGCAAGAACGGCCAGCATGTGGGCACGGTAGATGAAAAGCAGGACGACCGGATCAAGATGACCCGTACGGACAGCGATGATGGCAAGCATCATTTCATCGATATGGATTTGATCGACCGGGTGGAAGACAACCGTATCTACCTCAAGGTGGATCAGCCCACGGCAGATGGCGTGAAGGCCTGACCTTCCATAACAGTTTCGCGTCCGGGCGACTGGACGTGTAAAAGCAGCCTCGTAAAGCCACGTGCTTTGCGGGGCTGACCTTTTTGGACGGCGGGCGGGCGGCGTGGCTGCCGATGGCATCTCCGATCTGTTCACCATGTCCCCCTTTCCGCCATTCCATTTCGTCCGTCGCATGCGCGCATGACATGCCCGCAGGCCTCCCCGTCGCGCGGCGCGTTGGAGAGGCCCGGTTGTTTTCCGGCCCGCTGCCTTACTGGCAGGCCAGGCACTCGTCGTAATCGGTGGTGCCAGCGGTGGTCATCAGCTCCACACGCGCAGGATCGAGCGTATTGTCCCGCTCGACACCGCCCGCGGCGTTTTCCGGCGCCTCGGTGCTGCCGGCGAAACCGGCACGCTGCACGGATTTGGAGCGCAGATAATAGAGCGACTTCACGCCAAGTTCCCATGCGCGGAAATGCAGCATCAACAGGTCCCATTTCTCGACATCGGCCGGGATGAACAGGTTCAGCGACTGCGCCTGATCGATATAGGGCGCACGGTCGGCGGCCAGTTCCAGCAGCCAGCGCTGATCGATCTCGAAGCTGGTCTTGAAGCTGTCCTTTTCCTCCGGCGTCAGGAAATCGAGATGCTGCACGCTGCCGCCCTTCTCCAGGATCGAGTTCCAGACATTGTTGCTGTCCTTGCTCTTTTCCCGGAGGATCTTCTCCAGATAGGGGTTCTTCACGATGAAGCTGCCGGACAGCGTCTTGTGCGTGTAGATATTGGCCGGGATCGGCTCGATGCAGGCGCTGGTGCCGCCGCAGATGATGCTGATCGACGCGGTCGGCGCGATCGCCATCTTGCAGCTGAACCGCTCCATCACGCCCATATCCTCGGCATCGGGACATGGCCCGCGCTCCTGCGCCAGCATCATCGACGCATTGTCGACCGCGCTGCGGATATGCTTGAACATCTTCATGTTCCAGCTCTTGGCCATGGCGCTTTCAAAGCCCAGGCCGCGCGCCTGCAGGAAGCTGTGATAGCCCATTACGCCCAGCCCGACCGAGCGCTCGCGCGCCGCCGAATATTTGGCGCGCGCCATCTCGTCCGGGGCGCGCTCGATGAAATCGGTCAGCACATTGTCGAGGAAGCGCATGATGTCTTCCACGAACAGCTTCTCGCCGTTCCACTCGTCCCATTTTTCCAGGTTAAGCGAAGACAGACAGCAGACCGCCGTGCGGTCATTGCCCAGATGGTCGGTGCCCGTCGGCAGCGTGATCTCGCTGCACAGATTGGACGTGGAGACCTTCAGGCCCAGATCGCGGTGATGCTTGGGCATGTTGTTGTTCACCGTGTCCGAGAACACGATATAGGGCTCGCCTGTCGCCAGCCGCGTTTCGACCAGCTTCTGAAACAGGGCGCGCGCATTCACCGTTGCACGCACGCTGCCATCCTTGGGGCTGGTAAGATCGAAATCATCGCCAGACCGCACGGCTTCCATGAAGGCGTCGGAAATCAGCACGCCATGATGCAGGTTCAGCGCCTTGCGGTTGAAATCGCCGCTGGCCTTGCGAATTTCGAGGAACTCCTCGATCTCCGGATGCGAGATATCCAGATAGCAGGCGGCCGAACCACGGCGCAGCGAGCCTTGCGAAATCGCCAGCGTCAGCGAATCCATCACGCGCACGAAGGGAATGATGCCGCTGGTCTTGCCGTTCAGGCCGACCGGTTCGCCGATCCCGCGCACACTGCCCCAATAGGTGCCGATGCCGCCGCCGCGGCTGGCGAGCCAGACATTCTCGTTCCAGGTGTTGACGATGCCTTCCAGCGAGTCGTCGACCGAGTTGAGATAGCAGCTGATCGGCAGGCCACGCCCCGTGCCACCGTTCGATAGAACCGGCGTGGCGGGCATGAACCAGAGCCTGGATATGGCGTCATAAAGGCGCTGCGCATGCGCCTGATCGTCGGCATAGGCTGCCGCAACGCGGGCAAACAGATCCTGATAGCTTTCACCGGGCAGCAGATAGCGGTCTTCCAGCGTTTCCTTGCCGAATTCCGTCAGCAGAGCGTCGCGCGACGGATCGGTCACGACATCGAAGCGGCGGGTGTCGATCGTGTGGCTGTCACTCACGGCCTTGCCTTCCGCCACGGTTTCGTTCGCCGAATCGACTCCATGATCGGCAGACTGATCCACGCCTTGGCTCTCGGTCGCCCGCTCTTCCATCACACTCGCTTCGGTCATCGCATCGCTATCCCTAAAATCCACTTTTCCGACCCCCAAAACTTATACACAGCTTTTACACCAAGGCCTGGATTGTCAGCGCGAATCTCTGCAGCCCGAGAAGCAAAGCTCTCCGGCACAAAAATTATACGAATGCAATCTTGCTACGGCCCTACATATGGGGCTTCAAACCCCGGCGCGCCACACTTGGTAGTGGTTCGCTGTTTTCAGTTCTGACTTACTGCCAACATTCAGTCAAGGGCGCCTGAACGCATGAAACTGTCGGAACTCATGGGAATGTGGTGGAGGGGTGCGGATTTCGGGGCTTCTCGAGGGTCCAACATTTTCAGATAATTTACCATGATGCTTTTTCCCTCAGAGGTTGATCTACAATTCTAGTGAGACGCCGCTCCGTACCCAAATTTCTCGGCACCAAGACAAACGACTCATACAGGTCAGGTGAGTCTAGATCGCCACTTGAGCTATCCAGAGTCATCATCCGCTTCCAAACTAGCCCACTACTGCCTTTGTTTCTATTATGTTCCACTTCATCGCGCGCAAGAGGCGAGTTGCGACCGCAAAAATTTTTATGCGGTGGCCTTGCCGCCAAGGCTGATGCGGAAGCGCAAAGCACACGGCTGAAAAACTCTCCCCGCAAGCGTCGTCTTGCCGGACATGAGCCGCATTCCAAAGCTGGGACTGTGCTGCACGCGCTATGAATTCCGACTTCCGCCGGAATGATAGTCGGGGTCGCTCCTGCACCGAAGCGGCACCGACCATATCGTCCCATATCGGCTGCCCACCTTCCCCCTGCACCCATGCGCCCCTATATCCGCCCCCGTGCCACCAGATGTTCAACATTCCGGCGCGGAGCCGCCCATCCTGCCGGTTCTGAAGCGCTTTCTGCCCTATCTCTGGCCCAAGGACGCGCCGGGGCTGCGCTGGCGGCTCGCGCTGTCCGGCGCGCTGGTGCTGCTGGCCAAGGGCGGGGCGCTGCTGGTCCCCTTTGCCTATAAGGCGGTGGTCGACCGCATGTCCGGCGATACGCAGGCGGCCCTGCCCATCATCCTGTTGCTGGTCGGCGCCTATATATTGGCCCGCTTTACCGGCACCGCGTTCGATTCGCTGCGCCGTGTAGCGTTCGAGCGGGTGGGCCAGACCGCCACCCACCGGCTGGCCAGCCGCACCTTCGCGCATCTGCACAAGCTGTCGCTGCGCTATCATCTGTCCCGCCGCACGGGCGAGATCACCAAGGTGGTGGAGCGCGGCACCAAGACCATCGACACGATGATCTATTTCCTGCTGTTCAACATCGCGCCCACGGTGGTGGAGCTGGCGGTGGTGCTGGTGGTGTTCTACCTGAAGCTGGGCATAGGATCGGTCATCGCCACCGCCTTCATGGTGTGGCTCTATATATGGTTCACCCGCAAGGTGACCGACTGGCGCAACCATCTGCGGCAGGAAATGAACGATCTGGACACGCGCGCCATCGGCCGCAGCGTGGATTCGTTGCTGAATTACGAGACGGTGAAATATTTCGGCGCGGAAAAGCGCGAGACCGACCGGTACAGCCACGCCGTGCAAAGCTATGCGCGCGCCGCGGAGAAATCCGAAAATTCGCTCGGCCTGCTCAATATCGGCCAGTCTTTCATCACCAACGCGATGATGCTGGGCGCGATGCTCTACACCGTCTGGCTGTGGAGCCGCGGCGATCTGACCGTGGGCGATCTGGTGTTGGTCAACGGGCTGCTGATGCAGCTTTTCCGCCCGCTCGATCTGCTGGGCATGGTCTATCGCATGATCCGGCAGGGGCTGATCGACATGGCCGCCATGTTCGATCTGATGGATACCGAGCCGGAGATCATCGACGATCCGGACGCTCCGCCGCTGGCGATCGATCACGGCGCCGTGACGTTCGAAAATGTGCGCTTCGCCTATAATGACGATCGCCAGATCCTGCACGGCATCAGCTTCACCGTGCCGGCCGGCAAGACGCTGGCGATCGTGGGGCCATCGGGCGCGGGCAAGTCCACCATCGGGCGGCTGCTGTTCCGTTTCTACGATCCGCAAAGCGGGCGCATCCTGATCGACGGACAGGACATTGCGCATGTGACGCAGGAAAGCCTGCGTCAGGGCATCGGCATCGTCCCGCAGGATACGGTGCTGTTCAACGACACGATCGGCTATAACATCGCCTATGGTAAACAGGGCGCAAGCGGGCAAGAGGTGCGCGAAGCGGCGGCGGGCGCAGCGATCGACGGCTTTGTCGAGAGCCTGCCGCAGAGTTATGACACGCAAGTGGGCGAGCGCGGGCTGAAGCTTTCCGGCGGCGAGAAGCAGCGCGTGGCGATTGCGCGGACGCTGCTCAAGAACCCGCCGATCCTGATCCTCGACGAGGCGACCAGCGCGCTCGACAGCCGCACCGAGGACGCGATTCAGGATACGCTGGATCGCATCGCGCGGCGCCGCACCACGCTGATCGTCGCGCATCGCCTCTCCACCGTCACCCATGCGGACGAGATCATCGTGCTGGATCAGGGCCGAATCGTCGAACGCGGCAGCCACGCCGCGCTGCTCGACAAGGGCACGCTCTATGCCGACATGTGGCGGCGCCAGGCGGAGGAGCGCGAGGTGGCCGAAGCGGCGGAATAAATGGGAAAGCCCATGCACATCGCTTGCCCTGACCCCGGCAGCCCGCAATAGAAGCGCGCATGCCTTCCGATCCCCTCGACATTCTCCATTCAATCTTCGGCTTTTCCGGCTTTCGCGGGCGGCAAGCGGAAGTGGTGGACCGCATCATGCTGGGTGAGAATACGCTGGCGGTGATGCCGACCGGCGCGGGCAAGTCGCTCTGCTATCAGGTGCCCGCGGTGGCGCGAAACGGCACCTGCGTCGTCGTCTCCCCGCTCATCGCGCTGATGCACGACCAGATGCGCGCCGCCGATGCGGTGGGAATCAAGGCGGCTACGCTGACCTCGGTCGACGAGAACCAGGCCGAAACCATGCAACGCTTCCGCGCCGGGGACCTGGACCTGCTCTATGTCGCGCCCGAGCGCGCGACCAATCCCGTGTTTCAGGACATGCTGTCCGCCACCGATCTGTCGCTCTTCGCGATCGACGAGGCGCATTGCGTGAGCGAATGGGGCCATGATTTTCGCCCGGATTATCGCCTGCTGCGCCCCATGCTGGACCGGTTCGAGCATGTCCCCCGCCTCGCGCTCACCGCCACCGCCGACAAGGCGACGCGCGAGGATATCCTGCTGCAACTGGGCATCCCGCAGGACGGATTGATTCTGGCGGGCTTCGACCGGCCCAATATCCGCTACGGCATCAGCGCCAAGACCAGCATGACGCGGCAGCTCAGCGATTTCGTGCGGGACACGCCGGGCGCCGGCATCGTCTATTGCACCAGCCGCGCGGCGACCGAGAAGCTTGCCGAGAAACTGGGCGAAACCGGGCGGCCCACGCGCGCCTATCATGCCGGGCTCCCCCCGCGCGAACGGGCGCGGGCGCAGGCCGAGTTCGTGGCGAGCGAGGACATGGTGATGTGCGCCACCATCGCCTTCGGCATGGGGATAGACAAGCCGGATGTGCGCTTCGTGGCGCATGCCGGCCTGCCCAAATCGCTGGAAGCCTATTATCAGGAAACTGGCCGTGCGGGCCGCGATGGCGATCCTGCGCTGGCGCAGATGTTCTGGGGCGCGAGCGATTTTGCCACCGCGCGCCAGCGGCTCGCCGAGGTGGAGGAGGCGCGGCGCGAGGGCGAGCGCGCCCGGCTCAACGCCTTGGCCGCGCTGGTGGAAACGCCCGGGTGCCGCCGCGCCGTGCTGCTGCGCCATTTCGGCGAGAGCCCGCCGCCAAGCTGCGGCAATTGCGACAATTGCATCGATCCACCGGACACGCGCGAGGTGACCGAACTGGCGCGCAAGCTGCTAAGCGCGGTCTACCGCACCGGGCAGAGTTTCGGCGTGACCCATATCGAGGCGGTGCTGAAGGGCTCCGAAAGCGAAAAGGTGCTGGAGAAGGACCATCACAAGCTGTCGGTCTATGGCATTGTCGAGGGCGAGGATGCGCGGCTGATCCGCCCGCTCGCCCGCCATCTGTCCGCCTTCGAGGCGCTGGTGCCGACCGAACATGGCGGCCTGAAGCTGGGCCCCACGGCCCGCGCCATCCTGCGCGGCGAGGAAGAGGTTCGCATGGTCGAGCCGCCCGAGAAAAAGCGCGGCGGGGCGCGCGACGGGGCCAGCGCCAATCCCATGGGCGATCCACTGTTCGAAGCGCTGCGGGCCGAACGCAAGCGGATCGCCACCGAGCAGGGCATCCCGCCCTATGTCGTCTTCCACGATTCGGTGCTGCGCGAATTCGCCGCCGAGCGGCCGCAGACGCCGACCGAGCTTGGGCGGATCAGCGGCGTGGGTGCAAAAAAGCTGATCGCGTTCGGGGACCAGTTTCTGGATGTGATCCGGCAATATTGAATTGGGCAGGCGTAGAACGGGGCCATGGATTTTCGCGCGCCCCTTCGACAAGCCGGAACCGAGCCGATATACAGGCGCCAGCTTTTTCCGGAGACCGCCATGCACATCCGCCAGATCAACGATCATCTCTATGCCGCGCCGCAGATCACGCCCGACGACGTGGCCGAGGCCAAGGCGATGGGCATCGGCCTGATCATCAACAACCGCCCCGAGGAGGAGGAGCTGGGCCAGCCGGAGGGCGCAGCCATCGAGGCAGCGGCGCATGCGGCGGGCCTGCACTATATCGCCATTCCGGTGACCCATGCGGGTTTCAGCGTGCCGCAGGTGGACGCCATGCGCGCCGCGCTGGACGAGAATGAAGGCGGCAAGACGCTTGCTTTCTGCCGGTCGGGCACCCGTTCGACGCTGCTCTGGGCGCTGGCCGAAGCCAAAGCCGGGCGCGACCCGGACAGCATCGCCGAATCGGCGGCGGCAGCCGGCTATGATGTGGCGCCCGTCCGCATGTTGCTGGACGCTTTCGCCGCCAACGCCTGATCCGCCGTGATGACGATCCCCACCCTGCTCGGTTCGCTCGCGGCGATCGGGATCGTGGTGCTGATCGTGCGGGCCTTGCGCTTTCAGGCCAAAACGCTCTCCGAAGAACAGGCGATGCGCTATTCGGAGGAGATGATCGCGGGCTTCGACGCGATCGACGCGGGCCTGTGCCGGAACCGCCACGCAGCGCTGGTGCTGGGCGATGACGGGCGGGTCGTGCTGCTGAAATGTACCGGCAACCGCTATGCCGCGCGCGCGCTGACACCGCCCGCCCGCTGCCGCTGCCCCGAACAGGGCCGGCTGATCGTGGACAGCGACGAGCGGCAGTTCGGCCATGTCGAGCTTCAGCTGGACAACGCCGCGCTCTGGCAGCAGCGGCTCGGCGGTGCCACATGAACGATCTGCCCGACATCGTCACGCTGGCCATTCCCGGCTTCATCCTGCTCATGCTGATCGAGATTGCGGTGCTGAAGTGGCGCGGGAGCGATGGCTATGAAACCGCCGATACCGCCACATCGCTGCTGCTGGGCCTTGGCAGCACGATTGCGGGCGCGCTGTCGGCGGGGCTGTTCTATGCGATGGCCGCCGCCGTCCAGAGTTTCGGCGGCGAGAGCCTGGGCTCGCCGCAACTGGGTTTTGCCTGGTGGGTATGGCCGCTCTGTTTCCTGCTGGACGATCTGGCCTATTATATTTTCCACCGGTCGGCCCATCGCGTGCGCTGGTTCTGGGCGGGCCATGTGGTGCATCACAGCAGCCAGCATTACAACTTGTCGACGGCGCTGCGGCAAACCTGGACCGGCTTTTTCGCGCTGAGCTTCATCTTTCGCCTGCCGCTGTTTCTCGTCTTTCCGCCGGCCATGATCTTTTTCTGTGCAGGGCTGAACCTGATCTATCAGTTCTGGATCCATACCGAGGCGGTGGGCCGATTGCCCCGCTGGTTCGAGGCGGTGATGAACACGCCGAGCCACCACCGCGTCCATCACGGCACCAATGCGCGCTATCTGGACCGCAATTATGCCGGCGTGTTCATCATCTGGGACCGCCTGTTCGGCACGTTCGAGCGTGAACGGGACGATGAGCGCATCCATTACGGGCTGGTCCATAATCTGGGCAGCTTCAATCTGCTCTGGGCCGCGTTTCACGAATGGGCCGGCATCGCACGCGACCTTTGGGCAGCGCCCTGGCGGCACAAACTGCACTATCTGATCCGTGAACCTGGCTGGAGCCATGACGACAGCCGGGAAACCAGCGCCATGATCCGGGCACGCTGGGAAGCACAGCGTACCGCAAAACCCAAAAAGGCAATCGACCAAGCGGCGGACAGCCTATAGTCTTGCGTCGAAGGGCCGAAACAGGCTCGTCGGAGAGGACTTAATCCATGAACGAATTCGATATCATCGTGGTCGGCGGCGGATCGGCGGGCAGCGCGATTGCCGGCCGGCTCACCGAGGATCCCACGATCAACGTCTGTCTGGTCGAGGCGGGGGGCAGCAACAAGGACTGGCGCGTCCACACGCCCGGCATGATGCCGTTCCTTCCCGAATTCACGAACTGGTATTACGCCACGATCCCGCAGAAGGGCCTGAATGGGCGGCAGGGCCATCAGCCCCGCGGAAAAGGCATGGGTGGCTCCAGCGCGATCAACGCCATGCTCTATGTCCGGGGCAACGCCTGGGACTATGACAATTGGGCCGCGGTGGGCTGCGATGGCTGGGCCTTCGACGATGTCCTCCCCTATTTCAAACGCAGCGAATCCAATGAGCGCGGCGGTAGCGAATTTCATGGGGGCGACGGCCCGCTGTCCGTATCCGACCAGCATTCGGTCAATGCCGGCAGCCGCGCCTTTGTCGACAGCGCCGCGCAGTTGCAATTGCCGCGAAACGAAGACTTCAACGGCGCCGCGCAGGCCGGCTTCGGCATCTACCAGACCACCACCAAAAAAGGTGAGCGCTGGACGGCATCGCGCGCCTATATCGATCCGGTCCGGTCCCGCCCCAATCTTCATGTGATGACCGATTGCCTGACCGAAAAGCTGATCGTGCAGGACGGCCGCGTCACCGGTGTGCAGATCGTCCGTGGCGGCAGAACAGAGACGCTGCACGCGCGCAGCTCCGTGGTGCTGTCGGCGGGTGCCTTCGGCACTCCGCAGATCCTGATGCTGTCCGGCATCGGCCCGGCGGACCATATCCGGCATCACAATATCGATGTCGTGCTGGACAAGCCATCGGTCGGCGAAAATCTGCAGGACCATATCGATTATGTCGCCAGCTTCGAGACCGAGTCGAAGGATTTCATCGGCGATTCGCTGGCCGGCACGGCGCGGATGGCCAAGGCGATCATCGAGCATCGCCTGCGCCGCACCGGCATCATGACCACGCCTTATGCCGAAGCGGGCGGCTTCTGGTCACCCGATCCCGATGCGCCCGCGCCGCAGATTCAGTATCATTTCGTGCCCGCCATGCTGGAAGATCATGGGCGCGAAAAGGTGAAGGGCCATGGCTTTTCCTGTCACGCTTGCGTGCTGCGGCCGGAAAGCAAGGGCCGCGTCCGTCTGAAATCGAACGAAGCTGGCGACATGCCCGCGATCGACCCCGCGTTTCTGGAGGATGACCGCGATATCGCGCTGCTGCGTGCCGGGGTGCGGCAGATGTACCGCATTTTCGATGCGCCGCCGCTCAGCGATTACCATCCAAGGGATCGCCACCCCGTCGATATCAACGACGATGCCGCGCTCGATCAAGCGCTGCGCAACCGGTCCGATACGGTCTATCATCCCGTCGGCAGCTGCGCCATGGGGCCGAACGAGAGCGATGTGTTGACACCGCGGCTCAAATTTCGCGGGCTGGAAGGCCTGTATGTGGCCGATGCTTCCGTCATGCCCAAGATCGTCAGCGGCAACACCAATGCCCCGTCGATCATGATCGGCGAGCGCTGCGCCGATTTCATCAAGGCCGATCTGCGCTAAACAAAAGCCGGCGCATCGCTGCGCCGGCGTCTGTTCGTTCCGAACGGGAACGCGATGTTTGGCCGCGCGGGTGGAGAGGGTGAACCCCGCGCCGCCAAAACCGGTCAGTAATTATAGGCACGTTCGCCATGTTCGCCGAGATCGAGCCCTTCGCGCTCCACCTCTTCGGACACACGCAGGCCTGTCAGCATCTTGGCGATGTAGAAGGCGATGGCAGCGGCCACACCGGACCACACGACCGCGATCAGAACAGCCTCGACCTGGATGACGAGCTGGCCGATCACGTCATAATCGTCCGCACCGGGGCCGCCCAGCGCGGGCAGCATGGTGAAGGCGGTGCCGATCGAACCGATGATGCCGCCAATGCCATGGATACCGAAAGCGTCCAGCGAATCGTCGAGCTTCAGCTTCGGCTTGATGCCGACCACGAACCAGGCGCAGATGATCGCCGCTAGCGCGCCCAGCAGGATCGCACCGAACGGTCCGCTGTTGCCCGCAGCGGGGGTTACCGCCACCAGACCGGCAATGGCACCAGAACAGGCGCCGAGCAGCGAGCCCTTGTGGCCCATCATCCGCTCGGTCAGCATCCAGAACAGCACGCCGGATGCCGTGGCCACGAAGGTGTTGATGAGCGCAAGACCGGCCGATCCATTGGCTTCCAGCGCTGAGCCCGCGTTGAAGCCGAACCAGCCCACCCACAGCAGACCGGTACCGATCAGCGTCATGGTGAGCGAATGCGGCGCCATCACGTCCTTCTTGAAACCCAGCCGCGGGCCGAGGATCATCGCACCGACGAGCGCGGCGATACCGGCATTGATGTGCACCACCGTGCCGCCGGCAAAATCGAGCGCGCCCATTTCAAAAATCAGACCGCCCGTTGCCCAGACCATATGTGCAATCGGGAAATAGGCGATGGTCAGCCAGATTGCGGCGAAGATCATCAGCGCGGAGAACTTCATCCGCTCCACCAGGCCGCCGACGACCAGCGACACCGTGATGGCGGCAAAGGTCATCTGGAAGGCGATGAAGACGAATTCGGGAATCTCGAACCCGTCGGAGAAGGTCGCGGCGGTGGAGTCTGCCGTGGTGTTGGCCAGGAATAGATTGCCCCAGCTCACAAACGCATTGCCTTCCGGTCCGAAGGCCGTGGAATAGCCCCAGATCACCCAGATGATCATGGCCAGACTGGCCACGGCGATGATCTGCGTCAGCACGGACAGCATGTTCTTGGTGCGCACCAGACCGCCGTAGAACAGCGCGAGGCCCGGCACGATCATGGCCATCACCAGCACGGTGGCGGTCATCATCCAGGCGGTATCGCCCTTGTCGACCACGGCGGTAACGGCTTCTGCCGCCACCGGGGCCTGCAGGCCCGATGCCGCAGCCGGCGCGGCAGCAAGGATTGCGGCAAGGCTTGCCGCGAGCTTGGGTAATTTGTTGAGCATCATGGCCCCCTTTATGTCCTGAAAACCCGTCACAATGCGGCGTCCGCGGTTTCGCCGGTGCGGATGCGCACGGCATTTTCCAGTGGCACGGTGAAAATCTTGCCATCGCCGATCGATCCCGATCCCGCGCTTTCCTGCAGCGTTTCCACCACGCGCGCCGCCAGATCGTCCGAACAGGCGATCTCGATCTTCACCTTTGGCACGAAGCTGATGGCATATTCGGCGCCGCGATAGGTTTCGGTGTGCCCCTTCTGACGGCCGAACCCCTTTACCTCGGTAATCGTCATGCCCGAGATGCCGATCTCGGTCAGCGCCTCGCGCACCGCGTCAAGCTTGTGCGGTTTGATGATGGCGATACATAATTTCACGTGGATGCCCCCTTGTGCTGCATCGCACGCAGTATCCAGCGCCAAAGCGCTTCGATTCCTGCGTGCCGGAAAAAGGAGGCTATCAAGTCATGTTGCAGTGCACAAGGGCGTTTGCAATTTTATTACTGCGCCACCGATATTCTAGCATGATTCGCTCAAAAATCAGCCGTAACGCAGCGTCAGGTCGGCCCAGATCGGCAGATGGTCCGATCCTGCCCGCAATGCAGCATGATCCAGCGTGCCGACCTCGGTACATTCGAGATCGTGACTGACGATGATGCGGTCCAGCCGCGTCACCGGCTTGCGGCTGTGAAAACTGCGCGGCGTATCGAGCAGGCGAAAATGCCGGTGATCGGCAAATTCATTCAGACAGCCGCGCTGCGACCACTGGTTCAGATCGCCCATCAGCACCGTCGGCATGGCATCGCTGCATCGGTCGAGATGCGCGATCACCGCCCGCACCTGCCGCCGCCGCCACAGGCCGGACAGATCGAGATGCATGCCGACCACGCGCAGCGGCATCCCCTCGATATCCACCTCCGCCAGCACCGCGCCGCGCGGCTCCAGGGTGGGCAGATCGAGCGCCCGTGCCTGGCGCACCCGGTGCCCGCTGCGCACCAGAATGGCATTGCCGTGCCAGCCGATGCCGCCGGGCCGGATATGCAAGGGCACCGCCACATAGCCTGCTTCCGCCAGCGCCGCGTGCGGCAGCACACTCTGGCGCGATCCGAACCGCTTGTCCGCCTCCTGCAAGGTCACGACATCGGCATCCAGCGCGGCAAGGGCGCGGCAGATCCGATCCGGATTACGCTTGCGATCGGTGCCGAGCGCCTTGCGGATATTATAGGTGGCGACACGGATCATGCGTCGGCGTCCGTTTCCGCACTGCCCAGCAGATCGCGCGCATCATCGGCATCCTCCGCAGCCACCATCAGCCGTGCCGGCGTCATCATGCCAAGGCCGAGGCTGGCCATGCCGCCGTCGAACACCACACTCTCGATCCCCTCCGATGCCAGCTGCAGCCGGGCGAGATCGGCCGCCATGCGATCGGGATATTGCGCGATCCGCACCAGACCCATCAGTCCGCACCCCTCACTGATGCCAATCCTCGATCGCCTGCAGCTCCGCCGCCGAACTTTCCCGGCCAAGCACGGGATTACGATGCGGGAAACGCCCGAATTGCCGGATCAGATCGCGATGCCCCTCGGCAAAGGCCAGATTGTCGGTCAAGCCTGCCTTGCGGAACAGCTCTACCGAACGGTCCTGATCGGCCATCACCTCGCTGTGCATGAACGGCATGTAAAGAAAGCTTTTGCGCGGCCCTTCCAGCTGATCGTCATAGCCCATGGCGATCGCCTGCCGCGCGATCGACAGCGCCTGCGCGTCACTGGCAAAGGCATCCGCCTCTTCGCGAAACATGTTGCGCGGGAACTGGTCGAATAGAATAACCGCCGCCAGCGCCTGCTGCGCATCATCGAGGAAAAAGAGCGGGGCTTCGCCGCGCATCTCCTCCCATAGCGGGCAGAAGCGATCGCGCACTTCCCGGTCCAGCTGCGGACGCGGGGCGAACCAGTGATCCGGCCCGACATGGTCGAACCAGAAATCGAGAATGTCTTGAGCCCAGGCTTTCATAACACGCCCCCAACGCCCGAAGTTCGCAATGGTCCCGATACGCCCCCGCCGAAATTCGGATGAACCGTTGCCAGGCAGCGTGCGATCGAGCGGCGTTTTGCAATAGGGTGGATCATGGTTCGCCCAAGATAGCGCTGCCAGGCCCGGTAGGACAGAGGCTGTCCGGCCAACGCATCCCTGAAGGCCGAAGCGAACCTGCGAGCAAACCCCATGCGTTATGCCGCCGCCGTGCCGCCAACCGTCAGACCGCTCACCAGCAGTGTCGGCTGGCCCACGCCCGCCGGCACGGTCTGGCCGCCCTTGCCGCAGATGCCCACGCCTTCATCCAGCGCGCTGTCATTGCCGATGCCGGTCAATTTGGTCAGCACCGTGGGACCATCGCCGATCAGCGTGGCGCCCTTGATCGGATCGCCCAGCTTGCCGTTCTTCACGCGGTACGCCTCGGTGCAGGAAAAGACGAACTTGCCGCTCACGATGTCGACCTGACCACCGCCGAAGCTCTTGCAGAAGATGCCGTCCTTCACGCGGCCCAGCAGCTCCTCCGGATCGTCCTGACCACTCTTCATGAAGGTGTTGGTCATGCGCGGCATGGGACTGTGCGCATAATCCTGCCGGCGGCCATTGCCCGTGGCGGGCACACCCATCAGGCGGGCGTTCATGCGGTCCTGCATATAGCCTTTCAGGATGCCGTCCTCGATCAGCACGGTTTCCTGCGTCGGCGTGCCTTCATCGTCGATCGACAGCGATCCGCGCCGCTCGCCGATCGATCCATCGTCCACGATGGTCACGCCGGGCACCGCCACGCGGTCTCCGATGCGGCCGGAAAAGGCGCTGGTGCCCTTGCGGTTAAAATCGCCTTCCAGACCGTGCCCTATGGCTTCATGCAGCAGCACGCCGGGCCAGCCGGGGCCGAGCAGCACGGTCATCTCGCCTGCCGGCGCGGCGACCGAACGCAGGTTGACGAGCGCCTGATCCAGTGCGCTGTCGATGGCGCGCTCCCATTCGGCGCGCACGAACAGGCGATCATAAAGATAGCGCCCGCCCATGCCGAAGCTGCCGGTTTCACGGCGCCCATTGTCCTCGGCCACGATGGACACGTTGAGCCGAACCAAGGGGCGGATGTCGGTGGCGACAAAACCGTCCGGCCGGACGATCTCGACCACCGACCAGCTGCCCGACAGGCCGACGGACACCTGCGCGACCCGGGGGTCCCGCGCCCGCGCCGCCGCGTCGATCTCGGCGCACAAGGCGGCCTTTTTTTCGAACGGGATCGCGTCGAGCGGATTGTCTCCGGTGTAAAGATGCCGGTTGTTATGGCGCGGGGCGGCGGCCATTTTGCTCTTGCTCGGCTCGATCAGCTGCAATGTCTGCGAGGCGCGGCGGATGGCTCCCTCGCTAATTTCATTGGCATGGGCAAATCCGGTCATTTCACCGGAAATACCGCGCAGGCCGAATCCCGAATCCATGCTGTAATCGGCCACCTTCAGGCGGCCATCGTCGAACACGAAGCTCTCATTGGCGCTATATTGCAGGTAAAGCTCGCCATCGTCGCAGGCGTTCAGCACCTCGCCGGTGATCCGCTGCGCGGTCTCCGGATCGAGCTGGCCGGGGCGATAGAGAAAGCTGCGCGGGTCCTGATCTGTCATGCCCGCGAATATAGGGAGCGCGCGGCCATAGGGAAAGCAGGCTTTGTTCGGCGCGCCCAACCGGACTGTTCGTGCAGAGCTTCACGCCCGCTGATGTTCAGGGCGTCCGAAACCCAGGCTGGCCGAATGCACCGGCAAAGGGCGCAAACTCCCGCTCCGCTCAGACTTCCTTGCGACCATGCTCCGACTGGTGGTCCTCGGCGAGGCGCGCCTCGGCATTGGGAACGTCTGCCGGGCCGCCGACCAGCACGAAGTGCCGGTCACAATAGCCGCAATCGACCCAGCCCACGCTTTCCGGGATTTCCAGCCACACGCGCGGATGGCCGAGCGCAGCGGAAATTTCACCAGCACCGTCGCAGGCGACGCGCGGCTGGGTGGTGCGGATGGTTTCGGGCGGTTCGATCATGATGCCCCTGCGATTAGCAACGCAGGCGGCGGCGTGCAATCTCTAGCGCGCACAAGATCGCCGGGCCGCGCAGACGCCTTTGCCCTTGCCGCGCCTGCGCCAAGGCGTAAGACACACAGCGCCATGTCAGACGCCGCCATCTCGATCCGCCATCTTTCCAAAACCTATGCCGGGGGCAAGCAGGCGCTCGACGATGTCAGCTTCGATGTCGAGCGGGGGCTGATCTTCGGGCTGCTCGGCCCCAATGGCGCGGGCAAGTCCACGTTGATCAACATCCTGGCCGGGCTGGTCAACAAGACATCGGGCCATGCCAGCATCTGGGGCTTCGACATCAACGAGAATCCGCGCAACGCCAAGGCGTCGATCGGCATCGTGCCGCAGGAGATCATGTTCGATCCCTTCTTCACGCCGCGCCAGACGCTGGACCTGCAGGCCGGGCTGTACGGCGTGCCCAAGACCAAACGCCAGACCGACGCGCTGCTGCGCGCGGTGCATCTGGAAGACAAGGCGGAGGCCTATTCGCGCACCCTGTCCGGCGGTATGAAGCGGCGGCTCCTTATCGCGAAGGCCATGGTGCATTCGCCGCCGGTCATCATCCTGGACGAGCCGACGGCCGGCGTAGATATCGAACTGCGCCAGCAATTGTGGGAATATGTGACCGAGCTTAACAAGGGCGGCGTGACCGTGGTGCTGACCACCCATTATCTGGAGGAAGCCGAACAGTTGTGCGACCGGATCGCCATCATCAACCATGGCAAGCTGATTGCCAATGAGCCGACCAGGGACCTGATCGGCATGGCGCAGGAAAAGGTGGTGGTGGTGACGCTGGAGCATGCCGGCACCCCGCCCGATTCGGGCTGCTTCGAAAAGGTCGAGGTGCTGGAGGGCAACCGCATCGCCATCACCTATCGCAAGGACAAGGCCAATGCCGGCGAAGTGCTCCGCGCGGTGAGCGAGGCGGGCCTGAACATTATCGACGTGTCCACCCGCGAGGCGGATCTGGAGGATGTGTTCCTGAACCTCACGCGGGCGGAAGCGGCATGAGCGATTCGCTGCCTCCGCATGATGTGGTCATCATCGGCTCCGGAGCGGCCGGGCTGACCGCCGCGATTTCGCTGGCCGAGCGGTTCAAGGTGCTGGTGCTGGCCAAGGGCAATCTGGCGCAGGGCTCCACCGCCTGGGCGCAGGGTGGAATCGCCGCGGTGCTGGATAAAGGCGACACGTTCGAGGACCATATCCGCGATACCATGATCGCGGGGGCCGGGCTCAACCGGCGCGAAACGGTGGAGACGGTGATCGAGAATGCGCCCGTCGCCATCGAGCGGCTGATCGCAATGGGCGTGCCGTTCAACAAGGAGCATGACGCGCTGCATCTGACGCGCGAGGGTGGCCATTCCCACCGGCGCATCGTGCATGTGGACGACGCCACCGGCTGGGCAGTGCAGGAGGCGCTGCTGAAGACTGCGCGCGCCAACCCCAATATCACGCTGCTGCCGCATCAGGTGGCGATCGATCTGATCACCGGACGGCATGAGGAGAAATTCTCCGGATCGGGCCGCGTCTGGGGCGTCTATGCGCTCGATCAGCAGAGCGGCAAGATCAACGCGCATACCGGCCGCGCGACCATCATCGCGACAGGCGGCGCAGGGCGCTGTTATCTGTTTTCCACCGCGCCGCGCGGCGCGACGGGCGACGGAATTGCCATGGCATGGCGTGCGGGCGCGCGCGTTTCCAATATGGAAATGATGCAGTTCCACCCGACCTGCCTGTACAATCTGGACGTCAAGAATTTCCTGATTACCGAGGCGGTGCGCGGAGAGGGCGGCCATCTGAAACTGCCCGCCGGCGCGCCGGAAGCGGGCGAACGCTTCATGCCGCGCTTCGACGCGCGCGAGGAGCTGGCTCCGCGCGATATCGTGGCCCGCGCGATCGATCACGAGATCAAGCGGCTGGGCCTGGATTATGTCGATCTCGACATTTCGCACAAGGACCCGGAATTCGTCCGGCATCACTTCCCGAATATCCACGAGAAACTGCTGACGCTGGGTATCGATATGACCACGCAGCCGATCCCGGTGGTGCCGGCACAGCATTATACCTGCGGCGGCGTGCTGATCGATCTGCAGGGCCGTACCGATCTGCCGGGGCTTTACGCGGCGGGCGAGGTGACCGAGAGCGGCCTGCACGGCGCCAACCGGCTTGCCTCTAATTCCCTGCTCGAATGTTTCGTGTTCGGCGAGGCGGCGGCGCGCGACATCATGGCCCGCTGGGACGAATTCGGCCAAGTACCCGCCATCCGCCCATGGGATGAAAGCCGCGTCACCGATTCGGACGAAGAGGTGGTGATCAAACAGAACTGGACGGAGATCCGCCGGTTCATGTGGAATTATGTCGGCATCGTGCGCACCACCAAGAGGCTGGAACGCGCGCAGCACCGTATTCAGCTGCTCAGCGGCGAAGTGGCGGACTATTATGGCAATTTCCGCGTGACGAGCGATCTGGTCGAGCTGCGCAACCTGTTGCAGACGGCGGAGCTGATCGTCAGCAGCGCGCTGAAGCGCAAGGAAAGCCGCGGCCTGCATTTCAACACGGATTATCCGGAGATGCTGCCCGAAGCGAAGGACACGGTGCTGGTGCCATAAGGCGCCCGCGGCCTCCGCTGGCCGCACATAGATCATCGTTCATCGCAGCCTTCTAGCCGCGCCCCGCACCGCGATGATTGTAAGCGCGGGTTCACGCTGGGGCCTTTAGCCACCAGCGTTTGGGAGGAAGAGTTTTTGTTGCGTATCCAATCCATCCGGCGCCTGCGCGCTGCCGCTGTTTTCTGTTCGGTCGCCGCGCTGTCGGCCTGTGTCCCCAGCGCCCGCGCGCCGCAACCGGTGCCGCCGGTATCGCGCGCGCCGGTGCCACGCCCTGCGCCTGCGCCGCCGGTGCCGACCTATGTCGACCGCGCGTCCGAGCGGCCGGCTGCCGGGCTGGTGTCCGAAGTAAATGCCCTGTGGCGCGGTTTTCCCGGCACCACCGGCATTGCCGTGCGCCGGATCGATGGGGACTGGTCCTTCGGGGAGCGCAAGGATGAGCTGTTCCCGCAGCAGAGCGTATCCAAAACCTGGGTCACGCTCACGATTCTGGACCAGATCGATCAGGGCAAGCTGCGCCTGAGCGATCCCGTCACCATCACCGTGGCCGATCTGGCCGTATTCCATCAGCCGATCCGCGACCGCGTGATCGCCAATGGCGAGATCACCGAGACCGTGGGCAGCCTGATCGAACAGGCAATCACCAAAAGCGACAACACGGCCAATGACGCGCTGTTGTGGAAGGCCGGCGGGCCGGACGCGGTCCGCGATTTCATTTCCCGCAAGAATCTCGGCGCGATCCGCTTCGGGCCGGGCGAGCGCTTGCTGCAAAGCCGCATCGCCGGGCTGCAATGGTCGCAGGAAATGGCAATCGGACGCCGCTTTTACGCCGCCCGTGCCGAATTGCCGACCGAGCAACGACGCGAGGCGCTCTATGCCTATTTGCGCGATCCGATGGATGGCGCCAGTCCGCAGGCCATCGTCGATGCGCTGGCCAAGCTGGCGCGCGGCGAGCTCCTCTCTCCCGCATCCACGCAGTTGATGCTGTCCACCATGAGCCGCACTAGCAGCGGCCCGAACCGCCTGAAGGCTGGTGTGCCTGGCGGCTGGAACTTCCTGCACAAGACCGGCACGGGGCAGGATCTGGGCGGCATATCCACCGGCTATAACGATATCGGCATCATGACCGCGCCCGATGGCACGCGCTATGCCGTGGCCGTGATGCTGGGCGATACGACGGCCAGCATTCCCGAACGCATGCGCCTGATGCAGGCGGTCAGCCGGGCCGTCGCGCGCTATCATGGCGTCTGAACGCTGATGTCTCACTCCTCCATCGATCGGTAAGAGCGATGGGGAGTGCCGGCCGCTGGCTACCTGGCCTGTTCCGCGCCCGCTTCGGGCGTTTCCTCCGGCAGCGGCGGGGGTTCGGTTCGGCTGTCGAGCATCTCTGCCGCTTCATCGAGCGCACGTGCCTCCCCCACCGTCACGCCGCCGGGGCCGGGGTCATTCTCCTGCGGCCCGCAGGCTGCCAGGATCAGCGGGAATAGCAGCAAAGCAGGCCTTTTCATGTCGCCATCCTAACCGCCTCGCTGGCGCGGTCCAAAGAAAAAGGCCGCCTCCATCATGGAAGCGGCCTTCAAAAAGCTCGTATTCACCGGACCGATCACTCGGCGGGTGCGGCATCCTCAACCATCGGAGTCGCGCTGTCGGTCATCGTGCCTTCGTTCATCGCATCGGCGTTCATTTCGCCCATCGCGTCGGCATCGGATTCGGCACCGGCTACGGCATCGGTCGCCATGTCGGTCGGCGTCGCATTGGTCGTTTCGACCGCTACATCATCGACTTCGGTCGCTTCATCGCTGCCGGAGCAGGCGGCGAGGCCCAGCGAGCCAGCCAGGATCATCGTGACTGCAAATGTCTTCATCGAGGAAAACCCTTTTTCAATTGGTCTTGCATGATAGCATCGCGGCGTCCTGCGGGCGTATGGCCCGCCGATCCGCGGGCGCGGTCTCTACTGATCGGCTGCCGCGGACGCAATATGCTTGTGCCCGCATGCCAGTCCTCGCGCGCCGCCACGTCTAGCTGATTGACCGCATATAAAGAATTCTTTATATCCTGCGGTCATGAGCGACCCCATTCCCTCCCAATCCAGCGCCAATGATGTGGGCAGCCCACATGATGCGGGCGCGCCGGGCGGCAATGCAGAACAGGGCTTTGCCCAGATCATGCGCGCACTGGCCGATGACAGCCGGGTGCGGATCATGCTGCTGATTCTGGAAACCGAACTGGCGGTGGGCGAGATCGCGCAGATTCTGGAGCAGAGCCAGCCGCGCGCCAGCCGTCATATCCGCATCCTGTGCGATGCCGGCCTGGCCGAACGCCGGCGCGAAGGCAGCTGGACCTTTTTGCGCCCCGGCCCATCGCCCGCTGTGCTTGGCATCCGCCAGCTGGTGCATGATTGCGATGCGCATGACGAAACCGTGGCGCGCGGCGACCGGGAGCGGCTTGCCGCCGTACGCGCCGAACGCGCGCGCAGCGCGGAAACCTATTTCACCGCACAGGCCGAAAAATGGGACGAGATCCGGTCGCTCCATATTTCCGAACGGCAGGTCGAGGCGGCGATGCTCGATATGCTCGGCACGCAGGACATCGGCCGGCTGCTCGATATCGGCACCGGCACGGGCCGCATGATCGAACTTCTGGGCCCCCGCGCGCGCAGCGTGTGCGGCATCGATCGCAGTCCGGACATGCTGCGGCTGGCCCGCGCCAAGCTGGACGAGGCGCTGCAGGCCGAACTGCTGCAGGGCGATTTCAACGCCCTTCCGCTGGCCGATGGCAGCATGGACATGGTCGTCTGCCATCAGGTGCTGCATTATGCGCAGGCGCCCGAGCGCGTGATTGCGGAGGCCGCCCGCGTGCTGGCGCCCGAAGGCTGTCTGATGATCGTGGATTTCGCGCCGCATGACCTGGAAGAGCTGCGCGATGGGCATGCCCATGCCCGCCTGGGCTTTTCCGACGGCGCGATTGCCGGCTGGTTCGGCGCCGCCGGGCTGAAGCTGGATCGCAGCGACGCACTGGAAGGCGGCACGCTGGACGTGAAAATCTGGCTCGGCAGCAAGCCCGGCCCGGCCGAAGCGCGCCCGCGCGCGGCCAATGACAGAAGCAAATCGAGCAAGAGAAGGCAGGCGGCATGACCCTTTCGGTAGCCCAGTTGAACGAGGCGCAGTTCGCCACCGGGGAGCCGCTGTTCGCCGGCCTTCCGGGCGATGCGGAAATTAGTTTCGAATTCTTCCCGCCCAAAAGCGCCAAGATGGAAGAGAAATTGTGGGATTCGGTGCTTACGCTGGCCCCGCTCGCTCCGCGGTTTGTCTCGGTCACCTATGGCGCAGGTGGATCGACCCGCGAACGCACGCACAGCACGGTGGCGCGGATCATCAAGGAGGCCGGTCTGCCCGCCGCCGCGCATCTGACCTGCGTGGAAGCCAGCAAGGCGGAAATCCGCGAGGTGGCCGAGCAATATTGGGAAGCCGGGGTGCGTCATATCGTGGCGCTGCGCGGCGATCCGCCGACGCCCGGTGCGCCCTTCGTGCCCCATCCCGATGGGTATCAGAGCGCCGCCGATCTGGTGAAGGGGCTGAAGGATATTGCGGATTTCGAAATCTCCGTCGCCGCCTATCCCGAAACGCATCCCGACGCCGATTGTCCGGATAGCGATCTTGACAATCTGAAGCGCAAGCTGGACGCCGGGGCCACCCGTGCGATCACGCAATTCTTCTTCCAGTCGGACGCCTTCTTCCGCTTTCGCGATGCCTGCGCCGCCAAGGGCATAGAGAATGAGCTGGTGCCCGGCATCCTGCCCGTCTCCAATGTGGCGCAAACGCGCAAATTCGCCGGGATGTGCGGCGCGGAAATTCCCGGCTGGATGAACCAGCTGTTCGATGGACTGGACGATATGCCCGATGCGCGCCAGCTGGTCGCCGCCACCGTGGCCGCCGAAATGTGCCGCCGCCTCTATGCGGGCGGGGTACGCCAGTTCCACTTCTACACGCTGAACCGGGCCGAGCTGGCCTATGCGATCTGCCATCTGCTCGGCAAACGCCCGGTGCCCATAGAACAGGCCAGCAGGGCCCAACAGGAGCAGGCAGCATGAGCAAGCCAACCCCTTCCGAAGCCGCCGCCGCCTTCCGCGCTGCCGCCGCCGAACGCATCTTGATCTTTGACGGCGGCTACGGCACCGAGATCCAGAACCACAAGCTGGGCGAGGCCGATTATCGCGGAGATCTGACGGTCACGCATGATCAGAAGGGCAATAATGATCTGCTCAGCCTGACCCGGCCGGACGTGATCCGCGGCATCCACACCGCTTATCTGGATGCCGGCGCGGACATGGTGGAAACCAACACGTTCAGCTCCACCAGCATCGCCATGGCCGATTATGGCTGCGAGCATCTGGTGCGCGACATCAATATGGCCGGCGCCAAGGTGGCGCGCGAGGCATGCGATGCGGCGCAAGCGAAGGACGGCAGACGCCGTTTCGTCGCCGGATCGATCGGCCCCACCAACAAGACGCTCTCGCTTTCGCCGGACGTGAACGATCCGGGCTTTCGCGAGGTGGATTTCGACCAGATGAAAGCGGTCTATCGCGAGCAATGCGATGCGCTGATCGAGGGCGGCGTGGATTTTCTGCTGATCGAGACGATCTTCGACACGCTGAACGCCAAGGTGGCGGCCATGGCCGCGCAGGAAGCGGCTGAGGCGGCGGGCAAGGACGTGCCGATCATGCTGAGCTTTACGGTCACCGACATGTCCGGGCGCAACCTCTCCGGCCACACCGTCGAGGCGTTCTGGCACGCCATCCGCCATGTCAAACCGATCGCCGTCGGTCTCAATTGCTCCTTCGGGCCGGAGACCTTGCGGCCGTATCTGACGGCCTTGTCCAAGCTCGCCGATACGCTGATTCTGGCTTATCCCAATGCGGGCCTGCCGAATGATCTGGGCGAATATGACCAGCAGCCGCATGAAACGGCGGATCGGATCGGCCCCTGGCTTACCGAGCGGCTGGTCAATATCGTTGGCGGCTGTTGCGGCACCACGCCCGCGCATATTGCCGCGATGGCTGGGCAGATCGAAGGTTCGCCGCCGCGCGCGATACCGAGCCCCGAAGTGCGCACGCGTCTGGCCGGGCTCGAACCTTTCACGATGGCCGCTTGAACCCACAGCCTCCCCTCTCCCCACCGTTCGTGCCCAGCGAAGCCGAGGCAGCTATCGATCAGAGGCTGCATCACCAGAACAGCCCCCTCGCCTTCGCTCGGGGCGAACGGACATTTGAAAAGCTGATCCGAAAAGCCTTATGACCCAGACCCACTCCTCCGCCAATTTCGTCAATATCGGCGAGCGCACCAACGTCACCGGGTCGGCGCGCTTTAAAAAGCTGATCCTGAACGGCGATTACGAGGCCGCTGTCGAGGTGGCCCGCGATCAGGTGGAAAATGGCGCGCAGATCGTCGATGTGAACATGGACGAAGGGCTGCTCGATGCGGTCGAGGCGATGACCAACTTTCTGAAGCTGATCGCCGCCGAGCCGGACATTGCCCGGGTTCCGGTGATGATCGACAGCTCCAAATGGGAGGTGATCGAGGCCGGGCTGAAATGCGTGTCCGGCAAGCCGATCGTCAATTCCATTTCGATGAAAGAAGGCGAGGCGCTGTTCCTGGAGGCCGCGCGCAAATGCCGCGCTTATGGCGCCGCCGCCGTGGTCATGGCGTTCGATGAAAAGGGCCAGGCCGATACACAGGAACGCAAAATCGAGATTTGCGAGCGCGCCTATAAAGTGCTGACCGAGGACGGCTTCCCGCCGGAAGACATCATCTTCGATCCCAATGTGTTCGCCGTCGCCACCGGCATCGACGAGCATCGCCGCTATGCCATCGACTTTATCGAGGCGGTGCGCCACCTCTCGCAAAGCTGCCCGCATGTGCATTTCTCGGGCGGCCTGTCGAACCTCAGCTTTTCCTTCCGCGGCAACGAAATCGTGCGCCGCGCGATGCACAGCGTGTTTCTCTACCATGCCATTCCCGCCGGGCTGGACATGGCCATCGTCAATGCCGGGCAGCTCGACATCTATGATGATATCGAGCCGAAGCTGCGCGAGGCCTGCGAGGATGTGATCTTCGACAAGCGCGACGACGCGACCGAGCGGTTGATCGATCTGGCAGAAAGCTATCGCGGGCAGGATGCGGCGGCGGAAAAGGCGGCCGAGGAATGGCGCGGCTATCCGGTCGCCAAACGTCTGGAACATGCGCTGGTCAAGGGCATCGACGCGCATATCGTGGACGATACCGAGGAGATGCGTCTCGCGGTGAAAGAAGCCAAAGGCCGCCCGATCGAGGTGATCGAAGGCCCGCTGATGGACGGCATGAATGTCGTCGGCGACCTGTTCGGTTCGGGCAAGATGTTCCTGCCGCAGGTGGTGAAATCTGCCCGCGTGATGAAGAAGGCCGTTGCCCACCTCTTCCCCTATATCGAGGCGGAGAAGGACGAAAAGTCCAAGGGCAAGGGCAAGATCGTGATGGCGACCGTGAAGGGCGACGTGCACGATATCGGCAAGAACATCGTCGGCGTGGTGCTGCAATGCAACGGGTTCGAGGTGATCGATCTGGGCGTGATGGTGCCCTGGATGAAAATTCTGGAAGCCGCGAACGAGAATGACGCCGACATGATCGGGCTCAGCGGCCTCATCACGCCGTCTTTGGACGAAATGGTGACGGTGGCCGAGGAGATGCAGAAGGCGGGCCTTTCCATGCCGCTGCTGATCGGCGGGGCAACCACCAGCAAGGCGCACACCGCGCTGCGCATCGAACCGGCCTATTCCGGCGCGACCATCCATGTCGTCGATGCCAGCCGCGCGGTCGGCGTGGCTACCAATCTGGTCAGCGATACCGGGCTGGACAGCTATCTGACCGGCATCCGCAGCGAATATGACGCGATCCGGATCGCACGCGGCGGCAAGGTGGCCAAAAAGCTCGCCACGCTGGAGGAAGCCCGCGCCAACGCCTTCCCCACCGATTTCGCGCTGAAACCCGCCGCCCCCGCCAAGCCCGGCGTCCATCGCTATGACGACTGGTCGATCGCGGACCTGCGCGACTATATTGACTGGACGCCTTTCTTCCGCGCCTGGGAACTGGCTGGCAATTATCCGGCGATCCTGACCGACACGGTGGTCGGTGAAAGCGCGCAGAGCCTCTATGACGATGCGCAGATTATGTTGGACCGCATCATCGCGGAAAAATGGCTGACGGCCCGCGCGGTGGTTGGCCTGTGGCCATGCACGCGCGATGCCGACGACGTGGTGCTGGACGATGCGCGCCTTCCCATGTTGCGCCAGCAAGTGCCCAAGCGCGCAGGCCGCGCCAATATGTGCCTGGCCGATTTCATCGATCCGGCGGGCGACTGGATCGGCGGGTTTGCGGTATGTGCCGGCCATGGCATTGCGGAAAAATCCGCCGAGTTCCAGGCGGCGCATGACGACTATTCGGATATTTTGCTGAAAGCACTGGCCGACCGGCTGGCCGAAGCGATGGCCGAGCGGATGCATGCGCTCGTGCGTACCGATCTGTGGGGCTATGCGCCCGGAGAGCAGCTGACCAACGACGCGCTGATTCGCGAGGAATATCGCGGCATACGCCCTGCCCCCGGCTACCCCGCCTGCCCGGACCACAGCCTGAAACCGATGCTGTTCGATCTGCTGAAGGATGAGGCCGACGATGTGGCCGGGATCAATCTGACGGAAAGCTTTGCGATGTTCCCTACAGCTGCGGTTTCCGGTTTCTATTTCGGCCATCCGCAGGCGGAATATTTCGGCGTGGCGCGGATCGGAGAAGATCAGCTGGACGATTATGCAGCGCGGCGCGGCGTCGATCAGGCCCAGGCACGCCAGTGGCTGCGGCCGAATTTGAACGAATAGGCCGCAGACCGTCTCCGGCCTTTATTCAAGAGGTGCCGGGGTTAAGGCTCGCGGCAAGGTCTCCGATCCAGCAATGGCCCGCCGCCGCATGGGCAGTGGCGAGGTTGGTCGTCTCCAGGATCGTCGGCCCCATCATGGAACGCGTCACGTCAGCCATGGTTAAGGGGCAAAGCCTCAGGGAATAAACCATGCTATCGATCCCTTCCATGAACCATCTGCCCATTCTGTTCGCCCTTGGCCTGCTCGGCACTGCTGCGCCCGCCCTTGCCCAGACCGCTTCGCCGCAGGCCTCCGCGCCCTACAGCGTGGCCGAAAGCGGCCGGGGCTATAGCGCGCTGCAGGACGCGGTCGACGCGATCGGCGACGGCAGCGGCACCATCCTCATTGCCCCGGGGGTCCGCCGCGACTGCGCCGTGCAACAGGGCGGCCGCATCACCTATCGCGCCGCCACGCCCGGTCGCGCGGTGTTCGACGGCGGCATTTGCGAGGGCAAGGCGGCGCTCGTCCTGCGCGGGCAGGGTGCGACCGTAGACGGCGTGATCTTCCAGAATCTGGCCGTTCCCGATGGAAATGGCGCGGGCATCCGGCTGGAACGCGGCAATCTGACCGTCAACAACAGTTATTTCCGCGACAGCGAAGAGGGCATCCTGACCGCAGACGACCCGTCCGGCGCAATCCGGATAGACAAGTCCACCTTCTCCAATCTGGGACGTTGCGACCGCGGGCTGAGCTGTGCGCACAGCATCTATATCGGCGATTACGGATCGCTCAGCGTTACCCGCAGCCGGTTTCAGCGCGGCAGCGGCGGCCATTATGTGAAATCGCGCGCCCGCCGCATCACGGTCAGCGATTCCAGTTTCGACGACACGCGCGGGCGAGCGACCAATTACATGATCGATCTGCCCAATGGCGCGACCGGGGTGATCGAGGGCAATGTCTTCGTGCAGGGGCGCGACAAGGAAAATTATTCCGCGTTCATCGCGGTGGCGGCTGAAGGTAAGCAGCATCCCAGCACCGGTCTGGTCGTGCGCAACAACGACGCGCGCGTCGGCCCGGGGATTGACCGCAGCACCACCTTTCTGGCCGACTGGTCAGGCGACAAGCTGCAGCTGGGGGCCAACCGGCTCGGCCCGAAACTCAAGCCGTTCGAGACAAGGTGAGTGCCCTGACAATGGGCGATGACAGGTGATAGGACGCGGACCGATGCGTTTCCTTGCCCTCCTTATCGCGCTTTGCTGCTGCGCCATGCCGGCCATGCCGGCCATGGCCCAGCCAGACACGCATATCCGCGGCGCATTGCTGAGCGAGACCGATATGATCGCTCCGGGCGGGGCAGATACCCTGGCCTTGGCGTTCAAACCGGATCCGGGCTGGCATGGCTATTGGTCCAACCCCGGTGATGCCGGCTTCGGGATCGATCTGCAGTGGACCTCGCCGGACGGGGTGACGATTGGCGCGGCGCAGTTTCCGGTGCCGCAGACGCTGATGGTCGCAGGCCTCATGAACCATGTCTATGAAGGGCCGCACGCCCTGCTCTTCCCCGTATCACTTGACCGGAGCATCCTTCACGGCACGCGCCTGCCGATTACGCTGAAAGCGCAGTGGCTTGCCTGTACCGACAAGGTCTGCGTGCCGGAAAGCGGACAGTTTCGAACCGTTCTCACCGCGGGGCAGGGCGCCAGGGCTGGTAACCCCCGGTTCGATCGCTATCGCAGCCAGCTGCCGACACCGCTGGACCAGCCGGCGGCGTTCGAAGTGCGCGGCGGCCTGCTGCGGCTCGCCATTCCGTACCCGGCCGACGCGGCCATAGCCCACCCGCATTTCTTCGCCGCCAGCGATGGCATCGTCGATTATGCTGCGCAGCAAAGCTTTGCGCGCAAAGGCGACTGGCTAATCATGGAAACCCGCGCGGCAGAGGGCAGCATCGGTGCGTTTTCCGGGCTGCTGGCCCTTGGCAATGGCAGCGGCCTTAACATTATGGCCAGGCCCGGCGCGGTGCCCAGCGGCGGTGAGGCGCTGAGCGCCAACGCCGAACAGCTGGACGCGGGCGCGCTGCTCATCAGCTTTGGTGCGGCGCTGCTGGGCGGGCTGCTGCTCAACATACTGCCCTGCGTCTTTCCGATTCTCGGCCTCAAGGCGATCAGCCTCAGCCGTGCCGCGATCGGCGAGCAGGCGGCGCGGCGCGATGCGCTGGCCTATGGCGCGGGTGCGGTTCTGGCCAGCCTTACGCTGGGCGGCGTGCTATTGTTGCTGCGCGCACGCGGTGAGGCGGTGGGTTGGGCTTTCCAGCTGCAGGAACCCGCCGTCGTCATGGCGCTGTTTCTGCTCACCGCTGCCATCACCGCCAATCTGATGGGCCTGTTCAATCTGCCAGGACTGGCGATCGGAGACCGGCTGACCCGGTCCGGTGGCATGGGCGGCAGCTTCTGGACCGGCGCGCTTGCCGCCTTTGTGGCAACGCCGTGCACCGGGCCGTTCATGGCAGCAGCGCTGGGCGCGGCGCTGCTTTTGCCGGTGCCCGCCGCCATGCTGCTATTTGCCGGGCTCGGCCTTGGGCTCGCCTTGCCGTTTCTCGCCATCGGCTTCGTGCCCGCGCTGCGCCGCTGGCTGCCAAAGCCTGGACCGTGGATGGAGCGCTTCCGCCGCTGGATGGCCCTGCCCATGGCGCTCACCGCGCTGGCCCTGGCTTGGCTGCTCTGGCGGCTTGGCGGCGGGAACTTGCTCGCTGCGGCCATGCTGGGCGGGTGCGCGATGATCGCCTTGGTGCTGCTCTATGGCTGGCTACAGCGTCGCGGGGTGCCCATGCAAATGGCGGCAGGGCTCGGCGCACTCGCGCTGCTGCTGCTGGTGCCGACGATTATCGCGACGGCACCGCAGGGGCGTTTCGTGGCTGCGACCGCCAGTAACGGAGACGCCTTGCCCTTCAGCATGGAGACGCTCACCGCGTTGCGCGCCGAAAACCGCCCGGTATTTCTCTATTTCACCGCCGACTGGTGCGTCACCTGCAAGGCTAATGAAGCCGCCGCGATCGACCGGGATGCAGTGCACAAGGCGTTCGACAAGGCGAACATTGCCGTCATGCGGGGCGATTTCACCCGCCGCGATCCAGTCATCGCGCGCTTCCTGGCCAAACGAGGCCGCGCCGGCGTGCCACTATATCTCTTCTACCCGGCTGATGGCGGACGGGCGCTGGTCCTGCCGCAAATCCTCAGCCAGGATGCGCTGCTGCGCCTGGCTGACGGCTAGCGCATAAAGCTGGCAGTACAGGCTAGTTGGAGAATTGCTGCTCGCGGCTCGCCCCGCGCACGATGATGCCGCATCGGCCCGTCACCGCCATCACCGGGATCGACAGCTCGAAGGCTCGCTCCGTCACGCCGCGGCTTGGCACAGCAATGACTTCGATCACCCAGTAATCCGGGACACCGCTATAGATGCGGGGCGCAAGTTTCACATTCAGGCCGTCATGCTCTGTCTCGCCGCGCACGCGCAGGAAGCGTGTACCGCCCATGGGGCTTTCCTTGAGCACGGCTTCATCGAAATCGACAAGCCGACCGTTGGGAATACTGGCGTGCGACCGCGCTTCTAATGAGGGCATGACCAAACTCCGGCATCTGGCCCGGGCGGGGGATGCCTAAAATGCGATGCTGATAAAACGGCACCATGCCGCTTTGTGCCCCCTGACGCGGGTTTCAGGCTGTTGCAACCATCCGAAAAGCGACGATTTGCCCACCCCCCTGAAAAGATTGCGAACTATTTATTTCAAAAACGGGCAACAAAGAATTTCATGTACGTTCGGAAACGACAGGCGGATGCATCATATCAAAATTTCTTTTGCGTTCTGCCGTAACGTAATTTCCGGGTGCCGGGCCGCCCTTCGGTCGCGCGGCCCTTTGGCGCGGCAACCTTCGCGTCCCCCGGCAGGCCGAGTTCGTCCGCTTCCAGCTTGCGGATTTCATCGCGCAAACGCCCGGCTTCCTCGAATTCCAGATCGGCAGCGGCGGTCCGCATTTTCTTTTCCAGATCCTCGATATAGGCGCGCAGATTATGGCCGACGAGGCTCGGCGCCTCCTCTTTGCCGCCCTTGGACGAGGGCTCGCCCTTATGGGCATGGGCCACGATATCCGAAATCTGCCGCACGATGGTACGCGGCGTGATGCCATGCTCGCTATTATATTCGACCTGCTTTTCGCGCCGCCGGTCGGTTTCGGCCAGCGCACGCTCCATCGATCCGGTGATGCGGTCGGCATAGAGGATCACGCGTCCGTCTACATTACGCGCGGCACGTCCGATCGTCTGGATCAGCGAGGTTTCGGAGCGCAAAAAGCCCTCCTTGTCCGCATCCAGGATCGCGACCAGACCGCATTCGGGAATGTCGAGCCCCTCGCGCAGCAGATTGATGCCGACGAGGATATCATACACCCCCATGCGCAGATCGCGGATCAGCTCGATGCGCTCCAGCGTCTCGACGTCCGAGTGCATGTAGCGCACCTTCAGCCCGGCCTCGTGCATGAACTCGGTCAGATCCTCGGCCATGCGCTTGGTCAGGGTGGTGACCAGCGTGCGGTACCCGGCCTTGGCCGTGATCCGCGCCTCGTTGATCAGATCGTCGACCTGTTCCTCGACCGGTTTGATCTCCACCGGCGGATCGGTCAGCCCGGTGGGACGGATGACCTGTTCGGCGAACACGCCCTTGGTCTCCTCCATCTCCCATTTGCCCGGCGTAGCGGACACAGCCACCGTCTGCGGGCGCATGGCGTTCCACTCGTTGAACCGCAGCGGACGGTTGTCGATGCAGCTTGGCAGGCGAAAGCCATATTCGGCCAGCGTCAGCTTGCGGCGATGATCGCCCTTGGCCATCGCGCCGATCTGCGGCACCGTCTGATGGCTCTCATCGACGAACAGCAGGGCGTTTTCCGGCAGATATTCGAACAGGGTCGGCGGCGGTTCACCGGGCAAGCGGCCCGTCAGGAACCGGCTGTAATTCTCGATGCCGTTGCAGCTGCCGGTGGCGTGGATCATCTCCAGATCGAAATTGGTGCGCTGCTCCAGCCGCTGTGCCTCCAGCAATTTGCCTTCCGCTTCCAGCTCCTTGAGGCGTTCGGTCAGCTCGAACCGGATGGCGTTGGCGGCCTGCTTCATGGTGGGCCCCGGCGTCACATAATGCGAATTGGCATAAACGCGCACCTTGTCGAGCGCCGTGCCCTTCTTGCCTGTCAGCGGATCGAACTCGCTGATCGACTCCACCTCGTCGCCGAAGAACTCGATGCGCCAGGCGGTGTCGTCATAATGCGACGGGAACAGCTCCAGCGTGTCGCCGCGCACGCGGAAGTTTCCGCGCCCGAAAGCGGTGTCGTTGCGCTTATATTGCAGCGCGACGAGCTTGCGGATCAACTCTCGCTGATCGACGCTTTCGCCCTTCTTGATGTCGAAGATCATGGCCGAATAGGTTTCGACCGACCCGATGCCGTAGAGACAGCTGACCGAAGCGACGATCAGCACATCGTCCCGCTCCAGCAGTGCGCGAGTGGCCGAGTGGCGCATCCGGTCAATCGCCTCGTTGATCGAGCTTTCCTTCTCGATATAGGTATCCGACCGCGCGACATAGGCCTCGGGCTGATAATAATCATAATAGGATACGAAATATTCCACGGCATTGTCGGGGAAGAACTGCTTGAACTCGCCATAGAGCTGCGCGGCGAGGATCTTGTTTGGCGCGAGCACCAGCGCGGGGCGTTGCAGCTCCTCGATCACCTTGGCCATCGTGAAGGTCTTGCCCGACCCGGTGACGCCCAGCAGCACCTGCGTCGCCTCGCCATCGCGCGCGCTTTCCGTCAGCTCGGCAATCGCCGTCGGCTGGTCGCCCGAGGGCTCATATTCGCTGACCAGCTTGAACAGCTTGCCGCCTTCCGCCTTGCTTGGGCGGGTGGGCTTGTGCGGGACGAAATTCTCATCGGTTTCGGGTTCTTCGAGCCCGCGCCGGATTACCAGTTCTGCCATGTCACTGCATATGTGGTTGCACGCCGCCAATGCCAAGGCGGCTAGGCATGGACGATGCGCGCGGATATCATGCGCGCCTGCCCATGGAGACCTTCGATCGATGAAACGCCACCTGATTGCCGCCACCTTCTGCCTGCTTGCCATGAGCGGCTGCTCCAATGAAACGGACACGCCGGACACGCCGGATGCGCCGGACGGGGCCGTGGCGGAGGCGGACACGGCCGCCATGGCCACGCCCCAGACTGCCGATCCGGCGCAGAGCCAGGACAATCAGGAAGCGCTCGTGCAGACGCTGGCCAGCAAGATGCAGCCGGGCCTGTGGGAGCTGAACTTCACCATCTCCACCATCGACGCGCCCGATGCGCCGGCGATGATGCGCAAGCCGATGGAGGCGCTGAAGGGCAGCACGCAAAGCTTCCGCCATTGCCTGCCCGCGGGACAGTCCGGCCGGCCCGATCCCGAATTCTTCGGCAATGACAGCACGAACGACTGCACCTACGACCAGTTCTCGCAAAGCGGCGATTTTGCCACCATCAGCATGACCTGCGGTGCCTCCGGCGGCCGGCGGGCACGCACCGACATGCAGGGCACCTTGGGCGAGCGCGCGTTCGACCTCAGCATGGCCAATGAGGTGCTGGACAGCCCCAATGGCAAGATCAAGCTGGCCGGCAAGCTGAAGGGCAAGCGCGTGGGGGACTGCGAGGGCTGAGGCCCATAAGCCCCCGCGGCGCGCAATGACCTTGCGCAAAATTGACAAAGTGAACACGGATCCGTTGCGGCACCGCGTTCGAATATTTCCTACACCCTAGATCCTACACCGGATGTTGGATGTTCCCCCGCGCCATAGTAAGCGGCCTGTCATGGATCGCCGCCCCACATCCCGCCTGCGCAAGGCCGCTTTGTGGCTGACCGGCCTGATCGTGCTGACGGGCCTGCTGTTCCTCAGCGTCCAGCCCGCCGTTCCGCGCCAGGCGCGCCCGTCCGCGCAGGATATTCAGGCCGCGCGCACCCTGTGGGCGCAATTGAAGGCGGCGAAGGGCGCGCAGACGGCCAGCCGGATCGACATCGACGACCCCATGCTGCAAGGCCTTTCCAGCCTGATGAGCGATGCCACCGGCCTGTCCCATCTCCAGGCCGGCCTGGACGATGGCGAAATGACGGGCGCGGTCAGCATCGATCTGCCGCTCGGCCTGTGGCTGAATGCGCACGGCATGGTGTCCGGGCGGCAGCAGGGATTCCCGACCTATCGGCTCACCGTGGGCCGCATCACCTTTCCCGCCACGATGTCCCGGTGGATGGCGGAGGCCGGGCGCTGGGGCATCAACCTGATGGGCGCGAATATCCCGCCGCTCGATGTGCTGGTGCGGGAGATCGACGTGCGGGAACGCCGTGCCAGCGTGCGCCTGGCGCTGCCCGCCGAAAGCGATGTCTTCGATAGTCTGATGTCGGTGCGCACGCAGGGGCTGGACCAGGAGCGCATCGCGCAGATCTACTGCCGGACGATAGCGGACACGAACAAGCGCCCGGTCAGGCGGCTGGACCAGCTTCTGGCCCGCGGCTTCTCCGGTGCCGGATCGCAGGATGCCGCAGGCTATAACCGCGCCGCTTTCGTTGCGCTCTCGCTGATCGTGGTGGGGGAGAAGGCCTATCCGCTCGTCCCCGGCGCTGCCGCGCTGACCCAGAAATGCCCCGCCGCCGCCGCGCCGCCCGTCACCCTGCAGGGGCGCGACGATCTGGCCAAGCACTGGACCTTCTCGGCTGCCCTGGCGGCGGCTCTGGGCGAGGATGTGGCCGACAATCTGGGCGAATGGAAGGAACTGGACGACAGCCTGGACGGCGGCTCGGGCTTTTCCTTCGTCGATCTGGCCGCCGATCGCGCAGGCGTGCGCGCGGCGCTCCTGTCTTCCGCATCGAGCACAGCCGAAGCGATGCAGCAAAGGCTGAAAAACGCCCATGATGACGATCTTTTGCCCGCCCAATTGCTGCAGGCCCCGGAGGGGTTGAGCGAGGATTTCTTCCAGGCCCGCTTCGGCGATTTGCAGGCCGGCACCTATCGCCGGGCGCTTGCCTATATCGACCGGACGCTGGCCGAAAAGGCCTATGGAGCGCCGGCCGCCCCCGCCACCAGCGATTGAACCCGGACCCGGCGATCGATCCCGGTCGACCGCCAGCTTTCCGCGCGCGCGGGCCTGTGCGATGAGATGCCTGCGGTCAGATATGTGCGGTCAGATGCTCGAGAAGCGTTCGATATCGCCGATGCGCCCGGAGACGACCAGTTCGTCGCCGGGAAAGATGATCGTATCCGGCACGGCGTGGATGAAATTTTCTCCCGCACGCTTCACGCCCACCACGGTCACGTCATGCTTTTTGCGGCACTCGCTGATCATCAGCGGGATGCCCACGATCGGCTCGGGCGCTGTCAGCCGCGCGATGGCAAATTCGTCGCCGAAGGAAATGAAATCGAGCAGCCGCCCATTGAGCAGATGCGCCACCCGTTCCCCCATGCGCTGCTCCGGAAACACCACATGCGTCGCGCCGGTGCGGGTCAGAATGCGCGCATGATTGTCGTTGGTCGCCTTCGCCCAGATATTGCTCAGCCCCAGATCGCAGAGCGCCAGCACCGCCAGGACGCTGGCCTCTATGTCGGTGCCGATCGCCACCACCGCCGCCTCGAAATCGGCCACACCCAGCTGCTCCAGCGTGGCCGTATCGGTGCAATCGGCCTCCACCGCCTTGGTGAGCACGCCGGCAAATTCCTGCACCAGCCGGGGATCGAGATCGGCGCCGAGCACTTCATGCCCCATCCGTTCCAGCGTTGTGGCCACCGCCCCGCCGAACCGGCCGAGACCGATGACCAGGACGGGTTTGCGTTTCTTAGCCGACAATGGGATTCTCCTCCGGATAACGATAGGGCCGATCACGCCCGCCCAGCGCCAGCGCCGTGGCCACGGTGATGGTTCCCACACGGCCCACGAACATCAGCAGGCACAGCATGACCAGCGCGCTCGGCGGCAGATCGGCGGTGATGCCGGTGGACAGCCCCACGGTGGAAAAAGCGGAAATGCATTCGAACAATATATCGTCCAGCGGCAGCGCACTGACCGACGCGATATAGGTGGTGACCAGAAAAATCATGGTGGCGGCCAGAACGGTGACGGTCAGCGCCTGCCGCTCGACCGCGTGGCCGAAGCGCCGCCGGAACAAGCCTGCATCCTTCCTGCCGCGGATTTCCGACAGCACGATGGCAAACAGCACGAGGGCGGTGGTCACCTTGATGCCGCCCGCCGTGCCGGCGCTGCCCCCGCCCACGAACATCAGAATGAAATTCACCATGATCGTTTCATCATGAAAGGCACCGACATTCAGGCTGTTGAACCCAGCGGTGCGCGGCATGACCGCGTGGAACGCGGCGTTCAGAATCTTGGCCGATGGTGCCATGGGGCCCAGCGTATCGGGATTGCTCCATTCCATCGCCAGAATGGCGGCGAAGCCGAACAGCAGCAGCACCGCCGTTCCGCAGACCGTTATCTTTGTGTGCAGCGCCCATTGCCGCCACGCCCCGCGATGTTCGCGCAGATCCTGCATCACCGGAAAGCCGAGCGCCGTCAGGATGATGGACAGCATGATCGGCCCCAGGATGACGGGATCGTTCTGGAAGCCCATCACGCTGTCCGAAAAACTGGAAAATCCGGCATTGTTGAACGCGCTGACCGAATGGAACAGGCCATGCCAGGCGGCCATGGACCAGCCGATATCATAGCGGGCGGCAAAGCGGACGGCCAGGATCACCGCCACCGTCAGCTCGACCAGCACCGTGATGACGAAGACGAGTTTCAGCACCGACGCGGCATTGCCCGTTTCCAGCCGATTGCGCTCTATCTGCGTCGCCATGCGATCGCGCAGGCCAAAACCGCGCCCGGCCATCAGGCCCAGCAGGGTGGCGGCGGCCATGATGCCGAACCCGCCGATCTGAAACAGCAGCATGATGGTGCCCTGCCCCAGCAACGACCAGTAGACCGGGGTGTCCTCCACGATCAGGCCGGTCACCGCCACCGCCGATGTCGCGGTGAAAAAGGCGGTGAGCAGCGGCGCACGCGTGCCGTCCGCCGTCATCACCGGCAGGCTGAGCGCCATGGTCCCGATGACGATCAGGAGGAGAAACAGCACGGGAATGAGGCGAATCGGATCACGCAAAGCGGGCATGGCCGGCAAACTGCGCCGCAGCGATACGCCGGTAAAGCGCATTATGCGCGGCGTCGGCCATGGACAGGGGCCGGGGGCTTGGCCGTGTCAAGCGCGCCGGGCGCGCGCCGCCGATCAGCGCCCCGCCATTACCCGGTTATCGTCCGGCCATCGTCCTTTTTGAGCGCATTCGCCCAGCGCCCGGTCAGTCGCGCAGCAGCTCATTGATGCCGGTGGAGGCGCGGGTCTTGGCGTCCACCGTCTTCACGATCACCGCGCAGGCCAGGCCGGGGCCGGGCGTGCCGTCTGGCAGCGGCTTGCCGGGCAGGGTGCCGGGGACGACCACCGAATAGGGCGGGATATGGCCGCGCAGGATCTCACCCGTTTCGCGGTTCACGATCTTGGTAGACTGGGTGATGAACACGCCCATCGAAATCACCGATCCCTGCCCCACGATGACGCCTTCCACCACTTCGGAGCGCGCGCCGACGAAGCAGTCGTCCTCGATGATGGTGGGGTTGGCCTGCAGCGGCTCCAGCACGCCGCCAATGCCTGCGCCTGCGGAGATATGGCAGTTCCGGCCCACCTGCGCGCAGGAGCCGACCGAGGCCCAGGTATCGACCATGGTGCCCTCGCCCACATAGGCGCCCAGATTGACGAAGCTGGGCATCAGCACCGCGCCCTTGGCGATATGCGCGCCGCGCCGCACGAAGCTGCCGGGCACCGCGCGGATACCGGCGGTCTTGAAGGCCTCTGCGTCCCATCCGGCGAATTTGCTGGGCACCTTGTCCCACCAGACCGCATCCCCGGGGCCGCCCGCGATGATCTCCATATCGTTCAGCCGGAAGGACAGCAGCACGGCCTTTTTCAGATATTGATGGACGGTCCAGGCATCGCCGGCCTTTTCCGCCACGCGCAGGCTGCCATCGTCCAGCCCGGCCAGTGCGGCGTCCACCGCCTCGCGCACCTCTCCGCTGGTCGAACCATCCAGATCGGCACGGTTCTCCCATGCCTGATCGACCACCGATTGCATCCTTTGCGCGTCCATCATCGTCTCTCCTTGTGCTGCCATGCCGTTATCGCCCCGGCCGGCGTCGGGCAAGCGGAGCGCGGCGGGTTCACAGATAGTTCACGGGTTTGCGCGTAGCGCGGCGGGGCGTAAAGGAGCAGGAGTTCGCGTGTCTCAAGGCGCATGCAACAGTAGCGGGAGGCGCGGACGCGCATTGTGGACCCGCAGCGCGAGCGGGCTGGCCATGGGCGCCATGCTCGCGGCGCTGGCTGCCTGTGGCGGCAGCGGTTCGGGCGGTCCGTCCGCCCAGTTGCCGACGCCGCCCCCGCCGGTGCCCGTACCCGTTCCGCCGCCCCCTGGACCGCCGCCGGCCCCTCCCCCGCCGCCGTCCGGTGCGCTCGATTTCGACACCGCCGAGTTCCGCCGTTCGGACGGGCCGGGGTTTCACAACGCCATCTCCGTCTATCGCAGCGGCACGACCGGCAGCGGCGTGACCGTGGGCGTGATCGACACCGGCATCGATCCAGGCAGCCATGAATTTGCCGGGCGCATCGCTGCGGAATCGCGCGATGTCGCGGGCAGCCGGGCGCTGGGCGATGAGGACGGCCATGGCTCGGCGGTCACCCGCGTGCTCGCGGCGGCCAAGGACAATCGCGATGTGCACGGCATCGCCTTCAATGCCACCATCCTGGCGCTGCGCGCGGACACACCGGGCAGCTGCGCGCTGGTGCCGGACGAGGGCGACGAGGCGGGGTGCAGCTTCAGCGACCGTTCGATCGCCACCGGCGTGAATGTGGCGCAGCAAAGCGGCGCGCGTGTGCTCAACATATCGCTGGGCGGCGCAGGCCGGATCGGCAGCACGCTGGCAACCGCCATCCGCAGCGCCGTGGCGGGCGGCATGGTCATCATCGTCTCGGCTGGCAACGAGTTCGGCAAGGACGATCCCGATTTCGACGTGGACAATCCCAGCCCCTTTGCTCAGTCCATCCTGCAGGCGGGCGGCGGCAATGTGATCATCGCCGCGTCGGTGGACAATCGCGGCAACATCTCCGGCTTCAGCAACCGCGCCGGCGGATCGCAGGCATCGGTGCTGTCCGCGCTCGGCAGCGCGATCTGCTGCGAATATGAAAATGATACGGTGCGCATCACGGAGCGTGACGGCCAGCGTTTCGTCACCGTCTTCAACGGCACCTCCTTTTCCGCGCCGCAGATCAGCGGGGCTGCGGCGTTGCTGGCGCAGGCCTTCCCCAATCTCAACGGCACGCAGATCGTGGAGATCCTGCTGCGCAGCGCGCGCGAGGCGGGCGAGAGCGGCACCGATGCGATATATGGGCGCGGCATCCTGGACATCGCGCGCGCCTTTCAGCCGCAGGGCGCCACCGGCATCGCCGGGACCAGCACCATGGTCGCGCTGGATCAGGGCGCAGGCAGCCTATCCGGCGCCATGGGCGATGCCGGGCTGTCGCGCGAGGCTATCGGCGCGGTGGTGCTCGATTCCTATGGCCGGACCTATGATGCCGATCTGGCCCATGGCCTGCGCGGCGCATCGCCGGTCTATCGGCTGACCGGCGCGCTCGCCGATCGCAGCCGCTCGGTTGCGCTGGAGGCCGGGCCGGTGTCGCTCGCCCTGGCCATCGCCCCGCGCAGCGGTGGCACCGCCCAGCTCGGCGCGCTGCAATTGCAAGAGCGCGACAGCGATGGCGCGCGCCTGATCGCGGGACGGATCGCGGCCAGGCTATCGCCGGATACATCCATCAGCTTCGGGATCGCGCAGGGGGCCAGCGCGCAGCTGTCTGCCCTGCAGGGCATCGGGCTGGAGCGTGCCAGCCAGCCGGCCTTTCTGGTGGGCGAGGACGCGGCCGGCTCCAGCGGCTTTCTGGCCCGCGCCGATGCATCGCTGGCCATACGCCGCCAGATCGGGCGCACGGGGCTGACGATCAGTGGGGAAAGCGGCGGCGCGCTGGATGCGGCCGGCTGGGACAGGCCGGGCGATTGGCTGCGGCCCTATCGCGATTATGGCTATACCCGCTTCGGCGTGGCGGCCGACCGCCGCTTTGGCGCGGTGACGGCCACGCTGGGCGCGCATGGATTACAGGAACAGGAAACCGTGCTCGGCGCGCGCTTTTCCGAAGCGCTGGGCCAGGGCGGCGCGGCGAGCATGTTCGTCGATGCCGGCCTTGCCTGGGAGCCAGCGGACGGCTGGCAGCTGGGCGCCGGCTGGCGGCAGGGCTGGACCCGCGCGCTCGCCACGCAGACGGTGACGGGCAGCGGCGTGCTGCAATCGACCGCGTTCCATGTCGACTTGGCGAAGCGCGCGGTCCTGGCCCGGGACGATCAACTGGCGCTGCGGTTGGCGCAGCCATTGCGGGTGAGCGAGGGCGGGATCGATCTGCGCCTGCCCACGGCTTATGACTATGGCAGCGGAACCATCAGCTATGGCATCCAGCGGCTGAACCTTGCGCCGCAGGGGCGGGAGCTGGTCAGCGAACTCAGCTACCGCGCGGCGCTGTGGAACGGCATCGTCAGCACCAATCTGTTCTGGCGGCAACAGCCCGGCCATTACCAGGCCGCACCGGACGATCTGGGCGCGGCGCTGCGCTATTCGATGAATTTCTGAAGCGCGAAGGGCCGCACCAGCGTGCGGCCATCGGCCTAGACCATGAAGCTTTCGCCGCAGCCACAGGCGCCCTTGGCGTTGGGGTTTTCAAAGGTGAACCCGGCCTGGAAATCGTCTTCCTTCCAGTCCATCACGCTGCCGACCAGATACAGCACCGACGCGCCATCGATGAAGAAGGTGCCGCCCGCCGTTTCGATCACTTCGTCGAACTTCGCCGCTTCGCTGATATAATCCACCGAATAGGCCAGCCCGGAACAGCCGCGCCGCGGGGTGCTGAGCTTCACGCCGATCGCATCGTCCGGCGCTGCGGCCATCAGATCGGCAATGCGCTGCTCGGCCGCCGGTGTCAGCGTGAGCGCGGCGGGCCGCTGCCTGGTTTTCGTTTCGGTCGTCATCGCATTCACTCCTCAAACCCCATCGAACTCTCGCCGGGATCGAACCTTACAGCATGCCCAGTTCGAGCTTGGCATCGTCGGTCATCTTCTGCGGGTCCCATGGCGGATCCCAGACCAGATTGACCTCGGCATGGCCGACGCCGGGAACCGAGCCGACCTGCAGCTCGATCTCGCCGGGCATGGATTCGGCCACCGGGCAATGCGGGGTGGTCAACGTCATCGTGACCACGGCATGGCCGTCATCGGTCACCTCCACGCCATAGATCAGGCCCAGATCATAGATATTCACCGGAATTTCCGGATCGTAGATGCTTTTCAGCGTGTCGATAATCGCTTCATACAGATCGCCGCCCGGCTCGCCCTTGGCGGTTTCCGTGGGCTTCTGCGCCAGAAAGCCTTCCAGATAATCGCGCTTGCGATCCATCTTGGCGCGATCGCCCTCGCTCTCGAACGGCGATGGCGCGGCCACTTTGGTTTCCCCGGGCTCGTCCATGGCGGCATCGACGCGCGCCTTGGGCGGCTCGGTGGCGCGCTCGACCTCTTCGGTGCGGAATTTGCTCTGTTCGTTCATAAAATTACCCGAAAATCTTTCTGACCCGTTCGACGCCTTTGACCAGCGCTGCCACATCGCTCTCATCCGAATAGATTGCGAAACTGGCGCGTGCGGTGGCCGGTGAGCCCAGATGGTCCATCAGCGGCTGGCAGCAGTGATGGCCTGCGCGGATCGCCACGCCGTCTTCATCCAATATGGTGGCGACATCGTGCGGATGCACCCCCTCCACGGCAAAGCTGACGATGCCGATACCGTCCGACGGGCCGAACAGCCGCACGCTATTGAGCTGGCCCAGCGCCTCGCGCGCCGACGCCGCCAGGGCGCGCTCATGCCGTTCGATCGCGTCCACGCCGATGGCGTTCACATAATCGATCGCGGCATGCAGGCCGACAGCGCCCACAATATGCGGCGTCCCCGCCTCGAACCGTCCGGGCGCCGGGGCGTAGGTGGTGCGCGCGAACGTCACCTTGTCGATCATCGAGCCGCCGCCCTGCCATGGCGGCATCGCGTCCAGAATATCCCCGCGCGCCCATAGCACGCCGATGCCGGTGGGGCCGTACAGCTTGTGCCCGGAGAAAACGTAGAAATCGCAATCCAGCGCCTGCACGTCGATGGCCAGGCGCGGCGCGCTCTGGCAACCGTCGAGCAGCAGCTTCGCGCCCACCTTGTGCGCCAGATCGGCGGCGCGTCTGGCGTCCAGGACCGATCCGAGCGCGTTGGACAGATGGCACAGCGCCACCATCTTGTGCCGCTCGGTCAGATTGGCCTCGATCCAGTCCAGATCGATCCGGCCGTCTTCGGTGAGCGGTGCGACGTCGATCTTGACGCCCAGCCGCTCGGCCACCAGCTGCCAGGGCACGATGTTCGAATGATGCTCCAGCATGGACAGCATGATCCGGTCGCCATCGCGCAAATGTGCCGGGCCCCAGCTTTGCGCGACCAGATTGATCGCCTCGGTCGCGCCGCGCACGAACACGCATTCATCCGGACTGGCCGCCCCGATAAATTCCGCCACGGCCTGCCGCGCCGCTTCATAGCGCATCGTCATGTCCGACGAGCGCCGATACACGCCGCGATGCACGGTGGCGTAATCCGCGCCATAGCCCTGCGCGATCGCGTCGATCACCGCACGCGGCTTCTGCGCGGTCGCGGCGCTATCGAGATAATGCCAATGCTCGGTCAGGCCGGGAAAATCGGGACGGACATCGAGCGCCGGCGGTTTTTCCGCCATCAGCGTGCTCATCGCAGATTCTCCAGCCCATCGCGTGCCTTGCCTTCCAGCGCCTCGCGCGCCGCATCGTCGTCTATGCCGATAAAGGCATCGGCGATGAACGCCTGCAGCATCAGGCCGCGCGCCACTTCGGGCGGCAGGCCGCGCGTGGCCATGTAGAACAGGGCTTGGCGGTCAAGCTCGCCCACGGTTGCGCCATGCGCGCATTTCACATCGTCCGCGAAAATTTCCAGCTGCGGCACGGCATTGGCGGTCGCGCCCCGGTCCAGCAGCATGGATTTGACCGATTGCGCGGCATCGGTGCGCTGCGCATCGCGCGCCACGCCGATCTTGCCGAGAAAACTGCCGGTGGACTTGTCCGCCAACACGCTGCGCACCGTCTGGTTGGACGTGCCGTTGGGCTCCACATGCTCGACATCGGTAACGATCTCGAGCACCTGGCTGCCTTTGGCCAGGATCGCGCCGCCCAGCTCGAAATGCGCGCCATCGCCCAGCTTCACGGCAATTTCCACACGGCCATAATCGCGGTCCATCAGCAGGCAATGCAGATCGAAACGCGCATTGGCCTCCACCGTCACATCATAGCGCAGAATGCCGGATTCCGGCAGCGCATCGACGCGCAGCCGCTCATGCGAATCGGCGGGCACATGCAATGTCTGCGCCGGGTCGAGGTCGGCCCATACGCGCTCCACCGATTGCAGATCGCTATAGCGCCAGCTCTCGTCGCGGCGGGTGGGGAGAGTCAGAGCGTTCACGCGGCCTCCGCGATGGCTTCGTAACCCTCATTTTCCAGCTGCAGCGCCAGTTCCGGGCCGCCGGTCTTGACGATCCGGCCATTGGCGAGGACGTGCACGAAATCGGGCTCCACCAGTTCCAGCAAACGCTGATAATGGGTGATCAGCAGCACCGCCTTGTCGGGCTTGCGCATGATCGTGTTGATGCCCGCGCCCACGGTGCGCAGCGCATCGATATCCAGGCCGCTGTCGGTCTCATCCAGGATGGCGAGCTTCGGGTCGATCAGACCCATCTGCACCATCTCGTTGCGCTTCTTCTCGCCGCCCGAAAAGCCGACATTCACCGCGCGCTTCATCATGTCCATGTCCATCTTGAGCAGCGCCGCCTTCTCGCGCGCCGCCTTCAGGAACTCGCCGCCCGACAGCGTGGCTTCGCCGCGCGCCGTGCGCTGGGCGTTCACCGCCTCGCGCAGGAACTGGACGTTGGACACGCCGGGGATCTCGACCGGATATTGGAAGCCCAGGAACAGCCCCGCCGCGGCCCGTGCATGCGGATCCATGTCCAGCAGGTCCTGCCCGTCGAAGGACGCGCTGCCCTCGGTCGCCTCATAGCCGGGCCGCCCGCCGAGCACATAGCCCAGCGTGGACTTGCCCGCGCCGTTCGGCCCCATAATCGCGTGGATTTCCCCCGCATTGATCTGGAGGCTCAGGCCCTTGAGGATTTTGGTATCGCCAATGGAGGCGTGGAGGTTTTCAATATTCAGCATGATGCACTTTCGGGAGAGATAGTCTTGAGCCTGCCCTCTTCGGGGGCGGGGTGTTGCGGCGCCGTGGCAGTTCGGTTGGGGTGAGATGCATCACCCAACGCTGCCTTCCAGCGAGATCGCCAGCAGCTTCTGCGCTTCGACCGCGAATTCCATCGGCAGCTGGCGCATCACATCCTTGGCGAAGCCGTTGACGATCAGCGCTACAGCCTGCTCCTCGTCGAGCCCGCGTTGCATGGCGTAGAACATCTGGTCGTCCGAAATCTTGGACGTGGTCGCCTCATGCTCGATCGTCGCCGTCGGATTGCGCACCTCGATATAGGGCACGGTATGCGCGCCGCATTTGTCGCCCAGCAGCAGGCTGTCGCATTGCGTGAAATTGCGCACATTGTCGGCATTCGGCCCCACGCGGACCATGCCGCGATAGCTGTTGTCGCTATGGCCGGCGCTGATGCCCTTGGAGATGATCGTCGAGCGGCTGCCCTTGCCGTTGTGGATCATCTTGGTGCCGGTATCGGCCTGCTGATAATTATTGGTCAGCGCGACGGAGTAAAATTCGCCCACGCTGTTCTCGCCGTTCAGCACGCAGCTGGGATATTTCCAGGTGATCGCGCTGCCGGTTTCCACCTGCGTCCAGCTGATCTTGCTGTTCTTGCCCTGGCACAGCCCGCGCTTGGTGACGAAATTATAGATGCCGCCCTTGCCATTCTCATCGCCCGGATACCAGTTCTGCACCGTGCTGTACTTGATCTCGGCATCGTCCATCGCGACCAGCTCGACCACGGCGGCGTGCAGCTGGTTCTCATCGCGCATCGGCGCGGTGCAGCCTTCCAGATAGCTGACATAGCTGCCTTCCTCGGCGATGATCAGCGTGCGTTCGAACTGGCCGGTATTTTCGGCATTGATGCGGAAATAGGTGCTCAGCTCCATCGGGCATTTCACGCCCTTGGGGATATAGACGAAGGTACCGTCGGAAAAGACCGCGCAGTTGAGCGTGGCGAAATAATTGTCGCGCTGCGGCACCACCTTGCCCAGCCATTTCTTCACCAGCTCGGGATGCTCGCGGATCGCCTCGCTGATCGACAGGAAGATCACGCCGGCGCGGCTCAGTTCCTCGCGAAACGTGGTGGCCACGCTGACGCTGTCGAACACCGCATCGACGGCCACTTTCCGGGCGCCCTCGACATTGGCGAGCACCTTCTGCTCCTCGATCGGGATGCCGAGCTTCTTGTACGTATCCAGGATTTCCGGATCGAGCTCGTCCAGCGAGCCGATGGTCGCCTTCTTCTTCGGCTCGGCATAATAATAGGCATCCTGATAATCGATCATCGGGATGTTCAGCTTGGCCCAGTCCGGGCTTTCCATGTCCTGCCACAGCCGGAAGGCCTTCAGCCGCCAGTCGAGCATCCACTCCGGCTCGTTCTTCTTGGCCGAAATGAAGCGCACCGTGTCTTCGGTGAGGCCTTTGGGCGCGAAATCCTGCTCGATATCGCTCGACCAGCCATGTTCATAGGTGGAGGCCCGGTCGACGGCGTCATGCGCCTCGCGGTTCATCTCGTCGCGTTCCTGCTGGCGAACATCGTCCGCGGAGGCATCCTGGCGGGTCTTGAGGCTCTGGTCGTCGGTCATGCTGATACCTTCTGGGCCGGCAGGGCTTTTGCAGCCTCAGGCGCCGACAGGCTGGAGAGAGAAACATTGGCAAGCGCGCCGCGCACGGCGTCGTTCACGGCGCCGCTATGCGGGCGAATGCGGCATTCCGCCTCGATCGCGCAATCGGGCGCGCTTTCGGCGATGCAGGCGGTGAGGGCGATCGGGCCTTCCACCGCTTCCACGATGTCCGCCAGCGATATGGCCGATGCCGGGCGCGTCAGGCGGATGCCGCCCCCCGTGCCGCGCGTGGCGCTGAGCAGGCCGGCCTTGCTGAGCAGGCTCACCAGCTTTTGCGCGGTGGGCAGCGGCAGATGCGTTTCCTCGGCCAGATCCGTGGCCGACACGCGCGCAGTGCCGCAATGCCGCGACGCTGCGGACATCAGGACAATCGCATAATCGGCCATGCTGCTGAGGCGCATGAGGGGAGCCTGCTTTCTGCCCAAAGGCAATCGGAGTGATTCGTTCCGATTGGCATGTGGGCGTGCAGGCGGCGAAAATCAACCGGTGTGGCCGATATCGCCGCCCGTCATCGCCAAGCGCAGGCGAGGCAATCCAGGGGCATCGCACCGCGCCCCCGGTCTTGGCAGCGTTACCCCACCCTGGATGGCTACATCACCTCGCGGCGCCGCGCGACCATGAGGGGCTTGGCGCCGAAGTCCCTCACCCAGCCTTGGCCGCCAGCCATGCGTCGACATTCTCTTCCAGCACATCCAGCGGCACCGGACCGCTTTTGAGCACCACGTCGTGGAAATCGCCATAATCGAAGCCATCGCCGAGCTGGTCCATCGCGCGCTGGCGCAGTTCCATGATCTTCAGCTTGCCGATCATATAAGCTGTCGCCTGCCCCGGATAGACGGCATAGCGCTCGATCGCCTTGCGGATGTCGCCGTCCGGATTGGGCGTGTTGGTCTTCAGATAGTCGATCGCCTTTTCGCGGCTCCAGCGCTTGTGATGCAGGCCGGTGTCCACCACCAGCCGCGCCGCGCGCCACAGCTCCATGCCCAGCCGGCCGAAATCGGAATAAGGATCGGTGTAGAATCCCATATCCTTGCCCAGCGCCTCGGAATACAGCCCCCAGCCTTCGCTATAGGCGGTGACGCCGCCGAACTGGCGGAAGGGCGGGATGCCCTCCAGCTCGGTCTGCACCGCCAGCTGCAGATGATGGCCGGGCAGCCCTTCATGATAGAACAGCGCTTCCAGCTCGTTCTTCGACATGTCCTCCAGATTGTAGAGATTCACATAGTAGATACCGGGCCGCGAGCCGTCCGGCGCGGGCCGGCTGTAAAAGGCCTTGCCCGCGCTCTTTTCACGGAACGCCTCGACCGGCTTCACCTGCAAATCGGCCTTGGGCAGCGTGTTGAAGAAGCCGGGCAGCGCCGCCGTCATCGCATCGCGCTTTGTCTGCACATCGGCCAGATAGGCCTCGCGCGTGTCGTAATAATATTTCGGGTTGGTGCGCATTTCCTTAAAGAAATCCTGCAGGCTGCCCGTAAAACCCACCTGCTTCATGATGCCGCGCATTTCGCCATGGATACGCGCCACATTCTGCAGCCCCAGATCATGGATCTGGTCCGCGCCGAGATCCGTCGTGGTGTAGTTTTTCAGCAGCGCGGCATAATAATCGGCGCCTTCGTCGAACCGCCAGATGCCATCCTCGGTCGGCGCGATCTTTTGCTGGCGAAGCATTTCCTCGCGCAAGGCCAGATAGGCCGGGCGGCCCTCACTGGCCCAAGCGGTGCCGGCGGCGCTGATCAGTTCCGCCTTGCGCGCATCGGAAAGGTCCAGCGCGTTCACCTTCTTCGCGACATCCTCTAGGATCGGATTGTTCTGCCCCAGCATATTGTCGATATCCGACAGGACATAGGGATAGACCCAGTCCGGCGGCATCACGCCCTTCTCCGCCCGATCGCGCGATTCCGCCGTCAGCTTCGTCATCACCTCGCCCAGCCCGGCGATGCGCGAGACATAGGCCTCGGCCTCGCGTTCATTGCTGACGCGGTGAATGTTGATGAGGAAGGCGGGCAGCCCGGACTGCGCGCCGTTCATCTGATCGAACACATAACCATATTTGCGATAGGGATAGAGCGAAACGCTGCGCGCCATGGAGGATTCGAACAGGCGGTAACTCAGCGCGTCGGCCTCGCTCAGATCGTCCCGGTCGAAGCTTTCGCGCATCGCGGCCAGCGCCGCGCGGTCGATCTGGTGGGACAGTTCCTCGGAGGCATCGCTATATTCGCCCCATTCGGCATAGCTGTCATCGCGGATGCCGCGATAGGATTTGCCGAGCGGCGAAAGCGCCAGCTTGGCCTGATCATATTGCTGGAAGAAACCGGCCAGCGCTTCGCTGCGGTCCGTTTCCTCGCCCTCCATGTCTGCGGCCACGGCATCGGTCGTGCTGGTTGGCGACGGCTGCTGGGCGATGGCGGGCGCCGCGAACAGAAGCGCGGCGGCGCTGCTAAGGAGGGTCTGGCGAACCATGGGTAACGTCCTTTGATGGTGATTGGCGTTGGGGGTGATTGGCTTTTGTGGCGATGAATGATTTGCGCGCGAGGCTACCCTGCCCATCGCAAAGCGCAACCGCCATCATGGCCGGTCACGGCGCGAAGTCCTTGTCACCCGCCGGTCTGCGCCATAGACCCCCTGTCCATGTGGTTTCAGTCCTTTGCCCGCCCGCTCCTGTTCCGTATCGAGCCGGAGCGCGCCCATGGCCTGACCATCCAGATGCTCAAACGCAAACCGCTGAAAGCCGGGCCTGTCGACGATCCGGTGCTGGCCAGCAGCGTGGCGGGTCTGCACTTTCCCAACCCCGTCGGCCTGGCCGCGGGGGTGGACAAAAATGCCGAGGTGCCGCTCCAGTTTCTCGATCTCGGCTTCGGGTTTGCCGAGGTGGGCACGGTCACGCCGCTGCCGCAGGCCGGCAATCCGCGCCCGCGCATCTTCCGCCTGCCGGAGGACCGCGCGATCATCAACCGGCTGGGTTTCAACAATGCGGGGCAGAAGGCGGCGATCGACCGGCTGAAACTCTACGCCCGTCGCCCCGGACCCATCGGCGTGAACATCGGCGCGAACAAGGACAGCCCGGACCGGATTGCCGACTATGCCAGGGGCGCGCGCGCAATGTGCCCCTATGCCGATTATCTGACCGTCAACATCTCCTCGCCCAACACGCCGGGCCTGCGCGCCCTGCAGGACAAGGGCATGCTGGAGGCGCTGCTGAGCGCGGTGATCGAGAACAACCATCATGACTGCCCGGTTTTCCTGAAGATCGCACCCGATCTGGAGCCCGCCGATGTCGAGGATATCGCCCAGGTGGCGATCGATCGAAACGTCGCCGCGCTCATCATATCGAACACCACCATCAGCCGCCCGCCGCTGACCTCCGCCAACGCCGGCGAGACGGGCGGCCTGTCGGGCGCGCCCCTTGCCGGGCTGGCCCTGGAACGGCTGATCGCCTTTCGCGCGGTCTGCGGCACGGCGATGCCGCTGGTTTCCGTCGGCGGCATCGCCAGCGGCGCGGACGCTTATGCCCGCATCCGTGCCGGGGCATCGCTGATCCAGCTCTATACCGCGCTGATCTATGAGGGGCCGGAGCTTGGCCGCCGCATCGCCAGGGACCTTGCCTCGTTGCTGCGCAGGGACGGTTTTTCCTCGCTTTCCGAGGCCGTGGGGATGGTATAAGCCAGGCTTGCGTTTCCCGGTCGAGGCACATCGGGCAGGCGGCCTCCGTGCGCATGCGCAAGATCGGCGGCAACCGCCCGCGTTTCTCCTGCGTTCAGACGGCAAATTGCATCACTATGGCCAAAAGAACTGTCCCGAAAGGACCGCTATGACCAGATCCTTCACGACCCCGCTTCTCTCCCTCGCCTGCGCGCTGGCGCTCTGCGCGCCTGTCGCGGCGCAGCAGACCCGGCCCACCCCGCTCCCGAGCGCGCCGGCGGCGTCGCAGCCCGCCGATACCGAGCCAGTGGATTATGAGGATGATGGACTGGGCGAACCGTTCGGCAGCGCGCAGGAAGTCGAAGGCGGCGGCTATGTGCCATCCGTGCCGCCGCGCCAGGGCGACAGTGCGGCCCCGTTGCAGGCTCCGGCGCGTGACCGTGACGGCGAGGCGGCGGCGGATGCCGATTCGGCCGATGCCAGTGCGGCCGGCGAGCAGGATTCCATCTTTGGAGGCGGCACGATCATCCAGCCTTCCGGCCTCGACGTTGGCCTGGCCTCCAGCGCCGATCCCCGGGTGACCGATGTGGGCATGCAGATCCTGCGCGAAGGTGGATCGGCGGGCGACGCGGCCATGGCGATGATGCTAGCGCTGACCGTGGTCGAGCCGCAATCCAGCGGTATCGGCGGCGGCGGGTTTCTGCTCCACGCGTCCGGCACCGATGGCACCATCACCACGATCGACGGGCGTGAAACCGCGCCGATCAGCGCCAAGGCAGACCGGTTTCTGCGCCCCGACGGCACGCCCCTGCCGTTCATGGAGGCGGTGCAGGGCGGCAAGTCCGTCGGCGTGCCCGGCAATATCCGCCTGATGGCGCTGACGCATGAGAGATGGGGCAAGCTGCCTTGGGAAGACCTTTTCGAACCGGCGATCCAGCTGGCCGAGGGCGGGTTCGAGGTGAACGACACGCTGGAAGGGCGTTTGCAGCAGATCGCACCGCTGTGGGATCGCTTTCCGGATGCCCGCGCGATCTACTGGAAAGACGGAGCGCCCGCCAAAAAGGGCGATCTCATCACCAATCCGGCGCTGGCCGAAACCTTTGAGCGGATTGCCACGCTGGGCCCCGATGCCTTCTATTCCGGGCAGACCGCCAGTGAAATCATCAACACCGTGCGCACCACCCCGGTCAATGCCGGCGATCTGACGCAGGAGGATCTGACGGCCTATCAGGCGGTGGAGCGCGACGCGCTGTGCATGCCCTACCGTGAATATCGCGTCTGCGGCATGGGCCCGCCATCGTCCGGCGGCACCACCGTGCTGCAGATTCTGGGCCTGTTGCAGCCGTTCGACATGGCACAGCTGGGATCGGGCAATCCGGAAAGCTGGCACCTGATTGGCGAGGCGATGCGCCTTGCCTATGCCGATCGTGAAGCGTTTCTGGGCGATCCGAACTTCGTCTATGTGCCCACCGAGGGCCTGCTGAACGCCGATTATCTGAAGGAGCGGTCCGCCCTCATCAAGCCGGACAGCGCGCTGGAAAGCTATGAGGCGGGCACCCCGCCCGGCGCGCAGGAGCGCACGCCGGCGCCCTCCAGCGAAGTGGCGGGCACGACGCATTTCGTGGTGGTGGACAAGGAAGGCAATGTGGTCTCGATGACATCGACCATCGAGGGGCCTTTCGGCAGTCAGCTGATGGCCAGCGGTTTCTTCCTGAACAATGAGCTGACCGATTTCACCTTTGCGCCGATGAAGGATGGCAAGCCGGTGGCCAATGCCGTCAAGGGAGGCAAGCGGCCACTGTCCTCGATGTCGCCGACCATCGTGTTCGATGGCCAGGGCCGGCCGGTGCTGGCGCTGGGGTCCGCGGGCGGAAAGCGCATCATCATGCATGTCGCCAAGACGCTGATCGGCTATATCGACTGGAAATACCCGCTGGAGGAAGCCATCGCGCTGCCCAATATCTTCTACGGGGGTGACGGCCTGATCATCGAGAAGGACACCCCGCTGGTCGATCTCGTCCCGCAGATCGAAGCGCTGGGCACGCCGGTTGTGGTCGGGGATCTGGGCTCCAAGGTGAATGCTGCCCGCTGGACCGAGAATGGCTGGGAAGGCGCGGCCGATCCGCGCGGTGAAGGCACGGCGCAAGCGGAATAGACGGCAAAAGGCGTACAGGCCGCGCAGGATGGCGACGTGGGCAGCGGGACAAGGATGGTTTGACCGTTGCCCACATCCGCCGCGCACGCTAGCTCTTGGATTCATGGCCGCATTTCGACGGTCGCCGGATGGAGAGCATAGTGGCCTTTGACGCATTTGACGGGTTTCCCAATCTCGTCACCATGTTCTTCGATCGGGCTGCGTCCAAAGGCGATCGCCCGTTCCTGTGGCACAAGCAGGACGGGCAGTGGCAGTCGATCAGCTGGCGCGATGCGGCGCGGCAGGTGGCCGGTCTTGCCAAATCCCTGCACGAACTGGGTTTCGAACCGGGCGACCGCGTCATGCTGGTCTCCGAAAATCGCCCCGAATGGTGTATCGCCGATCTTGGCATCATGGCGGCAGGGTGCATCACCGTACCCACCTACAGCACCAATTCCGAACGCGATCATCAGCATATTCTGGACGACAGCGGTGCGCGCGGCGTCATCGTCTCCACCGCAAAGCTGGCGCAGACGCTGCTTCCCGCCGTCATCCGCTCCAGCGCCGCGGCCCATGTCATCGGCATGGAAGAGATCAGTAGCCAGCAGGCCGGCCAGCTCAGCACCTGTAAATTTTCCGATCTGGCGCTCGGCACCGATGAGGATGTGGTGGTGGCCAGACAGCGGGCCTCGCATGTCGAACGCAGCGATCTGGCCTGCATCATCTATACCAGCGGCACCGGCGGCGCACCGCGCGGCGTGCGCCAGCATCATGGCGCCATCCTGCACAATGTGGCGGGCGCCTCGCAGATCATTTCCGAGGATTTCGGCTGGGACGACGAGGTGTTCCTGTCCTTCCTGCCGCTCAGCCACGCCTATGAGCATACCGGCGGACAGTTCTTCCCGATCGGTCTTGGCGGACAAATCTATTATGCCGAGGGTCTGGACAAGCTGGCCGCCAATATCGAGGAAGTGCGGCCGACCATCATGGTGGTGGTGCCGCGCCTGTTCGAGGTGCTGCGTGCCCGGATCATCAAGGGTATCGAAAAGCAGGGCAAGCTGCCGCAATATTTCCTGCAGACGGCGCAGGACATCGGGATGCGCGCAGGCCAGGGCGACCGGCGGCTGATGGACCGGCCGATGGACCTGCTGATCGAACGCCTGTTCCGGCCCAAAATCCGCGCCAAATTCGGCGGGCGGCTGAAGGCGATGGTGTCCGGCGGCGCGCCGTTGAATCCGGAGATCGGCGTCTTCTTCCAGTCGATCGGCCTGTGCCTGCTCCAGGGCTATGGACAGACCGAGTCCGCGCCGATCATCAGCTGCAACCGCCCGGCGGCCGGCGTGCGCATGAACACGGTCGGCCCGCCGCTGATGAACACCGAGGTGAAGGTGGCCGAAGACGGCGAGCTGCTGGTTCGCGGCGAGCTGGTGATGCAGGGCTATTGGCACAATGAGGCGGAAAGCCGGCGCGTGCTGCAGGACGGCTGGCTGCACACCGGCGATATCGGCCATATCGACGATGGCGGACGGATCGTCATCACCGATCGCAAGAAGGACCTGATCGTCAACGACAAGGGCGACAATGTCGCGCCGCAGAAGGTGGAGGGCATGCTGACGCTCCAGCCCGAGATCAGCCAGGCGATGATCGTGGGCGACAAGCGGCCCTATATGGTGGGGCTGATCGTTCCGGATGCGGAATGGGCCGTGCAATTCTGCCAGTCGCATGGCTGCGGGGTGGACTTCGCCAAGATCCAGGACCGCCCAGAATTTCGCAAGGCCATCGATGCCGCCGTCAGCCGCGTGAACAGCGACCTCTCCGTCACCGAGCGGGTGCGCCGCTTCATCTTTGCCGACGAACCCTTCACGATCGAGAATGGCGAGATGACGCCCTCACTCAAGATCCGCCGCCATGTCATCCGCGATCGATATGCAGACCGCCTGAACAGCATGTACCGCAGCTGACCGGCCACGCACCGCGCCGCGCGCAGGGATAGCGATCAGCCGGCGCGTTTATAGGGCGTGAAATCGCCCAATACGCAGGAGCCGCCGAAGATGCCGCTGGTCCGATCGACCAGACGGATGATGTCTCCGCTGCAGGCGCGGCCCTGGAACTGCTCGGTCACGATGATGTCCCAATTATTGTCCAACCCGGGACAGGGCGTGCGCAGATTGTTGACATAGACATCGCCCGCCCCCTGCCGATAGGCCAGCGTGTTCTGGCTGATGCGGACATTGGAGGCGCTACGCATGCCCGGCGGCAGGCAGGACACCGGCGTCTGCGCCACGCGGCCTTCGACCAGCTTGGCCAGCTCCTGGCTCTGCTCGGCGGTCAGCGGTTCGCGCTGGGCATCGCGCGGGCCATTGGCGCAGCCGGACAAGGTGGCGGACAGCGCAAGCGCCGCGGCGGTGGTGGCAAAGGCGGAACGAACGATGCTCATCGATAATCTCCTTATGCGAACATAACGGCACGCTGCCGCCAAAAGTTGCGCGCCCTAGGCCGCGTCCTTGGCGGCGCGGCGGCTGGCCAGCTGCTCGACCGACGTTGCGCGCAGGAACGGGTTGGTCGCCTTTTCGGCGGCGATGTCGGTGGGCACCGTGGCCTCGCCGCGCGCACGCATGGCGCGCACGGTTTCCATCCGCTGGACCAGCGCGGCATTGTCCGGCTCCACGGTCAGCGCGAAATCGCCATTGGCCTGCGTATATTCATGCGCGCAGTAGATCACCGTATCGTCCAGCATGCCCTCGAACTTGCGCATCGCGGCGTACATCTGTGCGGCATCGCCCTCGAACAGGCGGCCGCAGCCCATGGCGAACAGCGTATCGCCCACGAAGGCGCATGCCTGATCGGGCAGGTGAAAGGCGATATGCCCGGCGGTATGCGCGGGCACGTCCAGCACCTGCGCCGTCACCGGTCCCAGCGACACGGTATCGCCCTCGCGTACCAGCCGGTCCAGCGTGGGAATGCGCGCGGCCTCGTCTTTCGGCCCGGTAACGGTGCAGCCGGTCGCCTCTTTGATCGCGGCATTACCGCCGGTGTGATCGGGATGCCAATGCGTGTTCCAGATCTGCGTGATGGCCCAGCCGCGTTCCTTCGCCGCGTCCAGCACCGGATCGGCCACGGCGGGGTCGACCACCATGGTCTCACCGCTCACCGGCTCATGCACCAGCCAGACATAATTGTCGTTCAGTACGGGGATGCGGACGATCTCCAGTCCCCCTGTCTCCAACGCGGCGCTCTGGCTCACCATGTGCCGACATTCTCCATCGACGCCCAGGGTTCGGCCGGTGCCTTGCGCTCGCCCTTCTGCAGCAGCTCGACCGAGATGCCGTCGGGCGAGCGGACGAAGGCCATATGCCCGTCGCGCGGTGGGCGGTTGATGGTCACGCCGCCATCGGACAATCGCTGGCAGCTCGCGTAAATATTGTCGACCGCATAGGCCAGATGGCCGAAATTGCGCCCGCCCTCATACTGCTCGGGCGCGCTGCCGTCTTCGGCGGGCCAGTTATAGGTCAGCTCGACCTGTGCATCCTCATCGCCCGGCGCGGCCAGGAAGACGAGCGTGAAGCGCCCCTTCTCGCTGTCGGCACGGCGCACTTCCTTGAGGCCCAGCAGGTCGAAGAAGCGCAGCGTCTCGTCGATGTCGGTGACGCGGATCATGGTGTGGAGATATTTCATGGGATGCATCCTATCATGGGGCGGGGGTCGGCGTCACGCCGGCCTGTGTCGAAGCGTCCCGGGCGGCGGCCAGCGCGGCAAGCTGCGCGGTGGCGACATCGGCTTGGGGGCTGCCGGGTGCGCCGCTCAGCACCTTCTGCCAAGACGCGCGGGCGGCGTCATCCTGGCCGGACAGCGCGGCGATATTGCCCTGTTCCAGCAGCACGGAGGGCTCCTCCGGGGCCAGCGCGGCGGCCAGCGCAATGTCCGATGCGGCCTGTTCCAGCCGGTCCGTGCGCCGGGCCAACGTGGCCGACAGCAGCCAGGCCAGCGGGTCCTGCGGCACCAGCCGGGTGGCCTCGGATAGGGCAGCAGCGGCATCCTCCGCGCGTCCGGCGCTCACCAGCGCGCGGGCGCGGTCCAGCTCCACCTCGCCCAGCGCCTTGCCGCTGAGCGTGCCGGTGGCCACGGCGCGGTCCAGATGGGTGAGCGCGGTGGCGCCCTGCCCATCCGCCAGCGCGGCATTGCCCGCCTGCATCCACAGATTGGCCTCATCGGAAGCGCCGCGTTCCTGCGCCATCAGCGCCGCCTTGACGAAGGCCGCCTCGGCGCGGTCCCAGCGGCCACTGCCCGCTTCGGCCAGGCCGAGGCATTGATGCGCCGCCGCGCCGCCATTGGCCGAGACCCAGGCGTTGGCGCGCACCACGGCGGTGACCGGATCGCTGGACGCCAGCTCCAGACATTCGCCCAGCCGGGGATCGACCTCGGCGGCAGGGTCTGCAGCCACAGGCACGGCGGCGGTCTGCAGCAGAATGGGGAGAAGGGCGATCATGGGCGGTCCTTTGCGGCACCTTCGAACAGGCGGTCCACCGTCGCGGCAAGCAGGGCCAGATCCTGCGGGCGCGACAGGCGATGATCGCCATCTTTGATCAACAGCGTCTGCACATCGGCTGAACGCAGCGCCGCGGCCAGCCGCAGCGCGACACCGTGCGGCACCTCCGCATCCTGCTGCCCCTGCAGCAGACGCACCGGCGCATCGATGGCGATGGGATCGCCGGTTAGCAGACGGTTGGCCTGGCCAGACGCCCAAAAGGCGGCGGTGGTCGGCGTCGGCTCCGGGCCATAGTCATTGGCCTCGTACAGCGTTTCGCCGCGCGCCAGCTGCGCGCGCTGCGCCGCGTCGAAACCCCAATCGGTGAAGTCCGGCGCAGCGGCGATACCCACCAGTCCGGCGATGCGCGCTGCTCCATCACGCGCCGCCAGCGCGAGCGCCACCAGCATTATCAGCCAGCCGCCCATGCTGGAGCCGACCAGCAGCACCGGCCCCGCCGTCTGCGTTTCGACCAGATACAGCGCATCGTCGCGCCAGCTTTCCAGCGTCTGATCCTGGAACGCGCCGCCACTTTCCCCGCATCCGGCATAGTCGATCAGCAGCGCCGCGCGGCCCTGCGCCACCGCGCGATCGAACAGCATGGTCGCCTTGCCGCCGGCCATGTCGCTCTTGTAGCCCGGCAGGAAGACCAGCGTCGGCCCCGCGCCCTCGGCCTTGCGAAAGGCGAGCCGTTCGCCGCCGGGGCGGGCGCTGTGCCGGATGTCGGGGGCCGTCTCGCTCATGCCGCGCCCCCTTCCAGGGTCACACAGGTCACACTGTCCAGAGACGCAAATATTGGCGGCCCGAAAGCGGCCCGGACGTGGCGGGCCTGGACTGGGCGAACAAAAGCGGCGGCGCTGCGGCAGGGCACATGGGTCATGCACCCCATATAGGCCAGCGGGGGCGCTGTAGGAAAGTTCGTTCGGCGCGGATCAGGAACCCGCCGGCCCTCTGGCGCGTCCAGCCTGTATGGCCAATGGAAGCGACGTCCCCAACAACAGAGCGATGATCGCCGGGGCCGCGCTGATCGGCATCGCCGCGCTGGCGATCCTGATCGGCGAGCGTGCCGCGCCGCTGCGCCGCCCCAGCCGCCCACGCACGCGCCGCACCGTCACCAATATCGCGCTGGGCGCGCTCAGCATGGCCACCGTCAGCCTGATCGAAAGCCCGATGACGCGGCCGCTGGCCCGGCGCGCGGAAAAAGCCGGCACCGGCCTGACCCAATATCTCCCCGCCCCCGGCTGGATGCGCGACATCGCGGCGGTGCTGCTGATGGATTACACCGTCTATCTCTGGCACGTCGCCACCCACAAGGTGCCGCTCTTGTGGCGCTTCCACCTCGTCCATCATGACGATCTGGATCTGGACGCCAGCACGGCAATCCGCTTCCACTTCGTCGACATGGCGATCAGCGCGCCCTATCGCGCCGCGCAGGTCGCGCTGCTCGGCGTCTCGCCGCGCGCGCTCGACATATGGCAAAGCTGGTTCTTCTTCTCCGTCCTGTTCCACCACAGCAATCTGGCGCTGCCCGTGCGGGCCGAACGCTGGCTGGCGCGCCTCATCACCACCCCGCGCATGCACGGCATCCACCACAGCGCGGTGAAGGCGGAGACAGACAGCAACTGGTCCAGCGGTTTGGCCCTGTGGGACCATCTGCACGGCACCTTCCGGCTGGACGTGCCGCAGGACGACATCGTCATCGGCGTGCCCGCCTATCGCGATCCGGACGAACTGGGCCTGCGCGATTCGCTGGCGCTGCCCTTCGTGGCGCAGCGCGACGCATGGGCGATATCGGATCGCCGTGCAGCTGGCGAAGCCGCCGAGGCGGCCTGCCAAAGCAAGGATACAGCAAAGCGCCGGTAAAAAACACCTTCGAACCAGCGCCTGGCCGCTTATGCTATATGTTCCCAATCGGAGCCAATAGCATGCGAATGATCGTCTTCCTCGTGGCGCTGCTGGCGCTGCTCGGCACCGCTGCGCCTGTCGGTGCGCAATCCTCCGGCCCCTATGCCTATACGGTCGATGATCCCCATGCGGGTCTGTCGACACCGGACGGGCCGTTGAACCTGGACACGCCGCAGGCACTGATGGAAACCTTTCTGGATGCCGCGCAGCGCGGGGACTGGGATCGAGCGGCGCATACGCTGGACCTGTCCTATCTGCCCCCGGCCGAGCAGGCCGAACAGGGGCCAAGGCTGGCGCAGCAGCTCTATCAGGTGGTTCATCGGTCCACCGTGATCGACTGGAACGCCTTGCCGGACCGGCCCGACGGCCTGGACGCGATGAGCAGCAGCAAGAACCCGATGGCCGGTGCGGCGCGCCGCAACATCGTGCTGACGCGTATGGAGCTGGCCAACCGCACCGTATCACTCCGCATAGCCCGTCTGGCCCCTGCAGGCGGAGAGCCGCTCTGGGTATTTTCGCGCCAGACGGTGGAAAATGTGCCCATGCTGCACCGCATCTACGGGCCGACGCAGTTTGAAAAAGCGCTGCCGGCAGGCCTGCGCGCACAAGCCTTCTGGACGCTGGCCTGGTGGGAGGTGATCGCCCTGCCGCTGGTGCTGCTACTTGCGCTGGCCGCCGCAGTGCTCACCCATGTCGCCATTCGCCGCTTCCGCCGTCGAAGCGGTTCGCACAGGATATCGGCTATTCTGAAAGCCGTGCGGATACCGTCGGCACTGTTCGCCTTCGTCGGCACGTTCACGCTCATCCGCAGCATCGCCTTCACCTTTTCCGGCGCGGTCAATGCGGTGCTCGATCCGCTGCAGACGGCGCTGATCGTTATCGCCATCGCCGCGATCCTGCTCAGCATCATGGAGGCGGCGCTGGACGTCGTCTCCGATCGGCAGATCGACGAGGACGTGACCGATCCGGACGCGGAACATGAGCGCAATGTCTACACCACGCTGTCGGCGACCAGACGGATCATCATCGTCATGCTGATCCTGGGCGGCATCGGTTTCATCCTGATCGAGACGCAGATATCCTCCACGCTCGGCTTCTCGCTCGTCGCGTCCGCCGGGGCCATCGGGCTGGTCATCGCTTTTGCCGCGCGCGCGATTCTGGCGGATATCATGGCCAGCCTGCAGATCGCCTTTGCCAAGACCGCGCGGATCGGGGACGCGGTGCTGTTCAATGACCAGTGGTGCCATGTGGAACATATCGGATTCACCCATGTGCAGCTGAAAACATGGGACGGGCGCCGCATCATGGCACCGGTGAACGAATTCGTGTCGTCGAGCTTCGAGAACTGGACCACCGAGGATCCCAGCATCCTCAAGCCGGTGCTGTTGCATCTGGACCACCGCGCCGATGTCGGCCGCCTGCGCGAAGCGTTCGAAGATTTCGTCCAAGCGGACGACGATGTGATCGAGAAGGACGAGGCGCAGGTCCAGGTGGTGGATCACGATGCCCAATCGATGGTCGTGCGCTTTGTGATCCGTGCGAGCGATCCGAGCAGCGGATGGGATGCCCAATGTCGCCTGCGCGAACATATGCTGGATGCCGCCGCCCGGATGGACGCCGCCGCCAGCGATGCCCCCGCACCATCCTATCTGCCGCGTCAACGGGAGGAGCAACTGGTGGGCTGATGCCGGGCCAATGCATCCTTGCGCCCCGGTTTCCATCCCAGCATAACCGACCGATGACCAATCTCCCCCAAGCCATCGACAGCATCGCCCGCCAACGCCGCTCGGTGCGCGCGTTCAAGCCCGATCCGATCCCGCAGGATACGCTCGATCACATCTTTGCCGTCGCCGGCACCGCGCCCAGCAATTGCAATGCGCAGCCCTGGATCACCCATGTCGTCTCCGGCGACGCGCTGACCGACATGCGCGAAAAGCTGATCGCCGCGGTGAAGGCGGGCGAGGCGGACGAAGGCGCGGGCCACCGCGACAATCCCTATGTCGGCATCTACAAAGAGCGCCGCATCGGCGCCGCGGTAAAATTGTTCGAGGCGACCGGCGTGGGCCGCCACGACAAGGAAGCGCGCGAAGCCAGCTTCCTGCGCAATTATGAATTTTTCGATGCGCCGCACGCCGCCTGGTTCTTCATGCCCCCCGCCTTCGGCCTCCACGGCGCGGCGGATCTGGGCATGTATGCGCAGACGCTGATGCTGGCCCTGACCGCGCACGGCATGGGCAGCTGCGCGCAGGGGGCGCTGGGCCATTATTCCAATGTGGTGAAGCGCGAACTGGGCGTGGACCCGGAGCTGCACTGCATCTTCGGCCTCAGCTTCGGCTATCCGGACGAGGCGCACCCCAGCACCGCCGCCATCACCGACCGCGCCCCGCTATCGGATCTGGTGCATTTTCACGGCTGATCGCGGAAAAATATCTCTTCGATGGCGAGGCCGAACAGATCGGCGATCTTGAAAGCGAGCGGGAGCGAGGGGTCGTAGCGGCCGGTCTCGATCGCGTTGATGCTCTGGCGCGAGATGTCCAGCCGCTCGGCCAGATCGCCCTGCGTCCAGTCCCGCTCGGCGCGCAGCACCTTGAGGCGGTTCTTCATCCCTCGGCACGTTCACGGTTGCGCAGCGCCATCCAGCCTTGCCCGGCACCCATGCCGATCGCCCAGATCGGCACCGCCCACCAGCCCGGCACATGCGGCACCAGCTCGAACGTTTCCAGAAAGCCGTAGAAACAGCCCACCGACAGCACCGCGCCGAGCCCCACGAGATTGGCGATCATCGCGCGGTGCCGCAGATATTCGTCGTCTTCTTCGACCAGATAGCGCGCCATGGTCCACACCATCGCGAGCGTCGGGATCACCGGCAGCAGCGCGACGGCAAAGGCGACGACACCGGCCAGATCGAACCGGTCGTTCAGCCAGACGGCGAGGCCGAGGCCGAGCATATAGCCGAAAGAAGCGAGCATGAAGCGGCGGTTATAGCGCACCACCGCGGGGCTCAGCACGCCGCAGCGCTTCTGCTTTTCCATGCCGGTGCGCACCAGCGGGATCATCCACAGCATGGCCCCCGCCAGCAGGATGAAGCCGATCGGCGCGGGAATGGCCCCGCTCAGCTTCAATCCGGCGATGGCACCGAAGGATGCCAGCATCATGCCGACATAAAATCCCGGCCGCTGCCGCCAGCCGATGGCGTCCTGCCCCGCCATCACGCGTCGACCGCGCAAGTTTCGCGGCAGCTGCGGCGCAGCGTTACCACGGCCAGGGCCGGAAGCATGATCAGCAGCGCCTGCGACAGATCCCCGTCGATCCAACCGCCGCGGCCAGCCCAGGCGATCGACAGCATGACAGCGGCCCATAACAGGGCGCGAACGATATTGGACATGAGACAATCTCCCTTATCAATTTGTATGGCTTCCTTTACATTCACAGCCGCCGCTATGTCAAGTCAGCTTTCCTCAATGACAAGTGTGCTGTTCTGCACGCACGGCCATGCCGGTGCTGCCCGGCTGTGCACTTCCCTTGGCGCGCATCCGCCTCTATCTAGGCGCTTTCCCACTTCCGCGAAGAATGAGCCTGTTCCCCATGTCCGAGATGATCCGAATCACCCTGCCCGACGGTACCGCGCGCGATGTCGAGCGTGGCACGACTCCGGCAGATGTGGCGGCGGCGATCGGGCCGGGGCTGGCCAAGGCGGCGATCGCGGCGCGCGTGAACGGCGAGATGCGCGATATCGGTCGCCCGATCGAGGAAGATGCCGAGCTCGCGCTGGTCACCAGCCGCGATGTCGACGATGCGCTCGAGCTGGCGCGGCACGATTATGCCCATGTGCTGGCCGAGGCGGTGCAGAACCTCTTTCCGGGCACCCAGATCACCTTCGGTCCCTCCACCGACGACGGCTTCTATTATGACTTCGCCCCGCCCGCTGACCATGGCCAGTTCACCGAAGAGGATCTGCCCAGGATCGAGGAGGAGATGCGCCGCATCATCGCCGCCGACGCGCCGCTGGAGCGCGAGGTGTGGACCCGCACCCAGCTGATCGAATGGTTCAAGGACCATGGCGAGACCTTCAAGGCCGAATGGGCCGCCGAGCTGCCCGAGGGCGAGGAGCTGACCATCTATCGCGCGGGCGACTGGCTGGACATGTGTCGCGGCCCGCATCTCGCCAGCACCGGCAAGCTGGATCCGCAGGCGTTCAAGCTGACCCGCGTGTCCGGCGCCTATTGGCGCGGCGATCAGAAGAACGCCATGCTCAGCCGCATCTACGGCACCGGCTGGCTGGACCGCAAACAGCTGAAACAGCATCTCATCCGGCTGGAGGAAGCGGGCAAGCGCGACCATCGCAAGCTGGGCCGCGAGATGGACCTGTTCCATCTGCAGGAAGAGGCGCATGGCAGCGTCTTCTGGCACCCCAAGGGCTATATGATCTGGCGCGAGCTGGAGGCCTATATGCGCCGCGCGATGGACGGCGGCGGCTACCGCGAGATCAAGACCCCGCAGCTGATGGACGCGCGCCAATGGGAGCAGTCCGGCCATTGGGGCAAATATCGCGAGAATATGTTCGTGATTCCGGACGAGGTGCCCAACACCGCGGACGAGGGCGCGCTGGTGTCCGACGAGGCCGAGTGGATGGCGCTGAAACCCATGAACTGCCCGGCCCATGTGCTGGTGTTCAAGCAGGGCATCAAATCCTATCGCGATCTGCCGCTACGGCTGGGCGAAATGGGCTGCTGCCACCGCAACGAGCCGCATGGCGCGCTCCACGGCCTGATGCGCGTGCGCCAGTTCACGCAGGACGATGCGCATATCTTCTGCACCGAGGACCAGATCGTGGCAGAGGTGCGCAAATTCTGCGAGCTGGCGGACCGGGTCTACAAGGATTTCGGCTTCACCTATTCCATCAAGCTGGCGCTGCGCCCCGAACAGCGCTTCGGATCGGACGCGGACTGGGACAAGGCCGAGGACGAGCTGCGCAACGCCGTGATCGAATCGGGCATGGCGACGGAGGAGTTCGGGTGGGAAGAGCTGCCCGGCGAAGGCGCGTTCTATGCGCCCAAGCTGGAATGGCATCTGACCGACGCGATCGGGCGGACCTGGCAGGTCGGCACCATCCAGTCCGACCGGGTGCTGCCCGAGCGGCTGGACGCCAGCTATATCGGCGAGGATGGTGACAAGCACCGCCCGGTCATGCTCCACCGCGCCATCTTCGGCAGTTATGAGCGCTTCATCGGCATATTGATCGAGCATTTTGCCGGCAAGCTGCCGCTATGGCTCGCCCCGGTGCAGGCGGTGGTGGCCACCATCGTGTCCGATGCGGACGATTACGCGAATGCCGTGGCCGACAAGCTGCGGGCGGCAGGCCTGCGCGTGGAAACCGATCTGCGCAACGAGAAGATCAACTACAAGGTGCGTGAGCACAGCCTTGCCAAGGTCGCCAATCTGCTGGTCGTCGGCAAGCGCGAGGCGGAGGAAGGCACGGTGGCGCTGCGCGTGCTGGGCAGCGACGAGCATCAAAAGGTGCTGAGCTTGGAAGACGCCATCGCGCGGCTGACCGCAGAGGCGAAAGCGCCCGACCTGGGGTGAGGCGCCAGGCTTTGTGGATCGAGGGCCGTCATTCCGGATCGCACCCGGGATAACGGCTTTCATCGGCCTGCCGTCAAAGCCCCCTTTCACATCCCCTTCATTCCCACTATGTTAGACATTCAGAATAACCATCAGGAGACCTTGCTATAGCTTCCCCCACTCGGCGTGCGATGACGCCCCCGCCCAAGAGCGGACCGCGCTTCAATCAGTTTATTCAGTCCGACACCGTTCGCGTCATCGATGGCGAGGGCGAAAATCTCGGCGTGCTGAACACGCGCGACGCGATCGAGCAGGCTGCGGCCGTTGGCCTCGATCTGGTCGAAGTATCCCCGAACGCGGACCCGCCGGTCGCGAAGTTCCTGGATGTCGGCAAGTTCAAATATGAGGCCCAGAAAAAGGCCAATGCCCAGCGCAAGACGCAGAAGACGCAGGACATCAAAGAGATCAAGATGCGTCCGAACATCGACGAACATGATTATCAGGTGAAGCTGAAGAATGTCGTCAAGTTCATCGACAATGGCGACAAGGTGAAGGTTACCATTCGCTTCCGTGGACGCGAAATGGCGCACCAGCAGCTGGGCATGGAATTGCTCCAGAAGCTGTCCGAGGACATGAAGGAAGCCGCCAAGGTGGAAGCCATGCCCCGCATGGAAGGCCGCCAGATGCTGATGGTGATGAGCCCGAAATAAGGCGCTCCACATTGCAGATACGAAAAACCCCGGCAGCGACCGGGGTTTTTTTATGTCATCGGAGAAGCTTGCCGCCCTCCGTCACAGACGGTCACGCCGCGTTGGCAGCCGAGGCTTTTTCAGGCCGCGGGGCTGCTGGAATAGACGCCGGGCCAGATGCGCTTGAGCGCGGCCACCTTGGGTGCATCCCAGCGCGTGATATAGGGATGGTTCGGGTTCTTCTTGGCGAAGTTCTGGTGATAGTCCTCGGCCAGATAAAATGGCTTGCCGGTCGCCACCTCGGTCGCGATGGGCTTGCCGAAGGTTTGGGCCTTGTTCAGCTGTGCGATATAAGCCTGGGCCACGCGCAGCTGTTCCTTGCTTTGCGGCACGATCAGGCTGCGATATTCGCTGCCACGATCGGGCACCTGCCCGCCGACCTGGGTAGGGTCATGCGCCACGGAGAAGAAAATGCGCAGCAGCTGGTCGTACCGGATCGTCGACGGATCATAGGTGATCCGGATCGATTCGGCATGGCCCGTATCGCCGCGCCCGACACGATCATAGCTTGCCGTCGATTGGCTGCCGCCAGCATAGCCGCTGACGACCTTTTTCACGCCGTTCACATGCTCGAACACCGCTTCCAGACCCCAGAAACAACCACCGGCCAGCACGGCGGTTTTCAGCCCGGATTCCCTGGCCTTGGCCGCCGATGCGGGAATGGACATGCCTTCCGCCGCCTGCGCCGTGCCGATCAATTGGCCCGGCGTGAGCGCGACCATGGCGCCCGTTGCGAGCGCCACGGAGGAAGCGAGAAGCGCAAAAGCTTTCATTATATCTGATCGACCATTTCGACCGGCGCCTGCGCCATGCTGCTATAGTCGGTTTCCGGCTCCACCAGGCTGACGACCGCGATGGCACCGATGGCAAAACCGCCAGTCAGGCTCCAGAAAAGGTCGGAACGGATCATGCGCTTGATTTTCAGCATGGGAGAGGCCTTCTTGTTATGGCCCGTGTCTGTCTTCACCGGGTCCATCATTATTGTTCTTGTCTATCTAACGTCCCGCGCGGCGAAAAATATCCGCCGCCCGAAACACCTATATAGTGCAACGGACTTAGCGCATCGTGAACGGCGGGATATTGTCCGGTTAAGGAACCTGGGCGAGCCTGGCCGAAACCAGCCCGCGCAAGCTGTTGCCACATAGGAAACCGTCGGCCAGATCGCCAGTGCGAAGATCGCTTTCCACCGCCTGCCCCTGTGCCACCAGCTCGGCGCGCAGCACACCGGGCAGCAGGCCGCGGCGCAGCGGCGGGGTGAGATAGCGGCCATCGCGCGGCAGGAAGATATTGGTGTAGCTGCCCTCGGTCAGGAAACCCTCGGCATCGGTGAACAGCACCTCATCGCAGGGCGCATGGGCACGCCGGGCGGCATCGTAGAAATCGCGATCGCTGGTCTTGTGGGCCAGCCGCACATCCGCCGGGCCAACCGGCAGCGGCGTGATGGCGACCGTCCAGCCTGCCGCCGGATGCAGCGGCGCCGGGCGGATTTCGATGGCGCTATGGCCGCTGCGCGAGAGCATCAGGCGCACTCTGGATGGGCCGGCAAGGTGAAAGGTAGCGGCATGCAGATCGTTGCGCAGCTGGTGCCGATCGCATGCAAAGCCCAGCGCCTGCGCGCTGTCTTTCAGCCGTTGCAGATGAAGCTCGATCCGCAGCAGGCCCGTGCGCGGATCGAACGCCATGGTCTCGATCAGGTCAAAGCTGCTGTCCACGCGTGCGAAATCCCCCTTGGCCAGACATTCGGCCCATTCGGACGCGGCCACGCTGTCCGCCACCACGCCGGAGCCCAGGCCCATATGGACCGACCCCGGCAGTGAAACGGACGCGGCCCCCGCTGGCAAGTGCAAAGTCCTGATCGCGACATTGAACGCGGCGTCTCCATTGGCGTCGATCCGGCCGATCGCGCCGCAATAGGGGCCGCGCGCGCTGGCCTCCAGATCGCCGATCACCTCCATCGCGCGGATCTTGGGCGCGCCGGTGATCGATCCGCAGGGAAACAGGGCGGACAGCAGGTCCACCGCATCCTGCCCGCCAGCCAGGGTGCCCTGCACACTGCTGACCATCTGGTGCACGGTGGGGTAGCTCTCCACCGCGAACAACGGCCCGCTGACCACGCTGCCCGGCGTGCAGACGCGCGACAGATCGTTGCGCAACAGATCGACGATCATCAGATTTTCGGCGCGCTGCTTGGGGTCTGCGGCCAAAGCGGCGGCTTCGCGCGCGTCGGCCTGCCGATCGGCCAGCCGCGTGGCGGTGCCCTTCATCGGCTTCACCCGCACGCCGTCGCCCTTCAGTGAAAAGAACAGCTCGGGCGAGAGGCTGAGCAGCCAATCCGCCCCGTCATGCACCAGCGCGCCATAACCGGCGCGCGCGCGCTGGCGCAGCGCCGCGAACAGCGCGCGCGGATCGCCCGCGAACCCGGCCCGGCTGCGAAAGGTGAGATTGACCTGATAGATATCCCCCGCCTCGATCAGCGCGGCGGCCCTGGCGAAGGCGGCGTCATAGTCGGCGCGGCCGATGTCCGGCGTCCATGGGCCAAGCCAGGCCCCGCGCGGATCGGGCAGCGCGGCCAGATCGAACGGCTCATGCCGCGCGAACAGGCCAAACCAGGCCAGAGGCGCGGCGCGATCGGCCGGCATGCGGCCGGCCAGCGCCGGTTCCAGCGCCAGCCCCGCCTCATAGCTGAGATAGCCCGCCGCATGCAGCCCATCACGCTGCGCGGATTTCAGCGCGCCGAGAAGGCGCGGCAATTCGGCAGGATCGTCCGCGCGCAGCACGCGCACCGGATCGCGATACAGGCGCGGCGCTGCCCCGCCCGGCCGCGCATCGTCCAGCAGGACGAAGGGCTGGCCGGTGGGCGGCAGCATGGCCGCCTCAGTCTTGCGTCAATGCGGCGACCACATCGTCCAGCGAGAGATTGTGCGTCTCGCCGCTTGCCCGGTCCTTCAACTCCAGCTGACCCGAGGCGACCGAGCGCGGGCCGATCACCACCTGTTTCGGCAGACCGATCAGGTCCATATCGGCGAACTTGCCGCCCGCGCGGATCTTGCGATCATCCAGAAGGCACTGCTTTCCGGCGGCCTGCAACGCATTGTAGAGCGTGTCCGCCAGCAGGGTGACATCATCCTTGTCCGGCGCCAGATTGATGATGCCGATATCGAACGGCGCGACGGCGGCGGGCCAGACGATGCCCTTGTCGTCATGGCTGGCCTCGATAATCGCGGCGACCAGGCGCGACACGCCCACGCCATAGCTGCCGCTCTGCATGGCGATCTGCGCGCCGTCCGGCCCGTCCAGCTTCACGTCCATCGACTGCGAATATTTGTCGCCGAAGAAGAAGATATGACCCACCTCGACGCCGCGCGCCTCCATCCGGTGGCTTTCCTCGACGCGCGATTCATATTCCGCCACATCGTGCAGCTCGTCGCTCGCTGCATAAACGGACAGCCGTTCATCGACCAGCGCCTGCAGGGCTTGCGGGTCTTCCGGCGGGGTGCCCGGCGCGGGCAGGCCTAGCGCGCGGTCATCGGCATAAACCATCGATTCGCCGGTTTTCGCCAGCAGCATGAATTCATGGCTCAGATCGCCGCCGATCGGGCCGGGATCGGCGCGCACAGGCAGCACGGACAGGCCCAGCCGCGCAAAGATATTGAGATAGGCCATGAACATGCGGTTATAGCTGTGCCGCGCGCTCGCCTCGTCCACATCGAAGCTATAGGCGTCCTTCATCAGAAATTCGCGGCTGCGCAACACGCCGAAGCGCGGGCGCACCTCGTCGCGGAATTTCCACTGGATATTGTAAAGGATGAGCGGCAGCTGCGCATAGCTGTTCACATGCGCGCCGACGAGCTCGGTCATCACCTCCTCGGCCGTGGGCCCGAACAGAAAATCGCGCTCATGCCGGTCCTTGATGCGCAGCATTTCCGCGCCATAATCCTCATAACGGCCGGATTTGCGCCACAAATCCGCGCGCTGCACAGTGGGCAGCAGCACCTCGACCGCGCCAGCCCGGTCCATTTCTTCACGCACGATCTGCTCGATCTTTTTCAGCACGCGGATGCCCAGCGGCAGCCAGCTGAAGATGCCAGCGGCCTCCTGACGGATCAGCCCAGCGCGAAGGGCCAGCTGGTGCGAGACGGCGACGGCATCGGAAGGGGCTTCCTTCAGCGTCGGCACGAGAAATCGGGACATTTTCATGGACGACGCTTCACCCGAAAGCGGCATGCGGATCAACCGATTTTAGATATCGGCGGCCATAACCGTCTTGTGGAGCGAACCGCCGCGCGCCACGTTACACGCAGCTCATGAACAGTTTTACCCTGACCGAACCCGCGCGCTGGCGCGACGATGCCGCCTTGCGGGCGGCTGCCGATGGCGTGGCGGCGCAGAAGCCGACAGCGCTTTGCACCGTGACGCATATCGACGGCAGTTTCTCACGGCGCACCGGCGCACAGCTGGCGATCCGCGCCGATGGCAGCTTTGCCGGCGATCTGGCCGATGGCTGTCTGGAAGCGGCGCTGGCGGCGGATGCGGCGCGGCTGGCAACGGCAGACACGCCGCGCGAGGTGCTGCGCTATGGCACCGGATCGCCCAATATCGATTTTCGCCTGCCCTGCGGCGGCGGGCTGGATGTGCTGGTGGACGCCGCGCCGGACCGCGCGCTGCTGGCTCAGGCCGTACAGGCGCTGGACCGGCGCGAACCGGCGGCGCTGGCCTGGCCGCTGGATGGCAGTGCCATGACCATGGGAGACGCGCGCAGGCCTAGCGGTACCGATGGCGGGCAGTTCTACCGCCGCTATGCGCCGCCGCTGCGCCTGCTGCTGCTCGGGGCCGGACCGGAAATGGATGCGGCAGAGCAACTGGGCGGTGCGATGGGGCTGCCGGTCGAATCGCACCGACCGCAAGGATCGCAGGGCGGATCGCTGGCGCTGGGCCGCGCGCCGCGGGATATCGCGGTCGATCCATGGACGGCGGTGCTGCTGCTGTTTCACGATCATGAATGGGAGCGCGATCTGATCCCCTGGGCGCTGAGCACGCGGGCCTGTTTCATCGGCGCGCAGGGCGGCGCGCAGGCACGCGCGGCGCGCGGCGCGATGTTGGAACAACTGGGTTTTGATGAGACCGCCATCGCCCGCGTGCGCAGCCCAGTCGGCCTGATCGACCGGGCGCGCGATCCGATGGTGCTGGCGCTGTCCGCGCTTTCCCAGATCGTCGCCGTCTATGAAGCCTTTGCGCATGAAGACTGACCGTATCGCCGCAGTGTTGCTGGCAGCCGGCGCAGGCAGCCGTTTCGGCGGCGGCAAGCTGGATGCGATGCTGGACGGCGCGCGCGTGGGGGCACGGGCCTGGGGGGCGCTGGGCGATCAGCCCTGGCGCGCCGCGGCCATCGTGGTGCCGGAACAGGTGCCGCTGTTCGCGCAGGAAACCGGCGCATCCTTGCTGCGCAATCCCTTGTCCGGCACGGGCATGGCTAGTTCGCTGCATTGCGCCGTCGGCTTTGCCCAGGATGTCGGCGCCGATGCGCTGCTGATAGCGCTGGCGGATATGCCGTTTCTCACCGCCGATACGCTCGCAGCGCTCACCGCTGCGCATGGCGGGGACGCAGCGGCCATCACTGCGACGCGCTATCCCGATGGCAGCGATGGCGCGCCCTCGATCTTCGGACGCGGCTGTTTCGATGCCTTGCTGGCGATCACCGGGGATCGCGGGGCCAATGCCTATCTGGCGGGCCGCGACGCGGTGTCGGTGCCGGTCGAACCGGCGCAGCTGCGCGATATCGACCGGCCATCCGATCTGAGCTGACGCCCGCACGGCACCCCCGTCATGGCGAGAATGCCGTGCGCGCCCTATCGACTGCGGCTTATTCCGGCAGCTGATCCAGCAATTTGTCCAGCGTTACCGGATATTCGCGCACGCGCACGCCGGTGGCGTTGTAGATGGCGTTGGTCACCGCTGCCGCCGCGCCGCACAGGCCCAGCTCGCCGATGCCCTTGGCCTGGATCGGGCTGGCCCAGTCGTCACGCTCTTCCAGCAGATGCACGTCGATCTGCGGCACATCCAGGTTCACCGGCACATGATATTCGGCCAGGTCATGATTGACGAGGTGCCCGTCACGCGTATCGAACAGCAGCTCCTCGTGCAGCGCCATGCCGATGCCCCAGATACAACCCCCATAGCATTGGCTGGTGGCGGTCTTCTCGTTCAGGATACGGCCCGCACCGAACACCGCGGTCAGGCGGCGCACGCGGGTTTCACCGGTCACGGCATTCACGCCAACCTCGGCAAAATAACTGCCATAGGTGGCCTGCCGCTTGTCCTTGGAGGTCTCGCCCGGTTCGATATGGCCATTGCCGACGATCGCGTCTCCGGCCAGCGCATCGGCCAGGGCCATGTCGCCAGCCTTGCCGCCGTCCAGTTTCAGATCGTCCTCGTCCATGCCCATCTTCTGCGCCAGCTGCGTGCGGATATCCTGGCAGGCCAGGAACACGGCGCTGCCGCTGGACGATGCCCCGAAGCTGCCGCCCGAGCCGGAACCCTTGGGCAAATCGCTATCGCCCAGCACGGTTTCCACCTTGTCGCCGGGCAGACCCAGCATGTCCGCGGCGATCTGCGTCAGGATGGCATAGGTGCCCGTGCCGGGGTCCGACATGTCGGTTTCCACCGTGGCGGTGCCATCGGCGTTCAGCGTCACGCGCGCCTTGGCTTCCTTCAGCATGTTGACGCGGGCTGCCGAGGCCATGCCCATGCCGATCCACCATTCGCCATCGCGCGTCTGCGCCGGCTTGGCGTTGCGCTTGTCCCAGCCGAAGCGGCGGGCGCCTTCGTCCAGCGCCTCCGCGAACGGGCGTGAACTATAGCCCTGGCCCGTTTCGGGATGCATCTCCGGAATGTTGCGCTTGCGCAGCTCGACCGGATCGATGCCGCTGATATCGGCCAGCTCGTCCATCGCATTTTCCAGCGCCACCATGCCGATCGCCTCACCGGGCGCGCGGACGGAGCCGGCGCAGATGCGGTTCACGCGGGCCACTTCCATGTTCATCCGCCGGTTCTCCCCGGTGTAGATGAAATGGGTCGCCTGCATCACCGGCTCGTAGAAATCCTCGCCGGGCAGGTTGGAGACCAAGCTGTCATGGCCAAGGCCGATCAGCTTGCCGTCCGCGTCCGCCGCCAGCCGAATGTGCTGGCGCGATTCGGATCGGCGCATGACCGTCTCGAACACCTGTTGGCGGCTCAGCGCCACCACCACGGGCTTGCCGAGTTCCCTGGACGCGATGGCCGCCGCCACCGCCTCCGCCGAAATGCCGAGCTTGGAGCCGAAGCCGCCCCCCACGAACGGGCTGAGCATGCGGATATCCTCCGCATCGATCTTCAGCGAATCGGCCAGCTCGTTGATATTGTAATTCAGCATCTGATAGCTGCCGCGCAGGGTCAGCTTGTCGCCTTCCCAGCTGGCGATCGAACAATGCGGCTCCATCGCGGCGCTGTTATGGCCCGGTGTGCGATAGACCTGATCGACTACCGACACCGCCTGCTTCATGGCCGCATCCAGATCGCCCTGATCGAGCTGATCGTCCTCAGGGCGTTCATGCGGCACATTGGTCGCTTCGGGATCGAACACGCCGTCGGCGGCCACATCGTAGCGCATCTGCAGCCGATGGGCGCCATGGCGGGCCTGCTCGAAGGTCTCGGCAACCACCAAGGCGATCGGCTGACCGAGATAGGCGATTTCGTCCGGACCCTGGATCGGCGCTTCATTGGCGGTACCCTGCGCCGGATTGCGCAGGAAACGCTCATCGTTGAACACGCCCAGCACGCCGGGCAGCTTCATGACCGCATCCTTGTCGATGGCCGTCACCTTGCCCTTGGGCACGGTGGCGCGCACCAGCACGCCGTGCACGGTGCCCGGCAAGTTCCACTCATGCGCATAGGTGGCCGTGCCGGTGACCTTTTCGGGGCCATCGGGCCGGTCCATCGGCTTCCCGGTAAGCGATTGGGGCAGCTCATCGAGCACGCGCTTGGTGGCGGGCTCGTCCATCACGAGGTGACGTGTCATGCGGTCTCTCCCATCTGGGTGGCTTCGCGTAGCACGGCTCTCAACGTGCGGCGCAGAAGCAGAATCTTGAAATTATTGCCGCCCTGTCCCTGGGCTTCGGCCAGCAGCAGATCCGCCGCCTCCGCGAACAAGGCGTCGGACGGCTCCTTGCCGGTCAGCAGCGCATCCAGCTCCGGCTTGTGCCAGGGCTTGTGCGCCACACCGCCAAAGGCCAGCGCAGCATGGCTGATCTTGCCATCTTCCATGCCGATGTCTGCCGCCACGGACACCAGCGCAAAAGCATAGGAGGCCCGGTCACGCACCTTGCGATAGCTCTGCCTGCCGCCGGTGGGTGCGGGCAGCGTGACGGCGGTGATCAGCTCGCCATCCTCCAGCACATTGTCCTTGTCCGGCCGGTCGCCCGGCAGGCGATGAAAGTCGCGGACCGGCACGGTACGGCTCGCTCCGTCCTTGCCTTCGATCTCCACCGAGGCATCCAGCGCGCTCATCGCCACCGCCATGTCGCCGGGATAGGTGGCAATGCACTGGTCCGACGCGCCGAAGATGGCGTGCAAACGGGTCGCCCCGCCGATCGCCTGACAGCCCGATCCGGGCTCGCGTTTGTTGCAGGGCATGGCGGTGTCATAGAAATAATAGCAGCGGGTGCGCTGACACAGATTGCCGCCCGTGGTAGCCTTGTTGCGCAGCTGACCGCTCGCCCCGGCCAGAATGGCGCGGGACAGCACCGGATAATCGCGGCGGATGCGGTCATCGGCGGCGCAATCGCTGTTGGTCACCAGCGCGCCGATACGCAGGCCACCGTCTTCGGTCTCGCTGATCTGCTTCAGGTCCAGCCGGTTGATGTCGACCAGCTTGTCCGGCGCCATCACTTCCAGCTTCATCAGATCGAGCAGATTGGTGCCGCCCGCGATGAAATCATGGGAGGGGCCGCTGGCCTCGCGGACCGCTTCAGGCGTGTCTGCGGCGCGGGCATAGGTGAACGGCTTCATGCCTCGGCTCCTTCGGCGACTTCGCGGATCGCATCGACAATATTGGGATAGGCGGCGCAGCGGCAGATATTGCCGCTCATGCGCTCGCTGATTTCCTCGTCTGTCAGCTTCTGGCCCTTTGCCAGATCGTCCGACACATTGCTCGGCCAGCCATCCTTGGCCTCCTGCAACATGGCCGTGGCGGAACAGATCTGGCCCGGCGTGCAATAGCCGCACTGATAGCCATCATGCGCCACAAAGGCGGATTGCAGCGGCGACAGATTGCCCGGCTGACCAAGCCCCTCGACGGTGGTGATCTCGTCTCCATCATGCATGCAGGCCAAGGTCAGGCAGCTGTTGATCCGCCGCCCGTTGACGATGACCGTGCAGGCCCCGCACTGGCCATGGTCACAGCCTTTTTTCGATCCGGTCAGCCCGATATGGTTGCGCAGCGCATCCAGAAGCGTGGTGCGCGGATCGGCATCGAGCGCATGCTCCTGCCCGTTGATGGTGAGATTGGTCTGCTGCATGGGGGGCCTCTTTCGGGGACGATCATTTCCCCACCAATGCGCAAGGCCCCAGAACAGTTCGACCGGCACCGCTATTTTATGCGTTTGTTACGTTGGGTCCCTGTCTGACAGAGCGCCTGAATGGGCGTCTGGCCGGGCGGGATGATCATCCAGGGCCACCAGATCGCCGGGCCGGTTGATATTGGCAATGGCATGGGGCGAATGCACCGCCCGCGCGCCGACATGCGCCGCAAAGCCGCGCAAGGACCGTTTCGGTTCCGTATCGATAAAGTGCAGCAACGGGGCAAGCGCGCTGCCGGGCCAAGAGCCGATGGTGGGATGGCCTTCCAGAAAGGCCGGGCCGGGGGTCAGCAGCGCCGCCAGATCGGGCGGCAACGATATGATGTCCACCGGGCAGCAGATGATGGCGCCATGGCCGCGCCGCGCCGCTTCGGTCAGCGCGCCAGCCAGCCCGCCCAGGGGGCCGAGATCGGGGGCCGGCATGTCGGGGGCGCAAGGGTAGTGCGGCTCTTCCCGCCCGACCACCACCACCTCGGCGCAGGCGGGCTGCAAGGCGGCCACCGCCCAGTCGATCAGCCGCTTGCCCCGATGAACCGCCAGCGCCTTGTCCGATCCGAAGCGGCTGGACCGCCCGCCCGCCAGCACCGCGCCCATGATGGTCATGGCGCTATCGTCATGTCAGGCGATCGAACGGATCGTTCAGCACCAGCATCGAATCGCGCCGGGCCAGTGCCACCAGGGTCAGCCTGGCCAGGGTCGCCCGCTCCACCGCCAGACTGGTCGGCGCGCTGATCGTGACCAGCAACCCCGCCCCGGCGCGGGCGCATTTCTCCACGATCTCATAGCTGCAGCGGGAGGACAGCAAAACCATGCCGCCCGCCGGATCGATATCAGCCAGCGCCAGCGCCCCGATCAGCTTGTCGAGCGCATTGTGCCGCCCGACATCCTCGTAGGCGTGGCGGATCACGCCATCGAAGCCGGCAAAGGCCGCCGCATGCACCGCGCCGGTTTCCCGGTTGAGCGGTTGCCAGTCGCGCAAATCATGCATGGCCGCGGCGATCGCGGCGCGCGCCACCGGCGGGCCGGAGGGCAATTGCGGCAGCGCGCGGTGAACCGCGGCGATATTTTCCACCCCGCACAGACCGCAACTGCTTTCGGACATGCGTGCGCGCTGCCGTTCCAAGATGCGCGCGGCATTGTCCTGCGGCACCGAAATCCGCACGATCCAGCCGCCCTCGATCTCGGCGACATCGCTACGGATTTCGTCCGCCCGCGTGGCCAGCCCTTCGGACAGGGCGAAGCCGGTTGCGAAACAGGCCAGATCGGACGGGGTGGCCATCATCACGGCATAGCCCAGCCCGTTGACCGCGATGGAGATCGGCGCTTCCACCGGCACCATGCGCAGCACGTCCGGCCGCTGCGCATCATCGAAGCGATATTCGCGCGCCGGAAAGGCGATGGCGGAAGGCGGCTGGTCCATGGGCCCGGTCTAACCGATGCCAGCCGTCGCCGCCATCCCGGCTCAGCCCAGCGCGTCCAGTTCCGCCGCGCTCGGTTCATGCATCGGGCAGCCATTCACCCGGCTGCGGAAATTGGCGGACTGGTCATAGCTGTCCTGCCGGATGCGGTTGATCCGCCCGATCGGCTGGAAGGCGGCAAGGCCGTTCCACGGACTGAACCGCATGCAATCGTCCACCCGGTGCGCGCGCGCCTCGCTCCAGCCTGTCTGCGCCGGGACGGTAAACCGCGCGACCGGCACATAGGGACTCTGCTCCTCGTCCCATTCCACCGTGGCATCCTCGATCGGCATCGCGGCAATGTCGTGGCACAGTTGCACGCGCAGTTCCCACACGCCGTCGCCTTTCTGCATGGCGCTGGCCACTTCTTCACGCAGCGCATCGGGGCGGCCGGCGGTATCGACGATCTCACCCGTCAGCGCCGTAAGGCTGTCCGAAACGGGGGCGAGCGAGAATTTGGCCATATAGTCGCCATAGCGATAGGCGGTCGCGGTAAAATAGGTCTCGCCCAGGGGATGGACATTGGCCGCGCCGCCCATGGATTGCAGCAGCGCGCTTTCATGGCCCGTGGCCTCGACCAGCTTCTCCGCCCCGCGCAGCACGGCGGCCAGCCCGCGCTTGGCCCATTCGGCGCGATCGGTGGTCTTGGCCAGAAGCTTCAGATTGCGCAGGAAATCGGCCCCGTCGGCGGCGTTGAAGGTCGGCGCGTTGATCATGAGGAAATCCTGCACATGGCTGTCCTCGGATCCCGGCAGGCGATCGCCCGCCACATCCAGAATCTTGAGCGCCATGCCGCGTGGCAGACCGATGGAATCGTGCAGGATATCGCCGGGATTGGTGGACACCCGCGCCAGTGCGGCATGGCTGCCGGGGCGCGCGAACATGCCCTGCGCATATTCGGGCGGCAGATCGGGCAATATGTCCACCCTGCCGGTCAGGATGCCATGGCTCTTGGCGTGGACCGAACGCACGGCCCGGCCCTCGTCCTTAGCCGTAATATCGAGGATCTCCTGAAAGGTTTCCTGCATCTCGCGATTGGTCTGGCTTTCCCCGTCCTCGAGCGTTTCATAGGTGGGTGCATAGGGAACGGGATCGTTTTGGGGCACAGCGGCGTTTCCTTGGGAATTGATCGGGCGCATGATAAAGTGTGGAATCGCCGACCGGTTCCGCTGTGCAGGCCATGATCATGAAACGTCCGATGGAAAGATATCCGCGATGAGCGATACGCGCGATCCCGCAAACAAATCCAATCCCGATATGCCCAATTATGACTGGCCGGCGGGCGGCTGGGGCAGCATGAAGGGCATGGTGCGGATCCTGGGCACGGAAAAGCCGTCGCCAGGCATGCTGGAAACCCTGCAGCGACAGAACAAGCCGGACGGCCATATGTGCACCAGCTGCGCCTGGGGCAAACCGGCCAAGCCGCATATCGCCGAATTCTGCGAAAATGGCGCCAAGGCGACGATGTGGGAGCTGACCTCCAAGCGCTGTACGCCGGACTTTTTCGCCAAGCACAGCGTGACCGAACTGCGCGGCTGGAAGGATTATGATCTGGAGATCGAGGGGCGGCTGACCCACCCCATGCGCTACAATGCCGAGACCGACCATTATGAACCGGTCGCCTGGGAAGAGGCTTTTTCCGCCATCGGCGCCACGCTCAAGACGCTCGATCCCAAATCGGCCATCTTCTACGCGTCCGGACGGGCCAGCCTGGAAACCAGCTATCTCTATGCCCTGTTCGCCCGGCTTTATGGCCACAATAATCTGCCGGACAGTTCGAATATGTGCCACGAAACCACTTCGGTGGCGCTTAGCAAGGTGATCGGCGTGCCGGTGGGCACCTGCACGCTGGACGATTTCGAGCATTGCGACGCGATCTTCTTCTTCGGCCAGAACACCGGCACCAACAGCCCGCGCTTCCTGCATCCGCTGCAGGCCGCTTCCAAGCGCGGCTGCAAGATCGTGACGTTCAATCCGCTCAAGGAAAAGGGGCTGGAGGAGTTCATCTCCCCGCAAAACCCCCTGCAGATGCTGACCGGCAAGGCGACGAAGATCAGCGCCCAATATCATCAGGTGAAGGCGGGCGGAGACATTGCGGCCATTCTGGGCATGTGCAAGTTCATCCTGGAATGCGACGCCAAGCGGCGGGAGAGCACCGGCCAGGCCATCCTGGACGATGCATTCATTGCGCAGCACACCCATGGCTTCGATGCCTTCAAGGCCAAATGCGCCGCGGTCAGCTGGGAAGAGATCGAAAGCCATAGCGGGCTGAAGCGCACTGCATTGATGGATGCTGCGCGTGTCTACATGGATGCCGACAAGGTGATCGGCGTCTATGGCATGGGCCTGACCCAGCATGTCCACGGGTTCGAAAACCTTGCTTTGCTGACCAACTTCCTGCTACTGCGCGGCAATATCGGGCGGCCCGGCGCGGGCATGAGCCCCGTGCGCGGGCACAGCAATGTGCAGGGTCAGCGCACCGTTGGCATTGCGGAAAAGACCAAGCTGGTCCCGCTCGACAAGATTGCCGAGCAGTTCGGCTTCGCGCCGCCCCGAGAGGACGGCATGAACACCGTGGAGGCCTGCGAGGGCATTCTGGATGGGTCCGTGAAGGCGTTCGTTTCCCTCGGCGGCAATTTCGTGCGGGCCATCCCGGACATCGTGAAGATGGAAAAGGCGTGGGCGCGGATGGACCTGACCGTCCAGATCGCCACCAAGCTCAACCGCAGCCATCTGATCAACGGAAAGCAGGCCTATCTGCTGCCCTGCCTCGCCCGGTCCGAGCAGGACAAACAGGCCAGCGGACCGCAATATGTCTCGATGGAAGACACGTTCAGCCATGTCTCCGCCTCGCTCGGCAAGCGCCCGCCGGCCAGCGGTGCATTGCTGAGCGAAGTCGCTATCGTCGCCGGCATCGCCAAGGCCACGCTGGCGCCCAATCCCAAGGTGCATTGGGACGACTGGACCAGCGATTATGCGCTGGTGCGCGATCTGATTGCCGAAACCTATCCCGAGCAGTTTTACGACATGAGCACGCGGATGCATCAGGCGGGCGGCTTCTATCGCGGCAACAGCGCGCGCGAGCGCATCTGGAAAACAGCCAGCGGCAAGGCGGAATTCACCACGCCCACCATGCTCTCGGCCACCGGCGTGGCGGACAAGGCCGGGCGCTTCCGCCTGATCACGCTGCGATCCAACGACCAGTTCAACACCACCATCTATGGCTATTCCGATCGCTTCCGCGGGATCGAGGGGACGCGCGACGTCATCCTGATCAACCCGGCGGAGATGGAACGGGCGGGCCTGCGCGCCGGACAGCTCGTTACGCTGGTGGGCGATGCCGATGATGGCGAGGACCGCCGCGTTGCCGGATTGGCGGTGACCCCCTATGAATTGCCGGACGGTTGCCTTGCGGGATATTTTCCCGAACTCAATCCGTTGGTGCCGCTGTGGTATCATGACGAACATTCGAAAACCCCGGCGTCCAAGGGCGTGCCGGTGAGGATAGAAACCAACTGATGGCTTGCCAGAATCTGGTCGATGAATTCGGCCGCACGATCAAATATCTGCGCATGTCGGTCACGGACCGCTGCGATCTGCGCTGCAATTATTGCATGGGCGAGGCGATGCAGTTCATGCCCCGGCGCGAACTGCTGGACCTGGACGAGCTGGTCCAGGTAGCCGATGCGTTCATCGCGCGCGGCGTGAACAAGATCCGTCTGACCGGCGGCGAGCCGCTGGTGCGCGCCGTCACCTTGCCGCTGATCGACGAACTGGGCACGCGGCTGGGCACCAGGGCCGGCGAACCGGGTCTGGACGAGCTGACCATGACCACCAATGCCACCAATCTGGCCCGCCATGCCACGCGCATCGCGGCGGCGGGCGTGAAGCGGCTCAACGTCTCGCTCGACACGCGCGATGCGGAGAAATTCCGCGCGCTGACCAATCGCGACATGCTGGACCGGGTGCTGGCCGGGATCGATGCCGCGCTGGATGCAGGCATCCGGATCAAGCTCAACACCGTGGCGCTGGCCGATACCAATCGCGAGGAAATTCCCGAACTGACCGCCTGGGCCCATGGCAAGGGCATGGACATCACCTTTATCGAGGTGATGCCGCTGGGCGATATCGTGGCCGAACGGTCGGACCAGTTCCTGTCGCTGGAAACCGTGCGGCAGGATCTGGAGGCGCGCTATACGCTGAACGCCTCCAGCCATGTCAGCGGCGGCCCGGCGCGCTATTGGGACGTGCCCGAAACGGGCGGGCGCATCGGGTTCATCAGCCCGATCAGCCATAATTTCTGCGCCAGTTGCAACCGCGTGCGGGTGACCGCCAAGGGCGAGCTGTTTCCCTGCCTCGGCCATGGCGAGCTGACCGATCTGCGCGCCGCCGTGCGCGGCGATGCACCGCAGTCCGCGCTGGACGTGGCGCTGGACCGCGCGATGAAGACCAAACCGGAACGCCATCATTTCCAGATCGCCAAGGGCGCGCAGCCCACGCTGGCCCGCCATATGTCGGTAACCGGCGGCTAGCACCTCGCCGCGCCAAGCGGCCCCGCCGCTGGCCAGCCGTGCCGCGCCATTTTTCTTATTTCAGTGACTAGTGAAATGCTTGACGCTGCACTGCAACATGGCTAATGGCCCTCCCTGCCCAAGCAGTGGAGACCGACATTGTCGTTACGTATCAATACTGCCGAGCAGGAGTTTATCGAGCAGATCGGATTGATGGCCGAAGGAGAAGGCCACCCCAGAATCTTCGGACGCATCTGGGGGCTGCTGATGATCATCGGAGAACCGATAACAGCGGGCTCCATTACCGAAATTCTGCAAGTCAGCCGTGCGAGTATCAGCACGAACCTGCGGTTGCTGGAATTGCGGAACATCGTGTCGCGCGAAGGCCGGACCGGTGAACGTGAATCCTATTATGCCATCGCCTGCGACGCTTACCAGACCAGGCTGGAAAATGTTGCCGATGGTCACCGCAAGCACCGCGTGCTGATCGAAGATTTTCTCCCGGAGGCCCGCTGCCAGGCGGCCCGACGCAATCTCCACCGGTTTGCCCGGTTCCACGAGCTGCTCGAGAACCAGACAAAACTGGCCATGGAAAAATTCAAGGCACTATCATGATGTTGAACAATCGGACCTTTCGCAGCGCTGCCGGACATCGCCGCCCGCCCATCGCGCGCGGCGCGATGCTGGCCTGCCTGCTGGCGCTCGGCGCCTGTTCGGACGGGGAAGAGGCCCCCGCCGCGCCGCCCGCCATTCCGGTGGACGTGGTGACCGTGCAGACCGGCAGCGTTCCCAATATCGTCGAACTGCCTGGCCGCGTGGAGCCGGTGCGCGTGGCAGAAGTGCGCGCCCGGGTGACCGGCATCGTGCAGCAGCGTGTCTATCAGGAAGGCAGCGACATCGCCCAGGGCGCGCCGCTGTTCCGCATCGATCCGCGCGAACTGCAGGCCAGCTCGCAACAGGCACGCGCCAATCTGCAGCGTCTGCGCGCCACCGCCGCCAATGCCCGCGCGGTCGTGCGCCGCTACGAGCCGCTGGTGAGCGAGCAGGCGATCAGCAAGCAGGAATATGACGCCGCCGTGGCCGCTGCGCGCGAGGCGGAAGCCGCCGTGTCCGAGGCTAGCGCGCAGGTCGATGCCGCGCAGCTGCAACTGGGCTATACCACCGTCCGCGCGCCGATCTCCGGCCGGGTCGGCCGGGCGCAGGTGACGCAGGGCGCGCTGGTCAGCCAGGCCGAAGGCACGCTGCTGACGCGCATCGAACAGCTCAACCCGGTCTATGTCACGCTGACCCAATCCTCGTCCGATTTGCTGAAAATCCGCCAGGGGATTGCATCCGGGCAGATCGATATCGGAAGCGATGGCAATCTGCCGTTCGAGGTGACCTTCGAAAATGGCACGGCCTATCCGGTTCAGGGGCGGATGAACTTCCTCGATTATTCGGTGGATCAGGCCACCAGCACGGTCACCCTGCGCGGTGAGATCGCCAATCCCAAACGGCTGCTGCTGCCGGGCGATTTCGTCCGCGCCAAGATCATGGCCGGTACGCGCGATGGCGGCATTCAGGTGCCCCAGCGCGCCGTGCAGATCAGCGACGATGCGGCAACGGTCTTCATCGTCGGGCCAAAGGGCCAGGCCATGAGCCGCCGAGTCACTCTGGGTCAGCTGATCGGCACCAACTGGATCATCGAAGACGGTCTGAAGGGCGGCGACAAGGTGATCGTCAGCAATCTGCAAAAGGTCCGTGACGGCGCGCCCGTCAAGGTGCGCGATGCGCGTCAGGTGCTGGGATCGGGCGGGCCCCAACCGGGTGCCAAAGCCTCCGGTGCCACGCCCAAGGCCAAAGCCGCGCCGACGCCTGCCGCCAAAGCCAACTGAGCCCCACCGCCATGTCACGCTATTTCATCGACCGCCCGGTTTTCGCCTGGGTTCTCGCGCTCGGCATCCTGATGGCCGGCATCATCGCGCTGCGCGGCCTACCGATCGAGCAATATCCGCAGGTCAGCCCCCCGTCGCTCACCATCTCGGTGGTCTATCCCGGCGCAGACGCGCAGACGCTGGAGCAGAACGTCACGCAGGTGATCGAGCAGCAGCTGAACGGGGTCGAGGGCTATCTGTACATGGCCAGCTCCAGCCAGTCGAACGGCACCGCGTCGATCACGCTGACCTTCGAGGCCGGAACCGACATCGATATCGCGCAGACCGAGGTCCAGAACCGCCTGTCCACGGTCGAGGCGCGCCTGCCCGAAACCGTCCGGCAGCAGGGCATCACCGTGCGCCAGGCCAATTCGGGCTTCCTGATGATCGTGGCGCTCACCAGCGCGAACCAGAGCTACGATGCCGTGGATCTGGGCAATATCGCGTCCCAGCAGGTGATCGACGAGCTGCGCCGCGTGCAGGGCGTGGGCGATATTCAGCTGTTCGGGTCCGAATATGCCATGCGCATCTGGCTGGACCCGGAACGGCTCGCCGGCTTTTCGCTGACGCCATCGGACGTGCTCAACGCGGTGCGCCAGCAGAATAACCAGACGGCGGGCGGCTCGCTCGGCGCCTTGCCGACGCTGTCCGATCAGCAGATCCAGGCCACCATCGTCACGCAGGACCGCTTCTCCACCGTCAAGCAGTTCGAGGACATCATCCTGCGCGCCACCGCCAATGGGGCCACGGTGCGTTTGGCGGATGTCGCGCGGATCGAGATCGGCGCGCAGAGCTACAACACGTCCACCACCCTCAATGGCCAGCCGATGGCCGGCATGGCCGTCCAGCTGGCGACGGGCGCGAACGCGCTCAACGCCGCGGCCGGCATCAAGGAGCGGATGGAGGAACTGAACGCCAGCCTGCCGCAGGGCGTCAGCTATTCCATCCCCTATGACACCACGCCCTTTGTCCAGGCATCGGTGGATGAAGTGATCAAGACGCTGATCGAGGCGATGGCGCTGGTGTTCCTCGTGATGTTCCTGTTCCTGCAGAACTGGCGCGCCACGGTCATCCCCACGCTGGTCGTGCCGATCGCGCTGGCGGGCGCATGCCTTGGCCTGTATCTCTTCGGCTTCTCCATCAACGTGCTCAGCCTGTTCGGCATGGTGCTGGCCATCGGCATCCTGGTCGATGACGCCATCGTGGTGATCGAGAATGTCGAGCGGATCATGCGCGAGGAAGGCCTTCCCCCGCTGCAGGCCACGCGCAAAGCGATGGACCAGATTTCCGGCGCGATCATCGGCATCACGCTGGTGCTGGTGGCGGTGTTCGTGCCGATGGCGTTCTTCCCCGGCTCGACCGGTGGGATCTACCGGCAATTCTCGGTCACGCTGGCGGTTTCCATCCTGTTCTCGGCGCTGATGGCCCTCACGCTCACGCCGGCGCTGTGCGCCGTCTTCCTCAAGCCGATCGAAAAGGAAGACCGCGAAAGCACGGACGATCCGGATCAGCCGCAAGAACAGAAAAGCGGGGCCAAAGGCTTGCTGGCAAAGGTCATCGGGTTTTTCACCGCCTTTTTCGCGCGCTTCAACCGCTGGTTCGCCAGGATCACCGACAAATATGATCGCGGCACCGCCAGGATTCTGTCGGCCCCCCTGCGCGGCCTGGCCGTGTTCCTGCTGCTCGGCGTGCTCGCCATCTTCCTGTTCCTGCGTCTGCCGACGGCCTTTCTGCCGACCGAAGATCAGGGTTATCTCATCACCGTGGTGCAATCGCCGCCCGGCAGCACGCGCAACCGGTTGAACGAGGCGATCGCGCCTGTCGAAAAATACTGGATGGACCAGCCGGAGGTGGAAAACCTCGTGGTGGTTCGCGGGTTCAGCTTCTTCGGCCAGGGGCAGAACAACGCGCTGATGTTCGCCAGCATGAAACCCTGGGAAGAGCGCACCGCAGAAGGCAGCGATGCCAGCTCCATGCTGGGGGCCGCCATGGGCGCGTTCTCGCAAATTTCCGAGGCGGTGGTGTTCGTGATCCAGCCACCGGCGATCCAGGCGCTGGGCAATGCCAGCGGCTTCTCGCTGAAGCTGGAAGATCGCACCGGCGTCGGCCGCGAGACGCTGAACGGCGCCATGGGCCAGTTGATCGGTGCTGCGTCGCAAAGCGAGGTCGTCACCAATTTGCGGCCGGAGGATCAGCCCGCCGGCCCGCAGCTCAAGGTGGAGATCGATCGCACGCTGGCAACCGCGCTCGGCCTGTCCATTTCCGATGTGAACGCCGCGCTCGCGATCAATTTCGGCTCTGCCTATGCCAATGACTTCAACCGCGACGGGCGCGTGCTGCGCGTGATCGTGCAGTCCGATGCGCAATATCGCATGACGCCCGACGATATCATGCAGATCCGCGTGCCGACGCCGGAGGGGGAACTGGTACCGTTCAGCGCCTTTGCCACCGCCGAATGGACCGCCGGACCGCCCAGCCTGGCCCGCTATAATGGCTATCCCGCCATGACCTTGTCCGGCGAGGCCGCCCCCGGCCGCTCGTCCGGCGCGGCTCTGGCCGAGATGGAGAAGCTGGCCGAAAATCTGCCGCCGGGCATCGGCTATGAATGGACCGGCATCAGCTATGAGGAAAAGCAGTCCGCCGGTCAGGTCGGCGCGCTGCTGGGGCTGTCCCTTCTGGTGGTCTATCTGTTGCTGGCCGCGCTGTATGAAAGCTGGGCGGTGCCGGTATCGGTGCTGCTGATCGTCCCGATGGGCGTGCTGGGCGCCGTGCTGTTCTCCATTCTGCGCGGACTGTCTGCAGACGTCTATTTCAACGTCGGCCTGATCACCATCATCGGTCTGGCGGCGAAAAACGCCATCCTGATCGTCGAGTTCGCGATTGAGGAAGAGGCGCGCGGCCTGTCCAAAATCGACGCGGTGAAGGAAGCGGCCAAGCTGCGTCTGCGCCCGATCATCATGACCTCGCTCGCCTTCATCCTCGGCATGGTGCCGCTGGTGCTCGCCAGCGGTGCCGGTGCGGCCAGCCGCATCGCCGTGGGCACGGGCGTGATGGGCGGCATGATCACCGCGACCGGCATCGGCATCTTCGTCATCCCGCTGCTCTATATGCTGGTGCGCCGTCATCTCAGCCGCAAGCAACCAGCCGCGGTCGGCTCGCTGGACGAAGACAAGGAAGACCCTGCCGCCCCCGATGACAGCAAGGCGGAGCCTGCATGATGACCCGCATGACCTATCGTATCGCCCTGGCCGCCACGGCCGCCCTGGCCCTGTCCGCCTGCACCAACTTCGCGCCCGATCATGTGCGGCCGGCGCTGACGACCCAGCCGGCCTATGATCCCGATTACCGGCCTGACGGCACGGTGGTGGCCAGCACGCTGGCGTGGGAGGACTATTTCGCGGATCCCCGGCTGGATGCGCTGATTGCCGAGGCGCTGGTCAACAACCGCGATCTGCTCGCCGCCACGGCGCGGATCGAGCAGGCGCAGGCACAATATCGCATCCAGGCCACGCAGCAGCTACCCACCCTGACTGGCAATGCCGGCTATACCCGTTCCCGCATCGGCACCGCCGGGGGCGGTGTCGGTGTCGGGGCCGGCGCCGGGGGCGGCGTTGGCGCAGGGGCTGGACAGGGCGCAGGCGGCGCGGTGACGACCGGCTCCGGCGGCTTCACCTTCGATCGCTTTTCGCTTGGCGTCGGCGTGTCCGCGTTCGAACTGGACTTCTGGGGCCGCGTCGCCAATCTCACCGAAGCGGCGCGCGCCCAATATCTCGGCACGCTTGCGGCGCAGCGAAGCTTTTATCTGTCGCTGATCGGCGATGTGGCGTCGGCCTATTATCAATTGGTCGAGACGCAGGAGCAGCTGGATCTTGCCCGCCGCACGGTCGAAAGCCGCCAGGAAGGCCTGCGCATCGCCAAGCTCCGCCTGGATGCGGGCGTCACCAGCGCGCTGGACTTCTATCAGGCCGAAACGCTGCTGACGCAGGCCGAACAGCAGGTTTCGGTGCAGCAGCTCAATGCCGCCAATCTCACCAATCAGCTCACCGTCCTGGTCGGCGGGCGCATACCCACCGGCCTGCCCGATGGGCATTCGCTGGAGGAGCAAACGGTGCTGGCAACGCTGGATGCCGGGCTGCCCTCGCAGCTTCTGCTGGTCCGCCCGGACATCGTGCAGGCGGAAGAACAGCTGCGCGCCGAAGAAGCCAATATCGGCGCGGCCCGCGCCGCCTTCTTCCCCAGCATCTCGCTCACCGGCACGGCGGGCCTCGCCTCGTCCAGCCTGGGCGATCTGTTTTCCGGCGATGCCTTTACCTGGAGCATCGGGCCTGCGCTCAACCTGCCGATTTTCGATTGGGGCGCGCGCGAAGCGGACCTCGGCCTGGCCAAGGCCCGGCGGCTCGAGTCCGTCGCCAATTACGACAAGGCCGTGCAGACCGCGTTCCGCGAAGTGTCCGACGCGCTGGCCGGGCGCCGCTACATCGCCAATCAGGTGGCCGTGCTGCGCAACGCCGTCTCCGCCAATGATCGCCTCGCCTATCTCGCCCGCCTGCGTTACCGCGAAGGCGTGGCCGACTATCTGGAAGTGCTCGATTCCGAACGCACCCTGTTCGCCGCAAGGCAATCCCTGCTGACCGCACAAAGGCAGGAATTGCAGAACAAGGCAGCGCTCTACGTCGCACTAGGCGGCGGAACACAGATGCCGAGCGAGCCGGTATCGCTAGCCCCGCTGCGGCGTGGAATAGCGGAGCCGGGTGTAACGATTGAGGGTTACAATAAACTTGGCCTTCAACGCTTGCCAGATGGCCGTTAGATCTGGCGGCGATCTGCGCTCCCGCCTTATTCTAGGACGACCGCGAAAGCACTCACATCTATCTGCGCCGCTCGGCGCCTCCGTTGCAAGGCCGGACATCAAGCGAAAAAACGGTGCTTCAATTGGGGAAATCAATAAAAAAAGGCGCACGCTGCTCTAATACTCAATCTCGTGTATTGGCCAGTCTTGCCTTATCTAGACACTGTATCCGGCGGTTGTCATTTTGCTTGGGCGGGTCGCAACCAATCAGAGCGACCAGTATCGAAACGGTGGAGGCACCATATCTACTTTAAGTAATGAACAAATGTCGAGGATCGCCGCATCGTCTTTCAAGCGGGCCGAAAAGCTTTCGGCCCAACCGGAAAACTCTTCATGCGCCACAGAAATTAGCAATGCATCAAGGTCGACCAATGCGTCGGAAGCAACCATATCGATACCATATTCTTGTTGCGCTTCGACTACATTGGCTCGAGGATCATGTACTAAAACCTCGGCTCCATTCTCTTCAAGTATCTTCACTACTTCGGGCACCTTGGAATTTCTCAAATCCGGCACGTTGGCTTTAAACGTCAGACCCAGTACGCCAATACGCGGGACATTTCGTCCCCTAGTCATCGAAAGTGCCTTTTCTGCCACGAACGCGCTCATGTTGCTGTTCACGCGCCGCCCCGCCAAAATCACCTCCGGATCGTAGCCTGCTTTCTCGCTGGCATGGGTGAGATAATAAGGGTCCACGCCAATACAGTGGCCGCCGACCAGACCGGGCGAAAAGGGTAAGAAATTCCACTTTGTCCCGGCCGCCTCCAATACATCGCGCGTGCTCAGGTCCATTTTGTCGAATATCAGCGCTAGTTCGTTCATCAGCGCGATGTTGAGATCGCGCTGTGTGTTCTCGATAACCTTGGCCGCTTCGGCCACCTTGATCGACGGCGCCTCGTGCAGACCGGCAGACACAACGGCTCCATACACTTGGCGGAGTCGCTGCAGCGTCGGTGCATCTTCCGCTGCGATCACCTTAGTAATGCTATCCAGCCTGTGCTCGCGGTCACCTGGATTGATCCGCTCGGGCGAGTAGCCAAGGAAAAAATCCTTACCTCGAGTCAGGCCGGAATGCTCTTCAAGCAGTGGGGCACAGATATCGTCCGTCACACCCGGATAAACTGTCGATTCAAATACGATGACGGCACCTGGTGACAGTTGTGGCCCCAGCATAGCGCAGGCCTTAATAATCGGGCTGAGATCAGGACTGTTATCACTATCAATGGGTGTCGGCACCGTTACTATAAAAAAACTGCACCCAGTCAGATTGACGGCATCGCAGGTGATTTTCAGCGTGCTGGCTGCGAGCCGTGATCCATCAATCTCGCCGGTCCAGTCATGGCCTGCCCGCAAGGCCTCAACGCGCTTGTGAGCTACATCGAAGCCGACAACCTGTTCGAAACGTTCCGCCAGCGCCACGGCAACCGGCAGGCCGACATAGCCCAACCCGATAACCGCAATCCGTTCCACCGCGCTTTTCATTCTGCATCTTTCCGAAAGAAGTTTATGTACCAAGGCATGGCCGTGCGCAGTCCGGCTACTAGGTCGTGCGTTGGGTCATAGCCGAGCAGACGCATCGCCTTGGATACATCGGCAAGACTGTGGCGGATATCGCCCGCTCGCTTAGGGCCATGGAATATCGAGGAGGAACTTGTCAAACCTTCCTGCTCAAGTGCCTCAGCAATTGCGCGGTGGAGGTCATTCAGCGACGTGCGCTGTCCAACGGCAACGTTGTAGACCTCTCCCCAGGCAGCATCGTCGCTCAACGCCGCGCGGATGTTGGCCTGTACGGTATTTTCGACAAAGCAGAAATCCCGGCTTGTTTCTCCGTCGCCATTAATTTGCAGTACGGACCCCGTTATCATGGCCTTTACCCACAGGGGGATCACCGCGGCATAGGCACCATGCGGGTCCTGACGCGGACCGAAAACGTTGAAATAGCGCAGCCCAATGGCCTTCAGTCCGTATGTGCGCCGAAAAATATCGGCATAAATTTCATTGAAGACCTTGGTGGCCGCATAGGGGGAAAGGGGTTTGCCGATCCTCTCCTCGATCTTAGGGAGGTTCGGCTCATCGCCATAAGTAGAGCTCGATGCTGCATAAACGAATCGAATATCGCCCTCACGCCGCGCAGCGTCCAGCATATTGATGAAACCAGAGACATTGACTGCATTGGTCGTAAGTGGATCGTCAATCGAACGCGGCACCGAGCCCAGCGCCGCCTGATGCAAAACATAGGATACGCCGCGGCACGCATCCCGGCAGGCTTGGGCGTCACGGATATCGGCCTGGATGAATTCGAAACGCGACCAGCTTTGCGCATCAAGCGTGGACTGCAGATCATCCAGGTTGCGCGCATAGCCCGTGGCGAAATTGTCTAGCGCCCGTACGCGCTGACCCAGCCGCAACAATGTCTCCACGATATTAGAGCCGATAAATCCGGCCGCTCCGGTGACGAGCCAGAGCTTGTCTTCGCTCCTGATCCTGGCTGTAAAGGCGGGATCGTTGTTCAGCCATTCTGATAGTTCGGACACCATGGTTCCTTATTTAGCGCTTTAGCCCGGCTGATCGAAACAGATTTGCCCCATGCCAATCGATTCAGACTGGAACTTGATCGGCCACAGGATTTTTGGGAATGTTGTGCGCGATCACAACATGCAGTCAGGCAGAGACAAGCAGTCCGGCGCGAAAATGTTCGATCGTCTTGGCTAGACCGTCTTCAAGTTTTACGCCGGGCTCCCAGCCCAGCCTGTTTCTAGCCAGTGAAATATCTGGCTTGCGCTGCAGAGGGTCATCCTGCGGCAAGGGCTCGAACTGCAATTTTGACCTTGACCCGATTTGATTAATAATCATTTCGGCAAGCTCCCGAACGGTAAATTCCCGCGGGGTGCCCAAATTGACCGGCCCTGGAAAGCCTTCTTCACTGTCCATAAGAGCGAGAAAGCCATCGATTAGATCGCTAACATAGCAAAAGCTTCGGGTCTGCTGACCTTCGCCATAAATGGTGATCGGAAGATCTTGCAAAGCCTGTAAAATGAAGTTTGATACAACGCGTCCGTCGCTGGGGTGCATCCGCGGTCCATAGGTGTTGAAAATACGGGCTACCTTTATGTCCAGCCCATGCTGTCTGTGATAATCGAAAAACAGCGTCTCGGCGCAACGCTTTCCTTCGTCATAGCATGACCGAATGCCGATTGGATTTACGTTGCCCCAGTAACTTTCTTCCTGCGGATGCACGGCAGGATCGCCGTAAACCTCGCTTGTTGATGCCTGGAATATTCGGCAACCAAGCCGCTTTGCCAGCCCCAGCATGTTAATTGCGCCGTGGACACTTGTTTTCGTCGTCTGCACGGGATCGTGTTGATAGTGAATGGGCGATGCAGGGCACGCCAGATTCCATATCTCGTCCACTTCAACATATAGCGGAAAGCAGACATCATGGCGCATGAATTCAAAGCGCGGTTCGGCCTTCAGATGATCAATATTCTGTTTGTCACCAGTAAATAGATTATCGACACATAGAACTTCATGCCCACGTTCCAGTAGGCGATCGATGAGGTGTGATCCCAGAAAACCGGCGCCGCCTGTCACCAATACTCGCTTACGACCATATGCGTTGCGCTGCGCCATATTTTATAACGACCTTCCAATGAGCGATGCCAGCCGTCTGCGGGCGGAGGCAGAGTGATAATCAGCGCAGCCTCCATCATCAAGAAAGTTCTATGGTTGCGCAGAATTTGGGGACTGCTTATTGCACCGGCTCGTTTCAGGAGAAGTGCCAGTGTCTTTTCGAACTACCCTTTCCGCATATGTCGTCGCGTTGGGGAATAAGATTTCGCCTGATTATAAGGGCTTGCGCTCAGACATTCCAGAGCTGAACGACGAAGATGCGGCGTTGCTGAGCAGTATTCAGGGACTCTCCATGACTTCAAAAATAGCCCAGTGGGAGTACGTCAGGGCAATCCGAGATGTAGAAGCGCGCGGTATTCCAGGCGATTTGGTGGAGTGCGGCGTCTGGCGTGGGGGCAACCTAGCGCTCGCTGGGCTCGTTCGCAAAAAGCTCGGTTTTAATAGGCAAATCTGGGCATATGACACCTACGCTGGAATGACCGCGCCGACTGAATTTGACGAAAAACTTGCAAAAGACATCGATACCGTTGCTAAGTTTAACAAACTTGATCGCGCTGATTATAATGACTGGTGCTATGCTTCCCGTGACGATGTAACGCAGAACTTTGCAAATATTGTTGGAGAAAACGCTGAGTTGCGGATAGTTGAAGGGCCAGTTCAGGAAACGCTGCTGGATCGTGATAACTTGCCAGAAAAAATAGCCATACTTCGACTAGATACTGACTTTTACGATAGCACGAAGGCTGAAATGGAGATTCTGTATCCGCGCCTGTCGTCAGGCGGCCTGTTGATCATCGACGACTATGGTGAATGGGCAGGCGCCAGAAAGGCGGTCGACGAGTATTTTGCCGGCCAGCACGTCTGGTTGCAACGGGTTACGCATTCGGTGCGCATGATGGTCAAACCGTAGACCTTTATGTCTCGGCTTGAACTTTGGCAGGTAAATGCTGATAAGTCTCGAAATGAATTGCCTGTCCCTCGTGTTTTTCAGCTGGGCGTATTGATCTTTATTTTACTAACAGGAGCAGTTCCTGTTATTCTTCAAGCATTAATTAATGGGTTGACTACCCCGGGCAACGGATTTGCCTTAGCGCTTATCGCAGGATTGTTTTATGATATCTTGCGGATAGCGCCGCTAATCGTTCTCGCTCGGCACCCTGCAGGCGTACTGCATCCGGTCATTATAGCCGTGGTCCTATGGCCCCTGCTCACTACATTGCCCTCACTTATTGATACCTTTGGCGGTTATGCTGGCCTTCTGTCCGGCAATCCGCTGCGCCCTCCCTATTTTGTCGCAATTGCCTGGCTTGATGGGGACACGACTTGGCTTGAGGTGGCGCGCTACAGCAGCTTTCAGATCATTGCTCTGCTCAGCTTTTATGGGGGATTTGTCCTTACCCGGCCTCGTACAAGGCGCCGTATCAAGGTTTTCGATACTGTCGACACGCTGCGTTTGCGATCCATTCTGGCTGGCATTATCATCATGAATTTTATTGGCGTCGCTGTCTTCATCCAGTTGCGCGGGGGACTGGTAGAACATATCGGCGAACTGGCTTATGGCCGTTTCCGCGCGCTCGAGGGGCTCGGCCCGCTGCTCGCCTTGTTTGACATCGGGTTTCTGGCGTTGCTTTTGTGGATATGTCTGCGGCCGCAGGATGCCAAAAGCAAATTGTTCATTACGCTCCTGCCGTTGGTATCGGCTCAGCAATTTATCGTGGCTGGATCACGCGCCGCAACTCTGCTGGTTTTCGTGCTTATCGGGTTGGGCTGGGCGCTGGCGGCCCGCCGGGTGCCTTGGCGGCTAGGCCTGATCCTGTTGCCTATTGCATTTTTGTCCTTCGGAGCCCTCAATATCATCCGGACTGCCAGCCTTAGCAATGCCACGGCGCTGGAAGCGGCACAGGATTCGGATCTGGCATCGATATTGGAACGATCGCAAAACGAGTTCGACCTGCGTCAGTCGCTGAGCGGCACCATTCCCGTTATAAGCGATGGTATGCGGACCACCGGTCCAATGTGGGGTTATACCTATAGCGGCGCCATTTTTGCGATGGTGCCGCGTTCCATCTGGCCGGAAAAGCCGCGTGGTCCGGGCTCTCTCTATGCACAGACATTTCTGGGCGAGACAGTACAGGGCACGGCGGTGCCGATCGGCCCCGAGGCGGAAGCCTTTTGGAACTTCCATATCCCTGGCCTCATCATCATTTTCGCGTTCTACGGATTAGTGCTTAAATTGGCTTTCTCTATTTATATCCGCAGTCCGGACAATGGCTTGGTGATCGCAGGATTCTTGCTGGTTGCAACCCAATTCGGCGTGTCGACTGATCAGCTGGTCGCGTTCCAGCAAATGGTCCTGACATTCGCGATCATGCTTGGCGTTATTTTTATCTTCTATCGTGATGCGTTTCGACCGGCGAGGCGCCAAATGACGGCTCTGGTCAAGCCGTCCAAAGCTTATTAGGGGCGTTCCGTGTCCAGATTTCTCGTTAACCCTGACGGCGACAAACCGCGTATCCTTCATCTGTTAAAATGGTTGCCGCGTGGCGGCATCGAAACTTGGCTCACACATATTTTCGATGCCAGCGTGGGCGGCAGCTACCAGCATGAGGTTTTGCTCATGCAGGATGAAATCGGCCCGTATGAGACCAAGGTGCGCAATGCCGGCGTGTACATACATCGACTACCGATGGATAGCCGCGCCCGATGGTTCCTCGATCTCTATCGGTTCCTTAAAAAAGCAGGGCCGTTTGCCGCGTTTCATGCGCACGTAGATTCTATTGTATCTGGGCCAGCGCTGGCCACCGCAGCCGCAGCCGGCATCCCCGCCAGGATTATTCACAACCATGCCGCGCGCAGCATGGGTTCTGATTACCAGAAATTGCGCTATCGGGTCCGCGAGGGTATTGGCAATGCACTTGCGATGTCCGCCTCGACCCGCGCTATAGGCATTAGCGAAATGGCCATGGTGCATTTGGCCGGAGTGCGTTGGCGGCAGCGGCAGGATTGCACGCTTTTGCTCTATGGCTTCGATTATTCAGCCTTTCATGGCGCGTTAGCGCGTTCAAAAGTCCTTCGTGCGGAGCTCGGAATTGCGCCCGAGGCTACGGTCATCGGTCACGTCGGGCGGTTTGACCCCGTTAAGAATCACGAGTTCCTGTTGCAGAGCTTTGCGCGCTACAAAAGCGCGGACCCCGGTGCCGTTTTGGTTCTTGTCGGTCGCGGGCCGCTTCAAGACCGATATGAAATGCTGGCCCAGCGGCTCGGTATCGCGCAGCACGTGAGATTCGCTGGTGGAACGGATGATATACCCGCCTATATGAGCATGTTCGACATCTTTGCCTTCCCATCCTTCAGCGAGGGACTCGGCATCGTCGTGCTGGAAGCACAAGCAGCTGGCACGCCCGTCTTGATGCCTGAAAACATGCCGCAGGAGGTGATTGTGATTGAGGAAGGCGTTACGACCTTGCCTCTCGACCACGGGGTCACGGCTTGGGCGGATATGATCGGGGATATAATGCGGCAACCCAAGCCGCAGCGGTCCGTCTGGTTGCAGAGAGTAGAAAAAAGCCCGTTCGGAATGGAACGCTGCATCACGGAACTGAACGCCATCTATCGCGAAGAAATTGTACGTTAAGGATGCAGAACGGTTCCTCCGGTGGCAAACCATCGATAGTCTTTGTCGCATTGCAGACCGGCGCCGGGGCCAACGGCGGTATTGCAAGTCTGGGCGAGATTATGTGCGCGCTGACCCGCTACCGCGCCATCCTGATCACGAATTTGGACAGTCCGGCCGTCGCTCAGTGGCGCAGCGCAGGCATAGAGGTCCTTATCGTGAGGGAAGAGGCAAGCCTAGGTCTCAGGCGCGCACCCTGGCGCACGATCCTGACCTATGTGCGGTTCTTCAGGGCGTTGCGTCATGTCCTTAGCCAATCCGGGGCTAAAGTGGTGCACGCCAACGACCCGCTCGCTTTTCAGCTATGCTATGCAGCCACCAGATCGTTTCGCGGGAGAACAATTGCTCTCAACATTCGTGACACTCTCGAGCCATGCCGGAAAGCGCCAACTGCGCGCTACGGCTGGATGTTCGGTCATGCCGACCATGTATTTTTCTTGTCTGACGATATGCGAGATCGCTGGATCGACATTATTCCTGAAGCGGCGCGCGCATCTTCTGCAACCAGATCGATCGTGGATTTCACGCGCTTTCATTATGCACCAATTGCGGAGGAGATGCCGCCAAAGATCATATTGCTGTCAGGTGTAGTCAGCGCGAAAAAGGGGCAGCTTCGCTTCCTTGAAAAAGTCGCGCCAATTTTGGCGGCTAACGATATCCAGATCTGGCTGAGCGGTGACTATGCGCCTGATGCCGATGCCTATGCATTCGCCTGCCGTCGCGCGGCAGCTAATTTGGGAGACGCAGTCCGCTTTTTGGGATACCGCAGTGACTTGCCGCAATTACTGAAAAATGTACGCATGGTTTGCGTAAGCTCAACGCATGAGGGGCTGATGCGCACGATGATCGAAGCGATGGCCGTTGGCCGAGCGGTCATAAGTACCGATGTATCTTCCGCGCGTGAAATGCTGGAAAAGCCGGGCCGTGAGGCGGGTATCGTCTTTCCAGTCGCATTCGATTCCACGATGGGCGAGGCCATACTGCGCCTGTGTAACGACGAAAACAGGCTCTCAGAAATGGGCAGGCACGGGGCTAAAATTGCGAGGGAATTGTTCAGTCGGACCACAGTCGTGGCATCCTATGAAGATGTCTACGATCAGCTTTTGCAGACTACTTAGCGTGAGCGTCAGACCCTTGCCTCCTAAATCACAGTTTCGGTCCCGAACTGGCGGCGTGCGGCAACGCGTCGTCAAGAACCTCATATTGCTGGGCGGCAGCAGCGGCGCCAGCGCACTTTTATCGATGTTATCGACAGCTACAAACTCACGTGCCCTCAATCTTACCGATTTCGGCACCTTCATCCTGTTACAAACCTCGGCTTTGCTGGTTGCAGGCATCTTCAGCTTTGCCACCCAGCAGCCGATCATCAAACTCGGCGTCAGAGCACTTGAGGCAGGGGAAACGGAAAAGTTCGAGAGTTTTGTCGGCCTGGGGCTGCTGGTCGACACCGCCAGCGCTGTTGTCGCGACGATCGTATCGCTTGTTCTCGTTTCCACGCTACCGGCATTGATCGGCATTTCCGCAGAGCGGATCTCACCGGCAATTCTCGTCGCTGCCAGCCTTCTATTTCAGGGATATCGCACCAGTGAAGGAATTTTCCGGGCGTTCGATCGGTTCGATCTCATAGGCTTCATCCAGATACTTTCTGCGGCCATCCAATTCTTGTTCGCGCTCATACTTTGGTGGTATGACGCGGCATTCATTTTGTACGCAGTGCTTGCTGCCCTTGTCATATCCCTTTCATCCTGCTTGCAGCTTATCACGGCGCTCTTCTTGCTGCGATCGAACGGAATGTGGCCCCGACTACGCTATATCAGTGCAAAATCCAGCGAGCGTAGCGAATTCATGACCTATTGCTGGTCCACCAGTGTCATGGGCACATGCGATACCATCCGGGGTTTCGGGGATTCGCCGCTGGTCGGTGCGCTGGTCTCAGTGGAGGCGGTCGGTATCTACAATGTTGCTAAGCAGCTTGCGGGCATCTTGCGGAAGGGCACCGCCATCTATGCCTCAGTCCTGTTCCCGGAACTCGCCTCGATGGCTGCCGCCGGCCGTTTTTTGGAGGCCAAAAGAACACTGCACAAGGCCGTCGCAGTTAGTCTGGCGATTACCGTTGTTGCCGTAATCGGCTCAGTGCTAGTTGGCAGCCCCGTTCTGACTCTAGTTTTTGGTCCCCGATTTGCCGCCGGAAGCACCGTTCTGACGCTGCTGACACTGGCGGCCGGCCTGCAGCTTGTCAGCGCATCCTATTCCATGCTGGTACAGGCGTTCATTGGCCCGATTCCGCTTCTATATGCATACTTCTTGGCTGCATCATCGTTTCTGCTAGTGGCCTTTATCGGCTTATCAAACCTCGGGGTCTGGGCGATGGGGCTGGCACAAATCGCCTTTGTTATCGCTCTTACGGCAGGCTGTGGCTTGAAATTAATGCGTTATACGGCGCAGGAAAGGTTGTTGTGAGGCGCGAGGAAGCACGTACTATACTGCAATGGATACTGGCTCTGGAGCTACCTGCTGGCACGCTCTGCTTGAATCTTGGCTCTTCAACCGGGGAGTTTCGTAGCGAGGTCCAGCCGCATATAGAGACGGAGCTTTTTGCGCCGCTCAAGGCGGCAGGTCTTGTCGTCCTCCATTGCGACGTCAAAAGTGCGGACGGCGTCGACGAGGTTGGCGACCTGCTGGACCCGGCTTTTCAATCAAAGCTGCGAGCCAAGGGTGCCAAGCTGATTTTATGCTCAAACCTGCTGGAGCATCTTACCGATGCCGGGCGTTTTGCGAATGCTTGCGGCGCGCTGGTCGAGCCGGGCGGATATGGTATTTTCACGGTTCCGTATTCCTATCCCTATCATCCGGACCCAATTGACACGATGTTTCGGCCAAGCCCGGATAAGCTGGCGGCCATGCTAGAAAACTGGGTTACCGTCAGGCAAGAAGTGATCAAGGGCGGCAATCATTGGAAAGACCTGCAGCAAAGCGGAGAGCCGGTACGGCGTTTGATTCGGCAGATCGGTAGGGTCGCTCTGCCTTTTTACCGATCGAAACATTGGAAGCATATCGCTCATCGGTTACTTTGGCTGTACCGGCCATTCACTTCCAGCGCGGTTCTATTACGCAAAGCGGGATGATGTGCTGCTCGCGGCGCGCTTGGCAAGATCATGCAAAAAGCGCGCTCGATCGTCATCCAGCGCCTCCGGCAGATATCGGGTACTTGTTGCAAGATCTTCCGCCGATGCCGCTCGTACCAGTCCCGGATCGCTGGCAAATTCCCTGATGAAGCGCGCCAGCGCATCAACATCTCCGGGCGCATGCAAACGACTTGCCGGCAACAATTCCGGTAGACCTCCCGCGGTCGAGCCCAGACATGCGCAGCCGCGGCTCATCGCTTCCACGGTAGCACGGGGCAACCCTTCCTGATAGCTGGGCTGCAGATGGACATCCACTTCGTCCAGCCAAGATCGTACACCGTCACCCGATGCTTTGGTGCCGTCAAAATAGATCTGATCGGCGACGCCAGCCTGCTCGGCCCTTTCGATCCAGGGCTGCCGATTGCCACCGCCGAGAACCCGGTATTCCGGTGCCAGTCCGTCCTTCCGCAATTGCTTAAGGGCCAGAATAACGTCCTGCACACCTTTCGACATGATGCCCAATGATGCGACCGTCCCAAACACTGGCTGGCGGCCTTGGGCAATGGTGACCAGCCGCTCCGCACGGCTAGATCGCGCAGCCTCGTCCAACTGGACGATCTCAACATCGGATACCCCAACGGCCTTGCCCCTCGTTGGATAGCGTTTCTGCAGGAACTGCCGAGTCACATACAGGATCTGTTCGGACCCGGCAGCAACACGCTGGAGCCGTTGCATCGCCAGTGGAGCGTAGAGCTGCGATAGCTTACTGCCATGGTTTTTATAGCCATCCCAGGCACAGCCAACAATTTCACCCGCCCACGCCATGTTGCGTTGGTTCGCCATATTTGCTGCAAGGTTGCCGAGGTCGCTCGGCAATCGGACCAGAACGGCGTCTGCCCTGGCAATCTCTCGCTCCAGAAGGGCGAATGCTTCGCCGGACCTATTGAAAAGCCTCTGGGATAGAGGATAGTCCCGGATGAGCTGGAACTCGACATGCGGCACGTCCGACTGTGCCAGATCGCTTCCAGGAGGAATCATGCCGCCGTCGCGGGCGACCACCGTAATCTCATCGAACGCATCAAGATATCGTTTCCAGACAGACGCTGGAAATGACCCCACTGTGTAGATGTTATCTTCAGGTCCGCGCAGGAATCGATGGTCATGAACAAATAAAAGACGCATTGTTATTGTACCCGGGAAAGAGGACTATTGAAGAACGTGCCGTACTTTGGCGAGCTGGAAATACGCAGTTCAAGCCGGATACTCAAAGCGCGCTGCCTCCCCGACTTGGGGCGTTTGTGGTTATGATCGACACATCGTTCTGGTGAAATTTTGAATCGGCCCAGATACCCGCGCCGCCCAGACTGCTCGGGGGGTCCAATCCGATGGCGGTAAGCCGCGCTTTGTGAATGGAAACGGCGTTATCCAGACCGGCGCCGATATGAATCCCGGAAATGCGGGCATGTGATCCTGTGACGTCCAGCTTGATGTTGCTCATCCACCCTATATCCGGCGCCGCTTTTTCTACACGTACAATGTGATCGACTGGAAAACCCGCCTCGCCACCACCGGCAAAGTCGACAGCTATTTCCACATTTTTGATAGTAGCCGCAGGCAGTTGCGACCGAATTACGATATCAACAGCCGCAGTCTGCATGACGCCTTGGGTTCGGGCGCGCGCGACGATCAAGATGTTTCTGGCGCTGATATTACGGACGACCGCGCCACGTGCCGCGTTGATCACTAGACCGCGGGCAAATAGGAAACCATCAGGATCGACGAGCCGCATATCCGTCAGCCGGACATTTTCGACTAAACCGTTACGCCAGTCATAGATTAGGGCACCGGGTTTGATGAAGGCCAGCATCTGGCAACGATCTGCTGTGACATTGCTTACGGTGACGTTGCGAACCGCGCCCTGTCCGGGAAATTCCGTATTCGACCCTATTTCTGAGCCGATAGAAATAGCAGCGGCAAACCCCCGGACGGTACCGTTTCGAATATCAATGTTTCGTGTGAGCGAACCGGCTCCTTTGATCGCAAAGGCATCATCTCCGCCAAAGTCACGCCGCATTGTCGATATAAAGTGAAAGCCATCAAATACGTGATCGTGACCCGCAACGAAGAGCCCATTCGAACCGCGCAAACTCAGATCCTCAAAACGGCAACGGCCGGATTTGCTGCGAAGGTAGCCTTGATATCCCCCGGCAAACGGCCGCTTTTCCAACTTGAGACCTGAAAAATAACACCCGGTTCCGGACACATCGAGAAGGTAGCTTGCCGCGTCACCGGAGGTTTCGAGAAGAGTGAGATCGCGTATGACTATGTCCGCGGCTTCCTGGGTAATGGTGATTCGGCAATCAATCAGGGTTCCGCCCGCCCCATTGATCTCTATTTGCGACCCTTTAATTACGAGGTGTTCGCAGCGCCATCTGTCGCCAATCGTTAGCGTGCCACCGCCCTTTTCGACGAGGCGATCCAGTGCCGACTGGAGGGCAGACCGAGCATCGTCGCCAGGCTTGATGCCGAGGTCGCGCGCATGGATTTGCGGCCGGCGCAGCGGTTCATAGCGACCCTTGGCAGATGCCTTGCTCATCAGTGCCGCTCCTCCGACTCCAATGGTCAGTTGAGTTAACATTGCGCGCCGGGACACAGCAAAGGAACTAGTCATGGTCGGCTATCAAATGGCGCAAAATAGCTTCACGGAATGTAAATTTGCCAAGGCATCAGTCCTTAGCAATCGGACGCAGAACTATATTTTGAATAGCCCAATCCATGTCCTGAGCGTCGGATGGCAATTGAATAACGACGCGAAGATACGCCCAGGTGCACGTTGAGTTATTGATAAGAGCAGGTAGCCGTGCGATCCGGTCTTTAAACAAAATATTGGCCGCTTGGTCAGCGCATATGAGCGATACGCCCAAATGGTCACCTGGGGGAGCCGAACGTGGATCCAATTGTACCGATAATCGGTATGCGCCTTGTGAAAGGTGAACGAGCTGTTCTGCTGCGGTTCCGGAAGATCCCGCCAGTGCGCTTATAGCCAAGACACTGTGGGCCAAATCAATGGTCGTGCCGTAATCACCATTGCTAATCAAACGCCAATCAAACGGCAGATAATCGGGTTGAAACGAAAAACTGGTATTACGAAGCACGATCTCCTGCTTTCGGCCGATCCCCGCTTCAGGAAAAAGGGTATTGCCGATACGCTCAGCATCGCCAAACAAACCTTGACCAGCCAGGCCCTCAATTAGCATTCTGTCGAGGTCAGGGTCAACTGAAGCGTTTTGGCGCGCACGAGCGAGCCGGAGCTCCGCGGCGCCAGGCAGCCCCTGAGCCGATTGTGCAAGCCGCCGCCAGAATTGCGGCGCCCATGGCGGATTGCGCGAAAGCAGCCGCAGCATGCTTGGGCGCATGTTTGAATTGGCCACCATTGCCGATAACCCGTCAAGCAACGGGCCTTGTGCAACGCTGTTTCGACGCAAGAGTTGATCTAGCACCTTTAAGCTTTCATGCTGATTATCAGCATAAGCATAGGCGGCCATCAGATCGAGGCTGACCTGATTGGATCGGCGCGAGATCAAGTTGGCCGCTTCAAGCATGGCCAGTTCCTTAATCTTGGTTCGGGTACCCATATCGCGGGCAATAAGCGCCAGCGCTTCTGGTGATAAAGGCTCGCGCGCATATGCCTGACGTGCCAGCAAAACCGTTGCGGGTGAGACGGAGGCCTGGGAATTTCGCGTTTCCAGAACGCTCGATTTGTACATGGAGTAGGCCAGTCGCTCCGAAGGAACGCCATTGAGCGGGAAGGCACCTGCCGCGTATAGCGGAGATATCCGCTGGCCGGCGGAAGAGATAGAAAAGAGACACGACGCTGAAGCTAGAAGAAGGGCTCCGAAGACAATGGCAATGCGGCTCATACTCAACTTTCAGCGGCGCTTTCATCGCGCCCGTATCCGTACCCATAGCCGTAGCCATAAGCCGTCTGATTCGAGCTATATTTAGTAACCAGCACACCAAAGACGTTGCCACGCGCAGCCGTGATACGCTCCAGCGATTGCTGTATCTGTCGCGCGCGCGCGCGGTTCATTTCAATCGTGTAGACCACGCCCTCTGCCACCTTTGCCACCAGCGGCACATCGGCAATGGCCAGCACAGGAGGGGCATCGATCAACACGACGTCGTACAGCTCGCACGCCTCACGGACCAACTGGGAGAGACGCGGAGAAAGAAGAAGTTCGCCTGCATTGGGCGGCTGTGGTCCAGCGCTCATCAAATCGAACCGTTCGATACCAGTTAGAGTGATCAGATCCGAACCAAATTCTTCACCTGCCAAGTAATTCGATAAGCCCCGGCGATTGGCGACATCTAGCAGCTCGTGACTGGAACTGTTGCGCATATCTGCGTCAATGAGCAGCACGCGCTTTCCAGTGCGCGCCAAACTGCGTCCGAGAGCTACGGCGGAGTTCGATTTGCCCTCATTCGGCTGTGTACTTGTAAACAGGATCGAGCGTGGAACACCATGGTCAGTCAAAAATGACAGATTTGTCTGAAAAGACAAAAACGCCTCTGAAATGTCCGATTTGGGATCAGCCACTGCTGTAGATACATCGCCATCGGCGACAACTGGTATGACGCCGAGCAATGGGAGACGAAGCCTCTGTGTAATATCACTCGGGTCCCGTAGCTTTTGATCAATCTGTTCTAGCAAAATGACAGCCAGAAGTGCAAGAAACAGTCCCAGTATTAGGGAAAGAAGCAGATTGAGCAACAAATTGGGGCTGGAAGGCACACGCGGCACGAGTGCGCGATCAACGATCGAAACATTGTTGCTGGCAACGCCCGAAACGCCAATCTCTTTGTAGCGCTGCAGCAATGCATCGTATAGCTGCCGGTTGGTATCAACTTCGCGCTGAAAAATATTATATTGGATTGATGCCGATTGCTCGCCAACAAGCGAATTCTTCAGCGCTCTGACCTGTTGCTGCAGCGCCTGTTCGCGGTTGGTGGCTTCTCGCAACGCCTGACCATAACCTGAGGCAATGCGACCGTTTTCCTGTGCAATCGAACGGTCCAGAGCCGCCAGCTTAGAGTTTATCGCCTTCACTTCAGGATACTCTGGCTCGAAACGTGCGCTCAGCTGAGCCAATTGGGCAGTGGCTTCCGCCCGGGCCTGCCGCAGACTGGCAAGGGTATCGCTCGTTTGCTCGCCCGGCCTTTGGGCCTCCAGGGCGCTCTGGGCAGAAATTCGTGCGTTCGTTGCCTGTGCAAGAGCAAGATTCAGCTCTTCCAGATCGAAGGACGTTAAGGTTCGATCCGGTTGCGCATTACCATCGCCGGAATCGCCGCGGCTGAGCGTGACAATACCCTGCCGTGCAGCATATCCTACGAGATCACGCTCAGATGTTTCAAGGCGGCGACGCAACTCAGCCAGCCGATCTTGCAAAAAGTCTCGCGCATCCTTGGTCGACGCATACCGACGGTCCAATGTAGAATCCATAAATTGCTCGAGCCATGTATTCGCGATTTCAGCGCTTAGAGCGGGGTCGGGACTTGTAAATTGGATATCAACCAGACTGGAGCCACGAATAGGTTCAATGTTCACATGTTCAAGTAGAATATCTGAAGCCTGACGCAGCCTAGCACTGCGCGCCTCGGCATTAGCCGGGCCATTACCGCCGACAGGATCGCGCCCAAACATTTCATAAAATTGTTCATTGGATGCCAAGTTCAGTTCACGTACCACCCGTTCGGCAAGCGACCGCGCGCCCAGCAAGGCATATTGCGTCTGATAGAATTCTTGGTCGTCCCCAGCATCAATTTCAGAGACTTGCTGAACATTTGTAACGCGCTCGCCTTCGCGTTCGATTTGAATCCGCGCAACGGCTTGATAGAGGGGCGTAGCAAGAAAGGTGAGGATTATACCGACGACCAGTGCCACGCCTACAATTGATGCAATGATCCACTTGCGGCGTCGCAATGTGTTCCAATAAGCAACGAGCGGCGGCACCGCTGTAAACGCAGTTTGGTCTGAATATTTGCCGACGACCTCAGCATTGGGGTAATCATTGTTCATCTATAAAATCTCAGTTACCGCCATTTTGCAGCAGTAAAATTAAGGGTGTCGTGGCCAGTGGAAGGATTTGCAGAAGATCCCGGAAAAGGCGGCGCTGCTTACTTTCGCCGACAACAATGATGTCCGAAGGGAAAACATCTGGATCCTTATAATTACCACGTCGGATCGCGCCGAGATTGTATAGGCCGATATAGCTGTTGCCCCCCACATCGCGTCGGATGATGACATCATCTAGGTCCGAGAACTCGGTGGGGCCGCCGGCGACGGCAACTGCACGCTGCAGCGTCATGCGCCCGGTTACGGGATATATACCGGGACGCGCAACCGAACCGTCCACAGCCAGGGTCTGACTCGTGGTTTCTTTAAGATTGATCGTTACCTGAGGGTCTTTAACATATCGGCCACGGAGACGACGCTCGATCTCCATTGCTATGTCCGCCGGCCTTCGACCGGCGGCCTCGATAACGCCGATGAGCGGAAAAGCAAGTCTCCCAGACTCGTCTACCTGAACTTCGCGTTGCAGTTCCGGAACGCCGAATACCTCTATGCTTATCCGATCGTTCGGACCGATAAAATAGCTACGCGTGGGGCGCGTATAATCTGCTGGCTCGGGTGAAGGCAGTTCGCCCATGGCCACTGGCTGAACCGATGGAGCCAGACCAATCGGGCCCGGTGCACTGGAACATGCGGCACAGGAAAACGCCAAACCTAAAACAAGCACCCTAAACATCAGTCTTTGGCCTCTCATGACCCGTCGTAAACGCTCACGCCAGCTATCTGATTGTCTCACTGCCGTAAACCGTCTTTGCCCAGCGGCCGACGTGAAGAAGATGTGCTATCCTGCTGCTGCATCACCACCACCCAGCATATTAGCAGAACCTGTAAGATAGGGGTTCTCAAAGGATAATCCAAAACAGATGCGACTGCGAACATGGCCGGTGGTGCCAAGATTGTAATACGATTGAGAAGAACGCCCCTATGCTGGCGCAGTGTATGAAGACCTGCACGTAAGACCATTATCACAAAAGCAGCTAATAAAACTAATCCCAGCAGCCCATGTTCTAAGACAATTTGAATCCAATCATTATGCGCCTGATTGAGATACGTATTGCTTAGCAGTGAAGTCGGCTCTGCAATTTTATAGACTGCTGCGAACGACCCTGCGCCCGAGCCTATTGGCCAGTATGTGCCGATGAGCTGTAAAATTGTAGGCAAGGCCTCGAACCGCAATTCTGCGGTCCAGTCATAACCGCCAGCTTCTAATCCCCCAACATTTTGGAGCGATGCCATAAGCGACCCTGCCACAACCAGAAGCAGGACAATAAGGCCACTTGCTATCAATCCAAGGCGCCGCTTAGCAGTTACTGCAAGATTACCGCTCGTGCCTGCAGTTGATGCAGCAGAATACGCCTTCTTGGTGAACTGCCCACCAAGCGTTAAAGCCGCTAAAATTAAGGCTAGTGCGGTAAGTACAATCCCAGATCGCGATCCGGTGAGGATGGCAACCAAAGCAAACAGTAGCGCGGCGGCGAGAGCAGCTAGCCACCGGCTTTTGCGCCTTTCCGGCCGACGATAGCCCCATAACGTAGCGACTGGAATGGACGTCGCAAGAAAGGCCGACTGATGGTTTGCATTAGAAAATAGACCGACCGATACTCCGCCATTTGTTACGGCATAACTGTATAGCGGCCCGTCTGGAGGCCCAAGCAGCTGCATAAGACCCAATATAGAACTGGCAAATGCCACAGCAAGCCAGATGAGCAATAGCACTTTTCGGTCACTTGGGTCGACTGCAGCAAACAGCAGTAAAGCCGCTATTGGGACGAAAAGAGAAAACAGGACATTCCACGCACCCGCCGGAGACATGGCTGCCGGACGCCACAAATCTGACCAGCCCAAAAGAGCGTCGGTGTGGCCAATCAGGGCACGGCCCGGTAATTCGTGCCAGAGCGAGGAGGGAAGCGGAATAAGCTGCCATCCGACTACCAACACGGCGGACAGAAGCAGGATCAATGGGAAGCGGACAGAACGCAAACGGTTAGGCGGCATGACTAGTAAAGCATAGGCCCCAAATAGAACGGCCATGGGACGCAAGACTATGAGGGAAGTTATATCGGCTCGGCTGCCTCCGCCCGTCAGCGCTACAAGCCCTACGAACAGAGACAGCGCAAGAAGTCTGACCTTGGCCGTCGCCATGCGTGTGCGCAAAGTATAAGGAAATCTTGCAGCTGGTTTTAGCGCTGTCATCAAAAGTGTCTCGCAATGGCCGGGTCAGAAGTTGGAAACTCTGGCGGCGTAACTGGTTTTTGATTGGGTCCGGCTCCGGATGGATCAGGTTGATAACCCTTCACCAATTCGTGCAGCAATTCACGAATGGCCAGTCTATCGCCCGTATCCGTTGCTCTTTTTATGCTGTTGAGTGCTGGGGCGAGCGTCTTCCATGTTAGCTTTTCCTCACGCGCCCGATATATGCGGGAATGATCGGTCGGAGAAGATTCCAGTCCGATGAGCAATTCTTCGAACAATTTTTCTCCGCTCCGCAAGCCGATCTCGACGATTTCGATATCGCCTTCGGGATGGTCGGCATCGCGGACCGTTCTACCCGACATCTGGATCATCGACCGGGCCAGATCGTAGATCCGAACCGGTTTGCCCATATCTAGCAAATAGACTTCGCCGCCTTCCGCCATCGCACCGGCCTGGATGACAAGCTCAGCAGCCTCCGGAATGGTCATAAAATAGCGCGTGATATTCTTGTGGGTGAGCGTGACCGGCCCACCTGCGGCAATCTGACGCCGAAAATGTGGGACAACCGATCCGGAGGAACCGAGCACATTACCAAATCGCACCATCGCAAAAATCGTACGATTGCCCTCTCCACTCGCGTCGTCCAGCGCTTGCAAGATCAACTCGCAGATTCGCTTTGAAGCGCCCATGACATTGGTCGGCCGCACAGCCTTGTCTGTACTGACTAGAATAAAACGTTCTACATTGGCTTTTATTGCTGCTTGAGCGCAGTTTAGTGTCCCGATCACATTGTTGCGCACGCCGGCGATCAGATTGACTTCAACAAGGGGTACGTGTTTGTATGCCGCGGCATGATAGACGGTATTTGGTCGCCAGGACTCAAAAAGCCGGGCAACAGTTGCTTCGTCGACCAGTGAGCCGAGCTCTGGCACGATTATACTCTCGATTGCGTCGGTACCAGCAACAGCCCGCAATTCGCCGTCAATCGCAAAAAGGGCGGCTTCAGTCATTTCGAATAAAATCAGTTTTTTGGGGCGTTGTTTTAATATCTGCCGGCAAAGTTCACTCCCGATAGAGCCGCCGGCACCGGTCACCAGCACGGTCTTACCGGTTATGGCTCGACCAAGAAGCTGGAAGTCTGGCGTTACCGGTTCGCGGGCAAGTAGGTCCGTCACCTCGATGTCGCGCAAATCACTGACCGAAACCTCACCGGCGACGATTTCATGCAACCCTGGCAAGATCTTTACGTGCGCGCCATGAGACCGCAGGCGTTCCACAATGGCAGCGCGTTTGCTCCGCTGGAGGCTAGGCAAGGCCAGCAAGATCAAGTCAATTTGACCGTCTTTCAAGGCTGCTTCGGTATTAGCCAAAGAAATGATTGGAACGCCTTCAATCCTCTGACCCTGAAGCGAAATGTTGTCATCGCAATAAGCAAACAGATTATATTTGGTTTCATGTTGCAGCAAGGTCGCCAGCTTCCGGCCAGCAACTCCGGCGCCGTATATTAGAACGCGTTGGTGGGCTTCATCACCTTTGAATAGATCCATCAGAAAATATCGAGTTACAATTCGGCTCACAGCAACAATTGTAAAAAATATCACCGGAAATATAACGCTTACAGTCCTCGGTATTCCTGGCATACTGATGAAGCCGAAGAAAACGACCAAGGGAACCGCGATGACAAAACATGACCGCGCTATTTGACCTAAGCCATTGGGGCCATGAAACCGGAAAATATTATTGTAGACACCGCGAGCGAAGAACGTCGTGATAGAAATCGCTAGGCCCGTGATGAGGAATATCAGGAATGAGCGATCGAACCATGGGAATTGGCCCAATCGCAAGCTAAAAGAAATCCATATCGCCAGAACACAGCTGAGGCTGTCGCTAATTGCAGCTAAGAGACGTTTGGAGCTGCGTCTTGCATTAAGCAAATGCATTATTCGGGGTCGAAACCATCCAATAAAAATATTGGCTGCTAAATCGGTCATAATGAGTGCGTTCTAGACGTCCTGTGCATCGCTATCCGCCCCGCCTTCGCGTTGGACGTGAGCCCAATCTCTGCCGTGAGCCAAACAACCTCGGCAGGTGCCTAGGAGCTTTCGGCTTTAACGTCGAGGCCAAGATGCCGGAACATAGAGTGATTCACCTTTTCCACGGCATATTTGGACGCGCAGCGGCGCCAGGCTGCGTCCGCCATTTCGGTGCGAAGACTGGAGTCGCGCGCCAACCGCCGCATGGCGTCCGCTAGAGCAAGCGTATCGCGCGGCGGCACCAACATACCGCTGACATTGTGCACGACAGTCTCGCGGCAGCCCGGCGCGTCGCTAGTTATGATGGGTCGGCCCGTCGCCATCGCCTCTAAAACTGAACGCGGCGTACCTTCCCGGTAAGAAGGTAGCACAAATATCGAGCAATCGGCCAGCGCCGGCCGCACGTTATCCAAAGCACCGATATAGTTAAGGCCCGCGCTACGCCAGCGATCGAGGTCCAAAGGATCGATACCATCCGGGCCTTCATCAAAATAGCCCGCCAAGGTGAAGCTTGCCGAATTCCCTTCCGCCAGCAATTTGGTAGCAGCTTCGCCAAATTCACGTACGCCCTTGTTGCCAATCAGCCTGCTAACCATCAAAAATCGGGGTGCCTGTGGCAGAGCGGCACGCCGATATTGTCGCATGTCCACGCCGGAGCCATCTACCAGCCGTGATTTACTCGTATCTTTCAATGCTCCTGCTGCGATAAAATCATCTCTGTCATCCGGGTTTTGAAAAATGACGGTCTTGTTTGCCGACGTTGCCGACCGCCAGAGACGTTTCGCGACCATAGATATCAGGCGATGCCGAAGTCCGGAATTTGCGATGAACGCATATCCCAAGCCGGTGATCAGCGAGACGGACTCCACGCCAGCGGACCGTGCGGCAAAGGCGCCCCAAATGCATGGCTTAATGGTGTAATTTAGAACCAGATCCGCGTTAGTTTTGCGTATAAGGTGAAGCAGGCTGGCACGATAATGCAAATCGGCCCGCAGATTAGTCCCGGTCCGAGCGAGCGGGACATTGTGGGCAACCACGCCTAAATCGAGCAATTGCTCTGCAATCTTGCTTGTAAGACCGGGCGCGCTGGCGTGAACCCGGTGCCCCGCCTCCACTAGCGTCCGCAGCAGAGCACCGCGAAATTCGACCAGCGACGCGGCGAATGAAGCGTTGACGAGTATCGTGCGTAGAGCCATGCAGCGTGCTATTAGTGAGCGTCGCCCTTACACGCAATATACGTGTTTTGGAGGCCGCAAACCGCTTCTTGGAATCGTTCATGCTCAATACTTCTGTTTCGCCGTGGCCAGTTTTTGACGAAGAGGAAATCGACGCCGTTTCCCAAGTCTTGCGCTCTGGCCGAGTCAACTATTGGACTGGGGACGAGACACGCCAGTTCGAGCAGGCCTTCGCCCAATTCGCAGACTGCGACCATGCGATTGCCGTGGCGAACGGGACGCTGGCCCTCGATCTTGCCCTAAAGGCCGTAGGCGTTGGCCCTGGGGACGATGTCATAGTGACCCCGCGAACCTTCATCGCCTCAGTCTCAAGCGTAGTCGCGGCGGGCGCACGGCCTGTCTTTGCGGATGTTGACCGGAGAAGTGGAAATATATCCCCGGATACCATTTCAGCTGTCCTTACAGACCGTACACGCGCGATTATTCCGGTTCATCTGGCAGGATGGCCGTGCGACATGCCGGAGATACTCAAGCTCGCCGAGCCACGGAGTATTTCTGTTATAGAAGACTGTGCGCAGGCGCATGGCGGGCGCATCAACGGTCGCTCGGTCGGCAGTTTTGGCGCTGTAGGCGCGTGGTCCTTTTGTCAGGACAAAATCATGTCTACAGGTGGCGAAGGCGGCATGGCGACCTGTAACGATCAGGATCTGCGACTGCGCATGTGGTCCTACAAGGATCATGGAAAAGATTGGGATGCCGTCTACAAGCGTGAACACCCGCCGGGATTCAGATGGCTTCACGAAAGTTTCGGCTCCAATTGGCGGATGCTTGAAATTCAGGCCGTTATCGGAAACATACAGCTACGGCGAATGACGCAATGGCACAACAGAAGAGCTGCGATTGCGCAGCGTTATGTCGATGCACTCAAGGCCTTCCCTAGCGCCCTTCGCGTCCCGCTGCCAGACGCGGAGTTCACACATGCATGGTATCGGTTCTACGCATACACTCAGCCTGACGGTTTGCGGGCCGGATGGAATCGAGATCGCATTGTAGAAGAGGTGCGGCGGAGCAATATACCCCTGTTTCAAGGCAGTTGTTCGGAAGTCTACAGGGAAAAGGCTTTCGACGGGACAGGCCTTAGACCCAAAGAACCGTTAGCAGCAGCTGTCGAACTAGGGGAAACAAGCCTAATGTTTGTTACTCATCCCACATTGACAGATGAGGATGTGGACAAGATTATTGAAACCTTTTCTACCGTAATGAAAAAAGCATCAGCTTAATCATAAGGTACTTCAAGAAGTTAAAGAACGCGCCGGATTGCCGGCAACGATTGCTCCCGCTGGAACATCCTTTACCACGACAGCCCCCATTCCAACCACTGCCCCCTGTCCGATCCAAATACCTTGCCGGATTGAGGCCGCCGCACCGATATAAGCGCCATCGCCAATCGTCACCGAGCCGTTGCAGCAGACCCCTGGCGCAAACGTTACGAAATCGCCAATCACGCAATCATGCTCCACGTAGGAGTGCAGATTGCAGTGGAAGTGCCGACCAATAGTAACATTGCTTCCTATCGTACTCCTTGGAGAAATAATTGCGCCCGATTTCCACGACGCGTCATCCATAACGATCAAATCATTGGCTAGGATATCGTAAAAACCAAGGCCGGCTGCAGTACATTTATACGCCAGTATTTTCCGGATCGCAGGCTGGGAGATTGCAATAGTGATCAGTCCGCCATCTATTTTAGCGAAGTCATCGAAGGATAGTACTTCAGCCCCATTGCACTGTTTGGCATTTGGCGCGTCATCTACAAATACAAGCCGATCGTCAGGAAATTGCGTGCGTGCCACCGGCATGACGCTGCGTCCGCATCCGCCCGTTCCGTAGATGCCAAGGGTTCTGCTGGTCACTAATTATTGCCTTTAAAAGGGGCCATAGTAGCGTCGCTTGCGCTGGAAATGCCTTTTCGGCGAATCACAATTAGAATAGTGCGCCAGAGAATTTTTAGATCCAGCCAGAAAGACCGATTGTCGACATACCAGACATCCGCCTCAAACCTTTCATTCCAGCCAAGCGTGTTTCTACCGGATATCTGGGCCCATCCTGTTATGCCGGGCCGGACCTCATGTCGCCTCTTCTGTGTATCATTGTAGAGAGGTATATAAGCCATCAGTAGCGGCCTGGGGCCTACAAGGCTCATATCTCCTTTGAGCACATTCCAAAGCTCTGGAAGCTCATCGAGACTGGTGGATCGGAGAAACCGGCCAAAGGGAAGCAATCTATCAGCGTCGGGCCGATCGGTTCCATCTTGATTGCGCGCTTGGGTCATTGACCTAAATTTAATCATTTCGAAGGGCTTGCCGTCTAAGCCTGGCCGAGTTTGCCGAAAGAACACCGGGTCTCCAAGGCTCATTCTGACCGCCGACCATATTACGGCCAGCAGCGGCATTAAAAACAGTATGAGCAGGAGCGACACGGCAATATCGAACGAACGTTTCATCCTTTGGCCCGTAAACCGAAATACCTAATCACTTCAAGCTTTAGCTGACTCATTCGCTTACGACGAAAGTCCGAGAAATGGCGATAGGAGTACTTCGCTAAAAATAAAACAAATTTACGGGTCTAATGGCCTCGGCCGGATCAACACGTCGCGCTTTTTTGACAAGTGTTTTGACGACCTATTGCTAATGCTCTGTATTTTTCGAATTTGGTCTTTGACATCTAAGTTATCTGTAAAGTTTGGAGACGTTGCTGGAAATTGGGTCATGCCATCAGAGGTTCAGATGAACTGGGCCATCAACTTAAAAAGGTGCTTACGCAAAAGGCGGTGACCGAATAAAAGTTCTAGAGAGCGGTGTTGGCGATGCGTTGTATTTCTTTATTTATTTGTTTAGCTAATTCGAGATTGATAACGGCATCATAATGGGTTTTGAAGTCGCCGTTTGAGACTGACTGCCATTTAACCTACGTCATATTGCGGAAATCTCGCTCCTAAGGATTATGGGCGGACATGGCAGAACGATACAGTTCGTATGCCTGTAGCTGTTATCAAAAAGCTTGGCACACCTAGGCTCAGGACCTATTAAATCGCTTGCGTGCAGTATGATTGGCTGATTCAATGGCGACGCTGAGGAGGCGTTGCCATGAGTGATTTGATCTGGTTGTCGGAGGCGCAGATGCGCCGGATTGAGCCGTATTTTCCGTTGTCGCATGGGGTGCCCCGGGTTGATGACCGCCGGATCATCAGCGGCATCATCTTCGTGATCAGGAACGGCCTGCGCTGGCGTGACGCACCCGCAGACTATGGCCCGCCCAAGACGATCTACAACCGCTTCATCCGGTGGAGCCGCATGGGCGTGTTCAACAAGATCTTTGCAAGTCTGGCGGCGAAGGGCGGCAAACCGGACCAGTTGATGATCGATGCAACCCATTTGAAGGCTCACCGCACTGCTGCCAGTCTACTCAAAAAGGGGCTGTACCCCGACGTATCGGGTGCACCAAAGGCGGCCTGAACTCCAAGCTGCATGCGGTCTGCGATGGTCATGGCCGCCCACTGATCATGCTGCTCAGCGAAGGCCAGATGAGCGACTTTAAGGGCGCGGCGCTGATGATCGGCGCCTTCCCGAAGGCCAAGGCCGTGCTCAGTGATAAGGGCTATGACGCCGACTGGTTTCGAGAAGCCCTGGCAAAACGCAAGATTGCAGCCTGCATCCCGTCAAAGGCCAATCGCGAGGTCCATGTTCCGCACCACGTCGTGCTCTACCGCCAAAGACACAAGATCGAAAACATGTTTGGAAAACTCAAGCCTGTCCTGAGCCTGTCGAAGGGGACTGGCGCCGTATTCACACTCGCTACGACCGATGCGCCCACACGTTCATGTCCGCTATCTGCATCGCCGCAACCGTCATCTGGCTCAATCAATGATTCCTGATCCTAAATGTCGGGCCGCCAATGAGCGAGCTCGTGACGATCAGTAGAACCGTTCCGGTTCGTCTCAAGCGCACCGGACTGGCTCTAAAGCTGGTGCTACCATCGAACAGGGCAGTAAGGAGCAATATAGATACCAAGCTTGTTCGCGCCATCGCGCGAGGCCGCGACTAGTGGCATCAGCTGAAGGACAATCCAAAAGTGACGGTGACGGACCTTGCAGCACGCGAAGGAGTGACCTAGTCCTACGTTACGCGAATGACCAGGCTCGCGTTCTTATCTCCCGCCGTCATCGAACGCGTTCTCGCCACTGACATGCCGACCGAGTTCTCGCTAAACTGAATCCTGACAGCCAGGAAGATTCCTGCCGACTGGATCGAACAGGCTATTAGATTCGCCTCACCGGGTTGATTGGTCTGCATTCAAATGTCGTACTGCCGAAAAGCCGCCTGAAGAAAGGGCGGCTTTTTGGCTGAAATGGCATCGGAGAAACGCTCTCCGCAGTCGCGCCTTCTTACCGGAACGCCGCAGAAATGCGGGCTCATTCTGCCAAGCTATCGTTCTATCTCAATAACTTGAGACTAGCTGGCGGAGCGGGTGGGATTCGAGCTAACCCGCTAACTTTCGACTATGTTTGGTTTTTGTTGCCTACTCTTTTCGGAATACCCTTTGTCATACCCCCTAATAACCACGAACATGGCAGTCACGACACGACGTCCAAAACGGCCATGACATCAATTAACACGACGATCGTATTCGATCAGTCTCGCTGGGGTCAGATGAACCGCTTTCGGGTCATGCGGCCGAACGATGGCTTGATGCGCTGATGATCTTTCGCAGCCAGGACATGCTGCGAACCAAGGACATCCTCAACCTGAAGGAATTTGATCGGCCGCTGGTGATCCATGGCGTCAAGCACATCTTCCTGCCATCATACTCGACAAATGGCCAAGCGATGACCGGCGAACGCGGATTGTCTTCATTACGCAAAATATCGACGAGACGAAGCTGCACGACAGGCTTGGCCGGCTGACCCAAGGCATTTCGCGCTTCGAGGTGCACGGGCCTGCCGATTCTGGGGGGGACTAAGATCATTCCGCGATCGCAAAGAGATCAATGTTTCCCGTAGTCGGAACGCTCGTCCGGATGATGTCCACCGGCGTAAGCGAATTGCTCGTCGGCTCGGATCATTTTGCCTGAGACAACCGGCGGTGCATTTGGGCGACAACCTCCGCGGGCAGGAGGTCGGCAAACAGATCCTGCACTTTGTTCATGATGCCGCTGACCTCCTAAGTCCCCCCTTTCAGCAGCACCTGATAACCATCCCGGGCGACTTTCGCCGGGTCTGCCTTGCTGGCCGACTGGCGTGTTCTCCATGCTCGCCCGATCGAAGAAGTTCGTGTCAGTCACACCGGGTATCAGGCCCGAAATCACGACATCAGTATGCTTGATCTCGTTGGCGAGGCCGACTTAGAAGTCGTTCACGAACACCTTCGTCGAATTATACATCAATTGGTAGGCGCGCGGCATGTCGCCCGCGATCGAACGGGTCACGAGGATACGGCCCCGTTCGCGCATCACCATGCGCGACCCGATCTTGTGGATCAGCAAGACCGTGCCCTTTGCATTGGTGTCAATTATATGGGCGATGTCTTACCAATGCTCGAGGAAGAATGCGTCGCCCAGGCTATGTCCGGCATTGGCGACCAGCACGTCGACTTCGCGGTCGCCGATCTAGTGCATCAGGTCATCGATGCCCCCTCGCGCTGCCCAAATCCACTTCGATCCGTTCGACCGAAACCGTCCCGCATTCATGCAAGGTGGCCTCGGCGGGGGAGAAATCGCAGTCCGCGGCGATCAGCAAATCGCATTCATCCTTGGCCGCAAACTTGGCAAGCTCGAGGCCGATCCCGCTGGACGCGCCGGTGACGACACAGAAGCCAGACAGCTCGTCGATCGGGTTCTTGCTCATCCTGCGCCCTCCTTCTCCATCCCGGGCTTGAGGATCACCTTGGTCCAGCTATTCTGCTGCTCGCGGAAATTCTTGTATCCGCGTGCGGCGTCTTCCAGCGGAAGGCGGTGCGAGATCAGGAAAGTAGTGTCGAGCGTGCCATCCTCAATCTTCTCGAGCAGCGGCTGGGTGTATTTCTGTACGTGGGTCTGGCCCGAATTGACCTTCAGCCCCTTCTCCATCAACGCGCCGAGCGGGAACTTGTCGGTCATCCCGCCATAGACGCCCGGGATCGACACCCGTCCGCCGGGCCGCACCGCGAGGATCGCCTGCTTGAGTGCGGAAGCTCGATCCGCACCCATGCCGACCTTCTGCTTCACCATGTCGATCATGTTGTCGACCGCGAAGCCGTGCGATTCCATGCCGACCGCATCGATCACCGCGTCCACGCCGATACCGCCGGACATTTCCATCAGCGCTTCGCGCACGTTGGTAGTTTTGAAATTGATCACCTCTGCGCCAAGCTGCTTCGCAAGTTCGAGCCGATGAGGATAGTGATCGATCGCGATCACCTTGCTCGCCCCCATGACCAGCGCCGACTGAACCGCGAAGAGGCCGACCGGGCCGCAACCCCAGACCGCCACCGTATCGTCAGGCTGAATCTCGGCATTCTCCGCCCCCATCCAGCCGGTCGGCAGGATGTCGGACAGGAACAGCACCTGATCGTCTTCGAGATGGTCGGGGATCACGATCGGGCCGACATCGGAGAAGGGGACACGGACATATTCCGCCTGCCCGCCGGAATAGCCGCCGGTGAGGTGAGAATAGCCGAACAGCGCCGCCATGGGATGACCATAGAGCGTAGCCGACATGTCTTGCTTTTCCGCCGGGTTGGAATTCTCGCAGGCCGAATATTGCTGGATCTTGCAGTGGAAACAGCCGCCGCAGCTGATGGTGAACGGCACCACCACGCGCTGGCCCTTCTTCAGCGTGCTGCCCTTGCCGGTTTCCACGACCTCGCCCATGAATTCGTGCCCCAGGACGTCGCCTGGCAAGGCGCCGGGGATCGCGCCGTCATATAGATGCAGATCGGACCCGCAGATCGCGGTCGATGTGATCTTGAGAATCGCATCGCGCGGATTGATGACTTGGGGATCGGGTACGTTATCCACGCGGACATCGTGCGTCCCGTGCCATGTAAGTGCACGCATTATGCGTTCTCCTGTTGCTTGGCTTCGCGCGTTTCGCTCCTGCGGTGCGCAGAGGTGGCGATTTCGCCGGTTTCCATCAGCATCTTGAAGCGCTTGAGGTCGTGCCGGGCCTGCACTTCAGGTTCGCGCAGAAACGCCTTTGCGATGGACCTGCCGACCGCGCCGCCGGGTGCATCATATTCGATCCTCAAGGAAACGCGCGTGCCCCGGTCTCCCGGAGCCGGGCTGAACCTTACCTCGCCCATGATCTCGATGTCGGATCCCTCGACCGATCGCCACGCTATGCGCTTGTTCTCGACCTCTTCGGCAATCTCGGTCTTCAGCGCGATCGTGCCCCCGCCGGGTGCCTTGACCTTCCAGACAGCGCCACCTGTCGGCCCGCCCTGCTTGGCGATTTTCTCGACATTCTCCATGAACTCGGGAAGATTGCAGAAGTCGCGCCAATATTCGTAAAGCTCTGCCGCTGGCTTGCGGATCGTGACCGATCGCCCGACCAGCGCATGTTCGGCCTGGTTGCTGCGCCGCGCGAACTGCGGGGCATCGTCGTTTCCGCCGCTATGACGCCGGCCGAGGAAAATGCCGAAGGCGGCGGTGCCCACAGCCAGTCCTACCGCGACCAGACCACCGGCAATCCCGGCTTCCTGTTTGTGCTTCATCTCGACTTCCTTTCCGATCAGTCCTGCTTCACGCTTTCACGGTCCCAGAAGCGCAGCTTGCCGCACTTCTCGATGAAATCGCTCACCGCATCCTTGCCGGAGGAGACATCGACGAAGCCGTCGTCCATCCAGTTCCACACGCCCGCCGTTTCGAAAAGCGGCTTCACGGCAGGCACGTAGGCAACGAATTTGGCGTGGGCGAAGGCATCGTTGACGAAGTCGATGCTCGGCTTGTCGGTGTTGTAGCGCTTGGCCGAAGCATCGCTCATCACCACGGCAACCGCGTCATAGGTCACCGATGGACCGCCATCGATCTTCTCGTCGGCTTCCATCATCTTGCCGTCGGACAGCTTCGCCCCCGCGACATGCGGCGCGACGATCTCGACCATTCCGCCCGCGGCGGTCGCGGCGTCTTTCAGCCCCTTGACGACATCCGCATCAGCGCCCTCGGCAATGTAGATGCCCAGCTTGCGGCCCTTAAAGTTGCCAGGACCGTTCTTGATGATCGACAGCGCAGGGCTTTCGGGCAGATCGGTGATCGGATCGCGCGCGGCGGGGACCTTATCGGGAAGTTCGGTGAGCCCGAGGCCGTCTGCAACCTCCTGTGCCAGGCCATCATCGATATGGCGCAGATGGCCCACCATTCGCTTTCGGATATCCATTCGCTCGACCTTGGACAACTCAAACGTCAGCGCGTTGGCCATGTGCGTCTGCTCGACCGGGGTCTGGCTGATGTAGAACTGGCGCGCCTGGCTGTAATGATCGGCAAAGGTTTCGCTCCGCACGCGGACTTTCGGGCCGGAAACTTGCGCCGGATAGCTTTGGAAGCCGTTCATCGGGCAGGCACGCGGGCCGCGTTCTTCCCCGGTGCCCTCGCCCCAGCTGTTGGGTTCATAATTGGCACGCCCCTTCGGATTGCTCATCGCCATGTGCCCATCCTGCTGGAAGTGGCGCACGGGGCATTTGGGCGCATTGATCGGCAGATGGGTGAAGTTGGGCCCGCCGAGCCGCTTGAGCTGCGTGTCCAGATAGCTGAAATTGCGCCCCTGCAGCAACGGATCGTCCGAATGGTCGATCCCCGGCACGATGTTCTGCGTACAAAAGGCGACCTGCTCGGTCTCGGCGAAGAAATTGTCGACATTGGCGTCAAGCGTGAGTGTGCCGATGATCTCTACCGGGATCTGCTCCTCAGGAATGATCTTGGTCGCATCGAGCACATCGAATTCGAAGCTTTCGGCGAATTCCTCGTCGAAGACCTGAATGCCCAGGTCCCATTGGGGGAAGTCGCCCGCATCAACCGCGTCCCACATGTCGCGGCGATGAAAGTCGGGGTCCATCCCGTTGACCTTCAGCGCTTCGTTCCAGACCACCGACTGAAGTCCCTGCTTCGGCTTCCAATGAAACTTCACAAAATGCGACTTGCCCTCGGCATTCACCAGCCGGAAGGTGTGGACGCCGAAGCCTTCCATGAAGCGGAAGGAGCGCGGGATAGTACGGTCGGACATCTGCCACATGACCATATGCATGGCTTCAGGCGTCAGTGTTATGAAATCCCAGAAGTTGTCGTGCGCACTTTGCGCCTGTGGAAAACCGCGGTCGGGGGCGGGCTTCACGGCATGGATCAGATCGGGAAACTTGATGGCATCCTGAATGAAGAACACCGGGATATTGTTACCGACAAGATCCCAGTTGCCTTCTTGGGTATAAAACTTCGTCGCAAAGCCACGCACATCGCGAGCCAAGTCGGGTGAGCCCTTGTTGCCGGCGACGGTCGAAAAGCGCGTGAAAGTGGGCGTTTTAACGCCTTCTTCATTGAAGACCGCTGCGCGCGAATATTGCGGGATTGCTTTTTTTAACTCGAAATGACCATGAATACCGTAGCCGCGCGCATGGACGACACGCTCCGGAATGCGTTCATGGTCGAAATGAAAGATCTTTTCGCGCGCGATATGATCTTCGAGAAGCTGCGGCCCGCGCGGGCCGGCGGTCAGCCAGTTCTGGTCGTCTGCAATCGGATGGCCCTGCGCAGTGGTCATCACATCATCATCGCCTCTGGGTTTCTGATGGTTTGCGCCTCCGTCGGAGAGTTCGAAGTCGTCGGTCATGGGCCAGTCCTCAATATATTGACATCGCGGCATGAAACGTTGACCAAACGCTATTGTTTCAGGAAATTACTGAATTATTTTGGTATTCTAGCGTACTTATCAAATGTTATACAAAGGGTGTCCGAGCAGACCACTACGCCGGATAGCAATAGCAAATGATATTAATGCCTATGTCCTGTGGAACACTTTCTCTCATGGTATCGTTTTCTGTCGCATCCCACTAGCGGTGGCCGCTGCAGTTGACGAAAAGGAGACTTGAAGATGTCAGCCCCTGCAAGTCTGACGCATTGTGATACCGAAAAACTCTCCGATTTCTGGTCGGCGAATGACCAAATGGACAAGGTTATCCGCGACCTCTTCGAAAAGACCAATGACGAAACGCTTTGTGCAATCGCCGAGGATCTCTATCCCGCTGGCGCATGTTTGAGCGACCCGGCACTGCGCAGCGTCAATCGGGACGCCAAATGAGAGGGACAATTCCGACCGGAGGCATGCCCTTCCAGCCGACATCTGGGTTACCGGCCGGTCATACGGACAAACCAATAACTAGGCTTTCGCGTAGGGAAGATGTTGAACTTACAGCGCTGCTGTCCTCCCCACCCTTCGGCGGGAAAGTGGAGCTTTTGAACATCAGAGGGGCGCTTGAACGCGACAACAACTTTGCCGTTTCAATCCCTGTACGAAATGAAGAGCGTCGGCTTCCGGCTACGCTCGATGCTCTCTCGACGGCCATCCGCGCAGTGCCCGGCAAAGGTTGCGCGATATTTGTGCTAAACGATAGCATTGACCGGTCCGGCGAAGTGATCGAGCGCTGGGCGCAGCTTACAGATCTTCCCACTCTTGTCGTTGAAGTCGCTTTTGCGCCTACTATCCGCAATGCGCCCCATTGCCGCAGACTTGCCCTCGACATCGGGGCGCGGGCGGCACCCTTTGGAGCTTTGTTTACCAGCGACGCCGACACGAAGGTGGGCGGCCGCTGGATCGAGAGCGGGCTCCAAAGCTTGTCTGACGGTTATGACCTTGTCTGTGAAGATGTTCTTTTGGACGACGAGGAACTCGCTGCATTGCCACGCCAAGTGCGCGAGGTGGGCGATACAGAACGCGCCTATTTCGACATCTGCGATCGCCTGTGGCGCTACTGGACCTACGAGCGCGCAGGAACATTGGCTTTGCGTCCATCAGGTGCGAGTATCATGATGAAGACAACAGCCTATCTTGCGATTGGCGGTCTCCCTACCCCCGGCATGGGCGAAGATCGGGCGCTTTGCGAAAAAATGGCCGCTTCGAAATATGCGATTAAAGCGCTGGAGAACATCGGAACCCGCACCTCAGCGCGTATCACAAGCCGCGCGTCGGGCGGATGTGGGGATGCCTTGGCCGACCGCGCTAACTCAACAGATCCAATGTGTGACTCCCGGCTCAAGCCTGTCTGGTTGTTGTACGATGAAGCTGCACGCTGGCTGAAGGTTCACAAGTGCCCGGCCCCAGGCTCCCACGCGATACCCAAAACCAGCGGCCCATTAACGTTCGTCGCTGTGCAACGCGAACTGGAAATCGCCCGCAAGCTTGCTTCCGCATGCGGTTTGACCAATGCTTGAGGGGGCTATTGTAAGCGAGATCGAGGCCGTCGTCCGGAAACTGGCCCCCGCCTCGGATGAGGTGGACGGTGCTCTCGACAAAGAAGTGGCGTTGCTGGCCACGCGAGGCTGGTTGCGCGCCTGCTTGCCGACACGATGGGGCGGTGAGGGCTGGGGCTGCGAGCCGGCCGGTGCGGGCGATGCATTCGACGCTTTGCGCAGCTTGGGCCGGGCTAACCTATCACTTGCTCGACTGTTCGAAGGTCACATGAACGCCGTTAAACTTGTGGTCTTTTATGGGAGCGAGGAAGCTGGACATGGCATGGCAGTCGCAATTGCCGCAGGGGCGCTTCTCAGCGTCTGGGGCGCCGATGAGCCAGGTGACCCCCTCAGGTTCGAGCATCTCGGAGATGCCTTGGCGCTGAAAGGAACCAAGCGATTTGCATCCGGGCTCGGGGTCGTTAGCCTTGCGGTGGTTACGGCTGCTACAGAGAAGGATCAGCAGTTGCTGCTCGTTCCGGCTAGCAGGCCGGATCGCTTTGATCTTGCGGCGTGGTCTATGGGGGGGATGCGCGCCACCCAATCGGGGCGGTATAATTTCTCGGGCGTTCAAACGGGGGTAGATGCGCTGATCGGTGCTCCGGGCGACTATCCACAAGAACCGCATTTCGAAGGCGGTATCTGGCGCTATTGCGCAGCGCATCTCGGCGCGGCCGAGGCGCTGTATGATGCGATGCTGATCCATCTGAAGGATAGCGACCGGGCGCATGACACCAACCAGCAGCGCCGGATCGTCGCCAGCGCCATCGCGATCGAGACAGCCCGGCTATGGCTACTACGCGCAGCCAACGAGGTGGAGACCCCCGGGGCCGAGCCTGAGAAGGCCGCTCTATCCCTGCTCGCGCGCGAAGCTACCGAAGATGCGTGCCGGCTGGTCGCGGAGAGCGTCGAACGCGCACTCGGCATGGCCGCGCACATCGAAGGTTCATTCGTGCACCGGACCATGCGGGATCTGCGCCTCTTTCTGTGTCAGGCGGCGCCTGATGCGAAGCGCGGCAGGGCTGCCGAGGTCCTGATCACGCGGTCCGCGCGCCCAGAGCAGTTATGAGCGTACCCACTGCCCCCGAAGGCGCCGTACTTCGCGCGGCCCAGGATGCGCCGCACGTATCGATCGATGCGCTGGCGCAGCCCGGTCGCCTGCTAATCGTCGCGCCGCACCCCGATGACGAGACGCTGGGTTGCGGAATGGCATTGGCGGCGGCTTTGGCCGGGGGACGGCAGGTCGCGATCCTTCTTTTGACCGATGGTGAAGGCTCCCACCCGAATTCACGCAAATTTACCGCCGAACGCCGCATTGCAATCCGCTCCGCCGAGCTCAACAGCGCGCTGGAGACGCTCGCTTCCGGGCAGACAATCCCGGTGGTGAAAGCGCGGTTGCCCGACGGCAAGACGACCGACAGGGACGCCGCACGAGCCGTGAACCGCCTCTACGAACATTGCTGCATCGCGGACGCGAACACAATCTGGTCGACCTGGGCGCATGATCCACATTGCGATCATCGCACTGCGGCCATTTTGTCGTGCATGCTTGCGGAGCGCTCGCATGCAACGCTGTGGAGCTTTGCCGTCTGGGGCCGGTTCGGGAAGCGGCCGGTGCCGGACAAGCTGAGTCTTTTCTCCGACAGCCGCTTCACAGGCGCGAAGCGTGAGGCAATGGGAGCCTATGCGTCGCAAATGGGTGGTGTGATCGACGATGATCCAACCGGTTTCACGATGCCGCCTGCCTTGTTCGAGCACTTCGCCAGCCACCCCGAGATATTTTTTCATGAGCGATGACCAATCTGATCGTCGCCAAACATTCGACGCGCTCTTCGCGAGCGACCCCGATCCATGGGGCTTCGAACACAGCGAATATGAGGCGACCAAACGACATGCGACGCTCGCCATACTTTTTCCCGATCGGTTTAAAAGGGCGCTGGAAATTGGATGTGCAAACGGGATTCTGACTGCGGAACTTGCCACCATATGCGAAACGGTTCTCGCCCTCGACGTGTCGTCCGAAGCACTGCAGCTTGCGGCACGCCGCGTCGGCACCTTGGGAAATGTCTCACTGGCCCGCGCCGAGGTCCCCCGAGAATGGCCCGACGACACGTTCGACCTGATCGTGTTCTCCGAGATCCTCTATTTCCTGTCTGAGGACGAGATTTCGCAGGTCGCTCAGCTCGCGTGGAAAAGCCTCACCGAAGAAGGCGTATGTCTGCTGGTGAACTGGACCGGCCCCAATGATCTCCCGCTCAATGGGGCCGAGGCATCCGAGATTTTCACGCGGGATCTGCCCTGGCTCAAAGCCGCAGACGGCGTGTGGCCGCTGTACAGGATCGACCGTCTGCACAAGGCACGTGGCCGGGGGGAACCGCGAGCAGCTGCGGGGGATATATGCGACAAATAGCGCTAACTGTGCCCACAGAAGCTTCCGCAAGGGTCGCAGAAGCTGCGGGCCAAGCAGGCGCTTCGATCTTCGCCGAGATCAATGCCCATCGTGGCGACGATCCGTGCCGCCTGTTCATCCTCGAGGTTCCGAACGCGCGCGTCGAAGACCTGTTCGGTGCGCTGGAAAATATCGAGCCCGTGCGTGCCAGTTTCCTTCCAGCCGGCATCCTTTCACTCAGGTCTCCGTCCAGCGAGCCCGAAACGGCAATGCTGGATATCCAGCCCCGCAGCCCCTTGGAAATATTTCTAGGGGCTCTCCAGAGCATCGGATCATGGTCCGGTTTTCTCGGCTATTCGGCGGTAGCCGGGGTCATCGTGTGGGTTGGCCTTTTTACGCAAAGCGTGTTCTTGCTGGTCGCCGCCATGCTGATTGCACCGTTTGCAGGACCGGCGATGACTGCGGCGCTGGCCACCGCCCGGGGAGATGCGAAGCTGCTCGGCAGGTCATTGCTGCGCTACGTGGCCGCTCTCGCGACGACGATCACGATCGCCTTCGTGCTGAGTGTGGTGTTCGACCAGCATATTGCCACGGAGCTGATGGTGACCACCAGCCAGCGCTCGACAGTATCGCTGCTCCTGCCACTGGCAGCGGGCGTGGCGGGAGCTTTGAATCTCGCGCAATCGGAGCGCAGCAGTCTGGTAAGCGGGGCGGCGACCGGCATGTTGATCGCGGCCGCGCTGGCTCCTCCTGCCGGCCTCGTCGGGATGGGGCTCGCAATCGGTCAGACCGACATCGTGAACTCCAGCCTGTGGGCGCTCGCCATCCAGATTGTAGGCATCAATCTGGCAGGGTTTCTCGTCTTCCGCATCTACGGGATGAAAAGCAAAGGTGCGCGATACCCTCGCGGAAAAACTATCGTTTCGATGGTCTCGGTTATCGTCAGCCTCGGCGGGCTTGCGGGCCTGATCGCCCTGCAGTTTTCGCACGCACCGGAATACCAGCAGTCATCGATTGCCCAGCGTATCTCAGCGAGCGTCAAGCAGCAGGTGGAAGCTCGGAGCGACATTGCGCTGGTATCGGTCGACGCGCAATTTAGCCGCCAACGTAGCCAGGGGGAAAACCCTGTCTGGGTCGATACGCGTATTCAGGGTAGCCTTTCAAACGCTGAAAGCGACGCGCTTTCTGGGGCCCTTGCCAACCGGATCGAACATGAGTTCGGCATAGACGCTCTGGTCAACGTGACGGCTATCCCATGACCAAAACATATTGCTCACATGAACCAGGCAAGTGCAAGCCCGTGGCTCATCGAAGATTGACTCAACATTGTTGGCTTGGCGGAAAGCAATTCACGTTCGCACCTTGAAGAGAGAGAGAGGGAGAGTAGGACAACTGTCGAGGGAGAACCACGATCGTCGAAGCAGCAGCAAGTTCCAGTCCGGGATTGTCGAAGCGCCGCACAGATATCCATCGGTTCGCAAGCTGCGTTATCGAAGTGGCAACCAAGCGCCAACCTCGCGTGTTTCTGCTTTTAGAAAGGAGATTTTGTGGCGGCACGCGCTTATTGGCAAGGACAGATCAGGCTTGCACTGGTCTCGATTCCAGTGGAGATTTACTCTGCTTCTCAAAGCTCGGCAAAAATTAGTTTTCGCCAGATTCACGAGCCTTCAGGCAAGCGTATTTCTTACGAAAAAGTGGTCGATGGTATCGGCCCGGTTGACCGCGAAAACATCATCCGAGGGTACGAGCTGTCCAAGAACAACTACGTCCTGCTTGAGGATGAAGAGATCGAGGCGGTCAAAATTGAGAGCAGAAAGACGCTCGAACTGGTCCAGTTCGTCGACCAGTCGGAAATCGATCCGCTCTATTTCGAAAAGCCCTACTATGTTGTCCCGAAGGACGATCTGGCTGAGGAAGCGTTTATCGTGTTGCGCGATGCGCTGCGCAAAGCGAAAAAGACCGCGCTGGGCCAGCTATCCGTTCGCGGACAAGAAAAACTCGTCGCGATCAAGCCCTGCGGCAAGGGCATGCTGCTGGAGACGCTGCGCTATGCTGACGATGTGCGCGAGGGACAGAAGTTCTTCGACACCATCGGCGAAGATGAACCTGAGGAAGAGCTGCTCGATCTCGCCAGCACGCTGATTGAAAAAAAGACCGCGCCCTTCGATGCGAGCGAGTTCGAGGATCGCTATGCCGAAGCGCTCAGGAAGCTGATCGACAAGAAAGCCAAAGCGAAGGGCAACAAGACGATCATCGAAGGCGCCGGCGAACCCTCCGGCGACCGGGGCAATGTGATCGACCTGATGGCCGCTCTGAAGCAGTCGGTCGATGGGGAGAAGCCCGCGAAGGGCAAGAAGAAAAAGAGCGCCTAGGCCATGGCCCGGAAAGACGACCCGCTCGCCGCGTATAACGCGAAGCGCGACTTCACCCGCACGAAAGAGCCCGCAGGCACGGCGGGCAAAAGCGGCGAGGACCGAATCTTCATGGTCCAGAAGCACGACGCTACCCGGCTGCACTGGGATTTGCGGCTGGAAGCGGACGGCGTGCTCAAGAGCTGGGCCGTGACCAAAGGCCCCTCCCCTGACCCCGACATCAAACGCCTGGCTGTGCGGACCGAAGATCACCCCATGGACTACGCCACTTTCGAAGGCACTATTCCGGCCGACGAATATGGCGGCGGCACGGTGATGCTGTGGGATCGCGGTACCTGGCATCCGATTGATGGCAAGAGTGCCGACGATATAGAGGAAGGCCACCTGCATTTCGTGCTTCATGGTGAGCGGATGAAGGGCGAATGGCTGCTGATCCGCATGAAGCCGAAGAAAGGCGAAAAACGCGAAAACTGGCTGTTGCGCAAGCTGGACGATGCATATGCGCAAGACGGAGACGTGCTGGTTGAACAGGCCCTCACCAGCGTCGATACTGGCCGTTCGATGGCGGAGATCGCAGCGGGGCGCGAGCCTAATGGGGCGACCGGGAAGGACGAGGCGGTCGAACCGCTCGCGAAAATGAAGCAGGCCCGCCGTAGCAAGAAAGCCAACCAGGCCCCAACCTTTCGAAAGCCGCAGCTCGCTACGCTGGTCGACGAGGCGCCCGCTGGCAACGGCTGGATGCACGAGATCAAGTTCGACGGCTATCGCGCACTGATCGCCATCTCGGGCGAGGATGTCACCGTGTGGACCCGCAACCAGAAGGACTGGACCGATAAGTTCGGCCCATTGGTAGAAGCGCTCGCTGCGCTTGACCTGCCCCCTGCCCTAATCGACGGCGAGATCGTCGCGCTGGATAGCGATGGCAATCCCGATTTTTCGACCCTGCAATCGGTGCTCAAGCGCGGGCATGGATCGCAGGGGCCAAGGGACAAGCTCGCCTTCTTCGCTTTCGACGTAATCGAGATCGACGGAGAGGATCTGACCGTTCACTCCAATATCGAGCGCAAGGAACGGCTCGAAGCGCTCCTTCGCGGTGCCGAGCCGCCGATCCATCTCGCCGACCATATCATCGGTGCTGGCGAGAAGCTCTATGTGCAGATGTGTAAGGCTGGACAGGAAGGGATCATCGCCAAGCGTATCGACACGCCATACCGCCACAGCCGGACAAAGAACTGGGTTAAGGTCAAGTGCATCCAGCGGCAGGAGTTCATCGTGGTCGGGTGGTCCGAAAGCTCCGCCAAGGCGCGGCCTTTCTCCTCGCTACTGCTCGCGACGAAAGAGCGCGACACTATGTTCTATCGCGGCAAAGTGGGCACCGGGTTCAACGGCGACGATCTGGACCGGCTCGCCCGCAAGCTCGATCGGCTGGAGCGCAAGACGCCGCCGCTCGACGTAGATAAATCTCACGCACGAAGGGCGCATTGGGTTACGCCCAAGCTGGTCGCCGAAATTGCCTTCGCCGAGCTCACGGCGGAAGGCCGCGTTCGCCATGCCAGCTTTCTCGGGCTGCGACAGGACAAGGATGCAGATGAGGTCGCCAGCGAGGGCAAGAGCTCCGCCCCCGCTCCGAGCGCAAGCGTGGAAATATCCAGCCGTGACCGGGTGATCTTCCCCGGCAGTGGGGAGACCAAAGGCGACCTCGCCGATTACTACGAGGTCATCACACCGGTCATGTTGCCCTTCGGGGCTAAACGCCCGCTCAGCCTCGTGCGCTGTCCGCAGGGGCGCGCCAAAAAGTGCTTTTTCCAGAAGCACGGCAATAGTGGGTTAGGAGACGCGGTGAAGGCGGTCCCGATCAAGGAGAAGGACGGCGGTACGGAGGACTACCTCTTCATCGAGGATAAGCGCGGCCTGCTCCAGTGCGTGCAGATGGGCACGATCGAGTTTCACGGCTGGTGCGCACGCACTGGTGCGGTCGAGAAACCCGACCGGATGGTATTCGATCTCGATCCCGATGAGGGGCTGGACTTTGCAAGGGTGCGGGATGCGGCAATGGACCTGCGGAAGCATTTGGCCGACATCGGGCTGACCAGCTTCGCCATGGTGACGGGCGGCAAAGGTATGCATGTCATTGTACCGCTGACGCCCGGCCATTCATGGGAGGCGCACAAGAGCTTTTCGGAAAGGTTCGCCAAGGCGCTCTCGCAAGCCCAGCCCGACCGCTTCACAGCCACGATGAGCAAGGAAAAGCGCAAGGGACGTATCTTCATCGACTGGCTGCGCAATCAGCGTGGCAGCACGGCGATAACGCCCTACTCAGTCCGTGCTCGCGCAAATGCTCCAGTGGCCGCGCCGGTGGCATGGAACGAACTAGCCGGGATGAAGGATGCGCGCGGGTTCACCATTGTGAACGCCAAGCAGCTGCGTGACCGAGCCGAATCCAAGAACCTCGCCGGCTGGGGCTTTGCCGATCAACACTTGCCTGATGTATGAAAACCTAGTTCTTGGGCACACCTGTTTCGCTCGCAGATTTCCGGTACGAGAAGAAGGCAGCTAAGCGTTTGCGCGGCTTTGTCCGTCGTCAGAACATTTGGCACAACTCGCGGCGTAGTCTTGCGGAGTGTGGGCTTCGACTGATGGTTGGTTTTAGGCGGCGAGCCTGCGGTGTTGCAAGCGCCGATATTCGAGGGTCTGTCGCTTGATCCTTTCTCTTCTTTTGATGATCGTCGGTGCCCTGCCGAAGTAGGCATCGGCGGGTGTCACATTGTCGAGGCTTTCGTGGTAGCGCTGGTGGTTATAGTGCTCCACAAAGGCCTCGATCTGGTTTTCGAGATCGCCGGGCAGGAAGTAGTTTTCCAATAGCACGCGGTTCTT
>NZ_ATUR01000006.1 GCF_000420305.1 Novosphingopyxis baekryungensis DSM 16222 | reverse complement strand
AACGCTGGCACCAGACCCTGAAGAACCGCGTGCTATTGGAAAACTACTTCCTGCCCGGCGATCTCGAAAACCAGATCGAGGCCTTTGTGGAGCACTATAACCACCAGCGCTACCACGAAAGCCTCGACAATGTGACACCCGCCGATGCCTACTTCGGCAGGGCACCGACGATCATCAAAAGAAGAGAAAGGATCAAGCGACAGACCCTCGAATATCGGCGCTTGCAACACCGCAGGCTCGCCGCCTAAAACCAACCATCAGTCGAAGCCCACACTCCGCAAGACTACGCCGCGAGTTGTGCCAAATGTTCTGACGACGGACATATCGAAAGCAAAGCATTAACGATCAACCATCTCAAGAGTCGATTAATAACAATCTGTATAATTTGACTTCTGGTACGCCAACAGTTGGCGATGATAACGTTAAGGAAGTCTTTGCCGAAATTTATGTTCCAATTCTTGCTGATAAGCCTTTTTTCTATCGCCTTAATTTGAACGGATCAGTCCGTTACACTGACTATGCATCCTACGGGTCCGACACGACCTATAAGATAGCTGGCGAATGGGAGCCATTTCGCGGTATCGGTTTCCGGGGTAGCTATGGCACATCCTACCGTGCGCCAGCCTTGGCTGAGCAGTTCCTAGGAGCAACGAGTGGCTTCCTTGGTTCAGGCTCCGATCCCTGCGATGATCTGCCCGGTGCTGTGGACCAGTCGCCAAACCAGCAAATTATTGCTCGAAACTGCGCTGCGATCGGGTTGCCTGCAAACTTCCAGCAGACATCCGGTATTTCGGTCTTTCGAGTAGGGGGGCGTGATGCAGGGCTCGAGGCCGAGACGTCCACTAACTGGAGTGTAGGTGCGGTCGTGCGTCCTGTTCTACCGTCCGCATTTGGTAATATCTCACTTTCGCTTGATTACTTTGACATCAAGGTCGAAAACGGTGTTCAGGATCTGGCCGGCGCCACCATTCTAAATCGGTGCTACTCGGATCCCAACTTTGACCCGGCAGCGGGATTCTGCCGTTTTGTAACGCGCGATAGCGACAACGCGCTCAGCGTAGTTAGTAGCTTCGTCAACCTGTCTGAAGACATCGTAAAGGGTTATGAGTTCAACGGACGTTATAGCAGAGATCTATTTGGCGGCCGGTTTGTTCTGAATGCGAACGTTACTAAATATACCGAGCAATCATCGCGTCTTTTTCCTGAGGAGTTTTTGACTGATGCGAATGGTATTGTCACGCAGCCGGATTGGGTCGGTAACTTCGACGCCACCTACCGGTACGACAATGTAACTTTCCGTTACGGTGTAGATTGGATCGATGGTGATCGTAACCGAACGTATGAGTTTTTCGCGTTTGATGAACAGACGGGTATAAGTGATCCTGATCTTGTACAAGCGTACAAGGATGCTTATTTGCTCGAGGTTGACGATTACTTTTTGCACAATGCCTCTGTTCAAGTCGATATCGAAGACTACCAGTTTACCTTTGGCGTCCGGAACTTGTTTGACACTGCTCCTCCGCAGATCACTGCCATCGGGTTTACAACCATCGGAAATGCGCCTTTGTACAATGGGTATGACTATCGCGGCCGTACTTACTTCGCGAATGTCAACTTCAGCTTCTGATAAGTTGCTCAAATTAAAAACCACTATGGGGCTCCAGGAAACTGGGGCCCCTTTTCTTTCTCTTCGTCATTTGTTCACATGCTGTAGATTACCGGCGGCACCAACTGAAGTGTTTTAGCGTTAAGATGGTTTAGGTACGATTCTGGGTAGATACGGTTTTTGCTCTCATGCGGACATCGGGTTGCGCTTTGTGTCCATCATGGGCATTGAAAGGGAACGCGGAAGAACATGCGACAGAATACAAATGTAGGGTTTCATATGGCCAAGATGGCAAAAGACAGTGATGGTCCGATCACCATCAAGAAATATGCAAACCGGCGTCTGTATGACACGTCGAGCAGCAAATATATCACGCTCGATCATCTGGCCGATCTGATCCGCCGGGATATCGAATTTGTCGTGATCGATGCCAAGTCCGGCGATGACATCACCCATAATGTTCTGACGCAGATCATCATGGAGGAGGAAAGCAGCGGGAAGGGCCTTTTGCCGACCAACTTTCTGAAAGAGATCATCTCCTTCTACGGTGGATCGATGCAGAAAATGGTGCCGGCCTATCTGGAAGACTCCATGCGCAGTTTTCGTGAGAACCAGCGGCAGATCGACGAGGCGCTGGAAAGTGCCGTGTCGCAGGGGCCATTTGGCGAGATTGCCCGCCAGAATCTGCAGATGATGAAGGCCGCGCGCGATGCCTTTGTGCCTTCGAAAGCCGCTGCTCATGATCTTGGCGGCGCAACTCAGTCGGATCCGGGCCGCGGCGAAATGGATGCGTTGAAGCGCCAGGTCGCCGATCTTCAGGCCAAGATCGACCGGATGTCTCCAGAGGATTGATTGCCAGACATTGCCCCGTAAATCCAAAGGCCTTCCGAGCCGAAACCAGATCCTCGACCTGATCGAGACCAGCGATACGCCCACAGGCAAGCGCGAGATATCCAAGGCATTCGGCCTGAACGGGCAGGAGAAGATCGCTCTCAAGACCCTTCTGAAGGATATGACGGATGAGGGGCTGATCAACATGGCGCCCGGCCGCGCATTTCATAAGATGGGCGGCTTGCCGAAAGTGTCCGTGCTGCGTGTGGTCGAGGTCGACGGCGATCAGCCGGTCGGCGTTCCCGAGAGCTGGGAGGCGGACGGCGTTCCCGCCCCGAAACTGCGCATTATCGAGCGTGGCCGCAATGGCGCGCTTGGCGTTGGCGACCGTGTTCTGGCGCGCACCGAAACGCGCGGACAGGGCCATATTGCCCATGTCATGAAGAAACTGGCGCGCGGTAGCGAGCAGTTGCTAGGCGTGGTCGAAAAGGACAGTGACCGTTTCATTTTGCGCAGCACCGACAAGAAAGCGCGGCGCGATACACCGATTTCCGATGTCGGCGAGGCGCAGCCGGGCCAGCTGGTGGTAGCGGAAAAGGCCGGGCGCGGGCACAAGGTGACCGCGCGGGTCAGCGAAGTGCTGGGCGATCCCTTTGCGCCCAAAAGCTTCAGCCTGATCGCGATCGCGAAATTCGGTATACCGAATGTGTTTCCCGACGCGGCGGTCGACGAGGCAAAGCGGGTGGCGGAACTGCCGGTGGCTGAGCAGGGACGTGAAGACTTGCGCCACCTGCCAATTCTCGCGATCGATCCACGCGACGCGCGCGATCATGACGACGCGCTATGGGCCGCGCCCGATGACGATCCGGCCAACAAGGGTGGCTATCGCGCCATCGTGGCTATTGCCGATGTGAGTTTTTACGTTCGGCCCGGCGGTGAACTGGACCGCGAGGCACGCCGCCGCGGCAACAGCGTCTACTTCCCGGACCGCGTGGTGCCGATGCTGCCGCATGAGCTGAGCTCGGACAAATGCTCGCTCAAGGCGGGTGAGGACAGGGCCGCCATGGCCTGCCATCTGACCATCGATCGGGAAGGGCTGGTGAAGCAGCATCGCTTCACCCGCGCGACCGTCCGTCTTTCCGCCAATATCGCCTATGAGGATGCGCAGGCGATCATCGACGGCGATGCCCCTGACGCTATCGTAAAAGGCGAGCAGCAAACGCTGAAAGCATCGCTGGAGCCGCTCTGGGCATGCTGGAAACTGCTGTTTGCCGCCCGCAACAAACGGGCCCCGCTCGATCTCGATCTGCCGGAGCGGCAGGTGCATCTGGACGAGGCGGGCAAGATCTCGGCGGTGACGATCCGCGAACGGCTCGATGCGCACCGTCTGGTGGAAGACTATATGATCGCAGCCAATGTCGCCGCGGCGCAGGCGCTGGAGGCGAAAAAGTCTCCGGTCATGTACCGCGCGCATCTGCCGCCTTCGCGTGAGAAACTGGTCGCGCTGAAAGACTATCTGAAGACCTTCGACATGGAATTCGCGCTCGGCCAGGTGGTGACACCGGCGGTGTTCAATCGGCTGATAGAACGCGTGGATGACGAGGAAGTCCTGCCGCAGGTGATGGAACAAATCCTGCGATCACAGACCCAGGCCTATTATGGCGCGGACAAAGCCGGGCATTTCGGTCTTGCGCTCAATTCCTATGCGCATTTTACCTCGCCGATCAGACGCTATGCCGATCTGCTGGTCCATCGCGCGCTGGTCGATGCCTATGATCTGGAGATGCCGGCGCCGGATAACAAATCGATCCAGCGTGGCACCGGCCTGACCGAAAAGGATGCCGGCGACCTGGGCCATATTGCCGAGGTGATCAGCCGGACCGAACGCCGCGCCATGGAGGCCGAGCGCGACACGATGGATCGCTATGTCGCCGCCTATCTCTCGCACCATGTTGGCGAGCTGGTGGATGCGCGCATTACCGGCGTGCTGGATTTCGGCTTTTTCGCGACGGTAGAAGGCCTCGGCGGTGACGGGCTGGTGCCGGTGTCCACATTGGGCGCGGAATATTTCACCTATGAAGAGGCAGGGCGCACATTGACCGGCCGGGACAGCGGCACGGTGTACAAGAGCGGCATGAAATTGAAGCTGCTTCTGGCCGAGGCCAACCCGGTATCTGGCGGGCTCCGCTTCGAGGTTCCGGACGTGGAGCTTCCGGGCAGGGCGCCCGGCAGGCCAGTGCGCCGTGACAAGCGCGGACGACCCAACAGCGTGCCACGCAAAAGCAAGCGATCGACCAGCGGACGCAAAGCGAGCGGCAACCACAAGCCTGGAAAGTCAGGCCCCGGCAAGGGCGGCAAGAAGAAGCGCTGACCGACAGATGGGAACATAGGTGCCTGCGCAGGGTTCTCTCTGGAAAGGAGACTTCATGACCCAGCCCACGCCCGGCCAGCCCGCCCCTTCGCTCGATCTGCCGCTCACCATTCAGGCGCGCTTCGAGCTTTCGACCCAGACGCCCGACAATTTCACCATGCTCATTTTCTATCGCGGCGCGCATTGTCCGATATGCAAGAGCCAGTTGGAAGAGCTGGGCGGGCGACTATCCGACTTTACCGATCGCGGCATATCCCCTTTCGCCATATCGATGGACAGTCACGAGCGGGCCATGAAGGTCGATGAAGAATGGGAAACCGGCAATCTGCCGCTGGTCTATGAGCTCAGCGAGGAAAAAGCCCGCGAATATGGCCTGTATATCAGCAAAAAGCGGGAAGGCTCCGACGAGCCGGACATATTCTCCGAACCGGGTATCGCTCTCGTCCGTCCGGACGGCACTTTGTACATGATGCAAAGCCAGAGTGTGCCCTTCGCCCGGCCGAGCTTCGACGCGCTGCTCAAAGGCATCGATTTCGTGCTCGACAAGGATTATCCGGCGCGCGGCGACCGGACCTAGCTCAAGCGGTCGATATCCTCATGCGTCAGCGATCCGGGAATCACCATGACCGGGCAGGGCAGGGTGCCCATATTGGCGCCGGTGAAGTGACTGACCAATGGGCCCGGGCCGCCGCCTGCCGATGCACCGAGCACCAGGGCATGGATATCGCTGCGCTCGGTTAGCATCTCGCGCACGACATTCGGGCCGCGTCCCTGCTTGACGGTGATGGCAGGGCGCAGGCCGGATTCCTCCAAAATCGTCCCGGCGGCGCTGACCACCAGGGCTTCCGCCCGTGCGCGGCTTTCCTCTTCTATGGTTTGCTGTACCCCGGCCCAGGCCACGAAGTCCTGCGGCTCGACCAGCGCCAGAATGTGAACCGCACCGCCAGTTTTTGCCGCGCGCCGCGTCGCGAATCGCAGCGCGAGCAAGGCTTCGTCGGTCTCGTCGATCACCACCAGATAGGTGCGCATGGTCCAATTTCCCTGTTGCTGTGCCGAAATGCTGCGCCAAATCGCGTCGCCACGCAAGCTGGCCGTGGGAAAGCCTATTGGCCGTAGCGTCAGGCTTTGCCATAGACGTTTCAACCACAGCTGGAGGACCCGCGTTTCCCATGCCTATCGAACTGAAGATGCCCGCCCTTTCTCCCACCATGGAAGAAGGAACGCTGGCTAAATGGCTGGTGAAGGAAGGCGACACGGTCAACAGCGGCGACATCATGGCCGAAATCGAGACCGACAAGGCGACGATGGAGTTCGAAGCGGTGGATGAAGGCACCATCGCGAAGATCCTGATTGCGGAAGGGACCGACGAAGTGAAGGTCGGCGCTGTGATCGCCATCCTGGCCGAAGAGGGCGAAGATGTGGAAGAAGCGGCCAAGGCGGCCGGTGGCGGCGCTGCCAAAAGCGAAGACGCCAAACTGAAGCAGGAGCCATCGAAGGATCCCGCCGATCCGAACAAGACCGGTGAGGAAGCCAAGGCCGCCAAGCGCGATGCCGAACAGGCCGAGGATCATGGCAAGCCGGCGACCAAGACGGTAGCGGACGATGGCGCCAAAGCGCCGGCCGCGCCGACCAATGATCGTGGCGACCGGGTGAGGGCCAGTCCGCTGGCACGCCGCATCGCCGCGCAGAATGGCATCGATCTGACCGCGCTGGAAGGCAGCGGCCCGAAGGGGCGGATCGTCAAGGCAGACGTGGAAGCTGCCGAGCCGACGGCAAAATCGGCCGATGCACCGGCCCGGCAGGAAAGCAGCGACGCAGCGCCGTCCGCCGCGCTCGCACCAGCCGCGCCCGCCGAATTCAAAACGGATATTCCGCATGAGGCGGAAAAGCTTTCCAACATGCGCAAGACTATTGCGCGCCGCCTGACCGAGGCGAAGCAGACGATCCCGCATATCTATCTCACCGTGGATATTCAGCTCGACAAGCTGCTCAAGCTGCGCAGTGATCTGAACGCGGCGCTGGAACCGCAAGGCATCAAGCTTTCGGTCAATGATCTGCTGGTCAAGGCGCTGGCCAAGGCGTTGATCCAGGTGCCCAAATGCAATGTCAGCTTCGCGGGCAATCAGCTGATCAGCTACAGCCGTGCGGATATTTCGGTGGCCGTCAGCACCCCTGCCGGCCTTATCACGCCCATCGTGGTGGGCGCCGATACCAAGGCTTTGAGCGCGATCTCTACCGAGGTGAAGGAGCTTGCGGGCCGCGCCAAGGAAGGCAAGCTAAAGCCCGAGGAATATCAGGGCGGCACCGCGTCAATTTCCAACATGGGCATGTTCGGCATCAAGCAGTTCGATGCCGTCATCAACCCGCCGCAGGGCATGATCCTGGCGGTCGGCGCAGGCGAAAAACGCCCCTATATCGTGGACGGCGCATTGGGCGTGGCCACCGTGATGTCCGCCACCGGCAGCTTCGATCACCGGGCGATCGACGGCGCGGATGGGGCCGAGCTGATGCAGGCGCTGAAGCATCTTGTGGAAAATCCGCTCGGCATGGTGGCATAAGCCTGTGGCTTCCCTGCCTCGTGACCCGGCGATCCGCGTCACCGCCATGCCCGCCGATGCCAATGCCTATGGTGACATATTCGGTGGTTGGCTGATGAGCCTGATGGACAGCGCGGCGGGGCTGGTGGCCGCGCGGCACGCCCATGGCCGGGCCGTAACCATCGCGATGGACGGCATGCAATTCCATAGCCCGGTGAAGATCGGAGACGAAGTCTCGGTCTATGCCGATCTTGTCCACGTCGGCTCGTCCAGCATGAAGATCAACGTCGAAGCCTGGCGACGGGATCGCCACCGGGACGACGATTCCAAGGTTACCGAAGCCATTTTTACATTTGTCGCCATCGATGACGATGGACGGCCGAGACCGATTACCGAGAAGGAACGCCAGCCATGACCACAACCTATGACCTCGCCATCATCGGTTCCGGCCCCGGCGGCTATGTCGCGGCCATCCGCGCGTCTCAGCTGGGCATGAAGGTCGCGATTATCGAGCGCGAAAAGCTGGGCGGAATTTGCCTGAACTGGGGGTGCATTCCCACCAAGGCGCTCCTGCGCACGTCCGAAATCTATCATTACATGACGCATGCCGAAAATTACGGGTTAAGCGCGGGCAAGCCGGCTTTCGACCTCGCCAAGGTGGTCGATCGTAGCCGCAAGGTGGCGGGCCAGTTGAACGGCGGCGTCACGCATCTGATGAAGAAGCACAAGATCGATGTCGTCAGCGGCGTCGGCACGATCACCGCCAAGGGCAAGATCAGCGTGAAGGCCGAGGATGGCAAGACCACCGATGTCGCCGCCAAATCGATCATGATCGCCACCGGTGCGCGTGCACGGGACCTGCCTTTTGCCAAAGCGGATGGCGAGCGTATCTGGACCTATCGCCATGCCATGGTGCCCAAGGAGATGCCGACGAAACTGCTCGTCATCGGATCGGGCGCGATCGGCGTGGAATTTGCCAGTTTCTACAGCGATATGGGCGCGGATGTGACCATCGTGGAGATGCTGGATCGCATCCTGCCGGTGGAGGACAAGGATGTCTCCGCCCACATGATCAAGGCGCTCAAGAAGCAGGGCATGGATATCCGCACCGGCGCAGGCGTGGAAAAGCTGGAAACGTCCAAGTCCGGCGTGAAGGCGACGATCAAGGACGCCAAGGGCAAGAGCACGACCGAGGATTACAGCCATGTGATCGTCGCCATCGGCATCGTTCCGAATACGGAGAATATCGGGCTGGAGGCGCTGGGCGTCGAAACCGAAAAGGGGCACATAAAGACCAACGGCTATGGTCAGACCAATGTCGATAGCATTCTGGCGATCGGCGATGTGACCGGCGCGCCATGGTTGGCGCACAAGGCCAGCCATGAAGGCGTGATCGCGGTGGAGAAACTGGCGGGCAAGGATGTGCATCCGTTCGACAAATCGAACATTCCGGGCTGCACCTATTCGCGCCCGCAGGTTGCCAGCGTCGGCATGACCGAAGCGAACGCCAAGGAAGCGGGCCATGATGTGAAGGTGGGCAACTTCCCTTTCATCGGCAATGGCAAGGCGATTGCGCTGGGCGACCCGGAGGGTTTCGTCAAAACCGTGTTCGACGCCAAGACCGGCGAACTGCTGGGCGCGCACATGATCGGCGCGGAAGTGACCGAGCTGATCCAGGGCTATGTCGTCGCGCGGCAGCTGGAGACGACGGAAGAGCAGCTGATGCATACCGTCTTCGCCCATCCTACGCTGAGCGAAATGATGCATGAAAGCGTGCTCGATGCCTATGACCGCGCGATCCATTACTGATCGGTGGCCAAGGGAACGCATGATTATGAGGCCAATCCGCGCAACGATGCGGTCCTGATCGACGTCAACGGCACGCTGTTTCCGCGCGCGCAGGCCAGCGTGTCGGTGTTCGACAGCGGCTTCATGCTTGGCGATGGCGTGTGGGAGGGCCTGCGCGTTCACAAGGGGCGCATCGCCTTTCTGAACGCGCATCTGGACCGCCTGTTCGAAGGCGCCAAGGCCATTGCCATGGATATCGGGCTGAGCCGCGACGCGCTGGTGCATCGGCTCTACGCCTGCCTTCAGGGCAATGGCATCGGCGCGGACAGCAGCGGCGTGCATATCCGGCTGATGGTGACCCGGGGCATCCGGTCCACGCCCTATCAGGACCCGCGCGTGGTGATATCGCCCGCGACCATCGTCATCATACCCGAATATAAGGCCGTGCTGCCGTCCACGGTGGAGCAAGGGATCACCTTGTTCACCGTTCATGTGCGCCGCGGCGATCCGGCGGTGCAGGACCCGAAGCTGAATTCCCACAGCAAGCTCAATTGTATCACGGCCTGTATTCAGGCCACGCAGGCAGGGGCAGATGAAGGGCTGATGCTGGATCCGCACGGCTTCGTCGCCACGTGCAACAGCACGCACTTCTTCATCGTCCGCAAGGGCGAGGTCTGGACCTCGACAGGCGATTACTGCCTCGGCGGCATCACCCGCGCAAATGTCATCAAGCTATGCCAGGATCATGATATTCCGATCCGCGAAAAGAATTTCTCGCTGACGGATGTCTATGGTGCGGATGAAGCGTTCGTTACCGGCACCTTTGCGGGCGTTGTTCCGGTTCGCACGGTCGATGGCCGCATATTGACCGAGGGGAGGGGCCCCATGGTTGCACGGTTGCAGGGACTTTATCAGCAGTTGATCGCCGCGGACGTTGCGGCATGAATGATCCGGTCAGGATCGCGATGTGGTCCGGGCCACGCAATATCTCGACCGCCATGATGCGCAGCTTCGGCGCACGCCGGGATTGCGCGGTAACGGATGAGCCATTTTATGGCGCCTATCTGAAACAGACGGGTGCGCCCCAGCCGATGGCTGAAACGGTGATCGAATCGATGGACTGCGATTGGAGGTCGGTCGCGTACGCCATGCGCGGACCGGTGCCGGACGGTCGGGCGATCTGGTATCAGAAGCACATGCCGCACCATATGGTAGGTCCAGTCGATATCCTCGATTTTCCAGACCATGCCCATGGCTTTCTGATCCGTCACCCCGCACGCGTTGTCGCCAGCTATGCTGCCAAGCGCATTGGCATCAGCCTGGACGATCTGGGGTATGAACGGCAGCGCGATGATTTCGATCGGATCGCCCAAATCCAGGGCAAAGCCCCGCCCGTTCTCGACAGCGCGGATATCCTGCGTGATCCTGAGGCGGCCTTGCGGCAGCTGTGCACGGCGCTGGGCATCCGTTGGGACCCGGCCATGCTGCACTGGGAACGGGGCTATCGCAGCACTGATGGGGTTTGGGCCAGCCATTGGTATAACAAGGTGGCCGAGAGTAGCGGATTTGCGCCGCCCGAGCGCGATCTGCCGCAACTATCCTCGACGCAGGCTGCCATAGCCGAGGCCGCCATGCCTTTTTATCATGCCATGAAAGCTCAGGCTCTAACCCTCTGACAGGGGTGTCTGAACCATTGGTGCGGTCGTTCGTTCACGAACCGTAACAATAGGGGAAGAGTTATGAACCGGGTCACACAGGTCCAGAATTTTGCGCGCGCCGGCTATCTGGCCCGCGCCATCGTGTATTTCCTCATCGGCTATATCGCGCTCACGACCGGCAAGGGTTCGGGTGCCAGCGACATTCTGGACAGGATCGAGGCATTGCCGGGTGGTCTGGTCATCCTCGGTCTGACTGGGCTTGGCCTGCTGGGCTATGGCATCTTTCGTCTTTATGGCGCTGCCATCGATATCGAGGGCGCTGGCACCGGCGCGAAGGGCATTGTCAAACGCCTGGGGCATGTCGCCAGCGGGCTTGGCCATCTGTTCCTTTCCTTCGTTGCTGCCAAGCTGGTCTTTGGAAATGAGAGCTCGTCGGGCGGCGGCGGCGAGGAGCAGGCGGCAACCATGGTGCTGGGCTTCCCGGGCGGAGAATATGTTCTCGGTTTTGTCGGTCTGTGCTTTTTGGGTGCGGGCGTCGAGCAGGGCGTGAAGGCCTATACCGGCAAGTTCATGAAACTGCTGGATGCAGACACGCCCGGCTTTGTAGAATATCTTGGACGCGCTGGGTACGCCGCGCGTGCGATCGTCTTCGTGGTGATTGGTTATTTCGCGGTACAGGCCAGCATGGCCGAACAGGGCAGCCAGGTCCGCGGCGTGGGCGGTGCGATTACGGCCCTGCAAAGCACGGACTGGCTCTTCACGCTGGTGGCCATCGGACTGCTGTTGTTCGGTTTCTTCAGCCTGGCCATGGCGCGCTACCGTACCATCCGGAATGAAGACGTCCTGGAGCGGCTGAAGAGCGAGGCCAGGAAGCATAGTTGATCGGACCGGTCCTGGGGGCAACCGGGCGCGGTAGGGCGCACCGGGGCTCATGCCCGGGGGCTAACTTTTTATTGGACTCCGGCGTCTGTGCTTGCGGCTACTGCCGCAGCGCAGGATCAGTATGATTTGGGCAGGTCGAAAACCTTTTCGGCAAGGTAGTTCAGGATCATATGGGGGCTGACCGGCGCGGTGCGGGGTATCATCACCTCGCGCAGGAGACGCTCGACATGATATTCCTGCGCATAGCCCATGCCGCCCAGCGTCAGCATGGCGGTGTGGCATGCCTCGAATGCCGACTCGGCCGCCAGATATTTGCCGGCATTGGCTTCGATCCCGCAATCCTCTCCCTTGTCGAACAGGGTAGCGGCTTTCATCACCATCAGGTTGGCCGCTTCCAGCTGCGCCCAGCATTTGGCCAATGGATGCTGGATGCCCTGATTTTGGCCAATCGGCCGGTTGAAGACTATGCGTTCGCGCGCATATCTGGCCGCGCGCTGGAGAGCGGCCCTTCCGATGCCGATAGCCTCCGCGCCGATAAGGATGCGTTCCGGATTCAGTCCGTGGATGATCTGTTTGAACCCCTGACCTTCCACCCCGATACGATGATCCTCCGGTATCCAGAGGTCCTGGATAAACAGCATGTTCGAATCGACGGCATGCCGCCCCATCTTGTGGATGAGACGCACCTCGATCTTGGAACGGTCGAGATCGGTGTAGAACAGCGATAAGCCATCGGTCTTGCGCGCAACCTCCTCAAGCGGTGTCGTGCGCGCCAACAGCAGCATCTTGTTGGCGGTCTGGGCGGTCGAAATCCAGATTTTCTCACCGTTGATCAGATAACCGCCATTGTGCCGTTCCGCGCGGGTTTTCAGCTCTGTCGTATTGAGGCCGGTATTGGGTTCGGTGACGGCAAAGCAGACCCGGTCCGTGCCATCGGCCACCGGAGGCAGGATTGCCTGCTGTTGATGCGGCGTGCCGAACAGATTGACCGGTTGCAGGCTGAACACAGCCATGTGGATGCTGCTGGCGCCGCTCATGCCTGCGCCGGATTCCGCGATGGCCTGCATCATCACGGCCGCTTCGGTTATGCCGAGGCCCGATCCGCCGAATTCTTCGGGCGTGGCGATGCCAAGCCAGCCGGCCTGCGCAACCGCACGATAGAATTCCTCGGGGAATACGGCGTCACGATCCTTCTGCAGCCAGTAATCCTCGGGAAATTGTGCGCAAAGGCCAAGGATGGCTTCGCGAATGGCCTGCTGATCTTCGGAAAGGGCGAAATCCATGGCGGGGCGATACTCCGATCAAGCGCTGTGGGTTGTTTCTGCGGAAGGTCTGGCGGATCAGCCTATTCGAACTGCGCCAGATCTGTGGTCGAGAACGTGCGCATGCCTTCCAGATCGCCATCCCTGATCCTTTTTGGCCAGTCCGGATTGGTGATGAGGGCGCGGCCCACGGCGATGAGGTCAAACTCGTCACGCTCCATCCGGCGCAGCAGACCGTCGATGCCGGTGGGCTTGGAATGGTCATCATGGAAAGCATGGACAAAATCGCCGGACAGGCCGACGGAGCCGACGCTGATCGTAGCCGCACCGGTGAGCTTTTTTGCCCAACCCGCCAGATTCAGACCGTCTTCGCCATCTATCTCGGGGAATTCCGGTGTCCAGAAACGCCGCTGTGAGCAGTGAAACAGATCGACGCCAGCATCGGCCAATGGACACAGCCACCGGCCGAGTTCGTCCGGCGTGGTGGCCAGCCGGGCCGTCAAATCCTGTTGCTTCCATTGGCTGATGCGCAGGATAATGGGGAAATCCTCGCCCACTGCTGCACGAATGGCTGCAATGACTTCGGCAGCGAAGCGCGAACGCTCCGCCAGCGTTGGGCCGCCCCAGCGGTCATCGCGCCGATTGGTGTCGGCCCAGAAAAACTGATCGACCAGATATCCATGCGCGCCATGCACCTCGACGCAATCGAACCCGCAGCGCTTGGCGTCTTTGGCGGCTTGCGCGAAGGCGGCCACCGTATCGGCGATATCCTCCTCGCTCATCACCGTTCCGCGTGGCACATCCGATCGGAACAGGCCGGATGGGCTTTCGAACGGGCTGTCCGGCTCCCATTCCATGGAGCTGCTTTTACAGGACCCGACATGCCAGATCTGGGGCCCGATTGCGCCGCCGGCCTGGTGGACATCCCGGGTGACGTCTTTCCAGCCGTCCAGCGACGGGCCGTGAAAGAAGGGAATGCCGGGCTCGTTGCGCGCGGAGGGACGATCGACCACCGTTCCCTCGGTCAGGATCAGTCCGACACCGCCCTGGGCGCGGCGACTGTAATAATCGGCTTGCAGCTTGCCGGCCACGCCATCGGCGGCAAAGCCGCGCGTCATCGGCGCCATGACGATGCGATTGGGCAATGTCATGGATTTGATGGTGAACGGCTTGAACAATATTTCGCAAGACTGCGGCACAAATCGTCTCCTCTCCACTATCCGTGGCAAAACTTTTCGGCGTCCGTCATGGAAAACCCAAGACGCAACTGTTTAAGGCCTTAACCGAACGGCTTTCAACCTCAGTAGCGGCATGCCTATAATGCCTGTCCGCAACCGGAGACCCTCATGTCCGCCTATCTTATCGTCGCCCGTCTCGGCCCTGTTGAGGACGAGCAATCCTTTGCCGAATATCAGCGCAAGACCAGGCTTAAGCCACCCTCCGTCGCGCTTGAGCCGCTGGTCGTATACGGGGCTATCCACGGTCTCGAGGGCACCGCTCCCGACGGCGTGGTGATGCTGCGGTTCGACAGCGTGGAGGATGCGAAGCGCTGGTATGAGGACCCGGCCTATCAGGATGCATTGCCGCATCGCCTGAAAGCGGCCAATTATCAGGCGTTCATCGTGGAAGGCGTTGCCGGGTAGGAGGCCCTGCGCGCATCGGAGTTCCGCTGGCCGCGGACTAATCCGATCGGCTGATCGGCAAGAAGTGCCGGTTGAGAAAGATGTGAAAGCTGCCAAGCATGTCGCCAAGCTTCTGGCGATCCTCGTTCGGCAACTGCCGAAACCATGAAATGAAACTGGCGTCCTTTTCGATAGCGCTGGCAACGTCTTGTACCGCCGCCAAGCCGCGCGCGGCGATGCGCAGCAAATGCGCGCGCTGATCCTGCGGGTGATCGCGCCGTTCGACCATCTCCATGGCGGCCAGTTTTCGAACGCGGATGGACAGCGCGGCGTCCGAAACGTTGAGCATATGGGCAAGATCGGTCGCCCGCACGGGCTCGTCGTCTTCCATCATCAGGGCACATAAGAGATGGAAGTCGGAGATGCTCAGATTGCTCCGGGCGCTGATCCGGTTCAGCTCCGTCTCCAGCAACTGGGCCACCTTGAGCAGGTGCCACAGGGGCGCAAAATGCCCGACCTCCATTCCAAGCGCACCGAAATAAGCGCTGCCTTTCTGCACTTGGCCCACTGGCCCGCGTTTTCGAGACCCTGTCTTATCCACCCATGGCACCTGACATATTGCGACCGATCTGTGCCTTATGGCGCGCCTGCATCTCTGGCCATTTGCACGTCTGCGGCCACCTGTTCGCGCAGCATGTCCCAATGGAAGGTGGTGTCCGGTTGCAGATCGCTGCTTTTTCCGATCATGTGGGTCAACGGCATGTCGCGATAAAGTGGACGCGTGATGGCCACGACCTCGTCCCAATATCGCAGGGCATTGGCCAAATGCTGCACAGCGGCCTGTTGGTCACGCGCGTCACCGGCCTTGCGATAAATTTGCAGCGCGGTTGCGCCGCGCATCTTTTCCGCCAGATGAAGACCCAGGTTCGACCACGCCTTCACATCCGCCACCTCGTATAGCAGCGCGGTATTGCCACTGGTGTCGATCGGCGCGACCAGTCGCAAGGCTTCCAGGCTGTCTGCTTCCAGCTGACTGGCGAGGATCGGTGGCGTGATCCGTTCGGGACCGAATGTGGTGCCGCTGACCTGTGCATCCACGAAGGCCGCCACCGAAACATAAGCCGGATCGAGCGTCTCATGGTCGATGAGGTCCTGGGCGCTGATATATGTCATCTTGGGCCCGTCGAGCCACATCATCCCCTCGCTGTAGAGCGTGTGATCCCAGGTGGAACTGAACAGGGATGCAAGCCGCAGTGGTGTGCGTGACGCCAGTTCATAGGCTTGCAGCATATGGTCAGCGGACGGGCAGTATCGCCGCGTGAATTCCTGCGCGAATAGGGCGTCCGGTGTCGTGTCATCGTACAACAGGCGGCCCCAGATCTTGTAGAAAAGCCATTGCCGTTCGAATGCATAACGCCAGTCGACGCCTTTCTTGGCCGCTGTGAAATAATCCAGCGCAGGGATGTAGGTCTCGCTGCCGATCATATAGCCCCCGACATAGCGCGCGGACGCGTTCTGCCGGATATGCGCCCGCACGAAGGACGGAACACCCCAGCGCAAGGCAAAGAAATCTTCGTTCCGCACCGTCCAGACCATTTTGTAGTTCTTGGGCTCGGGCTTGAAAAATGTGTCGCCCAGTTCGCCGCCATGAACGCCGACCAGCGTGGGTGTCGAGTGACCATGGGACCAGTTGAATTTGGCCGCCATCCAGACCGGCCCTTCGGCATAATCCATCGATTCCACGGTTTCGCGCGTCAGTCGTTCGTTCTCGATGCTGGTGGATCCGTCCATCACCGTGCCGGCCGATTGCGGCAGCCGCTGGATGATCTTGACCGGTCGGTCGACATTCTGGATCGCCTCCAGATAGGTTGCCGCCATCCAGTCGGCGCGCTCCTGCGACGTCATCCCGCCCATGCCTTCCGAATGGGACAGCCCGATCCCGGTCAGGTCCGGATATTCCTCCAGTACCTGCTCGACATTTTCGCGCACATACCGCTTGATCAGCTCCGATGTGTCTCCCTCGGTATTGTAATAGGGATAGGTGCTTTTACGCCCCACATCATGGGCGGCGGCGAATTCCTTGCTGACGAAAATATTCCATGGGACCAGATAGGTATCGATCCCGCGCTCTTTGGCGAGATGGAAAATGCCCTGATGCAGGGTGCGCCATTCTTCCAGCTCCGCATCGCTGAAGGCACTGGCCTCGGGGAAGTTGTGGGACCGAACCATGTAGGGCCAGGGGTGCAACGTCCAAAGTGTCAGCGAATTGAACCTGTTTTCGGCCATCATGTCGAGAAATGCTTCCCAATAGCCAAGGTCGCGTACCGTATTCATGTGCTGGTCGAGCGCCGCGCTGGAGCGATAGCTGTCCCATGGCAGATTATGCTTGATGGCGCGAAATGGCAGCTTCGGCGTCTCCGCCCGCGCCGCAATATCTTGCAGGCGTACGCCGCGGCGCAAGTCGTCCGCCAGCGCGAGTGCACCGTATACCATGCCGCGGGCATCGCCGCCGCTTACCATGATGCGCTTGCCTTCCGGTTTGATGGAAAAGGCTTCGGCTTTGCGATCATATCCGTCGACCGCGATGCTGATCAGATAATCATAGCCCTGTGGAGCGGTGACGATCGTATAGCCCTGCTCCTCCAGCGCGGCGCCAAGCTTTCGCGATGCATAGGCCGACATATCGAGCGCGGATTCGCCGACAATATAGACGCGCTGTGCGCTGACCGGCGCGGTGGTGGCCAGCAGCATCATCCATGCGACGGCAAAACAGAACAGCCTCTTCATTGCTGCGATACTCCTTTTGATTCCGGAGGCCTGGGGTGCCTTGCACCGGTGCCGTGCCCACCCGCAGGACGAAGCGGCGTCGAAGCGGCGCTGCTCAGCCGGCGCAATCCGTGCCTGGCTCAAGCACGACCAGTTGCAGCGCGTTGGGCGTCATCTGAACAGATGTGCGGTGCCGGTTGCCAGGCGCTACGGCCGTTGCCGAAACCTGCTGCAGATTGGCGGTATCCGGATTGCCCCAGTAATTGCTGATCTGATCATCGATGCGGTACATGCGCTGGCATATTGGCGTATCGCTGAGATTGGCGGGCAGATCGCCCATGTCGATGGTCACATCATAGGCTTGCCGGCCGACATGCTGATAGTTCCACACCATCACAGCGGCGCCATATTGGTCCTTCGTGGCGATGGAATAGATGCCGATGCCGTCTTTCAGCGCGTCGGACTGCGACACGACGCGTTCCCGCTTCAGGCGCGCCATCATCGCCATGGCGTTGCCATAGGGCGTGAAGATGTTCGTTGGCAGGTCTTCCGGATTTTCGTTGCCCTTGACCGCGACATGTTCGCCATTGCGCCCGCGGGTGATCAATTGGTCCTTTCGCTCCTCGCTGGAATGGCGGACCACCCAGTTGAACGGATAGGTGTTCGGCGTTTCCAGAAACCAGTAATGCAAGGCCGGCACGCCGGCGGCGCCGATCAGATAATCCGGCCGGGCATCGTCCTTATGGTCATAGGATGGACCGGGATAGATGCCCGTTTCAGTGAGAAATGCCGGAATATCGGTTGTCAGGCCTCTGTCGGCCAGCGCCTGGTTCAGCAGCGTGCGCTGACCGGCAACTTCGCTCGGATTGCCTTTGTAGAAATGATAGGCCCGCGGTCCGTTGCTGTCGCCAGTGCCTTCGGGAAATTCGCCATAGGCATGCCAGGAAATGAAATCGAGACGCTTGTCGGGAGAGGAATCGGCGGCATAGCGATCCAGAAAGGCATTCATCCACGTCTCGTTATACTGCATGAAGGCTGGCCCGCCGACCTCCAGCGGCACCTGCGGTTGCAGCGTGCGATTGATGGCGTTCACTTCTTCATAATAGACTTTGTAATAGTCGTAGAGCTCGGACGGCGTGATGCTGCGCGCCAGATTATGGTCGGGCTCGTTGAACGCCTCGATATAGCGAATACGCGGATAGCGCTGCTTCAGATCGGTCATGATACGCCGGATGATCGGCCTGATCTGTTCAGGGCTGCGGCCCATGTCACGCACGGAAACGCGCGTGTCCATGACCATCAGAAGCGCGTCGGACATCAGGCTCGCATCGGCAAGATATTCGTCCACGCCAGAATAATCGTAGCTGTCGGTATCCGGATCATGGATGCGTTCGGCATCCACCCAGACCTTGTAGATTTCGCCATGCAGCTTCTGCTCGTTCAGAAAGCGTATATCGGCATCGCGCTGCGGCATCCAGCGATCCCAGCGTGTGAAATTATTATACCGCTCGGGATGGGCAAAATCACCACGAGACTGGTTGAAGTCGACATGGACGGTCGCTTTTTCCGGGGCCGGATCGGGCGCTGCTGCCTGCTGGGCGGATGCAGGATGACCGCTGCCCAAAGCCATGATGATCGCGCTCGCGACCGCTATATCTCGAATGCCCTGCATGGTCGTTCCTCTCCCGGTGTTTGGGCAGAACTGTTGCAGCATCTCTCCATGGATCAACCGGTGAGCCAAAGACGCGGGCCGATATCGCCGGGACGTTGATCGCTGGTCTCGGCGCGCGCGATGGAGCGCAGGGGCGATGGCACCGGCGAATTCTTGACCCGACGGGGGCTGCTATTGTTCCCTTCCGGGAAACAGCTTGGAAATTTGGCGAATGACAGAAAACGCACCGCAGATGATCTATGAAAGCAGAACGGGCGCTGCCGACGGGCTTGTCTGGCTTCCCGAAGCGAGAGCCTTGCTGTTTTGCGATCGGACGAACGGCACGGTGGGGGCTATCAGCCTTGCCGATCTGGGGGTCACGCAAAGCGCTGTCGGTGGCAGGCCCGGCCTTGCCTTTCCTACGGCGGACGGGCGCCTGCTCTTAGCCAGCGAGCGCGATATCTTCAGCATTGGCCATGATGGAAACCGGCGCCGGGAGATGCCCATCGATACCTATTCCGTGAACAGCGCGTCGATCGGCACCGTCGATAGCAAAGGGCGGCTCTGGTTCGGTATGGAGGATCATGCGGGCAATAATCGGCGCGGCGGTCTTTTTCGCTATCATGACGAGCGCCTGGTCCCGATGGTCTTCGATCAGGTGCGGCCGGGCGGTGTGGCGGTTACGCCGGATGCGGCCATATTGTACCAGGCAGTGGCAAGTGAGGGCCGGATCGATCGACATGACATCAATCGGGCCGGAGCCTTGTCCAATGGCACAACATTGATTGATATGAACAAAGGCGAGGGCGAACCGCGAGGGCTTGCGCTGGACAGCGAAGGCCATCTCTGGGTCGCGCTGGATGGCGCAGGAGAGATCGCCCGCTATGCGCCGACGGGAGAATGTGTTTCGAAGACAAGGCTTCCGAGCGGACAGCCGCGCGATCTCGCTTTTGGCGGTGATGCGATGACGGACCTGTTCGTATCGACCAAGGAGGATAATGGCGGCAGCGCAATTTATCGGTTGGACATGTCAGTTCCCGGGCAGTCGATCGCTCCGGTCCGGCTTTCGCATGGCGCTAGTCTAGGTCTGGTGGAAGACGACGATCATTGACCGGCGCAGGCGCTGAGATGAAGCGCGATCACCAATTGCTGGCACATGGTCGTGGTCGATGAATTGCGTTGCCCGCAGCGCAGATATCGCCGCCACGTTCACAGACCGCAGACGCTTTCGATCATGCTGTAGGCGGCATAACCTGCCTGAAGTGCTGGCAGGGCAGTTTGGAAGTCACGCCACGGACGTGACCTGGTGAACCGGAACCGGCACTATTCATCACAGCGCCTGTAAAACAGGCGGATCAAGGGAGAGAAGAGATGGTGGCCAGAATGGGTCTGCTTTGTTCGGCGACAGCTTTGGCGCTAGCCGGGTGCGCGACGGTTCAGTCTGGCCCAGGCGATGCGGGTCCCTCGACCATCGATTCCCCGGATTACATGGCGCAGGCGCATGTGGCCGTCGATTTTGGACAATCGCGCGGCGTCTTCACGCATCCCGAGCGCTTCAACAATGTGAGCCGCCCGACCAGCTTTGCCGATGTCCGCAGCACCGATGTTTCGTTCTTCAACGAACAGGGGCTGCATGGTTCGGTCTACCGCGTCTGGATCGATACGCATCTCATTCACGACCCGGAGACCGGCGCCTATGATTATAGCGGCGTCGACGACTATCTGCGAGATTTGAGCCGTCTTTCGGACCAGCTGCTGGTCGTGCTGGATACGCGGGTGGAGATCCGGGACCTGAAGCAGTCGCCGGAGCAATTGAAGCCGGTCATAAAGACCATCCTGCGCAATCTCAAACAACGCTATCCCGCGATCCGCTATATCGAGGCCTTCAACGAACCCGATCATAACATGGTAGAGGTCGTCAGCGCCGACCATCTCTACGATTATTTCAAACCCTATTATGAGGCGGTGAACGAGGTCAATCGCGCGTTGCAGCCATCCGTGCCACTGGAAGTCGGCGGCCCGGCATTGACCACGTTCAAGGAAGACTGGCTGAACGCTTTTCTCGACGATTATGCGGCGGATACCAGTCCGGCAAAGCGGCTCGATTTCATTTCCTACCACGCTTACGGATTGTTCACCTCCGGCGGGCCGACCCAGGAAGGCCCGCGTGCCTATCATTTCTACAAGGGCGATCCGAGCGAAGTGGCGGGGCAGCGGGAAAAGCTGAACGCGGCGCTGGCGAGCCGCGGCATCGATACGAACACGCCCAGCTTCATCACCGAACTCGGCATCTATCCCGGCCCTTCCTTTGACAATCGCGAAGATGCGCGACCGGACTATCTGCGCAACGCCGTGGGTGTGCCGTCGCTGATCTATTGGTTCCTCGAACAGCCAAATAGCGTTCCATTCAACTGGGTGCTTCGGCACAAGACCGAGGAGCGCAAGGATCAGCTGATCACGCGCGCGAACGATGGCGCGCGGATGGCCGTGAAAGCCGGGCAGGACGACAAGGATGTGCCGACCGGCATCTTCACGCCCTATGGCAACGCCATGGTCATGTTTTCCAAGCTCAAGGACGAGCGCGTCGTGGCCAAGTCCGATAGCCTGAATGCCGGTAAAGGCATCTATGCGATCGCGACCAAGAGCGGAACAGGGGCGGCAATTCTGGTCTGGAATTATCAGCTGACAGATGAGGTGCCGTACCGGCTCACGATCGACATGAAGGATTTGCCCTCATCTCTGCGCGGCAAGCGGGTGGTTCAGAAACAATATCGGATCGATGACAAGACCAGCAATTACTGGGCTGATCCCGCAACAGCCAATCTGCAGCAGGTTTCCACAAGCGTCGTCACGCCGGGAAAAGATTATCAGGTCACCTTCGATCTGACGCCCAATGCATTGCAGCTGGTCTTGCTCGATGCGGAATGACGTTCTGTCAGGCGCGCATGGCTGGCTACATCTGCCTCTATTGTGTCTGTTGCTCGGTCCTGGATGCACCACCTTATCCCAGGCGCATGACGGCACGGCATCGGGCGTTGGCGACAATGCCATCATGGTCGACGCAAGCGCGCTTCCGTTCGTGCGCCAAATGGATGAGCGGTTTCAGTCTTTCCAGATCGGCATGTCGCATCTGACGGGTGGCGAAACCTGGCGAAGCTATGATGAAGATGCCGAACAGGGCGAAGAAACTGGCGAGAATTTCGCGGCCATACGCGAGGCGCGCGCGCCCACCGATTTAAATAATCGCCGGCTGCGTAATCTGACGCGCGCGCTCGGGCCGCTATATATTCGTTATGGCGGCACCACGTCGAACTCGGTCTATTTCCACGATAGCGATGCGCCGCCACCAGCTGACGCGCCTGAAGGATTCCAGACGCTGCTCACGCGCGAACGCTGGAAGAGCGCCGTCGATTTTGCCGACAGCGTGGATGCTAAAATCATAACCGGTTTTACCGTCAGCGATGGTGTGCGCGATGCCAGCGGGGCCTGGACACCGGATCAGGCCGCCGCCTGGTTGGCGTTCACCAAAAACATCGGCGGCGAGATCTATGCGGCCGAACTCTACAATGAACCCAATGCGCGCGAACCGGGCAGAACCGAGGGCGCGGAACCGGCGGCAAATTATGCGCGCGATTTCGCCCGGCTCAAAGATCTGACCGACCGGGTCGCGCCGGAATTGAAGCTGGCCGGGCCCGGTACCGCGATGTTGGGGCTGCCTTTTCCAATTCCATCGCTGACGCAGGTGACGGCGGAGGATTATCTGACCGCCAGGCCGCTGCCTGCCGTCGATATATTATCCTATCATTTTTACGGTGCGTTGGCCGAGCGCTGCGCCGATCCTGAATCGCCGCAAGGTGTCAGCGCCGACGACGCGCTGACCGAAGCCTGGCTGGCACGCCCGGACACGGAATTTCAGAAGCAGAAGGCATTGCGGGATCGCTATGCCCCCAAGGCCCCGATATGGCTGACGGAAACCGGCACGGCGGCGTGCGGCGGCACGCGCTGGCAACCGACTTTTCTGGAGGCGTTCCGCTATCTGGATGCGCAGGGGCGGCTCGCCAAACAAGGCGTGGATGCCTTGGTGACCCATGCGCTGATCAGTGGCAGCAACGGCGTTATCGATGAAGCAACGCTTGAGCCGAATGCCGACTATTGGGCCGCACTGTTGTGGCGGCGATTGATTGGCACCAGGATCCTCGATGCAGGCGAACTGCACGATGGATTGCACCTTTATGCCCATTGCGCGCGTGGAAGGGCAGGGGGCGTTACGCTGCTTGCTATCAATCTGCGGGATAAACCGGCTGCCCTTTCGGTCGAGGGACCGGTGGAACGCTTCAGCATGACCGCACCGGAATTGCAGAGCCGCACGATATTGCTCAACGGTCATCCGCTGACGCTGGACGATCAGGACCGCGTTCCGGAACTGGTGCCAGCGGTGCAGTCTTCCGGCCAGCTTGTACTGGAGCCGACCAGCATCAATTTTCTTCTTCTGCCGCAGGCAGCCAATCCGAGCTGCACGCTATGACCACAGGTTGAAACGCCTGTTCCGTTTACGGCCTTTTCTGAATGATGCCCCTGCAACGGTCGGACCGGTGCAAAAGCGTTTTCCCGGTGGTTTTGTCTACGCTTCCTCCAGCAGGCATCCGCCCGACAATCGGTGGCTGGCCGATGGAAAATAACGATTTGAAGTGCGGCTCCGCATATAAAAAGCGGCGCCCCTTCAATTAGCATTGGCCGCCGCGCGCAGTCCCGGATGCTATAGCATTGATTTGGCGTTCCGTTGGCCGGTTTCTGGCAATCGCTGTCGCGGTAGACTTGGCGTCACCGCCCTTTCTGGCACCGTTCGAATGACCATCGCAGCTACGATATAAACCAACACGCGCTTTTAAAAGCTGAAGTGCCGGGCAATTGTCCGGCCCGTAGGATGTGGCGGTGCAACTGATCTGCGCAACCTGATGAAGATCTTGTTTTCAAGGCAGCCCGTAAGATTCAGCAAGGATCACGGACGAAGCTGCAAAGGCTAGGCGATTTCGGGCCGGGACCAGGACTATGGGTTCCTCTCAGGCAACCGAGGCGCGATTTAGGAGGGACTATATGAAGGCACTTCGTAAAGCATTGCTCTGTTCGGTCACGCTTGGCGGTACAGCGGCGGCTCTTGTGTTACCTGGCGCGGCGATGGCGCAGGAAGGCACCGAAGCGACCAATCAGGATCCCGCTGCCGGAACGGAAGGGCAGGTTCGCAATCCGGCCAATGAGGAGATCGTCGTCACGGGCACGTTGATCCGCGGTATCGCACCGGCGGGCGCCAATGTTCTGGCGACAACCGATGAAGATATCGAGGCCATCGGTGCCAACACGGTCAATCAATTGTTCGAGAATATTCCGCAGCTCGGCGCATTCAACAGCGTACAGCAACCGCTCGCAGCAAGTCCCGAGGTTGCCGTCAATCGGCCCAATCTGCGTGCACTGCCCGGGTTCAACACCGCCGGTGGCTCGACGACGCTGGTACTGGTCGATGGACATCGCACGGTCGGCATGGGCCTCGGCTCGACGACACCGGATCCGGACATCATTCCGCCGGGCATCATCAGCCGACTGGAAATCGTGCCGGATGGCGGTTCGGCCATTTACGGATCCGATGCCGTTGCCGGCGTGCTCAATTTCGTCACCATCGATCGCTTCGACGGCGTGAAGGTGAATGGCGCCTACAGCTTTGCAGACGATTATTACGAGTGGACGGCCAATGTCACTGCTGGTCGCGATTGGGGCACCGGCTCGCTGTTTGCATCTTATGCCTATGCCAAGAATGATGAGATTCTCGGCCGCGACCGGGATTTCATTCAACAGTTTCCGAGCGATAACGGCTTTCGTTCCCTCGAATGCTCGCCGGGAAATATTCGCGCGCTTGCCGGTTCGCTGGGCGCGCCGCAGGGCACCGTGGTTGGCGTCAATGGAGGTCCGGTCAACGATTGCGACACCAGCGATTTTGCGGCCGTTGTTCCGGCGTCGGAACGGCACAGCGTGTTTGCTGGCCTAAGCCAGGATTTGAGCGCGGACCTGTCAGTGGACATCCGCGGTTTCTACACCAACCGGCAGACGGAAGTTGCCGTCGGGCCGCTGCGGGATTCCCGCATCATCGTACCGGCATTTTTCGCTGGAACGGCCCGCAGCCTGGGTATTCCGGCATTTGTCAGCCCATTCAATCCGTTCAGTTTTGGCGGCATCGTCGGCGGACGTCCGACGTTCGTGCCCGGCAGCCCGAACGGCGTGGATTATATTCAGGACGTATCCTTCCAGATTGGCCCGGACGACCGGGCGCAGACGGATATCGAGCTCGATACCTGGGGTCTTTCTTCGGAATTCACCTACGATGTCGACGGCAATTTTCAGGCGCGCTTCCTGGGCAATTATGGTCAGAGCACCACAACCGTCGTGACCGATGAACTCAACCAGTCAGCGTTGAACAACGCGATTGCAGCTGGCTTGTTCAACCCGTTCAACCCGGCCGATAGCGATCCTGCGGCCCTGGGGATCATCACCAACTACAATAATTTCGGGCGAACGCGTCAGCAGTTCACCAACTTCCGCGCTGTGATCGATGGCGATCTGTTCAAACTTGGCTCTGGTTGGATCAAGACCGCATTCGGCCTGGAATATTATGAGGAAACGTTCGACACCATCCGTGGGCTTACCGTCCCGGGTGCCCAATTCTCCGGTTCAGGCGCGCAATTTGTCGGCAATACGCTCGTCGCTCCCGCTCAACCGGGTGTGCCACGTTTCGGCGTCTCGCGCGACGTCAAGTCGGCCTTTGGCGAGATAGTTGCGCCCTTGTGGCGGGGCGATGGCGGGGTGGAGCTTACTGTGTCTGCGTCCGGCCGTTATGACAGCTACAGCGATGTCGGCGATACCTTCAATCCCCGGTTCGGCGCGACCTTCAAGCCGGTGGATTGGGTTGCCATTCGCGGTGCCTGGGGCAAGAGTTTCAATGCGCCAAGCCTGGCCGACAATGAAAATGCCGATATCAGGCGGCTTTTCACGCTGACGGGGCAGGGGGCCGCATTCCTTGCGCCGCCGACCAATTTGCAGGCCGCGAACGGTGGTCCTTATCCGGATTATAACGGTGGTGTCATCGTTGCCCTTCGCGGCAATGGACCAGATATCCAGCCGCAGAAGGCCACGACCTACACGGCCGGGATCGATCTCGATCCGCCTTTCATTCCGGGCCTGCGCCTGAGCGGTACCTATTATAATATCAGCTACACCAATTACATTGGCCTGGCGCCGTTCGAAAATCCGGCGCAGCTCTATAATGAATATGGCTTCATCATCGATACGACGCCGACGCAGGCCGAACTCGATGCCTTCATTGGCCTTGCGGACGTGTTCGACGGCACACCGGTCGATAACCCGACAAGGGTTTACGCCATTCTGGACGCACGCAAGCGCAACTTTGGCGGCTTCAAGATTGATGGACTGGATTTTCAGGTCAATTACCGCCGGGACATGGGCGGTGCCAGCCTGTTCTTCAATTCGAACGGTACATATGAACTGAGCCGTAACCGGCAGAATGTGGCGGACGGTCCATTCCAGGATGTGTTGTCGAACAATCAGAACCGGTTGCGCGCCAGAACCACGCTCGGTGCGGAAGCGGGGCCGCTGCTCGCGCAGCTCAGCTGGAATTTCAAGCAGGGATATACGCTCAATCCGCCGGTTGGATTCGTGCCACAGGCCGAGGTTGGCGATTTCCATACCTTTGACGCATTCATGAAGTTCGATCTGGCCAGCCAGGGTTTTGGGGAGGAATTGGCGTTGACGCTCAACGTGAAGAACATCTTCGATCAGGATCCCCCGGAATATCGCGGCAATATCGCGGTGCCTGGGCAACAGGGTGTGCCATTCTCCTATCTCACCATCGGACGCGTTTTTCAGTTCGGCGTATCAACGAAATTCTGACCGCGCGTAAGCATGGCCGGGCGTGTTGCCCTATAGGGTGACATCCCGGCCAAGCTTTCAGGTACCTATGAAGGGAGAGTTCCCCGGTGAAAGTCAGGCACAGCCGCGGCGTATTCGTCGCCTCGCTCATGATCGGTACCTGTGGGCTGATGGGCTGTGCCACCAGTTCGACGAGGCCGACCACCATCGCCAGTAGCGAACGGGTGATGACCGTGGCGGCTGATGGATATGGCGCAGCGGATGCTTTGTTCGCCCAGCCCTATATTGACGTGCAGGAATGGCGCTCCTCGCCGGTACGTCACTATTATGTGCATGGCGGGTTTCGCGGAACCCAGACCCGCTTTTCTTATTATCTGCCGCCATCCGACAGTTTCGAAGGCCGGTTTTTTCAGCATGTAACGCCGGTACCGCTGAATGAAAATCTGGCGCAGGCCGATCCTGTGGGCAAGTTCAACAAGATCGGTTTCTCGGCTGCGAGCGGTGCCTATTTCGTCGAGACGAATGGCGGCGTCGATGCAGACGCACCAAACGCCGATGCGGGCATGCCCGATTCCAGCATTACGGCATATCGCGCCAATGCAGCCGCCGCCCTTTTTTCCCGTCATGTTGCGCAGCAATTCTATGGCAAGGATCGCCGGATCTATGGCTACATCTACGGTGGTTCGGGGGGCGCCTATCGTACCATCGGCAGCCTGGAGAACACGGAAGGCGTGTGGGATGGGGGCGTTCCCTATGTCAACGGATCCACCATGGCGATCCCGAACATGTTTACGGTTCGGATGCAGGCCCTGCGGGTGCTTCGCAAGAAATTCCCGCAGATCGTCGACGCGTTGGAGCCCGGAGGCAGCGGCGATGCCTATGCCGGTCTCTCCACGCATGAAGCGACGGTGTTGCACGAGGCCGAAAATATGGGGTTCCCGATGGCCAGTTGGTTTGGCTGGAAAACCATGGGGCTTCATGGCTTCGCCGCGCTCTATGGTGGAATAAAACAGGTCGATGGCAGCTATTTTACCGATTTTTGGACCAAGCCCGGTTATCTAGGATATGACCGTCCCGAACTGTTTGCAGCCGATCGCGTGCAATTCGATGGCAAGGTGGTCGAACTGGTAACGGCGCGTATGGCGCGCGCCAGCCTTGGCGAGGAAAGCAGATCGGCCAACAAGGGTGGCGTCGACGATGCGTTTCGCCTCCTGTCTGGCATCGACGGCGACACGCTGGTCGGTGTGCGTCTCGATACGGTGCCGGTGATCGATTATTTCATGGGCGGCGACTTGACCGTTCGCAAAGCGGACGGAACCGTCCAATCGCTTCTGATTGAACATATCGATGGAAATACGTTGTATCTTGGACTGTCCGACTCCGCGCGCGGTGCGGATATCGAGCTGGGTGACATGGTCAATGTCGATAACAGCAATTTCCTGGCGATAGAGTCCTACCATCGGCATCAGGTGCCCAAGTCCGGCTTTCCGGTATGGGACCAGTTTCGCGACGCGAAAGGCGAACCGATCTATCCGCAGCGGCCGATGATTGTCGGGCCCTTATTCGTCCAGTCGACAGCGGGCTCCCAATTGACGGGCGATCTTGGCAGCGAAAAAGTGGTTTTGGCCGCATCGCTTTGGGACCGTGAGGCCATGCCATGGCAAGCCGACTGGTACCGCCGCAGGGTCGAGGCGCAAAATCCGCAAGTCGACAAGGTTAGGGTCTATTATACCGAGCGAGCCTTGCATGGCGACCAGATGGACAATGAAGATCCCAGCCGTATCGTCTCCTATCAGGGGCCATTGCAGCAATCGCTCCGGCTTCTGGCCGACTGGGTGGAAAATGGCATCGTGCCGCCGGAAAGTTCGCAATATCGCATTGCCAATGGGCAGGTGATCGTGCCGGGCAGCGGCCACGAACGGCTTGGGCTGCAACCTACTGTAACCCTTACCGCCAATGGCGGCATGATCGCTTATGTGAGAAGCGGTGAGCAGATACGGTTGGAAGCGATAATCGATACGCCGCCCGGTGGCGGCACCATCAGCGATGCGGGCTGGGACATCGATGGTAAGGGTATCTTCGAGGCGCCGCGCGATTTGCCGATCGGCCAAGCGCGTGCCACGCTGACGCGTACGGTCTCGTTCGATCGTCCCGGCACCTACTTTGTTGGGCTACGCGCGACAACGCAGGCCAGTGCGGCCAAAGGCACGCCCTATGCCGAGCTGGTAAATATCGGCCGCGTCAGGATCGTGGTCGGTCCCTGAAACCGCTAGTCCGGCGTACCACTCCACGCGGCGCGCGCGGCAGATATCAAAGGCACGTCTGCTGGTCCCAAGATGCCGGGCTGTGCTGCGACGACGGCGGATATGGCGTTCACGGCGGGCAGCGCTGTCAGGATGCTCCAGTCGCTGCCCTTCCATTCCGGTGCCACGAAATCGATGATCGTCCGGATGCTGGGCTCCCCATCGATATCGATGTGATAATGCTCGTCGTCGAAGGTCCAGTCGCTGTCCAGCGCGCGGGTTAGATACCATGAGACGCTGAGGCGGATCCGTTCACATCCATCGGCTTTCCCAACCCACTCGGCGCGCAGGGCGCCATTACTGCCCTTTGGCAAACTCATGAAGCCGAGATCGACCGTTTCCGATGTGACTGCGTGCTCAAGCTCGAAATCGACATCATCAAGCGGCAGGCTCAAGGCCTCTGCCAGACGCAGCACGGCATCGCGAAAGGAGATGAGCGCGCCTCTCGCCACCGCGATCACATCGTCATTCACCTCCGTTTGCCCCATGCCCTGCGCTACCCAGGTTTCGCGCGAGGCATAGTTGGAGACGTCAGCAGATTCGCGCACACTGATGTGATCGACGCGACGACAGACCGAGGTCAGCCCGGCGGTGACCATGTTGATCCAGCCCGGATTTACCCCGGTTATGAAGAGAGAGCTTTTGCCCTCAATGCACGCGGCCAGCAGACGCGCGCGGTTATCGCCGGTCATGCCGCCGGAATCGATGAACAGGTTGGTGCTGACCACATTGATGCCGGATCGCAGCAATAGGAGCACATTGTCCATATCGCTCTTGAACGGCGTGTAGATCACGGCGTCCGGCTTCAGCGCGATGATATCCGTTATGTCTGCGGTGGCGATTACATGTGCCGCGCCGCGACCGACCAGCTCGCCGGCATCCCGGCCGACCTTGCCGGCGCTGTGCGCAAACAGACCAACCAGTTCGAGGCGCGGATCGTCCATGATCGCACGGAGCGCCTGCATACCCACTTTGCCCGTCGTCCACTGAACTATTCTCAGAACCGTCATGCTGCACCTCCCGTGACGCAGCAATTGAGAGATCGCAGGCCCGCCGCGTCCAGCGGCCCGATAAAGAAGCGCGGTGGCGATGCTTGGTCCGGCAAACATCGTTCATTTTGACCAGAGCCAGCGGAAACCTATCCTGGCTCTCGGCGGCGTTTCATGTGCCGAGCCGCGCTGTAGGAGTGAACCAGATCGTGGCCTTCAAGGACGATGCCGATCCTTCCCATGCCCTGGCCGATATTTGCCGTCGGACATTGCGCCAAACGGGGCCCGCCATTCGCGATGGTGACCGTTGGATAGACTGGACGGACGTTGCGCGCCACGCGGCGGCATTGACCGAAAAGCTACTGCAAGCCGGGGTGGCGCCCGATGCGGCGGTGGCTTTCGCGCCGCGCAACAGGCCAACGGCGCTGTCGGCCTTCCTGGCGTTGATGGCCACCCGCCGGAGGGTGACCATGGTCTATCCCTTTCAGTCCGGCGAGGCAGTCGCGGCATCGATCCGGGCGCTGCCGGTCTCTGCCATCATTATGGACCGGGACGATTTCTCCTCCGAGCTAATTGATATCCTCGACGCAAAAGGCGTCGCCGGCATCGCGCTGGCTGACGATGGAAGCACATGCATTTGCCCGGCGCGAACAGCATCAGCGAGTGCATCTGCCATCCCGGCGCTGGAAATACTCACCAGCGGGACGACCGGTCCGCCCAAGCATTTTACCATCGGATATGATGTGGTGCTGGATTATATCCGGCAGGCCAAGCAGCGCGTTGGGGCGGAAGGCCCACCGACCCTCCTGTGTTTTCCGATGAGCAATATTTCCGGCCTGTATACCCTCGCAACATCCTTTCTGCGCGGCCGATCGGTGATCCTTCTAGAGCGTTTCACGGTGGCGGACTGGCGCGATTATGTGGTGGAATTCCGTCCACAGGCCAGTGGTGGCCCGCCGGCTGCCCTGGCGATGATCCTCGCCGACGACGTGCCGGAAGAGGATCTCTCTTCGCTGCGGTATTTCTCGACAGGAGCCGCGCCGGTCAATCCGCAAGTGCAGAAGACATTCGAGGATCGGTACGGCATTCCCGTTCTGCAAACCTATGGCGCCACCGAATTCGGCGGGCCGGTGTCAGCGATGACGCTTCCATTGCGTGAAGCCTATGGTGCTGGAAAGTCCGGCAGTGTCGGCCGCCCCATCGGAGGCGCCAAGCTGCGCATACGGGATGAGGATAGTGGCACGCTGGCACCATCCGGCGCGTCGGGAACGGTGGAAGTGCTCTGCCCGCGCATGGGCGGAGACTGGATCGTCACCTCCGATCTGGGGACGATCGACGCGGACGGATTTCTGTATCTCCACGGACGTTCCGATGGAGCGATCATGCGCGGCGGTTTCAAAATTATGCCGGAGGCGGTGGAAGAAGCGCTGCGCACGCATCCCGCTGTCGCGGATGTTTCCGTTGTCGGGATCGACGATCGGCGGCTCCTGCAACTTCCTGCCGCCGCCGTCGTGCTGAAGCCGGGGCTGGAACCGCCCTCATCGGCAGAGCTGGAAGCGCATATACGCCGCACTCTCCCGGCAACCCATGTGCCTGCCGCATGGCGCTTTGTTGCCAACTTGCCCCGCACGGTGTCGTTCAAGACGGACAGGAGCGCGGTACGCGATCTGTTTGCCGGGCCGTCTGCATCGCTGCACCGATAAGGCGGCCCGCCTGCTTGTCTTGCCAACCCTGAGGCCCAACCAAAGGGGCCGTATCAAGAGGATGGAATGACATGGCGACCCAAAAACTCGATTTCAGCGATATCGACCAGTATCTCGGCAAGGCCATGGATGTCTCGACGCTGCGCGAGCCGATCGCCACCAATGATATCCGGCGCTGGGCACATGCCATGCATTATCCCAACCTGCTGCATTATGATCCCGATTACGCGCAGGCCAGTCGGTGGAACGGGATCATCGCACCGCAGAGCTTCGCGATCGCTTGTGATGGGGGGCATGGCGCGGTGCCGGCCTGCGTCGGCAAAATCCCGGATTCGCATCTGTTGTTCGGCGGGGATGAGTGGTGGTTCAACGGCCCGCAGATCAAGCCGGGCGATCATATTTCCGTGCAGAGCGTTCCCTTCGACTATGCGGTGAAGGAAACCGGCTTTGCGGGGGAAACCTGCTTTCAACGCGGCGACAATCATTATTCCAACCAGAACGGCGAAGCGATCGCCACCCAGCGCTCCACCACGATCCGTTACGGCGCGGAAGCGGGCGGACAGAGCACCAATGTGGAGCAGGCGGACGATCCGGAATGGAGCGACGAAGAGCTGCAGACGCTGGAAGAGCGCAAGTTCGGCTGGATCAAGATGCTGCATGATCTTGGCCATGGCGAGCGCTGGTGGGATGATATCGCGGTGGGCGATCAGCTGCCGGAGCGTGTGTTCGGTCCCCACTCGATTGCCAGCTTCACCACCGAATGGCGCGCATTCTACATGAACACATGGGGTGCGATGCAGTTTCGCGAACAGGATCTGGAAGCTATGGGCTTCACGCGCGAAATGGCCGGATATGAAAATGATCCCGGGATGATGTTGATCAATCCAGAGCTCACGGACGGCGCCTATATCGGTCCATCGCGTGGCCATCTGTTTCCCAAATGGGCGCGCCGGATCGGCATGCCGCGGGGCTATGGATATGGCGCCTCGATGGGATCATGGATCATCGACTATCTGGCAGGCTGGGCAGGGGAGTTCGGCATGGTGGTGCACACCATCGGCAATTATCGCGGCCCGGCACTGACGGGCGATATCACGATCCAGACTGCCGAAGTGACCGACAAGTCGGTTGACGAGCATGGCCGCCATCTCATCCACATCAAGCACCGGATGGAAAACCAGGCGGGCACGGTGATGGCGACGGGCACGGCCGAAATTGCCTTGCCGAAGAAACCTGATTGATCGCCACAGATCATGCCCCCCTTTGATGAGACGTTTGACTGGATTGTCGTCGGCAGCGGAGCGGGGTCGTTCGCTTCCGCACTGGTCATGCGAGAGGCTGGCTATTCCGTTCTGATCCTCGAGAAGACCGGATTTGCAGGCGGGACGACGGCCAAATCCGGTGGCGTCATGTGGGTGCCGGCCAATCCGTTCATGCTGGCAGAGGGGGAGGATGATGACCTTGCGAAGGCCGAGCGATATCTCGATGCCCTGCAGGAACTCGATGGTGCGCCAGCTTCCGGAACAAGCCCCGCCAAGCGCCGGGCGTTTCTGGAGGCAGGCCCCAGAGCGGTGGACTTTCTGGTGGCGCAAGGGGTGGCGCTGCGGCGGGGCCCGGAATTCTGGCCCGATTATTATGACGAGTTGCCCGGCGGCTGCAAAACCACCCGAACGGTGGTGGCCGAACCGTTCGATCTGAAGCAATTGGGCCCGATGCAGAGCCGGCTGCGCAAGGGATTTGCCGAATATAATGTGCTCTTGGCCGATGCCATGAAGATGGGGCATCGCCGGACCAATCCGGAAGCTGGCAAGATGATGCTGCGCATGGCGCTGCGCACCATCAAGGACAAATTGCTGGGCCGCAAATTTACGACCGCGGGCGCCGCCCTGCAGGGCCGCCTGTTCAAGGCTGCGATCGATGCCGGCACCACGATCAGGTTCGAGGCGGCCGTGACGCAGCTGGTCACCGATCAGGATGCCGTGGTCGGCGTCGCCGTGAGCGTTGATGGCGGGCAGAAGGTCATTCGTGCCTCGCGCGGCGTGCTTGTCAATGCCGGTGGCTTTGCCAAAAACCAGGCCATGCGTGACCGATACATGCCAGGCACCAATTCGGAATGGAGCCTGGTGCCGGAGGGAGACACCGGCGATCTGCACAAGGAAATGGAGCGGATTGGCGCGCAGCTTGCCCAGATGGACCAGATGGTCGGTTACCAGGCCACGATCTCGCCCGGCAGCGAAGCGAATTATGTGCTGCCTGGTGCACAGGGCCTTACCGGCAAGCCGCATGCCATTTTGGTCGATCAGTCCGGCGTCCGTTATATGAACGAAGGCGGCTCGTACGAACTCTATTGCGAAACCATGCTGAAACGGCATCGCGAGGTGCCCGCGGTGCCAAGCTGGGCTATCTTCGACTCCCAATATACCGCCAAATATCAGGTGGCCGGCCAGTTTATCGACAAGAAGCCGCCCAAGCGCTGGATCGAAGAGCGCTATTTGCACAAATCGGATAGCATCCGGGGGCTGGCGCACAGCATCGATGTCGACCCAGCCCGTCTCTCAGACACGATTACGCAGTGGAACGGTTTCGTGGCCAATGGAGAGGATGCGCAATTCCATCGCGGCGCGCGCGCTTATGATGGCTGCGGCTTCGTGGGCGATCCTTTCTCGGCAGAGCCTTCTCTGGGCACCGTCGCGAAAGGCCCTTTTTACGCTGTGCCGGTCGTTCCCGGCGATGTCAGCACCTACGGCGGCGCGGTGACCGACGAATGCGGGCGCGTGCTGCGCCAGGACGGATCCGTGATCGAAGGATTGTATGCCACCGGCGTATCGACGGCATCGGTCATGGGCAATGTCTATGCGGGGGCCGGCGCGAGCATCGGACCGGCGGTGACTTTTGGATATATCGCCGCACGTCACGCCGCCGGTCTGGATAATGCAGCCTAAGGAACAGGGATCGACCATGGACATGATCGCCGCTGATTTTGCTATTCGACAGCTCCATGCACGTTTTGCGGATGCTGCCTGGCGGCAGGACGCAGAGGAATTCGCGGCCTGCTTTGCCAGCCAGGGACGATGGTCCATCGCGGGCCATGATTTCTCCGGGCGCGAAGCGATCGAGCAAGCCTGCGTGCAGCTGCTGGGGCGATGCGAACATGTCCATCTGATAACCGGGCAGCCGATCCTGCGCGCCGAGGATGAGGCAATAGCAGGCCGTGTCACGATGACCGAATTTGCATGGATGCCGGATGGCACGCAATTTTTTACCGTCGGCACCTATCATGACCGATATGTTGAAGCGGCGGGCGAGTGGACGTTCGCGGAGCGGTCTTGGACGTTGAAATATCGCGGTCCGATTGATCTGTCGGGGCCGCTGAGCGAACAGGACGGCCTCGGGCGGTTTCACGCAGCGGGCTGAGCCATGGCCGGCCGCAAGAGCCACGGCCCGCTATCGCCGCCGCGATAATCCGGGGCGATGGCCGCACATCGCACACAGCGCGCATCGATTGGTCTATCGTCGTTTCAAAGTGATGCGAGGATAGCAATGCGTTTGAAGAAAAGCGATGTGCCGCCGATCGAAGAGATAGACGTCGATTCCATGGTTGCGCGCTATGCTGAGGAGCGCGAACGGCGTTTGCGACCACAGGGTCAGCGCGATTATGTGAAGCCGCAGGGCGCCAATCTGCCCGATTATTCACGCGATCCGCATCAGGATGTCGCGCCGCGCGAAGCGATAAGCGATGAGATCGATGTCGTCGTGCTGGGGGCCGGCTTCGGCGGCGTTCTGGCGGCGTATCATCTGATGCAGGCGGGTGTGACCGATTTTCGCATGCTCGATACCGCGGGCGATTTCGGCGGCGTCTGGTACTGGAATCGCTATCCCGGCATTCAGTGTGACAATGATTCCTACTGCTATCTGCCGCTGCTGGAGGAAACCGGTTTCCTCCCGTCCAAAAAGTTCGCCGATGGCCGCGAGATCCAGGGATATATCCGGCAGATAGCGGAGCAGTTCGGTTTTGCCGAAAAGGGGCTGTTCCATACGCAGGTTACCGATCTTGTGTGGGACGATCGCACAAGCCGTTGGCAGGTGACGACCAATCGCGGCGACCAGATCAAGGCGCGCTTCGTGGTAATGGCCAATGGTGTGCTCAACATGCCGAAACTGCCGGCATTGCAGGGCATGGATGCGTATAAGGGGCGACTTTTCCACACCGCGCGCTGGGATTATGACTATACCGGCGGCACGGCGGAAAATCCCGTGCTGGACAAATTGGGCGATCAGAAGGTGGCGATCGTCGGCACCGGGGCCACGGCCATTCAGGCGGTGCCGCGCCTCGCCGAACATGCGGAACATCTCTACGTCATCCAACGCACCCCGGCCACGGTGGACGCACGCCCGAACCCGGAGACGGACGAGGATTGGTTTCGATCCCAGCCGAGCGGCTGGCAGGCCCAGCGGCGGGACAATTTCCACAAGGGTGCCATGGAAACCTATGGCCCGGACGACGAGGACATGGTGCAGGATTTCTGGACCGAGATCAGCCGCAACATGGCGGCCGAGCTTGGCGAAGAGGGCTGGCCGCAGATCGATCAGGAAGAGTTTCTCAAACGCCGCAGCATCATGGATCACCGTGTCATGGAGCGGCTGCGTCGGCGCGTGGACGAAATGGTGGAAGACGGCGCGACGGCCGAGGCGCTGCGCCCCTATTATTATTTCATGTGCAAGCGCCCGCTTTCCAGCGACGCCTTTTATCCCGCCTTCAATCGGGATAATGTCGATCTGATCGACGTGTCCGAAACGCGCGGGATCGAGCGGCTGACGGAACGGGGCTTCGTCGCCAACGGGCAGGAATATGCCTGCGACAGCATCATCTTCGCCAGCGGTTTCGAGGTGACGAGCGATCTCGACCGGCGCTGGGGGATCGACCGCGTCGAGGGGCGCGGCGGCCTCTCGCTATATGACCATTGGTCCGACGGGCCGCTCACCCTGCACGGCACGATGACCCATGGATTTCCGAACCAGTTTTTCATCGGCTATATTCAAGGCGGCCTCAACGCCTCGGTGACCGAGCAGTTCGGTCGGCAGGGCGAGCATATCGCCTGGATCATCGCCGAGGCGCTCAAGCGCGGTGCCGAACAGGTGGAGCCCAGCAAGCAGGCGATGGATGATTATGTCCGTCATTTCGAAGAGACGACGATCGATCAATCGGCTTTCCTGAATGCCTGCCCGCCAAGCTATTTCAATAATGAAGGCGCCAAAGACCATAAATGGGGGCTTTTCCGGCCATGGGGTGCGGGCTGGCATGACTTTCTGAACATGCTGAAAGAGTGGCGCGATTCTGGTGACATGCCCGGCATGGATGTCCGTGTTCCGGAAGATGCAAACTGAAGGTGCGATCGGAGACCTGAGATGAATAAACCGGAAAAAATCGAGCGCGTGATCAGCGCGTCCGACATGGATGACGAGAAGCTGGTTACCTATCCGACCGAGCCATTTTTCAGCCGTGATTATCTGGAAAACGAGAAGAAGCGCCTGTGGCCCCGCATCTGGCAGATGGTCGAACGGGAAGAGGATTTGCCCGATCCGGGTGATTGGATGACCTATAATGTGGCCGACGAGTCCGTCATCATCCTGCGCAAGGATGACGGGTCGCTCAAGGCGTTCCACAATGTCTGCCCGCACCGCGGCCGCCAGTTGGTGTCGGTTCCGGACATGATGCCCGGCAAGATCCATGATGTGCGCGGGAATAACCGCAAGAGTTTCATCTGCGGCTTCCACGGCTGGAGCTTCGATAGCGACGGCAACAACACCTATATTCTCGACCAGCAGGACTGGCACGACAAGCTGACACCGGAGATGACCTGTTTGTCCGAGGTGCAGGTCGATAGCTGGGGCGGCTTCATCTATATCAATATGGATAAGGATGCCGTTCCCCTGAAGGACTGGATGGGCTTTGCCGGCGATGTGCTGGAAGCGCACGAGCTGTCCAAGATGCGTTACAAATGGCGCCAATGGGCGATCTACGATTGCAACTGGAAGGTCGCCATCGAAGCGTTTCTGGAGCCCTATCATGTTGCCGGCACGCACACGCAGTTGCTCGAATTCGGCGATTATTATGCCTATTCCAAGCAATTCGGCCTTCATTCGGTATCCGGTTACGATGTGCGAGACCAGGATGCCGGAGAGACCAGCGGTGGCACCACGCGGTCCGGCAAAAGCGGCCTCGATCCGCGTATTTCCACCTATCAGCTGATCAAGACCAATTACGAGACGGTGAATTATTCGGCCTCCACAGAGACGCTGGTCGCCGCGGCGAGCCGCCTGGAGGAAGAGCTGCCCGAGGGCACTTCGTCTGCCGATGTCATCGCGCACTGGATCAAGTCAGCCAAGGCAGACGATGCCAAGCGTGGCGTGATCTGGCCGGATATCCCGGCGGATATCCAGAAGGAGTCCGGCCTGGCCTGGGGACTGTTCCCCAATCAGAACATCCTTCACGGCGCGACTTTTGCGCTGTGCTATCGCGTGCGCCCTTATGGTGACGATCCGAACAAGTGCATTTTCGAAAGCTATGCGCTCGAACGGTTTCCCGAGGGTGAAGCCCCGGAAACCGAATGGGTTCATGCCGATCCGACGGGTGAGAACTGGGGCCTCGTGCTGCAGCAGGACTTCGACAATATGCAATATGTCCACAAAGGCATGAAAAGCTCCGGCTTCCGCGGTCCGCTACCCAATCCGCATCAGGAGCAGAAGGTCATCAACCTGCACCGCAATCTTGCCGATTTCATGGGCAGCGGCGGCCCCAGGCTTATCGACACCGACTGAGCATCGCCGAAGCGGTTTCGCGGCGGGCGGGCTGGCATGCCCCCGCTCTGTGTCACAGACATCTACGATAATCATGCAAACGCATGCGCCGCAACGCGCTGCGACGAAGGAGCCAGGATGAGCTACGACGACCCCAAGCCGATGACCGCGACATCCGACTTGAAGGCCAAGCAGGGCGGAACGCCCGTCTACAAACGCATGCTGGACCTGTTCGAGGCGGAAGGCATCAAGACGCTCTTCGGTATTCCCGATCCCAACTTCGTCCATCTGTGTCTCGAAGCCGAACGACGCGGCTGGACCGTGGTCTCGCCGCATCATGAGGCATCGGCAGGATTCATGGCGGAGGCGGCCAGCCGTATTACCGGAAAACCCGCCGTGGCCTTCGGCACGCTGGGGCCGGGCCTGGCCAATATGATGCCGGCCATTCAATGCTGTAAGGTGGAAAATTCGCCGGTCATTTTCCTTGGCGGCCAGCGCGCGCGGGTCACCGAGCGGCGCGTACGGCGGGGCCGCATCCAGTTTGTGCGGCAGGAGCCGATGATCGAGGATTCGGTAAAATATTCCGGTGCCATCGAATATGCCGATCAGACAGACGAGGTGATCCGCGAAGCCATCCGCGTGGCCATGTCCGGAACGCCGGGTCCGGCCTATGTAGAATATCCCAGCAATGTCATTCTGGAAGAGCTGGACGTTCCGGATATCCTCCCGCCGCATCGCTATCGCCTGACCAACCAGGGCGCCGACGGAGATCGTATCGCCGAGGCGGCCGAACTGATCAGGAACGCCAAGCATCCAATCCTGCTGGTCGGCCATGCCGTCCATACCAGCCAATCGGGCGCGGCGGTCCGCGATCTGGCGCTGGCGATGAACTGTCCGGTCATCCAGACCTCTGGTGGCACCAGCTATATTGAGGGCATCGAGGATCGCACGTTCCAATATGTTTTTTCAGATGCTTCGATCGAAGCGGTGGAACGGTGCGATGTGGTCCTCGCGCTCGGCACCGAATTGGGCGAGCCGGTGCATTTCGGCCGGTGGCGACACTGGCATGCGCTGGAGTCCGAGCGAAAGTGGATTTATGTGCAGCAGGACCCGACCGCGATCGGCGTCAACCGCCCGATCGACGTGCCGCTGGTTGGTGATTTGCGCGCCGTGGTGCCGCAGCTTACCCGCGCGCTTGGCGATGGTCTGAAGCCGACCGACGATCTGAAAAAGTTCATGCATGACGGCCAGGCCGAACTCGACGAACTTGCCGAGGAGGTAATGACCAAGAGCGATGGGACAGGCGACGTTCCGATCCACACATCGCGGTTCATTGTCGAGGCGACCAAGGCGTTCCCCAAGGACGGCATCATGATCCGCGATGGCGGCGCGACCGTGGTGTTCGGTTGGACCTATAATCAGTGCAAGCCGCATGATGTGATCTGGAACCAGAATTACGGGCATATTGGTACAGGGCTTCCCTATGCCACTGGCGCCATGCTGGCCGATCAGGCGGAAACAGGGAAAAAGCGTCCCGGCATGCTCGTCACGTCGGACTCATCGTTCCTGTTCCACATCGCCGAACTGGAAGTGGCGGTGCGCTGCAACCTGCCATTGGTGTGTGTGGTGGGTGTCGATTTCCAGTGGGGGCTGGAAGTGGGCGTTTACAAGCGCACCTTCGGCCATGGCACCTCGGAGACAGGGACGCACTGGAGCGAGAGCGTTCGCTTCGACAAGATCGCCGAAGGCCTGGGCGCGCATGGCGAGTTCGTGGCCACTGCGGACGAGATCGGCCCGGCCATCGAGCGGGCCTATGCGCGCGGCGGTACCACGGTGATCCACGTGCCGATCGACCCCAAGGCCAATTCCGAAGAAATGCCCAAATATGAGAAATTCCGCACCTGGTATGCGGAAGGCACGCAATAAGCCGGATCCACCCGTCGAAGGAGAGAGCCATGCGCGACTATCTGAAATTCTATATCGGCGGCCAGTGGGTCGATCCTGTGTCGGCGAAGACCGTGGATGTCGAGAACCCGGCGACCGAGACGACCGTGGGGCGCATTTCGCTTGGCAGTGCAGCGGATGTGGACAAGGCCGTTTCCGCCGCACGTACGGCATTTGCCAGTTGGGGCCAATCGTCGCGGCAGGAGCGGCTGGATCTGCTAGAGGCGATCCAGGCCCAGTATCAGAAGCGTCAGGAAGACCTGGCTGCCGCCATTACGGAGGAAATGGGAGCGCCCGCGTCGCTCGCCAACGGGTTTCAGGTCGGTCTTGGTGCCGGGCATCTGGCGACCGCGATCGAGGTACTGCGCGACTATTCTTTCGAAACGCAGAAGGGCGATACGCTGTTCGTGAAAGAACCGATCGGCGTATGCGGCCTTATTACGCCGTGGAACTGGCCGATGAACCAGATTGCCGTGAAGGTGTTTCCGGCGCTCGCCAGCGGCTGCACCATGCTGCTCAAACCCAGCGAAGTGGCGCCATTTTCGGCGCAGATCTTTGCCGAGATTCTGGATGCGGCGGGGGTGCCTGCCGGCGTGTTCAACATGATCCAGGGAGACGGCCCTGGTGTGGGCACGGCGATGTCGGGGCATCCCGATATCGACATGATAAGCTTCACCGGCTCGACCCGTGCCGGCGTGGAAATCGCGAAAAATGCTGCCGCCACGGTGAAGCGCGTGACACAGGAGCTGGGCGGCAAAAGCCCGAACATCATCCTGGACGATGATGCGTTCGCCGCGAATATTCACGGCGGCGTGCAATCCATGATGGGCAATTCCGGCCAGACCTGCAGCGCGCCGAGCCGTATGCTGGTGCCGCAGGCGCGCATGGAAGAAGCCAAGCAGATCGCCAAGAGCGCGGCAGACGAGACGACCGTGGGAGATCCCAACGGCAATGCCGCTATGGGGCCGGTGGTGAACGGCGCGCAGTTCGCCAAAATCCAGGGCCTGATCGAAAAAGGCATGGCAGAAGGTGCGACGCTCGTTGCGGGCGGGCCCGGTCGCCCGGACGGGTTGGACAAAGGCTACTATGTCAAACCCACGGTTTTTGCCGATGTGGCCAGTGACATGACCATCGCGCGGGAGGAAATCTTCGGGCCGGTGCTGACGATCCATGGCTATGCCGATCTCGAGGATGCGATCGCGATTGCGAACGACACCGAATATGGCTTGGCCGGCTATGTCTCCGGTTCCGATATGGAGGAGGCGCGCAAGGTCGCTCGCCGCATCCGCGCCGGTTGGGTCGCGATCAACAACGGGTTCGATTTCCACGCGTCCTTCGGCGGCTACAAGAAGAGCGGAAATGGCCGCGAATGGGGCACGGCAGGCTTCGACGACTATCTGGAGCTGAAATCCATCCTGGGACATGGTTGATGATATCCAGTCGCTATAGGGGACCATCGGGCGCCCAGGCGGCGGAGGGGTGGCGGATCGACCGGGCGACGCCGGCCAGCCGGCTGTTCGGTGCCAATGGTCTGCGCACCGGACCGGACGGACGAATCTATGTGGCACAAGTGGCCGGAAGCGCCGTCACGGCGCTCGATATCGACAGTGGCGCGCTTAAGGTTATCAGCGCCATCGATGGGCCAATCACCGCGCCGGACGACATCGCCTTCGATAGTGCGGGCAATATGTACGCGACCGAGATCACGCTTGGCCGGGTGTCCATGATGACCGGATCGGGTGAATATAGTATCATTGCCGACGATATGCCCGTCGCCAATCCGATCACGGTGCATCAGGACCGCCTTTTCGCGGGCGAGTGCCGCATGGGCGGACGGGTGTTCGAGCTGGATCGGAACGGCGGCGGACGGCGCGAAATCATGGCTGACGCGCCAATGCCCAATGCGTTCGAAATCGGCCCGGATGGCAAGCTCTATATGCCGATGATGGCGACCAACGAGATATGGCGGGTCGATCTTGACAGCGGCCGCCATGAGGTCGTTGCCGGCGATCTGGGCGTGCCCGATTCCGTCAAGTTCGACAGCAACGGCCGCATCGTCTCCACGCAGGTCGCATCGGGGCAGGTCCTGCGGATTGATCCCCAGTCCGGCAGTCGGGAACTCCTGGCCCAGCTTGCGCCCGGCCTCGACAATTGCACCTTTGTCGGTGATCGCCTGTTCGTATCGTCGATACCGGGTGAGGTGACGGAAATCCTGGCGGACGGTCAGGTGCGGGCATTGGTCGAACGTGGGTTGCAATGGCCCATGGGTCTCGCCCTGAACCAGGATGGCGCGCTGTTCGTTGCCGATGGCGGCTTTGCTTACATGCTTGGCGAAAACGGCCTGGAGACGGCCGGCTTTCTGTTTTCACCGGGTTTCCCGGGTTTCGTCCGCGGCGTTGCCAGTGCAGGCAATGGCGCCTGGCTGACCACCAATTCACTGGGCGCCGTCATGCGGTGGAGCCCAAATAGCGGCGAGAGCGAACCAGTCGCTGCCGGATTCGAACTACTCTACGGCGTGGCTTCGTCCAGCGGCGGCGCGGCTGTTTTTGCGGACGGCGCAGCAGGCCGTGTGTTGTCCGCTGCCGATGGCCATATCGAAGAACTGGCGCGAGGGCTGGATGTGCCGATGGGGGTTGCCGTCACGCCGGATGGCGAGGTCTATGTGAGCGAAAGCGGCGCTGGCCGCATAGTGCGCATCGCCGGCGGCCGGACGGAGACCGTGATCGATGGCTTGGGGGAGCCACAAGGTATCGCGCTGGAGGGCGACAGGCTTTTCGTGGTCGATGTCGCTGCCAAAAAGCTCATCGCTCATAATCTGACGGACGGCACGACTGAGGACATCGCAACCGCGCTGCCGGTCAAGGCACCGCCGGGCGTTCAACCGAAATTGCTTGGCGGCGTCGGCGATATGTCCGGGCCGATGGTGCCGTTTTGCGGGGTGGCCGCCGCGTCCGATGGCAGGGTCTATGTGTCCGGCGATGCGGAAGGCAGCGTATTGGTGGTTCGGCCGATCTAGGCCGCCTGCGAAATCTGGCGCGACAATAGATTGCATTTACCGATCAGGGCGTCGGCCAGCTCGGGGATCGCATCCGGCGTCAGCGTGCGGGACAGGGCTGTGGCGGATAAGGCATGACTTGGCGCGCCAGCTGCCTTGAATACGGGGGCGGCCAACACGGTGACCCCTGCTATATAATGGCCGGCATCGAGGCCAAATCCGCGCTCGCGGGCCTCCGCAACCTGCGCCTGCCACTCCTCGAAACTGGGCGGATCATCCCAGCGCAGTTTATCGAAGCGGGCGCGCAGGCGCTTTTCCTCGAACGCGCCATTGGCGGCGATGCAGCGACCTGTGGCACTAATCAATGCAGGGAAACGGCTGCCCACCTCGGTGCTTAGCCGGAAGTTGCCCCCGGCTTTTGAAACGGCCACGGCCGTGAACCGATCGAGGCCGGAAATTTCCACCGCCACGCAGGTTACGCCGAATCGATTGGCGATTTCATCGATCATGGGTTGGGCCAAACCGGCGAAGGGATCACGGTGCAACCAAGATCGCGCCAGCGATAACAGGCCGGACCCCAGCGAATAGCGCTTTGTCTGCGGTTCGAAACTGACCAGCTCTTCGGCGACCAAAGCCCTGAGAACGTAGAGACAGGTGCTCGGTACCAGATCCAATTTCCGCGCAATAGGCTGTAATCCCAGCGGAATATCGCTTCGGCCCAAGAGACGAAGGATGGCGGAGGCGCGCGCAATGGCAGGAGCTTTGCTTTCGCGCACAACCGTGCCGAGCGGTGGTTTTCCATCAGTGTCGGCCATTCGATATATTGAATAGCATTCAAGATTTGCAACAGCAAGATGATTGTGGAACGGTTTTGATCACCGATGCAGCGAATGATTTGCAGGGAAGAAGATCGATGGCGAAACTGACCGACTATTCGAGCTATGCTGACGCGCTCGCGCATGCGTCCTCCGCAGGTCTGTGGGACCTGTTCGATGGCGATCGGCAGACCATGAACATCGCGCATGAGTGCATCCTGCGCCATGCCGACGGTTCCGGTCGTCCAGCCGTGCGGATCGCGCATGCCAATGGCGCGAACGAAATTCTGAGTTTCGATGAGATTGCGACGGGGGCCGCCCAATTTGCCCATTGGCTGAACGATAACGGCATACAGAAAGGCGATCGGATCGCTTTCATGCTGGAGCCGTCGCTCCCATTCTATGTCTGCATGTTCGGTGCCATGCTGCACGGCGCGATCTCGGTGCCGTTGTTCACCTTGTTCGGCCCCGATGCGCTGCGCCTGCGGGTCAATGATTGCAAACCGGCGATCCTGCTGACCAATGCGGAGAAAGCCGGTCTTGCAGAGACGATCGACGGCTTGCGCGTGACGGTTGCGGACGATCGGTTGATCGGCGAGATCAAACGCTATCCAGCCCGGTTCGAGCCGACCACGGCCGCTGATGACATGGCCTGCTTCCAATATACGAGCGGGACCACGCGGGAACTGCCCGAAGCGGTGCAGCACACGCACCGCTCTATCGTGACGCTGATCTATGCGGCACTTTACGGCACCGGCATTCGGCCAGGCGATGAATTTTTCTGTCCGTCGAGCCCCGCCTGGGGCCATGGCCAATGGCACGGCACGCTCGCCCCGCTCGCCATGGGTGTGACGACCGGCACCATGGGGCATGGCCGGTTCGATGCGGTACGCATGATGGCTGCCTTGCAGGATTTCGGCATCACCAACCTGTCCGCTGCCGCAACCCATTATCGCATGATGAAAAACACCGGCCGTTCGGCGGAATTCGATTTTTCGCTCGAGAAAATGTCTTTTACCGGTGAACCCATCGATTCCGGAACACTGGACTGGATTGCCGAGACCTTCGGCATCGACGCATGCTCGATGTACGGCACGACGGAAATCGGCGTCGTTCTGGCCAATTTCCCTGGGGCCGAAGACTTTACCGTCAAACCCGGCGCGCTGGGCAAGGCTATTCCCGGGCTCGAATTGCAGGTCCAGCGCGCCGATGGTTCGCCCACCGATCCCGGCGAGATCGGCGAGTTGATGCTGAAGCGCAAAGATGGCTGGCTGTCGACCAAGGATCGCGCGAAGATCGATGAGGACGGCTATTTCTATCACTGTGGACGTGCGGACGATGTGATCATTTCGGCGGGCTGGACCATGAGCGCCGTCGAAATCGAAAACAGCATGTTGAAGCATGCTGACGTGCAGGAATGTGCCGTGATCGGCGCGCCGGATGAAAAACGGGGCCAGGTGGTCAAGGCCTTCGTGATCTCCAGCCGCCCAGCTTCCGACGCCTTCGTCAAGGAACTGCAGGATTTCACCCGTGAGCGGCTCGCCCAGCACGAGTTTCCCCGGATTGTCGAATTTGTCGACGAGCTTCCCAAAACGCCCGCCGGCAAGGTCCATCGCAAGGTCCTTCGGGACCGCGAGGCCGCCGCTGCCGCAAAAATATCAACCTGACACACAAGGAGAGTAGAAAAATGGCTTCGCAACCGAAATCGGAACCGCGTTTCCCCAAGATTACCGAAGAAGGGCTCGACGATCTGCGCAAGCGCATCGGCGTGCCGATTGAAAACACGGTGGAGCCGTGGAATTATGAAGCGACGCGGGATGGTATCCGCCACTATGCCCATGGCATTGGCGACGACAACCCGCTTTGGTGCGATCCGGATTATGCGCAGAAAACCAAATATGGTTCGATCGTCGCGCTGCCCAGCTTCCTCTTTTCGACCAGCCGGATCGTTTCAGGCTATTGCGGCGGCTTGCCGGGCGTCCACGCAATGTGGGCCGGTGCCGACTGGACCTGGCATAAGCCGGTTCTGCGGAACGACACCATCAGCACCAAGGCGCATCTGAAAGATCTGATCGAACATCAGACCCGCTTTGCCGGACGTGCCTATCAGCAGATCTATCATGTCGATTTCTACAATCAGCATGGCGATCACGTGGCCGAATGCGACAGCTATGTCTTCCGCACGGACCGCGACGAGGCGCGTGAGCGCGGGACGAAATATACCGGCCAGGTCGGCAAGGTCGAACAACTCACCGATGAGCAGATGCAGGAATGGTTCGACCTGTACCGGAACGAGGAAATTCGCGGTGCAACCCCGCGCTATTGGGAAGATGTGAAGGAAGGCGATGAGCTTCCACGCATGATGAAAGGGCCGATGACCGTCACCGGCTTTATTGGCTATGCGCAGGGCTGGGGCGGCCTCTACATCCGTACCAACAAACTGCATTTCCAGCTGCTCGACGCCCATCCAGGGCTTGGAATTCCCAACAAGTTCGGCATTCGTGACGTGCCGGAGCGCGTGCATTGGGACGATGATTTCGCGCGTGAAGTGGGGACCCCCGGTGCCTATGATTACGGCCCCGAACGCCACAGCTGGCTGACCCACCATGTGACCAACTGGATTGGTGACGATGGGATGCTGACCAAGCACAAGAGCCAGATCCGCCGCCATAACCCGGATGGAGACGTGATTTTCATCGACGGATCGGTGATCCGCAAGTTCGAGGAAAACGGCAAGAAATATGTCGAAATCCAGCAGCGCGCCGAAACCCATCGCGGTGAACTGAGCGCGCTCGGCACAGCCGTCGCCGAGCTGCCCAGCAAGAGCTGATCGATCTTGTTTCGGGCCGGGCCTGTCCATTGGGGCATGCCCGGCCTGCGTCACGAATAACAGTCTGCCAAACTTGGGCGGCTGAGACCCGTCGGTCAAAAGCGATTGAAAAGACCCTGGAATTCGACGCGCCACGGACGTGATTTGCACGTCGCAGTACGCGGATTTCCTTGCATTTGCTGATGCCAACAGTCAGCTTCATCCATCACAGGCAGATTTACTGGTCTGGCGGGGCTATGCCTGCCGGGCATGGCCATATCTTATGTGACGGAGAATGATGGTAAAAGCTGGAAAACGCCCTCGCGACCCTGAGGCCACGCGTCTCGATATCCTGAAAGCATCATGCTCTCTCTTTGCGCGAAACGGCGCCAATGCCATCAGTATCTCAGCGGTTGCGCAAAAGGCTGCCGTCAATCGCGGCACGGTGTATCAGCATTTTGCCTCGCGTGAGCTGCTCGTCAAGGCGACGCTCGATTCCATCTCCAGCAGAATGTACGAAGCCGCGTTCGGTGATGTGGCAAGCGAGGGTGAGCGCAAGATCGAGGAGGTCGATATTGGCCTCACCATGCACCGGCTGGCGGTGTTTGCCATGGACAATGCGGAACTCAGCCGTGGCTGGCTATTGCAGATCCTGGCATCGCCCGAACCGACGGCCGATCCTTTCTGGCGTGAGTTCGAGGGTTCTCTGCAGCGTTTCTCGCGAACCAAATTGGCACAGGACAATATCGATTCGCAGGCGCTATCGGTGATCGTTCTGTCGAGCATCTTTCTGTGGCCGGTCTGGGCGCAGTCCCAAAGCAAAAACAAGGCCGAGCGGCGCAAGCTGGCCACGCGCATGAGCCGCGAAGTGCTGCGTCTGTCATTGTTCGGCTCAATGGTGCCGGACGAATTTCCCGGCGTGGTCGCGCGGCTGCGTGCCCCCGTCATGCAGGACGACATGGTCGAAATCGCCAGCCCGAGATAGCGGCAGGGCGATGAAATGCCCCATCAGCGTTTCAGTTGCTGCTTCATGCCGAAGTTTTTGCAACACACTGCCCGTAGCAATCGCTGACATAGTTCTTTCGGGGAAATATCATGTTCAAGGCCATCCAAATCGAAAAGACCGATGACGGTCAAACCGTCTCGCTGAAAGAACTGGATGAAAACAGTTTGCCGGAAGGAGATGTGACGATCGACGTCGCTTACTCCACGCTCAACTTCAAGGATGGGCTCGCTATCACCGGATCCAGCCCGGTGGTGCGGACCTGGCCGATGGTGCCGGGCATCGATCTTGCGGGCACGGTACGCGATAGTTCGCATGGCGATTACAAGGCGGGCGACAAGGTGGTGCTGAACGGTTGGGGCGTTGGCGAAACCCATTGGGGCGGCCTGTCGCAGGTGGCGCGGCTGAAGGGAGATTGGCTCGTGCCGCTGCCCAGGGCCTTTAGTGAAAAGCAGGCCATGGCTATCGGAACCGCTGGCTACACCGCCGCGCTGTGCGTCGATGCACTGATCGATGCCGGTATCGCACCGGATCAGGGGCCGGTGCTCGTTACTGGCGCAACCGGCGGGGTGGGTTCTGTCGCCATCGCGCTTCTGAAGGCCGCCGGATTTCAGGTTCATGCACTGACCGGCAAGACGCAGGAGGCCGAGTATCTCAAAAAGCTTGGCGCGGACGACATCGTCGATCGCGCGACGATGAGCGAGAAAGGCAAGCCGCTCCAGAAGGAAATCTGGGCGGGCGTGGTCGATACCGCTGGCAGCTACACGCTGGCCAATGCCTGCGCGCAAACCAAATATGGCGGAGCCGTCGCTTCCTGTGGGCTGGCGCAGGGTTTCGATCTGCCGGTAACGGTGATGCCCTTCATCCTGCGCGGCGTTCGCTTGCTGGGCGTCGATAGCGTCATGGCGCCAAAGGAGCGCCGTCTGAAGGCCTGGGACCGTCTTGGCCGCGATCTCGATACCAGCAAACTGGAAGCGATCGGTCAGGAAATTGGACTGGCCGATGCCATCGACGCTGCCGGAAAGTTCATGAGCGGCGATGTCAAGGGACGCTATATCGTCGATGTGAACGCCTGATCGCTGGGGAAAGTCTATGGAGGATCTAGCACTCTCGATCATTCGGGGACCATCGCTCGATGAGGAAGAGGGCATCGGCGCTTTGACTTTGGGTGGTTGGCTGCGCGAGGTATGTGCGGCCGGCGGCGCAAGCGAAGCGCTGGTTTTCCACGAAGACGGCGCGCGCATTTCGTGGAGTTACAATGACTTGTGGGCGTGCGCGCAGGAGGTTGCGCGCGCCTTGATTGCCTGTGGAACGGGCAGGGGCACCCGGGTTGGCATTCTGATGACCAATCGCCCGGAGTTCTTGGCTGCAGTCTGGGGAACAGCGTTGGCGGGCGGGGTTGCCACCACGCTCAACACCTTCTCGACGACTGAAGAGCTCGCCTATATGCTCGAGCTGTCCTCGGTATCGGTGCTGCTGATGGAGCGCACCGTCCTGCGCAAGGATTTCCTTGCCATGCTGCAGGAGATCGAACCGCAGGTGGCCACGGCCGAACCCGGTGCGCTCCGCTCCAAGACATTACCCTTTCTGCGCCATGTCGCCGCGGTTGGAGAGGGAGAGGGTTGCTGCGAGAACTGGGATGCGTTTCTGTCGAGGGCCGACGATACGGAGACCGATCTGGTCGAGGCGATCGCCGACCAGATATCGCCGGCCGATCCTGCGGTGCTGTTCTTTTCTTCCGGCTCCACGGCCAAGCCAAAGGGCATTTTAAGCGCGCATCGCGCCGTGGCTCTGCAGTTATGGCGATGGAAGCGGTTCTACGCGACCGGGCCGGACGTTCGCAGCTGGTCCGCCAACGGTTTTTTCTTCTCTGGCAATTTCGGCATGGGCATCGGCGGCGCGCTCAGCGCTGGCGGGGCGCTCATTTTGCAATCGACCTTCCAGCCCGAGGAAGCGCTCGATCTGATGGCGCGGGAAAAGGCCACCATGGCCATCGCATGGCCGCACCAGTGGGCGCAGCTTGCCAGCGCACCGAACTGGGACGATGTCGACCTGTCGGCAATGAAATATGTCAGCGCTTCCCATGCCTTCGGGCAGCATCCCACCATCGATACCGACTGGGATGAACCGATGTCTGCTTATGGCAATACGGAAACATTCACGATCAGTTCGATCTATCCGTCCGGCACATCGATGGAAGAGCGCGCGGGAAGCAGCGGCAAGCCGCAGCCGGGCATAACCTTCAAGATTGTCGATCCACTGACAGGTGAGACGGTCCCTGTTGGCGAGTCCGGAGAGATTTCGGTCAAAGGCGCCACCTTGATGATGGGCTATCTTGGCGTACCGCTCGATCAGACATTGGACGATCAGGGGTTCTTCCCGACCGGTGATGGCGGTCATGTCGACGCGCAGGGACGGCTGTTCTGGAAGGGTCGGCTGAACGATATCATCAAGACCGGCGGGGCCAATGTGTCACCCTTGGAAATCGACGAGACGATCCGTCAATGCCCGGGCGTGAAGCTGAACCAGACGGTAGGCGTACCGGATGATCTTCTGGGCGAAATGGTGGTCACCGCCGTCGTGACGCATGCTGGCCAAAGCGTGAGCGAAGAAGACGTCCGGTCGTTCGCCAGCCGCACCCTGGCCAGTTACAAGGTGCCGCGCCGTGTGTTGTTCTTTCAGGAGGAAGACCTCAAAACGACAGGTTCGGCGAAGATCAAGACATCGGATTTGCGCGAATTCGCGGCCAGGCGACTGGCGGATGCCGAAGGGTGACCGATTATGAGGCGCTCCAGAATGTGAAGGCAAGCTATTGCCGCGCGGTCGACGCCCTTCCGGACGATCGCGCCCATGCCATGGCCGATCTGCGCAGCCTCATGATGGATGCCGTGGTGGCCGATTACGGATCTGGCGCAATTAACGGCGCTGAAGACGTCATCCAATTTCTCGCCGAACAGATTGTTGGCGGTAGCGAGTGGATGCTGCACATGGTCCATTCGCCGTGCATCACCGTCACGGACGCTGCTGCCGAAGGGCTATGGACGGTGCAGGTGCAGATGAAGCGCCGCGGAACCGGCGCATTGGACAGTGTCATCGGACGTTATGCCGATCAGTTCTGCCGTCAGGACGGGTTGTGGAAATTCGCGCGGATTGAGTTTCGTCGATGTGAATAGATGCCGGCGGTCTCTTAACGTTCGGAAGGTCTCCGCTCAGATTTCCAGGCGTCCGTTCTTGAGTGCAGCTGTTCCAGGGCCTTTGCGCCCCATTTCGCATTGGCGCCGAGCAGCGCGATTCCGAATTCGGTGGCCGCACGAAATTCCAGCAGTTCGACGCCATCAGGGCCGGCGATGTAGGTATACGGCACGTCCATGCCCACGAAAAAACCGTCACCCGGCCCCAGATCCTCCTTGCCGAGGCGAAGAGAGCCAGCCGTGATATAATAAAGGCACGCACAGTCGTGGCTGTGGCGTGGAAGCGGATAGCCGGATTTGAACCAGACTTTGGCCAGGCTCATTCCCCCGCCGGAGAACAGCAGTTCATTATTGGCACCATGATCGATGCCCGCTTGCATAAGCTTGGTCACGGCGTCGACATCGAAGCTTCCTGCCGCCGGCGCTGACATGGCGCCGCTTTCTTCGAAATCGACACTGTCGTTGGCCCGGAAGATGGCGAAGCGTATTTCGGTCTCGGCTTGTTCGTTTTCTGACATGGCAACAGGATGAATGGGATGGGGCTGAACGGCAATAGCGCCAAGGTCCGCTCTGGCGATGAAGATGCGCGGCGGATTGCCGCCTTTTCTATTGCGGCTAGACAGGGCCCATGGCCAGATATGTGACCTTGCACCTGCACAATATCGTTTCCGGCAAGGAAGATGACTATGCCCGCTGGTTCGACGGCGCGCAGCTAGATGCGCTCAAGGCGCTGGACGGGTTTCGTTCTGCGGATCGGTTCGAAATTGCCGCGCTGCAGATTATGCCGGACATCGATCAGCCATGGCGGTTTTTGTCCCTCTACACCTTCGATTATGACGTGCCGGACCGGGATATTCCCAAACTGGGTCAGCTGCTTGCCGAAAGCGATGCTGCCGCGCTTCTCGACGATACCGACAAGGCGGAGCGGTTCTATACATACAACATGTATTCGGATTGGTATGTCGGGCCGAATTGGCAGGCCGATCAGCCATTGTCCGGCGTTTCGATCATCCTCGCCAACTTCGTGGCGGGGCGGGAAGACGCCTATCACCGCTGGTATGACGAGGTGCATATGCCCGAGGTAAGCCGTGTGCCGGGACATGTCGGGATGAAGCGCGGACGGTTGGCAGGCACGCAGTGCGAGCCACGCCGTTTCTGCCCTGGTAGCGATCTCGTGCTATGTGCGCAGCAGACGGACGATCTGCTCTTCACGATCCGCGATTTTTCCGCCCGCGCCCGCGGTGTGAGCCCGTCCGGCATTGCCATGGAAGCGCGGTCCAGCGCCGGGTCGTTCGCACGCACGGTTCACTATTTCACCAAGATCAGTGGTGACCGGTGGACCGGAGGCATTGCCTATGATGGCGACCTGTCGGCCTATCCAGCCGATTTTGCCCAGCCGAACGGACAGGGATAGCAGCTTGACCAAGACGATCGTCATAACGGGCGCTGGCGACGGGCTGGGCAAGGCCCTCGCGCGGCGCTTTTGTTCGGACGGGGACAGGGTTTTCATCCTCGGCAGAACCGAAGCGACATTGCGGGCCGCCGCTGATGAATTCGGTGAGCGCTGTGTGCCAGTAACTTGCGACATCTCCGATAGTGCGTCCGTGCGCCATGCGTTCGGATTGATCGCGCAGCAGACGGCGCGCATCGATGTCTTGATCAACAATGCTGCCATCTATGCGCCGTTCGAACTGAACGAGGTCACCGATGAGCAGGTGATGAGCCAGATCAACACGAATATCGCCGGACCCGTTTTTGTCGCCCGGGAAGCTTTGGGAGCGATGGAAGCAGGCGCTCATATCATCAACGTGTCTAGCGAGAGCGTGAAACTTCCAGTGCCAATGATGTGGCTATATGCTGCCACCAAGGCCGCCCTGGAACGGATCGGCGATGGCTGGCGGCGCGAATTGCGGCCGCGCGGCATCCGCGTGACCACGGTGCGCGCGGGCAAGATGTTCGGCGAGAACAAGACCACCAGCGGTTGGGAGCCTGAGGTCACCATGCGCTTCGCCGCCGCCTGCGCCGCGGCCGGCATGCCCATGATGGAGCAGCCGCTCTCCCAGTTCCAGTCATTGCCGGACATCTTCCGGCTGATCGTGGACGCTGCGCCAGACATCAATCTGGACCATATTACCCTCGGTGCGCGCCGCGCCGATTGAACCACCGAACCAGGATTTGACATGACCCAATTGCCGCACGCCAAATTGTACATCGATGGCCAGATCCGTGACGCCTCGGACCAGGGGATGTTCGACGTGATCAATCCCTGGACGGGCGAGGTCGCCGGCACCGCTGCCGATGCGACGCACCAGGATGTCGACGCAGCCATTGCCGCAGCGCGCCGGGCCTTCGATGAAGGGACCTGGTCCGATCCCGCACATCGTTCCGACCGGGTAGCAGCGCTTACGCGTCTGCGTGCCTTGTTCGAGGAGAATAAGGACCGGCTGATCGAGCTGGCGCGCAAGGAAGCCGGTGCCGCGCTCGCAGCCGTCGGCATGGCGCATGTGGACAACGCCAATGTCGGTTGGGATGACTATCTGGCCGTGTTCGATCAGGTGACATGGGAAAAAGATCTGGGCACGCGCGATTTCCGCGGGTTCGAATCGCACCGCAAGGTCGTGTACGAGCCTGTCGGCGTGGTTGCCGCGATCACGCCCTGGAATGTGCCGCACTATGTCAATGTCGGTAAAGTGGTCGCAGCGCTGTTGGCGGGCTGCACCGTGATTTTGAAACCGGCTCCCGACACGCCCGGCATGGGCGCCATCTGGGGCGAGCTGGCCGATCAGGCCGGTCTGCCCGCCGGGGTACTCAATGTCGTGTTTGGCGCGGACCCGGCAGCGGCGGGCGAACAGCTGGTGTCCGACTCGCGGGTCGATCTGATCAGTTTCACCGGCTCCACGCCGGTCGGCAAGCGGATCATGGAAGTCGGCGCCAGGACACTCAAACGCGTATTTCTGGAGCTGGGCGGTAAAAGCGCCAAGATCGTCCTGGACGATGCCCCCAATTTTGCGATGGAATGTGCGCAGTCCATCCTCGTTTTCCACGCTGGGCAAGGCTGCGCCGTCCAGTCCCGTCTGCTGGTTCCCCATAGCCGCATGGAAGAGGCCAAGGCCGGTCTGAAGGCGGCCTATGCCGGGTTTACCGAGAAATGGGGCGATCCGGACGAGCCGACCCACATTATGGGCCCGGTTGTCAGCCAGAAACAGATGGACCGGGTAATGAGCTATATCGAGCTTGGGTTAAAGGAGGGCGCCACGCTTCTGGCCGGCGGCAAAGCACGCCCGGACAAGGGTGGGGGCTATTTCATCGAGCCGACCTGCTTCGTGGACGTGAACAATTCCATGCGCATTGCGCAGGAGGAGATTTTCGGGCCGGTGCTGGTGGTTATAGGCTTCGATGATGACGCCGATGCGGTCCGCATTGCCAATGAAAGCGCCTATGGACTGTCCGGCGGCGTGGTGTCGGCGGACGAACACCGCGCCGAAGCGATGGCGCGGCGTATCCGCACTGGATCAGTCAGCGTCAATGGCGGTATGTGTATTGCCGGTGACCTGCCATTTGGCGGGTTCAAAGGCAGCGGCATGGGCCGCGAATGGGGTCTTGCAGGGATTGAGGAATTTCTCGACAGCAAGGTCATCGCAGTAAGAAAGGCGGCCTGATACGCCGTGGAAGACGCGCATGGCTAATGTGAAGGATATCGACACCAATCTGCAGGGGCAGAAGCTGGGCAACAAGGGCCGGATCACGCGCGAGCGCATCATGACCGTTGCGCGCGACCTGATCGAAAATCCGAGCAGCGAGGGTTTTTCGCTCAGCGCCGTGGCGCGCCATACCGAGCTGCGCATGTCGTCGATCTATAATTATTTCGCCGATCCGACCGAACTGTTTCTGGCCGTGTTCGAACCCATCGCCGAAGAAGCCGAGGAGGCCTATATCGGCCTGATCCGCGATCGCTGGCCCGATGAGGAAGTGGAAACGCGCTCGACACAGTTCATCGCGGCTTTTCATACCTATTGGCAGCGGCATTCGCGTATCCTGCATCTGCGCAACCGCTTGGCCGATCAGCATGATGAGCGCGTCATGCTGAAACGTATCTCGATGGCGCGCAATGTGGTGCGGCTGCTCGGGCAGCAGGCCGGTGGCAATGCCGTCGAGGGAACCGGGCCGGAATATGACCTTGCCAGTGTGCTCTACACGGGGTTGGAACGTGTGGTCACGATCGCAACCGATGAGGAAATGAAGGCCCACTATCCGCCCCAGATCAAACCGCGTTTCGAAGGCGGCACCTTGTATCAGCAGGCACGGTTGCTGGCGCTGGCCATCTCCGATGAACGCGGGCGCAGCCAGAAACGCTCGGCGGCCTGATCAGACGACCGCTCCGCCGGCCTCTCGGCGGCCTGATCAGGCGACCGCTCTGCCGGGCCTTAGGTCCGCCGGCCTGAGGGAAGTGTCGATGCCAAACGGTGATGTATCTCTGAATATCTATGTCGCGATCGTGCTGATCGGCGCGGTCGGCTACGGTATCTGGAGCGGCTTTTTCGCGTTGCGGGGAAATCCAGCCCGGCAGCTTCAAGCGGTAATTTTGAGGGCTTTCGCCGATTATCTCATGATTTCGGCTTGCTGCCCAGTTTGGCGACATAATCCTCGATCCGTTTCAGATATTCGGGATTGAGCATCAGAGCGCTGTTGGCCATCCGTTCGATGTGGCGGGCCGTATCGCGGCCGACTTCGGCGGCCATCTCGATCGCGATCTTTGCAGCCCCCATTTGCTCGCTGCTGTTTTTCGTAAGATGTCGGCAGAATTCCATGGCCGCATCGTCGAAGCCTTCGTCCGGCATCACATCATGCACCAACCCCATGATCAGGGCGCGGTCCGCATCGGCCTTTTGATTGGCCATGATGAGCCAGCGGGCCCAATGCGGACCGCAGATGCGCGTCAACCGACTGACGCCATTCGACGCGGGAAGCACGCCAAAAAGGCCTTCGGGAAAAGCAAATTGCGCGCTTTGTGCCGCGAGGCGGAAATCGCAGGACAAAGCCATTTCAAGGCCGCCGCCGACACAGGTGGCGTGGATGGCGCAAACGATGGGCTTTTCGATATGCTCCATCTCATCGTAAATGCGGTGCATACCGAACAGGCCCGTGCGGTGATTTTCGCGTATGCCGGTGGCCGTGCGTGGCCGCGCGCCGGGCGCACCGCTTTTCAGATCGGCACCGGAGCAGAAAAAGCGACCCGCCGCGCGGATCAGCATGACCTTCTGATCCGGATCGTCGCGGAAACCGGCAAGCGCCGCGTCGAACAGAAGCATGGTCTGCGACGATAACGCGTTCAGCTTGTCCGGCCGGTTGAGCGTGACGATGAGAATGCCATCGACCGATTCTGTCAGAAGATGCGGTTCGCTGGTCATGTCGGCTTCCTAAGCTCTGCTGCGCGGCATGCCGAGGGCGCGCTCGGCGATCATCGATCGGTGGACCTGACTGGTGCCGCCGTAGATGCGCGTTCCATGGGCGTGGCGATAGGATTGATTGACCAGCTGAGCCGCGCCGTCTCGTTTGGATAGCGACAGCGGTGCGGTCAGATCCATCAGATCGCGGGCATCGTCCATGAACCGCTCGGATGAGAACATCTTGGCCATCGGACCAAATGCAAGATTCTGTTTCTTTTCCACCGATGCCCAGCTGGCGCGAAATTCGAACAGTTCGGAGATCGCAATGCTTGCGTGCACGCGTGCCAGACGTGCCCGGACCTGCGGATCGTCGATCAGTTTGCCCCCGTCCGGTGCGTCGATCAGGGCGCAGAGCTCTTCTGCCGCTTCCAGATTGGCCCGAATGGCGTTGGCGAAGCTGCCGCCATGTTCCAGCTCAAGCGCGAGCGACATGGTTTTTGTGCCGCCATCGATCTCGCCCAGCCTGTAGCTGTCCGGGATCTTGACGTTGTCGTAAAAGGTAATGTTGGTGCGTTCGTCCTGGAAGGTGTGCACCGGCTGCACCGTCACGCCCTCGGTTTTCAGGGGCACGATGAACATGGTCAGGCCCTTGTGCTTGGCCACATCGCTGTTGGTGCGCGTAAGCATCAGGACATAATCGGCTAGGTTGGCGCCGCTGGTGAACATCTTTGTGCCCTCGATGCTCCAGCCATTTCCGTCCGGCGTGGCGCGGGTCTGTGCAGAAAAGACATCCGAGCCGGCAGCGGGCTCGGAATATCCAAGGCTTGCAATGATATCGCCAGAGATGATGCGCGACAGCACCTCGTCCTTCAGCTCGTCCGATCCGGCGCGCGCGATCATGAGGCCCACCATTTCGGCAACGCTGGTCGCGGGGTGCGCGTAGCCGTGTTTTTCCAGCGTCCGCCGCACGGCGGCGCGGGCATAAGATCCGATTTTTCTGCCGCCGAGTTCAGGGTTGAAGAACAGCAGGCCCGCCTCGGCCAGCTTCTTGTGCAATTCCGGCACCCAGCCTTCCCAGCTATAGTGGAATTTGGCCCGCATCTCCGCGGTCACATTGTCTTCCATGAAGCGGTCGATCGTCTCGATCATCTCGCGGGCTTCTTCGCCGATGTCGAACTCGATCGGCAGATCGCCGACATCGGGCATGGCAGGCGCAGCGCCTCCGTAGAACCGCTCCCCCGCTTCAACGAGAAGCTGCGCCGGATCACCCCATGTCAGCGGCCAGGCCTTGGCGCGCAGATTGTAGAGGTAAATGTCATATTCCGTGGTCAGGCCGTAGCCGCCGAACGTCTGGAGCGCCTGACTGACAGCGCTGCCGGCGGCCCTGGCATTCCACCAGAGCGCCAGGGAACAGAAGGCGGCCGCCTGGGCATTACCATCAGCGGCGGCCCGTAGCGCTTTCCACGTGAGCAGCTTGCCTCCGTCAACGTCACAAAGATTGTCGGCCAGGGGATGGCTGATGGCCTGAAACTGCCCGATGAACTGACCGAACTGCTTACGCTCGCTGGCATATTCCGCGGCCATTTTGACAGCTTGACGACCAAGACCTGCCAAGGCCGATGCCGTAAGCAGTTTCCATTCTTCCAAGGTTGCGTCGAACAGCTGTCCGGCCTCGGTATTCGATGCCAGCGTGAACACCGTGCATGTCGTCAGATCAATTTCGACAAGGCCGTTCGATGCCAGATTTGGTTCGGCGGTGAAGGCATCTTGCCCTACCTGGTATAGAAGAACATCGGTGCCGCTTTTGCCGATCACCAATTTGGCATGCTCGCCGCCTGCCACGAATTGCTTTGGCTTTTGGCCTGTGTCCGCGAAGGCGAGTGACGCAATGCTTGTGCCGCCAACGATATCGGCAAGCGTTTCGGCGTGCTCGTCGCCGCCGAGCAGGGCAACCAGCCGGGCGGCCAGGATCGTTTCCGCAATCGGCCCGGACGGCAAGGTGCGCCCGACTTCTTCCATGAGGATCGCCGCGTCGAACGTGCCCAGGCCCAGTCCGTCCCGGTCCTCCGGCACGCGCAGCATGAAGGCGCCAAGATCGGCAAGCTCGGCCCAGATCTCGGCATCGATGCCGGTCTTTTCAGCGGCGCGAAGCCGTTCGGGCGTGCATTTGGCATCCAGCAGCCGCGCGTAGCTTCCGCGCATCATGTCCTGCTCTTCGGTCAGATCGAAATTCATATGCTCAGCCCTGCTTCTTGCCGCCCATCAGCTTGGCGATGTCGATCTGCCCGGTGGCCAGCGCGCCCATGAACCCGCCGTCGACTGGGAAAACGACGCCATTGACGATGCTTGCGAGCCTGGAGTTGAGCAGCACGAGACCGCCAGCCTGCTCTTCCGGGGTGGAGTAACGACCCATGGGTTCCGCAGCGGCGTCGACCACATCCTTGCCGGAGCTTTCGTGAAACGCCTTCATCATGGGCGTCTGGGTGGGACTGGGCAGGGTGCAGTTGATCCGGATGCCCTTCTTGATAAGCTGTGCGCCCATGAACTGGGTCCAGACGATGACGTTTTCCTTCGAAAAGGCATAGCCTTCCGACACCGTATCCTTATTGGCCTCGCACCAGGCGATGGCGGCGTCCCAGCCTTTCGTCGTGACGAACGCCATATTGTCCGGAATGCGGCGGCTCCAGCCGAGCCCGCCGGTCGAGGCGATATTCGCAATTCCCGCGCCCGCGCCCATCTTCGGCAGCAGCTGCTCGGTCAGATGACGCAGGCCGATGAAGTTGACCTTCATCACGTCCATGGCGGGGAAGGCATTCGGCAAGCCGGCGCAATTGAACAAGGCATCGATCTTGCCGCCGATATGCGCGGCAGCGTGCTCGATCGATTCCGGGTCTCTGAGATCGATCATGTTGAAAGACGCCAGAGGAAGATCGCACTGTTTGAAGTCCAGGCCATGGACCTCGGCACCCAGGTCGATCAGCATCTTGGCTACGGCATGCCCCATGCCGGAAAAGCAGCCCGATACGACAACCCGCTTGCCCTTATAGCCCAAAATATCGCTCATCGATCAGATCCTCAAACATGTATCTATTGCAAAATGCGGGAGCCCGACCGGCGCCCTCGTTCAGGCCCTGATTGGGGGCCAGAGCTGCCGTTCCTCGCCGCTCTCGTTCTCGACCACGAAAATGATCCGTTCCGGGCATGCTTTTGCGCCGTTCAAGGCATGCTTCTGCTGCGCAGCCGATGGTGCAAAACCGTCGGTATCGATATAACCTTCATCGTCGAGCGGATAGAGATCGGGCGCGACTGCCTGGCACCGCGCATTGCCCACGCATTGCGCTTTCTGGATACGAACCTTCATGGGGCCTCCGCCTGGATTGTCATGACGCAAGGCTAAAACGGTTGGGCCGGTATCAATCAACCGGTACGCCGCCAAATCGCAGGTGCGATGGGCGTTGATCCGCTGCAATCGCCGGTGCGGTATTGGCCATGGGCCATGGTTTTTCCAGGCGGCCTGCCGCACAACGCCAGCACTCTATTGCGCGAAGGAGCACGATCCGACCATGCCCGAATTGACGCCTGCCGTTGCCAAGCCCGACCATGTTCCGGATGAGCTGGTCTATGATTTCGATTATCATTACGATGCCGGGCTGATCGCGCATGGACATGACCGGATCGCTGAGATCGCGCGGGAGGCACCGGCCATGTTCTGGACGCCGCGCCATGGTGGGCACTGGGTGGTTGCCGCCCATTTCGCCGTGCATGCGGCGCAACGCAGCCCCGAGATTTTCAGCAACGGCCCCGTGCCCTATGAAGCGATTGCCGCCTATAATGCGACGCAGCCGGACGATCAGAAAGCGCTTATTCCGCTGCCTATCACGGTCGATCCACCGCATCACGATACCTATCGCAAGCCGCTGAACAAGACGTTCAGCCCGAAGAACATGCTGGCGCTCAAGGACCAGATCCGGGCGCTTGCCGCTGGTCTTATCGATCGGATCAAGGATCAGGGCCATTGCGAGTTCATGGCCGATGTGGCCGAGCCGCTGCCGACGCAGATCTTCCTCGCGCTCTTCGGTCTGCCACAGAGCAAACAGCGTGAATATCGCGATCTCGTGGCGGACCATCTGCACGATACCGACATGGACCCGCGCGCCATTCAGAAGCGGCTGCGCAAGGTGGCCGATGTGATGCGCGAAACGATCCTGGACCGTCAGCGCGAGCCGAAAGACGATGTGCTGTCCCTGCTCTGGCAGTCCGATTTCGATGGCCGCCCGGCAACGCTGCACGATATCGAGAATTATGCCGTCATGCTGTTCGTGGCCGGCCTCGACACGGTGATGAACGGCATGGGTCTTGGCGCGCGGCATCTTGCCACCGATCCGGAATTGCAGCGCAAGCTGCGCGACAACCCCGCGCTGATTGCCGAGGCTGCGGAGGAAATCTTGCGGCGCTACACCTTCACCGTTCCGCCGCGGTTCGTCAGCGAAGATTCCGAATTCCAGGGCGTGACGCTGAAGAAGGGCGAGAAGGCGCTCATGTTTCTGCCCGCTGCGGATCTCGACCCAGGCGAGTTTCAGAACCCTGAAGCCTACACGCTCAACCGGGAAAACAAGGCGCATATTGCTTTTGGCACCGGCCCGCATCGCTGCCTTGGGTCCCATCTCGCGCGGATCGAGCTGCAGGTCTTGTACGAGGAAATGGTCAAGGCGCTTCCGGAATTCCGGCTCGATCCGGACAAGCCCGTCACCTTCCATGGCGGCAATGTCATCGGTCCGGACACACTGCACCTTGTCTGGGACAAATGAGTTTCGGCCCGCCCCGTCCGCGGCCACGATTAACCGCTGAAAATCGGGCATTCTGGACCGGCGGCGCCAGTGGGAAGCTGATGATCTGCCGCTGCGGCGATTGCGACCGGTGGCTGCATCCGCCGCAACCGATTTGCCGCCATTGCTGGAGCGAGAATGTTTCCCCGCAACCCGCGTCCGGGCGGGGGCGTATCGACAGTTTCACCATCAATCACCAGCCATGGATGCCGGGCCTCGATGTGCCGTTCGTGATTGCGCGCGTCGCGCTGGAGGAGGATGAGAGCATCTTTCTCACTACCAATATCATCGGCTGCGCTCCGACGGACGTGGCGGTGGATGACCCCGTCGTCGTCAATTTTTCCGAAGAGGATGGCATCTTCTTTCCCCTGTTCGAGAGGGCCGGGTAATGGGTGAGCCACAGGCCTATATTAGCGGCATCGGCATGTCTGAGGTCGGCGTTCGTCTGAAGCGGCGGCCCTTGCTCTTGACCGTCGACGCCATTCGGGAGGCGCTCGATGATGCCGGGCTCGTTGCCGGACAGATTGACGGGGTGGCCACCTATCCCGGCAAAATGCCGACCTATCTCGGATTTTCTCCTGTGTCGTCGGACGATGTGATCGAGGCCCTGGGGCTTAAGACCCGGTGGCATCTGGGCGCCCAGGAAATGACCGCGCAACTCGGCGCGATCGCGGCTGCGGCCATGGCCGTGAAAGCGGGAAGGGCAAGGCATGTGCTGTGTTTTCGCACGGTGTATGAAGCCGGCGCGTTGGCCGATCCGGACGAATATCCGCCGATGCACCGCAAGGACGTCAGCGGCGCGAGCCAGTGGACGGCGCCATTTTACGCCATTTCCGCGGCCAATTGGGTGGCGCAATATGCAACGCGGCACATGGCCCGCTATGGCATGACGCGTGAGCAATTGTCTGCGATCGCCATCAATGCGCATCGCAATGCCGCGCTCAATCCGCGCGCGATCGTAAAAGAGCCGCTCTCGGCGGACAAATATTTCGCCGCACGCATGATTTCCACGCCATTTTGTCTGTATGATTGCGATCGTTTCACCGACGCCTCGACCGTGATCATCGTCTCGGCAGGGGATGCGCTGGACGAGATTACAGCAACGCCGGTTCGCATTGCGGCCACCGCCGGTTCGGTGGAGCGATATAGCTGGGATCAGGCCGAATGGCCGGGGTCCTACGCTACCGGCAAAGCGCTGTGGGAGCATAGCGACTATGGCCCGTCGGATCTCGATATCGCCCAGCTCTACGATGGCTTCGCTTTTCATCCGATTACCTGGCTCGAGGGCCTTGGAATCTGCCCGATCGGCGAGGGGCATCGGTTTGTCGAAGGTGGCACCCGCATAGCGCTCGACGGCGTGTTGCCGATGAACACGTCGGGCGGTCAGCTGGGCGCGGGGCGGCTGCACGGCTTCGGCTTTGCGCATGAATCCGTGGTGCAAATGCGCGGCCTGGGCGGAGATCGGCAAGTATCGGGCAACCCGTCGCTGGCCGTCGCGACCAGCGGCGGGGGGCCCATGGCGGCCGCTCTCCTGCTTGCCCGCGACTGAGTAATCCGGTGGCGTGCGCTTCCCCCAAGGACATGGCGAAACATCTGCACAGCGCTGAAACTGGCAACTCAGGCGTGTAACCGCCGGGTTGCCTTTCGCGTGCGACTTCACACAGGCGATGTTTGGGGCACATATTGGGCACCATCCTCCGTTGCCGCTAATCGACTCCCCTAAAAGGGTCGCGGACCCTGCGCAGAAGGAGAATGAACATGCAGATGAACGATATGGTGCTGATCAGCGTGGATGATCATATCAGCGAGCCACCGGACATGTTCAAAAACCATCTGTCGGCTGAGGACCTGAAAGATGCGCCAACCTTCATCACCGACAAGAATGGCAAGGCGGCCTGGGAATATCAGGGCATGTATCTGCCCTCGGTCGGGCTGAACGCCGTCGTCGGCCGTCCGATGGACGAATATGGTATGGAGCCGACCGCGCTCGATCAGCTGCGCGAAGGTGTCTACGATGTGCACGCGCGCGTGGGCGATATGGACGTCAACGGCATCGCGTCTTCCGTAAACTTCGGCAGCGTTTTCGATTTCGCCGGTGGCCGCTTGCACCGCGTTGCCGACAAGGACCGCGCGCTCGTGCATCTTCGCGCCTATAATGACTGGCACAAGGACGAATGGTGCGATTCCTATCCGGAACGGTTCATTCCCTGCGGGATCCTGCCTACCTGGAACATGGATGCCTGCGTCGCCGAGATCCATCGTCTGGCCAAGAAGGGCTTCAAGGCGGTTTCCGTCAGCGATGCCCCGACGTCGCAAGGCCTGCCGAGCATTCACAATGAGTATTGGGACCCGTTCTTCAAGGCGATCGTCGATACGGATCTGACCATCTGCTGCCATATCGGCGCGGGCAACCCGGCACCGCATGCATCGGAAGAAACGCCGATCGAGGCGTGGATCACCACCATGCCGATGTCGATTGCCTATGGCGCAGCCGACTGGCTGCAGCTGGAAGCGTTGCACAAATATCCGTCACTTCGCATTGCGCTGTCGGAAGGCGGCATTGGCTGGGTGCCCTATTTCATGGAACGTTCGGACTTTTCCAATTGGCGGCACAAGGCCTGGACCAACTCGGTGTTCCAGGAGATGAAGCCCAGCGAAATGTTCAAGCGCCATTTCCTTACCTGTTTCATCGATGACCAGTTCGGGCTGCAAAATATCGAGTTCATCGGCGAAGACAATATCGCCTATGAAACCGACTATCCGCATTCCGATACGCTGTGGCCTGAAGTGCCGGAGCATCTGTGGAAGTCCATCAAGCATTTGACGGACACGCAGATCGAGAAAATTTCGCACGGCAACGCGATGAACTGGTTCAACTTTCCACTGTTTGACATGGTGAAAAGGGAAGAGGTTACCGTCGCTGCGCTCCGCAAGCGTGCGGACGATGCCGGTGTGGATACCGCGCCCAAAAGTTCGGGCGGCGATCGTCCCGTGGACGAGGGGACCACGCGGCCCATCACATCTGGCGATCTGATGCGCATGTTCTCGCAGCATGACCAGCGCAAGAAACAGTCTGCGTAGGCGAGCACGCGAACTAGATTGGGCGCGTTCTCCGCTCGCGGATTGTTCGCTCCCAATCGGTTAATCAGAACATAAAAAAAGCCGGGTCGACGACCCGGCTTTTGCATGTCCGCTATAAAGCCTGATCAGGCGGCGGCTGTCATTGGCGTGACCGTTTCGCGCTGTTCGCTGTTCTTGACCATCTGTTCGATGGCCGATTTTGCGGTGTTGGCAAGGGCCTCGGCATCGATATTGCCGGACGGTTTGTAGACGAAGCCAATCGCCATGGGCTGGTCGACATGATAATTTGGCAGCAGCGCCGCACAGATCTCCGCGTCGATACCGAAGCCCGCCGCGCCCGTCGCGCCGCGCTGCCGCTCATACCGATCGATCAGGTCGAGCATTTCGGAATAGGGCATATGGTGGCCGTCTGTTTCCGCATTGAGGCGGCGAATGATGCCCTCACGCCGGGGCCTGGACAGCGTCGACAGCAGCAATTGGCCGACCGTGGAGTCGGTTAGGCGCTCGGTCTTCCCACCAACGATGCTCTCGCGGAAACCGGCATTGGAACCGACGGTGCCCGATAGGCAATTGAAGACCTGAACCTCGACACCGACCAGGCCGAATAGCGCGACAGTCAGGCCCGTCTGGGCCTGAAGCCGATCCAGCAGTGCCGAAAGGCCACCTGAGCGCACGAGCGGCGTTTGCGTGTTTGCGCCCAGCATGGCCGCACGCGGCGTGGGACGGTAGGAGCGTGACTGACAATCCTTGTACAGAACGCCAAGCTCGACGAGGCTGGACAGCAGTTCGGACGTGCTGCTTTGCGGGCGATCATAGCGGCGCACGATATCCATCACTGTGGCTTCACGATGCGCGTCATCGAAATATTCAAGAACCTCAATAACCCGACGAGCGATTTTGGCCTTGTTAGCGGTCTGCGTTGTCATGTCATCTCTCCAGTTAGTGAACAACAGTGTTGGCTTCAAAGGAGCGGCTGTCAACGAAAAACGACAGGGTACAGTTTATTGCAGTGCAGCATAATTGGGCGCTTGCCGAGAGCGTGGGGGACGCTAGGGAATGCTGATGTTATGTGCGCCGTTTGTCCTGCAGTTCAGTCGCTTACGAACCCTTGATCGGACGGAAATTCCACCGCTGATCGTGCTGGATCTGGACGCCGAGCCGCGCGACATATGCGTTGGCGAACTGCCGCCATGCCCGGTCATCGGAATTGGTCCGCGCGACCATCCGCTGGCCAGTCATCTCGATGTGATCGTCGAGTCGCCCTTTTCCATTGGCCAGCTGATCGACTCGATTCTCGCTAATCCGTTTAGCGCTACCATCTGCGTGCAATTGCTGCGGCTGATCGCGCATCTGCCCGTCAGAGAGGCGCTGGTGGCCGAGTCCCTGGCGATGTCGACCCTCCAGGGCGGCGCGGAACACCATGCTTGGCTTGCAGCAAGAGGCGAGGCGCCAGAATGGCCGCCGGGGCAGCTGCAGATGTCGCGCGAGAACAATGTGCTGCATCTGGTGATCGATCGGCCAGCGGCGTGGAACGCGATCGACGTGTCCCTGCGGGACGGTTTGCGCGAGGCCTTTGACCTTGCCGTGCTGGATGACAGCATAGCCCGCATCGAGCTGAGTGCGGTCGGAAGGGCGTTCGGCACAGGCGCGGAACTGGGCGAGTTCGGTACAACGACCGATCCGGTTGCCGCGCATGGCATCAGGCTGCAAACGCTGCCAGCCCATGCCATAGTGGCGTGCCCGGCGCGACTGCATGTTAGCGTTCAAGGTCTCTGCATGGGTTCCTCGCTGGAACTGGCGGCTTTTGCTGACCGGATGACGGCGCGGTCGTCGGCCATATTTCACCTGCCGGAGTTGAAGATGGGGCTGATTCCCGGCGCCGGAGGCTGCGTCTCGCTGTCGCGGCGTATCGGACGTCAGCGGGCCGCGCTGTTGATGCTGTCAGGCCGCCGCATCGGCGCCCGAACGGCGCTGGACTGGGGGCTGGTCGACGCGATCATAGACTAAGCTGCCGTCGAACAGCGTGGCGCGGACCGCGACCGCAGACAGATCCGCGCGCGCCGCCGCCCAGGGACGGTCCAGCAAGCAAAGATCTGCCGGCCCCGACACAGCGATCTGGCGTTCGACGGTCAGATTTAGCGGATCGCGCAAATATAAAGACAGGGCCTGTTCTGGCGACAGAGCCTCCTTGGCACCGATCATATGGCCGTTCCGCGTGCGGCGCGAACATGCCGCGGACATGGCCGTCCAGGGATTGGTCGAGCCATAGGGCGCGTCGCTGCCTGCGGCCAGAGGGACGCCAGCGCCAATGAAGGACCGCAAGCGATAGAGCAGCGAATGCTCGCTCGGCGGAATGGCTTCGCGATACTGGTCGCCGCGTTCCGCAATGAAGTGCGGCTGACTGACGACGATCAGCCTCAGTGCGGCCATCTGCTCGATCAGCGCGTCGGAAGCGATGCCGGCATGTTCGATGCGATCGCCCGCCAGGGTGCCCGCCTCGGCCAAAGCAGCGAGCGTGAAAACCAGTTCCACCTCGGTGGTACAATGAACGGCGACAGGGCGGGCCAACCGGTGGGCCGCCGAAATCCGGTCTACCACCAGCTCGAAATCGGGCAGCTGATGTTCGTGAAGATGGAGTTTGAGCGGGCCCAGCGCGATGCCGCGAGGCAGCATGCGATCGGACAGGTCCAGCCGCCCGGCCAGAACGCAATGCTGCCGCAAGTTGCCCTGTTCTATCTCACGGCCGAGCCACTGCGCTTCCGCATGGGAGTTGGAGGGCGAAATCTCCGTCACGCCGGTCATGCCATGGGCCGCCAAGGTGCGGCTGAGCGCGCGCAAATCTGGCGGCCTGGATGACAATGCCCCGCGCAGCCAATCGTCGATCTCGAACGCCTGCCCGGTATCGAAGTCGATGCCTGCGGGTATATCGGGGCAATCGCGCAGGAGTGCCAAGGCGGCACTGTTAAAGAACCACATCCGGCCGGACCGATGCTGAACGCGCACCGGACGATCGCATTGCCATGCGTCGATTTGCTTGCGGGTCAGGACGCCGGCCACGCTTTCATGATAGGCCGTGCCGCGCAGCCACCCTGTGCCCGTCTGCGCCAAGGCGATCGCCAGTTCCCCGGCATTGTTCACATGGGGCGGACCGCAATCCACCGATTGCATCGCGGCGGACGTCGCCGCCAGATGGATATGATGATCGTGCAGCCCGGGCAGAAGGGCACAGCCATCGGCTTCCAGAACGGGTTCATCCGTCTCCCGCTGCAATTTTCCGATCGCTGCGACCCTGTTCCCGACGGTCCGCACGTCCTGTGTGGCGCCGCGCCAGATTTCGGCGTTGCGGATCAGCATGACGGCGCCATCTGACCGTCGGCCGGTAAGCGCCCAATCGGCTTGCCTGTCCGGCAGGACCAGGCGTGCAGAAGCGCTTGCCATTGTGCCGGCGACCGGGCCTTTTCGCTGCGAATGGCCTGAGCGACAAGCCCGCTCATCGACAGGATCATGCGAACACCGCCTCCATCGAGGTGATGACGATAAGCGAGTTCTGCCGCACGAATGCCGGTCAATGGATCGGCGATGGCGTCGCCGACGAAGGCCAAGCGTCCGGTCGTTTCGAACATCTCCCGGCTGAGCCCGCCTGCCACGGCCGCATCGTCGCCGAACGCGACCCAATCGCCAGCGCCCTTTGCCGTGCCATGGCCGGTGATGGTGATCCACGTCAGCCCCGGCTGCGCCCGGATCATGGCATCGGCATCGATATCGAGCTGTAACAGCGCGCGGGGCCTGGCCGCCTCGATGACGATATCGGACTGCGCGATCAGCGCACGCAATCGGCGCAGGCCCTCGCCGCTGCGCAAGTCGAGTTGTATGCGCCGTTTGCCATCGTTCAATGCCTGAAAATGCGCCGGGTCGGCGTGCTCCATCGCGTCCGGCCGGCCGACGCTGTCCACCCGCGTCACCGCGCATCCGGCATTCTGCAGCAGTCGCGATGCCAGCGGGCCCGCCCATAGAGCGGAAAGGTCCAACAGGCGGGGCATGGGGCGGGGGGCTTTTCGGTCGCCCAAAGCTCGCACCTCGAGCGCATGCGAGACCGGCTGTTCATGCAATCCGGCGATCGCGAGCCCCAGGGTGCGGCCACGGGCGACGAGCCTGCCTTCCTTTGCGTGCGAACAGCAGGCGGCAAGATCCTCGACATCGGCCGTTTCGAACAGCGCGGGCAGCAGCGTTCGATCGTCCTCGCGGGACAGATTTAGGGCAATGGCACCATCCTGCGTGCGATGGAATTGGCTGCCTCCGCCGGCGGATCGCCGTCCGGCAGTGCCATAGCCGTTGGTCACGGTCCGCTCGCGCATCAGCTGGTCGGCGCTGCTTTTCTGACGAACACCGCTCAGCCGGTTGAGCGAATGGATATGGCGCTGGGCCCATGCCGACAGCGGAAGGGGCAAGTCGCCCGGTGTGATCACCTCTTGAACCAGGTTTTGACCTCGCGTCGCAGCAATTTGCCCATCTCGTTATAGGGCAGGCTCTCGACGAACAGAATCTGTTCGGGAACACGGCTTGAACGCAGACGATCACGCACCAGCTGCTGTATTTCTTGCTGTTCGGGGGCTTTGTTGCCGTCGCTCAACACCAGCGCCACGCCCACCGTTTCGCCCCATTCATGGCTTGGAATTCCAGTGGCGCAGGCGTCCGTCACGGCGGGATGGGTCAGCAAGACGTCCTCGATCTCGCCAGGCGACAGGTTTTCGCCGCCCCGTACGATCACGTCGTCGGCCCGGCCCGACAGGAACAGATAACCATCGCGATCGAGATAGCCGGCATCGCGCGTCGGAAACCAGCCATCGGCCGTCAACGCGCTCTTTTCCTTATATTCGCCCGAAACCTGCTCGCCGCGCACGTAAATCTCGCCGACGGCATCGCGCCCGAGCAGTTTGCCGTCTTCATCCCTTATTTCCAGCTCGATGGTGGGCAGGGGAATCCCCACGGACGCCAGACGCGCATGGACCATCGGATCGTTCGATGCCTTGGCCGCCCGGTGATCTTCGGGGCTGAGCAGCGCCACCGTCGAACTGGTCTCGGTCAGGCCATAGGCGTTCGTAAAGCCGGTTTCCGGGAAGAGATCCAGCGCGAGCGAGATGAGCTCGAGCGGCATTTTACCGCCGCCATAGGAAATGGCTTTCAGCGAAGACATATCGGGCCGATGCCCCTTGTCCATGACATCCACGATGCGCGCCAGCATGGTCGGAACCACGAAGGCGTTCGTGACGCGCTGGTCGGCCACCAGATCGAGCCATGCTTCGGGCGTGAATGCGGGCAGCAATATGATTTTCCGCTGAGAATAGATCGAGGTCAGGAGCGCTGCGATACCGGCGATATGATAAGGCGGCACAGTGACGAGGCCAGCCGAACCTTCCGGAGCCGAGCCGAAGTCCACCGTTCCGATGACATAGCTGGTCAGATTGGTATGCCGCAGGATGGCGGCTTTGGGCATGCCCGTCGTACCGCTTGTGAACAGTTGCACGGCGGTGCCCAGACCGGCATCGCTTTCCTCTATGGCCGGCGCCTCCTTGGCCTGACCGGTGAAGCGTTCTCGCGCGATCAACATGTTGCGTTCATCATCGTGCAGCGAGCGTGCACGCGCCACGTCACCGACCAGGAGGCACGGCGTTATGCGTTGCAGCAGGGCGGCCAGATCGGCATCCGCCAGGCGGTAATTCAGCGGAACATAGGGCACGCCGGCCAGCGCGGCGCCGAACAGCGCGAACACGGCCGCTTCGCTCGCTTCGTCGAGCAAGGCCACATGCTCGGCATGGGACTGCGCGATCATGGTGGCTGCGCCGCGGGCGCCAGCCAGCAATTGGGCATAGCTGAACGAGCGCCCATCGCAGACCAGGGCGATGCGGTCTGGCGCGGCCTCTGCGGCCATTTCGAGGAAAAGCGCGATATTCATGGCGGCCTGGTGGTTCCGATCAGTCCGAAGCGGGCAGGGGCTTGGAATCCTTGGTGGCCATGGGCGTGCCATCCAGCGCGAGCGATCCCTTGCCGGCTTTGACGCATAGCAGCTCGACCGTTCCGCCCCCATCGACATAGCGTTTGCCGATCAGGGTACCGTTTTGATGATCTGCCGCTGGCTCGCCGGTTTTCGCGCCATCCTCGGTCATCGCCGCGCCGCCGCATTCGACGGTTCCTTCGCCGCCGCGGATGACCATGACTTCGGTATCGCACACCGCGCTCTTCAATCGCGTTCCTGGCTTCATTGGCTCAATCCTACTGTGTGATGAAGGGTGGTTAATTTATGCAATGGCGCCTGCTGCCTTCCATTGCTCGATCCGGTCCCATTCCACGCCCATTTCCATCAGCACGAGTTCGGTGTGCTCGCTCGGTTGGGGGGAGCGGGTGGCGGTGATGGGTTCATGATCCCATTCGACGGGACTGCGCGACAGCTTGAGCGGCTTGTCGCTGCCATCTGCGGCATCGACTTCCAGAATGTGATCATTCGCCTTGATCTGCTCTTCCTCGGCAAGTTCGATCAGGGTCAGGATGGGGGCCCACTGGCCTTTCATGCCACGCAGCTGTTCGCGCCAATAGTCGAACGATTTCTCGCCAAAGGCTTGGACCAGAATTTCGCTCGCCGCGTCCGCATGTTCGATAAGGCTGAGCACGTCCTTGAAGCGAGGATCTGCGGCTGCCTCCGGTCGGCCGACATGATGGAAGGTATCCTCGATCAAACCGGTCGGGCTGACGATGCACAGATTGATCGTGCGGCCGTCCGATGTGCGGAAATTACCCATGAACGGATTGCGGCTGCTGCCGCCGGAGCGCGGCATGGAATTGCGCGTCACGATGCCGGTTTCCAGCGCCTGCGCCATATTGGCGCCGGCCGCCCAGGTGGCGGTGGAAAGCAGGGATACGTCCAGCTCCTTGGCCTCGCCGGTCCGGAGGCGATGAAACAGAGCCGCCGAAATGCCGCCCGCGATGAACATGCCCCCAATGGAATCGCCAAAGGCCTGGATGCCCTGAGACAGCGGCCCCTCCAGCTCTTCCGGCGTCATGCAGTCGGCGATGCCGCTCCGGCTCCAGAAAGCGGTGCCGTCGAAGCCTCCCTTTTCCCGCTCGGGCCCCTTGTCGCCCCAGGCGCTGCCGCGGGCATAGATGATGTCGGGGTTCACCGCGCGAATATGCTCGATATCGAATTTATATTTCTGGCGATGCTGCGGAAGATAATTGGTCAGGAACACGTCGCATTGCTTGGCCAGTTCGTGCAGCACGTCCTGACCCTCGGCCGTGGTGAAATCGATGCCGACGCTGCGTTTGCCCCGGTTGGGATGCTCGAACAGGGTATGGCGCTGGGGATCCAGTTGAACGCCCCCCATGTTGAGGAAGCCGCGCTGCGTATCGCCGCGCACGGGATGCTCTATCTTGATGACGTCCGCGCCCCAATCGGCCAGGACGGCCCCCGCTGCCGGTACGAAGGTGAATTGTGCGACCTCCAGGACTTTGATGCCCTCCATAACTTTCGCCATCGCCACTTCCCCTTTTGCCTGGAAGAGCAGGGATAAGCAGAGCCGCCGGGCACGTCACCCTGTGAAGGCCGATTGAGCGCGATCATCGCCGTAACGATGGAATGATGGCAAAAACACGGGGGTTCTGCGGTCTCGTCCGCCGGTGCGATATAGCGCTCATGCGGTGGCGATCCATTTGGCCGCTTCTATAGTTCTTCCGGTCATTCACGCAGCCGGGAGACCGCTATTATGAAACTCGATTCCAGTCTTGGCGCCGTCGTAACCGGGGGCGCATCCGGCCTGGGCCTCGCAAGCGCCGAAGCCTTGGCGGAGCAAGGCCTCAAGGTCGCGATATTCGATCTCAACGAAGACGCGGGGGAGGCGGCGGCGATGCAGATTGGCGGTACCTTCCACAAGGTCGACATCATGGACGAGCAGAGCGTCGAGGCCGGCTTTGCGGCCGCACGCGCGGCGCATGGACAGGAGCGCGTCCTGGTGCACTGCGCCATGGCCGCCAAGGGCGGCAAGACCGTCGGCAAGGACAAGGAAACGGGCGGTTTCAAACGGTTCTCGACCGAAGATTATGCGTTCTCTGCGCAAGGTATCCTGATTGCCAGCTACCGCGTGGCATCGATCAGCGCGCTTGGCATGGCGTCTGCCGATCCGGTGAATGACGATGGCGAACGCGGAACGATCATCCTGACATCCAGTGCCGCCGCGCAGGACGGCCAGATCGGTCAGATCGCCTATGGATCGCTGAAGGCCGGGGTCAACGGCCTGGTGCTGCCGATGGCGCGCGATCTGATGGACCTGGGCATTCGCGTCAATTCCATCATGCCGGGCATCTTCGCGACGCCGCCCATGCTGCGGTTCAAGGATCTGAACGAGAAGATGTGGGACAATCTCAATGCCTCGGTGCCGTTTCCAAAGCGGCTCGGGCATGCAGAGGAATTTGCCAGCCTGGTACTGGAAATCGCGCGCAATAGCTATCTCAACGCCCATCAATTCCGCATCGATGGCGCCATCCGCATGCCGCCCAGATAATGGCTATGGCCGGATGATGGTTATCGAATGATCGGGCGGGTCAAACCCGTTCGATAATGATCGCCGGCGCCATGCCGCCCGCGGCGCACATCGTGATGAGCGCATACCGTCCGCCGGTTCGCTCCAGCTCGTCCAGTGCCGTTCCGATCAGGACGGCGCCGGTCGCCCCGATCGGATGACCCAGGGCGATGGCGCCGCCATTCGCGTTGACCTTGTCGCGCGGCAGATCCAGATCGCGGATGAATTTTTCGGCCACCACGGCAAACGCCTCGTTGATCTCCCAGACGTCGATATCGTCCTTGGTCAGCCCCGCCCGTTCCAGGGCTTTTCTGGCCGCAGGAACCGGAGCGTTCAGCATCAGCGTGGGATCGTCACCGACATTCACCGCCGCCACAATACGCGCGCGCGGTGTCATTCCATGGGCGTCGGCATAGTCTTTCGACGCCAGAAGCAGCGCCGCTGCGCCATCCACAACGCCGGACGATGTGCCGGCATGGTGGACGGCCTCGAAATCCAGATCCGGATATTTCCGCCTGATCTGCCCTGCAAATGTCTCACCCGACGCATTGGCGGGCAGATCGTAGAACATCGCGAAAGCCGGTTTCATGCCGGCCAGTTTTTCCGCCGTGGTGTCCGGGCGTGGATATTCTTCCCGGTCCAGCACAACATGGCCATCGGCGTCCTTGACCGGAACCAGCGATCTGTCGAACCGGCCCTCCTTCATGGCGATGGCCGCGCGCCGCTGGCTCTCTACGCCAAAGGCCTCCAGCTCCGCGCGGGAGATGCCTTCCATGGCCGCAATGGCATCGGCAGCGACGCCCTGATTGGTCTGCGGATGCCGCGCATCCAGCGTGGGATTGTTGGTGCCGATCCCACCGGCAACATGCGCCTTCTTTTCGCGCAGCATCATGCCATGATCCATGACATGGCTCATCATCTCGGTGCCGCCGGCGATCACGCAGTCTTCCAGTCCGGACATGATCTGCCCGGCGGCCAGACTGGTAGCGGTAAGGCCCGAGCCGCAGAAGCGGTCCAGCGTCACGCCGCTGGCCTTGACGTCGTAACCGGCATCGAGCGCGGCCATCCGTCCAAGATCGCCGCCTTGCAGCCCCATCTGTGCGCTGGTGCCCCAGATGATGTCGTCCACGGTCGCGGTGTCCAGCCCGTTGCGATCACGAATGGCTTCCAGAACCGCCTTTGCAATATGCTGGGGATGCAAGCCGGAATAGGCGCCCTTGCCGGTTTTTCCAATCGCCCGCGGAGTGCGTACCGCATCGATGATATAAGCGTCGGCCATTCCATTGCTCTCCTGCCCGGACTGTTATTTCCCGCAAAGTCGCACGGTGAAGCGCCTTTTACCATGAGCCAGTGGTATAAGGTCCGCATCTACGCCCGGGCGATGTCATGGCCGCTTGGGATGACAAGCCATGGCGACGCGGGACAAGCAGGGGCCATCGGGCACAGATAGGGCTTGCGGCGATGGTACAAATGGATCCCAGGCGCGGGTCTGCGCTGGCGCCGCTGGGTGTTCCCATCTTCCGTCGCATCTGGACCAGCAGCCTTCTATCCAATTTCGGACATCTGATCCTTGGCGTTGCAGCCGCCTGGGAGATGACAAGGCTGAGCGATTCCACCGTGATGGTCGCGCTCGTCCAGACGGCGCTGATGGCACCGCTCATGCTGGTGGCGCTACCGGCCGGCGCGCTGGCCGATATGTTCGATCGTCGCAAGATCGCCTTGGCCGGTCTCGCTTTGGCCTGTTGCGCAGGATGCGTGCTGGCGGCGGTCGGGTTCGCCGGTCTGATCACGCCCTGGCTTTTGCTGGGCCTCCTGTTTGTCATCGGTGCCGGCGTGGCGCTCTATGGGCCAGCCTGGCAATCCTCGATCAGTGAACTGGTGCCGGTGACGCACTTGCCATCGGCTGTCGCGCTGGGGTCGGTCAGCTATAATCTGGCGCGCAGCTTCGGCCCCGCGGTGGGCGGCGTTATCGTACTGGCGGCCGGGGCGCAGGCGGCATTCGCGGTCAATGCGCTGGGCTATATACCGCTGCTGCTGGCGATATTCTTCTGGCGCCGGGAGCATATATCGTCCCGCCTTCCGCCCGAACGGCTGAACCGGGCGCTCGTCTCCGGTTTGCGCTATGCCCGCCATGCATCCAGCGTGCGCAACGCTCTGGTGCGCAGCTTTCTGTTTGGATTTGCCGGGGCAACGAGCACGGCGATGGCCCCGCTGATTGCACAGGACGTGCTGAACGGCGATGCGGCGGTCTATGGCCTGCTGCTCGGCGCAAGCGGGGTCGGTGCCGTGCTCGGATCCCTGGTCACGACGGCCGCACGGGACCGGCTGGGACCGGAAAACGCCATCCGCTGCGCAACCTTTGCCGCTGCAGCAGCCTTGATCGGCATCGGTATCAGCACGCTGATCTGGCTCAGCGCCGCACTGTTTCTGGTGCAGGGGGCCATGACGATGCTGGTCTTCTCGATGCTCAACATCGGAATCCAGCTATCGACGCCGCGCTGGGTGCTGGCACGGGCCCTGTCGCTGTTCAGCGCGTCCGTCACGGGCGGTGTGGCGATCGGGGCCGTTCTGTGGGGCGGGCTGGCCGATCAGATCGGTATCCCGGCCATCATGATTATTTCCGGCAGCGTTTTGGGTGTTACGATGTCGCTCGGCTTCGTGCTGCCGCTGCGCCGGGAAATCAGCGGCCAGAGCGAACAGGTGGCCATCGATAACCAGCCGAATACGGCGCTTGCTCTGACGCCCAGATCTGGGCCCATCGTGATCGAGATCGACTATCGGGTGGCGCTGGATTCGGCGCGGGATTTCTATCAGGCCATGCAATCCGTCGGTGAAACGCGCCGCCGCAATGGCGGCTTCAACTGGTCCCTGTCACGGGACATTGCCGTGCCGCAACTATGGACCGAACGTTATATCTGCCCGACCTGGGGGGACTATCTGCACCTGCGAGACCGCTACACCAAAGCGGATATGGAAGCGCAGGAACGCGTCGAAGCGCTCAACAGCTTGCATGACGACAGCCGCATCCGCCGACGTCTCGAGCGGCCCTATGGCTCCGTCCGCTGGCGGTCCGATACGCCGGATAGCGGCACGGACATGGCGTCCGTCCTCGCTCCTTGACCCTGTTACACGGCCACTTCGACCATGCCGCCGCTGATCCGTACCGGATAGGTCATGATCGGGGTGGTCGCCGGGGGATTGAGCGGTTCGCCCGTTGCCAGATCGAAGCGCGCGCCGTGCGCAGGACAGGAAATCCAGCCATTGCGCACAGCGCCGCAGGTCAGTTCCTGATCCGCATGGCTGCACCGGGCCGAAATGGCGAACACCTTGCCTGCCTGCAGGCAGAGCAGGATCGTCCGGCCCTTCACGTCTACCGCGTGCGCAGCTGTTTCCGAAAGCACATCGAGCGCCGCGACCGCTAAGAATTCTGGCCCAATCATGGGGCCGATCGTACGTCGCCCTTTGCGGCCAGACAATCCCCGGCAATAGCAACCGGTCGGCAACCTGCAGGCCAATCGCCCCGGCGAAGAATGGGAGAGGGGTTTATGCGCCAAGCCGGATCGGGTTTATCGGCAAGGCAAAGGCGCGGCGAAAGACGGCGCCAATCCGTGGGAGAACTATACCAATGGCCACAGCTTCTTTTTCTTTGCGGTTGCTAAGTTCGGCAGCGTCCGTGGCATTGGCTGCCGGGGCAAGCCCACTGGCCGCGCAAAGTGCGGATGCGCCGCGTGAACAGGGCGCCGATGATGTTGGGCTGGAGACGCAGGTTTCGGCCGGCGGCAATGTGATCGTCGTCACTGCCCAGCGGCGCGAGGAAGCCCAGGTCGATGTGCCGATTTCGATCACGGCCCTTGGGACGGACCAGCTGGAAGCGGCCAATGTAGAGCAGCTTTCCGATATCGTGAAACTGACCCCGGCGCTTCGCTTCGACCGGCAGAGCCAGTTCGTCCAGCCCACCATCCGTGGTATCGGCACCAGCATCACCACATCTGGCGGCGGATCGAATGTCGGCATCTATGTCGATGGGTTCTATTCCCCCAATCCGGCCGAGGCCGATTTCGAACTGTTCAAGGTGCGCAGCGTCCAGGTGCTGAAGGGGCCGCAAGGCACGTTGTTCGGGCGCAATTCGACGGGCGGCGCCATTCTGGTCGACACCGCCGATCCCAGCACCGAAACATCGGCCGCCTGGCGTGCGTCCTATGGCAGCTTCGATACCGTGCGCGCGCAGGCCTATGCCACCACCGGTATAACCGACCATATCGCCTTCGACATCGAAGGGCTCTATACCAGCGGCAACGCATTTCAGCGCAATCTGGCGACCGGCAGGCGCGATCGCAATTTTAAAAACTGGCAGATACGGGCCGGCCTGAAAGCCGATTTCGGCGCGTTTTCGGCCAAGTTGCGTTACCAGCATCTGCAATCGGATGATCCCCGGCCGGTGCTGTATAATATCTATACCGATCCCGACATCGGGGTGGGAACGTCGCCCTTCTATCCGCCATCGGCTTACACGACCGATCCGGATTTCTATGCGCCGGGCGCGGATCGCAGCTTCATCACCAGCAACACCGATGTCGTGCAGTTGACCCTCGAGGCCGATCTGGGTTTTGCAGACCTGACGTCCTACACGCAATATCGCCATCAGGATCTCGATTCCTCGCTGGATCTCGACAAGACGGCCTTGCCGATCTTCCAGTTCGGCATTCCGGTGATCAACAATACCTGGACTCAGGAACTGCTGCTGACATCCAAGGCCGGGGCGCGATTGCAATATACAGCCGGCCTGTTTTTTCTTTACAATTCCGATCGCTATCTGACGTTTCTGGACAGCGCGGTCAGCCAGGGTGGCCCGCGGATCAGGCTGGGCGGATCCGAGGCTCCGACCCGCAGTTACGCCGCTTTTTTCGATGCGACCTATGAGCTGACCGATCGCCTGTTTCTCACCGGCGGCGTGCGCTATGCGCATGATACGATCACCGATGCATCGTACAGCGTCGGGACGGCCAGGACGTTCGTCCCCGATACGGAGGGGGACAAGCTGACGCCGCGTATCGTCGTGCGATACAAACCGTCCGATCAGACCAGCATCTACGCGTCCTTCTCGCGCGGTTATAAGGCCGCGATCGTGGATGTAGGCGGGTCATGCCAGAACCCGCCCGCTTTCCAGTGCAACGCGGTCGAGCCGGAGGAGGTCGATGCGTTCGAGCTTGGCTTCAAGGGCAGCTTCGGCGCGGTGTCGCTGGAGGCTGCCGGCTTCTACTATGATTATAGCAATCTGCAGGTCTCGCTGCTCACCAACGGGCGGGCCGAGATCCTGAACGCGGCGAAGGCGGAAATTTTCGGCGTGGAAGGCGCGCTCAGTGCCGATCTCGGAAGCGGGTTCTCCCTGAACGCGGCCGCATCCTATGTTCATGGCCGCTATACCGATTTTCCGGGCGCCCCGGTCTATTTCGCCTGCGCGGATCTGGGCGCCACCGTGCAACAGACTTGCCTACAAAACGGCCTATCCCTCCTACCCCTCCGCCTTGATCTGACGGATGTTGACATGCAGCGCACGCCCGAATTTACGGGCAATATCGGTGGGCGTTTCGAAACGGCTGCGGCCGGGGGCAGCCTGATTGTTTCCGGAAACATCTACTACACATCTCAATTTTCCTTTGCGCCATCGGGCACGCAATTCCCTGGCGGAGATTATGAAACGCTGTCTGTGCGGGCAGAGTGGCGCGACCCCACGGACCGGTTCTATATCGCAGCCTTTGGCGATAACCTGACCGACAATCGCTTCGTCACCCAGGTTCAATATAATAACTTTGGCCTGGGCGCCACATATGCCGAACCGGCCACATGGGGCCTTGAGCTTGGGTTTGCCTACTGATGGCCCATCATTTGCGGGAAGCGAACGATGTCTCGCAGACTGGCTTGTCAGCGTCAGGGGTAGAGCTGCCGTCGCTGCCCTATCGCGTGTATATCCTTTTTTTGCTGACTGTCATTGCCGCAATCAGCGCGGTCGATCGGCAGATTTTCGATATTCTCGTCGAACCCATCAAGGCCGAGTTCAGTCTTTCGGATAGCCAGATCGGCGCGCTTAACGGTCTCGCTTATGCCGGCGTTTATGCCATCGCTGTCATTCCTTTGGCGCGGCTTGCGGATCGGCATCCGAGACGCCTGGTGATTGCGGTCAGCGTTGCCCTCTGGAGCGCTGCCACGACCGTCTCGAGCGCTGCCAAAAGTTTCATTTTTCTATTCGTGGCTCGCATGGGGGTGGGGTTTGGCGAGGCGGGTTTGAGTTCGCCCGGCCCAGCCTTGCTCAGCGATCTTTTTCCCAAGCATCAGCGCGGCACGGTAACGTCGGTTTACATGGCCGGCCCGGCGATAGGAATGGGGCTGGCCTATGCCATCGGCGGTTGGGCCATCACGAATTACGGTTGGCGCTCGGCTTTTTTGCTCGCTGGGATTCCTGGTCTGATCGTCGCGCCGCTGTTCTATTTCACGGTGCGCAATTTCCCCAAGGGCATGGCCGACGGGTTGCTGCGTGATCCGGTGCAGCCACCTTTCTTTCAAACGCTGAAAACGATTTTCGCTATCAGGACCGTGGTCTGGCTGATCGGGGGGCTCGCTTGTCTGGCGCTGATGGTCAACGGCGTGCTGCGCTGGATCCCGGCCTATCTGACCCGGATTGAAAACATTGATGCAGTCAGTTTCGGTGCCACGCTTGGTACGGCGATCGGCGCGGGCAGCTTCGTTGGCCATATTCTAGGTGGTCCGCTGTCCGATTTTGTCGGGCGACGGGACATGCGCCGACAGCTGACGATTGGCATCTTGGCGACAATCGGAGCGGTGGCCACGATTTGGGGCATGTTCCAGTTGGCGGACATCAACCAATTCTACGTTTTGGCAGGCGTCCTGTCTTTCACCGGCGGCATTTTTGCGGCGCCGCTGATCATGATTTGCACCACTTTGCCCCCAGTCTGGGCCAGAGCGACGACGGCAGCGGTGACGCTGATGGCCATCTATCTGATCGGCTTTGGCCTCGGCCCGGCGCTGATTGGTATACTGAGCGACATGCTGGCGAGCAAATATGGAGAGAATTCGCTCCGGGCGGCGCTGCTTTCTATCACGTTATTGGCTATTCCCGGCGTTCTATGCTTCCTGATGGCAGCGCGTTTCTATCGCGCGGACATCGTGTCGAGCGAGGCGCAACTGGCCCGCGATGCCGCAGCTGACTTTGCAGACTAGATCCAACCGCCAGACCAGACGAGATTTGCGATGACCGACAAAATGCAACGTATCCCCAGCTTGCCGCGCGAACGATGGACAGACGACGCACGGGACGTGTTCGCCTTCTGGGGAGAGCCGAACGCTCGCGAAGAAGGATCGCGCACCAGTATCATGATGGTGCTGGCGCAACATCCCGCCATGGCCTTGCCCTACAGCCAATGGTCCAAGCATCTGTTGATGACCAACACGCTGCCGGTTCGGTCCCTGGAAATGCTGATCCTGCGGGTATCGGTGCGTGTGAAAAGCCTTTATGAATGGCACAATCATGTGGGCTACGGCCTGAAAGCCGGACTGACGCTGGAAGACATAGCGGCAATCCGCGACTTTCCTGAAACAGCCGATCACTGGACAGCGGAAGAGCGTGCCGTTCTGCAGGCCGTCGACGATCTCATTGACGATCACCATGTGTCCGACGAAGTATGGCAAAAGCTCGGAGACCACTACGATACGCGGCAGAAAATGGATTTGGTGATGTCCATCGGTCATTATGTCATGACGAGCTGGGCTATTTCCTCCTTTGGCGTACCGATCGAGGGCGATGTCGATCCGATCGGCTTCGATCTGAAAACGGTGTCGGGGAAAGTCCCGGGGGCGTCGCTTAAGCCTGGTGAAAGTGCCGACTGGGCCAAGCAGTACGAAAGCTGACGAACGGGACATCGCGGGGCCGATACCCGGAGGCGCGGTCTGTCAATCGGTTGCGGGCGGTCGCGCTGCGCTCCTAGACCAATTGCAGAAACTCCAGACGGGATCACATCATGGCAACCGAAGTTATTTTTCCTAAGATCGGCTTTTCGATGACCGAGGGGCAGATCGCCGAGTGGATGTTCGGAAATGGTGAGCAGGTCACTGAAGGCGAATGCCTGTTCCTGCTCGAGGCCGACAAGTCGACCAACGAAGTCGAAGCGCCGGCAACCGGGAAGCTGACCGTCAAGATCGATGAAGGTGAAACCGTGCCCGTGGGCACCGTGGTGGCGATCATCGAGTAAGACGATGACGCTTCGCGTGGCCATGGTGGGAGCGGCTTGGGGGGCGATGGCCCATCTGCCCGCTTGGCGCGCGCTTGGCGACGTCGAAGTTACCGCGATCTGTACGTCGCGCGAGGAAACTGCGCGCGCAGCTGCGCAGCGATACGGGATCGAACGGCCATTCTGGGATGCCTTGGCCATGTGCCGCGATCCGGATATCGATATCATTGACCTAGGCACACGGCCGAATTTGCGTGTGCCCTGGATCATCGCCGCTCTTCATGCGGGCAAGCATCTCTACAATGCCTCTCCGCATGCGCCAGATTGGTCAGCCGCCAAGTCGATCGACAACGCCTGGCGGGCCTCCCAAAGCATCGGCGTGGTCGATGCCTTCATCGAGCATGTGCCAGCGGTGCGGCGGCAGATCGAACTGATCGAGCAGGGATATATCGGCACGCCCATAGGTGGAACGTGCCATTTCAATATCTCTCTGTTCAACGCGCCCGCCGCCGATTTTCCCTATGCCTGGTTCGCCGATGGCAAGGCCGGGGTGTCCGGGCTGCGTAACAATGGGAGTCACGCGCTCTATCCGCTGATGAAAGCGTTAGGTCCGATCGTCGATCTGGTTGCCGACGACCGGCAAGTGCTGGCCGAGTGGCCTTTCGCAGACGGCTCCAGGATAGAACCCGAAACCAACGACACTGGCAACGCCATGCTGCGCTTTGCCAGCGGCGCGCTGGTTCAGCTACAGGCCGGATGGGCCATGCCGCAGCATGATGGCTGGCTTCTCGATCTATATGGGAGCGAGGGCAGGCTCATGAGCCGTTCGCCCACCTTTCCGACAGCCCGCGATTGCAAGCTATTTGGCGCCAAGCTCCAAGACAAGGCCGATCAGCACGCGCCGACCGACCTTCCGGAGGTTGAGGTACCGCAGGCCTATTTCGGCGGTAACCGTGTCGGGATCGATGCCGATTTTCCTGTTCCTCCGGCTTTTCCGATGGCCCTCTCCATGCGAAAGATGGTGGATGCCATCCATGGTAAGGCAAGCGCCGCCCCGGATTTCGGGCGCGCGCTGGAAGTGGAGCGCGTGATGGAGGCGATGCGCCTATCTTCGGCAGAGCGGCGCTGGGTTGCGCCCGGCAATATCGATTAACCGCCCTGTGCCTTGCGCATCGCGGCAATAGCGCTGCGATGTTCAGGGCTTCGTACCGTTTCGCTTTCCCATCCCATGCCTTTGTCGAGAAGGCTGTCCGCCAGTCGCTTCAGTTCCAGATTGGTCAGCCTTTTGGTCGCTCGCAAGGCCATTTGGGGCAGGCCTAAAAGCCTTTGCGCCAAGTGATCGACGGCCTGATCCAGAGCATCGGAGGGCAAAGCCTTGTTGATGAGCCCGATCGACACCGCCTCGGGTGCGCGGATCAGGTCTCCGGTAAACAGAAATTCCTTCGCACGGGTCAGGCCGATGCGCTGCGGCCAGATCAGCGCGCCCCCATCGCCGGCCGCCAGTCCGATCAGGACGTGCGGATCGCCGATTTTTGCCTTCTCATCGGCGTAAATGATATCGCACAGCAATGCGATGGTCGCGCCCAACCCTACCGCATGGCCATTCATGCGGCAGATGACGGGCTTGTCGGTATCGAGCAGGGCCAGCACAATCCGCTTGGCCATCGCCATTTCATGGTCGAATCGCTCCGGCTGCGTAGCATTGGCCGCGATATGTTCGAAATCGCCACCGGCCGAAAAGGCGCGGCCGGCTCCGGTCAAAACGATCACATCCGAATGTGCATCGTCGCGTGCAAATTCCAGCGCGGTGGGAAGCTCGTCATGCATCACCTTGTCGAAGGCGTTGAGCGCGTCTCCCCGGTTGAGCGTAATGGTAAGCCGCCTGCCATGTCTTGCCAGGAGCAGCGTGGAATATTCAGGAAGTGCCATGGTCATCTATCTGCCGTTCGGAACATATCGCTGTGGCGCGTTGCTGCGCCGTTGACCTCAACCTTTCCCACCGCGACAGTTCGGTTATTCCGAACAAAGCGAGGAAAGCATGAGCGAAGCGAGTAACGCGCCGCAGCCCGATACGAAAGCACTGGTTGATATCTATCGCCGGATGGTCCGCATTGAACGCAACGACGATGCTATACTGTCGACGATCCGAAAAGGCCGGTTGCAAATGCCTTATTATTCGGCGCGTGGGCAAGAAGTCATCCCTGCCACCGTTTCGCATTTTTTGACCGACGAAGATCAGATCTGTACCATTTATCGCGGCATTCAGGACATGGTGGCCAAGGACATGCCGCTGAAACCGCTTTGGGCGGAGATCGCAGGTCGTGTCGACGGCACCTGCAAGGGCAAGGGCGGCCCTATGCATCTCACGCATCCCGAAACCGGGGTGATGGTGACAACCGGCATCGTCGGCTCTTCCATGCCGATCGCCAACGGGCTCGCATGGGCGGCGCAGCTGGACGGATCGAAGCGGGTCGTTATCGCCTATTTCGGTGACGGCGCGTCCAATATCGGGGCGTTTCACGAGGCGATGAATCTTGCCGGCCTGTGGAAATTGCCGGTGATTTTCGTCTGCCCCAACAACCGCTATGCCGAGCATACCAGCTTCGAAAAGGGCACGGCGGTCGACAAGATTTCAAAGCGCGCCGTAGGCTATGGCATGCCGGGATTTACGATCGACGGCAATGATCCCTTTGAGATGTATGCCCATGTCGCCACCGCCATCGACCGCGCGCGCGCAGGCGAAGGCCCGACCTTGCTGGAATGCAACACATTCCGTTTCATGGGCCATGTGCTCGGCGATGACATGAAATATATGCCGGAGGGTGAGCTGGCAAAGGCCAAGGAAAACGATCCTCTGCCGGCTTTTCGCCAGAAGTTGCTGGACGATGGTCATGCCACGGAAGCCCAGCTTGAGGAGATGACACAGCAGATCGAGCAGGAAGTCGCTGCAGCCCGTGAATTCGGGATGGCCAGCGAAGTGCCGTCCGCTGATGAACTGCGCCGCGACGTATTCGAACAGGAGATGTCGGCATGAGCACGACGAAAATGCACGCGATCCAGGGCGTCAACGCAGCTTTGCACCAGGCGATGGCCGAGGACGAAAAGGTCCTGGTTCTGGGCGAGGATATTGCCGATCCGGAGGGCGGCGGGATCACCGGGGCGGCGCAGGGGCTTTCGACGAAATTCGGCGACCGCGTCCGGTCCACGCCAATTTCGGAGCAGGCGATCGTTGGCGCCGCCATCGGCGCGGCCATGGCCGGTTACAAACCGGTGGCCGAAATCATGCTGATGAATTTCACCACCGTCGCGATGGACATGATCTTCAACCATGCAGCGAAATTGCGCTTCATGTCCGGCGGTCAAACCAGCGTGCCCATCGTTATCCGCACGCTGACCGGCGCCGGTTGGCAGACGGCTGGGCAACATGCCGATCATCTTGAAGGATGGTTTGCGCATGCTGCCGGCATCAAGGTCGTCGCGCCATCCAGCCCGGCCGACTATAAGGGATTGATGTTGTCCTGTATCCAGGACCCCGATCCCTGCATCTTCATCGAAAGCGCCGGCACCATGTTCATCCCGTCAGAGGTGGACGACGATCAGGGGCCGATACCATTGGGCAAGGCACGGATCGTGCAGGAAGGCACCGATGTCACGCTCGTCACCTGGTCGAGCCAGTGCATTCGGGCGCAGATGGCGCTGGAAGGATTTGCCGAGGCGGGCGTTTCGGTTGAGCTGATCGATCTGCGTACGATTTCTCCCTGGGATCGGGAAACGGTACTGGCATCGGCGCAAAAGACCGGCCGGGTATTGATTGCGCATGAAGCGGTGCGCGACTTTGGGCCGGGTGCAGAAATCGCGGCGACTATCAATGAGGAGCTCTTCGGCAAATTGAAAGCGCCGGTGCGGCGGCTCGGCGCCCCGAAATGTCCGGTCCCATTCGCCAAGGCGCTGGAGGATGCCTACATCGTGCAGCCTGCCGACATGATTGCGGCCGTGAAAGGCCTGATGAGCTGAATCAGGATATCGTGAAGGGCTCTCGTCCGGAAAGCCGGACGGGAGCCAACGAAGGGCAACCTACTTTTCCACCGTGCTGCGCTATAACGCGGCTATCAGGCTTTGGCCTGACTTTCCGCCATCGCGGCACGTCCGGCGCGCTCATTCCAATAATCGGCATCGCCCCCCAGTGCGCAGTTCAGGAATGCGCGCTTGAAGAAGCGGTGGATGGCATATTCGGTGGTCAGACCGACGCCGCCATGCAGTTGGATCGCGTCTTCCACAGTATCGCGATAGACCGCGCAGCAGAAGTTTTTCAACTCACCGGCTTCTAACGCCGTGAGCGATTGCGACGTGCGATCGGCGTAAAACGCGTCCGCGGTGTCGATCATCATCTTCAAATCGGCCACTCGATGCTTCAATGCTTGAAACATCGCCAGCGGCCGGTCGAACTGGCTGCGGCCCTTGAGATGGTCGAGCGTCAAGCCCAGGGCTGCCCGTGCGCCGCCAAGCGCATCACCGGCAAGGGCGATGCACAGAAGCGTATCGAGGCGATCGTTCAGCTGGGCCGCCTTTTGGCCACGCGCCACAACGTAACGCTGCGCGTCGTCGACGACCGCGACGTCAAACAGGCGGCGCGATACGTCCCATGTTTCGCGGGCTTTCACTTGCGCACCATCTTGCGAGATTAGCGCGACTACATCCTCGCGGCGGAGCAGAATGTGAGAGGCCTTGTCGGCATCCATCACCGCCTCACTGGAACGCCCGCCGATGGCGAGCGACGCTGTCATGATCTCGCCGCTCATGGCGCGCTCCAGCAAGCCGTCGCGTTCCTCGAACGGCGCGCCAGCCACCAGTGCCTCGATGACTAGAAACTGCGTCAATACGGGCCCTGGCACCAGCGCGCGGCCCAGTTCTGCAAAGATGATGGCCAGACCTTCATCGCCCAGGCCCAGCCCACCTATCTTTTCTGGCACACCGACCATGAACCAGCCAAGCTGCGCCACTTGGGCCCACGCATCGCTCGCATCCCGTGCCGCTTCCCAGTTGGGAAAAACCTTGCGCGCGCTGTCTTCAAGCGTTTGCCGCATCTCGCTCATGCCGCCACCTCGGCCGTCCAGGACTTCGGTTCGCGCGGCATGCCCAGCATGCGCTCGGCAATGATGTTGCGTTGTACTTCGTCGCTGCCGCCCGCGATGGTCCAGGCATAGCTGTTCATGAAATCGGCCATCCAGTTGCCGGAATTTAGATCGCCAAAAGTGATCGGCGCGTGAAATTGCCCATCGAGGCCAGCAAAGCGCACCCCGAGATCGGCATAGGCGCGCAGACAGCGGGCATAGGCCAGCTTGACGATCGAGGCGTCTCCGATCTGCTCCTCATCGTTCATCCGCTTGCGCAAGAACTGGTCGGCCAGCGCGCAGACGGCATCGATCCTGATCTTCAGCGCGCCAAGATCACGCAAGGCACCGCGATCGTCGGCGCGCCCAACCTCCGTCAGCTGCCGTGCAATCCGCGTGAGGGCACCGCGCATGCGATAGGACAGCTCCATCAAGGTCAGGCCCCGTTCGGAGGCAAGCGTGGCCTGCGCCACCGCCCACCCGGCGCCTTCTGCGCCTACACGCTGATCGACCGGCACCCTGACCTCGTCCAGGAAGATTTCAGCAAATTCCTCGTCACCTTGGATCTGATGGATCGGACGAACGGTGACGCCGGGGCTGTCCATATCCATCAGCAGATAGGTCATTCCCGCCTGCTTGGCCCCCTCGGTCGAGGTGCGGACCAGCAGCAGGCACATGTCGGCATATTGCGCCATGGTCGACCATATTTTTTGGCCCGTGACGACATAGTGATCTCCATCGCGCACGGCCTTGGTGCGGATGGCGGCAAGGTCCGATCCTGCATTGGGTTCGGAGAAGCCCTGGCACCAGGTTTCCCCGTCCAGAATAGCGTGCAGATAGCGCTCCTGCTGTTCCTGCGTGCCGCATTCACCAATTGTGGCATAGGCATGATAGGTAGAGACGAACGGCAGGAGCAGCCGCGGTGCATCGGCGCGCGAAAGCTCCTCATAGATGATTTTCTGCTCCAGCAGCGTGCGCCCACCGCCCGGCCACCGTTCAGGCCAATGCGGCACCGCATATCCCGCGGCAACCAGCTTGCGAAACCAGGCGCGCTGGCTTTCCACAAACGCATCATGTGTCGCGGCGCTGCGCCAATCGGTGGGGGCTTCCCGGTCCAGCCACTGGCGGATCTCGGCGCGGAAGTCTTGAAGATCGGTGCTCATGGCCCTGGGTAGTCCGATTGGTGGCGTGTTTTCACAAGCGGCATTCCGGCGATATCGGGGCGGCGATGCGCCGCGCCCTGTTCGCGCCAGCCTCGCTTGCGTAGGAGTGAGCCATGCAATTTACCTGGACCAAAGATGAGGAAGCGTTTCGCGAGCGGCTTAAGGCGTTTCTCGCCGATACGCTGCCAGAGGATTGGGAGCGCTTCTCCCAACACGGGCCCGCATCGCCTTCGCTCACCCGCTATGCGGAAAGCTTTTGCGCCGCGCTGGCCAGGGAAGATCTGCTTACCCCGCATTGGGACAAAGACATTGGGGGGCAGGGCCTGGGCCCATGGTTCCAGACGATCCTGGCCGAAGAGATGTGGATCGCGGGCGAACCGCGCGGCGGCCAATATATGAACGTCAACTGGATCGGTCCCACGCTGATCACTTACGGCACCGAGCAGCAACAGCAGCGCTACCTTCCGCCGATTTCCGAGGGCAAAGCCCTATGGTGCCAGGGATTTTCAGAGCCCGGTTCCGGATCCGATCTGGCTTCTCTGCGGACGCGCGCGGAATTGGACGGCAATGAATATGTCGTCAATGGCCAGAAAATATGGACCAGCTATGCCGGGCTGGCCGATACATGCTTTCTGCTGTGCCGAACGAGCGACGATCGCAAGCGCGGGATCACCATCTTGCTGGTGCCGATGGACACGCCCGGTATCACTGTACGGCAAATTCCCTCGCTGATCGGCGAGGGCGATATCCATGAGGTGTTTTTCGATGACATGCGTGTACCGGCCACCGCCCGGCTTGGTGAGGAGGGGCAGGCGTGGGAGATCATTGCCTATTCGCTGCGCAACGAACGGCTCGGCATTCCGCGCTATTCGCTGGCGCGGGCCGCGCTGGACCGGGCGGTATCGATCCTGCAGCACCGCGGCGATTTTACGCGGGAGGCGGTGCGGATCGAAGCGGCGGAAGCCGCTGCGCTGACCGAGGCCGCCCGCATGGCCAGCTATGCCATCGTCACCCGCCGCGCGGAGGGGCAGGTGATTGGACAGGAAAGTTCATCCGCGCGCTTTGCGACCGTGATGTGCGAACGGCGTGTTGCGGAGTTTATCGTGGAGCATCTGCCGGAAGCTCTCGCGGACGATCATCCATATCTCAAGATGCATCACCAGCGTGGAATTGTGGCGGGGATCGCTGCCGGCGCTGCCGAAATTCAGCTGAACATCATTGCCAGCGATGTGCTGGAACTGCCACGGGAGCCGCGCTGATGGATCTGGCCCTAACAGATGACCAGCGCGCCATTCTGAGCGCAGTTGATACCCTGGTGCGCCCGTTTGAGGCGGCGCCGTTGCACGATGCCCCATTGGCTGCGACCAGCGACGATCTGGATGCCCAGTTGCGCCTAAACGGCTTTCTCGATGTCGCAAGGGATCCCGATCTAGGCACGGTGACCGCCGCTGTAGTGATCGAGCGGATTGCCCGCCTTCCCTTCGCCACCGAGGCCGCATTCAGCGCGATGATCGGGCCATTGCTGGGCGAGGTGCCTGGGCCGATCTGTCTAATTGCGTCGCGCCGCACGCCGCAACTGGTTCGCTTTCTCGCGCCCGGCACCACGGTTGTGATCGTGGGAGAGCAGGAGGTCGAGAGCTTCGTCGCAACCCAAGATCATCTGCGCGCCGAAACCGGGGCGTTGTACGGTTATCCGATGACGAGCCTTGTCGCGCTGCCCGATGAGCGGCAGATCCACGACATAGCGCCGTCTATCATGTTCATCCGCTGGCGCGCGGCGCTGGCGGCAGAGGCGGCAGGCCTTCTGGCGGCAGCGCTGGCCAGCACTGTGGCGCATGTCAGCGAGCGGGAACAATTTGGCCGCCAGCTGGCCACCTTTCAGGCGGTGCGCCATCGTCTGGCCGAAGCGCAAGTGCGTGCCAACGGCGTATACTGGCTGGCTATGAAGGCCGCCGGAACGCTGGACCCCGGCGATGCCGCCTTGGCGGCGTGGCACGCGCAGGAGTCCGCGCGAGCCTGTGTGTATGATTTTCACCAGTTTCTGGGCGCGATGGGCATGACCCTGGAGCATCCGCTGCACATGTGGACCTATCGCCTGAAGGCGTTGATCGGCGAGCTGGGCGGGCGGGCCTCCAACGCCGCGGCAGCCGCCGACGCCCTTTGGGGCCTATCAAACTCTTGACCGCCACTGGGGGGCCCATGACACAGCAGGACTTACTTCGCACGCAGTGCCTGATCGACGGTCAGTGGTGCGATGCCGACGACGGCACGCGATTTGCCGTGGTCGACCCGGCAAATGGAGACGAATTGGCCACCGTCCCCAAAATGGGCGGCGCGGAGACATTGCGCGCCATCGCGGCGGCACAGGCGGCCTTACCGGACTGGCGTGCGCGCACGGCCAGTGAGCGATCGGGCATCCTGCGCAAACTGTTCGATCTGATGATGGAGCACAAGCAGCTGCTGGGCGAATTGCTGACCCGCGAACAGGGCAAGCCGCTGGCTGAAGCGGTGGGTGAAATCGCTTATTGTGCCAGCTTCATCGAGTGGTTCGCTGAGGAGGGCAAACGCGCCTATGGCGAGGTGATCCCCTCGCACGGTGTTGACAAGCGCATTCTCACCCTGACGCAACCAATAGGGGTCGTGGGCGCCATTACGCCGTGGAATTTCCCGTCCGCCATGATTGGCAGAAAGATTGGACCGGCGCTTGCCGCCGGCTGCACGGTGGTGCTGAAGCCTGCATCGCAGACGCCGCTTTCCGCATTGGCGATCGGGGCTCTGGCGCTGGAAGCCGGTGTGCCGCGCGGTGTGCTCAACATCGTGACCGGCAGCGCGGCGGAAATAGGGGAGGCACTAACGGCCAGCCCCCTGGTTCGCAAAATCAGTTTCACCGGGTCCACCGATGTCGGGCGAACGCTGATGCGTCAGAGTGCGCAGACGATCAAGAAATTATCGCTCGAGCTTGGCGGCAATGCGCCATTTCTGGTGTTCGATGATGCCGATATCGATGCGGCCGTCGGGGGCGCTATCGCATCCAAGTTCCGCAACGCCGGTCAGACCTGCGTCTGCACCAACCGCTTCTACGTTCAGGACGCGGTATACGACCAGTTCGTGGAAAAACTGGCGACGCGCGTACGGGCGCTGAAGCTCGGCAGCGGGATGGAGGACGGCACGCAGATTGGCCCCATGATCGACGAAAAGGCTGTTCTGAAAGTAGAGGAGCATCTGGCCGACGCGACCCGGCAGGGGGCACGCATTTGCGCCGGCGGCAAGCGGTCTGAACTGGGCGGCACCTGGTTCGAGCCGACCGTGTTGGCCGATGCGACGCAGGACATGCTGATTGCCCGCGATGAAACCTTCGGTCCGCTGGCCGCCATCATACGATTCCATGACGAGGCGCAGGCGATTGAATGGGCAAATGACAGCGAATTCGGCTTGGCGAGCTATTTCTACGCGCGCGATATTGCCCGAATATGGCGTGTCGCCGAAGCCCTTGAGGCCGGCATGGTCGGTGTCAATACGGGGATCATTTCGACAGAGGTCGCTCCCTTCGGCGGCATCAAGCAGTCAGGCCTCGGCCGCGAAGGCTCGCGCCACGGATTGAGCGACTATATGGAAACCAAATATGTCTGCCTAGGTCTCTGAGCTTTTCAGATTGCCGAATTGCGGCCGAGGCAAGCTGAGCAAGAACAGGCTACTGACCACCATCATGCCCACCGTCGCCCAGAGGAACGGCTCATACGCGCCATAGCGATCGAATATGGCAGATGCAGCCAGCGGACCGGTAGCCGTGCCGACCGACAGGGCGACCAGGAGTCCGCCATAGAGCGCACCAAAAGCTTTCAAACCGAAATGGCGTGTGGCGAGGTAGACAATCACATCGATCTCGGCCCCGAGCGTGAGGCCGACCATGATGGCTGCCGGGATGGCACCGTCCGGACCAAGTAGAATCAGCATCAGACTGGCTGCGATGGGCAGAAGAAAAACGGCTGCGCCCACGCGCGCAGCGTTGAAGCGGTCGAGCAGAAAACCGGTACCGAGCCTGCCAGCGATCGAGAAGAGGCCGATAAGGCCGGCCAGCCCGGCAGCGCTGGCAGTGTTTAGGCCAAAGCCGGTGAGTATCGGCACGAAATGTACGACGAGCGCGAGAATGGTAAAGGTGAAAAGAAGGCTGGCCAGCATCAACCGCGCGTAAATCGATGATTTCAGGCCCTCGCCAAAGCTCAGACCTTCAGGCTGGCCCGGGGCGGGCGCGGCGGCGATCTGCGCCCTTTGGCTTTTGGGCACGTCGTTTGCGCCGCGGAAAAAAAGGATGATGACGGGCAGGGCAATAGCGAGCCAGATCAGTGCCTGATAAGCCATCGCCGTTTGCCATCCAAACGCACCGATCAGTCGTGCGCCGAGCCATGGAAAAAGTGCAGCGGCGACCGAGGCGCCACATAGCGTAATGGCAAAGGCAAGCCCGCGCGATGCCTGGAAACGGCTGGCCACGGCTGCTGTCCAGATGGTGGCCTGCACCGGTAAAGTGGCCAGAGCCATAACCGCCCACAGGCCATACCACTGCCATTCGCTGCCGGATGCCGTGCCCAACAGGGCAAATGCGCCGCAGGTCAAAGCCACGCCAATAACGCCAAGCGGACGCGGCCCGATCCGGTCGACCAGCATGCCGATCGGGATACCGAACAGGGCCTGGATCAGCGTAGCAATCGTTAGTCCGAAGGTGGTTACCGAACGGCTCCAGCCAAAGCTCTCGCTGATCGGTTCGATATAGACGCCCAGCCCGTAAATATGGATGACGCTGGTGGCATAGCCTAGGCCAGCCGCAACCGGCAGCGTCCAGTGGGATTTCCATTCTGATCTGGCGCTCTTCGCAGGCATGATGTTCGCTTTCTGGCTAGAATCTTTGCAGCGGCACGCGCGCTATCCTTGAACGGCAGGGCGAACCGTGCCCGAAAAGCCCGCCTCAGTTGGCTTTCGCCATCGCGAAACTGAAGCCGAGATGTTCCTGAAAGCCATTGAGCCCGAAGCGTTTCTCGTCTTCGGTTGCAGTGATTTCATCCCGGCGGGCTGCAATGGTTTCGATCGTCCAATCCTGCGCGAACACACCCTGTGTTTCGGCGATTTCGAACTTGGCCATGCGGCCGGCGACGGCGGCGAAAATTTCCCCCGAACGGTCACAGCTTTCATGCGCCAGCCAGCCGACCATGGGGGCGACCTTGTCTGGTTCCATGGGTGGAAACTGACTGGTATCGATGCCCTCGGACAGCCGCGTAACGGCGCCGGGCAAGATCAAATTGCTCTGAATGCCGAATTCTGCATTCTCGACAGCGATGGCGCGGCTGAGACCCATAAGGCCGGCTTTGGCCACGCAATAGTTCACGACATTCGCGTTGCCGTAAAATCCGCCGATCGAAGAGGTGAGGACGAAGCGGCCATATCGCTGCTCCCGCATATGCGGGATGGCGGCGCGGGCGAGATAGAAGCCACCGCTGAGATGGACATCCACAACCGAATGATAGGCTTCGTCCGACATTTCGTGGATCGGTGCGCGGCGGACATTGCCGGCATTGTGAACGAGGATGTCGATCCGCCCGAACGCGTCGATGGCATCGCGCACGATTTGGGCCGCTTCATCTGGGGATGCGACCGACGCGGTGGAGACCATCGCGGTGCCACCCTGTCGCCTGATCTCTTCGACCACCGATTCCGCCGGGCCGTGATCTTCCGCGGCCCCGGCGATAGCGCTGCCATTGTCGTTTACCACCACCTTGGCGCCGCGGGACGCCAGAAGCAGCGCATAGGCACGACCCAGCCCCCGGCCCGCGCCGCTGATAACAGCCACGCGTCCGTCAAACCGAAGTTCATTCATCTGGCGGTGCCTTTCCGTTCGGGCAATCAGGCGAAGGGTTCTTCGCCCTGCAGCTTCGTGCGCACCATCAGGCGTCCGCTCTCCACATCATAATGTTCGGCGCGGTGCATGGTCCCGGTATTGTCCCAGATCACCAGATCGCCCGCAGTCCATTCATGCGTATAGGTATAGTCTTCCTTGGTGGCCCATTCGCGCAGCTCGTTGAGCAGCAGACGGCTTTCCATCACGTCCATCCCGACCACGGTATGCGCCGTGTTGCCGATAACGAGCGACTTGCGGCCGGACTCGTGGGACCATACCAGCGGCAATTCCTTGTCGCCGATTGCCTGCATGGCTTTCAGCATGTCCAGCGGCGGTTCGGGGCGATAGAAAAAGAGCGAGGCCCAGATGCCGTGCCGTACTTTCAGGTCGGCAATACGGTCCTTTTCCTCCTGCGGCAGCCCTTCATAGGCGGCATAGGTGTTGGAGAAGCCGGTGTTTCCCGTGCCTTTGGGGGAGGGTTTCTTGCATGCGAGGATCGAGGCAAGGATGGGCACTTCCTGCATCGTGCCGTCGATGTGCCAATAAAGCGACCCTCTCAGATATTCCGCGGTCGGGCCGGAAACCTTGGGGTCTATGCTGATCTTGGTGACTTCTTCGTCATCGCCCTGACGTTCCGGCGCATAGGTTCCCAGCGTCTTGGTGAATGCGATCTGCTCCGCATCGGTAAAGTTGATTTCGGGAAAGACCAGCACGCCATTCTGCTCCAGTAGTTCGCGAATTTCATCGCCGAGATCGCCTGACAGCAGCTCGTCTTTCGAATTCAGGATGCGGCTGCCAATCATGGGCTTGATCGCTTCATGCTTGACTTGGGTCTTGGTTCCGACGGTCATCTTGCTGGCTCCATTGCATATCTTTGGGCGGACTATACCCCATGGTCCCGGCTAGCGCGAAGCCGCCCGGGCGATATCGAGATCAGGCAGAACCCATGTAGCGCCCGCCATTGGTGCTGATGGTCTGGCCGGTAATATAGCTGGAATCCTCGCTGGCCAGAAACAGACAGGCGGAGGCAACCTCGTCCGGGCGGCCCACGCGTTTCATGGGCAATGTCTGGGCGAACTTCTCTATATCGACCGGTGCATTGTCGAGTGCCGGCGTATGGACGAAGCCAGGCGGCACCATGTTGAACGTTACGCCGCTTGCCGCGAACTCCAGCGCCAGCGCTTTGGTCAGGCCCAGCACACCGCCTTTGGACGCGACATAATGGCCTTGCGCAAAGGATCCGCTTTGCACCGATGAGGACGTGATATTGATCACACGGCCCCAACCCGCTTTCAGCATCGGTGGCAGCATTTCGCGCGTGCAAAGGTGCGGCCCCTTCAGATTGACCGCGATCAGCCGGTCCCACTGCTCATCGGTAATATCGAGATAGGGCACAAAAGGCGCAATCCCGGCATTATTGACGAGTATCTGGATATCGCCAAAACGTTCCCGTGTTTGTCTTGCGGCATGCGCAATGGCGTCCTTGTCGGCGCAATCGGCTTCGATGGCCAAAGCCTGCCCACCAGCATCGCTAATGGTCTGCACTGTCTCGTTAACGCCGTCTGCGTTGAGATCCCACGCACCGACCTTTGCGCCCTCCCTGGCGAAACGTTCGGCAATAGCGCGACCAATGCCCGATCCTGCACCGGTCACGACGGCGACCTTTCCTTCCAACTGCATCAGCTGCTCTCCTGCGTCTCGATTTTGCGCTGGCCTATCGTGCGGTCATGCCGGGTCCTAGCCAAGGATTGCGGGTATCACCGCCGCGATGCTTCCGGCCTGCCTCATGCCCGCGCATTGCCAAGGTGCATGGCGACCGTTCAACAGTCGGCAAAAAAGGGGACCCCTATGATCACGCGGCGCGCAATCGATGGCTGGAGCATTCGTTGGGACGAGGCGCGGGCTACCGCAGCACGGCAGCGGGGATGGTGGTCGGACGAAACATTGGGGCAGGTGCTGCCGCGGATCGCGGGGCAGACCCCGGACAGGGTTCTGTTGATCGATGGCGATGTCAGGCTCACGGCCAGCGACTGCCACCTTTCTGCCAGCCGCCTGGCCGGATGGCTTGGGGCGCGCACCGAGCGAGGCCAGGTCATCTCGTTCATGATGCCAAACTGGCATGAAGCCGCCATCATCTATGCCGCGGCAACCTATTGCGGACTGGTTGCCAATCCCATTCTGCCAAGCCTGCGCGATCATGATCTAAGTTTCATCCTAAAAGACTGCGCCAGCAGGGTCGTATTCGTGCCGGAAAGCTTCAACGGCTTCGCCTATGCGGACATGGTGCGGCGGGTGGCCGCCGGGCACAATGATCCCCCCGAGATCGTGGTCGTGCGCGGGCAGGGAGAGCATGGCTTTGCCGAGATTGTGGACCGGAGCGTCCCGCGCGAGCCTCTCATGCTCGATCCAAACAGCGTGCGCATGGTGATGTATACGTCGGGAACCACAGGCCGGCCCAAGGGTGTGCTGCACACCCACAATTCGCTGCATGCGTTGTTGCGCCAGATTGCCGAGCACTGGCTGGTCGAGCCGGGCGACCGGTTTCTCGTGCCCTCACCGATCAGCCATATTGGTGGCTCCATTTATGTATTCGAAGCGCCGCTGCTCCTGGGATCCAGCGCTATTCTGATGGAGCGTTGGGATCCTGCTGCGGCGCTTACCATCATGGCGGAAGAGCATGTGACGCATATGGCCGGAGCAACACCGTTCCTGGAGCATCTGCTCGCTGCCGCCAAGGCTGAAGGCGCGCATCTGCCCGCCTTGAAGGTTTTCATTTGCGGCGGCGCTTCGGTACCGCCGCGCCTGATCGAGGACGCTGCAAACTGGTTCGATCGTGCGCGCGTGAGCCGGGTCTATGGATCCACCGAAGTGCCGGTGACCGCCGTCGGTGCGTTAAGCCGCAGCAGCATGCCAGAGGCTGCGCTCACCGACGGCAAGGCAGGATATGCCGAGATCAGATTGGGGCCGGGGCAGGAAATTCTCGCGCGCGGACCGCAGATGCTGGCAGGCTATATCGATCAGGCGGATGAAAGGACGGCATTCGACGACGATGGTTTTTACCGGACCGGCGATCAAGGAAGCATGAGCGCGGACGGCTTCCTGACCGTGACCGGGCGTATCAAGGATATCATCATTCGCAATGGAGAGAATATTGCGCCCAAAGAGATTGAGGATCTTTTGCTAGGGCATCCGGATATAGCGGATATCGCGATTGTAGGCGTGCCCGACGTCCGTACGGGCGAGCGTGCCCATGCCGTTGTGGTTCCCCGCACCGGAACAAGACCGGATGTCAGCACTTTGGCGGAGCATCTTGCTGCTCAAGGCGTGGCGAAGTTCAAATATCCAGAGGCGGTGGTGCTGCGCGATGCCTTGCCACGCAACGACGCCGGCAAGGTGCTGAAGCATGTCCTGCGCGCGCAGCTTGGCGGCTAGGCAGCGCAGCTGACATCGCCGGAGCGTTGGTCCGACCGGTCATATTCGCATCGCTGCCATAGTTGGTTAGGACTGCCTGCCAACAAAGCTAAAGAGGATTTTTCGTCCATGGCCGAGGCCGATCCGAGCGCGACGTTCGACATTCCATTTCCCGTCGATAATCCGGAACGCATTCCGGCCAAGCGCTATTATGACGAAACATTTTTCGCGGCGGAAAACGAGCGTTTGTGGCCTCATGTCTGGCAAATGGCCTGCCGTCTGGAACTCATCGAGAATGTCGGCGACTGGGTTGAATATTCCAATCTCGATCGTTCCGTCATCATCGTGCAGACGAAAAACGGGGTGAAGGCGTTCCACAATGCCTGCCGCCATCGCGGTGTGCCAATCGCCAAGCCTGGCGGGCAGGGCAATTGCAAGTCGGCGGGCTTCATCTGCCCATTCCATGGATGGCGCTGGAACATCGAAGGAGAGAACACCTTCGTCTATGGCCGGCATTTTTTCAGCGAGGAGCAGCTGGCGCAGGCCGAGGTCGACCTTGTGCCGTGCCGTGTTGAAACCGCCATCGGCTGCGCCTTCATCAATTTTGACGACGACGCTGCGTCTTTGCGCGAAAGCATCGGGCCTGTATTGGACGATCTGGAAGCGCGCGGCATGGACAAGCAGCGCGCCGAATGGTGGTATTCCACCACTTTGCCCGCGAACTGGAAGGTCGCGATGGAAGCCTTCATGGAGGGCTACCATGTCATGAAGACTCATCCGCAGCTGCAGAAGATGCTGCCGCAACTGTATAACAGCATGTACGGGCAGGATACGGGCGGGATCGGTGTGCCGATCAATCCCAACCTGACGGTGCGCGAGAATATTCACGCGCAATATGAACATATGAAGTTGCTGAATGACGGCATGGCCGGGATGATCCACGAGAAGGAGGTGGAGATTGCCGGGCAACTGCTCGAGGTCGATTTGCCGGAGGACCCCGAGCAGGCGGTCATGATGTGGTACGGCATCGTGCAGCATCAGGTTGTCGAGCAGTTGCGCGCGCGGGGCGAGGATCTGCCCGATCTCAACACCGTGGCGCAGACGAACCCGGTCAAGGCGGTCGAGTTCATATTCCCGCATTATTTCCTGCTGCCGACCATGAGCAGCGCCTCAGCTTATCGGATACGGCCATTGGGGCCGGAAGAATGCCTGTTCGAAATCTGGTCGCTGACCAACTTTGCACCGGATGATGAGCACAAGGCCGTCGCCGAGCCGACGGTACTGCCCTGTGACAGCGACCAGTTCCCCACCATTCCGCGCCAGGACTATGGCAATATTCCGATGCAGCAGAAGGGTCTGCATGCTGCGGGGTTTGAGTTCATGCGCCTCGGAAAGGGGATCGAAGGCATGATCAGCAATTACAACCGCGTGATCGATGCGCATTTGCGCGGCGAAGATGCCGAAAAACTGAATGTGGCGACCCATAAGCTTGCGCATAATTTTGACGGCGAGATCCAGGAGATGGATTTTTGAGGCGCACAGCATGAGCAGAACGGCGATCATTACCGGGGCCGGTAGCGGTATCGGGCTTGCCACGGCGAAGGCGCTATGCGCAGCTGGTGTGGCGGTGGTCGGGATCGGCCGTGATGAAGCCAAGCTGGCCGATCTGGCAGTATCACTTGGCGGGGACGATCGTGTGCTAACGCTCTCGATTGATGTCACGGCAGGCGACGCGCCGAAACGCATCATCGATGCCGCGCTGAAACGGTTCGGGCGGATCGATGCGCTGATCAATAATGCCGGTCTGGGCAGCCCGACTCCGCTGCACGATACCGACGACGAGACACTGGACCGGTTCCTCGATGTCATGCTGCGCGCGCCGTTCCGCCTTTGCCGCGAAGCAATCCCGCACATGACCGAGGGCAGCGCGGTAGTGAACGTGACCAGCACCTATGCAATGATCGGGGGCAGGCGGGGAGGACCCTATTCTGCGGCCAAGGGCGGGCTGCGCTCGCTCACCGAGCATATGGCGGTGGAATATGGTCCGCGCGGCATCCGCAGCAATTGCGTCGCGCCGGGCGTGACGATGACAGACATGGTCCGCCATCGTTTTGATGATGAGACGTTCCAGCGCGCCAATGTTGAAACCACGCCCTATCCGCGCCTGGCCGAGCCGGATGACGTGGCGAACGTCATAGCCTTCCTATGCTCGCCCAGCGCGGAAATGATCAACGGCCAATCGATTGTGGTCGATGGCGGTTGGACCAAGACGAAATATCTATCGGCTCGCGCCCTGACCTCCGAATGGGTCGAGCGCTGAGCGAAAACGAGGGACTATCATGCGACATATCGATCATTTCATGGCCGGTCCGACGGGGCCCGGCACCGGGCGCAAGCATCAGGTGTGGGACCCGTCCATCGGCAAGGTGCAGGCAGAGGTTTCTCTGGGCGATGCAGAACTGCTGGACCGCGCGGTTGAGAACGCCAAAAAGGTGCAGCCCGCTTGGGCGATGACCAATCCGCAGCGGCGAGCGCGGGTCATGTTCCGCTTCAAGCAGTTGCTCGAAGACCATATGCAGGAGCTGGCCGAGTTGCTGTCGAGCGAACATGGCAAGACGGTCGATGACGCGAAAGGCGATGTGCAGCGCGGGCTCGAAGTGATCGAATATGCGTGCGGTATTCCGCATGTCTCAAAGGGTGAATATACCCAAGGCGCAGGGCCGGGTATCGATGTCTATTCGATGCGGCAGCCGCTGGGTATCGGTGCTGGTATCACACCGTTCAATTTTCCGGCGATGATCCCGATGTGGATGTTCGGGATGGCAATCGCCGCGGGCAATGCTTTCATCCTGAAACCGTCGGAGCGCGATCCCAGCGTGCCGGTTCGGCTGGCGGAACTGTTCCTGGAGGCCGGTGCGCCGGAAGGGCTGCTGCAAGTGGTGCATGGGGATAAGGAGATGGTCGACGCCATCCTCGATCATCCGGACATTCCCGCGATCAGCTTCGTCGGATCGTCGGACATCGCGCATTATGTCTACAAGCGCGGCGTAGCAGCGGGCAAACGCGTGCAGGCGATGGGCGGTGCCAAAAATCATGGTATCGTCATGCCCGATGCGGACCTCGACATGGTGGTCAACGATCTATGTGGCGCGGCGTTCGGCAGCGCTGGCGAACGCTGCATGGCGCTCCCCGTTGTAGTGCCGGTGGGGGAAGACACGGCGGACCGGCTTCGTGAAAAATTGATCCCGGCTATCCATGCCTTGCGCGTCGGCGTCTCCAGCGATCCAGAAGCCCATTATGGTCCGGTGGTAACGCCGGAACATAAACAGCGGATCGAACAGTGGATCGATACAGCGGAAAACGAGGGCGCAGAAGTCGTCATCGACGGCCGCGGCTTTTCGCTGCAAGGTCATGAGAACGGCTTCTTTGTTGGACCGACACTGCTCGACCACGTGACCACCGCGATGGAAAGCTATCGCGAAGAGATTTTCGGGCCGGTGTTGCAGATGGTGCGGGCAAAGAATTTCGAGGAGGCGGTGCACCTGCCCAGCGCGCACCAATATGGCAATGGCGTCGCTATTTTCACACGCAATGGCCATGCGGCGCGGGAATTTGCCCAGCGGGTCAATGTTGGCATGGTCGGCATCAATGTGCCGATTCCGGTGCCCGTCAGTTATCACAGCTTCGGCGGCTGGAAGCGTTCCGCCTTCGGCGACACCAATCAATATGGCGAAGAAGGTCTGCGTTTCTGGACCAAGGTGAAAACGGTGACGCAGCGCTGGCCGGATGGCTTTGCCGAAGCCGACAACAAGGACGCCTTTGTCATCCCGACCATGGGCTGACCGGCGCAGTCCGGTTTCCACCAGTTCCAGCCAGAAAGTCCTCCTAATATGGCGACCGCTCCTACCGACCTGGACAAGCCGGCTGATCAAGATCCTCCGGCCACGCCGTCGGCGCGGCGCATGGCGGCTGAGCGCGGTATTGCGCTGCAAGCGCTGACCGGCACCGGACCAGGCGGCAAGATAACGAAGCAGGACGTGGAAGACGCTGGCCAACGCGTTTTTTCATCACCGACGGCAGACGCCGAAGGCTCGCCGCCGAAGACTGGCGAAGAAGAAGGCGGCGATATCATTTCCGCCTCGCCGCTGGCCAGAAGGATGGCCGAGCAGAGAGGCATCGATCTGGCGTCCGTTAGCGGCAGTGGGCCGAAGGGCAAGATCGTCAAGGCGGATATCGAAAACTACGATCCGGCAAGGGTACAGGAGCAACCCCTGAAGGCTCCGCCGGCCGATACCGGCGCACAGACCAACCATGCGGCCACCGGACATGGCATGCAGCCTCCGCATGAGATCCAGACGCTGAGCAATGTACGCAAAACTATCGCCCGGCGCTTGACTGACGCGAAGCGGACCATTCCGCACATCTATCTGACGCTCGATATCCAGCTCGATCCGCTTCTGGAATTGCGCACGTCGCTGAATGACAGTCTTGAAAGCCAAGATCTGAAGCTGTCGGTGAATGATCTTCTGATCAAGGCGCTGGCGTTGGCGCTGAAACAGGTGCCGTCCTGCAATGTCAGCTTTCAGGAAGAACGCATCATTGCCTATGCGCGTCAGGACATTTCGGTTGCCGTTGCAGCACCTTCAGGGCTGATTACCCCCATCATCCGCGACGCTGGCGCAAAGAGCCTGTCCGCGATCAGTCTTGAGATGAAGATGCTGGCGGCGAAGGCACGCGACGGCAAGCTGCAGCCGCATGAATTTCAGGGCGGTACGGCGTCGTTATCCAATCTGGGCATGTTCGGCATCAAGCAATTTGATGCGGTCATCAATCCGCCACAGGCCATGATCCTCGCTGTCGGCGCGGGCGAGAAAAGAGCGCATGTCGTGGGGGAGGCCATCGAACTTGCAACGGTGATGAGTGCCACCGGCAGCTTCGATCATCGCGCGATCGATGGGGCCGATGGAGCGAAGCTGCTGTCCGTTCTGCGGGGATTGATCGAACAGCCGCTCGCGCTGCTGGCCTGACAGGAAATCGATTTAACCATAGCGGGAGTCTGATCCGGTCAATCGGTTCAGCCCAGCATGGTCTTCGCCAGACGTTTTCGCCGGTCGGCAGCGTCTTCCTGCGCCTGCTTGATATGTTGCTCCTCCATGGCGAACAGCAAGCTGTCGAGCACTGCGCTAAGATGGGCGCGCATGGCCGCGCGGGCCTGGGCTGCGTCCCGGTTTCGTAAAGCGGTTACGATGGCGCGATGTTCGGCCACGACCGGTTTTACATCGGCGGCACGCGCCTTGGTGTATAACAGCGCGGTCGGCTTGGATTTCTCCCGCACGTCCCACAGATTTTCGATCAGCATGGCCATCGCCATGTTCCGCGTTGCGCGCGCGATGGTCATGTGAAATTCCCGGTCGGCGATTTCCGTGCCGGCATTGCGCTGATTTTCGCTTTCCATATCGTCCACCAGGGCGCCAAGTTCGGCGATCTCCGCATCATTGATATAATGTGCCGCCAGACCCGCCGCTTCTCCTTCCACGAGCAAACGCGCCTCTGTAAGCTCGAAGGCACTGACATCGAATACTGGCGGCGCGTCCGCCTCGGGGATAGCGCAAAAATAGGCTCCCGAACCCAAACGTACTTCAAGGACGCCCTGAACCTCCAGAGCAATCACAGCCTCGCGAATGGTCGGGCGGCTCACATCATATCTGGCGGACAATTCACGCTCGGACGGCAAACGATCGCCTGATCGATACTGCCCGCTGGTAAAATCGTCGCGCATGCGCTGCGCCACATATCTATACAGTCTTTCCTTTGTAAAACTGTCCATTTGCACATCCTCGATAAGCCATCCGGTTCGTCCATGCGTCAGTAGCGGGCGTCATGCAAATAGCGTGGGAAGCCAAAGGGTGAGAGCAGGAACGAAGGTGACCAGCATCAGCGCCACCAGAAGGGCCAGATAGAAAGGCCAGATGGTCTTCAACGCCTGCCCCATGGGAATACCCTGCGCTGCGCAGCCGACGAACAGCACCGATCCGACAGGCGGCGTCAACAAGCCGATGCCAAGCGCCAACATGAGCATGACGCCGAATTGCACCGGGTCCATGCCGACGGAGGTGGCGATCGGCAGGAAGATGGGCGTCGTGATGAGGATCAGCGGCGCCATGTCCATGAAAGTACCCAGAAGCAGCAGCATGGCGGCGATCACCAGCAGCGTGAGGGCAGGGCTGACCATGGCGGGTGCCAGAAACTCGGCAAGCTGTTCCGGCGCCTTGAGTACGGCAAGGATCCAACCGAACAGCGACGCGGCGGCGATGATAAACATCACCATCACCGTGGTGCGCGCGCTGTTGATGAAGGCAAGCTTCAGCCGCTGCCAGTTGAGCTCGCGGTAGAGAAACATACCCACGAGGAGCGTGTATGCGCAGGCGATCGCAGCGCTCTCCGTGGGGGTGAAAATGCCGGCCAAGATGCCGATGAGGATAATGAGCGCGGTCAAAATGCCGGGAAAAGCAGCGGCTGCCGATCGCAGAAGTGGACCTAAGCCTGGAAAACTGCCTCGTGGATAACCACGCCGGGTGGCAATAATCGCGGCCACAACCATCAATGCAATACCAGTTACGACTCCCGGAATGACGCCGCCGATAAACAGATCGCCGATTGAAATTCCTGCACCCGCCGCCGTGGCATAGATGATCATGTTATGGGACGGCGGGATGAGCAGACCAGTGATCGACGCGGTGGTCGATACGTTCACGGTAAAGTCTGCGTCATATCCCCGGTTGCGCATCTCCGGGCCCAGTGCGGAGCCCATCGCGGAAGCACTGGCAAGAGCCGAGCCCGAGACGGCGCCGAATAGCATGGAGGACAGGATGGTGACTTGGCCGAGCCCGCCCGGGGCAGGGCCGAGGAGATTCTCGGAGAGGCGCACCATGCGCCGGGCGATGCCCGCCTGCGTCATCATTTCCCCAGCCAGAATGAACAACGGGATCGCCATCAGCGTGAAGACATTGACCCCGGCCGACATGCGCTGCACGGCGACCACCAGAGGAATGTCGAGCGCGACCAGAATGGCCGATGCAGACAGGAACAGGGCCAGCGCAACGGGCAGTCCGAGATATAACAGAACCGCCAGCAAAAGCAGGAGAAGCAGGATCGTGGTCATGCGCTGCCCAGGCTTCCGCCCGTTTCCTCGCCGCGCACCAGATGATGGCACGCGAACAACGCTATGAGCAGTCCGGATATCGGAATCACGATATACACCATGCCGCGGGAGAGCGGCAGAGTGGGCACGGCATTATTCCAGGTTTCGGTGACAAGGACGACACCGAACCAGAGGATCATCATTCCGGCCAGCATGATCAGAAGGTTGGCGACCGCCACCGCGCGGCTATGCCAAGGTGGCGGCAGGCTGGTTACGCCTTCCGCGATACGTATGTGAAAACCGCTGGCGATGCCGGACGCAGTACCCAGAAAGGTCATCCAGATCATCAGTAGCAGCGCCGATTGTTCCGCCCAGGCCGGGCTGTTGCCGAGCAGATAGCGGGCCAGCACCTGCCAACACAGAATGACCATCATCAACGCCAGCGCGATGGCGGATCCCAGCAACAGGGTTCGGCTGATGCCGAGGACCAGGCGATCAATCATCGTCATTTTCCTCGAATGGACCGGATGCGCGAATATCCTCCACCATCTGACGCAGTCGCGGCTGGTCGGCGAACCGATCCCACACCGGCTCCATGCGAGCGGCAAAGGCGGGCCGGTCGATATCGGCAAAGATCTGCACGCCGGCCTTGTCCAGAATGTTGCGGGAAGTCGCCACCTGATCGTCCCATAATTTCCGCATCACCGGGACGGAAGCCTGCGCCGAGGCGCGTACATGCGCTTGGTCTATGGATGACAGCTTGTTCCAGCTGCGCAGCGACATGGCGAACACCTCTGGCGCCATGACGTGGCGCGTCAGGCTGTAGACCGGAGCCGGTTCGAAATGCCGGGAACTTTCGTAGGAGGGAAAGTTGTTTTCCGCCCCGTCGATAACGCCCTGCACGAGCCCCTGATAAACCTCGCCATAGGCCATGGGGGTAGCGTTCCCGCCCATCGCTTCGATCATCGCAACGAAAAGATCCGACGTCTGCACGCGGATTTTCAGCCCGCGCATATCGGATGGTGTGTGGATCGGCCGATCGACGGTATAAATGGACCGTGCCCCGCTGTCGTAGAAGGCCAGCCCGATCAGGCCATAGCCTGCCAGCGCATCCAGAATTTCGCGGCCAATCCGACCGTCCATTACCGTGCGCATATGTTGGATAGAGCGGAATAAAAAGGGAAGGGCGGGCACGCTCGTTTCCGGAACGAGCACGTTCAACGGGGCCATGTTGAGACGGATGAAGTCCACGCCGCCAAATTGGGCAAGTTCCATACTGTCATTCTGACTGCCCAGCGTTTCCGACGGATAGACCTGTACGTTCAGGCGGCCATCGGTGCGGCTCGCCAAGTCCCTGGCAAAAAACCGCAGTGCCTCGACCGTCGGATAACCATTTGGCTGGCTGTCAGCCGCCAGCAGGGGGTGGCCCAGAATGCCGCAGCCAGCCAATGACGGGAGGATCGATCCGGCAGCCGCCAGCGCGCCTCCTCGCTTCAGAACCGCGCGCCTGTTCCAGTCAGCCACCCTGGCTATCCTTCGCGACGTGCTGGCGCAGCAGGTCTATGGTGTCATCGTCCGCAATAAAGCGCTGCGCGAACAGACCTTCCTCCCCGAACAGCGCCGCCGCGATGCCGTCCGTGCCATGGCGTTGCCAGAGCGCTGCCAGCTGATCGGCCATCGGATCGTCGACCTGATGGCGAGCGCCGCGCACATGGATGATCCACGCGGCCAGCGCGCGCAGAATGGCCGGGCAACGGCGTCCTTCGACCTGATGATGGCGGAGCGTTTCCAGCCAGCGCTGCGGGATTTTCTGCGATCCATCCATGGCGATCTGAATCAGCCGATGGTTGAGCGCCGGGTTTTCGAAGCGGGCCAGCAGATCGGCGGCATAGGCTTCCAGATCCTGTCCCTCGGCAGCATCGATGGTGGGGGCCGCTTCCTCCAGCAGGAGCCGCTCGATCAGCGGACGGATCGCAGGGTCGTTCACCGCCTGATGGACATAGTCATGGCCGTTGAGCAGGCCGATATAGGCCAGCGCCGAATGGGCGCCATTCAACATGCGCAGTTTGGCGGTTTCAAAGGGCCGGACATCGGCCACCATCTGCGCGCCCGCCTGCTCCCATGCGGGCCGTCCGGCGGCGAACCGGTCCTCGATCACCCACTGGGTAAACGGTTCGGTGAAGACCGCGCCCTTATCCTGCATGCCGATGCGCCCGGTGAGCGATTCCAGATCGGCATCGGTGGTGGCCGGCACGATACGGTCGACCATGGAGCTGGGGAAGGAGCAGTGGTCGGCGGTCCATTGCGCCAGACCCGAATCGTTCCGCTCCAGAAAATCGAGCAGGAGCGCGCGCAGACGCTGGCCGTTTTCCGACAGATTGTCGCAACTGAGCAGGGTGACGCCGCCCGCATCGGCCGCGCGCCGGCGCTGCAGGGCGCGGGCCAGGAAGCCGTAGATCGTTACCGGTTTGCCGCCGGCCAGCTCGCCCGCGATGGCCTGGTGATCGATGTCCAGACCGCCTTCCGCCGTCTGGTAATAGCCTTTTTCCGTCACCGTCAGTGTCACGATCCGCGTCTGCGGATCTGCCAGCGCCGTAATCACCGCCTCCGGCTCTTCGGGGGCTACGATCACCTGCGCGATCGCACCGATCAGGCGGGTTTGCGGCGCATCGGCGCTGCGCTGCGTGACGGTATAGAGACCATCCTGCGGTGCCAGCTGATCGCGTACCGTATCGCTGCGCAGCGATACGCCGATGATGCGCCAGTCGCCGCCCGCCATCGCCATGGCATCATCGGTATAGACCGCCTGATGCGCGCGGTGGAACGCGCCGATACCCAGATGCACGATCCCGGTGCGGGTGGCGGCCACATCATAGCCGGGGCGTACCACATCGGCGGGCAGCTGCTCCTGCGTGTCGCGGCTCAGCCTCACAGTTTATAAGCCTGTTTGGCCAGATTATAGGCCAGGTCGGCCGCCAGCTCTGCCGCCTCCCATTCCTCCAACCGATGTTCGGCCACCAGCCGTGCCAGAAAACCGCAATCGACGCGCCGCGCGACATCATGGCGGGCGGGGATCGACAGGAAGGCGCGGGTGTCGTCGTTGAACCCCACCGTATTGTAGAAGCCCGCGGTCTCCGTCATATTCTCGCGGAACCGACGCATCCCCTCCGGGCTGTCATGGAACCACCATGCCGGGCCCAGCTTCAGCGCCGGATAATGGCCCGCAAGCGGGGCCAGTTCGCGGCTGTAGCTGGTCTCGTCCAGCGTAAACAGGATCAGCGTGAGCCGCGGATCATTGCCATATCTGGCAAGCAGTGGGCGCAGCGCTGCGACATATTCGGTGCGCATCGGGATATCCGCGCCCTTGTCGCGGCCATATTGATCGAACAGCCACGGATTATGGTTGCGAAAGGCGCCCGGATGCAGCTGCATCACCAGCCCGTCCTCCACGCTCATGCCCGCCATCACCGTCAGCATATGCGCGCGAAACAGCTCGGCATCGGCAGCGCTGGGAGCACCACCGGTCACGCGCGCGAACAGCGCCCGCGCCTCGCTGTCGGACAGATCGGCGGTACGGGCGGTAGGATGGCCGTGATCGGTGGAGGTTGCGCCCATCTGCGCAAAGAAAGACCGCCGCTCGCGATGCGCGGCGAGATAGCCGTCATAGCTTCGCGCATCCTTTCCGCTCAATTCGGAAAACACATCCAGATTGTGCAGAAAGCCCTCGAACTCGGGATCGACGACGGGGTCAGGGCGGTAGGCGGTGATGACCCGGCCTTTCCACCCGCTGTCCCGGATCGCCTGATGATGCTGCAGCGGATCGGTCGGCGCTTCGGTGGTGGCGATCACCTCGATATTGTACCGATCGAACAGCGCGCGGGGCGTGAAGTCATCCTGCGCCAGCTTGTCACCGATGGTATCGAAATAGAGATCCGCCGTCTCGGCCTCCAGCCGTACGTCCATGCCGAAGGGCTCGGCAAACACCCAGTCCAGCCACATGCACGATGGCGTGCCGCGAAACAGATGATAATTGGCCGCAAACAACCGCCACGCCTCGCGCGGATCGGCCGCCGCGCCGGTTTTACCGGGCACGCCCAGCGCGTCCATCGCAATGCCCTGACTATACAGCATCCGCAGCACATAATGGTCCGGCACCAGCAACAGATCGGTGGCGTTGGTGAAGTTGGCATTGGTGGCGAACCACATCGGATCGGTATGCCCGTGCGGACTGATGATCGGCAGATCGGCAACGGAGCGATACAGGTCCCGTGCAAGCGCGCGAACAGACGCATCCGCTGGCAGCAGCCGGTCCTCATGCAGTGACAGCTTCGTCATCATTTGCTCCTCTCCTGTCTCAAGTTCCTTGCCAGATAGTGTCAGACCAATCTAGTAAAGATTGTCCGACACCAGAAGTGACGCCTACCAACAGGAGATCGCCGCTATGAAGATTACCGATGCCCGGGTGATCACGACCTGCCCCGGCCGCAACTTCGTCACGTTGAAGATTGAAACCGATCAAGCTGTCTATGGCATCGGCGACGCGACCCTGAATGGGCGCGAGCTGTCCGTGGTATCTTATCTGGAAGATCATGTGCTTCCCACGCTGATTGGCAAGGATCCCCGCCGGATCGAGGATATCTGGCAGTATCTGTACCGCGGTGCTTATTGGCGGCGTGGCCCGGTCACCATGCGCGCGATCGCGGCGGTGGATGTGGCGCTATGGGACATCAAGGCTAAGATGGCGGGCATGCCTTTGTATCAGTTATTGGGTGGCAGAAGCCGTGACCGCGTCATGGTCTATGGTCACGCCAATGGCAGCGATATCGCAGAGACGGTGGATGCCGTCGGCGACTATATCGACATGGGGTACAAGGCGATCCGCGCACAGACCGGCGTGCCGGGCATCAAGGATGCGTATGGCGTGGGCCGCGGCAAACTTTATTACGAGCCTGCCGATGCCGCCTTGCCGAGCGAGACTGGCTGGGACACGCGCAAGGCCCTGAATCACGTGCCGAAATTGTTTGAAAAGCTGCGCGATACCTATGGCTTCGATCATCATCTTCTGCACGATGGCCATCATCGCTATACCCCGCAGGAGGCGGCCAATCTGGGCAGGATGCTCGAGCCGTTCCAGCTGTTCTGGCTTGAAGACGTGACGCCGGCCGAGAATCAGGAAGCGTTCAAGCTGATCCGTCAGCACACCGTTACGCCGCTGGCCGTGGGGGAAATATTCAACAGCATCTGGGATGCCAAGGATCTGATCCAGAACCAGTTGATCGACTATATTCGCACCACGATCGTAGGGGCTGGCGGCATCACCCATCTGCGGCGGATTGCTGATCTGGCGGCATTGTATCAGGTACGCACCGGCTGTCACGGCGCCACCGATCTCTCGCCGGTGACCATGGGCACCGCGCTGCACTTCGATAGCTGGGTGCCCAATTTCGGCATTCAGGAATATATGCGGCACAGCGAAGAAACGGATGCCGTGTTCCCCCATGATTACCGTTTTGAGGATGGATATCTGGTCTGCGGCGAAACGCCTGGCCATGGCGTTGACATCGATGAGAATCTGGCGGCGAAATATCCCTATAAGCCCGCCTATTTGCCGGTTGCCCGTCTATCAGACGGAACCATGTGGAATTGGTGATGCGCGTACTGGCCATTGGCGAGGGGATGGTAGAATTTCGCCAGGATAGCGCTGGAGGCTGGCAGCGTGCGCATGGGGGTGACGTCGTCAACACCGCAATTCATCTCGCGCGGTTTGGGTTCGGTAGCGCGTTATTCAGCGCTTTGGGGCTGGGGGCGTTCAGCGATTATTTGTTTGGGGAATGGCAGGGCGAGGGACTGCAGCTCGATTATGTGTCGCGTACCGCACAGGCAGATTGCGGTGTGTATTTTATTGCTGTCGATGCGCATGGTGAGCGCACATTTACCTATCGGCGCAAAAACAGTGCGGCGACGTTAATGATGCAGCTCGCGGACGAACAGGCGCTGAGGAAAGCCCTGATGTCCGCCGATCTCATTTATTTTTCCCTCATCAGTCTGGCAATTTTAGCCGAACCCGACCGGCAAGCTTTACTGGATTCGCTTGGCGAAGTCCGTGCGGCCGGAAAGGCGGTGGCTTTTGACAATAATTATCGGCCACAGCTTTGGGGCAGTGCGCAAGAAGCCCGCTTATGGCACGGGCGCGCCCTGCGTTGCGTCTCTATCGGCCTGCCAACGATGGACGATGATATCGCCCTCGGCATCGCGAGCGATCATGCGTCGGTCGCGGCCCATTGGCACGATCACGGCGTAGCAGAAATTGTTGTAAAAGCCGGTCGGCAGGGCGCCTTGGTCGATGGCGCAATGTTGGCGCCGGACCAGGCGATAGAGCAGCCCACGGACACCTCGGGCGCGGGAGACGCGTTCAATGGCGGATATCTGGCCGCGCGCCTGCATGGAAAGTCTCGGATCGAGGCCGCCAGAGCCGGGAATAAACTGGCGAGCTGGGTCGTACAGCAGCGTGGCGCTATTCCGCCGGTCAATGCCGCTATGTATCGGCCCGGCGATGAGATTCCTGGGGTCTAACCAGGCGGCGCAAACGCGCATAGGATTTCCCAAACAAGTCGGCGCATTTGCGCGCGCCACGCCTGGGAGAGCCGGTCATGAAAAGCCCAATGTACCATATAGGGCCCGCGGCGGTTCTGGCAGCCATGCTCGCCGGATGCGCAGCGGTACCAAAGGCCGAAGAGAAGGTTGCACCGCCTATGGCGCAGGCCGGTCCCTATGCATCCTTGCCCGCCATTGGGCAGGTCGACGAGCGGTTTCAATCCTACAATGTCGAGATGGTCGAAGTGACCGGCGGTCGTTTCTGGGCACCATATGGCGGACCGGAAGACGAGGTGTATCGCATGCGCCCGCCGATCGCGCTTGGCGATCCCAAATTGCGTGCGCTCACGCGGCAACTTTCGCCAGCCTATATGCGCGTCAGCGGGACTTGGGCCAACAAGACCTATCTGCCCCTCGAAGGTGAACACATCAGCGAAGCACCGGATGGCTATGACGGTATTCTGACACGGGATCAGTGGCGCGAGGTCATCGCGTTTTCCAAAGCCGTCGATGCACCCATCATGTTGAGCTTCGCCGTCGGCCCAGGCGCTCGCGACGAAGACGGCATCTGGAACACCGATCAAGCGCAACGTCTGGCGGATCTGACGAAACAGGAGGGCGGGACCATCGCCGCCGTCGAGTTTTTCAATGAACCCAACGCTGCCTTCCTATCCAGTCTGCCCAAAAACTATGGTGCTACCGACTATGTTCGCGATTTCCGTATCTTTCACGACTGGGTTCGCAAGGCGCTGCCCAAGGCGAAAATCTTTGGCATTGGCAATGTGAACGAGGGCTCCAATGGAGACGAAGTACCGGTGGCGATGAAAGGCACGTCGATCATCTTCAGCAAGGATGTGATGCCGAGCATTTCCGGCATGCTGGACGGCGTATCCTATCATTTCTACGGCACGATCTCGCAGCGTTGCGCCGGCCGCTCACGCCTGAAGCCCGCGAAACAGGAAGATGCACTGACGCCAGCGTGGCTAGACGGCAGTCTCGTAGACCTCGTCTACATACGCAAGTTGCGGGATGCCTATGAACCTGGCGATCCGATTTGGATAACGGAGACGGCACAGGCCGCTTGCGGTGGCAGTCCATGGGCATCCAGCTTTCTCGACAGTTTTCGCTATGTCAATCAGATGGCGCTGCATGCCCAAAATGGCGTCGATGTGATCTTTCACAACACCCTTGCAGCTTCGGATTATGCACTTTTGGATGATGAAAATTTTGCACCGCGGCCAAATTACTGGGCCGCGCTGCTCTGGGACAGGACCATGGGCCAAACGGTTCTGGCGTCGCCGGAATCGCCATCGCGTGACCTGAAACTTTATGCGCAATGCCAGAAGGGCAAGCCGGGCGGCGTGACCGTGGCTGTGATCAATCTTGGAGAAGAACGGCACCGACTGATCACGGGGCCAGGCGCGCAAAGCTGGACCATGACGGCAGCTGAGACGACCGCGAAGACGGTGTCGATCAACGGACATCTGCCTGAACTATTGGCGGACGAAACCTTGGCGGGACTGGAGGGTAAGGATGCCGTGGGATCGGTTCAAATCCCTGGTACGTCGATCAGCTTCATCACCTTGCCGGGCGCAGGGAACAAAGCCTGCAATTAGTATGATTTTTTGATCCGGCAATGCAACGGTCTGGATGCGATCTTATCGCGGCCCAGTCGTTGCCCCTACAGCAGGAAACCGTGGCGGCCATGCACAGCCGTGATGCGGGTATGGAACGCAATCAGGCGATGATATTCGTCTTGCGCAGTTCCGCGATTTCACCCGGATCCAGCTCAAGGATATCCCCGAGAATCTCATTCGTGTGTTGGCCCAATGTTGGTGGGGCGGTCGGTTTTGGCTGAGGATGTCCGGGAAACTTGATCGGGCGATTAACGATCGGAATCTTGCCGAGCGTCTGATGATCGGCTTCCACCACCATCTCGCGCGCAACAGCCTGCGGCTGCCGCAGGGCGTCGCCGACCCCCAGGATCGGCGCGTGCGGCACCTGATGCTCGGTAAAGATGGTGACGAGTTCGTCGATCGTTTTCGTCTCGGTCTTGGCGGCAATCATGGCGTTCACCTGATCGCGCAGATCGCGCCTCTTTTCTGCGCTGTCATAAGCCGGGTCCGGGCCAGCTTCGGGGAAGCCCAGCGCGTCACAGATGCGTGTCCAGAAACTGTTGGTCAGGCAAGCGATGATGATTGCGCCATCCTTGGCCGGGAAGGCGCCATAGGGCACCAGATTGGCATGCTGGGAGCCTTGCGGCTTCGGGTCTTCTCCGGTGAAGAAACTCAGTTGGGCGATATATCCCAGCAGCCCGATAAGGCCGTCCATCAGGCTGACATCGATCAGCCGACCGCGCCCGGTGCTGTGCCGCTCGTGCAGCGCGGCCAGAATCCCGATCGGTCCGTTGATTCCGCCAACCAGATCACCCATCGGCAAACCCAGCTTGACCGGCAGCGAATCTTTCTCGCCATTCACGCTGAGCACGCCCGATAGCGCCTGCGCCACAATGTCGAACGAGGGGCGGTCGCGCAGCGGCCCGGTCATGCCGAAGCCGGAGATGGCGCAATAGATCAGGCGCGGATTGAGCGCGGAAAGGACGTCGTAGCCAAGGCCCAGGCGGTCCATCACGCCAGGGCGGTAATTCTCCACGAGAATATCACAGCGGCTGGCCAGATCGCGCGCCAGTTTGACCCCTTGGGTGGTTTTCAGATCGATGACGATGCTTTTCTTGCCGCGATTATTGCCCAGGAAATAATGGCTCTCGCCGCCCCGCATCGGGGGAAAGGTGCGAGTCTCGTCCCCTGTGCCCGGCGGTTCGATCTTGATGATTTCCGCGCCAAGGTCTGCCAGCGCCAGCGATGCCGCAGGGCCGGCAAGCACGCGTGAGAAGTCCAGCACACGGATGCCGGCAAGCGGGCCGGCCCATTCGGCTGTCGGGTCATTGGTCATCGCGATGGTTCAGTCTCGTCGTAAAACAGGAGGTCAGGCTAGCAAGGCTCTGAAAAAAAGGATGATCGATCTTCTGGTTTCGCATCCTACGAAACGATGATCGGTTGCAGCTTTTCCGCCGATGAGGCGCGCGCTCAAGAGCGCCTGCGCATGGTCGCCAATCAGCGGTGTCATGGTTGCAGGTCTGATAGCTGCAATCGGCGTCCATCATATTCGGCAAATCCTGCTGAGATCCGCTTGCCGTCGTCTCCCTTGTCGAAAAGGATCTTCGCCGGCAAATCGCCGGTAATGGGCCCAAAGGTGACCGACAAACGCATGCGCCCGGGCTTCGGTCCGGAAAGCGTCATGTCCGCCGAATAGGTCGAATTCGCACGGGGATTGGCTTTGGTCGTCTCAGTGCCCGAATAAACGGAAGTGCCATCGTCGCTGAAATCAACATAGGTTTTTCTGACCAATCCGGCGCCACGTTGATAGCTGATATATCCGGAAGCTTTTCCATACACCTTGACGTCAATGTCCTGGCCGGAGCGCGCATAGCTTTTGGCAACGGATAAATCGGTAATGGCATATGGAAGGCTGGTTGGCGTGGGCTTGGCCGCAACCGTTTTCCCTGGCCTGTATTCAGGGATGTGCATGACCTGAATTCGCCGCTTTCCGGTATCGCGATTTTGCTCGATCCACATGGCCCGCGTGCTGCTCGGGTGCCATGATAACGGCGAATTATAGACCCATTCCGGATCGCTGTTGAGGTTGGTGCCATGATAATCGGTACCGCCGATCTTGGACCGTTCGATGTCGATCAACGCAGGACCGATATTGCCCGCCCTCTGCCTCCGTACGCCGGTTACGCCATAACTATAGGCGAGCATGTTGAGGTTTATATTAAGGCTATCGGGATAGGGGCGAGGCACCAGTCCAAATATGGCGGGATCGCTGCGCGGCGAAAATCGCGTGGTCATGGTGACGCCAAGTCGCTCGTCCGGCGAAAATATGGTGGTTTCGGTATACCCTGGGGTCAGGGTAACGGCTTCCATTTCACCCGTCGCAAGATGATGGACCACGGAATCGGCGATGTCGCGCTGCAGGAGTCCGGCAAGCGAAAGCGACGTGCCGCCGTGCATGAACTGTTTCACCTCGCCGCCACGGACTGTTTGCGGGATGACGCCATCGGGATGCTCCGGATCGGCGGAGAACGGATTGATCGTGCTCACGATCTGCGTCTTGGTAATTACATATCCGTCATCTTTCAGGAGCAATTCTCCGACGAAAACCATGGCGGAATAGTTTGCCAGCAGCGTGGTCCAGGCAACGGAGCGATTGTCCGGGGCGACAACCATTTCGGACCATCGATAGGCGACATGGGCGCCACTAGCGATCTCGGCTGGATAGGCGACAGGAAGAAGGCGCGCGTCACTACAAGTTTCGAGCGATGTCGAGCATTCGATTACAAAATCACCGATAAATATGCGGCGGTTGTCGGGAAAGACCATGTACCGCAAGCCGTTGTCCAGCGGGCGTTCGGGAATGTTGCCCGAAAAGAAAGACCGCATCTCGCTGCCGTCATCATTGGCCGTGGCGAGGTTGATGGAGCGCCCCTGTTCACCGCCCTCATCGCCGCCGCTGTCGAGTGTCACCAGCACCTTGCCGGAAGGCGTATATGTCGCACTGAGCAGCCGCGCACCACTGGGCAAAGGCATGCTGGCAATATCGACCTGGTCCAGCGCGCCAGTCGCCACGCCATGCGTTTCGGAGGACGCATTGGTTTGCCCTGCACAGGCAGCAAGGGCACCCGAAAAGCATAGGGCAATTGGGAGTTTGGTGTGGAAGCTATGGCGCATTTCGGTGGGCTCCATTCCGGCATATCTGAAGACCGCAAGCCCGCCGCAGGCCTGTCCTTGTCTGATGCCCTGTCCACCAACCCCAAGCGGACTGGTGGGCTGCGGCAGGCGACATGGCTGGTTGGTCCTTGCGAAGTTTAGACAGCCACGACGATGTTCAAACTATGCCCGGTACAATCCGCCGGTGCGATACTGTGGTCTTCGCGCGGCGCTTGCGAGGTGGCCCCTGATGTTCATCCACGTCCGATGAGAGGCCGACCCTCGCAAAAGGACGGAAAAGTTGATGCCTTCCAGCACCACATACGCCGGTTCGGGGATCAGGTCGCGCTTGATGCTGCGCATATAGCGGCGCGCAATTCTCTCGAAGCTTTAGTGGAAGCTCATTTCTCCAATCAGGTGCTTCTTGGCGATGGCGTGCTTCGGGCTGCACCCTTCCTTCAGCAGCTTGCGCGCATTATCCATCGCCTCGCGCGCATCGCTCCATCCTACGTCCGGAAATGCGCCGATGACCGGCACTGCTCTTTGCCGTCTTATCGGTATGTGTAGTGGAAGATCTTATACCCCTTGGCGGTCACATGAAGAAACAGGTTGTTCCTATCGGCCAGCTCGTCAGTCTTGTCGCGCGGTTTGCGGACGACAATGGGTCAATGCGGATTGAAGAGTGGCGGAAGGGGTGGGATTCGAACCCACGGTGAGCTTGCACCCACGGCGGTTTTCAAGACCGCTGCATTCGACCACTCTGCCACCCTTCCGGCGGGAGCCCCATAGCTTGGTCTGGGGCGCTTGCAAAGTCCCGCGGCCAGCCGTGCATGCGATCGGTCCATTTGCGGTTTGCCATTGCCTTGATCCGTGCAAGAAGACGCATGCGCCTGTGTTCGATTGGCGCAGAAGGAATGCTCATGCCGCGTAACATTATCTTAGCCGCCGCCTGTTTCGGGTCGCTTTTTCTGGCAGGCTCCCAGCCGGTCCTGGCACAGGACGCAACTGGCTTTCAGGCTTACTTGCCGCAGCTGCGTGCTGCTGCTTTGGCTGATGGCGTCAGCGCACAGACGCTCGACCGCGTGCTGCCGACGCTGGAGTTCAGCGAAACCGCCATCAGCATCGATCAGCGGGCAAGCGGCGGCGGGGGCAGTGGCCCCATCCCGATGTTCACAGGATCGGACGAACAGCGTGCCATTGTCGGCAAAGCCGGGCCGGGCCGCGACAAATACCGGCAGTTGCAGCCGCAACTCGATCAGATCGAACGTGAATTGGGCGTGCCGCCGGGCATCATCCTTGCCATTTATGGCAAGGAAAGCAATTTTGGCAGCTACACCGGCAATTTTGATACCATCGGCGCTCTGGCGACACTGGCCTATGAAGGTCGCCGCCGTGCCTTGTTCGAAAGCGAAGCGGTCGCCGCGCTGAAAATGGTTGATCGCGGCGTACCACGGTACAAGCTCACGGGCAGCTGGGCGGGCGCCATGGGCAAACCGCAATTCCTGCCGTCCGTCTATCTTCGCCTGGCAGTCGACGAGGACCGCGATGGTTTTGCCGACATCTGGGATAGCGAAGCCGACGCCATGGCGTCGATCGCCAATTATCTGGTGGCGGCGGGCTGGCGGCGTGATCGCCCATGGGGCGTGGCCGTCGATGTGCCGTCAGGTTTCGACCGGCAAGCCTACCGCAACAAGACCGTCCCGACCCGTTGCCCACGCGTATTCGAGCGACATAGCCGCTGGATGACATTGGCGGAGTGGGATCGCCTCGGCTTTCGTGCCCAGCAAGGCTATTGGCCACAGGAAAAAGAGCAAATTCTGGCGACGTTGCTGGAGCCCGATGGCCCAGGCAATACGGCCTATCTTTTGACGCAGAATTATCGCGCGATCCTGGATTATAATTGCTCGAATTTCTACGCCATGGGAGTTGGCCTGCTTGCGAGTCAGATACAGCCTTGAAATCGCGTTCAGCGCCGGTTTATTGCTGCTTCTGGGCGCCTGCTCGGGCGGAACCGGGCCCTCGAAAATCGCGGACAAGCCGGTCAGCGACTATCCGGTAAAAATCGGCCATCCCTATACCGTGCGCGGTGCAACCTATGTGCCCGTGGACGATGCGGATTATGACGCGGTGGGATATGCGAGCTGGTATGGGCGTGATCATGAGGGGCGGCCAACGGCGCGCGGAGAAGCCTTTCGGCGCAATGCCATCAGTGGCGCCCACCGGACCCTGCCGCTGCCCAGCTATGTCGAGGTGACCTCGCTCGATACCGGACGCACCATCTTGGTGCGCGTGAACGATCGTGGCCCCTTTCTGCCCGAGCGCATTATCGATCTGTCCGAGGGAGCTGCGCGGATATTGGGCATTCAAGCTGCCGGGGTGGCGCCTGTGCGGGTCAAGCGCGTTCAACCCGACGAGGGTGAACGCGCCGCGCTGCGCGCGGGCAGGGCGGCCGCCGCGCGACCGACGCTGCCTGAACAAAAGTTGCGTTCGCTGCGTGCGCGCCTGAATGAACCGACCAATGACGGCCCTGTCGCATCTATCCATTCGGCCACTGGCTTTGCCGTGCAGGTGGCAAGTTTTTCCAACCACGATTACGCCGCGCTCCTCGCAGAGAAGCTGGGGGCATCGATGCACCGGGCACCATCGGGCATCTGGCAAGTGCTCCTCGGCCCCTATCCTGATCAGCATGGTGCAAGGGAAGGGCTGGAAGAGGCGCGCCGTGCGGGCTATTCGGATGCCAGATTGGTGAATCGCTAATCGTCCCTGCTGCCGGCGCGCTGGCGGCCAACCAGATCAAACGGAATTTCATGCGTTCTTTCCTTACCCTTGCCGCCGCACTTTCCCTGGCTGTTCCCGCATCGGCTGCCGCGCCGAGTTATGACAGCGCGGCGCCGATCGCTTATATGGTCGATCTAAGCTCCGGCGCCGAACTTTATGCGCGAGACGCCGACAGGCGGATCCCGCCCGCGTCCATGGCCAAGATGATGACCGTGCTGGTGGCGTTCGACATGATCGACAGCGGCAAGGTGTCCAAGGACAAGAAGATCCGCGTGCGCGAGGATACTTGGCGCGAATGGAATAACCGCGGTTCCTCCATGTTTCTCGGCGTCAATGAACAGGTTTCCGTCGGGCAGTTGCTGCACGGCGTGGTGACCCTGTCTGGCAACGACGCCAGCGTGGTGCTCGCACAGGGCCTCGCTGGATCGGAGCAGGCGTTCGTTGGCATGATGAACGAGAAGGCCCGTGCCATTGGCATGAAGAACAGCCATTTTGGCAACGCCAATGGTTGGCCGGACGAAGGCGTAACGTATGTGACAGCGCGCGATCTGGCGACGCTCGCCAAGGCGACGTTTGAAGAGCATCCGGCCCTCTATAATGAATTTTATGGCCAGCATGAATTTACCTGGCAGGGCATCAAGCAGCCCAACCGCAATCCCCTGATCGGCAAGGTGCAGGGCTCCGACGGATTGAAAACAGGCCATACGGAAGAAGCCGGCTATGGCTTTACCGGATCAGCAGAGCAGAACGGTCGCCGACTGGTCGAAGTGATCGCCGGTCTTGATAGCTATAATGGCCGCATCAAGGAGGCGGTGTCCTTCATGGAATGGGGCTTTGGTGCCTGGACGACCAAGCCGCTGTTCGAAAAGGGCGCGCAGGTCGCCACGGCCGCCGTGCAGCAGGGCGGATCGCGCAGCGTGCCGCTGGTGGCGCCGCGCAATCTGGCCGTCACCCTGCCGGCTACGCAAGGCGGAGACTATAAGCTGTCCGTGCAATATGAAGGCCCGTTAAAGGCCCCGATCGCACAGGGCGCCAAGGTGGCCGAACTCATCGTGACCACTGCGGATGGCAGCATGCAACGCATGCCTCTGGTGGCTGGCGAAGAGGTTGGCGAAGCCGGAGTGTTTGCGCGCATCTGGAACGGTTTTCTGTCCCTTTTCGCGTGATGAGGCGCGGGCGTTTCATTGCCCTCGAAGGAGGTGAGGGGACGGGTAAGTCCACTCAGGTGAAAGCGCTCGCCGCCGAGCTTTCCCGAAAGGGACTGGATGTGGTGACGACCCGGGAACCGGGCGGCACTGCTGGAGCAGAGGCCGTTCGCGATCTGCTGCTTTCCGGTGAAGCGGATCGCTGGACGCCACAAGGCGAAGCGCTGCTGTTTGCTGCGGCACGGGCAGATCACGTCGCGCGGCTGATCAGGCCGGCGCTGGCACGCGGGCAGTGGGTCATTAGTGATCGCTTTCTCGATAGCAGCCGCGCATATCAGAGCGCTTCCGGTCTTTCGGACGAAGACTTGCTGACGCTTCATCGGATCGGCAGCGGCGGTCTTCTGCCCGATTGCGTGCTTTTGCTGGAACTGCCGGCTGAGGAGGCCGATCGGCGTGCCACGATGCGGGACGGCGGCCTGAGCGATCGGTTCGGCGGCCGGGACGGCGACTTTCACCAGCGCGTGCGCGATGCTTTTAACCGGTTTGCCGCGGCCGATCCGGATCGCTTTTGCATTGTGCCCGCCACCGGCTCGCCAGAGCAAGTGACCGAGGCCTTGGTGTCGGCGCTGTCCGACTATATCTCCTGAGATATGGCAGACTTTATTGGACATGACACAGCCGAAGCAGCCCTTCTGGCCGGTCTCAGCGAATCTCGGTTGCATCACGCCTGGTTGCTCAGCGGACCAAAGGGCATGGGCAAGGCAAGCTTCGCCGTTCGAGCAGCGCGATTGCTTCTGAGTGACAGCGATGGTGCGGATGGGTTTGATTCCGCCGATACCGGCCCGGCGTCCGCGCTCATGCGCGCTGGATCGCACCCAGACCTGAAAATTCTACAGCGCCTGCCAAAGAAAGACGGTCAGGATCTGGAAGACGTCACCGATGAAACGGATCTGAAGCGAAACATCAGCGTGGATCAGGTACGGCAATTGCAGCCGCTGCTTGGATCCAAAACCGCGATTGCGTCGCGGCGTGTGATCATCATCGACGCCGCCGATGATCTGGAGCGTGGCGGAGCCAATGCGTTGTTGAAGAACCTCGAAGAGCCGCCTGAAAATACGGTGTTTTTCCTCGTCTCCCACGCACCGCAGCGCTTGCTTCCTACCATTCGTTCGCGTTGCCGCGTGCAGCGGTTCGATCCGTTGACGACAGAGCGAATGGAAGCCTTTCTGTCGGAAAGATTGCCGGACCTTGGAGTTTCCGAACGCTCAGCGCTCATTCTGGCAGCAGAAGGCTCTCCCGGACGGGCGCTGGCCATGCATGGTCTCGATATGGCTGATATAACGCAGCAGCTCGGCACGATTTACCGGGAAGGTGACCGTAGCGGACGCCTGGGCTCGGCGCTCGCGCAGAAGCTGTCACTGAAGGCGGCGAATGAGCGCTATCTGGCCTTTCTGGAGCAGGCGCCGGCCTATTTCGCCGCAATTGCGCGGGAACGGCAGCCTTCGGACGTGGCGCCGGTTATCGATGCCTGGCGGGAGGCCACCGATCTGGCTGCCCGCGCCATTCCTCTCACGCTGGACAAACAGTCTGTGGTTTTTCGCATGGCACGGTTGCTGGCAGGGCTATCAACCCATAGGGATGCTCGGCAATGACAGACCGAACCCCATTTTATATCACCACCGCGATCAACTATCCCAATGGCAAGCCGCATATCGGCCATGCCTATGAGGGCGTTGCCGCCGATGTGATCGCCCGCTTTCGTCGCTCGCAAGGCTATGACGTTCGATTTCAGACCGGCGTGGATGTTCACGGCCTGAAGATGGTCAAGACTGCGCGCGAAAAAGGCATGGAGCCTGCAGCCTTTGCTGCGGAAATGACGCCGCATTTTACCGAGCTTTGCGAGTGTTATGCGATCTCCTTCGACCGCTTCATCAGCACCAGCGAAGAAGCCAATCATGTCGCTGCGCAGGAAATCTGGCGCCGTATGGAGGCGCGGGGCGATCTGTACCGAGATCGCTATGAAGGCTGGTATTCCGTGCGCGATGAAGCCTTCTATGCGGAGGGTGAACTGCTGGACGGGGAGGGCAAAACGAAACTTTCCCCCCAAGGCACGCCAGTCGAATGGACCGTGGAGGAAAGCTGGTTCTTCCGGCTGTCCAGCTATCAGCAAAAGCTGTTGGAGCTCTACGCAGAGCAGCCGGAATTTATCCAGCCTGACAGCCGCCGCAACGAAGTTATTCGCTTTGTCGAAGGCGGTCTGAACGATCTCAGCATCTCGAGAACCAGTTTCGATTGGGGCGTGAAGGTGCCGGGGGACCCGGCGCATGTCATGTATGTGTGGATCGATGCCCTGACCAATTATCTCAGCGGGCTCGGCTTTCCGGATGACGCGGAGGGGCTCGTCTCGAAATATTGGCCGGCCGACGTGCATCTTATCGGCAAGGATATCGTGCGCTTCCATGCCGTCTACTGGCCTGCCATTTTGATGAGCTCCGGCGTTGCTTTGCCCAAGCAGGTCAATGCCCATGGGTTTATCTTGAACCGCGGACAGAAGGAATCCAAGTCGCTTGGGAACGTTACCGATCCCATTGCCCTGGTCGACCGGTTCGGCGCCGATGCCATTCGCTATTTCCTGATCCGCGATGTCAGCTTCGGACAAGACGGCAGCATTTCCGATGAAGCCATTGTCACGCGCGCCAATGCCGATCTGGCCAACAGCTTCGGCAATCTGGCGCAGAGAACATTGTCGATGATTCACAAGAACCTGGGCGGAGTTCTTTCGAGAGATTGGCAACAGAATGATGCTGATCGCGAACTTTACGCGCTGGTGGAACAGGCCTGCGGAACAGAGCTTCCGGATGCATTTGAACGCTTCGCATTCTCGCAAGGGCTTGAAGCATGGATGCGGGCGGTCTTTGCGTGCAACCAGTATGTCGATGATCAGGCACCGTGGACGCTAAAGAAAACGGATCCTGACCGCATGGTGGCCGTGCTCAATCAGCTGTTCATCTGCCTTCGCACGCTCGCGATCGCGATCGCCCCGGTTATCCCGGAGTCCGCCACAAGGCTGCTCGATCAAATGGGCGTGATCGAGCGCGATTGGCAGAATCTCGATGGCAGCATGGCATGGTTCGAGACGCGTGTGCGGGACGGTGCAGCATTGGACAAGCCCACCGGCATCTTCCCACGGCTGGAACTGGAGGAGGCTGCCGATGCTGGTCGATAGTCATTGCCACCTGAACTATGAAGGGCTGATCGATCGGCAGCCGGAAGTGCTCGCGGCCGCGCGGGCTCGCGGTGTGTCGGCCATGCTCAACATCTCGACTCGTGAAAGCGAATGGGACGCCGTCGTGGCCACCGCCACCCGCGAAGCGGATGTGTGGGCATCGATCGGTATTCACCCGCATGAAGCTGATGCGCATCCCGACATGGACCGGGCGAAACTGGTTGCGCGTGCAGATCATCCGCGCGTGATAGCTTTGGGTGAAAGCGGTCTCGATTATTATTATGATCATAGCGACCGCGATCAGCAGAAGCGCGGTTTCCGGGCCCATATTGCCGCTGCCCGCGACACTGGCCTGCCCTTGATCATTCACACGCGCGAGGCCGAGGATGACAGCTTTGCTATCCTGAACGAAGAAATGGGGAAGGGGGCTTTTCCCGCTCTGATCCATTGCTTCACGGCCAGCGCCGATTTCGCACAAAAAGTGCTCGATCTGGGATTGTATATTTCCATTTCCGGCATTGTGACGTTCAAGAATGCCAAGGAATTGAAGGCGGTGGCAGCAACGGTCCCGGCCGACCGCCTGCTCGTGGAGACAGATAGCCCGTTTCTTGCTCCAGTGCCGCATCGCGGCAAGCCGTGCGAACCGGCTTTTGTTGTTGATACGGCAAACTATGTAGCGGAACTGCGTGGCGTCTCACTGGAATCGCTGGCCGAAACTACGTCCGACAATTTCTATCGATTGTTCAATAAGGCGCAGCGATGAAGGTCAGAATTCTCGGATGCGGTACCAGTTCCGGCGTGCCCAGGATCGGCAACGATTGGGGTGATTGCGATCCGGATTATCCCAAGAACCGCCGGCGCCGCGCCTCCATCCTTGTCGAGCATCAGGGCAAGCGCATTCTTGTAGATACCGGCCCGGATCTGCGCGAGCAGCTTCTTGACGCCCAGGTCGCAACTTTGGACGCGGTTCTGTGGACGCATGAGCATGCCGATCACTGTCATGGCATCGATGAGCTACGTTCGGTCTATTTCAACAATCGCGATACGGTGCAGGGATATGCCAGAGACCGTACGCGAGAGATCCTTATCGATCGGTTTCCCTATGCATTCCAGGGTTTTAACAGCTATCCAGCTTATGCCAAGGTCGGTGCGCTGGGCGATGATAACGAAATAGCGGGTTTCCGCGTGCGGGCGGTCGATCTGCCACATGGACCGATCACATCTGCCGGTATGCGCTTCGATATCGATGGCATGTCCATAGCTTATTGCACGGATTTCAATGATTTACCGGCTGAAGATGCCAAGCTGTTCAAGCATGTGGATCTATGGATTGTCGATTGCCTACGCCGTCGGCCGCATCCCACCCATGCCCATCTTGATCAGGTGCTGGGATGGATACGCAAACTGGAGCCCAAGCGCGCGGTATTGACCCATCTGGATCAGTCGATGGATTATCTGTCATTGCTCGCCGAACTTCCGGAACATGTCGAGCCGGCTTATGACGGTCTGGAAATCGATCTGGGATGAGCGGCGGCTATGGCATGCAGCTGATCTGGGCGATCGGTATGCTGGTCTTGTGCATCAGCGCTTTGGTGGCGCGGCGCGTGCCAATGAAAGGCGCGCTGAGAATAGCGCTGATCTGGATAGCCATCTTTCTAGCCGCTTTCCTGCTCATCCGACTGATCCTTGGTTTAACATAATATGCATTATCGCGCTCGATGACCACCAGTCCAAATTCATCGCTCAATGATCTGCTAAGCATCATGGCTCGCCTGCGCGATCCAGAAGATGGCTGCGAATGGGATCTTGCGCAGGATTTTGCCAGCATCGCGCCCTATACGATAGAAGAAGCCTATGAGGTGGCCGATGCCATTGATCGGCAGGACATGGAAGACCTACAGTCTGAATTGGGCGACCTTTTGCTACAGGTTGTGTTTCATGCGCGGATCGCAGAGGAACAGGGTGCTTTCGCCATCTGCGATGTGATCAAATCCATTTGCGAAAAGATGATCCGGCGCCATCCGCATATTTTTGCGGCGGACGGTGCCACCGATCCTGTATCGGTGGAACGTCGTTGGGAGGAGATCAAGGCGACGGAACGCGGAGCCAGTGGCGCGCTGGACGGAGTTGCACGCGCCCTTCCCGCTCTCCTGCGCGCGCAAAAGATACAGAAACGAGCGGCCCGGGTCGGTTTCGACTGGCCCGATATATCTGGAGCGCGGGAAAAGATTACCGAAGAACTGGCCGAGGTCGAAACGGCCATCACCCCTGCCGATGTGCAGGAAGAAATTGGGGATCTGCTGTTCTCAGTAGTCAACTACGCACGCCATCACGGGGTAGATGCTGAAGCCGCTCTCAAGTCAGCCACGGAGAAGTTTGAAGGGCGTTTCCGGATTATGGAAGACCGTTCAACACAGGATCTGGCATCGCTGGACGCGCCTTCCCTCGACGACCTGTGGATAGCGGCGAAAGAGGTTCAGCGGGCGTCGAGATCCTGATCGAAGCGCCGAAAGCGGCCCCAGTTCCTTAGCGACATGCGGACATCGATCACCATATCCTCACCGCGCACCTGTTGATCGATCACGCGGCCATTTTCATGAAGCCAGGCAAGCATCTTGCCGTCCGCTGACGGTAGAATGATACTGCGCTCCACATCATGTTCGGTGAGGCGCGCGGACAACGCCTCTGCCATATTCTCGACGCCCGTGCCCTCGGCAGCCGATATCATGAGCACATTATCGTCATACTGGGCGATGGCGTGCAATTCGTCCCGCCGCTCTTCCGGCAGAAGGTCGATCTTGTTCCAGACCTCGACCATCGGAATGGGGTCGTCTTCCCCTTCCCCATTCACGCCGAGATCTTTCAGGATCGCGATGACATTGTCACGCTGCCCTTCGCTCTCTTCATGCGCGATATCGCGGACATGAACGATCAGGTCCGCCGCGGTGACTTCTTCGAGCGTAGCCCGGAACGCAGCAATCAACTCTGTCGGCAAATCCGACACAAAACCGACCGTGTCGGACAGGATCGCCTTGTCGAGACCCGGCAAGGCTATCTGGCGCATGGTGGGATCGAGTGTCGCGAACAGGAGGTCTTCCGCCATGACGTCACTATCCGTCAGTCGATTGAACAGGGTGGACTTGCCCGCGTTGGTATAACCGACCAGCGCTATGACCGGCCATGGCGCGCGCTGCCGGCGGTCACGATGCAATGTGCGGGTGCGCCGGACATCTTCCAGTTCGCGCCGCAGCTTTGCCATACGGTCGCGGATCAATCGCCGATCGGCCTCGATCTGGGTCTCGCCGGGGCCGCCGAGAAAACCGAAGCCGCCTCTCTGCCGCTCCAGATGCGTCCAACTTCGCACCAGCCGACCGGCCTGGTAATCCAGATGCGCGAGTTCCACCTGAAGACGACCTTCCGCCGTAGCGGCCCGCTCGCCGAAGATTTCGAGAATGAGAACGGTCCGGTCGATCACCTTGACGCCAATCTTGTCTTCCAGATTGCGCTGCTGGATGGCACTCAACTGCGCATCGACGATCAGCAATTCTGCTTCACCGTCCGCGACAATTTGCGCGATCTCTTCCACCTGCCCGCCGCCTAGAAGGGTCGCGGCGCGCGGTGCACGAACGCGATAAGCGTGAGACGAAATTACATTCAGACCAATCGCAAGCGCAAGCCCCCTTCCCTCTTCCAGCCGCGCAGAAACGTCAAAGCTGCTATCCCGGTCGATCTGCGGAAGGACCAGAACCGTACGAGCGCCGCGCGAAAATTCATCTTCGCGGTCGAGCGAAAAGCCGCTCAATCTTCGTCCTCATCGGTTCGGTTATAATCGGCCAAACTGATCGGCTGCAGCGGCTGCACGGTCGAAATCGCATGCTTGTAGACAAGCTGGCACATATTTTCGCGTTCCAGCAACAAGGAAAAAAGGTCGTAAGCCCGGATCGTGCCTTGCAACATCACGCCGTTTACCAGGAACATCGTCACCGGTTCGGCAGTATCGCGAACGGCGTGCAGGAACACCTCCTGCAGCACGCCTTTACGATGGGTGCCGGACGCCATCATCTTGTCAAATGGCTCCAGATCAAGCGGCTCGGACGCCATCACAGTGGAAATGGCATGTTTGTAGACTAGCTGCGCTTGCCCGTCCCGTCGTAGCAAGACGGAGAAGTTATCGAACCAGGTAATGATCCCCTGCAACTTCACGCCCTTGACCAGAAACATCGTCACCGGCGTCTTGGTCTTGCGCAAATCGTTCAGGAATAGGTCCTGTAGGCCGTTGTTGGTTTCTGCCATTCGATTGTTCCCTCGAATTTGGCGAGATCAGTTCTCGCATGAAAAATGCCTAGTGAAACATCACGGTTTGATGTTGCCCTCCGCGGTCAGTCTTCACCATCGTCTTTCTTGCGATCGGAGATGCCGAGCAATTTGAGTTTTCGGTGAAGAGCCGAGCGTTCCATGCCGATAAACGTGGCTGTTCGCGACACGTTCCCCGAGAAACGCCGAATCTGCACGCGAAGATATTCGCGCTCGAAGGTCTCCCGCGCCTCTCGCAAGGGGGATCCCATCAGATTGGTAATGGCGCCGCCGCCGCCATTTTCTTCTCCGATCACCTCAGGCGGCAGCATGTCGAGCTCAATCTTTTCTCGGCGTTCGACCGGCGCCAGAATGATCGTGCGTTCGATGACGTTGCGCAATTGCCGAACATTTCCTGGCCACTCGCAAGACTGCAGCGCTGCCATCGCCTCTTCGGTGATGTCGGGCGGAACGACACGCTGTTCGTTGGAAAAGCGTGCCACGAAATGTCGAACGAGCGCGGGAATGTCCTCACGCCGGTCAATCAGCGGCGGCAGATCGACTGGCACGACATTCAGGCGATAATATAGATCCTCGCGAAAACGCTTGGCTTCGATCTCGTCGGACAGGTTCCGGGCCGTGGACGTGACAAAGCGTACATCGACACGGACGGACCGACTGCCACCAACACGGATAAAACTCTGATCGGTCAGCACCCGAAGGATTTTGCCTTGCGTGGTAAGCGGCATGTCCGCCACTTCATCGATGAACAATGTTCCGCCATGGGCCCGTTCGAGCAGCCCGGCCTGCACCAGCTTGCCTTCGCGCTCGATGCCAAAAAGTTCTTCCTCGACATGATCTGGCGTCATGCGCGCCGCACTGACGGTGACAAAGGCCGCCGATGCGCGAGGGCTCCAGCCATGCAAAAGGCGGGCGGCAACTTCCTTGCCCACACCGGCCGGCCCGGAAATCAATAGCCGGCTTCCGGTGCCTGCGACACGCTTCAGCGTCGCGCGAACATTGTTGATAGCGCTCGAATTGCCGGTCAGCTCTTCCGCCTGTCCGACTTTCTCGCGCAAAGCAGCATTTTCCTGCTTCAGACGCTCGGTCTCGGTGGCGCGATTGACCAGATGAATGAGCCGTTCGGCTTCAAACGGCTTTTCGATAAAGTCGATGGCCCCCAGGCCCACCGCCGCAACGGCCGTGTCGATATTTCCGTGACCGGAAAAAACGATAACCGGCAGATCGGGGTCGGCAGCCTTGACCTCCTTCAGGATTTCAAGGCCATCCATCTTCGATCCACGCAGCCAGACATCCAGAAGAACAAGCGATGGCCGGCGGTCGGTGATGGCATCCAGCGCACTATCGCTATTTTCCGCCGTGCGCGTTTCATAGCCTTCATCGGACAGCACGCCGGCAACGAGATCGCGAATGTCTTTTTCGTCATCGACGATGAGAATATCGAGCGACATGATTATATATGGTCCTTCGGTCCAGTATCGGTATCGCGCAGAATTTCGCTCCCGGGATGGCCCAGACGAGCGGGCGAAAAGCGCAGGGCGACGGCAGTTCCGCCAGATGCGGAGTCGCTGAATTCAATTTCGCCGAAATGTTCCTCGACGATCTTTTTGACGATAGCGAGCCCCAGTCCGGTCCCGCTTGCGCGCGTCGTCATATAAGGCTCGACGATCCTGTCACGATCAGCCGGCAAGCCGATGCCGTTATCGGAAATTTCAATCGCAAGCTTGTCATCCGCGCAGAGGATATGAACGGTGATTTCACCGTCGCTAAGTTCGAAATCATCATGAGACGCAGCGCGCTCGCCGACCGCTTCCACGGCGTTCTTGATGATATTGGTCAGGGCCTGCCCAATCTGACGGCGGTCGCACACAAGTTCAACGTCGTGATCGGGCGCAATCATTGCGAAACGAATATCCGGATGGGCTACTTCGTGCAGCAAAAGCGACTGCTTGGCCATGTCCTGTAGAACTTCGCGGCGGAAGACCGGCTTCGGCATGCGTGCAAACGCAGAGAACTCATCCACGATGTTTCGCAAATCGCCAACCTGACGGATGATCGTCGCCGTCAGCTCGGAGAAGACGGCTTCATCTTCCAGGATGGTCTTTCCGAACTTGCGCTTAAGCCGTTCCGCGGCAAGCTGAATGGGCGTGAGCGGATTCTTGATTTCATGAGCAATGCGCCGGGCCACATCGGCCCAGGCGGCGCGGCGCTGATCGACGAGTTGCTGGGTGATGTCCTCGAACGTCAGCACCTTGGCATCGGGGCGGACCGACAGGGTGACGGACAAGGTCCGCGCATCGTCACCGCTGCCAATCTGAAGGACGGCACGCTGATCGCCACCTTCGACCAGATCGGCCATGGCTGGCGACACCTCGCGCAACGGCCGGTCGATCAAATCCTCGCCTTCCCCGCCCAGCAGCTGCTGCGCAATGCTATTGGCCAGCCGGATACGGCCGTTATCGCCAAGGCTGATAATGCCGGCCGTGACCGACTCCAGAACGGTCTCGATAAAGGCTCGCCGAGTTTCAAGCTGGCTGTTGGCCGCCAGCAGATCACCGGTTTGCGCCTCGAGCCGTTCGGTCATCTGATTGAACGAACGGCGCAAAATTCCAATTTCGTCCGGCCGATCTCCAACAATGGGCACGCGTGCCGACAACTTGCCATTGGCCACGTCCTGCGCGGCATGCACCAATTCGGTGACGGGATTGACCAGGCGATCGGCAACCAGCAGCGCCACCCAGACGGCGGCACCAATGATGATGAGCGAGATTAGGAACAAAGCGGCATTGAACTGCAGCTGGAGGCGCCGGGACCGTTCGGCCAGCGCGCGGTAATCGTTCAGCACCTCCTGCGCGCGGTCACCCATCTCGAACCCCGCGGAATTCACCTCGCGCACGGCATAGAGATAGAGGCCGGAGTCCGCAAAAATGGGCGTTGCCGATTCGATCTTGTCCGCATCCGCCTGGACCACGACCGGATCGCCCGATCGCAAAAGCTGGAGCATTTCGGGCGACAGCCACTGACGGTCCGGATTCTCGCGATCCACGGTGCCGATGACGGCGCCGGTGCGCTGCTTTCCATCGGCCCCTAATTGCACGACCACCGTCTGATCGAACTTTCGCCCGATGGTCTGGAGCACATAGACTTCCTGGAACGCCGACGACTGCAAATTGGTCTCGCTCAGCACCGTGCGCAGATCGCTGGCCATGGTCAGCGTTTCGTTGCGCACGTCGTTGAGTTTCTCCGCGTAATAACCCTTCGAGAGAGAAACCGAATTCTCGATCATTCCGCGCGCAGGGTCAGAGAACCAGAATTGCACCCCGCTCTGAAACAGGATGGAGGCGAATATAACGACGAGAAGAGTCGGTACCGCGGCGATCAGCGAAAACAGGGCGACCAGCCGCACGTGCAGACGGCCCTTGCTACCGATCGATGAGCGTTCGGCACGGCGCACCGCCATGCGCCGCCCGATGAGAAACAGGATCGATGTCGCAGCAAGCAGGTTGGCCACCAGCAAAGCCGCCATTACGACCGGGCTGAGCGGAACATTGTTGCTGGTCTGACCGGTCAACACCCAATAGGTAATCGCCGCCGTAACGATAAGCGACAGCGTGCTGATCCATTCCCAGACCGGCACAGCGCGATCGTCGCTGGCCCAGGCTTTCACGCGTGACAGCAACCGCGGCCCGTTGGAGCCATCCGGCGTGTCAATATCGGGCAGTGCTGTTGCCATCATGACACGGTTAGCGGATATCCGTGGCCGTTTCACCACAAAACAGCAGAAGAAGCGGGCTTCGGCGCGTCGCCGGAACGCCTGAGCGATCAGGCCGCTTCGGCGCGCTCGATATAGGGCTCGTAAAAGCGCGCGAGCATATCGAGCACCTTGGCAGGGTCGGCCTCCTGATTGACGGCATTGCGCCATTCGGCCGAGCCATGCAGCCCCCTGACGTACCAGCCGAGATGCTTGCGTGCGCAGCGCACGCCGACATCGACATCATAATGATCGAGCATCGCGCGATAATGCTCATCGATCAGTCTATACTGCTCCGACAGCGACGGATCCGGCAGGCGAGTGCCGTCTGCCAGCCACCGCATGATCTGGCCAAGCAACCACGGGCGCCCATAGGCCCCGCGGCCAACCATCACGCCATCCGCGCCGCTTTGTTGCAGCGCCATGTCCGCATCTTCGATGGAGCAGATATCGCCGTTCACGATGACGGGCAGCGATACCGCCGCCTTGACCTTGGCAATAAAGGACCAGTCGGCGCTGCCCTTGTACATCTGGTTGCGCGTGCGGCCATGCACGGTAATCAGCTTGGCGCCGACATCTTCAGCGATATGCGCCAGTTCCGGCGCATTCAGGCTGCCATGATCCCAGCCCATGCGCATCTTGACCGTCACGGGCACCTTTACCGCCTTAACGGTGGCTTCGATCAATCTGGTGGCCAGCGGCAGATCGCGCATCAGCGCCGAACCTGCATCCCCATTCACCACCTTTTTGACCGGGCAGCCCATATTGATGTCGATAATCGCGGCGCCGCGATCCTCGTTGAGCTTGGCCGCCTCCGCCATCACTTCCGGATCGCAACCAGCCAGCTGCATCGACACCGGCTCTTCCACCGGATGCCACGCTGCCTTTTGCACGGACTGACGGGTCTCACGCACCATCGCCTGGCTGGCGATCATTTCCGTGACATTCAGGCCCGAGCCATAGCGACGCACCATCCGCCGGAACGGCATGTCCGTCACCCCGGTCATTGGCGCCAGGATAACCGGTTCCGCGATCGTGATGTCACCGATTTGAATGGGCGAAAGCCGCATGCCGTTTGATCCAGAACAGAAATGGGAAGCGGATGTGACCGCTATTTGCCCTGCATTTAGCGTGAAATGCCTTGGCGGACAAGTTCATGGGGGGCTACAGGACCGCCATGGCGCAGAATACCCACGGATTGATCGTCGCAGCTGGTACGGGAAGCAGAGCGGGCGGCGACGTGCCGAAACAGTTTCGCCCCTATCACGGCAAGGCCCTGCTGCGTCGGAGCGTGGAGAGCCTGTGCGCGTACCGCCCGCTCAAAAGCCTCACGGTGGTGGTGGGCGACGGGCAGCGGGAGATTGCAGAGAAGCTTCTGCGTGATATGGACGTCGTCATCATTATTGGCGGCGCAACGCGAAGAGACAGCGTCCAAAATGGCCTGGAACATCTTTGCGCGAATGGGGCCGATGGACTGGTGCTGATCCACGATGCGGCGCGGCCGGATGTGCCGAACCATGTGGTATCTACCCTTCTGGAGGCTCTGATTACCGCGCCCGGGGCAATCCCCGTGCTGCCAGTGCCCGACAGCCTGATCATGGCTACCGATGGCAGCCCGTTCGATCGCGAGGCCGTTCGCCGCGTGCAGACGCCGCAAGCCTTCGACCTGCAAGCAATTCTGCAAGCCCATCGCGCCTGGCCATCAGGTGCCGAGGCCACAGACGATGCCCAGATACTGCGCGCGGCCGGCGGAGAGGTGAAGCAGGTACCTGGTGACGAACGGTTGAAGAAGATCACCTTTGCAGAAGATTTCGATGAGCCCGCCGCAGGCGCCTCATCTCGATCGCCTGCCGTGCGTATCGGAAGCGGCTATGACGTCCATCGTCTGTTGGCCGGGGAAGAGCTGTGGCTCTGCGGCATTGCCATTCCACATGACTTCGGCCTTTCGGGCCATAGCGACGCCGATGTGGCGCTCCATGCCATCACGGACGCCGTTCTGGGTGCCATTGGCGCGGGCGATATCGGCAGCCATTTTCCGCCCAGCGATCCGCAATGGCGTGGCGCGCGATCCGATCGTTTCCTGGCCCATGCCGTTTCACTTGCGGCAGAGGCTGGCTACGCCATCGGCAATGTCGACTGCACGATTATCTGCGAAGCGCCAAAGATAGGTCCGCATCGCGAAACCATGCGCGCGCAGGTCGCCGGAATTCTGGGTGTCGAAACGGGACGGGTCAGTATCAAGGCCACGACAACCGAAGGACTGGGGTATACTGGCCGGCGCGAGGGAATCGCCGCGCAGGCCACCGCCCTGCTCGAACAAAGGACTTGATATGGACAGCCACATCCTTCCGCCAGATGTTTACGAACTTGCGCAGCGAGTCATCGATGAAAACAAGGCGATAGGCCGCACGGTCACCGTGGCGGAAAGCTGCACCGGTGGTCTGGTCGCAGCCGCTTTGACAGAGATCCCCGGCAGCAGCGCCGTTTTCCATTGCGGCTTCACGACCTATTCCAACGACGCGAAAATCGGAATGCTGGACGTGCCACAGGACCTCATCGAGGTTTTCGGTGCAGTATCGATGGCGGTTGCATGGGCCATGGCGCAAGGCGCGTTGGCGCATAGCGATGCCGATGTTGCGGTAGCCATCAGCGGCGTGGCTGGCCCCGGCGGTGGAACGGAGCAGAAACCGGTGGGCACGGTGGTGTTCGCCAAGGCCGGGCGAGGCGAGGATCCCGAGAATATCCAGGCCGATCGCAAGGATTTCGGCGAGGACAAGAGCCGCGCCGACATCCGGCTTCAGGCCGTAATCTGCGCGCTCGAGCTGCTACTTCCAGACGGACCGTAAAGCGCTTGGGCGCGCATTTCGAACGCCCCGATCATCCGCATCAACGCCTTTTCAAAAAATTGCCCGGCAATCGTCTGGAACAATCGGTTCTTGAAAGCGAAATCGACTTCGAAATGTACCACGCAACCGCCGTCGCCATCGCTTTCGAAGCTCCAGTCATTGCGCAGATATTGCAGCGGACCATCGACATATTCGACGTGAATTTTGGTCTTGGGCACCTTGACGACTTTTGACGTGAAGGTTTCCCGAATGGCCTTGAAGCCCACGACCATATCGGCAATGCTTTCGGTATCGCTGTCCTTGCGCAAGCGCATGGCGATTACCCAAGGCAAGAACTCGGGATAGCGTTTCACGTCTGCCACCAGCTCATACATCTGAATGGGCGTATAGGGCATGCGCCGTTTTTCGCTGTGACGAGGCATTAGCGCAGTTTTGCCTTTGCGAGCTTCTCCTCCCGCGCCGCGCGCATCTGCGCAAAATCATCGCCAGCATGATAGCTGGAACGGGTCAACGGGCTGGAGGCGACCATCAAGAAACCCTTAGCGCGCCCAATGGCGGCGAAGGCATCGAACGCCTGCGGCGTGACGAAGTCGATCACTTCCGCATGCTTCGGCGTTGGCTGTAGATACTGGCCCATGGTGAGGAAATCGACATCGGCAGAGCGCATGTCATCCATTACCTGATGCACTTCCAATCGCTGCTCACCCAGTCCCAGCATGATGCCGGACTTCGTAAAGATCGACGGATCATGCTGCTTCACCTCGTCCAGAAGGCGCAGCGATGCGTAATAGCGCGCTCCAGGGCGGATGGTGGGATAAAGCCGCGGCACCGTTTCCAGGTTGTGATTATATACGTCCGGACCGGCGGCAACGATCTTCTCGATCGCCTGCCGGTGCTTGTTGCGAAAATCCGGTGTCAGAATTTCGATGGTGGTGCTTGGCGTCTGATCGCGCAGTTCGCGGATCACGCGCACAAACTGGTCTGCGCCGCCATCCGGCAGATCATCCCGGTCCACCGAAGTGATGACGATATGCTCAAGGCCAAGCTTGGCCGCCGCTTCAGCGACATGCGCCGGCTCGGTCTTGTCCACGACGCGCGGCATGCCGGTCTTGACGTTGCAGAAGGCACAGGCGCGCGTGCATACGTCACCCAAAATCATCACCGTCGCATGCTTCTTGGTCCAGCATTCCCCGATATTCGGGCAGGCTGCCTCTTCGCAAACGGTATTGAGGTTCAGCTCCCGCATCAGTTTGCGCGTCTCGGCAAAGCCCTTGCTGGTGGGCGCCTTGACGCGGATCCAGTCAGGTTTACGGATGCGCTCGCGACGGGGCTCGGGAACCGGGGGATTGGTCATGTCGTTCATATGAGGCGAGATAGCGATGGTGGGCCGCGCTTGCCACCCCTTCCGACACACCACTGGTAAAGGATTTCCATGACTGACTTTAGCAACATGATCGATGGATACCGTCATTTCTACAGCAGCGATTGGGAGGCACATCGTGCACGCTGGGAGGAATTGACCGAAGGCCAGGCCCCGCAGGTCATGGTGATTGCCTGTTCGGACAGCCGGGTCGATCCTGCGCTGGTATTCGACAGCAAGCCCGGCGAAATCTTTGTGGTGCGCAATGTGGCGGCGCTCGTTCCACCCTATGAAACCAGCCCCGGTTTCCACGGTGTTTCCGCCGCCGTCGAATTTGCGGTGCAATTCTTGAAGGTGCCGGAAATCGTCGTCATGGGCCATGGTCGCTGCGGCGGTTGCAACGCGGCGCTGTCCGGCAATGTTGCCGATGCCGATCATGGTGAGGGCGCGCATATTGCGGACTGGGTCCGTATGCTGCGTGAGGCGCGCAAGGGCGTGGTCGAGCAATATGGCGAGGAGGGCCGCGAGGCCGGCCGTGCCATGGAGCTGGCCGGCGTGCGCGTCAGCCTGAACAATCTCATGACTTTTCCCTATGTGGCCGAGAAGGTCGAGAATGGCTCGCTCAAATTGCAAGGCGCTTATTTCGCTATCGAAGACGGCGAATTGCATGTGCTCAACAAGGAATCGGACAAGTTCGAAACCGTACGATGAGCGATGCGCTGCCGGCATATTATGACGATCTTGCCGGCTCGCTGTCGCGCTCATGGGCGCTGATCGAGGAAGGCGCGGCGGACCGGCACAGTCCGTGCCACACGGCGACCATTGCCTCTCTCGATCAGTCCGGCGCGCCATCCTTGCGTGTCATGGTGATGCGGGAGGCCCGGCGGGCCGATCGCCGCTTGCGTTTCCACACCGATTCGCGCGCCGACAAAGTAGATGAGCTGCAGGAGGATGCCCGTACCGGCATCCTCCTGTACGATGCCGATGCCAAGATCCAGCTTCGGCTGCATGGCCATAGCGAGATTGAGACACGCTCAGCAGCCGCTGATGAAGCATGGGATAACGCGGACAATTATGCCCGCCGCTGCTATCTTGCAGATCCGGCGCCGGGTACGATGGTGGCGCATCCAACCTCCGGGCTGCGCGCGGAGCTGGAGGGCGTGAAGCCCACGGACGAGCAGCTTGCGCCAGCCCGGCCGAATTTCTCCATTCTACGGGTCACCATCGAACGGATAGAGTATCTCTATCTTGCCCATCAGGGGCATCGTCGTGCGCGCTTCGATTGGACCGGTGACCGGTGGGAAGGCCAATGGCTCGTCCCCTGATGTCGCCGCCAGGGTGGACATAGCGTTCGCGATGCTTATCCACGGTCGCCATGCAGACCGGTACACTCATCTCCCTAGCCCTGTATTTCATCCTGATGATCGCCATTGGCGCCTATGCCTGGTGGAAATCGACGGACAGCAGCGAGGGCTATCTGCTCGGTGGACGGCAGCTGACTCCCGCGGTCGCCGCCTTGTCCGCTGGCGCGTCGGACATGAGTGGCTGGCTCCTGCTCGGTCTGCCAGGTGCGCTCTATGCGACCGGTCTGGTCGAGGCATGGATCGGCATCGGCCTGTTTCTGGGCGCGTTTGCCAACTGGATCCTCGTCGCGCCGCGCTTGCGGCAGCAGACGGCCGATCTGGACGACAGCCTGACCATTCCGCAGTTCCTCTCCCGCCGCTTCCCGAGCCAGGCGCTCGCCTTGCGGACCATCTCGGCGGTCATCATCGTGGTCTTCTTCGCGGTGTACACGGCGGCAGGCCTGGTGGGCGGTGGCAAGCTGTTCGCCACCAGCTTCGCCGGCTTGTTCGGCACCTTGCCGCAGGAGCTTGGCGGTAGCGACTACACCTTCGGCATCTGGATCACCGCCGGCGTCGTGCTGGCCTATACCATGGTCGGCGGCTTCCTTGCCGTCAGCCTGACCGATTTCGTGCAGGGCTGCATCATGGTGGTGGCCCTCGTCCTCATGCCGGTGGTGGCGACCATGGGCGAAGGCGGTGTGGGCCAGATGGTGCGCGAAGTGACTGCGATCGATCCGGACTTTCTCAGCCTGTTCGCCGGGCTGACCTTCATCGGTTTCCTGTCGGCCGTCACCTGGGGCCTGGGCTATTTCGGGCAGCCGCACATCATCGTGCGCTTCATGGCGCTGCGCTCGGTCAAGGATGTCCCGCGTGCCCGCAATATCGGGATGACCTGGATGGGCGTGGCGTTGCTCGGCTCGCTCGGCGTCGGCATTGCCGGCCGCGCATTCATGGAGCGCAACGGGCTGCCGATCGAGGATCCGGAAACCATCTTCATCGTGCTGGCGGACCTTCTGTTCCACCCGCTCATCACCGGATTCCTGCTGGCTGCGCTGCTGGCCGCGATCATGAGCACGATCTCCTCGCAGCTGCTGGTCGCCTCCAGCTCGCTGACAGAGGACTTCTACCGCCTCTTCATCCGCAAACATGCCAGCGAGACCGAGATGGTGAACATCGGCCGCGTCTGCGTGCTGCTCGTTGCGCTGGTCGCCTGCGTCATCGCGCTCGATCCGGAGAGCGAAGTGCTGGGCCTCGTCTCCAACGCCTGGGCCGGTTTCGGCGCTGCCTTCGGCCCGCTCATCCTTCTTTCGCTGATGTGGAAGCGCATGACCGGCGCGGGCGCCGTGGCCGGCCTGGTGACGGGTGCCGTGGTGGTCATCGCGTGGATCGCGCTTGGCTGGAACGCGGCGTTCCTGGGCGGCGAAGGGATCTACGAGATCATCCCTGGCTTCGTGGCGGCCATGGCGGCGATCGTCGGTGTCAGCCTGGCCACCTCGCCCCACGCCGATGCCCGCCCGGGCGAACCGATCCCCGCACGCGACGCCGGTTGATCTCCCCCCGCGCACAGCGGGTTGACCTCCCCCCCGCGCAAAGCGGGTTGATCTGAACGCCTGCGCGGTCCAAGTCCGCGCCATGACCGAAGGCAATCGCAACACCGCACTCCTCATCGACGCAGACAACGCGTCCCACCATGGCATCGACGCCGTGCTCACCGTCATGGCCGAGCTGGGCGAGGTCAATATTCGCCGCGCCTATGGCAACTGGCGCAAGCAGGCGCTCAAGGGCTGGGTCGACAAGCTGCACGTCTACGGCATCGAGCCGCAGCAGCAGTTCGACATGACCAAGGGCAAGAACGCCACCGACATGAAGATGACTATCGATGCGATGGACATGCTCTTCTCCGGCCGGGTGAATGGCTTTGGCATCATGAGTTCGGACAGCGACTTCATGCCGCTGGCCATGCGGCTGCGGCAGGATGGCTACCCCGTCTATGGCTTCGGCAGCGCCAAGACGCCCGAGGCGTTCAAGGCCGCCTGCAGCCGCTTCATCGACGTCGATGCGCTGACCCGCAGCGACAGCACGCGCCGCGAAGGCCCGGCCAAAAGCGGCGACAGCGAGAGCCCCAGCGGCAATGGCAAGCGCGGCCAGGTGGACGACAAGCTGATCGCGCTGCTGGTCGATGCGTATAACGCCAGCGACCGGGACGAACGCGGCTTCGCCAACATGTCGCAGGTGGGCCAGCGCGCCGGCAACCGGTCGAGCTTCGACGTGCGCAACTACGGCTTTTCGCGCCTCAGCGACCTGTTCGAAGCCGTGCCCAACTTCAACACCGAACGCCGTGACGACAACCAGCTGTGGGTCAAACGCCTGCGATAAGCACGGGACGCGGGGCCGCCAGGTTCACACAGGTCACACAGTCCAGGCGGGGAAACGTGCCGCCGGATGGAGACCCCCGAATGCGGCGTAAAAGCTGCCTCGGTGTGACCGGCAAACCCAGGCAATATCGAACAAGTTGAAAGAGCTGCACCCTGCTTAGATGCCCAACGCCCCTGTAGGACAGCGTTTTTTCCTTCTTCCGCACGACTTCCGACGCTGTCTGGAACGCCCTTCCCTGCCCGTCCGTTGACCCTCCACATCACAAGGAGATCAACATGACCGACGAAAACAAGCGCACCGAAACCGCCCGCGACCATGACGACAGCCGCATCATCGATGCCGCGCAGAAGGATGCGCTGGGCGCCGGTGCCGAGCAGAGCCGCGCAGGCGGCGAAAAGCAGACCGCCGTCGGCACGCGTGCCGAAGCCAAGCGTGTGGATGAACCCGAAGCCAGCACCGGCGTGGACAAGGGCGACGACCGCGCCGACACCAAGCCCAATGAAAGCGCAGCGACCTGAACCAATGCCCGCCGCCAATCGCCTGACGGTGCACGGGCGCGTCCAGGGCGTCTGGTATCGCAACTGGACGGTCAACGCCGCGCAAGATCTTGGCCTGACAGGTTGGGTCCGAAACTGCGACGACGGCACGGTGGAAATCCATGCCGAAGGCGAGGAAGAGGCCTTGGACCGCTTGACCGTACTTGCGCAGGACGGCCCGCCTGCTGCCGATGTTATCAAGATCGACAGAAGCGTCGTACCCGCAGAGGGGCATATGGCATTCGAGAAGCGCCGCTAGGCGGTCACCGCGACAGGCCGGAACGGCGCGAACGCCAGATCAGGACCTCGGTTTCTTCGCTATACCAGCGTTGAAATCGGGGTCCTTTTTCGCAACCCAGTCCACAAATTTGCGCACGGCCGGATCGTCCAGCAGCGCCTGCACGTCCATGCCATGGCGCTGCAGTTCGCTATTGGTGAAATTCGTTATAAGCGTCTGCTGACAGATCGGATGCATCGGCACCACATCCCGCCCGCCCCGGCTCTTGGGCACCGGATGATGCCAGACAATGGTCTCCCCCGTGGGGCGGCCACATAGCCAGCACGGCACCGGCGGTTCCTCCGCAGCGGCTTCTTCGGCTGGAGCATCGGGCTGATAGCCACCTCTGGAATATTTACGTGCCATGATCTTTTGCCTGCGTTGCTAGGAGGTTCGGCGTTTCTCTAAAGTGGCACAGCTAGCATTGCTATACGCAGGTATGAGCGCCAGCATTTAGCGTCTGCTTCCAGGAACACCTATCGTCCGTACCAAAAAAACCAGTAATCGTTTGTTTGCAGAAGCGAAACGAAAACCGGCTGTTTCTTGCTCGCTGGCTCTCCCTTCCAAGCGCCAACGGATTAGCTCTCTCAGTTTGTTGCTTTGAGAATTGCTTTGCAATATCGATCAGTGATCGACCTAAACAGGGGACACCAGGTGTTCAGCACGGTGAAGTGGATTCTCAATCTACTGCTGTTGGCGTCGCCGATGGTGGCCGGCTGCGTTTCTTTCAATAGCCATAAGTCTGATCGACAGGTCGCGCCCGAAGCAGCCTGTTTAAGCTGGTTCGAAGGCCGTCATGCCACCAAGATGACAGAGCCTGGCGTATTTTTTGCACCCAATCCTTCATTAGGTTGCTTTGATGGTACCATCGAACGCAAAGATGCCGGTTCTGGATCTCTTGCTCTGGCAGAATGGGCGAGTGGTCCCGAACAAACTGGCAAGATGCTCGTCATCCGATCACATGGTGGCGACGCCGAGGTTGCGTTGACGATAGCGGAAGATTTGCAACGACAGAGAAGCGTCGTTCTTGCTCACGAATTATGTGCATCATCCTGTGCCAACTATCTTTTCTCCGGCGTTCCACACCGCGAGACCACGCCTAACACCCTTGTCCTTTTTCACGGCGGCTTCTCTGATCAATCACGGTTTCGAATTGAATCAAGCTTAGATCGACTATATGCTGAAATGGGAGATAAAATACCCGATCCTAGCGCTGATCGACAACGACTACTCGACACCTTTGACAATAACAGGATGAGACAAGATACTCTCCTGCGTGGCGCAGGTGTGGATCCCGCGATAATCTACGCAGTCGATGCGACAGATACGGCGATGTTGCCAGCCAAGCTTTGTGGCGAGGACACAATCTCTTCGCGGAATTTCGTTTTTTTCGGCGACCGCGATGCTGCTCGGCTCGGACTTGCCGTTTCGAAAGGCTCACTCCTTAACGATCCGGTTATCGTAAATCGGCGTATCTCTGAGCTGGGACGTCCCTTCATCGCATGTCGACTGTCTTTCGATGAATTCACTAGTTTACCGAAATCCCGCTAGGCGCAGCATTCTGCGATACCCCCGGCATAGTGCGTCTTAATGCTGACGGTCCGTCAAAGATTTCTCGCTTAAGAAACCTGCTTGGCAGCTAAAGACAACTTTACGGACATTCCGCAAAAAGGAGACGCTCTTGCGATGACGACCAATACTGGAGGATGTCAGTGCGGAGCGGTGCGCTTCCGGATCAAGGGCGAACTCGAAGAAGCGTCCATTTGTCACTGTCGAATGTGCCAGAAGGCGACAGGCGGGCTCTTCGGTGCTTATGTCGGCGCGCCGTTCGATGCTGTGATCTGGAGCAGAGGTCATCCCCGATATTTCCGGAGTTCCAACAAGGTGCGTCGTGGCTTTTGTAAGGATTGCGGCACGCCTCTCACCTTCGAGTACGGCGAAGGGCACATCAGTTTCGCGCTTGGCGCGATGGACAAACCGCCTGTGCTTAATCTGACCGAACAACTGGCTTCACCCGACCGGATCGCTGATTTCGAGGCACTGAGAGGGTTGCCGGAACATCCGACGGACGAACCACGAGCCGCTGCCCACTTGGCAAGCATCATCTCGTTCCAGCATCCGGATCATGACACCAGCGAGTGGCCACCCACGGCCTTTGAATAAACGCCCGCTTGCCACCTCAATCGCGAACACGGACTACATCATACGCGATTCCCGGAAGTGGCCATCCTAGGGTCTGAGCCAAATGAGAGCCAAAAACACGCCGCTTAGGCCTCGCCCTTCCAGCTCCAGGCGAGATGGCATGGTGGAACGTTTCTCCATTCCAATCCACTCTCCACCCGGTCGAAATATTGTTCGGTGAAATTTTGTGCCGCCTTGCTGAACTGATAGGTCAGGAATGCACCGCCCTGGCGAATGCCACGGTAGGTGGCAGCGGCGATGCGGTGTCCTACCCCGGCCGGCAATGTGGAGAATGGAAGCCCCGACAGAATATAGTCGGCATGGCTGTGGCCATGCGCGCGAATGATCTCCTCGACATCCTCTGCCGAGCCATGAACGGCAATGAAGCGACGGTCGACAATCTGGCGATTGAGATAGTCGATAAACAGCTTGTTTGTATCGATGACGATCAGCGTGCCATCTTTGCGCAAATGATCGAGCACGGGACGACAGAAGGTGCCAACCCCTGGTCCATATTCCACGAACAGGCGGCAGTGATCCCAATCGACCGGTGCCAGCATCTTCCTGATGGTGAAGCGTGACGACGGTATGATCGAACCGACCATGACCGGATGCTCGACGAAACCCTGCAGGAAGACTCCCCAGCCCCCCAAGGACTGCTGCAATTTTCGCTTGAAGCGGGTGCGCCCAGACCCTTGGGATATCTCTTGGTTGGCCATGTTGGATAGGGTTCCTTTGTCATGCCGCTGGGCATGAGGATCAGGCTGCATCAACGCGCGATGGCAAAATCACTGTGCGCTGGCAAGAAGTTGGGATCATAGGCGGTGGACATATCGCACATCCTGCGACCTTTCAGGCCGTTCGAATTGGTCGATGCCCACAAGCAGACGTCCACCGAACCGGTATTGCAGAAGCGCCGCCCCGAGACGGGTCGTGGCAGCGCTTCTGCATCCTTGTTCGTGCCAATAATTCAGCGCGTCAGCTTCTTGTAGCTGGTCCGGCCCGGCTTCAGCGCGTCCTCACCGAAGCGGCGGATCTTGTCTTCTTCATATTCCTGGAAATTGCCTTCGAACCATTCGACATGGCTGTCGCCTTCGAACGCCAGGATGTGCGTGGCCAGGCGATCGAGGAAGAAGCGGTCATGGCTGATGACCACGGCGCAGCCGGCGAAGCTTTCCAGCGCCTCTTCCAGCGCGGCGAGGGTTTCGGTATCCAGATCGTTCGTCGGCTCATCTAGCAGCAGGACGTTGCCGCCCTCCTTCAGCATCTTGGCCATGTGCACGCGGTTGCGCTCACCGCCCGATAGCTTGCCGACCTTCTTCTGCTGGTCGCCGCCTTTAAAATTAAACGCGCCGACATAGGCGCGCGTCGCCATTTCATGCTTGCCGAGCTTCATGAAGTCATGGCCGTCGGAGATTTCCTCCCAGACATTTTTGGACGGATCGAGATGGTCGCGGCTCTGGTCGACATAGCCCAGATGCACCGTCTCGCCGATTTCGATCGAGCCATTGTCGGGCTGTTCCTTGCCGGTAATCAGCTTGAACAGCGTGGTCTTGCCCGCGCCATTGGGGCCGATCACGCCGACGATGCCGCCCGGCGGCAGGCTGAAGGTGAGGTTCTCGAACAGGACCTTGTCGCCGAACGCCTTGGTCAGGCCGTCCGCCTCGATCACCTTGCCGCCCAAACGTTCGGGCGTCTGGATCAGGATCTGCGCCTTGCCCGGCGCGCGGTTTTCCTGCTTTTCGACCAGTTCGTCGAACGCGCGGATACGGGCCTTGGATTTGGTCTGGCGCGCCTTGGGGCTCTGCCTGATCCAGGCCAGCTCGTCCTCGATCGCCTTCTGACGGCCCTTGTCCTCGCGCGATTCCTGTTCGAGTCGCTTGGCCTTTTTCTCCAGATAGGTGGAGTAATTGCCCTCATAGACGAAGTAGCGCGAGCGATCGAGCTCGAGGATCCAGTTCACCACATTGTCGAGGAAGTAGCGATCATGGGTGACGAGGATGACGTTGCCGGCATAATCGACCAAATGCTTTTCCAGCCAGGCGACGCTTTCGGCATCGAGATGGTTGGTCGGCTCATCGAGCAGCAGGATATCGGGCTTTTCGAGCAATAGACGGGTCAGCGCCACGCGGCGCTTCTCGCCGCCGGACAGCTTGGTGACGGGCGAATCGCCGGGCGGGCAGCGCAGCGCTTCCATCGCCAGCTCCAGATGGCTGTCGAGCGCCCAGCCGTCGACCGCATCGATCTTTTCCTGCAGCGTGCCCATTTCTTCCATGAGCGCATCGAAATCGGCATCCTCGGGCGGATCGCCCATCAGCGTGCTGATCTCGTTGAAGCGATCGACGAGATCCGCCACGGGGCGAACGCCGTCCATGACGTTTTCCTTCACCGTCTTGCTCTCATCGAGGTCCGGCTCCTGCGCCAGATAGCCGACGGTGATATTCTCGCCCGGCCATGCCTCGCCGGTGAATTCCTTGTCGATGCCCGCCATGATCTTCATCAGCGTGGACTTGCCGGTGCCGTTCGGCCCGACGATGCCGATCTTGGCATCCTGATAGAATTGCAGATTGATATTGCTGAGCGTGGGCTTGGGCGCCCCGGGGAAGGTCTTGGTCATGTTCTTCATGACGAAGCTGTACTGGGCGGCCATGTTCGTTGCTTTCGGTCTATCGTCATCCCGGTGGAGGCCGGGATCTCAGCGAGGCTGACGCTTGAGTGTGGTGAGATTCCGGTGTTCGCCGGAATGACGCTGGTGAATAGGATCAGATGCCAAATAGCGCCGTGCCGCGTCCGCTTCAACCATCCTTGGCAAGAGCCATGCGCGCCGATACACCGGAGCCCATGATCAAACAGCTCCCCCTGCTCGCCCTCGTCCTGTCCCCTCTGTGCGCAGGCGCCGTGCCCGCCATGGCGCAACAGGATCTTCGCAACCTGAACGACATGCAGAAGGCCGCGATGTCGGACGATGTCGCCTATGACATCACCGAAGGGCTGGTCACCGAAGTCGGCCACCGCATGGCGGGCACGCCGGACGAGGCGCGGGCGCGCGACTGGGCGGTGCGCAGGCTGAATGCGCTGGGCTTTGCCAATGTGCATGTGGAGCCGTTCCAGATGCCCGTTTGGGTGCGCGGCAAGGAGATGGCACAGGTCACCGCGCCGGTGCCGCAGGACATGTACATCACCGCGCTGGGCACCAGTGGATCGACCGGGGACAAGGGGATCGAGGGCGAGATCGTCTATTTCCCCAATATGAGCCAGTTGATCGCCGCGCCTGCGGGCAGCCTGAACGGCAAGATCGCCTTTGTGACGCATGACATGCGCGTGACGCAGGATGGGTCGGGCTATGGCTTTGCCGGCCCAGCGCGCTGGCGCGGCCCGAATTTTGCGGCCAAGGCAGGGGCATCGGCCATCGTCATTCGCTCGATCGGTACCGATCAGCATCGCAATCCGCATACCGGCGGCACCACCTTTGATGAGGGCGTGAAGCACATACCCGCCGGCGCGATCAGCAATCCCGATGCGGATACGCTGGAACGGCTCGTGGCGCTCGGCCAGCCGGTCAGGATGAAGCTGGTGCTGACGCCCAGGGATATGGGCATGCAGGAAAGCGGCAATGTGATCGCCGAGGTGGCGGGCAGCGATGCCTCGCTTGCCCCCATCGTGATCGCCTGCCATCTCGATAGCTGGGATCTGGCGCCATCGGCGTTCGACGATGCGGCGGGCTGCGGCATCGTCACCGCGGCGGCCAAGCGGGTGATGGATGCAGGCCAGCCGAAGCGCACCATCCGCCTTCTCTGGGCGGGCGCGGAGGAAGTCGGCGTGTTCGGCGGCGCCGCTTATGGCAAGGCGCATGCCGATGAGCCGCACGCGTTGGCGATGGAATCGGATTTCGGCGCCGACCGCGTCTGGAAGGTGGACTTTCACCTGGCCGATGCGGCGCTGAAAGATGAGATTGCCCTGGCGTTGGCTCCACTGGGGATCGAGCGCGGCGATGCGCACGCGCATGGCGGCGCCGATGTGGGTGCGATTATCGAGGCGGCCAAGCCGGCAGTGATCGACCTGCAGCAGGACGGCACACGCTATTTCGATCTGCACCACACGCCCGACGATACGATGGACAAGGTGGACCCGGCCCAGATGGCACAGAATGTCGCCGCCTGGACCACGGTGCTGAACATTGTCGCCAATCATGACGGCGCGATCGCGCCGGAGCCGATGGCGGCATCAGGGGAGATGTGAGCGATGGCCCTGCGTTGCCCCGCGCTGCTCCTGCCGGCACTGCTCGCGGCCTGTAGCGCGCAGCCTGCCGCGTCCGACCCCGATCTGGGTGACGAAGCGGAGATCGAGGCGGAGGCCCAGTCGCTGGACGAGGCCGCCGACGAGGCGGTGCGCATCTTGGAAGAAGACACCGCCCAGTCGATCGAAGACCATCAGGCGGAGGCGGCTGCGGCGGCTGCCGCCATCTATGCAGGGCAGGACGCGCAGGCGGATGGCAGCGGGCGCCAGCAGCCGGGTGACCGCCAGCCCTGATGCTGCGCGGCCAGGCCGGTCACATGTAAGCCGGTTTCAGCTCGGCCGGTTAAAGGCGTTCAAAGAGCGCGCTGGAACAGGGCGCTCATCCGGCCCCAGGCCCGCTCGGCAGCAGGCTGGTCATAGGATGGGCTGTCGATGACGGTCCAGCCATGATCGGCCGGATACACCTCGATCTCTGCCCGAACATTGGCGGCGGCGGCTGCCTCGCGCAGGACCGTCTTGGCCTCCGGGTCCTTCGCATCGTCATTCTGCGCGATGGCGAACAGATAGCTGGCGTTGGTCTGCGCCAGCAGCTTGTGCGGGCTCTGCGCATTGTCCGGCTGTACCAGTCCGCCGCCATGCAGCGACGCGGCGGCGCGAATGCGCTCTGGCACTGCAGCGGCAGAAAACACCGTGAACGGCCCGCCCATGCAATAGCCATGGGTGCCGACGCCTTTGGCCGTATCGACCTCATCGCGGGCATCCAGCCAGGCGACCGCCGCCTTGGCATCGCGCATGATCGCGTCGGGGCCGAGCAGCTTGCGCATCTCGCCTGCCTTGGCGAAGCCGTCATTGGCCTGAAAGTCGGAAAAATCCTTGAACATCGGCGCCTGGCCGTTGCGATAATATTGATTGGCGACGAGCACGGCATAGCCCTGCCCCGCCAGCCGCCGCGCCATCACCTTGAACGCATCGCGCAGCCCGGCAATGTCCGGCCAGGTAAGAATGGCGGGATAGGTGCCGCTGCTGGGCCGCACATAGAAGGCATCCATCGTGCCGTCCGCCGTGGTGATCGTGACCATATCCTCGGCCAGTGTAGCCTCGCCCATGCCGGTTGCGCCGGTTGTGCAGGCGGCCAGCGTCACCATGCTGCCGAGCGCGGCGAATTGCCGGCGATTGGGTGTCCAGTCGAATGCAGTCTTGCGGCCCATGTCGGCCAGATCGTCACGCTCGCACATCAAATCACTCCTCGGCTATCCTCAGCCTGAGGACCATACAGGGCGGGTGCTGCACGTAAAGCGCCCTGCCCGAGATATGGGCCCGAGATATTGGGGCCCGAGATATGGTGATGATGGAAGGATGGTCGGGGAGACAGGATTCGAACCTGCGACCCTCTGTTCCCAAAACAGATGCGCTACCAGGCTGCGCCACTCCCCGACTGCAGCCGCCCCTAGCCGGGTGTGCGGTGGGCGGCAAGCCCCTATCAATCATTATCCTTGCTGCGCCCTCCGGCGGCACTACAGCGGCAGGATGGTGGAAAAGACAGAATGCGTGGTGATCGGCGGTGGTCCGGCCGGTTTGACGGCGGCCATTTATCTTGCGCGCTTTTGCCGGCAAGTCGTGGTGATCGACGCCGGCAACAGCCGTGCGAGCATGATCCCGCGTTCCCGCAACCATGCCGGTTTTCCGGAAGGGATCGGCGGACCGGCGCTGCTGGAGCGCATGCGCGATCAGGCCACGCAGTTCGGTGCCCAAATTCGCGTGGGCGAGGTGCGCGATATCGAAATGATTGCGGATGGCTACCGCATGCAGACGGATGATGGCCCGTTGGAAGCGCGGGCGGTACTGATCGCCACGGGCGTGGTCAATCGCCGCCCGCCGCTGGACGAGGAAACCCATGAGCGTGCCCTGCAGGCCGGATTGCTGCGCTATTGCCCGATCTGCGATGCCTTCGAAGTGCGCGATCAGCGGGTGGCAGTGCTGGGCGCAGATGGCCACGGCGTGGCCGAAGCGCTGTTCCTTTCCACCTATAGCGACAAGGTGACGCTGCTGACCCTGATCGCCACCGATCTGGACGCGGGCGATCGCGCCGATCTCGATCGGGCGGGCATAGAGGTGGAACCCTGCCCCGTATCGGCGTTCGATTTTGCGGAGGACACGCTGTCGGCAACCTTCGCGGACGGCCATGACCGAACGTTCGACACCTTGTATCCCGCGCTGGGTTCGAACGGCAATTGCGCGCTGTTGCAGGCGCTCGATATATCCCTGGTGGACGAACAATGCGTGCCAGCGGACGATCATCAGCGGCTGAACGATCGCGGGCTCTATGCTGCGGGCGATATCGTGGCCGCGCTGGACCAGATCAGCGTCGCGATGGGCCATGGTGCGATCGCGGCCACCACCATGCACAATGATCTGCGCAAGCGGGACGGCCAGACCCCGGGCTGATGGTCAAGGGCGTGGCCGCTTCCATGGCCCCTTTCGATTTCAGCCTGTGTTCAGGACATCGCGCTATTCCGATGGCAACCGAGCGCAGGCGACGGTCCTGTGCGATGCTGACATGTGCGATCCCGGCTTTGCTGTGCTACACTGACGCCATGGCGGGTTCGACAGACAATCTGGAGACGATATGGGCTTGAGACACTGGACGATGGCATCTGCCGGCGGCCTGCTGCTTGCAGGCGGCGCCACGGTCGCGGCATTCCCGGTCGAAGGGAGCGCGAGCACTGCCGAAGGGTCTCACTCTACTGCCGAGAGCGCGCCGGACCTTGACGAGCGCGCGGCGTCTTTCCGTCCCGAAACCCATGCTGCCGTCCCGTCGATCGGCGCCGTGCCGACCACGGATATGCCGTCATCCATCGCCGGGGTGCCGGACGCCCTGCTCCACCGGGCGCTTGCCGCGCTGGAAACGCACCGGGGCGATCTGGCCAACACCACCACCATCGGCATCGCCGATTATGCCGCGCACAGCAGCATGCCCCGCTTTTTCATCGTCGATCTGGAGCAACGCACGGCCAAAGCGGTGCGCGTGACCCATGGCAGTGGATCGGACCGCGACCATGATGGCTATCTGGATCGCTTCTCGGACGAGGATGGCTCCAACGCCACCTCGCGCGGGGCCTATCGCACGGCGGAGGTCTATGACGGCAAATATGGGCAGGCCGAACGGCTGGACGGACTGGATCCCAGCAATCGCACCGCGCGCAGCAGGGCCATCGTCATGCACCATGCCTGGTATGCCGAGCCGGATGTGGTGGCAAAGCAGAAGCGGCTTGGCCGCAGCCAGGGCTGTTTTGCCTTTTCATCGGCCGATCTTCCCGCCGTCATGGAGGCTCTGCCGCCCGGCAGCATGATCTACGCGGACAAGATCTGACCCCAGCGGGCGACGGAGTTTTTTGCAGTGCAGCATAATTGGTGCGCTGCCTGCGCATTTGTCTGCTAGATGGTCCATGCGTCGCGTCTTGCGACCGCCGGAGATTGTGTATGACCAAGAAACAGGACGACAACTGGATGGCCGCTGGCATGGAAGCCTGGTCGCTGGGTCTGGAAGCCTGGTCGGTCATTGGCCTGCGGATGATGAAGATCGCTGGCGGCGGTGCCGGGGCGCAGAGCGAATCGCAGCGCATGGTCGAGGAAAAGATGCAGGCGATGGGCGAGCTTCAGATGAAGTTCCTGACCGGCGGAATCTCCAGCGATCCGGCCACCGGATCGCGCCAGGTGATGCGCCATTATGCCGGCACCGTGAAGGCGAATCGCAAGCGATTGAGCTGATCGCGACAGGGCACGGGGGAAATGCGCCCTTATGGCGCAAAAAAATCAAATCCGGATGGATATCGGATTAGTGCATGCTCAAATATATTTCCGATAATCCGCGCTGATGACTTCGCCCTCACCAACATATTTTAGGACCTCACCCACCTTTCGCGCAGCCCTGATTGGGATCGGAAGACGTTGGTTCATTTGTGTGGAATTCCAATTCACTTTTGTCAGTGAGAAAATTTCTTCTGCCAGCTGGGCGACCGTGCTTTCACTGGTATGATGCGGGCACAGCAAGAGCGGATTAGGATCGTATTTGCCAGGGTAGGTGCCGTAGTAAGGCATGCTTCCGCTAGTGTAGAGCAATCCCTTACCATGCAAATCAACAAACGTGCCGCGCAAGACGGGATAATTTCCATCGCGTAGGATCCGTGCAGTATAGGACTCTTGAACCCAAACCAGATCGCGTAATTCGGTGCCAGCCTCATCCAATGCAGCAATTATTCCGTCCGCTTCCTCGTCCTTAAAACGTGAGGTCTTCAGGATGAATACGCGGGCTGGCAGGGTCTTATGATGAAGCTTATAGGCAGCCAGAACATCCTCTATAATTTTTTTGGCATCTTCACGAGCCATGTATGGATGCCTGCCGCGACTCTCGGTCCGTGCGCGCCTTCCCTTCAATACAAAACCTCGGCCGCGCTCGTCGAACATCTGGGCCGCACTGGTAAAAAGTTGTTGGCCGTCTGCTTCACGGTAGAAGCTTATTCCGACGTAGCAGGCAGAAAATTCGCCCTCCAATGGCATACGGCGCCAAGGAATACGTCCGCTCCCTTTGTAATAGAGGCTGGTCATTAGGTTCCATGTGCGACCGGCAATATCCTGGATTTTGCGAGAGCTACTTTCTTTGACCTTCTGCGGGATCGTAACCTTGTCGTCGATCACATCTTCCCAAACAATTTGAATTGGAAAACTTAGCCCCATTGCTTTCGCTTTTAGCATTCCGCGAAAATTAGGAGCGTCAGAGCCACTGCTGTCCGACTTCTCGGTTGTCCCACGAGCATCGACTTTTGCGTTCCATACGCGCTCCAGAAGCTTTACTGGCAGTGCTATGATTGCAACGTCAGGACGGCTTCCGCCATCATCCATAGCCTGCAGTTCGCCAATGATTTCGTCGACTGCCATTTCCACAGCGCGGTAGTGGTCGGGCTCCTTTCCGATCTTATCGAGTTTGCTCTTGGTCAACGCAGCCGTTGCACCGTCTTCGATCTCAAATCGGCATCGATATGGACTTTGATTGCCAAGTCCCGGAAAAGGCGGGTGCATGTTGGGGTGTTTTTCGCCCTTACCCTCAACACCGCTACTGACGGTCTCGATGAATTTTCGAGTGTCCTCGATTGTCTTGGAGTTTCCAACAACGCCTATTTTTATGACATCCCCTAGGAAGGTTTGAAGCGGTCCCGCCTCTGATAAGCCCAGGCGTGGATCTTGGTGATGATGATGATCGCCAAATTCCAGTTCTGGCTCATCGAAAATGCGCGTTTCAAATGTCATCGGAAAACAACCCCTCACCCTGAGCCGCCTCGTCGATCCTTTTGACCTTTTCCTTCACCCAGCCATCTTCAGGAACCCTTACATCCAAATGAATTGAAGGCGGTTCGCCAAACATCAAATACGCCTCTGGCGTTTCTTCACTATGGAATAAATCTTCGTGATCGCTTTGAGTGAGAAAGCGATGCCACATAATGACCTGCCCCCTCAGAGCTGCGCTTTTATCGAGCCGTTTTTTCCCTGCCAAAAGCGGGGCAGCAAATTGATGCGGAGCATATCCATTCGTCGTATAATAATACGTAGGAGTTATGATTAGATACCACTGATCTGCCATGAGTTCGAACCGGGGGCTGAAGGCATGGTGGCGCACAAAGGAAACCCTGGTCTCATCTTTTGAGTTTTTAAATACGCTAACAACGTTAGCGTCGGTTTTCTTTTTAGATGATGTGTAAGCAAAATTACGGGAAACTTCTCTTTCAATTGCGCGAAAATAAAGGGCTTTGTGATCCTTATCCCAACCGAGGTCAGAATCAGTTTGATACCGGAGCGTTTGGCGAAGGAGGTGGCTAAATCTATTTTGCTCATCGATATCGTCATGAAGTGCCAACTCTTTAGTGTTGATAGCTTCCACTTGATCGATATCCACAATCTCTGAGCATGCTGAAGTTCTAGGGTCATGGAAAGACCAGAACGTTCCGCCATTGATCACCCAGTCGAAGCGCTTTGGGCCATCTCCATTAAGAATGACCGCTATAGCCTTCCGTGGCTCGTATGTCGTCGAAGCGATATACATTTCATTTGGAAGCGTAAGTGGGAGCATATTGATCAATGCATCTTCACCACCGCCGAGCGGAGGCACGTAATATCCCAGGCCGGTTTTTGGGACAGTCAATGCGGCCAATTTGTTCACGGTGCTAGCGTTAAAGAGGTCCGCGACCTTGTCGATATTCAGTCGCCGCTCGCCGGGACCAGCATCCCGCGACACTTCTTTCCAGTAGAAACTGTGGTCCGACTGTCTGTAAAAAACGACGATGACTGGAAGGTTTGACCCTCTCCAATAGGCAAGGTCTTGGGTGCGCAAAAGGTAAGTGAAGCTCGTGTCAGATTCGGAGGTATATTTCCCCTCCTTGGTGGACTTTATTTGCACTGCGATCATGCGGGCCATTGGTTGGCCCTCGTTCATGACTTCCGCGATCCCATCAATGCCCGCTTCCAATCTGGACCGTCCATCGAACTGCCAGCCTAGTGTCAGAAACCGTCCACGGACCTCATTTTCGCCGATCTCCCCAATGATCTGATTGGCAGTGATTTTTTTGGTCACCACAGGATCAATCGAACGTCAACGAATCCAGATCGAGCTTGTCGCCCGATTTCAGGATGTCATAGATTATGTTCGTCAAGATCCCCATCGCCTGGCGATCCTCCTTCAACAGTAGCGATGCCAGACTCTTGTTTGATATCAGCGATCGAACAACAGCACTTTGAACGGAACCGGGAAGGTTGCCTTTCATTGCCAGTTGCTTGTCGCTCTGGCTTACCTGTGCCATCACAATGTCATTTTCCTGCGCGATAGCCGCGATCTGATTGACGAAATGTGCCTGATCGCGAAGCGGTGCGACTTCGCCGAACAGGCTGTTCAGGCGCTTGATAATTTCCTGAAGATAGACTGGCTTGCTGCCTGGCATGGGTGATCCGCCAGCGCCAATGGGCTTAAGAATGATACGATCTTCGCCTGTGGTTGTTCCGCCTCCTGTGTCATCCCGCTCCGTGATTTCGAAACCTGCCAGCGTGAGGCCGCGCAAGTCGACATCTTCCGGTGCAACACCATCGATCCTCTTGGAGAGCAATTTGGCAAAGGTAGCATAATTTTCAAGATCCGGATCACCGAGCTCGACCAACTGGGAAATGTAGGCATAGGTCCGCGCAAAGCGCGCCAGGCCGGCCTTGAAGTCCGTTAGGGTGCCGATGACCGTAGATGCTAATTCCCGGCGATGGTCGGCTGCTTCCTGGCCATCTACATCGCCCTTTTCCTTTGCCCTCTGATAGTCGGCTTCGGCTGTCTGAACACCTTTACGGTTGTCCTTCAGCATCCCGTTGTAGATGTCAGTTGGTTCCTGCGTTGCGGCAAACAGCAGCTTATGCTGGGCGCCTTCATTAGATGCGAGCGCCAACGCTGTATTGAACCGCGCTTGCTTGAATTGCTCAAGATGTCTATCAGTGTAAATAAAGGCAGCGTCGAGCTGATCGCGCAATTCATAAATTACATTGAGATCTTGAACCTCTTCAATTTTTGCACCGTCATCATATTGAGCGAAAGCGGCTCGCACAACGTCTGGATCGTTTACGAAATCGATAATGAATGTTCGGTCCTTGCCCGGAAACATCCGATTTAGGCGCGAGAAGGTCTGAACGATTTCTACATCGTTGGCGATCTTTTTATCGATATACATTGCTACTAGCTTGGGCTGATCAAATCCGGTCTGGAATTTGTTCGCCACAAGCATCACGCGGTATTCAGGTCGATCAAAGGCAAGACGCAGGTCTTGGCCGCGCACCGCCGGATTCATGGAGTCCTCGCTGAAGATCGCCTCATCATCAATAATGAAAGCTTCTCCATGCTTACCGGCATCATCGGCGTGCATAACCTCCTTGCCCGTTAATTGGCCTGAAAAGGCAACCAGAGTGTGTATGTCTTTATACTGCGGGTGCGTATCGATGAAAGTGTCAAACGCTTTCTTGTAACGGACTGCGGCCGAGCGTGAGCTGGTCACGACCATTGCCTTGGCTTTGCCCTCGAGGAGGTCCGCAACATTTCGCGCAAAATGCTCCATGATGAACTGGACCTTCTGGGTCACGTTCGTCGGATGCAAGGACATCCATTTTGCGAGCGCGCGCTTGGCTGCTTTCCCGTCAACGCGTTTGGCGTCGATCATGTCCTTCCCGAGATTGAAGGCAGTTTTGTAAGGGATATAGCCCTCCAGGACATCCCGGATGAAGCCCTCCTCGATCGCCTGGCGCATGGTATATTTGTGGAAAGACTCCGGTTGGTTATCGTCTGAAGCCGGCTGTGATGGATCTGATGGCCTTCCGAACAGCATAAGCGTGGAGTGCTTGGGCGTTGCCGTGAAGGCGAACTGAGATACGTTTTTTGGGCGCACGCGTGAATTCTGGATCTCGGTAAGTAGATCCTCCACTGACATCTGCTCCATCACGGCCTTGGAACTGAGCGCCAGGGTCGCCTGTAGCTTCGATGACGTCGTTCCAGTTTGTGAATTATGCGCTTCATCAATTATCACGGCGAAGCTTTTTTCTTTGAGTGAATTGTCGGTCAAGATCGCTTCCATAGCGTATGGAAAGGTCTGAATCGTAACGACAATGATTGGCACTCCCTTCAGCAGCGCCTCTGTCAGCTGCTGGCTCTTCGATTTTGAACTCTTGTCGCGGTCTATCGCCGCGATGAGGCCGGCCTGATGATCGATCTGCTGGACCGCATCCTGTAACTGGCTGTCGAGCACATTACGGTCGGTGACGATGATAGCAGCATCGAAGATTGGTGTGCCGTCATCCTTTCGGAGCTTGACGAGATCGTGAGCCGTCCACGCAATGGTGGAAGTCTTACCCGATCCAGCGCTGTGCTCGCATAGGTAAGCCTGCCCCGGGCCATTTTCCTTCGCGTCATCGATCATTCTGTTGACCGCGGACCACTGATGGAAACGTGGAAAAATTAGTGTCTCTTTGGTCGACCATTTGCCCTTTAGGTCGACGACTTCTTTTTTCTCGACGTAAACGAAGCTGTGGAAGATGCGCAGCCAGGCATCACGCTGAAGCACATCTTCCCACAAGTAGGCGACCGGATATTCCCCATCATCTCTCGGCAGATTGACAGCTCGGCCGTTACCCCCCTGATTGAACGGCAGGAAGAAGGTGTTGTCGCCGGCCAGCTTGGTAGCCATCCAAATCTCGCTATCCGACATGGCGAAGTGGACGACGGCACCGCGCTTGAAGGTGAGGAGCGGTTCCGTTCGCTTCGTGCGGGGATCGATCGGCAGCCTATCCTCGCGATACTGCTGCTTGGCAGCTTCTGCTGACTGGACGAAGTCAGTTTTGAGCTCGACCGTGGCAACCGGCAGGCCGTTGATGAAGAAAACGAGGTCGATTTCGTAGTCGGCGCTGTGATGGTAGCGCAGTTGCGGCACGACGCGGATGCGGTTTGCGGCGTAGCGCGCCAGCACGTCTTGATTGCGCTGATCCTCGGGAGCAGCCTCGCTCACGTCGATATGACCGCAACCGGCGATGTCGAAGCCGCGGCGCAGGATCTGGACGGTTCCGTGCTTCTCCAGAGACTGGTCGAGCCGGTTCTTCAGCACCTTGAGCGCATTGTTGCCGTTCAGGGCAACAAGCTTGTCCCACTTGACCGGCTGCGTTTCCTTGATCCATTCGACGAGATCATCGGTGTAGAGCGCAAAGTCCTTATCATATTCGGACGAAACCCCGACCAGCCAGCCCTGCTGGTCGAGCTTGTCAACGATATAGGCTTCGAGGTGCTTTTCGTGGTGAAGGTCGCTCATGCGGCATTCCTGACGTCGATCTTGCCGGTCACAGCGGCGGTGATGAGGGCGGTGCGATGTTCGCGAAGCAGTTCGATGCTGCGTTCCGTCTTGGTCTTCAGCAGTGCTAAACGAGCCTGTTCCGATTCAATGTGAGCAATGATGTCGTCCTGCTCTTTCAGTGGCGGGAGGCAGACTTTGAGGTTCCGGAAATGCTCCCAGTAGAGGCGCTGCCGAAAGTCCGCGATACCTTTGGAATAGCGCCGGACCTCTTCTGCACCAGAAGCCGTGCGGAGTTGTAGCTCGATGAACTTCGTCCGGAATTCGGCCTTCGGCTCGGCGACTACATACGCCGGACTAACCAGCCCATTGACGGTTACGGTGCCGAAAGCCCCCTGCCATGCACGCATCATATTGTAGACGAGATCACCGGGTTGGACGCGCTGATACTTGGTCCGGTCTTCGCTGAGGTTGACCATGCGTGCGCGATCCTCGTCCTCCAACTCCTTATCAGATACGCCGTCACGAATTGAAACAGCAAGCACTGGTAGGCTCGTATCGGCGGGACGAACGATCTCCTGGAAGAGTTCGGCGATGCGGACAGTTCTCCAATATGAAGGCACTTGGCCAAGCCACGCTGGGGCATCTATGCTGGTGTCGTTACGCTTTGAGATGCCGCCCGTAATGGCATGGGCTGCAGTCGCCTTCGACTTTTCGTCCAGCAGCGTTTGGAAGCCAATTTTCCGGGAAATTAGTTGATCGATCCGTGCGATTTCCCGTTCTAGATAATTAGAAATCCGAACTTGGTCTTCATAATCGATTTCTGGAATGGGAAAATTTAGTAGTTCGGTCTGGCTCAGGCTTTGCCTAATTCCGCCCCCGAGGCCATTGAAGATATTGCCTCTATAGGCGGCGTAGAAATACCAGTAATAGAACGGCGTGAAGCACCCGTCCAGATCACTTGGTCTTAGGCGAATATAAGCAGGACTCATTATTCCACGTCGAGGAACAAGCCCCACACGACTGGTCTTGATATTCTCCAGATCAATCAACTTGAAAGCGAGATCCCCCTCTTCAAAGATCTGATAGCCATCAAAATCGGAAGTTTGCAGACCCTCTGCGTCATCGAGAGCGCGATCGACCACTCCGTTCATAGTCAAAGCCAGTCGATGGCTTTCCTTCATGCCGGCGTTGAGTTCTTTGGAGTATTGGAACCGACGTTTCGCTGGCACTGTCGACCATAGCGACGACTCTGCGAAATCATCGAGAAAGTCTATCTCGCTCATTCGGTCACCTCGTCCAGAAGCGAAGCGATGTCGGCTTCAACAGCCTTCAGATCGGCGTCGATTTTTTCCAGATCGCGAGGGGGCTGATAGCGATAGAAATAGCGGTTGAAATTGATCTCGTAGCCCACGACACCCACTACTTCATCTTGGGAGTCACAGAAGCTCTGATCGACGAAAGCGTCCTCCGCCCAAGGCAGCACCTCGCTGGCCATGTAATCGTCGATCGAGGTGCCGAGGGGCACGTTCTCGAAGTCCGTAAGGCCATCATCGGGAACGATATTGCCCTTACCGTCGAGCACGGGCTCAGCATCGGGATCGTGCACACCGAAAGCGCCGACAAACGCCTTGATGAGCGGCTTTCCGACCTTCCCGAGAGTAGCATTCTTCTTCGCAGCAGACTTGGCGAAGGATTCGAGCCAGTCGTATTCGTGTTCCTGTCCCGCATGCGCGATGAGGGTGGAAGTCCACGCTTCCTTTTGGGTATCGGACAGCTTGTTCCAAGCCTTGTCGGTCTCGAGGCTGTCAAAGCTGCCCTCCGTGATCACGATTTTCATCCGGAGCGCCCGGAGCACCTTCACGCGCCGGTATCCGAATTCCTCGTAGTCGAAAATCTTTGAGGTATCTGTGGGTTCGAAAGCCGAATAGCTGTTGACGATCTGGCGCGTCTGCTCTCCGCTGATGGCACGCTTCTTGTTGCCCTCGCTCTTGCGCATCTGCGTGTAGAGCGATGTGGCGTCGATCAGCTGAACCTTGCCTTGGCGAGCATCGCCCTTCTTGTTTGACAAGATCCAGATGTAGGTGCCGATGCCGGTGCGAAAGAAGATCTCGGTCGGCAGCGCAATAATCGCCTCGACGTAATCGTTCTCCAGCAGGAACCGCCTGATCTCGGATTCGCCCTGCCCAGCGTTGCCGTTGAATAGCGGCGATCCGGACAGGACGATGGCAGCACGTCCCCCGCCGCGCTCCGGTGTTTCCAGCTTGCTGATGAGGTGAAGCAGGAACAGCATAGAGCCGTCGCTAACGCGCGGCAGCTTGGGGCCGAAGCGCCCTTCGAACTTCTTCTCGCTGTGTTCGCGGACGACGGCGTCCTGGTCCTTGTCCCACTTCTTGCCGAATGGAGGGTTCGAGATGCAATAGTGGAACCGCTCACCCGAATACTGGTCGTTGGAAAGCGTGCTGCCGATCTTGATGTTCTGCGACAGATCACGGCCCGGATCAGATTCCAAGGTCTTGAGCAGCATGCCGGCGAGGCAGACTGCATGCGTTTCCGGCTCAAGCTCCTGCCCGTGCGGCACAACGACTGGAGCTATGCTGTAGCGGTCGCGCAAGCTCTGCACGTGCTCCATACCATCCGAAAGAAAGCCGCCCGTTCCGCAGGTCGGATCGTAAAGCGTGCGGATGAGGCCGGGGTTGTTGACGAAGAGTTCGTCGTCTGGATCCAGCAGCAATTCGATGGCGAGATGGACGACATCGCGCGGCGTCATGAAATCCTCGGCTGCCTCGTTCACCTCAGCGCCGAACCGGCGGATCAGGTGCTCGTAAATGTTGCTCATCACGCGCTCCGGCACCGCATCGGGATGCAGGTCCGTGTCCGCGAAGTTCTGGCAGATACGGTAGAGGACGCCCTGCTTGTCCATGCGAGCGATGGTGTTGGCAAAATCGAACTGCTCGAAAATTACGCGGGCGTTGTCGCTGAACTTGGCAATGTAATCCTCGAGATTCTGCCGGGTGCGCGTCGCACCAAGGGTGGCGAGCGTGTAGTTCGAGGTATTGTAGAAGGGGTAACCCGTAATCTGTCGCAGCACGACGTTAAGATCGATATTTTGGCCGGCAAGATCGGCGATGGTTTCAAGCGCCTGCTCACGAGTCGCCTCAAGCACACATTCCAGACGGCGCAGCAGCGTGAACGGGAGGATGATCTTGCCGAAATCGGTATGCTTAAAATCACCCCAGAGGTCGTCTGCATTCTTCCAGATGAAAGATGCGAGCGTGCTGCTCTGGTTGTTTAATTGCGTTGCCAATGTTGATCCCCCGCTTGCGCAGCCAGTTGCTGCAGATAATGTTCTAGGACGAAAAAATGGGATGGCCAAATATGACCCGTGACAGTTACGCTGGACTTGAAGGCTTGCGCGCCAATGCTTGAGCACCCGACTTTCCAGCGGCTTCGTCGAGCGAACTTGGGATATGGATCCACTCGGCATCGAGCGATCTCAAACACTGCATCAAGAAGACAGCGGTAAACCGCCCACGGCTGACTTTATTGCGCAGGTTGATCTCATTGTCTTCAACACCCAATGCCGCGAGCCGCTGCACAAGCGCTGTGTAGGAAACACCGCGTCGCATCATCTCCGCACGCAGAATGTTTTTTGCCAGTTCCTCCCACATTTTTTCAGATGGATGGTCGGGCGTTGCTGTCTTAGAATCATTTGTCATGGCGTGCGTTGTAGGACGCAATTGCTCGTTTGCCAAATTTGGCATCACCACATTAAACAGCGGATATCACCACAAATGGTGATAATTGGCTGGACATTCTGATCATATCAGCATATTTGGTGATACAGATCACTAAATGGCACAGCACTTCCTCCTTTCCCCCGAGGCTCGATCCCTCAATATGCGCGATATCATGCGCATGTCGGAAGACGACGCTTATGAGCGGTTCAAACTGCTGCGGTGGCCGGAAACCAAAGGCGAGCCTATTTGTCCTGATTGCGGCAGCCGAGACCATTATGCCTTGGCCGATCGTCGAAAATGGATGTGCAAGAAAAATTCCTGCAGGCTTCAATACAGCGTCACCAGCAAAACAATTTTGGCGAGCCGGAAGCTGCTTTTTCGTGACTTGATTGGTGCGATAGCTATTTTCGTAAACGGAGTGATGGGCGTGGCAGCTTGTCGCATGATCCGTGAAATGGGCCTCTCTTACAAAACAGCTTTCGTGCTGCAGCATAAATTTCGCGAATCGATGGCCATTGATTACGATGAGATTCTTGATGGCACAGTTGAAGTGGACGGCGCGTTTATCGGAACGCGTAGGCATCGCTTTCCAAATAAACGTATTGAGGGTGAAAAGGAGTTCGACGAATTCCTCAAAAAGCATCCGAAAAAGCAGTCGTCGCTGGTGGTTGTTCGTGAGCGTCCACACACCGACCCAACCCGCGTGGCCCGTGTTCGCACCGTTCATGTTGAAAACGAAGGTGCAGGCATTCCGTTTGCCCGCCAGGTGGTAAAGAGAGGCGTAGAAATGCATGCCGATTTTGGCCTGCAATGGGAGCCGCTGAATCTCTATTATGACATGAAAAGGATCAATCATTCAGAGAGCTATTCGGATGGAATAGCATGCACCAACTTTGCGGAGAGTTTCTTCTCACGGCTGCGGTGTGCAGAGCGTGGCGTCTATCGGAATTTTACAAAAAGTTACGCCGGCCGATACGGCTGGGAACTTGCGTGGCGGGAAGAAAACAGTCGTGTTTCAAATAGCCGACAGTTGGACATGCTAATCTCATCCCTCATGCGCAGCCCCCGATCATCCATGGCTGGATATTGGCAGCGGCACAAAACATTAGCATTTTTCAACACGTAAATTTATCAAACGAATAACTAAACGCCTGACGTCGACAGAAAATAACCAGTAATTCACTGCGCTTCTTCATCTATCTCATCACTGATATACCATAGAGCCACGAAGTCGTCCGTTGATTTTATATGACCACGTCTGCGCATCGATCTAAGATTGCCATCGATGGCTTTATATGTAGCATCCATGAGATCCCTATCCTCACGATCGATTTTCTTTAACTCTATAACGTAATCGAGAATCTTTCGGATAGGTATTGGCTCCGATGCCTCTCTAAGCATTTTGGTAGTTAATCGAGTTATTTCGCCAATTGGAAACGCATGCCGATAAGTGTGTGACTTTACACCCTTTTGTTTCAGTGGATCCCAGTCCGGCAAGATTTCGGACATTATGGTCTCGACGCTGTCCAAAAGCATTGTGACTCGATCAATGCGTGCCCGCTTTTCATCCAAAGTTTGGTAAGCAGCGACAATTCTAGCAACGTCTTTTTCTATGCCCTCCTTCTCGCCGAGCCACGCTTTGTATTTTCGTTGGAGGGCGGTTGCCAAATTTGAGATAGCCATCAGCCAAGACTAGCGCTTCAATCCCAATGGAGCAAAGCCTACAAGCATTACTCTTATTTGATTTTTTTGCGCCATAAGGGCGGGAAATGGTGGGCCCGGAGGGACTCGAACCCCCGACCTAGCCGTTATGAGCGGCCAGCTCTAACCAACTGAGCTACAGGCCCGTACCGGCACCGCCGTTAGCGGAGGCCGGGCACCGGGCGCAAGCGGCTTGTCATGCAAGGCGCCGCGCAGCTCGGTGAGCGTGATCGGCGCAATGCCCCGCGCCGCGCAATGCGCGAACAGATGGTCCCACCAGAGATAAAGCGCCTCGACATCGGCCTCGCTGCGCACATAGGGCGTGAAGCCCGGCGCCAGCGACGGCGAATGGAAGGAAAAGACAAGCAGCGGCAGGGCCTGCGACACGGCATCGTCGACCGCGCGCATGGCATGGGTCTGCGAGATGCCTTCCGGGGTCAGCGCGATCCGTTCGACCAGCCCCAACCGGCTGAGCGCCGCGCGCATATTGGGGCGCGTCTCGCTGGCGCGGAACAGCCCTGCTCCGCGCGGCCCCAACCGTCCGGACAGCACAGTGGTCACCGGCAGTTCGGCCAGGGCGTTCTGCTGCAGCCAATAGGGCTTCAGCGGCGTGGCGGCGTAATTCGGCCCGCCCTGCCTGCTGTAATCGAACAGGCTGCGCACCGACGTGTCGCAGTCCAGACCGAATTCACGCAGGATATTGGGGCTGGCGGGGCCGGCACCATAGCGCCCTGCCCGGTAGATCCGCGATTCGACGCCGATATGCCTGGCGATCGCCTCATATAGCAGCCCGAATTTCTGCCGCTCCAGATCGGGCGGCAGGTTGCAGGCATAGCTGTTATGGACGCTGACCGTTTCCTCGAACGGCGGGTTCACCCAGGGGTGCAGCTGCACGCCCACATCGGCGGTGCCTGCCCGGCACCAGCCGCGCAGCATTTCGGACGCCTGTCCGTCGGTCGCAACCGGATAATCGATCAGGTAGATGGGGTTTACGCTGCGTTCTTCACAAAAACTCTGAAATCGCGGCATTGCGGAGACATGGGCCAGTCCATGCCGATCGCGCGTGAAGGGGCCGTCCCAGTCGAACTCCTCCTCGGTATCGACGGTGACGATGAAGCGCGGGCGCCAGTCCTTGCCGAAATCCACGGGCGTGCCGTCCCCAAGGGGCCATCGCGGGTCCAGCCGTGGGTCGCGTCGGTCCATGGATCATTGCACTCCGTCAGTCGCTGTGGCCCACCTGTTCGCGGCCCAGCCGTTCCTTGACGGCCGGAAGCTTCAATAGCAGCGACTCCTGTTCGAAACGTAAATCACCGCCCACCGCCCTGGCAAGATTGCGCACCAGCCGCAGGGAAAAACCGAGGCCGAGCAGCGGCTCCCCGGCATCGTCTTCGACATGTTCGGTGCTGAGCAGATTTTCCTCGCTCCGTCCGATCAGGCGGCTGGGCCGTGAAATCTCGATCAGATTGACCGGTTCGCGCCCGAGACGGGTACGGATCGTGCAATCGATTCGCTCTTCCCGCTCGCAGCCGATGATGAGCGCGGAGACCAGCCGAGTGAGGATGCGTTCCGCCGATTGCTGGCCCACAGCAAAGGGGCGGACCGTCTCCGCCTTGCGCAGATGCAGGGATACGCCGCGCATATCGGTGAGGGTCTGCAACCGCTCCCCCATGCGGCCGAGCAACCATGCCGGATCGGTCTGTCCATCGTCGGTTTCCAGCCGTCCGGTTTCGAACCGCGCGGCCAGATCAAGATCGTCGAAGCCGCAGAGCAACCGCCGGGCATCGTCCAGAATTGATTCGGCCAGCGCGCGATATTCAGTCGAGGCCGGGCCGAACAGCTGCTGCTCGATGATTTCGGCAAAGCCGATAATGGCATTGAGCGGCGTGCGCAGTTCGTGCACCAGCTGCCGCATCTCATCGCCGCCGGCATCATCGGCCTGCACCGCGATGCTCGGTTCATCGGCGGCATGGGGGCGGCGCATGGATCCCGAAAAGCCCAGAAACCGTCCGTCGCGATCGTCGAACATCGGCCCGGCATGCAGCCGCCAATTGCCTGCCACCGCCGGCGCGCCCACAAGGCGGATGCGCGACCCGGCGATCGGCCGGCGCGCACGAAAGGCGGCGGCAGCGGCGGCGTCGGTGCCCGGCGCATCTTCACGGCCTTCCTGGGCAATCGACACGCCGACCACCGCGCCGACGGGCACGCCCTCGGCATCCTGAATATATCCGCGCGCATCGGTTTCGAAAGCAAAGCGCTCGGCCGGTCGATCCGTCTCGGCAGACCCGCCTTCGGGCGGCAAGGGCACGGCCTCTTTTTGCTCGCGCGCATTCTGGAACCGCCGGATGCGATCGACCAGCGCGGTGATTTGCGAGGGCGACCGTTCGGATTGGGCCGTCTGTTCCCCGGTCTCGATCCCGCCGTTCGTCTGCTCTGCCATCAACGGACGGCTGCGATGGCGCACGGGCTTCGGCGTTTGCGGCGCTACCTCGGTCTCGATCCCGGACGGCGCGTCCGCTCCCACGATCGGTATATCAGGCGCAGCCGCCTCGGACGTCAGTATGAAGTCAGCATGCGACCACGCGGCGAGCGCGCGCTTGGCCATCGGGCCAATATCGTCGGTCTGGCGCAAAAAACCGCGCGCGCGGGTCGGCAGCTGGGGCACGAGCGCGGCCCACTCCTCATCCCGCAAGCGCGCCGCACGCATGGTCTGCGCCACCACGGAGGGCTTGTCGGCACAGAGAAACTGCACGAGCGGCGCGGATTTCAGCCGTCCGGCCAGCGCGCCCACGCTTTGCGCGCGCACGGCTTCCGGCACCATGGGATGCAGTTGACACAGCCGCATGAGGCCGCGCGCAATGTCCTGGCTGTCCTGATCGACCGGGTGCTGCGCCAACAGATCGATCAGCTGCCGCCACTGCGTGGCCGCATGCCCGCCTTCCGGATGGGAAAGCGCGGTTTTCAGCCGATCGTCAAAACGCACTATCGGGATTTCCTTGTTGTCAGCATGGGGCACGTGGACGTGTTCGGCTCCCTGCTACCGGCCACAGTATCGAACCGAAAGTAACTTTTCTGGAGCGTCACGCCATGGGACAATTGCATCGGCGGATAATTAAATTATAAGCAGAGGCATAATAGGGGGGAATGACGACAGGGATATGGTTGCCATTCATTTAGATGAAATAGATCTCAAACTTCTGGCAGAGCTTCAGAAGAATGGCCGCATGACGAATGTCGAGCTTGCGCAACGCGTCGGCTTGACCGCCCCGCCATGCCTGAGACGGATGCGCGCGCTGGAACAGGCGGGCGTTATTCGCGCTTATCATGCGCATGTCGATCCGGCGCAGCTCGGCTATTCGATCACGGTGTTTGCCATGGTCAGCCTGAAAAGCCAGGCGGAAGAGGATTTGCGCCGGTTCGAGGATCATGTCCGCGATATTCCGGAGGTGCGCGAATGCCACATGCTGAATGGGGAAATCGATTTCATTCTGAAGATCGTGAGCTATGATCTGCAGACGTTCCAGCAATTGCTGACCGGCAAGTTGACGAGCGCGCCCAATGTTTCCAGCGTCAAGACATCGCTGACCATCCGCACCGTGAAGGACATGCCGGGGGTTCCGATTCCCAATGAAGCGCCCTGACCGGCTCAGCCTGGCCGTCCCCGACGGCAGCTTTCACCGTCTGCCAGTGCTCCAATAAAAACGGCCCCGAAATCGGGGCCGTTTTCTTATCCAAAGTCGCTGGCTTAGCTGGCCGTCGCTGCCGATGCACCGCCCTGCTTGTTCAGGTACAGTTCCCAGAACTTGGCGATCTGCGCACGATTGCCGGATTCCACTGCGCTGAAATCTGCCATCGCGCCAGCCGTATCGCCCATTTCCACGCGTGCCATGCCGCGGCGGGTGTGCACCTCGTCCGCATTCACGCCACCCTTTTCCAGCGCGACCGTATAAAGGTCTGCCGCCTTGGCATAATCGCCATAACCGAAATAGGCGTCCGCCGTCACCGCGGCGATCTTGCCATTGGCACCCGCGCGCGCGTCTCTCTCGGCGCCCGAAAGCCCGGCCTTGTCCGCAGCGATATTGCCGGACGCAATCTGGCGCTGTTCGGTCAGATAGGTGCTGCCCGTCACGCCATTGGCCTGCGCATCGTCGATCACGGCCACCACTTCGCCAGGCAATTTGCGCGGATCGGCCGCGTCGACATATTCGCCATAATCCCGCTCGCTCTTCAGCGCGTTCACTTCACGCATTAGGCGCATGAGATCGAGATTCTCTTCCTTGGACAGGTTCACCCCGTCCCGGAACACCACCAGCGTGTCGCGCCAGTTGGAATCATTGGGATAGGCTTCCACCAGACGCGTCAGCCATGTCGACGCCATCGTGTAGTTCTTGTTTTCCAGCGCCAGGGCCGCGCCGCGCTTGTACCAGTTTTCCGGGGCCGTGCGGCCGGCAGCCTGCTCGGCCTCGATCGCGGTGTTCAGCCATTCATAGGCCTTGTCCGTATTGCCCGCCTTGTTATTGGCTTCGGCAAGCGTCGCAGCGATCCCGTTTTCGCGATAGCCGGCGTCATAGGCCTGCTGCAGATATTGCACGGACTTGGCATAGTCCTCGTCCTTATAGGCGAACTGACCGAGGAAGAATGCATAACGCTGCGTTTCCTCCGGGCTGGCGAGGCCGCTATTCATGATCATCTCGAGACCGCGCTTCTGCAGCGGCTGCTCGGACAATTTGGAGCCGATCTGCAGGGCCAGATTGCCGGCCCAGTACATATCGTTCGGCGCGGTGGCGGTGGGCGCGCTCTGCTCGAACGCAGCCTTGGCCCCGGCAAAATCCTCTGCCTGGATCAGCTTGATGGTGTTGTTATAGCCTTCGGCAAAGGCCTTGGTCGGGCTTTCTACACGCTGCTCGGCCTTCGCCGCCTTTTCCTTTTTCTGCGCAGCGCTGGCGGCGTTGGGCGTGATCGCCATCAGCGAACCTGCGGCAAGGGCCATGGCGATTGCTCGGGTGGAAATCCGTTTCATATTCTTCCTTCCTTGATTGGCTGAACTATCCTGCTCAGGCCATTGATTTTTGGCCGTTTCGCAACGGCTATAAGCTTGGATACACTTATGCCGGTCGATGGCTTAACGCTGTTTGAACGCCGCAGGTCAGCATGGGTTTCCTGATCATCGCGCCCTGCGATGCTTGCAGTGTGCGGCAGAGCTATTAGGTCTGCGATCATGATTGCCCTACTTTCCCCTGCCAAGTCGCTGGATTATGACAGCGACCTTCCCCCGCATGACAGCACCGCGCCGCGATTTGAAGAGCGCACACGCACCCTGGTATCGGCGGCGTCGAACCTCACCAAGCAGCGCCTCTCGTCTATCATGAGCATATCGGACAAGCTGACCGATCTGAATTATGCACGATATCGGGATTTCTGGGACCAGCCGGAGCGCGCGGCGATCTATGCCTTCGATGGCGATGTCTATACCGGGTTCGAGGCCAAAACGCTGGACGAGCCCGCGATCCGTTTCGCGCAGGATCATGTCCGCATCCTTTCCGGCCTTTACGGCCTGCTTCGTCCGCTCGACAGGATGCGGCCTTATCGGCTGGAAATGGGCACCAGATGGGCGCCGCGTTACGACCGGCTGACCGATTTCTGGGGCAGCGACATCGCCGATCTGCTGGCGGACGATCTGGACAGCGAAGGCTCCGGCACGATCATCAATCTGGCGAGCAACGAATATTATGCCGCGGTCGAAGGGTCGCGCACCGTGCGCGCCGCCCGCGTGATCGCCATCGATTTTCGTGAGGATGGCCCGAAGGGGCTGCGCTTCAACAGCTTTGCCGCCAAACAGGCGCGCGGCATGATGGCGCGCTATATCTGCGAACATCGGCTCGAAAACCCTGAAGAGCTCAAGGGCTTCGACAGCGACGGATATCGCTTTACCGAAGATGGCAGCACAGAAGACAGCTGGCGCTTCGTCCGGGCGAAGGACTGACCATGGTCGCAAAATCCGCGCCAAAATCCGCAATCGTCATCGGCGCATCGGGCGGCATTGGCGCCGCGCTTGCCGAAGCGCTGCGCGATGAGGGCGATTATGCCGTCACCGCCCTTTCCCGCTCCGCAACTGGAGACGAGCAGATCGATATCGCGGACGAAGGCAGCATCGCGCGTGCTGCCGAGCGTTGCGCCGATCTGCAACCGGACCTCATCCTGCTGGCCACGGGCCTGCTGCACGATGGCGATCTGGGCCCGGAAAAGGCGATGCGCGATCTCGATGCGGACTGGCTTGCCCGGCAATATCTGGTCAACGCCATCGGCCCGGCGCTGGTGGCCAAGCATTTCCTGCCGATCATGAAGACGGGCGGCATCACCCGCTTTGCCGCTTTATCGGCGCGCGTGGGCAGCATTTCGGACAATCGCCTGGGCGGCTGGTACGGCTATCGCGCCTCGAAGGCGGCGCTCAACCAGCTGATCCGCAGTCTGGCGATCGAATGGCGCCGCAAGAATGAGCGCTCGATCGTGGTCGGGCTGTATCCCGGCACCGTCGATACGGGGCTGTCCAAGCCCTTCCAGGGCAATGTGCCCGAAGGCAAGCTGTTCACGGCCGATCGCGCGGCGGTGCAGCTGCTCGACGTTCTGGACGATCTGAAACCGGGGGACAGCGGCAAGATATTCGCTTGGGACGGCGAGGAAATAGCGCCTTGAGGGCATGACGTCACTTTGGCTGGCCAGCCGCTGGGTGAAAAGCACTGGATAAGCCTGAATTGCACCGCGCGCGGCTGGTCATCAGTACTGTGATGCTCTAGGGTTTCACACAACCGAAACAACCAGGATATGCGCTTGTGAGCGACGATGGTGCCGTGATCGAACCCGGCCTGCCCCCACGTGATATTTCGCCCATCTCGATCGTGGACGAGATGCGCACCAGTTATCTCGATTATGCGATGTCGGTCATCGTCAGCCGCGCGCTGCCCGATGTGCGCGACGGGCTGAAGCCGGTCCACCGCCGCATTCTCTATGCCAGCCAGGAAGGCGGCTTCGTGGCCGGGCGGCCCTATCGCAAATCGGCCAAGATCGTCGGCGACGTGATGGGCAATTATCACCCGCATGGCGACAGCGCGATCTACGATGCGTTGGCGCGGATGACGCAGGACTGGTCGATGCGCGTGCCGCTGGTCGATGGCCAGGGCAATTTTGGATCGATGGACCCCGATCCGCCGGCCTCCATGCGCTATACCGAGGCGCGGCTGGCCAAGGTGGCCAATTCGCTCCTGGCCGATCTGGACAAGAACACGGTCGATTTCACGCCGAACTATGACGGCAGCCGGGAAGAGCCGCATGTGCTGCCCGCGCGCTTCCCCAATCTGCTGGTCAATGGTGCGGGCGGTATCGCCGTCGGCATGGCGACCAATATTCCGCCGCATAATCTGGGCGAGGTGATCGCCGCGGCGCTGGCCTATATAGATAATCCCGGCATCGAGCTGGACGAGCTGATCGAGATCATTCCCGGCCCCGATTTCCCGACCGCGCCGATCATCCTCGGCAAGGGCGGCGCGCGGCTGGCCTATACCGAAGGGCGCGGCTCGATCATGATGCGCGCCCGGCATGAGCTGGAGGAAACGCGCGGCGACCGCCGGTCGATCGTGCTCACCTCCATTCCCTTCCAGGTCGGCAAAAACGGGCTGGTCGAAAAGATCGCCGAAGCCGCCAAGGATCGCCGGATCGAGAATGTCTCAGACATTCGCGACGAATCCAGCCGCAAGGGCGTGCGGATCGTCATCGATCTGAAGCGCGATGCCACGCCCGAAGTGGTGCTGAACCAGCTGTGGCGGCACACGCCCGCGCAATCCAGCTTCCCGGCCAACATGCTCGCCATTCGCGGCGGACGGCCCGAAACGCTGGACCTGCGTGAGATTATCGAAGCCTTTGTGAAGTTCCGCGAGGAAGTTATTACAAGGCGGACGAAATTCGAGCTGAACAAGGCGCGCGAACGGGCGCATCTTTTGCTCGGCCTGGTCATCGCGGTCACCAATCTGGACGAGGTTGTGCGGATCATCCGCGGGTCCTCCAGCCCGGCTGCCGCCCGCGCCGCCCTGTTGGCGCGCGAGTGGCCGGTGGCCGAAATCGCCAGCTATATCGCGTTGGTCGAAGCCGTGGAGCATGAACAGGGCAGCGAAATCTATCAGCTGTCCGAAAAGCAGGTCCGCGCCATTCTCGATCTGCGGCTCCATCGCCTCACCGCGCTTGGCCGGGATGAAATTGGCGATGAATTGCAGGTGCTTGCAGACAAGATCGAAGAGTTTCTCGCCATTCTGGCAGACCGCCGCAAACTCTATGCGGTGATGCGCGAGGAACTGGAAGCGATCCGCGACGAATTCGCCACGCCGCGGCTCAGCGAGATCGCGCCTAGCTGGGAAGGTCTGGACGACGAAGACCTGATGGAGCGCGAGGAGATGGTCGTGACCGTCACCCTTGGCGGCTATATCAAGCGCACCGCTTTGGCCTCCTTCCGTTCGCAAAAACGCGGCGGCAAGGGCCGCGCCGGCATGGCGACCAAGGATGAGGATGCCGTCACAGAACTGTTCGTCACCTCCACCCATACGCCGGTGCTGTTCTTCTCGAACAAGGGGCAGGTATATCGACTAAAGGTCTGGAAACTGCCGGAAGGCGGGCCGCAGACGCGCGGTCGCCCGATGGTCAATCTGCTGCCGCTGAGCGATGGCGAAATCATCACCAATGTGCTGCCCTTGCCCGAAGACGAAGGCGAATGGGGCAATCTGCATATCGTCTTCGCCACGGCGCGCGGCATGGTGCGGCGCAACAGCATGGATGCGTTCACCAATGTGCCGTCCAACGGCAAGATCGCCATGCGCTTCGAGGATGGCAGTGAGGATCGCCTGATCGGTGTGCGTCTGCTGACCGAAGAACATGACGTGTTTCTGGCGAGCCGCGAGGGCAAGGCCATCCGCTTTTCCGCCACCGATGTGCGCGAATTCCAGAGCCGCACCGCCACCGGCGTGCGCGGCATGAACCTGGCCGATGGCGACGAGCTGGTGTCCATGGCCACGCTGCGCACGGACGATACGACATCGGAAGACCGCGATGCCTATCTGCGCGCCGCGCCGTGGAAGGAAAATGATGCCGAATCCACCCTGCCGCAGGATCGGATGGACCATCTGTCGGATACCGAAGAGTTCATCATGACGGTCTGCGCCAATGGCTATGGCAAGATTTCCAGCGCCTATGATTATCGGCAGATCGGGCGCGGCGGCAAAGGCCTGATCAATATCGATAACATCGCGCGCAATGGCGATGTCGTCGCCAGTTTCCCCGTGGTCGCCGGGCAGCAGCTTATGCTGGTGACCAATCAGGCCAAGATGATCCGCCTGGGCCTCACCACCATGCGCGTGATCGGGCGCAACTCCGCCGGTGTGCGCCTGTTCGATGTAGCCAAGGGCGAGCATGTCGTCGGTGCCGCGCGCATCGACGAGGATGAAGAGCCGGAAAATGCCGCCGAGGAAGCGGTGGCGGAAGATATCGCCGCCGGCGATCCCAAGGCCGTTCATCTGGACGACGGCACGGGCCCGGATACGATCAGCGAGACGGTGGACGAAGATCCCGACCAGAACTGATCAAGCGTGCTGACCGGTCGGCGACGGTGCCCAGTGCACCCCGCGCCGGCCGGTCAGTAACCTTCTATACCCTGCCCGAAGCCTCGGCGCGCGAGCGCTGGACGATGCCGGTCGCCATCATGAAAACACCGACATAGTAAAGCGGCCAGACAAGCCAGCCAGCGATATTGTCCGAAAGCAGCCCGCCTTCCCGCGCCAGCAGGATCAGGTCTGACGCCAGGAATAGGATGGCGCCGACGCCGGTGCGATAGCGCGGAAAGCGGCTGCACCAGGCGCTGGCACTCATCAGCGACACGAAGAAAATATATAGCAACAGGCCCGGTCGATCGGCCGCCATTGGCGCCAGAAACCATCCGATGGTGAGCGCGGCCAGCGGAAGAACGATGGCGAGCGCCATTTGGCTCGGTTCGGCGGGGCGGCGGCGGTTGCGCCAGAAATAGGCCAGCGCGGCGATATGGCCGCAGATGAACAGGAAAGCGCCCCACACCAGATCGATCTCCAGCGCCACGTCCGCCAGCGCATAGAGCGTGAACATGGCGGCAAGCAGCCAGCGCGCATCGAGGACGCGCCAGCGCAGCAGATAGGGCAGCAGAAGCCCGACGCCTGCGCCCTTCCACAGGATCGCGAAGACACCCAACGTCGCGCTGCGCTCTACAAGCACATAGGTGATGCCGAAAAACAGGCTCGCCAGCAGCCAAGGGCGTGCATGCGCCAGATCCCGGTCGCTCATGATTCACGGTCCTCCGTCAGGGCCTGCAGCGTTGCGAGCAGCCATGCCGGCAGGTCATCGGCGGTCAGGCCCACGCCGCCCCGGCGGCCCGCATCCCCATGCAGCCAGGCACCCATGGCGGCGGCATCGAAAGGCGATGCGCCCTGGCTGAGCAGGCCGGTGATAATCCCGGTCAGCACATCCCCTGCCCCGGCCGTGGCCAGCCATGGCGTCGCGTGACGGCTGACCGCGTGTTGGCCGTCCGGACTGGCGATATGAGTCTGCGCGCCTTTTAGCAGCACGACAGCCCCGGCCATGGCGGCAGCCTGGCAAACGGCGGCCTGTCGATCCTTCAGATCGACGTCCGGGAACAACCGCGCGAACTCCCCGGCATGTGGCGTCATGACGCAGCGCCGGTGCATCCGTGCGAATAGCGTGGTCTGCGCGCCATCGGCAAATGACGTCATGGCATCGGCGTCGAGCACCAGCGGAAATCCCTTGTCGAGCACCGTCAGCACCTTGTGGCGGGTGGTATCTCCCACGCCGAGCCCCGGCCCCATCGCGACCGCGCCGGTGCGTTGGTCCATGACGTCATAAACGCCGTCGTCCTGGTGCAGCATGATGGCGGTGAGATGCGCGGCGTGCTCATCCAAGGCGGCGCCATCGCCAATGACGGTAACGAGCCCCGCCCCTGTGCGCAGGCAGGCCTGCGCGGCTAGACGCGCCGCACCGGTGCGGTGGCGAGGGCCGGAAAAAATGAAGGCATGACCGCGATCATATTTATGCCCATCGGCGGCAGGTGCGGTCAGGCGCGGCGCGAGGACCGTGCCATCCGGGGCATAACGGGGCTGAAACATAAATGGCGCTCCTTTTGCCAGCGATCATTGTCGCATCGGCCAAGGCTTTGCTAGAGCCGGGGCATGACTCATCAAGTGCATATCATTGGCGGCGGCCTCGCCGGATCGGAAGCAGCATGGCAATTGGCGGAGGCCGGCATCAAGGTGCGCCTCTCCGAAATGCGCGGTGGCGGCGACATGACGCCGGCGCATCAGACCGAGGGGCTGGCCGAACTGGTCTGCTCCAACAGCTTTCGTTCCGACGATGACAGCGCCAATGCGGTCGGCCTGCTGCATCACGAGATGCGCGGGCTGAACTCGCTCATCATGCGCGCCGCTGCAGAGGCAAAGGTGCCCGCCGGTTCGGCCTTGGCCGTGGACCGAGACATTTTCTCCGCTACCGTCTCCAAGGCGTTGGAAAGCCATGCCAATATCGAGATCGTACGCGAGCGGATCGATCAGTTGCCGAGCGAAGGCCTCACGATCGTTTCCACCGGCCCGCTGACCGCGGCGAGCCTTGCGCAAAGCATTCTGTCGCGCACCGGGCAGGACAGCCTGGCCTTTTTCGATGCCATTGCCCCCATCGTCTATCATGAGACCGTCGATTTCGACATCGCCTGGTATCAGAGCCGCTGGGACAAGGGCGATGGCAAGGACTATATCAACTGCCCAATGGACAAGGCGCAATATGATGCGTTCGTTCAGGGTCTGATCGACGGCGAAAAGGCCGATTTCAAGGACTGGGAAAAGGACACGCCCTATTTCGAGGGCTGTATGCCGATTGAGGTGATGGCGGAACGCGGGCCGGAAACGCTGCGCTTCGGGCCGATGAAACCGGTCGGCCTGGACGATCCGCGCACCGGCCGCTGGCCGCATGCGGTGGTGCAGTTGCGTCAGGACAACAAGCTCGGCACCATCTGGAACATGGTCGGCTTTCAGACCAAGTTGAAACATGGCGCGCAGGTGGAATTGTTCCGCACCATCCCCGGTCTGGAAAAGGCCGAGTTCGCGCGGCTTGGCGGGCTGCATCGCAACACCTTCATCCATTCGCCGGAACTGCTGGACCATCAGCTGCGCCTGAAATCCGCGCCGCATATCCGCTTTGCCGGGCAGATCACGGGCTGCGAGGGTTATGTGGAAAGCAGTGCGGTCGGCCTGGCCTGCGGGCTGATGACCGCGGCGGAACTGAGCGGCCGCGCGTTTACGCCCCCGCCGGTTACGACTGCGCTGGGTGCATTGCTCAGCCATATTACCGGCGACGGCGAACGGGCGGACTATCAGCCGATGAACGTCAATTTTGGCCTCTTTCCACCGCCGGAGGGCAAGGTGAAGAAAAAGGAACGCAAGCTCTTCTATACCGAGCGGGCCAAGCGCGACATGGCCGACTGGATGCGCCCCGTCATCGCCGCCTGAGCGCCTGCCTCAACAGCGGCACTTCGCCTTGGCTTTGCGCTTGGGCGCGGTGGTGGCGAATTCCTGCCGCGTCAGCAGCCCGTTCCGGTCCGCATCGGCTCCGGCGAATTTCTGGCTGGTCGCTACCGCCCATTCCTCGAAAGACAACAGGTTGTTTCCGTCGACATCGAGCTTGCGAAAGGCAGCCGTTCGGCTGCCCATCAGTTCGACCCGGCTGATCAGCTCGTCCCGGTCCCGGTCATAGCGATTGAAGCGCACTTCCTCGCGGGACGCTTTCGGGGCTTCTGGCGGTGTGGGCGGCGCAGGGCCGCGCATATCCGCCAGATTTCCCGCATCCGGTAGCGCAGCCATCGGTTCCTGCCGTGGCGGGGGCGGCGCATAGGGTACGGCTTCCTCCTGCTGCGCGCGGATCTGCCATCAGAGCAGCCCGGCCCCCATCAAGAGCAGCGTGCCCAAAATTCCGGCGAAAAAACGGCGCATCCTGTGTCCCCCCGCCGCGCATGATGCCAGCGCCTAGCGGCCCGTCAAGCCATGCCAGCTCAGTCGCAGCCCCGCCGCCCGGCCATTGGCCTGGCCAGCAAGCGCCAGCAGCGACAGCGGACGCAGGCGGCGCGGCCATTGGCGCAGGTGCTTGCTCTCCAGGCTGGGGGACCTGGTCGCCGAAATGGCCATGTCCGGCCTATCGGCCATCGCCCAGCTTACCGCCGCCGTCTCGAACGCGGCATAGCTGCCCGGCCCTGAAAAGGCGCGGAACAGTCCCTCGCCCCGCGCCCTGGCGAATTCCGTTACGTCATCGGGGGACAGCAGGCGCACCTCCCAGCCATCCACCAGTTGCAGCATGGCGCCACGCAAATTCCATGCAACGCTGCTTTCAAGCGCCATGATCGTGGCAATCAGCGGTTCGCCGCTCGGCGGGGTGTCGGCGGTCAGCACGTCGCGCCACCAGGCCAGGCGGATCTGCCCCAGCATCGGCTCGCTGCTCTGGGTCGCAATCTTGTCGAGCCGCCGGTCGAACTCCAGCAGCATCGCCAGCAAGGGGCGGTCCTGCGGCAGGGCGGCGGTCATGGCGAGATCGAGCCAGGGCGGGTCGGGCGGCATCGCGGTCATGCCCGCGCTTCTAGCGCTGTTCGGGCGATCATGCAGGCCTAAATATCCCGCTAAGGCCGATCCTTACCGGACATTAACCATGAGCATTGAGCGGTCCTGCACCATTCCCGGCTACATCCTGCGGAATAATCGACCGGAATTTCGGCATCAGGAACGCCCGCTTCATGCGCATGACCAGCAAAACCGCGAACAAGACAGGCTTTCTGGCCCGCCTGCGCCGCGATGAGCGGGGCAACACGCTTGCGATCGTGGCGGGGGCGCTGGTTCCGCTGATCGGCATCATCGGCGGCGGCGTGGACATCAGCCGAGCCTATCTGGTGAAAGCGCGGCTGCAGCAGGCCTGCGACGCCGGGGTACTGGCGGGCAGGAAGGCGGTCGGCAAGGGCAAGTTCGATACCGCAGCGCAGCAGCAGGCCAAGCGTTTCTTCGACGCCAATTTCGAAACCGGCCTGCAGAAATCGACCGGCCTTACCTTCACGCCCACCTCACCCGACAATGGCAGGACCGTCAAAGGCCAGGCCAGCGCCACCCTGCCGACGATCCTGATGCACATCTTTGGCAAGAAGGCCATGAGCCTGGCTGTCTCCTGCGAGGCGAGCTACGATATCAGCAGCGTGGACATCACGCTGGTGCTCGACACCACGGGATCGATGAGAGACCCTACTCCGGGCAGTACGATTTCCAAAATGGATGCGCTGCGGAACGCCGCGGGTGGCTTCTACGATACCATGGCCGCAGCAGCCTATGGATCGTCACGCATCCGCTATGCTTTTGTCCCTTACACCGGCACCGTGAATGTCGGGAAACTGATCCGCGGTGTGAACCCCGATTATCTGGACAAAACCCATAGCTATGAAACGCGCGTGGCCAATTTTTCGAAGAAAAATGGTACGACGATCATCGGCTATGAACCGCCGGTTCCTGTCTCGCAAAATCCGCAAGTGCGGAACCAAGTTGATGGCAATTGGGGTTCACCCTATGCGACCAGCAGCGGGTTTGGATGCGCATCAGCACCCAGCGACAATGGTTGGACGAACAATGGCGGGCCCGTCACCACTACGTCAACCACGTCGGACGCAAGTGGCCGAAGCACTCTGACGTCGACTGTTCAGAAACAGACGCAGCAATATGAATATAAAAGAGAAGTTTCAGGTTTTTTCTATGTAAGCTGTGCCTATTATCGCCGCACCAATACGCGCGAGATTGTGTCCAGCACGGGTACGTTTGAACGCGCAATCTATGAGCAGGTTGACGACCAGTTCCAGAACTGGACCTATAAGCGGACTGAATTGCCCAATTTGAGCGGCTATATTGCCGGCAATGCTACGCCCTTCAAGGACGGCAGTTCGGGCGCGACGGTATCCTATAGCTGGGCGGGATGTATCGAAGAACGCGACACGGTCGCTAGCGACAATGTACGCTTTGATGGAGGCCGGGTGTCTCCGACCGGCATGAAAGACCTCGATATCGACGGCATACCGGCCAATTCCGAAGACGGATGGAAACCATATATTCCCGAAATCAGTCAACATCGGACTTATAACGGATATTATACCAGAGACCCGCAGACGACCAATAATTCGCCATCCAGCTGGAAGTCACAGACGAGCTGCCCGCAGGAAGCGCGCTTGTTGCAGCCTTATCCGAACAAATCTGACTTCACCGCCTATTTGAACACCCTCAACCCGGACGGCGGCACTTACCATGATATCGGCATGATCTGGGGCGCACGGCTAAGTTCACCTGACGGTATTTTTGCAGCTAATGTCGGACTGAACCCTGGCAGCTCATCCATCGTATCGCGGCATATAGTGTTCATGACCGATGGCCAGCTCGATCCCGGCATAACCTATTACAGCGCTTACGGGCTAGAATATTGGGACAGACGCATAACGAATGACGGTTCGTCCAACCAGGCCCAACGGCATCGTGACCGCTTCCTTGCTGCCTGCAATGCTGCCAAGGCCAAGGGCATTCGCGTCTGGGTAATCGCATTTGCCACCGCGCTGGACACTAGCATGACCGACTGCGCGAGCCCGAATAGCAGCTACCTGTCACTCAACGCCAATGATCTGAACAACGCCTTCGTCAGCATTGCTCAATCGATCTCCGATCTCAGGCTGACGCAATGACGGGCAGGTGGATCCATGTGCACCGGGATGAACGCGGTACCACCGTGCTGGAATTTGCCATCATTCTCCCGGCATTCATGCTCCTGCTGCTGGGCTGTTTCGACATCGGCTACCAGGTGTATCTGACCGCGCTGCTCAATGGTGAAATCCAGAAATCGGCGCGCGACGCCACCCTGGAAACGAAGAGCCTTGCTGCTCTTGATGAAGCGGTAAAGACGCAGATCCGTCAGCTCGCCCCCACGGCGAACATCGCGGTCACCCGTGTGGCCTATCAGGGCTATAAGGACATCGGCCGGGCCGAAACCTTTTCGGACGGCAACGCCAATGGCAAATGCGACAATAACGAGCCTTATACCGACGAAAATGGCAACGGCACATGGGACCGCGATCTGGGCAAGCAGGGCAATGGCGGCGCGCGCGACGTCGTAAAATACAACATCGCCGTCACCTACAAGGCGCTGTTTCCCATGTGGAAATTTCTCGGGTCCTCCGAATATCGCACGCTGAATTCCACCATGGTGCTGAAAAACCAGCCTTATAGCGATCAAACCAAATTTTCGCCGGTGAACCGAACATGCGCCTGAACCGACTGTCGTTGTTGGCGCGGCCTGCTGTGGCGAGTGCGGACCGGATCGCCCGAAAGCGATCGCCGCTGCGCACATTCCTGCGCCATCTGCACCGGAACCAGTCCGGTCTGGCCTTGACCGAATTCGCATTCAGCCTGCCGATATTCATCGGGCTGGGCATGTATGGCACCGAAATTTCCTATCTCGCCGTCGTCAACATGCAGATGAGCCAGGCGGCCATCAATCTGGCCGATAACGCCTCGCGCATCGGTCAGGCGAGCAGCAGCATCATTTCACCCACCATCAAGGAAAGCGACATCCTGAATGTCTTTGCCGGCACCAAGCTGCAGGGCGACCGGTGGAAGTTGTTCGAAAATGGCCGCGTCATCATATCCAGCCTGGAACGCAATACCCTGGGCGGGCAATGGATTCGCTGGCAGCGTTGCAAGGGCAAGGGGCGATACAATTCTGCCTATGGCCCGCAGCTCACCGGGGCCACGAGCACACCGCTTTCGCCCACCTTCCGCGGCATGGGCCCCACCGGCCGGGAGCTAACCGCATCGAGCGGAACCGCCGTGATGTATGTGGAGCTCTATTATAAATATGAAGGCCTGTTCGGCGATCTTTTCATCAAGAACAGAATGCTGCGGCAGGAAGCGGCACATAATATTCGCGACGACCGCAATCTGACGCTGGGCATCGTGGATGATTCCGGTGGTCAGGCGGCGACTTGCGATAAATATGACGCCACCTGACCGGACCGGGCATCAGTCCCGGTAACAGACCTTTTTCACCGCCGTCACGATGCGCTCTGCATCGATGAGCGTGGCCTCTTCCAGATTGGCCGCATAAGGCATCGGCACGTCCACATTGGTCACGCGCATGACCGGGGCGTCGAGATCGTCGAAACCCTCTTCCATGCAGATCGCCACGATCTCGGATGAGATGGAGCAGGTCGGCCAGCCTTCTTCGGCCACGACCATGCGATTGGTCTTCTTCAGGCTCTTGAGCACCGCGGCCTTGTCCAGCGGACGCAGCGTGCGCAGATCGATAACCTCGGCGTCGATGCCCTCGCCCGCCAATGTTTCCGCCGCTTCCAGCGCCAGGCCGACACCGATCGAATAGCTGACGATGGTAACGTCGCTGCCCTCACGCATGATCCGCGCCCTGCCAATCGGCAGGACATGATCGTCCAGCTTGGGCACCTCGAAATTGCGGCCGTAGAGCAGCTCGTTTTCCAGGAACACCACCGGATCTTCGGTGCGAATGGCAGCTTTCAGCAGGCCCTTGGCATCGGCGGCATCGTAGGGTGCGATGACGATGAGGCCGGGTACACTGGCATACCATGGCCCATAATTCTGGCTGTGCTGCGCGCCCACGCGGCTGGCCGCGCCATTGGGGCCGCGGAACACGACCGGGCAACGCATCTGGCCGCCAGACATATAGTTGGTTTTGGCCGCCGAATTCACGATATGGTCGATCGCCTGCATGGCGAAGTTGAACGTCATGAATTCCACGATCGGGCGCAGACCGCCCATCGCGGCGCCAGTACCGATGCCGGCAAAGCCATATTCGGTAATCGGCGTATCGATGACGCGCTTGTCGCCAAATTCGTCGAGCAGACCCTGGGTCACCTTGTAGGCGCCCTGATATTGCGCGACTTCCTCACCCATCACGAACACGCGGTCGTCGGACCGCATTTCTTCCGCCATCGCATCGCGCAAGGCTTCGCGCAGGGTCAACGTCTCGAATGCGGTGCCTTCGGGAATTTCCGGATCGGCCAGCGTCTCGCTGTCGCCTGCATCGGCCATGTCCTTGGTGGCGCTCTTGCCGGGCCGCTCATGACGATCCTCGTCGGAGCCGCCATCCTTTGCTTGGTCCTTCTCCTCGGGCTCGGCCTTGGCCTCGCTCTTGGGCGCACCGCCGCCGGATGCGACCGCGTCGACATCCTCGCCTTCCTCGGCCAGCAGCGCAATCACCGCGCCCACCTTCACCTCGTCGGTGCCTTCGTCGACCAGGATCTTGGCGATCGTGCCCTCGTCCACCGCCTCGAATTCCATCGTCGCCTTGTCGGTCTCGATCTCGGCCATGATGTCGCCGGAGGACACGGTATCGCCGACCTTGACCAGCCATTTGGCCAAGGTGCCCTCTTCCATGGTCGGCGAGAGCGCAGGCATTTTCAGTTCAATTGCCATCAGTAAGATTCCACCAGCACGTCGGTATGCAGTTCATCGAGATCGGGCTCGGGCGAGCTTTCGGCAAAGTCCGCCGCATCGCTGACGATGCCCCGGATCTCCTTGTCGATCTTCTTCAGATCGTCCTCGCTATGTCCGTCCGCTATCATTTTGGCCTTGAGCCGCTCGATCGGATCGGACTTCTCGCGCATTTCCTGCACCTCTTCCCGGCTGCGATATTTGGCCGGATCGGACATGGAATGACCGCGATAGCGATAGGTTTTCAGCTCCAGAATGATGGGGCCGTTGCCGCCGCGCACATGCTCCAGCGCCAGCTCGGCGGCTCCGCGCGTGGCGAGCACGTCCATGCCATCCACCTGGATGCCGGGAATGCGGAAGGACTGGCCGCGCCGAAACATCTGGTCTTCGGCGGAGGATCGGTTCACGCTCGTGCCCATGGCATATTGGTTGTTCTCGATCGCAAAGATGATCGGCAGCTTCCACAGCTCGGCCATGTTGAAAGCTTCGTACACCTGACCCTGGTTTGCCGCGCCGTCGCCGAAATAGGCCAGACACGCGCCGCCATCGCCGCGATATTTATGCGCAAAGGCGAGGCCGGAGCCGAGCGGCACCTGCGCGCCGACGATGCCATGCCCGCCATAAAAGCGATGCTCGACCGAGAACATGTGCATGGAGCCGCCCTTGCCCTTCGAGATGCCGGCCTGGCGCCCCGTCAGCTCGGCCATGATGACCTTGGGATCCAGCCCGTATGCGAGCATATGGCCATGGTCGCGATAGCCGGTGATCACGCTGTCCAGATCGCCATTCAGGGCGGATTGCAGGCCAACGGCTACGGCCTCCTGACCGATATACAAATGGCAGAATCCGCCGATGAGACCGAGACCGTAAAGCTGGCCGGCCTTTTCCTCGAACCGGCGAATGAGCAGCATCTGCCGGTAGAATTCCAGCATCTCGTCTTCGCTGGCATCATATAATTCCGGCTTGCCCGGCGCATCGTCCGTCACCTGCGTATGGCCGTGCAGACGGTCGCTCGATGGCGCGCTGCCTTTATCGTCCTGACCAGCAGTCTTGCCGCTGGGCGCCGCCTGGTTTTTCTGAGGAGTTTTTGCCATGTTTGTCCTTCTGGGGCAGAGCGCGCGAGCGCTTTACTTTCCCTGCCTTCCGTAACGAAAACCGCGCGTCGCGCAACCGGATACGGCCTGCATGCGCGGCATTTTTATTCCAAAGCGGGTGTCATGTCGCTTTGCCGGAAAGCGCGCCACGCGCCCCGTCACTGGTCCAGCGGGACGATGATTTCATCGGGCGCCGCCACCCCCAGTTCCTTGCGCATCAGTTCCCCGGCAAGATCGGGATCCACCCGGTCGCCATCGAGCAGCCGGGCACGGTTGCGAAGGGCATCGCGCTCCTCCTGCAATTTGCTCAATTCCACCTGCCGTTCGGCCAGCCCTGCCTTGTAATCCGTCCAGGCCAATATGCCGGTGGGGCCAAGCATCGCATAGGCCGCAATCGCCAGCAGCGCCATCAGCGCCAGCCCGGGGCTGAGCGCGGACAGGAACAGGGACAGGATTTTCGGGCGGCGAACCATGGGCCATGTGCATCACACTTGCCCGGCATTGGCAAGCCGTAAGCAGCGCCGTGCGCAGGCGTTCGCCGGAAAATGCGCATCGAACGAAAAGCGCCGCCCCCACCAGGCCAGCCTAATCGGATCGCAAACGGAACAAAGCGGCCCGTGCCTTCGTTCGCTCCATAACCCATACCATGTGGACGGCCGATCAACAGGCCTGTCCGCACCACTGAAAGGATAATGACTTATGGCGAACGAGAACAGCGACGGTTCCGCCCGTACGGCCCGCGTGGTCGAGGCTGCCGGCACCACCACCGCCACCCCGGCGACCGCCGCGGGATCCGCAAGCGGCACGACGACCGGTTCGGCCGGCAGCGACAGCACGACGGACAAGGCGAAAGCCGCCGCATCGGACGCCAAGAGCGCGGTGAAGGACCAAGCGCTCGGGCTGAAAGACAAGGCGCTCGGTTCCGCAAAGACGGCGGCGGCGGATGGCAAGGCCAAGGCGGTTGAAACCGTCGGCGGCATTTCCAAGGCGATCGAGGCCAGCGCCGCGCAGCTCGATGAAAATGTCGGCAAATCCTATGGCGATCTGGCGCGCAGCGCTGCCAGCACCATCGATGGGTTCGCCTCCACGCTCGATGGCAAGGATGTCGAGGAACTGCTGGACGACGCCAAGGCGTTCATCCGCAACAGCCCGGCCATTGCCATCGGTCTGGCGGCAGCGGCCGGTTTTGCCGCATCGCGCGTGATCAAGTCCGGTCTCGATCTCGACGACAATATTTGAGCGGCGGTTCGGGGGCGATTCTATGACCGATATCGCAGGTAGCGATCATTACAGAAAAGGGCCGGTGGTGGATGATCTTCCCCCACCGGTCGGTGAAACGATCCATAGCAATGTGGAGCGGATCATGGCCGATGCCAAAGGACTGGTGGCCGCGGAACGGGCGTACTGGAAGGCGCGGATCAAATATTCGCGGTCTCTGGCCAAGCAGACGGCGCTCCTCTTCGGGGCGGCGATTGCGCTGGCGGCGTCCGCCTTTACGGCGCTGATCCTGGGCTTGCTGCTGGTGCTTTCCGTGTCGATGGGGCCCATGGGAGCGACCATCGTCGTTTTTGCCTCCACGCTCGTGCTGGCGGCTGCGCTGGCCTGGCTGGCGCTACGCAAGGCACGCAAGCTGACCTTTTCAACGCCAGATCCCAGCAACCCCCTTCCGGCGGAGCAGCTTTGATGAGTTCACGTTCCAAGGTTGCCGAGCTGGATATTGCGCGCAAGGCCATGCGTGCGGGCCTGAAGCGCGATATTGCGCTCGCCAAGCAGGAGATCACGCCGGGGGCGCTGATCGGACAGGTCAAGGAGCGGACCAAGGGCAAGGTCGAACGCAAGGCGCGCGACGCCCAGCGGCTTGCGCTCGATAACCGCCAGTCTCTGGCCCTTGGTGGCCTGGCGGCGGTGGCCACCACCCTGCTCGCTTATGCCACGCGGCGCTGGAAACGGCGCAGACAGTTCGATCTGTCGCACACCGTCCCGGCCAACCCGCGTCCCTTTACAGTAATTTCGATGGAGAATGATGATGACCGACCATAATGACAGCGAGGGCCGCGTGCGGCATGCCGCACATTCCGTTAAGGAAAGCGCCAAAGGTGCCTATGACAGCAGCCGCGATGCGGTGAAACATGGTGCACAGAGCACCCGCACCAAGGCGCGTCAGCTGGGCGGCAAGACCAGCGAACAGGTTCAGAAGAACCCGCTGGCGGTCCTCTTCGGCGGCCTGGCGATCGGCGCGGTATTGGGGGCCTTGCTGCCACGTACGGCACGCGAGACTGAAGTTCTCGGCAAGACCGGGCGCGATTTGAAGGCGCGCGCTACCAGCGCGGTACAGGCCGCCAAGGAAGCCGGAAGCCAGCAGATCGATGAACTCGGCCTCAATGGCGATGCGGTGAAGAACCAGTTCAAGTCGCTGGTCGACAAGGCTGGCGGTGCTGCAAAGACGGCTGGCATGGCCGCCGCGCAGGGCGCCAAGCATCCCGAACAGTCGGCCACAACCAATGTCGACCAGGCTTAACCCAGCCCGGTCAGTGGTCGGTTCGTTCCGGCGAACCGACAAGGACAGTTGATAAGGCAAGGCCGCGCTGGTAACGGCGCGGCCTTATCACATCCAGCAGGACGGACCTTTCATGGCCAAGCTACATCTCGTGTTCGGCGGCAAGGTTGCCGATCCTCGCCACCTTGAATTTGTCGATACGAGCGCTCTCGATATCGTCGGCATCTATCCCAATTATGAAGACGCCGAAGAAGCCTGGCGCTCCTCGGCGCAGCGCACGGTGGACGACGCCGAAATGCGCTATGTGGTGGTCCATCTGCACAAGCTGCTCGAGCCCGGCGATCCCACCAACCCCTGAGGCGAAACCGCCTGCTGCTGTTGCCAGGCTTGGCTGAGGACCGATCGGTTCGTGGCGCGATGTTATTGCGGCTATGCCATGGGCATCGGGACATGCTTGCCGGGTTGTGCGCACGGAGCTGCAAGACGTTACGTTCAGACGCCCCAGTCCCCTCGCCTCCTGATGATGGCGCCGACGCTGGCCAGTAAGTGCTTTTCTGCCGGTCACATCCATCGGATATTCTTGAATAGCAGGGCAAACGCCAGAAGCGGTCCAAGCGATCTGCCGCTACAGGCACCAACATCCGCCAGTCCGCTAACGACTTCATTGCGGAGACTTGGGATGGCTGCGAAGGTCCACAAATGAAGTATGATGATGCGTCATGGCCCTATGGCGGCGATTTTCCACCGGAGTTGCCAACCGAAGCGGGTGCTACGCATATCGCTATGTTCGTTGCATGGGCCGCGCTGAACGGTTTGGCCGGTGACTTTCATATGAGAGACGCAGCGAACGAATTCGCGATGCTTGAGAGCCGCGATCTTACGCCCACCGAGTGGTTCATTCGTGTTTACGATGAAAAGTTTACGACAGAAGACCTGACCGACGAGGGTAATGCGTTCGCGAGGATATATTATGGTAGCGGAGAAGGATTGCACAGCAACCCCCGCTCCTATCTCGATGACTATTCCACAATGTTCTCGGAGGCTGAATCGCTCTACGGCGTCAAAGACAGCTGGGCGTCTTTCGATAGACTTTCCGCCAAGCTCAGTGCCCGCTTAGAGGCTTGGCGCAATATCTGAAGCTGACTGTCCGCCATCCACCCCAATTTGCGTCATCAACATCGTTTCGCACTGGTCGCGTAAGCTGACTTTCCAAAGGAGCAACGCAGGACTGCGACCAATCCGGGTTTTGCGCCCATCAGGTCTGGATGGCAGCGTCAGGCGCCGCGATAGCGCCAGATCAGCAATGGGCGGGACAGGATGAGCCCGATCAGGAAGCCGCCGATATGCGCGGCCACGGCGATCTGCATGCCGCCACCGCCAAAGGCAAAGGCCATCATCAGATTGAGGCCTATCCACAGCAGCAGCAGCTGGAGGCCGCGTGCCAGTTCGGCGGGCAGTGGCCCTACCGGCTTGGGCCGGTTCTGCGCGAACAACACCATATAGCCGGCAATGATCGCGGCGATCGCCCCGCTTGCACCCAGCACCGGGTTCAGGGACGATGGCGACCACAGGATCTCGGCCACACCGCCCGCGATCGCGCCCAGCAGATAGACCAGGCCCATCAGCTTCCAGCCCAGTGCCAGTTCGACGAACCGCCCGCAGAAAAACAGGATCAGGACGTTGAACAGCAAATGGGTGAATTCGACATGCAGAAAAGCATGCGTGAGGAGCGTTGCGGCCGGCGGCAGCCAGAAGCCATAAGCCTCCGCCCCCACCAGCGCGCCATCGAACCGCGCCGGGATCAGCGCACCCTGCACAATGCCAATTTGTTGCCATCCGCCCAGCCACAACAGCAGGAAGACAGCCACATTGATCCCGACGAGAATATTCGTCAGCGGACCTTTGGGCATGTTCATGAAACGGGCTCTGCCCCGGACAAACTCAGATGAATTCGATTTTCTGGACGAGGTAATATTTGTCGCCGGACGGCACGGTGACTTCCACTTCCTCGTCGACCTTCTTGCCGATCAGCGCACGGCCCAGCGGGCTGGAATAGCTGAGCTTGCCCTTCTTGGCATCGGCTTCCGCCTCGCCAACGATCTGATAGGTAATCGGCTTGTCGTTCTCATCCAGCAAAGTGATGGTCGATCCGAAGACCACCTTGTCGCCCGACAGATCGGCAGGATCGATCACCTGCGCGCGGCTGAGCTTGTCCTCGATATCGGAGATCGTCGCCTCGACCTGGCCCTGCCGCTCCTTGGCGGCATGATATTCGGCATTTTCGGAGAGATCGCCATGGGCACGCGCTTCCTCGATCGCATCGACGATCAGCGGGCGCTCTTCCTTGAGCAATTTCAACTGGGCGCGGAGCATCTCCATGCCCTCGGCCAGCATCGGCATTTTCTCGAACGTCGCCATTGCGGCATCCCTCTTCGTCAAACAGAAACTGGTCCCCTAACGGCTGGCCAGGGCCAACCGTCCGCAGTTCGTAGTAATTTGGGGAAAGGTCTTACTGCGACTGTGAATAATAGTCCTGAAGCGACCGAACTTCAAGGCTGTGCGCGGTGAGCGCCCCGATTGCCTGAATTGCGGCCACGCCAGCCGCCGCCGTGGTGTAGCTCGCCACATTCTGGCGCAGTGCGGAGGCCCGGATGCTGGCGCTGTCTTTAAGCGATTGCCAGCCCTCGGTGGTGTTGAAGATCAGCGCGACATCGCCATCCTTGATGCGGTCCACGATATGCGGGCGCCCCTCGGCCACTTTGTTGACGCGCTCCACCGCCAGCCCCGCGTCCTGCAGATAGGTGGCGGTGCCGCCGGTCGCGATCACCTTGAACCCCATGGCCAGCGCATCGCGCACGGCGGGCAGGATGACGGGCTTGTCGCTGTCTTTCACGGACACGAACAGGCAGCCGGACAAGGGCAGCTTCATGCCGGCGCCGATCTGGGACTTGGCAAAGGCGGTCGGGAAATCGGCATCGATTCCCATCACTTCGCCGGTGGACTTCATTTCCGGACTGAGCACCGGATCGACGCCGGGGAAGCGCGCGAAGGGGAACACGGCCTCCTTCACCGCGACATGCGCGATGTCGAGATCGATCGGCGGCAGATCGGCCAGCATTTCGCCCGCCATCACGCGCGCGGCGATTTTGGCGATGGGCGTGCCGATGGCCTTGGCGACGAAGGGCACCGTGCGACTGGCGCGCGGATTGACCTCGATCAGATAGATCTCGCCATCCTTCACCGCGAACTGCACGTTCATCAGGCCGCGCACCTTCAGGCCGAAGGCCAGCGCCTCGGTCTGGCGCTTGATCTCATCGATGATGGCGGGCGGCAGGCTGTGCGGCGGCAGCGAGCAGGCGCTGTCGCCCGAATGCACGCCGGCTTCCTCGATATGCTCCAGCACGCCGGCGACGACCACCTGCACGCCGTCGCAAATCGCGTCGACATCCACTTCGGTCGCATCGCGCAGATACTGGTCGATCAGCACGGGGCTGTCGCCCGACACCTGCACGGCGGTGGCGATATAGTTTTCCAGCTGCTGCGGGCTGTCGACGATCTCCATCGCGCGGCCCCCCAGCACATAGCTGGGCCGCAGCAACACCGGGTAGCCGATGCGCTCTGCCCCGGCGAGGGCCTCTTCCAGGCTGCGGGCGATGCCGTTTTCCGGCTGCTTGAGCTTGAGCTTGCGCACGATCTTGGCAAAACGCTCGCGGTCCTCGGCCAGATCGATGGCATCGGGATCGGTGCCCAGGATCGGGATGCCCGCATCCTCCAGCGCCTTGGCCAGGCCCAGCGGGGTCTGCCCGCCAAACTGCACGATCACGCCCTTCAGCGTACCGTTGGTCTTCTCGATCGACAGGACTTCGAGCACGTCTTCTGCGGTCAGCGGTTCGAAATAGAGCCGGTCGGACGTGTCATAATCCGTGCTCACCGTTTCCGGATTGCAGTTGATCATGATGGTCTCATAGCCCGCCTCTTCCAGCGCGAAGCAGGCGTGGCAGCAGCAATAATCGAACTCGATCCCCTGCCCGATCCGGTTCGGCCCGCCGCCCAGGATCACGATCTTTTCGCGGTCGGACGGCATCGCCTCATTCTCGGCCTCGCCAAAGGTCGGCGTTTCATAGGTCGAATACATATAGGGCGTGGTGGCGTCGAACTCGCCGGCGCAGCTGTCGATGCGCTTGTAGACCGGGCGCACGCCCAGCTTGTGGCGCAGCGCGCAGACTTCCGCCTCGTTGGTGGCACCGGCCATCGCCTGGATGACCGATCCGATCAGCCCGCGTGACTGGGCGACCGCGCGGCCGGAGCCATGCGCGACATGCACCGAATCCACCGCCAGATTGGCCAGCCGCGCGTCCGAGAAACCCATGGCTTTCAGGCGGCGCAGGCCGGGCGCGTCGATCGGCAGGCCATTGGCCTCGATCTCCGCCTCGGCCGCGATGATCGCCTCGATCTGGCGCAGAAACCAGGGATCGTAAAAGGTGATCGCGTGGATATCCTCCACCGAAAAGCCTTCGCGCATCGCCTGCGCCACCACCAGGATGCGCTCGGGCGTGGGCTTGGACAGCGCCTCGGTGATCCGCTCCCGGCTCATGCCCTGCAGCTCGCGCACGCGGTTGAAGCCGTCGAGCCCGGTTTCCAGGCCGCGCAGCGCCTTCTGCATGCTTTCCGCAAAGCAGCGTCCGATAGCCATCACCTCGCCGACCGACTTCATGGCGGTGGACAGATTGTTGTCCGCGCCCTTGAACTTTTCAAAGGCGAAGCGCGGGATCTTGGTGACCACATAATCGATGGTCGGCTCGAAACTCGCAGGCATCGCGCCGCCGGTGATGTCGTTGGCAATCTCGTCCAGCGTATAGCCGACCGCCAGCTTGGCCGCGACCTTGGCGATGGGAAAGCCCGTCGCCTTGGATGCCAGCGCGGACGAACGCGACACGCGCGGGTTCATCTCGATCACGACCAGCCGGCCATCCTTGGGATTGACTGCGAACTGTACGTTCGAACCGCCTGTTTCCACGCCGATTTCGCGCAGCACCGCGATGCTGGCGTTGCGCATGATCTGATATTCCCTGTCGGTCAGCGTCAGCGCCGGCGCGACGGTGATGCTGTCCCCTGTGTGGACGCCCATCGGGTCCACATTTTCGATCGAGCAGATGATGATGCAATTGTCGTTCTTGTCGCGCACCACCTCCATCTCATATTCTTTCCAGCCGAGCACCGATTCCTCGATCAGCACTTCGGTGGTGGGGCTGGCATACAGCCCGCCGCGCACGATCTCCTCGAACTCCTCGCGGTTATAGGCGATGCCGCCGCCGGTGCCGCCCATGGTGAAGCTGGGGCGGATGATCGATGGCAGGCCGGTATGCTCGACGGCGGCCAGCGCCTCTTCCATCGTATGCACGGTGGCCGAGCGCGGGCTCTGCAGGCCGATCTTGTCCATCGCCTCGCGGAAACGCTGGCGGTTTTCCGCCTTGTCGATCGCGTCTGCCCTGGCGCCGATCAGCTCGACGCCATATTTCTCCAGCGTGCCGTCCGCGTCGAGCGCCAGCGCGCAGTTGAGCGCGGTCTGCCCGCCCATGGTCGGCAGCACGGCCAGCACGTCGTCCGGGCGCTCGGTGCGCTCCTTGGCGATGATCTTGGCGACCATTTCTGGCGTCACCGGCTCGATATAGGTGGCGTCCGCCATGTCCGGATCGGTCATGATCGTGGCGGGGTTGGAGTTGACGAGGACGATGCGATAGCCCTCCTCGCGCAGCGCCTTGATGGCCTGCGTGCCCGAATAATCGAACTCGCACGCCTGCCCGATGATGATGGGGCCTGCGCCGATGACGAGGACGGTGTTTATGTCAGTGCGTTTGGGCATTATGAAATTCCGCCCTGCTTAGCAGCGTGATAAAAAGCTTTCAGTGCCTCCATAAGAAGAGGTCCTTTGACTAAACTAAATGATGTCTTCAAGGCAACTTCGGCACGCTCTACAGCCATGATGATGCCTATTTTGAACTGCGTTTGATTTAATTCGAAGGCGTTCCAAAGACTTCTAGCCGCTTCCAAACCAGCGATTAACGAGTTTTTTTGGTCTGCTCCAACACCATTGGTTTGAACGTTCTTAACCGTTTCTATCGCATTCTCTAATCCTTCGGCGATATCATCATAATCGGGCTGGTTATGGTCCAGAGTAACTAGGCGATCTACTGCCGGCACTTCGCGCGAGTCTCTGTGGCTCTTCAATATACTTGATTTGAAGTCTTCAACAGATGGCAACTCCTCAGACGCTCGAAGCCCTTCATCTGACAACGTGTAGTTCAAAGCGGAGTGTTCGTCGTACTGGTCAATTAACACGAAGTTTTCATCGGCTAAGACCCTTAAAAGCCTTTGAACATATCCCGCGCCGATCAAGTCTTTCACATGCGCGTGGATATCCTCTGATCGAAACGTCTCATACTCGGCATGATAAACTAGATTCTCATACGTAGCTGTCAAAACGAGCTGCCGTGCATCTTGGAAACTAATTTTCACGCCAACCCCCCCACAAACTTCTCAAACAGGTAAAAGCTGTCCTGCGGCCCCGGGCTCGCCTCGGGATGATATTGCACGCCGAACACGCGCCCACCCCTCGCCTCCAGTCCGCAATTGGTGCCGTCGAACAGGCTGACATGGGTCTGGGTGACGCCGTCCGGCAGCGTGTCGCCGTCCACCGCAAAACCGTGGTTCATGCTGGTGATTTCCACCACGCCATCTTCCAGGCGCTTGACCGGATGGTTCGCGCCGCGATGCCCCTGAAACATTTTCGCGGTCTTCGCGCCCAGCGCCAGGCCGAGCAGCTGATGGCCCAGACAGATGCCGAAGATCGGCATGTCGCGTTCCAGCAGTTCCTGGATCACCGGCACGGCATGCGCGCCGGTCGCTGCGGGATCGCCCGGTCCGTTGGACAGGAACACGCCGTCCGGCTCCAGCGCCACGATATCGTCCAGCGTGGCGCGCGCGGACACCACGGTCACGCGGGCACCGGCCTGAACGAGGTTGCGGAAGATGTTGCTCTTGGCGCCATAATCGATGGCAACGACATGGGGCTGCTGCCCCTCGCCCGCCTTGCCGAAGCCTTGCCCCAGTTCCCACGTGCCGCCGCGGTCCCACAAATGGGTTTCCTCGCCGGTCACCTCGGACGCCAGGTCCTGGCCTTCCAGCCCGGTCCACTCGGCCAACGCATCGCGCAGCGCGTCCCGGTCGAACATGCCGCTGGCGCTATGGGCGATCACCGCGCCGGGCGCGCCTTCGCGGCGGATCAGCCGGGTGAGCGCGCGCGTGTCGATGCCGGACAGGCCGATCAGGCCCTCGGCCGCCATCCACGCATCGAAGCGCGCCTGCTCGCGGAAATTGCTGGGCGCGGTCACATCCTCGCGCACCAGACAGCCGAGCGCATGGGCGCGGTCCGCCTCCTGATCTTCCTCGTTCGCGCCGACATTGCCGATATGCGGGAAGGTAAAATTGATGATCTGCCCGGCATAGCTGGGATCGGTCATCACTTCCTGATAGCCGGTCATGGCGGTGTTGAAGCACAGCTCGCCCACGCGCATGCCCTCTGCGCCGAAGCCTTTGCCCCAGATCGCGCGGCCATTGGACAGCAACAGCAGGCCCGTGGCGCCGGGCGGTGCATCGGGAATGCCGGTGTCGGACATGGCGAAAATCATCCCTTGTTTGGGTTCAGCGCAGGGGTGCGTTGGCCGCGCATCACACGCCGCCGGACTGAGGGGTGAGCTACAACCGCGCGGGCCGCACGGTCAATCTATGAAAGCCGCAATGTTGCCGCTATAGCGGTCCTTTATTTCCCAAAACATGCCCCCGGAGAGACCATGATTCGCGATCAGCTGAAGGCCGCCCAGATTGCTGCCATGAAAGGCGGCGACAAGCAGCGTCTTGCCGCCGTCCGCCTGATGCTGGCCAAGATCAAGGATCGCGATATCGAGATGCGCGGCAAGGATGCGGGCGACGATGATGCGATGGTGATCGATACCCTGCAGAAGATGGCCAAGCAGCGCCGCGAATCGATCCAGATGTTCGATGACGGTGGCCGCACCGAGCTGGCCGCCGCCGAACGCAGCGAGCTGGAGGTGATCGAGCAGTTCCTGCCCGCGCAGATGGACGATGCGGCGACCATGGCCGCGATCGAACAGGTGAAGGCCGATTTCGGTGCCGAGGGCATGAAGGATATGGGCAAGGTGATGGCCGAGCTGAAAAGCCGCCACGCGACCGAGCTGGACATGAGCAAGGCCAGCGCGCTGGTCAAAGCGAGCCTGTCCTGATGCGGCGGCTTGCGCTGTCCGCCCTGGCGCTCGGCCTGTCGCTGAGTGCCTGCGCCAATGAGGAAGAGGTGGTGCCTGCCGAGCAGGACGAGGCCGCAGACGCCGCCGCTGCACCGGCCGGCGTGCCCGTCAATGCCGAGGATTTCGCCCGCGAGCAGCTGGGTGCGCGCATCCAGGGGCCTGCCGGGCCGGAGGTCGAAGGATCGCTGGCCACTGCAGACGGCACCGCGCTCGGCGATATCGAAAGCTATGTCGCCTGCCCGTCCAATATCGACAGCTGCGATCCGGCAAGCCTGCCGGACGGCACCGTCTACACGTTCGTGCACATCGTGACGCCCGGCGTGGACAAGCCGAACGACGATGCGATGGCGCAGCCGGAAACGGTGAAACGGGTCGAGAAATCGGTCACCTTCCGCATGACCATGCCGGCGGACGGCTTTGCCGGGCAGGCAGGCTATTCGCTCGAACAGGCGCGCGCCGCGCTGGGACCGGACGGCACCTTCACGATCAGCTGTCAGGGCGGCATGCTGATCTGGGAGGTCGCCACCGGGGAAACCTGGGGCACTGGCGAGCCGGTGACGTTTTTCTGGAAATCCACCAAACCGCCCAAGGGCCCGGCCAAGGCCTATGGTTTCGAAGCGGATGGGTATAGCGCAACAGGGGCGGGACCGTTTCCTGCAGCGGCAGCGGATGGTGCAAAAGCGGGATGCGATTGAACCCGGTCCGAAAGACCACCTGTCCTCTTCATTCAAGCCCCGCCCCCCGTTCGTGCCGAGCGTAGTCGAGGCATCGTTCGTTCGAATCCTGGCGTTCGATCGATAGCCCCTTGATCCCTCGGCTACGCTCAGGAGAGCTAAGGCCCGATCCAAGGACTCGACTCAAACCCGCCGCCGTAGCATCCTGATGCGATGGCGTTCTGGACCTACATCCTGCACTGTTCGGACGACCGCTATTATACCGGCCACACCGATGATCTGGAACGCCGCATGGCCGAACACCATCATGGCGGCTATTGCCGCTTCACCGCCCGGCGCCTGCCTGTAACGCTGGTTTGGGCGCAGGACTTTGCCCATCGGCACGAAGCGCTGGCGGCGGAGTTGCAGATCAAGAACTGGTCGCGCGCGAAGAAGCAGGCGCTGATCCGAGGTGACTGGAAGGATGTGTCGTTTCACGCAGTTCCTCCGAAGGAACGAGCGGTGCGATTTGCAAAAAAAGGAGGCGCTTGAATGACGATTTGCCAAGCAAGCTCCCCTATCGACTCACCATTCGTGCCAAGCGAGGTTGAAGCCGCGCCTGTCCAGACCCTTGCATGTAATGGAATGCCCCCTCGACTTCGCTCGGGGCCAACGGCACGGCGGGCCATGTTGTCCGCTTTTCTCCGCAATAGCAGTTTGCAGGTTGCTGCCTGATGTCGCTTTCCCCGCAATGGCTGGATCAGCTCAAGGACCGTACCAGCCTGTCATCGCTGATCGGGCGCAGCATCAAGCTGACCAAGGCGGGGCGCGAATATAAAGCCTGCTGCCCGTTCCATAACGAGAAGTCGCCCAGCTTCACGGTGAGCGAGGAAAAGGGCTTCTATCACTGCTTCGGCTGCCAGAAGCATGGCAGCGCGATCGACTGGATGATCGATTATGGCGGGCTCGACTTCATGGATGCGGTCAAAGCGCTGGCGGATGAGGCTGGCATGGACGTGCCTGCGCCCGATCCGCAGGCCGCCCGGCGCGCGGAAAAACGCGCGAGCCTGCATGATGTGATGGAGGCAGCGCAGGAGCGCTATGCCGAGAAATTGCGCGGACTGGAGGGCGCCGGTGCACGCGGTTATCTGGAGCAGCGCGGCTTGTCGCCTGCCACCCTGACCGCCTTCGGCTTCGGCTTTGCGCCCGATGAGCGCGGCGGGACGACGCGCGAGCTGTCGCGGTTCGAGATACCGCAGCTGATCGAGGCCGGGGTGCTGATCGATGTCGAGGGCAAGCAGCCCTATGACCGGTTCCGCGGGCGCGTGATGATCCCCATCCGCGATATCCGGGGCCGCGTGATCGCCTTCGGTGGGCGCGTGCTGGGGGATGGCGAGCCCAAATATCTGAACTCGCCCGATACGCCGCTGTTCGACAAGGGCCGCACGCTCTACAATCTGGACAAGGCCGCGCCTGCCGGACGCCAGACGGGCCGGATGATCGTGGTCGAAGGCTATATGGACGCCATCGCGCTGGCGCAGGCGGGCTTTCACGATGTCGTCGCGCCGCTGGGCACTGCGCTCACCGAAACGCAGATCGAGATGCTGTGGAAGCAGGTGGAATGCCCGATCTTGTGCTTCGATGGCGATTCGGCCGGCCAGCGCGCCGCCATGCGCGCCGCATCTCGCGCGCTGCCGCTGCTGCGGCCCGGCCACAGCCTGGCCTTTGCCACCCTGCCCGCCGGTCAGGACCCGGACGATCTGCTGCGCAGCGCCGGGCCGCGCGCCTTTGCCGAGCTGCTGGAACGGGCCGAACCGCTGGTCGAGCGCCTGTGGAACCATGAACGCGCCGCCGCTCCGCTCAGCACGCCCGAGCAGCGCGCCGCCCTGAAGGCGCGCCTGAACGAGCATGTCCGCACCATCGGCGATGACGACATTCGCCATCATTATAACGATGCCTTTCGTGAGCGGATCGATACGCTCTTCGCGCGCGCGCCGAAGCGCTATGCAGGGGGCGGCTATGGCGGCGGGAAGTTCGTCGGGCGTGGGCGCGGCCAGCAACGCGGCGGCCAGTGGAAGCCCCCCATTCCGCCCGCATCGGCTGCGCTCAAAGGCCTGAACACCGCCAGTTTCGATCACAGCATCACCCGCGCGGTGATTGCCGGGCTGGAGCGTTTTCCCGACATCGCCAACACCCATTTCGAAATGCTCAGCGATTATCATCCCGTCGACACGGATCTGGCGCAGCGGCTCGATACGATGCTTTCCGGCACGCCCGCACCATCTAAAGGGCTTGATCCAGAGGGGGGTTATCCCATATCAACCACAGCTGAGTTGTATAATAGAGCGCATGGACCGAACGGGGTCGAACCGCTGATCTTCTCATTCAATCGGCAGGCGGCGCCCGGTGCGGCCCCATCGGGGGACGAGGAACGGGCAAAACGGGATTTGTGCGAAGCTATTCGCGTTATGGTCGAACGTCCTGCCATTGAGGCCGCGCTGGAACGCGCGACACGGGCAGCGGAAACGAACCTGACCGAGGATAGTTATGCAGAACAACAAAGGCTGCGCGCCGTCCGGGAAGAATTCGACCGGCGGCTCGCGGATCTCATGCAGGACGAAGATTTTTAATCGCTTCGCCTGTCGGTAAAATGAAAGAGTAGAGCATTGGCCACCCGCGCAAAAAAACCGGACAGCAATACCGAAGGCGATAATGGCGATGCACCGCTGATCGACCTGAACGACGCCAAGATCAAAAAGCTTTTGAGCCGCGCCAAGAAGCGTGGCTATCTGACCTATGACGAGCTGAACGATGCGCTGCCGCAGGACCAGATGAGTTCCGAGCAGATCGAGGACGTGATGTCCGCGATCTCCGAGATGGGCGTGAATATCGTCGAGAATGACGAGGAAGCCGCCGAGGAGCCCGAGGACGAAGTCGAGAGCGTTGACGCCAAGGCGTCCGCCGACAAGAAATCCGCCGACAAGAAGGCGGCGCTCAAAAAGCCTGCCGCCGGTGAACGCACCGATGATCCCGTGCGCATGTATCTTCGTGAGATGGGCGCGGTCGAGCTGCTCAGCCGCGAAGGCGAAATCGCCATCGCCAAGCGGATCGAGGCCGGCCGGGATACGATGATCCTGGGCCTGTGCGAATCGCCCATCACCTTCCACGCCATCATCGAATGGTCCGCCGCCCTGAACGAGGGCGAGATGCAGCTGCGCGAAATCCTCGATCTCGACGCCATGCTTTCCAAGGAGCCTGCTCCGGAAAATATGGAAGATGATGAGGAAGACGACGGCGAGATCAGCGAAAAGACCGCCGGCCCGTCCTACAAGGAAGACGAGGACGAGGAAGACAATAGCGACGAAGGCGACGATGACGACGACGATCAGGTTGCCGCCGATCGCCGCAAGAAGCGTGAAGAGGAAGAGGATGAGGAGGACAACACCCTCTCCCTCGCCCAGATGGAAGAGGCGCTGAAGCCAGACGCCCTGGAGCGGTTCGCGCGCATCGAAGACTTGTTCCGCAAATTCTCCAAGATCCAGGAAGCGCGCATGACCGCCCTGGGGATCGGCGACGATCTGAACGCTGCGCAGGAAAAGAAATATCACAAGCTGCGCGAAGACCTGACGGCCGAGGTGGAGTCGGTCCAGTTTCACGCCACGAAGATCGAATATCTGGTCGATCAGCTCTATGCCTTTAACCGCCGTCTGACGACGCTGGGCGGGCAGATGCTGCGTCTGGCCGAGCGCCACAAGGTGCCGCGCGCGCAGTTCCTGCAGCAATATGTCACGCATGAGCTTGATGAAGGCTGGCTCGAAACCGTCTCGGGTATCGACCGCAAGTGGAAGAAGTTCGTCGAGAATGAGGCCGATGCGGTCGATCGTATCCGCACGGAGATCGGTGACATCGCGTCCGCCACGGGCATGAGCCTGAGCGAGTTCCGCCGCATCGTGAACATGGTGCAGAAGGGCGAGCGTGAGGCACGGATCGCCAAGAAGGAAATGGTCGAGGCCAATCTGCGACTCGTGATTTCCATCGCCAAGAAATACACCAATCGTGGCCTCCAGTTCCTGGATCTCATTCAGGAAGGCAATATCGGCCTGATGAAGGCGGTGGATAAATTCGAATATCGCCGCGGGTACAAGTTCAGCACCTATGCCACCTGGTGGATCCGTCAGGCGATCACCCGCTCGATCGCCGATCAGGCGCGCACCATCCGTATTCCGGTGCACATGATCGAGACGATCAACAAGCTGGTGCGCACCAGCCGCCAGTTCCTGCACGAGCAGGGCCGCGAGCCGACGCCGGAAGAAATGGCCGAGCGTCTTTCGATGCCTCTGGAAAAAGTGCGCAAGGTGATGAAGATCGCCAAGGAGCCGATCAGCCTCGAAACGCCGATCGGCGACGAGGAAGATTCGCATCTCGGCGATTTCATCGAGGACAAGAATGCCATCATCCCCGTGGATGCAGCCATTCAGGCGAACCTCAAGGAAACCGTCACCCGCGTGCTCGCCAGCCTCACCCCGCGTGAAGAGCGCGTGCTGCGCATGCGCTTCGGCATCGGCATGAACACCGATCACACGCTGGAAGAGGTCGGTCAGCAGTTTAGTGTGACGCGCGAACGCATTCGCCAGATCGAGGCAAAAGCTTTGCGCAAGCTGAAGCACCCCAGCCGCAGCCGCAAAATGCGCAGCTTCCTGGACCAGTAATCCGCAAGATTTCCACAGGCTTTCAACCAGTCTTCCACAGACTTGCCTAAATATATGCCGGCGGGGTGCTTTGCGCCCTGCTGGCAGTAACCAGCTCTTCAGCATTGCGACCTATCAAGTTCCCATCGGCATGGCAGGCGATTTCGCCGGTCAATCGACACGGCGGGAGCAGCGAATTTCATGAAGGCTGAACGCACGATAAGGCCGGCAAATGCTGGCGGCGAGCGACTATTGGCCATGCAGCAGGCCGATGGCCATGGCGCCTGCACCCATTATCATGCCCTGATGCGGGAAGCCGATCCGCCCGAACTGGCCGATCTTGTCCATTTTCTCTGCCTTTTGCACGGCCGGCGTCCGGGCGTGATCGATCATGCCGCCACCCGCCTGACCCATCCGGCGGCGCGCAGCTGGATCGTGCAGGCCGCCGATGGCTTTGCGATGGAACGCCAATATCTGACGCAGCTCACCGTGGCCGCCGGCCCTGTGAGCGGTGTGTCGGAGGATGATCATAGCGAGGCTGCGGCGGTGGAACTGCGCGGGTCCTTCCAGCTTCTGTCCACGTCCGAGCGGCGCGGCTGCGCGGCAGGCGCGGCCCTGGCCTTTGCCCTGGACTGGTGGGCACTGCGCGATGTTCTGGATCTTCTTGCCAACCGGCTCGGCATCACCACGCCCTTCTGCGCCCTGCCCCGCGCCGATGAAACGGCAGCCCTGGCCGACCGGATCTGTGCGGACGCGGCGACCGCCCGCGCGTTCATGTTCGGGGCCGATCAGCTGTTCCAGCTGCAGCGCGGCGCGTGGCGTCTTCTGGATGCCAGGGCAAAGGTCCGCGCCGAACAGAGTTGAGCCATGGCGGCAAGGCGCGGCTTGCATGCCATCGCCGCGCCCCCTAGTCCGATCGGGAAACGATCTCGATAAAGGACGGATGCCATGCGGTTTGACGGCACGAAGGATTATGTAGCCACCGACGATTTGAAAGTGGCCGTCAACGCGGCGGCAACGCTGCGCCGTCCGCTGCTGATCAAGGGAGAGCCCGGCACCGGTAAGACCGTGCTGGCCGCCGAAGTGGCCAAGGCCATGGGCGCGCCGCTGATCGAGTGGAACATCAAATCCACCACCAAGGCGCATCAGGGCCTGTATGAATATGATGCCGTGGCCCGCCTGCGCGATGGCCAGCTTGGCGAAGAGCGTGTCCACGACATCTCGAACTACATCAAGCGCGGCAAGCTGTGGGAAGCGTTCACCGCGCCCGAGCTTCCGGTGCTGCTGATCGACGAGATCGACAAGGCGGATATCGAATTTCCCAACGATCTGCTGCAGGAGCTCGATCGCATGGAATTCCATGTCTATGAAACCGGCGAGACGGTGAAGGCGGTGGAACGGCCGATCGTCATCATCACGTCGAACAATGAAAAGGAACTGCCCGACGCCTTTCTGCGCCGCTGTTTCTTCCACTATATCAAATTTCCCGATCGCGAGACGATGCAGGCGATCATCGATGTCCATTTCCCGGATATCCAGAAGATCCTGGTCAGCAAGGCCATGGATATCTTCTATGAAGTGCGCGACGTACCGGGCCTGAAAAAGAAGCCGTCGACGAGCGAGCTGCTCGATTGGCTGAAGCTGATCCTGCACGAGGACATGCCGATCGACGTGCTGCAGAACAAGGACCCGACCAAGGCCATCCCGCCGCTGCATGGCGCGTTGCTCAAGAATGAGCAGGACATCATGCTGTTCGAACGGCTGGCCTTTATGGCCCGCCGCCAGGGCGGCTGAGCGAGGCCTAGGCCGCGCCGCGCAGCAGCAGGCGGGCGTCGTCGCTCTTGAACGCGTAGGCCACCTCGAAATCGCCCCATCGTGTGCCGTCGATGATCAGCGGAACATAGACGTTGCGCACGATGACATAGTCCTTCCCGTCGCCCTCCTGGCGGTAGACGGCCATGGTATAGTCGTGCGTGCTCGCCTTGGCCTTTACGTCCATCGGCAGGTAGATGATCCGCCCGTCGCGGCAGAATTCGGTGTCATGCGCCAGATCGCCATTGGGCTGGCGTGACCGCTCGGTCAGATGCGTCGGCAGGAAGCCGTTCCGGTCGGTACAGGCGGAGGCCATGATCTGGCTGTCCTGCGCGCTGATCTTGTCCAGCAGCGGCCGCCAATGCGCATGCGCCCAATCGCTCAGCCCCGTGCGGAAACGCGCAGGATTGCTGCCCTCGATCTTCTGATAATTGGTATCGAACAGCTGGCCGCGTGTCAGCATGCCGCTCGCCAGCGCATGCTCGGCCAGTTTCACGGCCTGTGCGGCCCCGTCCTGCGCGACGGTGACCATCTGTGCATCGTCCGGGGACAGGCCGGCCTTGACGATGATATCGAACATGCCGTTGGCGGTCATCTCCAGATCGGTCACCTTGCCATGCGCGCCGGCCAGCTTGTTGTTGTTCGCCTCGGCCGTGGCGTCGAACGTGTTCAACACGCCGCGCACCTCTTTGATATGCCCGCTGATCTTGCCGGTGGCCTGCACGATGTCGTCATTCTGCAGATCCACCTGGAGCACGAGGTCGGTCACGCCGGTCAGGGTCTCGTCGATGCGCCCGATCGCCTGTTGCACATCGCCGCTGGACTTGGTGCCATGCTCGATCTTGGCGATCACCTGCGCCGCTTCGGCGCCCAGCGATTCGATCGTGCGGTTGATCTCGTCGGTGGCGCTGCGCGTGCCGCGGGCCAGTTCCTTCACTTCATTGGCGACCACGGCAAAGGTGGCCCCGGCGTCTCCCGCCTTTTCCGCCTCGATCGCGGCGTTGAGCGCCAGCATGTTGGTGGTGCGCGCGATATTGTCGATCGTTTGGGCGCTGCGCTTGACCTGGTTCATCGCGCCCGCAAATCCGGTCACATGCTCGCCAAGCGCTTCCACCAGCGCCAGCAGGCCTTCGATATGGTCCAGCGAGGAGCGGATGAGATCGGTGCCCTCCCCCAGGCGTTCGCGCGCGCGGGCGGACAGAAGCCGCGCCTCGTCGCTGGCGCTCACCACCTGATGCTGGTCCATGTCCAGCGAATCCACCGTTTCCATCAAGGCGCGATGGTCGTTGCGCAGGCGCGCCGACGATCCGATGACCGACTGCACGATGCCCGCAACATCGCTGGAATGGATCGTGACCTTGCCGCATTGCGCGGGCAGCTGTTCCAATGCCCCTGCGGACAGGGTCTGGATGATCTCGTGCTTCACTGATACTGATCCTTCGGTTAGCGCTCAGCGTGATAGACCCGCGATGGTTAGCACCGTGTAAACGGTGCCGCGCCTTATCGGGCCTGGCCACGCAATGCCGGGCGATCACGCAGACAGAAAGTAGCCGATGTTCTATTCTTTCATGGACGAACTGCGCAGCGCCGGGATCGGGGTAACGCTTAAGGAGCATCTTATGTTGCTGGAGGCGCTGGACCGGGATGTGATCGATCGCCGGCCGGAGGAGTTCTACTTTCTCGCCCGCGCCACGCTGGTGAAGGACGAGGGCAAGCTGGACCGGTTCGATCAGGTCTTCTCCAAGGTCTTCAAGGGACTGGAGACCAGCTATGGCACCGAACAGCAGGACATTCCGCTGGACTGGCTGAAGGCGGTCGCCGAAAAATATCTCAGCGAGGAAGAAATGGCCGCGATCGAAAAGATCGGCGACTGGGACGAGCTGATGGAAACCCTGAAGGAGCGGCTTGCCGAGCAGGAAAAGCGCCATCAGGGCGGCAATAAATGGGTCGGCACCGGCGGCACCTCCCCCTATGGCAATTCCGGCTACAACCCCGAAGGCGTGCGTATCGGCGGGGAAAGCAAGCACAAGAAAGCGGTCAAGGTCTGGGACAAGCGCGAGTTCAAGAACCTGGACAACACGCGCGAACTGGGCACCCGCAACATCAAGGTGGCGCTGCGCCGTCTGCGGCGCTTCGCGCGCGAAGGTGCCGCCGACGAGCTGGATATCGATGCCACGATTTCGGGCACGGCCAAGCAGGGCTGGCTCGACATCAAGATGCGGCCGGAAAAGCGCAACGCGGTGAAGCTGCTGCTGTTTCTGGATGTGGGCGGATCGATGGACCCGTTCGTCAAGCTGACCGAGGAGCTGTTCAGCGCGGCCACCAGCGAGTTCAAGAATCTGGAATTCTTCTACTTCCACAACTGCATTTACGAGGGCGTCTGGAAGGACAATCGCCGGCGTTTTGCCGAACGCACGCCGATGTGGGACATCCTGCACAAATTCGGCCATGACTATAAGGTCATCATCGTCGGCGATGCCTCGATGAGCCCCTATGAGATCAGCCATCCCGGCGGCAGCGTGGAGCATTTCAACGAAGAGGCGGGCGCGGTCTGGCTCAACCGGCTGACCAATACCTATCCGGCCACCGCCTGGATCAACCCGGTGCCGGAGAAGCAGTGGGGCTATTCCCAAAGCGTGCGCATCATCCGCGAGCTGATCGATGACCGCATGTATGCGCTCACGCTCGACGGCCTCGATCAGGCGATGCGCGAGCTGAGCCGCAAACAGGGGCACTGATGCAAAAAGGGACGCCGGAGCGAATGCCCGGCGTCCCTGATGCAATCTTCTGAATGGTTCAGGCCATTTTGGGGAATTCGTCCCGGGGCACCGTCTTGAACCGCGATGCCGAAAGGAACCCGTAGACCACCTTGGCAATGACATCGAGCACCAGGATCAGCCATACATCCGCGACATTGTCGATGATGCCGACACCCTGGGGCCCAAGCAGGAAAACAATGGGGTAGAAGAACCACACCACCGTCAGGAACAGCAGGTTCTTGCGATAGACGGTCTCCATCTGTCCGCCCATTTCATCACTGATGGCGCGCACCGGCACCCACAGCAGATAGAGCACGCCGGCAAAGGCGACGCAGGACCACGCATACCAGATCCAGCGTTCGGCCGCATTGTCGGCCAGGGCAGAAAACAGCCCGGTCACGATCATGAGCACGTCGAGCACCACGATCGGCAGAATATAGGACGAATGGCGGTGATGCTCGTGCAGCCCCGTCAGCGTGAGGCCGACCAGCAGAATGGGCGTGGTGAACGTCCAGTCGACATAGCGTGGCAGATACAGCGTTTCGCCATCCACAGCCGTGACGCCCAGGCCCAAGGTCATGGCCAGATAGGATGTGGCGGCAATGAACGGCACCACCGCGTGGAAATGGGTGTGATGTCGTATTTCCGGATGCTTCGAACCGTGCATATAGATCAGGAGAGAACCAAGCGACATGATCACAAAACCGATCATGAGCGGTAGAAAAGTGTTGGTCATTCATTCCTCCATCGACGGCACGGGCACGGTTGCACGGCAAATTGCAAAATGCCGGAAAAGCCTGCCAGTTCCGCATGGGAGGAGATGCGCAGCGAACATTTTGCGGCTGTCCGTTTCACGGCGCGATAGCGCACCGCAAAGCCGCTCATTCCAACAAGAAAAACCCCCTGTTCTTAACGCCTTGTCCTGGAAAGAGACGTTTCATTCTAATAGAGAAGAAAGCGCTCCCGATCCTTGCGCCAGGATGTCTCGTCACCGTGCACCATGGCGTCCAGATCGTTCGGGGTGGCTTGTGCATTGTCCACCCATTCGCGCAGGGCCGGGCCGCCATTGATGATGTCGATCGCCAAATGGCACTCGGTATATTCATATTTGAAATCTTCGCCGCGCCACAGCGCATAGTCCGGGTAAAGCCGCCGGATCGCCTTGAACGCCAGCGCCTGCAGCCGCCATGGGCGAAAAGCGTCATGGTCGTAAAAGCCGCCTTCGGGGTGGATGTGCACGCCATGGCAAAGCCTGCCGGCATGTTTGTGAAAGGTCGGCTCGAACCAGATTTCGCGCAAGGCGCAACCTTCCAGCCATTCCGGGGCCAGTTCCCGCATCACGTTCATCACCGCGCGGGCATCGATATCCGGTGCGCCGAACAGTTCCAGCGGCCGGGTGGTGCCCCTGCCCTCGCTCAGGCTTGCCCCTTCCAGCATCACCGTGCCGGCGTAGCTGCGCGCCATGGACAGATTGGCGGCATTGGGGCTGGGGTTGATCCAGATGCGGCTGTCCGGCCAGCCGAAGCCCGGCGCAGCGTCCGGCGACCAGCCTTTCATGTCGATCACGCGATAGTCCACGTCGAGGCCGTAATGGTCGATGAACCAGTGGCCCATCTCGCCCAGCGTCATGCCATGGCGCATCGGCATCGGCCCCGCGCCCACGAAACTTTCATAGCCCGCGCGCAGCGTCAGCCCCTCGACGGGGCGGCCCGCCGGATTGGGCCGGTCCAGCACCCAGACGGTCTTGCCATGCTCTGCCGCCGCTTCCAGCATATAAAGCAGGGTCGTGACGAAGGTGTAGATGCGGCAACCCAGATCCTGCAGATCGATCAACACGACATCGAACGTGCCCATCGATTGGCCCGTCGGGCGGCGCACATCGCCATACAGGCTGAAGACCGGAATGCCATGGACGCGATCGGTCTCGTCCGGCGTCTCCACCATATTGTCCTGCTTGTCGCCTTTCAGCCCATGCTGCGGGCCGAAGGCGGCGGTGATGTCGATATCCTCGCACGCCATCAGCGCGTCGAGCGAATGGGTAAGGTCCGCCGTGACCGACGCCGGGTGCGCCACTAACGCCACCCGCTTGCCTTTCAGCGGTGCGCGCAGATCGGGCTCGGACAGCAGGCGATCGATGCCGAAGTGAACGGGGGACTGGGTCATGGCGTGGGTAACCTGAGCGTGAAACTACCGGGATGGTGAAAATCCGGTCTATCGGCAGGATGCGCCAAAGCCCAATAGCTTTTCACCGGCCCGGTGGTTTCGATCACGGCGCTAAGGGCAATATCCAGCGCGCTGTCCTGCCATTCGTGCGGGAGCGTGACGATCGCCTCCAGCGCGACATGGCGCTCGCCGGTGTCCAGCGCGATGTGCGGCGGAGCCATCTCCAGCATGGCCATGCCCGTGCGCACATCGTCGAAGCGGTAGGCGGCCCATTGGCTGGAGGGAGAGAAATTGCACTCGGCATAGGCATCCGCGCCCGGGCGGCGCAGAAACAGCTCGCAGCAGGTGCTCTGCCAGAGATTGTCGGTGCGGTCCGGTTCGGCGGGACCGGGCCATGTCACATGTTCCAGAGCCATGTCGAGACGATAGCGCAGACGGAGCCGGTGCCCGGGCTGGCGTTGAAGGGACACCGCTAGCGATCCGATCGGCGGTGCCGGGGTGGTGGGATGACGCCGCAAGTGGAGAGACTTGGAAGCCGCGGCTTCGGCGGCGCGTTTTTCATCACTCATCGTCCACCCCCTTTGGTTCTGCACTGGTCGAAGGACCGTTTTTCTTTTGTCCGACCCGGCAACCCAGCTGAAAAATAATCTTGAAATATAGGACTTTGCCTGACCCATTGGCCATAGGCTACCGCTCACCGATGTAGGAAATTTTCTAAGCCAGCTGCGCAATGCCCTCGCGCTCACTTTGTCAACTTTGCGCAACAATCCTTCGATAGCCGCCTATACGATCCGCTCTTGGCCCCGCCGCCCACTGCCTGTAACCGGAAACCCATGACCTACTCATCCGATCTCCTTCGCACGCTCGACGAGCGCGGCTATATCCACCAGCTGACCGACGCCGAAGGGCTCGACAGCCTTGCGAGCAAGGATGTCGTGCCGGGTTATATCGGCTTCGATGCAACCGGGCCCTCGCTCCATGTCGGCCATCTGGTTTCGATCATGATGCTCCGCCAGCTCCAGAAGGCGGGCCACAAGCCGATCGTGATCATGGGCGGCGGCACCACCAAGGTCGGCGATCCGTCGGGCAAGGACGAAAGCCGGCAGATGTTGTCGGACGATCAGATCAATGCCAACATCGCCTCGATCCGGTCCATATTCGAGCAGTTCCTGACGTTCGGCGACGGGCCAACCGATGCCGTGATGATCAACAATGACGAATGGTTGAGCCAGCTCGGCTATATCGAACTGCTGCGCGATGTCGGGCCGCATTTCACGGTGAACCGCATGCTGACGTTCGACAGCGTGAAGCTCCGGCTGGAACGCGAGCAACCGCTGACCTTCCTCGAATTTAACTATATGATCCTCCAGGCCTATGACTTTCTGGAGCTGTCGCGCCGGCATGGATGCCGCCTGCAGATGGGCGGATCGGACCAGTGGGGCAATATCGTCAACGGCATGGAGCTGACCCGCCGGATCGACGGGACGCAGCTGTTCGGCCTGACCACGCCGCTGATCACCACGGCGGACGGGCGCAAGATGGGCAAGACGGCCGATGGCGCGGTATGGCTGCGCGCCGATATGCTCAGCCCCTATGATTACTGGCAGTTCTGGCGGAACACGCAGGACGCCGATGTCGGCCGTTTCCTGCGCCTGTTCACCGATATGCCCCTGGCGCAGATCGAGACGCTGGAGGCACTGGAGGGCGCGGACCTGAACGACGCCAAGAAGCAGCTGGCCGATGCCGCCACCGCGATGGCGCATGGTGCCGAGGCTGCGCAGGCCGCCGCCCAGACGGCGCAGCAGACCTTCGAAGGCGGCGGCGCTGGCGACGATCTGCCCAGCATCGCGATATCCGAACCAATCAACATATTGGATGCCTATGTCGAGCTTGGGCTGGTTGCCTCCAAAAAAGAAGCGCGGCGACTGATCGACGGCGGCGGCGCCCGTCTCGACGGGGAGCCGGTGGAGGATCCCCAACTGCTCGTCAGTGCGGGGCAGGAGCCTGTTCGGCTATCCGCCGGCAAGAAAAAACATGGTTTGATTATAGCGGCTTAAAGGGCGCTACGCCTCTTTTGAAAAAATAATCCATATTAGCGCTTAAGGCGCCGGGCAGGCTGCCGTTACAGGTTTCGAGAAGCTGACGAACCCTTTCTAGCGAGTACCGCCCTTATGCCAAACAGCGCCCTGGATAATTTTGAATCCCGCCAGGCGACCAGACACCGCATCGATTTCAAGACCATTATGGAGCGTGCGAGCGGAGGGGAGCAGTTCGCGCATATTTGTAATGTCTCGGCCAGCGGGATCATGATCGACAATGTCAGTGACCTTGCCCGCGGTGACCGTGTCACCGTGCGTCTGCCCGTGATCGGCCGGATCGAAGCACATTGCGTGTGGGTTGCGGATGAGCGGGCCGGCATGCAGCTGGAACGGCTTCTTCGTGTGCCGGATTTCCTGGCCATGCTGGATGAACTGCAGAACCGCGCCTAGCCGGATCGCAGCGTCCTGACGGCGCTGTCCCGCTCAAACAGATACAGCGCGATGCGTGCCGCTTCTCCGCGCGGACCCTCCAGTCCGCCGTCACGCTCGATCAGCATTCTCGCATCGTCGCGCGCATAGCCGATCAGCTCGCGCACCTGCTCTTCATTGGCGACGGAGAACCCCTCCTCGCCCGATTGCCGCGTGCCCATCAGCTCGCCCGCACCGCGCAGACGAAGATCTTCTTCGGCGATGCGGAAGCCGTCATTGGTTTCGCGCATCAACGCCAGCCGCGCCCGGGACGTCTCGCTCAGCGATCCGCCACGCAGCAGCACGCAGGTGGACTTGGCGCTGCCCCGCCCCACCCGGCCGCGCAACTGGTGCAGCTGGGCCAGGCCAAAGCGATCCGCCCCCTCCACGATCATGAGCGACGCATTGGGCACATTGACCCCCACCTCGATAACGGTGGTCGCCACCAGCAGCGATAGCTCGCCGGATGAAAAGCGCTCCATGACCGCATCTTTCTCCGGCCCCTTCATCCGGCCATGAACCAGACCGACCCGGTTGCCGAAGCGCAGGGTGAGCATGGCGGCCCGCTCCTCCGCCGCGGCCAGATCGCTGGCATCGTTTTCCTCGACCAGCGGGCACACCCAATAGGCTTGCCCGCCGGCCTGGATATGGCGGCCGATCCCGGCCACGATATCCGGCAGTTTCTCGTCCGATATGACCACCGTTTCCACCGGCGTGCGCCCCGGCGGCAGCTCGTCGAGCACGGAAACGTCCATCTCGCCGTACAAGGCCAGTGTCAGGGTGCGCGGGATGGGCGTGGCGGTCATCGCCAGCAGGTGCGGTGGCCGCTCCGCCTTGTTGGCAAGGAGCAGCCGCTGCGAGACGCCGAACCGGTGCTGCTCGTCGATCACGATCAGCCCCAAGGCCTTGTATCGCACCGCCTCCTGAAAGATGGCGTGCGTGCCGATCAAAATGTCGATCGACCCGTCGGCCAGTGCCATCAGCGTGGATTCGCGAACCCTGCCCTTGTCCCGGCCTGTCAGGATTTCGATCTGCACCGGCAATGATCCAGCCAGCTCTCGCAGGGAGGCCAGATGCTGGCGGGCCAGGATTTCGGTTGGCGCCAGCAAAGCTGCCTGGCGCCCGCTCTCCACTGCGCGCAGCATGGCCATCAACGCCACCGCCGTCTTGCCCGATCCGACATCGCCCTGCAGCAGACGCAGCATCGGGCGCTCTTGCTGCAGATCGCCCTCGATCTCGTTGATCGAACGGGCTTGTGCGCCGGTCAGCGCAAATGGCAGCGTCAGAGCGTCAACAAGCCGTCCGTCGCCATGGATCGGAAAGGTGCGGCGCTTGTCGCTGGCTGCACGCACCAGCAGATACGCCAGCTGATTGGAAAACAGCTCGTCATAGGCCAACCGCGCCTGCCCCGCCGCGCCGTCCGGCTGATGGGCGGCAATGAGAGCCTCCTGCCAGCCCGGCCAGTCAAACTTGGCTTTGACGCTGGGCTCGATCCATTCCGGAAACGCAGGCGCGCGCTCCATGGCATGGCGCACCAGATCGCCAATCCGCCGGTTGGAGATACCATCGGCCAGAGGATAAACCGGTTCCACCATCGGCACGCTGTGATCGCCGTCGACGACTTCAGGATGGATGATCTGCCGCTCTTGACCATAGGCTTCGAGTTTGCCGGTGATCCGACGTGCCTCACCCACCGGAAGCTGTTTCTTGGCCCACCCGGAGTTGCGCCCGAAAAATACCAGGCTGACCACATCGCCGCGCGCATCCACCGCGTGGATCCGAAGCGGACTGCGCGCGCTGCCACCACTGCGATGGTCCAGCACGTCGACGGACAGGATGATCGTTTCTCCAATCTGCGCATCATCCAGCCCATCCACCGCGCGGCGATGGACGAAATAGCTGGGAAAATGAAACAGCAGATCCTTCACCCGCTCCAGCTTCAGCCGGGCCAGCGGTTTGGCGAGACCTGCACCAATGCCCTTGAGGCTGGTGAGTTCTGCGAACAGTGGATTGAGAATATCGGGGCGCATGACTATCTGTCCCCTAACGCGCCGGGGGCCGCTTCGCCAGCACCCGGCATCTTTCTTGACTGACTGGACATTTGCCATGGCCCTAGACCGGGACGCCCGTATCCGCCGCACCAAATTCCGCGCATGGCACCGCGGCACGCGCGAGGCGGATTATATGATCGGCGGTTTCTTCGACCGGCATGGCGCGGGCTTTTCGGAAGAGGACTTTCTGTGGTTCGAACGGCTTCTGGAAGAGCAGGACGTCGATATCATGGCCTGGGGGCTGGGAACGCAAACCGTTCCGGAGCCGTTCGATGTCCCGCTTATGGAAAAGTTCAAGCGGCTCGATTTCATCGAAATCCCGCGTTGAGCGCTCCTTCAGCGCACTGAACCGACCAGAACCGAGCCGGGCCGGGGATCTTCCTTGCCCATGCCGACCTAGATAGATCGCTTATCGGCATGTGCGGAGGCGACCGGAGTTTGACCAAGTCCCGATGCCTGACCTGTCCAGAATAATTAAGGCCGACAGGCCGCTCACCCTCAGCTCCGTTCCAACCGGCTTTCTGCCGTGGCTGCTGGCCGATCTGGCACGCGCGTCCACCGGCCGCGCAGTCTATATCGCGCCCGATGATGCGGAAATGCGCACGGTGGCCGAGACCGCGCAATATTTCGTGCCCGAGCTGGAAGTGCTGGAGTACCCGGCCTGGGACTGCCTGCCTTATGACCGGGCGTCTCCTTCCCTGGCCGTCACGTCGCGCCGTATGGCGACATTGGCCGCCCTGCAGGCCAAGTCCGCCGCGTCGCAGCTTTTGGTGACAACCGCCAATGCGGTGACGCAGCGTACGCTCAGCCCTTTCCGCCTGCGCGAACTGGGTGCGCGCTTGCAACCGGGCACGGTCATCGCGCGGGAGAAACTGTCCGCCCTGCTCACCGCCAATGGCTATGAACGCAACGAGACTGTGGCCGATGCCGGGGAATATGCCGTCCGCGGCTCCATCGTGGATCTCTTTCCGTCTGGCCGCGAACTGGCCCTGCGCCTCGATTTCTTTGGTGACGAGATCGAGTCCGTTCGCGAATTCGATCCGGCGGATCAGCGCTCGGTCGGACGGGTCGATCATTTCGATCTGCTGCCCGCTGCCGAAGCTTTGCTGGATGAGGCCTCGATCAAGCGTTTCCGCAGCCGCTATCGGGAGCGCTTCGGGGCGACCGCTACGGGCGATCCGCTGTATCAGGCGATCAGCGAGGGGCGGCGGCTGGCCGGCATGGATCATTGGCTGCCCATGCTGGAAGAACGGCTGGTGCCATTGTTCGAGCATCTGCAGCCGCAGGATCTGATCCTGGCCGATGCCGGTGTGCCGTCCGCTGCGGAATCGCGTTTCGAATCGATTGCCGATTATCAGCAGAACCGGGAACGCGCGCAGTCCAGCGAGGCCGGAAGCTACCGGCCATTGCCTGCCGATGCGCTTTATCTGACACCGGATCAGTGGGCCGACGCGCAGCGAGATCAGCCGGTCCATCAGATCAGCGGGTTCGCCGAGCCAGAAAGCAACCATGTGCTCGATTTCGGCGTGTCCGGCGCGCGCGACTTTGCGCCCGAACGCGCACAAAGCGCCAATGTCTATGAGGCGGCAGTCAAGCATATCGACAGCCTGCGCAAGGACGGCAAGCGCGTCATCGTCGCCAGCTATTCGCGCGGCGCGCGGGAGCGGATGAGCGGCCTGATGGGTGACCATGGGCTGAAAAAGGCCAAGGCAGCAAAAAGCTGGCAGGAGGCATTGGGCACGGCGGCGAACGGCACCGCCGCGCTGGCCATCCTGCCCCTCGACACCGGTTTTACCGCGCCCGACGTGGCCGTCATCACCGAGCAGGATTTGCTGGGCGACCGGCTCGTGCGCCGCCGCAAGAAGCGCAAGAGCGCCGACGCATTCCTGGCGGAAATCCAGGCGCTGTCGGTGGGCGATCTCATCGTCCACGCCGATCATGGCATTGGCCGCTATGAAGGCCTGACGCAAATCGATGTCGGCAAGAGCGCGCATGATTGCGTGGCGCTGACCTATGCCGGCGGCGACAAGCTGTTCGTACCGGTCGAGAATATCGATGTGCTGAGCCGCTACGGCTCGGACCATGAAGGCGCTTCGCTGGACCGGCTGGGCGGAGAAGCCTGGCAGCGCCGCAAGGCCAAGATGAAGGAGCGCATCCGCGAAATTGCGGGCGAGCTGATGAAAACCGCAGCCCTTCGCGCCATGAGAGCCGGCGAAGTCGCCGATGTCGATGACAACAGCTATGCCAGCTTCGTCGACCGCTTCCCTTATGAGGAAACAGACGATCAGGACCGGGTTATCTCCGAGGTGATCCAGGATCTGCAGTCCGGCAGGCCGATGGACCGGCTGGTCTGCGGCGATGTCGGGTTCGGCAAGACCGAAGTGGCAATGCGCGCGGCATTCGTGGCCGCCATGAGCGGCATGCAAGTGGCCATTGTCGCCCCGACCACCCTGCTCGCGCGCCAGCATTATACGAATTTCGTCGAGCGTTTTCGCGGCTTCCCGCTGGAAGTCGGTCGCCTGTCGCGCCTGGTCCCTTCGGGCGAGGCAACCAAGACCCGTGAGGGACTGAAAGCTGGCACGGTCGACATCGTGATCGGTACGCACGCGATCCTGGCCAAGTCGGTCGATTTCGATCGGCTGGGGCTGGTCATCGTCGATGAGGAGCAGCGCTTTGGCGTCACGCACAAGGAGCGCCTGAAGGCGCTCAAGACCGACGTGCACATGCTCACCCTCACCGCTACCCCCATTCCGCGTACGCTGCAGATGGCCATGTCCGGTCTGCGGGAACTGTCGGTGATCCAGACGCCGCCCGTCGATCGTCTGGCCGTGCGCACCTATGTCATGCCCTGGGATCCCATCGTGATGCGCGAGGCTTTGCTGCGCGAGCATTATCGCGGCGGCCAAAGTTTCTTCGTGGTGCCGCGGATTGCCGATCTCACGGAAATCGAGGAATTCCTGCTCACCGACGTGCCGGAGGTAAAATCGGTCGTGGCGCACGGTCAGATGTCCGCCGGTGACGTGGAAGAGCGGATGACCGCCTTTTACGACAAACGCTACGACGTGCTGCTTTCGACCACGATTGTCGAAAGCGGCCTGGATATCCCCAGCGCCAATACGCTGATCATCCATCGGGCCGACCGTTTCGGTCTGGCGCAGCTTTATCAGCTGCGCGGCCGGGTGGGACGCTCCAAGACGCGCGCTTATGCCTATCTCACCACGCCCGAAGGCCGGGTCCTCACGGAGACGGCGGAAAAACGGCTCAAGGTGCTGTCCGATCTGGACAGTCTTGGCGCCGGATTTCAACTTGCCAGCCACGATCTGGATATCCGCGGGGCAGGCAATCTCGTCGGGGACGAGCAGTCCGGCCATATCAAGGAAGTCGGCTTCGAGCTGTATCAGTCGATGCTCGAGGAGGCGATTCTCGCGGCCAAGGCGGGCGACATGGGGATCGATGCACCGACGGAGAAGTTCTCGCCGCAGATTACCGTCGATGCGCCGATCTCCATCCCGGATTTCTATGTGCCCGACCTCAGCCTGCGCATGGGGCTTTACCGCCGAATCAACGAGATCGACCAGTCCAGCGAGATCGAGGGTTTTGCCGCTGAGCTGATCGACCGGTTCGGCGATCTGCCGGATGCCACGGAAAATCTGCTGACGCTGATGCGAGTGAAGCTGAACGCGCTGAAGGCCTGCGTCTCCAAGATCGAAATTGGACCACGCGGGGCCCTGGTCAGTTTCCACAATGACAGCCCGCCCGATGTTCCGGCATTGATGCGATATGTCGAGCGGTTGGGCGAGGTCGCGAAGCTGCGGCCGGACAGCAAGCTGGTGATCAACCGCGTATGGCGCGATCCGAAGAGCCGCCTGAACGGCGCGCTCCAGCTGTCGCGCGGCTTGGCCAAGCTGGCGCAGGGCAAAGGATAATATCAGCAGAGGATCAGTCGGCGCGCGCGGCCTGCTGATCCTCGACATATTGCGCGAAAGCGTCCTCGCCCAAGGCGCCAGCGTTGAGAAAGCCCTGCCAGTAATCGCAGCCTTCCCGTTCGATCAGCTGGCGCTGGGCTTCGGTTTCTATGCCTTCGGCAATAACCTCCAGATCGAGCGCCTTGGCCATGGCGATGACGGCGCGCACCACGATCCTGTCCCGTGGAGATCCCTGCAGGTCACTGGTCAATGACTTGTCCAGCTTCAGATAATCAAGCGGCAGCGCGCTCAAATAGGCCAGCGAGCTATAGCCCGTCCCAAAGTCATCGAGCGCAATCTTGAGGCCATGCTCGCGCAATGTCTGGAATTGCTTGCTGGCCGCTCCCAGCTCCGCAATCAGGGCGCTTTCGGTAATCTCGACCGTCAGGCATTCCGGACGGAAGCCGCTTTGTTTGACCATGTCGAGCAGCATGTCGGCCATATCCGGGCTGGCCATGTCCTGCGCCGTCACGTTGATGGAAAGACGAATATGGCCAAGCGCCGACGGCCATTGCGCTGCCATGGCAATGGCCTGCCGCTGGATATAGCGTGACAATGGCAGCACAAAATTGCTGCGGGCGGCTGCCGCAAACAGCGCTTCGCCGCCAAAGGTGCCAAATTGCGGATGATCCCAACGCGCCAGAGCTTCCGCCCCGGTCATGCGTCCATCGTTCAGGGCAAATTGCGGCTGAAGCAGGATCGCGATTTCATTGCGATCGATCGCGTGCCGCAAATGACGGCCCAATGTTTCGTCCAGCAGCGCCTCATCCAGGCGTCCCGCTTCGGACTGCACAATCGTGCGCGTATCGCCTTGCATGGCTTCTTCCAGCGCCATGCGTACACGTCGCATGAGCTGCTCCGGCATCTCGCCCGAACGCGTCTGAGCAATGCCGATACGCGGGCTGAGGTGCATCCCCCTCGTTTCATATTCGATCGGTCGGTTGAGCTCTGCAATCAGTTGTTGCGCAAGCACAGGAGCATGCGCGGCGCTGGCCTGATCCTGCAGCATAATCACAAACTCGGCCCCGCCGCTGCGGGCGACAAAGGGGTGATCCATGTCGGCAAGACGCAGTACCCTCTGGATGCGTTCACCAACATCCATGAGCGCGCGGTCCCCGCCTTCGCGACCATGGGCCACATTGACATGCCGGAAGCCGGCCAGCCCAATCGCCAACACGGCGCAAGGCAGCGCCCCTTCCATAAGCCGCTCGCGCGCAGCCTTGCCGGTGGCGAGACCGGTGATCCAGTCGCGCTCCGCATGCCTCGATACAGGGCGTTCACGCCGTTCTTCCATCGCGCCTTTCCGCCCTTGCCCCACCTCGTCTGGCCGCTTAGCACCTCTTCCTATGCAAACGACCCTTAATATCTTCTCATTTTTTCTCCACCGCATCCCAGCCACTGTCGCGTTTCCGGCATGATAGGATCCACGGCTCTTCTCGCCTCCCCCACGCGTCAGGCGCGTGAGGCGCAGCAGGAATTGCTCGGGCGCTACGAATTTGCGCCCCTGGAGGATGCTGAACAGGTCGTGGTCCTCGGCGGCGACGGCTTCATGCTACAAACCTTGCACCAGATGCTGGAAGGCGGACGAATCAAGCCGGTCTTCGGCATGAATCGCGGCACCATCGGCTTTCTGCTCAACAGCTGGCGGACCGACGGTTTGTCCGATCGGTTGGCCAAGGCCAAGAGTTTCAGTGTCGCGCCGCTCCGCATGACCGTGATGACCGCCGCTGGCGAGACGCGCGTGCTGCCTGCGATCAACGAAGTCTCGTTGCTCCGCGAAACCCGCCAAACGGCGAAGATCGAAGTACAGATCGATGGCCGCGTCACGATTCACGAAATGGTGTGCGACGGCGTTCTGGTCGCCACACCGGCCGGGTCCACCGCATATAATATGTCCGCCAATGGCCCCATATTGCCGCTTGGATCGGCCATGCTGGCGCTGACGCCGATTAGCCCGTTTCGCCCGCGCCGATGGAAAGGTGCAATCCTGCCGGACCGTAGCCGCATCAGTTTTCGTATCTTGAACCCGGACAAGCGGCCTGTGTCTGCCGTTGCCGATCAACGGGAAATCAGGGACATCATCCAGGTCGATATCGAGATCGACCGGAGCCGTCAGCTTACGCTGCTTTTCGATCCCGAACATGCGCTGGACGAGCGGATCGCGATGGAACAGTTCGCGACCTGACCTCTTGCGGTAGCACCGGCTTCAAATGCGCGGGGGCTGTTTTATAGGCGAAGGATCGCCGATGATCGGAATGTCGACCGCAATGCCTTCTTCCTGGCTCATCGCATCGCTGCGGCCAGAATGGTCGATATCATAGGAGCGTTCGGCACCGGTCATCTCGACAATGGCGGAGACGGCGCCCTGTGCTTCCGCCCAGGCCAGCGCGGCATGCTCGGCAGCGCCCGAACTGCGATATTCGCCGCGGTCACGGGCAGTAATCCACAGAAGCCCGCGCAACAGCTCGCAGCTCCAGCCAAAATGCTGATCCGTATATGCTATGATCCGGACGCGCGCCTGCTGTTCGACAGCCGTTTCGCCTAGCGCCAATCGCGTAACCTGCATGCAAAGCCTCCTTACCGGCGCCATCCTAGCAAAGATCGCAGATTTGGAAAGTGGCTCCCCGGGACGGATTCGAACCATCGGCCGTCCGATTAACAGTCGGATGCTCTACCGCTGAGCTACCGGGGAACATGCTAGGGCATCGCCCTGTGCAGACCGCGCCTATAGCAGCGGATTTTCAGAGATGGCAAGTGCTGTGTGACCAATAAATTATGCCGCCGTCCAACAGCTCGTCAGACGGCGGCATTTGCGGTCAAACCTGACCGTGGCAATGCTTGTATTTCCGGCCCGATCCACAGGGGCATGGTGCGTTCCGGCTGATATTCGGGTTGTTTTCCAACGCTTCCATATCCGCTTCCCCCACCTGCCGCGGCGGCAGCGTGTCGATCATGCCGCGTGTGCCGGCATCCTGATCGTTGGTGTCATCTTCTCCGGTCAGTGGATCGATATGGGTCGTGAGAAAATCGGGCAGGTCCGGCAGTTCGGCGAAATTGATCGCCGGACGCGCGCCGAATTCGCTGGTCGCCAGCGTCTTGGTCACATCTTCGCGAATTTGATCGAGCATCCGCTGGAAGAGCGCGAAGCTTTCCTGCTTATATTCGTTTAGCGGAGTTTTCTGAGCATAGGCGCGCAAGAAGACCACCTGGCGCAGCGCATCCAGGGTCGATAGATGCTCCTTCCAATGATGATCGAGCGACTGGAGCAGAATGCTCTTCTCCACGTCGTGCCACATGCTCGGCTCAATATTCTGCGCCTTCGTCTGAATCTTCTGCGCGACCATATCGCTCAACCGGGTGGCCAAGACTTCCGGCTCGATCGCGTCTTCTTCGAGCCACATATCGATAGGCGGCTCTTCGCCCACCAGATCGGCCGATTTCTCTTTCAGTCCGGCAACATCCCACTGCTCAGGATAGGTACCGGCAGGACAATGTTCATCCACAATCGCATGGATCGAATCGAGCCGCATATCCTCGATCACATCGTCAACCGCATCGGCATCCATCACGTCCGCGCGCTGCTCGTAAATCACCTTGCGCTGGTCGTTCATGACGTTGTCATATTCCACAACCTGCTTGCGCGCCTCGTAATTGCGCGCCTCCACCTTCTTCTGCGCCGTCTCGATCGCTTTGCTGAGCCATTTGCCGCCGATCGCTTCACCATCTTCCAGGCTGGAATTCATCATGCGCGCAAACAGCGATTCGCTGCCGAAGATGCGCAGCAGATCGTCCTCCAGGCACAGATAGAAGCGGCTAAGGCCCGGATCGCCCTGACGGCCCGAACGGCCGCGCAGCTGGTTGTCGATGCGGCGGCTTTCATGCCTTTCCGTGCCCAGCACGAACAGGCCGCCGGCTTCCAGCACCTTCGCCTTTTCGGCTGCTATCTCTTCCTTGATGCGGGCTATCGCCTCGTCGCGCGCCGGGCCTTCTTGCAGATCGGCCAGTTCCTCTTCGATCCGAAATTCCAGATTGCCGCCAAGCTGAATGTCGGTGCCGCGTCCAGCCATGTTGGTGGCGATCGTCACCGCGCCCAGACGTCCCGCCTGCGCCACGATATGCGCTTCGCTTTCGTGCATGCGCGCATTCAGGATGTTATGCGCCACGCCCTCGCGATTGAGATATTCCGAAAGAAGCTCGGACTTCTCGATCGACACCGTGCCCACCAGCACTGGCTGGCCGATCTCGTTCTTCTCCTTGATCGCCACGGCGATGGCGGCGAATTTATCGGCGATGTTCTTGTAGAATTGGTCGTCCTCGTCGATCCGCTGGACCGGCAGGTTGGTCGGCATTTCCGCGACGTTGAGCTTGTAGATTTCGTAGAATTCGCCCGCTTCCGTTGCCGCCGTGCCGGTCATGCCGGCAAGCTTGGGATACATGCGGAAATAGTTCTGGAAGGTGATGGTCGCCATCGTCTGGTTTTCAGGCTTGATGTCGACGCCTTCCTTGGCCTCGACCGCCTGATGCAGGCCATCGGACCAGCGGCGACCGTCCATCATGCGGCCGGTGAACTCATCGATGATGACGATCTTGCCGTCCTTCACGATATAGTCCGTGTCGCGCTTGAACATCAGATGCGCGCGCATCGCGTTCTCGACATGATGAACCACCAGCGTGTTTTCAAAATCATAGAGGTTGGAGCCTTCGAGCAGCCCGGCCTCTTCCAGCATCCGCTCGATTTTCTCCGTCCCGTCTTCGGTCAGCAGCACGCGCTTGGATTTTTCGTCCTTCTCGTAATCATCTTCAGCCAGCTGCGGGATGATGCCGTTGATCGACGAATAGAGTTCGGACCGGTCGTCGGTCGGGCCGGAAATGATCAGCGGCGTGCGCGCCTCATCGATCAGGATCGAATCCACTTCATCGACGATGGCGAAATTGAACGGCCGCTGGACCATGTCGTCGCGGCTATATTTCATATTGTCGCGCAGATAATCGAAGCCCAGCTCGTTGTTCGTCGCATAGGTGATATCGGCATGATAGGCGGCGCGGCGCGCGGCCTGATCGAGATCGGGAATGATGGTGCCATAGGTCAGGCCGAGGAAGCCGTAGAGCTGGCCCATCCACTCCAGATCGCGCCGTGCCAGATAGTCGTTCACGGTGACGACGTGCACGCCCTTGCCTTCCAGCGCATTGAGATACACCGCCAGCGTGGCGACCAGGGTCTTGCCCTCGCCGGTGCGCATCTCGGCAATCTCACCGCGATGCAGCACCACGCCGCCGACCAGCTGCACATCGAAATGCCGCATGCCCAGCACGCGCTTGGACGCCTCGCGCACCGTGGCAAAGGCTTCGGGCAGAATGTCCTCCAGCGTCTCGCCAGCTTCCAAGCGGCTGCGGAACTTCGGCGTCTGTGCCTGCAGCTCCTCATCGGTCAACTGCATGAGTTCGGGCTCGAACCCGTTTACCTTGTCGACGATCTTGTAGATGGATTTGACGTAACGTTCGTTGGACGAACCGAAGAGCGATTTGGCAATGGCGCCGAGCATAATGATATCCGATTGACTGAATGGACGGGCTCAGACGTTCAGCCGAGCCGCTTGAAAAATATGGGAAAAGATGGTGCGCGGCGCAATAATGGCCGTCGCGGACAGCAGCCTTTAGGGCTTGCCCTCATCCCATGCGTGCCGATCGCCCGTGCCCCAGTGGAGCGGCAGATCGGACATGTCGGCTGCACAGGACAGCTGGACCGATGGCGCCCTGGCCACCACCAGCATGCTGGTCTCAGCCAGGAACGCGCAGCGCTGGGTCGCGCCCGGTTTTGCGATAGCCGCCGTGGCGGAAACGAACGCATCCGGACGTCCGGCGGACGACTCGACTTCCGCGAGGCCGCTGTCACGCACGCTCTGGGCCGCCAGCGGCACGCCCATCACGGCGTGCACCAGTAGCAGCATCAGACTTGCAAAGGTGAATTTCATCAATAGACCCGCGCGGAACATTCCTGACTGTCTCCTACCAAAAACCGACCGAAAGGCAACTGGCCGTGTCGCTCAACCGCTCTCCCCTCGCCCCGTCTCATTTTCCCGACCTGCCCGCCATCGATGGCGTCACGCTGCGCACGGCGCGGGCCGGGTATACGCGGCGGCAACGGTTCGACATGACCTATGCCGAACTGGCCGATGGCACGGCGGTCGCCGGTGTGTTCACCAAAAGCAAATGCCCGTCCTACGAGGTGCAATGGGGCAAGGAGACCGCCGTGCTCGGCCGGGCCCGTGCGCTCATCGTGAATGCGGGCAACAGCAATGCCTTTACTGGCCTGAGCGGGCGGCAGGCGGTGGAGACCATCATCGCGCATGTCGCGCATCATCTGGATTGTCAGCCATCGGACGTGTTCGTCAGCTCCACCGGCGTCATCGGCGTGCCGCTGCCGATCGACAAGGCAGAGGCCGGGCTGAAACAGGTGTTCGCCGCCGATCCCTGCGGCTGGGAAGATGCCGCGCTCGCGATCGGTACCACCGATACGTTCGCCAAAGGCGCTGCCGCCTCGGCCGTCGTTTGCGGCAGAACGGTGCAGCTGGCGGGCATCGTCAAGGGATCGGGCATGATCGCGCCCGACATGGCCACCATGCTGGGCTATGTCTTCACCGACGCCGCCGTGGACCATCTCTTCCTGCAGAAAATGCTGGAAAAGGCCACGGCGCGCAGCTTCAACGCCATCACCGTGGACGGCGACACCTCGACCAGCGACACCGTGCTCGCCTTCGCGACTGGCTTGGCTGGCGACGCTCCACTGACTGACTGGGACGATGACGGCGCGGATGCCTTTTACGCCGCGCTGGAGGATGTCTGCCGTAGCCTCGCCCATCAGGTGGTACGCGATGGCGAAGGCGCGCAGAAATTCATCGAGATCAGCGTGACCGGGGCGCAGAGCGATGAAAGCGCCCGCATCATCGGCCTGTCGATCGCCAATTCGCCGCTGGTGAAAACGGCCATTGCGGGCGAAGATGCCAATTGGGGCCGCGTGGTCATGGCGGTCGGCAAGGCGGGCGAACCTGCCGAACGCGATCTGCTCTCCATCCGCTTCGGGGCCACCGAAGTGGCGGCCAAAGGCGAGGTTGTGCGCGGCTATGACGAGACACCCGTCGCCGAGCATCTGAAGGGTCAGGAGATCGATATCGGCGTCGATATCGGCATCGGCGATGGCAGCGCCACGGTCTGGACCTGCGATCTCACCCATGGATATATCACGATCAACGCGGATTATCGAAGCTGATGCACAACCTGTATGAACCGGTCTCGGCGATTATGCGGGCCTGTAGCGAGACCGTCATTCTCAAGCATTTCCAGAACCTGTCCGCCGGGCAGATCGAGGAAAAGGCGCCGAACGATCTGGTCACCGTCGCCGACAAGGAAAGCGAGCGCTTCCTGACGACCAAGCTCGGTGAGCTGCTGCCCGAAGCCGCGATCCTGGGAGAAGAGGCCACCGCCGCCGACCCATCGGTAATGCAGCGCATACATGCGCCGCTATGCTGGGTAATCGATCCGATCGACGGCACCGGCAATTTTGCGCGCGGCCAATCCCCGTTTGGCATCTTGATCGCGCTGGTACGCGGCGGCGAGACCGAAGCGGGCTGGATCTATGATCCGGTGACCAAGCGGCTGTGCCATGCGTCTCGCGGTCGAGGCGCCTGGATCAACGATGTGCCGGTCACGTCGAAAGGTAGCGGACAGGCTCGTCCCGTTGCCGCGCTATATACCAGCTTCATGGATGCCTCGGAGCGCCAACGTGTCGATGCGGCTGGCGCGGCGCATTATGATGTCGTGCCGCCGCCAATGTGCGCCGCAGAGCAATATCCGCTACTGGTGACCGGTAAGCATGACGTGACGATCTATCGCCGGTCCTTACCCTGGGACCACGCGGCGGGAGCGTTGTTTCTGAGCGAAGCGGGCGGCAAAATCGCGCGTTTCGATGGCACGCCCTATCGTCCCGACCAGACCGAGATGTCCGGCATGCTTGCGGCCGCCACGCCCGTTTTATGGGACGCAGCGGCCGCCGCATTGCTTTAAGGTCTATAGGCTAGACCGGCTAGCCAAGATCAGAGCGAGGCTTCGAGCCAGCTCTTGATCTGCGCCTTGGGCGCCGCGCCAACCTTGGTTTCCACTGGCTGTCCGTCCTTGAACAGGATCATGGTCGGAATACCGCGAACGCCATATTTGCCAGGGGTATCCGGGTGGTCGTCGATGTTCAGCTTGACGATGCTGACGCCGCCCATTTCCTCGCTCAGCTCCTCGAGCGACGGACCGATCATCTTGCATGGGCCGCACCATTCGGCCCAGAAATCGACCAGTACCGGGCCGTCCGCCTTCAATACATCTGCTTCGAAACTGTCATCGCCCACTGCTTTGGTCGCCATGATATCAAACTCCTTATCTGCTTGGTTCGAGGTAGAAACGCGCGAAGCGGCGCGCAAGTTTCGGACGCGAAACCATTGCTTTGGGGCGATCAAGCCGGACTGTTCGCGGCCAGCTGTTCCGCACTCAGTTCGATGAGCGTCGGGCCATAGGAATAGAGCAGGCCCGCGCGGACGGGGCGGCCGGGGAAGATGCTCCCAAGCGCCGCGACATATCGGGCCATCTGCCGTTGATAGGCAATCGGAACGGCTGCGGAATCGGGCGGGACATGCGCGCCGGTCTTGAAATCCACGACCAGTATTTCATTCGCGCCGATCAACAGACGGTCCACGGTGCCAGCGATCACCGTCTCGCCGACGACCGCAGCAATCGGCGCTTCGGCTAGAGCATCCGGCGCGAACAGCGCAGTCCAGCGCGGATTGGAGATAACGCGCATGGCCTGCGCCACCATCTCGGCGCGTCGATCCGCGTCCATGTCCGGCGCGCGGCGGGCAAGCCAAGCAGATCCCAGTTCATGGCGGCGCTCCACCTGCGCATCCGGCAGATGTTCGAACAGGCCATGCAGCAGGCGCCCGCGCTCGGCTGCGGCACGCATCGCCGGATCGGGCGGCGCGGAAAGGGCATCGTCCTCGCCGCCGCTCGACGGAGCCAATGGCCGCGGTGGGCGGCTCTCGACCGGCGCAGGCGCATGCAGCCAGTCCGGCGCGGCGGTTGGCGGCAGAGCTTCGCCCCGGTCGGCAGGTTTTGCCTTCGCCGTACCGCTGCCCGCAAAGCGCCGCAGCGCGCCCCATTCGGGATGCTCTTCCCATGCGCAGCCCATGGCATCCATCGCCCGGTCCAGCGCGGCGTACCAGCTATGCTCAGGCGCTTCTTTCGCGCGGATGCCGAGGGATCCGGCCAGCACGAGGCGCTCCTCGGCGCGGGTAAGCGCAACATATAGCAGGCGCCAATGCTCTTCCAGATCGCGGTCCTCGGCCAGCTTGGCAGCCTCGGCTAGGCGCCCGGCCCGCTCTTCCTTGCGCAACGCCAGCACCGGAATGTCGACGCCGGTGCGCAGCCCGTCATCGTCTTTCATCGCCAGATCGAAACTGCGATCCGGCGTTCGGGTAGGATCGGCGGTGGTGTCTGCCAGAATAACCAGCGGAGCCTGCAAGCCCTTGGAGCCATGTACGGTCATCACCCGCACCTCGCCCGAGGCCCCGGCCTGCTCCCGCTTCACGTCGACATCGCCGCGGTCGAACCAGTCGAGAAAGCCCTGCAGCGATGCGTGATGATTCTGCTCGAACAGGAAGGCGGCATTGACCAGTTCCCCGATCGGATCGAGCGCTTCATGGCCAAGCCGGGCCACCAGTCTGCGCCGCCCCTGCAGATCGCCGGACAATATGGTCTCCAGAAAAGCATGCGGCGTGCCGAATTCGGCGCGCGCCAGCAAATCGCGCAGCGGCTCGATCGCCTCGGCAAGCTGCGGCTGTTCGCGCAGATGCCGCCACAAGGCCCGGCCCCGCGCCTCTCCCGTGCGATAGGCGGCGGCCAGCAACTGGTCCTGTGTCCATCCGATCAGCGGGGAGACCAGCAATTCGGCCAGATTGAGGTCGTCCTCCGGCTGCACGGAAAAGCGAATGGCCGCGAGCAGATCCTTCACCGCCAGCGGTTGGCCGAGCCGCAACCGGTCTACGCCGGCCACCGGCACGCCTTCTGCATACAGCCGGGCCACCAGCAGCGATGCCAGCTCGGACCGGCGCCGGACGAGGATCATGATATCGCCCGGTGTCAGCGGCTTGCCCGTGGTGGCCAGAACGCGCTTTTCTGCCAACCAGTCCTTGATCTGCCGCGCCAGTTTCCTGGCATAGTTCAGCTTTTCTTCCGCCAGCCAGCTTTCCTCATCCTCGTCCGAGGCCGACTCATCGACAGGGCGAACAGGCTGAAGCAGCAGCACCTCCCCCACATCAGGTTTCACGCCCACATGCGGCGCCACCGGCTGCTCAAGTCCGAAGGCCCCATGCTGGCGTTCCGTCACCAGCGCATCGACAAGTTTCAGGATCGGTTCGGTCGATCGGAAGGAGGTATCGAGGTCCAGACGGGTCAGGGCGCGCGGCTCCACCCCGTCCAGTTCGGGATCGGCGAACGCCGCTTCGATCCGCTGATGAAGCCGTTCACGCGCCGCACGATATTGTTCGGGATCGGTGCCCTGAAAGCCGAAGATCGCCTGTTTGAAATCGCCCACGGTAAACAGCGTGCGCGTGCGCCCCGATCGCGCGCCGAGACCCGTGAAAAAGTCCTCGGTGACCGCTTCGATAATGTCCCACTGCGCACGGTTGGTATCCTGCGCTTCGTCCACCAGAACATGGTCGATCCGCGAATCGAGTTTGAACCGGATCCAGTCTCCAATGCCTGGCTGGCCAAGCAGGGCTGCGGCGCGGCGGATCAGATCGTCGAAATCGACGACCGCTCTGCGGCGCTTGGCCAGCGCATAGGCTTCGGCATAGGCGCGGCCTGCAGATAGGGCCGCGGCGTACATCGCCGCGAACCGCGCAAGGCCAAGCTGCGCTTTGAGATGCGCCGCCCAGTCCAGCATCTTTTGCGCTGCTTGTGCATAGCCATCCGTTTTCGGTGCGCGTTTGCTAAGTTCCCCCGCCTTGGTGGCCCAAACGCTGTCGATCTCGTCCAGTGCGGCCGCCCTCTGCTCCGCAGGCAGAGCCAGCCAGCGGTCGATCTTGTCGACATTCGCTGTGCCGGTAGCGGCTTTCCATTCGGCATTATGAGCACGAACGCTGCGCAGCACGGCCAGATCTATCGCACTATCGCTGCATTGGCTGGCCAGCCACTCTTCAGGATCGCCATCGATCTCCACACCGGCAATGCGGCGGGCAAAGACCGCGGCGCCTTCTACCGAGCCGGGCACCAGCGCCATGGCGTCCGGCGCGGCGGCACAGCGGATGAGAAAGCTCTCCGCCCCCTGCTCTCCAAGTCTGAGGCTGAGCTGCTGCAGCGCCTCGATCAGCCAACTGCGCCCGTCCGACGTGGCTTCGCTCACCAGATCGGCCAGCACCTCGCGCCGGAGCTGCATCTGATCGCGCTCCTCCAGCGGCGTGAAGCCCGGCACCAGGCCGGCCTCGGCGGGAAATGCCGTCAGCAGGGTCTGGCAGAAGCTGTGGATCGTCTGGATGCGCAGCCCCCCGCCGGGCGCGTCCAGCACCTTGGCAAACAGCCGCCGCGCCCGGGCCTGATCCTCCGGGCCGAAAGGCGCGCCGATCGCCATTAAATCCTTGGCCAGCAAGTCCGGCTTCATCCGCACCCAGGCGGCAAGCCGGGCATTGATGCGGTTGGCCATTTCCGCCGCGCCGGCCTTCGTAAAGGTCAGGCACAGCAAATTCTCCGGCGCGCTGCCGTCGATCAGGAGCCGGAACACCCGCGCGGTGAGCACCTGGGTCTTGCCGGTGCCCGCCGATGCGCTGAGCCAGATGTCGCGATCGGGCGCAACCGCGTCCTTCTGGCTGCCGTGGAGCGGATGAAGCGCGCCGACCGTCATGCCGCGCCGCGCCCATACCATTCGTCCAGACGCATCAGATGGTCATAGTCCCCATAGGGCGAATATTCCGGATGCAGCATCGCCGTGAAGGGCGCATCGCCAAGCAGCCACATCTCGATGGCCTCGCGCACATGGTGCGCGGCATGGGCCACGAAATCGTCCGCCGCGATCGCATCGTCGCCGCGCCCGCCGACCGGCGTGTCGATATAGCCAAGCTCGCCCTTGCGCGGACCGCTGACGGCCTTGGCGAGTGACCAATATTCGAAACCGCCGGCAGTGCCCGAGAGACCGTCGACGCCGCCATGTTCGACGATCAGCCCCGTCAGCCCAAGTTGCAGCGCATAGCCCGCGCGCACCTGCGCCTTGCCGGGCGGCTTGCCGGTCTTGTAATCCACGATCACCAGCGATCCATCGGCGCAGCGATCGATGCGGTCCACACGGCCTTTCAGGGTGACGCCGGCAAAATCGATGGTGCCGCGCTCCTCGATGATGGCGATGCTGCGGCCCTGCTCGCGCTCCAGCCGCCGCGTTTCTTCGGCGATCCAGTCGATCGCCTGCAGCAGCCGCGGTTCCCAAAGGGCGCGCATCAGCGGGTGTGCGCCCTGATTGTCCAGCAAGGCCTGCGCGCGTTCATGCAGCTTGGCCGGATCGCGCTGATCCTGCTTTGCCCATTCTTCGAGAATCTCATGCACCTTCGTGCCGCGCCATGCGGGCGTCGGATCGGCATCGACGGGATCGAGCGCCCGCAAGCCAAGAATGCGCGACGCATAGAAAGCAAAGGGGTCCGCCTTCAACCGGTCCAGATCGGTGATATTCAGCGCCACCTTGCGCTGCGCGGCCGTTGGTCGCGGCTCGGGGCGCTCGGCGGGCGTTGGTTCACCCGGCGCGTCGATCATCGCCGCCAGCGCAAGCGCACGGTCATCCTGCCGCAAATTGGTGCCGGCCATGGCTTGCAGCCGCAGCAGGAAACGTGAGGCCACCCCCGGTCCGCTGCGATCACGCCTGGCCCGGCTCAGCACGACTTCGGGCGCGCCCATCATGCCCGCCAGATCATGCGCGGCAAGACCGATCGACCGTTCCAGGGCCGGCAAGCCGAGTTCCCGCCGGATACGCGGCGCAAGCCATGGGTCGGGTTGCGGCAGCATGGGCCAGGTGCCCTCGTTCAGACCGCCGCAGATCACCAGATCGGCCTGCTGCAAACGTGCCTCCAGCAGGCCGTAAATGGCCACGCGCGGGTGACCGCCATAGGCCGGACGCACCGAAATATCGGCCATCAGCGCTTCCAGCCAGTCGGGCAGTTCCTCCGCCTCAGCCAGCGTGGGGCCATCTGCCGCCCGCGCGGACAAATCGGCCCAGAGGTCGGCCAGCATGCGCCCCTCGCGCCCGCGCCAGATCCGGTCGCCCGTCAAGGCTTCGGCTGCCGTTCTCAGCACGTACAGAGCCGCGGGCGCGGAGCGGGCCGCCTGCTGCATCGGTGCCAATATCGGCAGGACATCGGTCCACCAGTCCTGCAGCTTGGTCCAGCGGCTGATATGGGGCTCACGGCCAGCGTCGTCGGCGATCCGCCGGGCAATCCGGTCCGCCACACCGGCCAGGCCGCCGGCAGACCGTGGCCCGCGCAAAAGCAGGTCCAGCGAACGAACCTGATTGAGCCAGGCCAGACGGTCTTCCTGATCGCCGCTGCGCACAAGCGGATGCTTGAGCAGGCTGAGCAGCGCCACCGGCGCAAAATTCTGCGCCGCCGCTTCTGCCAGTGCCAGCATGAAGGTCCCGACGGGCACGTCGCTCAACGGACGTCCGGCGCTGTCGTCCGCCTCGATCCCCCAGCGCCGCAAATGGGCCGATACGCGCCGCGCCAGCTCACGGTCTGGCGTGGCGAGTGCGGCACGCTTGCCCGGTTGCTCCAGCGCTTCGCGGATCAGGATGGCAATGGCCTGCGACTCCGCCGCGCTGTCCGGCGCTTCCAGCACGCGCACGCCAGCCAGGCTGCGCCGTTCGCTAGGCAGATCCTGCCATTTGCCCGTCGCGTCCGGCGGCGCAAAAGCGTTGCTGATCGCATGGGCGCGGCGCGCAGGCGCATCGCTCTCGCCCGATCGCACCCAGCGCATGACTTCGCCGCGCGCGATCCCCATGCGATCCAGCAGAAGTTTCAGATGGAATTGCGGATGCGTTTCCAGTGCTGGCTGCACCGGGCCACCGTCGTCTCTGGGCGCATGCGGGCCAATTTCGCTCCACTCATCCTCCGGCATGGCGATGTCCAGATCAGGCAGGACCACCTGGCCTTTGGGCAGTTCGGCTACCACGCGTTGCAGCAAGGCAATGGCGGGTGCGGCGGTGGTGATCCCTGCCGCCACGACGAACCCCGCCGGCGGCGTCTTGCCCCACCGTGCCGCCACGCCGTCGATCAGCTGGTTGCGGCGCTCTGCAACATCGATCCGTCCGATGCTGCGCAAATGTGCGGACCAGTCCTGCGCCACCGCGCTGAACAGCGCGAGCGAGCGCTGATAATGATCGGCCAGTTCCTCGGCCAGGCTGAGTTGCCCCAGCGCATCCACATGCTTGCGTTCTATGATCAGCTGATCGAGCGCGCGCGCAAATTGATCGGCCAGACGCAAAGCCTCGGGCGCGCTCACGCCGGCGCCATCCACTTTCATCCGCCGCTGTACGATGCGGGCGACCGCAAGGCGGCGGGTGAGCGGATCTATGGCTGGCGGTACATCGGCGCCGACCGGGTCCAGCGCCAGACCCAGCGCCTCGCCCAGATCGAGATCGCCGATCGGCACCATGCGGGGCAGCAACAGGCCCGGCGCGGCGCGGCGCACGAAGGCATCCGATATCGCCCGCGCGGCACGATTGTTGGGGATCAGGATCATCCCGCCGGACAGGCCGCGATCGCCGTCGGCAAACCGGTCCAGCATCCCGGCGGCAAGCGCATCGGCAAAGCCACGATGCGCGGGGATCGTGTAGATGGCGGGCTTGGCCCTGCTACCCATGTGCCAGTCTGTTCACGAATGGCTTATCCATGAGCGAACCATTGCTCCGTGGGCTTGATCGCGGCGGGCGTGCCGATATCGAACCATTCGCCATCGAACATCACGCCATAGAGGCGCCCGGCATCGATCGCCCTGTTCCAGAAGCGATTGGTGCTGAACGCCTCGCTATCCTGCCCTTCGATCAGGCGCTTGGCCATGAGCTGGATACCGGTGAAGATATAGGGCGCAACCTTGCGCTCCATGCGGCGGGTGACGCGGCCCTGCCCGTCCAGATGGAAATCGCCCATACCACCATGATGGTGGGCACGGGCATGGGGCACGAGCAACAGCAGCGCGTCCATGCGCTTGTCGTCCCATTGCTCGGCCAGTTGCGTCAGGGCCGGGGTGGGGCCATCCACCCACATATTGTCGCTATTGACGCAGTAGAAGGGATCGGACGCGATCTTCGGGAGCGCCTTGACCAGCCCGCCACCGGTTTCCAGCAGCTTTTCGCGCTCGTCAGACACCACATAGTTCATGCCGAACGGGGCGTTGGAAACATGGCCTTCCAGCGCGTCCGCCAGATAATGCACATTCACCACCACATCGCGCACGCCCACCCTGGCAAGATGCTGCAGGGTGTGATCGATCAGCGGCGCACCCGCCACGCGCACCAGCGGTTTGGGGCTGCTCGCCGTCAGCGGGCGCATCCGCTTGCCGAGCCCGGCGGCCATCACCATCGCACCGGTCACCTGCGCCATATCAGAACTCCGAACTGGCTGTGACGAGTTCGGCGCGGCGGTCCTCGGGCACATTGTCATCGAACCACTGTTTCATGGGCGCGAGCGCGGGATGCGCCAGATCCCGTTCCAGCAGCTTCCACATGCGCGGCAGAAAGCTCAGATAACGCGGTTTGCCGTCGCGCCGCCACAGGCGTGTAAAAATGCCGATGATCTTGGCGTTTCGCTGCGCGCCCAGCAGCGCATAATGGGTGCGGAAGTCTTCGCCCTCGCCCGTTTCAGCGAGATAGCGGCCCAGCATTTCGGCCTCCAGCGCTTCGGGCACGTCGCGGCGCGCGTCCTGAAGCAGCGAGACCAGATCATAGGCCGGATGGCCCGCCAGCGCGTCCTGAAAATCGAGAAGACCCAAGCGATCCTCTCCGATCAGCATGATGTTCTCGGCATGATAATCGCGCAGCACCGTCACCGGTTTTTTCTGCGCGGCCACCACGGGCGTCAGCAGTTCTTTCCACAGCGCTTCATAGGCCGGTTGATCGACCCGTAGCCGCGCAGCCGGCGCGAACCATTCCGGCAGCAAATTGGCTTCCTCGACATATTTTTCCACCGAATAGTCCGGCACATCGGCCGCTGGCAGAGCGCGCAGTTTCAGAAGCTCGTCGATCGCCTGCGTATAGACCGCCTCTTCCTCTTCAGGATGATAGGCCAGATGCTCGCGCATGCGCCGGTTGCCTAGGTCTTCCAGCAGCACCAGGCCGCGCTCCAGATCGCTAGCGATGACCTCGGGCGCACGAAACCCATGCTGCACCAGATATCCGGCGATCTGGACGAACGGTGCCGGGTCCTCATGCGGTGGCGGCGCATCCATCAGGACGCCGCGATTGCCATCGACATCTTCCACACGGAAGTAGCGGCGAAAGCTGGCATCACCGGCCAGCGGCTCGATCCGCGCATCGGTCCACCCTGCGGCGTTGAGAAAGGCGGGCGCGCCGGGCGGTGGTGTCATCTGGGTGGCCATCGGGTTTCCCAACTACGCGGCACGGCCACTGTCAACCGCCGTGCGTCCGGTCCCTCCGGTTCGATGGTGATATGCAGCGCATCGGCAACAAATCCCGGTCCCCCGCGCTCCGGCCATTCGACCATCAGCGCGCCATAGGTCCGCGCCTCGTCCAGACCAAGTTCGATGAGGGCCGCCGGATCGTCGAGACGATAGAGATCGACATGAGATATCGGAAGACGGACATGGGGGGGGTCATAGGGATGCACCAGCGCGTAACTGGGGCTGGAAACTTCCCCTTGGTGGCCGAGACCCTCCAGCACGCCGCGCGCCAGCACGGTCTTGCCTGAGCCAAGATTGCCGCTGAGGGCGATCATGTCCCCGCGCCGGATCTGCGCAGCCAGCTGACGACCGAACGTCAGCATATCGGCAACGCTCGCGATGCTCATGGTCACTGGCCCGGTCATGATCGCGGCAGTCCGATGGTGACCATGGTTCCCTCGCCCAGCTGGGAGATCAGTTCGAGCGTACCGTCATGGGCTTCGATCAACTGGCGTGCGAAAGGCAGCCCCAGTCCTCCCTGCCCGGATAGGTCGTCCTTCGCACTTTCCAGCCGGTTGAGCGCGCGCGCCTGCGCTTTTCCATCCATGCCGGGGCCGTTGTCGGAAACCACGATGCGCGCCGCGTCCCTCGTGCCATCCGCAAAAATCAGCACGGCGGCGCCCGCCCCGGCATAGGACAGCGCATTTCCAAGCACATGATCCAGCGCCTGCCGAACGCGCCTGGAGTCGGCCAAGATGGTGCCGGCGCTGCCGCGTATGTCCAGCCTGAGATCGATGTCCTGCTGCTTGGCCGCACCGCGATAATCCGCCGCCAGCTTGCTCAGCAGATCGGCCAGCTTCAGCGCCTGACGGTCGATCGGGAGCGCACCGGCCTCGCCCTGGCTGAGATCGAGCACGGTGTTGATCTGCCCGGACAGGCGCTCGACCGACTGGAGGATCGCGTCGACATAATCGCGCGCCTGCGCCTCCAGTTCACCGGCCATGCCGGCCGCCAGCATCTCGGCAAATCCCTGAATGGATGTCAGCGGCGTGCGAAATTCATAGCTCATGTTCGACAGGAAACGGCCCTTGATGGCGTCGGCCTCGGTCAGGGCCTCATTGCGTTCGCGCAGCGCCCGCTCGATACGCTGGCTGTCCGACACATCGAGCATGGAAAACAGCGCGTTGCCGTCCGGCAGCGGCATGGTGGAAAAGCGGAAATGGCGGCCATCGGCAAAGCGCATCTCGCCGTCGCGCCGCGCGCGTTTCTCCGTCGCCGCGCGCACGGTCTCGCGCATGATCGCGGCCTTGGCGGGATCGTCCAGTTGACGGGCGATGGCGGTGATCAGCTTGTCGATATGGGGATGGCCGGCCAGCGCCTTGTCGTCAGCCTTCCAGATTTCGGCAAACCGCTCATTCCACAGGTTCAGACAACCATCCGATGCGAACACGGCGATGCCTTCGAACAGATTGTTGAGCGTGGCGGTGCGCACCCGCAACAAGGTATCCCGCGAGCTGGCGAGCCGGGCCTGCTCGGTCCGGTCCTCGAAAATCAGCAGCAGCCCGCCGTCCGGCGTCGGCTGGGCGATGACGCGCAGATGGGTGCCGTCGGCCAGCAACCAGTTTTCCTCGACCGGCTCGGGCGCGCGAAACCATTGCTGGCGCTCGGTCCGCCATGCGCCGAAGTCGCGCACCTCCGGCAAGCGCTGGGCATCGCGCATACGGTCCAGCACGCGAGAGAAATCGGGCTGTTCGGCCAGCCAGCTTTCCTCCACGGTGAACATTCGCCGGAAGGGAAGATTGGCAAAGGTCGCATGATGATCGGCATCGAACTGGATGACGCCGGAAGACATCGCATCCAGCAGGTCGCGCTGCGCCGCCACGAACCGGCGATGTCTGGCGCGGGTGTCGGCCAGTTCCTGCATTTCGATCGCATAGCCCGCCACGCCCGTTTCGCCGAGGGGCACGTCGACCACCAGCATATTGCGGCGATCGCCGTCGATCGTCACGGTGACTTCCCGTTCCAGTGTCTCCCGTTTGTCCGCCGCTTCCTGCGCAAATGAAAGCGCGGAGCGGCCCTCCACCGGCTCCACCAGTTCGGTACCGCGTTCGACCACCTCTTGCGCGGAACGCCCCGCTACCGCAGCAACATAGGCCCGATTGACCAGCATCAGCGCCCCATCCGGCGCGCGGTGCCACATCGGCAAGGGCGCCGCCTCGATCAATCCGGACAGGGCAGCAAAGGCGGCCCGCGCCGCATCGGCCTCATCCGCCAGTTTTGCATGCTTGCTGAAGGGTTCGGAGCGATCGAAAAACCATAGCAGCGCCGCGCCATTGGGGTAAATCTGGCTGTCGGCCAGCCCGCCATGGATGGCCAGGGCACGGTCGCTGCCTTGCACGGCAAAACTACGCTCGAACGATTTGCCGGTGCGCTGCGCAAGCCTCACCTGCTCGATCAACAGATCCACATCGGCTGCGGCAAATCCGCTGCCATCCGCCTCGCTCGACAGGTCGGACAGATGGTTGATCTCACCTTGGATACCGAGCCAGCCCAGCAACCGATCGGGCGCATCGACCTTGCCGTCGAGCCGGACGATCAGCGGAATGGCGGGCGCAGTTTCGATCAGCCGGCCAAGCCGCGCAGTCTGGCGCAAGCTTGCCTCTGCCTTGCGGCGCAACGTCAGGCCGGACCACAGCGCCCATGCACCGGCCAGCAGCCATGCGCCGAGAACAATGCCGATAAGGACGGTGGAAAACGCTCCGCTCATAATTTCGGGCTAGGCGAAGCGTTGGCGAGGTCAAGGGCCATGATGGAGAACCGGCATCATGTGGCGCGCATGAAAAAGGGGCCGGTCACCATATTGGCAACCGCCCCCAGAATGCGCATCGCTAGGCGATAGCGTGATCAGTAACGGTAATGTTCCGGCTTGAACGGACCTTCCTGCGACACGCCGATATAGGCGGCTTGCGCGTCGCTCAGCTTGGTCAGGTTCACGTTCAGCTTGGCAAGATGCAGCGCCGCCACTTCCTCGTCGAGGTGCTTGGGCAGGACGTAGACGTCATTCTCATATTCACCGGTCTTGTGCTTGGTGAACAGTTCGATCTGCGCCAGCACCTGGTTGGTGAAGCTGGCCGACATCACGAAGCTGGGATGGCCGGTCGCATTGCCGAGGTTCAGCAGGCGGCCCTTGGACAGCAGGATGATCCGCTTGCCATCGGGGAATTCAACCATGTCGACCTGCGGCTTGATTTCGGTCCACTTCATGTTTTCCAGGGCACCGACCTGAATTTCATTATCGAAATGGCCGATATTGCCGACGATCGCCATGTCCTTCATGCCACGCATGTGCTCGATGGTGATGACGTCCTTGTTGCCGGTCGTCGTGACGAAAATGTCGGCGCGCTTCACGCCCTCTTCCATGGTCACGACCTCGAACCCGTCCATCGCGGCCTGCAGCGCGCAGATCGGATCGATCTCGGTCACGATGACGCGCGCACCGGCACCGCGCAGCGACGCGGCCGAGCCCTTGCCGACATCGCCATAACCCGCGACGCAGGCCAGCTTGCCGGCCATCATCACATCGGTGCCGCGGCGAATGCCGTCAACCAGCGATTCCTTGCAGCCATATTTGTTGTCGAACTTCGACTTGGTGACCGAATCGTTCACATTGATCGCCGGGAAAGGCAGCTTGCCGGACTTGCTCAGTTCATAAAGGCGATGCACGCCCGTCGTGGTTTCCTCGGACACGCCGCGGATCATCTCCACGGTTTTCGTCAGATAGCCCGGCTTGCGCTCGACGAACGCCTTCAGCGCGCGCTGCATCTCGGTTTCTTCTTCATTCTCCGGTGCCGGCATGCTTTCGCCTGCTTCCATCCGTGCGCCCCAGAGCGCGAACATCGTGGCATCGCCCCCATCGTCCAGGATCAGGTTGCACGGCTCATCGCCCCAATCGAAGATTTTCGCGACATAATCCCAATATTCGCCAAGCGTCTCGCCCTTGACGGCGAAGACGGGAATGCCCTGATCGGCAATCGCGGCCGCGGCATGATCCTGGGTGGAATAGATGTTGCACGTCGTCCAGCGTACTTCGGCGCCAAGCGCGACCAGCGTCTCGATCAGTACGGCGGTCTGGATCGTCATGTGGAGCGAGCCGGCGATGCGCGCGCCCTTGAGCGGCTTGTCATCACCATAGCGTTCCTGCAGCGCCATCAGGCCCGGCATTTCGGTTTCGGCAATGGTAATCTCGTTGCGGCCATAATCGGCAAGCGAGAGATCGGCGATGATATAATCCTGGGTGGCGGTTGCCATGTCGTTTGTCTCCTGGGAGCAGGCGTGAAAATTCTCCGCGCGCAGCGTAGCCGCGGTCTGTATGCACCCTGCATAACGAGCAATGATTTAAATATAAAGAAAACTTTATATGCGAATTCGACGGAGCGTGGTCATGCCGCGCCGAAACCGCTCGAAAGCATGGCCGGGTCGATCCCGGCGCTGCGATAAGCCGCCTGCCACAGCTCTTCGGGCGGCGCTGCGAACAGCACCTCCTTGTCGCAATCGGCGATCAACCAGCCGTGGCGGGTCAGCTCTTCCTCCAGCTGGCCGGCATCCCAGCCGCTATAGCCCAGCGCCAGACGCCAACGGACTGGGCCATTGCCCGCCGCGATGTCCGCCAATATCGTCAGGCTGGATGTCAGGCCCCAGCGGCCGGCCACGTCGACGGTATCGCCGCGGCTATAATCCAGACTGTGCAGCACGAAACCGCGTTCCATTTCCACCGGGCCGCCCTGAAAAAGCGGCTGTTCGCCCATATCCTGCGCGCTCTCCAGCCCAAGCTGGACGAACACCTCGGCGGCGTGCACACCATCGACGGTGCGGCCCAGATCGATCCCCATTGCGCCATTTTCATCATGCATGCAGATCGCGATCACCGCCTGCTCGAAGCGCGGATCGCCCATGCCGGGCAAGGCGAGAAGACAGCGGCCGGTAAAATATATAGGATCGGTCATGGCTTGGCAGCATAGTCCGCAAAGGTGACGGGTCCAGCATGCAACCATTCCACTGGTGAAACTTTTGCCCTAGGCACGTTCCAGATCAACCGTTCCAGAAAGGACAATCATGCCCATCAAAGAAGGCGACACCCTCCCGAAAGCGCAGTTCACCACCATGACGGATGATGGACCGCAGCCGGTCGATTTCGATACATTCTTCAAAGGCCGCAAAATCGCGCTTTTTTCCGTACCCGGCGCGTACACACCAACCTGCTCCGCGCGCCATCTGCCCGGTTTCGTCGACAAGGCGGACGAGCTGAAGGCCAAAGGCATCGATGAAATCGCCGTGACGGCGGTCAACGACGTCTTCGTGCTCGGCAAGTGGACCGAAGAAGCCGGCGACATCACGCCGCTGGCCGACGGCAATGGCGAGTTCGTCAAGGCGATCGACCTCACCATGGACGGCACCGGTTTCGGCATGGGCACGCGCGGCCAGCGTTTTTCCATGATCGTGGACGATGGCGTGGTCACATCCCTGAACGTGGAGCAGCCGGGCGATTTCCGCGTCAGCTCTGCCGACCACATGCTCGAACAGCTTTAAAAGACGGAGGATATCATCTCTCCCGAAGCTATTATCGACGATCTGCGACGGCGCTATGAAGGCGCCGTCGCCAATCTGCGCCACGATGTGCAGGCCTACATCGCGGACGGCACAGCGCCCTCCCCGTCTGCCCGGCGCGAAGGACGGTATGCCTATCCGCAGCTGACCGTTCATTATGACGGGGAAAAGCGCGATCGTCACCGAACCACGTCTTTCGGCCGGCTGGTAAACCCGGGCAGTTTTGCTGCCAGCATCACCCGCCCGGATCTGTTTGCCAATTATTTGACCGAGCAGTTGAAGCTGCTCGATGCGCAATATGAAATTCGCGTCGAATGCGGGGCCAGCCAGCAGGAAATACCCTTTCCCTATGTGCTGGACGCCGGCGATGGCATTGCCCTCGGGTCGGTCGGCTCGCAGGAGCTGTCGCGCCATTTTCCGACCACCGATCTGGCCGATATCGGAGACGAGGCGGCCGATGGTCTGTTCATCACGCCCGAAGGCGAGCCCGCACCACTCGCCCTGTTCGATGCGCTGAGAACGGATTTCTCGCTGGCGCGCCTGCGCCATTATACCGGAACTGCGCCGGAGCATTTCCAACGTTTCGTGCTGTTCACCAATTATCACCGCTATATCGATGAATTCGTCAGCTGGGGCTGCCAGCAAGTCGGCAAGGGGCGCTTCACGGCGCTATCCGGTGCGGGCGGGCTGATGATCGACGAGGCGCATGACAAGGCCGCCGATCTGGTGGCCGACAGCACCTGGCGACGCCACCAGATGCCGGCCTATCATCTGATCGCGGAAGACGGCAGCGGGATCAGCCTCGTCAATATCGGGGTTGGGCCATCGAACGCGAAGACGATTACCGATCATCTGGCCGTGCTCCGGCCCGAGGCTTTCCTCATGATCGGCCATTGCGGCGGTTTGCGTCCGTCCCAGCGGATTGGCGATTTCGTGCTCGCCCATGCCTATCTGCGCGACGATCATATCCTGGACGATGTACTGCCCACGGAAATACCCATCCCACCGATCGCCGAAGTGCAGCAGGCGCTGGCGGAATCGGCACAGGAGGTGCTGGATATCGACCGCGATGCGCTGAAGCGGCGCATGCGGACCGGCACCGTGGTCACCACGGACGATCGCAACTGGGAACTGCGCTTTTCGGACAGTGCGCTGCGTTTCTCGCAAAGCCGTGCGGTGGCGATCGACATGGAATCGGCCACGATCGCGGCCCAGGGCTATCGCTTCCGCGTGCCCTACGGCACATTGCTCTGCGTTTCGGACAAGCCCTTGCACGGCGAGATCAAACTGCCCGGTCAGGCCAATCGCTTCTATGAGGAGTCGGTTTCGGCACATCTGCAAATCGGCATCGCGAGCTGCGAAAAATTGCGGCAAATCGGCGCACAACTGCACAGCCGCAAATTGCGTGCCTTCAACGAACCACCATTTCGATGACGTGTAAATGTCGGATTGATGACGGGATTTTGTTCTCGAAGGGAAACAACCCTCTTGTTCGTGCATTGGTTTAGCGAATTTTCAAAACGGGAGATCAATAATGACCGATGCCAAATCCACCACCACGACACCGCCGCTGAACGAGAAGACCACCTCGGAAAAAGTCAGCGACAGCGTGAAATCCGCCGGCAAGACGGTATCCGACAAGAGCAAGGTTGCCGCTACGAAGGTGAGCGATGGTGCCAAATCCGCCGCTGACAGCGTGAAGAGCGGCGCGGCAAAGGCCAGCGATTCGGTCAAGAGCGGTGCCAAGAAGACGAGCGAAACGGTGAAGGCAAACCCCGGCAAGACCGCAGCCGTCGTGGGCGGCATTGCCGCAGCGGCCGCCGCTGCCGTGGTCGGCACCAAGGTGTACAGCGACAAGAAGAAGAAGGACGCCGCGCGCGAGGAAATCGATAAGGTCGGTATGCCCGAGATGCGCGCCGGAACGACCAAGGTCGATCACAGCAAGTGATCCAATAGGGTCTTAATAGAAAAGGGGCGCCGATCTGGCGCCCCTTTTTTTGTTTACCAACCGCAATCGCGGCCCTTGTTCTGCGTTTTCAGCCAGCTCTGCAGCGGTGCGAAATATTCCAGCATCGCCTTGCCGGACATGTCGCGGCTGCCGGTGAACTTCTCCAGCGCGTCTGGCCATGGCCGCGATGCGCCCATTTCCAGCATGGCATTCAGCTTTTCGCCCACCGCCTTGTTGCCGTAGAAACTGCAGCGATGGAGCGGACCTTTCCAGCCCGCTTCGTCACAGGCCGCTTTGTAGAACTGGAACTGCAGGATGCGCGCCAGGAAGTAGCGCATATAGGGCGTGGTCGCCGGGATATGATATTTCGCACCGGGGTCGAAATTCGCCTCGGTCCGCGCGACCGGCGGCGCGATGCCCTGATATTCCAGCCGCAGATCGTCCCAGCCCTGTTGCAGGCCGCTGCTCGGGATCGATCCGTCGAACACGCCCCAGCGCCATTTATCGACCATCAAGCCGAAGGGCAGGAACGCGACCTTGTCCATCGCCTGACGCAATAGAAGGCCGATATCCTTGTCGGACGACGGCACCTGGCTTTTGTCCAGCAAGCCGATCTGGACCAGATATTCCGGCGTGATCGACAGCGCGATCATGTCGCCAATCGCCTCATGGAAGCCGTCATTGGCACCGTTGAGGTATAGAAACGGCTGCTTGTTGTATGCCCGCTGATAATAATTATGACCAAGCTCATGGTGGATCGTCGTGAAATCGTCGGCATTCACCTTGATGCACATCTTGATGCGGACATCGTCCACATTGTCGAGATCCCAGGCCGAGGCATGGCACACCACTTCACGGTCCTGCGGCTTCACGAAAAGAGAGCGTTCGAAAAAAGTCTCGGGCAGCGGCTCGAAACCAAGCGAGGAGAAAAAGCCCTCGCCGGTCTTCACCATCTTCAGCGCGTCATAATCCTTTGCCTCGAGCAGGCTGGTAACATCATAACCGATGTCGCCCGCCCCGGCCGGCGCCACCACATCATAGATATTGCCCCACTCCTGCGCCCACATATTGCCCAGCAGATCGGAGCGGATCGGGCCGTCTGGGGATTGCACGCTATCGCCATATTTCTCGTTCAGCTTGGCGCGCACGAAGCAATGCAGATCATCGTAAAGCGGTTTGACGTCCTGCCACAATTTGTCGGTCAGCTCGGTGAACTGCTCGGGCGGCATGTCATAGGCAGAGCGCCACATCGATCCGACATCGGCATAGCCCAGATCCTTCGCGCCCTGATTGGCGATGCCCACCATGCGGATATAATCTTCCCGCATCGGCGCGCCGACATTATCGTTCCAGCTGGTCCACATTTCCTGCAGCTCGGCCGGATCGCGGCTTTCGCCCATCTTGGCCTCGATATCGCTGCCATTGATCGGCTGGCCGTTCAGCGTGCCCTTGCCCTTGCCATATTGCGATGTGAGCGAGGTGGAGATCCTGTTCAGTTCCGCTGCCGCGCCCGCCGTGGTCGGTGCGGGAAGAACGATGCCACCGCGCAGCGTGTTGAGCTTGCGCAAGGTATCGTAATCCAGCCCCTCGACGTCGGCAAAACGCGCCGCATCATTGGCAAATCCCACCGACATCTCGGTGCCGATGGTGCCGAAATAGGCGGCCAGCGCATCGCTGTCCTGCGTCAGATAGGTGGCGTTCACCCAGGCGGCCTGCGCTGCGGGTATCGAGAATTCGGCCAGCTTGGCTTCCGCGCCTTCGACGAAGGAGATGGCCTCTTGCGTGCTCGGCGTGGCTGCATTGCCATCGACCTGCGGGGCCGCGCTGGTCGTGGTGCCGGGTGCACCGGTCTGGCTCACCGCCTGCGCGGCGGCGGGCGCGGTGATGGCGAGGCTGGCCGCCGACAAGGCCAGCATGGACAAAATATGGGGAAAACGGGTCAAGATTGGCTCCTCCAAAAGCACGCGCAACGGCGCGGGCATCAGGGGCCGGAAAGTGACCGTTTCGCGCCGGAGCGTCAAGCGGCCAAAAAGCGCGCCATGGCCGTGCCTAGTTCCGGCTTGGTGACGCAGGACATGTGCGTGCCCTCGATCCACTCCAGCGTGCCATTGGGCAGCTTTTCGGTCAGCGCCTCGGGCGATCCATTGTCGCGGTCATCCCTGCCGCAAAGCACCAGCACAGGCGTCTGGATGGTGCTGAAATCGTCGATGGCCGCTTCGGGGATGGAATCGAGCAGATGCGCCATCGCCGCCCGGTCCACCTTCTGCGTCTTCATGAACTGGATCGCCATCCAGTGCGGATCGCCGCGCTTCGAGGTCTCATAAGCCGCCAGCGCATCGGCAAAGAAAGTGCGGCGCTTGCCCCAGCCGGATAGCCCCTCAAGCCCCATACCGCTCAGGATCGCCTTGCCGGGCTTCAGCCCCTTGCCGAGCAGCCGCGCCGTGGTGCGCGCGCCGAGCGAAAATCCGCCGATGTCGAAATCATCCAGCCCGAAATGGGCGATCAGATGTTCGATGTCCCGCACCAGAACGTCGCTCGGATAGGCACTGGCGTCCGTCGGCGCGGCGCTCTCACCGTGCGCGCGGAAGTCCGGCATGATAACGCGATAGCCCTGCGCGGCCATGGCTTCGGCATGACCGAACTTGATCCAGTTCGTCTGCGCCTCTGAAAAAAGCCCGTGCAGGAGCAGAACCGGCCGCCCTTCCCCGATGCTGTGGACGGCAAGCGCCGCGCCATCGAAGGAAGAAACGGTTTCGGTTTGGATATCGGCAGTCATGGGTGATCCCTACAATGCGAGAACCACGAAATCCACGCCGCTTTCACGCCTCAAGCCTTCTGGAGATGCTTGCGCCCGAGCAATTCGGCAATCTGCACGGCGTTGAGCGCGGCACCTTTGCGCAGATTGTCGGACACACACCACAGCGTAATGCCATGCTCCACCGTGGGGTCGTCCCGCACGCGGCTGATATAGGTCGCGCCATCGCCGACGCACTCCACGGGCGTCACATAGCCGCCATCCTCATGCTTATCGACGAGCATGCAGCCCGGCGCCTCGCGCAGGATTTCCTTGGCCTGGTCCGCCGTCAGCTCATTCTCGAACTCGATATTGATCGCTTCGCTATGGCCCACGAATACGGGCACGCGCACGCACGTTGCCGACAGCTTGATCTTGGGATCGAGGATCTTCTTGGTCTCGACCACCATCTTCCACTCTTCCTTGGTGGACCCGTCTTCCAGGAACACGTCGATATGCGGGATAACGTTGAACGCGATCTGCTTGGTGAAGACGTTGGAGGTCTTCTCATCGTTCACGAAGATGGCGCGCGTCTGTTCGAACAATTCGTCCATGCCCGCCTTGCCCGCGCCGGACACCGACTGATAGGTCGAGACGACCACGCGCTTGATCGTCGCCGCATCATGCAGTGGCTTGAGCGCCACGACGAGTTGCGCCGTGGAACAGTTGGGATTGGCGATGATATTGCGCTTCTTGTAGCCATCGATCGCGTCCGGGTTCACTTCCGGCACGATCAGCGGCACATCCGGATCCATGCGGTAGAGCGAGCTGTTGTCGATCACCACGCAGCCAGCGGCAGCGGCTTTCGGTGCATATTCCTTCGACGCGCCGGAGCCCGCGGAAAACAGGGCGATATCCCATCCGGTGAAATCGAAATGCTCGATATTCTTCACCTTCAGCATCTTGCCGGTTTCGCCGAACTCAACCTCGCTGCCGACCGAGCGGCTGCTGGCCACAGCGGCAATCTCGTCGATCGGAAATTCCCGCTCGGCAAGGATGTTCATCATCTCACGCCCGACATTCCCGGTCGCGCCGACCACGGCTACACGATATCCCAAGTTCATTCTCCTTCTCGTCCGGCAAGAGCCGCGCGGCATGCCGGAGATAGTGCTGCATAGCAACAAAGTGGTACGACGCGCCGGAAAAGCAACGCTATCGCCCCTGCAGCGCTGAGATTAGGTCCTGCTCAGATCACGCCAAGGAAATGCGCGATCAGGACCAGCAAGGCGGAAAAGGCCCCCGCAGCGCCCGGCAGCGTGATCCATCGTTGGCCGACATTCTGTTTTACCGCCAGCGCGTTGAGCGTGCCGAAAACCGCCAGAAAGACCAGACTTGCGCCGCTCACCAGTGCATCGAGCCCGCCGATCAGCGCCAGCAGGATGGCCAGCCCGGATAGCGTCAGCACCGCCCATTGCGGGGCACCGGCCTGATTGCGATTGTCGAATACGCTCGGCAAGGCGCCATCCTGCGACACTTCCTCGGCCAGCCTTGCAGACGAAAAGATCGTGGCGTTGATGGCCGAGGCGGTCGATAACGCGGCAGCGATCGTGACTGCGATCAGCCCCGGCAGACCCAAGGCAGCCCGCCCGGCATTGGACAGCGCCACCTCGCCATTCTCGATCACCGCCTTCGTGCCCGTCAGCATCGGCACCGCAAGGCACACCAGCACATAAATCAGCGCCGCGCTGCCAATCGCCACCGGCACCATCCGGCGCATGGTGCGCTTGCGGTCCTTCATCTCGTCATAATCATAGGCGAGCAGCTCGAACCCCTCATAGGCCATGAACACGCTGGCAGCGCCCACGATCACGCCGATGAAGCCGGGCTGCTCGCTGATCGAAAGCGCCGCGGCATCGAATTTGGACAGGCCGAATGCGGCCAGGGCGGCAAGGATGGCGAGCTTTACGACCACGATGCCGATCTCGACGCCGGCCGCCTGCCCGGCCCCGCGAAGATTGATCGCGGCCATGGCAATGATCGCGCCGGTGGACATGGCAGGCGCCAGCCAGGAAGGGCCGCCCAGCGCATCCGCCAGATAAGCGCCGAACGTATAGGCATAGACCGCGCAGGTCAGCACATAGCCGGCCAGCAGCACCCAGGCAGACCATTTGGCAACGCGCTGAAATCCAAGATCGCGCAGGAAGCTGTAGATGCCGCCCGCCTCATCGCTATCCGTGGTCAGCGCGGCCAGGCTGTGCCCGGTGGCCAGCGCCACCAGACCGCCCAGCAGGAAGCTCAGCGCAGCCCACTGCCCGGCATTCTGTATGACGACGCCGAGGGTGGAGAAAATGCCCCCGCCCACCATGCCGCCAACTGCGATCGCCCAGACCGCGGTGGGGCCAAGCGTGCCGGTGCGCCCGCTATCGCGCCCGCTCACCGATCCTGCCCGGCCTCATCCGCCGCAACACCATGGGTATCGAAAAAGTTCAGGATGGTCTTCCAGAGCTGCACGCTGATCTTCGGTCCGCCCACGCTGTGGGTCTGGCCGGGATACAGCTGCATCTCGAACGGCTGACCATTGGCCTGCATCCTGGCGATAAAGGCCGTGCTGTTCTCGAACACCACATTGTCATCGGCCATGCCGTGGATCAGCAGCAGCGGATCGACGATCTTGCCGGAATTGCCCAGCGCATCGGCGCGCGCATAATTATCGCCTTCGCTCGGCATGCCCATATAGCGCTCGGTATAATGGGTATCGTAGAGGCCCCAGTCGGTCACCGGCGCACCGGATACGCCAGCGGCATAGAAACCCGGTGCGGCTTCGAGCAATTTCAGCGTCATGTAGCCGCCATAGGACCAGCCATAGATGCCGATCCGTTCGGGATCGACAAAGTCCTGCTGCTTCAGCCAGGTGGCGCCGGACAGCTGATCCTCGACCTCGACCGTGCCCATATTCTTGTAGAGCTGATCTTCGAATGCCTTGCCGCGATCGGGCGAGCCGCGCCCGTCGATCGAAAAGACGATGTAGCCCCGATCGACCAGATATTGCTGCAACGCCCCGCCCCAGCTGCGTGTCACCTGCCGCCCTGCGCCGGGGCCGTTATAATGCTGTACGAAGACCGGATAGCGCTTGCCCGGTTCGCGCACGGGGCTGAGCATCTTGTAATAGAGCGTGCTGCCATCGGCGGCCTTTAGCGTGCCGAATTCCGGTGCACGGTGGCTGGCGAGATACGGCGCATAGGGATGGCCCGCGTCCACCGTATTCTCGCTGATCCAGAAGCTGCGCTTGCCGTCCGCATCGGCCAGATAGGTTTGCGATGGCTGGGTGGGGCTGGAACGTGTGACCAGCATGGCGCGCGCCTTGCCGTCCATGCTCGCGCCGTTCCACCAGCCCGCCTCGGTCAGCCGCTCCACCTCGCCTTTGCCATCGAGCCGCGCGCGATAGACATGGTTCTCCAGCGGCGTTTCCCTGTTGCCGGTGAACCAGACCAGGCCCTTGGTTTCGTCCAGACCGATGACCTGGCCGACCACCCAGTCCCCACTGGTCAGCTGCGTCCATTTACCGGCCTTCCAGCGATACAGATGGTTGAAGCCCGTACGCTCGGACGACCAAAGCAGGCTGCCGTCCCGCAGCGCGCGGAAATTGCCCGACAGATTGGTGAAGCGCGGCTGTTCTTCGGAAAACAGCAGCTGCGATTTTCCCGTGGCCGGATCGACCTTGAGAAGATCGATCCTGGTCTGCGCGCGATTCTGCCGCTGTACATAGAGCGTTTGCGCGTCCGGGCTCCAGTTCACCCGGGCCAGATAGATGTCCTTGTCCGCACCCAGATCGACCTGCACGCGGCCGCTGCCGTCCGCTTTCATTACATAGAGATCGACGATGGCATTGGGCGTGCCGGCGGCGGGATAGCGCTGATCATAGACCTCGGTGCCCTGCGCGCCGATGGCGGCACGCGTGACGATGCCGACGGGGCGGTTATCGACGCGCGCGACCGCAATGCGGCTGTCATTCGGTGCCCACCACATGCCGGTGTCGCGGTCCATTTCTTCCTGCGCCACGAATTCGGCCACGCCCCATTCCACGGCGTCCGGCTCGTCCGGCGTGATCGCAGCCGCATCGGTGCCAGCCATCCGCTGCACCATCACCGCGCCATCGCGCACGAAGCTGAGATATTGGCCGCCGGGGCTGAGCGTAGGATTTAGCTCGCCGGCTTCGGTTTCGGTCAGGCGGCGCACGTCGCCGTCGCGGTTCGCCAGATAGAGATCGCCGTCCAGCGGCACGAGGATCGACTGCGCATCGGGCGACCATTCATAGGACACGATGCCCTTCAGCCCGCCGATACGGGCCCGCTCACGCTGCATCTTCTCCGCTTCGCTCAGCGCCGCGCCGGTGCCGACCTGTTCGCTGTCCACCAGCATGCGCTGTTCACCCGTCTGAAGGTCCATCGCCCACAGATCGTAGCGGTCCTTGTCGTCCACGCGGTTCTTCAGCAGCGTCACCATCGATCCATCGGGCGCCAGCTTCAATCCGCGCGGGCTGGGGCCGTTCAGCGACGGGCTGCCGAATACCGCCTCCAGCGTCAGGGGCTGCTGTTCGGGCGACGTCTGCGGCATGGCGGCCTGATCCTGGGCGATGGCGGGGGTGGATGCGGCCGCAAGGGCCAGAGCGAGGGCGGCAGTGCGCTTCATGAAACGGTCCGGTTGCAAAGAAAAAGGGCGCGCGGATCACACCGCACGCCCTTCAGATTAGCGGGCACGCCCACAGGCGCAACCCAATGCGTGTTCGCAAAGCTTACTTCGCGGCGTCCTTCTTGGAACCGCGCGGATCGCGGCGTTCCGCGATACGGGCGCGCTTGCCGGTCAGGCCGCGCAGATAGTACAGCTTCGCACGGCGCACGACGCCGCGACGCACCACCTCGATGGAATCGAGATTGGGCGAATAAAGCGGGAATACGCGCTCGACGCCTTCGCCGAAGCTCATCTTGCGTACGGTGAAGTTGGAACCCATGCCGCGGTTGGACCGCGCAATGCACATGCCCTCGAAGTTCTGAACGCGGCTACGTTCGCCTTCCACAACCTTCACGCCGACGCGCAGCGTATCGCCCGCACGGAAATCCGGAATATCCTTGCCGAGCGCTTCAATGGCTTCGGCCTCTAATGTCTGAATGATGTTCATGGCATCAATCCTTTTTCGTTTCACGCCGCGCGCCAGAGGGCGACTGATCCGGACCGCCCCGATGGCGCTCCCAAAGATCCGGCCGCCGTGACCGTGTGATCGTTTCCGCCTGCCGTTTCCGCCAGGCCGCGATCTTCGCATGATCCCCCGATCGCAGCACTTCAGGGATCGTGCGCCCTTCCCAAATCTGAGGTCGGGTATAATGAGGGTATTCAAGAAGGCCGTCTTCGAAAGACTCCTCCTCACCGCTCGAAGCCGCGCCCATTACGCCGGGCAGCAAGCGGATGCAAGCGTCGAGTAACGTAAACGCGCCGATTTCGCCACCGGAAAGCACATAGTCGCCGATCGATATTTCCTCGATCGGGCGGGCATCGAACAAACGCTCGTCGAACCCTTCGAACCGCCCACACAGGATGGAAACGCCGGGGCCGCTCGCAATTGCACGCACGCGCGCCTGCGTGAGCGGTGCACCGCGCGGCGTCATGGCGATCAGCGGTGCGTCCGGTGCGCGCTCCAGCGCATGATCCACCGCGCGGCCCAGCACATCGGCGCGCAGCACCATGCCCGCGCCGCCGCCAGCGGGCGTATCGTCGACCGAGCGGTGCCGGTCCTCGGCAAAATCACGGATCTGGATCGGTTCACACGCCCAGCGTCCTTCCTCCAGCGCCCGCCCGGCCAGGCTGACCCCGAGCGGTCCGGGAAACATCTCCGGATACAGCGTGAGGATTTGCGCGGTGAAGGTCATGGGTTCTGCCCTGCCCGGCCTATTCGGCGGTGGAGGGGCTGTCCGTTTCGGGCTGCGTCAGCGGGTCCGCCGAACCGCTTTGCGGCGTGGCCACCGTGCCGTCTTCATCGACGACGGCGGATTGATCCGCGGTGCCGACCTCGGCGGAGCAGGCCGCTAGGCTCAGCAGCGACATCGCGGTCAGCGCAGCGCGGCATATTGGGAAACGGATCATGCGGAGTCCTCTTGATCGGATGAAGCGGAGCTGTCGTCGTCCATCCAATGGGCGGGGATGGCCAACTGCTCGCCCTGCTCCTGCGTGTCGGCGACGGGCACCATCAGGGTCTTGCCGGCGATCAGGTCGATCTCCACGATATCGCCCGCGCCATAATCATGCACGGCGAGGACAGTGCCGATGGCCGCGCCGTCCGGCGTGACACAGCCGCGCCCGATCAGATCGACATGATAATATTCGCCCTCGGCCAGCGCCGGCAGCGCGGAACGGGGCACGGTGAGTTCGGTCCCGCGCAGCGCTTCCGCCCCGTTGCGGTCAACCACCTCGGCGATACGCGCGATGGCTCCGCCCTTGTTGGCGCGCACGGACGATAGCGTCAGCGTGCCGCCATTGAAGCTCTTGTGGCGCTTCAGGCTGGCAACATCCTCGGTAAACAGCTTGAGCCGCAGCTCACCGGCTATGCCATGCGCACCGATGATGACGGCCAGGGTGACGGGTTTGTCGGGAGTCATGATGCTATGGTCCCTGTTGTTCTGGCCTTGTCTCCAGGTCGAGACAGCGATGCGAACGCGGGCGACTGCTCAAGCCGCCAAGAGACAGCGCTGCCCCGGAAAAACGGCCCCTCCCAGATATGGAAGGGGCCGATATGATCAGCCTTCGCTCTTTTCTTCGGTCGTCGCGTCTTCCACCTTTTCGGCCACCACTTCCTCGGTGGTTTCCTCAGCGGCGGCTTCCTCAGTCGGTGCGTTCTTGGCTTCTTCAGCCGCTTCCTTGGCAGCAGCTTCCTTTTCGGCCCGCTCTTCGGCGCGCTCGGTGGCCTTTTCGCCCGGCTTGGCCTTGTTCGGGTTGTTGCGCGCCTTGCGCTCGACAACACCGGCGGCGTCCAGGAAGCGCAGCACGCGATCGGATGGCTGCGCACCGGCGGCGATCCAGTGCTTCGCGCGCTCGACGTCGAGCTTCACGCGCTCATCACTGTCCTTGGGAAGCAGCGGGTTGTAGCTGCCGATGCGCTCGATGAACTTGCCATCGCGTGCGGCGCGCGAGTCGGCCACGACGATCTTATAATAAGGGCGCTTCTTGGAGCCACCGCGCGAAAGACGCATTGCTACTGCCATAATATAATTCCTTGTCTTTTCAGTAAGTTGTTCGGTTTGTTTGATAGTGTTACTTGCGTTTCTTGTTCATCATATTGGCCAGTTCCGGCGGCAGGCCACCGCTGCCCAGTCCCGGCATGCCGCCAGCGCCGGGCCCGCCGAGCGCGCCCATCATGTCACCCATGTCGCCGCCGGACTTGCCGAACATCGCGGCCAGACCCTTGAGCCCGCCCATCTTGCGAATCTTCTTCATCGCGCGCGCCATTTCCTGGTGCATCTTCAGAAGCTTGTTGACCTCCTGCACCGTGGTGCCGGAGCCGATGGCCACGCGGCGCTTGCGCTTGGCATTCATCAGGCCGGGTTTCTTGCGCTCCTCGCGCGTCATCGATCCGATGATCGCATCGAGATGCACCAGCATCTTGTCGTCCGCCCCGCTGGCGGCCATCGCCTGCTTGGCTTTCTTCATGCCGGGGATCATGCCCGCCAGCGCGCCGATGCCGCCCATCTTGGTCATCTGGCGCAGCTGGGCGCGCAGATCGTCCAGATCGAACTCGCCCTTGGCCATTTTCTTGGCCAGCGCCTCGGCCTCGTCCGCCTCGACCGATGCTGCTGCCCGCTCGACCAGCCCGACGACATCGCCCATGCCGAGAATACGGCCCGCCACGCGTTCCGGGTGGAACTGCTCCAGCGCATCGGCCTTTTCGCCGGTACCGACAAACTTGATGGGCCGTCCTGTAACAGCGCGCATCGACAGCGCCGCGCCGCCGCGCGCATCGCCATCCATCCGGGTCAGCACCACGCCGGTCAATGGCACCTGGCTGGTAAAGCTCTGCGCAACATTGACGGCGTCCTGCCCCGTCAGCGCATCGACCACGAGAAGCGTCTCGGCCGGCTGCGCCGTATCGGACACGGCCCGCATCTCGTCCATCAATTGCTGATCGACGTGCAGGCGCCCTGCCGTATCGAGCATCAGGACATCATAGCCCTGCAGCTTTGCGGACTGCAGCGCGCGCTTGGCGATATCGACCGGTTGTTGCCCCGCCACGATCGGCAGGGTGGCGACATCCACCTGGGTGCCCAGCGTGGCCAACTGTTCCTGCGCCGCCGGACGATTGACGTCGAGCGATGCCATGAGGACCTTCTTGCGGTCCTTTTCCTTCAACCGCTTGGCGATCTTGGCCGTGGTCGTCGTCTTGCCCGAGCCCTGCAGGCCGACCATCATGATCACCGCCGGCGGAGACACCGCCAGCTCGAGATCCGATGCTTCGGACCCCAGCATGCGCACCAGACCGTCATTGACGATCTTGACCACCTGCTGGCCCGGCGTAACCGAGCGCAGCACCGACTGGCCGATCGCTTCCTCGGTGATGGACTCGACGAATTCGCGCACCACGGGAAGCGCGACATCCGCCTCCAGCAGCGCGATCCGTACTTCGCGCAAAGCCGCGCGCACATCGGCTTCGGACAACGCGCCCCGGCCCTTCAGCCGGTCGAACGTACCGGAAAGCCTGTCGCTCAGCTTCTCGAACATAGTCTTCAAAAACCTTTCGCCTGGCGATAAACGCAAAAATCGCCGGTGGGCGAAGACTCGCCGACCAGCGTGATTGCGTTGCAACCAGATAGCTTGAAACGAACCCGTGCGGGTCCGCGATAGCATCGCTTCATTACAGCCCGGTCAGGCAATTGGCAAGGGCCAAGGCGTGCCGGCCAGATGCCATGGCCGCACGCCAAATATTAACCCTAAATTTCCACTTTTCTGCAAAACCGGCGACTGATTAGGAGAGGTCGAGCGATGCAGGATCGCGTGCACATGCGCAAGAACGGACATCGGAACGGGGCTGGCCGCGATGTGGTGACCGGCGGGATCATGGTGGCCGCGCTCATCCTGTTCATCGGCACCAGCGGCTCCGTGCTGTCGGATATCGTTCAGCATGTCGACAATATCGGCGAGGCCGATAACGTCATGGTGTCCGCGCTTCTGCTGAATATTGCGCTCATCATTTTCGGATGGCGCCGCTACCGCGAAATGACGGTGGAGATGGCAGAACGGATCGCCGCCGAAAACCGTGCGACCGAGCTGGCCGTGACCGACCCGCTGACGGGCCTGAAAAACCGCCGCGCGGTGACGGAGGGGACGGCCGAGCTGTTCATGGCGGCGCGCAAACAGCACTGCCAGATTGCTTTCCTGATGCTCGATCTGGACGATTTCAAACGGATCAACGATCTTTACGGGCATGCGGCAGGCGATGACGTGATGTGCCGCGTTGCCGCACGCATGCTCTCCGTCGCGCCTGCAGAGGCCATTGTCGCGCGGCTCGGTGGAGACGAATTCGGCTGCGTTTTTCTGTTCGATCCGGACCAGGCCAACGCCGTCGACGATATTGCCGCGCGGATGGTAGAAGCCGTCTCGCAGCCGACACCGCAGGACCGCCTGGAATTCGATCTGACCACATCCGTCGGCATCAGCGTCAGCGAGACCGGCGCGGAGAGCGTGGAGCTGGTCATGCGCCGCGCGGACATCGCGATGTATGCTGCCAAACGACTGGGCAAGAACCGCTATGCCTGGTTCGATCCTGAGATGGAGGCGGCGCTGTTGTCCCGCAACGAGGTGGAACTGGCGATGCGCCGCGGCATTCCGCTGGGCGAGTTCCTGCCCCATTTCGAACCGCAGGTCGATCTGGCCAGCGGCGAGATCATCGGTTTCGAGATGCTGGCCCGCTGGATGCACGATGGCCTGCTGGTCTCACCGGACAGCTTCATCGGCATCGCCGAAGATACGGCGCTGATCGAGTCTCTATCGATATCGGTCATGGAACAGGCGTTCATGGAGGTGCGCCAATGGCCGGCGCATCTGTCGCTTGCGGTCAATATCTCGCCGATCCAGCTGCGCGATCCCTGGCTGGCGCAGAAGATCGTCAAGCTGCTCACCGAGACGGGCTTTCCCGCCCACCGTCTGGAAATCGAGATCACGGAAAGTTCGCTGTTCGAAAATCTCACGCTGGCACAGGAGACCATCAGCAGCCTGAAAAATCAGGGCATCAGCGTCGTGCTCGACGATTTCGGCACCGGCTACAGCTCGCTCGCCCATTTGCGCGCGCTGCCGTTCGACCGGATCAAGATCGACAAGAGTTTCATTCTCTCTCTCGAGGAGAAGAACGACAGCGAAGCCATCGTGAAAGCCATCATCGGCCTGGGCAGCAGCCTGGGTCTTCCGGTGACGGCGGAAGGCATCGAGCATGCCGAGGTGGCCGAGACCATTCGCGCCATGGGCTGCCATCGCGGTCAGGGCTATCATTTCGGGCATCCGACGGACTTGCTGGGCGCACGCGCGCTGCTGGCACAGAACGGCATGCCGATCATCACCGATGCGCAGCGCGAAACCGCCGGACACCGGCACCATGACGATCAGTCACCATGGCGACGGGCCTTCGGCTGACCGGCTGCCCCCGCTACGGCTGGACTTGACCGGCAAGCGATCCTAAAGCGCGGCGCATGCACAATGGCCGTTTTCACAAGATGCACGGGCTCGGCAACGACTTCGTGATCGTCGATGCGCGCGAGGAAGCCTTTGCGCCCTCCCCGGCGCAGGCCGCCGCCATTGCGGACCGCAAGCATGGCATCGGCTGCGACCAGCTGATCATCCTCTCGCCCTCGTCTATAGCGGACCTGAGCATGCGCATCGTCAATGCCGACGGCAGCGATGCGCAGGCCTGCGGCAATGCCACGCGCTGCGTCGTGGCGCTGATCGGGCGGCATGTGCGGATAGAGACGGTCGCCGGAATATTGGAAGGCCGCGCAGACGATCTGCCCGAAGTGGCGATGGGGCAGCCGCATTTCGATTGGGAAGCGATCCCGCTGGCCTATGCCGTCGACCCAACGGACATGCCGATCGGCCATGGCGCGCTGGAACGACCGATGGCGGTCAATGTCGGCAATCCGCATGCGGTGTTCTTCGTAGACGACGTGCAGGCGATCGATCTGGAAACGCTCGGTCCGCAGATCGAGCATGACGCGCTCTTTCCCGAGCGGGTGAACGTCAATGTGGCTGCGACCAGGGACGATGGCGGCCTGGACCTGCGGGTGTGGGAACGCGGCGCAGGGCTGACGCTGGCCTGCGGATCGGGCGCCTGCGCCACGGCGGTGGCGGCCATCCGCAAGGGCCTGGCACGCAGCCCGGTGGCGGTGCACCTGCCCGGCGGCGTGCTGACCATCGCCTGGACCGAAGGGGAAGCCGTCCGGATGACCGGCCCGGCCACCTATGTGTTCGAAGGCCGGACGGACTGGAACCGCTTCGGATGACCGAGACCATTTCGCTCGGCTGCCGCCTCAACATCGCCGAAAGCGATGCGATTGCCGCGGCGCTGGGCCCGCGCGACGATCTGATCGTGGTGAACAGCTGCGCGGTGACCAACGAAGCCGTGCGCCGCACGCGCCAGCTGATCCGCCAAGCCCATAAGCGGCGGCCCGGTGCGCGCATCGTGGTGACCGGGTGCGCCGCGCAGGTGGAGCCGGAACGCTTCGCCGCCATGCCCGAAGTGGCGCGCGTGATCGGCAATGGCGAAAAGGCGGACGCCGCGCTATATGCGCCTGCGCCGGACGAGGCGAAAATCCGCGTGTCGGACATCATGCAGGTGCGTGAGACTGCGCCGCATCTCGCCAGCAGCTTTTCCGACCGCGCCCGTGCCTTTCTGGAAGTGCAGAATGGCTGCGATCATCGCTGTACCTTTTGCATCATCCCCTTCGGCCGCGGCAACAGCCGCTCGGTGCCTGCGGGCGCCGTGGTCGAGCGCGCCAAGGCGCTGGTGGGTGAAGGCTTCCGCGAAATCGTGCTAACCGGCGTGGACGTGACCAGCTATGGCGCGGACCTGCCCGGCAGTCCGCGGCTCGGCAGCCTGGTCGAGCGCATCCTGCGCGCCGTGCCCGATTTGCCCCGGCTGCGCCTGTCCTCCCTCGACGGGATCGAGGTGGACGACCGCCTGTTCGATCTGATCACGCAGCATGAGCGCGTGATGCCACATATCCATCTGTCGCTGCAGGCGGGCGACGACATGATCCTGAAGCGGATGAAGCGGCGGCACAGCCGGGCACAGGCGATCGATCTGGTGCAGCGGCTGAAAGCGGCGCGCCCGGACATCGCCATCGGCGCGGATATCATTGCCGGTTTTCCAACGGAAAGCGACGCGATGTTCGCAAACAGTCTCAAGATCGTGGAAGAATGCGATATCGTCCACGGCCATATCTTCCCCTATTCCGCGCGCACCGGCACGCCCGCCGCGCGCATGCCGCAGGTCCATGGCCGCACCATCAAGGCCCGCGCCAAAATGCTGCGCGACGCCGTGACCGCACGGCATGACGCCTGGCAGCGATCGCTGATCGGATCGGTCCAGCCAATCCTGGTGGAACATGGCGGCCACGGCCATGCGCCCAATTTCGCCAAGGTCCGCCTGCCCACCCTTTCTCGTCCTTCCGGCAAAGGCCGGGCTGTCGGATCGCACGAGGATGGGGCGGACGATTCCGTCCCCCGCCGGTGCGACGGTGATGGCGGCCCCTATCCCGTCGGTGCCATCGTTCCGCTGCGTATCGCCGCCATCGAAAACACTATCCTGATCGGAGACACCCCATGAGCAGCAAACCGAGCTGGCGCGACAAGCTGTTCGGCGGGCTGAAAGACACCAGCCAACGGCTGACCGGCAATCTGGCCGGCATCGTTGGCGCGGGCCGTCTGGAGGAAGCCGATCTGGATCAAATCGAGGACGCACTGATCATGTCCGATCTCGGCCCCGAAACTGCCGCGCAGATTCGCGACAAGCTGGCCGCCGAACGCTTCGAGGGCGGCGTGACCGAATATGCGGTGATGCAGGTCGTCGAGCGGGAGATCGCGGCCATCCTGCGCCCCGCCGCAAAACCGCTGGAGATCGAAGCCTTTCCCCGCCCGCAGGTAATCCTCGTCATCGGCGTCAACGGATCGGGCAAGACCACCACCATCGCCAAGCTGGCGCATAATTTCGTCGAGCAGGACTATGGCGTGATGCTGGCCGCGGGCGATACGTTTCGCGCCGCCGCCATCGGCCAGCTCAAGGTCTGGGCGGACCGCATCGGCGTGCCGATCATCAGCGGCAAGGAAGGCGGCGACGCGGCTGGTATCGTTTACGACGCCGTCAAGGAAGCCACCGCCACGGGCATCGACGTGCTGATCGTGGACACGGCGGGCCGCCTGCAGAACAAGCGCGAGCTGATGGACGAGTTGGCCAAGATCCGCCGCGTTCTGGGCCGTCTCAACCCCGCCTCCCCGCATAATGTGGTGCTGGTGCTCGACGCCACGACCGGACAGAATGCGATCAACCAGATCGAGACGTTCAAGGAAGTGGCGCATGTCACCGGCCTGGTCATGACCAAGCTGGATGGCACCGCGCGCGGCGGCGTGCTGGTGGCGGCGGCCAAGAGCCAGGGCCTGCCCATCCATGCCATCGGCGTGGGCGAGACCATCGACGATCTGAAGCCTTTCGATCCCGACGAGCTTGCCGCCGCGATTGCCGGAGACACGCAATGAGCGACGCCAACACCCCTGCCGCAGCCACCGCTGCGGCGCAGCCCCGCAAAAAGCATGGCGGCCTCAGTTTCGCGCTCGATTTCGGGCCGCTGCTGCTGTTCTTCATCGCCTATAAGTTTTTCGATCCGGGCGAAAACCCGGTCTCCGCCGCGATCTATGGCACGGCGATTTTCATGGGCGCGATCGTGGTGGCGCTGATCCTGTCCCGATGGCTGCTCGGCAAGATCTCGCCGATGCTGTGGCTATCGGCGGTGCTGGTGCTCGGCTTTGGCGGGCTGACCATCTATTTCGGCGATCCCAGCTTCATCCAGCACAAGCCCACCGGCATTTATGCGCTGTTCGCGATCACCATCTTCATCGGCCTGCTGCGCGGCAAGCCGGCGATCCGCTATCTGCTGGAATATGCCTTCGAGGGCCTGTCGCACGAAGGATGGATGAAACTGTCGCGCAACTGGGCCATCTTCTTCGCCGCCCTGGCCATTGCCAATGAGGCTATCATCGCGCTGTTCGACTTCGATACTTGGCTGACGCTGAAAGTCTGGGGCGTCACCGCGTTGACGTTCGTTTTCGCGCTCGCCAACGTGCCGATGCTGATGAAGCATGGGCTGGCCGCCGATGATGAAAGCGAAGCCGCCATCGACGTGCCGCCGCAGGGCTGAACCTCTGCCCGTCGGATATCCAGGCCTAGCGCATTCGCGCTGGAGGAATGTCTGTGCCGAGACTTGTCGAAGGGTTTGAGCTGATTTTACGTGGCTGGATGGCCATAGTGGCAAAACAGCGCGGCTTCGCCTGACGCCAATATTTTCCGAACGGGAAGATCGGCATTATCCTTCCCTACGCATGAACCTTTCGCGCACAAAAAAAAAGGCCGCCCAATGGACGGCCTTTCTTCAAATTCTGTAGATCGATCAGGCCTGCTGATCGGCCCGCTCGACGCCCTTGCCGTCGAGATTCTTTGCCACGAATTCCCAGTTCACCGCCTTGTCGAGCAGGGCATCGATATAGTCGGGACGGGCATTCTGATAATCGAGATAATAGGCATGCTCCCACACATCGAGCGTGAAGACCGGCTTCTTGCCCTGATGCGCAATCGGTGTGTCGGCATCGTGGAAGCTCGTGATGTCCAGCTTGTCGCCGTCCAGCACCAGCCATGCCCAACCGCTGGCGAAGTGACCGGTCGCCTCTTCCTTGAACTTCTTCTTGAAAGCATCGACCGAGCCGAAATCGCGCTCCAGCGCGTCCTTCAATTCGCCCGATGGTGCGCCGCCTTCAGGAGCCAGGCATTCCCAGTAGAAGCTGTGGTTCCAGACCTGCGCGCTGTTGTTGAACAGGCCGTTGTCGCCCTGCGTCTTGGCGTTCAACACCACTTCGCTCAGCTTTGGCGACGACATGTCGCTCTTTTCCACCGCAGCATTGGTCTTGTCGACATAGGCCTGGTGGTGCTTGCCATAATGATAATTGAACGTGTCTTCGCTGATCACATCGCCGAAAGCGGTTTTGGAATAGGGAAGATCGGGAAGGGTGAACGCCATGGGTGTATCTCCAATTTTGGTCGAGACTGAACTGTCACCCTAACAATGGCGCAGCCAGTGGTTTGTTCCGGGGACGACAGGCCCCTAGCGCTTTGATGCGGGCAATCCTATGACCATGGCAGACCAACAGCGGGATGGAGATGACATGCAATTTCTGAAGACTCTGTTCTGGGTGGCTCTGGCAGTGGTGCTCGTGGTGTTCGCGGCCAATAACTGGGAGCCGGTCTCGGTCGGCCTGTGGGGCGGCCTGCGCATGGATACCAAATTGCCCGTGCTGGTGATCAGCGCCTTTCTGATCGGTTTCCTGCCGCTCTATCTGGTCTATCGCACCATGCTGTGGCGGCTGCGCCGCCGCGTGGCATCGCTCGAGGCTAGCCAGCGGTCTGCGACTGCCAGCGCAACCGCGCCGAAGGCCGCCGATGCGTCTGCGATGGGCGGCGGCGCGCGGGACCGTGCCGATCAGCGCGCTCATGATGCGCGTGCCTATGAAGACAGAGCGCCCGCCGACCCCGTCACCGGCACGCGGCCAGACGACGGGCTTTCCAGCAGCAACCCCGGCAGATCGTCGCGATGACCAATCCCCTGTTCGTCGCGCTGGATACGCCGCATCTGGATGATGCGCTGGCCATCGCGCAGAAGCTGAAAGGCCAGATAGGCGGCCTCAAGCTCGGCCTCGAATTCTTCTGCGCCAACGGCCATCATGGCGTGCATGAAATGGCGCATGTCGGCCTGCCGATCTTTCTCGACCTCAAGCTGCATGACATTCCCAACACCGTCGCCAAGGCCATGCAGGCGGTGCATGTGCTCGAACCGGCGATCGTCACCGTGCATGCCAGCGGCGGGCGCGCGATGATGGAGGACGCCAAGGCGGCGGCGGGCGAACACACCAAGGTGGTGGCCGTGACCCTGCTGACCAGCCTGGACGGCGAGGACATGACCGCGACCGGCATTGGCGGATCGGCCCATGACCAGGTCATGCGGCTGGCCGATCTGGCGCGCCAGGCCGGTCTCGATGGCATCGTATGCTCCGGCCATGAAGTGAAAGCGGCGCACAAGGCGTGGAAAGACGGCTATTTCGTGGTGCCCGGTCTGCGGCCGGACCATGGCGAGAGCGGCGATCAGAAGCGCACCATGACGCCGCGCGCGGCCCGCGACGCAGGGGCCAGCGTGCTGGTCGTCGGCCGCCCGATCACCAAGGCCGATGATCCCGTCGCGGCGGCGCGGGCCATCGCGGCCACCTTGTGAGACGCCCGCCGGACACCTAGGTGCTGCCCCATGACCGATATCAAGATCTGCGGGCTCTCCACGCCTGAAAGCTTTGACGCTGCCATCGATGCCGGGGCGACCCATGTCGGACTGGTCCATTTCGACAAAAGCCCGCGCCATGTGTCGCTGGAAGACGCCACGAAGCTGCGTCGCCGCGCGCCGGCGCACGTCAAGGTGGTGCTTTTGCTGGTGAACGCCGATCCGGTGGCCACCGCCAAGGCGATGCAGGACGTGCGGCCCGACGTGATCCAGTTTCACGGCAGCGAGACGCCGGAATGGCTCGGCGCGCTGAAACAGAAAACGCCGTTCGAAATCTGGAAGGCGTTCGGCGTGCGCGATGTCGATCAGATCCGCAACGCCTATAAATTCGATCAGGTGGCCGATCGCATGCTGTTCGATGCCCCTGCCAGGCAGCTGCCCGGCGGCAATGGTACCGGGTTCGACTGGTCGATCGTTGTAGACCATGACCATCACCTTCCCTGGGGGCTGGCGGGCGGTCTCGATCCGGCCAATGTTGGGCAGGCGCTGGCCGCCACGGCCGCGCCCCTCGTCGATGTTTCTTCAGGTGTGGAAAGCGCGCCGGGGGTCAAGGATGTGGACTTGATCCGCGCCTTCTGCGAAGCGGTGCAGGATTATGACAGAGACCATTCCCAAGCCTAACAGCTATCGCACCGGCCCCGACGACCGTGGGCATTTCGGCGCCTATGGCGGACGTTATGTCGCCGAGACGCTCATGCCGCTCGTGCTCGATCTGGAGCGCGAATATCGCGCAGCCAAGGAGGACCCGGCGTTCCGCGCGCAGTTCGACGATCTGCTGGAACATTATGTCGGGCGCCCAAGCCCGCTTTATTATGCCGAGCGCCTGACCGACCATGTGCGCGAAAGCGCCCCGGCGGGCAAAGGCGCGCAGATCTGGTTCAAGCGCGACGAGCTGAATCACACCGGCGCGCACAAGATCAACAATTGCGTGGGCCAGATCCTGCTCGCCATGCGCATGGGCAAGACCCGCATCATCGCCGAGACCGGTGCTGGCCAGCATGGCGTGGCCACCGCCACCGTCGCCGCGCGCTTCGGCCTGCCCTGCGTCATCTATATGGGCGCGCGCGACATGGAGCGGCAGGCGCCCAATGTGTTCCGCATGAAATTGCTGGGCGCTGAAGTGATCGGCGTCGAGAGCGGCGCGCGCACCCTGAAGGATGCGATGAACGAGGCGCTGCGCGACTGGGTCGCCAATGTGCACGACACATTCTACATTATCGGCACTGCCGCCGGTCCGCACCCCTATCCTGAGCTGGTGCGCGATTTCCAGAGCGTGATCGGCACCGAGGCAAAGGCGCAGATGCAGGCCCGTACCGGCCGCCTGCCCGATCTGCTGGTCGCTGCGATCGGCGGCGGCAGCAACGCCATCGGCCTGTTCCACCCCTTCCTCGACGATCCCGACGTCAAGATGCTCGGCGTCGAGGCTGCGGGCCAAGGCCTGGAGAAGAAGCATGCCGCCAGCCTGGCCGGCGGAGCGCCCGGCATCCTGCACGGCAACAAGACCTATCTGCTGCAGGATGAGGACGGCCAGATTGCCGAGGCCCATTCGATCAGCGCAGGACTGGACTATCCCGGCATCGGCCCCGAGCATAGCTGGCTGAAGGATTCCGGCCGCGTCGATTATGTCAGCTGCACCGATGAGGAGGCGCTGACCGCTTTTCAGCTGCTCTGCAAGACCGAAGGCATCATCCCCGCGCTGGAACCGGCCCACGCCATCGCCAAGGTGATCGAGGCCGCCCGCGAGATGGACGAGGACAAGATCGTCCTCGCCAATCTATGCGGCCGCGGCGACAAGGACATCTTCACCGTGGCCGACGCGCTGGGCGTGGCGATATGACCCGCCTCTCGGCGGCTTTCGCCAAACAGCATCCCGCGCTCGTCTGTTTCATCACCGCTGGCGATGGCGACACGGCCGCCAATCTCGACGCGCTGGTCGCGGGCGGGGCGGATGTGATCGAGCTGGGCATGCCGTTCACCGATCCGATGGCCGACGGCCCGGCGATCCAGGCGGCGAACCTGCGCAGCCTCGCAAAGGGCACGACCACCGCGGATATCCTGGCGATTGCGACTGGGTTCCGGCAGCGCCATCCCGATGTGCCGCTGATCCTTATGGGCTATGCCAATCCGATGGTGCGGCGCGGGCCGGAATGGTTTGCCGATGCCGCCTCGAACGCCGGTGTGGACGGGGTCATCTGCGTCGATCTGGCCCCTGAAGAGGATATCGATCTGGGCCCTGCCCTGCGGGAACAGGGCATCTCCCCCATCCGCCTGGCCACCCCGACCACCGATGCCGCAAGGCTGCCGATGGTGCTCGATGGGGCGAGCGGGTTTCTCTATTATGTCTCCGTCGCCGGCGTCACCGGCAAGCAGCAGGCGACCGGCGGCAGCATCGACGAGGCGGTGGCGCGGCTGAAAGCGGCAACGGACCTGCCCGTGGCCGTGGGCTTCGGCATTCGCACGCCGGATCAGGCGGCCGATGTGGCGCGCGTGGCCGATGGTGTGGTGGTTGGCTCCGCCATCGTGGAGCTGATTGCCGAACATGGCAGCGATGCCCCGGCCAAGGTGCAAGACTATGTGGCTTCGCTATCGCAGGCTGTTCAAAACGCTAGAAAGGCATCCGCATGACCTGGCTCAACCGCGTCCGCAACGCGATCCCCTTCGTCGCCAAGCGCGAGACCAGCGAGCAGCTGTGGCACAAGTGCAAGGGCTGCGGCGAGATGGTGTTTCTCAAGGAATATGAGGACAATCAGCATGTCTGCCCCAGCTGCGACCATCATGGCCGCATTCGGCCCGCGCAGCGTTTCGAAGCCCTGTTCGACAAGGGCAGCTGGACAACGCTGCCAACGCCGTTGGTGCGCGAGGATCCGCTGAAATTTCGCGATACCAAACGCTATGTCGACCGGTTGAAGCAGGCGCGTCAGGCCACCGGGGAAAGCGATGCACTGATCAATGCCATGGGCGAAATCGCCGAGCAGAAAGCCGTGATCGGCGTGCAGGATTTTGCCTTCATGGGCGGCTCCATGGGCCTTGGTGTGGGCGAAGCCTTCATCCTGGGCACCAAGGCGGCGATCGAGAACAACTGCCCCTATATCATCTTCACCGCCAGCGGCGGCGCGCGCATGCAGGAGGGTATCCTCTCGCTGATGCAGATGCCCAAGATGACCGTGGGCGTGCAGCGGCTGAAAGATGCCGGACTGCCCTATATCGTGGTGCTGACCGACCCAACCTCCGGCGGCGTGATGGCAAGCTATGCGCTGCTCGGCGATCTGCATCTGGCCGAACCGGGTGCCACGCTGGCCTTTACCGGCCGCCGGGTGATCGAAAACACGATCCGTGAGAAATTGCCGGACGATTTCCAGACCAGCGAATATCTGCTGGACCATGGCATGATCGACATGATCGTCCATCGCCACGCACTGCGGGACAAGCTGTCGACCGTCATGGGCTATCTCATGGCCGGGCGTACGGCCAACAGGGCGGCTTGAACGCCGACGTTGCGCCCGTGCATCGACGCGGCGCAGCGGCGAATCTGATGCGCCGATCGCCGGAATCCGGAGCGCCGCGACATGGCTGATGGCGCGTCCTCATCCGATCCCGCAGTGCAGCGGCAGCTAGACCGTCTGGCCGCGCTGTCACTGCCGCAGGGGCGGTTGGGCCTGGATGCCATGCACAGCCTGATGGCGCGGCTGGACCATCCCGAACGCCGCCTGCCGCCCGTGTTCCACATTGCCGGCACCAATGGCAAAGGCTCCACCGCCGCTTTCGTGCGTGCGATGCTGGAAGCCGATGGCCGGTGCGTGCACGCCTATACCAGCCCGCATCTGGTGCGGTTCAACGAGCGGATTCGCGTGGCCGGATCGCTGATCGACGATGCCGCGCTTGCGCCCCTGTTGAAAGAAGTGCTCGACCTTTCAGGCGATCTTGGCGCGAGCTTTTTCGAAATCACCACCGCCGCCGCTTTTCTGGCTTTTGCCAGAACGCCCGCTGACGCAACGATCGTCGAAGTGGGGCTTGGCGGGCGGCTGGATGCCACCAATGTCCTGCCCCGCCCCGCCGTCACCGCCATCGCGGCGCTTGGCATCGATCATGAGGCCTTTCTGCTGGCCGAAGAGACCGGCAGTCCGCGCGATCCGCTGACGCGCATTGCCTGGGAGAAAGCCGGCATCGCCAAGCAGCATGCGCCGCTGGTGACGCAATGTTACAGCGCCGCCATGGCAGCGGCCATCGCCGGTGTGGCCGAGACCGCTGGCGCGCCGCTGGTGGCGCGGGGCGGCGGCTGGCACGCCGATGCGCAGGCAGACCAGCTGCATTATCGCGACCAGGCCGGAACGCTCGACCTTCCCCTGCCCGCCTTGCCCGGCGCGCATCAGGCCGACAATGCCGCGCTGGCGATCGCCATGCTGCGCCATCAGGACCAGCTGACCGTGAGCGCCGGGGCGATGGAGCGCGGACTCGCCGCCGCGCACTGGCCTGCCCGGCTCCAGAAACTGGGCCATGGTCCGCTCACCGATCTGGTGCCGCAGGCCACCGTCTGGCTGGATGGCGGCCATAACAGCAATGCGGGCGAAGCGCTGGGCGCGTTCGTGCGCGAGCGGATGGGGCCGGTACATCTCGTCATCGGTATGTTGGCCAACAAGAATTCGGATGCGCTGCTGGCGCATCTGAAGGGGCAGCTGCGTTCCATCACCGTGGTGCCCGTGCCCGGCCATGAATCGCATGATCAAGGCGCCTATACCGCGCCGGACATTCCGACAGCCAGCGCCAGCAACGTCGAGGCCGCGCTGCGGACCCTTGGGCCGGAGACGAGGGACACCATCCTCATCGCAGGCTCCCTATATCTTTCGGGCGATGTCCTGCGACGAAACGACATGATTCCGGACTAGACCACCTATATTGCGATTGACTTGCAATAGCGTCATATGGTTCATGGGCGTCCCAAGCGAAAAGGACGTTCGATGACCGACCAATCCCGCCATCCATCCCAGCGCTATGATCGCCGCCCCGCCGCGCCTGAGCAGGCCAGCCCGCGCCACTGCGCCATGCTGCCTCATCCGGTGCCGCGCGATCCGGATAGCCAGTTGCTGCTGTTCGCCTTTCGCCGGATGGCCCAGCACGGCCTGCGCGATGCCGTGGCCGCGGAACGCATGCTTGGCCGCTATGGCGCGCAATTCCGTGCGCCGCTGGTGCTGCTGCGTGCCTTCGTGCTGGAGCTGGCCCAAAATGGCGCGCGTAACATCGCGATCGGTCATTGCTGCATGCCGCGCATGACCGCCGACGAATCCGCCATACTCGGTGTTCTTGCCGATCCGGATACGGGCGGGGAATGCCTGGACGGGTTGATGGGCGGCGCCAGCAGCGGCCACGCCCATCAGATTGCCCATTTCCTGGCCGAGAAGATTGCCGAAACCAAGGCCTGAGTGGCCCGCGAGGCCGGGCGATCAGCTCTGCGCTTCGGGTTCCTGCACAATGTCATCGGCATCCTGCGTGCCGGCGGAGCCGATCGACTGATCGACCAGTCCGGCGCGCATCATCCACCAGAACAGGATGACGCCGGGAAAAGCGGCGGCGGTGGTGAGCAGATAGAAATTCACATAGCCCAGCGCCTCGATCAGCCCGCCCGCCGTCGTGCCCGTCAGGAAACGCCCGACGATGCTGGCGGCGGCCGACAGCAGGGCGAACTGCGTGGCGGTGAACTGCAGATTGCACAGCGCCGAGAGATAGGCGACCACCGCCACCCCGCCGATGCCGCTGGCGAAATTTTCGAACCCGATGGCACCGGCCATGCCCCAATTGCTGTGGCCCAGCATCGCCAGCGCGGCGAAACCGAAGTTCGATACCGCCATCAGGATCAGACTGATGAGCACGGATTTCTTCATGCCCAGCTTGGCGTACATGATGCCGCCCACGAACACGCCGATCAGAAGCGCCCAGAAACCGAGGCCCACGTCATACAGCGCAATCTCGTCATTCGTGAAACCCAGGTCCTCGAACAACAGCCTAAAGGTCAGGTTCGCCAGCGTATCGCCGATCTTGTGCACCAGCACGAACAGCAGGACGAGCAGCGCGCCCTTGCGTTTGAAGAATTCGGCGAGCGGGCTGACATAGGCGATGGCGGCGGCCACCGGACCTTTCAGCGGTTTGGGCGCTTGCCGCCGGGCCGGTTCGCCCATGATCAGGCCGGTAAAGAATGCGAACAGGGCGAAGAAGCTGCAGGCGAGATAGGCCGCGCTCCATCCCACGCGCGCAGCCACGATCAGCGCCAGACCGCCTGCCGCCGCCGCGCCGATGCGCCAGCCATATTGGCTCATGCCCGATCCCACGCCCAGCTGGCGCGGCTCCAGCAGCTCGATGCGATAGGCATCGATCACGATATCGAACGTCGCGCCCGCCACGCCCACCAGAATGGCGGCAATGGCTACCTGCGCGATATCCGCCTGGGGATCGAGCGCGCCGAGATAGATGATCGCCGCCATCACGAAGGCGGCGGTCAGCCACAGCCAGCTGACCCGCTGGCCGAAACGGCCGATGATGGGCAGCCGGATCGAATCGATCAGCGGCGCCCACAGCCATTTGAAATTATAGGCAAGGAAGGTGAGCGCAAAGGCGGTGACCGTGCTTTTCTCGATCCCCGATTGCGCCAGCCGGGTAGACAGTGTCGATGCGATCATCGCGAAGGGGAAACCGGACGATATACCCAGCGCCAGCGCCGCCAGCGGCGCGCGTTCCGTATAGGGGCGCACGCCCTCGGGCAGATTGCGCCGCCATCCCTGATATTCCACGGTCTCGGTCATCAAACGCGTCCCCTTTTGATCGCAGAGGGGTCTGCCGCCCCTTGCCGCTCTCTCTCGCCTCGTCCATTGCGCGAGCATGAACGATGGACGCAAGCAAAATAGCGGCAAGGGTCCGCCCCCCGCCGCCGGTGGTTCCGCCAAAACGGAAGGGGGCGCGCCCAAACGCCCGCCGCCCAAGCGCGGGACCAAGGCCAGCGCCAAGAAACCGGCAACAGACGCAAATGCGCCGCCCAAGCCGAAAAAGTCCAAGATGGAAGGCCGGCTGGGCGCCTGGTCTCCTGTGGCCGAGGCCAAGGGCCCGATGGACAAGGGCAAGGATGAAGCCCGTATCGCCAAGCTGCTGGCGCGCGCCGGGGTCGCCTCCCGCCGCGAAGTGGAGCGGATGATCGGCGAGGGCCGCGTGGCCCTGAACGGCAAGGTGCTGGAAACGCCCGCCACCCTGCTGCGCGATCTGACCGGCGTGACCGTGGATGGCCGCCCGATCGGCGAGCCGGAAGCCGCGCGCCTGTTTGCCTATCACAAGCCCACCGGCCTGCTCACCGCCGCGCGCGATCCGGCGGGCCGTCCGACGATTTATGACAAGCTGCCGCCCGCTCTGCCGCGCGTCATGCCGGTCGGTCGGCTCGATATGAACACCGAAGGCCTGCTCCTGCTGACCAATGACGGCGAGCTGAAGCGACTGATGGAGCTGCCCAAGACCGGCATCGAGCGCACCTATCGGGCGCGCGCCTTCGGCGATATCAGCCAGCAGCAGCTCGAGGAGCTGATCGAGGGCATTGAGATCGACGGCATGCGCTACGGCAAGATCGACGCCAATCTGGAGCGCCGCACCGGGCGCAACCAGTGGATCGAGATGACGCTGACCGAGGGCAAGAACCGCGAAGTGCGCAAGGTGCTCGAGCATCTCGGCCTGCAAGTCTCCCGCCTGATCCGCACCCGCTACGGCCCGTTCACCGTTGGCGATCTGCAGGCGGGCGACGTCAGCGAGATCAAAAAGGCCGATCTGGAGCGGTTCGTAAAGAGTTTGGGTTAGGGGCTTGTTGCTGCGAGATAGACGCTTCGAAGCTTCGCATTAGGCTGTGATTGGACGGCAGTTATTAGGGTGGAAAGCCGTCATTCGATCTAGCGGCAAAATGCAATGGTTTCACTGGTTGAGAAAGGCGGCCGCGACACCGAGACGAACCAGTCGACGCGAAAGTTTGGCAGGCTGTGCAGATGATCAATCAACAGCTTCCAACCTGGCAGTTCCTCATGGAAACTCCAGACCTTGTCGGCAATCGCCACATCACAACAGATCAAATCAGTTGTCACTTGATCGCGCTTGTAAAAGGTGACTTTGTCGATCTCCACCAGCGGAAGCTGCTTAATCTCGTCTTTAGTAAGTCTCTGCATCGAATCACTGTGCCCTAGCTCTGGCACGGCGGCAATTGGGTCGGTTGCTGTCGTCGGAACAGGGCCGAAAACCGGCAACATTTTCCAAACATCCAAGCAAAGAAATCTCAGCTCAGTTGCTCTTCGAGGCTGCGCGTCCGTTCGGTCAGTTCTTCGCCGGTGTGCTTGGTTTCGGCTGGCTCGATCAGCAGCACCCAGCATTCTTCGCGCGCCACCGGATTGTGGCGAACGCCGCTCGGCACCGTCAGGAAATCTCCTTGCTCGAGGTCGACCGCGTGATCCTCGAACGCGATCCGCAGCGATCCTTTGACGATGTAGAACAATTCGTCCTGCCCATCATGCGCATGCCAGACGAATTCGCCTTTCAGTTTGGCGACCTTGAGCAGCTGACCGTTGACCTGTCCGATCACCTTTGGCGACCAATAGTCGGTCACCCGGTCGAAGGCAGCCGCGAGCTTTGTCGGAGATAACATCGGATCCTCCTGCATCATGATGGAAACAGGCGCTCTATATCTCGCGCCATAGTGAAAGGCGATGGGGTCAGGCGCCGTCGCGCGCGCGCGCCATAGCCTGAGCGATCGCCTTCATCGCTGCATCGATATCCACCTCGGGCTTTTCCACCGCCGCCGGCGGTGCTGGCTGCCGCTCGCGCAGCGCCCTGCCGATCCGCTTCATCAGCCGCTCCGCCTCGCCCGTGGGGAGCGGTTCGGCATTTGTGCCAAATGGAAAGCCTTCGCTGCGCGCGTTCATGCCGGATCCTCCATGCCGCCACGCTGCGGGTGAACGGGTTAACAAGGCTCTAAGCTTGCCAGTCTATCCACAGGAGATTATCGCGCGCCCCCATGCGGATCATCTCAGGACAGTGGCGCGGACGGCGCCTGACGGCGCCAAAGGGCGACAACACGCGGCCCACGGCGGATCGCACGCGCGAGGCGCTGTTCTCCATGCTCACGAGCCGGCTGGGATCGTTCGAGGATCTGGCGGTGATGGACCTGTTCGCAGGGTCTGGCGCCCTGGGGCTGGAGGCCCTGTCGCGCGGCGCGGCGCATTGCCTGTTCGTGGAGCAGGATCGCGCGGCGCTGGACGCCATCAAGGCGAATATAGCGCTGCTGGACGCGGGCAAAGCGGCAGATGTGCGCGCAGGATCGGTCATGGCACTGGGGCAGGCCCGCCGCGGCTATGACGTGCTTCTGCTCGACCCGCCCTATGGCAGCGGCGCGGGCGCGGTCGCGCTGGACAAGCTGCACCGCCAGGGCTGGATCGCGCCATCGGCGTGGATCGGCATCGAAACGGCAAAGACGGAAGCGGCCAATGTGCCGGGCTTCATCGTCGATAGCGATCGCGCCATAGGCAAAGGGCGGCTGACGCTGTTGCGCCCGCCGCCCCAGGATTAAGTCTCTATCCTGCCGAAAAGGCAGAACGGACCGGCCAGTTACTTGCGGCCGGGGTTCACGCAATTATCGGTGACCGTGCGGCTGCAGGTCGGATAATCCTTGTTTGCGGCGGCTGCCGGCGGAGTGGTGCGCGGGCCGCTCGTGGCCGAGCGCTGGGTGCCGGTGGCCATGCCGGAACCGGCCATCATACCGCTGTTGGCGGCTGTGCTGCTGCCCATCGCATTGCCGTTCATGCTGCCGCTGGTGCCGGTTTTCGGCGCGGTCGCCGGCAGGCCGGCGGCGGTGCGGATCTGCTTCCAGGCGGCTTCACGCTGCGTTGCCGGCAGGGCCCAGAGCTGCGAACGCTGCTCGGGGCTCAGCGCAAAATACAGACCCTTCTGCGTCAAGTCCCAGCTATCGAATTGCGTCCGCTGCGTGGCGGTCAGTCCGGCATAAACCGCCTTCTGCTCCGCTGTCATCTGCGGCATCTGCTGGCCCGCCATGTCGCTGCTTTGCGCCATGTCACCATCGGACATGTCGTCGCCCTGCATCTGGGCGTGAACCGCGGTCGCGCTGAAGGCAATCATTGCGGCGCTCGTTAAAATCAGCTTTTTCATGTGTAATCTCCGTGGGTTATACGAGGTTATGTCCAACCCTCAGCCGCACAACCGACGCCCGATCGCCGAAGTTCCCATAGCATCCAGCAAAAGCCCCCCATTTCGGGGCCGAAACGCACGGATAGTCGCAAGCGCCACACGGTCCGGCGCGTGCCGCTCCCCTGCCCACTCGACGCTTGCCGATGATGCCCGCGTTCCCTACCTGTTCACGATGTCCGAACAGTTTTCCCCCGCCAATGCCCCCGCCCCGCACGATGCCGGACCGCCGCCCTATATCAGCGCGCTCAACCCGCCCCAGCGCGAAGCAGTCATGACCACCGACGGCCCTCTACTGATGCTGGCGGGCGCGGGTACGGGCAAGACGGCAGCGCTCACCGCGCGGCTGGCGCATATCATCCACAGCCGCCTGGCCTGGCCGGGGGAGATCCTGGCGGTCACCTTCACCAACAAGGCGGCGCGGGAAATGCGTGAGCGGGTGGGCCGCATGGTCGGCGATGCAGTGGAGGGCATGCCGTGGCTCGGCACCTTTCACGCCATCGGCGCCAAGATGCTGCGCCGCCATGCCGAACTGGTCGGGCTGAAATCGAACTTCACCATCATCGATACCGACGATCAGTTGCGCCTGCTGAAACAGCTGATCCGTGAGGCCGATCTGGACGAGAAGCGCTGGCCCGCGCGCAGCCTCGCCTCCCTGCTGGATCGCTGGAAGAACAAGGGCCTGTCCCCGGCCGATCTCGATGCGGGCGAGAATGAGGCCTTTGCCAATGGCAAGGGGCAGATGATGTACCGCACCTATCAGGATCGGCTCAAAGCGCTCAACGCCTGCGACTTCGGCGATCTGCTGCTGCACAATCTGGTCATCCTGAAGACCCACAAGGATGTGCTGGAAGCCTATCAGCGCCGCTTCAAATATATCATGGTGGACGAATATCAGGACACCAATGCCGTGCAATATCTCTGGCTGCGGCTGATTGCGCAGGCGCGCAAGAATATCTGCGTGGTCGGCGATGACGATCAGTCGATCTACAGCTGGCGCGGTGCGGAGGTTGCAAACATCCTGCGGTTCGAGAAGGATTTTCCCGGCGCCAAGGTGGTGAAGCTGGAGCAGAATTATCGCTCCACCCCGCAGATCCTGGCCGCCGCATCCGGCCTGATCGACGCCAATTCCGGCCGCCTAGGCAAGACGCTGTGGACCGAGGGCGCGGACGGCCCCAAGGTCAAGGTCGTCGGCGTGTGGGACGGGCCGGAGGAAGCCCGCCATGTCGGCGCCGCGATCGAGGACCGGATGAAGGACGGCGTTTCGCTGGACCGGATCGCCATCCTGGTGCGCGCCGGCTTCCAGACCCGCGAGTTCGAGGATCGCTTCATCCAGATCGGCCTGGATTACCGCATCGTCGGCGGCTTCCGCTTCTATGAGCGCGCCGAAATTCGCGACGCCATCGCCTATCTGCGCATCGTCAACCAGCAGGCCGACGATCTGGCGTTCGAGCGGATCGTGAACCAGCCCAAGCGCGGGCTCGGCCAGAAAGCGATCGAGACCATCCACCGCGCCGCGCGCGCCATGGGCGAGCCGCTGTCCATCGCCTCCGCCCGCCTTGTCGATACCGATAACATGACCGGCCGTGCCCGCAATTCCCTCGCCGCGCTGGTGGGTGACATCGCGCGCTGGCGCAAGGCGTCGGACGAGCTGTCTCCGGCAGAGCTGGTGCGGCAGATCATGGATGAGAGCGGCTACAACGCCATGCTCGATGCCGATCGCACGCCCGAATCGGCGGGCCGCAAGGAAAATCTGACCGAGCTGGCCCGCGCGATGGAGGAGTATGAGACGCTCGGCCAGTTTCTGGAGCATGTCAGCCTGGTGATGGACAATGATGCCGATGCGCAGGCGCCCAAGGTCACCATCATGACCATCCACGCCGCCAAGGGGCTGGAGTTTCAGCATCTGTTCCTGGCCGGGTGGGAGGACGGCGTGTTCCCCAGCCAGCGCGCGCTGGACGAAGGCGGGCTCGCCAGTCTGGAGGAGGAGCGCCGCCTGGCCTATGTCGCGATCACGCGGGCACGTGAGAGCTGCACCATCCTGCACGCCGCCAACCGCCGCATCTATGGCCAGTGGACCAGCTCAATCCCCTCGCGCTTCATCGATGAGCTGCCCGACGAGCATGTCGATGAGGAAAAGACCATGGCCGGCGGCGAAAGCCTGTGGCGCGCCAACTGGACTGCCGAGGCCGATCCGTTCGCCAATGTCGCGCGCGGCGCAGGCCGCGGCCCGGGCTGGCAGCGCGCCGTTACTGCCGGCGGCAGCGGCGGGGCCGATGGCAAGCTGCCGGAAAATCACCGCAGCGCCGTGAGCCTTGGCGGACAGGGCCGCAGCGACGTGGCCCTCGGCATGCGCGTATTTCACCAGAAATTCGGCTACGGAAAGGTCGAGCAGATCGAAGGCAACAAGCTGGAGATCGAATTTGAACAGGCCGGCCGCAAGCGCGTGATGGACAGCTTTGTCGAGCTGACCTGACCGCGCGGCTTCCAACAGAAAAACACATCGGCACGCAAAGCCACCCTGCCCCGCACACGCGGCAGCGGGGCCCCTCCGCGCGTCTGCAGCGCACGGCGTGCAGAGATCATATTGACAGGCAAACGGCCACTATTTACATTGATGTCAGTATTATTCCAGAGGACCGATCATGCCCAGCAATGTAACCCCTACGGATCTCACCATCACGCCGCGCGATCTGCGCTTTGGGCGGGGCCAGGCCATGAAACGCTACTGGCTGAACGATGATCCCATCGCCACGGCGTTTTACAACGCGCTGTCGATCACCTTTCCCAAGGGCGAGGCCTATTTCGTCGAAAGCGTGAAGAATTTCCGTGAGGGCGCACCCGAAAAGCTGGCGCAAGAAATCCGCGCCTTCGTGAAGCAGGAGGTGATCCACAGCCGCGAGCATGTCGCCTTCAACCGCCATGTCGTGGATCAGGGCTATGACGTGTCCATGCTGGAACGGCATGTCGACGAGGCGCTGGCGCTGACCGAGGGCCGCCCCGCCATCGCCAATCTGGCCGCCACCATGGCGCTGGAGCATTTCACCGCGATGCTGGCGCATGAGCTGATCGCCAACCCGCGCCACCTTGCCGGGGGCGAGGAACAGGCCGCCGCGCTGTGGCGCTGGCACGCCGCCGAGGAGATCGAGCACAAGGGCGTGGCCTATGACACCTGGCTCCACGCCACGCGCGACTGGTCGCGGTTCGCGCGCTGGAAGGTGAAGTCGATCGTCATGCTGGCGACCACCTGGAAATTCGTCGATGGCCGCACGCGCGGCATGCTGGAGCTGCTGCGGCAGGACGGGCTGACCGGCCCGCGCGTCTGGGCCAAGCTGGCCTGGTACGCCATCGGCCGCCCCGGCATGGCCCGCAAGATCGCCGGCGTCTGGCTCAGCTATTTCCTGCCCGGCTTCCACCCCTGGAACCATGACGACCGCCGCCTGATCGCCCTGGCCGAAAGCGACTATAGCGACGCCGTACTACCCCGCGCGGTGCCAGCACCGGCTTGAGGGGCGCGATTGGCCTGAGCGACAAGGGCCGCAGCAACGTGAAGCTAGGCGTGCGCGTGTTCCGCCGGACATTTGGCTATGGCAGCGGCACGCAGATCGATGGCAAGAAGCGGGAGATCACGTTCGAACAGGCCAGGCATAAACGCATGATGATAGGTTTGTGAATTTGGAGTGAGTTGTTTTAAGCTACGATTTGTAGAAAAACATTTAGCTCGACAGGGGCCAGTTTTCGAGCCGGATTCCAAATCCTCGAAGCATTCCGAGTCACGAGTTTCGCTCTTGGATCAGCATTGCGGCAATTGCTGTGGATAATTTGCTAGCTACTTGCTACCCAGCGAAGAGCCGTCCATGTAACGTATCTAGATCAGCAATCATTTGGTGGCGGCCGACCTCGGCCTGTATTTTGAAGTTATGACGTTCGAAAAATCCGTGAGTGAGCCGGTTTCTGGCTTCCAGTGCGGAAGAAAAGGTATCCAGCACATCGTCTTCAATTGTGGCGCCTCGTTTCAGCTCACTAAGGACAGCGCCGACCGTGCTTTTATTGATGAAATCTAGGCTCTGTTGACAAACTGATTGGTCCAGAGGCGAGCGGCGGCGATATGTATGAAGCCGAGGTAGCTTGCTGATGTTTTGTCGTATCGGGTTGCGAGACGGCGTGAGCATTTGAGCTTCGCGAAGCACCGTTCGATGCGGTTTCGCAACGCGTAGGTGACGGTGTCGTGGGGTATTGGCTCTTTGCGGTTGGCCTTGGCCGGGATCACCGGCGTTCCGCCACGTAGCGCAATGGTGCTTCGGATATGGTCGCTGTCGTAGCCCCGGTCAGCCAAGAACACGCGAGCCGTCGGTAGGTCATCATCCACCAGAGCATCGAAGCCTTTGAAGTCGGA
>NZ_ATUR01000005.1:5000-300942 GCF_000420305.1 Novosphingopyxis baekryungensis DSM 16222 | reverse complement strand
GAAACTGGCGATAGACGCTCGACCACTTGCCGAACTCTTCAGGCAGATCACGCCAGGCAGCACCAGTGCGAGCAATCCAGAAAATGCCATCCAGAACAAGCCGGTGGTTGGAGGCAGGCCGACCGCCTTGCCCACGCACCGCCATCAAAAAGGGTTCAAAGAATGCCCACTCCGCATCCTCCATCAGCAACCGCGCCAAGATAACCTCCGCAAAAGCTATCTTGAATCACAACTCAGCCCGTTTGTGAATCCAGTTTGTCAACAGGGCCTAATCCCAGCCGATTCGAGTACTCGCCAACGCGGTGTTCTCACTTAAAGATCACATACCCAATCCCTCGGAGGCTCATCTAGGTAACTTATTTCGACATTGTAGCTATCTCCAGGCTTACTATCTTCGAACAACTGCGAAGGCGGCTCATCATCGGGAAATAAGAACGTGAATGGCATCTCGCCCCTACCATCCTCCGGCCTCCAAAGCGGAGGGACTGGTGCAGTTCCACGTGATGCGAACCAAGCTCGCCGGTAGTTCTCGATGAGCGCATTTCGCGTCTCTTGCCACCAAATATCGTCCGGCTTCCGATAACGCGTTTGTGCGTGCCGCAGCCCGTCTAGGGTCTTCGTGGCATAATCAATCAGTGGAACCGGAACGGGTGTGTGGAAATAAGTCTCCGATAACCCAATTTCGTTCGTGAACACCATCCGCACAATGTCCGGCATCGTATTCTGTTTAGCTAAGGACTTTACATTATCCTTAATCCTGTGAACCTGAACCTTCTTAAGAGGTCTACCTTCCCAGTTCTCGAGATATTCTCCGAGCTTCGCTTCCAAAAAGCATTTAAGCTCGAACGCGGCATAGAATAACCCGGCTTTTCTGCCTTCAATTATCCACCCCCTGCATCGAGCGAGATAGGCCCGGTCTGTCACCTTATAATCGTCTCGCATTCTGCCTCTTCCAATACCGGTCCCATTTGAGAGTACTTGCATTCCCCGTACTGTGAAAGATCTTCGTTGCTCTTACTTGCTCAAGTCCGCTCCCCATGCAGCCATTTGGTGTTAGCAAACTGAGAACGTGCGGATTCGCTTTCGATCAGCCACCCAGCTCGAAGTGGAGCGCGGGGTCCGCTTCGCTCCATTCCAAATCAGAAGCTGCCAGTCAGCTACCGGCCCACAAACTGTCGACAATCTTGGCAGCATTCCATGGCTGCTTTCACCCGAAAGCTTCCTCTCAACTACCGGCAACATGGAAAGGGTTCAAGATCATCGGCTCGCGCAGTCCGCACGAGCGGAGACGTTTTCAGGCCAGTACCAAGGGAACGGCGAGCACCGCCAATGGCTGAGAAGGCGCTGCAAACTCAGCAGCCGCGAATCTAGTCGAGTGCTGCCCAATCGCAAGCCTGAGCATCCCGTGGCTCGTCAGAAATCGACTTCTTCATAATGCGCCGGTGGCTTCACCACTTCCATGCGTTCGCTCAGTAGCGGGCGGAAGCTGGGGCGGCTTTTGAACATGGAATACCAGGCGCGGGTCTGTTCATGGCCGCTCCAGTCGATCCCGCCGAGATAATCGGCCACCGACAGCTGCGCGGCGGCGGCCAGATCGGCCAGGCTCAGGGTGGAGCCGGCCAGCCAGCTGCGATGGTCGATCAGATAATCGATATAATCGAGATGCGTGTTGGCCAGCTTCATCGCCTCGCGCAGCACCTTGGCATCGGGTGGCTGGCGGTGAACGAGGCGCTTGTGCATGCGCTCATGCATGAGCGGCGCGGTGACATCGCCATAAAACTGCTCATCGAACCAGGCGATCAGGCGGCGAATCTCGGCCCTATAAGCGCTGCTGCCGCTGATCATCTTGTTGCTGTCGACGGTTTCTTCGAAATATTCGCAGATCGCGCGGCTATCCGCGATCACCAGACCGCGCTCGCTGTCCTGAATCACCGGCGTACGGCCGGTCGGGTTCATGTCCAGAAATTCGTCCCGCTGGGCCCAGGGATTTTCCCGCTCCAGCTCATAGCCGACACCCTTTTCCGCCAGATGCAGGCGCACCTTGCGGGAAAAGGGACAGAGGGGAAATTGGTAGAGACGCCACATGGCCCGGCCTTAGCCAGCTGTCGATGGCGGGGAAAGGGGGAACGGGCAGGCGCGCACATATCCCCGCAATTTGTTCACGCCGCCACATGGCATGGGCAGCGCCATGGCTCGCCCGGCGAGCGCATGTAACAAGGGGAGCCGGTCGCCCGGCGCCCCAATGTGTTTTACTTGCTGGCCTTGCGGCGGCGCAGCGCGATGACGCCAGCGGCGGCACCGAACAGCAGGATCATGGGCGGTGCGGGCACATCGACAGCGCCGCCACCGGACGTGCTGCCACCACTTGTGGTACCGCCACCGGTGCCGGGATCGGTCGGCGTGGGGGACATGGCGGAGGCGGAGGTGGCCAGGCCCAGGCCAACAACAGCGGCCAACAGTTTCCAGTTCTTCATCGTCATACCCCTTGTCGTATCAGTTGATCCGTCAATAGCCGAAAGCTGCGATAGAGCAATAAGCGAAACCGGCCCGTATCACTATGGCACGCGCTGGCCGGCTTATCTTACTCCGCCGCCACCACGTTCTGCTCGGCATCGCTCAGCGGATGATCGAGCCGGCCGAGCATTTCCTTCGGGCAGATCTGCCAGAAGGCGCCGCGCGCGCGCTCCCAGTCTTCCAGGATGGCGGCGGCCCAGCGGCTGCCGGTCGCGGCGACATGCGCCTTGATCATGCCGTGCAGATGGTCTTCCCACCAGGCGCTCTCCAGCCGCTGCCAGACGATGCTGGACGGGTTGGCGCGCATCGGGAACACCGCCTCGGGATCATAGATGAACGCCATGCCGCCGGTCATGCCAGCACCGAAATTGCTGCCGGTCTGCCCAAGGATGACCGCCGTGCCGCCGGTCATATATTCGCAGCCATTGGCGCCGCATCCTTCGACCACCACCGATGCGCCCGAATTGCGCACGGCAAAACGTTCGCCCGCCTGCCCGGCGGCATAAAGCTGCCCGGCCGTGGCGCCATAGAGCACGGTGTTGCCGATGATGGAGTTTTGCTGCGTCTTCAGCGGAGAGCTGACGGTGGTGCGGACGATGATCTTTCCGCCGGACAGGCCCTTGCCGACATAATCATTGGCATCGCCGAACACTTCCAGCGTGATGCCCTGGCAAAGGAACGCGCCGAGCGACTGGCCCGCGCTGCCGCGCAGGCGCACCTGGATATAGTCGTCGTCCAGTTCCTTCATGCCGAAGACGCGGGTGACTTCGCTGCTGAGCCGCGTGCCGACCGCGCGGTGCGTGTTGCGCACCGTATAGGTCAGCTGCATCTTCTCACGCCGTTCGAACACCGGCCCGGCATCCTGCAGCATCAACGCGTCCAGACTGTCCGGCACCTCGTTGCGGAAGGTGTCGATCTTGAAGATGCGATGGGTATCGGGCGCGTCCACCTTGGCCAGGATCGGGTTGAGATCCAGATCGTCCAGATGCTCCGCGCCGCGGCTCACCTGACGCAGCAATTCGGTGCGCCCGATGATCTCGTTCAGGCTGGAGACGCCGAGTCGGGCGAGAATCTCGCGCACCTCCTCGGCAATGAAGGTCATCAGATTGATCACCTTCTCCGGGGTGCCGGTGAACTTCTCGCGCAGCTTCGGGTCCTGCACGCACACGCCGACGGGGCAGGTGTTGCTGTGGCACTGGCGCACCATGATGCAGCCCATGGCGACGAGGCTGAGCGTGCCGATGCCAAACTCTTCCGCGCCCAGGATGGCGGCGATCACGATGTCGCGTCCGGTCTTCAGGCCGCCGTCGGTGCGCAGCTTCACCCGGTGGCGCAGGCCGTTGAGGGTGAGCACCTGATTGACTTCGCTCAGGCCCATTTCCCACGGCGTGCCGGCATATTTGATGCTGGTCTGCGGGGATGCGCCGGTGCCGCCATTATGGCCGGCGATCAGGATCACATCGGCATGCGCCTTGGCCACGCCTGCGGCCACGGTGCCGATGCCGGCGGACGAGACCAGCTTGACGCAGACCCGCGCGCGCGGATTGATCTGCTTCAGATCGTAGATCAGCTGGGCCAGATCCTCGATCGAATAGATGTCATGATGCGGCGGCGGGCTGATCAGCGTGACGCCGGGGGTGGAGTGGCGCAGCTTGGCGATAAACTCGGTCACCTTGAAGCCGGGCAGCTGGCCGCCCTCGCCGGGCTTGGCGCCCTGCGCGACCTTGATTTCCACCTCTTCGCAGGCGCCCAGATATTCCGCGGTCACGCCGAACCGGCCCGAGGCGATCTGCTTGATCGCGCTGTTGGCATTGTCGCCATTGGCACGGGGCTTGAACCGTTCGGGGCTCTCGCCGCCTTCGCCCGACACCGCCTTGGCGCCGATGCGGTTCATGGCGATGGCCAGCGTCTCATGCGCCTCGGGGGACAGCGCGCCAAGGCTCATGCCCGGCGTCAGGAAGCGGCGGCGGATCTCGGTGACGGCTTCGACCTGGTCGACCGGCAGCGATTCCTTGGCGTAATTGAATTCCATCAGATCGCGCAGATAAACGGGATCGAGCGAGCGGACACCGGCGGAGAATTGCAGGTAGCTGGAATAGCTGTCCTTCGCCACGGCGGTCTGCAGCAGGTGCATCAGCTGCGCGGACCAGGCATGTTCCTCGCCGCCCGCGCGCTGCTTGTAGAAACCGCCGATCGGCAGTTTGGCGACCATGCTGTCGAACGCGGCCAGATGCCGGTCGGTCGCGTTGAGGTGCAGGGACATATAGCCCTCGCCCGAGATCTTGTTGGGCATGCCGGGGAACAGATCGTTCACCAGCGCGCGGCTGAGGCCCACCGCCTCGAAGTTATAGCCGCCGCGATAGCTGGAGATCACGGCGATGCCGAGCTTGCCGATGATCTTGAGCAGGCCATCGTCGATCGCGGTGCGGAAGTTGGCAAGGCAATCGTCCAGGGACAGATCGCCGAACAGGCCGCGGCCATGGCGTTCGGCAATCGCGGCCTCGGCCAGATAGGCGTTCACCGTGGTCGCGCCGACGCCGATGAGCACGGCGTAATAATGCGTGTCCAGACATTCGGCGGTGCGCACATTGATGGACGAAAAGGCGCGCAGGCCTTTGCGCACCAGGTGCGTGTGCACGGCAGCAGCGGCGAGCACCATGGGGATGGCGCAGCGGTCCGCGCTGATATTCTCGTCGGTCAGGAACAGCTCGGTCTGGCCGCCGCGCACGGCTTCCTCGGCCTCGCGACGGATGCGGGTGATGGCGGCGCGCAGTTCCTCGAACCCGGCATGCGGATCGAACGTGCAGTCGATCTCGCCCGCCAGCTTGCCGAACGCGCTTTTCAGCCGCGCCCAGTCCGCGCTGAGCAATACCGGGCTTTCCAGCACCAGGACGTGATCGTTCTGGTCCTGCTCGTCCAGGATATTGGCCAGGTTGGAAAAGCGCGTACGCAGGCTCATCACATGCCGTTCGCGCAGACTGTCGATCGGCGGATTGGTGACCTGGCTGAAATTCTGGCGGAAGAACTGGCTGATCAGTCGCGGCTTGTGGCTGATCACGGCCAGCGGGGTATCGTCGCCCATCGATCCGACGGCTTCCTTGGCCTGCTCGGCCATGGGCGAGAGGATCATCTCCATGTCCTCGATCGTCTGTCCGGCAGCCACCTGGCGGCGGGTCAGCTCGGCGCGGTCATAGCGCGGCAGATCCGGGCTATCGATCTCGGGCAGATCGTCGATGGTGCGAAAGCCTTTCACCAGCTCGGCATAGGGCTGCTCGGCGGCGACGCGATCCTTCAGTTCCCGGTCGGCGTACAGCTTGCCCTCGCCCAGATCGACGGCGATCATCTCGCCCGGTCCCAGCCGGCCCTTCTCAATGATATCGGGCTCCGGCAGCACCACCATGCCGCTTTCGGAGCCGACCACCAGCAGGCCATCGGACGTGCGGCTGTAGCGCAGGGGGCGCAGCGCGTTGCGGTCCACGCCCGCCACCGCCCAGCGGCCATCGGTCATGCATAGCGCCGCCGGGCCGTCCCACGGCTCCATCACGCTGGCCATATATTCGTACATCGCCTTGTGCTCGGCAGGCAGATCGACCGAGGCCTGCCAGGCTTCGGGGATCATCGTCAGCTTGGCGGTGGGCGCTTCCTTGCCTGAGCGGATCAGCGTTTCGAACACCGCGTCCATCGATGCCGTGTCGGATGCGCCCGCCGGGATCACCGGCTTGATCTCGTCCGAGGCGTCGCCGAACGCGATGCTGGCCATGCGGATCTCATGGCTCTTCATCCAGTTGCGGTTGCCGCGGATGGTGTTGATCTCTCCATTATGGGCCAGCGCGCGGAACGGCTGGGCCAGCCACCATTGCGGAAAGGTGTTGGTGGAATAGCGCTGGTGGAAGATCGCCACGCGGCTTTCGAACCGCTCATCCTGCAAATCGGGATAGAAGACCGACAAGCTCTCGGCCAGGAACAGGCCCTTGTAGACGATCGAGCGGCAGGACAGGCTGCAGACATAGAAGTCCGCGATCTGCGCTTCGATCACCTTCCGCTCGATGCGGCGGCGCACGATGTAGAGGTCCTTTTCGAACTCCTCGAGTGTCTCTTCCTCCGGCAGCGGCCCGGCGATCATGATCTGCTCGATCTCCGGCCGGGTGATCTGGGCCTTGCGCCCGATCACCGACGGATCGACCGGCACCTGCCGCCAGCCATAGATGGTGTAGCCGGACGCGATCAGCTCGCTCTCGACGATCATGCGGCAGCTGTCCTGCGCATTGAGATCGGTGCGCGGCAGGAACACCATGCCCACGGCCAGCCTGTTCGGCAGTACGCGGTGGCCGCTGTCGGCAATCGCATCGTCGAAGAACCGCTCGGGCAGATCGACCATGATGCCCGCGCCGTCGCCGGTCTTGCCATCGGCATCCACCGCGCCGCGATGCCACACCGCGCGCAACGCCTCGATCGCCGCCGTCACCACACGGCGGGAGGGCTTGCCGGAAATCTCGGCGACGAGGCCGGTGCCGCAGGCATCGCCCTCCATATCGGGACGGTACATGCCCTCTTCGGCAATGCGGTTGCGTTCGGCTTGGTTGTCGTGGCTCATGATTGTTGCTTTGCAGTTCGGGTGCGTTCGTGTCTTGATCAGGTGTCGATGCCGGTACCGTTCGACAGGTCGGCGGCTTCACCATCGTCCTGCTGCATCATTCCGTCGGTCGGCGGATCGGACAATTCGTCCTCTTCCACGCCGAGCAGATCGGCCAGTCTGGCGCGTTCGGCATCGCTCAGATCGGCCATCGTCCGGGCCGGCGGAAGGGCATCGTCGCTTTCCAGTGCGGCCATCATCTCGGGCAGGCGAGACATCATCTTCGGCATCATCTCTGCCGTGGCCGCCATCATCTCCGGATCGGCAAAGATCAGATAGCTGTCGGCGGCAAAGGCGCTTCCGGCGGGGGTCGCGAAAAAGTCGCGCGTGGCGGCAAGCTGTTCCAGCGTAAAGCGTGATGCATAGGCGCGGCCCAGCCCCTCGCGCATCACCGGCTCCATTTCACCCGCCATCGACGCCATGAAGGTGGTCACGCCGTCGATCATCCGCGTCATGCGTTGTTTATAATAGGGGTCGATAATGTCCATCACCTGCGCGATGGTGGTGTCACCCAGCTCAGCCGCTTCATCGGGAGACAGCCCACCGACCTGCGCCAGAACGGAGAGCGGCATTTGCTGCATCGTGCCGTCGAGCATCTTGCCCGCCATGCCCATGCTCGATGCCATCATCTCCTGCATCACGCCATCCGGCAGAACCTTGTCGGCAAGCTGCACGCCAAGGGCGAGACGTTCGGGATCGACCGGCGGCAACTCGGCGCGCATCTCTTCTGCCATGCCCGAGAACATCTGCGTAAACAGTTCCTGCGCGGCCGCTGCGCCGTCCGAAGGGCGTTCCTCGCCATCCTGGGCTTCGGCCACGGCCAGATCGTTCTGCGCTGCCGCCGGAGCGGCCAGAGCCAGCGTTGCAGCGATCATCATAGCGGATGTTCTCATGCCGCTTTCCTCGTCTCCGCGCGCTTGGCCCGCAGATAGGCGTGCATCGTCTCGCTGACCTCGCGCCCGTCGCGGATCGCCCAGACCACCAGGCTGGCACCGCGCACGATGTCGCCCGCGGCGAACACGCCGTCGATGCTGGTCATCATCGTCTCATGGTCGATACGCAGCGTGCCCCAACGCGTGACGGACAATTCCTCCGCGCCGAACATCGTCGGCAGATCCTCGGCCTCGAAGCCCAGCGCCTTGATGACGAGGTCCGCCTCCAGCGTGAAATCGCCTGCCGGATCGGGCTCGGGCGAGCGGCGACCGCTGGCATCGGCCTGGCCCAGCTTCATCTTGGTGCCGCGCAGGATGTTGACGTTGCCGCTGTCATCGGCCTCGAACGCGGTCGGGCCGCTCAGCCAGACGAACTCGACGCCCTCTTCCTCGGCATTGGCAACCTCGCGCTGCGATCCGGGCATATTGTCCCGGTCCCGCCGGTACAGGCATTTGACCGATTTTGCGCCCTGCCGGATGGCGGTGCGCACGCAGTCCATCGCAGTATCGCCGCCGCCGATGACGACGACATGCTTGTTCGCGGCGTTGAGCGATCCGTCATCCCAGGCGGGCACGCTGTCGCCAAAGCCCTTGCGGTTGGACGTGATCAGGAAATCGAGCGCGGGGACGATGCCGCCATGGCCGCTGCCCGGTGCCTTCAGGTCGCGCGCCTTGTAGACGCCCGTCGCGATCAGGATTGCGTCATGCTTCTCGCGCAGCTCTTCCAGCGTGGCATCCTCGCCCACCGAAAAGCCTTCGTGAAAGACGATGCCACCATCCTTCAGCCGGTCGACGCGGCGCATGACCACATCCTTTTCCAGCTTGAAGCCGGGGATGCCATAGGTCAGCAGGCCGCCGCCGCGATCATGCCGGTCATAGACATGCACCTCATAACCCGCGACGCGCAGATATTCGGCGGTGGCAAGGCCCGCTGGCCCTGCGCCGATCACGCCGACCGACTGGCCGCGATCCGGCCCCGGTTGCACCGGCTCCACCCAGCCTTCGGCCCAGGCGGTGTCGGTGATATATTTTTCGACCGATCCGATGGTGACCGCGCCATGGCCGGAAAATTCGATCACGCAATTGCCTTCGCACAAGCGGTCCTGCGGGCAGATGCGCCCGCAGATTTCCGGCATGGTGCTGGTCATATTGCTCATCTCATAGGCTTCGCGCAGCCGCCCCTCGGCGGTCAGGCGCAGCCAGTCCGGGATATGATTGTGCAGCGGGCAGTGCACCGAACAATAGGGCACCCCGCATTGGGAGCAGCGCGCGGACTGGTCTTCCGCCGTATCGCGCGCATAGCGATCCGCGATCTCGCGGAAATCCTGCGCGCGGGCGTCTGGGGTGCGCTTGTCGGGATAATGTTGTTCCCGCTGAACGAACTGGAGCATTTTGTCAGCCATGCCGACCAGATAGGCAAAGCAGGCCGCTCTGTCAGCCGCTTTCCGACAAGAAGGTAAGAATAACTGTCGTTAAATGAGCAGAAAATGCTTTGCCGAGCAACATTTGAACGCCAGGCCGGAAAATATATGGCCGATGCGGACCAATTTAGCCATGCTGACATTCCTGGCCGCTTTGCTAAAGCGCCATGCACCGTAACATAGCCGCAGGCCCAGCATGACCTTCCTCCAGATGCTTCTCATCGCCATCGTTCAGGGCGTGACCGAATTTCTGCCGATCAGTTCCTCCGGGCATCTCATCCTGCTGCCGATCTTCACCGGTTATGAGGATCAGGGCCCGATGATCGATATCGCGGTGCATGTCGGATCGCTGCTGGCCATCATCAGCTATTTCTTTCGCGATGTGGCCGGGCTGGCGCGCGGCGGTTTCGCCACCGTCGGCATCGGCAAGGCGCCCAAGGAAAAGAAGCTGTTCTGGTGGATCATCATCGGCACCATCCCGGCGGTGCTGGTGGGCCTGGCGATCAAGACCGGCATGCTCAACGGCGTGTTCCAGACCATGTTCAATCTGCAGATCAAGAATGACGATCTGCTGGAATCGCTCCGCCTGACCCATCTTATTGCCGTCAACCTGATCGTCTACGGCATCCTGCTGGGGCTGGCCGACAAATTTGGCCGCAAGACCCGCAGCTTCGAGGATGTGCGCCTGATCGACGGTCTGCTCGTCGGACTGGCGCAGTCGCTCGCGCTAATCCCCGGCACCAGCCGTTCCGGCGTGACCATGACCATGGCCCGCACATTGGGCTTCGCCCGTGTCGAGGCGGCACGCTTTTCCTTTCTGCTGTCGATCCCGGCCATTGCCGGGGCCGGCATCCTCATCGTCCCCGATCTGCTGAACGCCGATCCGGCGCTGCTCATGTCAGCGCTCATCACCGGGGGGCTGACGTTTCTGGCCGCGCTGGGGACGATGGTGTTTCTCATGCGCTTCCTGAAAAACGCATCGATGATGGTGTTTGTTGTGTACCGGGTGCTGATGGGCGCGGCGCTGCTCTACTTTTTCTAAGAGCCACGCCCTTGCCCGACGGGACGGGGAGGGGGCTCAGGCCGCGCGTGCCTTGCCCCCGAACCGCCCATGCTTGCGATATTTGACCAGATAGTCCGGCGCCACGGCAATCAGCGGCGTGGGCTTGCGGCCAAGATCCTCCAGCGTCAGCGCGCCGTCTGCTACCACATTGTCATGGCCAAGCATGGTCAGCTGATCTTCGGTGATCGGCGGGTTGGGTAACCAGCGCGTGCCAAGCGTCAGGCCGAAGGCGACGGCATGCGGCACCTCGACGTAAAGACGTTCCTTGCCGATCTGCTCGCCGATCCAGCGGTTGAGCTCCAGCATGCTGAGCACCTCAGGGCCGCCCAGTTCATAGGTCTTGCCGCGATGGGCGCTGTGCTGATCCAGCGCGATCAGGATCGCCGCGGCCACATCGCCGGCGAACACCGGCTGGAACTTCGCCTTCGCGCCGATCACCGGCACCACCGGCAGGACGCGAATCATCCCGGCGAATCGGTTCACGAAATTATCGTCCGGGCCGAATATGATCGAAGGGCGCATGATGGTGGCATCGGGATAGGCCTTGCGCACGCGCTGTTCGCCTTCGCCCTTGGTCTGCCCGTAAATGCTGTCGCTGTCGGGATCGGCACCGATCGCGGAGACGTGGATCAGCGCTTCCACGCCCAGCTCCGCCGCCGCCGATGCGATATTGGCCGCGCCGTCGCGGTTCACCTCTTCGCCGCGATCGGCAAAGGCACCGCACAGATTGATGATCGCATGGCTGCCCCGCGCCGCGCGCAAGGCGCTGACTTTCTTGGTAATATCGCAGGAAACGAACTGCACCTGGCCAAGCCCGCCCATCGGCTTGATGCCCACCGCATTCGATGGATCACGCTCGGCAATGCGGATGCGGTAGCCTGCCTCAAGCAGATCCTCGCACACATAACGGCCCAGAAAACCGCCGCCGCCAAAAATCGTGACCATCTTGTTCTGCATGATATTCCCTATGTTCACGGCTGCACGCCGCCTTGTGACGCAATGTTTCTATACCAATCCACCAACAGCATGAAAGCTCCGCATTGACATTGGCGCAGCACAGGTTAGGACGCGCCTTCCCGTAAGGGGCCCAGATGGCGGAATGGTAGACGCGCTAGCTTCAGGTGCTAGTGATCGCAAGGTCGTGGAGGTTCGAGTCCTCTTCTGGGCACCATTTGTTCTTCTCACGTTCTCCCAAATAATCTATAAAACCCGCAGAAATCCTAGGGATTTGGCCCTTGGATCGTTCCGGATCGTCCCGCCTATTCTCGGGGGTTCCAGACACTTTTGTGGGCCTTTTGAGGCCGTTTCGCAAAGGCCCAGATAAAAAGGCCCCCACATGCCGCTGACAGACACTCGCCTCCGCGCTCTCAAGCCCAAGGATAGGCCGTACAAGGTAACCGACGAGCGCGGCCTGTATGTTGAGGTCACGCCGACCGGCAGCAAGCTTTGGCGATTCCGATACCGGATCGGCGGTGCGCAAAAGAAGCTCTGTATCGGCAGCTATCCCGACATCAGCCTCAAGCAAGCGCGAGATGCGGCCTACGAGGCACGACGAGCTGTTGCTTCTGGAGGCGACCCGGCCTTTGAGAAGCGGAAGCGGAAAATCCGCGCAGAATTCCTTTCTGCACAGACGTTCGAGGCAGTCGCACGTGAGTATATTGAACAGATGATGGTCCAGAATGGCCGCGCCGATGGCACGATCGTCAAGGCCAACTATTTTCTCGACAAGCTTGCGCCTGCCATCGGGAACCGACCCATCCACGAGATCGAGCCGTTCGAAGTCCTGGCTCCTCTCAAGCGACTGGAAGCCACTGGCAAGCACGAGACTGCGAAGAAATGCCGGTCGTTCGCAGGCCGGGTGTTTCGCTACGGTGTCGCAACGACCCGTTGCAAATCCGATCCGACCAGTATGCTGAAGGGTGCTCTCGTCACGCCGAGAGCCAAGCACTATGCAGCAATCCTCGAGCCCACTGAGCTAGGCGGGCTGCTGCGGGCAATCGACGACTTCACTGGGTACATGGTGACGAAGTTGGCTCTGCAGATCGCGCCGCATGTATTCGTGCGCCCCGGCGAACTCCGGCACGCGGAATGGCATGAGATCGACCTTGTCGATGGGGTCTGGAAGATCCCTGCTGGTAAGATGAAAGCACGCCGAGCGCATGCCGTCCCGCTTTCCAAGCAGGTTAGAGGCTATCTCACTGACCTGGCCGAGATGCTCGGGCGCGAAGGATATGTTTTCCCCTCTGCGCGCAGTTCCAGGCGTCCTATGAGTGAAAACACGCTCAATGCCGCATTCCGTCGCATGGGATACTCGAAGGAAGAAGTCACCGCGCACGGACTCCGGGCGACAGCATCGACATTCCTGAACGAGTCGGGACTTTGGAATCCGGATGCAATCGAGCGTGCCTTGGCACATGGCGACAGCAATGTTGTGCGGGGCATCTACCATCGCGGCAAGCACTGGGACGAGCGCGTGCGAATGGCTCAATGGTGGAGCGACTACCTCGATGAGCTCCGGACAGGAGGAAGGGTCATCCAGGGCAAGTTTGCGAAGGGTTGATCGGCAGAACGAATTTCTTCTCAGCCAGTGCAGGATTGAATGCTCAGGATCAGCCCCACCACGGACACTGACGCCAGCAAGCCGAACTCAATTCTGATGCCCCAGATTCGAAGCCAATTCCGCATCGTGCCGAGCCTCAGTTCGTAGAGCTTTGGCAGCCAAGCTGATCGAAGCGCTCAGCAACAGTTTTCCACGTTGCTATGCCTGCCTCGTCTCCTTCGTTGGATAACCGCTGGATTTGCTGCGCGATATATGCGGTTCCCTCTTCGCCATGGTTCTTTTCGACCCAGAGCGCGACCGCCCACAATTCCTGATCGCGGTTCAGCACCATGGTTCACGTCTCCCGGTCCAGGTTCGCGCCAGCCCTTCGCTGACCAGCTGATCGCCAAGCGAGCGGCCGCCGCGCGTTACAACCCGCAGTTTACGGCCGTACTGATCTTCATCTCTGCTCCCGATGGTCCTCAGTTCAAAGGGCCCGTCATTGAGCAGTTCGACAAGGCGGTGCGTCGCACGCATGCCTAGTTGGTATTCATAGTCGCAACGAGGCTCGCTAATCTCGGGAGTGTCGATGTCGGCAATGCGGATCTTCACACCATCAAGCCAGAAAGTATCTCCATCCACGACGCATGTGCGCCGGATGGATCCGCAGATGTCGAATTGTGGGGAGCTCGCTTGCTGGAATAAAGCCTGAGGCTGCTGATCGTCGTTAGCAAGGCTGGCATCATGGACTGGCCAGTTGAGTGCCAGCATCCCTCCAGCAAATACGATCGCGAATGCTCCCAAACCCAACGCAATCTCCTTTCTCAGCTTCCGGCGCTTCTGTGCCTTCAACGCCTTGCGAAAGTCGAACGGTTCACCGGGCGTCTCATTCACTAGCGTTGTCCGTCTTCATTCCGGCACATGATCTCAGACAATAGCCAGAAATCAGGCAGTTTCGTCAATTGTACGTACCAATTGCTTGCCAACGTCCCAACACAGACCGGACATATTGCGGCGTTTCACCATTCTTCGGAATGCCGCGTGATCGGGAGACGGCACCTGGGCCCGCATTATAAGCAGCCAAGGCCAGGTGGACAGCGTCGAACCGGTCCAACATATCGCGAAGATACCGGGCACCACCGTCGATCGATGCAAGAGGGTCATGACGGTTACGGACGCCCAGTTCTCGCGCCGTGGCCGGCATAAGCTGAGCCAGCCCGGCAGCACCGGCTGGACTCACAGCCATCGGATTGAAGCGGGATTCAGCCCAGATGAGAGCCCGAAGCAGGTTGGTCGGAAGCCCGTACCGGCGCTCGGCCTCGGCTATTGCCGCCATATACAGACCCTCCCGGTAGGACACGTCCGCTGGCCCGGCTTGGTAGATTGCAGGAAGATATTGCCTTGCCGGCTGCTGGTCCGTCTTCGGTGGAACGATCGCGTGCTCGAACAAGGTGAAATCCTGGGCGCGGACTTGCTGAGAGGAGGTGGCGATCATTCCCAAACAGGCGACCGCTATCGCGGTCTGACGATTGAGGCAGGTCATCTCGAGTGGTGCTCCATTGATTCGAATCGAGATAGAACATAAAGAGAACATATACCTGTAGGAAAGCAGCGAATGCCTGCCTTTGGAAGAGGAGAGGAACGCTGATTAGGGGGGCACTTTGCATGCTGAGGAGCTCGCATGTCCCTGTCTGTCCAAGCTCATCCCAACCGGTCGCTTGCCGAGACCGCCCGTCTTATTTGCGAATCGCGAGGGGGCAAATGGTCCGGCACAAGGGGCATGGCCTGTTGCCCTGCGCATGATGACCGCACGCCGTCACTCGGTGTGTCGCTCGGCCGACAGGCCATCCTCTTCCACTGTTTCGCGGGATGCGATCAGCAGAGCGTGCTGGCTGCTTTGGCGCGTGAAGGCTTCGACGCGATCTCGCTTTTCTCTGGGTCTACGACTGCTGACCTTCCCGAGCCGGCCAGCACGCGCAAACCCTCGGCGGCGGCGCTACGGATCTGGCGCGATGCACAGCCACTGCGTGCCAGTCCGGCAAAGGCATACCTTGAGAGCCGCGGCATCCTCGCTGCATCGCAGGCGCTGCGCTTCCATCCACGAACGCCGCTTGGTCCGAAGGGACGGACCCGCTTTCTGCCTGCCATGATTGCGGCGGTCAGCCTCGACGAGGGGCCGATCGCCATCCATCGCACGTTCCTTTCGGGCAATGCCAAGGCCGATTTCGAAAAGCCGAAGCGCGCGCTAGGCGCGCTCGGTGAAGCCGCTGTCCGCCTCTTCGCTCCGGTTTCCGGCAAGCTTGGCCTTGCCGAAGGGATCGAGAGCGCGATGTCGGCCTATGCTCTCACCGGTATTCCCGTCTGGGCGACCCTGGGCAATGAGCGCTTCGGCCTCGTGAGCGTGCCCGAGAGCGTGACCGAACTCCATCTCTTCGTCGATCATGATGCTGGCGGCGAGCTGGCCGCGTCGCGTGGCCTGGCGGCTTATGCCCGCGATGGGCGGACGATCCAGGTCCGCAAGCCAGCCTCCCACGATACCGATTGGAACGACGAACTCACGGCATGGCTGCGCCGCAAGGCGGCGCCGTAGAGGAGAGAGGGCTTCTCGAATTCCTGATCCAGCAGCGGGCGTGTCCCGATGCCTTCATCAGGAGGACGAATTGCCATGTTTCAATCAGACCTGTTTCCCACCGGCGAGCAGTTGCCGTCCATGCCCTTGGCCTATGCCATTGGCACCCGAGTTTCCGCGCTTCTTGCTTCGGGACGTCATCTTACCCGTACCGACATTTCCGGGCTGTTCGCCGAAGAGACCGGTGTTCTGGACTGGGGAGGTGCCTGGACGATCGACGACTACAACAGCGCGGTCGAGATCGGGGCGCTGCTCTGGCTTCGCGAGTCTTCGCGCATAGATCTGGCGACCAGCGTGCACGAAGCCAAAGCGCGCTTGGACTGGCTCGAAGCAGCCTTGCCGCCGCGGCATGTGCGCAGCGAAGCACAGGTTGAGCTCCAGCAGTTCTCGACCCCGCCAATGCTGGCCTGGCTTATGGCGAAGGCCGCAGCTGTCTCTGCGCAAGACACGCTTCTCGAACCGTCCGCAGGCAATGGCGCCCTTGCGCTCTGGGGCAGCGTCCAGAACGCCTCGTTGGTCCTCAACGAGATCGATCCGGCAAGACGAGACGGGCTGGGCCATATCGTCCCCACAGCCACGATCACTGCGCAAGACGGGGAACTGATCGCCGACCTGCATCGCGGCCCTGTTCCGTCGGTCGTGTTGATGAACCCGCCATTCGCCCGAAGCCAGGAACGCGGCAAGGACGGCGAGACGGCGCAGCGCCACCTTCGTAGTGCAATCCGGGCCGCTGCCAATAGGGCGAGGATTGTTGCGATCATGCCCGAAGGATTCGATGCTTCCACGTTCGCCAAAGCACAGGACGAAGCGTCGCTCCTGCTCAATGTCCGCTTGGAGCAGATGTTTCGCCGGACAGGGACGGGGATTGCCGTTCGCCTGGTCGTGTTCGACAAGACGCAGACTGCGTCCGCGCCAGTTATCACCGGAGATACAGGCGACCTGATCGCGCTCCACGAGCTGCTCACCGCGCTTCCGCCGCGCGTACAGACCTCCACCAACATCCATCGCCTGCCAGTCGGTAGGCCAGTGTCCCTCGGGGCGAAGACCTCAATGTATCGAGCGCCAGTCCGCCCGGTAGCACCATTCGCGGGGACTCCTGCACTCAGAGCAACTGCGATCGAGCTGACCTATTCGGTCCTTGCCGAACCTGCGCCGGTGTCTGAACAAACAGGCATCTACCTGCCCTACCGGCCCAGCCGCATCGCGTTCGAGGATGCGCTGGTACATCCCACCCCGCTCGTGGAATCGGTCGCGATGGGCTCGGTCGCGGCGCCGCAGCCGGAAGTGCGGCCACGTCTCCCCACCAACTGGCAGGCCGATGGCCTTTTATCCGAGGCTCAGTGCGAGACACTGGTCTACGCTGCCCAGGCATTTGCGCGCGATCTTCCGGGTCAATTCAAGGTGAGCCAGGAAGGCACCTCGCTGGAACTCTCCGAGGACGGACACTCCTACCGCCAAGGCTTCTTCCTCGGCGACGGAACCGGAGCGGGCAAGGGACGGCAGATCGCAGCAGTCATTATGGATCGCTGGCTCTCAGGCGAGCGACGTCATGTTTGGATCACCAAGAACGAGGCGCTGCTCGAAGATGCACGCCGCGACTGGGAAGCGCTCGGTGGGTTGCCGCTCGACATCCAGCCACTCTCACGCTGGAAACTCGGCCAACTTGTAACGATGTTCGAAGGCATCCTCTTCGTCACCTACCCGACGCTGCGCTCGGGGCGCGCCGAGGATACGCGGCTCGACCAGATCCTTGCCTGGGCGGGCGAGGATTTCGACGGCGTGATCGCTTTCGACGAAGCCCACGCCATGGCTAATGCGCTTGGGGGCTCTTCAACCCGGGGCAAGGTCAAGGGCTCCGAACAAGGCATGGCGGGCCTCAGGCTGCAGAACCATCTCTCGCGCGCCCGCGTGCTCTATGCTTCGGCCACCGGCGCTTCGGATATTGCCAACCTCGGTTACACCTCACGGCTTGGCCTGTGGGGACCCGAGACCGCCTTTCCGACCCACGAGGCGTTCATGACCGAGATCCGCGCCGGGGGCGTCGCGGCGATGGAGCTCGTTGCCCGGGACCTCAAGGCCCAGGGTCTCTATCTCGCCCGTGCGCTGTCCTTCGCCGGGGTCGAGTACGAGATCCTCGAACACAAGCTGACCAAAGCGCAGGTCAAAATCTATGATGCCTATGCCGAGGCCTGGGCAATCATTCACCGCAACCTCGAGGCTGCGCTCGAAGCAACCCGCGTGGTCGACGAGGACAGCGGCGATACGCTCAATCGCAACGCCAAAGCGGCAGCGCTGTCGATCTTCGAAGGCACCAAGCAGCGCTTCTTTGCCCAGCTCCTGCTTTCGATGAAACTGCCGAGCCTGATCCCCGCGATGGAAGCGGCGCTTAGTGAAAACCATTCGGTTGTCGTGCAGCTGGTCTCGACCGCCGAGGCTATGCTCGACCGGCGTCTCGCCGACCTCTCCGACGAAGAACGCGAAGCGCTCGATATCGATCTGTCCCCGCGTGAATACGTCATCGACTACCTCGCCAAGAGCTTCCCGGTGCGATTGATGCAGGTCTTCGCCGACGAGGATGGCAATCTTCGCTCCGAGGCGATGAGCGACGAGGACGGCAATCCCGTTTTGTGTCCTCGCGCGGAGGCCGCGCGCGATGCGCTGATCGAACAGCTCTGCGCGTTACCGCCCATCGCAACAGCGCTCGATGCGATCATCGAGCACTTCGGAACCGAAGCCGTGGCCGAGGTCACAGGCCGAACCCGCAGGCTGGTCCTGGGGCGCGACGGTCAACAACGCCTCGAACGGCGAAGCCCCAGTGCCAATATCGCCGAAGCGCAAAGCTTTTTGGAAGGAACCAAGCGCATCCTGGTCTTTTCCGACGCAGGCGGCACGGGGCGTTCCTACCATGCCGACCTTCATGCGAAGAACCAGCAGCGCCGGGTCCATTTCCTGCTCGAGCCGGGCTGGCGCGCCGACAACGCCATCCAGGGTCTCGGTCGTACGAACCGCACCAACCAAGCCTCGGCCCCGCTGTTCCGCCCGGTAACCACCGACGTGAAGGGAGAACGCCGCTTCATATCGACCATCGCGAGAAGGCTCGACGCATTGGGCGCGCTGACGCGCGGCCAGCGCCAGACCGGCGGGCAGAACCTGTTCGACCCGGCAGATAATCTCGAAGGCGACTACGCACGCGATGCGCTCAGCCGCTGGTTCCAGCTGCTCTATGACGGCAATCTCGAGGCCACCACATTCGGTACCTTCGTCGAGCGCACAGGCCTCCGGCTCGAAAACCCCGACGGCGGATTGACCGACAATCTCCCCACGATCCAGCGCTGGCTCAACCGCATTCTCGCGCTGCCGATCGCGCTCCAGAATGCGATCTTCGATGAATACCTTGGTCTCGTCGAAGCGCGGATCGAAGCCGCGCGCGAAGCCGGAACGCTTGACCGGGGACTGGAAACCGTCAGGGTCGATCGCTTCAGGGTTCTCGCCGATGAACTCCTGCGCACCGACCCCGTGACCGGAGCGGAGACCCGCCTCGTCTCGCTCGAAGTGACCAGGCACCTTCGGCCTCTGCGATTGCAGCGCCTGGTGCGGATGCACGAGATCGGCAGCCCGCACGCGATCCCGATGCACAATGCGCGCTCGGGCAAGGTCGCGCTGTCGGTTCCGGCCCGGCGGCTCATTGCCGACGACGGGGCTGTGATCGAACGACGACGCCTGCTGCGCCCGCTCAAGTCCGCGAACTGGACGCTTGAGGCACTCGGTGAAAGCCATTGGGAAGAAATTGGCGTCAGCGCGTTCACCGGCGCCTGGCGGGCCGAGGAAGAGGAGGCTGCTGTTTCACCGGTGACCGAGCGCGTCCATCTCGCCACCGGGCTGCTGCTTCCGGTCTGGAAGCGCCTGCCCGGTGATCATGTCCGCGTCACCCGGCTCGTTGCCGAGGACGGCCAGTCGATCATCGGACGCGAAGTGCTCGATATCGATCTCGCCGCGATCGCCGATACCTTTTGCCTCTCCGGAGTTACTGCACCATCGGCTGAGCAGATCGGCGACCTGGTCCTCTCAAGCGGAAAGCCGCTGGTCCTCGCAAGCCACGATGCCTTGACCATCAAGCGATCGCTGGTCGGCGGCGAACAGCGCCTTGAACTGACCGGTTTCTCGCCGGATCGCCTCGACTGGTACAAGAACAAGGGCTGCTTCACCGAGATCATCCGCTACCGCACGCGGCTGTTCGTCCCGGTGTCGAAAGCCTCGTCGGTCCTCCCCGCGCTTGCCGCCTGATCCCTCGGGCAGACCCCAATCTCAGAATGAGAGTGGAGGGAGCCCTTTGGGCTTGTGCGCCTCGTGATCCTCACCTGCGCCTTCATTCCATCAGGAGAACACCCATGATCCAGTCGATTCCCTTGAAGAAGCTCGTCCCGAGCCCGCGCAACGTTCGCAAGTCGAGCGACGTGCTGGCCGACCTCCAGCTGCGGTCAGACATTGCTGCGCGCGGCCTGCTGCAGAACCTCGTCGTGCGCAAAGGAAAGCGCGGCAAGTTCGAGGTCGAGGCCGGCGGTCGCCGTCTCGCCGCGCTGCAGGCGCTGGCTGAAGAGGGCACATTGCCCGACAACCACGAGGTCACCTGCCTCGTCATCGAAGGCGAAGAAAGCGAAGTGCGCGAGGCCAGTCTTGCCGAGAACTTCCAGCGCCTCGCGATGAATCCGGCCGACGAGGCGCAGGCTTTCGCGGCGATCATCGAGGCAGGCGCTACCACCGAAGACGTGGCGCGCCGCTTCGGCCTCACTGTCCGGTTCGTCGAAGGGCGCCTGCGTTTGGCAAGTCTAGCACCCTGCGTCTTCGAAGCGCTCGCCGAAGGCACGATCACGCTCGACATGGCCAAGGCCTACGGCGCGATTTCCGACGTGGAGCGCCAGGCGCATGTCTATGCCGAACTGCAGGACGCCTGGTACCAGATCACGCCCGACACGATCCGCCGCATGGTGCTCGACGCCACGGTGCGTGGTTCCGATCCGCGTGCCGTGCTCATCGGACGCGATGCCTACCTCGCCGCAGGCGGCAGGATCGAGCGCGAACTGTTCGACGATGATGCCAGCGAGAGCTGGATCGATGTCGCGCTGCTCGAGGACCTCGCGCACAAGGCCATGGACGAAGCCGCAGAAAAGACCGCCCTCGAATATGGCCTTGCCTGGGTTCGGCTGACCCTTGGCAATTACGTCAGCCCCGACCTTGTTGAAGGTCTCGGTCGCTTGCCCTGCGAGCCTGCGCCAATGACCGAGCAGGAAGCGCAGGAGCTCGGCGAACTCGAGGCTGACTACGACCGCGTAGCTGCCGTGCTTGAAGATGAAGACAGCGAGGAGGATGAGGTCGCAAAGGCCGAGAAGGAACTGGTGGTGATCGACCGCGCCATGCGCGCGCTCAATGACCGGCCGCCGGTACTCGCTGACGAACTGAAACCGGAGGCCGGCGCCTTCCTCGTCCTCTCGCGCAATGGCGAGCCGACCTTGGTCCCACAGTTCTACACCGAGACCGAGGTCATCGCTGACGAAGGTGTGGTCGAGGCCATTGAAGAGAACGGTCCGGCGAAGCCCAAGGAAAGCTCTTTGTCGCAGCGCCTGCTTGACGAGCTCGCGATGCAACGCCGCGATATCCTGGCCATCCATCTGGCCAACGATCCGGCACTGGCGCTCGACTTCATGGTCTTCACCCTTGCCGATGCCGATGGGCACGACTGGCGCGCCAAGAAGGCGTCGACGCTGGTCGGCTCGGTGGCTTCCGGGCCGGTCACCGGGTTCGAAGCCAAGGACGCACCGGCGAGCGCTGCCCTGGCCGAGTTCGCCGGGTCGCTCGACGAAAGCTGGCTTGCTGGCGAAAGCGACGTGGAGCGGTTTGCCAGGTTTCGGGCGCTGTCCGACGAGGCGCGTTCGGCCTGGCTCGGCCATGTCGTCTCGCGCACGCTTATCGCGAGCCTTGCCTGCGAAGGCGCGCGCTCGGTGCCGCTGCACGAAGCACTCGGCTCACTGCTCGACATTGAGACCGCGCATTGGTGGCGTCCCACGGCGGCAAATTACTTTGACCGGGTGGCCAAGGCCCGCACGCTCGAAGCGCTCGATGCCGCCGGCGGTCCCGAACTGGTCAGTCGCTATGCCGCCTCGAAGAAGGCCGAGCTTGCGAGTGCAGCCGAGCGCATCTTCTCCGGCAACTTCATTGGCGAGCCCGAGGTCAAGGAACGGGCGCAGGCTTGGGTTCCGCGGATCATGCGTTTCGCCGGTTCTGAAGGAGCCGAACTGGCGGACCACGGAGGCAACGAGGCGGTCAACGCCGAAGCAACTGACGAAATTGCCGAGCAGGCTGCCTGACCCCTCCTGACAGGTCCAGGTCACTCGGCGGGCGGTCCGTCCCAATCGGGACGGGCCGCCCTTTCCATGCCAGATACTCGGCAGAAAACGATCAGTCCGCGTATGGATAAAAAGGCAAGAGCAGACCTTGCAATGCTGGTAATCGACTTAGGCTGACGGTGGATGGCTGATCGCTCCAAAGGGAGCGGTCAGGCGCGAGACGTCGTTGCTCTTCATACAGCCGCATAATTCTCCACAGCCCGCTGGGTGGATTCGCCTTCTAACGCCGAAGATGCCCGAGCAGCTGCAACGAAAGGCAGATCCAAAGCTGCCCAGCCGACCAAGGCTTGAAGCAAAGAAGAGTAGGCTGGTAGCTCGGCAAAAGCGCCGACTTGCTTAGAGCGAAAAGTCCGCTCTGCCGAGAGCTGCTTCGGTCGCCTCCCGATTGGCAACAATTATATGCTGACTACGAGCGGGCTTCTCTTCTGGAGAGTCCAGAAGACCGAGCCGCTTGAGTACATAGAAGAGCATCGCAAACCGGACCGGGAGCCGCGCAATGCCATCGACCATGCCATAGTCCCTTTCGACGATCGCACGCTGCGCAGCAGCGAGATTAGGATGGGGAGCGATTTCAACCTCGAACCTCTCCTGCCAGAGGTGATCGTACTCTCCGGTAACTCCGCCTTTCCCCGGATCCCGAGCCTTGAGAATGCGGGGGAGCAGGAAGTCCTTGAACTTGTCGGTTAGGTGACAATAGGCTCGGACGTGCCATCGGAAGCCGTCATAACCGAAGGCGTGCGGAGTGATCCGGCGCCATATCGGCTTTGGGCGCTCCGCGCTCATCGACTGGTACAACACCTCCAAAGAGCCACCTACACGATGTGTATCGAGAACGGCCTTCAGGCAGCCTTCGTCGACCTGTCGTGCTGGCGTGAGCACGATATCAACTTCCGGGTGACTTCCGATCCAAGATTCACCTGGAGCAGTAAGTCCTTCGGCCAAGGACCGTAGGCGCAGTAGATATTCGTCAGGCCCATCCTGCATGAAGACCGGCTCGAAGGACGGCGAAGCCACATACCGCTTCGCGCTCGCATCGTAGATCGCGTTATTTGGCGCGCGCTTCTGGTATTCTGTCAGATCCTTCGAAGCCTGTGGCTCCGACACACCGAAGAGAGATCGGATGTCGCCGCGCCTCACACCTCCTTCCCAGCCTAGCCGAAACTCGATGAATTCCAGTCGCCTCTCCTCGCCCCAACGGAGACTGCGTTCTTCCTTCTGCATGACGATCCTCACATGGGAATAGAAAGTATATGGACAAAGTTAGTATGCTCGTATAGTTACTATCCCCATAACCGAATCATGTCAAACAGACCGGGCATTGGGGTGGCTCGGTTCAGGGAAGGAATGGGTGATGGCTCTTAATGATGCCCAGCTGCGGCGATATGACAGCAACGTGCTGCGTCTGCCGGCTGACACGCGAAAGGAATACCACGAACAGGTCGACCGACTGATCGACAACCTGTGTAAGAACGTGCGCAACAAGACCGAGATCAAGATTACGAAGGTGGTGAAGGCTGGGTCCTTCGCCAAGTTCACCATTCTCCGCCGTACGAGCGAAGACCCGGTTGATGTCGATGTGGTATTCTACATCGAGGGCAAGGATGCAGATGCCGAGAGCCTTGAGAGCCTCAGCTCGCAGATTCACGATCTTCTGGTCGACCAGTATCCAAACAAGTCGGTCGAGGACTTCAAGATCCAGCGCAAGGCGGCGACCGTCCAGTTCGTCGGGAGTGGTCTGGCCGTCGATATCGTGCCCGTCATAGAGGACGATACCCGTGACGGCTATGGCTGGCAGTTCGACCTTTCCGATGGTTCGAAGATGGAGACCTGCGCTCCATGCCAGATCAAGTTTGCCCGCGACCGTAAGAACGCCGACAAAGATTTCCGCACTCTGGTACGGATGGGCAAGCGGTGGCGCAATCGAGCCGAGATCAAGCTCAAGTCCTTCATGATCGAGCTGATCTTTGCATACCTGCTTGATCGCGACGGGCCGGAGGGAGGCATCGAACAGAAGTTCCGCGATTTCCTGCTCTACATTGCACAGAGCGGCTTGAAGGAGACCATTTCCTTTCCCGAGAACAGCGCGTTCTTCAGGCCGCAGTTCGATGATCCCGTGGTGATCCTGGACCCGGTCTGCAGCTCCAACAACGTCGCAAGCCGCGTCACCGAGGACGAGCGGCTCGAGATCGTCGCGGCTGCGCAGGAGGCCTGGGAAGCGGCCTACTTCGCCTCGACCGAAGATGATGATGAAGTCTGGAAGGAGATCTTCGGTCCCAAGTTCAACACGGAGGATGCGTGATGAACACCATCACCAAGACCGCCACCTATACCAAGGTGGACGTCGCGAGCGTTGTGCGCCGCTTCAAGACCGACCTGTTTATGATCGCCGACAGCACCGGTGCGATCACGCAGGACGAAGCTGCCGCCTACGCGCACGACGTCGAGGAACTCGCCCAGAATGGCTACCTTCATAAGGTCGATCTGACCCTCCTCTCCTACGGCGTTGAGCAGCGGGCGCTGTGCTATACAGTCGATACCGATGCGGGTTCTCTGACCTCCAGTCGCCCCGGGGGTGTCCTGTGGCCACGGCTCCCCTCTCCTTACCTCAGGATCGTGCTCTTCTATACGGCCGAGTACGACGATGATGCCCGCGAAGCGATGCGTAGCCGGCTGCATAACAGCTGGAGCCCGACCAGCGCCGACACCAGCCACTCCACGCTCAACAGCTCGGGTGGACGCGACTACAGCAGCAATGCCTACGGATTCCAGCGCAAGGATTGGACCTAGTGACCAAGACGACGATCTTCGATGCCGAGACCCTCGCTCCCGATCCCGGCCTTACCGAACGGGAAACAACTCTGCTCGGCTTTAACTTGCGCTACGAGAGGGTCAGCGACCAGCTGAATCTCCTTCTCAACAAGGGCGAGGTCGACAGTTGGAGCCGAGGAAAGCACGGCGGCGTCCTCCCCATCGCCAAGCTCGTGGCAGACCAGTATCCGTTGGTCGTCTTCCATGGCGACGTCGGGACCGGCAAGACCGCAATCGCGGAATGCATCGCCAATCGTCTTCTCAAGGAATCCCGCACCGAGGACGCTCTCATCTTCCGGCTTTCGAATCGGGTGCGCGGAAGTGGTCTTGTAGGGGAGATGGGCAGTTTGCTGGCGGAGGCCTTCGAGCGTGTTACCAAGGCTGTCGGAAGGAACCGCCGAGCAGTGCTGATCATCGACGAAGGGGACAGTATCGCTGCTTCGCGCTCGCAGGACCAAAGCCATCACGAGGACAAGGTCGCGGTTAACACGCTGATCCAGGGTATCGACGACATGAGGCGGCTGCAGGGCCGTGTGGCGGTCATCCTCTGCACCAATCGCCTTTCGGCTCTCGATCCCGCACTGCTTCGGCGCGCCGCGATCGTCGAAAAGTTCGAGCGACCATCCGAAGAGGCACGCCGCGAACTGCTGGAGATGGATCTCGCAGGTCTTAATCTCGGGGCTTCCGAGATCGAGGAACTCGTCAGTCTGAGCGGCCCGACCGATGATCGCCCCGGCTGGACCTTCTCCGACTTCCGGACGAGGTTCTATCCCAAGGCCGTCGCCAAGGCCTTTCCGAATTCGGCCCTTACGTTCGAGGGACTCAAGGCCGCCGCGCTGGAAACGAGCGCATCGCGAGTGATGGAGGACTGCTAATGCCACGCTCTCCTCTTTTCGGGCGCCGTATTCATATCGCTGGCAGCATCTCCGGAGACCCCGCGATCGCTGCGCCGGACAACGTCGCCGCGGCACAGGATCTGGTGCGCGGCCTGGTACTCTCGCTCATGCGGAAAGGTGCGAATTTCGTCGTCCCCGTTGACGCTGAACCCAAGCGAGATGACGGGCTTCCGCTCTGCTTCGACTGGATCATTTGGCAGGCAATCCTGGATGGGATGGCCAGTCGACCTGCAAACGTGCCGACACCGCTCGCTGTCGGTGTGCTGCACAACAAGACCGAAGAGCAGATCCCGGAAGAGAGGCTCGAACTGTGGGATGAACTGCGCGACGGCCCCAGAGTCCTCATCGAGAGCGCCGCCAAATGGAACATGGCCGCCAAGCGCATGGAAGCGCAGGCCCGGCATGGCGACATTCTGATCACTCTCGGCGGTGGAGAGGGTGTCCTCTATTTAGCTGAACTCTACCATGACAACGGAAGACCGGTGATCCCGCTCAACCTTCCCCTCGTAAAGGCAGATGAAGGGAGCCGGAGGCTCCATGATATCGCCCTGTCGAGCATCAGGAGCTCGGACTTCTTCCAGGTCGCAGAGGGCGGCAGCGCGCATGACTGGATGAACAGGATTCGCTTTCCTGCCCGCGCTCCGACCGATAGGCGGGTCGCGACCCTCGTCGATCTGCTGGAATCGCTCGAGAGGCCACGGGCCTTCGCGGTCAGGCTGCTCAATCCTGATCACGATGATTTCGGCGACGTAGACAGCTTCTTCGAAACAGTGGTTCAGCCCGTGGTTGAAGACGAACTGGGATTTCGGCTCACGGTGATCGATGGGCAGCAGGCCTATGAGCATGCGCGCATTGACCAGGAGATCTTCGAGAAGCTCCACCGGTCCGCACTAACGATCGCGGACCTCACCGGCAGCCGGCCCAATTGCTTCCTGGAACTCGGCTATTCGATGGGGCGCAATCTTCCTACGATCGTTACAGCGAGGGAAGGTTTCAATACGCCGTTCGACATCCAGACCTTCGCCGGACATCACTGGAAAGCGTCCGGGTCGGTAAAGGAGCGAAGGAAGGCTCTGCTCGACCATATTCAGGCCGTGAGGAACCGCCCACCTATGGTTTCGACGGCAGGGTTGATCACATGAGCGCGAACGAGATCTTCATATCGGTCGACATCGAGACCGCCGGACCAGTCCCCGGTGAGTTCAGCATGCTTACCATCGGCGCATGTGAAGCCTATCGCCCAGATCGAACCTTCGAATGCGCGCTCAAGCCTACGAGCCGGAACTTCGACGAAGACGCACTCCGGGTGACAGGACTTTCGCTCGAACGACTGGGGCGCGAAGGGCACGAATCCACAGAGGCGATGTCGATGTTCGCGGAGTGGGTCCACGGCCTCTGCAAAGAGGGCGGCACCCCGGTCTTCGTGGGGTTCAATGCGCCGTTCGACTGGTCGTTCGTGAACTACTATTTCCACCGCTACTGCGGAAGCAATCCGTTCGGTTTCGCCGCGCTCGACATCAAAGCGCTGTATATGGGAGCGACTGGATGCCGCTGGTCCGAAACTAGCTCCAGACAGATCGCGAAGAAGTTGAAGCCGCGATCATCCGGAGACCATAACGCCTTGCACGATGCGCTCTACCAAGCGGAGCTGTTTCGAGCCGTGCGCTCGATCGCGGCAGCCGCAAGATAAGACTAGGCGCCTTCTGGATGATCTAAAGCGGAAAAGTACCTGCAACAGGATCGACCAGCATTTACGTTCTATTGTCGGCGGTCTTGGACCGGCCTGCAAACGGGCCCACGCAGTGGGGTGATTGGCTTCATAAAGGACCCCGCGTTCTGATGTTCTGACGGACTGCCAGTGTGGCAGTAGGTCAATGGTGAATGCCTTCACGCCTGAATCGCAGGACAGCCACCACGACTTCCGCTTTCAAAAGATCGGAAATGAACGTTGATGACCAAGTTTGGGGCGCATGGCCTCGCCCCTAAAGGAGAGAGGAGGGAGCTTTGATCTTCCTGAGCCGGGGCATCTCCGTCCCGGCGATCAGGAGACCTCCCATGACCAAGTCCCGCCGCACTGCATCGACTTCGCCAGCCCAGCGCATCACTGCCGCAATTATTGAGAAGCTCGAGCAGGGAACAAAGCCCTGGGTAAAGCCGTGGCGCGGCGGGCCAGTCTTGCGGCCCTTGCGCTCCTGCGGGACGCCCTATCGCGGCATGAACACGTTCTGGTTGTGGATGGTGGCCGACGGCTGTGGCTACGGCTCGCCCTACTGGATGACCTATCGCCAGTGCCAGAAGCTCGGCGGACAGGTCCGCAAGGGTGAGAAGTCGACCATCGCGATTTTTTACAAGAGCTATACCAAGGAGGTCGAGACCGCCGGCGGCGAAGCTGACACCGAGAACCGGCGCGTGCTCAAGGCCTATTCCGTGTTCAACGCGGATCAGTGCGACGGCCTCCCCGAGTTCTATCATCCCAAGCCACTCATTGCCGCGCTTGAGCCCGAAGGACGCGAAGACCGCCTTGATGCCTTCTTTGCCCATATCGGCGCAGACCTACGTCACCACGGTGCGCAGGCATATTACGAACCGCTGCGCGACCGGGTCACCATGCCGCCAGCCGAACTCTTCGACGCCTACGACCAATACTATGCGACGCTCGCACACGAGCTGTCGCACTGGACGGGGCATTCCTCGCGGCTCGATCGCGATCTCAAGAACCGATTTGGCAGCGATGCCTATGCTGCCGAAGAACTGATCGCCGAGCTTTCCTCGGCCATTCTTGGAGCAGAACTGGGCCTTCCGGTCACCCATCTCGACCATCACGCCAGCTACATCGCATCCTGGCTCAAGATCCTCAAATCGGACGAGCGCGCGATCCTCACCGCTGCGGCCAAGGCCGAGGAAGCGGCCTGCCTGTTACTTGACCTTGGGGGTCACGAATCCCGTGAAAGCGAGAGCGATTTCGATCTCGCTGATGCGGCATGAACAGGGGACCGGATATGGGACGATCTGTCAGCTATCCGACCGGCTCCGTGGTGGCCTTTCGCTCGCTTGATGACGGCGAAGAGGACGATGTCGACTGGGCCTACGAGTGCCTCGTTGACGAGATCATCGATACCACGAAGGCAGCCTTCCCTTCCTTCGAGCGCTTCGATGGATGGCGCGGCCGCGAGGACCGTATCCTCCTGCGAAACGCCTTCGCCGATTGCGGCATATCGATCTATTGCGGCCTTGCCGCGATCTGGCTCGCTGAACGCGCCGATGCCCGGTACTGGGAGCACGACTTCTACAACCCACGAACGGCTAGGGCAGGGCACTGGCTTGGCCAGGTGTCGGGACGGTTCATCGACCTGTTCGGTGAACTGTGCATGGTCGGTCGGTTCTCGAATGGCGAAGCGATCTTCGAGCGCTCCCGATCCGCTTGCGCCACCGGGTCCTGATTCTGCCTCATCCCTGTCCGCCGGGAGAGGCCCTTGGGCCGGTCGGGGCGCGCCGCAACCTGCGGCCCGTCGGCCCGTGTTGCCCGCGCCTGCCTAGGGCCGCAGGTTTCCCGCTGCGCGGTGCGTCTTGCCCCATTTACCGGCCCTGATCGGGCTCCGGCGGACGGGACCGAGGCAATGGTGCCTCCTCTCTTTGTCCCCGCGATCAGGAGACACCCCATGTACGACAGCTTCATCGACCAATTGAACGGCCTCGACCTTTCAGGTCTCAGCATCAGGCCAGCCCCCTTCAACGAGACCGACTTTCCCTGCCAGGACGCGATCGACCAGACGCTTGGCGCCGTATGGTCCGACCTTTTCGCGATGTTTTCCGACACGGCCCTGGAGGCCGATGCTGAGGACATTGCCTGGGGCGTGGTCAATCTCTTTCACCGTGCTGCCAGCCGGAAGTCGGCTCAGCTTGACCGGGCCAGCGACGAGATCCGGGCCCTGCTCGCATCCGCCGATGGATCCGAAGTGCATTCGAGCAATCTCGAAGAGCAGGTCGAACGCGCGCAGGCCGCCGAAGCCAGCATGCTGGCCTTCGAGCAGATGCGCGAGGCTGCGGCAGCATTATACCGCGACGAGACCGGTTCCTCTTGGAAGCCCGTTTCGGGCTCGCGCACGAGTCATTCGCGGAACCTTACCTCGGCGGTGATCGATGCCCGCGATTTCCTTCGTGCACGCGCCGAGAACCGGCGTCACGCCTTTATCCCGGAAGGCACTCCAATCGTCTTTGCCGGTGGTCGCCAGAGCTTCGAGAGCGCCGAGAATGCGCGTGTCTATGCCGACAATATCTGGGCGACGCTCGACAAGGTTCGCGATGTAGTCCCCGATCTCTTCCTGGTCCACGGCGGTGACGGCAAGGGTGCCGACCGCCTGGCCGCGAGCTGGGCCGAACGCCGCGAAGTCCAGCAGCTGACTTACTCGCTCGATCGTCGGCTTGGTGCGCGCGCCGGGTTCAAGCGCAACGAGCAGATGCTTTCGCTCAATCCGCGTTACGTTGTCGCCTTTCCGGGCAATGGCGTGACCGAACGGCTGGTGATCGATGCCAAGGTACGACGGATCACCGTGGTCGATCGTCGCGGCCCCTTGGGCACCTCTCCCGGGTCCTGAGGGACCCTTCGTCATCCATATCCGAAATGCCTGGATGTGCATTCGGCACCGACCCGACTATGGACCGGTCATGCAACTTGACGATCTGCTGCAGCGCTACTTTGCCACCACCGACCTCTCCGGGGTTGCTCCCGACACCTTTGCGGCCGGCATCGAGCACTGCCGGGTCGATCTCGGTCTTGAGGAGGACCGGGGTAAGCGCTTTGCACTGTGGTCGTTCTTGCAGATGTTCGGGTCCGCCCCCGATCTCGATGTGGCGTTCGAGAACGAAGAAGATCGGGAAGCAGCCCGCAACTTCATGGATCTGCTGGCGGCATCGGAAGGCGAAGGCGAAGCCTGATTGGAAGTGCCGGTCACGGCACCTTCAGAACCGCACCCGATACCCATCCGGCTTTCTTCGCGAACAGTCCTGAACCAGGTCAGCTGAGGACAGCAACCCGTTCCTTTCCGGCCGTGTTGGCAGCTGCGCTGCCTGCCCGCACCACCCGTCATGAACAGGTTTCCCTTCGGCCTTTCAGGCCTCCGGTGCAGTCCTCCCATGCCCTGCTTCTTCTGGATGTTCGCAAGCCGGAGATGGTCTCCGGTTTGAGGAACTGAAGGACTTACATCATGACCAATATCGCAATCCTCACTGGCCGCATCGCCCGCGATCCCGACACCCGCGAAACCAAGGGCGGCACCAATGTCACCGGGATCACCGTCGTCACCGATCGCCCCGCACGCGACAAGGACGGCAAGACCTACAAGGACGAGAACGGCTACACCGCCAAGGAAAGCGAGTTCCACCGGGTGACCTGCTTCAATGGCCTTGCCAAGACCGTCGGCCAGTACTGCTCCAAAGGCCAGCTGGTATCGGTCCAGGGCCGCATCCACTACACCCAGTGGGAAGACAAGGACGGGGTCACGCGCTACGGCACCGAGATCCTCGCAGACAAGGTCGACTTCCTCTCGCGCGGCAACGGCTCGGGCGAGAACGACGACAACAAGGATGCTCCCGAGATCGACTGACATCGATCCCGAACGTCCCCTTACGAAGAGGCCCTGCCGCAAGCGGTAGGGCCTCTTCTTCTGTGGTTACTGGGTTCCCGGCGCTGCATTCGAAGCACGGGTTGAACCGCGCGCCGTCAGTTTCTCGATCGCGGCATCCTCGCCGAGTTTCCCGAGTTCTTCGGCAACCTTCCTCAGGCCCTTCTTCGAGAAGCTTTCGAGGCCGCTTCCCAGGATGATTTCGCCGAGTTCTCTGGCCGCTTGCACTTCAAGTTCGCGTTGTTTGGCGTCGAGCGCCTCGCGGTCCGCTTCGAGCTTTTGCAGGGCTGCAATCGCGCTCCTGTTTCGGGGCATGTTTCTTGTCCATTTATCCCCCTCGGATCTGCTCCCCGGTTGTTTCTATGCCCGCGTCTCCGGGGTGTAGGAAAGGCAATTCGCACGCAGCAGATGTTTGATATTGGGCGGAGGTGGTGGGTTCTTGCTCACGGTTCTCCCAGCATGATGGCCTTGCGCCTCCCGCCTCAAGGACGGCGGGGCCCCACCATTTTGCCCGCCACCGAATTGCATCCGGCAGCGAACAAAATCGTTACCCCCACCGCCGCTATCGCGGTCGCCCATTCGGGCGATCCCTGACCCGGGATGCACAAGACCATCGCGCACCTCCTGTCGTCTCACGACAGAAATCAGGAGGATTATCATGGCTTATTCAATGCATTGCGCCGTTGCGTCCCGGAGCTATTTCGAGGCTCTGGAAACAGCCGAGAAGAGAGCACTGCACAGCTTCTTCGATCAGCACGTTATCGAGGATGACGAACTCGGGTACTTCGCCCTCGACGAGGGTGACTACAACATCTTGCCAGCACATCTCGCAGCGCGGGTGGTCCACACGATTCACGGCGGCATGCTCGACGAGTTCTGAGACTATCGACAGGGCGGGAACCGGGAACGGTTCCGGCCCTTTTTTCTTGTTCGCCGGGTAGTCCAATCAAGCACAAGAATCCGGTTCGGTCGCTTGCTCTGACGGTCGCCCACCGCAATGCGGCGGCGCCCGACAAATGGAGCGGGGCTGTGGACGCACTCTGTCCCGCGCATCTTGCGATGCGCTCCTGAGGGTGCGGCGTAATGTGTTCTTGGGCCCCGCGCGCACTTGCGAACCGGCAACGGGTCGGGCGGCGGGAAGCTGGGCACGCGACATGCCCCGTTTGCCTTGCTTCCCACGCGCCCTTGGCCGCTGCCTTTTTCGCAGGTGCTGTCTTTGGCGGGAGGCGTCGAACTGCTTTCTATCTGCACGCGATCAGCTGCCAGGCCTGGTTGCTCGCGCTCCAACGTGGAGGTCGGGAAAGGTCGTCCTTGATCAATCCCCCTCACTGCCTGGACCACCTCGCGCACTTGGGAACAAGGGAGCACACCCTACCCCGCGATTTCGGGATTTATCTCTCTGTTATTGCTGAAGAATGTGGTTTTGGGCGGAATCAACCCGTCTGCGAGTTGAGCGGCTTTGCGCTGATCCGCAGACAACTCACATCTCCCTATCACTCTGAAACATCGTCTGAATCTTTCGATTGACTGCGAGTTGTTCACGATTTATTCTCATCAGCACCTTCCGCAAGGTGAGCCAGGTTCCGTCGGCCCGACAAGGAACCTGTTTCATGACCCGACAAGATCGGCTTCAGACATTCGTATCTCTCTCCGTTGGTAACTGGGTTCGCCAGTGTGCCGCGGACCATGGCGTCAGTGTCAGCGTCTTTATTCGTGACCTCATTGTTGCAGCGTGGCAGCGCGATAACGAGGCGAAAGAACGCCCCGCAGGGCTCGATCCCGCGCGCCAGGCAATCTTCATTTCGGTGGCGCTCGATGCGCTTCTGGCCAGCCATTCTGACGCGAGTTTGCGCGACCGTACTCACGAGGCGTACCGGCGACGCCTCGAGCGTCTTGGCCTCCCCGTCACCGCAAACATGGGAGGCCATTCCCATGAAGCATAATCTCCTAAACTTCACCCGCGGGAGCCAACTGCTCGGCCACTTCGGTTTCATGTTTGCAGCGGGGCTGAAGGGTCCTTTGATTGTCACAGGTCTTGTTGCGGTCGGCACCTGCTATTGGGAAGTGCGGTCGGCTCTGAGTGATCACCAGATCTACCTGGTCTGGATGCACATCTACGCCAGTCTCTATGCCTTCATGGAGTTCGATCCGGCCAAACTGGTCAACCTTGAATTGCTTGACGGCGAAAGGGTCGGCCTGCCGTTTGGCATCGTTCGCGAGTTCCCGCCGATGCGCGAGGCAGTCGAGGCGTTTCGTACGGCAGTTAAGCAGGGATTGCTGGTCTCAGCCGTACTGCTCATCCCGGCCTTCGTGTTCTTCTGGTGGTTCGCCGAGCGCTTTGGCGGGCGGTCGAAAGAGCGCAAGCATGAGCGCGGCGCAATGCTTGTTTCGCTCGACGAACTCGAAGAAGAAATCGAGCGTCACAACAAGGTATTCCGGGCCGAGGAATTGGGACGCAAGTTCGGCTGGAAGTGGCGGCTTGCGAGCTCGTCGGCGCTCGCCGAAGCGGGCCATTATCAACCTGCACATCTCGCTGGCGTGAGCTGGCCGTGGCGGCTCGAGCAAAGCCACACCATGCTCATTGGCACGACCGGAACCGGCAAGACCGTGGCGCTTACCGAACTTGTTGCAGAAGCACGTGAACGCGGCCAGCGCGCGGTCATTTTCGACCTGACAGGGGCCTTTATCGAAGCCTTCTACGATCCCGCGCGCGACATCATTCTCAATCCTGTCGATGTTCGGTGTCCGCTGTGGAGCGTGTTCAACGACTGTACGACGGAAGCTGAGTTTCATGCCGCCGCTGAAGCACTCGTGCCCCATGACGGGGGTGGTTCCGAACAGTTCTGGGTGCTCGCGGCGCGCATGCTGTTCGTCGAGATGTGTCTTCATCTTGCCCGTACCGGCACGGCAACCAACGAGGCCTTGGCACGGCGGCTGATGACCGCTGACCTGTCCGAAGTGCACAAGCTGATGCGCGGCACCATGGCCGATCCGCTGACCGCTCCGGAAGCGGCCCGCATGGCGGAATCGATTCGCGCTGTGTTCAATGCAAATGCGAAAGTGCTCAAGCTTTTGCCCTCATCCGGACCGCGCTTTTCGGTCCGCGACTGGGTCAAAGGCGACTGCCAGGCGGGCTCGATCCTGTTCCTCTCTGCCCGCTATGTCGACATGAGCATCTCCTCGCAATTGCTGACGCTGTGGCTCGACACGGCGATGAATACGCTGATGACGCTCGAGCGCACACAGGACCTGCGGATGTGGTTTCTGATCGACGAACTCGGCGCCCTTCACCGACTACCGGCCCTCGAAAAGGGGCTGCAAACCGCGCGCAACTTCGGCGGTGCGATCGTCACCGGGGTGCATGCGTTTGCCAAGCTCAAAGAAGTCTACGGCGAGAACATGGCTATGACATTGTCCTCGCTTGCGCGCACCAAGCTCATCCTGGCGACGGCCGATCGCGAAACGGCGACCTGGTGCTCCGATTTCATCGGTCACCGGCAGGTGCGCGACATGGAAGAGGGCTACAGCTACGGGTACAACAATGCGCGCGATGCAGTCAGCCTGACGCCCAGGCGGCAGATCGAGCCGTTGCTCCTGCCCGACCAGTTCATGAACCTTCCGCGACTGTCGGCCTACATCAAGTTTCCCGACGGATTCCCCGCTGCGCCGGTATCGCTCATTCCGCGCACGCGTGGTCGTATCACCGAGGGTTTCATCGCCCGCGATAAGCCGCTCACACAGCCTGGCCAGGGTCCTGCGGCGACGACGCTCCAGGCAAAACCGGGTTCGAAACCGAGTGATGGGCATCCTGCGTCGAACGACGACGGTGCCGGTAAGCCTGTCGATTCAAAGCAGCTCAAACTCGACCTGGAAGGACAGCGCCGTGTCGCCGATGAACGGCAGGATCGGCAGGAGCCTGTCCAGCATGAGAAGCTGGACGCAGGGCGCGCTGCTGGTGATTTAGGGGCAATAGCCCGCTCAGATGCTCATCTGGATGCGGGTCCAACGCTACCTCTCGCCGCCGTGCGAACCGGTGAGGATGCACCAGCAACGGGCGCGGAACAGCTTCCGTGCGAACCAGGAACCGCCGGCGATAAGGCAGGTGGAAAGGGCGGTTCGACCCCACGAGGCCGTGCGGCGGATAACGGTCGCCAGCCTCTCACACCGGTCGAAAAAGACCTGCGTGAAGGTGCGGTCGCAGATCCTCCGGAAAAGGATTTCGGCGAGTTCGAGCCCGACATGTGAAAGGCAAATGGGGAGGGATTACCTGGCCGCGAGGGGAGCCGTGACGAGGACCAGACAGGATGCTTTCCGTCGCCAATGTGCGCTCCCCTTCGGCTGCTGCGAGCTATTTCGCGGCAGACAATTACTACACCGGCGCCGATGCCGATCGTTCCGGAACCTGGGTCGGGAAGGGAGCGGAACGACTTGGCCTTGAGGGCCGCATCAGCGCCGAGCAGTTCGATGCCTTGCTGCGGGGAGAACTCCCCGGCGGTATCCAGGTCGGCAATGCGGGCCAGGCCAACAGGCCTGGAACCGACCTCACATTCTCACTCCCGAAGAGCTGGTCTCTTCTCGCGCTGGTGGGCGGCGACCACCGGATTATCGATGCCTATCGCGAGGCCGTCACCGAGACCTTGCGCTGGGCAGAAAAGAACGCGGCGCAGACCCGGATGGGCAGTCTGGCTGGCTACGGGAAGGTCGCGACAGATAATCTGACGATTGGTCTTTTCCAGCACGACACCAACCGCAACCAGGAGCCGAACCTGCATTTTCATGCGGTCGTGGCAAATGTCACGCAAGGCAGCGACGGGAAGTGGCGCGCGCTTCGCAATGACAAGCTTTGGTCGTTCAACACCCTGCTCAACTCGATGACCATGGCGCGCTTTCGTCTGGCGGTCGAGAAGATGGGCTACGAGGCCGGGCCGGTTGGAAAGCATGGCAACTTCGAAGCAGCGGGCATTGCCCGCGAGCAGGTCATGGCCTTTTCAACGCGGCGCGAAGAAGTCCTCGAGACGGTACGCCAGCTGGGTGAGAACACCCCGAAAACCCGCGACATTGCTGTGCTCGATACGAGGAAAAGCAAGGCGCTCGTCAGGGACCGGGAAGGCCTTCTCGATGCTTGGCGGCAGAAAGCCCAGGAAGTCGGGATTGACCTTGCCGGTTTGATCGATGCGTCGCAGATGCGGGCTGCAACGAAGGACATTCCCAGCTCCAAAGAAGGGAGCCTTCTGCAGCGTGGAATTGCGAAGCTGAGAGAGTTCGCGCGGCGGATCAAGGGCGATCCGGCGGATCCCCTGATCCCTGCCCATGTCCTCAAGCAAGATGCACCGACCATTGCGGCAGCGCAGGCCGTTGCTTCCGCGGTGCGTCATCTCTCGCAGCGCGAGGCAGCCTTCCCCCGTGAGGGATTGCTGAAAGCGGCGCTCGATTTTGGGCTTCCGACGACGGTGGACCACGTCGAAACCCGCGTAAACGCACTGGTCAGAAACGGTGCACTCGAGCCCGGTAATGGCGAACACAAAGGCTGGCTCGCGAGCCGGGAGGCGCTGGACCTTGAAAGCACCATTCTCGCGAATGTCGACCAGGGACGTGGCGCGGTGTCGCCCATCCTGGATCGATCGGTCGCCGCAGAACGGGTTCAGGCTGTTGCCGCGCTCAACCACGGAATTTCGCTCAACGAAGGACAGGAGAATGCGGCGAGCCTTGTGCTCTCATCGCGTGACCGGATCGTAGCGATCCAGGGCATAGCCGGGGCGGGCAAGAGCAGCGTAATGACGCCGGTCGCCCAGCTGTTCCGCGAGGAAGGCAAGCAGGTGCTGGGGCTCGCGGTGCAGAACACGCTCGTCCAGATGCTCGAGCGCGACACCGGCATCCGTTCGATGACCATCGCCCGCTTTCTCGCGCAATGGGGCAGGCTTCTGCACGAGCCGGGAAATGCCACGTTGCTGAGTGAGGCTCGGAGCGCGCTCGGAGACCATGTCCTGGTGCTCGACGAGACCTCGATGGTGTCTAACGAGGACAAGGCCAAGCTGGTACGGCTGGCAAACCTAGCCGAAGTCCATCGTCTGGTTCTCGTCGGCGACAAGCGACAGCTGGGCGCCGTCGACGCCGGTAAGCCCTTCGACCTCGTCCAACAGGCCGGGATCGAGCGCGCCAACATGGATGTGAATTTGCGCGGCCGCGATCCCGTCCTGCGGCGAGCCCAGGCCGCCGCGCAGGAGGGACGCATCGACGATGCGCTCCAGGCTCTTGCGCCTTCAACCATCGAGGCTCGCGGGGACAGTGCGATTGTTGCTGCCGAGCAATGGCTTTCGCTCAGCCCGGCGGATCGAGATCGCACGTCGATCTACGCGTCGGGACGGGCCTTACGGTCTGCGGTTAACGAGGCTGTCCAGCGCGGACTCAAGGCCAACGGCGAGCTCGGCCCACGATCGGGCCGGCTGAGCGTTCATTCGCGGGTAAATGTGACACGCGAGGAGTTGCGATACCTTCGCGCATATCAGCCGGGCATGGTCCTCAACTTTCGCTCGCGCGACAGCACTCAGAAGTTCTCCAAGGGCGACTACATCGTCAAAACCATCGACCATGCGCGCAAACAGCTCGTGCTTGAGGACAGGAAGGGGGCGCTTCGCAGGTTCAATCCCGCGCGCTTGCGGCCAGGCGCAGACGATAGTCGGCTGTCGCTCTTCGAACGCAAATCGCTGTCCATCATTGAGGGTGACAAGATCCGTTGGACCGACAACGACCACAAGCGTGGGCTGTTCAACGCCGACCGCGCGAGGATCGTGGCCATCGACACAAAGGGCGTCTTGGTGGAGACATCAGCGGGGAAGGAGCTCCGCATGAGCCGCGGCGACCCCATGCTCAAACGCATGGACCTCGCCTATGCCCTCAATGCGCATATGGCGCAGGGACTGACCTCGGATCGCGGGATCGCAGTGATGGACAGCCGCGAACGCAATCTCGCCAATCGGCAGACCTTCCTGGTCACGGTCACCCGGCTTCGCGACGGCCTTACGCTGATTGCAGATAATGCCGAGAAACTCGGCCGGGCTATCAAGTCCAACAGCGGCGAGAAAGCATCGGCCCTCGAAGTAACGCAAAGGCTCAAAGCCGCAGCTGCCAAAGGCCTTTCGCAAGACAAGGATGTCGGCAGCGCTTCGCCTGCAAGTGACAAACCCGAACTCACAAAGGAAAGGGTAAAGCCTTTCGAAATCGGCATTTGATCACCGACAGCCTGGACGATTTCAGCGTTACCAGGCACGATACGTTTTCGAGAGAAGTGCGGAGCGTTGCCGGTGAAGGGTGTTTTCGAGATCAGCGGCAATTCGCGCTACGACGACCTCATCACCGAGCGGTATCATTTCCCCTCGCAATATCTTCCTCAGGCTCGCCAGCTCGAGAACGACTGGATCCTTTACCGCGAAACCCGCGTATCGGGCGGCCGGATGGCCTACATCGCGACGGCTTTCGTTGAGCGGATCGATCCCGATGAGGCTGATCCAACCCATTACTATGCGCGCGTCAGGGACTATCTACCCTTCGATGATGCGGTCTCCTACCGCGACAACGACGGACGCTTCGCCGAACGCTTCCTGCGCGAGATGGCCCGTCCTGGCGATGCCGGAAGGACGCTGCGCGGCAAATCGGTACGCACACTCGATGGTGATGATTTCGTTGCCATCGTCAATCAGGGCTTGAGCGAGACGCTCGACCCTGACAACCGGATCAGGCTCGAGCTCGACGAGCGGTACATCGACGATGCAACCGCCGCGCTCCTTGCCGATGATTTTGGCGAACGCCGGATCGAGCAGATCCTGGTGAACAAGAAAATCCGGGCCGCCAGTTTCCGCAATCAGGTTCTTGACGCTTATGACAGCACCTGCGCCGTCACGGGATTGCGGATCATCAATGGTGGCGGGAAAGCCGAAGCACAGGCGGCCCATATCTGGTCCGTCGCCGATGGCGGACCCGACGTCGTACCCAACGGCGTGGCACTCTCGGCTACGGCCCATTGGCTGTTCGACCGACATCTCATCACATTCGACGACAACCTGTGCCTGCTCGTATCGCACAACAAGGTGCCGTCCGACCTGTTGAAGCTCTTCCCGCCCTCAGGACAGAAGATCAGGCTTCCGGTCGATCCGAGGGATCACCCACGGCCGGACTTTGTCGCCAAGCATCGCGCGCGCTTCGCCGGTTTCTGAACCGGTGGGATCAGACCGCGCGCCCGAACCAGATGACGCGGCCGACCACCTGGATCTCGGACCGGTCGACATCGTCCCAGCTGGGATAGGCCGAATTATCGCTGCTGATGGTGATCTTGCGGCCACCGGGCTTGAGCGTCACGCGTTTGACCACCAGCGCATCGTCGGCGCGCAGGACGTAGATACCGTCGCGTAGCCGCGAACCCTGGTCCGACGCATCGACGAGCACCTCGTCGCCATCGCTGAGTGTTGGCTCCATGGAGTCGCCCAAGACGTGGATGATCGAGAGACTGGCGCTCTTTGCCCGGGTCAGCCGGGCAAGCCAGCGTTCGTCGAAACCGAAGCGAGTGTGGGCAGTCTCGCTTTCGGCAATCGCTCCAAAGCCTGCCGATGCATCGACATTGAGCACGGGTATTTCGATCAACCCATCACGCATAGGTGCAGGCGGTCCGCCAAGCACTTGCTCGTCGACCCCGAAGAAGCTGGCAAGCGTGCGCCGGTCATCATCGTCCAGCTTGCGCGGCGAGCCGCGCTTGATGAACTGCTGAATGTAGGACGAGTTTCGTCCGATCATCCGCGAGATCGAGGAATATCCGAGTCGTCGCTGCTGGATCAAGCGATCAAGCTCCTCTCTGACATGTTCCATCGTGTCGTTCCTTCTAACGGCCTCAGGAGAGAAGGAAATCTCCTAGACTCGATGGAACCTTCCTAATAAGAACAAAGCAGGAACACAAGTGCTGAGTGAGTCGAGGAAGGCCATGAAATTGCTGGATCGCATTGAGCGTCATTTGAAGGAATCGCACATGTCGGCGACACGGTTCGGTCGTCGCGCGGTTGGCGATCCGCGCTTCGTGCTTGACCTACGCGCTGGTCGCAGGCCGCGTAGAAGGACTATCGAGAAGGTGGAGAACTACTTGAATTTACAATGAGTTTAGGAGGGCCGCGACGGTTCAGAGCTGTTGTGGGGTTATCGCAATCAACCTTTGGGATGCTGCGCAGCTTGCGATAGGGTCACCGAACTGCCTGAGATCGTCACCGCGAATCCCGGCATTGCAACTTCCGCGTACGCCCAGTAGGTGTGCCCATACAGAAACTAGTCATTCTAGAGTCTGTTGGGGATTCCAAGCATGGACAGTGATTTGGGATTACGTCGAGGCGTCGAGAGCAGGCTGGAATTCATTGAATTCCGGTTGTTCTGGGATGGTCACGTAAACCGAAGCGATATCATTGAGACATTCGGTGTTTCGATCAATCAGGCTTCAGCCGATCTCAACAGATATCTGGGTCTGGCCGAGACCAATATGGTCTATGACAAAAGCGCCCGGACCTATGTCCGAAGTTCTTCCTTCAAGCCCATCTTCCACAAGCCTGATGCCACGCGGTATCTTTCCCAGATCCGATCGATAGCTGACGGGATCATTATGCCAAACGAGGCTTGGATCGGCAGCGTGCCAGGTTTTTCTTGCGCGCCAACACCCGCGCGCGGGGTGTCTGCATCGATTCTCAGAGGAGTTGTGACGGCGATCAAGCGCAAAGAGGCTCTCGAGGTCCTATATCAATCTATGTCTTCTCCCGATCCGTCCTGGCGCTGGATCGCGCCGCATGCCCTGGCGTTCGACGGGTTCAGATGGCACGCCAGAGCACATTGCGCCAAAAGCGATAAGTTCAAAGACTTTGTCTTGTCGCGCATCGGAGAAGCGCGCGGCAGTAGGCCTTCCGATACGGAAGCTTCGTTAGATACGGATTGGCATTGTAAAGTTGATCTTATCATCGCACCGCATCCCGACCTGAGCGCTGGTCAACGCAAAGCGATCGAACTCGATTATGCGATGGACCGGGGCAGGACGACGATCTCCGTCAAGCGAGCGCTTCTTTACTACGCTCTCAAACGACTGGGGCTAGATACAGACCCTTCCGCTCGGCGGCCCCAAGATCAACAAATTGTACTTTTGAATGTCGACCACATGGCAGCTCAGAACGCGATAGGCGCCAAGTGATGATTCGAAAGACGAGCGGCACAAAATATCGTATGTCTTTTGGCACTGGCGGTCTCTTCCTTAACGAGAGTATTGCCATCGCGCGCCTCTATCAGGAGCTCGGCGATTGGACAGCGGTCAAGAAAGCTGCGGGCGAGCAAGGCGTCATACCGTTCCGCAAAAAATCCTCGGTAACCCGCTCTGTCCGGGAGATCGCCAACCGCCTCGAGGTCCTCAAGGCAGATGAAATCGATCTGCTTTGTCATGGCGACCATGCGGATCAACTTTCGGTTCTATGGCTAGCATTGTGTAGGGGCTATCGGTTCATCGGGGAATTCGCCGTCGAACTTCTGTCCGAGCGTTTCCTGAGTTTCCGCACCCATATCACCTATGATGATTTCGACGCCTTCTACGCGGCCAAGGCAGAGTGGGAGCCAGAGCTTGAAGCCATCAGCACCTCGACCCGAGAAAAACTCCGCCAGATCCTGTTTAGGCTCATGAGGGAAGCCGGGATCCTCAACCAAGACGATCACATCTGCCGCGTTCTGCTCTCACCGAGCTTCTCAGGCCTCGTCACACAATCTGATCCGTATGAACTGCGATATTTTCCGGGCACCGAGCTCGACAGGCCAAGGGAGGCCTGAAATGACAAGAGACACTAACACCATGACGCCTCGGGAGCGTCAGGATCATTTGCTGGGAGTAGTTTCGAGCCAGCGCTTTCTTAGGAAGCTCGGCTTGGGGAACGAAGTAGCCTTCTTCATTTGTCCATTCCCGGCCAGCGACGCGGTGGACATGGAGCAAGTTCGGGCTCAGCTCGTAAGGCAGCTCGCTAATCGCGGTGTCACGGTGCTGGACGTCAATCTCTATGATCTAGCAGTGGAAATGTTGCGCGCGCGCGGGATTTGGGATGAGCTGATCGCTGCAGAACAAAGTGTCACGAAAGATGAGCTCAAGGAGCTCCTGCAAAACGTCTTGGATCCAGAGACTCACCTCATTCCTGAGATCGGCAAAAAGCTGGCTAGCCAATCGTTTGATGTTCTCTTTCTATCCGGTGTCGGCGAGGTTTTCCCTTATATCCGCTCGCACAACGTGCTGAACAATCTTCAAAGTACGGCGAAGGAAAAACCAACAGTTATTTTCTTTCCTGGCAGCTACACCCATGCTTTATCAAGCGGAGCTTCGCTGGACCTTTTCGGAATACTGCGCGATGATAAATATTATCGTGCTTTCAACATCTTCAACTACGAGGTCTGAGGGGCAATATGACCATTCTGCGCGACATATTCGAGAAGCCCGTCGATCGTCCGATTGAGGGTGTCATCAAGGCAGACGACGACGCAAGCCTGCGGATTGAGCTCGAAGAGTACGTTCTTACCAACGAGATCGAGAAACAGATCGAAAAGTTTCTTGATGCATACAAGAATTACACGACAGCCAACGGCGTCTGGATTTCCGGCTTTTTTGGTTCGGGCAAGTCGCATCTCCTCAAAATGCTGGCGATGGTGCTCGAGAACCGTCAGGTCGATGGCACAACATCCTACGAGCTGTTCAAGGACAAATGCGTCCAAAACGAAATTCTTTCGGCCGACCTCAAGCGTGCCGTCGGGATCCCTTCTAAGAGCATCCTCTTCAACATCGACCAAAAGGCCGATGTCATTTCCAAGAACCAGGTCGACGCACTGTTGTCGGTCTTCCAAAAAGTCTTTGATGAGGCTTGCGGCTACTACGGCAAACAGCCCCACATCGCCCAATTCGAACGCGATCTTGAAAGCCGTAACGTCTACAGCGCTTTTCGCGAGGCTTACGAGACTATTGCGGGCAAACCATGGGAACGGGGGCGGGAGCAAGCCCTCCTTGAAGGCACTAACATTGCAAATGCTTATGCCAAGGCAACCGGTGCCGATGCGTCAGAGGCCGCTGGAATTCTGAGCAAGTATCGCTCGGACTATAAGGTTTCGATCGAGGATTTCGCCGACAAGGTGAAGGCTTACATCGATGCCCAAGACAAGGATTTTCGCCTCAATTTCTTCGTTGACGAGGTCGGTCAGTACATTGCTGACAACGTCAAGCTGATGACCAACCTCCAGACGATCGCCGAGAGTCTGAACACCAAATGCCGTGGGCGTGCCTGGATTATCGTGACTGCGCAGCAGGACATGAATGCAGTCATTGGCGACATGAATGAGCGCCAAGAAAATGATTTCTCAAAGATCCAGGCGCGTTTTGCAAATCGCATGCCGCTTAACAGCGCGGATGTGGCCGAGGTGATCCAGAAGCGTCTGCTCAAAAAAACGGAGATGGGGGTTGAAAGCCTTTCGGATATGTACCGCCGCGAAAGCAACAACATGCGAACGTTGTTCGACTTTGCGGACGGTTCAATTCATCTGAAGAACTTCGAAGACCGCGACCACTTCATTCACAGCTACCCATTCATCCCATATCAGTACCCCCTGTTTCAGATGGCGATACAGGGGCTGTCGCAGCACAATGCGTTTGAAGGCAGGCACAGTTCGGTCGGCGAGCGTTCGATGCTTGGCGTGTTCCAAGAGGTCGCCAACCATCTGGCTGAATTGGAGCTCGGCCAGATTGCGACCTTTGATCTCATGTTTGAGGGGATCCGCACGGCACTCAAATCCGGTGTTCAGCAATCCATCCAGATTGCCGAACGCAACCTCGGTGACGAGTTCGCCACGCGCATTTTGAAGGCCCTGTTTCTCGTCAAATATGTGAAGCCCTTCAAACCGACAGCTCGCAACATCGCTATCCTCATGCGCGAAAAGTTCGACGAGGATGAAACCGAGCTTAAGCGCCGGGTCGAAGCGGCGCTGAGCCTGCTAGAGCAAAACACCTACATCCAGCGCAACGGCGATCTCTTCGAATTCCTGACCGACGAGGAAAAGGATGTCGAGCAGGAGATCAAGAATGTCGATGTCGACGCCACCGAGGTTGCGCGGGAGATGGAGGCTCTGGTCTTTGATGGGGTCATCAAGGACCGTAAGATTCGCCACGACGGAGCGTCCCACGACTACTCGTTTGCACGTAAGCTCGACGATCGTCTTCAAGGGCGGGATTACGAGCTTTCGATCAATGTAATTACGCCTTTCCACGAGCATAGCGGCAATACTGAGGCGCTGCGGATGGCCAGCATGTCAAGCGACGAACTGGTGATTCTGGTCAAGGCAGACGACCGCTTCGCCCGTGACCTGGTGATGTACAAGCAGACTGAGAAATATGTCCGTCAGACTAGGGCGACCGCCCCTCAGGCCTCTATCGAACGGATCATTAGTGAGAAGGGGCAGCAGAACGCGAACCGCTACAGGGATCTTTCAACTCGGGCGAGAACTCTGATCGCGGAAGCGCAGTTGTACGTTCGCGGAGAAGAGCTGGATTTGCGCGGCGAAGATCCGCAAGCCAGGGTCCGGCGCGCATTCCAGACGCTGATCGACAAGGTCTACACCAATTTACCGATGCTACGCGGCGCGACCTATGCCGAGACTGATATCGGACGCTTCCTGAGGCAGACAAATGAGGGTGCCCTGATTTCGGGAGGCAGTAACCTGACCGAGGCCGAGCAGGAAGTTCTCAACTTTGCGCAAGGCAATGTTCGCACCGGTGTTCGCACTTCGGTCAAGGCGATCGTCGAGAAGTTCGAGGTCAAGCCCTATGGCTGGCCCAACGCTGCGATACTCTGCACGGTCGCCAGCCTCTTCGCCCATGGCAAATTAGAAGCCCGATCAGATGGTGCTCCGCTGGAAGGCGATGCGCTGGAGAACGCGCTCAAGAACGCGCATGCTCTGGCGAACATAGTGCTCGATCTGCAGGTTGAGTTCACGGCCAATCAGGTCCGGGCCCTTCGGGAATTCTATGCCGAGATGTTCGATAGCCAGCCTGTCGCGTCCGAGGCGAAGGGTTTGGGTAAGGAAACCGGAGACGCTATCACCAAGCTGTCGGCGGAACTTGTAGTGTTTGAGGCGCAACTCCAGGATTATCCTTTCGTTGTGGCGATCACGCCAGTCATCGCGCAACTGCGCGAAGTGGAGAACAAGGCCTATGGCTGGTACTTCACTGACCTTCCGCGGAATGAAGACGCGTTGCTCGATGCGAAAGAGCAGGTGGTTGACCCTATCCGACGCTTTATGGGCGGGGCCCAGCGCAAGATCTATGACGAGGCCCGCGATTTCCTTGCCGAGCAGGCGACCAACCTGTCCTACACCGGAAGCAATCAGGCCGAGGCGATCCGCGAAGTTCTGGCTGATCCGCTCTGCTACAAGGGTAACGCCATACAGCAGGTCAAAGCAGATCTCGATAATCTGCGTGCCCATGTTGATGCTTTTATCGTGCAGGAGCGGGACAGCGCTCTTGAGGGTCTAGCCGAGCTCAAGGCCAAGATTGAGGCGGTACCAGAATTCGCGCTATCGGATGCCGCAGCCAAGGCTGAGATTCTCAGCGAGTGCGAGGCCGCTGAAGCCAGCGTTCGCAATGCCAAACTTGTGGCTATGATCCGCGAGCGTACCGCCAATTTCCGTTCGGAAACCTATCCGGCATTGCTTGGGAAGATCGCCCGGTTAGCCACACCGCCAGCGCCACCCGAACCTTCTGCCACTAATCCTACCCCATCTGGGGAAGGCAAGGGGATTGAGGAACCAGCTGGAGGGACTACGCCGCAGCCGGCCCCCGCTCCCTCGCCGGTAGAATACGTCTCGACCGCCAATCTCAAGGTCAGTTTCACGAGCCCGTATCTCGCCAGTGAGGCGGACGTTGAAACATACCTTCAATCCTATCGCGAAACGCTGCTCGCTGAAATTCGGAGCGGCAAGAGGATCACGGTCTGATGATCGCGGGTATTGAAATTGAGAATTTCACGGCGTTCGGGAAACTGGATATCCCTCTCTCGCCGCGCCTCAACGTGATCATTGGTTCGAACGGAACCGGCAAAACACATCTGCTCAAGGCGATCTACACGTTGGCGATCGCAAGCCAACCGGCATCGGAGGTAGAGGGTTCGGAAAGGGGCACCGACACGCAGCTGACGAACAAGCTATTGCGAGTTTTCTCTCCGGGCGAGAGCAAGATTGGCGAATTGTGGGCCCGGGGAGCATCTGGTGGAGCCAGGATGTGCATTAAGGGAAGCGATGACACCAAGGCCGCCATTTCATTCAAAAGAAGGTCCACGGAGGTCCAATTAGAGACGGACGCTCGCTCTGAAGCGCAGTCCCGCCCCGTGTTCATCCCGACGAAGGAAGTCCTGTCGCTCGTTCGCGCCATGCAGGATGAAAATCATGATCGGGCGACTGTCGAGATGATTTTCGATGACACCTACCTCGACTTGGCTGCACTCCTCACCACGCCCAGTTTTGAAGATGAGGCCGCCAATCTGGAAGAGGATCCGAGGCTCTCAAACATCGTTCGTGAATTGGTCTCACTTGTCGGCGGACGCTACCGGTGGACAAACGGCGGCGGGTTTCAGTTTGAACCCGGAGAATACGAGGAACGGCCAGATCCGGATCGGTCGCGCGCCAAGACCGCACAAATGTATCAGGACTCTACGGTCCTCCGGTTCGTCGCTAGAAGTAGGGAATCATTTTCGAGCGGCATGACGGCCGAAGGCTATCGGAAAATTGGCGTCCTGCACCGCTTGCTCTGCAATGGATCAATCAACCCAGGAAACACTGGCGTCCTTTTATGGGATGAGCCCGAGGCAAACCTGAATCCGGCGCTCATGAACGAGGTTGTCCAGGTGCTTCTCGAGCTATCGCGCAACGGCCAGCAGATCATTCTGGCTACGCACGATTATGTCCTTTTGAAATGGTTCGATTTGCTCATGGACAAGGGCAAGGAGGATCACATCCTCTATCACGTCATAGCTAATGCGGCGGACGATGGATCTATATCCGTTCAATCAATTGATGATTATTCCCGCATTTCCGAGACTGGAATATCTCAGACATTTAGTGACTTGTACGATGCGGAGGTTGATCGCTCGCTGGAAGGCGTCAAACTATGACGACCGTTCGAGAGTTCGATCTGGAGTTGACGTTCTCGGAGGCGAAGTCTGTCTTTCATTTTGACGACGCTGCGTATCATGGAGCAAGCACCGCTAAGCGGGTCGATTTTATCGCGGAGTACGAGGACCGTGATATCTTCGTTGAAATAAAGGACCCGGACGACCCTGCGGCTAAGGACCCTGAAGCGTTTGAGAAGAAGCTGAAATCCGGAGAGCTGGTGCAAAGCCTCTCAGGCAAATTCCGAGACACGCTTTTCTTTCGGTCAATCCAGGGAAAAGGTGAGCGAGCGATTGTCTACATCGCTCTCATTTCTATGAAAAAACTGGATAGCGCGCTGCTTTTAGCGAAGCAGGACGAACTCAAAAGATCAATTCCACTGTCTCATGCTGATTGGGAGCGCGACTGCGCGACCAGCTGCATCGTTCTGAACGTTGCACAGTGGAAAAAGCAATTCGGGGATCATTCCCTCCGGCGCATAAATGAAGGGGCAGCTGCTTGATGGATATCTCGAAGCTCAAAAAATTCGCGCAGTTTGCCCGCCGCGCACTGATTGCGCAGGTCAGCGCCAAGCTTGAATCTGTGATTGCCGAGAACTCGGCAGCCCGCCGCGAGCATCCCGATGCGATGAGGAAACTTGAGGCGGCTATCGCCAAGGACGGGCAGGATCAGGTAGTCGAGCGTGTTGCCTACACTTGGTTTAATCGCTTCTCAGCTCTTCGTTTCATGGATATGAATGAGTTGAATAAGGTTCGCGTTGTTTCGCCTGTCTCCGGTCAGTTTCAGCCAGAGATCTTGGCCGAGGCCAAAGCTGGGCACATGGACGAGGACCATGTGCCTGAGAGGATCCGTGAACAGGTTCGCGGCTTACTGGATGGCCGCACCCCGAGTTCCGATGCCCAGACCGAGGCCTATCGGCTTCTTATCGTCACCATTTGCAACGACCTACACAGGGCTATACCGTTCCTGTTCGAGCGGATCGACGACTACACAGAGCTACTTCTACCCGACGATCTTTTGTCGAACGCCTCGATCCTGGCCTATGTGCGCGAAGCCATGACCCCCGACGTTTGCGAGGATGTCGAGGTTATCGGCTGGCTCTACCAGTTCTATATATCGGAGAGAAAGGATGAGGTCTTCGCGGGCCTCAAGAAGAACAAGAAGATCACGGCCGAGAACATTCCGGCGGCGACCCAGCTTTTCACCCCGCACTGGATCGTGCGCTATCTGGTGGAGAATTCGCTGGGACGGCTCTGGCTGCTGAACCGCCCGACCTCGAAGCTCGCGGCGAAGATGGACTATTACATCGCGCCTGAAGAGCCAGAAACCGATTTCCTGCGCATTTCCCGGCCACAGGATATCCGCCTTTGTGATCCGGCCTGCGGGTCAGGGCACATGCTGACCTATTCCTTCGATCTGCTTTACGCGATCTATGAGGAAGAGGGGTATGAGGCGACCGAGATTCCTGGGTTGATCCTGACCCACAACCTATACGGGATCGAGATCGATGAACGAGCGGGTGCGCTGGCTGCATTCGCGTTAGCGATGAAGGCGGCAACCATGCTCGGGCGCCGCAGGTTCTTCCGTCAAGCGGTGCAGCCGAATATCTGCGTGCTGCAAGATGTACGCTTCACGCCATCTGAGATGCAGGACGTCGCTACCGTGGTGGGCAGCGATTTGTTCACCGCCGATTTTCGCGCAACGATGGGGCAGTTCGAGCAGGCAAAGAACTTCGGCTCGCTAATTGTGCCGAAGCTGCGCGACCCTGCCGAGGTGGCCCGGGTCGTGAGGCTGAAGGATTTCGGCGGCGACCTGCTGCTGCGCGAAGTGCAGGAGCGGGTGCTGAAGGTTCTGGAGATGGCGGAGGCGCTCTCGCCTAAATACCATGTGGTCGTGGCTAACCCGCCCTACATGGGTTCTAAGGGGATGAACGGGAAGTTATCTGACTATGCAAAGGCCAGATACCCAGGCAGTAAATCTGACCTGTTCGCCATGTTCATGGAACGCTCGCTGGCACTGACGCTCGGGCATGGGCTGATGGCAATGATTAACATGCAGTCTTGGATGTTTCTCTCCTCATTCGAAAAGCTCCGCGATAAGATTCTCAAAAGTACGACTATTATCTCAATGGCCCATTTGGGCGAGCGCGCTTTTGATACCATTGGTGGAGCAGTAGTATCTACAACGGCATTTGTAATATCCAACGCATACTGGCCCGACATATACGGCGATTATGTCCGCCTCGTTGATGGTGCCAATGAAGCCGAGAAAGCAAGCATGCTGTCGTCGGCGATCTCTAATCGTAGAGCGGGACTCTATTTTAAAGTCCCTTCAGCGATATTTGCCGAGATCCCAGGTAGTTTGATCACTTACTGGCTGAGTGCGGACTTGGTAAAGGTGTTCTCAAAAGCTTCTCCGCTGTCTAAAGGTGTGCGTGGGATCCAGGGAATGATTACGGGTGATAACAACTCATTCCTGCGCTTCTGGCCTGAAGTCTCACGAAATACTTCCCTAGTACCTCCACAAATATACGACAGAGAGTATCGCAAAACGCAATACTGGGTTCCTTACACAAAAGGGGGGGATTATAGGCGTTGGTATGGCAACGGCGAATTCCTGCTCAATTGGCGAGATGAAGGGCGTGGCTTGACGAGGAGAAGATCGGAAAATTCCGACTTGTATTTTCGTGAATGCGTATCCTGGAACAAGATTAGCACTAGAAATTTTGCGGCGAGATATTTGCCTCAAGGCTATGTTTGGGACGTCGCCGGATCTAGTATATTCCCCAAACTTGAAAGTGACGCGAAACAATACGCGGCGTTATTAGGATCAACGGTTGCCCAGCACATATTGTCATCCATAAGTCCTACGCTTAATTTTGAAATGGAGACAGTCCTTGGTTTTCCACTGATGGCTGGTGCATTCAAAGATCGTGATAAGATCATCGAAATTGCCGATGCGATTATTGCAATCTCCCGCTCCGACTGGGACGCTTACGAGACTTCTTGGGATTTCGCCTCGCTGCCGCTTCTCGCCTCCGAGCATCGGTCTGAGACGCTGGCAGGCAGCTACGCGAGCCTGCGCGCCCATTGGCACGGCATGACCCAAGAAATGCAGCGGCTGGAGGAAGAGAATAATCGCATCTTCATCGACGCCTATGACCTGCAAGATGAACTGACTTCCGAGGTGCCGCTGGAGGAAATTACCCTCACCTGCAACCCCGCCTATTCGATCAAGGGCGACAAGGCGGACGAGCAACGTGAGGCAGATCTACTTGCGCGCACAATGGAAGAATTCCTGCACTATGCCGTAGGTTGCATGTTTGGCCGCTTCAGCTTGGATGCGCCCGGACTGATCCTGGCCAATCAGGGCGAAGGTTTCGCCGAATACCTTGCACGTGTGCCGGAGCCCAGCTTTGACGTGGATTCCGACAATGTCATCCCGGTGCTGCAGGGTGACTGGTTCTCCGACGACATCGCCGAACGTTTCCGCAAGTTCCTGCGGGTGACCTTCGGCGAGGCGAAGTTCCAGGAAAATCTGGCCTTAATTGAAGGCGCGCTGGGCAAGGATATCCGCAAGTGGTTCACTCGTGATTTCTATGACTACCATGTGCGTCGCTACAAGAAGCGTCCGATCTACTGGATGTTCGCCAGCCCCAAAGGCAGCTTCCAAGCCTTGATCTACATGCACCGCTATCGGTCGGACACGGTCAGCGTGGTACTGAACGATTACCTTCGCGAATACCGCAACAAACTGGAGGCCCACCGCAAGGCTCAGGAGGCGCAGAGCATGAACCCCGAAGCTACGCCTGCCCAGCGCACCAAGGCGCTCAAAGAGGTAGGCGAGGCGACCAAGGTGATCGAGGAGCTCGATGGATACGAACGCGACGTGCTCTACCCGCTGGCCACGCAGAAGATCGAAATCGATCTCGATGATGGGGTGAAGTCCAACTACCCGAAGTTTGGTCTGGCGCTCAAACCCATCAAGGGCCTGTCGGATGCGGATAACTGAGCATGAATGATCGCATCGCCAAAGGCCTGGGAGCGGCTTTTGACCGTCACCGAATCGTGTTCTGGACAGATACGGCACGCGAGCTGCGCGAGACGTTCGAGGCTCTTGAGCTGCCCGGCGTCGAGAAGATTGCGCTCGCCAACAACGAGTTCGCGGTAAAGCACCGGATCCTGCGGGAGATGCCACAGGGGCGCTTCCTGATCTACCGCGAAGGGCCTGAGCCTGCGCTGATCGGCAACTGGCTGCTTGACGTGCAGCTGGCCCACGGCACGTTTAAGGCGGACCAAGCAGCCCTCTGGTTGTCCGAACTGGGCCTTGGGCTTGGTCTTGAAGATGTGGTGCGCGCGCATGCGGAGTTCTTCCGCTCCGCCCGCAGGCTCGAATTACTCAAGCGGCTTGCCCACAATGACGACACGGCAAACGCCTTGCGCCTGAAGATGCTGAGCGTGTGCGCCGGTGGCGAAGGTGGGTTTGACTCCGTTGTCGAGCGGCTGCTGGCCGATCTTGCAGAGGGAACTGACGAAGCCATGCGCTTAGTGGAGCGGGCCGGTCTTGGGGAATTCCTGTGGGATCAGATGGGCCGACATTATGGCTATACGGCCGTACATCCCAGCATTGAGGATTTCGCGGTGTCATTGTTTAAGGCCTGCTATGCCATGGGACTGGGAGAAGCCGGGGGGCTTTCGCCAGAGGCGCTGGTCTTTTTCCGCCGCTGGAAAAACAACCGCCACGCAGCTCAAGCCTTCGAGGCACTATCCTCCAATTACGCTAAAGTGCTGGGCGTGCGTGCCGATCTTGAAACGCGCAATTTTCGCGGCCTTATCGATCTCGACCATTTTGAAGATATTGATCGGGCGATTATCGTCGCACTCGTGCGTGGTGTCTCGGCGCGAACACTCGCGGCTGGAGACGTAGCAAGCTGGATCCGCCAGCGCCGCCAGAGCTACTGGTACGACCGCTTCCGCGATCTCTATGAGGCCATTGGCTTCGCAGCTGAATTTCAAGCAGCGATGGCGCAGGTAAACCTCGGCATGACAAGCATGGCGGAAGGCGTCAACCGCTATGCCGGGAGCTGGTTCCGCATCGATCAGCTCTATCGCAAGTTCATCTACCACATGCAGAAGTCGGGACAGGCTAGCCTGATGGCCGAGCTTTATGAGCAGGTGGAGAACCATTATGTGAACACCTACCTGCTGCGCCTCAATGATAGCTGGCAGGTCCATGTCGATGCAGCACCTAAGTGGCATGCGTCGCCTGTGCCGGCCCAACGGACATTCTATGCCACCCACGTCGCCCCTTATCGGCAGAGGGACCAGAAGATCTGCGTCATCATTTCGGACGCCATGCGCTATGAAGTGGCGGATGAGTTATTGGGTCGAGTGCGTGGGCTCGACCGTTACGACGCAGAAATCGAAACAATGCTGGGATCGCTGCCGACTTATACCCAGCTTGGCATGGCCTCTCTGCTTCCGAACCGTGACCTGCAGATCGCGGACAATGACACCAGCGCTGTGATCGTTGATGGTCAGAGCTCGCAGGGAACCGAAAACCGAAAGAAGATTCTCGGCCGCGGGCGCGAGGGAGACCGAACGACGGCCTTGCTGGCAGATGACCTCCTCAAGATGCAGCGAGACGACTACCGGTCGCTGTTTCGCGACCACGACGTCATCTATGTCTATCACAATCTAATCGATGCGACTGGCGATAAAGCTGCCACAGAAGATCGGGTGTTTGACGCTGCGGAGAAGGCGCTCGATGAGCTGGTTCAGCTTGTTAAGAAGCTGACCGCAGCCAATGCCAACAATTTGCTGATCACCGCAGATCATGGATTCATCTACCAGCACCGACCCATCGACGAGAGTGACTTTTCAGGTTCGGAGGTGGTGGGCGAGACCATCCTCTTTCGCAATCGCCGCTTCGTGCTCGGCCATGGTCTTAAACCCCAACGGGGGCTCAGGCTCTACAAGCCGGATGAGGCAGGGTTGCAAGGTGACGTCGAAATCTTGGTGCCGAAGTCGATTAACCGCCTGCGCCTCAAGGGTTCTGGTAGCCGCTTCGTGCATGGTGGCGCCACGTTGCAAGAGGCGGTGGTTCCCGTCGTCCGCGTTAACAAGAAGCGGCAGAGCGACACCTCTATTGTCGATGTCGAGATCATTGGCAGCACAAATCAGGTAATTACGGCCAGCCAGATCTCGGTCAGGTTCTACCAAACCGTTCCAGTCACCGAGAAGACCCAGGCACGACGCCTGCGCGCAGGGATTTTCTCGCAATCGGGTGACCTGATTTCAGACAGCCACGAACTGTTATTCGATTTTAGGTCCGAAAATCCCCGGGAACGCGAGCATCCAGTCCGCTTCCTGCTGTCACGCAAGGCCGATGATTACAATGGCAAGGAGGTGGTGTTGCGCCTCGAAGAACAGCACGGAGAAACCTCGCATTACAGCGAATATCGAAGCGCGCGCTACATTCTGCGCCGCAGCTTCACCAACGACTTTGATTTCTGAGAGGCAGGGATATGAGCGCGCTAGATAACAAGATCAACGAACGCTTCCCCGGGCTTGTGGTGCGCAAGGATCTTGTAAAGGCGGTTAAGGGCAACGCCATCGTTCCAACATACGTGCTGGAGTATCTGCTGGGTCAGTACTGCGCCACCAATGATGAGGAATCGATCCAGTCTGGGATTGAAACCGTGCGTGAGATCCTGCGCAAGCATTACGTGCACCGTAATGAAGCGGGCCTGATCAAATCCAACATTCGAGAAAAAGGACGCTGGAAGATCATTGATCGCATCAGTGTGGCTCTTAACGACAAGACTGATGCGTACGAAGCCAGTTTTGCCAACCTTGGAATCTCGAAAGTCCTGATCGACTCAGGGACCGTGAAAGCGCACCCCAAGCTGCTCGTTGGAGGCGTGTGGTGCATTGCTGATATCGAATACGACTACACCGAGGACAAGAACGTCACACCATGGATCCTGGGCTCCATGAAGCCGATCCAGCTTTCACAATTCGATTACGAAGCATACCTGGAAGCGCGCAAGACCTTCGATACCGATGAGTGGATCGACCTTCTCTTCCAGACTGTCGGCTTTGACCCGGAGATGTTTGGCCGCCGCTCGAAACTCATCCAGTTGATGCGGCTCATCCCGTTCGTAGAGCGCAATTACAACCTGATCGAGTTGGGCCCAAAGGGCACTGGCAAGTCGCACATCTTCTCCGAGTTCTCTCCGCACGGTATTTTAGTTTCAGGGGGGGAAGTGACGGTGCCAAAGCTGTTCGTCAACAACAGCTCAGGCAAAATCGGTCTGGTGGGATACTGGGACGTCGTGGCACTCGACGAGTTTGCCGGAAAGCAGAAGAAGGTCGATAAAGCACTTGTCGACATCCTCAAAAACTACATGGCCAACAAGAGCTTCTCGCGCGGTGTCGAGCCGCTAGGGGCAGAAGCTTCGATGGTGTTCGTAGGCAACACCAAACACACCGTGCCCTACATGCTCAAAAACACGGACCTGTTTGATGAGCTGCCTGACAAGTACTATGATTCCGCCTTCATTGATCGCCTTCACACCTACATTCCCGGTTGGGAAGTGGGGGTCATCCGCGGAGAAATGTTCTCTGGAGGGTACGGGTTCGTCGTTGACTACCTCGCAGAGATTCTGCGGCATTTGCGTAACGACGATTTCTCGGATCGTTACCGGGATCACTTTGATCTCTCGCCCGATATCTCCACACGCGACCGCGATGGTGTCCACAAGACCTTTTCCGGTCTGATGAAATTGCTCTTCCCTCATGGTGACGCAACAGCAGACGAGATTGAAGAGATTTTGAAGCTAGCCCTTGAGGGGCGCAAACGCGTGAAGGATCAGTTGATGCGTATCGACACGACGTATCCCGATGTCGATTTTTCGTTCACAAAGAAGAGCGGCGAAAAGGTTGTCGTTACGACCTTGGAAGAAGCCGAGTATCCCGCGTTTTATCACAGGCGAGCTCAAGATACCGATGGTTCCTCAGGGAACGGAGCGGAAGGGGAAGGTGCTGTTGCTGAGAGGCAAGTGGACCATCAACAGGCAGAAGCGACAGACCGAGCGGCTCCTGCAGACGCTGGTCCAAGTGAAGGCCACTTTTCTTTCGCAGAAAATCAGAGGGGAGTGACGTTCGATAAGCTTTTTGGCTCTTACCTTACCGGAGCTTCGAAGATCACGATCACTGATCCCTACATCCGTGCGTTTTATCAAGTGCGCAATCTAATGGAGCTCATCGAGACGATCGCCAAAAGCCACTCGCCCGCAGATGAAGTCGATGTGCATCTGATTACCTGCATTGATGGAATTCGGCCGGAGAAGCAGGAAGAAAACCTCTCTGCGATCGCATCTTCGTGCGAGGGGACTGGCATCAACTTCACCTGGGAATTCGACGATACGAATACGATCCATGCAAGGCACATCGTGACCGATACGGGCTGGAAAATTGCGCTGGATCGCGGTCTCGATATTTTTCAGCAGTATGAGATGAATGACGCCTTCAGCTTCGCCAACAGGCTTCAACAATATCGAGCTGTCAAAGCTTTTGAGGTCATTTATCTCAGGTCGAAGACCTGACGAATTCCTCTGGCTTATGCCCGAGTGGCCATTCGCCCCGCCTTGGTTTGGGTGTGACCATCGGCACTATGTCAAGAGCTCAAGGATCTCATCTCCCGGCTGATGTCGCTATTGGAGGAAGCACCCGCCGTGAAAATCCAGAATGATCAGCTTCGTTTCAGCGCGACCGATTTGGTCGGCTACCTCAATTGTCGGCACCTGAGTGGTCTTGAGCACGCTGTTGCCAAGGGTGAGCTCTCGAAACCCAAGTACTACGATCCGCTGCTCGAAGCTTTATGGGAACGCGGGGCCAAACACGAGCAGGACTATGTCGAGCACCTGTCCACCCTCGGGCTGCACGTCGTGCGTATCGACGGTGTTGAAATTACGGATGAAGCTGTTGCGGCGACACACGAGGCCATGCGCAAAGGCGTTGACGTCATCGTGCAGGGCGCTCTGCGTTCTGGCGCATGGGTCGGCCGCGCCGACATCCTCCGGAAGGTCGATACGCCGAGCGATCTCGGTGGTTGGTCTTATGAAGCTGTAGACACCAAGCTGGCCCGCGAAACCAAAGGCGGGACGGTCCTCCAGCTTTGCCTCTATTCCGAGCTCATCGGCGAGGTTCAGGGCCGTATGCCGGAGTTTGCGCACGTCGTTCCACCCTGGACCGATTTTGTGCCCGAGCGCTATCGCGTTTCCGATTTCGGGGCATACTACCGCCAGGTAAAGGGAGGAATGGCGACCTATCTCGGCGGGGATCCGCAGGAGTCATATCCGGAACCGGCCGCGCATTGCGATATCTGCGTTTGGAGCACCCGCTGCGACAAGCAACGGCGCGAAGACGACCATCTTTGTCTCGTGGCAGGGATTTCGAGCCTTCAGATCGCCGAACTCAAGGAGCACGGGGTCACGACGGGTGCGCAGCTTGCCGAACTCGCCATGCTCTTGCCCTGGAAGCCAGAACGCGGCTCGCTCAAGAGCTTCACCCGCGTTCGCGAGCAGGCCCGCGTTCAGCTTGAAAGCCGTCTTGCCGGCGAACTCAAATTCGAGCTCCTTGTACCAGTACCCGGATTTGGACTGGCTTGCCTGCCCGAGCCCGATGAAGGCGATATCTACCTCGATTTCGAGGGTGACCCCTTCGTCGGAGAGCACGGTCTCGAATACCTCCACGGTTTTCATTACATCGACGGCGGAGAGACGCGCTATCAGGGGCTCTGGGCGCTCGATCGCGAGGCAGAAAAGGCAGCATTCGAAACCTTCGTCGATTTCGTTATCGCGCGGCTGGAAACCTATCCCAACCTGCATGTCTATCACTACGGGGGATACGAGCCGGGAGCGCTCAAGCGGCTCATGGGCCGCTATGCCACGCGCGAAGATGAACTCGATCGGCTGCTTCGCGGCAAGGTTCTTGTCGACCTTCTCAGCGTCGTGCGACACGCAATTCGCGCTGGCGTCGAAAGCTATTCGATCAAGAAGCTCGAGCCGCTCTTCGGCTACGAACGCGATGCCAAGCTGCCCGACGCGAACCAAGCTCTGACGCGGCTTCAGCTGTGCCTCGAAGCGAATGATCCCGCAGGGATCGAGGCCGAGGATCGCGCTACCGTCGAGGCTTACAACCGCGATGACTGCGTTGCGACGCGATACTTGCGCGATTGGCTGGAAGCGCAGCGGCAGAAATTGCTCGAACAGGGAGCCGACATTGCGCGTCCGGAGATCGCCGATGGCGCACCAAGCGAAAACCTCTCCGAATGGCTCGAGCTGATCACGCCGTTGATCGAGCAACTTACCGATGGAGTGCCGGTCGATCCGGCCGATCGGTCGGCCGAGGAGCATGGTCGCTGGCTGTTGGCGAACCTGCTCGAATGGCATCGCCGCGAGGAGAAGGCAGGCTGGTGGGAATACTTCCGCCTATGCGACCTTACTGCCGAAGATCTACTGGATGAGCGCGCGGGCCTCTCGGGTCTGCAGTACATCGAGACAGTGGGTGGAACAGCAAAATGTCCGATCGACCGTTACAGCTTTCCAGCTCAGGAAGCCGACATTCGCCCGGGCAAGGCAATTAAGGTCCAGGGCGGCCAATCGGTCGGTTCGGTAGAGGACATTTCCCGCAGCCACCGGACTGTCGACATCAAGAAGACCTCGGCCATGGCGAGCGAGCATCCCGAAGCGATCTTCGTCCACGAGCATGTTTCATCGAAACCCATGCAGGAATCGCTTGTTCGACTGGCGCGCTATGTCTGTGAGCACGGCATGTTCGACGGCGATGCCTACCGGCCCGCTCGAGACATGCTCATGCGCGTAGCTCCGCAAGTTGGAGGCGATGCGGCAATCAGGTTGGATGGCGAAACGCCACTGGCCGCCGGCGTGCGGATTGCGCCGCTAGTCGCGTCGGGAGTGCTGCCGATCCAGGGGCCGCCCGGAACCGGGAAGACGCATACTGGCGGGCACATGATCTGCGAGCTGGCGAAGCAAGGCAAAAAGGTAGGGATCGTGGCCAATGGCCACGATGTGATCCGCAACCTACTCGACAAGGTTATTGAGGTTGCCGAGGAAACCTCAACGCCGCTTGTGTGCATTCAAAAGCCGAAAGGGGGTTCAAAGGAAGAGGCCACCGATCGCCTTCGCTTTGCTAAGAAGAGCAATGGTGAGGTCTTCGCCGCCTTGCATGGCGATTGCCAGGTTGCGGGCGGGACGGCCTGGCTGTGGTCGACCGAGGACGCGTTTGAATGTCTTGACGTTCTGTTCGTCGACGAGGCAGCGCAGATGTCCCTCGCAAATGTGCTCGCGGTCTCGCAGGCAGCCAAAACTCTGGTCTTGCTTGGTGATCCTCAGCAACTCGACCAACCCATGCAGGGTAGCCATCCGGACGGCACTGGGTGCTCGGCTCTCGACCATCTCTTGTCGGGGAAACAGACGATAGCATCTGACGAAGGACTGTTCCTCGACGTTACCTGGCGGCTGCATCCCGATATCTCCGGATTCACTTCAGAACTCTTCTATGAGGGCAAGCTTGAATCAAAGGAGGAGACGGCTGGACAACGCGTCAATGCCAGCGGCATCGCCGAGGGCACGGGGCTCCGCTTCTTGCCCGTCGAGCACAAAGGCAATCAGAACTGCTCTACCGAGGAAGCCGATGTTATCGCAGCCGTGGTAGACGACATCCTGCAGCAAGGAGCGACCTGGGTTGACCGCAATGGAGAAGAGCATCCCGTCGGAAGCGATGACATCCTGATCATCGCGCCGTACAATGCCCAGGTCTTCGAAATTCAGCAGCGCCTGCCGCATGCACGGGTTGGGACCGTCGACAAGTTTCAGGGGCAGGAAGCGCCGATTTCGATCTACTCGCTCGCCAGCTCTTCGCATGCGGACGCTCCACGAGGGATGGAGTTTCTTTACAGTCTCAATCGCCTGAACGTTGCGACATCCCGCGCGAAGTGCGTGACGATCCTGGTTGGCTCTCCGAAAGTCTTCGAAGCCGAGTGCCGCACGCCGAGACAAATGCAACTAGCAAATGCATACTGTCGATATCGCGAGTTTTCTCAATAGCTAGATCAATGCTCTTCACCGCGCACGAGCATCAGCAGCCTTCTGAATTCATCGTTCTCGGAGTCGCTCTTCCAAAAGTTTATGAAACGGCAAACAACCTGGAGATTCCCGGTTTCGTAGTGACCGTTGCTGTCGATCCGATCGACAGATGGCAATAGGTTCGGATCTGCCCCGTCACCGTGGAACTGCAACGGGATTCCGGTCAAAGCACATTTGTTGTCCTGCAGGTCTAGCAAGGCTGCAATGTACTCTTCTAGCTGAGATGAAGTCATACGCAGGTCCTTGTTCTTAACCACGCGCTCGACTCTCTGGCCGTTTGAGTTCTTTGCAGTGTCCTCAACGGAATATCTCATAGCGATAATCGACTTCTGTCTGCCGCCAATGATGTGACCGGTACCCGAAGCGCCTGGTTTCGGTAGGAGCGACCCTTCCAGCTCCTGTTTCAAAAGCGTCGAATAGATCCAGCAAAAGGAATGGGCGTCAACCAAGCGGACGTTTGAAAGGTTGGCAGCTTTGGCGATGCTGGGACGTAAACCCTGCAGAATGGCATTGTAGGTCTCGTAATTGCTCCAGTTGCACTGTCTCAAAGTCTGAAAATCGATCCCGAGAGCGTCGAACGCTCGATCGAAACCGGTTGGCTGGATCGGCATGTACTTTGCTGAGTCCCGCAGAAAAAATAGATAAGCGGTCAAAGGGTATTTTCTGCCGATTAGCTCGGCGATTTGTTCAAACGACTCACCTTCAGCACGATCCGCACGGAAGTGGTCGAACAAGGCTTGTTCCAGTGCATTTCGAAGCGACGGATTCGACTGGGCTTCGAGGAGGGCGCGATGATCGCGGTTCGCATGTCCATATCGATTCTGCCAAAAGACGAGGTTGTTCGTCAGGTTTTTGCCAGCATCCTGTATCTCAATTGCTTCGACTGTTTGATCGAGAATTCTTCCAGTACCAATGTCTGCTGATTGCCAGGAATCAGAAGACAATTTGGATAAGGCATGTTCCCGCAAGCGTGGTTTGTAGCTTTCCCAGACTGCTGCCATGCCGTCATCAAACTCGAGAATGGTTTGCCGGATTTCGCCGTCACCAGCTCTTGGAAGCGCGCGAATGCCGCATCGAAATTCTTCGCAATTATCAAATCTCTCTCCAACCCCTTCGATGCTCGAGCGCTCGGTTTCGGTCAGCGGAAGCAGTCGTGCTCACAGTTTTCTGAAGCCGTTTTGCGCCTTGATGGACATGTCGGACGGTACGCCCGCCTGCGATGAGAGCTCTTGCCACCTGGATATCGCAGACCGGATATCTCCTATGATCGCGTTGGTTTCATGCGCCTTTAGGTCCGCAAACTTTCCGAAAGTCACCAAGTCTTCAAGTAGGAAATTGTCAGTTTTGCCAGCCAGCGACATCTGGTGCTCGTTGGTCCAATCCCCCTTGGGATTGTAGGCGTAGACGACATCGAATGCGGGCGAGAGGCTCCAGCGACCCGAGCTATCCATCAGGAAGGCGATGTTCTTGGTGTGGTCGTCCTGGTTGCGAATGAAGACATTGAGCAGCGCGCGGCGCACCTGCTCCTTAATCGCTTCGCGCCCGAGACCGAGCATGCGGATGGTCTCGATCGCCTGCTCATAGCTGTATGCGCGGGCCAGATTGAAATCGAAATGGCGCATCGCGCAAAGCGACTGCATGTGGAGCTTCTTGCCGTCAGGCGTGCGGTCGAAGCGCTGGGTCATGAAATGTGCTCGTCCACCTTCTTCGTGCAGGCGAGAGCGAGCCATGTCGATGCCAGCCTCCCGGGCCAGCAGATAGCAGGCGTATTCAAGCCGACCGAAGCCCATCGGGTCGGCAAGTTCCTTGTCAGCATTGCCCGACACGCCGTCGAACTTGACCAGCCATTGCGTATAGCCGGGCCCTGCAGTCAGCTGCCCTGAATGGAATTCTCCGGTTTCCTCGTTCCAGGCGAGGACGGCCTTGGCCCGGGCACCACCAGCAGATGTTCCGACGCGCAGGATCTCCTGGAGTGCGCGGTGATCATCCTCACCCTTGAGCACACCGGCCAGTTCTTCACGCGCGGCAATGACCCTGTTGGCGAGCTCGACAAGCGGAGCGATATCGACCGTTCGGCCCTGTTCACGGCGCTCGCCGGTGGCAGGCTCGAATTCGAGCGCTCCCATGCCTCGGCGACCGGTATAGCAAAGGCGCTCGACCGGATCGAAGCTGTCGGCTGTGCGGCCCTGCTCGGCAAGCCAACGATTGATGAGGGCGTTGCCAAACTTGTCGGGCAGGCTGTCGGCCAGCATGCCCGGCAGCCCTTTGAAGGTCTCGTAGTTGAGCGCGGGAAAATCGTAGACGCCGCTTCGTAATGGCATTGTGAGCGGGGCGACTTCAATACCGCTGCGACTGAATTCCGGAGTGTATTCGAAAACCCCGACATCGCGATCCTCATCCCACAGGACGGCGCCGATCTGACGACCCCAGAGATTGACTACGGCACGCGTCATGGGGCCTCGTCACCCCAGCTCCATTCCTCGCCAGCCTCGCCTTCAGAAGACTTGCGCACCCTTTGCCGCGCCTTGCCGGTGTCGGATCGGGGATCGAGCGGGCTCAGCTTGGCGTCCGGCATGACATCCAAGAGGCGGTCTTCAATTTCAAGCGCGCGCATTATCCTGGCAAGGCTATCGATGGTCCCGCCATTGCCAGCTTCCAGGCGGGCGAGCGTTGAACGCGAGATGCCAGCCATTTCCGCAAGCTCGGCCTGCTTGAGATTGCGTGATATGCGATACGCTTCGATCTGCTTCCCGAGGTCGGATAGCAGCACCGAGAGAGGGCGCAGATCTGGTGAATTATAATGCGTCATTATCGAGACATTATCTTCAATATGGAGCTTTGTGTAGCGATTTTGCGCCTTTACATGACGATATTTAATGTGTCAATATCGAGGCGTAAATTGGCTTATCACCGTTAATGCATCAAATTTGCTGCTTTATGTAGGTCGGAGTGATGGAAATGGATGACGAGAAGGGTCAAAACGACCATACGGACTGGAAGGGCCTACGAGAGATCGACCGTGCCATCTCCGAAAATCGCCTCACGTCATACTCTTGGAAGAAGGCTTGGGCCGACCCCTGGGGACGGACGAAGATCATCACGGTGCTCACGCTGCTCGTAGCATTCGTGATCTTCGTCATCGTCTACGACCTGGTCCTCTGAACCTTACCACTCCTTCACATCATCTGCTGCTTCCTCGCTTGCGCCCGTGGCGCCCTGCGTCTGGCGGTCCAGGTAACCTCGAACGGTGCCAATCCTTCCACGACCCTGCTGGCGAACCCGCTCGACCTCATCCGTAATGTCAGACCGATCAGGAGCATCGGGCATTGAGCGACCACCCGCAGAGCCCACAGCTCCTCTTGCGCGCACCTGTCCAGCACCTCCGATCCCGGGGCGGCTGACAGGAGCGAAGTCTGGCAGCCAAAGGTCGGCTTCGACGTCGTCTTGCAAGCGGTCAGCATAGCTTTCGACAAACCGCGATTGCAGTTGTTGGCCGCGCGCACTCATCTGGAACTCGATGTCGTCGAAGCGCACCGGCCCGTAATAGTCGCGATTGGCTTCGATCTCGGCCATGCCCCATTCGCGATAAGCCTGGCTCAGGTTCAGCGTGCCTGCGGCGCTGTTGCTCTCGTACCAGCTGGCCTGGTTCTCGAGGCGGCTGGCCATCTCTTCGGCCCGACGCGCCTCTCGCGTGTAGCTTTCGGCTTCGGTCAGCGATCGGCTGAGACCCGACGAGCTGGTCGACACTTGCGATACCGAGCTCGAGCTCGTCTCGCGCAGGAAGCCTTCACGCGTGTTCGACCAGTTGCGACTGTCGGAAAGCTGACGCAGCGTTCCCATGATCCTGCCACGGTCTTCCGAAGCGATTCCGATATCGCTGTCCGTCCACGACTGATTGCGACCGCCAGTCGCCTTGGCTCCAAGAGTTGCTGGCCCCAAATTGCCTCCTACGCCTGCGGAAGCTTCTCCATTTAGGAACCAGGATACAGTAATGTCGTCGGACGCGCGCCGCGACAGGCCGAACTGCTGCTGGAGCGTCCTTGAGGCATTGTCGACTTCGCTGAATGCCGTGCCGATGCTGTCGTTGGTGCCAACGCCGCTGACCGTGTCGGAGCTTTGACCCTGGCTGTAGGCGTTGCGGATCTCGCTGAACCGGGTGAGCGCAGAGCTCGTCGATTGCTGGGCGAGGTTGGCATAGGTCTCGCTCTGCGTCCGGCTCTGGCTCGCCATCGTTCCGAGGCGGCCGGTGAAGTCCTGCCCCAGTGTCGGCGTGAACGGATAGCTTGAATTCGGGACAGCAGCGAACTCTCCATCGGGGAAGCTGGTCGTCTGCGTGCCGCTGTCGCTGAAACCGCGCGTCTGCGTGGCGCCATAGGCAATGTTGGGGGCAAGATTGCCCTGGGAGAATTGCCGGGAAAACACTGTCGAATTGTCGATGTTCGAATTGCCGAGCGAGACATTGCCCGTGCTCGCTTCGCGCGCGGCTTCCTCGGCCGCGTTCTGGCTCGGGTTAAGATAGCTCGTTGCCTGGCCCGAGATCGCCAGCGCACCGCGCGCCACCCCGCCGGCAAGGAACGGGATCGAGGCGACAAGATAACCCGCCAAGATGCCGATATCGCTGTTGACGTCGCTCATGCCGGCAAAGGTCGCGAGGCTGAGACCCGTGCTGCCGCCAGCGGCGGCGACATCGCCCGCGCCCTTGAACATCAGGATCATGTGCAGGATGACGAAGAGCGGTCCCCACGCCGCAAGATAGAAGAAGCCGGTGACATAGCCACGCAGCGCAATGGGTCCTGTCCGCGGCATCAGGAACAGCGGAAACAGGACAGGGAACAGCGCGTAGAACACCACCGTCAGCACGACATTGAGGATGGGGACCCATTTCATCGCGTTGTGCGCGATCGAGGAATAGGTCCGCTCGGTCTGAATATCGGCCCGGGTCTGCGCGAACACGTCGATGCTGCCCATGCCGCTCGCCCCGGCAAAGCCGTGCATGGCCTGGTTCATGGCATTGATCGTCAGCACTTGGCGGAAGATGTCGCTCGCACTGCGCGAGATGCCGGTGAGATACTGGTAGGCAATCGGCAGGTCGGCCATGAGCTTGGCCTTCGCAAGTGCTTCGGTCTGGCGCGGATAGAGCTGGCGCCCCGCGACAAGAGTCATCTCGTCGATAAGGCTCGCCCATTGCCCCGACAGCGCGGTGTAGGCCTCGCGGCAGGTGATGATCGAGGCCGTCACGCTGTCGTCGGCCTGCCGGGTCAGGAATTTCTGCGCGCGCGCCGCGCTGCCCGGTGCGATCGTCGCCCAGATATCGTCGCTCTCCGAAAGCTCCTTCATCGAGTAGCGTCCGAGCAGCAGATCGTAGAACACGCATTGCCGGACATGCTCGTCGAAGTTCGCGGCAAACTCCGGATCGGAAATGCGCAAGCTGCGCGTCGACTCAAGCAGCCGCGCGCCATAGATCATGCCGTTCTTCGAGTAGTTGAGGTCGTCCGGCAGGCCGAATACCAGCTCGGCAGAGCGGGTCAGATAGTCTCCCGCCTGGCTGGTGAAGCTCGCCATCAGGGCGAGCCCGAGCGGAACGTTGGCCACTGTTGCCGGTGCAAGGCTGGGATTAACCCGGTCGGTCACATGGACGTCCATGCGCGGCACCATCAGGCACATGTAGATGAGCGTCGCACCGAGGAACCAGTTGAGCCAGGCACGCCAGTCCTGGTTGAACGCGACCACGATGACCGCGAGCACCATGCCCATCACCAGCGCGACCTGGATCAAGCTCTTGTAGCCGCCCGCACCGGTCCAGGCGGCTACGGCGTTGAGGACGTTGACGATATACTCGCCGCCGCCGACCGTGAAAATCTCGACCATGCTGCCTGCCCCTTATGGAACGATGGAGCGGGACTGCATCCCGCGCGACCAGTCGAGCGCGGCGGCCATCGACGGCGACATCGAAGCAGCGAGCATATTCTCGATCATCGCCGTCTTCTCGATGATCTGCATGATCGCCGAGACCCGTGCTTGCCCGGTCGCATGCCGCTGGGCGAGGCTTGACCGGACATCGGCGACCTGAGCGCGCCAGATCGCGAGCTTGGCTTCATCGGCCGCGATGAAGCTCGCCATCGAGCGTCCGGCCTCGGCGGTGATGCGTTCGAGAATGGCATAGAGGAGATCGATGCTGGCGATCTCGGCCAGCGTGTCGCGGTCGTCGGTTGCCATCCCGCGACCATAGGCCGCCTGCACGGTGAGGATCTTGTAGAGCGGCACCGATGCCACCTGGAGCAATTCCTTCTCCTCGTCGCCGATCGCGGTATCGCTGCGGATGGCCTCGACCATGCTGCCGATGAGCCCGGCAACGCGCGGCCGGATGGCCTTCGCGCTCGTGAGGCTCATCTGCTGGAAGGTGGGGTTGAGGCACTGGTCGGGCTCATCGCATTGGAACACCCGCACCGACTGGCCCTGCGTCCCGTCGAGCAGCGCGGTGACGAGCGTCGAAGAGGCATCGCCTGCGAAAGGCACGAACTTGCCTGGTTCGTCATCGCGGGGCGGCACGTAGATCACCGTGCCGATGAGCGTCATCGCATACTCGGCGAGGTCGCGGTCGAAGGTGCCACCAGGGTTGAAGAAGGCGCTCTGCTTGAGGACATGCCAGGTGTAATTGCGCGGTACACCGGGATTGACGTCGGCATAGTCGGCGCCGGCGCTCTCATTGGTCGAGGCGCGCTGACCCCTGGTGCCGCAACCGTGTTTGGCGGCAGCATAGTCGGTGAAGATACCTTCGGAATTGCCGATCGCTTCGCAGATCGCCTTGTCGGCGAGATCGCCCTTGGGCCAGACGCCGCCGACCAGCCCCTGCGCCATCTCGCAGGAGTTGATCGAGAGATTGTTCATGAGCTGCGCCTTCTGGCTGAACTCCTGCATGATCTTCGAGCATTCAGGGCAGACGGTATCGATCGCGAGGCTGAAGGCGAACCCCACCGCATTGTTCGCGACGGCCTTGAGCAGAGCGACCATTTCGCTCGCGTTGATGAAGGAGAAGGACCCCGCGAAGATATCGATACCGCCGCAGCCCGCACGTGCGCGCGGCAGCTGGAGATTGGCAATGTTGGTCGTCTTCTGCGGGAAGCGCGTCCAGACATTGCCAAGGCTGTAATAGCCCGCCGACTGGCCTTCGAACGCGCTCGGCCCGGTGACATTGGCCGCAGCGCCCATGTCGTCCATGAAGCGGTCCATGCTGTCGCCGACGTTTGCGGCGACGGGGGACGCGACCATGCTGGCGGCAGCTATGCTGAGCGCCGCATTGCGGATGCTAGTAATCATGTCCGGCTTCCTTCGAGGTGAGGAGGTAGATTCGGTCCTGCAGCTCGTCGGCCGACAGCACGCCGTATCCGATCGGGATCGGGCGCTTTGCCACGTTGTCCCACAGCACGAGCGCCGGGGTGATGCCGGGCTCGAGCCCCATGCGCGGCCGCTGGCCGCTTTCGACTTTGTAGTCGGGGAAGTGCCGGGACCGCCCGCCATCGGTCGAGATCGCCCGGACCGTGATATGCCAGCGGTCTGCTACCGAGCGCACGATCGGGCTCATCACTTCGCACGCGCCGCAGGTCTGGGCGAAGAAGTAGAACAGTCCATAGCGCTCGGAGAGCCTGGCCATCACCGCATCGCGGTCGGCAGCGCGCGCGTCCTGCCATTGCTTCTTGGCAAGCGCGCCGACCGGTCGTTCGAGCGTGTAGTCGAGCTCGGGATCCTGCCAAATCGCGCGCTGCCAGACATCGGAGAACAGCGAAGCCCGGTCGAGCTGGGCACGCTGGAAGCGGATATAGGCGGTGACGTTTTCCGACGTCGGATAGAGAATCGCGCGCGCTTTGAGTTCGCGCAGTTCCCCCGTGACCGCGTCGAGTTCTTGCGTGGCGGTTACCTGGGCCGGTGGCTGCTCCATCTGCGGCTCGTCTGCCGGCACCGGCTTTAAGCAATAGAACCAGTAGCCGAGCCTGCGCTGCTCGCAGTAGAGGCTGTCTGCCGAGGCAGCTGGCTCTGCCTGCCGCGCTTCCTGGGCAACTGCCCGAACGGGAAGCAGTTGAGCGAGACACATTGCCAATGCTGGGAGGGCCAGCATCGGCAGTGATCGGCGGCGCGTCATTGGCCACTCCTTGCGTAATAGTCTTCGATTTTTTGCTGGATGAGGATGCTGGCCTCGAGCTCGTCGGGGAGCCGTGCGGCCTCCGTGAACTCGGCGTAGACTTCGCTGAAATCCATCTGGCCGAGGTCGAGCCGGGCGAACTCGTCGAGAGTGAACCCCTCGCACTGCTCTTCCTTGGGCTTGTCCCACGGCTTGGGCAGCTGGCGGCGGCCCTGTTCCTGCAGGATCCGCGAGAGCTTGCTCTCGAAGCAGCAGTAGACCTTCTTCTTGGTCAGGCAGATGCCGAGGAACTTGTCCGAACAATAGGTCCCCACATAAGCGCACAGCCCCTGCGCATCGCGTTCGTGGAGCAGCACTTCTTCGCGGTTGCAGCCGAGTGCGACCAAGAGGCTGATGCCGGGGATGAGCGGGAAGCCCTTACCCTTGCAGCAATTGAGCACGCCGAAGACCTTGGAGGAGCAGGTGTTACGCGTGCCGCGGAACAGCGTCAGCGTATCAGGATCAAACTGGCCGCGGGCCTCGTCCATCGCATGGAGCGCGGTAACCGCATCCTTGAACTCGTCGTTCGCAGTGCGCTCGATCGTCTCGCAGCTTCCATCGATGCAATAGACATCACCATCGCAGACATACTGGGTGGAGCTGTCGGTGCCGGAGAGCGGGCACTCGTAGATGCGCTCCCAGGTCTCGCACGGGGTTTCGTCGGTTAGGCATTCCTCGCGGACAAAGCGGCAGGTTCCCTGGCTTTCGATGTCGGAGCAGTCGGTCGCCGCTTCACGCGCGATGCAAGTGTAATTGCGTTGCCATTCCCAACAGGGCCGCGTGACAGAGACGCCGTCGCTCACGCGGGTCTGCGGATCGGCATCGGTGCAGATCTCGGCGTCCAGCGTGCAATCGCTATTGCCCGCAAGACCTGTGCATTGGCTTTCGTCCGGGGTCGTCGTGACGGTGGTCGCGTTGGTAACGCGGTAGGGCGTCTGTCCTGTGACCTGTTCGTCGCAGGTCAGCTCGGTCAGCGGATCGCCCGGCTCGGTGCACCACTTGCGACCGCCGGACCAACCCCACTGCAGGCAAGGACCGTCCCGGTGTCCGGTCACCCGGCAAAGAGCGCCCGAGAACTCTTCGCAATCCGGCTCACCTGACATGGTGAAGCTGCCCAATGGGCTGCAAAGGTAATGGTACTGCGGTTGCTGGCTGACCCTGGCGACAAGCGGCACCGTGCATTGGCCTACCGACTGATCGATCCGGGTGCCCGTATTGCAGGTCGCGGTATACGTGCCCGCCGACCCCGAACCGGGCGGCAGCGGAACGCAGGATCCCTGGCTGCCAGAAATTGCCATGCCGCTGGTGTAGTCGAGCGGCGTCTCGTTGATGGCGAGGCTGCGCGCGATCACGTCCTCGATCTCGTTCGGTTCGAACCGTGCGCGATTGGCCATGCTGTCGCGGATCGTCCGCATCGGCGTGCTGGTCGTGGCGGCGCTGCGGGCGCGGGCCTCGATCTGGTCGGGATCGCGCGCAAGATCCTGCAGATCGCGCGTCGCCTGCGGATCGAAATTGGGAACGCGCGCCGCGTCGGGATTGGTCGTTGCGGCATCGCGCGCCTCGCCCAGCAGCTCGGTGGCAAAGTCCTTCCCGTCAGCCCTTGCCGCATCGCGGGTTTGAGCCTGCATGGAAGCCGCGCTTGTGAGGACGACGAGTGCAGTAAGGAGATTGGCGAGGGTTCTGCCGGTCATGGCCGTTCCTCGCTGAAGAGCTGGCGCAGGTGGAGGCGGGCAAGCTCGGCGCCCGGACCCTTGCCCGAGGCAAAGGTCTCGAGGACTTCGCTGACGCTGATGTTGCCGGCGATGCGGTCGTGCGGCGGCACCTCGCTGGTGCAATCGAACCCGTCGCAGGGGCTGAACTCGGTGCTGAGCATGACGAAGCTCGGCGCGGCCTCGATGTTGAAAGCGCGGAAGAGCCGCGGATCGATGCCAAGCGAACCGGTCGCGTCGCGGTTGCTCCAAATTGCGGCGAGCCGCTTCTTGAACGCCTCGCTGTTTCCTTGCGGGAAGCCGCGCAGCACGGTGACGCCTCCCGCCCTGGTCATGTCGTGGACCAGTGCTTTCAGGGCTTCTGGCGGCATCGACAGGCTGGCAAAGGCAATGAAGCGCGGGGCTGTCCCAAGCGATGCCTTCTCTGCGGCGGCTTGCCCTGCGATCATCGCGTCGAAGTCGAGGATGGCGTCGGTCTCGATTGCCTTGAGGCTGTCCGCATAGGCCGCGCGATTGGCCTGCGCTTGCGCCTCGATAGCCTGTGCGTCCTCGGTCAGCGCCTCGGCGCGTTGGCGGACATTGGTGCTGAGCGCCTGCGCATCATCGGCATGTTCGGCCGCACGCTCGCGGATCGCTTCGAGGTCGATTCCTTCGGGCGCGCTTTGGGCGAGAGCGAGGCCCCCGAGGGTGACGGCAAGGCCGACGGGCAAAAGAAGGAGGTGTTTGTTCATAGCGCGCAGCAGTTCCGCTTGCGCCAGACGAGGTATCCCATGTCTTCGCCGATGGCGGGGATGACCTGTCCGGTCGATTGAAAGGTGGTGGAGGCGCCGACGGGCGGGCAGGCGTAACGGCCAGAGGTCGCCGGGTTGGGGTTGGTGGCCTGGAAGCGGTATTGCTGCTTGCGCATCACCGGCATCAAATATTTGCCGCACAGGCCCTTGGACCCCATCGTTCCCCACGAGACGAGTTCGCGGTGGAGCTTGTAGGCAAAGCGCGAGAGCACAAGCCGCGAGGCCTGGACGTGGCCTATGCTGGCCGAGACATTGCCGTTCATCGGGTACATCGATCCCTGGCAGCCCGCGCACCAGAACATCTCGTCGATCGGCAGCTTCGCGGTCGAGGCGGCGCAGTCGGCCGCACAGGCGGCGAGCGCCAACGGGTTGGCGAAGAGCACGGCCTCGGGGTTGATTATCGCGGTGAGCTCGGAATCCTGCCACAGCGGATCGATCTCGGAGATGTAGAGAATGTCGATCGAGCCCGATTCCAGGCACAGGAAATCGGCGACGATCTCCATCCAGTAGATCAGCGGATAGGCATACCAGTGGACATGCCAGCTCGAATAATACTGGCTCGCACCACCCACCGCCGAAGGACCCGAGATCGAGCGAAAACCGATATCGAAGCCCGGGTCGAGTTTCATGCCGCCGAGGTTCACGAAGCACCACGGCTTCATGCTGACATCGGCAAGGCGCACCGGTTCCCAGAAGCCCATCGCGATCCCGGGCCTCAGACCGCACAGGCACACCGGCAGATCGGGGTTGTCGGGATCGGGCCGGCTCGACGGCCAGATGTCCAGCCCGCCGATCGAGATCGGGAACAGGCACGACCAGCATATATCGGTGATCGGGTTGACGAAGCTGCCGGTGCAGCGACCAGGACCGGCATCGGCCATCGCAGGCGTCGCGGTCGCGAGACCAAGAATGGCGGCGAGCATGAGCGCCAGCTTTCTTGAGTGCGTCATTGGGCTGTCCTCCTTCTCGGTGGCAGCGCGATTTCGCTGATCTCGAGCATGCGGCCTTGCTGGCGCACGCGCGCGGGCACCGACCGGATCCCGAACCTTTCCGTAAGCTTGCCGCCCTGGTCGAAATAGAAGCGGCGCTGGCGAGCCTTCATCAGCTCGAGCGGCGCGCCCTTCACCAGGATCAGCTTGGCATTGCTGCCCTGCTTGAGCGCCCAGGCGAGCTGGTCGGGATCGTCTCCGTCGAGGAACAGGAGATCGCTGCGAAGGCCGACGCTGTCGAGCGGATTGACCTTCGTGCCCGCCGCATGGATCAGCTCGCCTTTTGCCCCGCGGATATCGGCAGCGAGCGTGATCGTCGGATCGAAGTGCCAGCGCCGGGCTTCGCTGGCCCGGACGATCCCGGCGACGGGGTCGGGCCGGTTCACCCGCGCGATCGTGCGGCGCTTCAGGTCTTCATTGAGCCGCGCGGTCTCGCCCGAACGTTCCATCTGCGTCAGGCGCGAATGGATCTGTTCGAGGAGGTCGCGTTCGATCACGGGAAACACCGTGCCGCGCTGGCCATAGTCGCGCGCCAGCACCTCGGCAGGGCAGAGCAGGACTGCAAGCAGCGCTGCAGGGAGGATGAGCTTGCTCACAGGATCGCCCTCCCGCTGCCGAGGATCTGCCCGCGGCAGACGAAGCCGATCTCGGCGTAGCGGCTGTCGAGGCCGCGGGGATGGTTGGTCCCGGTGTAGAAGCAGCCGTCGGGGATCGGTCCTTCGGGGCCTGCATGAAGCGCAATGCCGAGACGGGTCTCATCGAGCCGGGCGGCGATCTTTTGACCGTTGATGAAGACCTCGTGACCGCGGTGGCTGACGACATCGCCCGGCACGCCCAGCACCCGCTTGCCGAAGAGCTGCGCGCCTTTTCCGAAATGCACTTCAACGAGTCTGCTTGCCGGCGGCTCGAAGAAGATCAGGCTGCCGCGCTCGATCCGCGCATGCTTGTCGAGCCAGAAAGCCCAGTTGGGCAGGCTCGGGCTGGCGTTGATGAGGAAGGCATGGTCTTTCGCGAAGGCGTCGACTGCGCTCCATCCGAGCGGCAAAAGCACCAGCGCGGTCAGGACAAGCGGTCGTTTGACCGTGCGGACAAGACGAGAGGCAAAGTGCTTCACTGACCGCCTCCCCGACCAAGCTGGCGGTCGATCCGCATGCGCAGTTCGTCGGTGGCATCGGGGGCATCGCCTGCGAGCACCGCTTCGCCGACCAGCACCACGCGGCCATCGGTTCCCATTTCTGCAACGGCGCGTTCGGACGCCTGAAGGAAGGCGAGCACGCGCGCCTGGCTGGCTTCGGGATCCTGCTCTGCGCGCGCTTCGGCATCGACGAAACCCGCGATGGTCTCGGCAAGCCGGACGGTGACGATCTGCTGGCGCGGCTCGGACAGCTCGCGGCTGACCCAGGCTGCCCAGAGCAGTGCGGTCACGAGCGCAAGCACGCCAAGAATTCTCAGCAGCAGCGGGCGATTGAAAGATGGTAATCTGCGCGTGTCAGTCACGGCTTTCCTCCCGGGCAGGATGGTTGTCGAGATCGGCCGCGAGCCGCTTCAGGAAGCGGGGCATGCGAAACAGCGTCACCCCGCCCGCAAGGACGAGGAAGCAGCCCCTGAGGTCCTGGCTGAACAGGCTCCGGCGCAGGCTGTTGGCTTCGAGATAACGGTCCGACAGATTGGCGAGCTGGGTGAAGAGGCCGCCAAGATCCCAGCCTGCAACGAACAGGAACAGCGCAAGCGGCAATCCCAGCACGATCAGCAGCGAAGTCGCCGCAAAGCGTGCGGTCTCGATGAGGACGAAGCAGCTCCCTTGCAGGAACGGCAGCAGGCTGCGGAGGTTGGCCTGAAGGGTCCGGTCGGCAAGATGCGAGACGATCATTGTCCGCCTCCCGCCACGATGCGGATGGCATCGGCGAGGCTGTGCCCGCGCCGCTCGCAGTCCTGGATCGCCGCATAGGTGTCGGGATCGGAGGAGTAGATCGTCGCCGAGAAGGGATCGAGCACGAGCCGGCCGACCGCCTCGGTCTCGGGGCCTTTGATGAAGACCTCGCTGTACTCGGTCCCCGAACGCTTGAGGCTGCGGATCAGCGTCTCGGTGCGGTCGTCCATGTCGAGCCGCGCGTTCGCCCTGAAATCGGCAATCGTCTCGGCCTTCTGCTGGAGCACCAGCATCCAGTCGCTGTTTTCCAGGGCAGCGCGCGCGCCATCGGACTTGTAGTAGTCATTGAGGGACTGGGTCGCGGTGGCGAGCGCGCCGCCATATTTGCGCGCGGTGCGGGCATAGGTCTCGACGAACTCGCCCATCGACCCGCCCTTGAGCATGGCCCAGGCCTCGTCGATCAGCAGCAGCTTCTTGGTGGCTCGCGATGAGCGCGTCATCGCCTGGCTCGTCATGAACATGATCGCCGAAAGGACGACGCTGCGCAGTTCCTCGCGGCTTGCGAGATCGCTCATCTCGAAGACGGTGAAATCATCGTCGAGCGCGAAGCTCGCCTTGCCTGCAAAGAACCCGCCGTAGCTGCCGCCGCGGCAGAAGGGCGCGATCGCGGTGGCGAGATCGCGACCGGCCTCGCTCTCCGAATTGTGAAGCGCATGTGCGACATCGTCGACCGATGCGCCGCTTCCCAGGGCCTCCCAGGTCGCGGTCACGGCCCGGTCGATCAGTCCGCGTTCGGTGTCGCTCGGCGCGGTGCCGGGACGCGCCATCTGGCCGACGATCGCCTTGATCATGGCGAAGCAGTCGAGGCGGTAGTCCTCGTCTTCGTGCGCGCGGGCATCGTCGACCATCGAGAAGGGGTTGAGCGAGAAGCCCGAGGCGAGCGTAAACTCGACGAAGCGTCCGCCCTGGAGTTTGACCGAATGCTCGAAGCTGCGCCCGTCGTCGATCACCACGACCTTGGCGCCCGCGCCGCGCAGGGCGGCGCAAAGTTCCTGCAGCAGCACTGACTTGCCCGAACCCGACTTGCCGCAGATCGCGATATTGTGATTGCCGGCAGTGTTTTCGAAGGGCGACCACCAGAAGGGCTGGCCGCGGCGGCCGACAAGCAGGAGGTGCGGGATCACGCCGCCGAGGTACTCGCCCTGCATCGGCGCGATATGCGCCGCTGTCGTCGAGAGCATCGTCTTGAGGCGCTTCAACCGCGCCATGTCGTCGGCGAGGCCATCGGCCAGGCTCAGGGGAAAGGCAGCGACGAGGCCTTGGAGCTGGAGGAAACGCTCGTCTGCCAAATCCCAGCCCGCTGCCTTGTAGATCGCCTTGATGATGCGCTCGTGCGCGTCGCCCTGGCCGAGCGGCGAGATGCTGGTGAGCCCGTAGAACAGCTTCACGAGCTTCTTGCCGGCCTGGAGTTCGGCCTGGACGTGACGCCATTCGGCCGACTGTTCGGCGAGCTTGGGAAGAAAGCGCGCGCTCTTGGTCTGGCTGAGGCTGGTCGTGCGCATGAACTTGAAGCCAGCGCGCGCCGAGGCGGCTTCCTGGTCGGGGTAGACGAGGCACAGCATGGTCGCCGTTGGACAGGGGAAGCGCAGCTTGTCGGTGAACATGTCGCCGATGAGCCGCGCGCATTCCCAAGGTGCCCAGCGCTCAGGGGTCGAGCGCACGGCATAATGCCGCACGTCGAAATGGTCGGGATAGCATTCGCCGACTTCGGGATTGCCCTCTTCGTCAAGGCCGGTCTCGCGAAAGCGCTCGGTCCTGAGGATCAGGCGATCGTCGCCGACCTCGAGCTCGATGTCGCGGCGGATGGCCTGGACATCGAGCGTGTCGTGCGGGTTCCACGCATGGATATCGGTCTCATGCGCGGTGGTCGGCGAGGTAAGCTCGTCGATCAGCGCCAAGAGGCCGCCCGGACGCAGTTCTTGCGCGTGGAGGCCGAGCGAATGGAGCATGCCCATCAGCCCTTCGCGGCATTCGGAGAGTTCTGCGTCGGTTACGCTGCCGGGCACGGGCACGCCGAGCGAGACGATCAGCCGGACGTTGCGGGCGTGGAAAGGCGCATGCGCCGAGCCCGAATTCCAGACGAGATCGTAGAGGCGCTTTGTTCGCGCCCTGGCGATGGCCTCATAGATGCCGCCCTGCTCGTAGCGCGGAGCGAACCAGGGGCCGACCACGCTACCGATCCGCGGTGACGCGAAGTTCAGGACCTGGAGGCAGGCACCCTGCGGCAGGCCTTCGGAGAAGAACTGCCCGAGGATCTCGCCGGTCCGTTCGTCGGCCCCGATCAGTGGGGTGACTTCGAGCATGAAGCCCTTCGAGCGGGCGTTGCGGTAGAGCTTCGCCCCGTCGTCATAGACCCGGTAGGGTAACCAATCCGAGAGCATGTCGAGCCCGAAATGGGCCTGGGGCTTTTCGGCGCGTGCCGTGTCGGCAAACAGGCCCCGCGAGAGTGCGTCGCGCGCGGCAGCAAGGGATAGCGTCACCGGCTCTCTCCTTCAGGTGTTTCAGGATGGGGGACCGGCTCGCGGGGAGGGGAAAGCGAGCCAGGTCCCCCGGGTTCCGGCGCGTCGGCGCCGGGCATCGCCGGAACGGGCTGCGAGGGGATGAACAGCTGTTCCGGCAATGTGTCTGTTGGTTGAAAATCGGTTGCGGGGTTGTCCGCGCGCGTCGCGGCAATGGTCGATGCCAGCGAGCGCAGGACTTCGCGGCGGCCCTGCGGGGGTCGCCAGCCAGTCCCTGCCTGTTCGGGCAGTGTCAGGTGAACGACGCGTGCTTCGTGGTCGCGGCCCGCCGCGTCACGGTAGGGCGTCAGCACGACCTGCAGGCGGCGAACTGCTTCGCCGGTCGGGGTCACCGTCCGATGAACATCAGACGTGTCGGCCTTTTCGATGCCCGTCGCCCCGGCATCGATCGCGGAGGTCGGCGCGCAGGTCCCTTCCGGGGCGCGGCAGGCAAAATTGCCTTTGACGTTGCCGCCAAGGCTGGCGCAGCCGCTGGCCAAGAGAAGCGGCGCGGCGAGCACCACGGCGCGAAGGATCGGAAGCCGGCTCATTGCGCCTCTCCCTTGCCTTCGGCAACGAAGCGGCGGATCGCTGCGGCATCGCGGTAGCCATGCAGCACCGCTCCATCGCGGGCGCGCACGATAACTGGAGTTCCGGCAAACCCATTGGCTCTCGCAAAGGCTTCGTTGGCATCGAGTGCCTTGGCGTCCTTGCAAGTCTTGGCACTCGCCGGAGCCTGGCCGGAATAGGCGGCATGGAGAGCCTTTGCCGGATCTTTGGCGCACAGGACCGCCTCGGAAATCTTGCGGCTTGCCGCGCCGAAGATCGAGATCGGCCGCTCTTCGACATGGACCTTGGCCTTGGCGAGTTCGGCGGTCAGGCGCTGGCAATAGCCGCACTGGAAATCCGAGAAGACGACCAGTTTTTCGCCCTTGGGGTTGCCCCAATGGATCGCGCCCGCAGCCGGAAGCGACGAGAGGTCGACATGGCTGGCGGCCGCCTGGACAGGCGCTTCGTCGCGTCCCGCCGGCGCGTCGCTGGCTACGCGCGCCGCACCGGCCGCGAGCAGGTCGGGATTGAGTTCGAGCAGGCGGGCGGCAGTCACGTCACGCCGCTCTTCCATGTCGTAGAGACGGCCCACGAACAGGTAGCGGGCGGTCTCGTCGATATAGAACAGCGTGTCGCCCGAGACGACTTCGCACCAAGGGCCAAGCGTGTCGCAGCTGATCGCATCGATCGGGGTCTTGGGTAGCCGCAGTTTCAGTGCCTGCGCGACATCGCTCGCCATCCCGGCAGCGCTCGCAGGCATCGCGGTGACGGCAGAGACGCCGAGCGTCAGCACGGCGGCGGCGCTCGAGAGGGCAAGGGCAAGGTGGGCGGCGCGGGCCTTCAGGCCCGGCCGGTGGTCATTGTAGTTCATTTGGAGGGGCTCCTGACGTGGACGCCGTCGAGAAAGACGATCTCGACCTCTATGCCGGTCGGCATCTCGACGACGGGTTGGTATTGTTCGGCGCGTTCGATGAGATATCGGCTGACGGTGTCGGCGGCCTCGCCGGCACCCTGGCCAAAGCCACCGGCGAGAATGTCGGTCGGCGACAGCGCCTCGCGCTGACCGTTGGCGCCGACTTGACCGGTGAAAATGCCGTTGGCGTTGGCGGAGAATCCGCGCCCGAAGCCGCCGACGATCCCGGCCAGCAGCGCCTGGCTGACAAGGCTGCCTTCGCGGCTGACTACGCGACCACGCACTCCCGACTTTCCGGCGAAGGAGATGAACCCCTTGACCTCGCTCACCGCGAAGCGGCCGCCCGGCTGCGCGCAGGTCATGCGCACCAGCTTGACGTAGACCTTCTCGGCCGAGAGATCGCCGCGCGCCGCGCCATTGACGAGGCAGCCGGTGATGTCGGTGGTGAGCAGCTTGTTACCGCGCATGACCGAGCGGGCCGGTCCGGTGATCCGGAGCACCACGGGAAGCGGATCGCTCTGGCTGGCAACGCCGGTCGAGGCATCGACACCCACGATGACCGTTGCCGGTGCATAGCTGTTGGGCGGCAGGTAATCGCGGCTCGCTTCGAGCAGCAGTGCGGGCGGAGTCTCTGCTGCACGCGGCTTGCCGTCCTTGCCCGTCTCCGCGCTGAAACTCATCAGGCTGAGCTGTCCGCCCTGCGGTTCTGGCCCACCTTGCGGTGGCTGGACAGCTCCGCCGGTGCCGACGCCGGGACCATAGGCCGGTGACGGGGGCAGCGGCGGTGCGGACGCCGGCGCCTTCGCAGCGTCGCTGAGCTGTGAACGCAGATTGGCGTTCTCGGCCGAGATCGCGTCGATTGCTGCCTGGCCGTCGGAGCGCATCTGCGCGTTCTCGCTGCGCAAAGCTTCGAGCTCCTGCTCGATCTCCGGGCGCGGCAGCTGGGCCTGCTGCAGATCCTTGATCGCGCGGCCCTGCGCGTCGAGCCGGTTGCCGTAGCTCGCGACGAATTCGCGCTGCGAGAGATTGCGATTGACGAGACCGCCAGTGTCGATCGTCGCAGCACCATTGGCATCGGTGCCGGTCTCGTCGCCGTCGCCGCCGAAGATGAACATCCCGCCGCCGATGAGCGCGATGGCCCCGATCCCGGCGAGCAGCATCTTCTGGCGCTGCGCGATCTGCGAATTGAGGTTGCGCCGTCCGCTTTCGCGCGCTTCCGGCGAGCCCGGCACGGGCCTCTTTTCGGCCTCCTTCTGTGTTGCCTCGGCCATCAGTCGAGCCCTCCCGTGGCAAAGACAAGGAAGGCGCTGGTTGCTTCACCGGGAGCGAGTGCATCGCGGCCGTAGGCAAAGGCGAGCGCGCCTGCGGGACCCTCTCGCTTGGAGCCCAGCGCAAGGCTCTCCTTGCCGAGGTTGCGTACGAGGAAGCGCTGTCCGGTGAGTTCATCGCCCTGGTATTCGGCGACCAGCTGGACCTCGATCCCGCCGGTACGGCGGGGAGCCGAAAGTTCGGCGCGGGCAGTGAAACCGGGCAGGACGGCATCGCTCGCCATCGCCTCGATCAGGCGGATCGCGGCGTCCTCCGGCCCGGTCTCGGTTTCCCATTCGGTAGCCGCGGCTTTAGCGAGCGCGGGATTGGTGATGAAGAGTTGGGTCGCTTCCTCGCCGCCGAGGCGGCAGGCGAATTTGTAGACGTAGCCTGCCTTGCTGGTCGCAAAGAAGCTGACCCGGGCAGCGGCAAACTGCGGAGGCACGGAAATATAGATGTCTCCGCGCACCGGCTCGTGCGTCACCTGGAAGTCGTTGTAGGGAAAGCCGCTCGCGATCTTCGAGACATTGGCAAAGCCGTCATCGATGAGCGCGATCCGCGTGAGTTCACCGCGCGCGAGCTCGCAGTCGATGGTCGCGTTGTCGGCCGCTTCGACGAACTGGTCGGCATGTGCCGGGACCGGCGCGAGCGCGAAGGCGATTACGGCGAGGCCGGTCAGCTTGAGCCCGGGATCGGGGCGCCTTGTTGCGCCGATCGCGAAACAGGCAAGGCCGGTTCCGGCAAGCGCACAAGCGAAGGGAGATGGGAGAAGGCTCATTGGCCGGGTTCCTCCTTGTCGGTGGGAAGTTGTTCGAAGCCGGCGAGCGCGAGGCTGAGGCCACGCTTCGACCAGCGGAAACGGAAGGAGCGGCGCTGGCTCGCGATCACCTGCGCGCCGACAAAGGTCTTGAGCGTGCCGGTGACGGTCGAGGTCAGGTCCTTGGGGTCGACATGCATTTCCGCGATCACGAAGGCCTGGCTGATGTCCGAGCCGCGCTGTTCCTCGACGATTCTGACGAGCTCGGCCTTGAGGCGGCCGTGCGCGGCGGGATCGGCGAGCTTCAGGATGTTCGCCATCCAGTAGTCGAGGCTTTCGGGTGCCCGGTTGAGGAGCATCAGCGCCGTGTCGCGGGTGACGAGCTCGAGATAGGGCGCGTCGATCCCGCCGCTCGAAACGGTGATCCGCTCGGCAGTGATCGGCACCAGCACAACCTGCTCGTCGCGGGTCACGGCGGCGCCAAGGCTGACCAGCGTGGTGAGGCCAAGGACACTTGCCAGCACGGCAAAGCGGTTGCGTTGCCGAAGGTAAGTTTGCGCCTGTTCGTGCGCGAATTCTGCTCGCATGGTTTGCCTCCCTCAGCCCGCCAACAGGCGGCAGTGGGAGGGCGGCGTGGCTTTCAGCCCGAGAAAGCTCCCGGGCAGGTACCAGTACGCAGCATGCACCAGTGCCGAACCGGCGCCGCGTGCCTTTGCCTTCCGCAAGGCAAGCCAGGCCCCGGCGGCCAGGCCGATACCGATGAAGATATGCTGCGAGAGAATGCCCCAGGCGAAGGGAATGAGAATCCCTGCAAACTCGTCGATGGTCCAGAAGCCGATGAGCTCCGGGTCGTCGAGCCGCCGTGGAACGAGGTACCTGTCGGCCATGCCGCCCTCCTGTCGTGACCGGATCCGCTGATCAGATGACCGCGGTCACGACGGAGGTGACGATCGGAACGCCGGTGCCGACACCGATGCCGACGCCGACCGGCACCGCGACCTGGCCGAGCGAGAAGCGCCCGGAGGCGAGACCGATCAGACCGCCCGCAAGGCTGAGCACGGTGATGATCTTGCCGCCCGACCCTTCGAGGAAGTCGGTGAACTTGGTGAGAGCGGGATCGAAGGTGGTGTCGGCGCCGGCAAAGGCGGCACCGGCGCAGGCCAGCGCCACGCAGGCGGGAAGAATGTAGTCGCGTCCACGAGCCCGGTTGGGCGTGCGCTGCTGGACCGGAAGGGCAGTCTTGGTGGTCATGGATGGAACCTTTCGAGGGATTGAACATCAGCCAGCGATGCGTTCGCTGTATGTTCTTTCCTCTCCCCGGAGCTGGGCTGTAGGAAATAGGGAACTGGATTTTGGGGCGGCCGGCCAAGCAGAAAGAGACATCTGAAGGTGCGATGGCCGTGATTCGCGCAGGCTGATCGCGAAGCAGCGCCGACTGTACCGGCTTCTGAGCGAAGCAAGCCGCGATACGCGCGCAGGCGGCCGGAATTCGCGCGAATCATGGAAGGAAGCTGATTCGGCCCTTCCTTTATGTTCTCTAAGTGTTCTTTTCGTTTTCCTACAGGCTTCCTTCGCGGTTAGCCGATGAGTCGATCACATCTAGAGATAAGGATTCGTCGATGACCAACATGGCGCTCTTTGCCGAACAACAGGTTCGCGCCGACCTGGCCCGGCTGCTTCTGGCCGCTGTCGAAGCCAGCGGCCGTGCTCGCTGTGAGATCGCGCGCGACGCGCAGATCCATAAGGATGCCTTGCGCCGGGTCCTTGCAGGCGAGCGCTCGGCCAGCCTCGGCGAAGCCTTGCGCATTCTTGCCGCAAGCGGCGTCGCGCCGCACGCACACCTGCTCCTGTTCCTCGTCAGCAGCGGCGATCACGCGATTGCGTGGCTGCAATCGGATCTCGCGCAATTCTTCGAGGACTTCTCCGGCGAACTGCCTTCAGCGCTCGAGCGTGTCTTGGGCAACCAGGTTCATGACGTGAAGCCGCGCTGGGCCAAGGGCACCGCGCATCGTGTCGCCCGCCTGCTTTCCGATCACATCGATGAGCTCGAACGCAAGGATGCGCTGCTTGGCGATGTCTTTGCCGGTGTCGAAGGAGGCCATCGTGGGTGAGGAGATCGACAAGGGAGCGACCGAGCCCCGTCGGGTGACGCGGCTCATTCGCTTACCTGAGGTGCAGCACCGCGTCGGGCTTGGCCGTTCGACGATCTATCGCTGGATGGCCGAGGGTAAGTTTCCGAAGCCGGTGCAGCTCGGTGGATATGCAGTTGCTTGGGCCGAGGACGAAGTGGAGCGTTGGATCACGAGTAGGCTTCAATGACTGCTGGTGGGCCGAAAGGAGACTGTCCGGGTCTATCGAACATTGTAAAGAAGCAGACACCAGCCTCCTTCGCAGTCCCGTGATCCTATCGATCACGAAATATGGAACAACACAATTCTGTTCGAAGACCGCGACTGCTCGGAAATCTGTTTCCTAGCGTCTTTCTGTCCTCTGAAACTCTGGGACTTTACGAAGCAACGCGGAACCGCCGTCCGACTGGTTGTCGGGAGGCTCTAAACCATCTCGTGAGGAAAATCAATTGCGAGCTTCGCTTTTATATAAGGGGGGTGGATGGAACAAAGCCTATCGCTTGCTGTTACTAAGTGGCAATCAAAGAAAGGCATTTCATGCGCGCACTGGTCTGGCACGGCAAGAACGACATTCGTTGCGACACGGTGAAAGATCCCGGCATCGAGGATCCGAAGGACGTCGTCCTTAAGGTAACGGCGACCGCAATTTGCGGCTCTGACCTCCACCTGATGGACGGCGTGATGCCCGGAATGCAATCTGGCGACATCCTCGGACATGAATTTATGGGGGAGGTTGTTGAGATAGGCTCGGAAGTTACCCAGCTAAAGAAGGGCGATCGCGTGGTCGTTCCCTTCACAATTTCGTGCGGTTCTTGCTGGTTCTGCGAGCGCGATCTCTATTCCTGCTGCGACACCACAAATCGCACCGCTGAAAACGCTGTCGAGACGATGGGTCACGCTCCTGCGGGGCTATTCGGTTTCTCCCACCTCGTCGGTGGCTATCCGGGCGGGCAAGCCGAATACGTTCGCGTTCCCCATGCCGACGTCGGACCCATAAAGATCGAAAGCGACCTAGCGGACGACAAGGTTCTCTTCCTTTCCGACATCTTCCCGACGGGTTACCAGGCGGCCGAAAATGCGGTCAGCGAAGGCGATACAGTCGCTGTCTGGGGCTGTGGTCCGGTAGGCCTATTCACAATTCGATCCGCCTGGATGCTCGGCGCTAAGCGTGTCATCGCCATCGACGATGTGCCTGAGCGGCTCGCGATGGCGCAAAGCTACGGGAAGGCGGAAACCATCGATTTTTCACAGGAAGACGTTTACGAGCGACTGCAGGAGATGACGAACGGTCGCGGTCCCGACGCTGGTATCGATGCTGTTGGAGCGGAAGCGCATGGTAGCAACTGGGGCGCCTCGCTCGCTGAATCGATAGAGCTGCACACTACCGGGGCGCACGACCGGCCACATGTTCTCATGCAAATGGTGAAGTCTGTTCGCAAAGCCGGGAAACTTTCCGTGCCCGGTGTCTACGCCGGCCCGACCGCCTTTCCAATGGGTCCTTTCATGAACAAAGGTCAGACCATGAGAACCGGCCAGACCCATATGCAACACTATCTGGAGCCGTTGCTCGAACGAGTGCAAGCGGGCGAAATCGACCTTTCCGAAATAATCACACACCGTGGCACTTTGGAAAATGGCCCAGACTTCTACAAGACCTTTCGCGACAAGAAAGATGGTTGCGTAAAGTGCATCATGACACCGAATTAGGGACATGTAGCAGAAAAGGGTCGGGTCGGTTTTGCCAACCGTGCTTGGGGTGTCTCTTCTACTTAGAGACGATAAATACCTGCGGTAGTACTCCTCTCGGAACAAGTATTGGCAACTATTGCGCTAAATCAGACCAGGAGCCGATCGAGCACATTTGCATTCCGCTGTGCGATAAATGTCATCGATTGTGATTAAGGGAGCAGTAGGGCCGTCGTGGCAAGGTTGCTAGTAGTGCGAGAAGATACTTGGCTCCAGAAGAAACCTAGTCGTGATAAATATAAGAACCAGCGCCTACAGCGACTGAGGTTCAAACCGCCCACTATCAACTCAAGCGAAAGACACACATCTCATAATGCGTCATTAGATTATCTCTACACGCTTAGCGGCATATCGCGGATGCTCAAGGCGGACTTCACCGCCAGCTCTGTGAAGCACCACAGTTTGCGAAGTTTCGGTTTTCAACGCGATTTTACGCCACTGCCTCAAATCGTTCGTAATCACGCAATCCACTTTGATGGCTTAGTAAGGCGTCTACCTGGACCGGTGAAATCGGCGTGACGTGACCCCCAGCTTTCCCCCAGCTGGGATTAGAGCCGGGCAGTTTTGTTGCGCATAAGCGCGGTTGAAGCAATGGGCTGCGTAGCGGAGCCCGTAGGGCGCAGCGAAGCAGGCCATTGCTTATTCAGTTCGGCGGCGAACGCCGCCGGTGTTGCGTAGCCGATAGACGAGTGCGGTCTCTCCCCGTTGTAGTCTTCGACCCAGGCAGCGATCTCGACCCGGGCGTGTGCCAGACTCATGAACAAGGTCTGGTTGAGAAGCTCGTCGCGCATGCGTCCGTTGAAGCTCTCCACGTAGCCGTTCTGCATCGGCCTTCCGGGCGCGATGTAATGCCACTCCACGCCGACCTCGCCGCACCATGCCAGCACAGCGTTGCTGGTAAGCTCGGTGCCATTGTCGCTGACGATCATGCCTGGCTTGCCGCGCTGTTCGATCAGTGCGGTCAGCTCGCGAACGACACGGCGACCAGAGATCGAGGTGTCCGGCACCGCTGCCAGGCACTCCCGGGTCACGTCATCGACCACGTTGAGCACCCGGAACCGTCTTCCCGAAGCCATCTGGTCGTGAACAAAGTCCAGGCTCCAGCGCTGGTTCGGCAGCGCCAGAACCGGAGCAGGTGCCCTTGTGCCAACAGCACGCCTGCGGCTACGTCGTCGCCTCACTGCCAGCCCTTCCTCACGGTAGAGCCTCTGGGTCTTCTTGCGGTTGATCATGATCCCCTCCCGGCGCAGCAGGATGTGCAGACGCCGATAGCCGAACCGGCGACGCTGGTTGGCCAGCTCGCGCAGCTTCTCCCTAAGTTCTGCATCGTCATCTCGCTTCGAACGGTAACGCACGCTCTTGCGATCGGCATCGATGACACGGCACGCCCGCCGCTCGCTCATCCCATGGCACGCCTGGAGATTAGCCACAGCTTCCCGCTTCGCGGCGGGCGTCAGAACTTTTTTGCCAGAAGATCCTTCAACGCAGCCTGATCAAGCATCGCATCGGCCAGCAGCCGCTTAAGCTTGGCGTTCTCGCTCTCGAGCTCCCTCAGCCGCCGGGCTTCGGACACCTCCAGCCCGCCATACTTCGACTTCCAGTTGTAGATCGTCGCTTCCGACACTCCGTGCCGCCGCGACAGGTCAGCAGTCTTCGCACCGGCCTCGGCTTCCTTCAGCACGCCAATGATCTGCTCTTCTGAAAACCTCGTTCGCTTCATCTCGTCCGTCCTTCTGTCAGGGCCGGACTCTAATCCAACTTGGAGGAAAATCAGGGGGTCACGTCACAAGCGGCGGAAGTTTCTAACTTTCGGTGTCCCTGAGCCATTTCAGCGACCCAGCTTCCATTCCCTTGAATTTGGGATCATCCGCCAACGGGGCGACCAGAAGTGCCGCGCCGTCCTTCAGTTGCCATTTGATGCGATGATACAGTTTTGAGCGGGTCAGTTCGCTCTGGATGAGATAGAGTCCGTTACGCAATCTGATACCGTCACCACACAGGTCAAGGTTCTTTGGGCCATAATCCGGATCGAAGAACAGGAGATAAAGGGTCATCTGGTTATAATTAGGCTGATAAGATCAAGTTACAAATTGTGTCTCAGCAGGTCGCACAAGCCAATCTCACGGGGCCAGCACTATGACCGCTTTCGGGAGCCGCGAGCGGTAGACAGATGACCGGAATTGGGGCGCAAAGCTGACCGGCAGCATCCAAAAATAGCAGCCTGTCAGATTCTGGGCCGGGAGGAGACTGTCCGGTTTCGGAAAGCAAGCCCTAAAAATCAGACGGTCAGCGAGTCCGCTTCTATGAAAGCTCCAGCCCTCTGTTGCGGACGTTCAGCGCACTCCCATAAACTGGCAATCGAAGCCCAAAGTAGCGTGAAGGGGCAGAGATTCGCCGTTCGGCCATTTCGGCCTCAAACCGCCCAGTTGCCCCGCGACCTGGACATCCAGTTCGACAGCTTCATAGTTGTCCTCAGTGTCATCTAGTCCGAAGCAGTCTCACCGATCTTCTCGTCCGCTACCGTGATCATATCCTGGAGCGCCTTCACGTGCTGCTGAAAGGCCCGTCGGCCCTTAGACGTGAGTGCTGCCCAAGTTCGCCGGCGGCCGTTCCGGGGCGCTTTCTTGATCGATACATAGCCCGCTTCTGACAGTGTCGAAAGATGTTTCGAAAGAGCCGAGTCGCTCACCTCGACGACGTCTCGAATGACCGAGAATTCGGCTTCGTCGGCGCGGAGAAGAATTGCTGCGATCTGCAGGCGCGCGGAAGCGTTGAACATCTCGTCGAGACCCACGCTCATAACCTCCCTTCATGCACATCTCCGCGATACACCCGTTCCCAGATCCAGCTGAGTCCCGCTGTCCCGAGAGCGACGATTGACAACGTCACCCAGAACCATGGATCGTCGGTCGGGTCCTCGAACTGGGTGAGGACGATGAACAGCGCGGATAGGATCAGAACGATGATCGCGGCTACGATCCACACGGTCCTGCCTCGTTGATATCCGCTCACGAACATGCCGTGACGCTTCTTATCGTCCCGGACAATCAACAACATCAGGACCATTGCCGTCACGAAGACCACGGCTGCGACATCACGAGGGAGAGCTACTGCCGCGACCATCAGCGTCATGAGCAATCCACCAGCAAAATGCCTCCAGATCGGCCACCTCATTCGTCTCGCCAGACGATCATTCGTGGACTCGAGAGCTGCCAGTGCGTCCCGTGGATCCTCAGAGTTGTTCATGTGCTTGCCTCCGTCTCGACAACCGTAGCTGCTCCTGCCGGCATTGCTGGCAAAGCCCCCTCACTCGCCTCGGCACTTGCACGTCGCTTAGCCAGATACTGGGAAACCAAAGGCCTAATCACCAAGCCGATCATATCGATGAGCACGTGCATCGCAATCGGCTTGATGATGGATCCGTTCGAGAGATAGAACCAAAAGAAGAGCGCACCCATCGCACTGGTCGCGAGAACGCCCTTCCAACCCTGATACCAGTGCGCCAATCCGAATGCCGCGATCGAGATCATCAGCGACGCCGATATTGATCCAGTAGCTTCCAGCACCAACAGCGGGAGGGCAACGCGATAGAAGATTTCCTCGCTGATGCCGGCGTTCAGAGCGAGAGGGATGCAGGATGCGACCTCCTTTCCGTTGCGCGGCAGAAGAGCTTCAATGTCGCCGACCACCGGTTGTGACATCTTCTTCAACCGCCGACGCCAGACCACGGCCGTGATAGTAAGGCCTAGAAGCAAGCCAATGGCCATTCCGAGCACCGTTTCAAAACTGGAACCTTCGGGTTCCGAAACTGCCTCGAAGGGAGCGATCAATGGCGCGAATTCAACGGGCAAGGAGTATAGTGAGTCCAGTCTCCCGAAGGTCAGCAGCACGGCTAACCCACCGACACCGAAAAGCGCCATCGGAACGACAGTCCATCGGCGGTAGAAACGCATCCGGTCCGCGCTGGAATCAAACTTCTTGAAAGCTGCGTAGTCGCGCGCATCGCGCCAAGACATCCATGCGAGCCCGCACAGCACGACCAGAAGGACCAAACTGTCTACCAAATCCATTGCCAAACCCTCACTTTCCTCGAAGGAAAATGACTAGGTGCGACTTTCCTTCGAGGCAAGTCAAAACTTTCCTCTTTGGAAAATAAACTGCACGCTACAGTGCGCGGGCAACCTGATGGGAAGAGATAAGCGGGGGTTCTGAAGTAAGGCTGGTTCTTTCAATCGTTACCGATCGACAATTATCAGTCGCGACGTCCGCTTTCGAAAGCTCGTTCGATGATCATCTCTTGACCAGAATTAGAACGCTTTGCAGACGAGCTGAAACTAGGCCGGAAACGGATTGTCCGGATCTGGTGGCTGCAGCGTCGAAAGCCGACATTCCACGCGCGACCAAAGGCGGTCCCTATGGTGCTGCTGGCCCCCTTTCGCAAGCAGTCCTTCCATCAGACTATCTATGGCTCGTGTCGATCTCTGAACATGGGGCTTTTCTTTGGTACAAATTTCCCGAAGGCAAGATGCGCGGACTTTGGACGCTGCAATTCGATTGAGCTTGGGCAAGTTGCGGAACAATCTCAGCGCGATACCGCTCTAGTGTTATCTTTTTAGGAGATTAACCATGGTGGACACCCCACGAAACCGAACAAGTAGCTCTCAGCACGGCGACGTAGCCGATGATCTCAAGGGCGACGCCCGCGACCTCAAGGAAACGGCGACCAGACAGGGCGAAGCGAAGGCCGCCGAAGAAAAGGATCGGGTCGGACGCGCGGCGCATTCCGCTTCTTCGGCCATGCAAACCGCCGCCGACGAACTGCAGGGCGACGATCGGGCACCCGATTGGCTTGCTTCTGCATTCAGCAGCGTGGCACGCGAAGTGGACGGGCTGGCATCGCGATTGGAGAACAAGTCTCCGCGTGAACTGGCTAACGAAACGCGCCGGTTCGCCCGCGACAATCCGTCGGCCTTCCTCGCTGCATCGGCTGCCGCCGGGTTCGCTGCCGCCCGCTTCCTTCGTGCCGGCGCCGAATATCACGACGACTACGATGTCGGCCAGGACGACAGCGACCGCAGCGACGCTTACCAGACACGCGGAACCTATGGTGCTTCGACCGGCATGGCCGAAACGACCCCGGCCACTACCGCCGCCTCGACCACTCCCACCGCGACCACGGGTTTGGGTGATCGCGAAAAGACCGTGGCACAGGCGCGCACCAGCGTTGCGTCTTCCCGATCAACAGGAGAAACGCGATGAGCCAGATCGACAACAGAACCGACCGCGCGACGACGACCGGCAGAACCGACGACAATGTCGTAGATTTGCTTGGCCGTCTCACCAGTCAGAGCGCGCATCTGGCGCAGCAGCAGGTCAATCTCGTCCAGGCGGAGATGCGCGAGTCCGTGGCAGACATCCAGAAATCGGTTGCGAGCCTTCTGGGCGCAGCGGTGTTCGGCATAGCCGGTCTCGGTGTCACGTTGATGGGCATTGCCTATTTGATCGGCGACGCCATCGACGACCGCGATCTGGCTACCCTGCTGGTCGGCCTTGCAACCCTCATCCTGGCTGCCATCCTCTATGGCGTCGCCCGAAGCAAGATGAAGGCAACCAATCTGAAGCCGGAGCGCACGATCGATACGGTCGAACGCACGCCTGATGCGGCCACCGGCGACCTTACCCATTCCGGAGCAAAACGATGACCCAGAACCAAACTCGCGACCCCGACGCCATCGAAGCCGACATCCGCCGCACACAGGAAAACATGAGCGAAACTGTCGATCGGATCGGCGACCAGATGTCGCCGCGCAAACTGTTTGACGCTTTGCTAGACAAGGCGGACGAGAACGGCATCGACGCGCGCTACATCCTCGACGGTGCCCGCCGCAATCCGCTCGCCATGGCGCTGATCTCTGCCGGTGGCATTTGGCTGGTCAGCGATTACGATGCCAAGCCATCGGCGTTCACATCCAATTCCGGAAGCGACGGCGTTTCGAGCAACGCGTACGATTACGATCCCGATCATCGCGGCTATGTCGAACATATGTCGCGTATCGAGCGGCAGCCCGACGAAGACGACACGATCTATCGCCGCCGTCGCGACGAACATCGCGGAACCTATCTGATGATCGAACGCGATCACGACGAGGACGACAAGTCCTATCGCAAGCGGCTCGACGACGCGACCAACCGCATGCGCGAAAAACGCGACAGCTTTGCCGATAGCGCGCGCCAAACGCGAAGTGACCTGGCTAAACATGGTCGGCGCACGGTGGACAAGGGACGCGATGCCTATAACAGCAATCCGCTCGTCGGCGGGCTGGCAGCGGCCATCGTCGGCGCCATTGCCGGATCGGTGATACCGTCGTCGCAAACGGAGCGCGAAAAGCTGGGCCCCCAAGGTGCCAAGACACTGGACCAAGCCAAGACGAAAGCCCGCGAGGTTGGCCGCGAAGCACGCGCGAAGAAGGACGAAGCGGTTGCCAAGGCCGACCGCAAGGTGGAAGAAAAAGGGCCGGCGTAACGCATTGCTTGCTCGCCAGTTGCGCCAGTCCGATCGAGGTTTCATCTCTGTCGAGACTGGCGCACGGGTATTGAGCCCGGATGCATCGGGCAATTGTCTGAAATCATGCCGGCGGCATCAAACGGTGTTCGCCGGTCTGACGCGTTAGATCACCTTAGGATAATTCGACTGGCAGCTATGACTTCGACTGACGAACCACGTGGGCGCACGGCAAAGAAACCTTCGCACATTCCTGCGAAAGGCTGGAAGGACATCCTTCTGAGAACGAAGGACGAGCTCGAAGCCGACCATGTTTCGGTCGTGTCCGCAGGCGTCGCCTTCTTCGGCATGCTCGCGCTCTTTCCCGCGATCGCCGCGATCATCCTGATCGCGGGATTAGTCGTTGATCCGATGGTGGTCGAACAGCAGATCGAAAGTTTCGCCGCCGGGCTACCGCAAAACGCAGCCGAAATACTGGAGAACCAAGCCCGCAAGGTTGCCGCCGGCGCGAACACCACGTTGGGCTGGGCTGCGCTCGGCAGCATTCTCTTCGCGATCTACGGCTCGTCGAAAGGCGTCAAAACGCTGATGGTCGGCATGAACGTCGCCTATGACGAAGACGAAACGCGTGGCTTTCTTCGGATCAATGCGACAGCCCTTGTGCTGACGGTTCTCATGGTGCTCGTCCTCGTTATCGCGATGGGCCTGATGATCGTCCTGCCCCTGCTTGCCGACGGACTTGGACTGCCGTCCTTCATTCAAACCGTTGTATTCTATGGTCGGTGGGTGTTGTTGGCTCTTATTGCTTTTGGCGGGTTGTCCGTGCTCTACCGATATGGTCCCTCGCGCGATGCGCCGGAATGGCGCTGGGTCACGCCGGGTTCGGTCGCGGCGGTGACGGTTTGGTTACTCGCATCGATCGCCTTTGCCTTCTACGTGCGGAATTTCGGTAGCTATAACGAAACCTACGGGGCGCTCGGCGGCGTTATCGTATTGCTGATGTGGTTATGGGTGTCGTCATACATCGTGCTGCTTGGTGCAGAACTCGATTCCGAAATCGAGCACCAGACCCGCCTCGATACGACGGTCGGACCGAACGAGCGGATGGGCAATCGCGATGCCATCAAAGCCGATACGCTCGGGGAAGAAAAAACCTGAACTGCCGAACGCCGAATGTTGTGTTTGGCAACCCCGCATACCATTGCACCGGACGGGATTTCGGGGTCTGGCCCGGATTTCGGTGAGAACCATGCGAGAACGGTTGCGTAACGCCGTCATTCTGCTTGTGTCGCCGATTGCACTCTGCCCTGTCGGTGCTTAGCTATTCATTCGAGGACCAACCGCCGAACCCTTGCGAGCGTATAAATGACTTCACCGAGCAGCGATATTGATACCTGGTTCAACAGCTTCGATCGGCTTACTAGCGTCGCTATCGGCGCGGTCGTGTTCTATATCCTGATCGTTGCGATGACCCGCGTTACGGGCAAGCGCACGACCAGTCAGATGAACAATTTCGACTGGATGGTGACCGTCGCGGTGGGGAGTCTCGCGGCCTCGGGTATCTTGCTTAAAGATGTCAGTATAGCCGACGCTGCCTTGGGTATTGCAATCATGTTCGCGCTTCAGTGGGCGACGTCCTGGCTGGTGCTGCGCAGCGATGTTTTCTCCAAGCTTATCAAGGCAGAACCGCGCATGCTGTTGCACAAGGGCGAACTACAGAAGGACGCGATGCGCGCCGAACGCATCTCCGAAGCCGAAATCTACAACGCTTTGAGGCAGAAGGGGCACCTGAGCCTCGACGATGCCAACTGGGTAATCCTTGAAAATGACGGAAAGTTTTCGATCATCCCTCGAGACGATACATCCTTGGAAAATGCGCAGTTGATGAAGGACGTTGAACCGGGCGGCTCGTAACGTTGTTTGCATGCATCTCGCAAACGGTCGTTACATCGAGCCAGATGAAAACCATGTTCCTTGCGAACCATTTCAGTTCATAAGTGACCGCAGGAACCGTTGTTCAACGGCGTTTGCCGATAATCACCAAGACATCCCAGCATATCGATTGTTACGGCTATACCGTTAATTCCTTGGATTTAAATTATTCGAAACCAAACGGCCCGCTCAGAGATTACCCAATCAAAAGCTGCCGTGAGTTTTCATGGCCATCAAAAAGGAGGCCTACTGTGTCTGCACCGAAAAACCTCGAAGATTGCTACAAGGAAGAACTGGCCGACAACTGGTCTGCAAATGATCAGATGTCGAAAATGGTCAGCCAACTGGCCGACAAAGCGAGCGATCCCAAGCTCAAGGAACGTCTCAGCAAGGCTGCCGAGGGTATCAAGGATCATACCGCGACCCTGGAGAAGCTGCTGAAGGATTGCGGCGAGAGCGAGAAAGAGCATTGCAAGGGCATGGAAGGCCTCGTCAAAGAAGCGAAGAAGCATGTCATCGATGCGGATATCGACGATGATGATGTTCGCGACGTCGTCATCGTGTCGCAGTATCAACGCATGTGCCATTACGGTATTTGCGGCTTCGGCACTGCCAAGGCGTTTGCCGAAGCGCTCGGCAAGAATGACCATGCCGCCAAGCTTGATACAATTACGGCCGATATCTACGGCGCGGACGAAAACATGACCGATCTGGCGGAACGATCGGTCAACCTCCAAGCCAAGGGATGACATGATGATGGGTGCTGGCCCCTTGACCAAGTGGGTCGGCAGCCAACGCATTCGCACCTCGTCGATCATCGAGGAAGCGGTTGCCGGGTTGCCGGTCAAGAACCGGATTGCCGTCGGAACGGTTGCCTCGTCACTCCCCGCAAAAGTGGATTTCGCTATCTGCGTTCCCGCCCGGAACGAGGAGCATATCCTGCCCGCTTCTCTGGCGTCACTCATCGATACGGTTGAGCGCAGCGGCGCGGTAGGGGCAATTGTCCTGCTGATCAACAACAGCGCAGACCGTTCTTGGCAGGTCGCCTCCAGCATGCTCGAGGCTTCGGGATGCAACTATCTGCTCGTCAAGGTTTCGCTGCGGCCAGCCGTCGCCGATGCACCGCACGCACGGCGTATCGCGCTTGATATCGGGGCGCTACTCGTTCCGGATGGCGCGCTACTCACAACCGATGCCGACACCCTTGTCGCTCCGAATTGGGCGGCGGCGAACCTTCGGCATATTCGCGATGGTACCGATCTGGTGTGCGGCAGCGTTTCGATCGACCCGCAAGAATATACTGGCCTGCCCCACTCCGTTCGGCGTTGCGGGGAGGTTGAAGCAGCTTACTCGGCAGAGCTTGAACAGCTGTGGCAGCGTTGGACCGGCCGGGATGCGCCGAGTTTCCAGATCGCCGCGATGGGTGCCAGCTTGGCGCTGCCGACTGCGCGCTATCGTGGTATCGGCGGCATGCCGATACCACCTGTTGCCGAGGACAAGGCGCTGGCCAGTCTCGCCCGTCGCCGTGACTGGTCCATCAAGGTAGCGAGCGACGTGACAGCCAGTACATCCGGACGACTTTTTGGGCGCGCGGCTGGCGGAATGGGCGATGCATTGCGCGACCGTGCCACGCACGACGATCCTTACTGCGATGAGCAGCTGGTGCCGCTCGACCTGCTGCAACGCCTTGCGGGTGTCTGGAATGGTTTGCAGTTCGGTATGGGGAGATACGCGCGGTTCCAGGACGCAATAGCGCGCGATCCTGCGTTGCAACATCGCCGGATGCGCATGTCCCAGGTCATGGCCAACCTGTCCAATGCTCGAAAGGAGACACTGGATGACACAACGAGTGCGCGTCGCGCAGCGGGTGTCAGAGCGTGACTGACCGTTTGGCAAAACCCGGCATCAATCGAGCAATATTCTCTTCGCGGACCGGGCACCTCCAGTCCGCTGCCGAAGAGCAGGCACCCCGACGCCAAAGCACGTCTGCATGGATGCGTCCATACCGGGCCGCTGCATGATAGCGCCCCGGCCTGCTCCCCGTAAGGAAATGCTCGCTGCCATTGCCGCCCGCGCGGCGGCCAGTGACCGGATGGGTGGTGACCTCTCCCACGATGTCGCGGCGCTCCACGATGCTGGGTGGCTTGCCTCCTGCCTCCCGCTTGAGCACGGCGGACAGGGCTGGGGTTGCGCGCCGGAAGGGGTGGCGGGGGCATTCGAAGCCTTGCGTGATCTTGGACGGGCCAATCTCTCGGTCGCGCGGTTGTTCGAAGGCCATATGAACGCGGTAAAGCTGGTGGCGCTTTATGGCCGGGAGGACACGCAGCAGCGTCTCGCGCACAGTGTTCATGCAGGCGAGCTGCTCGGCGTATGGGGTGCGGACGATCCAGCCAGCCCGCTGACACTCTCGAACCAACCCGCAGGCATTGTACTGGAGGGCGCCAAACGCTTCGCATCGGGCCTCGGCCTCGTTCGCCACGCGGTGGTGGCGATCAATGGAGAGCAGGGCGTCTTGCTGGCACTCGCCCCGGCCAACGATCCTTCGCGCTGCGATCCTTCCGGCTGGAACGTCTCGGGGATGCGCGCCACGCGATCTGGGCGTTACGATTTTACCGGGGGCGAACTTGCAGATGATGCCGTGCTCGGCGAACTGGGGGATTATTCCCGCGAGCCGCATTTCGAGGGCGGGATCTGGCGCTATTGCGCTGCACATTGTGGCGGTGCCGAGGCGCTGTTCGCGCATTTCCGCGAAGCCTTGCGAGAGCGCGGCAGGATCGGGGATCCGCACCAGCTCAACCGTATCGCGACCGGCGCTATCGCGCTCGAAACCATGCGGCTATGGCTGTGGCGAGCAGCAAGAGCGGTAGAGACGCGCGATGCGAAGCCCGACACCGCCACCCTCTCGCTACTGGCGCGGCAGGTGACCGAGGACAATTGCCGCACTGTGCTGGCGCTGGTCGAGCGCGGGCTGGGGATGGCAGCGCACGAGGAAGGCACCGCGATCGAACGGATCCGCCGCGATCTGGGGCTGTTCCTGTGCCAGGCGCAGCCTGATGCCAAGCGTCAGCGCGCCGCGCGGGCTCTGGCCGGGCGCGGGTTGCGGGCAGAAGATCTGTGAGCGTTCCTGTCATCGCGCAAGGCAGCGTGCTTCGCGCTGCGGAAGGCGCGGCCGCGATCCAACTGGACGAGCTGTCGCCGCCCGGCGGGCTGCTGCTGGTGATGCCGCATCCCGACGACGAGACGATTGGTTGCGGTCAGGCTCTGGCCGCAGCGGCCGATGCGGGGCGAACGATCGGGGTGGTGCTGGTGACCAATGGCGAGGGTTCGCACCCCGGCTGCGATCGCGCCAAGCTGGTTGCCATGCGCCGCGCCGAGCTGGAGGAAGCGCTATCGAGCCTCGCCCCGCGGCGTCCGGCCGCAGTTCACGCGCTTGGACTGCTCGACGGGCAAAGTCGCCAGGGCGATCTCACCGACGCGGGCCAAGAGGCGCTGTTCGCCTTTGCAGACATCATCGATCCGCAGGCGATCTGGACCACCTCCTATCTCGATCCGCATTGCGATCACATCACCGCGCATGCGATCGCGCGCGATCTGGCACAGCATTACCGGGCACCGCTGTGGAGCGCGCCGATCTGGGGGCGCTTTGGTGAACGACGGCTACCGGAGACCGAGCTTCGCCTGTTCGAAGCGCCTTCGCTGGCAGAGCGCAAGCGGCTTGCGCTTTCGGCCTACCGGTCGCAATCCACCGACCTCATCGACGACCCGGAGGCCTTTATGATGCCCGCAACGCTGCTGGCGCATTTCGCCGCGCATCCGGAGATATTCCACCGTGACTGAGGCACCCAGCGAGCGGCAGGCACGCTTCGACCAGTTGTTCGCCGAAAACCCCGACCCCTGGGACATAGACACCAGCGACTATGAACGCGGCAAGCGGGAGGCTGTGCTCGCCGCACTGGGCAAGCGGCGCTTTGTACGCATGCTGGAAGTGGGATGCGCAGGAGGGGCGCTGACCGAACGCCCGGCGGAACTTGCCAGTTCGATAGTGGCACTGGATGTCTCGACAAAGGCGATCGATCTGGCGGCCAAGAGGCTACCTCGGTGCGACAGTGTCGAGTTCGTTGTCGCCGAAGTGCCCGATTATTGGCCAGCGGGGCAGTTCGACGCGGTGATCCTGTCAGAAGTTCTCTATTTTCTCAGCGTCGGGGAAATTCGCCAGGTCTCGCAGCTTGCCCATGAAAGCTTGACCGGGAACGGGCTGTGTCTGCTGGTCAACTGGATCGGCCCCAACGATCTGCCCGTCGATGGTGATGCCGCGGTCAAACTGTTTCTCGACGCCGCGCCCTGGCAGGTGGCCAAGGCGCGGCGCGAGGAGTTCTACCGGCTCGATCTGCTCGTGGGGACGCACGGCGACTAGTTCGTCGCAGGCGTGTCCATACCCGGCTTGAGCACCACCTTGGTCCAGCTGTCCTGCTCGGTGCGGAAACATTCGTAGCCACGGGCTGCGTCCTCAAGCGGGAGGCGATGCGAGATCAGGAAGGTGGTGTCGAGCGTGCCGTCCTCGATCTTCTCGAGCAGATCCTTGGTGTAGCGCTGGACATGGGTCTGCCCGCTGCGGATATGGAGGCCTTTCTCCATCAGTGCACCCAGCGGGAATTTATCGGTCATCCCGCCATAAACGCCGGGTATGGAAACGCGCCCACCGGGCCGGACCGCAAGGATCGCCTGCTTCAGCGCACTGGCGCGATCCGCACCCATGCCGACCTTCTGCTTCACAACATCAACCAAGTTGTCGACCGCGAAGCCGTGGCTTTCCATCCCGACAGCATCGATCACCGCGTCGACACCAATCCCGCCCGACATTTCCATCAGCGCTTCGCGGACGTTCGTCTTGCGGAAATCGATCACCTCGGCACCAAGCTGTTTGGCCAGCGCGAGGCGGTTGGGATAATGGTCGATGGCGATCACCTTGCTGGCGCCCATCACGATCGCGGACTGGATCGCGAACAGGCCGACGGGGCCACAGCCCCAGACCGCGACGGTATCGTCGGGCTGGATTTCGGCGTTTTCCGCCGCCATCCACCCGGTGGGCAGGATGTCGGAAAGGAACAGCACCTTGTCATCGTCAAGATGGTCGGGGACCACGATCGGGCCGACATCGGAATAGGGCACGCGGACATATTCCGCCTGGCCGCCCGAGTAGCCGCCGGTCATGTGCGAATATCCGAACAGCGCCGCCATGGAGTGACCGTAGAGCTTGGCCGACATATCCTGCTTTTCTGCCGGATTGGAATTTTCGCAGGCCGAGAACTGCTGGATCTGGCAATGGAAGCAGCCGCCGCAGCTGATGGTGAAGGGCACCACGACGCGCTGGCCCTTCTTGAGCGTGCTGTCGCTGCCGGTTTCGACCACGCGGCCCATGAATTCATGGCCCAGCACGTCGCCGGGAAGTACGCCGGGAATAACCCCGTCGTAAAGGTGGAGGTCGCTGCCGCAGATCGCGGTGGAGGTAACCTCGATGATCGCATCACGCGAATTGATGATTTCGGGATCGTCGACGGTGTCGACCCGGACGTCGTGCGTCCCGTGCCAGGTGAGGGCTCTCATGTTTCCTTCTCCTGCTGCTTGGCAGCGCGGGTGTTTTCCTTGCGGTGGGCGGAGGTGGCGATCTCGCCGGTCTCCATCAGCCCCTTAAAGCGCTTGAGATCGTGGCGCGCCTGCACCTCCGGCTCGCGCTGGAACAGCTTTGCAATGGTACGGCCGAGGTTTCCGGCGGGCGGATTGTAGGACATCACCAGCGAAACGCGGGTTCCGCGATCGCCCGGTGCGTCAGCAAATTCAACGCTGCCGCGCGTCTCGATGTCCGAGCCTTCGACCGAGCGCCAGGCGATGCGTTTGCCTTCGACATCCTCGCAGACCTCAGTCTTGATCTCGACCGTCTGTCCGGCGGGAGCCTTGATCAACCAAACGCGGTGGTCGCCCTCTTTCCGGATCGTCTCGACATTCTCCATGAACCTTGGAAGATTGCCGAAATCGCGCCAGAAGGCATAGAGTTCGGCGCGCGGCTTGCGGATTGTAACCGTGCGCCCGAGCACCGCATTGTCGCTATCGGGGCTTTTGCGGGTGTAGAAGGGGGCATCGTCATCGCCCCCCTTGCGCCGTTGCGACAGGAAGGCGCCGAAGGCCAGCCCCCCGATCGCAAGGCCGAGGCCGGCAACGGTGCCAGCCAGGCCGAGTTGCTTGTCATTGGTCATGGTCTGTCCTCAATCCTTCTTTACCTCTTCGCGATCCCAGAAGCGCAGCTTTGCGCAGCGACTGATGAAATCCTTGGCGGCATCGGGCTTGGCCAGTTCGACGAAGCCGTCGTCCATCCGCTTTGCCACACCGGCGCCTTCGAGCAGCGCCATTGTCTCGGGGACGTAGGCAATGAACTTGGCGTGGGCGAAGGCGTCGTTGACGAAGTCGATGCTGGGCTTGTCCTTGCCGAAATTCTCGGCGGCCTTCTCGCCCATCACCAGCGCCACGGCGTCGTAAACCACCGAGGGGCCGCCATCGATCTTCTGGTCGGCTTCCATCATCTCGCCGTCGGAGAGTTTCGCACCCGCCACATGCGGGGCGATGATCTCGACCATTGCGCCCGCGCCCTTGGCCGCGTCCTTCAACGCTTTCACCACTGCGGCATCACCGCCTTCGGCGATATAGATGCCCAGCTTGCGGCCCTTGAAACTGTCCGGTCCGTTCTTGAGGATGGACAGCGCCGGGCTTTCGGGCAGATCGTCGATCGGCTTGCGCGCGGCGGTGATCTTTTCAGGCATTTCGGTCAGACCGATGCCGTCGGCAACCACCTTGGCAAGCCCATCGTCGATATGGCGCAGATGGCTTACCATCCGCTTGCGAATGTCCATCCGCTCGACCTTGGAAAGCTCGAACACCAGCGCATTGCCCATATGGGTCTGCTCGATCGCGGTCTGCGAGATGTAGAACTGGCGCGCCTGGCTGTAGTGATCGGCAAAGGTCTCGCTGCGCACCCGAACCTTGGGCCCGGTAACCGGCGCTTCGTAGCTGGTGAAGCCATGCTCGGCACTGGCGCGGGGGCCACGCGGTTCGCGGTTGTCGTCCATATCGCCCGACCAGCTGTTAGGTTCGTAATTCGCCCGCCCCTTGGGGTTGGTCATAGCCATGTGGCCATCCTGCTGGAAATTGTGGACCGGGCACTTGGGCGCGTTGATGGGAATATGCGTGAAGTTCGGGCCACCCAGCCGCTTCAGCTGCGTGTCGAGATAGGAGAAATTGCGGCCCTGGAGCAGCGGATCCTCACTGAAGTCCATCCCGGGCACGATGTTCTGTGTGCAGAAGGCGACCTGCTCGGTTTCCGCAAAGAAATTGTCGACATTGGCATCGAGCGTGAGCGTGCCGATGATTTCAACCGGAACCTGTTCCTCGGGAATGATCTTGGTCGCGTCGAGCACGTCGAATTCGAAACTCTCAGCGAATTCCTCATCGAACACCTGAATGCCCAGATCCCACTGCGGGAAGTCGCCCGCCTCGATCGAATCCCACATATCGCGGCGATGGAAATCTGGGTCCATACCGTTGATCTTCAGCGCCTCGTTCCAGATTACCGATTGCAGACCCTGCTTGGGCTTCCAGTGGAACTTAACGAATTTCGCCTCGCCCTTCGCATTGATCAGGCGGAAGGTATGTACCCCGAAACCTTCCATGAAACGGAAGCTGCGCGGAATGGTGCGATCGGACATGATCCACATCACCATGTGCATGCTTTCCGGGCTCAGGCTGATGAAATCCCAGAAGTTGTCATGTGCGGTCTGTGCCTGGGGGAAGCCGCGATCCGGCGCGGGCTTGGCGGCGTGGATCAGGTCTGGGAACTTGATCGCATCCTGGATGAAGAACACCGGGATGTTGTTGCCGACCAGATCCCAATTGCCTTCCTTCGTATAGAACTTCGTCGCGAAGCCGCGGACGTCGCGCGCCAGATCGGGTGAGCCCTTGTTCCCGGCCACGGTGGAGAAACGGGTGAAAGTAAGGGTCTTCTCACCGACATTATTGAAGATCGCGGCGTGTGAATATTCGGGAATTGCCTTCTTCAGCTCGAAAGTGCCGTGAATGCCATAGCCGCGAGCGTGGACGACGCGCTCGGGAATGCGTTCATGATCGAAGTGAAAGATCTTCTCGCGGGCGACATGGTCTTCCAGGAGTTGCGGACCGCGCGGACCTGCGCTGAGCCAGTTCTGGTTATCGGCAACCGGCGCGCCCTGCGCGGTGGTCAGGATATCATCTTCACCCTTGGGTTCTTGATGGGGGGCACCGCCCTTGGTCAGGTTAAGTTCGTCCGACATGGGCATTCTCCGATCTGGTTGGAATTCGTAAAGCCAACGAAGAACGCGGGATTCGGTTGCGAATATGAAGAATAATTAAGGATCTAAACCATTGTTGATGGATCGTGACGTGACCCCCAGCTTTCCTCCAGCTGGGATTAGAGCCGGGCGGCTTTGTTGCGCATAGGCGCGGTTGAAGCAATGGGCTGCGTAGCGAAGCCCGTAGGGCGTAGCGAAGCAGGCCATTGCTTATCCAGTTCGGCCGCGAACGCCGCCGGTGTCGCGTAACCGAGAGACGAGTGCGGTCGCTCCCGGTTGTAGTCATCCACCCAGGCCGCGATCTCGACACGGGCATGGGCCATGCTCATGAACAGCGTCTCATTAAGTAGCTCGTCGCGCATGCGACCGTTGAAGCTCTCGACATAACCATTCTGCATCGGCCTACCGGGCGCGATGTAGTGCCACTCCACCTGCATCTCCCCGCACCATGCCAGCAGGGCATTGCTGGCGAGCTCGGTGCCGTTGTCGCTGACGATCATGCCGGGCTTACCGCGCCGTTCGATCAGCGCGGTCAGCTCGCGAACGACACGGCGACCGGAGATCGATGTGTCCGGCACCGCGGCCAGGCACTCTCTGGTCACGTCATCGACCACGTTGAGCACGCGGAACCGCCTGCCTGAGGCCATCTGGTCGTGCACGAAGTCCAGGCTCCAGCGCTGGTTCGGCAGAGTCAGAACCGGAGCAGGTGCCCTCGTGCCGCCAGCGCGCCTGCGGCTGCGTCTCCGTCTGACTGCCAGCCCTTCCTCACGATAAAAGTCGCTGGGTCTTCTTGCGGTTGATCATGATCCCCTCCCGGCGCAGCAGGATGTGCAGACGGCGATAGCCGAACCGGCGACGCTGGTTGGCCAGCTCGCGCAGCTTCCCCCTAAGTTCTGCATCGTCATCTCAGACCTGTCCGTAAGGCAGCGAAAATATGCCCATTTCTGGTAGTCCTTGCCGCCCACGACATATACGGCGCCATCCTCGATTTCGTCATCGACAGGGTGCTCGCCGACAAGCCGGAACAGGTATTGCGGTTTCGCAACCAGCCCGATTGCAATCAACAATCTCCGAATTGCTGCAACGAGCCATTCAGCCATCAACTCACCCGCCCGATGAATGGATCGATATCGCCGCGTCCCCACAGTCCGTCATCGTCGCATATCCGGCAACCGCTTCTCGGTTTGTAACCCGGACGGCGATCCTCACACAGATGGAACTTGCGCACCCGATTTGGTGCGCTGCCTTCGACGGCGCGAAACCCTACCGTCCTTTGCAGCATTTCGTTGACCGCCATGCAGGCCAGCTCGGTCGTGAACGTCACAACGGCCGGAGCAGGATTACCTTCCCCGACGACATATGCTTCATGCTTGAGCTTCTCGTAGTCGTCGGGATGATCCCGCTTCATCGCTTCGGCGCGCGCGATTTCCGGCTCGACTAGCTCCGCGCAAACCAGACAGGCATTGTCCGGACCTAGCACCGTCACTCTTCCATCCATCGCTTCGATTTCCGGCGGATCGGCGTCCGAGACATCGATCGCCAGGCCAATGTCTACGACCTGTGTAAGGTAATAATACGTGAAGCGGTTCAAAAACATGCGACCGTCGAGGTTTCATCGAGGGCTATTGCATCAAAGCGAATAAGACGTCTGGTCCGCAAAAGGCTGTGGGACAGTTCTCGGGAAGAGTTCATTGTGGAACGCCCGCCGACACAGCTGATGAGGCCACTCAGTCGGCTGCTTGGAAATGCAACGATTTATCCCGCATTTTCTGGTTTTCGAGAATTGCGGGATAAATATGGCAAGTCCGCCTCAACCCTCGTCAAGCGCGACGGATAACCTTCTTGCGAGAACCGCAAAGCGTGCAGGTATCAACCTGGCGCTGGAAACCCGGTGACCCGACCAATTCCCGCGTCTTGTGATTGGCGTGCTGCCTCATTGACAGTCCTAAACGATCGGCAATGCAGTCATCGCAAACTGCATCCGGACGTAAACGCTCGACGAACGCTCGGACCTGTTCAAGAACTGTCTGTGTCATCGCTCAATGCTATCCCTCAATCCAAGCCAGATCATGCCTGTCCGCCGTGTGCCGAGGGATCATGTATTCGTCTGGTCGGCCGGCACCTCACTCGGCAAGTTGGCCGCGCCCGTTTTTTCGGAGCATGCCAAACCTTCAGTGCCAAGACCGTAACAGGTCATGGACAGTGAACCCATCGAATAGCCGCGCACCAGCGGATCAAGGGTTTCGTTGCGGGCAGCCGCCATTCCGGCAAGATAAATCAGCGGAACGAAATGGTCGGGCGTGGGAACCGCCGCGGCATAATCGGGATGCTCCACAAGGCGCAGCAGATCGCCCGGGTTTTCTGCCAGTTGGCGAACCGCTGCTTCATCGAAACGCTCTGCCCAGTCGAACGCAAAATCGGGCTGGTTCCAGCGCACGGCTCGGAGGTTGTGAACGACATTTCCGCTAGCGACCACCAGGACGTCGCGGTCCTGCAAGGCTGCCAGTCTTGCGCCAAGATCAAGATGATAGCTCAGCGGCTTGAGCGCGTTGATCGAGAGCTGCACCACCGGGATGTCCGCCTCAGGGTACAGGTGCGCGAGCACCGACCACGTTCCGTGATCGAGACCCCACTGATCCTGGTCGAGACCCACCCACTCGGGCTTCACCAGAACAACGATCTCTTTCGCGAGGTCCGGATCGCCCTGGGCCGGATATTCAAAGTCGAACAGCTCCTGTGGGAAACCGTAGAAATCGTGGATTGTGCGAGGGCGCGCCATGGCCGTCACCGCCGTGGCACCGAAATACCAATGTGCAGAAACCACGAGGATCGCCTTGGGGCGGGGCAACTCAGGCCCGAATGCCCGCCAGGCCGAGGTGTAGCCATTGCTCTCGAGCGTGTTCATCGGGCTTCCGTGGCCGATAAAGAGTGCGGGCATCCGATCCATAAGAAGACTCCTAGTGGTTCACCTTGCTGCGCGAAGGCTTGCGAAGTGATACTTCACGCGCCAGTGGCAGGCTCAACAAGTTTAAATTCGGCTTCTACCGCCGATCCTTCTTACGCTCTGTTCCTTCGAGCGATAATATCGTCATCTGACGCTAAAGCATCTCGAGTGGACGGCGGTGGCGTGACCTGGGAAATGCCGCGTCGAGTGTCGCAAGCTGAGCGTCGGAAAGAACGATATCGGCGGCGGCGCGGTTCTCCCGCACATGTGCGACTGAACTCGCTTTCGGGATGGCGATGAGACCATCTTGCCGCAACGTCCACGAAAGTGCGACCTGCACAGGGGTTGCGCCAACCTCGGCTGCAATTTTGTCGAGAGCGGGGTGGGTAGAAAGTCGTCCCTGCTCGACTGGACTATACGCCATAACCGGTATGTTATGCTCGGCGAGCCACGGCAGCAGGTCCAATTCGGGGCCTCGCCGGACCAGATTGTAAAGGATCTGATCGGTCACGCAGCCATCCCCGCCCGCAGCGACAAGCTCTTCCATATCGTCGGTATCGAGATTGCTGACACCCCAGTGGCGGATCTTTCCTGCCGATTTGAGCGCCTCCAATGCTTCCACTGTCTCGGCGAGCGGCACCGATCCCCGCCAATGGAGAAGGTAGAGGTCGAGCCGGTCGGTGCCGAGCCGCTTCAGGCTCGCCTCGCACGCACCGGCAAGGCGGGAGCGCGATGCGTTCTGCGGATATGCTTTGCTGACGATGTACAACTGGTCGCGAACGCTGCCCAGCGCCTCGGATATCAGCGTTTCCGCCGCACCATCGCCGTACATTTCGGCGGTATCGATGAGCGTCATGCCCAGTTCGACACCGGCGCGTAGCGCGGCGATCTCCTCGGATCGGCGCTCGGCACGTTCGCCCATCTTCCAGGTGCCTTGACCCATTGAAGGAACCACTTCCCCTCCCGGCAATGTCACGTGTTTCATATGCTTTCGTCCTATGCGATGAGTTCGATTGTCCGGTCGCGGGAGGCGGATTGGCAGATGACCACCAAGTAACGATCATATCGCGGCCGGCCATCGATCGAGCGTCATTTTGGCGATGGAGAGCAGTTCGTTGAGCGTAGCGCCGTCGCGCGCCTGAACGGACATGCCTTCCATGATCGTATTGATGAATTTGCCTAGCACGGCCGGATCGGTGTTGGCCGCAAGCTCGCCCCGCGCGGCGCCGCGTTGCAGACGCTCGATCAGGAAGGCCTCCGCCGCGATACGCTTTTCGCGCAGCAGGCATTCGATGGCCGCGGACGCCGGCGAAACGGCTGCCGCTGCCGAATACATGAAGCAGCCGGCCGGCGTTCCAGGTTCCGAGAATGATGACGCCGCTCGTTCCAGCAGACCTTTGACGGCCTCGTAGGTGGACAACGCCGGATCGTTGATGGGTGCATAGAGGTGGACGCTGAACGTCGCGGCGTAGCGCTCGATCACCGCCGCAAACAGCCCCGCCTTGTTGCCAAACGCTGCATAGAGACTGGCGGCGGCGACGCCAGTCTCCGCCACCAGATCGGCCATCGATGTCGCCTCGTAGCCGCGCTGCCAGAACAGCCGCACCGCCTTGTCGAGCGCAGCGTCAGTGTCGAACACACGAGGGCGACCTGCGCGGCGACGGGCTTTCGTCTCTGTCATCTCTGGTGCACGATATGGAACGATCGATAAATAATATCTTGATACTGGTAGTCCGCTCCCTTACAGAACGATCATTCAATAATCAAGGAGCCTCCAATGAGCCGCATTGTCCGTATCCACGAATATGGCGACGCCAGCGTCCTCAGGATTGAAGATGTGGCAGTCCCCGCGCCCGCGGCCGACGAAGTGCAGATCGCGGTGAAGGCGATAGGCATAAACCGCGCCGAGGTGATGTTCCGCAACCATGCCTACCTTCAGGAAGCCGAGTTCCCGAGCCGCCTTGGATATGAGGCTGCCGGCACTGTCGTTACGGTCGGCGCGGACGTGACCGGGTTTGCGGAAGGCGAAGCCGTCAGCGTCATACCCCCGCTCGATATCGCGCGCTGGGGCACTTATGGCGAGGTCGCCAACGTGCCCGCCCGCCTCGTCGTCAAGCATCCGGCGGCGCTGTCGTTCGAGGAAGCGGCGGCCGTGTGGATGCAGTATGTCACCGCCTGGGGTGCGCTGGTGGAGCAGGCGAAACTCGGCGAGGGCGATTTCGTCATCGTCACTGCAGCCTCCAGCAGCGTCGGCCTTGCTGCCTTCCAGATTGCGCGGATGGTCGGCGCGACGGTAATCGCGACGACGCGTACCGGCGCCAAGCGCCAGGCCCTGATCGATGCCGGCGCACATCATGTCGTCGCGACCGGGGAAGAGGATCTGGTAGCGAGGGTGATGGAGATAACCGATGGTCAAGGTGTGCGCGTGGTGCTCGATCCGGTCGGAGGCCCGTCGTTCGAGCCGCTGACCGAGAGCATGGCGCGCGGCGGCATCCTGCTCCAATATGGCGCGCTCAGCGGCGAACCGACGCCGTTCCCGTTGTTCTCCGTGCTGAGCAAGAGCCTCACGCTCAAGGGTTATGTCTACAGCGAGATCGTCTCGGACGACGCCGCCCTCGATCGCGCCAAGGCGTTCATCGTGGCGGGTCTGGAATCGGGCGCGCTCAAGCCGCGGATCGCGCGCACTTTCCCGCTCGACGCCATCCAGGACGCGCACCGCTTCCTCGAATCGAACGAGCAGATCGGCAAGGTCGTCGTTACGGTCTGACCGGCATACCGGTGGGGGGAGTGACCGATCGCGCCCCCCTTCCCCGACAGAGGATCGGACTTGCGGCGCCCGTGCCAAGGCTGCTCGTGGCGCATCCTTGAGAGCATGACCGCAACCTCGCCCGATCATAAAAACGCCCGGCTCTGTGCAGGATTGAAACTCCCCCCCTGTATAGTATGCTGGAGCGATTTCTCGGGAAAACGCGATGCCACATTCACCAGAGGACAAGAAGCGAGCCATCACACGCTTGCGGCGTATCAAGGGTCAGGCGGACGCTCTGGAACGCGCGATCGAAGCGGGGGCCGATTGCGCTCCCCTGCTGCAGCAAATTGTCGCCATGCGTGGTGCGACAAATGGACTGATGACAGAAGTGATGGAGAGTCATCTCAGGGAAACATTCGGTGCGGGCGCAGATCGTGCCGTCGGAGGCGCAGGCGGCGATCACGATGACGGAGTGGAGGGCGTAATGAAGATTCTGCGTACTTATCTTAAATGACAATTTCAGGCTCATTCTCTTGCCCGCGTTCTCCCGAACTTAGAAGCCAGCCCCTGCTGCCTTTTCTGGTTTGAGATCCTCGCCAGGACACCTCTTGTATACTGGTAGGGAGTATGATATAGATACTCCCTACCAGTATGAGAATGTCGTCGAATTTGCGACGACGCATCGACCTCCCACCAGCAATCAGTTTAACTCAACGAGGGTATCCCAACATGAAATCTCGCGCCGCTGTAGCCTTCGAGGCGGGCAAGCCACTCGAAGTCGTCGAGATCGATGTCGCTCCACCCCGGAAAGGCGAAGTCCTCATACGGGTGACGCACACCGGTGTGTGCCACACCGACGCGTACACGCTGGAGGGGAGTGATTCGGAGGGTGTTTTCCCGGTGGTTCTGGGCCACGAGGGCGCGGGTATCGTTGTCGAGGTCGGTGAAGGCGTCACCAGCGTCGAGCCGGGCGATCACGTGATTCCGCTCTACACCGCCGAGTGCGGCAAGTGCGACTTCTGCCTGTCGGGCAAGACTAACCTGTGCGTCGCTGTCCGCGAAACGCAGGGCAAGGGCTTGATGCCCGATGGGACCACCCGCTTTTCGTACAACGGTCAGCCCCTCTATCATTACATGGGCTGTTCAACCTTCAGTGAATATACTGTCGTCGCCGAAGTCTCGCTCGCCAAGATCAATCCCGAGGCAAACCCCGAACACGTCTGCCTGCTCGGCTGCGGCGTCACGACCGGCATCGGCGCAGTCCACAATACCGCCAAGGTCCAGCCCGGAGACTCGGTCGCCGTGTTCGGCCTCGGCGGGATCGGCCTTGCGGCGATTCAGGGTGCGCGCCAGGCGAAGGCGGGTCGGATCATAGCCATCGACACCAATCCGTCCAAATTCGAGCTGGCACGCCAGTTCGGTGCGACCGAGTGCATCAACCCCAAGGACCATGACAAGCCCATCCAGCAAGTGCTGATCGAGATGACGGGCTGGGGCATCGATCATACCTTCGAGTGCATCGGCAACGTCCACGTCATGCGCGCCGCGCTTGAATCAGCGCACCGTGGCTGGGGTCAGTCGATCGTGATCGGCGTTGCCAGCGCGGGCGAGGAAATCTCCACCCGCCCATTCCAGCTCGTCACGGGCCGCGTATGGAAGGGGTCAGCTTTCGGCGGCGTCAAGGGACGGACAGAGCTCCCCGGCATGGTCGAGGACGCGATGAGAGGCGATATCGATCTGGCCCCGTTCGTAACCCACACGATGGGTTTGGAGGAGATCAACGAGGCCTTCCAATTGATGCACGAAGGCAAGTCGATCCGCTCGGTCATTCACTACTGACCTATCGTTACGAAGCGGCGCGAGGCGCCCGGATCGACAATTCGTCCGTCATCATGGCCCGACCCAGGCCATGATGACGCGCGCTCTCGCAAATGGGCAACGCGTCGCGATGCATTCATCTGCTACCCGACTGTGATGAAACACGGGCCGCACGGGCGTATAGGGCAGGAAGACTGAAATGAAGAGCAAGGATATTCACGCGACGACGCCGGCCACCGATCATGGTCATACGGGGCCGCCCTCTTGCGTGCAGGTTCGCGGCGCGCGCCAGAATAACCTCAAGAATATTGACGTCGATGTACCGCGCGACGCCTTCGTGGTATTCACCGGCATATCGGGCTCGGGCAAGTCATCGCTCGCGTTCGGCACCCTCTATGCCGAAGCCCAGCGGCGTTATCTGGAGTCGGTTGCGCCCTATGCCCGTCGCCTGATCGACCAGGCCGGGGTTCCGGAGGTCGACGCGATCGACGGTTTGCCGCCTGCGGTCGCGTTGCAGCAGCAGCGCGGCTCGGCCAACGCGCGATCCTCGGTCGGCAGCGTGACTACGCTCTCCAGCCTGGTGCGGATGCTCTATTCGCGCGTCGGCGAATATCCGCGCCATCAATCCATGCTCTATGCGGAGGATTTCTCCCCCAACACGGTCGCCGGCGCCTGCCCGACCTGTCACGGCATCGGGCGCGTCTATGACGCGACCGAAGAAACGATGGTGCCTGACGACAGCCTCACCATTCGCGACCGGGCGATCGCCGCCTGGCCGACCGCCTGGCATGGCCAGAACCTGCGCGATATCCTCGTTTCGCTCGGCTATGACGTCGATACGCCGTGGCGAGACCTGCCGAAAAAGGATCGCGACTGGATCCTCTTTACTGAAGAGGCGCCGACGGTGCCGGTCTATGCGGGCCTGACGCCCGAACAGACGCGGACGGCGCTCAAGCGCGGCATGGAGCCGAGCTACCAGGGCACCTTCACCGGCGCGCGCCGCTATGTGCTGGAAACCTTCGCCAACACTAAAAGCGCGCTGATGAAGAAGCGCGTCTCGCAATATATCATCGGACGCGATTGCCCGACCTGCGACGGCAAGCGCCTGAAGCGCGAAGCCCTGTCCGTGAAGTTCGCGGGCCTTGACATCGCCGAGTTCGGCGACCTGACGGTGTTGAAACTCCGGGACTTGCTCACGCCCGTCGCGCATGGCGAATACGGGGGCGCCGCGGCGGTCCCGAAGGGCCATGTCCTCGGCAAGGCGGCACGCGATGCGGCGGTCGAACGGCGAGTCGCGGCAGGAGGTTCGGCGCACAAGGCTGCGCCCGACGTGCGCCGCACGCCCAACCTTTCCGATGAAAAGCGGGTCGCCGCCCAACGCCTTGCCTGCGAATTGATCGAACGGCTAGAGCCGCTGATCGATCTTGGCCTTGGCTATATTTCGCTCGACCGCAGCACGCCGACGCTCTCCTCCGGAGAGCTGCAGCGCTTGCGGCTTGCCACGCAATTGTCGTCACAGCTTTTCGGCGTGGTCTATGTGCTTGACGAGCCTTCGGCAGGGTTGCACCCGGCAGATGGCGAAGCCTTGCTCACCATCCTTGAGCGTCTCAAGGCGGCGGGCAACTCCCTGTTCGTCGTCGAACATGATCTCGACGTGATCCGCCGCGCGGAATGGCTCGTCGATGTCGGGCCAGGAGCCGGGGCAAAGGGCGGTGAAGTCCTCTACAGCGGGCCGATTGGAGGGCTTGCCGACGTCGAGACTTCGATCACCCGCCGCTACCTGTTCGCAGAGCCGCTCCGCAGTGAGCGCACACCGCGCGACCCCAAGGCATGGCTACGCCTGGAAGGGATCAGGCGGAACAATCTCCATGGTCTCGACGTCGAGTTTCCCATCGGCTGCTTCACCGCTGTCACCGGCGTTTCGGGATCGGGCAAATCCAGTCTTGTCAGTCAGGCGCTGCCCGAGCTCGTCACGGAACATCTCGGCGGCTTACCCGTGGCCGAGGAGGAGGATATCGATCCGCTGCTCGATGTTGCGCAGAACGACACTGAAGGACGCATTGTCACAGGCATGGAGCATGTTCGCAGGCTGGTGCGGGTCGATCAGAAACCGATCGGTCGCACGCCGCGTTCGAACCTAGCCACCTACAGCGGCATGTTCGACCATGTGCGACGGATATTCGCTGATACGCCGCTCGCCCGCCGGCGGCATTACAGCCCGGGAAGGTTCTCGTTCAACGTCCCGCAAGGCCGCTGCCCTGTGTGCGAGGGCGAGGGATATGTCATGGTGGAGCTGCTGTTCCTGCCGAGCGTTTTTGCCCCGTGCTCGACTTGTCATGGCTCTCGCTACAACCCGCAAACGCTCGAAGTCGAATGGAACGGGCGCAATATCGCCCAGGTGCTCGAACTGACGGTCGACGATGCGTGCGATTTCTTCGCTGGCGAGGCATCTGTGATGCGCTCCCTCGATGTGTTGCGGGAGATCGGTCTTGGCTATCTGAGGCTCGGTCAGCCGGCGACCGAGCTGTCTGGCGGGGAGGCGCAGCGCATCAAGCTGGCGACTGAACTGCAACGCGCTCAACGCGGCAACACGATCTACATCCTCGACGAGCCGACTTCGGGGCTTCACCCCTCCGATGGCGACCGGCTGATGCAACACCTGCAGGGCCTGGTAGACGCCGGCAATACCGTCGTAGTCGTCGAACATGACGTGCGCGCCATCGCCCAGACGGACTGGGTCATCGACCTGGGACCGGGGGCCGGGGAAGATGGGGGCCGTATCGTTGCCAGCGGCGTCCCTGGCGTCGTTGCGGAAGCGGAAGGCAGTCTCACCGCCCGCTATCTCAAGGCGGCGCTATAGGTCGTAAATCTGGCCGAACGCACGTTGGACCAGGTGCATCTCAACCACACGTTGGAATGGGTCGCGTCTGGAAGCGAGAGCCGGGGATGTGTCACTGCGGTTGACGCGGCGCAGCGTTTGAGTGCCCGTTAGGTGAGCCATGTTCGTATGATACGCGCCGTGGCGAACGGCCTATCGCTGGCCATCCGCCACGCTTGCTTAGTGAGGACCTTCTTCAGGGAGAGGGCCCTCACATGGTTCGTCGAAACGCCCCGTCTTAATTCCCTGCTGCGATTTCCTCAACGAGTTTGGCACAGAAGGCGGGCAAATCATCGGGATCGCGGCTGGTAACAAGGCCGTTGTCGACCACGACTTCCTCATCGGTCCATGTACCGCCAGCGTTCTCGATATCGACCTTCAGCGTCGGGTAGGACGTCAAGGCGCGACCCTTGAGCACGTCCGCCTCGATCAATGTCCAGGGTGCATGGCATATAGCCGCAACAGGTTTTTTCTGATCGAAGAAAGCCCGGATGAAACCGATTGCCTCGTCGCTGCCGCGCAGCTTGTCGGCACCGACAGTCCCTCCGGGAACAACAAGTCCGTCGAAATCGTCGGCTTTGACCTCGGAAAACGTCTTGTCGATAGTATAGCTTCCGCCCTCGTCAAGATCGCCATTGACTGTGCGAGCCTTGCCCGGTTCAAAACTGACCACGGTCACTTTGCCCCCAGCGTCCTCGACAGCTTGCTTAGGCTTCGAGAATTCTGGTTCTTCCGTCCCGCGGGGTGCGATCAGAATGGCAACTGATTTGCCTTCTAAAGTCATAATTTATCTCCTATTCCGTCCAAGATTAAGGTCAGATGCCCGGCTTGAGCACGACCTTCGTCCAACCAGCATCGTGCTCGTCGAAATGCTTGAAGCCGTCTGGTGCCTGACCAAGCGGCAGTCGGTCCGAGATGATTTGGGCAGGATTGGCCCGGTCTTGCTCGATAAGCCTCATCAGTCGTAGGTTGTATTGCTTTACATCGCACTGGCCGGTGCCCGAGCCCGCCGCCGTCGACTGAGCCGGCGCCGCCGCGTTCCCAGGCTCAGCCGTGCGCGAACGCCTGCGCCGCCGCCTCGGCCACGCCTTGGTCCTGCTTGCCGGTGCCGCCCGACACGCCCACCGCGCCGATCACCGTCTCGCCCTTCTTGATCGGCACGCCCCCGGCGAAGATCATCACCTTGCCGTCGTTGGAGGCATGGATGCCGTAGAAGTCGGCGCCCGGCTGGGCGAGCTTCGCCAGCGCCTTGGTCTCGACGTCGAACGCGCGCGCCGTCCACGGCTTGCTTATCGCGATGTCGACGCTGCCGCGCCACGCATCGTCCATCCGCGCGAACGCTAGGAGGCAGCCGCCGCGTCCACCACCGCGATGTTCGACGGGCTGCCGATCCGCTCGGCCTCCGCGATGCCCGCATCGATGATCGTCCGCGTGTCGTTCAGGTCGAGTGTCTGGATGGTGTGCATGGCGTGTCTCCTTGGCCAGTTCGGGGAAAGCTGTTCAGCGCACGCCGCCGCACCCGCTTTCGCCCACGCGGGCGATGAGAGCGACGTGCGAGGGTGCCGACCGCTCCGCTATTTCGCGGCCAGCAGGGTGAACTTGTGAATTTGCGGCGGTTCGGAAAACAGTTCGTCTGCCTTGTCCATCAGTGCGGCGGCAACCTTGCCGTCAAGATGGGCCTGCCGGTCCTCCTCCGTGTCGAACGTATCGAAGATCGCGTACGCACCGGGACCTTCCTCGATCGCATACCAGGTCAGAGTGCCCGGCTCAGCTTGAACGAGCGGCAATGCCGAGGTCAGGAAATCGGCGACATCGCGCTCTTTTCCGGGCTTGGCCTTCAGCGGTACATACAGGGCGAGTTTGGGCATAATTTATTCCTCAAGTGAAACGGACTGATATTATTCGGTAGGTAACGGACGAGCGGGCCGCTACGTTCCCCAATGGGCGGAGCACACACGGCCCCGCCTCCTCGTCGAAATCAGAACTCCTGTGCGGTCGGCCGGATGACGATCGCGTTGACGTCGACGTCATCAGGTTGTTCGACAGCGAACGCGATAGCACGCGCCACCGATTCCGTCGGGATGGCCTGCTTGTAGAAGTCCAGCACCGTCTCGGCAGCCGTGCCGGATGTCGTGAACTTCAAATCGCTTTCGACAGCTCCAGGCTCGATTGACGTGACCCGGACCTTTTCCCCCACCTCGTGGCGCAAGCCCTCGCTGATCGCGCTGACGGCAAACTTTGTGCCGGAGTAGACCGTGCCGCCCGGTGCGAAGACCTTGATGCCCGCAACCGAGCTCAAGTTGATGATGTGGCCGCTGCCCTGCTCGAGAAAACCGGGAAGGGCCGCCGCGATGCCGTAGAGCGTACCCTTCAGATTGACGTCGATCATCTGGTCCCACTCGTCGGTGTTGACCTCGGCCATCGGACGGATCGGCATCAGCCCGGCGTTGTTGATCAGTACGTCGAGGCGGCCGAGGTCGGCAATGATTGCGGCGACGACGGACTGGACCGCTGATTTGTCGGTCACGTCCAGCGCGTAGCTACGTGCCGTGCCACCATTTGCGGCGATGTCCGCGACGACCTCGTCGAGCCTGTCCTTGCGCCGCGCGGCGATTGCCACCTTCGCGCCGCGTTCCGCGAGAAGACGCGCTGTTTCCGCGCCGATGCCGCTGCCGCCGCCGGTAATGAGAACGACCTTGCCTTCGATACCCTTTGTCATGATTGTATTCCTTCAAGTCAGTAGTTGATTTTTCGCCGGATCGCGGCCCCGCGCGAGCCTGCCCGGCCTGATGGGTTCACCGCGAGCGCAACAGGACGGGAGCGGTGCCCACCTTGATGCGGAGCAGCTCGTAAGGCTTGCGGCGCAAGTCCCGCCCGCCGTGGAAGCCTGGCTGGCGGTGAAGCTGGTTGGCGGTGAAGTAGAGGTAGCCGTCAGTGCCGATCGACAGCGTGTCGGGCCAGCTGATGCGCGGGTCGCTGACCACCGTCGTCCAGCGGCCCTGGTCGAGCATGCGGATCGCGTTGTTCTCGTAATCGCCGGCGAACACGCGGCCCTTGTCGTCTTCGGCTATCCCGTCCGAGGCGCCTTTGCGCCCCAGGCTGCGGACCGCGCGGCTCAACTCCTCCTCGGACACCGCGGGATCGCGCAGCATGGCCGTGGGCACCGCGTGCAGCGTGCGGCCCGACAGTGGACCGTAATACAGCAGGCTGCCGTCGGCGCTGAGCGCAATCGCGTCGCTTGCGATCGTGACCGGCGTCGCGGGGCCGTCAGCCGGGCGGTTCATGAGCACCGCGCCGTCGACAACCGGGGTGAAGCCGCGTTCGGGATTGGTCGTCGCATGGTTGGACAGGCGCCGGATCGCACGCCCGCTGGCGATATCGACAACGATGATGCCGCCGACCCCCTCGTTGCTGCTGTCGGTGATGTAGGCGACGCCCTCGGCGCCCTGACGCAGATCGAAGCGCACGTCGTTGAGGTAGGTCGTGGGCAGCACCACGCTGGGCGGCAGGACGATCGTCTTCACCACCCGGTCGGTCGCAAGGTCGATTGCCACCAGCTTTGCACCGCCGGCCTGCGGTTGAGAGAATTTGGGCGCCGCCGTGTCGAGCACCCACAAGCGATTGGCGCCGTCTGCCACCACGCTCTGCACCGAGATGAAATGCCCCGCCGGGTCGGCCGGATCGGGCCGGTTGGTCGCGGCGTCGGGATAGGGCACCGCCTTGCCGTCGACCAGCTCGGCAACCGTGAACGGCGCGTTGTCGCCCCATTGCGGGAAGTTCACAAAGATGCGCCCGTTGGGAGCGACGGTCACGCCCGTCGGCATCGCGCCATCGAAGGTCGCAACCTGTTCGATTCGCGGCGCGGGTGCACCATCGCGAGTGGTCGCGCAGGCGCCAAGCGAGAGGGCAGCGCCCGCGGCAAGAAGCAGTTTGGCGGAGGTCTTCATGGGGTCATTTCCTTGAGGATGCGGCCCGCTTCCTGGGGTTCGGACCGGAGATATTGCGGGGGCGCCTTGACCGATGCACCAAGCGCGGCGGCGGCGTGCCAAGGCCAGCGCGGATCCCACAGCGCAGCGCGGGCAATCGCTATGGCGTCCGCATGCCCGTCCTCGAGGATGCGCTCCGCCTGCTGCGGATCGGTGATCATTCCGACCGCCACGACAGGCATGGCGACCGCGTCCTTGACCGTCCGCGCCAGCGGCACCTGATAGCCGGGGCCGACCGGGATCTGCTGGCGCGGGTCGAGGCCGCCGCCGGAGACGTGGATCGCCGCGCAACCGCGCCGCTCCAGCTCCTGCGCAAACTTGGCGGTCTCGTCCGCGGTCCAGCCCCCCTCGACCCAATCGGTCCCCGAAACGCGAACGGTCACCGGGCGGTCGGCCGGAAACGCTTCGCGCACGGCATCGAACACCTCGAGCGGGAACCGCATACGGTTGTCGAGGCTGCCCCCGTATGCATCGCCGCGCCGGTTGGAGATCGGCGAAAGAAACTCGTGGAGCAGATAGCCATGCGCCGCGTGGATCTGGATGGCTTCGATGCCGAGCCTGCCGGCGCGCCGGGCGGCATCCGCGAACGCCTCCCGGATGCGGGAAAGCCCTGACTTGTCCAGTTCGACAGGGGGATGGTCGTCCGGAGCGAAGGGAATGGCGCTGGGTGCCACGGTCTGCCAGCCATTGTCCGCGTCGGGGGCGATCTGCGTTCCGCCTTGCCACGGCTTGGCGCAGCTCGCCTTGCGGCCGGCATGGGCCAGCTGGATGATCAGCGGCATGTCCGACCAACGGCGCACACTTTCGAGCACGCTTCGCATCGCCGCTTCGGTACGGTCATCGTACAGGCCGACGTCACCGTAGGTGATGCGCCCTTCCGGGCTGACCGCGGTCGCCTCTATCGTCAGCGCGCCCGCGCCCGACAGCGCCAACTGGCCGAGATGCATCTGGTGCCAGTCGGTCATCCCGCCGTCGACTGCCGAATACTGGCACATCGGCGCGATGACGATGCGATTGGCGAGCCGCAGCCCGCTAACCTCAATCGGTTCGAACAATTTCACCATCACCATTCGCCCGTGTTGGGCATGGAGGCCCAGGGTTCAGCCGGAGCCTTGTGTTCGCCCTTCTGCAGCAGTTCGATCGAGATCCCGTCCGGCGAGCGGACGAACGCCATGTATCCGTCACGCGGGGGGCGATTGATCGTCACACCGCCCGCCTGCAGCCGCGCGCACGTTTCGTAGATGTCGTCGACCCCGTAGGCGAGGTGGCCGAAGTTTCGGCCCCCCGTGTATGTCTCGGCAGGGCTGCCGTCCTCGGGCGGCCAGTTGTACGTCAGCTCGACCTCGGCATCGCCCTGCTCGCCGTCGCCGCGGAAATCCTCGTCGGCGGCAAGGTAGATCAGCGTGTAACGTCCGGCCTGGTTCTCCATGCGCCGGGTCTCCTTGAGACCCAGCAGCGTGAAGAAACGGATCGCCGCCTCGGGATCGGCGACGCGCAGCATGGTGTGGAGATAGCGCATGATCAGGCGACCTTGTCCTTGAGGGCTTCCATCACGAGCTCCGCGGTGCGGGTAGCGCTGGCGGGGTTCTGGCCCGTCACCAGATTGCCGTCGCGCAGGGCGAACGGGGCAAAATCGGGGCCGCCCTCGTGCTTGCCCCCAAGTTCTTTGAGGTGCGTTTCGAGCAGGAACGGCACCGCCTGATCGAGGCCGACCGCGCGCTCCTCGCTGTCGGTGAAGCCGGCGACACGGCGGCCGGCCACGAAGGGCGAGCCATCGGCCTTCTTCGCCGAGACCAGTCCAGCCGGTCCATGGCAGACGGCGGCGACGATCTTGCCTTCGCGGTCGAAGTGCTCGACCAGGCGCGCCAGCTCGTCGCTACCGGGGTAATCGAACATGGTGCCGTGGCCGCCGGGCAGGAACAGCGCGTCGTAGCCGGCGGGATCGATGCTTGTGAATGCCGGCGTGCTGGCAACTTCGGCCTTCAGGGCGTCGTCCTTCAGATAGCGTTCGACCGAAGCGTCGTTCTCGCCGTCGGCGTTGACGCTGCGCTGGTCGACGGGGATGGCGCCGCCCTTGATCGAGGCCAGCGTCACCTCGGCGCCCGCATCGCGGAACGCGTAGTACGGGGTGGTGAGTTCCTCGAGCCAGACACCCGTCGGTTCGGTGCCGGGAGTCATGCGGTCGGCGGAGGTGGCCACCATGAGAATGCGGGTCATCGTCAGTTGTCCTTTTCTAGTGATGTCGGGAACACGAGCAAACGCACCCGCCGGCGCCGCGCCCGCCACCAGGACAGCGGTGAGGGCTTGCAGCAATTGGCGGCGATTTTGCATTCGATCGTTCCTTTCGGCGGCTTAGATACGCAGGGAACGGCATCATGAAATCCAGCGGGAATGGCGGACGGCCATAAATCCGCTTATGGAACCGCAATGTCCCTCCTGCAGTTGCGCACTTTCGTTGAAGTCTACCGCCGTCGTTCGCTGAGCGAGGCGGCCCGGGCAATCGGCATCACCCAACCGGCGGCGTCGCAGCACATCGCATCGCTCGAGGCGCAATTGGGCCGTCCCTTGTTCGATCGCCATTCGCGGGGTGTTCGACCAACAGCGATTGCCGACGATCTCGCGGCTTCGGTCGGAAGCAGCCTCGACACGGCGGAATCGGCACTGGCCAGCGCGCGGGCCCGATCCTCGCGCATCTCGGGCACGGTCCACATCGCCGCGCCGTCGGACCTGCTGGGGGAGATGATCACGCCCCGGCTGGCCCCGCTGCTGGAAGCAGGGCTTGACCTGCGCCTGCATATCGGCGGGCGCGAGGCGCTCTATGCCTTGCTGCTCGAAGACAAGGTGCACCTGGCCGTCACCGCCTCGCAACCCGAAGATGCGCGGTTGGCCTTTCATGTGCTGGGCGAAGAGCACCTGCGCGCCGTAGCCTCGCCCGCCGTGGCTATGCAGATTGCCGAATTGCCGCTTGCCGACGGGCTCAACCGGACGGCCCACCTCGCCTACGATCTTGACCGGCCGCTGCTGCGGACCTGGCTCGAGGCAAACCAGATCGAGCTGACCAGCCAGCCAGCCTTGACCGCGCCCGATCTGCGGGTGCTACGGTCGGGATTGCGCGCGGGCCTCGGCTGGACGGTGCTGCCCGGCTATCTCACCCGCAGCGAACGCGCTTCTTGCACGCTGATCGAGATCCCCGCCCCGATCACGGTGCCGCGCAACGCTTACTACCTCGTCTGGGCACGCTCATCGCTGCGACACCCGCGCGTGGCCATGGCTCGGGACGCCCTGATTGCTGCACTCCGAACATAATTGTGGCCACGCCTGTTGGGCCGTGAGCGCAATGTCGGGCCTGAACCAGTTGAGCGTTTGCGAAGCGAATGGCGGCTTTCGGAATCGTCGGCGACAAGGCCGAACGGCCGGATGTAGGGCGCTTAGCGGACATAAATGATGGCTAGTTTCCCGGGTGGAAAAATGCATTCTCGAGTCCCTAAAAAGGCATCGAACCAATGCATTAGACGGTTTTTGCGGGCCTTTTGCGGGCTCTTTGCATAAACCGAAGTACCTAAATATCTGAAAATAGGTGGAAAAAGAGGCCAAATGTGATGCCTCTTCTGGCACCATTCGGTGGAATAGAAAAACCGCCCTTTTGAGGCGGTTTTTCTTTGTCTGGTTGGTGCGATCGGTGCCGGTCAGCCCCGCAGCCTGGCCGCTATCGCTTTTACGCTATCCTTCAGGGCCGTCTGGCGGCTTTGGGTGAGCGGGCCCGCGGTTGCCGTCGATGCCAGCTTGCCGGCCATGGCCTCCAGGCGCTGGGCCAGGGCTGCGTCGGGGGCTCCTGCGGACAATGCGCTGCTCGCAGCGTTCAGCGCGCTAGCCAGCTGCTCCAGCATCGGATCGTCGGAGCCGCGCTGCAGCTGATCGACATAGGCCAGCGCGACCACCGGATCGGCGGGCCAGCTGACGGGATATTGCTGTTGCGGATTGAACGGCTGGCCCTGATCGGCGAGCGCGGCGGCGGCGATTTCATTGGCGGTGAGATCGGCGCTCGGCTCCAGCGCCAGCATGTCGAGCCCGCGGGCAATCTCGGAGCCGTAGATCTTGCCGTTATAATAATAGACCGACCAGTAGCCGCCCAGGATCAGGTGATCGGGATCGACCGGCCCGCGATCGAAATAGGCGATCTCGCGCGGGTTGGCGCTGTCGGTGAAGTCGATCACCGAGATACCGCCCTGATACCAGGCCTGCACGAAGATATCGCGGCCCGGTACGGGCACGATCGCGCCGTTATGGGCAACGCAATTTTCCTTGTCGCTCTGCGCGGCGGGCAGCTTGTAATGGCTGCGATAGACCAGCTTGCCATCGACGATATCGTAGATCGCATCGGCGCCATATTCGCGCGGGTCCTGCGCGCGGCAGCGGGGGCGGGCGCCGCCGCCCCATTCGTCCGTATACAGCACCTTGGTGCCGTCATTGTTGAACGTGGCCGAGTGCCAATAGGCAAAGCCCTTGTCGTTCACCGCATCGATCCGCTTGGGTTTGCGCGGATTGCTGATATCGAACACCACGCCATTGCCGGAGCAGGCGCCGGCGGCGATGCCCTTGGCCGGAAACACGGTGATGTCATGGCACTGGTCCGTCCGGCGCGTTTCCTGCGTGCCCTCGCCATGGTCGCCGCCCAGCCACAGGCCGGCAATCTGGCCGCTGTCCTGATCGGTGAACACCGCCGGGCTGTCGATGATGCGGGATCTGGACGGATCGGCGAGGGGGATTTCCACCACATCGATGCGGAACAGCGCGGTGCGCGCATCGCCGGGCACATCGCCCACGCAGCCTGCAAGCTCCTCCCCATCGCGCACACCGGAGGTGCCGCTATTATAGACGATCAACGCGCGATCGTCCGCTGCCACCACCGAATGGGTGTGCGATCCGCGGCAGGTCTGCACCTGGCCGACCTGCACCGGCCGGCGCGGATCGGCGATGTTGAAGATGCGCAGGCCCCGGAACCGCTCCGGGCTGACATCCGCGCTGACGCCCTGCAGGCCGCAGTCGACGCGCCCGCGCGTTTGTTCGACCGACATGATCAGCAGATCGCCGACGATCGAGACATCGCCCTGGCCGCCGGGACAGACCACCGAGCTGAGCAGCGAGGGCATGCCCCGATCGCCCAGCCGGTAGAGATTGAACCCGTGATAATTGCCCAGCGCCAGCAGATCGCCGGAAAAGGCCATGTCCGTATTGGCAAAGCTGAGGAGGGGGGATCGGTCGCCGAAATCCGCCTCGACCGGCTCCTCGCCGTCCACCGGGGCGGCATCGTCCGCCGGGCTGTCCTTCACCGGCTTCTTGGGCGGCAGGCCGGCGGGGTTGTTCGCATCGAAGAAGCCGCTCGGCTTGGGCAGGCTGGCGAGCAGCGTCATATGGCGCGCGGCCTCCTGCGCATCGCGGAAACCGGCAGTGAGATTGGAGCGCGGATCGTCCGACAGACCGGTCAGCAGCACCGTCATCCGGTCGATCTCGGCGCGCTGTTCGTTGGTCACGTCGCTGGTGAATTCGTAGAGCACCGGATCATAGGCGGAGCCGGGCTGATCGAGCAGTTGCTCGACCATGGTGATCGCGCCTTCATGATGGGCGATCATCAGTTCCAGGAAGCGGGCGTCGAAGGCCGCGCCGTCCAGCTTGGCCAGCGCCGCCATCTGCGCCGCGCTGGCCATGCCCGGCATCATCTGCCCGTCCATGCCGTGGCCGGCCATATCATGGCCCATGGCGGCATGGGCGGCGGGGTCGGGAACCGCTTGCCCCCGGCTGCGCAGCCAGTCCTGCATGAACGCGATCTCGTCTTCCTGCGAGGCATCGATCCGTTTGGCCGCATCGCGCAGCGCCTGGTTGCTGGTGCGGTCCGGCACCAGCGCGGCCATCTGCAGCGCTTGATGATGGTGGTGGATCATGCCCTGCATGAAGGTGGTGTCATCCGCGCTGAAGCGGGTGTCCGCAATGCGGGTCGCCTCGTCCGCGCTCAGCTGCTTGCCCGACTGGCCCGGCGCGCCCGGCTGCACGATCGGCGCCTGCTGGGCCCGTGTCGGCGCGGTGAGTGCGGGCGCGGTCAGGCAGGTGGCGGAGAGGATTGCGGCCAGAAGGGGGCGGGCGGCGGAGCGGACGGTGGATGACATAAGGCCTGGATCTCCCATGTTCGTGATAGGACAAGGGGGCTAGCACGGCCTGTGCGCTGCTGGGAAGCGGCCATGCGCGGCCCGCTATTGCCCGCGCCACGCCGCCCGCTATCGGCCCGCCCGATTGCCTGGCCCGGCTCGTGCGACCGGCCAGGCCAGGCCCAGCCGTCAGACCAGTTCGAACAGTCCGGCCGCGCCCATGCCGCCGGCGGTGCACATCGACACTACGACCCACTGCACCCCGCGCCGCCGCCCTTCGAGCAGCGCCGTGCCGACCAGGCGCGCGCCGGTCATGCCGAAGGGGTGGCCGATGGCGATCGCGCCGCCATTGACGTTGTAGATCTCCGGATCGATGCCGAGATGATCGCGGCAATAGAGGCATTGCGAGGCAAAGGCCTCGTTCAGCTCCCACAGGCCGATATCGCTCACCTTCAAGCCGGCACGATCGAGCAGCTTGGGGATGGCGAAGACCGGGCCGATGCCCATCTCCTCCGGCTTGCAGCCCGCCGCCTGAAAGCCGCGATAGACGCCAAGGATGTCGCGGCCTTCCGCCTTGGCGCGCTCGCGGCTCATCAGGATCTGCGCGGCGGCCCCGTCGGACAGCTGGCTGGCGTTACCGGCGGTCACATTCTCGCCTTGCTCGATCACCGCGCCGTCCTTCCAGACGGGCTTGAGGCCGCTCAAGGCGTCTGCCGTGGTGCCGGGCCGCAGACCCTCGTCCTGTTCCAGCGTCACCTGCTCGGTGCCCGCATCGCTGCCGTCCTTGTTGTACAGCTTCTTGGTGGTGGTGAGCGGCACGATTTCGTCCGCCATGCGCCCGGCCTCGGTCGCGGCGACGGCGCGCTGCTGGCTCATCGCGGCATATTCGTCCTGGCGCTCGCGGCTGATGCCATAACGCTCGGCCACGATCTCGGCGGTCTCGATCATGGGCATATAGGCATGGGGCTGCTGCGCGATGACGCTGTCATTGACGTAGCGCGGCGCATCCTTGGTCACGGTCAGGCTGATCGTCTCCATGCCGCCAGACAGCGCCACGTCGATATCGCCGCTCATGATCGAGCGGGCGGCCAGCGCGGCGGTGGTCAGGCCGGAGCCGCATTTGCGATCCAGCGTGAAGCCGGGCACCGCGATCGGCAGGCCGGCCTCGAAGATCGCCATGCGCGCGGCATTGCCGCCCTGCGTGCCCCACTGATTGCCAACACCCCAGAACACATCGTCGATCGAAGCAGGGTCGATGCCGGCGCGTTCGACCGCCGCGTTCATCACATGGCCGCCCAGAATCGGCGCTTCGGTATCGTTATACGCCCCGCGATAGGCCTTGCCGATGGGGGTGCGGGCGGTGGAGACGATGACGGCTTCATGCATGGTTCGGGGACTTTCCTTGGGTTGCAGGTTCACACAGTTCACACAGTCCAGAGAGGGAAAGTGCGATCCCGTGCCCGGCCCCGATAATTGGCGGTCGTGCGCCATATTGTCCGGGGGCAGGGCGGTTGTGCGTCATGGCCGGGGCATAGCGCAAAACACCTGTCGTAGGACAGAGGGAATCGTTCCCCGTGGCGGACGCCAGCTCAGGAGCAGCTGGCTCCGCCCAGCACGCAGAAGCGCGCACAGTGCGGATGATTCAGCGACACGGTATGGTTGGCCGCCGCCAGGGTGGTGCCCATTTCGAATGCGGCATCATAAGGCAGCAGCGTGCAGGCGACCACCGCGGCGGCCTGTGCACCCTTGCGGCGCACCACCATGCGGCTGGACGAACACATGATGCTGCGCGGCGATACGTCCAATATGCCCCAGCAGGCGGTGGTGATTTCCGGCACATCCTTCGTCTCGTCCATCTCCGGAAACAGCACGAGGCGGGCGGGATCGGCGGCATCGATGCGGATATCCTGTTGCGCAAACAGGTCGGCATAGCCGGCGCGTGCGGCGGCATCGTCCTCATGCGGCAGATGCCGTCCGGCCACGGCGATGGAAAAGCCGGCGTCCGACAGCCAGCGCAGACCCGCGATGGCGGGTGCCCAGCTGTTCGCCCCGCGCTCGCCCTCATGCGCGGCCTGCGTGTAGTGATCCAGGCTGATGCGGATGGTGAGCCGGTTTCCATGCGCCGCTTTCAGCGTCTCCAGCCCCGCCTCATGGCGCCGCATCGGCTTCATCGCATTGCTGAGCACCAGCACATCATAACCGCGATCGAGCGCATCGCCGAGCATGGCCGGGAAATCGGGGTTCATGAACGGCTCGCCGCCGGTAAAACCGATTTCGCGCGTGTCGAAATCCGCATCGGCTTCATCCATGAAGCGCGCGACCTCGGCTGCCGTCAGATAGACCAGCGCATCATTGGTCGGGCTGCTTTCCATGAAGCAGGTGGCGCAGGCCAGATTGCATAGTGAGCCCGTGTTGAACCACAGCGTCTCCAGCCGGTGCAGGCCGACATGCGCGCGCGCCTCCCCCTTGGCCGTCACCAGCGGATCGCGGAATTTCTCCTGCGCCAGCGCGGCGGCTTCCTGCGGCGTGAAGGGGGAGGGGCCGGTCGGCATGTTGCGCGCACGCTTGCTTTGGGTATCGGCCATGGCGGTGCAATTTTCCTTATCGATCTGGCGGCTTCTATGGCAGATGCGCTGAACATCGGCTTGCCGGCGCGTCTCCCTGAGCCTGGGAAGCGTAGCAAAGGCAAGTTACGACATGCCAGCGATGAAGGATGCCCGCGCCCATGAATCTCGAAAACAGCCGCGATTATTATGGCAAGGTGCTGCAAGGCTCCGACGATCTGCGCACCGATGCCTGCTGCACCATGGAGGCGCCCGCGCCGCCTGTCCGCACCGCGATGATGAACGTGCATGAGGACGTCCGCGCGCGCTATTATGGCTGCGGCCTGGTGGTGCCGGAAGCGATCGACGGCGCGCATATCCTCGATCTCGGCTCGGGCAGCGGGCAGGACGTCTATATTCTGGCGCAACTGGTCGGCGAACAGGGCAGCGTGACCGGCGTGGACGCCACGCCCGAGCAGCTCGCTGTCGCCACGGAGCATGTCGAATGGCACCGCGAGCGGTTCGGCTATGCCAAAAGCAATGTCCGCTTCGTCGAAGGCGATATCGAGAAGCTGGACCAGCTCGGGCTGGAAGCGGGCAGTTTCGACGTCATCGTGTCCAACTGCGTCATCAATCTGGTGGCCGACAAGGCCGCCGTCTTCGCCGCCGCGCACAAGCTGCTGAAGCCGGGCGGCGAGCTGTATTTCTCCGACGTCTATGCCGATCGCCGCGTGCCGGCGCATCTGCTGAACGATCCGGTGCTGCATGGCGAATGCCTGTCCGGCGCCTTGTACTGGGGTGATTTCGACCGGCTGGCCAAGGCGGCCGGGTTCGCCGATCCGCGCCTCGTGACCGACCGGCCGCTGGCGATCAACGACAAGGAAGCAGCCGAAAAGCTGGACGGCATCGCCTTTACCAGCGCAACCTTCCGCCTGTTCAAGATCGACGGGCTGGAGCCGCGCTGCGAGGATTACGGGCAGGCCGTGCGCTACAAGGGCAGCATGCCCGGCGCGCCCCGCGCCTTCGATCTGGACGGGCACCATCATATCGAAACGGGGCGGGTCTTCCCCGTCTGCGGCAACACATGGAAGATGCTCGCCGAAACGCGCTTTGCCGAGCATTTCGACTTTCTCGGCGATTGCAGCCGCCATTACGGCATCTTCCCCGGTTGCGGCGTGGCCAGCCCGTTCGGGCAGGCAGACGGTGCTGCGCCAGCCGCCGACGCGCCCTGTTGCTGAACATCTTCGTCACCGGTGCCGCCGGGCTGATCGGCGGCGAAGTCTGCGCGCGTCTGGCCAGGGCCGGGCATAGCGTCCATGCGCTCGTCCATCGCAATCCGGAGGTGCGCGGCAATGACGGCGCGCTCGTGCCGGTGGCGGGCACGCATAAGGGCAATATCCAGCTGGGCGGGCTGGGACTGAAGCCAGGCGCGCCGGGGCCCATCGATCTCGTGATCCACTGCGCGGCGAGCATCCGGTTCGATCTGTCCGAGGCGGATTATCACGCGATCAATGTCCAGGGCACGCAAAACGCGCTGACGCTGGCCGAGGCGCATGGCGCGCGCTTCCTGCACGTCTCCACCGCCTATGTCTGCGGGCTGACCGAAGGGCGTATTACCGAGCGCGCGGTGGCCGACGGCACGCGCTTCGCCAATGGTTATGAGGCGAGCAAGGCAGCGGGCGAGGCGGTGGTGCGCGCCGCCAATGTGCCGTTCGCCATCGTGCGGCCCTCCATCGTGCTGGGCGAGGCGGACACGGGGCGCATTCGCGGCTTCGACACCATCTATGGCGCGTTCAAGCTGATTGCCGAGGGGCGCATTTCCAAGGTGCCCGCGCGCGCCGACGCCACGCTGGACTTCGTGGCAATCGATCATGTCACCGCCAGCATCGCCGCCATGGCCGGGCGGATGGATGAGGCGGCGGGCGGCATCTATCATCTGGTCTCCGGCGGGGCTTTGCCGATGCCCGAATTCGCCGCGACGATCGGCGGCTATCCGCAATTTGCTGCGCCGCATCTGGTCGATCCGGATGCGTTCGATCCCGCCGCGCTGCCACCGCTGGAGCGCCGTTTGCACGCGCGGGTTTCCGCCGTCTATGCCAGCTATTTCCAGCGCGCACCGCAGTTCGATGACAGCGCCGCGCATGCGCTCACCGGCCTGCGCGCGCCGCCCGCCGACGGCGCCTATCTGGCGCGGCAGATCGATTATGCGATTGCGGCGGGGTTCTTGAGAGCGGAGGAGGCGGCGCTTCAGCGCACGTCCGGATAATCTTTGGCCATCCGGTTGCGCGCGCCGACGGCCCATAATATGCCCACCTTGAAATAGATCCAGTTGGCCTTCAGCGGCCCCCAGGCGGCGATGCGCCGGTCCGATGTGTGGATCAAGCGGGGCACCAGCCGGATGCGCCCCAGCCGCGCCATGCGGATGCACAGATCGGCCTCCTCCATCACCTGATCGCCGGGCGTGAAGCCGCCGACGCAGAGGAAATCGGCGCGGCGGAAGAACATGGCATGATCGCCGAACAGCAGCCGCACGCCGCGCAGGAACAGATGCGGGCGGCACAATAGCGGCGCATACCAGGTCTTGGCCCAGTTATGCACGCTGGTGCCCCAGCGCGTGCGCTCATGCGGCGCTCCGCCGATCAGCGGCGTGAAACCCGCCAGCGCAGTGCGCGGATCGGCAAGCGTGGTCTGCACCACGGTGACCATGTCCGGCGGCGGAAGGGTGTCGGCATGCAGTACGATCACCAGCGGCGCGCTGGCCTGCTTCACGCCGTGATTGATCTGCACCGAACGCCCGCGATCGCAGGTGATGACGCGCCAGCCCGCCGCCTTGGCCAGCGCCACGCTCTCGTCGCTGCTGCCGCCATCGACGCACAGGATCTCGGCAGGCGGCGGGTCGAGCTTCTGCAGCGCCGCAACCAGCCGGGGCAGCGCCGCCGCCTCGTCCAGCATGGGGATGAGCACGGTGACGCCGCCCTTGGTCATGCCGTCAGCCATGGCCAGCGCGCCAGATCTTCGGGCCGGTCGCAGTCGGACAAGGTTTCCAGCAGCACCGGTTCGATCCCCGCCGCCTCCAGCCGGCGCAGCGTCTCGGCCAGCACCGCGTCCGTGCCCCAGGCCATGTCATCCCACAGCAGCGGCAGCGCTGCGCGAAAGGCGATGCTCCAATAGCCGCCGTCTGCCGCCGGGCCGATGGCGACGGGGGCCTTGGCGATGGCCGCCGCCATGGCGCGAATATGGTCGGCGGTCAGATCGGGTATGTCCGCGCCCAGCAGCACGGCAGGGGCCGCCACTCGGCCCATGCGCGCGCCCAGATCGCCGTCGCCCTGTTCGATCAGCGGCACATCCGCGCCCAGCCAGCCTGCAAAGGCCGCCGCGTCCGCGCCGCTGGTCCGCACGGCAAAGGGCAGCCCGCTTGCGCGCATTTCCGCCACCGTCCGCTCGGTCAGCCGCCGGTGCAGCGCCGCCGCGCCATGCGCGCCCAATGCCGGGATCATCCGCGTCTTCACTCGCCCCGGCTCGGGCCATTTGGCGAACAGGTGGACAGTGGGGGCCATGCCAGCGGCAATAGCGCGGCGCACCGGCACGCAACAGCATCCTTTTACTTACGGGCTTTTTGCGCGGGCGCGTGGCCACGCTTCGGCAATTGCTCCGCTGGGCCAATCTGCCTAGCGTGCGGAGCATGATCGACCCCGCCGACAGTGCCGCGCCGCCACCCGATTATTCCCCGCCGCTCATCTTCGGCCGCGTGCTGGACGGCAAGGGCGGCGGCCGCAAGGTGGACTGGGACGAGGCACGGGCCTGGCAACCGGGGGTGAAGGGCGAGGTGCTCTGGGTGCATTGCGACCGCGCGCATGACGATGTGTTCGACTGGCTGCACGAACAGCTCGGCGTGCCGGAAAGCACCGTCGAAGCGCTGACCAGCGACGAGACCCGCCCGCGCGCCTTTCGTGAGGAAGAATGGCTCATCACCATCTTGCGCGGCATCAATTTCAACCCCGGCGCCGAGCCGGAGGACATGATCTCGATGCAGATGCTGGCGGACAAGTGCCGCGTCATCACGCTGCGCCGCCGCCGCCTGCATTCCCCGCGCGAGGTGCTGGCCGATATCGACCGGCGGCACGGGCCGCACAGCGCCGGCGATCTGGTGGTGGAGCTGGCCGAAACCATGGTCGGCAAGATGTCGAGTTCGATCGTGGACATGAACGATACGCTCGACGATCTGGAAGAGAATGAGGATGATTACGAGACCGAGTTCATCCAGGACCAGATCACCGATATCCGCCGCAACTGCCTGTCGCTCAAACGCCATATGTCGCCCCAGCGCGAGGCGCTGCGCGATATCGGCCGCGCCGCCGTGCCGTGGCTGAACAAGCAGAACCGCCGCGATCTGCGCGATACGATCGACCGGCTATCGCGCTTTCTGGAGGATATTGACGTCAGCAAGGAAAGCGCGCTGGTGTTGCAGGACGATCTGAACGCGCGCGCCAATGCGCAGTCGAACCGCACCAATTATATCCTGTCGCTCGTCGCGGCGATCTTCCTGCCGCTGGGGTTCGTGACCGGATTGCTGGGGATCAATGTCGGCGGCATGCCGGGCGTGAACGACGTCCATGCCTTTCGCGATACGGTGTTGATGCTGATCGCGATCTTTGCCGGGCAGATCGCGATCTTCAAATGGCTGAAATGGTTTTGATCGGGGGGCGCGGCAGCGGCTGATAGCCCTGCCGCGCCCCGGCGATCAGGTCAGCGAACGGCGGGTCTTGCCCACTTCGTCGCGAAAGAGCTTCTCCGCCAGCATGGCAAACCGGCTAAGATCCGATCGATCCTTCACGCCAAAGCTTCTGGGCTTGTTATCGAGAAGGCAGAAGGCCCCCACGCGGTGGCGGCCGTTCAGCGACAGGGGCCAGCCGGCATAGAACCGCAGTTTTGGACCACCGGCGACGATCTTGAGATGGGCGAAACGGACATCCTGCTGCAAATCGGGCACCACGAGCGGCTGATTGCCCATAATGGTGTGCTGGCAGACGGTCTGGGACTTGGGCAGTTTCATAATCGGTATGCCGGAGCTGGCCTTGAACACCTGTTCCTTGTCATCGATCAGGGTGATCGCCGCGCCCAGGCACTGGAAACGCGATGCCGCCAGCTCGACCAGTCCCTGCATGGGAATGGTACCGCTCTTGTCCATCAGATCATAAGACCGCAGGCGCGCCACGCGCTCATCTTCTACTTTTCTGTCCAATACTATCATAAGTAAACTCCCCCCGGCGTCCCATTACTTGGGCCCGACAGGATGAATATCGATCCTAGTATTTAAGATTGTCTTCGTACTTGATCGTACATGCAGCGGATGAAGCAAGACAAGACGCTACGATTTCGCGGCCGCTTTTGACGGAAATCCGCCAGTTGCGGTGGTTAACCTGCGCAGGCTGACGCCGGAAAAAAGCGCAATCAGAACAGGTTATCCACCGATTTTTTGTCGCCCAGCGGTTTGCGCCAGGTCGGTGGCGCCGCGAATCACGGAACCGCGACCAGTGCAGCGGGGCAGGTCCGCCGTCAGATTAGGGCGGCCACGGCGTCCGACGTGGCCGCCGTGCCCATGTCGCCCCCAAGATCGGCAGTGCGTGCGCCGGTGGACAGATGCGTGCGCACGGCATGTTCGATGGCGCTGGCCGCGTCTTCCTGATCCAGCGAATGGCGCAGCAGCATCGCGGCGCTCATGATGGCGCCAAGCGGGTTGGCCCTGTCCTGACCGGCAATATCCGGGGCGCTGCCATGGATGGGTTCGTACAGGCCGCGGGGGCCAAGCCCAAGCGATGCGCTGGGGGCCAGGCCGATCGAGCCGGTGAGCACCGAGGCCTCGTCCGACAGGATATCGCCGAACATGTTTTCGGTCAGGACGACGTCGAACCATGCCGGGGCTTCGATCAGCTTCATCGCCATGGCATCGACCAGCATATGATCGAGCGTGACATCGCTATATTCGCTCTCATGCAGGCGGATCACGGTCTTGCGCCAAAGGCGGCTGGTGGCCAGCACATTGGCCTTGTCGACCGAGGTCAGCCGTCCGCTGCGGCTGCGCGCCGCCTCGAACGCGATGCGCGCCACGCGCTCCACTTCCTCGGCGCTATAGGCGCATTCGTCGGTCGCGTGCTCGTCGCCTTCCTGCCGCTTGCCGAAATAGATGCCGCCGGTCAGTTCGCGCACGATCAGCAGATCGATGCCCGCCGCACGGTCGGGCTTGAGCGGGGACAGATCCTCCAGCCCCTCGAACAGCGTGATGGGCCGCAGATTGGCATAGGTGCCGAGCGCCTGGCGCAGGCCGAGCAGACCGGTTTCGGGGCGCGGGCCGCCCTGATCCCATTTCGGCCCGCCGACCGCGCCCAGCAGGATGGCATCGGCCCCTTCGCAGGCGGCGCGCGTGGCATCCGGAAACGGATCGCCATGATGGTCGATGGCGATGCCGCCAAAATCATGCGATGCGAATTGCAGGTTCAGACCGAAGCGCGCATCCGCCGCTTCCAGCACGCTGACGGCGGCGGCGGTGACTTCGGGGCCGATGCCGTCACCGGGCAGCAGGACGATATGGGCGGTCATGCAGGGGCTTTCTGTCGGTCGGTTTCATAAGACTGGATGGCGTCCATCCGGTCGGTCAGAAAGCCGAGCGGATCATTGCCTTCCAGCAGGCATTTCTTGGCGAACGGCTCCACGGTGAAGCGGGCTTCGATATCGTTGCCGCAGCGAAGCACGCCTTCTTCCAGATCGATGGTAATCTGGCGGCCGGGGCGTTCCAGCAGCCTGGCGTGCGTCTCGGCGTCGATCTCGACCGGGAGCAGGCCGTTTTTCAGCGCATTGCTCTTGAAGATATCGGCAATGTCGCTGCTGACCACGGCGCGGAAGCCGAAATCGGCGAGCGCCCAGGGCGCATGCTCGCGGCTCGATCCGCAGCCGAAATTGGGGCCTGCGACCAGGATTTCATGGCCCTTGTGCTCGGGGCCGTCGAGCGGGCTGTCCTCGCGCGGGGCCCCCGCTTCGTCATAGCGCCAGTCGTGAAAGGCATGCGCGCCCAGCCCCTCGCGGCTGGTGGTGGTGAGATAGCGTGCAGGGATGATCTGATCGGTATCGATATTGGCCTGTTTCAGCACCACCGTGCCGCTGGTCAACTGGCGGAAGGGTTCAAACATGTTCGGGCTCCCGTGCGAGGCTCGGATAATCGCGCGGATCGGCGATATGGCCGGCAATGGCGCTGGCGGCGGCGGTGGCGGGCCCGGCGAGGACGGTGCGCACGCCCTTGCCCTGCCGCCCGATGAAATTGCGGTTGGAGGTGGACACCACCAGTTCGCCCGGCTGGCCGATATCGCCGTTCATGCCGATGCACATGGAGCAGCCCGGTTCGCGCCATTCGGCCCCGGCGTCCAGGAACACGCGGTCCAGTCCCTCGGCCTCGGCATCGCGCCGGATGGCTTCTGAGCCGGGCACGATCAGCGCGGTGACGCCGCTGGCCACGCTGCGCCCGCGCATCACGGCGGCGGCGGCGCGCAGATCTTCCAGCCGCGAATTGGTGCAGCTGCCGATGAACACGCGGTCCACGGCCTGCTCCGTGAAGGGGCGATCCTCGGCAAACTGCATATAGTCGTTGGCATGGCGGGCGGCGTCGCTGTCCGTGCTGGGTAGCGATCCGCCCACGGGCGCGGCGGCATCGGGAGAAACGCCATAGGTGATCATGGGCGTGATCGCGCCGCCGTCCAGCACCGCTTCCTTGTCGAACGCCGCGCCGTCTTCTGTCGGCAGCGTCTGCCAGTCGGCCATGGCGGCGGCCCAGTCGGCGGGCACACGGTCGCGGCCCTTCAGCCAGGCAAAGGTCGTCTCGTCCGGCGCGACGAGGCCGACGCGCGCGCCCGCCTCGATCGCCATGTTGCACAAGGTCATGCGCCCTTCCATCGTGAGCGCGCGTACCGCGCTTCCGGCGAATTCCAGCGCATAGCCCTGGCCGCCATCCGCGCCGATCTGCGCGATGATGGCCAGCGCCATGTCCTTGGCGCTGCTGCCCTCTGGCAGCGTGCCGTTCACCGTGACGCGCATGGATTTCGGCTTGCGCTGCAGGATGCATTGCGTGGCCAGCACATGGCCGACTTCGGTGGTGCCGATGCCGAACGCCAGCGCGCCGAATGCGCCATGGGTGCTGGTGTGGCTGTCTCCGCAGACGATGGTCTTGCCGGGCTGGGTCAGGCCCATCTCCGGCCCGATAACATGCACGATGCCGCGCCGCGGATCGCCCAGGCCGAACAGCTCGATGCCATGTTTTTGCGTGTTGGCGATCAGCCGCTCCACCTGCTTTTCCGCCTGCGCGGTGGCATAGGGCAGCCTGCCATCCGTACCGGCTTTCAGCGTCGGCGTGCTGTGATCGAGCGTGGCCTTGGTCAGGTCCGGGCGGCGCACGGGAAGATCGCGCTCTTCCAGCACCGAAAAGGCCTGCGGGCTGGTGACTTCATGGATCAGGTGCAGATCGATATACAGGACAGCGGGCGCGTCGGTGGTTTCCGGCACCACGACGTGGCGATTCCATAATTTGTCGAACAGCGATTTGGCGGTCATGGCACTTCACTCTTAGGTTTCGTCATTCCGGCGAAGGCCGGAATCTCTTCAGGCGCTGGGCTATGGGAGATCCCGGCCTGCGCCGGGATGTCTGGGATAGATCAGGCGACCGGCGCTTCCTCTGCTGCACTTTGCTGCGCAGCATTGGTCTTGCGTGCATGATTGTTGAACGCGGCAAGCAGCGCTTCGGCGGCGGCCACGATCACATCGGTATGCTGGCTGCGCCCGCGCACCTTTTCGCCCGCGACGGTAAGGCCCACCTCGATGTCCATCTCACGCGACAGCTGATGCGCGTCGATGCTGTCCAGCGTGCCTTCCACCTCGGCAACGATGCAGAAGGCATCGCTCAACGCCTCGAACGGGCCGGTGCCGTGACCGATGGCGCTGAGCCGCCCACGATCGCGGTGATCCACCACCAGCTTGGCGGTGGGATTGGCCGTGGCCTTGGTGCCGGTGCGCAGCTCGGCACGCACCAGATGCCAGATATTAGCGACGTCCTCGCCCTCGATCAGCGCGACCAGATCGTTGTCGGTCACCTCGCGCTTGGTGTCGGCCAGCGTCTTGAACTGCGCGAAAACCGTTTCCATGCGGTTGTCGCCGATATCATAGCCCAGGCCTTCCAGCCGCGCGCGCAGGGCGTGCTTGCCCGAATGCTTGCCCAGCACCAGCGTGGACGGCACGCCGACATCGCTCGGCTCCATGATCTCATAGGTCTCGCGATTGGCGAGCATGCCGTGCTGATGGATGCCGGCTTCATGCGCAAAGGCATTGCGCCCCACCACCGCCTTGTTGCGCGGCGGCGCGTTGCCGGTGCTTTCGGCCAAGAGACCGCTGGCGGCATAGAGCCCCTGCGTGCGGATGCCGGTATCGGCGCGGTAATGATCGGCGCGCGTCTTGAGCGCCATCACCACCTCTTCCAGCGCGCAATTGCCCGCCCGCTCACCAATCCCGTTGATCGAACATTCGATCTGGCCCGCCCCGCCGCGCACGGCGGCCAGGCTGTTGGCGACGGCCATGCCCAGATCATTATGGCAGTGGGTGGAAAACACGACATGATCCTGCCGTTTGATGTTCGCGCACAGATCGCGGAACAGCTCGTACATCTCTTCCGGGCTGGTGTAGCCCACCGTGTCTGGCACGTTGAGCACGTCGGCCCCCGCATCGGCGGCCACCTGCAGCGCCTCGATCAGAAAATCGCGCTCGGTGCGGATGGCATCCTCGGCGGAAAACTCGATCTGCCCGAACTGGCCCTTGGAGGAGCTGATCGAACGCTCGATCTCGCTCAGCACCTGATCGCGGGTCAGGCGCAGCTTGGCCTCGCGGTGCAGCGGGCTGGTGCCGATGAACAGATGCAGCCGGTTGTTGTCGGACGCTTCCAGCGCGCGATGCGCCGCTTCGATATCGCCTGCCTTGGTGCGGGCGAGCGAGCAGATGACGGGCCCGGTGACTTGGGCGGCCACCTCCGCAATCGCCTTGGCATCGCCGGGCGAGGCGGCGGCAAAGCCGGCCTCCATCACATCGACGCGCAGATCCGCGAGCGAGTGGGCAATGGCCAGCTTGTGCGCGGTGGTCATGGAGAAGCCCGGTGCCTGTTCGCCATCGCGCAGCGTGGTATCGAATATCGCGATGCGACGTACGTCGGACTCCTTGGCGGTGTCTCCGGCGGTTGCGCTGTTATCCGGCTGCGGCACGGGGAATCTCCCTGATAAAACTGGTGGCGCCATCCATGTGGGCGGCGGAGATAACGCCGTACACCCGGCTGATCTGCCGGATCAATGTCGCAATCTTGCGTGTTCCGTCACGCGGATTCAGCGACAGCGTCATGATCGACCGGTCGCCGTCGGATCCCATCTGCATGGACGTGATGATCCAGCCGCGCGCCTCGATCACGCCCAGAAGTCGGCGGAGAGCACCTTCGGCAAAAGCGAATTCGATGCGGATGTTCTGAATGCTCACCACTTACTCTCCATCATGTCAGCGTTGGATTTGCCTGGCGGCACCAGCGGCCAGACATTTTCTTCCGGATCGATCCGGACATGCGCCAGGATCGGCCCCTTGGCGGCCAGCAGACGATCGATCGCGCCGTCCACCTGGCTTTTGAGATCGACCGAAAAGGCCTCGATCCCGAAACTGTTGGCGACTTCCACAAAGTCGGGATTGTCGCTCAGATCGACCTCGGAATAATTGCCCTCGAAGAACAGCTCCTGCCACTGGCGCACCAGCCCCAGCATGCTGTTGTCCAGAAGGACGATCTTGACCGGGATATTGTACCGCCGCAGCGTGGCCAGCTCCTGAATGTTCATCATGAAGCTGCCATCGCCGGAAACGCAGACCACGGTCGCGTCCGGCTCGGCCACCTTGGCGCCGATGGCGGCGGGCAGGCCATAGCCCATCGCGCCCAGGCCGCCGCTGGTGAGATGCGCCTGCGGGCGGGAAAAGCGGCAGTGCTGCGCCACCCACATCTGGTGCTGGCCGACATCGCAGGCGGCCACGAAGCTGTCGCCCGCACGCTCGGACAGCTTTTTCAGCAATTCAGGGGCGAACACGCCATTGCCCGGCGCATCGTAGCGCGGCGCATGCTCTTCCTTCAGGCGGCGGGTTTCGGCCTGCCATTCGGAAATGTCACCAGGGGTAAATTCGATGGTGCGCAGGCAGCGCTTCAGATCGCCGCACATGGTGGAATGGGCATGGCGCAGCTTGCCGAACTCGGCGGCATCGGTATCGATATGGACCACCGACGCATGCGGCGCGAAGCTGGCGAGATGGCCGGTCGCCCGGTCATCGAAGCGCGCGCCGATCACGATCAGCAGATCGGATTCCTGCACGGCGGTGTTGGCCGCGCGCCCGCCATGCATGCCTAGCATGCCAACGAAATTGGGATGCTCGACCGGCAAAACGCCAAGGCCCTGCAATGTGGCGACGGCGGGAATGCCGGTGCGCTCGGAAATGTCGCGCACCAGATCGGTGGCGTTGGAACGCGCCACGCCGCCGCCCAGATAGAGCAGGGGCTTCTTGGCCGCCGCGATCAGCTTGTCCGCTTCGGCCAGGCTTTCCGCGGAGGGGGAGGGGCGCAAATCGTCGCCTTCCATCGGTTCGTCCCATCGCGCGCAGCTGGCCTGCTGCACGTCCTTGGGCAGATCGACCAGAACCGGGCCGGGGCGGCCGCCCTCGGCAATGGCGAACGCCTCGGCCAAAGCGGCGGGAATATCGGCGGGATCGCGGATGACCACGCTGTGCTTCACGATCGGCAGGGTCAGGCCGAAGATATCGATTTCCTGAAAGGCGTCCGTGCCCATCAGCGTCTGCGGCACCTGGCCCGTGATTGCGACCAGCGGGACCGAATCCATAAAGGCATTGGCGATGCCGGTGATCAGATTGGTCGCGCCCGGCCCGCTGGTGGCCAGGCAGACCCCGGCACGCCCGGTCACACGCCCGGCGGCATCGGCGGCAAAGGCCGCCGCCTGCTCATGCCGGACCAGATAATGCTTCACCTTGCCACGGGCGAGCGCATCGTAGAGCGGCATGATCGCGCCGCCCGGATAGCCAAAAACCGATTCCACGCCCAACCGCTCCAGCGTGTCGACCACCAGTTCGGCGCCCGTGCGGACGGCGGTCTGTGGCTGTTCGGCGATGCTTGCGGGGGCAGTGGACATGGGATCGGTTCCTGTTCGGATCAGCTTAGTTCTTGGCCGTGTTCGAACCGGCCTGCAGCCACGGCATCAGCGCGCGCAACTCCTTGCCGGTCTTCTCGATCGGGTGGTTCAGATCATTGTCGAGCATCTTGTTGTAGCGCGTCTTGCCGGCCTGGTTCTCCAGGATCCAGTTATGCGCAAAGGTGCCGTCCTGAATGTCGGTGAGGACATCCTTCATGCGCGCCCGCGTCTCGTCATTCACGACGCGCGGACCGGAGACCAGATCGCCATAGATCGCGGTTTCGGAAATGAACTCGTGCATCTTGGACAGACCGCCCTCGTAGAGCAGATCGACGATCAGCTTCAACTCGTGCAGGCATTCATAATAAGCGATTTCCGGCTGATAGCCGGCGTTCACCAGCGTTTCGTAACCGGCCAGCACCAGCTCGGTCGCGCCGCCGCACAGAACGGCCTGCTCGCCGAACAGATCGGTCTCGGTCTCTTCCTTGAAGGTGGTTTCCAGCACGCCGGCGGTGGCCCCGCCGATCAGCGCGGCATAGGCCAGCGCCTTTTCCTTGGCCTTGCCGGTCGCATCCTGGTGGACGGCGATCAGGGCGGGCACGCCGCGCTGGCGCTGATATTCGCGGCGCACCAGATCGCCGGGCCCCTTGGGCGCGACCATGATGACATCGACCTTGTCGGACGGCTTGATGCGGCCATAGAGCACGGTGAAGCCATGGGCGACGAGCAGGGCATCGCCATCGGAAAGATTGGGCGCGATCTCGGCGTCGAAAATGGCCTCATGGCTCATGTCGGGCGTCAGGATGGCGATCAGCTTGGCCGCCTTGGTGGCTTCGGCCACGGTCATGACCTTCAGGCCATCGGCCTTGGCCTTTTCCGCCGTCTTGCTGCCTTCGCGTAGGCCGATGATGACGTCGCAACCGCTCTCATGCAGGTTCAGCGCATGGGCGCGGCCCTGGCTGCCATAGCCGATGACGGCGACGGGCGCGTCCTTGACGGCGGCTGGGTTGGCGTCCTTTTCGGTATAAACTTTCATCGCATTCCATCCTTTGATTTATTCGGAGAGGGCATAAGGGCGTCGGTCTCGATCGTGACCGCGCCGATCGCGGCGGAGGAAACCAGCCGCGCATATTTGTCGAACACGCCGCCCATCTTGTTGGGCGCACGCGGTGTGAAATTCTTCGCGCGCGCGTCGAAATCGCAATCGACGTCGATGCGGCGCGCCTCGGCGTCGATGGTGACGATATCGCCGGTCTGGATCAGGCCGATCGGGCCGCCGCGCGCCGCCTCGGGCGAGACATGGCCGATGACGAAGCCGTGGCTTGCGCCCGAAAAGCGGCCATCGGTGATCAGCGCGACATCGCCGGCCAGACCCTGCCCGGCAAGCGCTGCGGTGGTGGCCAGCATTTCGCGCATGCCGGGGCCGCCGCGCGGGCCTTCATAGCGGATGATGACGACATCGCCGGCGACGATCTGCCGATCGCTGACCGCGGCAAAGGCCGCTTCCTCGCCATCGAACACCTTGGCGGGGCCGGTGAAATTCAGCGCGCCGGCGGCGGCGGTTTTCAGCACCGCGCCTTCGGGGGCCAGATCGCCATAGAGGATGCGCAGGCCGCCAAATTGCTTGACCGGCGCAGCCACGGTTTTGACGACCTGTTGGCCGTCGGTCTCCGCGAAATCGTCCAGTTCCGCAAACAGGTTGCGGCCGCTGACGGTGGGGCTGTCGGCGATGATCCCGGCCTCGGCCAGACGCTTGCCGACCAGCCGCGTGCCGCCGGCATCGAACAGGTCGCGCGCCAGATACTGGCCGCCGGGCTTTAGATCGGTGATGACCGGGACGGTGCGCGTCAGCTCGTCGAAGATTTCGATGGAGAAAGGCACGCCCGCTTCCGCTGCGATGGCGGGCAGATGCAGCACGGCATTGGTCGAGCCGCCGGACGCCACGACCGAAATGGCCGCGTTGCGCAGGCTGGTCTCGGTAATGAAGCTTTTCGCGCTGGTCCCGTCATGCGCCAGCTTGGCCGCCAGACGCCCGCAGCGCTGCGCTTCCAGACCCTTTTCCTTGCTGATGGCGGGCGGATCGCCCGATCCCATGGGGGACAGGCCCATGAACGCCATCGCCATCGCCATGGTGTTGGCGGTGAACTGTCCGCCGCACGCGCCCGCGCCGGGGCAGGCTGCACGCTCGACTTCGTCCAGCTCGGCGTCCGACATATCGCCCTTGGCATGCGCGCCGACCGCTTCGAACACGTCCTGGATCGACAGGTCCTTGCCCTTGCTGTTGCCGGGCATGATCGTGCCGCCATAGAAAATCAGGCCCGGTATATCGAGCCGTGCCAGCGCCATGGCGGCGGCGGGAATGGTCTTGTCGCAGCCGACCATGATGACCGCGGCGTCCAGGCTGTGGCCCTTGACCGCCAGCTCGATCGAATCGGTGATAACCTCGCGGCTGATCAGCGAGGCGCGCATGCCTTCGCCGCCCATGGCGATGCCGTCGGTCACCGCGATGGTGTTGAAATCGATCGGCGTGCAGCCGCCATCGCGCAGGCCCTTGCGGATCGGCTCGGCCAGCAATTGCAGATGCATGTTGCACGGGGACACGCTGGTCCAGCTGTTGATCACGGCGACCATCGGCTGGGCCATGTCCTTGTCGGTAAAGCCCGCGCCGCGCAGCATGGCGCGCGCCGGCGCCTTGGCCGCGCCCTTGGTGATGGCGTCGGAGCGTTTGCCCTGGGTGGGCCGGGATGGCGTGCTGCTGTCAGTCATATCATGTTGCCGCTGTTGGAGCCGTGGGAGAAGAGGCCAATAAAAAACCCCGCGTCCTTGTGGGAGCGGGGCGGTCTATAATCCTTTTGGCTTGTCAGCTCAAAGGCGCCCCTCTTGGTGGTCAAGAAATACTACAAGCGGAAGGAGGACGAGGGCGAAGCCATCATCCACGGTGCGGTCAAAAATGGCGGACTTTGCCGTCATGCGATGCGAATCCCTTGTATGCGGCACGATGCCGTTGAGCGCGCTCTATATCATCTGCGCGCAAGAACAAGCATAAAAATTGCGCGCGGGGCGAGTTTTTTGATCGAAATCGCTGGAGGCTCCCCTGCCGGTCAGGCCTGCGCCGCCACGCCCACCACCGTCGCGCGGGCACCGGCGCGCAGCTTTTCGATCGGGTGGGCCGCCTGTCCGCTGGCGATGATCGTGGCGCAGCGATGCGCGGCGGCAAAGCGCGCAGCGGCGATCTTGGTGGCCATGCCGCCCGTTCCCACGCCCGAGCTGCTGACCCCCGCCAGCGATTCGATCTGCGGCGTGATGGCGGCGATATAGGGCATGTGCTTCGCCGCCGGATTGTCCGTCGGATCGGCATCGAACATGCCCTCCACATCCGACAGAAGCACGAGCAGATCCGCATCGGCCAGCTGCGCCACGCTGGCGGACAGCCGGTCATTGTCGCCGAAGCGCAGTTCCTCGGTGGCGACCGAATCATTCTCGTTCACCACCGGCACGGCGCCGCAGGACAGCAGCGTCTGCATGGCGGCGCGTGCATTGGCCCCGCGCCGCTCCGCCTCGATATCGCCGATCGACAGGAGCAGCTGCGCCGCCACGATGTCATGGGGCGCCAGCGCATTGTCCCAGGCGCTCATGAGCAGGGTCTGCCCCGCCGCCGCCGCCGCCTGCCGCTCGGTCACCACATCGGATCGCGCCAGCCCCAGTCGCGGCCAGCCGAACGCCATGGCGCCGGAGGTGACGATGATCACGCGCTTGCCGCCCTCCCGCAGCGCCGCGATATCCTCCGCCAGTGCATGCAGCCAGGCCACCCGCGGGCGGCCCCTGGCGCGGTCTATCAGCAGCGAGCTGCCGACCTTGATGACGATGGTCGATGCGCGATCAAGCAGCTGCGCGGCGCTGTTTTCATGCTGATCCATGCTCGGGCTCCGGTCTCCAACAGGCGCGTTCTTGCGCGGCGCATACGGATAAGGCCGCCAATGGCGGGCGTCCGGCGCGTTGCCACAAGCCATGGCGCATCGAAAGCCTGCAATTTTCCCGCCCCCGATTTGAACAAGCTTGCTACAAGCGCATTGAGCCGTAGCAGAGCGTCTTTCAGGCGCCGCGATTCTGAGGACCTCTTCCCAGGGAGTAGAGACCATAGCTGACCACAAGACTTCGGACGGCGATCAGCGCTGTCAGAACCTTATCCTCTTCGGCGCCACCGGCGATCTGGCCAAGCGCATGTTGTTGCCATCGCTCTATGCCTTGCATGCGGACGCGCTGATTGCGCCCAATCTGAAGATCTTCGGTACCGCGCGCAGCGAACTGACCGATGATGGCTTCCGCGATATGGCGCGCGATGCGCTGGACGAATTTCTGCCGACCGACCGCAAGGACGAGGGCGCGATCGCCAGCTTTCTGGAGCGGCTGTTCTATCAGCCGCTCGATGCCTCGACGATCGAGGGGTTCGACGATCTGGCGGCCAAGGTGGGCGATATCAGCTGCGGCCTCGCCATTTTCCTGTCGACCGCGCCGTTCCTGTTCGAACCCACCATCCGCGGCCTGCAGTCCGCCGGTCTGGCAGGCGACAATGTCCGCATCGGCCTGGAAAAGCCGCTCGGCACGGATTTCGAAAGCTCCGCGCAGATCAACGATGCCGTGGCCGCCGTCTTCCCCGAGGAGCGCACCTTCCGCATCGACCATTATCTGGGCAAGGAAACGGTGCAGAACCTGATGGCGCTGCGCTTTGCCAATATGCTGTTCGAACCGGTGTGGAATTCGAACAATATCGACCATGTCCAGATCACCGTAACCGAAACGGTCGGCCTGGAAGGGCGCGCGGATTTCTATGACGATACCGGCGCGCTGCGCGATATGGTGCAGAACCATATGCTGCAGTTGCTGGCGCTGATCGCCATGGAGCCGCCCGGCAATTTCGATGCCACCGCGATCCGCGACGAAAAGGTCAAGGTGCTGCGCGCGCTGCGCCCCGTGCCGGAAGGCGACAGCGTGACCGGCCAATATGGCGACGGCGCGGTGAAGGGCGAGCCGGTGAAAAGCTATGGCGACGATCTGGGCGACGGCTCGGACACCGAGACCTTCGTGGCCCTGAAGGCGCATGTCGACAATTGGCGCTGGCAGGGCGTGCCCTTCTATCTGCGCACCGGCAAACGCATGGCCGATCGCCGCAGCGAGATCGTGGTGCAGTTCAAGCCGGTGCCGCACAATATCTTTGTGGGACGCGAGGGACGGCTGGAGGCCAACACGCTGATCATCCGCCTGCAGCCGGAGGAATATGTCCGGCTGCTGGTGATGGCCAAGGAGCCGGGGATCGACCGGGACAAGATCGTACTGCGCGAGGTGCCGCTGGACCTGTCGCTCAGCCAGGCCTTTGCCGGTACGCGCCGCCGTATCGCCTATGAGCGGCTGTTGCTCGATCTGGTGGAGGGCGATCAGACGCTGTTCGTCCGCCGCGACGAGGTGGAGGCGCAGTGGAAGTGGATCGACGAGATTCGCGAGACCTGGAAGACGAGCGGAAAGAAACCCAAAAGTTACAACGCCGGAGGCTGGGGCCCAAGCGCCGCGATTGCGCTGACCGAGCGGGATGGAGTGAGCTGGCATGATTGATCGCAAAAGTTTCGGCAGCACCGAAGAGCTGCACGACAAGGTGGCGGCGGACGTCACCAAGATCCTGCGAAACGCGTTGCTGGAAAGCGGGCAGTCGCTGATTGCGCTGTCGGGCGGGTCCAGCCCGTTCCCGATCTACGAAAAGCTGTCGCGCACCGGGCTTGGCTGGGAAAAGGTTTCGATCATCCCTGCCGACGACCGCATCGTGGAAGAAGACAGCGAGCTGTCGAACATCGCCGCCCTGCGCCGCGTGTTCGGCGATACCGGCGCGACCATCTCTCCGCTGTTCGAGACGGCGGGAAACGAGGCCCAGGCGGCGGTCGAGGCGCGCGGCATTGCCGACAAGCTGAAATTCCCGCTCGATCTGATCTGGCTCGGCATGGGCAGCGACGGGCATTTCGCCAGCGTCTTTCCCGGCCCGGATTATGACACCGCGTTCAAGCCGCCGGCGCAGGCCAAGGCGGTGCGCGTGCGGCCAGATCCGCTGCCGCCTGAAGCGCCGGTATCCCGCATCACCCTGTCGGTGCCCTGCATTTCCAATGCGCGCCACATCATCATGGTGATCTCCGGCCATGAAAAGCGCGCCGTGCTGGACCGCGCGATTACCGACGGGGAAAGCTCGGGCCTGCCGGTGGCCCGCTTCTTCGCGCAGCTCGACCGCAATATCACGATTTACGAGGGACCCTGACATGACCCTGCATCCCAAAGTCGCCGAAGTGACCGAGCGCGTGATCGAACGATCGCGCGACGGCCGCGCCCGCTATCTCGATCTGATCGAGCGGCAGAAGGATGAAGGCACCCGCCGCTCGGTGCTCAGCTGCGGCAATCTGGCCCATGCCTTTGCCGCCAGCGGGGAAGACAAATCGACCATCCGGCAGGCGCGGGCCACCAATCTGGCTATCGTCACCGCCTATAATGACATGCTGTCCGCGCATGCGCCCTATTATCGCTATCCCGAGCTGATCAAGGTCTTTGCGCGCGAAAAGGGCGCCACTGCGCAGGTCGCGGGCGGCGTGCCGGCGATGTGCGACGGGGTGACGCAGGGGCAGGATGGCATGGAGCTGTCGCTGTTCAGCCGCGATACCATTGCGCTGGCCTCTGTCGTGGGCCTCAGCCACGCCATGTATGAAGGCGCGCTGATGCTGGGTATCTGTGACAAGATCGTGCCCGGCCTGCTGATCGCCGCGCTGCGCTTTGGCCATTTGCCGGCGATCTTCGTGCCCGCCGGGCCGATGCCGTCCGGCCTCGCTAACAAGGAAAAGCAGCGCGTGCGCCAGCTTTATGCCGAGGGCAAGGTGGGCCGCGATGAGCTGCTGGAAGCCGAAAGCGCCAGCTATCACGGCATGGGCACCTGCACCTTTTACGGCACGGCCAACAGCAACCAGATGATGATGGAAGTGATGGGCCTGCACGTGCCGGGCGCCGCCTTCCCCAATCCCGGCACCAAGATCCGCCAGGAGCTGACCCGTGCCGCCGTGCACCGGCTGACCGAAATCGGATCGGACGGCGAGGATTATCGCCCAGTCGGCCGCGTGATCAATGAAAAGGCGATCGTGAATGCCATCGTCGGGCTGCTGGCGACGGGCGGATCGACCAACCATACCATCCACATTCCCGCCTTTGCGCGGGCGGCGGGCATCATCGTCGACTGGCAGGATTTCAGCGATCTGGCCGATGTCGTGCCGCTGCTGAGCCGCATCTATCCCAATGGATCGGGCGACGTGAATCACTTCCAGGCGGCGGGCGGCATGGGCTATGTCATCCGCGAGCTGATCGGCGGCGGCTATCTGCACGGCGATATCATGACCGTCTGGCATTCGGATCTGAACGGCTATGCCGAGGAGCCGTTTCTGGCCGATGAAGGCGGGCTCACCTGGAAGCCCGCGCCGCAAGTCAGCGCCGACGACAGCATGCTGCGCCCCGCCGACGCGCCGTTTCAGGCAACCGGCGGCCTTGCCCTGATGCAGGGCAATCTGGGCCGCTGCATCATGAAGACCAGCGCGGTGGACGAGGACCGCTGGACGATCGAGGCCCCGTGCCGGATTTTCGAACGGCAGGACGATGTGCGCGGCGCCTTCGAATCGGGCGAGCTGGACCGCGACGTCGTGGTCGTGGTGCGTCATCAGGGCCCCAAGGCGAACGGTATGCCGGAACTGCACAAGCTCACGCCTCCGCTCGGCGTGCTGCAGGACCGCGGATACCGCGTCGCGCTGCTGACCGACGGGCGCATGTCCGGGGCCAGCGGCAAGGTGCCCGCCGCGATCCATCTTTCGCCCGAAGCCCTGGGCGGCGGGCCGATCGGCAAGCTGCGCGATGGCGATATCGTCAGGGTCTGCGCACGCACCGGCGTGGTCGAGGCGCTGGTCGATGCCGCCGAATGGGATGCGCGCGAACATGCCGCCGCGCAGCTCGACAATGTCGGGCTGGGCCGCGAGCTGTTCGGCCTGATGCGCGCGCATGCCGATGAGGCGGAAAAGGGCGGGTCTGCCATGTTGGCCGAGGCGGGGCTGTAATCATGCGGATCGTAGTTGCCGATATCGGAGGCACCCATGCCCGCTTCGCCATCGCCGAGGTGGCCGAGGGCCGGGTGGTCTCACTGGGCGAGCCGACCAAGATGCGCGCCGCCGATCATGCCAGCCTGCAGATCGCCTGGGAGGCCTATGGCGCCACGCTGGACGAACCGATGCCGCGCCACGCCGCCATCGCCATCGCCGCGGCGATCCGCGTCGAGGTGATCAAATTCACCAACAATCCCTGGATCGTCCGGCCCGCGCTGATCGACAGCAAGCTGAAGCTGGACAGCCATGTGCTGCTCAATGATTTCGAAGCGGTCGCCCATGCCGTTGCCGCGGTGGATGACGATTATCTGCTGCACGTCACCGGGCCGGAAGGGCCGCTGCCGAAAGACGGTGTGGTCACGGTGGTCGGCCCCGGCACCGGCCTTGGCGTGGCGATTCTGCTGCGCAAGGACGGCGCGATCAGCGTGCTGCCGACCGAAGGCGGCCACAGCGATTTCGCGCCGCTGGACGAGGTCGAGGACCGGCTGCTGGAACATCTGCGCAAGAAGCACAACCGCGTCTCGGTGGAGCGCGTGGTGGCCGGGCCGGGCCTGCGGTCGATCTGGGAAGTGCTGGCGCAGTTCGAAGGCCGCGATATTCCGCGCGGCGACGACAAGGCGCTGTGGACCGCCGCGCTGGAGGGCAAGGATTCGATGGCCGAAGCCGCGCTCGATCGCTTCTGCCTTTGCCTGGGCGCGGTGGTTGGCGATATCGCGCTGACGCATGGGCCCGGAGCGGTCGTTCTGGCGGGCGGGCTGGGCGCTCGGCTGACGAACTTCCTGCCCAGATCCGGCTTTGCCGAACGCTTCGCCGCCAAGGGCCGTTTCCAGTCTCTCATGGAGCGTCAGCCGGTCAAGCTGATCTCCCACCCCGAACCCGGCCTCTATGGCGCTGCCGCCGCATTTGCCGCCCAACATCACGCAAAGGACATCTCATGAACTCCATCGAAACCATCATGCGGACCGCGCCGGTCATTCCGGTGCTGGTGATCGATGACGTCGCCACCGCGCGCGCCATGGCCGAGGCGCTGGTGGCCGGCGGCCTGCGCGTGCTGGAGGTCACCTTGCGGACCGAGGCGGCGCTAGGCGCCATCGAAGAGATGAAGAAGGTGCCCGGTGCCATCGTCGGTGCTGGTACCGTGCTGGATGCCAGGGGGCTGGAGCGGTCGCTGGCGGCCGGCGCCGAGTTCATCGTATCTCCGGGCCTGACCGAATCGCTGGGCAAGGCCGCGCTGCATCAGCAGGTGCCGTTTCTTCCCGGTATCGCCAATGCCGGCGATATCATGCGCGGGCTGGACATGGGGCTGACGCATTTCAAATTCTTTCCGGCCGAAGCTTCGGGTGGCATCAAGGCGCTCAAAGCGCTCAGCGGCCCGTTCGGCCAGATCCAGTTCTGCCCGACCGGCGGCATCACCGAATCGACCGCCAGCGACTGGCTGGCGCTGGAGCCGGTGCTGTGCGTGGGCGGCAGCTGGCTGGTGCCCAAGGGCGAAAGCGACTATGCTGCCATCCGGCAACGCGCCGAGCAGGCCAGCGCGCTGACTCGCTGACCTGCTGGCGCGCTGCGGCAGGAATATGCCGTTGCCCGTTGACGGGCGGCGGTCTTTCGCTTAAGTGCCCTGCTTGAATGCGACCGTGCCGCGATGCGCGGTCTTTTTTGTTTCGATATGAACCTTCGAGGATTTTATGGCCAATACGCCGCAGGCAAAAAAACGGATTCGCCGCAACGCGAAGCGTGAGCTCGTCAACAAGAACCGGCTGAGCCGCGTGCGGACCTACATCAAGAAGGTCGAAACCGCGATTGAAGCTGGTGACAAGGATGCCGCCAGCGCTGCGCTGCGCGAAATGCAGCCGGAATTGGCGCGCGGCGTTTCCAAGGGCATTTACCATCAGAACACCGCATCGCGGAAGATGAGCCGTCTCAACAAGCGCGTCGCCGCTATCTGATTCGACCGTCACGTCCGACTTTTCGGAAGGCCCGCCCCACGCATGTGAGGCGGGCCTTTTTTTGTGCCGATGGCGCGGGAAGGCGATGCCACGGCAACTCCACGATTCGTGGGTGACCCACCCGAAGCGCCCTGTGGGTAAGCGGTTGAAAACAGACCGCTTTAGGACGCATCAACCGTTTTGCGTGCTTTGATGAGTCAACGGTATATTTCAGTTATTTTTCACTGTGCACCACTTGTGCGATGCCTTTTTTGCTGTCTACAAAAGGGTCTGGGCAGCGAGCGCCGCGATCGCGAACTGTTCCAAGAGGCATCGAAATGAAGGGACCCGGGCGAGCAGCCGCTTTCCGGACGGGGCCGCATTGTGTCTATCCAAGAGCCCAACGGGGCTGGCGGATCAAGGGGTGGTTAATAATGGGAAATTCAGTGGCGATCATGCGTAACGGATCGAACGGGGACGAGTTGGGAGAGGCTTGGCAGGCGATAGCCGGGGGACTGCGCCGGGATATGGGCGCACAGATATTCGGGCAGTGGATCCGGCCCATCAAGCTGGGGGATTTCGATCGGGAAGAAGGCGCGCTGGAATTGCTGCTGCCGTCCGACTTTTCCGCCAAATGGGTGCGCGATCATTATCTGGACCGGCTTACGCTGGCCTGGAAGAGCGTGGTGCCAGGCATCCGGTCTCTCGCGATCCGCGCGCGCCCCAATGGCGCCCAGATTCACCGGCTCCGGCCCGCGGACGAGTTTGCCCCGCCCAGCGAGCGCGAGCTTTCCGAAGCGCAGGATAGTGCCCTCGACCCGCGCTACACCTTTGACAATTTCGTGGCGGCGCAGGGCAATGTGCTGGCGCTGACCGCCGCACAGCGGATGGCCGCGCCGGAAGCGCCGCTGTTCAATCCACTCTATCTTCAGGCCGCGACGGGGCAGGGCAAGACGCATCTGATGCACGCCATCGGCCATGCCTGGCGCGCCGCCAATCCGGGCGCCAGGGTGGTCTATATGCCCGCCGAGCGCTTCATGATGGAATTCGTGACCGCCATGCGCGCCAAGGAAACCATGGCGTTCAAGACCCGTCTGCGCGCCGCCGATCTGCTGCTGATCGACGATATCCAGTTCATCATCGGCAAGATGTCGACGCAGGAGGAGTTTCTCCACACGATCGACGCCATCGTCGGCTCGGGCAAGCGGTTGGTGGTGGCGGCCGACCGCGCGCCGCAGGCGCTGGACGGTGTCGATCAGCGCATCCTGTCCCGCCTGTCGCAGGGGCTGGTGGCGGATATTCAGCCTGCTGATCTGGAGCTGCGCCGCTCGATCCTGGAGCATCGGCTGGACAGCATGCCGTCGGTGCAGGTGGGCGAGGATGTGGTCGAGTTTCTGGCGCGCACCATCAGCCGCAATGTCCGCGAGCTGGAGGGCGGCCTCAACAAGCTGCTGGCCTATGCGCAGCTGACCGGCAAGCCCGTTTCCAAGCAGCTGGCCGAAGAGCAGCTGAAGGACATATTGAGCGCCTGCCGCCGCCGCATCACGATCGACGAGATCCAGCGCACGGTGTGCGAATATTACCGGATCGATCGCAGCGAGATGTCTTCCAAGCGCCGCGCCCGCGCCATCGTGCGGCCCCGGCAGGTGGCGATGTATATCGCCAAGATGATGACGCCGCGCAGCTATCCCGAGATCGGCCGCAAATTTGGCGGACGCGATCACAGCACGGTGATTCATGCGGTCCGGCTGGTCGAGGAATTGCGCGGCAAGGACAGCGAGATGGACAATGATGTCCGCGCGCTGCTGCGCCAGCTGGAAGCCTGAAAGATGGCACTCAAGTACGTGGGCGATCCGAAGCTGCCTTCATTTGAAGACTTTGCAAAGAGTCTGGTGCAGCTTCAGCTGGATTCGGAAAAACGATTGGAAGATTCCCTCAAGGCAGAAGATATGGCCGAAATTGCTTCGGCTCGCAAATCACTCAATCAGATTGAGGGCATCTTGAAACGCTCTCAAATCACCATCAAGAGATGATAATCCCATGAAAAAGGCGGCTCGCAGGCCGCCTTTTTTTATCGGATATTGCCGGTGAGGGCTGTCAGCTGCGCCCTTCCGGGGCCACCGAGATACGCACCGTCTCACCGCTGTTGCCGGGAAAGCCGGTGAAGATGGCCTCGACCAGATTGGGGACCAGATAGGTCAGGTCATCGGAGCGCGACATGGACTGTGCCCGGCCCTCGAACAGCCGTTCGCCGGTGCCGGCCCGTTCGATCTTCATGTCGATTTCACCGGTGAAGATGGTGTAGCTGCGCACACCCCCGAACCCGCCGCCAAAGATGAACGGATCGTTGAAGCCATAGACGAACCCCCGGCCATAGAGACCGCGGCGGCCGATGAAGCGGGGGCCGTAGAAGGGATCGTACAGACCGAAGCGTCCATAGCCGAACGGCGACCCGAACGGGGAAATGTCGGACACCACGCGTTCGCGCCCGGTATCGACGTCATAACCGAAGCTCACCACCAGATCGGCGGCGGCCGGGTTGGCGGCCTGGCGATAGCCTTGGCGCACCATTTCGGACGCCACGATATTGGCATATTGGCCAAATTCGATGCCGCCGGCGTTGGCCGGATCCTGCGCGACGACCGTAAAACTTTCCCCCTGGGCCGGTGGCAGCTGCTGGAAGCGTTGGACATTGGCCTGAAACGGCGTGGCGCAGGCCGCCAGCCCCAGCAGGGCAGCCGGGGCGGCGAACTTGGTGGCTTGGCGAAAGCTGATGCTGAACATGATGCGGGCTCCTACGGACTCAATACGCGTAAAGACAATATAGGTAACAAGGTGACATAGCGCCACTGAACCTCGATTGAACGCATGAGAGGCACGGCTGGATGCATTGCTGCGCCGCCGTTTATGCTAGCGTAAGATTGCTGCACGCGCCCGTATCAGCGCAGCAGGCCGAGCGCTTCATAGGCGCTGGCCAGGATCCGTGCGCCGGTTTGCGCGGCCTTCTGCGCGCCCTTGGCCAGGATCGCATCGATCGCGGCGTCGTCATTCTTCAGCGCGTTGAACCGTTCGGAGATCGGCGCCAATTTGCTCACGGTGAGATCGGCCAGCGCGGGTTTGAACTGCCCGAAACCCTGCCCGGCATAGTCCTGCAACACATCGGCGGGCGCGCGGCCTTCCAGCGCGGCATAGATCGTCACCAGATTGCGCGCTTCCGGACGGCCCGCCAGATCGTCCATCGAATCGGGCAATGGCTCGGCATCGGTCTTGGCCTTCTTGATCTTCTTGGCGATCAGATCGGCATCGTCCGCCAGGTTGATCCGGCTCATGTCCGAAGGATCGGACTTGCTCATCTTGGAGGAGCCATCGCGCAGGGACATGATCCGCGCCGCGTCCGTGCCGATGAACGGCTCAGGCAGCACGAAGGTCTCGGTCCCGGTGTCGTTATTGAACTTTTCGGCGATGTCGCGCGCCAGCTCCAGATGCTGTTTCTGGTCATCACCGACGGGCACATGGGTGGCATTGTACAGCAGCACATCGGCGGCCTGCAGCACGGGATAGGCGAACAGCGCGATACTGGCGCCTTCGCGGTTCTTGCCGGACTTGTCCTTAAACTGCGTCATGCGGTTCAGCCAGCCCATGCGCGCGGTGCCGTTGAGCAGCCATTGCAGCTCGGCATGGGCGGGCACGCGGGCTTGGTTGAACAGGGTCGCCTTGTCCGGATCGACGCCGGATGCGATCAGCGCGGCGGCCATTTCGCGCGTGCCAGCGCGCAAGGTGGCCGGATCGTGCGGCATGGATATGGCGTGCAGATCGGCCAGGAAGAACAGGCACTCGCCTTCATCCTGCATCTTCACCCAGTTGACGATCGCGCCGAGATAATTGCCGAGATGGAGATTGCCGGTTGGCTGGATGCCGGAGACGACGCGCATGATCAGGTGGTTTCCTCAGGGGTGGTTTTGGCAGGCGCGCGGCGGACCAGCGCGCGGATGTCGCCTAGCCGAAAGGCGCGGGTTAGGAAACAGGCGGCCAGATAGACCGCCGCGCCGCCGCCGCACAATATGGCCAGCGTGATGGCTTTTTCCAGCATCAGCCCCTGCATGTGCGGCGCGGCCAGAATGCGCGCGAACCAGAGCGCCGCGCCCATCAGCAGCGCGGCGAGCAGCAGCCGGGGCAGGCGGCGCACCAGCTGCGCATCGGCGTGAAACTGCCCGCGCTTGCGCAGCGTCCAGTATAACAGTCCGGCATTGATGCTGGCGGACAGCGCGGTGGCGAGCGGGGGGCCGAGATAGCCGATGGTGGGAATGAGCGCGAGATTGCCGACGATGTTCACCGCGATCGCGATCATGGCGAAGCGCACCGGCGTGCGCGTGTCGCTGCGCGCATAATAGCCCGGCGTCAGCACCTTGATCATCACATAAGCGGGCAGGCCGATGGAAAAGGCGGCCAGCACCATGGACGTCGCCTCGGTATCGCCCGCGCTGAACGCGCCATATTGGAACAGGCCGCGCACGATCGGTTCGGAAATGGTCAGAAACGCCACGGTGGCCGGCAGCGTCAGGAACAGCGCCAGCTCGATGCCCCGGTTCTGCATGTGCATCGCCTCCTGCGCCTTGTCCTCGCCCAGCAGGCGGGAAAGGGTGGGCAGCAGGATGGTGCCAAGGCCGATACCGATCAGGCCGAGCGGCAGCTGGTTCAGCCGGTCGGCATAATAGATATAGCTGATCGCGCCCGGCGCCAGCAGGCTGCCGGCCAGCGCGGTGGAGATCAGCAGATTGATCTGCGTCGCGCCCGCACCGGCGGCGGCAGGCAGGATGAGGGAGAACAGGCGGCGGATATCCTTGTCGATACGTGGCGGCCTCAGCGACAGTTTGACGCCCGCCCGGCGGCAGCCCCAGATCAGGAACAGCAACTGCAGCACGCCGCCCGCCGTCACCGACAGCGCCTGCACCCAGGCGGTCTCGTAAGGATCGTCGCCATGAAAGAGCCACAGCCCGCTGATCATCGCGATGTTGAGCAGGATCGGCGCGGCGGCATTGACCCAATATTTCTCCATCGAATTCAGGATGCCGCCCAGCAGCGACACCAGCGAGATCATCAAAAGATAGGGAATGGTGATGCGTGACAGCGTGACGGCGTAGGAGAATTGCGCCGGCGTGGGATCTTTGAAGCCGCCGGACAGCGCATAGGTGACCGGCCAGGCCGCGATCATCAGCGCGGCGGTAAAAACCACCAGCATCGGAAACAGCACCGCCAGCGCGCGCTCGGCAAAATCGATGCCCGCAGGCTTGCCGCCGCCTTCGGCCACGCGCCGGTTGTACATGGGGATGAATGCGGCGGTAAACGCGCCCTCCGCAAACAGGGCGCGGAACATATTGGGCAGGCGGAAGGCGACGAGAAACGCATCGGACGCAAAGCCTGCGCCGACATAGCGTGCCTGCAGGGCATCGCGCACCAGCGCCAGCACCCGGCTGACCAGCGTCAGCCCGCCGATGGAGCCGAGGGATTTGGCGAGATTCATGCCCGCCGGTCAGCCAGGAGGGCCAGCACCGCAGCGATGGCCCTCATCAGGCTGCTCCGATCAGGCTTGGCCGACGGGGGGCTGATCGCCGCCCGCCTGCGCACCGGCCTGCTCACGCTGCTGCATGTAGAGCTGGTTGAAGTCGATCGGCTCCAGCATCAGCGGCGGATAACCGGCATCGCGCACGGCATCGGCCAGAATGCGGCGGGCGAACGGGAAAATGATTCGCGGCGCTTCGGCGAAGAGAAACGGGTGCGCCGCCTCTTCGGGCACATTGCGCAGGCCGAACAGGCCGCAATAGACCAGCTCGACGATGAAGCTGACGCCCTTTTCGCCATTGGCTTTCACGTTGAGGCGCAGCGCCACCTCATGCACTTCTTCGTTCAGCGCATTGGACTGGATGTTGACCTGCACGTCGATCTGCGGCTGCCCGCCCCAGTTGTAGCTGTCCGGCGCGTTCGGGTTCTCGACCGAAAGATCCTTGATATACTGGCTGAGCACGCCAACCGATGGCGCATTGTCCATGCCATTGGCATTGTCGCCGCCCTGATTGTTGAAATCGAGATCGCTGCCATCTTCGGCCATGGTCTTCATCCTGTCTTGCGGGTGGAGCGGCGCCCTCGCGGCCCCGCTGCTATGTTGCCCGCGCGACTAGCAGTGGCGGCGGTTGAGGGCAACCGATTGGACATCGCACAGCCCGTCTGCACGCGGGTGGAAGACGGCTCGCGGCACTGCCCCGACGGAAAGGCATTTGAAACCCCATCCGATCCAACCTATGTATCGGCAGACGTGCCGCTTTCCGGTACGGACCTATTTTTGCGGTTCTGGAGGCAATGTGACGCCTGAAATGATCATTCTGGCCCTGCTCGCAGGCTTTCTTGGCCTGCGGCTTTATTCCGTGCTCGGCAAACGCACCGGGCATGAGCAGGAGCCGATGCCCCGCCGCGTGGAGGAAAGCCCCCGCGCACCCGCTGCCCAGCCGCAGCGCGGTGATGACAAGCGCGAAGGCGCAGCGCCTGTGGAAGACATCCCTGCCGTTGCCGGCGCTGGCCGCGATCTCGCCGCCATCGGTGCTGCCGACCGCGACTTCGATCCGGCGCGGTTCGTCGAAGGGGCGAAGTCGGCTTACCGCATGGTGCTCGAAGCATTCTGGAGCGGTGATCGCGACACGGTGGATTTCCTGACCGACGACGAGGTGGGCCAGAGCTTCATCAGCGCGATCGATGCCCGCGAAGAGCGCGGCGAGACGCTGGAGCACCGGCTCGTGCGGATCGAGGATGCGAAAATTCTGGAAGCGGATTATCGCCGTCCCATCGCCCGGGTGACGATCCAGTTCGACGCCGATATCGCCGCTCTGGTGCGGGACAAGGATGGCAATGTGATCGGCGGATCGATGACCGACGCCGTCGAGGCGCATGACATCTGGACCTTCCAGCGCGACGTCACGTCGAACGACCCCAATTGGACGCTTGTCGAGACCGCCACGGTTTGACACTAAGCCGGTATGACTGGCTTTTCCTATCGAACACAGGCTGCGGCGGCTCTCTGGGCCGCCGTTTTGCTGTCGGGCTGCTCCGGTGTGATACCGGAAGGCGGCGGAGTCCGCTCCCCGTCGTCTGCGCCCGGCACCCCGCAGCTTGGCTATGAGGATGCCGCGCCCACGCCGCGTCCCGCACCGCCCTATCGCAGCGACAGGGCGGCAGCACCGATCCCGGCGACGGCCTTGCCCCCCATGTCGTCCGGCGCGGCGCGCGGCGACGGTAGCGTGGCGGCGGCGAGCGCGCTGGTGCGCGGCCCTGCGGTGCGCAGCCTGCCGATCGATCCGTCGCGGGCCGCTGCCGCCCTGGCCGCTTTTCGTCTGAGCTGTCCCGGCGTGCAACGCCGCACCGATCGCAGCGGCCTGACGCAAAACGGCGATTGGGCGGAAGCCTGCAATGCCGCCGCCAATGCTTCGGACCGCGACGCGATTGCCTTTTTCGACCGCCATTTCACACCCGTGCAGGTGGCCGAAGGCAAGGCCTTCGCCACGGGGTATTTCGAGCCGGAGATTGCCGGATCGCGCACGCACCGCCGAGGCTACGACACGCCTATCTATGGCCGTCCCGGTGATCTGATCGATGTCGATCTTGGCCAGTTCAATGACGAACTGGCGGGCAAGAAGGTGCGCGGCAAGGTGGAGGGGACCAAGCTCGTCCCCTATGATGAGCGCGCTGCCATCGTCCAGGGCTCCCTGGAAGGCCGCGCGCCGATCATCGGCTGGGCCGCCGATCCGGTGGAGCTGTTCTTCCTGCAGGTGCAGGGCTCGGGCCGGCTGCGTCTGCCCGATGGCGGCGTGATGCGCATCGGTTACGCGTCGCAAAATGGCCGCGCCTATACCGGCATCGGTGCGCTGATGCGGGACCGCGGATTGCTCCAGCCGGGCGAAGCGTCGATGCAGGGCATTGTCGGCTATCTGCATCGCAACCCCGAGGAGGGGCGGCGGATCATGGACGAAAACAAGAGCTACGTCTTTTTTCAGGAACTGACCGGGGCCGGGCCGCTGGGCGCCATGGGCTATGCCGTGGCGCCGCGCACCACGGTGGCAGCGGATCCGGACTTCGTGCCGCTCGGCGCGCCGGTCTGGATGTCGATGGACCGGGCCGAACCCAATGGGCTCTGGGTGGCGCAGGACACGGGCGGTGCCATCAAGGGGCCCAACCGGTTCGATACCTTCTGGGGCGCGGGCGAGGAAGCACGGGCGATTGCCGGTGGTATGTCGGCGCGCGGATCAGCGCTCATCTTTTTGCCCAATGCGTCGGCGGCGCGGCTCGGCCTGTGAGCCGCCGCCCGCTCGGCCCTGACGAAGCAGCGCTGTGGCAGCGCGTCATCGCAACCGTGCGCCCCATCACCACCGCCAAGCCCCGGCCCGCTGCGCCCACCGCCGAGGCTGCACCGGTCGCTGCGCCGCCGCCGCCTCCACCGCCGACCGGGAAGCCGAAGGGGCGTATACCTGCGTTCCGCCCCGCCGCGCCCGCACCGCCACCACCGCCCGCGCCGGGCAATCTGGATGGCAGCTGGGACCGGCGCATCATCAAGGGGCGGCTGGAGCCCGATCTCAGCATCGATCTGCATGGCCGTAATCTGGCCGGCGCCTATGACCGGCTGGATAGCGCGCTGGAGCAGGCCATCGCCATGCACTATCGCACCATCCTGCTGGTGACCGGCAAGGATCGCGGCCACGACCGCGCGACTGGCGAAGGCCGCGGCGCGATCCGCGCGGCGGTGCGCGACTGGCTGGCCTCATCCCGCCATGCCAGCCGCATCGCCTCGGTCCGCGGCGCGCATCCGCGCCATGGCGGCGACGGCGCGCTCTATATCGTGCTGCGGCGGCCCGGCGTGTAACCAGCTTGCGCTCAGCGCGGCGTTTCTTGCAGCACGGTCAGCGGATCGACGATCACCATGTCGTGCATCTGATCGAGATAATGTTCGATATAGCCCTTGTGGGAGGCGCCGACGATCAGCAGCACGCGGATCCCCGGACGGGCGGCGAAGACATCCCGCAGATTGGCCGCCATGCGCAGGTTGCGCGTTTCCCAATAGCCAAGATAGCCGCGTCCGAAACGCTGGGGGGACGGCTCTTCCAGCGCGGCCCCGAAATCGCTCCGATACGCCAATGGTGCATAGTCCGGACCATTGTAGGCGCGGTACAAGGCCAGCAAGCCCCCCGGTTCGCCCAAGCGCGCTTGTAAGGCGTCCGCCTCTTTGAAGCGCCGTGCCGTTGCCGGATTGTCCCAGGCCTGTTCGATAGCTTTGCCATAGGCCGCTTCATTCGAAACGGGGGCATCGGCGGTGTGATCGTCGATCGCAAAGACGCGCTCCAGCCCCAGACGCGCGGCCAGCGCGGCGGCGATCAGCAGGCTTTCATCATTGCGTGCGCGCAGTTTCTCCAGCCGGGCGACCAGCGCCGCGTCCAGTCCATCGCCTTCATGCCGGTCCATGTCCGCCAGACGCAGCCACTGCACCAGCGCCGAGGCGCTTTCGCCGCCAGCGAGAAACAGCGCGGCAAGATGGCGCCGCTCGGCTGCGGTCGGCACTGGCGGCCAGCTGGCGAGCGCGGCCTGCCATGCGGCGGTGGCGGCGGGCACATCCAGACCGGTCGCGGCGGCGGCAGGGGCCGGATTCCAGCAATAGGCTTCCACGCTGTCGCTATAGCGGTCCGGATATTGGCGCATGACGTCGCAACCGGCGCCGGATATCGATTCGATGGCAATGGCCTGGGGAGCCCAGGACTGCAGATCATCGATGAGCGGCTCGACCTGTGCCGGATCGAAGGTGGACGGCAGATTGGACAGGTGCGGGCTGCCCAGCACCATCAACTGATTGGCTGGGCCAACGTCCGGGCCTTTATACGCACCGGTATCGAATGGCGTGTAGGATTGCGCGCTGGCCGCCGCCGAAGCGGTCAGGGCGAACAGGACAGCGATTACAATGTTGCGCCTACGCATCGACGATATCTCCTGCTGAAGACATCAGTGTCTGCCTCAACCCGCCGGCATCTCCAGCGCCTTGCGCACGATCCGCCGATAGATTTCGACCAGTGCCTCCAGATCGGCGATCTCGACCGCTTCATCCAGCTTGTGCATGGTGGCGTTGCGCAGGCCGAATTCGACGACCGGGCATAGCTTGGACAGGAAGCGCGCATCGGACGTGCCGCCGCTGGTCGATAGCTCGGGCTCCACGCCGGTCACTTCCGTGATGGCTGCGGCGATGATGGCGCTGAAATCGCCGGGCGGGGTGAGAAAGGGTTCGCCCGACACAATGGCCTCCACCGTGCCGCCGTGCAGCTCGGCCACCGAGCGGACCATGCGCACCAGGCCGTCGCCCGTATGCCGGTCGTTGAAGCGGATCGACAGGCGGGCACTGGCCTCTCCGGGGATCACATTATGCGCTTCATTGCCCACGGTGAGATCGGTGACCTCCAGATTGCTCGCCTGAAACCAGTCGGTTCCGTTATCGAGCCTCACCTTTTCCAGCTCGCTCATGATCGCGCACAGGCGCGGGATCGGATTGTCGGCATTGTGCGGATAGGCGACATGGCCCTGCGTGCCGGTAACGGTGATCCACATATTGACCGAGCCGCGCCGGCCGATCTTCATCATGTCGCCCAGCGTATTTACCGACGTCGGCTCACCGACCAGACACAGATCTGGCACGATGGAACGCTCGGCCATGAATTCCATGAGCGCGCGGGTGCCGAAGACGGCGGGGCCTTCCTCATCGCCGGTGATGATCAGGCTGATGCGCCCGGCGTCTTCGGGAATATCGCCTATGGCCGCGACGAAGGCGGCGATGGAGCCCTTCATATCCACCGCGCCGCGCCCGTAAAGCAGCCCGTCGCGCTCGTCCGGTTCGAAGGCGCTGCCGGTCCAGCCCTTGCCGGCGGGCACCACATCCAGATGGCCCGCAAAAGCGAAATGCCGGCTCCCGCTGCCGCGCGTGGCAAAGAGATTTTCCACCGGACCGTCGGGCGCTTCTCCGGCGACGAACCGGCTGATCGTGAAGCCCAGCGGGGCCAGGATCGCCTCCATGGCATCGAACACCGCCCCGGTGGCGGGCGTCACGCTTTCGCAGGCAATCAGCTGGCGGGCGAGGTGGGTCACATCGGTCACGGCTTTGGTCTCCATCAGGCGGTGGCGCTGCTGCCCAGATCCTCGTAGCGTTCCAGCGTCCAGTCCTCTTCCTCGGCTGCGGCGCACCAGTCCTGCACCCACTGATGCTCCAGGATCGCCTCCGAATAGGATATGGCGAAGCCGGGCAGCTTGAAGCCATAGGTCTTGAAGCGGGACACGACCGGCGCGTACATGATGTCCGCTGCGCTGAAGGTGCCGAACAGATAGGGGCCGGACTTGCCGAAACGCGCCCGCGCTTCGGCCCAGAGCTGCAGGATGCGGATGGCATCCGCGCGGGCGGCATCGCTGATTTCATGATCGGGGAAGGAGCGGCGGGTGTTCATCGGGCATTCGCGGCGCAGGTCCATGAAGCCGCAATGCATTTCGGCGCACATCGAGCGGGCCATGCCGCGCGCGACTTCGTCCTTCGGCCAGAACCGGTCGCGGCTGGTCTTGTCGGCCAGCCAGTCGACAATGGCGATGCTGTCCCAGATCACGCTCTCGCCATCCCACAGGATCGGCACCTTGCCATGGCTCGGCGCCATATCCTCTTCGCGTTTCCGGTTGTCCCACTCATCGGTGTAGAGCGGCACCAGGATTTCCTCGAACGGCAGGCCGGACTGCTTGGCCGCCAGCCAGCCGCGCATGGACCAGCTGGAATAGGCCTTGTTGCCGATGATCAGTTTCATATGGGATTGCCTAACGGTTGTGGCCGGGGCGGAGCCGACGGCGATTATTGCTTTTCGATCGACTCCAGAACAGCTGAACGCAGCTCTTCGATCCCGAATGCCTTTTCGGAGGATGTGAGAATCAGGCCGGGAAAGGCGGCGGGGTGCTTGCGCAGCGCGGCCTCCACCTTGGCGGCGACATCGTCCCGCTCGGTCTGCTTCACCTTGTCGGTCTTGGTCAGCACCGTGCGGAAGCTCACGGCGGCCCCGTTCAGCATGGCCATCATGTCCAGATCGACGGGGCCGATGCCGCGCCGGGCGTCGATCAGGAGGAAGGTGCGCGCCAGTACCTGCCGCCCGCGCAGATAATCGTTGATGAGGTAACGCCAGCGTTGCACCGTCTTGACCGGGGCCTTGGCATAGCCGTAGCCGGGCATATCGACGATGCGAAACAGCGGCGGATCGCCGACGTTGAAGAAATTCAGCTCCTGCGTGCGTCCCGGCGTAACCGATGTCCGCGCAATCGCCTTGCGGCCCAGCAGCGCGTTGATGAGCGAGGATTTGCCAACATTGGAGCGGCCCGCAAAGGCGATCTCCGGGGCGTCCGGATCGGGCAGGAATTCCAGTTTCGGCGCGGATTTCAGGAAATCGACCTTCCCGGAAAAGATCGCATTATGCTCGGCATTCATGGCTGGCGCTCCTGCTGGAAGGTCGCAAAGGACGCGATACGTCCCGCCGCCATAGTCAGGCTGGAACGGCGGCGGGGGCATAAGGTGGGAAGGGGCATGACGGTCATCGGCCGATCTTAGGTCAGGTCTGGGGTTTTAGGACAGCGAATAAAGGGCGTTGTCTGCCCAGGAGAATCACGTCGTTGACGCGACAGATAGAAGCTGGGGCAATCCGTTGAGACGGCCCCGTGCCGGTTGGCGTCGGCGATCAGCCATGAAGTTTCCTGGCCACGGGCAGAAGCCCCCCCGCCCCAAAGGAGGGGCGAAGGGTGCGCTGTCGGAGTTCAGGCTTTCGTCTTGGCCTCGCGCTCGCGCATCTTGGCTTCGGCATCGCGCTTCATGGCTTCCTTCAGCTCTGGATGCCGGGCGTAGAGCAGCTTCTGCTGGGCGATGGTGAACAGGTTGCTGGCCACCCAATAGAGCTGCAGACCGGCGGCGAACGGCGCCATGATGAACATCATCACCCATGGCATGATCGAGAAGAGCTGCTTCTGGATCGGGTCCGTCATCGGTTGCAGGCGGAACTGGAAGAACATGGTCACGCCCAGGATGATCGGCAGCACGCCGATGGCCAGGAAGCCGGGTGGATCGAACGGGATCAGACCGAACAGGTTCACCGGCGTCAGCGGATCGGGCGCGGACAGATCCTGAATCCACAGCGCGAAGGGCTGGTGGCGCATCTCGATCGACAGCATCAGGAGCTTGTAGAGCGCGAAGAACACCGGAATCTGCAGGAACATGGGCAGGCAGCCGGCCAGTGGATTGACCTTTTCTTCCTTGTAGAGCTTCATCAGCTCCTGCTGCTGCTTGGTCTTGTCGTCCTTGTGAATTTCCTGCAGCTTTTTCATCTTCGGCTGGATGGCCTTCATCTGCGCCATAGATTTGAACTGCTTCTGCGCGATCGGGAACATCAGGCCGCGCACGATCAGCGTCAGGCAGATGATGGCCACGCCGAAATTGCCGACCAGATCGAACAGCCATGTGAGGACGTAGAGAAACGCCTTCTCGATCGGGCGGAACCAGCCCCAGTCGATCGCCAGATCGAATTTCTCGAAGCCGAGATCGCTGCGATAATGATCCAGCACCTCGGTTTCCTTGGCACCGACGAAGAAATGACTGCGCTGGGTGAACTGGCGGCCCGGCTGCAACACGGTGGGCGTCTTCTGCAGCATCTCGTTCTGGAAGACGTCGCCCGATGCGCGGAAGGCGGCATCGATCGGGGTCTTCTGGTCGGGCACCAGTGCGGTCAGCCAATATTTGTCTGTAAAGCCGAGCCAGCCGCCGGTGGTGGCGAACTTGGCGCCATCCGGGCCGGCTTCCTCGACATCGTCATAGTTCCAGCCATAATCGGCCGATCCGTCGAACACGCCCATCGGGCCGACATGGATGGTCCATGTGCTCTTGTCTTCGGAGACGCCGCGGCGGCTGATCAGACCATAAGGGCGGATGGCGATGGGCGCGCCGCCGCCGTTCATGACGCGCTGGTCCACGGTGATGAGATAATCCTCATCGATCGCCAGCAGCATCTGGAAGGTCTGGCCGGTGCCGTTGCGCCAGCTGAGCGTGACCGGATTGCCCGGCGTCAGGCGCTGGCTGCTGGCCTGCCACACGGTCTTGTCTCCGGGCAGTTCGATACCCTCGCCAAGCCAGCCGAACCGCGCGAAATAGGCGTCCGCCGTGCCGGCAGGCGACAGCAGGCGCACCTCCGGCGTGTCGTCATCCACGCCCATGCGGTAATTTTTCAGCATCATGTCATCAATGCGCGCACCGGTCAGGCTGATCGATCCGTCGAGCTTGGGCGTATCCACCTGGATGCGTCCGCCATCGGCCAGCGCGGTCTGCAGGCTGCGCTGCGATACCACGCTGTTGGGCACCACCACCTCCGGATTGGCGGGTGGCGCGGCCTCACCGGCCTGCGCGACATCGGCAGAAGCGGCCTCGTTGTTCGGGAAGAACTGGCCGGTGATATAGGGCCATCCGAACAGGATGATGCCGATCAGCAGGACGGCGATGATGACGTTGCGGCGATCTTCCACGTGGAAATCCGTTTATTCGAGGCGCAAGGGCCGGGGAGGTGGGGCGCCGATCAAGGCACGGGATCGTGGCCGTGGCCGCCCCAGGGGTTGCAGCGCAATAACCGCTTCGCGCTAAGCCAGCTACCCTTAATCGCGCCGTGGCGCCGGAGGGCCTCGATGGCAAAAGCAGAGCAGCTGGGGGTGTAGCGGCAGGTGGGTGGCAGAAGCCGCGAGGGGCCAAGCTGCCAGAACCGCGCGACAAGGATCAGCAGGCGTGCGATCATGCACTGGGCGCTGATGGTCGCCGCGCGGTCCTGGACAGAGCCTTTTCCAGCTCCGCCTGCATGGCAGCGAAGTCGCGCTCGATACCGCCTGCGCGGCCGATCAGCACATGATCCGCGCCGGGCTGTCCGCCGTGCGGCAACAGCGCCCGCGCCAGTGCGCGCAGACGGCGCTTCATGCGGTTGCGCACCACCGCATTGCCGATTTTCTTGGTGACGGTGAAGCCCATGCGAATCGCCGGATCGTCATCGCGCCGATCATGCACGAGCAGAACGAAACCGGGCGCCGCATAGCGACGCCCGCGATTGGCGGCGAGAAAGGATTTGCGATCCCGCATCTTCAAAAGAGGCGGGGACACAAGAGGCTGTTCGCTCAGGCGGACAGCTTCTTGCGGCCGCGTGCACGGCGCGCGCGCAAGATCTTGCGACCGCTGGCGGTGGCGGAGCGCTTGCGGAAACCGTGGCGGCGAGCGCGCACGAGGTTGCTCGGCTGGAAGGTGCGCTTCATGGCATCAAGTCCTATTTGTCAAAACAAAAAGGGCCGCCGTTCCCGGCGACCGCCTATTTCTATGGCCCGCTGTTTACCGGGCCATGCGTGAAAGTCAATCGGCGTGTTGCGCAATATCGGGCATCGGGCCCTGGAAACCGGCGGTGGCGTAAACCGGCTGATCGGCCAGCTTGTCGAAGCAGCGGTCGATCAGTTCCTCGCCCTCGGCCTCGTGATCGCACACCACGGCCATGGCCCAGGAGCCGAATTCCCGTTCCGGCAAATCCCGGCGGCTGATGATCTCGACCTGATCATGGCGATGATCCAGCGCGATTATATCCATCAGCATGTCGATGGCGGCGCGCGGGCCTTCCATCACCTGAAAGAAGGATCCATCCTGGTGGCAAAGCAATCCGGTGATCCCGTGCGCGGCGTTCCGCTCCTCGGCAATATGTCCGATCGATGCGAGGATGAGGGGGGAAACCTCAATGGTAGCGCGGCTGCGATAGGTGAGCTGATGAATCATAGATTAACTTTGCCTGTCCAAGCGACAGTTACAAAGACGTCTCACATCAGCGTTCGTTCCCGATTGCGCAGAATGATTTCCGGAACCGGCACCATCTGTTGCCGCGCGGCAACAGATACGGCCTCAGAAAATCGCCTGATGTCCATCCACATGGATGCCGCATTCGGTCTTGTCCCAGCCGGACCAGCGGCCCGAGCGCGGGTCCTCGCCCGGTTTCACCTTGTTGGTGCAGGGCGCGCAACCGATCGAGGGATAGCCTTCCGCCACCAGCGGATGGGCTGGCAGATCATGCTCTGCGATATAGGCGGCCACGCGCGTGGGATCCCAATCGGCCAGAGGATTGATCTTGAGCCGCCCTTCGGGATCGGTCTTGTCGATCTCGAACCGGGGCAGGCCGCGGCGGGTGGCAGACTGAAAGCCCTTGCGTCCGGTGATCGAGGCATCGAACCGCGCCATGGCCCGCGCCAACGGCTTCACCTTGCGAATCTCGCAGCAGCCGTCGGGGTCATAGGACCAGCGCAGGCCGGTATCGTCCTTCGCCGCCAGATCGGCGGGGTCGGGCGTCAGGTTGACGAGATTCAGGCCCAACCGATCGGCCAGCAGATCGCGATAGGCCAGCGTCTCGGGAAAATGCTTGCCGGTTTCCAGGAACAGCACCGGCACGCTTTTGTCCACGGTGGAGACGAGGTGCAGCAGCGCCACGCTCTCCGCGCCGAAGGACGAGACCAGCGTGACATCGCCCGCCAGACCGTCGCCGAGCACGCTTTCCAGCATCTCGGCGGTGTCCCGGCCACGGAACATGTTGTTGAGCCGGATGGCGTCGCTCTCGCGAAAGCGCGGGGAGACGTCCAGCCGGTCGCGGATGCGCGTTTCCTTACCCATGATCGCCGCCATGCCGAAGCGTCCAGACGGGAGTCTGACCATCCACGGTCGGCTGATAGACATGGTCGTAAAAGCCCAGCGCCCGCTCCACAGCCGCCGCGTCCAGCGGCGCATCGGGGGCGAAACTGTCGAACCCGCAGCGGCGCATATAGCGAATCTGGTCCACCAGCACATCGCCCGCCGCGCGCAGTTCACCGGCATAACCGGCCTCGCGCAGGATGCGCGCCGCCGAGTAGCCGCGCCCGTCGGTAAAGGCGGGGAAATGCACGACGACCAGCGTGAGCCGATCGAGCATGGCCAACAATTCGCGTGCATCCTCACCCGATTCGAGGCGCACGGCGGTGGCGTTGGTCTGGCCCTTGAACGCCTCGACCGTCACAGCGGGCTGCGCGCAGGGTTCATCGTCACGATAACGCAGCTGGGCATCGCCCACACCGCCGGTTGCAAATGATTCAGCCATAAAGCGCCTCCTTGAACGGCTCCATGCCGATTCGCCGATAGGTATCGACGAACCGCTCGCCTTCCTCGCGCTGGGCGAGATACAGGTCGGTCGCCTTTTCGATGGCATCGACCACGCCATCTTCGGTGAAGCCGGGGCCGGTGATCTTGGCCAGGCTCACATCTTCCGCGCCCGAGCCGCCGAAGAGCAGCTGGTAATTCTCCACGCCCTTCCGGTCGACGCCGAGGATGCCGATATGCCCGGCATGATGATGGCCGCAGGCATTGATGCAGCCGGAAATTTTCAGCTTCAGCTCCCCCAGTTCCTTCTGCCGCTGCTGATCGGCAAAACGCTGCGAGATCTTCTGTGCCAGCGGGATCGAGCGGGCATTGGCCAGGCTGCAATAATCCAGGCCCGGGCATGCGATCATATCGCCGATCAGATCCAGATTGGCGGGCGCAAGGCCGGCTTCGTCGAGCTTCTGCCACAGCGCGTAGAGATCGGCCTTGCGCACATGCGGCAGCACGATGTTTTGGCTGTGCGTAACGCGGCACTCATCGAAACTATACTGCTTGGCCAGATCGGCCATCAGGTCCATCTGGTCCGCCGTGGCATCGCCCGGAATGCCGCCGACCGGCTTCAGGCTGATCGTGGCGATCGCATAGGCCGGGTTCTTATGTTCGGCGACATTCTGGTCATGCCAGATACGGAAATCCGGATCGGACAGATCGACTTCGGTCGGTGCCTCGGCGTCGAAAGCGGGCGGTGCGAAAAATTCGCTGATCCGCTCCAGCTCGGCGCGCGGCGGGTCGAGATTCAGCGTCTTGATATGCGCGAATTCTTCCTCGACCTGGCGCTTATATTCCTCTGCGCCAATCTCGTGCACCAAGATCTTGATGCGCGCCTTGTACTTGTTGTCGCGCCGTCCGTAGCGGTTGTAGACCCGCAGGCAGGCCTCGCAATAGCTGATCAGATCATCGGCGGAGACGAATTCGCGGATCAGCGGCGCGATCATCGGCGTGCGGCCCATGCCGCCGCCGACATAAAAGCGCGCGCCGAGTTCTCCCGCGTCATTCTCCACCAGCTGAATGCCGATATCGTGCAGCCGCATGGCCGCGCGGTCGGTATCCGATGCGATGACGCAGATTTTGAACTTGCGCGGCAGATGCGCGAATTCCGGGTGGAAGCTGGACCATTGGCGCAGCAGCTCCGCCCAAGGCCGCGGATCGGCGGCCTCTTCGGCGCTGGCCCCGGCATATTGATCGGAACTGATGTTGCGGATGCAATTGCCGCTGGTCTGGATGGCGTGCATTTCGACCGTGGACAGGTCCTGCAGGATATCGGCCGCATCCTCCAGCTTGATCCAGTTATACTGGATGTTCTGGCGGGTGGTGAAATGCCCGTAATCGCGGTCATATTTGCGCGCGATGGTCGCCAGCATCCGCATCTGATCGCCCGACAGCGTGCCATAGGGAATGGCCACGCGCAGCATATAGGCGTGCAGTTGCAGATACAGACCGTTCTGCAGGCGCAGTGGCTTGAACTGATCCTCGGTCATCTCTCCCGCGATGCGCCGCTCGCACTGATCGCGAAATTCGGCCACGCGGCTGTCGACGAGCGACTGGTCATATTTATCGTACTGGTACATCAGGCTTTCTCGATCGGGATATTGGTGTCGATGGCCAGGTCCTGCCGCACGGTGGGGCCGGACGCGCGCACACGGTCCTTGATATGCAGCGGCATGGGGCCGCGCTCGGTCTGCTCGGCTTCCACGCTATAGCCTGCGTTGACACGGCGCGCGGCGTCTTCGCGCTGCAGCACCGCATCGGCTTCCTCGCCGGCGTCCACGGCATCGGACAGGTGGCGCGACCAGTTGGTCTCGCCCGCCCACCAGATGACGTCGCCGGTCTTCAGGTCGTTTCCGGTCAGAATGATCATGCTTCACTTTCCACTTGTGCGCGCTCGGTGCGAACGATGTTGAACAGGTCGAGCGCATTGGAGCGCTTCACCACATCGCCGACCACGATGAGCGCGGGGCTGCGCACATTCTCGCGCGCGATCATCGCGCCCAGATCGGTCAGCAATGTGCGGATCGCGCGCGATTCGCCGCGGGTGCCGTTCTCCAGAACGGCGACGGGGGTGTCCGGGGAGAGGCCGTCGTCAATCAGCTTTTCGGTGATCGGCTCGGCAGTGGCCACGCCCATATAGATGACGAGCGTGCGGCCCTTGCCGGCCAGGCCGGCCCAGTTCTGTTCGCTCAGCCCCTTGCACTGCCCCGCCACGAAGCTGACCGCGCTGGCATCCTCGCGATGCGTGAGCGGCAGCAGCGCCTCGGCGGCGCAGCCATTGGCGGCGCTGATGCCGGGGACAACCTCGACAGACACGCCGGCGGCGCGCAAATCTTCGGCTTCCTCGCCGCCGCGCCCGAAGATGAACGGATCGCCGCCTTTCAGCCGCACGACATCATGGCCGGCCTTGGCCTCGGCCACCAGCAGCGCGTTGATGTCTTCCTGCGGCAGGGTGTGCCGGGCGCGTTTCTTCGCGACCGAAATCAAACGCGCATCGGGGCGGGCCATCGCCATGATCTCGTCGGCCACGAGGCCGTCATGCACGATCAGGCGCGCCCGCTCGATCAGCCGCGCGGCCTTGATCGTCAGGAGATCCGGATCACCGGGCCCGGCACCGACCAGATAGACGGTGCCGAACTGGCGTTCTTTGGAAGGGGAGGCTTCTGTCATGGTCCGAAAGATGGCCTCCGCCGGTCCTTCGCACAAACGAGGATGGATTGGACGGCGTGAAGGGCAGCTTTAGCGCGCCGCCCGACAGTTGCCGCAGCGGCTAAGCGTCGCCCTTTTCCTCGGGATGAAATTCATCCTGCTTGATGCCGATGCCGATCCGGGCATTGGGCTTGTCATTCTCCGCCGAGACGACGGGAAAGGCGCAATAATCGGCGGCATAATAGGCGCTGGGCCGGTGGTTGCCGGACAGGCCGATGCCGCCAAAGGGCGCATGGCTTGTGGCACCGTTGGTGGTGCCGTTCCAGTTGACGATGCCGGCGCGGCTATTGGCCCAGAAGCGATCGAACAGCTTGTTGTCTCCGCCCACCAGCGATGCCGAGAGTCCGAAACGCGTGTTGTTCGCCTCGGCCATGGCCTCGTCGAAATCATCCACGCGGATGATCTGCAGCAGCGGGCCGAACAGCTCGATATCGGGACGCTCCGTCATCTCGGTCACGTCGATGATGCCGGGCGTGACGAACGGCAGATTGCCGTCCGGCCGGCGCATATGTTTGATCGGGCGGCCGCCATGGCTCATCAGCGCCAGAAAGCTTTCGGTCAGTCCGTCGGCGCTCTGATTGTCGATCACCGGCCCCATGAACGGGGCAGGGTCGGCATGCGGGCGATCGATCACCAGACGGTCGGCAATGCGCTTGACCTCGGCGATCACCAGATCGGCCTGGTCCTTCTTCAGGATCAGCCGGCGGGCGGCGGTGCAACGCTGCCCTGCCGTCAGAAAGGCGGACTGGATCACCAGCACGGCGGCGCTGTGAATATCGTCCGCGTCCCAGACGATGATGGGATTGTTGCCACCCATTTCGAGCGCCAGAATCTTGTCGGGCCGGGTGGCAAACTGCCGGTTGAGCGCGATGCCGGTGCGCGCCGATCCGGTGAATAGCAGCCCGTCGATCCCGTCATGGCTGCTCAGCGCCTTGCCCACATCGGGGCCGCCTTGCACCAGCCGGACGACATCCTGCGGGATCCCGGCGCGGTGATAGAGCTCCACCAGCTTCTCGCCCACCGCAGGCGTCTTTTCGGATGGCTTGAACAGCACCGTATTGCCCGCGATCAGCGCCGGAACGATGTGGCCATTGGGCAGATGCGCCGGAAAATTATAGGGGCCGAGCACGGCCAGCACGCCATGCGGCTTGTGCCGCAGCGCGTTGCGCGCGCCCGATCCTTCGACCCGGCGCTGCGATGTGCGTTCGGCATAGGCCTTGATCGAAATGTCCACCTTGCCCACGATCGCGGCCACTTCGGTGCGCGCTTCCCACACGGGCTTGCCGGTCTCGCGTGCGATCAGATCGGCCAGCTCATCCTCGGCATCGCGCGCCACATTGGAGAAGCGGCGGATTAGCTCCATCCGGTCGGTCAACGCCATGGCGGCCCATTTGGGCCAGGCGCCGCGCGCCCGCCCCACTTCGGCATCGACATCGGATGCAGTGCCTTCCCAAAGGCGATCGCCGGTTGCCGGTTCTATGGACAGAAGCTGGGACATAGGATTGTTTTTCAAACTCTTGCAAAAAGCGGGCGAAGGAGGGGTCTATAGCAAGCTGTCAGGAAGGTAAATCCGCAGCTTATCGCGGAGCGTACCAGCCCATCCTGCACCCAAAGCGCCTGATAAGGCGTATCAATCTTCGAACGCCGGGTAGATAAGATTCCAGCGCATGGGGAACGGAACAGAATGATGATGAACGCGAAATTGGCCATGTTGGCAGCGACGGCGAGTTTCCTGGTGGCCGCGCCGGTTGGCCTGCAGGCGCAAACGGCCACGCCGCCGCCCGCTTCCAGCCAGCCGGTTCCCGGGGAGCTGGAACTGGCCAAGCTGATCTGGAGCACCATGGCGGCGGTCGACCATGCCAATCAGTCGGGCAATTATTCGGTGCTGCGCGATATCAGCGCGCCGGCCTTCCAGATTGCCAACGATCCCACCCGGCTGGCGCAGATATTTGGCGGGCTGCGGTCCAGCGGGACCGATTTGTCGAACACCATGCTGCTGGCCCCTACCTATCGCGCGCCGCCCGCGATCACGTCGCCTGGAGTGATGCGGCTGCAGGGCTATTTCGGTCTGCGCCCCACCGCGATCAATTTCGATCTGAGCTATCAGTGGGTGGCGGGCAAATGGCGGCTCGTGGGCGTCAGTATTTCCCCGGCCAGCCTCGCCACGATCCAGCCGGGCGAGGCCGAGCCGATGCAGAATGCCCCGGCGCCGCGCCAGGGGCGCTGAACTGGAGGCTTCGAACCGCACTTTCTGCACCGGAGGCGCAGCGCGAGCGACCTATCGACGATAGGCCTCGCCCATGCTGCGGATGGCATCGATCTTGGCATGAAGCGGTGCCCAGTCGTCCCTGTCGGCAATATGCGCCCAGATCGCTTCCACTTCCTCGATATGCATCGAGCAGGGGCCATTGCCGTTCCAATAGGCATGATCGCGGCTGCGGGCGGGCGCATAATGGGCCGCCGCCGTGCGAAAGGCGGTAAAGGCGTCTGCGGCATAGGCGGGCTCGTCCAGCGCCGGGCGCCCCATCCAGTCGAAGAAGAAGCGGTCGGCCACCACGCCGCTGGCGATCAGCGCCTTTTCCGCGGCCTCGACCAGTGCATGATCGGCCTCCGCCCCGCGCGATGCAAAGCCCAGCCGCCACAGGAACTGCGCGGTGAAGGCCTCCCGGTACAGATCGGGATAACGTTCCAGCGCGGCGATCAGCGGCGGGGCCTCGCCGATCTGGCGCAGGCATCCGGCAAGCTGCGCCAGATTCCAGTGGATCGCCTCGGGCTGGCGGCCGAAGGCATAGAGCCCGGCATGATCGAAATAGGCGGCGGTGAAGCTCGGATCCCAGGTCGGTGCGAACCGCCACGGACCGTAGTCGAAACTCTCTCCGCTGATATTGATATTGTCGCTGTTGAGCACGCCGTGGACGAAACCGGCTGCCACCATATGCGCGGCCTGCCGCGCGCAGGCTTCCACCGCCTTGTTCAGCAGCGCCGGGCCGGGATCGGCCACGTCCGTCTCGTCGTAATAATGTTCGAGGCAATAACGCGCGAGGCGTTCGATGAAGCCGTCATCGCGTTCGAAGGCGGCGCGCTGGAAGCTGCCGATGCGGATATGACCATGGCCCAGCCGCACCAATACGGCGGAGCGGGTAGGAGAGGGCTCGTCGCCCCGGTGAAGCTGCTCGCCGGTTTCGATCAGTGAGAAGGTCTTGCTGGTTTCCAGCCCCAGCGCTTCCAGCATTTCCGTGGCCATGATCTCGCGCACGCCGCCTTTCAGCGTCAGCCGCCCGTCGCCCGCGCGGCTATAGGGCGTGGTGCCCGATCCCTTGGTGGCCAGGTCCAGCAGGCGGTCCTCGCCATCGAGCAATTGCGCGAACAGAAAGCCGCGGCCATCGCCGATATCCGGATTGTACTCCCGGAACTGATGGCCATGATAGCGCAGCGCCAGCGGCTGAGGCAGATTGTCCGGCAGGGAATCGAAACGGCCGAAATGCCGCAGCCAGTCTTCATCGGAAAGATCGTCCAGCCCCACGGCGGCGGCCCAGCGATCGTTGCGGAAGCGCAGCCTGGTTTCAGGAAAATCCGCCGCTGCCACGGGCACGGCGATGGCGTCTCCGAGGCTGGCGATTTGCGTGCAGGCCCTGTAGGGAGCGGCTTTGGGTTGTATCGGTGCCATGCCCTGCGAGGTGGGCGCAGCAGGGGAGATTGGCAAGCATGGGCGATAATTCGGTCGAAAGCCGGTCGAGAGCGGAACAGCCCGGTGAAAGCTGGTCTGACGGTTATTGGTGGTCGCGCGACGGCCTGCGCCTGCATTATCGCGATTATGGCGGACGGGACGATCTGCCGCCGGTCATCTGCCTGCCGGGGTTGACCCGCAACGCCCGCGATTTCGAGACGCTGGCCGCGCATATTGCACCGGGCCGCCGGGTGATCTGTCCGGAATATCGCGGCCGCGGGGACAGCGCCTATGCCAAGGACGTGATGAGCTATGTGCCGCTCAGCTATGCGCAGGATGTCGAGGCATTGCTGCAGGAGTTGGAGATCACCCGGTTCGCGCTCATCGGCACGTCGCTGGGTGGCATCGTCTCGATGCTGCTGGCATCCACATGGCCGGGCCGCATCGAAGGCGTGGTGCTGAACGATATCGGCCCGGAAATCGCGCCCGATGGCCTGAAGCGCATCCAGAGCTATGTCGGCGAGGGCCGCAGTTTCGAAAGCTGGGCGCATGCCGGGCGCGCGCAGGAGGAGCTGAACGGCGCAATCTATCCCGACTGGCAGCTGTCCGACTGGATCCGCTTTGCCAAGCGCACCTACAAGCTGACCAGCAAGGGGCGCATCGTGCAGGATTATGACACCCGCATCGCCGAACCGTTCGAAGTGCCCGGCAGCGCCACGGGGGTGGACCTGTGGCCCGCGCTGCGTGCCATGGCCGATGTGCCGGTGCTGATCGTGCGCGGCGAAACCAGCGATATTCTGAGCGCCGATGTGGCGGCGCGCATGCTGTCCATGCTGCGCAAGGGCCGGCTGGAGACGGTGGCCGCCATCGGCCACGCGCCGACGCTGGACGAGGGCGAGGCGGTACGCGCGATCGACGGCTTTCTGGCCGATATCGCAGCGCAGCCCGCAGCGCTATAAGCTGCCGCAAAGCGTGTGATCCTGTGAGCATGACCCGATGAGCAGACTTTCATGAGCCGCCCCGTCCGCCTGCTGCACTGTCACGGCAGTTTCGATCTGGGGGGCAAGGAAGCCCGCACCGCCAAGCTGATGAACCGTTTCGGCGGGCAGGCGGAGCATGTCGTCCTTGTCGCCAATGGGGACCATAGCGCGCGCAAGGCGCTCGACCCGGGTCTGTCCGTCCGCTTTCCGGACGATGCGCCCTTGCTGTCCGGCAAGCCGGGGCTGAAACGCTATCGCCAGCTGGCCGATTATATGAAGACGTTCGATCTGGTGCTGACCTATAATTGGGGCGCGATGGACGCGGTGATGGCCAACACCATCCTCGGCGCGTCCATGGGCCTGCCGCCGCTGATCCATCATGAAGACGGTTTCAACGAGGATGAGGCCCGGCGGCTCATGCGCAAGCGCAACTGGTTTCGCGCGCTGGCGCTGGCCCGTGCCCGTGCCCTGGTGGTGCCCTCGCTCCGGCTGGAGGAAATCGCGCGCGGCCCCTGGCATCAGGGCGCGGAGAAGATCCAGCGAATCGCCAATGGCATCGATGTCGATCTGTATGAAAAAAAGCCCCAGCGCGGCGCCATTCCCGGGTTCAAGAAGATCAGGGACATGGTCGTCGTCGGCACGATTGCCGGTCTGCGCCCGGTCAAGCAGCTGACCCGTCTGGTGCGCGCCGTGCATGCCGCCGGGGACGATGTGATGCTCGTCATTGTCGGCGAAGGGCCGGACAAGGATGCCATTCAGGCCGAAGCGGCCCGGCTGGGCATGGCGCATCGCTTGCTGATGCCGGGCTTTCTCGACCGGCCCCACCGCTATGTCGGGCTGTTCGATATTTTTGCGCTCTCGTCCGACAGCGAGCAGTTCCCGATCTCGGTGATCGAAGGCATGGCCGCAGGGCTTCCGGTCGCGGCCCCGGCGGTGGGCGATGTAAAGGACATGGTCAGCGGCTCGAATGCCGAATTCATTACCGCGCCTGGCGACGATGCCGCACTGGCGCTGGCGATCACCAAGCTGGCGCTGGATCCTGCCAGGCGCGCGCAGATTGGGGTAGCCAACCGGGTCAAGGCGCAGGCGCAGTTCAATGAAGACCGTATGGTCGCGCGCTATCGGCTGCTTTATGGATCGGCCATGGGGCGCCGTGATTTTGTCGAGGGGACGGGCTAGCGCGTTCAGCTGGGATATGGTCGCATGCGGCCATAAGGCCCGGCTGGCGAGCGCCGGAAACCGTTTTGGGGGTTACAGCGCGCCAAACATCGCCTAGCCCGGCCCGCATATTTGCGTTTTGAATATGGCGGTCCATCTTAGAAGGCGATCGGCCGTTTAGAGGGAGTGAGGATAGCTGTGTTCAAGGGTCTGAAACCCATTCAATATGCCGGACGCGAAGTCTGGCCGCTGGTCGAAGGCGGCAAGGGCGTTTCGGCCACCAATCATGCTTCGTCCGGGGCCTGGGCTGCGGCTGGCGGCATCGGCACGGTCAGCGCGGTCAATGCGGATAGCTATGACGATGACGGCAATGTCATTCCGCAAACCTATGACGGGCGCACCCGGACCGATCGGCATGAACAGCTGGTGCGCTATGCCATCGACGGCGCGGTGGCGCAGGTCGAGCGGGCGCATGAGATTGCCGGTGGCAAGGGTGCGATCAATATCAATGTGCTGTGGGAACAGGGCGGCGCAGAGCAGGTGCTCCACGGCGTGCTGGAGCGGACACGCGGCAAGGTGCAGGGTGTAACCTGCGGCGCGGGCATGCCCTATCGGCTGAGCGAGATCGCGCAGCAATATGGTGTCTATTATCTGCCGATCGTCAGCTCCGGGCGGGCCTTCCGCGCCTTGTGGAAGCGCGCTTACCATAAAGTGCCGGATCTGCTGGGCGCGGTTGTCTATGAAGATCCCTGGCTGGCGGGCGGCCACAACGGCCTGTCCAATGCCGAGGATCCGACCAAGCCGGAAGATCCGTTCCCGCGCGTAAAACAGCTGCGCGACATGATGCGCGCCGAGGGCATTTCGGACGATCTGCCGATCGTGATGGCGGGCGGCGTCTGGTTCCTGCGCGACTGGAATGACTGGATCGACAATCCGGAGCTGGGGCAGATCATGTTCCAGTACGGCACGCGGCCCCTGCTGACGCAGGAAAGCCCGATACCGGATCTGTGGAAGGATGAGCTGACGAAGATCGAGGAGGGCGATGTGCTGCTGCACAAGTTCAGCCCCACCGGTTTTTATTCCAGCGCGGTGAAGAACCCGTTCCTGCGCTCGCTGGAAGGCCGGTCCGAGCGACAGATTCCGTTCTCCACCGAAAAGGCGGGCGAACATATCCATCAGCTGGACGTGGGCGTGAAGGGCAAGAATTTCTGGGTCGCCGCGGGCGATCTGTTGCGCGCGCGCGAATGGGACCAGCAGGGTTATACCACCGCGCTGAAGACGCCGGACAATACGCTGGTGTTCGTGACGCCGGACGAGCGGGCGGTGATCCGCAAGGATCAGGCCGATTGCATGGGCTGCCTGTCCCATTGCGGTTTTTCCAGCTGGAAAGACCATGACAATTATTCCACCGGTCGGCTGGCCGATCCGCGCAGCTTCTGTATCCAGAAATCGCTACAGAACATCGCCCATGGGGCCGATCCGGACGAAAATCTGATGTTCGCCGGCCATGCGGCCTATAATTTCAAGACCGATCCCTTCTATTCCAACGGCTTCGTGCCGACGGTGGAGCAGCTGGTGGAGCGAATCCTGACCGGAGATTAAGGGCAGGCGATCGATACGCGGTAAGCAGGCCGAGGGCGGAGCGATCCGCCCTCAGGCGCGCAGGCTGTCCCCCACATCGTCCAGACCGCGCTCCTCGCTGTCGCTGCTCACGCGCATCCGGATGCCGGCGGACACGCCATAGCCCAGGATCAGGGTGACCACGGCAGTCCATGCGCCGACGGCCGCAACCGCGATAAGCTGAATGCCAAGCTGCGATACGATACCCGCGCCATCGGTATAGCCCACGCCGTCGAACAGGCTGGCGGAGAAGACCGCCGTCAGCACCGTGCCGAGCAGACCGCCGATCCCGTGCACTGCAAAAATGCCCAGCGCATCGTCGATTCCGAGCCTGATCCGCACCACCGGCAGCATGGCGCGGCAGGCAATGGCCGCAAGCAGGCCGATGACCAGCGCGCCCAGGGGGCCGACGCTGCCCGCGGCGGGCGCGATGGCCGCCAGTCCCGCCACAGCGCCCAGCGCAAAGCCGGTGATGGTGACATGGCCGACGGCCCGGCGTTCCAGGGCAATCCAGACGAGCGCGGAGATCGCGGCCGCGAAATGGCTGTTGATGATGGCGCTGCCCGCGCCCAGATCGCTCGCGGTGAGCGCTGCGCCCCCGGCCATCGCGACCGATCCGATCCACAACAAGGCCATGCCGCCAAAGGCCAGCGCCGGGTTGGCGGGCATGAAATCCTCCCCCTGCCAACCCTTGCGGCGACCCAGCGTCAGGGCGACGATCAGTCCTGCGATTCCGGCGGTCATGTGCACGGTAAGGCCGCCCGCATAATCGATCACGCCCATATCGGCGAGCCAGCCGGCCCCCCAGACCCAGCGGGCCACCGGCACATAGACCAGCAGCGTCCACAATGCTGCAAAAAGCACCGCCCAGCCGAGCCGCGCGCGCTCCGCTGCGGCACCGATCATGATGACGGGGGCGAGCAGCGCAAAGCCCATCTGGAACAGCGCAAACACGATCTCGCCGATGCTCTGGCCGTCGCGCACCGCCAGCGTGTCGGCAAACATGAAGTTGGACAGCGTGCCGATCCAGTCGCTTCCATCGGCGGAAAAGGCGAGGCTGTAGCCGACCGTAATCCAAAGTACGGACACCGCTGCAACCACCGCGCCGATTTCCAGCAGCATCGCCAGCATGTTCTTGGCGCGCACGCGTCCTGCGTGAAACAGTGCAAAGCCCGGCAGAACCGTCAGCAGTGCGAACAGCGTGGCGGTGAGCACCCAGCCGGTATCGCCCGAATCGGTGATTGCCACCGGCACGTGCGCCGCTGCAGGCGCGGCCATGGCCGCGAGAAACAGCACGGGGAAAATAGAAAATACGCGCATTGATCAGGCCTTTGTCCGCTTGCGGATGCTCCACGCTAATCTAGGCGTGCCGGCGCTGCAATTTGGTTAATATTTGCAGGCGGTTGGGCGAATTGCGCCGCCTGCCCATGTTGCCGGCTCAGGCCAGGCCCGTCAGCACCTGATCGGGCGGGCGATGGCCATCGGCCCAGATGCGGATATTGGCAATCACGCGTTCGCCCGAGGCTTCGCGCCCCTCGAACGTGGCGCTGCCGAGATGCGGCAGCAGCACGACATTGTCGAGCGCCAGCAAACGCCCGTCGACCGCGGGTTCGTGGGTGTACACATCCAGCCCCGCGCCGCCGATCCGGCCCGTCTCCAAGGCCTCGATCAAGGCGTTTTCGTCCACCAGCTCTCCGCGCGAGGTGTTGATCAGATAGGCGTTCGGCTTCATCGCGGACAGGCGCCCGGCGTCGATCAGCCCGCGCGTCTCCTCGGTCAGCGGGGCGTGGAGTGAGACGATGTCGCTGCGCGCCACCAGCCGATCGAGATCTGGCTCATAGGTCACGCCCAGTTCTTCCTCCAGCATTGGGGGAAGGCGGCGCCGCTTGTTATACAGGATGTTGAGGCCAAAGGCGCGGGCGCGGCGCGCCACCGCCTCGCCGATTCGTCCGAAGCCGATGATGCCGAGCGTCTTGCCGCCAACGCGATGGCCGAGCATGCCGCTGGGCCGCCAGCCGTTCCATGCGCCGGAGCGCACCAGCTTCTCGCCTTCGTTCAGCCGGCGGGGGACGGACAGGATCAGCGCCAGCGTCATGTCCGCCGTATCTTCGGTAAACACGCCGGGCGTATTGGTGACGGTGATACGCCGTGCCTGCGCGGCGGCCAGATCGATATGGTCCACGCCCGCACCGAAATTGGCGATCATTTTCAGCCGGTCCGGCGCGCCCTTCAACAGATCGGCATCGATCCGGTCGCTCACCGTGGGCACCAGCACGTCGCAATCGGCCATGGCCTCGGCCAGCTCGTCGCGTGAAAAAGCGTGATCGTCCGGGTTGAAGCGCACGTCGAACAGTTCGGCCATGCGCGCCTCGACACTGTCCAGCAGCTTGGCGGTGACGACGATGCGTGGCTTGGCGATGCGGGGATGATCGGTCATGGCCATCTTCGCTACTGTGCCAGACAAAGGCAGGCAAGCCGGGAGCGGTAAGAGGGCAAAATCACGGGATGTCCGATGCCAGGCCTTGTCGCTGCCATGCGGGCGGCGGTATAGGCGCTGCGCCAAGGGAGATAGTTGCGCGTCATGCAGGTCCGATCAATCCGCTTTTCCGTTCTCGCCGCCGCCCTGTTCGCATCGCTGCCGTCCATGAACCAGCCGCTGAGGGCGCAGAGCGATCCGCAATTGCCTTATTGGGCGTCGATCGATGTCGATGAAGCGCGGATGCGCGCCGGTCCATCGACCGAATTTCCGATCAAATGGATCTACCATCGAAAATATCTGCCGGTGAAAGTGATCGACCGGATGGATGCCTGGCGCAAGGTGGAAGACCCCGATGGCGATCAGGGATGGATGCATTCGCGGCTATTGTCGGGAGACCGCACCGCCATCGTGACCGGCAATATTCGCCCGATGCGCAGCAATCCTGACGCTGGCGCGCGTATCGCGTGGCGCGCCGAACCCGGCGTGGTCGGCCGGATCAGTGATTGCGACAAGGGCTGGTGCCTGTTCGATGTGTCCGGACAGCGCGGCTGGATAGAAGCCAGCGGACTTTGGGGCGACGAGGAATTGCCGCCCGCGCCGGACAAGTAAGAGTCGCGTAAAACCGCGCGGGGCCGAATAGCGACGCACGGATTGCATGACGGCCTGTCTGCCAGGTCGGTTGTGAAGTGGGTGGAGCCAGTGGCCCCACCCGTTCCGATCAGATCAGCTCGACGGCAATGGCCGTGGCTTCGCCGCCGCCGATGCACAGGCTGGCGATGCCGCGCTTCTTGCCCTGCGTTTCCAGCGCGCCGAGCAAAGTGGTGATGATGCGCGTGCCGCTGGCACCGATCGGGTGGCCCAGTGCGGTACCACCGCCGTTCACGTTGATCTTGTCATGGCTGATGCCGATGTCCTGCATCGCGAACATGGCAACGCATGCGAAAGCCTCGTTCACTTCCCACAGATCGACATCGTCGACCGACCAACCGGTTTTCTCCAGCAGCTTCTGGATAGCCCCGACAGGAGCGATCGTGAATTCGGACGGCTCCTGCGCATGGGCGGCATGTGCCACGATGCGCGCGACCGGCTTCAGGCCCTTTTCATCGGCCTTGCTCTGGCTGGTCAGGACGATGGCGGCAGCGCCATCGCTGATCGAGCTGCTGGTCGCCGCGGTAATCGTGCCGTCCTTGGCAAAGGCCGGGCGCAGGTTGGGGATCTTGTCGGGTCGGCCTTTGCCGGGGCCTTCATCCTTGTCCACCGTCTGCTCGCCTGCGCGGTTCTTGAACGTAACCGGCACGATTTCCTTGTCGAACGCACCGCTGTCGATGGCGGCATTGGCGCGGCGCAGCGATTCAATGGAATATTCGTCCATGCCTTCGCGGGTCAGCTGATATTTATCGCTCATGTCCTGCGCAAAGGTGCCCATGGCACGGCCTTCCTCATAGGCATCTTCCAGCCCGTCGAGGAACATATGGTCATAGGCCGTGTCATGCCCGATGCGCGCACCGCTGCGATGCTTCTTCAGGAGATAGGGCGCATTGGTCATGCTCTCCATGCCGCCTGCAATCACGGTATCCACGGAGCCCACGGCAATCGCCTCCGCGCCCATGATCACCGTCTGCATGCCCGAGCCGCAAACCTTGTTGACGGTGGTGGCCTGGACGGATTTGGGCAGGGCAGCCTTGATCCCGGCCTGGCGGGCGGGGGCCTGTCCAAGACCGGCGGGCAGCACGCAGCCCATATAGATGCGGTCCACATCCTCACCCTTCACCCCGGCGCGCTCCACGGCACCCTTGACGGCGGCCGCGCCAAGCTCGGTCGCGCTGACATCGGACAGCGCACCCTGCATCGCGCCCATGGGCGTGCGGGCATAGGACAGAATGACGACGGGATCGGAACTGGACATGGTAAGACAGCCTCTCTGTTAATTTCGTGTCTGATATAGGACAAATGAGCGGGCAAGCAATTCGGTCCTTCCGCACGTGCCGGAACACCGCGTGCCGCCGCCCGGGCCATGCCTTAGCGCGCAGGAGGCGATGCTTTTGGCTTTTGCGCATTGGGATCGCGCCCGCGATACGGTAACATGCAAAAACAACATAAAAGGAGAGCTTGCATGGCGATGACCGAACAGGATGCCCAGACCCCCAGCCACAGCCCGGAAGAGATGCGCGCGCTGCTGATGCGCCAGCGCAAGGCGTTCACGGTTGCCGCGCCGGAAGATATGAATGCACGCGAAAACCGCCTGAACCGGGCGATCTTTCTGCTCACCGATCATGCCGATGATTTTGCCAAGGCGGTGTCGGCCGATTTCGGCCATCGCAGCCATGAACAGACGCTGCTGACCGACATCGGCCCGTCGGTGAACGCACTCAAACATGCCAGGAAGCATTTTCGCCAGTGGGCGCGCAGCGAAAAACGCAGCCCGATGTTCCCGCTCGGCCTGCTGGGTGCCAAGGCCAGCGTGGAATATGGCCCCAAAGGCGTTGTCGGCGTGGTCGCGCCGTGGAATTTTCCCGTCGGCATGGTGATGGTGCCGATGGCCGGCGTTCTGGCGGCGGGCAATCGCGCGCTGGTGAAGCCGAGCGAATTCACGCCGGAAACCAGCGCGCTGCTGGGCCGGTTGGTCGCCGAATATTTCCATGAAGAGGAGATGGCGGTCGTGACCGGTGGGCCGGAGGTGGGCAAGGCCTTCACCCAGCTGCCGTTCGACCATATGATCTTCACCGGCGCGACTGGCGTGGGCCGCCACGTCATGCGCGCCGCCGCCGACAATCTGACGCCGGTAACGCTGGAACTGGGCGGTAAATCGCCGACCATCGTCGGCCGGTCCGCCGATATCCCGAAAGCGGCGGAGCGCATCGCGCTGGGCAAGATGATGAACGCCGGGCAAATCTGCCTCGCGCCCGATTATCTGATGGTCGCGCGCGATCAGGAGCCGGACATGATCGGCGCGCTGAAGGACAGCGTCTCGGCGCTTTATCCATCCTTGCTGGCGAATGAGGATTACACCTCGGTCATCAACGCGCGCAACCATGAGCGGCTTACCGGCTATCTCGAGGATGCGCGGTCCAAGGGTGCGGAGCTGATCGAGGTCAATCCGGCAAGCGAGGATTTTGCCGGATCCAACGGCAACAAGATGCCGCTCACCATCCTGCGCAACGTGACCGACAACATGGCCGTCATGCAGGAAGAGATTTTCGGACCGATCCTGCCGATCATGACCTATGACGTGGTGGACGAGGCGATCGATTATGTGAACGATCATGACCGCCCGCTTGGCCTCTATTATTTCGGGCAGGACGGAGCGGAAGAAAAGGCCGTGCTCGGGCGCACCATCTCGGGCGGCGTCACGGTGAACGATGTGGTGTTCCACAACGCCATGGAAGATCTGCCCTTCGGCGGCATCGGCCCATCCGGCATGGGCAATTATCACGGGATCGATGGGTTCCGCACGTTCAGCCACAGCCGCGCGGTCTATCGCCAACCCAAGCTGGACGTGGCCGGGCTGGGTGGCTTCAAGCCGCCTTATGGCAAGGCCACCCGTAAGGCGCTGAAAACCATGCTTAAACCATGAGCTAAAACGGCGGCAGGGGGAAAATGCTGGTGCGTTGCGCACTAGCCATTGCCCTTGCCGCCGGGGATGCGTAAAGCGCTCGACCTGCCGTCCATGCCCCTGTGGTGGAATTGGTAGACGCGCTCGACTCAAAATCGAGTTCCGAAAGGAGTGCCGGTTCGACTCCGGCCAGGGGCACCAGCCGGCACGGCACGAAGGGGGCGGCATGACTAATCTGACCAAGGCCGATATTGTGCGCAGCACCCTGATCGTGCTGCTGCTTGTCGGGATCGCGCTGCTGCTGGTAAAGGTTACCGCCACCCTGCTGCTGATCTTCGCCGCGGTGCTGGTCGCCGCCGTGATCCGCGCCTTTTCCGATCCCTTGCAGGCGCGCGGTATGCCCGAAACGGCATCGGTTCTGCTCGCACTGTTGATCATTGTCGGCCTGCTTGTGGGATTTGGCTATCTGTTCGGACAGTCGCTCAGTGCGCAGTTCGACAATCTCGGTTCGCGGCTGACCGAATCCTATGAAGTCGTGCGGGACTGGATATCGCGCCTTCCGTTCGGATCGGTCATCGAATCGGCCACGCCGGACATCCAGAACCTCTTCGGCCGCGCCGTCAACCTGGCCTGGGGCGCGCTGGGGCTGGTCACCAATCTGGTGCTGGTTCTGGTCGGCGGCATCTATCTGGCGCTCGATCCGGGCATGTATGCGCGCGGCTTTTCCAAGCTGTTTCCCAAGGCCAAATCCGGCGTCGTCCTGTCCGCGCTGAGCGAAAGCGGGCAGGCGCTGCGGCGCTATCTGGCGGCGCAGCTGGTCACCATGACCGCGGTCGGCACCATGGTCTATGTCGGTCTGATGATCGTCGGCGTGCCCTCTGCCGGCGCGCTTGGACTGATCAGCGCGCTGACCAATTTCATTCCGCTGGTCGGGCCGTTCATCGGCGCGGGGCCGGGCGTGCTGATCACCTTTGCGAACGATCCGGACAAGCTGCTCTGGGCGGTGCTGGTCTATTTCATAGCCCAGCAGATCGAAGGCAATGTGCTGACACCCATCGTGCAGCGCTATGCCGTGGCCATTCCGCCCGCCCTGCTGATTTTCACGCTGGGCGCGATGGGCACATTGTTCGGCACCATCGGCATCATTCTGGCCGCGCCGATTACCGTGGTGATCTATACGCTGGTGGCCAAATTATGGTCGCGCGAGACGCTGGGCCATGATGTCGACGTTTTGGAAGATATCGAGTCCGAGGCGGAAGCCTCCGATCCTGCCTGAACATCTGCATTCTCACTCCTGAAAATCCGCGTGTAATGTTGGAAATATCTCTCTAGCTCAACCAACCGATGTGGTTATCGGGAGCGAAGGTTATGGATTTCAAAGGCAGGGCGAAACGGCTGAGCGACGGCGCCATCGGCACAGCGGCGCGAACGCTGGCATGCGATCCGGCAGCGATCCACGCCGTTATCGCGGTGGAAAGCCAGGGCGGTTTCGATGCGGACGGACGGCCCCGGATGCTGTTCGAGCGGCATTATTTTCACCGACTGACCAACGGAAAGTTTTCCGCATCCCACCCGGAGATCAGCGCGCCCGGATGGGGCGGCTATGGCGCGGCGTCGGCGCAATATGATCGGCTGGCGCGCGCCATCGCCTGCGACCGGTCGGCCGCGCTGCGCTCTGCCAGCTGGGGCATGTTCCAGATCATGGGGGACAATCATGCATTGGCGGGGTTCGGCGATGTCGAGGCGTTTGTCTGCGCAATGATGGACAGCGAAGATCACCATCTTGCGGCCTTTGTGGCCTTTGCATGTGCGAAGGGTCTTCAAGGATCCTTGCAGCGGCAGGACTGGCGGGCTTTCGCGCGGGTCTATAATGGACCGGCCTTTGCCAGGAACCGATATGATGCGCGGCTCGCCGAAGCCTATGCGCGCCACGCCCGGCTGAAGATCGGCAGCCACGGCGCCGCCGTTCGGGCGCTACAGGCCAGGTTGGATATATCGTCGGACGGCATCTTCGGGCCGGACACCGACGCGGCGCTGCGCCGGTTTCAACGCAGCACCGGGCTGGTGGTGGACGGGATCGCCGGACCGGCCACCCGCGCCGCGCTACGCCTTGGCTGAGCGCTCCTCCCACCAATCGGCATAGGGCGTGTTGGCGATGGCGCGGCGGTTGTAATCGGGCGCGCCATCGGTCCACCAGACCGGGCCGCGCTCGCCCAAGGCGCGCTTGGCTATATCTACCCGCGCACGGGCATCGGCGGTCGCCTGGTCCGTGTCCGCCGTTTTCACCGCACGGCGCGCGTCCACCAAGTCACCGACCAGCGCCTTTTCCTTTGCGGCATCCAGATCGGGGCGGGTGGCGCGCCACATGATGCCGTCGACCACGATATAGCGGCCATCGGGGGTTTTCGGCGGCCCGCTCACGCTGCCAGCGCACTTTGCGCCATCGCCAGATCGCGCAGGAATTTTTCATATTCCACTTTCTGGCCCGCGCCGTCGGGCAGGCGTAGAAGATAGCTGGGGTGCACGGTAATCAGCAGCTTTGCGCCATCGCGATAGTCAATCAGCTGGCTGCGATTGCGTGATATGGTGAGGCTCTTGCCCGTCAAGGCACGCACCGCCGTGGCACCCAGCGCCACAATCACCTGCGGCTGCACGATCTGCCGTTCCTGCTCCAGCCACCAGCGATAATATTCCACATCCTGATTGCTGGGTTTGGAATGAATGCGCCGCTTGCCCCGCTGGACGAATTTGAAGCGCTTGACCGCATTGGTGACATAGGCCTGGTCCCTGTTCACCGAGGCGGCCGCGAGGGCGCGGTCCAGCAATTGTCCGGCTGGGCCAACAAAGGGGCGGCCCGCCTGATCCTCCTGATCGCCAGGCTGCTCGCCCACAAACATCATCGGCGCATCGCCCGGCCCTTCGCCCGGCACCAATGTCGGGGAGAAGTCCTCCTGCGGATAGTCGGTTGCCGCTGAGAGCGCCTTGTACAGGCTGTCCAAGTCGGTGAAGCCATGGGCCTGCGCCGGGGCCATGACATCCTTGATCGCGATGGCCGCCGTCTGTTCCTTGTCGATCATCGCGTTCATTCTGGTCTCCGCCTCGCGTGTCAGTCCGGGGATCAACGCCGCTTCGGGCAGATTTTTCCAATATTTGGCCGGCATTTCCGCCAGCATGGCCTTGGTCTTCAGGCGCGCAGGATTGAAGATGGCACCATAATAGGCCTTCCACTCCGCTTCGACCGCGTCTTCCTGCGGCACATCGGATTTGGCGCCGCCGGGTCCGGTTGCCAGCGTCTGACCATCCCAGGCGATGCTCGCTTCCGGCGTCACGATCAGCCAGTTCATGCCAGTGAACCGATTGCGGAAAAAGGGGGCCACCGCCAAGGTGATATGATGCTCCGGCTCGAACCAGGCGACGAAACTTTCCCGCCCGTTTTCATCCGATCCGATCTTCCGGAAACGCACAAAGGCATGCATTTTATGAATGTCCCGGCGGATCGATTTGGACAGGCCGCGAAGGCGGTGCATATCGGGATCGGCCGGATTCAGGAAGATTTTAGGCTCGCTCTGGGCGCGGTAAACGATGCGATAGCCCAGCGCGAACCTTTCCGGATCGCTGTGCAGCAGCGCCGTCTCGATCTGTCTGAGCAGTTCCTTCGATATCACTGGCTGCGGACCGCGGGGCGGGGGAATGTCGTTTGCGCGCCCGCCAACGCTAGATCGATCGTCACCGGCATGATCAAACAAGCTGTCTCGGCCCACCTGCCAGTCCACATCTGCCGGTGCAATTTGCGCGCGCAGAAGCCCCCGTGCAGCATCGCGCCAGCCTGCAATATCCGTCTCGGCAGCGAGCGCGATCCGGATCATGGGGGTGAGCCGGTCCTCATGCCGCAAACAGGTCCATCTGCTTGGCCGGGCGGGCCATCTGTGCGCGCAGCATGTCGCTGTCGAGCCGCGCGCCAGGGTGCCAGTCTTCGGCGATGATCCAGGGCCGCATCTTTCGCGTCGACCGGCACAACCGTTCGACATCGGCCAATCGCAACCGTCCGAACCGCCGTGCCCGCACCACCGCGCCCACGCCTTTGGTGCCAAGACCTGGCACGCGCAGCAACATCTCACGCGGCGCCCGATTAAGATCGACCGGAAAACTCTGCCGGTTCATCAGCGCCCAGGCCATCTTGGGGTCGACATCGAGATCGAGCAGGCCACCTTGCGCATTGGCGATGATTTCGCCGACCGAGAAACCATAGAAGCGCAACATCCAGTCCGCCTGATACAACCGGTGTTCGCGCATCAGAGGCGGGGCGGCGAGGGGGAGGCGCTTGCTGGCGTCGGGAATGGGGCTGAACGCGGAATAATAGACGCGCTTCAATCCCACGCCGGTGTACAGTTTGGCACTGGTCTGCAAAATCGCCGCATCGTCCGATGCATCTGCGCCTACGATCATCTGGGTGCTGTGCCCGCCGGGCGCGAACAGCGGCGCCTTTCGGCTTTTCCTGCGCTCCACCTTTGCTTCGGTAATGCGTCCGGACAGATCGGCCATGGTCTTGCGGATCAACGGCCCGCTTTTCTCCGGCGCGAATTCGGCAATAGCGGCATCGCTCGGCAACTCGATGTTGATCGACAACCGATCGGCATACAGGCCGGCATCGGCCAGCAGCGCAGGATCTGCCTCCGGAATGGTCTTGAGATGGATATAGCCACCGAATTTATGCTCGATCCGCAGCTTCTTGGCGACTTGGACGAGCATCTCCATCGTATAATCGGGTGAACGGATGATGCCGGAGGAAAGAAACAGGCCCTCGATATAATTGCGTTTGTAAAAATCCATGGTGAGATCGACCACTTCATCCACCGTGAAGGCGGCCCGCCGAACATCGCTGGACGACCGATTGATACAATAATGACAATCGAACATGCAGACATTCGTCAGCAGGATCTTCAGCAGCGAAATGCATTGCCCGTCGGGCGCATAGCTGTGGCAGATGCCCATGCCGGTAGTGGAGCCGATCCCGCCGCTGGATTTGCTGTTGCGCTTGATCGATCCGCTCGACGCGCAGGACGCATCATATTTCGCGGCGTCGGCGAGAATTGTCAGCTTCTGGAGTCGATCGAGTTTGGCCATGGCGTTCGCACTATGTTCTAAGATGCCCCGTCGTTCGCGCAAGCCAAATCTGGACAGGCAGAACATAAATTACCGCAGAGGGTAGGTCCTCAATTGAAATGCTTCACTGCACCAATGTGGCGGTGGCGCAACATTTGGCGCCTACTATTCAGTTTTACGGTATGTTTCTGTCGTACTCACTAGACAAGTTGCCCATTGCATCGGATGAAGCGCCTTACAGACCGGATAACCGGCTGCCGCTTCGATTGGGGCGGGGAGACATCGGAGAGGATTTTCACATGCGCAAATCGCTGTTGCTAGTCGCGTGCGCCATCGGCGCGCTGACCACCGTTCCCGTTTTCGCTCAGGAGGTGCCCGAGTCCGACACCGATACTGTGCAGGCCAACTCCCAGGCACGCGCGCAGGCCGTTGCCCCGCCGCTTTACGGGGAGATCGTCGTCACTGCACAGCGCCAGGCAGAGCGGCTGCAGGACGTGCCGATCGCGGTATCCGCTTTCAGCGAGGAAGCGCTGGACGAGCAGCAGATCAACAACGCGCTCGATCTTCAGTCCAGCCTGCCAAATGTGGTGTTCTCCAAGAGCAACTTCACCACATCCTCCTTCACCATTCGCGGCGTCGGCGATCTGTGCGTAGGTTTCTCCTGCGACAGCGCGACGGCTGTACACAGCAACGACATTCCGCTGCTTTCCACGCGCCTGTTCGAAACGGAATATTTCGATCTGGAACGGATTGAGGTTCTGCGCGGGCCGCAAGGCACCCTGTTCGGGCGCAACGCGACGTCCGGTGTGGTCAACGTTATCACCGCGAAGCCGGATCTGTCCGGTATCCACGCGTCCGGCGAGGCCGAATATGGCAATTTCAACTCGATCCAGGTCAAGGGCATGGTCAATGTGCCGCTGGGCGATATGTTCGGCGTGCGTCTGGCGGGATTTTACCTGAACCGCGACGGCTATACCAAGAACCTGTTCGACGACAGCCGCATCGATGATCGCGATCTCTACGCCATTCGCGGCACCTTGCGGTTCGAGCCGAGCCCGGACACCGTGCTGGATATCATCGGCTATTATTTCCACGAGGACGACAATCGCTCGCGCATCCAGAAGCAGCTTTGCAACCGCGACGTGACCGCCATTCTGGGCTGTTCGCCGGACCGGCTGGAGTTTGAGACGACCAACGGCAATTCCACCTTGGGTGCCGCGCTGTCATCGCGCCAGCTGTTCGCACTGCAATCGCTTGCGCAGGGCGGCGCGCTCGGCAATTTCGGCATTTCCAATATGACCAACCGGCCGGATATTTTCGCCGGCACCGTCAATCCAACCGACCTGCGCACCGTCAACACCGATTTCACGCCGACCTATTTTGCCGAGGAATATCATATTCTCGGTAAATTCTATCAGCGTATCGGCCAGTTTGATTTCACCCTGGGCGGTGGGTTCACCCATGACGAGGTCGACAGCCGCGTCGATTATACCCTCGCCACATCCGATCCGTTCTCGGCGGAAAGCTTCGCGCGGGCCAACGCCGCAGCGGCCCTGTTTCCCAACAGCGTCGGGTCCGTGCTGCAGAACAACGCCTTCTGCGCATCCGATCCCGATGAGACGCTAGTGGGCCAGTTCGGCGGCAAGCGTTTCGGCTGTTCGCCCCGGTCGACCGACTTTGACCGGTCGCGCGCCAGCACCGATCAATATTCGGTCGAGGCCAAACTGTCCTCCGACTTCGACGGGCCGTTCAACTTTCTGATCGGCGGTATCTATGTCGATCAAAAGACGCGAAACGGCGATTATTTCGTCGTTTCCACCGGTATCGAATATGGCTCCGCAGTCCTTGGCGCTGCGGCGGCGGCTGACGGTTTCTTCCTGGCCCCGCCTTTCTTTGCCAATACGGTCGCTGAATATCGCCTCAAAAGCTATGGCATTTTCGGCGAAGGCTATCTGGAACTGAATGATCGGCTGAAGCTCACCTTGGGCGCACGCTATTCCAATGACGACAAGACCGTGCGGTCCCGCAGCCCGATCCTCGATGTGGCTGGTCTGATCGGAACGACCAGTTTCGAAGAACTGGCGACGTTCGGAGCCTATGATGCCGATCCGGCGACGGCAGGCAATCAGGCCTTCCGGGAAACCGACGTCCAGTTCGACGATATCACCGGGCGCGCCGTGATCGATTTCCAGGTGACGCCGAACAATCTGCTCTATGCCAGCTATTCGCGCGGTTATAAGTCCGGCGGCGTCAATCCACCGGTCAACCCGGCCCTGAATGCGCCGGTCACCTTTGCGCCGGAGAATATCAACGCCTTCGAAATCGGCTCCAAGAATACGTTCGCCGGCGGCATGTTCCAGCTGAACGGCGCTGCCTTCTACTATGATTACAGCAATTTGCAGATCAGCCGCATTCTCAACCGCACCTCGTTCAACGACAATACGGACGCGACGATTTATGGCGCGGAGATCGAGGCGATCATCCGCCCAACCCAGCAGTTTACCGTCAATCTGGGCGCGAGCTATCTGAAAACGAAGATCAAGGGCCTGACCCTGACCGATCCGCGCGATCCCTCCGGGGGCCGTCCGGATGTCACCATCATCAAGGATGTGGCCAGCGCGGCGAACTGCGTGCTGATCCCCACCGGCGGCCTGAGCGGCGATGCCTTGGTCGGCGTGATAAACGGCTTCCTGAACGCGGCGACCGGCCCTGCCAATGGCGAGCCATTGTTCGCGGCGGGCACCACGCCCGTTCCCGGCACCAATGCGCGTGGTGCCATCTCTTCGTGCGATTTGCTGACAGCGGCGGTTGCAGGCGGTGCACCGGCGCCGCTGAACGGCATTCTGCAGGGGCTGTTCGGCCCGGGCCCGCTGCCGTTCCAGCTCGATCCAGCCTCCAGCGATCCCTTGTTGCCGACAGGCGTCACCCAGGATTTGACCGGCAATGAGCTGCCTGGCGCGCCACGGGTCAAGTTCTCTGCCGGTGCGCAATATGTCGTGCCGTTCGATAATGGTATGAGCCTGCAGCTGCGTGCCGATCTGGTCTATACGGGAGAGTATTTTGCGCGCCCCCAGAACAGCAATATCGACCGCATCCAGGGGTATGAACTGGTCAATGCGCAGGTGCAGCTGAACGGCGATCAGGATAAATGGTTCGTCCGTGGCTTTGTGCAGAACCTGTTCGACAACAATGCCATCACCGGCCAATATCTGACCGATCCCAGCTCCGGCCTGTTCACCAACGTCTTCACCGTCGAACCGCGCCGTTATGGCCTGGCCGCAGGCTTCAAGTTCTGATCATAAAGATCAAAGACGCATGCTGAGGGAAAGGCGGGCTTTGGCCCGCCTTTTTCGTTCCAGATGTGCGGGGCCAGGCTGTGAGCAGCCTTGCCAGCGCCAGCGCCCGAACGATTTTCCAATTTGGAAAGATGGTGCCGGTTGCAGGAGTCGAACCCGCGACCTTCGGTTTACAAAACCGCTGCTCTACCAACTGAGCTAAACCGGCGCGTCGATGCGGTTAGGGCAGGGGGGTGGTGCTGGGCAAGGCTTTTGTGATGCAAGATCAGCTGATCCCGAAAGTCCAGCCTTCGAGCCGGGCCGTCTCAGGCGTCATGGCACCGGGCGACCATAGCCCCGGTTCCTGAACGGCTTGGCGCAACCAGGCCGCCGTGATCAGCGCATCGGTCGCGTGATCATCATAGCGTGCCAGTGGCGGGCAATCCGGCGCGCCCAATGCCGATAGCGCTGCAGTGAGCCCTTCGGCGGTCCGCGTCTTGCTGCGCGCCTTGCCCAGACCGGCGGCACGCGCCGCCACGGTGGTGTAGATTTCGATCAGCAAAGGCCCCTTCTCCGGCACCGGATCGAATGGCCAGAACGGAATGGCGCCGCGCAGCTGATGCAACATCCGCATGCCGGTGAGCGAACTCTTGCCCACCTGGCCCGCACCGACGAGATTGAAGCAGGACCAGCTATTGGCCTGCTTCGTGACCCGCTGATGCCGTTCGACAGCGCGCAAGCGCCCGATGCCCCCGCCGAAACGATCGCCCTCGCGCCCGCCATGGCGGCGAAAATGGCGCGCGGCCTCGGGATGATCCACAAAACTGTTGGCCGACAGATGCGGATCGTCCGCCGCTATATGATCGACCATTGCCCAAAGAGCCTCCGGATCGGCCGGGCTTTCGGACCATCCGGGGAAATAGGCCCCGGTATCGAGCATGGGAAAGCTGGGAGAAAGATCGAGGCCGATGACGATATCGGTTTCGGCTGCCGCGAGCGAGCGAAGCCAGCCGAGCACGGCATCGCGCGTCCAGCCGCCTTCCGGCTCCAGCAGTGCAGGAGGGCCGTGTTGCCGCGCCACGGCCACGGCAAGGCCTTTCGGGCGGGCGACGGCCTGGCCGGACCAGTCAATGCAGGCGGTGGCGGCAAAGGGGCGCGGCGCGGGCTGGGTAAGCATCGCGGCGATGTCAGCCTTCCCGGCCAGACTTCAGCTTGTCCCAATAGGCGATGCGCTCGGCTATCTTGCGCTCGAAACCTCGGTCGGTCGGGGTGTAGAATTGCTCCGGCGCCATATCGTCCGGCCAATAATGCGCGCCGGAATATCCCCCCTCGGCATCATGATCATAGGCATAGCCTTTGCCATAGCCGAGTTCCTTCATCATCTTGGTCGGTGCGTTGACGATATTCATCGGCGGCATGAGCGATCCGGTCTGCCTCGCCGATTTCCAGGCCGATTTCTGCGCTTTATATGCTGCATTCGATTTGGCTGCCGTTGCGCAGTAGAGACAGGCCTGCGCGATCGCCAGTTCACCTTCGGGCGATCCGAGAAATTCATAGGCGTCCTTGGCCGCAAGGCATTGGACCAGCGCCTGCGGATCGGCCAGGCCGATGTCTTCGCTCGCAAACCTCACGATGCGCCGGAGCACATAAAGCGGCTCCTCACCGGCCACCAGCATCCGCGCCAGATAATAGAGCGACGCCTGCGGATCGCTGCCGCGCATGGATTTGTGCAACGCGGAGATGAGGTTGTAATGCCCCTCCCGGTCCTTGTCATAGACCGGCACCCGGCGATGCAGCAGGGCGGCCATCTGGCCTGGCTCCAGCGGCTGACCGATGTCGCTATTATACAAGGTCTCGGCCTGATTGAGCAGGAAGCGTCCATCGCCATCCGCGCTGGCCACCAGCGCATCGCGCGCCGTATCGGTCAGCGGCAGTTTCTGGCCATATTCGGTTTCCGCACGATCCAGCAGGGTGGAGAGCGCATCAGGCCCCAGCCGGTGAAGCACCAGCACCTGCGCCCGGCTGAGCAGCGCCGCATTGAGTTCGAAACTGGGATTTTCGGTTGTTGCGCCGACCAGCGTGACAACACCGCGCTCGACAAAAGGCAGAAACCCGTCCTGCTGCGCGCGATTGAAGCGATGGATCTCGTCCACGAACAGCAGCGTCTTCTTGCCGGTCTTGGCCATCTGATCGGCCTCGGCAAAGGCTTTTTTGAGATCGGCTACACCAGAAAATACGGCGCTGATCGCCTTGTAATGCATGCCCACGGCGTCGGCCAGCAGCTGCGCGATGGTTGTCTTGCCGGTGCCCGGCGGCCCCCAGAGGATCATGGAGCTGAGTTGCCCCACGCGCACCATCCTGCCGATGGCACCGTCCGGGCCAGTCAGATGATCCTGACCGACCACCTCTGGCAAAGTCTGTGGGCGCAACCGATCAGCCAGCGGAGCATGTTCGCGGCGCTCGGTTTGCCCGCTGTCATCGGCGGCGAAAAGATCATCCATATTTGCTGATCTAGGGAATATCGGGGGGCGGCACTAGGGTCTGCGGTGTCCGACGAGGGCGGCTACGTCCGTGCGTCGATCAGTGAAATATATTTTTGCGCCAGGCTTTCGTTGATCTCGTACCAGTCGAACTGTTCGGACCGCGCATGGCCCGCCTCGCCATGGCGCGCGCGAAGGGCCGCGTCGCGGCAATATTGCTGCAAGGCATCGGCAAAGCCCTCGATATCGCCCGGCGGGACTAGGATGCCCGACAAGCCGTCTTCGACCAGATTCTCGCTGCCAGCGGCACGTGCGGCGACCGTGGGCACGGCGCAGGCCATGCATTCCAGCGTCACATTGCCAAAGGTCTCGGTGATCGAGGGATTGAACAGCATGTCCATGCTGGCGACGGCGCGGCCCAGATCGGCACCCTTCTGAAAACCGATGAAGGAGGCGCCGGGCAAACGCTGTTCGAACCATTCGCGGGCCGGTCCTTCACCGATCACGAGCACATGGTGGTCAACGCCGCGCGCGCGCAAGGCAGCGATGGTATCGGAAAAGACATCGAGCCCTTTTTCCATCACCAACCGGCCGAGAAAGCCAATTACCGGTGTGTCATCGGCAATGCCAAGCGCGACGCGCCAGGCCATGTCGCGCCGCTCCGGGTTGAAGGTTTCCCGGTCCACACCGCGCGACCAGATGCCGACATCGCTGTTCATGCCCTCTTCGCGCAGGATATCGGCCATGCTTGGCGATGGCGCGACAATCGCATCGCAGCGCTGATACAGGCGGCGCAGACCGCGCACCATCATGGGCTCGATAAAGCCGAGGCCGTAATAACGCGGATAGGTTTCAAACCGGGTGTGCACACTAGCCAGAACCGGCAGGCTGCGGTCACGCGCCCAGGTGACCGCGCGGTGCGCGACATAATCCGGACTGGCGATATGCACGATGTTGGGCGCGAAGCGCTGCATGTCCGCGCGGATCTCGGGCGATAGCGATGTGCCGATGCGATATTCGCCGCGCCCCGGGATCGGCAGGGATGGGACGGACACGACATCGCCGGTTGCTTCGAACGGCGGGTTGGGGATGGTCGGTGAGTAGATGCGCACATGGGCGCCGCGATCCAGCAAATGGCCGACCAGCCGGTTCAAGGCCTGGTTCGCGCCATCGCGTACATAATTATAGTTGCCGCTGAACAGGGCAATTCGAAGGTCTTCGACACGCATCAGATGAGCTTTGAGCACGGGGCGGGGAGCTTGCCAACCGGAACTTTGCCCCGTCTAGCCTCTTCTGTCTTCAAAGATTTTATCGAGAGGATTGCAGTATGGCGAATGACAACAGTTTTCAGACCAACCAGTATGTCGAGTGGGATTGGGGCAACGGCACCGCCACCGGCCAGATCGAAGAGCGGTTCGAGCGCGAGGTGAAGCGCACGATCGACGGATCCGAGATTACGCGCAAGGGCGATGGCGACAACCCGGCCTATCTCATCAAGCAGGAGGATGGCGACAAAGTGCTGAAGCTGGGCTCCGAAATACGCGCGAAAAAAGACTAAGCGGCTGACGGTTTATCTGGCTAAGTTGTAAAAGATATCAGGGGGGGTAGGCGATGCGGACGACGGTTGCGGGGCTTTTTATCGGAAAACCCAAGCCATTTCGCGGCGATAGCGCCAGCGCCATAGCGCGCGATCCTGCGGAGGGCGCGGTCCATCTCGGATGGAATGGTTTTGATGGGGATCAGGTGGCCGATCCGGTCCACCATGGCGGCTGGGACAAGGCGGTGCATCTCTACAATGCCGATCATTATCCGTTCTGGCGCAAGAAATTGCCCCAGCATGATCGGATCGAACGCTTTGGTGCTTTTGGCGAAAACATCACCGCGCCGGGCTTCGACGAAGACGCGGTCCGTATCGGCGACCGCTTCCGTATGGGTGAGGCGCTGCTCGAAGTCAGCCATGGGCGCCAACCTTGCTGGAAGCTCGACCATCATTTCGGGCGGCCCGATATCATGGCGACGATTATCAAGACTGGACGCTGCGGTCTCTATCTGCGGGTGATCGAAAAGGGCCTGGTGGCCAAGGGTGATGAGATCTTACGCGAAGAAACCGCCCATCACGACTGGACGGTAGCCCGCGTATTTGCGGCGCTCATCCAACCAGGCAAGCGGGACAGCGCTGCGCTTAAAGATTTGTCGCAGTTACCGACATTGGCGGAAGACTGGCGGCAACGCGCGCAAGGCCTGGCGGAACTCTGAAAACCCGCGCAATACGTGATAAGCGGGCGGCGCCCTGACCGACGCGCAATCGACCCTCGTCTCTGATATTCGCTTTAGCTTTCTGCGCTTTCCTCAACCACCGGCGGATGGAGGCGCAGGCGGGTGACGCGTTTCTCGTCGCCGTCCAGGATTTCCAGTTTCCATCCGCTGGGATGCTCCAGCACTTCGCCCACTTCAGGCACCTTGCCGGCCAGCACGAAGGCCAGACCGCCCAGAGTGTCGACGTCCTCCGGCACTTCCTCAAGCTCGGGCGCGACCTGCTTGCCGAGATCGTCCAGCTCGATCCGCGCATCCGCTTCCCACATGCCGTCTTCCAGCTGGATCAGCTGTGGTTCCGGCGCGTCGTCATGTTCGTCTTCGATCTCGCCGACGATTTCCTCGACCAGATCCTCGATCGTCACAATGCCTTCTGTACCGGAATATTCATCCAGCACGATCGCCAGATGCGTGCGCGTGGCGCGCATTTCAGCCAGCAGATCCAGCACGCCCATCGATTCGGGCACAAAGCGCGGCTGGCGGATCAAATCCTTGATACCCGACGGCTTTTTGCCTTCGCCGGCCAGAATGGCGAAGGCATCGCGAATGTGGATCATGCCGACAATATCATCGAGATTATCGCGATAGACGGGCACACGGCTGTGGCCATGTTCGCAGATCAGCGAGACCAACTCGTCAAACCGGGCATTTTCCTCGATCGCGATGATATCGGCGCGTGGAACCGCGACATCGTCGGCGGTATGTTCGCTGAAATGCAGCAGATTGCGCAGCATTTCCCGCTCGATCCGGCTAAGATCGCCGGCATTGGCGCCGGTGCGGGTGTCATCGTCATCCTCATGCTCGTCGATCGCTTCTTCAAGCTGTTCGCGCAGGGATGGCTCATGATCGGATTTGAACAGCAGGGCTTTCAGGCCCTGCCATATTCGTCCGCCGCCTTCGTCGTCGGCGTTATTGATACTGTCGTCTGGCATTGCCGGAAGCTGGTGTGCCCCTCTGTCGTTTCAAGAGCTCAGGAATATGGATTGGGGAGGCCCAGGCTGGCAAGCGCTTTCACCTCCAGATCCTCCATCCGCTCGGCATCCGCTTCATTTTCATGGTCATAGCCGAGCAGATGCAGGGTGCCATGGACCATGAGATGGGTGGCATGCTGATGCAGCGAAATATCTTTCTCCGCAGCTTCAGCCGCGCAGGTCTCGCGCGCCAGAATGATGTCGCCCAGCAATGCCTCGCCATCGTCGCTATTTTCCAGCGACTGCAGCAGATCGGGCTGCACCATGGGGAAGCTCAGCACGTTGGTCGGCTTGTCCTTCCCACGATAATTGGCGTTGAGGCTCTGGACCTCGGCATTGTCGGACAGTTTGACCGCCACTTCGACCGACACCTTCTTATCGATCAGATTGGCGAAGGGGCTGACCGACAAACCGGCGCGTACGGCGCGGCGCGCCAGATCGGCCCAGCTATCCTCATCATCCCAACCGGGCCCCGCTGCGGTTTCCACATCAAGCATGCGGACCCTCATAGGCATCAACGATCCGGCCGACCAGTGGGTGGCGCACGACATCGGCCGAAGTGAAGCGGTTGACCGAAATCCCCTCCACATCCTGCAGGCGGGAAACGGCGTCAGCCAGGCCGCTCATGCCCTCGCCCGGCAGATCGACCTGTTTCGGATCGCCGCAGATGACCATGCGGCTGTTCATGCCAAAGCGGGTGAGGAACATCTTCATCTGCGCCGGCGTGGTGTTCTGCGCCTCATCGAGGATCACGAAGGCTTCGGCCAGCGTGCGGCCACGCATGAAAGCAAGCGGCGCGATCTCGATCTCGCCGGAGGCAATGCGCCGTTCCACCTGCTCTGCCGGCAGCGTATCGTAGAGCGCGTCGTACAGCGGGCGCAGATAGGGATCGACCTTTTCCTTCATGTCTCCGGGAAGGAACCCCAGATGTTCGCCTGCTTCCACGGCGGGGCGGGACAGGATGAGCCGATCGACCGCGCCGGTGATCAGCATCGCCACCGCCTGCGCCACTGCCAGATAGGTCTTGCCCGTACCTGCAGGGCCAAGCGCAAAGATCATCTCGTCACGTGCCAGCGATTCCATATAGGGAACCTGCCCGGCAGAACGCGGCACGATCGTCTTCTTGCGCGTGCGGATCATCACCTGCGGCGGGCTGCGCTCTTCCTTGCGCACGATGCCCGTCAATGTCGGCTCGTCGGACATGGCGATGGCCGCCTCGACCACCCCGGTTTCAATGTCTTCGCCGCGCATGACGCGGCTGTACAGACTGGTCAGCACATCGCGCGCGCGCGCAGCCGCAGAAGCCTCGCCCTCGATCTGCACCTTGTTGCCACGCGCAGCAATATAGACGCCCAGGCGATTTTCGATCGCAACCAGATTGCGGTCGAACTCACCGAACAGGGCATTCAGCAGATGCGCCTTGTCGAAATCCACTTCCAGCCGGGTCAGATCCCCGGCCTTTGCCTGCGCCTTGCGCGCCATCAGGCAGCTTTCCTCATTACACATTCTCCCGCCAGACTATTGGGCCCTGCGTCCACAAGATCGACTGTGACCAGATCACCGATGGCCGCGCCATCCGCCTCGACATGCACGGACTGCAGCCATGGCGATTTGCCGACCAGCTGCCCGGCCTTGCGTCCGGAGCGTTCGAGCAAAACGTCGCAGCGCCTGCCAACCGACTTCATGTTGAAAGCATGCTGATCGATATTCAGCTGTGCCTGCAAACGCTGCAATCGCTCGTCCATCACCGCCGGTGCGATCTGGTCGTCCATATCGGCGGCTGGCGTGCCGGGGCGTGGGCTATATTTGAAGCTGAATGCCTGCGCATAGCCCGTGTCGCGCACCAGTTGCAGCGTGTCCTCGAAATCCTGATCGGTCTCGCCGGGGAAGCCGACGATGAAATCCCCGGACACGGCGATGTCGGGCCGCACGGCGCGCACGCGGTCGAGCAGTTTCAGATAGCTTTGCGTCGTATGGCTGCGGTTCATCGCCTTCAGAATGCGATCCGATCCCGATTGGACCGGCAGATGCAGGAAGGGCATCAGCGCGTCGATCTCACCATGCGCGGCAATCAGGCCCTCGCTCATGTCATTGGGGTGGCTGGTGGTATAGCGGATTCGCGCCAAACCGGGCAGCGCGGCCAAGGCGCGGATCAGGCCCTCGAGGCCCTGTTCGCGGCCCTTGTCATCCTCGGCGCTCCAGGCGTTGACGTTCTGGCCAAGGAGGGTGATTTCCTTCGCCCCGCCATCGATCAGCGCTTTGGCCTCATCGATCAGCGTTCCCCAGGGGCGGCTGATTTCCGCGCCGCGGGTATAGGGGACGACGCAATAGGTGCAGAATTTGTCGCAACCTTCCTGCACCGTGAGAAAGGCCGTGGGCCGTGCCTGCTTGCCGCGTTTGGGCAAGGCACCGAACTTGCTGATGGCAGGCATGTCCGTGTCGAGTGCATCCTTGCCACCCGCCGCCGCCTTGCGCAGCAATTCCGGCAGGCGATGATAGGCTTGCGGGCCGACCACCACATCGACCGACGGCGCGCGCTTTGTGATCTCGGCCCCTTCGGCCTGCGCCACGCAGCCGGCGACCGCAATCACCGGCTTGCTGCCATCGTCGCGGCGCAGCCGGCCAATCTCGGAATAGACCTTTTCCGCCGCCCGTTCGCGAATATGGCAGGTGTTGAGGATGACGAGATCGGCGTCCGCCTTGTCGCTGGCGGCCATCCCTTCGGCTTCCATCAGTTCGGCCATGCGCTCGCCATCATAGACGTTCATCTGACAGCCGAAGCTTTTGACATGAAATGTTTTGCTCATAGGCCTGCCGATATAGGGGGCCGAATGGTCGCCGTCGACCGCTTAGCCGCGCCGATAGTCAATGCGCGGTAAACTCGCGCAGAGGTTTGCCCAGCGTCTCCACCAGGGCTGCCTCGATACGCGACCGGCTTTCCGCGGCGATTTTCTTGCGCCCGGGGAATTCATGCGGATCGAACGGCTCCAGGAAGTTCACGAACAGGGGAAAGCTGCCCTTGCGCGCCAGCAGACGCACCGCGTTGTCCTTGCCCGTTTCCACGCCGATCCAGCTGATTTCCTCGGCCACCTCGCCATAGTCCAGCATCACCGGCTGAACATAAACGCCCTGCGGTGGCGGTTCGAGCACCTTGAGCATCGGAGTCTTGAAGGGTTTGAGCGAATGTCCGTCGGTTGTCGTGCCCTCTGGAAACACGGTGATCGACCAGTTCTCGGCCATGGCATCGCGCAGCTTGTTGATCTGGTCGGCCACGCCCAGCCGGTCTTCGCGGCTGACGAACACCGTGCGGTTCAGCGTGGAAAGCCAACCCACGATGGGCGATTGGCGGATTTCCGCTTTTGCCACAAAGGCGCTGCCGCTGGTGCCGGCGATCGCAAGAATATCGATCCAGCTGATATGGTTGGAGATGTAGAAGACGTCGCGCTTGAGCGGCACGCCCTTGCGGCGCACCCGCGCCCCGCAAATGCGCGCACAAACGCCTAGAAACAGGCGGGGCCAAGGTGATGAAAGGCGGAACAGGCGCCACAGATAATGGAGCGGGACCGCGATGCAGGCGGCGACAAACATCATCGCCACACGGGACCATAGCCTGATCCAGCCCATCGGCGAAATCGGAGGCGGAATACCAGCGGCGGGATCTCCCGACGCTGCGGGCCGATCAATCCGTCCGGTCGATGGCGACGCCATAAAGCTCCATGCGATGATCGACGAGGCGATAGCCCAGCTTTTCCGCGATCTGTTTCTGCAGCGCTTCCAGCTCCGGATCGACGAATTCCACGACCTTGCCGGTTTCCACATCGATCAGATGGTCATGATGCGCCTCGGGCGAGGCTTCATAGCGTGCGCGGCCATCACCGAAATCATGGCGGTCAAGAATGCCGGCATCCTCGAACAGGCGTACCGTGCGATAGACGGTGGCGATAGAAATCTTGGGATCGATCTCCGAGGACCGCTTGTACAGCTCCTCGACATCGGGATGATCGGTTGAGCTGGATATCACGCGTGCGATTGTGCGACGCTGATCGGTAATGCGCAGCCCACGTTCCGCACACAGCGCCTCCAGGTCGATTTTGGTATGCATAGGTGCTTGAAGTGCCTCGCCATGTTGGACGCATAAAAAGGGCCGGGATCAGCCCCAATCTAATCCCGGCACCCTTGCTGTCAATGGCCGTGCGTCATGCGAAGGGCGCGCGGCGCACAGGCCTGAATTCTATTCGCCGGCTTTCTTGCGGCCACCCTTCTTGCGGCCAAGACCAATGTCCTTGGCGAGCTGGCGGCGCTGTTCCGCGTAAGCGGGTGCAACCATGGGATAATCGGCTGGAAGGCCCCACTTCTCGCGATATTCTTCAGGCGACATGCTGTAATGCGTGTTGAGATGGCGCTTCAGCATTTTCAGCTTCTTGCCGTCTTCCAGGCACACGATGTAGTCGCGCTTGATAGAGCTTTTAACTGGAACCGCAGGTTCAGGCGCTGGCTCTTCTGCGGCGTAACCGCTCAGACCGGACAAGGCCTCATGGACATTGGAAATGATGAGGGGAAGGTCGGACACAGCCACGCTGTTATTGCTCACATGGGCGGCGACGATATCAGCGGTGAGCGTGATCAACGTCTCGTTGAGCACGTTTTCATCTTGTTCCAATTATATTTCCTTCGGTTCGGACGTTTTGCCGGGTAATTTGGCTCGCATCACATATTGCTGGGTGCCTTGACTGTCAATAATATCGCCTGGACGAAGCGAAATATTTCGGCACTATTGTCCAACAATATCCGCAAACGTTATTGCGTCGTAACGTAAACCAGTCGGCCCTCTATAATAATCCGTTCTGCGGCCAACTGGCCTGAAGCCATGTGCAGTGTACAACGCTTCCGCTGCATTGCCTTCCCGCATTTCCAGAAACAGTCTGGTAACCGACATGGCTTTTGCTTCGCTGGTCAGCTGTGCCAACAGACCAGTGGCAATACCTTCGCGGCGGCTGTCCGGATCGACTGCTATCAGCAAAATCTCGCATTCTTCCAAGATGGTACGAACGATCGCAAAGCCGACGAGATCATGATCGCGGTGCGCCACATAGGAGCGGACATGGCGAAGTGACATCATGGAACGAAGCTGGCTCGCATTCCATCCTTCGCCATATTCCGCGGGGAAGGCGCGCTCCACCAAGGCTGCGATATCGGGCAGGCTGGAGATGTCGCCGTCCGAAATTCTGATCATCGCCGGGTCGCCGGCAGTGCTGCGTCAGGTTCGCGGACATATAAAGGTGCCGTCGGCAAAGCGGGGAGATGCGCGATGAGCGGCCAGTACGCCGCGTCCGGGCCGAGCGGGATCGCAGTGCCGTTGCCGCGCCGTTCGATGAATTCCTGCGCCGCATCGCCGGCAATGCACGGTCTGCTGATTGCATGAACCGCATCATCGAACGGAATGGACTGGAGGGGCGTGAGCGCCTGCAGGTCTGCGCCGAACTCTTGCGTGAAATATTCGCCATGTCCACCGATGGCGACGACCGCCACCGCGTCCAGGGCCGGATTTCGGTCCAGCGCCATGGCGGCCACAAGCGGCACGGCGCCATAGCCATGGCATGGCACATCCAGCGCAAAGCCCAGCGCGCGCGCCACGGATACGCCGATCCGCACGCCGGTGAAACTGCCGGGGCCGACATCCACCAGGATGCGATCGATCGCATGCAGCGGCCCCAGTTCGCCGATCATGGGCACCAGCCGCTCTGCATGACCACGGCCGATCACTTCGTGGCGCGCGGCAATGCAAGCCTCCCCATCGAACAGGGCGGCGGAGCAGGCGGCGGTCGCGCTATCGATAACCAGCGTGCGCAAGGTCAGGGGACTATCTTGCCGGTTCAGGCGATGCTGTTGAACCGTTCGAATGCCGGCCGAGGGCTGCGATCGAACAAGCTGTCCCGGTCACCATAGCCAAGCGTGGAAATGAAATTGGCTGTCACATGCGGCGTATCGCCAAAAAATGCGCTGTCCACGCCATCCGCATCGAAGCCGGACATCGGACCTGTATCGAGGCCGAGGGCACGCGCTGCGATGATGAAATAGGCGCCCTGCAGGCTGCTGTTGCGCATGGCGCTTTCCTTGCGCTTTTCCAGATCGCCTTCGAACCAGCTCTTGGCATCCGCATGGGGAAACAAGTCGGGCAGCTGCTCGTGAAAATTCTCGTCCATGCCGATGATCACACTGACAGGGGCAGACCGCACCTTGTCGTCATTGCCGTCGGCGCACTGGGTGGCGAGGCGTTCTTTCGCTTCATCGCTCACGCACCAGATAAGACGGGCAGGCAACTGATTGGCAGACGTCGGCCCCATCTTCATCAGATCCCAGATCGCATGGAGCTGCTGTTCACTGACAGGCTGGTCGGTATAGCCATTATAGGTCCGCGCCTCCCGGAAAATCTGGTCTAGCGCGCTATCGTCGATCGGGACGTTCATTGCTCGGTATTCCCCTGTAGTTTCTTTCAGCCGAAGACCTGGCCGGCGCGGCGGTCAGGCCGCGCGGACTTCGGTCACTTCCGGCACATAATGTTTCAGCAGCTGCTCGATGCCTTGTTTCAACGTGGCCGTGGACGAAGGACAACCGGCACAGGCCCCCTGCATCCGCAGGAACACCACGCCGCGCTGAAACCCGCGATAGATAATGTCTCCACCGTCGTTCGCCACGGCCGGACGTACGCGCGTATCGATCAATTCCTTGATCTGATCGACGATCTCGGCATCCTGCGGATCGTCGAGCGGCAGTTCGTCGCTTTCCTGTGGCACGGCAATGCCGTTGCCGGCAGAGGGGCGGAACAATGGCATGTCCGCTGTGTAGTGATCCAGCAGTACTGCCAAAACCTCGGGCTTCAGGACGATCCAGTCGGTGCCCGGCGCTGCGGTTACAGATATGAAATCGCCGCCAAAGAACACCCCGGTCACGTCGCCGAGCGAAAAGAGCGCTTCGGCCAGCGGAGATGCCTCGGCCTCCTCCGGATCGGCAAAGTCGCGCGTACCGTTTTCCATGACCGTGCGTCCGGGCATGAATTTCAGAGTGGAGGGGTTGGGTGTGGTTTCGGTTTCTATCAGCATGGCTTGCATTTGGCCCCGATTGCCCGATGCTTCAACCCGCGCCAGTACTTCATACGGCAGCTAATTTTTGGAGAGATGGTCGATGTTCGAAGGCAGAACCATTTGGATAACGGGGGCGTCATCCGGAATTGGTGCGGCCATGGCGCGGGCCTTCGGCGAAAAGGGGGCCAGGCTCATTCTGTCCGGACGGCGCGAGGATGCCTTGGCAGACGTGGCCAGCGACCTGCGCAGCGATCAATATTTGCTCCTGCCGTTCGAGGCGACGGATTATGCCATGGTGGGCGACAAGGTAGCGCAGGCGCTTGCCTTCACGGGCGCGATAGACGGGCTTGTGAACAATGCCGGGATATCGCAGCGCTCTTTGGCGCTGGATACGGCTTTTGCGGTGTATCAGCGGATTGTCGATGTTGATCTGCTGGCCCCTATCGCGTTGACCCAGGCGGTGTTGCCGCATCTGATCGCGCAGGAGCGAAGCTGGATCGTCAACATCTCCAGCGTCGCCGGCAAGGTGGGTGTGCCCATGCGCACCGCCTATTGCGCAGCCAAACATGGCCTTGTCGGCTATGGCGATGCGCTCCGGGCCGAATGCGCGATGCACGGCCTGCATGTCCTCACGGTCGCCCCCGGATCTGTCCGCACCAATGTGTCACGCAATGCGTTGAGCGCCGATGGAACGAAGCGCGGGGTCAGCGACAGGGCGATCGATCAGGGGCTTGAGCCAGATGTCGTTGCCGACCGAATTTTGCAGGCGCTCGAACAGGACGAGCGCGAGATCGTGATCGCAGACGGCATGGAGGCAGGCTTGCCCGGCTTGCGGGCCGAAAGCCCGGAGCAGGCGTTTGACCTGATGGCCAGATTGGTGAGCGAGGGGTACGCCAAGCGCATGGACGATCAATAGCGCAACGCTTGTCGGGGGGCCCGCCGCCGCCGCCGGCTTGGTGAAGCGGCACATGTTCACTCGCCAGTAAGGCGCAGCATGTCTACAAGCGCGCCATGAGAACCACGTTGCGCTCCGCCGCGCTCGCCATCCTGTTGTCCTCCTCCTTGATGCCGGTTGCGCTGGTCGCGCAGACGGCCCCGCCGGTCGATCGGACCGCGGAAGCGTCCAAGCAAGCAGGCACCCCCTGGCTTTATGAAAATAGCGAAATCCCCGTCGACACCAGCTGGACGTTCGGCGAGCTCGACAATGGCCTGCGCTATGCCGTGAAACATAACGGCGTGCCGCCCGATCAGGCCTCGATCCGTATCCGGGTGGACGCCGGCTCGCTGCATGAGCGGGACGATGAGCTCGGCTATGCCCATCTGATCGAACATCTGAGTTTCCGCGGATCCACCCATGTGCCCGACGGCGAGAACAAACGCATCTGGCAGCGTTTTGGTGTGCTGTTTGGATCGGACAGCAATGCCAGCACCACGCCCACGCAGACCGTATATCAGCTCGATTTGCCGAATGCGACGCCGTCCGTGCTGAACGAAAGCATGACCATCCTGTCCGGCATGATCAAGGATCCCCGTATCAACGCCCAATCGGTGGGGGCGGAAAAGCAGATCGTACAGGCCGAACTACGCGAAAATGACGGCGCTTCGATGAAACTCGGCGACGCCACGCGGAAGCTGTATTTCCAGGGGCAGAGACTGGCCGATCGCGCGCCGATCGGCACGGTGGCCTCCCTGCAAAAGGCTGCGCCCGGCAAGCTGCAGGCTTTTCACGATCGCTGGTATCGGCCTGAAAACACCGTGGTGGTGATTGCCGGCGATGGCGATCCGGCAACCTATGAGGCGCTGATCAAACAGAATTTCGCGGATTGGAAAGGCAAGGGCAAGGCCGTGCCTGCCCCCAAATTCGGCGATCCGATTGCCGATGGCCGTGCCGCCGAAGTGGTCGTGGAGCCGACATTGCCGTCCACCATCAGCATTGTCACTGCGCGGCCCTGGCGCTTCAAGGAAGACACGATCGCCTATAATCAGGGCTTGATGACCGATCTCATCGCCCGCCTGATCGTCAACCGGCGGCTGGAGGCCAAGGCGCGGGCTGGAGGCAGTTTCTTGCAAGCCTCAGTCAACCGCGACGACATCAGCCGGTCCGCCAATATCACATCCGTTCAGGTGGTGCCGCTCGGCGGTGCCTGGGACAAGGCCTTGGCCGACGTGCGTTCGGTCATCGCAGATGCCACCGGCACAGTGCCATCGCAGGAGGATATCGATCGCGAGCTGGAATTCGTCGGCACGCAGTTCCGCTCCACTCTGGAAAAATACCCCTATGAAAGCGCGGCCAGTCAGGCGGATGACATCGTCAACGCGGTCGATATTCGCGAAAGCATCGCTGCGCCGCAAACCGCGCTCGACATCTTTGAAAGCATGCGCGACAAGATCACGCCCGATCAAATTCTGGCGTCGACCAAGGCGCAATTCGACGGGGTCAATACCCGCATCCTGATGTCCTCGCCTGTACCGGTCGACGGCGGGGAAACGGCATTGGCAGCCGCGCTGGCGGCCCCGGTTACCGCAGATGCCGGCGCGCGGATCACGCAAGGCACGCTCGGCTTCGATGCCTTGCCCGATCTCGGCCCGCCCGGTTTGGTGGTCTCCACCGCGCCGATCCCGCAGCTGGATATGGAGATGCTGAAATTCTCCAATGGCGTCACGGCCTTGCTGCGTCAGACGCCTGCGGAGAGCGATACCGTCCGTGTGCGCGTGCGTTTCGGCAAGGGCTATCAGGCCTTCTCGCCCGATGGCGATGCGCCTGTGTGGTCGGGCGTCGCGGCGCTGGTGGATTCCGGTGTCGGCGATCTGGACCGCGAGGGGCTGGACAAGCTGTCCAACGGCCGCCGCATTGGTCTTGGCTTCGACGTCGATGACGATGCGTTCGAACTGAATGCGGAAACCCGGCCGCAGGATATGGCCGGTCAACTCAAGCTGCTGGCGGCGAAGCTGGCCGACCCGCGCTGGGCGGCAGCGCCGGTGGAGCGCGCCAAGGCTGCGGTCGCCTTGGGTTATCCCAGCTATGAGACCTCGGCATCGTCCGTTCTGCAACGCGATCTGACCTATCTGCTCAGCGGCAAGGATCAGCGGTATCTGGTGCCGGATCCAGCGGCGGCGGCAGCGCTGACGCCGGAAGGCTTTGAACAGACCTGGGCACCGCAGCTTGCGGCCGGACCGATCGAGGTGTTGCTGTTCGGCGATTTCCAGCGAGCCGAAGCCGTGGCCGCGCTGGAGGCAAGCTTTGGCGCGCTGGCGCCACGTCCGGCGGAAGCGCCTGCGCCCGATGGCTTGGTCCGGCGCTTTGCCGAAGCGGGTGAGACCGTGACGGAGACGCATCAGGGGCCAGCCAATCAGGCGGCGGTTGCCATCGCATGGGAGACCGGCGGCGGCGAGGCGCGTGCCACCGAAGGTCGCCAGCTCGATATCCTTGCGGAGCTGTTTCAGGACCGGCTGTTCGAACGCTTTCGCGGTGAGCAGGCCAAGAGCTACAGCCCCTTCGTGTCCAGCAGCTGGCCGACGGGTTTCGACAGCGGCGGTTACCTTGTAGCGGCCAGCCAGGTGGAGCCGGAGAATGTGGAACGCTTCCTGTCGCTGGCGCGCGAGATCGCGGCCGACATAGCGGCCAATCCTGTGGCGGCGGATGAGCTGACGCGCGCGGTAGAACCGATCCGCCAGCTGATCATCCGGGCGAGCTCCGGCAACACCTTTTGGATGGACCAGCTGGAGGGCGCCACGCAGGATCCCGCCAAGATCACCCGGCTGCGCACCCTGCTGAGCGATTACACCAACGTCACGCCGGCGCAGATACAGGCGCTGGCGGCACGTTATCTGAAGCCGGACGGCGGGTTCGTGATGAAGGTGCTGCCCGCCAAATCCTGATGCCATGTGCGGGCGACCGGGTTGGTCAGTCGTCCGCATTCGCGGCCACCACATGGGCGGCATCGCCGTCCCGATCCATGTGCAGCTTGGCCAGCATCTTCTGACCGGCATCGAATGCCGAGCCGACCCAGACCGCCACGCCGCTGTCGCGGATCCGGCCGATCGCTGCCCGCTTGCCAGCCGTCAGCGCGCTGGGTGAGGTGGTACGGATCAATACCGCCTCCACCCGGCCCGGGAAGTTGGTGACGGCATCGGCATAGGCCTCCGCGTCGCCCTGCGTGTCATCGCCGATCAGGATGAAGCGCAGATCCGGGTAGAAACCCAGGATGCGCGTGATGGAGGCGCGCTTGTGGGCGCCATGGCTCTTGCCCCCCAGCGTGCGCAGATTGAGGCTCCAGTCCCGCAGCAGCATCGGCCCGGCGGGCAGCCCCTGCAGATGCATGAAACGCGTCAGGAACCCGTAGAGATTCCATGGGCTGGACGAGACATAGAAGAAGGCCCGCCGCGCCGAGCGTTCGGGCTGCACACCGCCGAGCCGGCTGTAGAAATCGCTCGCCCCGTCCACCGCCTTGCGATCTTCCGGCATCTGCAGGATCAGCCGCCGCCAGTTGCGGGTGAAGCGATGCGCGCCGGTTTCGATCACCGTATCGTCTATGTCCGATATCACTGCGATACGATGGTCCGTACCGGGGGCAAGAATGGCGGCCTCCACCGGTTCGGCATCCGCCAGATCGGGCAGGTCCAGCATTGCATGCTCCCATGCGGTATGCAGCGGCATCGCGCGCGGGGCGGACAGTTGCAGCGTGAAACGCGCAAAGCCTTCATCATCGCTGACGGTTTCGGCCACCAGATCGCCATAGCGCAGCCGCACGCGCACGCCGCTCACCTCATGGCTGGCATAGAGGCGCAGCAGATAGAGAAACTTGGCCGCCTTGGACGGCGCCGCCTTGGAGGGGGCCGCCCTGGGTTCGGGCGGGCGCCGCAGGATACGGGTGGTCAGTTCCACATGCCGCTCATTGCGAAAGCCATGATAGGCAGCGATCGCGATGGGGCGCTTGCGGGCGAAAAGTCGAAGAGGCATCGATAGCGGCTGACATAGGCGGCAACCCTTTTCAAGCGCCGCCGATGCCTGCCCTCAACCAGGCTTGCTACAGCACATATTTGCTCAGATCGGTGTCCTTGGCGATCTCGGCCAGCTGCTGTTCGACATAGGCGGCGTCTATGGTGATGGTGTCGCCCTTGCGATCCTCCGCCTCGAAGCTGATGTCATCGAGCAGCTTTTCCATCATCGTCTGCAGCCGCCGTGCGCCGATATTCTCCACGCTCTCGTTCACCTGCGCGGCGAATTTCGCGACCGCCGCGATCGCGTCGTCATGGAAATCCAGCGTGACCTCTTCGGTGCCGAGCAGCGCGACATATTGGGTCGGCAGATTGGCCTTGGTTTCGGTCAGGATCCGCACGAAATCCTCTTCGGTCAGCGCGCGCAGTTCCACCCTGATCGGCAGGCGGCCCTGCAATTCGGGGAGCATGTCGCTGGGCTTGGACACGTGGAACGCACCGCTGGCGATGAACAGCACATGGTCCGTTTTCATGGGGCCATATTTCGTGGCCACGGTGGTGCCTTCGATCAGCGGCAGCAGATCGCGCTGCACGCCTTCGCGGCTGACGGATGCACCCTGACGCCCCTCGTTCACGGCGATCTTGTCGATCTCGTCCAGGAACACGATGCCATTCTGCTCGGCATCCTGGATAGCGGCGCGCGCGACATCGTCTTGGTCGAGCCGCTTGTCGCTCTCTTCCTCGACGAGCTTGTCCCAGGCATCGGCCACGCGCAGCTTGCGCTTTTTCAACTTCTTCTGCCCGAATGCCTTGCCCATCATATCGCTGAGATCGATCATGCCCATCTGGCCGCCCATGCCGGGCAGCTCCATCGGCGCCGCTGGGCTGTCCTGCAGCTCGATCTCGATCTCGGTATCGTTCATGTGATTGTCGGTGATGCGCTGGCGGAAGCTTTCGCGTGTCGCCTCGCTCGCGCCCTTGCCGGTGAGCGTATCGAGCAGCCGCTCCATCGCCGCCTTGCTGGCGTCTTCGCGCACCGCCTCGCGCCGCCGCTCGCGCTCTAGCCGCACCGCTTCTTCGACCAGATCGCGCGCGATCTGCTCCACATCGCGGCCGACATAGCCGACTTCGGTGAACTTGGTCGCCTCGATCTTGATGAACGGCGCATCGGCCAGCTTGGCCAGGCGGCGGCTGATCTCGGTCTTGCCGCAGCCGGTGGGGCCGATCATCAGGATGTTCTTGGGCGTGACTTCGTCGCGCAGCGTATCGGGCAGGCGCTGGCGGCGCCAGCGGTTGCGCAACGCTACGGCGACGGCACGCTTTGCCTCCTTCTGGCCGACGATATGCTCGTCCAGCGCGGCAACGATGGCTTTGGGGGTAAGGGCGTCGGTCATGAGCGTTCCCATTGTTCAGAGGAGGCCAGGTTCACACAGGTCACACTGTCCAGAGCGCGAAACATGCAGAGGGCGAAAAAAGGAATTTGGAGCGGCAGGTTGCGGGATGAAGCGGCGTGCGGGCATGGTGCAATAGATAACCCAATTGGTTCATGTAGGACAGGGCCGATGGGCCATTGATGCTGCCCTGGACGGCGGCGTTAAAGGCATCTCTGCGGGACCTCCGTCCAGACGGGCCAATGCGTCTAAAAACGTCAGACCGACGCCTCAGTCGCTGGCCGCCTCCAGCGTTTCCATGGTCACATTTTCGTTGGTGTAAACGCACACGCCAGCGGCAATCTTCATGGCCTTCTTGGCCAACAGCTCGGCGTCATTTTCATAATCGACCAGCGCCAGCGCGGCAGACAGCGCGAAATTGCCACCCGATCCGATGGCTGCGATGCCGTCATTGGGCTCCAGCACATCGCCATTGCCGGTAAGGATCAGCGTTACATCCTTGTCCGCCACCACCATCATGGCTTCCAGATTGCGCAGATATTTGTCGGTGCGCCAGTCCTTGGCCAGTTCGACCGCGGCGCGCATCAGCTGGCCGTTATGGCGCTCCAGCTTGGCCTCCAGCCGTTCGAACAGCGTAAAGGCATCCGCCGTGGCCCCGGCAAAGCCGCCGATCACGCTGCCATCGTGTAGCGTACGCACCTTGCGGGCATTGGCCTTGATCACCGTCTGGCCGAGCGAGACCTGACCGTCGCCGATCACCACCACCTTGCCGTTTTTGCGCACGGACAGGATGGTGGTGCCGTGCCAGCTGGGAAGTTTTTCCGTCATGGGCGGCATATGGGGGGCGGGGGCGGGGGAGACAAGGCTGCGGTCCTGCAGGCGGCGCTTCTCCGGCCCTGGGGATGGGGCGGGGCGGTTACCGCCCGATGCTGGTATAGTCGAATCCGGCCTTGGCCACATCGTCCGGCTGATAGACATTGCGCAGATCGATCAGGGCCTTGCCGGCCATGATATCGGCCATCTTGGTCAGATCGAGCGCGCGGAACGCATCCCACTCGGTCATCATCACCAGCGCATGGGCGCCTTCGGCTGCGGCATAGGGGCCATCGGCCATCAGCACGTCCGGCAACAGCTTCGCCGCCTCCTCCATGCCTTCGGGATCATAGGCGGACACGGTGGCCCCGGCATCGGTCAGCGCCTGCACCACCGCAATCGACGGGGCATCGCGCATGTCGTCCGTATTGGGCTTGAACGTCAGGCCCAGTATGGCGACCTTCTTGCCGCGCGCATCGCCGCCCAGCGCGCCGATCACCTTGCGGCCCATGGCGCGCTTGCGCAGATCATTGGCGTTCACCACCGCCTCGACGATTCGGACCGGGCTTTCATGGTCCTGCGCGGTCTTGAGCAGCGCCAGCGTATCCTTGGGGAAGCAGCTGCCGCCATAGCCGGGGCCGGCGTTCAGGAATTTGGGGCCGATCCGCTTGTCCAGACCGATGCCGCGCGCGACGTCCTGCACATTGCCGCCCACCTTTTCGCACAGATCGGCCATTTCGTTGATGAAGGTGATCTTGGTCGCGAGAAACGCATTGGCGGCATATTTGATCAGTTCCGACGTGCGGCGGCTGGTGAACAATATCGGCGATTCATTGAGATAGAGAGGCCGGTAGATTTCGCGCAGGACATCCTGCGCCCATTCATCCTCGCTGCCGACCACGATCCGATCGGGCCGCTTGAAATCATCGATGGCCGCGCCTTCGCGCAGGAACTCCGGGTTCGACACGACGGCCAGCGTCTTGGCCGGCGCGGTCTCCCGGCAGATGCGCTCCACCTCGTCCCCGGTGCCCACGGGCACGGTGGACTTGGTGACGATGACCGTATGATCGTCGGCGGCCTCAGCAATTTCCTGGGCGGCGGCATAGACATAGCTCAGATCGGCATGCCCATCGCCGCGCCGCGACGGCGTGCCGACGGCGATGAAGATCGCATCGGCGCCCGACACCGCCTCGTTCAGATCGGTGGTGAAGCTGAGCACCCCGCGCGCGACATTGTTGCGGACCAGCGTATCCAGGCCGGGCTCGAAGATTGGCATGATGTTGGCCTTGAGCGCGTCGATCTTGGCCGCGTCCTTGTCCACGCAGACGACGTCATGGCCAAAATCGGCAAAACACGCCCCCGATACCAGGCCCACATAGCCCGATCCGATCATGACGATCTTCATTACCTGTCCCTTTTCTACCGCGGATCAGCCGCTCCAGTTGCGGCACTGCCCAATGCCCATAGGGAAACGGGCTTTCAAATCAACTAATCCGTGCGGGCCGCGTCATGCGCACGGGCGGCATCGACCACGGCGCGCATATCCTGGCTGGACCCGCGTTTCATGATCACCACCTCGCCGCCGCTGACGATCACGATGAGATTGTCCACCCCGTGCAGATGCACGCGCATGCCCTCGGTGCGGACCATCACATTTTTGCTTTGATTGGACAGAACCTCGCCATGCAGCACCGATCCATCGGGATCGGCCAGGCTGGTCTCGGCCAGCGCATCCCAGCTGCCGATATCGGACCAGCCACAATCTAGCGAGATGACGGCGACATTGTCCGCGCGCTCCATCACGGCATAGTCGACCGACACGGAAGGCGAGGCGGCAAAGGCCTGCGCATCGGGCGCGCGGCGGACGCCATCGCTCTTGCCATGCGCATGGGCCTGCCGCGCGGCGGCGGCGATGTCCGGTTCGAACTTTCCCAGGGCCGCGAGATAATAGTCGGCGCGCATCAGGAAGATGCCGGCATTCCAGACGAAACCGCCTTGCGCCAGCATGTCCTGCGCACGGGCCAGCTCGGGCTTTTCCACGAATTTGAGCGCTGCCGCCAGGCCGCTATCGCCCAGCGGGATATCGTTCATCTGGATATAGCCATAGCCGGTTTCCGGCCCTTTGGGACGGATGCCGAACGTCACCATCCACCCATCGCGCGCGACCGGCACGGCCTGCGACACGGCGGTAAGAAATTCGGCGGAGTCGGCGATCACATGGTCGCTCGGCATCACCAGCAGCAGTGCATCGCCGCCGCCCGCTTCCAGGGCCGCCAGGGCAATGGCCGGGGCGGTGTTGCGGGCGTAAGGCTCCAGGATGATCGCCGCAGGCTGCAGTCCAAGATCGGCCAGTTGCTCTTCGATCATATCGGCATGGCGGCCATTGCCGACAATGATCGGTGCGGCAAAGCGTGCCGCGTCACGGCAACGCTCTGCCGTCAGCTGGAACATGGTCTTGTCGCCGGTAAGCGCCAGAAATTGCTTCGGTCGCTCGTCAGTCGAAAGGGGCCACAGGCGCGTGCCGGAACCGCCGGACAAAATCACGGGATGAATGATCATGCGCTTTCCCAGGCAACCAGCATGCGCGCGTCGGGCGATGCGTGGATGTCGTGCAGGTTCTCGGTGTAAAAGCAATCGCCGAAGCCACCGGCATCCTTGCCGATGCGCACCGACCCTTGGAGCGGCACCACCCATAGCGGCGCGCGATCGGACACATCATCGAGGCCGGCGCCGCACAGTTGCAGAACGAATTTCGGCCCGCGCACCAGCCGCTGGTCGGTCGCCCGATCGATATGGCTGTGCTGATCGGCAGGGAAGGGCCTGGCATCGGCAACCTTCACGCTCTCCTCCAGATGCAGTTCCCGGGGGCGGCCATAGTCATAGAGCCGATAGGTGATGTCCGTGTTCTGCTGTACCTCGATCAGCGATATGCCGGCCCCGATCGCGTGAACCGTCCCGGCCTTGAGATAGAAGAAATCGCCGGCCTGCACCGGCTTCCAGTCCATCATCTGCTCGATCTCGCCAGACAGCGCGGCCGCGCGCAACGCCTCGGGCGGGATGACCGCATGCGTGCCAACGCCGATCGTGGCGCCAGGCTCGGCGGCGATGACATACCAGCATTCTTCCTTGCCGCCGGGCGCGCCCAGAGCTGGTGCCTGCTCGTCGCTCGGATGGACCTGGATCGAGAGCTTTTCGCTGGTGAAGAGATATTTGACCAGCAGCGGAAGGGTTGTGCCATCGTCATCGAACCAGATCTCGCCGATCTGCCGTCCGCTGCCATCGTCAAAGGCGTCCGGCAATGGCCTCTGGCCCCACGGTTTTTCGACATAATGCCGTCGCAATTTCATTATGAGATCCGATTTTCGAAGGAACACCCCCATAACGTCTGAAGGCAGCCTAAGTCCATTCCTGCCAAGAGACGGCCAGCCTTAGGTCCTTTTCTCGGCCAGCTTGCGTTCCCAGGCCATGGCGTCGGCGACGATGAGGTCGATATCGTCGCGTTGCGGAGTCCAGCGGAGCGTGTCCAGAATGGCGCTGTTGTCGGCCACCAGGGCGGCCGGATCGCCCGCGCGCCGGCCTTCGATCCGCCGCTCGATCGGGGCATTGGTGATACGGTCCACCGCGTCCAGAACCTCGCTGACCGAAAAGCCGCGGCCATAGCCGCAATTGAGGATGTAGGAGCGGGCCGGGTCTTCCACCAGCTTGTCCAGCGCCGCCACATGGGCCGCGGCCAGGTCCGACACATGGATATAATCGCGCACGCCGGTTCCGTCCGCCGTGTCGAAATCGGTGCCGAAAATGGCGACATGATCGCGCTTCCCGGTGGCCGCCTCGACGGCCACTTTTATCAGGTGCGTGGCCCCGTCGGTCGATTGCCCCGACCGCCCCTCCGGGTCTGCTCCGGCGACGTTGAAATAGCGCAGGGCCGCATGGTTCATCGGGTGGGCGGCGGAAATATCCTGCAGCATCTGCTCGGTCATCAGTTTGGACCGGCCATAGGGGTTGATCGGAACGGTCGGCGCGCTTTCCTGGACGGGAATGGCTTCCGGCTCTCCATAAGTCGCCGCGGTGGAGGAGAAGATGAAATGTCTGACCCCGCCGACCACCGCGCTTTCGATCAGGGCCCGGCTCGCGGCGGTGTTGTTGCGATAATATTTGAGCGGATCCGTTACCGATTCCGGCACCACGACGGAGCCTGCAAAATGCAGGATCGCGCCGATATTGTGATCCGCGATAATCCGCGCGGTCAGCGCCATGTCCTCGACGGACCCTTCCACGAACGACGCGCGGTCATCGATGGCCCAGGAAAATCCGGTCACAAGATTGTCCAGCACGACCACGTCCCAGCCAGCGTCCAGCAGCGCCAGCACGCTATGGCTGCCGATATAGCCTGCGCCGCCTGTCACCAGCACGGAAAACGCCTTGCTCATCCTACAGCCCCTTATAGTCGCGATACCATTGCACGAAGGCCGGAATGCCTTCGGCGATGGGTGTGGTTGGTGCATAGCCGAAATCGCGCGCCGTGGCATCGATATCGGCAAAGGTCGCGGGAACATCGCCCGGCTGCATGGGCAGCAGAATCTTCTCGGCCGTGCACCCGCAGGCCTGTTCGATCAGGGAGACCATGGTCGCCAGCTGCTCCGGCCGGTTGTTGCCGATATTGTAAATGGCGTGCGGTGCGATGCTGCCCCCCGGCTTGCCGCGCCCATCGTCGGACGGTGGGCGAGCGAGAATATCGATCACGCTTTGCGCCACGTCATCGATATAGGTGAAGTCGCGGCGCATATCGCCGTGATTGTAAAGTTCGATCGGGCGGCCGGACAGGATCGCCGCCGTGAACTTCCAGATCGCCATGTCGGGTCGGCCCCAAGGGCCATAGACCGTGAAGAAGCGCAGCCCGGTTTGCGGAATGCGGTACAGATGCGCATAGGTTTCGCTCATCAATTCGTCCGCCTTCTTGGTGGCGGCATAGAGCGAAATCGGGTGATCGACACGGTCATCGACCGCAGAGGGCTGCTTGGGGCGGGCACCATAGACCGATGAAGAGCTGGCATAGACCAGATGCTCGACCTGCCGCGCGCGCGCCAGTTCCAGAATGTTGAGATGCCCGGCAAGATTGGCGCGCATATAGGCGCGCGGATGATCGATCGAATAGCGCACGCCCGCCTGCGCACCCAGATGCACGATCGCGCGGATATCCTGCCCATCGAGCGCACTCTCCAGCGCCTCATCGTCCGCGAAATCCAGATGGTGAAACGTAAAATCGCCGCCAACGGCATGCAGCCAGGCCAGGCGATCCCGTTTCAGCTGAGGATCGTAATAGTCGTTGAGCGCGTCGATCCCGATCACCGATCGACCGGACGATAGCAGCCGATGGGCGACATGGGCGCCGATGAAACCTGCCGCTCCGGTCACGAGAATCTTCACGATAGGGTCCTTCGTCGGCGCGGTCGGCCGATCAGCTGGCGAGCCGCAGGCGGTGTGGCTTGTCCGGTTGTGCAGGCTGATCCGGCCATATGCCCCTAGTGTCATAAACAATTTTGTCGGCCCGCTCATCCAGCGGGATCGACTTGAACAGATCGTGATCGACCAGCACGATGAATGTCTCGCATGCGTCGATCGCCGAGTCGAGATCTATCAGCCGGGCATTCGTTCCGTCAAATGCCGCGGGCAGGGCATTGGCATAGGGCTCGACCACATGGATGCGGTCTCCGTGCCGCTGGGCGAGGGCGGCGGCAATCTTGAGCGCGGGGCTTTCACGGAAATCGTCGATATTCGCCTTGAAGGCCAGCCCAAGGCAAGCCACCGGTCCGCTGGTCTTGGCGATCAGCCCTTCGGCGCGTTCGATGACATGGCCGATCTTGCCGTCATTCACCGACCGCGCGGCGCGGATCAGCGGCGTTTCGTCGGGTGCGCTATGAACGATGAACCACGGATCCACGGCAATGCAATGGCCGCCGACGCCCGGACCCGGCGACAATATGTTTACGCGCGGATGACGGTTCGCAAGCCGGATCACTTCCCAGACATCGAGCCCGAGACGGTCGCTGATGATCGACAGTTCATTGGCGAAGGCGATGTTCACGTCGCGATAGGCATTCTCCGTGAGCTTGGTCATCTCCGCGGCGCGGGCGCTGCTGGTGATGCATTCTCCGCGCACGAACCGACGATAGAAGCTCAGCGCCTTGCGGGCGCAGCGCGGCGTAATGCCGCCGATCACCCGGTCATTATTGGTCAGTTCCTCGAGGATGCGACCGGGCAGCACGCGCTCGGGACAATAGGCAATGGCAATATCGGCGGGGCCGTCCTGCAGCCCCGGCAAGATCAGATCCGGACGCTCCTTCGCAATCAGATCGCGTAGCTTTTCCGTCGTGCCGACTGGCGAGGTGGATTCCAGAATGATGCAATCGCCCGACTTCAGCCTTGGCGCGACGGCGCGCGCGGCATCGAGCACGAAGCGGATGTCGGGCGCATGCTCGTCGTCGAACGGGGTGGGTACGGCGATCACGAAGACATCCGCCTGTGGCACATCCATCGATGCGCGCAGGAGCCCGCGGGACACCACGCCCTGGACCAGCCCTTCCAGATCGATCTCCTCGATGTGGATACGCCCTTCGTTGATCGTATCCACGACCGCCGATTCGACGTCCACGCCGACCACATGGCTGCCGGACCGCGCGATGACGGCCGCCGTAGGCAATCCGATATAGCCAAGGCCGATGACGGCGACGGCCGGTTTGTTGTCCGCTTGCATGCGCGCTCCCATGAAATGCGGGTCAATTACCCGGCATCGATCGCAAGATGTATCGCCGATGCGTGTAAAGAAACCACAAAGATGCCGTCAGAGGCTGCCGTGATTTCGGCGACATCGCAAGGCCGCAGGGACGCGGCCGATCTGTTCGAGTAACCGGAAACCGGGCAAAAAAAAGGGCGGTCTGAAACCGCCCTTTTCCTTGGATTTTCGCAGTAGCTCAGGGGCTAACTGGGCTGTCGTCATCGCTGTCAGCGGCGATGATGATGCCACCGATCACGGCTGCAGCAGCCAGGATCGCGATGATGATGCCGGGGCCGCCAGCGAGTTCGCTGTCATCACCCTGAAGGGCTGCGGTGCGCTGCACCGAAGCGGTCGAAACATTGGCAGCCTGCGCGAGGGCAGGCGTACCGGCGAGCGAAACGATCGCCGCTGCCGAAAGAATTTTTGCGAAACGCATGTAATAAGCTCCTGTACTTCAACTTTATGGACCAGACTTCGCATTGCCATGGCTGGCCCGTGACGGCAACCTCTATTTAGATGAGTTGACCTTAAGGAAAGGTGAGCGACCCGATAACAAGGTCGCCGTGACTAGTTGGCAACAGATTTGCCGGCGAGAGATGCCGTGATGACCGTCCGGATACGGCCGGCGGCGGCCCCGTCCCCGAACGGGTTGGAGGCGCGCGCCACGGCCAGATACGCCGCCTCATCCTTGAGCAAGGCATGGGTCTCGGCAAGGATCTTCGCCCGGTCGGTTCCGACCAGCCGGGCTGTTCCGGCGTCGATACCTTCCGGCCGCTCGGTCGTTTCCCGCATGACCAGCACCGGCTTGCCGAAGGCCGGGGCCTCTTCTTGCAGGCCGCCGCTATCGGTCAGCACGAGGTAGCTGTGCCACAGCAGCCAGGTGAAACTGGGATAATCCAGCGGCTCGACCAGCGACACCGATTCGATCGAGGCAAGCCGCTCCTCCACGAATGGGCGCACATTCGGATTGAGGTGCATCGGCAGAATGCACGCCACATCGGGCAGCTGCGCCAGTTCGGTCACGGCATCCAGAATATGGTCCAGTCCGGCGCCGAAATTCTCACGCCGGTGGGTGGTGATGAGGATAATTCGCTTGCCGGCGTGCCTGTCGAGCACCGGCTGAATCGCCTGCACCAGGTCCGGCTCTGCGGCCACTCTGGCATGCGTCAGATGCAGGGCATCGATCACGCTGTTGCCGGTCACATATATGCTGGCCGGATCGACCGCTTCGTTGCGCAGGGCCTGCGCAGCGGTTTCGGTCGGCGCGAAATGCATGTCGGCGATCGCTCCGACCATCTTGCGATTCACTTCCTCGGGCCATGGATGATAGATATTGTAGCTGCGCAGCCCCGCCTCGACATGCGCCACGGGAATCTGGCGGTAATAGGCCGCCAGCGCTCCGCACATCGCCGTGGCGGTATCGCCTTGCACCACCACCCGGTCGGGCTTTTCCGAATCGAGCACCGAACCGATCCCGGTGACCAGCCGTGCGGTCAGCGCGTCCAGGGTCTGGCCCGGTTGCATGACGGCCAGATCGTGATCGGGCACGATATCGGCCATGGCCAGCACCTGGTCCAGCATCTCGCGATGCTGGCCGGTGGCGATCACCGTCACGCGCAGGCCGGCCTCCTCGCGCAGGGCGGCGATGACCGGGAACAGCTTGATCGCCTCGGGCCGCGTGCCGAGGATGACCGCCACATGGCCGCCGGCCTGTTCTTCCCGTTCCATGTCCGTCATGCCCATTATCCGCTGCTTCAACCGGTTCGACCTGCCTTCTAGCGATCAACCATGAAGAGACAGTATCTTGCCCGGATTGAGAATACCGAGCGGATCGAGCGCGCGCTTGATGGCGCCGAGCGCGTTCATCCTTCCCGGATCGGTCAGCCGCGCCAGCTCATCCAGCTTGGCCTGGCCGATGCCATGTTCGGCGGAAATCGATCCGCCATAGCTATCGACGATATCATAGACCTTATGGCCGATCGTCCGGCCGTCGCCTGCGTACCAGGCTTCGGCGTCCACATCCTGCGGCGCGCGCACGTGGAAATGCACATTGCCATCTCCCAGATGGCCAAAGGCTATGGCGTGGGTGCCGGGATAGGCCTGTTCGATCTGCGCCGCCGCATCGACGATGAAATCGGGCATGGCACCCACCGGCACGCTGACATCATGCTGCAGGGCCGGGCCGAGGGCGCGCTCCGCTTCGGAAATCGAATCGCGGATGCGCCAGAAATCGTCCGCCTGCGCTTCGCTGCCCGACAGCGCGGCGTCCTGCGCCAGCCCCTGTTCCATCGCGTCTGCGAGCAGCTGCTCCGCGAGGGCACGGGGGTCGGTCTGTCCGGGGCGATCCTGCACCCATTCGGCCAGTACATGCCAGCGGTGCGATCCGGCCAGCGGCAGGCGTGCGCCGGGCAGATGCGCGGCCGTGGCCCTGGCCGTATCGTCGGGGATGATTTCGAAGCCTTCCAGCTGATCCGGCGCCTTGTCCTGCAGAAACTGCAGCAACCGATAGGCCGCATGGGGACTGTCCAGCCCGATCCAAGCGACGCAGCGATCGATCAGCGCGGGCACGGTCTTCAGCACCGCGCGCGTGACGATGCCCAGGGTGCCTTCCGCCCCGATCAGCAGTTGCTGCAGATCATAGCCGCGATTGTCCTTCTTCAGCGCAGCAGTGCCATCGATGACCGATCCGTCCGCCATCACCGCTTCCAGCCCGGCGACCAGCGCGCGCATGGTGCCGTGGCGAAGCACCTGTGTGCCCCCGGCATTGGTGGAGACCAGGCCGCCGACGGTGGCCGAGCCCTTGCCGCCGAGGGTCAGTGGAAAGCGGCGGCCGCGCGCGGCGAGCGCTTCGTGCAAAGTCTGCAGGATCACACCGGCTTCGCAGACCGCCAGCCCCTCGTCGATCCGGTCCATGCCGATCGCGTCCATGCGGCGCAGCGACAGGAGCACCGCCTTACCCGTGTCGTCCGGCGTGGCGCCGGCAACCATACCGCTATTGCCGCCCTGCGGCACGATGGGGATGCGATGCGCCGCGCAGATCTGCACGATCTGCACGACCTGCTGCGTGGATGCGGGCGACACCATCGCCATGGCGCGGCCATGATAGCGCCCGCGCCAATCGGTCAGCCAGGGAGCCATGTCCGCCGCATCCTCGGTATAGCCGCGCGGGCCGAGCAGTGTGGAGAGTTTCTCTCTGACATCGTCCATCATGGGGCTGACTATATCGTGCCATGCGCAAGATGCGAGCGTGGAGACGGGCCATCGCGCCCATCTGTCCGCACGGTAGGCACTTGCCAGCACGGACGCTTCGGATAGAACGGCCGGCGAGGGGATATAGAGTGGCCGCTGACGATCAAGTTGAAGTGAACGCCGCGCTTGCGCGTGCGCTGGGAAGACTGGCGGGTGGGGACCGCGACGCCTTGCATTCGATCTATGAAAACAGCCGCGCCCGCTTGTTCGGCATCTGTTACAGGGTGTGCAACGATCCCAGCGCCGCAGAAGACGTGCTGCAGGATGTCTATATCAAGGTTGCGCTGACGGCGCGCTATTTTGATGCGGCGCGTGGATCGGCGCTGGCCTGGCTGTCGACCATCGCCAGAAACAGCGCAATCGACTGGCATCGTGGGCAAAAACGGGCCGGCCGCGTGTTCGACCCGAGCGACGATGGGGATGCGCAGGCGCGTGGCCTGAAGGACGATTATTGGGACCATCTCGAGCTGCGAAGAGAAATTCTCGGCTGCATGGAGACGTTGACCGGCGACCAACGTAAGGCAATCGAGGACAGTTTCTTTCTCGGCCTGACATATGCAGAATTGGCGGGCCGGGAAGACAAGCCTCTGGGAACGGTGAAAAGCTGGATCAGGCGTGGTCTGAAGCGGCTAAAGGAGTGCTTGGAAGATGAAGGCGCCGATGGAACGCGATGAACGCATGCTTTTGGCGGCCGAGCTGGTGCTTGGCCTGCTGGACGATGGCGAGCGCGCGCACGCGCTCGAACTGCTGGCACAGGACCCCGATTTTGCGGAACAGGTGCGTCGGTGGGAAGCGCATCTGGCACCGCTATTTGCCGGATTCGCACCGCGCGAACCATCGCGCGACCTCTATCCCGACATTCGCGCACGGCTGAACCGGATCGATGCCGTCCGCACGGATCGGTTCGGCGCCGCCACCACAGACAGCACTGCCGCTCGCGCGCCAGCCGCTGCCAATGAAAATGATGCGCAGGGCGTAGCGCCGGGCTGGCGCTGGGCCGCGCTCGGATCGAGCGCCGCCGCCGCCGTGCTGGCCGCTTTTCTGGTTCTCGGCCCGTCGCTCAGCGGCGGGGCAGGGGCACCCCAGACTAATGAGGTGGCCCCCAATGCGGTCGCGCAAAATGAGCAGCAGGCGCCACAGGGCCAGCCCGCCGTGGCGCCGCGCATGGTGGTGGCCCAGCTTTCGGGCGATGAGGGCACCCCGCAATATGTGGCCAGCATTCGCCAGGGCGACCCGGTGCTGCGCATCCGGCTCTCCGGCGATCTTCGTGAGGCGCCGGGCACCGTGCCCGTGCTCTGGGTGATCGCAGGCGATAATCCGCCCGAAGCGATCAGCACCTTCGGCGCGGATCAGACGCAGACGGTCGACCGCATCGCCCTGAAGCAGGCGTTGATCGATCTGATCGACAGCGGGGCCACGCTGGCTGTCACGTTCGAACCGGCGGACGCCAAGACCTATGATGCGCCGACGACGCCGATCGTAGCCAAGGGCACCGTGTCAGAGATCTGACCCGTGTCTGACGCCTGACTGCGTGAGACCTGGCCGCGGCAAAAACGGCCAGCGCAGACCCCTGCTGTTTGTTTCAGCTGCTTATTTCGATCGGGCTGCGTCCAAGCCGCTAAGCTTTCCGTAAGGTTAATAGAAACTGGGCGCAGGCACGGGGAAATCCCCTTGTCCGTGTATAAAGATGCTGGATCCGGCAGCCACGCTGCCGGCTATTATTCCCATTTTTCTAATAAAATCAGAGTGATAATGAAACTTTTTCGCGTTTTATCAGTCTGATGCACAGCTGTTGTCCGTGCGGCAGCGGCCGGGAATAACGGAAGAGGGAACATCACATGACATATAATAAAACTTCAGCTCGCCTTGCGCTGCTGATCGCGACAAGCGCCAGCGCCATTGCCCTGGCATCGCCGGCACAGGCGCAAAATGAGTGTATATTGGATACCAATAATAACGGTGTTCTGGACGCGGGCGACACCGATGCCGGCGCGGACGCCACGGGCGCAGCCAGCCTGGCCTGCGGCCCCAATGCGACAGCCGCTTCCGAAAATTCGACCGCCGTGGGCAATGGTGCGAGCGCCGATGGCGTCGACGCGCTGGCCGTGGGCGACAGCGCCAATGCCACCGGCAATTCCACCACCGCCATTGGCGGTGAAAGCATCGCAACCGGCCCAGGCGCCAGCGCGCTCGGTTGGCAGACCGCCGCTGGAGAGCGCTCCACCGCCGTTGGCCATCTGGCCACGGCCACCGGCGTGCGTTCGGTTGCGCTTGGCGAAAATGCCGATGCGCAGGGGAATAACGCCACCGCGATCGGTAACGAGTCCATCGCAAATGGCATCGACGCCTTGGCGATCGGTGACACCGCACAGGCCACTGGCAATTCGACGACCGCCGTTGGCGGCGAGAGCGTTGCCACCGGTCCCGGCTCGACGGCTCTCGGCTGGCAGACGGCTTCGGGCGAGCGTTCCACCGCCGTCGGCCATCTCGCCACGGCGACTGGCGTGCGTTCGGTAGCGATCGGTGAGAATGCCGATGCGCAGGGCGATAACGCCACCGCCATCGGCAACGAATCCATTGCAAATGGCATCGACGCCTTGGCCATCGGCGATACGGCGGTTGCCGCCGGCAATTCGACGACGGCCCTGGGCGGTGAAAGCGTGGCATCGACGCCGGGTGCCACTGCACTTGGCTGGCAGTCCAGTGCCACTGGCGCAATGGCAACAGCCGTTGGCCACCAGACGACCGCGTCCGGTGATCAGAACTTTGCCGCAGCCGAAGATGCTGTTGCGTCAGGCAATAATGCCATTGCCATCGGCAACACGGCTGTTGCCAGCGGCGGTGATGCAGTGGCCATCGGCGGAAACCGCGATGGCGCCATGAACGGAGGCCGCGCAACGCAGGCCACCGGCGCATCGTCGACCGCGGTCGGCGGACAGGCGCTTGCTACCGCGACCGCCGCGACAGCGTTTGGCTGGCGATCGGAAGCCAGCGCGGAGCGGGCCACCGCGCTTGGCCATCTCGCCACCGCCACCGGCGTGCGTTCGGTTGCGATCGGTGAGGCGGCGTCCGCCACGCAGATGCAGGCGATTGCCATTGGCGATCTTGCCTCCGCTGCTGCGGCCAACTCCATCGCGCTGGGTGCCAGCTCGGTCGCCAACCGTGCCAACACGCTGTCGATCGGTGCCGCAGGGGCCGAGCGCCAGATCACCAACGTAGCCGCTGGCACGCAGAGCACGGACGCGGTGAATGTCGCCCAGCTCGGGGCCGCGCTTGTGGGCGTCGCCGGGGGCAGCGCCTATACGAATGTCAACAGCACCGGCGCCACGCCGACCGCTACCGGCGCGGAATCCATCGCGATCGGCGGCAACGCTGCGGCCACCAACACCAACGCCGTGGCCATCGGCGCGCGCGCTTCGTCCACGGGCGTCGATTCGGTTGCGCTGGGTGCGGACTCGCTGGCCATGGGCAACTCGACCACCGCTATTGGCGGCCAGAGTGTGGCCACGACGCCGGGCGCAACGGCGCTTGGCTGGCAGGCTGAAGCAACCGGGGCGATGGCCACGGCGGTTGGCCACCAGACCGTGGCGTCGGGTGCCCAGAGCTTTGCCGGTGCGGAAGATGCCGTGGCATCGGGCAGCAATGCCATCGCCATCGGCAACACGGCGCTGGCCAGCGGCGGAGACGCGGTGGCCATTGGCGGAAACCGCGATGGTGGTACCAATGGCGGCCGCGCAACGCAGGCGACCGGCGCATCCTCCACGGCGGTGGGTGGCCAAGCGCTGGCGACGGCAACCGCCGGCACCGCTTATGGCTGGCGGGCCGAAGCGACGGCGGAACGCGCCACGGCCCTGGGCCATCTGGCCAATGCCAGCGGCGTACGGTCGCTGGCAGCAGGTGAAGCTGCCCTTGCCTCTGGCTCCGGATCGATCGCGCTGGGCAACCAAGCGGTGGCTTCGGGCACCAACTCCGTTGCCATTGGTAACGGCGCGCGGGCGACCAATGACGGTCAGGTCGTCGTGGCCGGGCTGGGCACCAGCGGGCAGTATCAGACCGGCACGATCTCGGTCGTGACGGCTGATGGCACCGGCACACTCGGCACCACCACCAACATCGCTACGGGTACGGCGGTGGCGGCCAATACGGCGGCAATCTCGGCCAACACCAGTTCGATCGCAGGGCTGCAGGGCGATGTGACCAGTCTGTACAGCCTGTCCGAAACGAACCGTCAGGACATCCGGCGGGCCAATGAAGGCGTTGCGATTGCGCTGGCGATGGAATCGCCTGCGCTGCTGCCGGGCACCAACTTCGCCCTGTCGGGCGGCGTCGGTTATTTCTCCGATCGTGCAGCGGCGGCCACGGCTGTCACGGCCCGCGTGGGTGAAAACGCCTCGGTCTCGGCCGGTCTCGGTGTTGGGTTCGACAGCGGGGAAGTGGGCGCGCGCGGCGGCTTCCAGGTCGCTTTCTAAGCCATCTGTATCGCGTAAATGAGCGGGTGGCCGGGGCTATATGCTTCGGCCACCCTTTTCATGTCGGGATCGGATAGCGGCGGTTCGCGTGTTTGGATGATGCCGGCCTGACGACCGCCGGACTTATGTTGCCGGGCCGGACGCCGGCATGTCGGCAATGGTCCGCAGGATGGTGTCCGCTGCTTCCTTGCGGCAGATGAGCAGATCCGGCAGCGACACGTCTTCGCGATTATAGCGCAGCGCACGCCCGTCGATACGCGAGCAGTGCAGACCGGCGGCGGCGGCTACGGCCACAGGAGCGGCATTGTCCCACTCATACTGTCCGCCCGAATGCAGATAGATATCGGCGGTGCCGCGCACGACCGCCATGGCCTTGGCCCCGGCAGAGCCCATCGGGATCAGCGCGGCGCCCAGTGCTTCGGCAACGTGCAATGCTTCGGCGGCGGGCCGGGTGCGGCTCACAACCATGCGGGGTGGATCGGCGGCGGCGGGAAGGCTGGCCGGCGGATCGCTGCGCAAAATTAAGTCCTCCGCCGGCAGTCCGACCGCGCCCAGGCTGGCGATGCCATCGGTGGTAAGGCCGATATGGACGGCCCAGTCGGCGCGCCCTTCGCCATATTCGCGGGTGCCATCCACCGGATCGATGATCCACACGCGCGATTTGGACAGGCGGGCGGGGGTGTCCTTCGTTTCTTCGGACAGCACGCCGTCGTCCGGGCGATGCGTCGCCAGTTCGGCCATCAACCAGGCATTGGCTCTGGCATCGCCTTGCCTGCCCAGCTCCTTGCCGGAAAAGCTGCCGCTGTCGCGCAGATCGAGCAGCAACCGGCCAGCGCCCTCGGCCAGATGGACGGCCAGCTCGATATCGTTCATTCCGTCATACTCCCGCCATGGGCATTGTCCGTTACCGGGCGCAGGCTGGAGGGCGGCGCGGCGGCTGGGCCGCTATCCTTGGGCAGACCCCATGCGAAGGACGACCACAGGCGCTCGTGAAAATAATAGAGCAGGATCTTGGTCACCACCTCGGTCGACGCAATCGCCCCGGCGGCGGCCGGATTGCCGGTGAACAGCCAGCTCAGTAAAAAGGTATCGATGCTGCCGAGCATCCGCCAGCTGATGGCCTTGGCGATCGACCGGCTATGCTTTTCCTTGCCGTTGAATAGAAACACACGCAGCCCCCGCTGTTAATCGAACCCCCCGGCGAGCAATTTTTCGACAATCGCCTCGGCCGCTTCTTCCGCTGTCATTTCCACCGTGTCGACGGACATTTCCGGAGCTTCGGGTTCTTCATAGGGGCTGTCAATGCCAGTGAAATTCTTCAGCTGTCCGGCGCGGGCCTTGGCGTAGAGGCCCTTGACGTCGCGCGCTTCGGCCACTTCCATCGGCGTGCGCACGTAAATCTCGGTAAATTCGCCGTCCGCCATCATGCCGCGCACCAGCTGCCGTTCGGCGCGGAAGGGAGAGATGAACGCGGTCAGCACGATCAGCCCGGCATCGGTCATCAGCCGCGCGACCTCGCCGATCCGGCGGATATTTTCCACCCGGTCGGCATCGGTAAAGCCCAGATCGCGGTTGAGGCCGTGGCGCACATTGTCGCCATCCAGCAGGAAGGTGTGCTTGCCCATGGCGTGCAGCTTCTTCTCCACCAGATTGGCGATGGTCGATTTGCCCGATCCGGACAGGCCGGTGAACCACAGCACGCGCGGCTGCTGGTTTTTCAGCGCGGCATGGCCCTCGCGGCCCACCTCCAGCGCCTGCCAATGCACATTTTGCGAGCGGCGCAGCGCGAAATGGATGGTGCCCGCCGCCACCGTGGCATTGGTGAACCGGTCGATCAGGATGAAGCCGCCCAGATCGCGATTGTCGTCATAGCTTTCGAACACGATCGGCTTGTTGGTCGCGATCTCGGCAACGCCGATGGCGTTGAGTTCCAGCGTCTTGGCCGCCAGACGGTCCATGCTGTTGACGTCGATCTGATATTTGGGTTCCTGCACGCTGGCCTGCACCAGCTGCGATCCGATCTTCATGGCATAGGACCGCCCGGGCAGCAGCGCCTCGTCGTCCATCCAGACGATCGTCGCCTCGAACTGATCGGCCACTTGCGGGGGCGCGGCGGCAGCGGCGATCACATCGCCGCGCGAGCAATCGACTTCGTCTGCGAGCACCAGCGTGACCGACTGGCCGGCCACCGCTTCGTCCAGATCGCCATCGAAGGTGACGATGCGCGCAATCCGGCTGGTCTTGCCGGACGGCACGATCCGCACCTCGTCACCCGGCCTGACGGTGCCGCCGGCGATCTGGCCGGAGAAGCCGCGAAAATCCAGATCGGGCCGGTTGACCCATTGCACCGGCAGGCGGAAGGCACCGTCCTGCCGCGCGTCGATGCCCAGCTCGACCGTTTCCAGATGCTCGATCAGCGTCGGCCCGTCATACCAGGGGGTGGCGTCGCTTTTCGAGGCGATATTGTCGCCCGCCAGCCCGGAGATGGGAATGGCGGTGAAATCCTGGATGCCGATCCGCTGCGCGAACTGGCGATAGTCGGCCACAATGGCGTCGAACCTTGCCTGATCGTAATCGACCAGATCCATCTTGTTCACGGCCAGCACGATATTGTCGATGCCGACCAGATTGGCCAGGAAGCTGTGCCGCCGCGTCTGCGTGAGCACGCCCTTGCGGCCATCGACCAGGATGACGGCAAGATCGGCGGTCGAGGCGCCGGTGACCATGTTGCGCGTATATTGCTCATGCCCCGGCGTATCGGCGACGATGAACTTGCGCTTCTCGGTGGAGAAAAAGCGATAGGCGACATCGATGGTGATGCCCTGCTCGCGCTCCGCCGCCAGACCGTCGACCAGCAGCGCGAAATCGATATTCTGGCCCTGTGTGCCCTGCTTTTTGCTGTCCGCCTCCAGCGCCGCCAGCTGATCTTCGAAGATCATCTTCGAATCATACAGCAACCGGCCGATCAGCGTGGATTTGCCATCGTCCACGCTGCCGCAGGTGATGAAGCGCAACATGCTCTTGTGCTGATGCTGCTCCAGATAGGCGTCGATATCCTCCGCAATCAGCGCGTCGGTCTCATAGATCGTTTCGACATCGGCCATCAGAAATAGCCCTCCTGCTTCTTCTTTTCCATGCTGGCGGACTGATCGTGATCGATCGCGCGGCCCTGCCGTTCCGAGGTGGTGGTCAGCAGCATTTCCTGGATGATCTCGGGCAGGGTGGCCGCCTCGCTCTCGACCGCGCCGGTCAGCGGGTAGCAGCCCAGCGTGCGGAAGCGGATCGAGCGGGTGACCGGCTGCTCGCCATCCCGGAAACGGAAGCGATCGTCATCGACCATCAGCAGCATGCCGTCGCGCTCCACGGTCGGGCGCGGGGCACTGAAATAGAGCGGCACGATCTCGATATTTTCCAGATGGATATATTGCCAGATATCCAGCTCGGTCCAGTTGGACAGCGGGAAGACGCGGATGCTTTCGCCCGCCGCCTTGCGCGTGTTGTAGAGCTTCCATAATTCGGGGCGCTGGTTCTTCGGGTCCCAGCGGTGATTGGCGGTGCGGAAGGAGAAGATGCGCTCCTTGGCGCGGCTTTTTTCCTCGTCGCGCCGCGCGCCGCCAAAGGCCGCATCGAACCCATGCAGGTCGAGCGCCTGTTTCAGCCCCTCGGTCTTCCACATATCGGTGTGCATGGCGCCATGATCGAACGGATTGATCCCGCGTTCCTTGGCCTCCGGATTCTGATGGACGATCAGCTCCATGCCGGCATCGGCGGCGGCCTTTTCGCGCAGGGCGTACATTGCCTGGAATTTCCAGGTCGTGTCGACATGCATCAGCGGGAAGGGCGGGGGAGAGGGGTAGAAGGCCTTCTTGGCCAGATGCAGCATCACCGCGCTGTCCTTGCCCACCGAATAGAGCATCACCGGCTTTTCCGTTTCTGCCGCCACTTCCCGCATGATGTGGATGCTCTCGGCCTCGAGCCGCTGCAGATGGGTCAGGTTGGTGGCGGACATGATGGGCTCGCTTGCTCGCACGATGGAATAGAAAAGATCGTGCGCACGGGCGAAGACGCAGATCACAGGCTGTGCCAGAGGAGCTATGACATCGGCCAAAGCCCTTCAAGACGCGGCGGGCGTGCCCGGCCCAACCATTGTTTCAGGCCGCCATACCGCAGCTTTCGTCCGTCCCTGCGATGCCCGGCCCCGCAATTGCGGTCTCTGCGATGCCCGCCGCGCGATGGCGGTTCGTTCAGGGAACCGGCAGCTTGTCTGATCCATTGCTGCAGCGAAACGAACATGGAGTGTACCGATGACCTATTTTCGCCGTCCCGCCCTTGCCCTTCTGCTGGGCGCAGCCCTGCCTGCTGCCATGGCCCTGCCAGCATCGGCGGCATCTGCGGCGCAGGTGCAGGTGCCCTCGCAAGGCCCGGTCATCTCGCTGAGCGTGACCGAAGAGGTCCGCTCCAGCCCGGATGCGGCCAGCTTTGGCACCGGCGTGACCACCACGGCGCCCACGGCCAGCGCGGCGCTGCGCCAGAACAGCCAGCAGATGCAGGCCCTGATCAAGCGGATCAAGGCGCTCGGCGTGGAAGACAAGGATATCCAGACCAGCGGCATCAGCCTGAATGCGCAATATGACTATCCGCGCGATGGCGAGCGTCAGTTCACCGGCTATCAGGTGAGCAACATGGTCACCGTGACGGTGCGCAAGATCGACCGACTGGGCGATATGTTGGACAAGATCGTGGCGGGCGGCGCGGACAATCTCAACGGCCCACGTTTCTTCATTGCCGACGATATGGCAGTGAAAGCCGAAGCGCGTGCCAGAACGATCCGCAGTGCGCAGGCCCAGGCGCTCGCTTATGCCAAGGCGGCGGGCTATTCGGATATCCGCCTCCTCAGCATTTCCGAGGCGGTGTTCAATGGCGGCGGCGAACCGCAGCCGCCACGCCCGATGGCCGCGCGGCTCAAGGCCGAGGACGCATCCGCCCCTGTGCAGCCCGGTGAAGTCGGCACCAGTGTGACGGTGGCGTTCGATTATGAGATGGTCCGATAGCCTTTTCCTTGTGATACGCTGGCTGACAGACACATTCACAAAAGGTTCAATGGTTTATGGCTAGAGGGGAGGGACGATGCGAATAACGTCCCTCCTGATTGCCGCGATGCTGACGGCCACAGCGCCGATGGTGCCGCTGGCAACCTATGCCAATGCGCAATCCCATGACGACAGCGACCGGGCGCGCAATCATCTGGCGTCCGGACGAACGATGAGCCTGCGCGAGATCGAGCAGCTGGTGCTGCCCAAGATGCGCGGCATGCAATATCTCGGCCCGGAATATTTCCCGCGCGAGCAGATTTATCGGCTCAAGTTCCTCAAGGATGGCCGGGTCTATTTTGTCGAGGTGGATGCCACCACCGGCAAGATCATCGCCACCCGCTGAGGCGGAGACGTGCCGGGCGGCGGTGGGCTGCCGAAGTCGCCATGCCGTAGCAATGCAATTGCCGTGAACTAAGTGCTGCCCTAATCGTTACGCAGCAGTACAGACTGATATCGTCAGGCAATCCGGAGAATATGATGCGCGTCCTAATCGTCGAAGACGAACCCACGCTCGGCCAGCAGTTGAAATCCACGCTCGAGGGGATCGGCTATGCGGTCGATCTGTCGACCGACGGGGAAGACGGCCATTTCATGGGCTCCACCGAAAATTACGATGCCATCATTCTCGATCTTGGCCTGCCCGAAATCGACGGCCTGACGGTGCTGGACCGCTGGCGCAAGGAGGGGCGCAAGTTCCCCGTGCTGGTGCTGACAGCGCGCGACAGTTGGTCGGACAAGGTCGCCGGTCTTGACGCCGGGGCCGATGATTATCTGGCCAAGCCGTTCCAGACCGAAGAACTGATCGCGCGTCTGCGCGCGCTGATCCGCCGCGCGTCCGGCAATGCATCGAGCGAGCTGAACGCAGGCGACGTGCGGCTCGACACGCGCTCGGGCAAGGTCACGCTGGCCGGCGAGCCGGTGAAGCTTACCGCACAGGAATATAAGCTGCTGAGCTATCTCATGCATCACAAGGGCAAGGTGGTCAGCAGGACCGAGCTGATCGAACATATCTACGATCAGGATTTCGACCGGGACAGCAACACCATCGAGGTGTTCGTCACGCGTATTCGCAAGAAGCTGGGCGCGGAGGTCATCACCACCATTCGCGGCCTGGGTTACAGTCTTGAGGATCCCGACGCCTGAACCAGATCGCCGCCATCGATGCCGCGCCCGCTGCGCTCACGCCCGAAGGCGTGGCGGCTGCGGGCCATGCGGACCCTGCCCGCCAACCCCAGAACACCGGCTCGCTCAGCAAGCGCATGATCGGCGTGGCAGCGCTGTGGATCGGCGTGCTGTTGCTGGGCGGCGGGCTGGCGCTGGACCGGGTGCTGGTGAGCTCGGTCACCAACAATTTCGACGATCAACTCAATTACGTGCTGACCGCGATGATCGCATCGGCCGAGATCGACCCGGTCGGCGAGGTACGCCTCGTCCGGCCGCTTGGCGACCAGCGCTTTCTGGAGCCCAATAGCGGCCTCTATTATCAGATTTCCGGCGGCGACTACGCGCCTTATCCCTCACGCTCGCTGTGGGATCGTACCTTGCCGGTCAACACCGGTGAGACCTATCTCAGGCCGCATTTTCGCGATGTGGACAGCTTCCAGGGCGAACCGCTCCGGCTGGTCGAGCGGACGATCATCCTGCCGGACAGCGACATTCGCTGGAATTTCGCGGTCGCGCAGAGCACCGAAACGGTGACGAAGGACGTCAAGGAGTTGCGATCCACCCTGCTGGTGAGCTTCGCCATTCTGGGCATCGGGCTGGTGGTGATGGCGGCGCTGCAGACGCTATATGGCCTGTGGCCGCTGCGTTCGGTGCGGCTTGCGATTGCCGAGATGCGGTCCGGCCGCAAGAGCCGGATCACCGATCCCTTTCCCGAAGAGGTGATGCCCATGGTCGGCGAGCTCAACGCGCTGCTCGATCATAATGAGCGGCAGGCGGAGGAGGCGCGGCGACATGCCGGCAATCTGGCCCATGCGCTCAAGACCCCGCTGACCGTCATCATGAACGCGGCCACCGCCCGCGCGCCCGATCTCGATCAGGTGGTGATGCGCGAATCGACCACCATGCGCCGTCAGGTCGATCACCATCTGGCGCGCGCGCGTGCGGTCGGTCGGCGGGGGCATGCGCATAGCCGCGCGGACGTCTGGCCTTCGCTGGAATCGGTCGAGCGCGCCGTCGGTCGCCTGTACGAGGCGGTGCGGTTGGACATCAGCGGTGCGAAAGACGCCGCGGTGGCCTGCGAGCGGCAGGATCTGGACGAGATGCTGGGCAACCTCATTGAAAATGCCGCCAAATATGGCGGCGGCAGCGTGTTCGTGACCGTGGAAGAACTGGCCGACCGGGTGGAAATTCAGGTCGAGGATGACGGGATGGGCATTCCCGAAGATGAGCGTGAGCGCATCTTCGCGCGGGGCGCCCGGCTGGACACCGGCAAGCCCGGCACCGGCCTCGGCCTTGCGATCGTACGCGATGTGGCCGAGATCTACGAAGGCGGTATCACGCTGGAGGAAAGCGAGGATCTGGGCGGATTGCTGGCGCGGCTCTGGCTTCCAAAGGCGGCCCATTGATCCGCCGCTGACACCGATTCGAACCGGCGTTGCGCAGGCCGCCCGCTTTCGCTTGCGTTCGGCGTGGCGAGTTGCCACATCCCGCCAACCATGGCCACGAACGTTCATCAGCTGAAGCCGGGCCACGCGGCCTCCCTGGAACCCATGATGACGCTCGTGCAGGGCGACATGAACCGCGTGAACAGCGTGATTCTCGATCGCATGCAATCCAAGATCCCGCTCATTCCCGAACTGGCCGGCCATCTCATCGCCGGGGGCGGCAAGCGGTTGCGGCCGATGCTGACGCTGGCCTGCGCATCGCTGCTCGATTATCCCGGTGACCGCCACCACAAGCTGGCGGCGGCGGTGGAGTTCATCCACACCGCAACCTTGCTGCACGACGATGTGGTCGATGGATCGGACATGCGCCGGGGCAAAACGGCTGCGAACCTGATCTTCGGCAATCCGGCGGCCGTGCTGGTGGGCGATTTCCTGTTTTCGCGCAGTTTCGAGCTGATGGTCGAAGACGGTTCGCTGAAGGCGCTAAAAATTCTCAGCAACGCGTCCGCCGTCATTGCCGAGGGCGAGGTCGACCAGCTGACCGCGCAGCGCCAACTGGCGACGAATGAGGAGCATTATCTCACCATCATCGGTGCCAAGACCGCCGCCCTGTTCGCCGCCGCCTGCCGCATCGCCGCGGTGGTGGCCGAGCGTGACGACAAGGTGGAAGAGGCGCTCGACCGTTATGGCCGCAATCTCGGCATCGCCTTTCAGCTGGTTGACGATGCCATCGATTATGCTTCCGACAGCGAGACGATGGGCAAGGGCGTGGGCGACGATTTTCGCGACGGCAAGATCACGCTGCCCGTCATTCTGGCTTTCGCGCGCGGCAATGAGGAAGAGCAGGCCTTCTGGCGCGAAGCCATGGCCGGGCGGCGCGTATCGGATGATGATCTGGCGCATGCCACACAGCTGATGCACAGTCATGACGCGATTGCCGACAGCCTGGAGCGTGCCCGGCATTATGGCCAGCGCGCCATCGATGCCATTGCGCCGTTCCCCGCCGGTCCGGCCAAAGCGGCCCTGATAGAAGCCGTGGAGTTCGCGATCAGTCGCGCTTATTAGGCGGTCGTGACCACCGCTGCCACCACCAGCCCCGCCGGATCGTTCCGGCGTGAAGGCCTGTTGACGCTGCGCCTGGCGTTGCCGCTGGTCGTCGGCAATCTGGCGCAGGCGGCGATCAACACCACCGATGTGCTGATCCTCGGACGCTATGATGTCGACGCGCTGGCCGCTGCCGCGCTGGGCGTGAATCTCTACTGGGTGTTCGGCGTGTTCTGCATGGGGCTGGTGACCGCCACCTCGCCGCTGATCGCCGCGGAATATGGCGCGCGTTCCAACAGCGTTCGCGATATCCGGCGCACCGTGCGCCAGGCCATCTGGGCCAGTGCCGCCATCTGCATCCCGGTATGGGCGATCCTGTGGCATGCCGAGGCGATCTACCTGCTTCTCGGCCAGTCGCCCGATCTGTCCGAAGCGGCGGGGCGCTTCGTGCGCATCGCCATGTGGGGCCTGTTCCCTTGGCTCGTGGGTCTGGTGCTGCGCTATTTTGTCACCGCGCTGGAACGGCCGATGTGGGGCGTCTACGTGATGATGGCTGGCCTGGGGTTCAACGCGTTGGCTTGCTGGGTACTGGTGTTCGGCGCCTTTGGTTTGCCGGAGCTGGGGCTGGAAGGGGCGGCGATTGCCAACGCGCTGGCGCAGACGGTGCTGGGCATTGGCGGCGTGCTGGTGGTGACGGGCGTGCGGCGCTTCCGCCGCTACCGTTTGTTCGGCAACTTCTGGCGGCCGGACTGGCAGCGTTTCCGCGCCATCTTCAGCGTGGGCCTGCCGATCGCGATGACCTATGCGATGGAGATCACCGTCTTCTCCGCCGCAGTGTTCCTGATGGGCCTGATCGGCCGCGCCTCGCTCGCTGCGCATAGCGTGGCGATCCAGATCGCCGCGCTTGCCTTCATGGTGCCGCTGTCGATCGGTCAGGCGGCAACCGTTCGCGCGGGTATTTTCCATGGGCGGGCGGACAGCATCGGCCTGTCGCGCACCGGCAAGGTGGCACTGGCGCTCGGCCTGGCATCCGCTGCCTTGTCCTCTTTGCTCATGTGGCTGATCCCGGAAGAGTTGGTCGGCCTGTTCGTGCGGCCCGTCACGGCGGAAGATGCCGAGGTGTTTCGTTTGGCCGTTGCCTTTCTCGGCGTGGCGGCGGTGTTTCAACTGGTCGATTCGCTTCAGGCGGTGGGCGCCGGGCTTTTGCGCGGTATTCAGGACACGCGCGTGCCCATGCTGTTCGCCGGGCTTGGCTATTGGGTCATCGGTTTCACCCTGGGCTGGTACCTGGCCTTTCATACCGATCTGGCGGGCGTCGGCGTCTGGATCGGCCTGGCGGGCGGTCTTGCCGCAACAGCGGTGCTGATGTGCGGGCGCTGGCTGATGCGCGGGCGTCTGGGGCTCGCGCCGACCGCGCCATGAGCGCGCTGCCGATCGAGGCGGTGCTGCCCGATCTGCGGGCGGCCCTGCGCGATGGCACCCATGCCGTTCTGGTTGCACCGCCGGGGGCGGGCAAGACGACGATGGCCGCGCCCGCCTTGCTTGGCGAACCATGGTGCGATGGCGAGATATGGCTGCTCAGCCCCCGCCGCCTGGCCGCCCGCGCCGCCGCCGAGCGCATGGCCGAGCTGGCGGGTGAACCGGTGGGGCAGAGCATCGGTTATGCCACGCGCATGGACAGCAGGCGATCGGCCAAAACGCGCATTCTGGTGCTGACCGAAGGCATTTTCCGCAACCGCATCATCGCCGATCCGGAGCTGTCCGGCATTGCCGCCGTGCTGTTCGACGAAGTGCATGAGCGCAGCCTGGACAGCGACTTCAGCCTGGCGCTGGCGCTGGAAGCGCAGGCCGCGTTCCGGCCCGATCTGCGGTTGCTCGCCATGTCCGCCACGCTTGATGGCGCGCGCTTCTCGGCCTTGATGCACGGATGCCCGGTGATCGAGAGCGCGGGGCGCAGCCATGTGCTGGAGCATGTCCATCTCGGTCGCCGTGCCGAACGGCGGATCGAGGATGACATGGCCGGCGCGATCCAGCGGGCGCTGTCCGAACAGGAGGGCGATGTGCTCGCCTTCCTGCCCGGTGTCGGAGAGATCGAGCGCACCGGCGAGCGCCTGGCCGAGCGTCTGCCCCCGGCAATCCGCATCCTGCCATTGCACGGATCGCTCGACCCCGCCGATCAGCGCGCCGCCATCCGGCCCGATCCGGAGAGGCATCGCAAGGTCATCCTTGCCACCAGCATTGCCGAAACCAGCCTGACCATCGACGGCGTGCGCATCGTCGTCGATAGCGGTCTGGCGCGGCGTCCGCGCTTCGATCTGGCGGCGGGCACGCCCCGGCTGGTGACCGAACGGGTGAGCCGCGCCGGGGCGATCCAGCGGGCGGGGCGCGCGGCGCGGCAGGGGCCGGGCACGGCGTACCGGCTTTGGGAGGAGGCGGCGACCGGCGGGCTGATCCCCTATGATCCGCCGGAGATATTGGAGAGCGATCTGGCGCCGCTGGTGCTCGATTGCGCGCAATGGGGGGAGGCCGATCCGGCGGCGCTGCGCTGGCTCGATCCCCCGTCCGCCGCCGCGCTCAACCAGGCGCGGGCCACCTTGCAGGCGCTGGATGCCATCGACGAGCATGGTCACATCACCTCGCATGGCACGGCGCTCAGCGCGCTGCCAATGCCGCCGCATCTGGCGCATATGCTGGTGATCGCCGGCGCGCACGGGCAGGCGCGCGAAGGCGCGGAGGTGGCGGTGCTGTGCCAGGAGCGCGGGCTTGGCGGGCGCGGGGAGGATCTGGAGGGGCGGCTGCAGCGCTGGCGCGGCGACCGGGGCCGCAAGGCGGAGGCGGCGCGTGGCCTCGCCAAACGTTGGGCCGCCTTGGTGAAGACTGGGCAGGGCAAGCCGCTGTCGATCGGCGCGATGGTGGCGCTGGCCTTTCCGGACCGGCTGGCCAGACGGCGCAGTGCGGACGGGGCGGATTGGATATCGGCGGGCGGGCGCGGCTTCCGGCTCGATCCAGCCTCGCCGCTGGCACAGCAGGACTGGCTGGCCGTCGCGGACGTGCAGGGCGCTGCTGGCGGCGCGCGCATCTTGTCCGCCGCGGCGATTGGCGAAGACGCCCTGCGCGCGCTGTTCGCCGGGCGTATCGAGACGCGCCGGACCGTGCGGTACGATGCCAGGGCGCAGCGGATTGCGGCCATGCGCGAGGAGCGGCTGGGGGCCATCGCGCTGCGCAAGGGACAGGACGACGCGCCCGATGCCGAGGCGGTGCGTGCGGCGCTGCTGGCGGCGGTCGAGACGCATGGGCTGGCGCTGTTGCCATGGAGCGAGGCGGCCATCGCGCTACGCCGCCGCGCGGCCTTTGCCGGATCGGACGCGCTCGGCGATGCGGCGTTGCTCGCCAGCCTGGGGGCGTGGCTGGAGCCGTTGTTGATCGATATCACGCGCTTCGATGCGATTCCCGCGGGCGCCCTGTTCCAGGCGCTGGAAACGCAGCTGGGCTGGGACGAGGGTCAGCGCATCGCCGCCGCCGCGCCGCCGCGCTTCACCACCCCGGCGGGCACCACGCACGCGATCGATTACAGCGCCGAGGCTGGCCCTACGGTGGAGGCGCGGGTGCAGGCCTTTTACGGCCTGTCCGTGCATCCAACCGTCGGGCGGCCGCCGGTGCCGCTGGTGCTGTCGCTCACCAGCCCGGCGGGACGGCCGGTGCAGACCACGCGCGATCTGCCTGCCTTCTGGACCGGCAGCTGGGCCGATGTCGCTAAGGACATGCGCGGGCGCTATCCGCGCCATCACTGGCCGGACGATCCGGCGAACGCGACGGCCAGCCTGAAGACCAAACGTGCGCAGGCGCGCACAGGGCACTGATCGCAGCGCCAGGTTCACACAGGTCACACAGTCCAGAGCAGGAATGTGCCGGGTGCCTGTTGCGCGTGCAAAAGCGCCGGCGTTGCGCGCACTGCCCCTTTGCCCTTGGCTCGGGGTGATGACGGCATTGGGGGGAGGGCGACGCGTTCATCCCATCCGCCTGCCAAGCGAAATCCTATATTGCCAGAACAATTGCGGAACATGGTGCGGCTCGCCACGATCCATCTTGATTTCACGCGGCGGCGGGGGCAAGGAAATCGGCATGACCGCCCGCATCTATCAACGTCCCAAACATGCCATGCAGTCCGGCCGCGCGCTGACCGATCGCTGGATATTGGAATATGAGGCGGCGGAAGCCAAGCGCGCGGACCCGCTGACCGGCTGGGCCGGATCGGGCGATACCAAGCAACAGCTCACGCTGCGCTTCCCCAGCTGCGACGCGGCCAAGGCCTATGCCGAGAAGAATGGCATTGCCTATACGCTGGTGCCGACGCCCAGCAAGACGCTGAAAATACAGGCATACGCTGATAATTTCCGCTGATCGCGCGCGGTTTGGCGCTGCGGAGTGCAGCGTCTGACGGCGCAATGCGTTGGTCCCCTATGACCGATATGATCGAACAGTTGCGTGAAGACATGCAGCGCGCCGCCGCCAATGACGATTTCGAACTGGCGGCCCGCCTGCGGGACCGGATCAATCTGCTGCGCGGCGGGGCCGAAAGCGGCGATGTCGCGGCGGCCGATACCAGCGGTATCACCCGCCAGAAACCCGGCGCGATGGGCCTTGGCACCAGCCGCCAGAGCGTCTCCCCGCCCAAAGGGTGGAAGCCGCCGAAGAAGCCGGACCTGATGACCAAGGGCCATAGCAGACGCCGCGGCGATGCTTCGAAATCCTAGCGGACGCTAAAATCCAGCACCGTGAAGCGGGCCGGGGCGGTGGCGAACACGCCATGGCCACGCCCACCGGCAGAGCCAAAGGTGAAGCCCACCGTTTCGGCATTGGCCAAGGCGTCGCGAAAGGCCCGGGGCTGATCGACCGAATTCCGGCCGAGTACCGAAATCCACGGGGCGCTCAGGTCCACGGCCAGCCGGTGCACGCCGGGCGACAGATCGACCAGTGCGCCGCTGGGTGAATACCAGCGATAATATTGCCGGTCCCCCTTTGCTTTCCAATCGTCGCCACGCCGCTGAAAATAGAGCGATAATGTGGCCGCCTGGTCAGGAACTTCCTGCGGTACGAAGCGGGTGCCGGGCGCAGCATCGATACGATAGCGCAGCACGATCTGGCGGGCTCCGGCCATCGAAGCGGTATCGCGGGTAACATAATGCACATGGCCAGCGCGCGCGCTGGGATAGGGGAAATCGAACGCGGAGCCGTTGCGGGTCGGCGTCAGATACAGGGGCATGCCCTGCGAATAGTTCCGGCCCTTGATGATCGGGCCGATGTTCCATGCGTCTGCGCGGCTGGATGCTGCACGGCTGGACTCTGTGCGGCTGGACTGGGCCTCGGCCCGATCCGGCGACAAGAGGCTGTAGCCCGTCGCCGTCGCGGCCACGGCCAAAGCCGTCGCTGTCATGATTGCACGCATATCGATCACCTGTTGCCTTGGGACCGGGCGGTCCGTCGTCCTGAATATAGGAGGCAGAGTGGCGGGCGGCATATGTCGACGGGCTGAACATGACGGTCAGCCGATCGCCAGCATGGGATCAGCGCGGCAGGTTCCAGCCGGACATCAGCAGCGCCATCACCCGCACATCAATGCCCATGCCGCGCGCACGCATCCTATCGGTGAACGCTGGCAGGTCGGCGAGCGATACGCGGTGAACGGTGATGTCCTCGCCCTCCACGCCGCCGCCATCGCCGACCCGCTCCAGATCCTGCGCGCGGAACAGAGAGAAGCTTTCGCTCATCATGCCGGGCGAGGAATAGAATTCGCCCATGAATTCCATGCGGCCCGCGCGGTAGCCGGTTTCCTCCTCCAGCTCGCGCGTGGCGGCGGCGGCATCGTCTTCGTCCTGCGCGCCGTCTTCATCGCCGATCAGCCCGGCGGGCAGCTCGATGCACGGGCGGCTCATCGGCTCGCGATATTGCTCGACCAGAATGACCTTGTCGCCATCGAAGGCCAGGATCACCGCCGCACGGATGCTTCTTGGCCGCGCGACGAATTCCCATCGGCCGCGTTTTTTGGCGACGAGATATTGGCCTTCCCAGACGGTCTCGGTGGGTTCGGTGCTTCTGGCCATCGCGTCCTACAGTTCGATCAGGCGGTCGGGCAATTCATTGGGGTTGCCGTCCGATTTAGGGAAATGTTTGGCCAAGATGGTCCCGACGCGGTCGACGGCGGCGATCATCCCTGCGCCGGTGCGGCCCTGTTTCACTTCGTCGATCATCGCGCCCATCGCCTCGGCCCATTCTTCCGGCGCGACGACCTCGGCAATCGCGCTGTCGGCAACGATTTCCGCGCGATGCTCCATGGTCGACAGGAAGATCAATATGCCGGTTCTGCCATCGGTCCGGCTTTCCGTGCCGACCCGGAACAGATCGATGGCGCGGGCGCGGGCGCGGTCTTCTTTCACCGATTTGGGGGTGAGCGCCAGGCGCAGCGACATATTCTCCAGCATCAGGGTCGCGACGAAATAGATGAACACTGCCGTCGCCGCGATCGCCGTCAGGAAGGCGGCGGGGGAATAATCCTGGGACCAGCCACTGCTGAGCAGATCCATCGCATCGCGCCAGAAACCGGGGGTGATGGGCAGTGCGATCAGGAACAGCAGCGCCATGGCCGCGGCCCAGCGGCTGGCGATATCCTGATAATGATCGGACAGATCGGTGACGATCGTGACGATTTCGCCATCGCTGGACGCTTCCGCGCGCGCCACCGCAGCGCTGACCATGCGATGTTCTTCCTCGCTCAGACGGACGGGTTTGCGCATGTCACCAGCCCCCCGATGCGCCGCCGCCACCGAAGCTGCCGCCGCCGCCGGAGAACCCGCCAAAGCCGCCGCCACCGCCAAAGCCGCCGCCGCCACTGCCGCTGCCGAAGCCGCTGCCGCCGCTGCGCCCGTTACCGGCCATGCCGCTGAGCACGCCCCACAGGATCACGTCGCTCATCCCGCCACCACGGCGATAGCGCGATCGGCGTCCGCGCCTGCCCGCAATCATCGGGCCGATGAACATGAACGCCAGGAAACCCAGCCAGATAAGACCGGCCCAGGGAAATCCACCCTCTTGCCGTTGGCGCGCCTGCGCATCGGCAGCGGCCACGCGCGCGCGGGCCTCTTCGGGCGGTAGTTCCAGTTGGCTTACGATGCCGGCCACACCGGCCTGAATGCCTGCCGGATAGTCGCCCTCGCGGAATTTGGGAATGATCGCGCCTTCGATGATGGTCTTGGACAGCGTGTCGGTCAGCACCGGCTCCAGCCCGTAGCCGACTTCGATGCTGACTTGCCGTTCTTCCGGTGCCACCAGCAGGAGGACGCCGTCATCCTTGTCTTCGGCACCGATGCCCCAGTTGCGGCCGAGCTGATAACCGAAATCCTCGATCGGATAGCCCTGCAGACTGGGCACGGTGGCCACCACGAGCTGCCGTCCGGTGCGCTGTTCCAGCATCGCCAGTTCCTGCGTCAGCGACACCTCGTCGCTTTCGGACAGGATATCGGCCTGATCGACCACGCGGCCCGTCAACGCGGGGAAGTCCTGCGCCGCCGCAGGGGCGGCAAACGCTGCGATCATGAGCGCCAGCAGGCCGAACAGGCGAAGGGCGGCTGCGCATCGTCCGGCAAGCCTGGCTGTCAGCGCGTCGGGACCTCGTTCCGGGCCGGTCGTGGCGGTCAATGGGGCCATCAGCTCTTGCCGAACACTTCCGGTGCGTCCTCAGCGCCGGCATCGGCTTCGAACGGCACCAGCGGCTCTGCACCATGCACGATCTTGGCACCGATGATGTCCGGGAAGGTGCGGATGGTGGTGTTATAGTCCTGCACCGCCTGATTATAATCGCGCCGGGCGATGTTGATGCGGTTTTCGGTGCGTTCCAGCTCGTTCTGCAGCGCCAGGAAATTCTGGTTTGACTTGAGATCCGGATAGGCTTCGAAACTGGCGAGCAGGCGGCCGAGCGACTGGCCGAGCTGGCCCTGTGCCGCGCCGAACTGCTGCATCTTTTCCGGATCGCTCAGATCGTCCGCATTCACCTGGACCGATGTGGCCCGCGCGCGCGCTTCGGTCACTTCGGTCAGCACGGTGCGCTCCTGCTCGGCAAAGCGCTCGGCGGTATTGGCGAGATTCGGGATCAGATCGGCGCGGCGCTGATAGGCGGCCTCGACATCGGCCCAGCGTGCCTTGGCGTTTTCTTCCGCCGTCGGCACGCTGTTGATGCCGCAGGCGGAAAGCAGGCTGGCCGCCAGCGCGGCGATGAGCAATTTGGGCAATACAGGGCGCATGGGATCGTCCTTTCGGTCTTGTGCGTTTGCGCCATCTAACCGATCAGACCACCATGTCGCCACCGGCAATCGACAAGCCGCCGATGCGCGGTCATGAATATGGGCCAATATCGAACGCCCAACGACAAAAAGCAGGGAGCCGCTGATGTTCGCAGAGTTCAAGAAATTCATCCTGCGCGGGAACGTGCTGGATCTGGCCGTCGCCGTCATCATCGGCGCGGCTTTCGGCAAGATCACCACCTCGCTGACGGAAGATGTCATCATGCCGGTGGTCGGCGCGATTTTCGGCGGCCTGGATTTTTCCAGCTATTTCCTGCGGCTCGGTCCGGTGCCCGAAGGCTATGCCGGATCGATGACCAATTATGCCGAGCTGAAGGACGCCGGCGTGGCCTTGCTGGGCTATGGCCAGTTTCTCACGGTGGTGATCAATTTTGTAATTTTGGCGTTCATTATTTTCCTGATCATTCGCGCTGCCAATAAAGTGATGGCCGAGTTCGAGGAGAAGGACAAAACCACGGCTGCACCGGGGCCGAGCGAGGTGGAGCTGCTCAAGGAAATCCGCGACGAACTGCGCAAGCGTGACGGGGTGTAGCGGCGGCGATGCCCTGCCCGATGACAAGCGGGGCGAACGGACACTTTCCATTCAGAATCCAGCGCCTATATAGGGCTTGCCGGTTTCGACCGGATATGGCGATAAATTGTTCTGTGCAATAGGCGCAGCGGACCCGGGGGCAGTACCCGGCGGCTCCACCAAAACCCGCGGGAAACCGCGGTTCCTGATGGGGCCGAACCAGGATCGACGTGTGTTGAAAGACAGCGCTTTCGCCCGGGCTGAGTAACCCGTTCAAGGCTCAAAACTCATAAGTGCCAACGATAACGAAGCACTTGCTCTTGCAGCGTAATTGAGGCCCTCACGGGCTAAGATTACACTAATAGAACGCGGCCGGGTCGGCCGGGCAACAGAAAGACTACAGCGGTTCGGGGGGCACCGGGCAACAGAAGCTCCCCACTTTGCTCGGTCGCACGCAGCGCCGGGCAGCAAAAGCCTCTTCCTATTCCGAGCAACCGAATCCGGGCACCCACCGGCGGTCGGCTGGTGTTCATCTGCGGGCAGGCATGACGCTGGCCGGAAACGGTTTTCATGCGCGCGCCGGATGGTTATGGCGACGCTTCACGGGAGGCATCGTCATCCACTTTTTCGATCGGCTTTGCTCATGAATCTCGCGCAGCGCTATCATGACATCATCCTTGCGATCGGCGACGGCACCGGCGCGTCCGATTCGCTGCTGCATGTCCATGCCGGCATGGCGGTGCTGCTGCTGGCGCGATTGATCACCGGCAAGTCGCTGGCCACGCCCATTCCCTTCCTGATCGTGTGCGTGGCGGAACTGTTCAACGAAATCATGGACCGGCTGAGCTTCGGCAGCTGGCGGGTGATGGACACCAGTCTGGACGTGCTGAACACGCTGTTCTGGCCGTTCGTGCTGATGATCGGCCTAAGGATCCGGCGTTTGCGCGATCACCGGTCGGAGCCGCCGCGCGCGCCCGACCGGGCAGAGGACATGCCCGCCTAAACCGCCGCTACGTTCGGCTTATTCATATTGTTCGAGCGTGCGTTCCAGATCGACGGCCTGCAGCATCTTGGCACCGGCCATGAACACGGCGAGGCAGCAGCAGCCGAACATCAGCCAGCCGAGCCAGCCGGGATAGGTCGTCACATAGGTCGCGCCGCGCTGCGTTGCGCCCAGTGCCAGGCCAAAGGTGATGAGAAACACCTCCGCGCGTGTTCTGACGATGAAAAGGCGGAGAAATTTGTGCAGCACGGACATGTTAACGTTTAAGCAACCATCATGCCAAGGGCGGATTTCCGGCTTCGTTACGCAGCCGATCGATTCCCCCTGTAAAGATTACCGACGCTTTAACCATATCTTCCCAGCAGGCGCGCTGTGGTCATTCCAGCTCGCGCAGTTCCAGCGCGCCTAGCAAGGCGGCGCGTGCGGCGCGGACCTGATCGGCCAATGCCGGATCGGCCAATTGGCCCGGCGCGATGTCTTCCGGCCAATATTCCGATACCACCGCCGCGATGCGGTCCAGCTTGGCCTCGTCCGCGATGAAGCGCTGATCGACCGTGGCCGGATCCGCCACCACGCGCAGGCGCAGGCAGGCGGGGCCGCCGCCATTGGCCATGGACTGGCGCACATCGACGGGCACGATCTGCCGGATCGGGCCGTTGCCCGCCGTAAGCTCGGTCAGATAGGCTTGCACGCTGGGCGTTTCGGTCGCCTCCAGCGGCACGATCAGCGCCATCCCCGCGCCGCCCGGCCCGCCCTCATCCGGCCCGCCCTCATTTGGCAAGGTGACCAGCTGCGCGTTGAACAGATAGCTCGAAATGGCGTCGGCCAGGCTGACGCTGGCGGCGGGCACGATAATGATCTCGGCGGCCGGAAATTTGGCGCGGATTTCGGCATAGGTCGCGTCGGGATCGGCAAAGGCCAGCTCATGCGTGAACAGCACCTGCTCGTTCGCCACGGCGACCACGTCGTTGTGAAACGCGCCCGCCGCGATGGCGGCTTCCGCCTGTTCGATGAAGATGGTGCGCTCAGGGTCCAGCCCGTGGCCGCGCGCCACCGCCTTGCTCGCCTCGATATGCTGGCGCGCGGGAAAGCCGCCGCCCGCGCGGCCATAGACGAACAGCTCGATGCCTGGCGCGTCATGGCTGGCGGCCATGCGCATATGATTGGCCGCGCCTTCATCGCCAAAGGGGGCGGGGACAGGGCCGTGGACGGCGAAATGCGCTTCGTCCGAGAAGGCCAGTCGAAGCTGCGCCAGCGTGCCGCGCCATTCATGGCTGCGATGGGCCATGGTGACGAGATTGGCGACGGTGAGGTGGCAGCGGCCATCGGGCGTATCGGGCGCGGGCGAAACGGTGGCGGCGTTGGCCGTCCACATCGAGGAGGCCGAATAGGCCGCGGCGCGCAGATGATCCTCGGCTGTGGATACATCCGTGGACAGGCTGTGCAGCCATTGTGCATCGGGCCGGTCGAGCGGCAGCAGAAAGCCCTGCGGCAGACCGCGCCGCAGATTGCCGCGCATCTTCTCGATCCCCTGCAGCGCCGCCGCGCGCGGATGCGCGACCGCGCCCTTGTTGCTGGTCGCCGCCAGATTGCCGGGGCTCAGCCCTGCATAATTATGGCTGGGGCCGATCAGGCCGTCGAAATTGATCTCGGTCAGGGGCATCAGCGTGCGATCCAGCTGACATCATGGCCTTCGGACAGGTTCAGCCGCTTGGCCGCATCCGCGTCGATCAGCACGCCGTCATCGCTGCGCATGGCCTTGGCATAGCCGCAGCGCCAATCGGACAGGCGGCCGGTGGCCACCAGCGCCTTTTCCCCGCTTTCGGTGATCCCCGCCATCGGTGCATCCTCGGCATCGCGCACGGTGGTCACCTGATCGGTGCGGGCTACCATGCTGGGGCCGCCATCGAAAATATCGACATAGCCGTCATAGGCGAAGCCTTCATTCTCCAGCATCCGCATCGCCGCGCGGCCGCTGGGATGGGGCAGGCCGATCACGGCGCGCGCGCTCTCGCTCAGCATCGCGGTGTAGATGGGGTGCTTGGGCATCAGATCGGCAATGAACTGGTTGCCATGGGTGGCGTTGAAATAGTCCGCTTCCTGAAAGCTCATGCCGAAGAAACGCCCGGCGATCCCGTCCCAGAAAGGCGAGCCGCCAGCCTCGTCGATAATGCCGCGCAGCTCCGCGAGGATCCGGTCGCCGAACCGTGCGCGGTGCTGGCGAATGAACAAATAGCGGCTGCGCGCCAGCAACATGCCCAGCCCGCCCGCGCGGTGATTGGGGTGCAGGAACAGCCCGCCGACTTCGCTCGATCCTTCCAGATCGGTCACGAGGCTGAGCATTTCGGCACGGAAGGTGCGGTTCAGCTCCTCGCTCTGCTGGCTGAGCGTGCTGATGCGGTAGCTGTAAAACGGCCAGCGCTGGCCGACCTGCGCGAACAGCTGGCAGGTGCCGCGCACTTCGCCCGTTTCCACCTCTTCGAGTGCCAGCACGAACAGATCGTCCTGCAGCTCGTGACCGACGCGGGTGAACGCTTCCTCGGACCGGGCCAGCTTGGCGGTGAGCGATTTGCGATCGGCGGGCAGATTGGTGAAGCCGCCCCCGGTCAATTTGGCCATTTCATACAGCGCATCGAGATCGCTGGGGCGGGCGGCGCGGACGATATAGGCCATTACAGGGCTCCCTCTGCCAGGCGCAGCACGGTGAGCGCGGACAGACGCGCCCGCTCTGCCAGGCTGTCGACGATCAGAATTTCGTCCGCGCTGTGGATGGCGTCGCCGCGCACGCCCATGGTGTCGACCACCGGGATGCCGCAATCGGCGATATTGTTGCCGTCGCACACGCCGCCGGTGGCGCGCCAGCCGATATCCAGGCCCAGATCCGCGCCGGAGCGCTTCACCAGCCCGAACAGCTTTTCGGCCCCCTCGGACAGCGGCTTGGGCGGTCTGCCAAAGCCGCCATGCGGCTGCACCGTCACCTCATGTTCCAGCGCGATGGCGGCACAGGCGCGCTCCAGCGCTTCTTCCGCCTCCTGCTGATCGCGTGGATGTTCGGGGCGGAAATTGATGCGCAATATGGCGTGATCGGGCACCACATTATTGGCGCCGCCACCGTCGATCTTGGCCGGGTTCACCGACAGCCCGTCGCGCATCAGCGCTTTCAGACGCAGCGCCAGATCGGCCGCGGCGACGATGGCGTTGCGCCCGTCACGCGGGTTGCGCCCGGCATGCGCGTTGCGCCCGCCAATCTTTATCGAATAGTTGCCGCTGCCGCCCCGCGCGCCCGCCAGCGTGCCGTCCGGCAGCGCGGGTTCATAGGTCAGCGCGGCGGTCTTGCCCTGCGCCAGCCGCGCGATCAACGCGGCGGAGGAGCCGGAGCCGACCTCCTCATCGCTGTTGATCATGATCTGATAACCGATGCGGTCTTTCGCCGCGCTCGATTCCACCGCCATCAGGGCGTGGAGCATGACGGCGATGCCGCCCTTCATGTCCGCCACGCCGGGGCCGTTGAGGATATTGTCCTCGCGCCAGTGCAGCTCTTGAAAGTCGCTCTCGGCGGGAAACACCGTGTCCATATGGCCGGTGAACAGCAGTTGCACCGGCGCACCCGGCCGCACGGTCGTGACCAGATGCCGGCCGCGATTGAGTTGCTGGATGGTGCCGTCCGGCTCCATCGTCTCGACCGGATCGGGCTGCACCAGCTCGACCTCGCCCGGCAGCGCGGAAAAGGCATCGCCCAGCTGCTGCGCCATGGCGGCCAGCCCCTGAAGATTCTTGGTGCCGCTATTGATCTTGGCCCAGGCCATCGTGCGATCGAGCATGGGGGCCTGCTCGATCTGGTCGAGGACGGATTGTTCGGTGCTGTTCAGTGCTGTCATGGGAACGGGATAGCGCGGGCAGCGGTGAGAGACCAGAGCCTGTCCTGCATGCCATGGCGCGCCGCCCGAATTCGTCCCTTGAGCGATGGTTTAGTGCGACAGGATCCGCGCCAGGCCGACGAACTCTTCCACGCTCAGCGTTTCCGCCCGCCGCGTTGGGTCGATACCGCTGGCGGTCAGCGCATCGAGCGCGCCGGGCAAGCCTTTCAGGCTCTGGCGCAGCATCTTGCGGCGCTGGCCGAAGGCGGCGGCGGTGAGGCGTTCGAGCTGGGCGAACTGCACGCCATCGGGCATGGCCGTGGGCACCAGATGCACGACGGCGCTCATCACCTTGGGCGGCGGCGTGAAGGCGCTGCGGTGGACCTTCATCGCAAGCTTCGCCGTGCTGCGCCACTGCGCAAGAACGGAGAGGCGGCCATAATGCCCGGTGCCGGGCGCGGCGACGATTCGGTCTGCCACTTCCTTCTGGAACATCAGCGTGCACGAGCGCCAGTCCGGCGGCCAGCTTTCCCCGCTCAGCCAGCGGACCAACAGCGCGGTGCCGACATTATAGGGCAGGTTGGAGACGATATGATAAGGCGCCGGGCATGGCGGCGGCTGGGCCAGCGCATCGCCCTCCTGCACGTGCAGCTTGCCGGAATAGGCTTCGGCTATCTCGGCCAGCGCGGGCAGGCAGCGGGCGTCGCGCTCGATCACGCTCACCTCGGCCCCTGCGCGCAGCAAGGCACGGGTGAGGCCGCCGGGGCCGGGGCCGACTTCATAGACGCGCGCGCCGTCCAGATCGCCCGGCACCGCCGCAATCCGGTCGAGCAGCTGCTCGTCGAACAGGAAATTCTGGCCCAGCGCCTTGGACGCGCTGAGCCCATGCGCGGCAATCACCTCACGCAGCGGGGGTAGCGCGGGATTTTGGGGGGCGGGCGTGGCTATGCCGCTTCCTCTCGCCGGCGATTGGCCACCACTTCGCCAGCCATGCGAATGGCCGCGATCATCGATTGAGGGCGGGCAATGCCCTTGCCGGCAATGGCGAACGCCGTGCCATGGTCGGGCGAGGTCCGCACGATCGGCAGGCCAAGCGTAAGGTTCACCGCTTCATCGAAATATAGCGTCTTCAACGGCACCAGCGCCTGATCATGATAGGCGCAGACGGCCGCGTCATATTCTGCGCGGGCGGCGGCGTGGAACATGGTGTCGGCAGGCAGCGGGCCGGTGACGTTGCAGCCATCGGCCAGCAATTGCTGCACCGCGGGTATGAAGAATTCCTCTTCTTCCCGGCCCATCTTTCCGCCCTCCCCGGCATGGGGGTTGAGCCCCGCCAGCGCGATGCGCGGATGTTCGATGCCGAAATTGCGGGTCAGCCCCCGCGCCGTGGCGTGCACCCGGTCGATGATCAGCTTGATCGACAAAGCTGCGGGCACATCCCGCAACGCGATATGGGTGGTCATCGGCACCACGCGCAGATCCGGCCCGGCCAGCATCATGATCGCATTATGGCGTCCCACGCCGCAGCGTTCGGCAATGAATTCGGTCTGGCCGGGATGGGTGAAACCCACGGCATAAAGCTGGGCCTTGGAGACGGGGCCGGTGACGACCGCGCCGGCATTGCCGCTGCGCGCCAGGCCCACCGCCGCCTCCAGCGACTGATAGGCGCATTGCGCGCCATCGGCGTTGGGCTGGCCCGGGGTAACCGGACCGCATTCGAGCACCTGCATGACCGGCAGCGCCTCGTCGAAAAGATCCACGGCCTTGGCCGGATCGTCGATCTGCCGGATCGGCCCGTCCCATTGCGCGGCCAGAGCGCTGGCATCGCCTACCGCGAAAAACGGAGAAAGGCCCGCGCGCTCGCGGGCCTCCCAACTTTTGCAGATGATTTCCGGACCGATGCCCGCAGGATCGCCGGTCGAAACCGCGAAGGGGGCGATCGGCTGTTGATCAGGCATCGGGCATTCCGGGATCAGTTATAATCGATGATGGCATCGCGCCGCAGATCGCGCAGGTAAATCTGCGCGCGGCGGGAGACGCGATCTTCTTCGAGCCGGTTCTGGATCTGGTCGAACGACGGTTCGGCACCGGTCTTGGGATCGTCGCGGCCGCACAGAACGAACACGCGCACGCCTTCATCCAGCGCGCCATAGGGCGGCGTGGAGCGACCGATCTGCAGCTGCGACATCGTTTCCTGCAACGGGCCGGGCAGATCGCCCAGGCGCACGCCATCGCGGTTGACGACATCGGCGTTCAGCGTGGCCGCCACCTCATCGGCATTGCCGCAGCCCTGAATCTCCTGCGTGGCCTGCGCGAAGCGATCGAGGATCGGCTGCGCGGCGGCCTGCGAGGCGCCGGCGGGGAACTTGATCGAAATCTGTTTCAGGCTGAGCTGTGCGTCGCGCGGATCGGCGGTCAGGATCTGCCGCTTGTCGATCAGATAGAGGATCGACATGCCGCCGGGCGAGGGAATGGGGCCGACCAGCTGGTTGGCCTGCATCTGCTGCGCGGCTTCCGCAAGCGAGGTCGGCAACTGGGCGGGGCGCACCCAGCCGAGATCGCCGCCGACCGCTGCCGTGGACGCTTCGGAAAACTGCCGCGCATAGGCGACGAAGCTGCCGCCTTCGCTGATCTGCTTCACGATATTCTGCGCCTGCTGCACCACCTGCGCCTCATTTTCCGGCGTGGCGGCAAGATAGATTTCACCGAGCCGATATTCGGTCGTGCCCCGGCTTTCATTCAGCCGGTCGATGATCGACTGCACTTCGTCATCGCTGACATTGATGAACGGGGAGACGTTGCGGCGCAGAAGCCGGCTCCAGGCCAGTTCCGCCTGAATCTGGCGATGCAGCGAGGCCGGCGCCGATCCGATCGAGCGCAGATACTGGTCGAACGCCACGGCGCTGCCCTGACCATTTTGCTGCGCCACGCGGCCATAGGTCTGCGCGATCTCGTCCGACGAGATCGAGATGTCATTGGCTGCGGCTTCCTGAATCTGAAGCGTCTCGTCGATCAGGTTGCGCAGCACCTGCAGGCGCAGGCGGTTGCGCTCCGCTTCCGGTACCTGGCCGCCATTGGCCGTCAGGATCAGCGCCATGCGCTGGTCCACATCGGTGCCAGTGATGATCGATCCGTTCACCACAGCGGTGGCGCGGCGAACATTGGGATCGTCATTGCCGAACAGGGTAAGCCCATCGGGCAGATCGAGGCCAACATTGGGGAGCGGCTGTTCCTGGACAGTCTGCGCGCTCGTGCCAGCCGGCGCCATCAGCCCGAGGGCGGCGCTCATGCAGATAAGCTTTGATGCGTTCATAAGGGTGAGCCAGTCGTTTCCAAAACCATATGGGGGCGTCGAGATAGGGCCGTGCTAGCCTCAGCGCGCTGAACCGCTGATGAAAGGCCGCGCCCCCGATACTCTACCCCTCAAGAGGCGGAGCCTTATACGCCAAGGTTGCGAAATGCCAGCCGGAACAGGAAGCTGTTGCCGCGCCGCGCGTCGCCAACCGCCTCATAATCGCGCCGCCACGTCAGCCCGATGCTCAGACAATCGTCATCATAGGCCACGCCGAGCCGGTGGCGGATCGGGCGGAAACCCTCCTTGTCGGCAAAGGGATCCTCATCGGCATTGGTCAGATCGACAATGGCCGATCCGAAGACCGACCAATAGCGGGCAAAGGCCACGCGCCCAGCTGCGCGCAGTTCCTCACGATCGCGCAAATCCTCCAGCTCGCCGGAAATGTCGCGGTTGAGCCGCAGATAGCCGATCCGGGCATAAGTCTGGGTGGAACCGACGGTGGCGTCGATCTCGTTCCGCCGGATCGAAAGAGAATCCTTGTCCAGACGATAGCGATGGGTCAGCCGCACGAAGTTGCGAAAGCGCACATCGGTACGCCCGACGATATCCGAAATCGTCTCGGACAGGCCGGTGCCATCGGGAAAGATGATCTCGCTGTTCGACAGGCGGTAGCTCTGGCCGATATTCGCGTGGACCGACAAATTGTCGGTCAGCAGCGAGTAATCGAGGCCGTAGACCAGCCGGGCGCCATCTTCATAGCGATCATATCCGGGAAAGCGGTTGAGCGAGAACAGGTTGATGTCCTCCAGCTCCACCGCGCGCGAATCCTCGTTCGGAATGTCCATATTGCCGACAGGCGGCGTTTCCACGAACTGGACGCGCGGCGTGATGATCTGCGTGCCGCCGAACGCCTGGCCGATGAAGGGCCAGCTGACATCCACGGCGGCGGTGCCGATGAAGCGGTTCTCGAAACCTTCCATACCGCGATAGCTGACGGTGCTCGTCGTCTCATTATCGCTGCTGTGATAGAGATCCGCCCGGCCGAGCAGCGAAAAGGTGACGAGATGGCCGAGATTGCTGACGAGGCGCTTGTCCCAGCGGGCCGATGCAAAGGCGCGCTGCGTGTCCTGCCCCTCGGCGCGGCCGATCGCCAGGCTGTTGAGCTGCACCATCACCTTGCCGCCCAGCAGCGGGTCGTCCAGTTTCCGGCGATAATCGATCTCGGGCAGAGCCAGCGGCACCAGACCCTGATCGACATCGACGCGCAGGGTCTGCACGGCCCATCCGGCCAGCCGGAAATAGCTGTTGCTGTCGATCCGCTCGGCTTGCAGCGTGGACCGGAGCCGGTCATCCCGGCTGATATTGTAGCGGCGCAGGAACGTACGGTCGGTGGTGCGGCGCACCGAACCGCTGATCGTCCAGTTTTCGGCGGGACGCAGCTCCCCGCTGCCTTCGATATAGCCGCGAAATTCCCGCTCCGAGACCGGCAAGCGGCTGATGGACTGGCGCCGGCTATAGGTGCCGTACCCGGTCAGCTGGAACGCGCCCAGACTGTTGAGTTCCCTGTAGGTGCCGCTCAGCACCGGCAGCACGCCGGTGTAGAAACTGGGCGCGATGGTCAGATCGCGGTTGTTGGCCAGCCGGATATAATAGGGCAGGGTCAGCTTGACGCCGTTATTGTTGTCGATGCCGACATCGGGCACCAGCAACCCGCTTTCGGAGCCATCGCCGATGGGGTGCGACAGCCCGGGCAGGGGAATGACCGGCACGCCGAACAGTTCGATCCGCGCACCGGAATAGCTGACGCGGCGGCGAGCGGGATCATAGGTCACCCGCACCGCATTGACCTGCCAGGTCGGGTCCTTCGGGCAGCCGTTGCTGTCCAGCACCGCGCAGGGCGAATAGGCGGCGCGCTGCAGCTCGACCACGCCATTGCTGCGGCGCACGCCCTTCACGGCGGCCAGCCGGCCGCCTTCGGCCAGCACGAGCAGCAGATTGTCGATCACGCCTTCGCGCAGATCGTCCGCCAGCACCACCGATTCGCCATAGGCAATGTCGCTATTGGGGCTGACGGCGCGCACCGCTCCGCTGGCCTTGACCTCCCCGCTCTTGCGGTCCCAGCGCACTTCGTCGGCGAACACGCTGTAGCCTTGCCGCGCAACTTCCACATTGCCGCTGGCGGTCACGATATCCGCTTCGCTGTCATAGCTCAGCGTGTCGGCGGCGAAGCCGACCTCGCTGCTGTCGGCCGCGCTGTCGGCGGCATTGCCAGCGCTGGATGCTGCGTCCGCCTGCGCGGGACCGGACGGCGCGACGGGCGTGGCGGGCGAAGGCGTGGTATCGACCGGCGCGGCGGGCGCTTGCGGCGCCGATACTTCCGGCCCCTGCGCAATTGCCTGCTGCGCTGCGGCTGGATAGGCGGACAAGCCGAGCACGGCTGCGATCACGCAGGCAGCGGCACCTTGTCCCATCATGTGCGCCTTCATGCGACGTCCTTAGCTACGCTGGGCCGCGACCCTTCAGCGGCGCCTATTGCACCAGCGCAAGTGATCCCGCAATGCGGCTGTTTGTGGCAGCCAGGGTGGAACCGGCCTGCCTGCCCATCCGTCTAATCGGCATAGCACAACGATAATATAAAGAAGGACATTCCCTTGATCGATATTCAATTTTCCGCCGACCGCCCCGCCGATGCAGACGTTCTGGTCTTTCCGGTGGGCAAAGGCGGGCCGGATGCGGGCGCATGGCCGATCGCGCAGGGCAAGATGGTGACCGACGCCGCCAGGTCCGCGCGATTCGAGGGCAAGGCCGGGCAGAGCTTTTCCACCTATGTGGATCAGGATGGCAGCACGGTGCGTATCCTGCTGGTCGGCACCGGCAGCGACGGGTTCGACAAGGCTGGCGGCGCAATCTCCGCGCAGCTGCTCACCTCCGGCGCGCAGCATGCCGCGCTGATGGTGGACGGGCTGTCGACCGAACAGGCGGCGGACCTCGCTTATGGCGCCAAGCTGCGCAGCTGGCGGATCGATACGCATCGCACCACGCTGAAGGATCATGAAAAGCCCAGCCTGAAGACGGTGACGCTGGTCGGTGCCGATCAGGCGATGCAGGATCGCTGGACGCATCTTGCCGCCATTGCGGAGGGCGTGGCCTTCACGCGTGAGCTGGTGTCCGAGCCGGCAAACATCGTCTATCCCGAAAGCTTCGTGGAGCGTGCCAGGGCCAAGATGGAGCCGCTTGGCGTGACGATCCGGGTGCTGGACGAGCCGGAGATGGAAAAGCTCGGCATGCATGCGCTGCTGGGCGTCAGCCTGGGCTCGGAAAAGCCCGCCCGCCTGCTCGCGCTGGAATATATGGGCGGCAAGGATGGCGACAAGCCGATGGTGTTCGTCGGCAAGGGCGTCACCTTCGATACCGGCGGTATCTCCTTGAAAGCGCCGGCCGGTATGGAAGACATGAAGTGGGACATGGGCGGTGCCGGAGCCGTTGCCGGCGCGATGACCGCCATTGCCGGGCGCAAGGCCAAGGCCAATGTCGTGGGCATTTGCGGGCTGGTCGAGAATATGCCCGATGGGCGGGCGCAGCGCCCTGGCGACATCGTCACGTCCATGAGCGGCCAGACCATCGAAGTCATCAACACGGACGCCGAAGGCCGGCTGGTATTGTGCGATGCGCTGCACTGGGCACAGGAAACCTATGATCCCGCGATGATCGTCGATCTCGCCACCTTGACCGGTGCGATGCTGGTGGCGCTGGGCCATGAGCAGGCCGGTATCTTTTCCAACGATGATGGCCTGGCCGACAAGCTGATCAAGGCCGGCAAGGATTCCGGCGATGCGTTGTGGCGCCTGCCGCTCGGCAAGGCCTATGACAAGCTGATCGACAGCCCGATCGCCGACATGAAGAATGTCGGCCCGCGCTCTGCCGGTTCGATCACCGCTGCGCAGTTCCTGCAGCGGTTCATCCAGGACGGCGTGAAATGGGCGCATCTCGACATCGCCGGCATGGCCTGGGCCGATAAGGACAGCGCCACCGCAGCCAAGGGCGCAACCGGCTTCGGCGTGCGTTTGCTCGACCGGTTCGTGGCAGACAATATCGAGGCATAACGTCTCATGCCATTCCGGTCTTCGCCGGAATGGCGTTATTTGCTATGGCGCGCCCATGCCTCAAGTCGATTTCTATCAGCTGACCCGCGATCCTGCTGCCAGCATCCTGCCGGTGCTGGCGCAGAAATCGCTGCAGGCCGGGCACCGCATGCATGTGGCGCACCGGGATAAGGGCGCGCGCGCGGCTTTGTCCGAAGCGCTGTGGCATGCCGCGCCGGAATCCTTTCTGGCGCATGGCGAAGCAGGGCAGTGCGATGAGGCATGCCAGCCCATATTGCTTGGCGCGGATGCCAATGGCGGCAATGGCGCGCAATATTGCGCTATCGCGGACGGCGACTGGCGCGACGATGTCGATGGCTATGATCGCATCTTCTTCCTGTTCGAGCCGGACAAGGTGGAAGGGGCACGCGCCGCCTGGAAGATGCTAAGCGCCAGGGAAGGCTGGCAATGCCACTATTGGAAGCAGGATGGCGGGCGATGGACGCGTGCTGCCTGATGATTTCGGCGCGTGGGCGGGGCCGCGAATCGCGATTTCGCTCCATGCGTCTTCCCGTCACCTGCCGCTTGCCGAGACCACGCTTCGGCGCTAGGGGCGCGCTCATCCAATCCATATCCCCGTAACATTCTCAGGAGTTTATCATGGCGGTTACCCGCACCTTTTCGATCATCAAGCCCGATGGCACACGCCGCAACATCACCGGCGCGGTTACCAAGATGCTGGAAGACGCCGGCCTGCGCGTCGTCGCCTCCAAGCGCATCCAGATGACCAAGGAACAGGCCGAGGGCTTTTACGCCGTCCATGCCGAGCGTCCTTTCTACGGTGAACTGGTCGATTTCATGACCAGCGGTCCCGTGGTCGTGCAGGTGCTGGAAGGCGAAGACGCCGTGAAGCGCAACCGCGACATCATGGGCGCCACCAACCCTGCGGACGCCGAAGCCGGCACGATCCGCAAGGAACTGGCCGAGAGCATCGAGGCGAACACGGTCCATGGTTCGGACAGCGAAGAAAACGCTGCCAATGAGATCAAGTTCTTCTTCACCGACGCCGAAATCGTCGGATAATCCATCATGGTGGGCAAGCGCGTCGAAAAGGCCAACTTGCCCACCAAGATCTGCCCGACCTGTGGCCGTCCCTTCACCTGGCGCAAAAAGTGGAAGGATGTGTGGGACGAGGTGAAATATTGCTCCAAGCGCTGCCGCGGCGGCGGCTGATCGGGGCGTAGCGCTAGGCGGCGGCACCAACCGCTTGTGCCGCATCCGATGGCGCAGCATCATGGCCGCGCAGCACCGCTGCGAGCACGATCAGCACGCCGACCGGGCCCCACAAGGCGGCATAGTGCCACTGCAGGAATGCCAGCGCGCCGCAGGCACCGCCCAGCAGCATGGCGCTCCACAGCGCGGCATAGCGCAGCCATAGCCAGCGCGGCCCACCGCTCAGCGCCCATCCGATGCGCTGACCGATCTTGACCAGCGTGCCGGTCATATAGGTGACGCCGAAACGGACCTCGCCGTCTTTCTCGAACACCAGATTTTCCGCGCCCATGGCAAAGGCGATCAGAAACATGCCGGCAATGCGCCAGTCATGTTCCAGCAGCAGCAGGCTGACCGCCAGACAGAATGCGATCAGGAGCAGCAGCAGACTGGCGCGATGCCGGGCGATCCAGCGGCCCCGCCCGATGCGGCCCAGAAGCGTGGCGGCAATCACGCCGGTCAGAAAGGCGCCGATCAGCGTCAGCGCCGTCGAGGCGGCGGCCCAGGATTCGACCAGCCCGATGCCCGCCCGCGTGGAGTTGCCGCTCATGAACGACAGGAAAAATCCGCCGGTCGCCAGAAATCCCGCCGCGTCGACATATCCGGCGGTGGCGGTCATGGTGGCGGCGGCCAGCAGGCTCTTGCGATCGGCCGGCACGCGGCGTCAGCCTGCGCCGTCGGCATGTCCGGCGCGCGTGCGGACATAGGCGGCCAGGGTACGGGGATAGAGCTGATGTTCGGCGATCAGCACGCGCGCCGAGAGGCTGTCCGCATCGTCGCCCGGCAAAATCGCCACCTCGGTCTGCGCGAGCACCGGCCCATCGTCCAGTTCGGCGGTCACCAGATGGACCGAGCAGCCGCCATGGCTGTCGCCCGCTTCCAGCGCGCGTTCATGCGTGTGGAGACCTTTGTATTTCGGCAGCAGGGAAGGGTGGATGTTCAGCATCCGGCCCTGCCAGCCGCGCACGAAGCCTTCGCTCAGGATGCGCATATAGCCGGCCAGCGCGATATAATCCGCGCCAGCCGCACGCACGGCTGCATCCATCACCGCGTCATGGTCGCTGCGCGCCATGCCCTTATGGGGGCGGGCAAAGGTGGCGATGCCTTCTGCCTGTGCCAGCTGGAGGCCGGGGGCATCGGGATCGTTGGAGGCCACCAGCACGATGGCATAGGGGCAATCCTGCGCCTTGGCGGCGTACAGCAGGGCCGCCATGTTGGAGCCGCGCCCGGACAGCAGAACGGCAAGTTTGGCCCGTTCAGCCACGGACCAGATCCGTCTGTGCTGCGCTGGCCAAGGCTTCACGCATCATGGCGTGCTTCCCAATCGGCGGCTGCGCCCCAGTCGCCGCGGGCTGCGCCGATGCGGCAACCGCGCTGACCGGCGGCGATGCGGCCGATGGCATGGACGGTCTCGCCCGCAGCCTCCAAGGCCTGCGTCACGCGGCGCGCCTGATCCTCGCGCACGATCACGGCCATTCCGATACCGCAATTGAAGGTGCGCGCCATTTCATCCGGCGCGATCGACCCCTGCTCCTGCAGGAACGCCATCAGGCCCGGCTGGTCCCATGCCCCGGCATCGATCAGCGCGCGGCACCCCTCTGGCAGCACGCGCGGGATATTTTCCAGCAGGCCACCGCCCGTGATATGGGCCAGCCCGTTGATCCGCTCTTCGCGCAGCAGCGGCAGCAGCGCGCGGACGTAGATTTTTGTCGGTGCGATCAGCGCGTCGAGCAGGCTGCGCGATTCGTCGAACGGGGCGGGGGCGTCCATCTGCCAGCCCTTGTCTGCCGCCAGCCGCCGCACCAGCGAGAAGCCGTTGCTGTGCACGCCGGAACTGGCCAGCCCCAGGATCAGATCGCCCGGCGATATCGCGTCGCCGGTCAGCTGATCGCCGCGTTCCACCGCGCCGACGGAAAAGCCCGCAAGGTCATAATCGCCCGCCGCATACATGCCCGGCATTTCCGCGGTCTCGCCGCCGATCAGCGCGCAGCCGGCCAGCTTGCAGCCGTCCGCAATGCCCGCGACTACGCGCTCGGCGATACCGTTTTCCAGCTTTCCGGTGGCGAAATAATCGAGGAAGAACAGCGGCTCTGCGCCCTGCACGATCAGATCGTTCACGCACATCGCCACCAGATCGATGCCGATCTCGTCATGCCGGTCATGGTCGATCGCCAGCTTCACCTTGGTGCCCACACCGTCATTGGCGGCCACCAGCAGCGGATCCTTGAAGCCGGCTGCCTTCGGATCGAAGAAGCCGCCAAAGCCGCCCAGGTCCGCATCCGCGCCGGCGCGCGCGGTGGCGCGGGCCAATGGGGCGATGGCTTTCACCAGCGCATTGCCCGCCGCAATCGATACGCCGGATTTCGCGTAGCTATAGGCGGTATCCTTGTCTGAGCTGTTTTCCATTGCGGTGATCCTTGCGCCTCTGACGGGTATTCCCCCGCGCCTAACCAGATCGCGCTTGGAATTCCATGCTTCTGTCGCCAAAAGAGCGCCGATGACCTTGCGCACCACCCCTGCCCGATGGATGATCGCTGCCGCCGCGCTGGCGCTGGTGGGCTCGTCCGCGCTGGTTTATGCGCAGATCGAGGGCCCCGAACGCGGCGTTCCGCCGATCGCCTCGACCGGCGATTTCGAGGTTGGCGGTGTGGAAGTGAATGTCACCGGCAAAGATGCTGAGGATGCGCGCCGCAATGGCTGGATGGAGGCGCAGCGCCTGGCCTGGTCCAGATTATGGGCGCGCACCCATGGCGGGCAGAAATCCACCCTGCCGGACGCGCGGCTGAACGAAATGGTTTCCGCCATCGTGGTGGAGGAAGAGCAGATCGGCCCGCGCCGCTATGTCGCGCGGCTGGGGGTGGTGTTCGATCGCTCCCGCGCCGGGCAGCTGCTCGGCGTGGGCGGTAAGGTTACCCGCTCTGCGCCGCTGATGATCATTCCCGTCACCATCAATGCCGGTGCGCCGATGGTGTTCGAGCAGCAGACCGACTGGCAGCGGGCCTGGGCACGCTATCGCACGGCGGAAAGCACGATCGACTATATCCGGCCCTATGGCGGCGGCGGCGATTCGCTGGTCCTGACGGCGGGGCAGATCAACCGGCGTGGCCGCATCTGGTGGCGCATCCTGCTCGATCAGTTCGGTGCGGCGGATATCCTGATTCCCGTGGTCAAGGTGGAGCGGCAGTGGCCCGGCGGGCCGGTGCGCGCGCTGTTCACGGCGCGCTACGGCCCGGACAATCGCTATATCGATCAATTCGCGCTGCGCACGACCGGGCCCGATGGCGTGCCCAAAATGATGGATGAGGGCGTGCGGCGGATCAACGCCATCTATCAGAGCGCCCTGTCGCGCGGCATGCTCGCGCCCGATCAGTCGCTGATCGTGGAGGAACCGATCGACGAAAGCGAGCTGACCGAGGTGGAGACGCCGGAGGATCAGCCGAGCAGCGGCGGATCGCAGCTGCCGGACAATTATGTTCCATCGATCTCACCCACGCTGAACGGCGGCGAACCGGCGGCTGCGCCGTCGATCCAGAGCTTCAACGTGCAATATGCCACGCCGGATGCCGGCGCGGTGACGGCAACCGAATCGGCGGTGCGCTCCACCGGCGGCGTGCAGGGCGCCACCACCTCCAGCCTGGCGCTTGGCGGCACATCGGTGATGCGCGTGACGTTCCTCGGCGACCGCGAAGCGCTGCGGGCGGCCCTGGCAGCGCGCGGATTTACCGTCACCGATGCTGGCGGCGCGCTCCGGATCAGCCGCTAACGCGCTGCCATGCGGCAGATTGCTCTTCCGTTGGACTGGTCCGCTGCGGGCGGCGGGGAGCTGGTCGTCAGCAAGGCCAATGAAGGCGCGGCCGGGCTGATCGAAAATCACAGCTATTGGCCGCATGGGGGCGTGATCCTGACCGGGCCACCGCGCTCCGGCAAGACGATGATGGCCGAGCATTTCCGTACCAGCCATGGCGGTCAGGCGATCGACGATGCCGACCGGATGGAGGACGAAGCGCTGTTCCATGCCTGGAACGCTGCCAAGAGCAGCGGCCAGCCGCTCCTGCTCACGGCGCGCACGCCGCCAGGCGAATGGCGCACCGCCTTGCCCGATCTGCGCTCGAGGCTCGCCGCCATGCAACTGGTCGAGCTGGGAGAGCCGGACGATGCGCTGCTGGAGGCGCTGCTGCGGCTGCATCTCACGCGGCTTGGCACCGGGGCGACGGACGAGACGCTGTCCTATATCGTCAAACGGATCGACCGCAGCTATGCTGCGACCGAGCGATTTGCGCTGGAAGCCAACGCCCGCGCGCTGGAACAGGGTGGCCCGGTGGGCATGAAGCTGGCCCGCATGATTTTCGATCATCAGAACGAGCTGGATATGTGATGCCGCAGACCGAACCCAAGATCAGCGAGGCCTATCGGGCCGGCGCTCTGCCGGAAGGCCGGAACCGCTATATCAACCGGGAACTCAGCTGGCTGAAGTTCAACGAGCGGGTGCTGGAGGAGGCGCGCAACCCCAACCATCCCCTGCTCGAACGGCTGCGTTTCCTATCGATATCGGGCAGCAATCTGGACGAATTCTTCATGGTCCGCGTGGCCGGGCTGGTGGGGCAGGTGGCGCAGGGGGTGGAGCTGAGCTCGCCGGACGGGCTGACGCCCGCGCAGCAGCTCGCCGCGATCTATGAGCAGAGCGACCGGCTGATGGAAAGCCAGCAGCAGACCTGGGAGGGGTTGCGCGCCGCATTGGAGGAATCGGGGCTAGCCGTGGTGTCGCCGGACAGGCTGGACGAGGAATCCGCCGCATGGCTGCGCGATCATTTCAACGATCAGATTTTTCCGTTGCTGACGCCGCAGGCGCTGGATCCCGCGCATCCGTTCCCGTTCATCCCCAATCTGGGCCTCAGCATCGTGCTCGATCTGAAGCGGCTGAAGGACGGCCGCCAGATCCGCGAGCTGCTGATGCTGCCAGCCGCCTTGCCACGGTTCCTGCGCATTCCCGGCAGCGAGTCGCGCTACGTCACCATGGAAGACGCGGTGATGTTCTTTTCCGACCGGTTGTTTCCCGGTTACGAACTGTCCGGATCGGGCACCTTCCGCATCGTGCGCGACAGCGACATCGAGGTGGAGGAAGAGGCCGAGGATCTGGTCCGCTACTTCAAAAGCGCGATCAAGCGGCGGCGCAAGGGCCAGGTGATCCGGCTGGAGTTGAACGACAGCCTGCCGGACGGCGTCTCGGCCACCATTCGCGAGGATCTGCTGGTGGTCGGTTCCAGCCGCGCGCTGGTGCATGGCTTCATCGGCATCAGCGATCTGGCGCTGCTGTGCAATGAGGATCGGCCCGATCTGAAATTTCCCGCCTTCACGCCGCGTTTTCCGGAGCGGATCCGCGAATATGACGGGGACTGTTTCGCCGCGATCCAGGCCAAGGACATCGTGGTCCACCATCCTTATGAAAGCTTCGACGTCGTCGTCGCGATGATCGAGCAGGCGGCGGCCGATCCCGATGTGGTGGCGATCAAGCTGGCATTGTACCGCGCGGGCCGCCAGTCGCGCATCATTCGCGCCCTGATCGACGCGGCGGAGTCCGGCAAATCGGTCACCGCCGTGGTCGAGTTGAAGGCGCGCTTCGATGAGGAACAGAATCTGGCCTGGGCCGCGCAGTTGGAGCGGGCCGGCGTGCAGGTGGTCTATGGTTTCATCGAGTGGAAAACCCACGCCAAGGTGACCATGATCGTGCGCCGCGAAGAGGGCGCGTACCGCACCTATTGCCATTATGGCACCGGCAATTATCATCCCGTGACCGCCAAGATCTATACCGATCTGAGCTACTTCACCGCCGATCCGCAGGCTGGGCACGATGCCGCGCAACTGTTCAATTATATCACCGGCTATGTCGAGCCGGGGGAGCTGTCGCGCATCTCCATCTCCCCCATCCACATGCGTGAGGATATGGAAGCGCTGATCGATGCCGAGATCGCCAATGCCGCGGCGGGCAAGCCGGCGGCGCTCTGGGCCAAGATGAACTCGCTGGTCGATCCGCAGATGATCGACAAATTATACGAAGCCAGCGCAGCCGGCGTGGAGATCGATCTGGTGGTGCGCGGCATCTGCTGTCTGCGGCCCGGCATTGCCGGCCTGTCCGAAAATATCCGCGTGAAATCGGTTGTCGGGCGCTTTCTGGAACATAGCCGCATCTGGGCCTTTGCCAATGGCCGCGCGCTGCCCAATGACGGGGCCAAGCTGTTCATCAGCTCGGCCGACTGGATGCCGCGCAATCTGGACCGCCGGGTGGAATATATGATGCCGATCACGAACCCCACGGTGCACGACCAGATCCTCGATCAGGTGATGCTGGCCAATCTGATCGATAACGAACAGAGCTGGTCGATGAGCGGCGATGGCGAATATAGCCGCATCGAACCTGCGGGTAAGCGGTTCAATCTGCACACCTATTTCATGACCAATCCGTCGCTGTCCGGGCGTGGAAAAGCGCTGAAGAAATCGAAGTCGGTGCCGAAACTGCGGCTCAACCGGCCGCGCAAGGCGCAGTCATGACGGCTTTGTCTTGCGCGCCTGCAGCATGAGCCGTTCGGCCGGCGATATCCGCCCCAATATCCGCACCGCCGTGGTCGATATCGGCTCCAACTCCGTGCGGCTGGTGGTGCATGAAGGCCATCCGCGCGTGCCATCGCTGATCTTCAATGAAAAGGTGATGGCGGGCCTTGGGCTTGAGCTGAACGAGACCGGGCGCATCGGTCAGGATGCGTGCGATCGCGCCTTGCGCGCGCTCAGCCGCTTTGCGCATCTGTGCGAGATGTTCGCTGTGGACCGGGTCGAGGCCATCGCCACCGCTGCCGTGCGCGATGCGGAAAATGGCGCGGCGTTTCTGGCTGACGCGCGCGCGCGCGGCTTCGATCCCCGCGTGCTGAGCGGCGAGCAGGAAGCCTATTTTGCCGGCATGGGCGTGCTGGCCGCCTTTCCCGGCGCGAAGGGCTGGGTCGGCGATCTGGGCGGGGGCAGTCTGGAGATTGCGCGGCTGGGCAAGAATATGGTGAAGCAGGGCGTGTCCTTGCCGCTCGGCGTGCTGCGCGCCAAGCCGATCCTCGACAAGGGAAGCGGCGCGCTGTCCCGCCGGTTCGACAAATATCTGGAAAAAAGCGGCCTGGAAATTCAGGACAAGCCGCAGCCTCTCTATCTGGTTGGCGGCAGCTGGCGCTCGCTGGCGCGAATCGACATGGCGGCGGGCGACTGGCCGCTGCGCGTGGTCCATAATTATGAAATTCCGCCCGCCCGCGCGCTCAAGCTGGCCGACAAGGTGGAGACGATGGAGGATGGCGCGATCGCCAAGACCCCCGGTGTCGGTTCCAGCCGCGTGGCCTATATGCGCGAGGGCAGCCGCCTGCTGGCGCTGCTGATCGAGCGACTGAAGCCCAGCTGCGTCATCATATCGGGCTATGGCGTGCGCGAAGGCATCAATTTCGCCGCGCTCTCGCCCGACATGCAGGCGGTCGATCCGCTGCTCGCCGCCACTGCCGATATGGGGCAGGCCGAGGGGCGCTTCCCGATGCATGGCGCGCTGGTCGATGCGTGGATCGCACCGCTGTTCGCGGATGATGATGCGCAGGATAAGCGCCTGCGCCGCGCCGCCTGCAATCTCGGCGATGTCGCGTGGCGCGCCAATCCCGATTTCCGTGCCGAACGCGGGCTGGAAGCCGGGCTCCACGGCAATTGGGTCGGGATCGACGGTGCGGGGCGCGAAATGCTGGGGCAGGCGCTTTATACCAGCTTCGGCGGTGGCTCCGGCGCGTTTCCCGGCGGTGGGAAGCTGGCCAGCGAAAGGCAGTTGCACCACGCCGCCGCCTGGGGCCTTGCGATGCGCCTGGCGCAGCGGGTCAGCGGTGGCCTGGCCGAACCGTTGGGCGCGAGCCGGGTGCGGATGGACAAGGGGCAGGTGGTGCTGGAAGCCGATGCCGATGCGCTGCTGTCCGAGACCGTGGAGAAGCGGCTGGGCCAGTTCGCAAGCTTTGTCGGGCTGGAAGCCAGGGTAAGCACCGGCTGAGGTAATCTCTGTCCAAGTCCCACGTCTCTCCCGCGAAGGCGGGAGGCCATCCCAACAGTCGTCGAGCGCGAAACATCGTCGGGATAGGCTCCCGCCTTCGCGGGAGCGACGATGTCAGCAGGGAAGAAGGTCAGCGCATTGCGGATTGGTTTTGCTGATCAAGTCGGTTTTCCAGCGGCGTTTCCATTTTTCCATCGCCATCCCCCACGCATGGGCAGCGGCTATGCAAATCCTGTAAACCGATCGAGCCACTAACCGATCAGCCGCAGCTGATCCGTTCCACGCGATAATCGGCGTCATAATAGACGTTCACCCGGCCTTCGCGAAATTCCATGGTAACGGCCATGCCTGGGCCGATCCAGCGCAGCTGCCGGGCGCCGGTCAGGTTCATCACGCGGGTGCCGAGCGCCTGGCTCGGCGTTTCGCCGATCAACATCTCGGCGGCCCCTGCATCGCAGGCGAAGCCACCAGCTTGCGCCGCCGGCACGTCGCTGCTGCTATCGCCGGGCAAGCGGGTGCCGTCCTGCGCGCCGGTCATCACACAGGCGCCCAGCAGGAGTGGTGCGGTCAACGCGGCGGCGACGCGCATCAACCGGCGGCCTTTTCGGTGCGCGTCATCGTCAGTTTGCCGTCCAGAACGGCAAAGGCCAGGCGGCCTTCGACCAGATCGAGCGCGTCCCGCCCGAATTCATCGAAACGCCAGCCTTCCAGCATCGGCATATCCTCACGCTCGCCAGCAGCCAGCCGTTCCAGATCGCTGGCCTTGGCGATCAGGCGGGAGGCGACATTGATGTCGCGCGAACGGATCTTGAGCAGCAGCTTCAGGAGATCGGCCACCAGCGCGCCGTCCTTCCCCGCGCCCGGCCGGTTCTTGCGATCCGGCAGATCGTCACCGCCCAGCGGCTCGGCCGATTGCAGCGCCTTCATCATGCGGCGGCCGATATCGTTACTGCTCCACGCGGCGGACAGGCCGCGCTTCTTGGCCAGGTCCTTCTGCTCGCGCGGCGGATGGCCGGCAATGTCCGCCAGCGTCTCATCCTTCATGATGCGTCCGCGCGGCAAATCCTTGTCCTGCGCCTCGCGCTCCCGCCAGGCGGCCAAGGCTTTCAGCCGGCCCAGCACATCGGCCTTGCGCGACTGCACCTTCACGCGCTTCCAGCTGTCTTCCGGATTATTCTCGTAATTGGCCGGATCGGTGAGCTTTTCCATTTCCCCGTTCAGCCATGCGCCGCGATTGGTTTCCTTCAGCTTTTCCAGCATCATCGGGAAAATCTCGGACAGATGCGTCACATCGCCGATGGCATAATCGATCTGCCGCTTGTCGAGCGGGCGGCGGCTCCAGTCGGTAAAGCGCGCGCCCTTGTCCAGCGTATGGCCGAGCCACAGAGCGACCAGATTCTGATAGCCCACCTGCTCACCCTGACCCAGCGCCATGGCGGCCACCTGCGTGTCGAACATGGGGTGCGGCGTATCCCCGGCATGATTGTAGACGATCTCCACATCCTGCCCGCCGGCGTGGAAGACTTTCAGCACGTCTTCATTATGGACCAGCAGGTCCCAGAGCGGTTTCAGATCGATACCCTCGGCCAGCGGATCGATCGCCGCGGCCTCCTTGTCGTCCGCGATCTGCACCAGGCAGAGCAGCGGATAATAGGTATTCTCGCGCATGAACTCGGTATCGACGGCGACGAAGTCTGCGGTGGACAGGCGTTCGCACAGTTCGGCGAGCGGGGCGGATTGCGTGATAAGCGGATGAATTTTCATGTGGTGTGCAGGCTTACACAGGTTGGCGCGGGGTGCCTAGTGGGGGCGGGCGCTTGACAATGGCGCCCGCTGCCTGTGTTAGCCGCGCATAGTAGCTGATACAGATGCGCCAACGCGACATCGCCAGAAAATTCCAGATGACAGGCCACATATAATGCACGCTTACCGCACCCATAATTGCTCGCAGCTCCAGAAATCCGATGTCGGGAGCAGCGTCCGCCTGTCCGGCTGGATCCACCGCAAGCGCGATCATGGCGGCGTGCTGTTCGTCGATCTGCGCGATCATTACGGCATGACGCAGATCGTGGTGGATGAGGACAGCCCGGCGCTGCAGGTGCTCGACGGCTTGCGCGTAGAAAGCGTGGTGACCATCGATGGCGAGGTAAAGGCCCGCAGCGAAGGCACGGTGAACGCCAATCTGCCGACCGGCGAGATCGAGGTCTATGCCCGCGCCGTCAGCGTCCAGTCCTCGGCCAATGAGCTGCCGCTTCCGGTGGCTGGCGAGCAGGAATATCCGGAGGATATCCGCCTGAAATATCGTTTCGTCGATCTGCGGCGCGAGACGATGCACGCCAATATCATGCTGCGCAGCCAGGTGATCAGCAGCCTGCGCCGCCGCATGCAGGATCAGGGCTTTTTCGAATTCCAGACGCCGATTCTGGGTGCGTCCAGCCCGGAAGGCGCGCGCGATTATCTGGTGCCCAGCCGCCTGCACCCCGGCCGCTTCTACGCGCTGCCGCAGGCCCCGCAGATGTTCAAACAGCTGTTGATGGTGGCCGGGTTCGATCGCTATTTCCAGATCGCCCCCTGTTTCCGCGACGAGGATCTGCGCGCCGACCGCAGCCCGGAATTCTACCAGCTCGATTTCGAGATGAGCTTCGTGACGCAGGAAGATGTGTTCCAGGCGATCGAGCCCGTGCTGGCCGGTGTGTTCGACGAATTTTCCGGCGACAAGACGGTGACGCCCGCCGGCGAGTTTCCGCGCATTCCCTATGCCGAGGCGATGCTGAAATATGGCAGCGACAAGCCCGATCTGCGCAATCCGCTGATCATCAGCGACGTGACGCATCATTTCGAAAAGTCCGGTTTCGGCCTGTTCGAGAAGATCGTGGGCGGCGGCGGGCGCGTGCGCGTGATCCCGGCGCCGGACACGCATGAGAAGAGCCGCAAATTCTTCGACGAGATGAACGACTGGGCACGCCGCGAGGGCTTTGCCGGTCTCGGCTATGTCACGCGCAAGGGCGGCGAGTTCGGCGGGCCGATCGCCAAGAATCACGGGGCCGAGGAGATGGCCAAGCTGTATGACGAGCTTGGCCTTGGACCGAATGACGGCCTGTTCTTCGCCGCGGGCAAGGAAAAGGAAGCGGCCAAGCTGGCCGGGGCCGCGCGCACCCGCGTCGGCGAACTGCTGGAGCTGATCGAGCAGGGCTGCTTCAAATTCTGCTGGATCGTCGATTTCCCGATGTTCGAATATGATGAGGAGCAGAAGAAGGTCGATTTCAGCCACAACCCCTTCTCCATGCCGCAGGGCGAGATGGAGGCGCTGGAAACCAAGGACCCGCTCGATATCCTGGCCTGGCAATATGACATCGTCTGCAATGGCTATGAGCTGTCCAGCGGCGCGATCCGGAACCACCGCCCGGACATCATGTACAAGGCGTTCGAACTGGCGGGGTACAGCCGCGAAGATGTCGACGCGAATTTCAGCGGCATGATCGAGGCGTTCAAGCTGGGTGCACCGCCGCATGGCGGCTCCGCGCCGGGTATCGACCGCATCGTAATGCTGCTGGCCGATGAGCCGAACATCCGCGAAGTGATCGCCTTCCCGCTCAACCAGCGCGCGCAGGATCTGATGATGGGCGCGCCGTCGCCGGTCAGTCAGCGTCAGCTGCGCGATGTGCATGTCCGGCTGGTCGAGCAGAAGAAGCCGGCAGCGAAGGATGTGGACGCGGTGGTCGCCCCCGACGCCGGGTGATGGGAATTTAAGACTTCCTCTTTATGATTAACGTCATCCTGGATCCGGTCCGGGGTGGCGATGATGGCCGAGGAGAGAATAGCTGTGACGATCGACCTCTCCGACCATGAGACCGGCGCCGACTATGCGGGCGATTATTCGGATGATCTAAAGGACCTGCAGGATCGGCTCGCCCGTCTGCAGGCGCGCATGATTGTCCATCGCAAGCCGGCGATCCTCGTGCTGGAAGGCTGGGACGCGGCGGGCAAGGGCGGCATCGTCAAGCGGCTGACCGCCGGCCTGGATCCCCGCTATTTCGCGGTACATCCGATCGCCGCGCCGACCCAGCCGGAAAAGGAGCGGCATTTCCTCTGGCGCTTCTGGCGCGACCTTCCGGGCGCGCGCAGCCTCGCGATCTTCGACCGCAGTTGGTATGGCCGGGTGCTGGTGGAACGCGTGGAGGGCTTTGCGAGCGAGGCCGAATGGGCCCGGGCCTATGACGAGATCAACGAGTTCGAGGCGACCCAGACCGATCTGGGTACCATCCTCATCAAGCTGTTCATCCATGTGACGCAGGATGAGCAGGATGCGCGCTTTCGCGACCGGCTGGAAAAACCGCACAAGCGCTGGAAGATCACCATGGAGGATCTGCGCAACCGTGATCGACGCGGCGCCTATCTGGCCGCCGCCGAAGAGATGTTCGCGCGCACCGATACGCGCTGGGCCCCGTGGAAAGCGATCGACGGCAATGACAAGAAGGCCGCGCGCATTGCGGCGCTGACCGCGGTGGCCGACAGGCTGGACGCGGCGTTGCCCGATGGATTTCCCGAGGTGGACGAGGATTTGGCGAAAGCGGCGCAAAAGGTGCTGGGCGGACACTGACAGCCATCACGGCAGGCGGGAACCAATGCCGGGCGATGGCGGTTTTCCATCCGAAACGACCTCTCGAAATCAGGAAATCATTATGTTCGGATCCATTGTCGGCGCGCTTATCGATCGTCAGGACGGAGACAGCGGCGTCGAAGGCGCGCTCTGGGGCGCAGTGGCCGAAAAGGGCGTGAAGCTGGTTTTCCCGCTGATCATGACCTTTGCCATCGGATATGCCGTGCAGAAGGGCGTAGCCATGGCGTGGGACAAGGCGACCGGTGAGGATCAGCCGGACTATTGATCGCCTTTTCCTAATCCCTGCGGCGCCATGGTGGACTTCGTGACCGCCAGGAGCCGGCAGCTTTCGGCCTAGCGTCGATCGGGATAGGTGATGTGCATCACTTCCCATTCCTTCGGACCGGACGGTAACGGCACGGTCCGAAGATCACCGACTGTCGCGCGGCGCAACGCCTTGGCCAAAGGGCTGGTCCAGCTTATGCGGCCTTGCGCCGGGTCGGCCTCGTCATGGCCAACCAAGGTGACGGTCAGCCGCTCATCGTCCTCGTCTGCAAGGGCAACCGTCGCACCGAAGAAGATACGGGATCGGTCGATCTGCTCTGCCGGGTCCAGAACCTGCGCATGCTTCATCTTTTTGGATAGACGGTTCAATTTGCCGTCGATCTCGCGCAGTCTTTTGCGGCCATAGATATAGTCGCCATTTTCGCTACGGTCGCCATTGCCCGCTGCCCAGTGAACGATGTCCACCAGCTTTGGCCTTTCGACCGAGAAGAGTGCATCATATTCGGCACGCAGCGCGGCATAGCCCTGCGGCGTGATGGGATTGGTGCGTTCGTTCATCGCGCGGCCCTAGCAAACCAGTCCACCGCCGTCATGCCGGCGAGGACCGGAGTCCCACCGCGCGCTGCACTGTACGAGACCCCGGCCTGCGCCGGATTGACAGACGGGAGCGAAGCGGTCCCTACCGCCCCAGATAATTGCTCACGGTGCGGTTCCCGGCGTTCCGAAAACGGGCATGTTCGGGATAGAGCGCGTCGTACATCACGGCATTTTCCAGCACGCGCTGCACATAATTCTTGGTCTCGTAAAACGGGATGTCCTCCACCCATTTCACGATATCGACCCCGCCCATGCGCGGATCGCCATTGCTGGCGAGCCATTTGTTCACATTGCCCGGCCCGGCATTGTACGCGGCCACGGCAAGCGGGTAACTGCCGCCATAATAATCGAGCATGCGCTGGAAATAGCTGGACCCGAGCCGGATATTATAGGCCGGATCGCTGGTCAGCGCGCTGGGGCTGTAGCTGAGATTGGCGCGTCCGGCGACTTCGCGGGCGGTGCCTGGCATCAGCTGCATCAGGCCGCTCGCCCCGGCATGGCTGCGCGCCTGCCGGTCGAACTGGCTTTCCTGCCGCGCAATGGCATGCACCATGGTCCAGTTATAGGCCTCCTCGCCCGGCACCGGTACGGTGGGGAAGGCATAGGGGATCACAGCGTCCAGTTCATTCACCCGCGCATTGCGCCCGGCCATCACGGCCAGATCGGGACGGCCGAGATAGGTCGACAGATTGACCGCCGCGAGATGTTCTTCCTCGCTCTTGGCGTTGTTGGCGATGGCGCGCAGAAAGGCGGACTGGTCCTGCCAGGTGCCATATTGCCCAGCCGCCTGCGCCGCGAGATATACGGGCCGCGAATCGGGCGTGCCCGATGCCGTCAGCTTGGCGACGTCCTTGGTGACCTTTGGGATCGGACGGCCAAGTTTTTCCAGGGCCAGCTGGCCGTAGAAATGATCATAATAGCGCGCGGCCCGCTCATAATATTGATTGGCCGACGCCTGATCGCCCGCCTTTTCCGCCGAGATGGCCGCCCAGTACAGCCCCTTGGTGATGGTCTGCGGTGAGCGCGCGGCAGCGCCGTAGAGCGCGAACATGCGCGCCGCATCGCCGAAGCGGCCCAGCTTGTAATAGGCGGTCTGCCCGGCCAGCCAGGTCAGGCTGGTATAGTCATCGCGCACGCCCAGCGCCTCGCCGCTGATGTCGGTGCCGACGGGGAAGGCATCTTCCACGCGGCTGGCGATGCGATAGGCCAGTTCGTTCTGCCCGTCATTCTCCGCGGCGCGGGCGTTGACGAGGAGGGTCTCATACCATTCCTCGGCATCGACGGGATAGCCGGTGAGTGGCGGGCGGTTGGCCAGCATTTCGCGCACCTCATAGCTCTGCCCGTTGGCGCGCATATAGGTCGCGCGGTCGGTCAGATAGCCGGGGTTGGAAAGCGAGGCCTGATCGTTGCGGTAGAGCGCGCTGGACAAATCGGACGAGCGGGTCTTGATCGCCAGCCGGTCCATGAACAGCTGCCGGTTCTGCGGACTGGCATAGGCCAGCAATTCGCCCGCATCATTGGTCGCGCCCGCCCAGAGCAGTGCGTCGATGCGCTGATCATAATCGGCGGTGGTGAACTTGCTGGCGAACATGCCCATCAGCGTGGTCTCGGCAATATCGGACAGCGGGCCGCCATCCCATGCCTTTTGCGCCCAGGCCGCGGCCTGCTGCTGATCGCCGCTATTGGCCAGCGCGATGGCATATTGTGCACGGCCCGTGTTGGTGACGGGTTCGAACCGCTGGAAATAGGCGACCACTTGCTGCGGCGGATAATAGCCAAGCTCGATCGCCTGTTCGGCGTTCTGGCGCATGCGGTCCTCGCCCGGCCAGCCGGGATAGCTCATCAGGAAACCGGCATAATCGGGAAAGGTGAGATTGTCTGAGGAGCTCAGCGATTTCCAGCGCTGGAAGGCGGCGGGAATATTGCCCCGGCTCGGATCGGCCAGCTGCGCGGCGGCGGCATCCCATTGCTGCTGCAGTTGCGGATTCGTTGTCGCTGGCAGCTGCGGCTGGGGCGCTTGTTGAACCTGCGGCGCGGGCTGCGGCGGCACCGGAACCTGCGCCTGCTGTTGTGGCTGGGCGCTCGTGCGCGGCTGCTCGCCCGGCAGCGGGGGAAGCGGCTTCGGCTCACCGAACTGCATCGGCCTGTCTGCCCGCGCTGCCGCGCCGCTGGCCATCATCGATGCCGGCAGCAGCGATTGCGGCGCACCTTTCAGCGAAAAGGAATCCGGCACCAACCGCTGCTGGGCTGCAGCGGGCACCAGCGCGCTGGTGGTGGTGAGGAGGGCGAGGGGAATGTAGAAACGCTTTACCATGCTGGACATGATAGGGGGAGGCTCCTTATCAGGCGCTGAACGGGAATGGCGGGGCGCAGCTCTCCGCCGAATTGACCGACCTCTTGGCCGCTGCGGAGATTAGACACAATGTTTTCCGGCTCCATTCCGGCCCTGGTGACCCCCTTTCGCGGCGGAGCGTTCGACGAGGCCGTATTCCGAGATTTTATCGACTGGCAGATCGAGAGCGGATCGCAGGCGCTGGTGCCGTGCGGCACCACGGGCGAAGCAGCGACGCAGACGATCGACGATCATTTCCATGTGGTGCAGGTCTGCGTGGAGCAGGCCGCGGGCCGGGTACCGGTCATTGCGGGCTGCGGATCGAACGACAGCGCCGTGGCGCTCGTCAATCTGCAGCGCGCCAAGGATGTCGGCGCCGATGCGGGCCTGATGGTGCCGCCTTATTACAATCGGCCCAGCCAGCGCGGCATCGTCGCGCATTTTGAGCATGTGACCGCAGGCTGCGATCTGCCCGTCCTGATCTACAATATTCCGGGCCGCTGCGCCGTGGACATCAGCGTGGAGACGATGGCGGCGCTGGCGAAAATGCCTGGCGTCGTCGGGGTGAAGGACGCGACGGCGGATATGGAGCGCATCCCGCAACAGCGCATCGCCTGCGGGCCGGACTTCGTGCAGCTGTCCGGCAATGATTATCTGGCGCTGGGTTACATGGCGATGGGCGGGAAGGGCTGCATCTCGGTGACCGCCAATGTGGCTCCGGCCCTGTGCGCCGAATTCCAGGCGGCCTGCGCCGCTGGCGATTATGATCGTGCGCTGGAACTGCAGGATCGGCTCTATCCGCTGCACAGCGCCATGTTCTGCGACAGCTCGCCCGGCCCCGTGAAATATGCACTGTCGCGGATCCGGCCCGGTTTTTCGCCGGAGGTGCGGCTGCCGATCATGGAGCCGACGGATGAGGCGAAGCAGCGCATCGATGCGGCGCTGGAGAAGGCTGGGCTTCTATAGACAGCATCAGTCGAACCTCGCGCACGTGCCTGATGCAGACATGGCTTTTCGGCGCGCCCTAGCGGCGCCGGGCGCAACCACGCACAGGTCCGCAACGCCGCGCCGGACGAACGGAGCACGCCGCGCCGCTGTCTTTGCGCTATTCGGCACCTGACATTCGCCAAGCTCTTCGCATTCCCATTCTTCTTCCTATATAGGCCCGCACCATGGCCCGTCCCCGCCCCGCCAGTTTTGAAAAAACCAAGATCGTCGCCGAGAACCGGCGCGCCCGTTATGATTTCTTCATCGACGAGGTGTTCGAGGCCGGGATCGCGCTGACCGGGACCGAGGTGAAGTCGCTGCGTTTCGGCGAAGGCTCGATTGCCGAGAGCTTTGCCGAGGTGAAGGATGACGAGGTGTTCCTCATCAACGCCACCGTGCCGGAATTCAGCCATGGCAACCGTCACAATCACGATGCCAAGCGCCCGCGCAAATTGCTGCTCCACGCCCGCGAGATCGAGAAATTCTACGGTGCCGTGGCGCGCAAGGGCATGACGCTGGTTCCGCTGTCCATCTATTTCAATTCGCGCGGGCGAGTGAAGGTGGAGCTGGCGCTGGCCAAGGGCAAGAAGGCACCGGACAAGCGCGCATCCGAAAAGGAACGGGACTGGAAGCGGGAGCAGGGCAGACTGCTGCGCAACCATGGCTGACGAGCCGCCCCGCCGCCGGATGCATGAGCGGATGGGGATGAAGATGCCCACCCGCGATGAGATGGGCGAAAACCGTTTCCTCAAACCCTTTGCAGGGCGCGTGCTCCGGCCGGATCTGTGGCGCTTTACCCGGCGTTCGGTGCCGCGCGGGATCGCGCTGGGCATGCTGGCGGGTTTCTGGGTGCCCGTGGGCCAGATCATTGCCGCCGCCCTGCTGGCTCTGCCGGTGCGGGCGAACGTGCCGGTTGCGGTGGTGACGACCTTTATCACCAATCCGTTCACCTATCCCTTCTGGGTGGTCGTGGCCAACAGGCTGGGCCGGTTCATCCTGCGGATCGACGCGATGACGGTGGGCACCCCGCTCAACAATCAGGTGCGCAGCGAATTCGGCATGTGGCTCAGCTGGTTTCTCCGCGAAGCCGGTGTGACCGCTTTTGGCATGGTGGTGCTCGGCATTCTGTTTGCATCGGTCGGCTATTTGCTCGCCAGTTTCGGCTGGCGCCTGCGGCAGGGCAAGAGGCGGCGGCAGCGGCTGCGGCTCTACGCGCAGCAACACAAGCGCAAGCTGACGGAATAGACGGGCTGGTGAAATAGGCGGGCGCATGCCTGTTCAGCGCAGCGTAAAGCGCTGTCGTTTATTGTCTCTCATCAACGCTTGGTCGACGAGCATCCTGCGCGCTCTTGCCTGCCAGGGATCGCCGGTGCATCTCCAGCGCCAAAACATATTGTTTCGAGGATATATTATGACAGCCTTTCGCTCGCTTCTCCTGATTGCCGCCGCGCCGATGGCGCTCGGTGCCCATGCCGCCACCGCGCAGGACATGGATGCGCAAACCAAATCCAAGGCGGAAGCGGCCTTGTCCGCCGATGCCGATGCATCGGCCGAGCCGTCCCGCGCTGATGGCAAGCCGGAAATCGGCACTTTCGGGTTCGACGAGCAGGGCATGAACCGCGACATCGCGCCGGGTGATGATTTTTACGGTTATGCCAATGGCACCTGGGCGGCCACGACCACCATTCCGGCGGACAAATCCAATTACGGCATGTTCACTGCGCTGGCCGATTTGAGCCAGGAACGTGTGAAGAATGTGCTCGATGCCGCCAAGGGCGATCCGGACAACAAGATCGGCCGCGCCTATGCCAGCTATCTGGACAGCGATGCGGTGGAGGCCAAGGGTCTTGCGCCGATCAAGCCGTGGCTCGGCAAGATTGCCGCGCTGGACAACAAGGAAGACTATGCCCTGCTTCTCGTCGATGCGGCGCGCAATGGCGTGCGCGGCCCTGTGGCCGGTTATGTCGGCCAGGACGACAAGAACCCCGAAACCTATATCTTCAACATGTATCAGGGCGGTCTCGGCCTGCCGGATCGCGATTATTATCTGGGCGATTCGGAGCGGTTCGCCGATATCCGCGCAAAATATATCGCCCATCTGACCAAGATGTTCGAACTGGCGGGGGAGGCCAATGGCGCCGCCCGGGCGCAGGCCATCTTCGATATGGAGAAGCAGATCGCCGAGGCGCACTGGACCAAGGAAGACAGCTCCGACGCGACCAAGACCTACAACAAGATGACCGTGGCCGAGCTGCAGGCGATGACGCCGGGCTTCGACATCGCGGCCATGCTGAAGGCAACCAGCCCGCAGATCGAGGAACTGATCGTGGCGCAGCCAAGCGCGGTGCAGGGCATTGCCGGCATCATCGGCAATGCCGATCTGGCGGTGCTGAAGGATCAGCTGATGATCCGCAGCCTCGACAATCTGTCCGATGTGCTGCCCGAGGCGATCTCCAATGAAAGCTTCGCCTTTTACGGCACGACCCTGAACGGCACGCCCGAGCGCGAAGTGCGCTGGAAACGCGGCGTGAACTTCACCGAAGACGTGCTGGGCGAGGAAGTCGGCAAGGAATATGCCGCCGAATATTTCCCCGCACCGACCAAGGCCGCGATGAACGAGCTGGTCGACAATGTGCTGGCCGCGATGGGCCGCCGCATTCAGGGGCTGGAATGGATGCAGCCGCAGACCAAGGAACGCGCGCTCGCCAAGCTGGCCAATTTCACCACCAAGATCGGCTATCCTGATCGGTGGAAGGATTATAGCGCCGTCGAGATCAAAACCGACGATCTGTTCGGCAATCAGATCCGTGGGAATAATTTCCAATATGCGGACAATATCTCCAAGCTCGGGCAGCCGATCCGCCGCTATGAATGGGGTATGCTGCCGCAGACGGTGAACGCCTATGCCAATTTCGGCATGAACGAGATCGTCTTCCCGGCCGCGATCTTGCAGCCGCCCTTTTTCGATCCCAATGCCGACCCGGCGGTGAATTATGGCGGCATCGGCGCGGTGATCGGTCATGAGATCAGCCATCATTTCGACGATCAGGGTTCGAAATATGACGAAAATGGCCGCCTGTCCGACTGGTGGACGCCGGAAGACGTTGCCGCCTTCAACAAGGCCAGCAAGGCGCTGGTCGCCCAGTATGACCAATATGAGCCGCTTCCGGGCGAGTTCGTGAAGGGCGAGTTTACGCTGGGTGAGAATATCGGCGATCTGGCGGGCCTTACCGTGGCCTATGATGCCTATAAAACCGCGCTCAACGGCGAAGAAGCACCAGTGATCGATGGCTTTACCGGCGATGAGCGCTTTTTCCTGGCCTGGGCGCAGGTCTGGCGGCGCAATTACCGCGAAAGCAACCTATCGCAGCGCCTCAACACCGATCCGCACAGCCCTTCGGAGCAGCGCGCCTGGGTCGTGCGCAACCTTGACAAATGGTATGACGCCTTCGATCCGAAGACGGACAGCAAACTCTATCTGGCCCCCGATGAGCGGGTGCGCATCTGGTAAGGATATTATGTGATTGACGGGGGAGCAGCGGCGGGCAGGACTGGCTTGGCCGCAGCGCGGCTCCCCTTGTCGCTGATCGTCGGCGGGGCGCTGATGCTGTCCGCCGCGATCCTCTGGGTCGCCACGGGGGACATCATGCTGTCCGCCGGCATGGCCGCCGGTATGATCGGCGTCGGTGCGTTCGCGCTGCTGTTTCGGCAGAATGCGGACAGCGCGCCCCGGCAGGACGTCCTGCCGCCGGACTGGTCCGTGACCCATGCAGCGGCCGATTTCGCCAATTTCGGCCTTGCCATCACCGATCGCGCCGGACGGCTGGTCTGCGCCAACGATCTCTATTCCCGCTGGATGGGCGGCCCGCGTGCACCGGCGGCGCTGGATTTCGATGCCAAGAGCACGGAGGCTATCTCTGCGGCGACGCGCGCGGCGTGGCGCGACGGGCGCAGCGAGGCGCCCGCCGTGCTGCGCGGCGCGGCGGAATACAGGCTGGCCCTGCGCCGCGCGGGGGCCGGGGACGATTATCTGGTCTGGCAGTTCGCGCCGATGCTGCGGCGCAGTCTGGCGATCGAGGCGGCGGAACTGGTGGCGGGCAATCTGGGCGATCTGCTGGCGCGCTCCGGCCTGATGGCGGCCACGCTGGGGCCGGAAGGGCGCATCCGCGCGTGCAACAGCGCCTTTGCCCGGCGCGCCGCCGATGCCGATCAGGGCAGCCTGACCGGCAGGGATTTTGCGAGTTATCTACGCTCGGACGAACGCGGCGCGATCTTTTTCGAGACCGAGGGGCGGCGGGGCGTGCCGCTGCGCGTGATCCATTTGCCGATCGAGCCGGAGCGGGAGGATGGCCCCGCGCTCGTGCTGCTGCGCGATGAGGACGGCGCGACGCAGGATCGTACCGCCGCGCTGGCCCATGTCGAAAATCTGCTCGCCAATCTGCCGCTCGGCCTGGCCCTGCTGGACCGCGACGGTCGCTTTCTGTTTGCCAATGACAGCTTTGCCAAGCTGGCCGGCCTCGCCGATGGCAGCCTGCCGCTTTATCCGGGCGATCTGGTGATCCGCGAGGACAAGGGCGCGCTGGCCGATGCCGTGCGCCGCCATGCCGGCGGGCAACCGACCAGCGGCGATCTTGCGGTGCGGCCGCTCGACCGGCCGGACGAGGTGCTGTCGCTCAGCCTGTCGGGCGTGCGCGGACTGGGCGAGGCGGCGGTGATGCTCAGCCTCAAGGATTCCGGGGAAGAAACGAAGCTGAAACGGCAGGTGGCGCAGCAGACCAAGATGCAGGCCGTCGGCCAGCTGGCCGGCGGCGTCGCGCATGATTTCAATAATATCCTGACCGCCATCATCGGCCATTGCGATCTGATGCTGCTGCGCCTGACGCCGGGCGACAGCCATTATGACGATATCCAGCAGATCAAGAACAACTCCAATCGCGCCGCCAGCCTGACGCGCCAGCTGCTTGCCTTTTCGCGTCAGCAGACGCTGCGCCCGCAGGTCATCCAGCTGCCCGATCTGGTGTCCGACGTGTCCAACCTGCTCAGGCGCCTGCTCGGCGAAGCGGTGAAGCTGGATGTGCGCCATGGTCGCGGGCTTGGTCCAGTGCGCGCCGATCCGGGGCAATTGGAGCAGGTGATCGTCAATCTCGGCGTCAATGCGCGCGATGCGATCATGGAGGCGAAGAAGGGCGGCGGCGTCGTGCGGATCGAGACCGCAGCCGTGGAGCCCAAGGATGTCCGCGCGCTGGAAAGCGACGTGCTGCCGGAGGGCCATTATATCCTGCTGTCGGTCACCGATAGCGGCGTCGGCATCCCCAAAGAAGTGATGGCCAAGATTTTCGAGCCCTTTTTCACCACCAAGGAGATGGGCAAGGGCACGGGCCTCGGTCTTTCGACCGTCTACGGCATCGTGAAACAGTCGGGCGGTTATATTTTCGCGCGCAATGTGGTGGGCGGCGGGGCGCGCTTCGAAATCTATTTGCCGGTGCACAAAGCGGCGCCCGGGCAGAGCACGCGCAACATCACCAAGGCAGAGCCGGAGCCGAAAGAAGAGACCTGGGGTACCGGCTCGATCCTGATCGTGGAGGATGAGGATATGGTGCGCGCGGTGGCACAGCGCGCGCTGGAGCGGCAGGGCTATACGGTGGAAACCGCGTCGGACGGGGAAGAGGCGCTGGAAACGATCGCAGAGGGGCGGCCCTATGATCTTGTGGTTTCGGACGTTGTGATGCCCAATATGGATGGCCCCGCCATGGCGCGCAAATTGCGCCGGCAGCGCCCGGATCTGCCGATCCTGTTCATGTCAGGCTATGCCGAGGAGCAGCTGCGCGAGAGCATCGATCTGGACAATATCGGGTTCCTGCCAAAGCCGTTCAGCGTGCAGCAGATCGCCGAGGCGGTGGGTGACGTCCTGCGGGCGTCGCGCAAGAAAGACTGATCGGCCGCGCCGGACCGAGCAGTGTGCGTTCCCTACTTGTTCTTTGAGAACAAAATATGTACATGGAGTTTAAGCCATCGACTCGATGGCAAAGCTGAACCAGAACAGGGGACGTGATATGGCTGCCAAACTCAAAGTCATCGAATCGAACGAACGGATAAGCGATATGGACCGCGAAAAGGCACTCGACGCCGCGCTGGCGCAGATTGACCGCGCCTTTGGCAAGGGCTCTGCCATGAAACTGGGCAGCCGTGAGGCGATTGAGATCGAGGCGATTTCGACCGGATCGCTCGGCCTCGATATTGCCCTCGGCATTGGCGGCCTGCCCAAGGGCCGCATTATCGAGGTCTATGGTCCGGAAAGCTCGGGCAAGACCACGCTCGCCCTGCACACCGTGGCCGAATGCCAGAAGAAGGGTGGCACCGCCGCCTTTATCGATGCCGAGCATGCGCTCGATCCGGTCTATGCCAAAAAGCTTGGTGTGGATGTCGACAATCTCATCGTCTCGCAGCCCGATACGGGTGAGCAGGCGCTCGAGATCTGCGACACGCTGGTGCGCTCCAACGCGGTGGACATTCTGGTGATCGATTCCGTTGCCGCCCTGGTCCCGCGCGCGGAGATCGAGGGCGAGATGGGCGACAGTCATGTCGGTCTGCAGGCACGTCTGATGAGCCAGTCACTGCGCAAGCTCACCGGGTCGATCAGCAAATCCAAGTGTATGGTTATCTTTATTAACCAGCTGCGCATGAAGATCGGTGTGATGTACGGTAACCCGGAGACGACGACTGGCGGTAATGCGTTGAAATTCTACGCGTCCGTTCGCCTCGACATTCGCCGCACCGGCCAGATCAAGGATCGCGACGAGGTGGTGGGCAACGCCACGCGCGTGAAGGTGGTGAAGAACAAGGTGGCCCCACCGTTCAAGCAGGTTGAGTTCGACATCATGTATGGCGAGGGCATTTCCAAGGTGGGTGAAATCATCGATCTTGGTGTCAAAGCCGGTCTGGTGGAAAAGGCCGGGGCCTGGTTCAGCTATGATAGCACGCGCATCGGTCAGGGGCGGGAGAACGCCAAGAACTTCCTGCGGGAGCATCCGGAGATGCTCGACAAGCTGGAAGGGCAGATTCGCGGCAAGAAGGACGATGTGGCCGAAGAGATGATGGTCGGTCCAGACGCGGACGATTGAGAATGATCGGGTGTTGCGGGAGGCGTGAGAGATGACCGACTTGTCCGGCACCCGGTTCAACTATGTCGAACTGAGCGTTTCAGAAACGGCTCGGTCGCGTGCTTTCTACGAAGAAGCATTCGGCTGGGCTTTTGCCGATTATGGGCCTGGCTATAGCGCCACCGCCACCGGCGATACCGATCTTGGTCTCGATGCGTCCACCAAGGCGCCGCCGCTGCCGGTGATCGAAAGCCGTAACCTTGCCGCCACGCGCACCGCAGTGCTCGCTGCGGGCGGCAAGCTGACGCGGGACATATACGGTTTTCCCGGCGGTTCGCGCTTCGAATTTACCGATCCCGATGGCAACAGACTGGCCGTTTGGCAGCAGGATTGATCCGGCTTGAGTGAGAGCGCAGCTCGGCTTACATGGCTGTCATGACCTCGACCAATGACATCCGCCGCAGTTTCCTCGATTATTTCGCGGAAAATGGCCATGAGCGCGTCGCTTCATCGCCGCTCGTTCCCCATAATGACCCGACACTTATGTTTGTTAACGCAGGCATGGTGCCGTTCAAGAATGTTTTCACGGGCCTGGAATCGCGGCCTTATGTCACCGCCACCAGCGCGCAGAAGTGCGTCCGTGCCGGCGGCAAGCATAATGATCTCGATAATGTGGGCTACACCGCCCGCCACCACACCTTTTTCGAGATGATGGGCAATTTCTCGTTCGGCGACTATTTCAAGGAACAGGCGATTGAACATGCCTGGACGCTGATCACGAAGGAATGGGGCATCGACCCATCCAGGCTGACGGCGACGGTCTATCATGATGACGATCAGGCCTATGATCTGTGGCGCAAGATTGCCGGTCTTCCGGAAGACCGCATCATCCGTATCGCCACCAAGGACAATTTCTGGGCGATGGGCGACAATGGCCCCTGCGGCCCTTGCAGCGAACTGTTCTACGATCATGGCGATCATATCTGGGGCGGCCCTCCCGGCACGCCGGAGGAAGATGGCGACCGTTTCGTCGAGATCTGGAACCTGGTTTTCATGCAATATCGGCAGGAAGAAGCCGAGATCGTCGGCGAACTGCCCAAACCCTCGATCGATACCGGCATGGGGCTGGAGCGCGCGGCGGCCGTGCTGCAGGGCGTGCATGACAATTACGACATCGACCTGTTCAAGACGCTGATCGCCGCATCGGTCGACCTCACCGAACAGGCGGAGACCGACGCCACGCGGGCCAGCCACCGCGTGATTGCCGACCATTTGCGCTCGGTCAGCTTCCTGATGGCCGATGGCGTCCTGCCCGCCAATGAGGGGCGCGGCTATGTGCTGCGCCGGATCATGCGCCGCGCCATGCGCCATGCGCATCTGCTCGGCGCGAAGGATCCGCTGATGCATCGCCTCGTGCCCAGCTTGTCGGCCGAAATGGGCGCCGCCTATCCCGAACTCATCCGCGCGCAGCCGCTGATCCAGGAAACGCTGGAGCGCGAGGAAACCCGCTTCCGCCAGACGCTCGAAAAAGGGCTCGGTCTGCTAGACGACGCCACTGCTTCGATGGAGAAGGGCGACGAGCTTCCCGGAGAAACCGCGTTCAAGCTCTACGATACCTATGGCTTCCCCTATGATCTGACCGAGGACGCCCTGCGCGCACGCGGCCTGACGGTCGATCGCGCCGGTTTCGACGCGGCCATGGCGGAGCAGAAAAAGGCGGCGCGCGCGGCCTGGAAAGGCTCCGGCGACAGCACGGACGGAGAGATCTGGTTCGACATTGCCGAGCGCGAAGGCAGCAGCGAGTTCATCGGCTATCAGGCCACCGAGGGCGAAGGCACGATCGTCGGACTGATCAAGGATGGCAAGGAAGTCAATGAGATAGGCGAGGGTGACTCGGCCGTTATTCTTGCTAACCAGACGCCGTTCTACGCCGAATCCGGCGGCCAGATGGGCGACAGTGGCCGCATTGGCGGACCGGCGGGCTTCTCTGCCGCCGTTTCGGACACGTCCAAGCCATTGGGGCGGCTGCACGCCCATCACGCCGTGGTGGACAGTGGCCGCCTGAAGCTTGGTGACAGCGTACAAATGCTGGTGGATGGCGAACGGCGCGATCGCTTGCGCGCCAACCATAGCGCGACGCATCTGCTGCACGCCGCGCTGCGCAACCGCCTTGGCGGCCATGTGACGCAAAAAGGCAGCCTGGTCGCACCCGAGCGGCTGCGGTTCGACTTTTCCAATCCAACCGCGCTGAGCGATGAGGACATCGCGGCGGTTGAGGCGGAGGTGAATGAGGAAATTCGCGCCAATCAGGCCGTCACCACGCGGCTTATGGCGCCTGAGGATGCCGTGGAGGCCGGCGCGCTGGCGCTGTTCGGGGAGAAATATGGCGATGAGGTCCGCGTGCTTTCCATGGGGCGCCAGACCGACAAGCATTATTCGATCGAGCTGTGCGGCGGCACCCATGTCGATGCGCTTGGCGATATCGCCTTGTTCAAGATCATCGGCGAAAGCGCCGTTTCCAGCGGTGTGCGCCGTATCGAGGCGCTGACCGGGGAAGCGGCCCGGCAATATCTTGGCGGGCGCGATGCCATGTTGCGGCAAGCCGCGCAGATGCTGAAAACCTCGCCGGATGAGGTCGGGGAGCGTGTTGGCGCACTTGTGGCCGAGCGTCGCCGTCTGGAAACCGAACTGGCAGAGGCGAAGAAGCAGCTGGCGCTTGGCGGGGGCGGGGGCACCGGATCGGGTCCGGAAATCGAAACGCTGGGCGAGACCAAATTCCTTGGCCAGACCCTGGAAGGTGTCGACCCCAAATCCCTGCGCAGCATTCTGGATGACATGAAGGCGCAGCTCGGCAGCGGCATTGCCGCGCTCGCGGCGGTCAATGAGGGGCGCGCCGCCTTTGCCGTGGCGGTGACCGACGATCTGACCGAAAGCTTTGATGCCGTGGCGCTGGTACGCGCCGGCGTGGCGGAGCTTGGTGGCAAAGGCGGCGGTGGCCGCGCGGATATGGCGCAAGGCGGCGGGCCGGACGGCGCAAAGGCCGCGCAGGCACTCGACGCGGTGCGCGCCGCCATTACCGGCTGATGGCGCTTCCGCAGGACGGCAATATCGTCATCCTGACGGGCGCGGGCATCAGCGCGGAGTCCGGGCTGGATACCTTCCGCGATGCCGGGGGCCTGTGGGCGCAGCACCGGGTAGAGGATGTTGCGACACCGGAAGCCTTTGCGCGAAACGCTGACCTCGTACTTAACTTTTATGACTCGCGGCGCGAAGGCGCAGCAGCGGCGCGGCCCAATGCGGCGCATGCGGCGTTGGCACGGCTAGACCGGGAGTGGCGTGGCGGGCTGCTGATCGTCACGCAGAATGTGGACGATCTGCATGAGCGGGCCGGGGCCGAGCGGCTGTTGCACATGCATGGCAGCCTGGCACTGGCCTGGTGTACCGCGTGCGACGCGCGCGTGCCGATTGCGCAGGATCTGATCGATCGGCCTGCCTGCCCGGCCTGCGGCGCGAGCGGCCATTTGCGGCCCGATGTCGTCTGGTTCGGCGAAATGCCCTATGAGATGGACCGCATCTATGCCGCGCTGGGCATCGTGGACCTGTTCGTCTCGATCGGCACCAGTGGCGCCGTCTATCCGGCGGCAGGGTTCGTGCAGGAAGCGCGGACCAGTGGCGCGCATTGCCTGGAGATCAATCTCGAGCCGAGCCAAGGCACACATGTCTTTCACGAAGCGCGGCATGGGCAGGCCGGGCAGGTGGTGCCGGCATGGGTGGACGAAGTTCTCGACATGGCCTGACATCAGCCTGCGCGCTTAGGAAAGATAACAGAAAAGGGCCGCGAATTGCTTCGCGGCCCTTTTGCTTATCTATTCTAACTAAGGTTAGAGCTTCTCGGTCAGCTCCGGCACGATCTTGAACAGATCGCCGACCAGACCGATGTCCGCGATCTGGAAGATCGGGGCGTCTTCATCCTTGTTGATCGCAACGATGGTCTTGGAATCCTTCATACCCGCCAGATGCTGGATCGCGCCGGAAATGCCGATCGCCATATAGCATTCGGGGGCGACGATCTTGCCGGTCTGGCCGACCTGATAGTCATTGGGGGCATAGCCCGCATCGACGGCTGCGCGGCTTGCGCCCACACCGGCGTCAAGCTTGTCGGCCAGTGGATCGAGCAGTTCGTGGAAGCTTTCCTTCGATCCGAACGCGCGGCCACCGGATACGATGACGCTGGCACTGGTCAGTTCGGGACGGTCGCTCTTGGCAAGGTCCTGGCTAACAAATTCGCTCAGGCCATTGCCGGTGCCGCCGCTGACGGCTTCGATCTCGCCCGAACCGCCTTCGGTTTCTGCCTTGTCGAACGCGGTGCCGCGCACGGTGATGACCAGCTTTTCATCGCCTGACTGGACGGTAGCGATGGCGTTGCCGGCGTAAATCGGACGGGTGAAGGTTTTGTCGCCTTCCACAGAGAGAATGTCCGAAATCTGCATGACATCGAGCAACGCGGCCACGCGCGGGGCAATGTTCTTGCCGTTGGTGGTTGCCGGCGCGATGAAGGCATCATGATGCCCCATCAAATCGACGACCAGGGCTGCCACCGCTTCGGGGAGCATATGGCCATAGGCCGCATCGTCGGCGACATGGACCTTGCCCACGCCAGCGACCTTGGCAGCCTGCTCGCCAACCGCGGCGCAATTTTCACCAGCGACGAGCAGATGCACCTCGCCGATCTGGGAAGCCGCCGTGACTGCGGCGAGGGTAGCGTCGTTCATCGACGCATTGTCATGTTCTACGAGAACCAGGGTTTTCATATCTGAAATCCTTTTGAATGGGGGTTACGCGATGCCGAGCGCCTTGAGCTTGGTGACCAGCGCGTCGACGTCTTCCACCTTTTCACCGGCCTGGCGGACGGGTGGTTCGGACACGTTGGTCGTGGTCAGGCGCGGCGCGATGTTGACGCCGTAATCGGCAGGCGTCTTGGTATCGAGCGGCTTTTTCTTGGCTTTCATAATGTTAGGAAGCGAGGCATAGCGCGGCTCGTTCAGGCGAAGATCGGTGGTGATGATGGCCGGAAGCTGCAATTTCACGGTTTCCAGACCGCCATCGATCTCACGCTTTACCGTCACGCTGTCGCTGTCCAGCTCCACCGTATTGGCAAAGGTGCCCTGTGGGCGGTCCATGAGCGCCGCCAGCATCTGGCCGGTCTGGTTGGCGTCATCGTCGATCGCCTGCTTGCCAAGAATGATGAGGCCGGGCTGTTCTTCCTCGGCAACCTTCTGGAGCAGCTTGGCGACGGCCAGCGGCTCGACGGTTTCATCCGTTTCGATCAGAATGGCCCGGTCAGCACCCATGGCGAGCGCTGTGCGCAGCGTTTCCTGGGCCTTTGCGGGGCCGACGGACACCGCGATGATCTCCTCGATCTTGCCAGCTTCCTTGAGGCGGATGGCCTCTTCGACGCTGATTTCATCGAACGGGTTCATCGACATTTTGACATTGGCGAGATCGACACCAGAGCCATCGGACTTCACCCGTGGCTTCACATTATAATCGATCACCCGCTTTACGGGGACGAGAGCTTTCATGCGCTTTCCTTTCCTTGGGGCGACTGCTTTACGTTGACGTAAACGTTACGTAGCAGTTTCGCAATGGGATTTCCACCCTCCAACGGGCGAAATTGTGAGAAGTTGCGAGGATACCCGATACGTCAAAAGGCCGCCGTATCTAGCGGTTGCCCATAGAAAATCGCCCGACCGGTGCGTGGAAAGCATCCGGCCGGGCGACGGTCGTTCAGTACGGGGTGATCATGCGATCAGGCGGCCTGTTTTACCTCGGCTACGATCTTCTTGGCAGCGTCGCCCAGATTGTCGGCGCTGACGATCGGCAGGCCGCTGTTGGACAGGATGTCCTTGCCCTTTTCCACATTGGTGCCTTCCAACCGCACCACGAGCGGCACGGACAGGTTCACTTCCTTGGCCGCCGCAACGATGCCATCGGCGATGATGTCGCACTTCATGATGCCGCCGAAGATGTTGACGAGGATGCCTTTCACCGACGGATCGCTCAGAATGATCTTGAACGCCGCGGTGACCTTTTCCTTGTCCGCGCCGCCGCCGACATCGAGGAAGTTGGCTGGGAACGCGCCGTTCAGCTTGATGATGTCCATGGTGGCCATGGCAAGCCCTGCGCCATTGACCATGCAGCCGATGTCGCCATCCAGCTTGATATAGGCCAGGTCATATTTGGAAGCCTCGACCTCCATCGGGTCTTCTTCGCTCTCGTCACGCAGCGCTTCCACATCGGGATGGCGGAACATGGCGTTGGAATCGAAGCTCATCTTGGTGTCGAGCACCAGCAGCTTGCCGTCCTTGGTCTCGACCAGAGGATTGATCTCGATCATCGCGCAGTCGAGGCCGACAAAGGCTTCGTACAGCTTCTTGGTCAGATCGACGCAGGACGCAGCCAGATCGCCGGAGAGCTTGAGCGCGTCGGCGGCCTTCTGGCCATCCGCATCGGTGAAGCCGGCGGCAGGATCGACGGTGATGGTGGTGATCTTTTCGGGCGTGTCATGCGCCACGGTCTCGATGTCCATGCCGCCTTCGGTGGAAACCACCATGGCGATGCGGCCGGTGGCACGGTCCACGAGCATGGAAAGATAATATTCCTTCTCGATGTCCACGCCATCGGTCACGTACAGGCGGTTGACTTCCTTGCCCTCGTCACCGGTCTGCACGGTCACGAGCGTGTTGCCGAGCATGTCCGTGGCATCGCTGCGCACATCGTCGATCGACTTGGCAAGGCGCACACCGCCCTTGGCGTCCGCGCCCAGTTCCTTGAACGTCCCCTTGCCGCGGCCACCGGCGTGGATCTGCGCCTTCACGACATAGAGCGGTCCGGGCAGCTGCTCGGCGCCCTTGACGGCTTCGTCGACGGTCATGGCCGGATAGCCGGTGGGAATGCCGATCCCGTAATTCGCAAGCAGTTCCTTGGCCTGATATTCATGGATATTCATAGGGAGGGGATCCTTTGGCTAATTTCACTTTGAAGGCGCTAAAGCATAGCGCGCCGGACATGGCTAGACTTAGGATGGCGGGCGGCGGAACGCTACAGGCAGCCTTCGACATATTGTATCGCCGGACCGCCGGCGAAAATGGACTGGACCTTGCCGTCGGTGCCGATCTCATAGGTGATCCCGCGCGCGGCCTCGTCGGACACATAGCCGCCGGGGCCGGTTGCCTTGCCGCCTTCACATATGGTGAGATATTCGGCCGGGGCATCGGCATATTTGTGGGGGCTGGCCTGCACGCGGTCGCCCAGCGCCTGCTTGATGGCGCCGGACCTGTCGCCCACGCCAAAGCCGTCGGCGGTCTTGACCTTCGATCCGTCGTGCAGTTCGATTCTCGACAGCCTGTCCTGCTCCACCATCAACAGCATGCCTTCCGGCGCGCGAGCGGGATGCAGCTGGTCGCACTGCGTGTCGTCCGGGCCGGCAATGCTCTCGGGATTGACGTCCGCGCCCAGCGCCTGCTCGATGGCGGCGCGGTCCATGCCGATGGTGAGCGGTCCCCAGCCGGTAGGCGTCAGCGGCTCGGCGGCCTGCGATGCGCCGGGCGCGGACGGTGAGGCGGGGGCGGCGGTGGGCGGTGTCGCCGCCGCGTCATCCTGCGATGCAGCGTCGGAGCCGGTTGCGGCGAAGTTGCACGCTGCCAGTGCAGCGCTGGCGCACAAGAGGAAGGAATTTCGCATCGATGCAGCTCCGGTGGTGCAGCGGCCGGGAATGGACGGCCTCACGCTTAACTGGTGACGGCGCAGATTGCTCCCGATGAGGTTACGACGCCCAGCACTTCGGGATCCTGCAGGCCGCGGGTGGCGCGGATGAACTCGTTCATGCTGACATCACCCGGCTGGCGCCCCTTGAACGCATCCAGGCTGGACAGGCGGTTGAGCTGCGAAAGCGATAGGCGGTCCACCATCCGCTCTGCCATGCAATCGGCCACCGGATAGGCAAGGCCGAGGCCGGTGAGGCCGTTGCGCACGCGCGTCTGCGGCGTGGCGCAGGCGGACAGCGCCACCGGGATAAGCAAAGCGATCAGAACTTTAAAAGGCGACATGGGTCTAAACTCCGGGGCCCTTGCGCTGACCGCAAGGGCGTGATGCGACGGTGGCCGATGCTAGGACGCGATCGGCCACCAGGCAAGCTGGAGAATGCGGAGTGGGGAGGCGGGTTCAGGCCTTCTCCGCCTCATGGTTTTTCGCGCGCTCGATCGATTCCAGGATGATACGCTTGGCATCGTCCGCATCGCCCCATTTGCCGACGCGGACCCATTTTTCAGGCTCCAGATCTTTGTAATGGGTGAAGAAATGCTCGACCTGCTGCATCACGATCTCGGGCAGATCACCACCCTGACCGATCTTGCGATAATAAGGGAAGGTGGCGTCGATCGGCACGCAGAGCAGCTTCTCATCGCCGCCATGCTCGTCTTCCAGATTGAGCACTGCGATCGGGCGCGCACGCACGACGCAACCGGGCATGAAGGGCGAGCGTGCGACCACCAGCGCGTCCAGCGGATCGCCATCGGGCGACAGCGTGTGGGGCACGAAGCCGTAATTGGCGGGATAGCGCATCGGCGTGTGCAGGATGCGGTCCACGAACAGCGCGCCGCTGTCCTTGTCGAACTCATATTTCACCGGCTCGCCGCCCACCGGGACTTCGATGATGACGTTGAGCGATTCGGGCGGATTGTCGCCGATGGCGATCTTCTTGATATCCATGGGAAGGTCCTTCTGTTCTGTCTTTGCGCCGGGCCATAGCCGCTGGTGCGCAGCGGCTGCAAGCCAGCGCATGCGGTATCGGGAAAGGGGTGTTCAGCGCGTGGCGGGCATCAGCAGCCGGTCGAGCGGCGCTTCGCCGTCCACGGTCTTCTCCAGATGCGGATAGCGCAGGCCGGCCTTGTAATCGAAATCGATCGTCCGGTAGCGCCCGTCGCGCAGCGCGATCAGGCTGATCGGCGCACCGTCCTTGGCCGCCGTGATCGCCGCCTTCATGCGATCGGTGCTATATTCCATGCCGTTGACCGACAGGATTTTCGTGCCTTCCACGATGTTCTTCTGAAACGCCGGGCCGTCCCACATCACATCGCGCACATCGCCATCCTTGCCGAGCGACAGGCCGAGCGAATAGCTGAGATCCAGCCCATATTCCTTCTCGGTCGATTTCTCATAGGCATTGGGCTCCTCGCGGTAGACGAGCCGGTATCCACCCTTCTCGAACCCGGCGACCGGCGCGGGCTGGCCCGGCGTGCGCAGGCGCTTGGTGAGGAAGGTGGCCCAGTCATAGGGCGCGATGCCGTTGAGGGTGCTCACCACATCGTCGAAGCTGTAGGTCACCTCGCCCCAATCGCCGTCGCGGATACCGAAAAAGGCCTTGGCGAAATCATCCAGCGAGCGCGCGCCGTTCGTCTGCTCGCGGATGACCATGTCGGCCTCCAGCCAGACCAGCGAGCCTTCGACATAATAATCCTCGCTGCGCTCCCAGCTGGGGAAGGGCTTGGGGCGGCGGGCGGACATGATCGGATCGAAGGTGGTGTCTTCCACGCTGCGCCATGCGCGGCCCGGCTGATTGGCATATTTCGCCGCCGCACGCGCCCATTCGCCCAGCGCCGTTTCTTTGGACTGGATGCCCGAACGCACGCCCAGGATGATGTCCCAGAAGCTGGTCTGGCCTTCATAGACCCACAGCAGATTGTCCTGCATCGGGGTGCGGAAATCGGGCGTCCAGAGACCGGCGGGGCGGCGGAACTTGCCGTTCCAGCTATGCACCATCTCATGCGGCAACAGGCCGCGCTGCCAGTCATTATTCTCCCAGTCGGTGAAATAATCGGGCTCGCGGCTGTTTTCCGAACTGCGATGATGCTCCAGCCCGATGCCGCCAAGCTTGTCGGTCAGCGCGAGCAGGAACTCGTAATGATCGAAATGGCGGCTGCCGAACACAGCCACCGCCTCGTCCACCAGGCGGCGATGCGCGTCGATCATCTCCGGCGTGGCTTCCAGACTGGACGCCTCGTCCGCCACCACGTTCAGCGTGACGTTCTGGCCCAGATCCCAGCTCTTGAAATGCGCGCCCGCGAACATCGGGCTGTCGACCAGCGTCTCGTAGCTCGTCTCGCCATAGCGGATCATGTTGCCGCTGGCCTTGGCACCGTCCAGCGCGGTCGCGGCGGTCCAGCCGGCGGGCAGGCTGATGGTCGGTTTCACGCGGATCTGGCGGGTATAATAGCCGGCGGGGTAGAGCGAGACCTGCTCCCACTGCACATTCATCATGTCGGGCGTCACCACCACGCGGCCCTCACCGGGGCCGACGGGGGAGAGGAACTGGAATTCCACGTCCAGCGCCCGTGCACCCTGCGGCACATCCACCTGAAAAGCGTAGACATCCAGCGGATCGCGCGTCCAGGCAACCGGCTTGCCGCCCGCGCTGATCTGAAGGCCCGCCAACTGGTCGATCGCGCCGCGCGGCCCATGCTTGCCGGGCAGCCATTCGGGATAGAGCAGCGTCATCGGCCCGCTAGCGGCCACCGGAATGGTCTGCTTCACGCGGAATACGCCGCGCGCCACGTCGGTGGCATCCACGTTCAGCGTCATGACGCCGGGATAGGGCTCATCCAGCGGCAGCGGCGTGGCATCGTCCAGCTGCGGCGCGGTCGGCGCGCTATTGCCGGCGGTCTGCGCAAGGGCGGCGCTGGCGATGAGGGACAGGAGGGCGGCGGAGGTCAAAAGCATTTTGTTCATGGCGCGGGGTGATGCCGCGAATTGCGCTTTGGGTCCAGCGCTTTGCGCCGCACCTTCCCCCGCGCGGCGAAGCGCGCTAACAGCCGCCACCATGGCCAAGGCAAACACAATTAACCCCGTGCGCGGCACGCAGGACATTTTCGGCGAAGAGCAGGAGCGTTTCGCCCATGTCGTCAGCACCTTCGACCGCGTGCGGCGGCTCTATGGATTTCAGGGCGTACAGATGCCGGTGATCGAGCCGACCGCGGTGTTCGCGCGCTCGCTGGGCGAAACCACCGACGTCGTGTCCAAGGAAATGTACTCGTTCGACGATCGCGGCGGCGATTCGATCACGCTGCGCCCGGAATTTACCGCCGGCATCGCGCGCGCCTTCATCTCGAACGGCTGGCAGCAGCATGTGCCGCTGAAGCTGGCCGCGCACGGCCCGCTATTTCGCTATGAACGGCCGCAAAAGGGCCGCTATCGCCAGTTCCACCAGATCGACGCGGAGATCATCGGCGCCGCCGAGCCGCAGGCCGATGTGGAACTGCTGGCGATGGCCGATCAGCTGCTGCACGAGCTGGGCATTGCCGACGGCGTGACGCTGCAGCTCAACACGCTGGGCGACGGTGACAGCCGTGAGGCATGGCGCGCCGCGCTGATCGACCATTTCGAGGCGCATCGCGGCGCGCTTTCGGAGGATTCGCAGGAGCGCCTGCAGAAGAACCCGCTGCGCATCCTGGACAGCAAGGACCCGCGCGACCGGCCCATTGCCAACAGCGCGCCCGATATCGACGCCTTCCTGACGGATGAGGCGAAGGCGTTTTTCGATGCGGTCTGCGCCGGGCTGGACGCGGCGGGCGTGGCCTGGACCCGCAACAGCCGGCTGGTGCGCGGCCTCGATTATTATCGCCACACCGCGTTCGAATTCGTCACCGACCGGCTGGGCGCGCAGGGCACCGTGCTGGCCGGTGGGCGCTATGACGGGCTGATCGAAAATCTGGGCGGACCAAGCACGCCTGCTGTCGGCTGGGCTGCCGGGATCGAGCGGCTGGCGATGTTGCTCGACGGCGTTGTCGCCGCGTCGATCGATGCCGCCATCGTACCGATGGGCGATGCTGCCGAAGCGCGCGCCGCGGCGCTGGCGGCAGAGCTGCGCCGCGCCGGCTTGGCCGTCGAACTCGGCTACAAGGGGAATATGAAGAAGCGCATGCAGCGGGCCAATGCCGCCGGTGCGCGCTACGCCATCATCATCGGGGACGACGAACTGGCGCGTGGCGAGGCGGCGCTGAAGAATCTGGCAGACGGCGAACAGCGCGATGTGAAGCTGGATGCGCTGGCCGAAGCGCTGTCGCAATGACACACAAGGCGCGTCATTCCGGCGAAGGCCGGAATCTGGTTCAGCCCAATATGCGATCCGAGACCCCGGCCTGCGCCGGGGTGATGCTGGCCGTGGCGCACGCATCGTGACCGCCATCTCCCAGCAGCGCATCGCGCAGATCGAATCGCGCTTTGCCGAGATGCAGGCGCGCATGGCGTCCGGTCAGCTGGATGGCGAGGCCTTCGTCGCCATGTCCAAGGACTATGCTGAGCTGGAGCCGGTGGCAGAAGCCGCCGCCAATGTCCGCCGTCTGCGCGCCGAGCTGAAGCTGTTGGAAGAGATGATGGCCGAAGACGGGCAGGACGCCGACATCCGCGCCATGGCGCAGGAGGAGGTGGACGGTCTGCGCGCGCAAATTCCGGAGGCCGAACATGCGCTGGCGCTCAAGATGTTGCCCAAGGATTCGGCCGATGCGCGCCCTGCCATGCTGGAAATCCGCGCGGGCACGGGCGGGGACGAGGCGGCGTTGTTCGCGGGCGACCTGTTCCGCATGTATTCGCGCTATGCCGATCTCAACGGCTGGAAGGTGGAGCCGATCAGCGCCAGCTCTTCCGATGTCGGCGGCTATAAGGAAGTCGTGGCCTCGGTCACGGGGCAGGGCGTGTTCGCCAAGCTGAAGTTTGAAAGCGGCGTGCACCGCGTCCAGCGCGTACCGGTGACCGAGAGCGGCGGGCGCATCCACACCAGCGCCGCCACCGTCGCCGTGCTGCCGGAGCCCGAAGAGGTCGACGTCCAGATCGACGAGAACGACCTGAAGATCGACGTTTACCGTGCATCGGGCGCGGGCGGGCAGCATGTGAACACCACCGACAGCGCCGTGCGCATCACCCATCTTCCTTCTGGTCTGGTGGTCACGCAGCAGGACGAGAAATCGCAGCACAAGAACAAGGCCAAGGCGCTCAAAGTGTTGCGCGCCCGGCTGTACGAAGCCGAGCGCGAGCGTGCCGCCAGCGAGGAGGCCAGCGCGCGCAAGTCCATGGTCGGCTCGGGCGACCGGTCCGAGCGCATCCGCACCTATAATTTTCCGCAAGGCCGCGTGACCGATCACCGCATCGGCCTGACGCTGCACAAGCTGCCCGAAATCGTGGCGGGCGATGCGCTGAACGAGCTGATCGGTGCGCTGATCGCCGAAGATGAGGCCGAGCGGCTGGCGAGCGTGAATGCCGGGTGAGGCGCTGCCCCGCTCCCGTGCGCGGGCAGGGGCGTGTTGAGCGCCGCTGCCGACGCCCTGCGCGCCGCCACCGCACAGCTTGCGCCCACCAGCCCGACCCCCCGGCTCGATGCCGAACTGCTGATGGCGCATGCGCTGGACATGGCGCGGCCGGACCTGTTGCTGCGTCTGCCGGACCTTGCCGAACCTACGGAATTTGCCGCCCTTCTGGCACGGCGCGCCGCGCAGGAACCGATCGCCTATATCGTCGGGCATCAGGATTTCTGGGACATGACGCTGGATGTTACGCCGGATGTGCTGATCCCGCGCGCCGACAGCGAAACGCTGATCGAGGCGGCGCAGGACATGCTGGCGGACCGGCCCCCGCACCGGATTGCGGACTTTGGCACTGGATCGGGCGCGCTGCTGCTTGCCGCCCTGCGGCTGTTCCCGGCGGCGCATGGCGTGGGCGTGGATGCCAGCGCGGCGGCGCTCGGCGTGGCGCGGGGCAATGCGGATCGGCTGGGGTTGACCCGGCGCGCACGCTTTTGCCTCGCCAACTGGCGTGAGCAGGGCTGGGCCAATGCACTAGGCGGGCCGTTAGATCTGATCCTGTGCAATCCGCCCTATGTCGAAAGCGGGGCGGCGCTGGCGCAGAGCGTGCGCGCGTTCGAACCGGCGTCGGCGCTCTTCGCGGGCGCAGACGGGATGGACGATTATGATCGGCTGCTGCCGCAGCTGCGCGATCTGTTGGCGCCTGATGGCGCGGCGATCTTCGAGATCGGGGCGGAGCAGTGGCCGCCTGTGAAAGCGCTGGCCGAACGATGCACTTTGCGCGCTGATCTGCGGCGCGATCTGGCAGGCAAGCCGCGTGCCGTCCTGCTAAAGCGTGGCTGAGCCAGGGCGCTGTCCTACAGGCCTGTGTCTCTGCCAAGGATGGCGGCCAGGGGCTGGCGCGCTGGGTTCGGCTGGCATTTCATCGTTCCATCAGAACGGTCTGCCGGAATTTGGCGCGGACGGGGTCTGTTCTTTGCGAACTTCCGCGCCTGCAGCGGTGCAAACGGCATTTTCCCCTTGGTTTTCCCGATCCGACTCGCTAGGTCTGGCAGCAGCTTCCCGAAATCGCGAGATTTTGCCGCTTTTGCGGGAGCGCCTTCCAAAGGAAACCAGCTGATCGTGCGGGCGTCTCGGCCCACCGAAAAGCAGGAAGGCGAATGCGCTTCATGCCATGGATTTGCAGGCTGGGCGCCGGGGGACCGCAACTTTACGGTATTAGGACGAGACAGCCTTTATGAATAATCGTCAGCCCAACCGCCGTCGCGGCCGTGGCAACAACAATAACAACAACCGTCAGCAGAACAATCGCGGCGGTGGTGGTGGTTTCGATCATCAGAACCGGATCGACAATCGCGCGCGCGGCAATGCCGGACAGCTTCTGGAGAAATACAAGAAGCTCGCGCAGGATTCGCAGATGAATGATGACCGGGTGAACACGGAATATTATCTGCAGTTCGCCGATCACTATTTCCGCGTGCAGGCCGATTTCAAGGCCCGGCAGGACGAAAAGCAGGCGCGTCACAGCAATAATAGCAACAACGACCGCGACAATGACGCGGACGACGATAACGATGGTGACGACAACAACGACAACCGCCGGAACAACAACCGGCAGCAGCGCGGCAATCAGCAGAACGACCGGCAGCAGAACGACCGGTCCAATGACCGCAATGCGCGCGGCCGCAATGATTCCGATGATCATGACGACAATGATGACGATGACGACGATGATGATCGTCACGCGAACAGCCGTCAGAACAATCAGCCGTCGAACGACGACGATGATGATGACGACAATCATGGCCGTACACGCCAGCGCCGCAGCAATCCGCGCCGGGACCGCGATGATAGCGGATCGGACGATCAGCCGCGTGCCGCCAAGAGCGACGATGGCGATCAGCCGCGCGACGTGAAACCGCGCGCACCGCGCAAGCCGCGCGTCCGCAAGGATGATGCGGCGGAGAAGGACGGGCTGAGCGCCGATGTCCTGCCACCGCCCATCGGCGCGGGCGATGCCGACGAAAAGCCCAAGCGCAAGCCACGCGCGCCGCGAAAGCCAAAGCAGTCGAATGACGAACAGACGGCCGCTGCGGAGTGATGCAATTTCTGGGTCGATTGACCTTGTAAGTTCATAATGGATAGGCATGCTCCCCTCGGTTCGATCGAGGGGAGATCATCATGCGAGTTCATTTTGCGGCGCTGCTTCTGGCTGGCACTTCCGTGCCCCTGTCCGCCCAAGCGTCAGCGCAGACCCCCACGGACACGCCGCCGCCCGCTGACCAGCCCACAGCGGGCAGCGCGCAGGGCGATGTGGCGCTCACCATCTATCAGAACGGCCAGTCTCTGGTGCAGGACCGGCGGCAGCTGCGGCTCCCCGCCGGGCGCAGCCGTCAGGAACTGCCGGATGTCTCGGCCAAAATCCGCCCGGAAACGGTGGTGTTGTCTGGCCCCGGCATCGGGATTGTCGAACAGAATTTCGATTATGACCTGCTGACGCCCGGCGCGCTGATCGAGAAGGCGGTGGGGCAGACGGTCACGCTTCTGCGCACCAACCTCGCCACCGGGGCCCAGACCCGCGATCGCGCGAAAGTGCTGGCTGCCAATGGCGGCGTGGTGCTGGAGGTGAACGGCCATATCGAAGTGCTGCGCGATGATGGCCTGCCGGTGCGGGTGATCTTCGATGCCGTGCCGCCCGGCCTGCGCGCCCGGCCCACCTTGTCGGTCACGCTCGAAGCGGCGCGCGGGGGCACGCTGCCGGTCGATCTTACCTATCTCACACCGGGCCTCGGCTGGAGCGCGGACTATGTCGCTTTGTTCGATCAGGCGGCGGAGCGGATCGATGTGGAAGGATGGGTCACGCTCACCAACAATTCGGGGACCAGTTACAAGGACGCGGCGCTTCTGCTCGTCGCGGGCAGCCCCGGCAGTGCGCAATCTTCCTCGACACGCCGCCGCTATCCCTCGCCGCCGCCCGTCCCGGCACCGGGCGGCATGGTGCGCGCGGGCACGGAGACCGGAACGCGCGAACGGCTGGGCGATTATATCCTCTATCCGCTGGAACGGCGCACCGACGTGCTTGAAGCGCAGCAGAAACAGATCAGTTTTCTGGACGTGCAGGGCAGCCCGGCCAGCAGCAGCTATGCATACCGCGTCAGCGGCTTCAGCACGGCGGACCCTGCCAGCGCTTCGAGCGTGTTGAAATTCAGCACCGCGTCGCAAGGCGGGCTGGGTGATCAGCTGCCGGCAGGCACGGTCCGGGTCTATATGAAAGACGCGAGCGGCAGCCCGCAATTCATCGGGGAAAGTGCGGTGCCCGCGACGCCCATGGGATCGGACCTGGCGCTGGTGACCGGCGAAGCCTTCGACGTAAAGGTGCAGACCGTGGTCGAATCGCGGGAGCGGCGCGGCGATAGCGGCTGGCGCACCACCATGCGCTATGTGCTCAGCAATGCCGGCGCCCGTCCGGTCACCATCGATTTAACGCAGGATGGGCTTTATGGCGAATCCCGCGTGGTCGAACAAAGCCTGGAGAGCGAGCGGATATCGGCTGGCAGCGTGCGCTGGGCGGTGCCCGTGCCGGCCAATGGCACGGCGACCGTCACCGCAACCTTCGATACGCGCTATTGAGCTACGCGGCGATGCGGCTGCTCTTTTTCCTGCTGGCGCTGACCCTGTTGGCGATGACGATCCCCGCCGGTGCGTCTGCGCAGCAGCTTGTCCTATCCGAGCGCGCGGACACGACGTCGATCGCCATCTATCGCGCGCCGGACCGTGCCAGCGGACAGCCGATCGATCGCCGCTATCCGCGCGGCTATGCGCTGATCACCGAAACCCGCACGATCAACGTGCCGCAGGGCGAGGCCAAGATCCGCTTCGAGGGCGTGTCGGAGGGGATGTATCCGGAAAGCGCGATCATTTCCGGCCTGCCCAATGGCGTGATCGAGAAGAATCGCGACGCGCGTCTGTTGTCGCCCGCGGGTCTGGTCGATGCCTATCTGCGCCGCCGCGTCACGCTGGAGCGGACCGATCCCGCCACCGGAGTGGTGCGGATGCAGGAGGCCATCCTGCGCACCGGATCGCAGGGCGGGGTCGTGATCGAAAGCGATGAGGGCGTGGAAGCGCTGCGCTGTTCCGGCTTGCCCGAACGGCTGTTGTTCGATGCGGTGCCGAAGGATCTGTCGCCGCGGCCCAGTCTGTCGGTGCTGACGCAGAGCGACCGTGCGGTGCGCGCAACGCTGCAACTCACCTATCTTGCCGAGGGGTTCGATTGGGACGCGAACTATATCGTGGAGGCCAGTCCTGGAGCGGGCATGGGGGAGGCTGGCGGCACCGATGCGGCGGACACAGCGCGGCAGCTCAGCCTCTTCGCATGGCTCACGGTCGCCAATGGCGGAGACCAGACCTTCCCCGATGCCCAGCTGCTGGCCGTCGCGGGCACGCCGAACAAGGAACGCCGCGGGGCGCAGCCGCGAAGCCCGCCGGTCCGGCTCGATCTGCAATGCTATCCGGATGACAGCACGAGCGATGTCCCGCTGCGCTATGGCTATGCTGCTCCAGCACCCCCGCCGCCGCCGCCGGTAGCGGCGTCGGCCATGCGGATGACCGCCGAATCCATCACCGTGACCGGCGCGCGGTCCGCCGTACCGGTGGCCGCCATCCAGGCGGAGCAGGAGGATCTTGGCGACCTGAAACTCTATCGTGTTCCAGAGCCGATCACGATTGCGGCGAAGGCGCAGAAGCAGGTCGCCATGATCGTCCAGCCGATCGTCGATTATCGCCCCTTATATCTGGGAAGCTTCACCCAGAGCGATCTGTGCTGCGGGGATGGCACGCCGCGTCCACTGGATTTGACGCTGCGCGCCCTCAACGAGCGCGAAACGGGCCTTGGCCTGCCGCTCCCGCAGGGGCAGGTCGCGGTGTATGAACCGGGCGATTACGGCCCGCTGCTGGTCGGCCAGACCCGGCTCGCCGACAAGGCGGTGGGGCAGGAGGTGGAGCTGGGCCTTGGCCCGCGCGCCGATGTGCAGATGCAGATCAGCGCGCCGGATGACGCGCATCCCCGCCGGTTCGCGATCCTGATGACCAACGCGCTGGCCCGCCCCGTCGATGTCGAACTTTCCGTGCCGTTCGAGCTGCGCCGCGGCAAGGGGTTCGCCAAAGTCGATGGCGTGCCGACCTGGCAGGGCAGCATCGCCGCGAATAGCGAGCGGCGGCTGTCGTTCGAGATCCGCAAACCGGCGGAATAGCGTCAATCGTCGAGGTCGAATTCGCCTTCGAACGGATCGTCGATCGAATCGTCATGGCCGCTGCCGCTGGAAAGAAACACCAGCCCCATCAGGCCTGCCGAAGATAGCAGTGCCACCGAAATACCGAGGGCGGTGGCGATGTAGAGATGGATCGAAACCCACCCATTGCTGATATATAAAACGGTCATCGAGCCGATCACGCAGATCAGCGTCACCAGCGCCATCCAGCGCATCAGCCGCCAATAGCGCGCCCAGGCAAAGGCGGCATAGTCCGGGTCGTCGAGCTGCGATGGTTTGGGCATAAGGCGATGCGATCTCCGTTTGGCGCAAGGTCCACATAGGGGCTTTGGCCGCCAAACCAAAATTTCGTGCAAAGCGCTTGGCATCGCACCGGTCTATGAGGCATGTTTCCGGGCAAAGAGAGGAGCAAAGCCGATGACCATCGCAAAAATGCTGGAGGGGCGCCGC
>NZ_ATUR01000004.1 GCF_000420305.1 Novosphingopyxis baekryungensis DSM 16222 | reverse complement strand
TTGGGAAATGGCCGTCCGACATCATCGCGTAGATTTTGGATCGACCGAATCCGGAAAGCTCTTTGACCTTTTCCAATCCGATCAGACGATCTTGAAGGTTGGACCGGATCGGCAGTACGCCTGAGCCGTCTGCAATTGGAGACGGTGCCCCAACGAACTGCTCATTTTGCTTGTGTTGCTTACGCTGCATAAGAACATGGCGAGGATCGAAAATGCATCGCAGCTGATAATCGGACAATGTGTCGTCGGTTGGTAAGCTCATCAACAGCTCCTCGAAATGTTGCTTGTCGACGAAGATATGGTGTGTCGGATCAGCATCGCTGTCAGCCCAGTGTTCGAGGTTCAATGCTCCGGTTGCGAAGCGCGGCAGGCAATTGTCCAGCTCCCACATGCGTGCCGGCATGGGAACAACTTCTCCGCCGCCAAAGGGACGTGTAAATGATGTCATCATCCCCGACAGAAAATCGTCGATGAAATACTGGCTCTGAAGCGCTACCAAATCTTTCAGACAATCATTCTCTGCGTCGTCGGACGGCGCGGCGAATATCAATGATAGTTCATGCGGTTCGATCTCAAGCCGACAACGCACCACGTTTGCGAACGCTTCAACCAGAGAGACGCGGCCAGTGGAAGCTAGGTCTAGTCTGCCGTCATAAACCGACCAGTTACCAAGCACGAAGGACGTTTCGGTTATCATAGGAGCGGTGATATATGTGTGATCTTCTCATCGCGTTAACGGCAGCTTCGCGCCCCAATGTCAGTCATAGGTTCAACCATTTTCGGCGCCCGAAAGCGGACATAGTCCCTAGACCACCGTGGTTTCCGCTTCCGTGGCATTGGGAAAGGTTCCGAATATCCGAAATGCGGTTTGGTTGCCGGCTGTCCGCTTTTGCGAATTAAGTAGGGATATCCCCCATCTAGAGAACGTGGCGTTTTTGGTAGTGCTGAGATATTTGGATAGACGATGGTCAGTTCTTAGAAGATTATCGCCTATGATTTTATGTCGCGCTTAAAGCTCTTCTCTGAAATAGAAGCACTGGACGAGGCGCGCACCCCGATATCCGGCGCCACGACCCATCGAATTTGGTGACAGCAGACACTCAGCACTATCGAAAGGTGGCACATTTTCAAGAGCGGCATCTGACAACGGTTATCTCCGAAGTGTAAGAAGCTATTTCTCAGAATAATTATCGATTACATAAGAAGCGCGAACGATCTTGTCGTCTCGTCACCCGCCGCAGCGCACGTAGCTTTCCACCGGTTCGTCCGATCCGGCGCGGTAGCGGGCGGTGCCGTCGCCATTCAGGCGCAGGAAGATGGCACGGGTGCTCACAGAATCCCCCACGCGTTCACGTAGAGTGATCGCAACATTATCTCCATTCACGTTCACATCGGTGACAGGCCCCCCGGTCTCGAAAAACGAAACCCGATCGGACTGGACGGTCACGTTCTGGAAGGCTGGCGCGTAGTTGTAGTCTTCGGCGCAAGCCCTTTCATCGAGGGCGTAAAGACCTTGGAAGCGCACTGGCACCGTTCTGATCGCGCCGGTTTCGGCTCGATTGTCATCGGAGCTTCCGACCGATGTATTGGTGCAACGCGTGTAGCGAACGCTTTGCCCGTCGCCCATTTTCACCCGCATCGCGCCACCTTCGTCGAGGCTGGCAAAATAGACCGCCTTGGGCTCTGGGCCGAGCGATTCGTTAGTTTCGAGATATGTAAGGGCCAGCGCACTTCCATTGCGACGGATTTCACGCGCTTTGCCGCCGCCCTCGAAGAAATACACCCCGGTGCCGGCAACAGTGAAGCGGCTGTGATTGCGCGCCGCGCAGTCGCCGGCGGTGATCGCCCAAGTGCCGCGGAACGCGGCCGGAATGCGCGCCAAATCGCGCGCACCGGTGGAACCGCCGGAATTGCTCTGGCCACTTCGACTCGCAAGCATGTCGATATCACGATCGGCGCTCGTATCGTCTGAAGCGGAGAAATCCCCCGCGTCCGCGAACATCTCGCCGGTTTCCGCTTGGGCGACAGCTTTGTCCGCTGTTTCTGCAAGTTCTTCTGCTTCGTTCTCCGCGGACGAACACGCGGCGAGAGCAAAAGCGAGAGCAAGAGTCGGCATCAACTGTTTATTGTGGATTTTCATCTTTCTTTCTCTCTAGAGTGTAGTTCCGACTGCCGCAGCGGGCGAGCCGCGCAGGCCGTTGTTTAGGCTGAGCACGCCAGCGACAAACCGACAATCGTGGAGTTAAGAAAGCAGGATTCAATTGCCTCTTCGAATTCGGCTCAATTCTGCTCTCGAGCCAACCGAACAAATGTCCACAAAAGTATTCCGACCGCCCCAATCCCTAGAACGAGTTGACCCGGTGCGGGCAGATCTAGGGTGTTTGCTAAGGCCGCCATCGTCAGACCGATGACGACCAGCGCGGCATTGGCTCCGGGTTTCTTAAGTTCGTTTTCATCAACCATATCAACGATTTAGCATTTCTGTCCAAAACCTTCAAATTTCGTCGCGATTACAGACCGGTTGTGCGATTTGGATCGTCGATCAACGTCGTCGGTTATGAAGGTTTAAATTAGCAGTCAGAGTTTCAGGTCGACTACGGCTTCGACGCCCCGCGCCATCACCGTGCCCGATCCGTCAACTTGGTTCGCGCGGCCGAACTTCACTCTTGCGCCGGTATTGCGCAGGCCGGTCGGCAGGCGTCCGACGGCCTGCCAGTCGGCGCATTGCCGCGCGGTGCACAGCACCGTGCGCGGCGCCGCGCCCTCTATGCCTTCGGTCAGTTCGAGATAGCAATTGTCGCCGCACTCAAAGCCGTTGAGCGTGACCGGCTTGTATTCAAGCCGGTCGTATTCGCGCGAGCGCGCCTCCATCACCTGCGCGTAGTTCTCCGAATTGATCGGCGTGTCCGCCGTGACCCTCGACTGTGTCTGTCCGGTGGATGCGGCGCTTTCGCCTTCACCAGTCAACCGTCTGCGCAGCGCGGCGGGCACCTGCGCGGTCGAGCAGGAGGCAAATTCAACGCCTTCGGTTGTGAAGTGCACCTGGTCGGTAATGGTGATCGCCAGCGTCTCGTCGGTGCGCGAGCTATCGTAGGTGTTTTGGCATGAATTGCGCAGGCGGTAAGTGTTACCCGAACGTGAGAGCACCTCGGCGCGGCAGGCACGTGTGCTCGAACCCGACAAGCCTTGGCCGTCCCAGACCCGCCAGGCAGCGTTGGCAGGGTTCTCGCAGCTTGTCCCATCGACTACGTAGACGCCCGGTGTGAGCGGGATCGTGCCTGGCGCGGCGGTGCTGGAGGCATTGCGCTTCAAGGAAGCGTCGGCCTCAGTGGGGGTGCCGCCGGTAGCGTTGTTCTGAGCGTCGGAAGCCGTTGTCGCGGATGCAGCGGTCGCGCCCTCCGAATCGGACTGATCGGTTGGCTGACAACCCCCCAGCGCGAGTGTGCAAAATGCGGCGGCGGCAATGGCTGCGATGTGGCTCATGATGACTCTGCCTTTGATCGTATGCTTGGGCCCGGATCTATGCATGAATTGCTAAGATTTAAGGACAGGCTCTAATTTACGACCAATGACAACCATCTGTCTCAATTGCGAACGTCTGCTTCCGCCGGTTCCGAAGCTGGAAGCGGACAGTCTCCTGTCGGCCCAGTTCCTGCTTGTCTGCAAGGCGCCCTAATTTCGGCCATTCGGGACGGCACAGCGTTTGCCGAAAAGCCGCCATTCGTTCAGGCCTCGGTCGAGTGTTCAAGATATGGACTTTCCCGCCGTCCCCGCTGCTTCATCAATCGGCCGCGCTGAGCTGGATCCAGTTTCGGTCTCATCATGCTGCAAGCTGTCAGGACAGCGGCGCGAATTTCTCAACACCAGCTTTTCGGCGCACTGGGTCGGTAGCAGCCGGGCTGGCTCGTTTCCCCTCGCGGACGAGCCTGAAAATTTCTCATAACATTTGAAGATTTTTCTTGAGATGCGGTTCCGGCATCGAAGCGCGGTTCGTAACCGGCCCAATCTCGTGATTGATGACTTTGTCGATCCGAGCTAGTCACTTTGCGATGACAGTTCCCACACGACCGCTGCTCGCACTCTACGTGGCTTGGCACCCTTCGTTTACTGCCGGAGATGCGATGGCTAAGACGCTGATGTCGCACTTCAGAAGGGAATTGTTCGACAGCGTTGCCGGAGGAACGGGGCTGAGCGTTCTCTTCCGCTCTGAGGCCGCACCGGGCGAGCCGTCCCCACTGCCCATCGATCCCGAAAGCGCGGAGACGACTGCGGTGATCGTTCTCGGTGACGAGCACATGGTCGGCGATCCGGAATGGCGTGGCTATGTCGAGGGCCTGTCCAGAGAAGCCGAAGCGCGGGGTCTGCGTATGCGGGTGCTACCCGTTGCCTTCGAGCATCAGGCGACGGCGCTGACGAGTGAGCAGGCCATCCGCTGCGACAAGTTCACGGGTTCGGCCGAGGCCAGGACATCTAGACTCATTGCCGAGCTCACGCTCGAGCTGTGTCGGATGCTTCGCCACTACCTAGTACGGCTGGAGCACGGTGACGACAGCGAGGAGGCGCTCAACGCCTACCTCGAAAAGGTGACGATCTTCCTCAGCCACTCCAAGCACGCCGGTAATGGTGAAGCGATCGCCAAGGCGCTCCGGGGCCACCTCCACGATGGGAAGGGTCTTTCGTCGTTCTTCGATGTCAATGACATCCCCGCCGGCGTTCCCTTCGACAGGGTGCTCCTAAACAGGGTGCGACAGAGCGCGGTCGTCGCCATTCATACGGACAGCTTCTCATCGCGGGAGTGGTGCCGTCGCGAGATCATAGAGGCGAAGCGCCACAATGTGCCGCTCATCGTGGCGAACTGCATCGGGGACCGTGACGAGCGGGGATTTCCGTATCTCGGGAATGTCCCGATCGTCCGCATGGATCCGGTGGGCATGGACCGCCTGGACGATGTCATCGGGCGGATCCTCGACGAGGTGCTGCGGGACTTCCTGTGGAAGTGCCGGATCGAGGTGACCGGTGTGAGCGACCCCGGGGTCACGTTCATCCCGCGGCCGCCCGAACTCATCTCCCTGGCCGCGCTTCCGAAGTCCGGGATGGCAGGGGACCCGATGATGGTGTACCCTGATCCTCCGCTCAGTCGAGAGGAGCAGAGGCTCTTCGAAGCGGTTGCACCACAGGTGGAGCTGAGGAGCTTCACCGAGTGGCTGGCGGAGAAGGCGTGATGGCATATAGTGAAGCTCTCTCCGACCAGGCGGTCGCGATCTCCGTTTCCGAGAGCCCTGACCTCGGTGCGCTCGGCATGGGAGAGGCCCATCTGCGGGATGCCACCGCGGAGATGGCGCGCCATCTCCTCGCCTTGGGCGCACGGGTCGCCTATGGTGGAGATCTGCGGGCGGGCGGGTTCACGGAGATCCTGTTCGAGCTCGTTGCTCGGCATCGCCGCGATGCTGACGAGGGCGACCAGCGTGCGGCTGTCCTGAGCTACCTCGCATGGCCCGTGCACATCTCGAAACCGTTCCACGATCTCGAGCGATATTCTCAGGAATTGGAGGGCATGGCCGAATTGCTTTTCCTCGCTCAGGACGGGACACCGCTGGCGAGGGATCAGCGCCGCGACCTCCAGACCCGTGCGGCAGAGCCCGGCGAGTGGATCGAAGGATTGACGATGATGCGGCGCCGTATGAGTCGCGACACTTCCGCCCGCATCATCGCAGGCGGGAAAGTGGATGGATTTCTCGGTGCGATGCCGGGGATCGCCGAAGAGGCGCAGGTGGCCCTGGAGGAGCGCCGGCCGCTCTACATTCTGGGCGGCTTCGGAGGCTGCGCGGCGGATATCGCCTCGGCCTTGGGCCTCGCCGAGGTCCCGGGTGTCACGGCGCGCGAATGGGGCCAGCGCGACATCTTCGCGAATGTTTTGACGCCTGACCTGTCGAACGGATTGAACCCGGAGGAGAACCGTACGCTTGCGGTCACTCCTCACATCGATGAAGCGGTTGCTCTCGTCCTTCGCGGACTTCTGCGTCTGTGCCGTGGCCCGGTAGCTCTATGAGCGGGTTTCTGCGCTCATCCGCCGCCTGACGCGTCCGCCTCCGAATATTCGATGCTGCGTTTGTGAAGGTCGACTTCGACCGTGCCACCGCGGTTTCGCTTGAGATCGCGGAACACCGAGAACCCTGCGAGGATGGCCTCCTCCCACATCCAGAGGGGTCGGTCATTCACTTCGTATTCGCGCACCATCTCCTGCACGGTCTTGAGAAGCGCGAAGTCCAGACTGTCAACATTTTCGAATGCACCATGGCGCAGGCCATGCGCGAATATCCAGTTGGAGATGCCCTCTTCCGTGATCTGAGCCCTTGCGCCGTCCTCGATCTCGTCGATCCGACCGTCGCTCTTGCGCTTGATTTTGAGGAGCGAGCGAAGGACGGGCGACCAGCCGAGGATGCCCGCGAATGCGAGATGGAAGATGTCGTGGAAGCGGTAGTCGTCGCCCCCCGCGCTGTTGTCGGTCAACCGGTCACCTAGGTTGACGCCGTTGAGGGACTGGAAAGCGTAGGTGGTGCTGCCTACCTGCCTCTCCCGGAATGCCACCGCGAAACGTCGGGGGATCTGCTCGTCGGGATGGAAATCCTCGTCGTAGAGCTTCCCGTGATCACGCGTGATCGGCCAGCGACCGAGCAGTTTCGACAGGTTTGCGGTCGCGGCCCCCTCGATGCTTACATGCGCCTGTTTCGCGGCATTCACCATGGCGGCGAAGACCAACGCCAGTCCGGCGTGGAGCTCGCTTCCCGCGGGTCCTTCTCCGAAACGTGACACGATGTCTCCGGTGCGCGCCGCCAGGGCCAGCAGCGCCTCCTGTACCGCGGCATTCGACGCGGGTTCCTCGAACAGCGCTGCCTGCGGTTCGAGGTCGGCGAATGTCGCCGCCGCGCCTGAGCCGGTGTCGAGCTTGTTGGTCCCGGCGAGCGCGGACAAGGGGATTCCGGCGACCAGCGCGACGTTGGCGAGGTACCACAGCACGTCGCCCGTCTCTTCGACTGCCGACCGCGAATAGGCCACGTAGGCACTTCGGTCGCGCTGCTTCTTCTTCAGTTCGCTGAGAAGGCTCCCGACCTCGCCATGCAGGCCGAGGAGGAGGAACCGGAACAGTTCCTCTCCGTCGAGATCCCCCTTATATGTTCGCCTTGCGAATTCCTGGTACTCGTTGAGAGCGAGCGGCCCGCTTGCCCCACTCTCGAAATCTGATCGGATCTTATCAAGTTCAGGCATGGATCGTCTCGCTCAGCATGCGTCCTCCATCATCGCGACCAGGTCGCGGGGCGTCGTGAGATCTTCGGGGACGCTCAGGCCCCAGCGGGAGGGAAACCGCGGTCTGGGCATCGGATTGAGACTCTCCCTGTAACTCTGCTTGATCCTGGTGCGGCCGCTCACCCCCTTGATGTCCGGGTGGGCGACCCGCGCGTACTTGGATATCTCGCAGAAGAGGTTCTGGCAGTCTATCGGCATGAGCGGCCGCCCGAAAAGTCCCGGGAACTCGATCCCCCGCCGAGAGAATTCGCGATCCTGGTTCTCCATGACCCAGAATATCACCTCTTCGGGACCGGCCCCGCCTAGGTCGGAGAAGCATTTCGAGATGCCGTCGATCGCCCCGGGTCCGGCGACGACGAACTCTCCTTCGCTAAAGTCGAGCAGCGCTGAATAGTTGAGATCGATGGCGTACTGGAACGCGAGGAACCGGCCGATACCTGGATAGGAGAGGAGCAATTCGAACACCTCCCCGAGTGAGCGCGCCGACACGATCCGACCCGGTAGCCCGTCATCCATCATGCGTCCGATCAACGCCAGGTGGTTCTCGTGCTTGCGCTTGTAGCCGAACGGCGGTGAAGGCATGATGTAGGCCGCCGAATAGAGCCGGTGACCCGCTCCGAACGCCTCGTCCATCACCTTCGCAATCATCGCTGGCGGGGTGGCTTGCCATGAAAGCGGGCCCAATTTCCGCTCGAGGAGAGACCAGGTGTCGATCCTGTTGAAGATCTTGAACAGGATGGTCCTGTAGAAGAGTTCAGCGGGCGCCTGGGAACGGTGTTCCGAATACTGGACCTCGTTGATGAGGAACTGGCTCACCCGGTCGCTGGCCCGGTAGGCATTGGTGAACCTGTAGGTCAGAAGGACCGGATCAGTCGTCCAAGGCCCTGCCCTCCCGGTGAGCCGCCTCAGGTAAAGTGCCTGTCGCTCCGCGGCGAACCACCAGTAGGTATCGAAGACCTCCGTCGGCTTCATGGCCATTGACAACTCCACTCGAGAACGGGTTCGGTCGGTCTCCATACCGCTTTCAGCGGTCAGCGCCACCTTTCGGCCGGTGGCTTACTCGGATTTCTGGAAGAGTGTGGTTCGAGGTGGCGTAATGTGGCAAATTGCGCTAACCGAGGGAACATTATGTGAATCCTCGGGATGCATTATGTCGGACAGGGTCTGCAACGTCTTCATCAGCCACATTCACGAGGATGATCATCGGCTGCAGCCGCTGAAGGACCTGCTGAAGTCCAAGGGTTGCGAGGCGCGCGACAGCTCCATCACATCGGAGAAGCCGAACAGGGCGAAGGACCCGGATTACATCATGAACGGTATCCTGAAGCCGGCCATTGATTGGGCCGGCAGCTTGGTGGTCCTTGTCACGCCCGACACTAAGGATAGCGACTGGGTCAATAAGGAGATCACCTACGCACACGAGCAGGGCAAGAACATCGTGGGCGTCTGGGATGATCAGCACACCGGGTGCGAACTGCCCGAAGCGCTGGAGCAGGTGGCCGACCATATGGTGCCGTGGGATGGAGACCAGATCGTCGATGCGATCTTCGATCGGATGGACGGCTGGCGGGACCCTCAGGGCGACCCGATGACCCCGCGGTCGATCCCGCGGTACAGGTGCTAAGGTGGCCCTCTACAGCTACGTGATCGATCACGACTTCGGCTTTGCGCCCAATCCGTTCTTCGGGGCATGCACCTTGGCCACCTGCAAGCCGCAGATTCGCGAACGGGCCTCCTTGGGTGATCACGTCATGGGAACGGGATGCGCCAAAAGGGAGAGATCCGGCAGGTTCGTCTACATGATGCGGATAGACGAGATCATCGAGTACGACGATTACTGGGCTGACGAACGCTTCAAGAAGAAGCGGCCGACCCTCCACAGAGGTATCGCGCATGGGTTCGGCGACAACATCTATCACCGTGATGCCGAAGGAAGCTGGCAGCAGGCGAATTCGCTTCACACCTTTCCCGATGGCAGTCCGAACCCCTACAACCGGGAGCATGATACCCATTCGAGGAAGGTGCTGATCGGTAGGGAATTCGTCTACTTTGGTGGAGACGGCCCTCTCGTTCCGGCCGAGTTCCGCGATTGGAAAGGGGACGATGTATGCGGCAAGAGAGGGTATCGCAGACATTTTGAGGCGGGGCTGGCGGAAGCGGTGATCGAATGGGGAATGGGGTTGGGCAGCGGCCTCAGGGGAACTCCGGCGGACTGGACGCGGCTAGATCAGCTCAAGGCTTGATCGGCGCCATGCAGTTTCACCCGCGCTTAAGCGCTCCGGGCGTCATTTGTCCTGGAGGAGCTCCGCAATCTCGTCAGCGATCTCACCCACCGTGTGCACTCCGGTACTGCGGGCGACCTTGTCCGCCAGCGACGGACTGAAGTCGATCACCTCCTGCTTCGTGATGTTGTGCCAGATGGGGAGAAGTATCTGTTCGCCGGACATTGTCCGCGTCACGATCCCGTCGAGTTCGTAGTTGGTCCAGCCCTTGTCGACGAACGCCGGCGAGAGGACCACCAACCCGACCCTGCTGCGTGCGAGACCGGCGTCGATCTTCTGCCTCAGGCTGTCGCCGATACGCAGCGTGAATTCGTCGTACCAGACCTTCAGGCCGCGCGCGACGAGTTCATCGGCCAGTGACCGCACGATGGATTCCTTGTCCTCGCTGGCGTGCGAGATGAAGACGTCGTAGGTCTCGCCGGACTTCTCGACCGATGGCGCGGGCTCATGGACCAGTCCTGGGACGGAGGACAAAGGAGCTTCGCGGATTTCCGGAAGGGCGCCCGGCCTAACGCGGACGGACGCATTCGTACTGCCCTGCAGTCCCTGCATGTCCACGGCCACAATCCATCGACCCGAACTCGGGATCTGCAGGTTGATCGGCGAACGCTTCGCGAGGCCGCCGATAAACCGATGCCGCCTTCCGTTCTTGTAGTTCGAGAACTCAGAACTGGTCATGAGCCTGACATTCGCACCCCGGGTCAGTGTCACCTCGACGACTTCTCCAGCCGAGCGGTGCCCCAGATCGTATTGAAGGAAATTCATCTCTCGCTCTCCTGGCCCGTGTCCATGCATGTTGGGCCCCCGCGCCCTGTCGTCGCCATCACAGATTGCGCCCCATCATCGGTCGATCGTTGGCGATTCTGCTCTTGGGGATTGCGATGGCCTCCTCAATCGCGCCCATGAGCGCACCGTGGATTCCGATGATGGTTTCGAAGGTCGTCCAGAGGGCATAGCCGCTGTCGATGTTGTCCTGCAGGCGAGCGGGTTTGTGAGATGCGTCACCGATGACCGGCAGGGTGGGCAGCTTGATTCCGACCACGCCCATCTTCTGATCAAGCGAGGCCTTGATCTCCCAGTCTATAAACTTGCGGCTCCAGCTCGCCGCACCGCAGAGCACGATCATGCAGGAACTGCCATGCAGATGGAATTCCCTTATCCGCCTCATCACGTAGTCCGGATTGGTACTGTCGATCCGCCGATCCAGCGAGTTGTCCGTGATCACCTTCAGCTGGTGATGGAAGGAGCGGGAAAACCGATCATAGTAGGCCTGATCGCCAAGATGGTGATAGCTCACGAAAACCTCTCGGCGGATGCCCATTCCGATACCATATCCTGTGGCCATCGCCTGAGCCTCTTCGTGTGTGATCTCGGCGATGTAGTATCGCGGTCTCTCGATTGCCAGTTAAGCCTACTAATGCATACATCCATGCGAATGAATGGAAAAGAAGATCGCTTGCCCGGCTCTGTGCGGTTAACATTTCTATGATGGGAAAACTGGAATTCAACGATGGCATTACTGACCGAGAGCGAAATCCTGGGACGAGCCGACTTCAGCGGCGGTGTGCTCCGCAAGAGCGCCGCGACCGTCCTCGTCGAAGAGGCTTCTGCGGCGGAAGACGAAAGGTTCGATGTCTTCCTCAGTCATTCGTCCAGTGAGCCCGAAGATATCCTCCTGGGCGTTTACAGGACACTCAGGGATGCCGGTCTCAACGTCTATGTCGACAGCTACTCCGATCCACACCTTGATCCGGACGATGTCGATCTTGCGACGGCGCGGACCCTGCGCCATCGGCTCCGCAGCTCCGCATCGCTTCTCTACGTCCACAGCCGTCATTCCAGTCGCTCGCGGTGGATGCCATGGGAACTGGGATTCGCGGATGCCCATTGCGGACGGGTCGGCGTAATACCGGTCACTCAGGCGAGGGAGAACACCTTCGTGGGCGAAGAGTATCTGTCGCTCTATCCTTACGTCGACCGCGCAGTGCTGCAAGGAACATCGCGTCGAACGCTTTGGATCAACCGATCGACGAGGCGCTACGCTCCATTACTCGAATGGGTCCGCGGGACGGAATCAATTCGCAGTCGGCACTGAACGATTAGTTCCACTCGGTCCGCCGGCTTCACCCGGCGATCACGAGGCTCGGCGAGGTTGGAGATCGATTTATCCGCGATTTGGTCGTGAGGTCTACCTCAGCTGTTCTGAGCACCCGCACCCTAAACGTTGAATTTTAGGCGCCATCCTAATGAGGTACAGCCATGATTGCCATTCGCGACCAGCCCACCGACCAGGGTCCCGGCTATGGCCATGACGCTGGAAGCGGCTTATGAGCCCGTGACCCAGGTGGTTTCGGGCTTCTGCAACCTGGGACTGGCGCCTGAGCGCATCGGAACTACGGCCGGCAAGCGCATGGCCGGCTACGAGGCTTTGGGTGCCTTTACCTGGCCGTACCTCCAAGGATCAGTTGCTGTCGCCGATGGCAGTGGCCGGGGGCGGTGCCTTCACAAGCGTGATAGTTAGCCAACACTCTCGCACGCAGCGGACTTCGTCGCGCAGTTCATCGGGCGAAGCACGGTTTCATGGTTGCGGTGAGCGAGGGTACCTTGGTCCAGTTAGGTTAATTGTTTGCCAATACCGGAATGTCAGCAAGCGGCCCAACAGAGGACCGAACAAGGGATTAGGCACCACGTAGGCCCGCGATTCGCTAAGCCGCCAGTTGCGAAATCATCTCAATCCCGAGCCGTTTGTTGCATCCATAATTACGCGGACGGTCTCTTCTGGCTGATCCCACATCGGGAAGTGGCCGCTACGCTCGAACCAGTGCAGCGTCGCTTCGGGGAAGGCCTGAATCGCGCGATCCGCCTGCTGTGGAAGACACAGCCGATCCTTGCGTCCCCAGCCGATGACAACGGGCGCCGCCGTTGCCGCAGGCCCCTGCTGCATAGCACCGTTGGCGAGATCCTTCACGAGCGCATTGACGGTGCGCGTATCGGCCAAGGACTTCAGTTCACGCGCGACGAATGCCGGGTCGAGCGCCCACGGCCTTGCAGAGAGCTGAGCCATAAGCGCGGTTCGACCTGCGGCATTTCCGGTGATGGCAGAAAGCGCCGGTCGCAGCGCGCGAACCAGAGCAACCGAAGGCGTTATGGTGGCTTTGAAGAAGGTGCGCTCCCACCCATGCCAGAAGCCGCCCGGATCCAGTGCGACAGCTGCGCCCGCGTGGCCGCGCCGCGCCATCTCGAGCACTAGGCGAGCGCCCAACGAACTACCCACCATATCGACCCCGATGAGGTTTTCCGCGCCGAGCCATTCGGCCAGACTGCGCGCCAGCCCGTCAAACGTGCCGCTGTCGGCCTCTTCGGGTGTCTGCCCATGCCCGGGCAGGTCCACTGCAATTACCTCCCTGACTTCAGAGAGCGCAGGCGAGATTGTGTCCCACGAGCTGCAGGTCGCCCCCAGTCCGTGGACAAGGAGGAGGGGTTTTCCGCGCCCCGAGCGCGTGTAGTGCATGGTCATGTAACGGCAACGTCTCGCATCGACGTATGGGCCCGTAAATGTCTATATCGCCGAATGTGAGGCCAACAGCGGACGGTCAGCTATCGGCCCATTTGCTGCCGGTCTGCAAAGCGCCCCAATCGCAGCCGTTCGGCTTGTTGGTTCGCTGCCCCAAAAGCTGATATTTATCACGCCAGGTTTCCCAGCGCGGCCTCACGATCGGCGTCCTGCTTAATATCGTCCAGGTATCGAGCGGTAGCGTTTAATATCCGATGAAGTCAGGTGTAGCTATAAACAGGCCGGTAGGTCAGCGGCCTGCCCCAACTGAGTTCATGTCCGCGTCAACCATCGTCTCCGAAGAGCCGAACGGGTGCAGTAGGAGTTAATACAGCCAGCTCTATTCAACAGCGAGACGAGGGCGACTGCCATAGCAACCGCCCTCACCTCTTATGCGATCTCAATCGGCCGATCGACAAATGCCAGCTGCAGCAGATGCTCGCTAAGCACCCGCCCGCCTTTAGCCTGCGCCATCTCTCCCCAGTCCAACCAGCGGTCGAGCCGCTCGTGGAGCCAAAGGTAAAACCGGTCACGCGCATGGTTGTCAGGAAAACTGAGCGACCAGATCGTCCTGCGCAGCGGGATTGTCGGTCCCAGCCCCTCGCCCACCAGAGCGATGCCCGGTGTGTCGAAGATGTCCCTGCGCACAAACCGGTATTGGAGCTGATCAGCTAGCGCTTCCTGCTTTGCCAGCAGTTCCGTGAGGCCCTTATGCGGCTTCCCGCGATCCAGGCCTCGCCGACTATTAATCCAGTTCAGCCCGATTGGGATCGGGGCATGTTCTGGCGATCTGGTAGATGCCAGCATGACCAGCACTGCCTTGCCCTCGCACGTGAGCGGGCCGTCGGGTCGTCCACAGCTGTTGTGCTCTACCAAGCCCTGACCGATCAGCCATTGGGCGTAATGTGCAGCCACAGCCATGCTATCGTTGAACAAAGCATGGGTGAACTCTTCGATGCCTAGAAGGCGGCGATCGATAACCGCCAGCACAGTCAGCAGGAACTCCAACCCCTCATCCTGCACATCGCGGTCCAATTTTGGCATGCCCAACCGCGACCGCCAGAGGCAGTCGCGGACAGAGGACCAATGCCGGCCCTCTTCGTCTATGATCCGATCGGAACCATGATCGTCGACCATAAGCCAATGCCCCCATGGCAGCTTGGGATTGCGGCGAGATGCATAATCCTGTGGTTCTGTTATCTGGCTCATTGTTCGGTTCCTCCGATCGGAGGGATGGTTTGCTGCAACTCGGACGGGATAGGCACATTGATGCCGGTCTCGATCCGCTGCAGTTGTGCGGCCAGCTTGATGCATTCGCGGTAGACGTAGGACTGATCCCGATACGCCTTGCCGTCGCTTCTTTGCCGCGGGCTACTATGACGCGGCTGAGGCACATAGTCATATTTATGGTTGGTATCGAACCCGAACCACCACAGGTCATCCCCTTGATCAAAGACGTCCTGCGTCCTGCGATGACGAGCATCCGACACATGGCATACCGAGATCGCTTCCGGCCGGTTCTCCTCACATGGTTGGGCATAGGTCAGTCCGCCGTGGACCAATATCTCCAGGCAGCCTGGAATGGCATCCTCGCTATAGCCGAACAGAGGGTGATCCGGTCCGACAGCCACGTAACCAGAAAGCGTGCCATCGGTTTGCCGCAGAATGATGCATTGCCTGCCGGTGCGTTCATCGATCCAACCGATCTTGTCGGCTTCGTCGTTCCACGGGCCGTTTTCATCGGGATGACGCTCAGGGACCTGAAACAGCTGCGTCGCGGCAACTATAGTGTTTGCGATTGGATAGGTGACCGGTGCTGCGCTGACGGCCAGCGCCCGGTGGGTTTTCTTTTTGGGCATTCTGATATTCCTTTTGGACATGAAAAAAGCCGCATCCGTCATGGGGACGGGCGGCTTGGGAAGTGCTCGATATGGTGAGCTGGGTTTTGCGCGTTACGTATGGCCGGGCGCACACCGGCGTGGTGCAATGAGCTACATGGGCAATCCTTCCTTTTTGATCGACTGGATGGCTTGGACCGCGATCAATGCACTGGCTGTTCGACCGCAGAACGTGTTTGCGCCTTGATGGCCTGACCAGCTGCCCACGGTATGAAGTCGCGATTGACGAACTTGCTGTGCGGAATGCCGCTGGCCGCAGCTTCGGCGATGGCAGCCTGGGCCTTATCGCGGTCGCAGCGGATGATATCCCTCACTGACAGATAGCGCAGCGCGATTACGCTGGTGGTCAGGACATCTGCGCACACCTGCTCGCGAACCTTGCCCCATTCGCCCTTCTCGGCGAGAGCTCCGATTTGCCGGGCAGGTATCGGCTTTGCCGGGATCGAACTGGACGCGGCATATTCACCCAGGTGCACCGGAATAGCCTGCACGCATGTCGCCCGGCAAAGATCGAGACGTTGCGGCGCATGGGGTGAGCCATTGCGCAGCTGCAAGGGCAGGACGAGATCGTGGATCTCCGCACGGTGCCGAAGCACGGCCAGGTCGCGCGCTTCGCCGCCCCAGGTGACCAAGACAGCGCTAGAGTTTGCATCCAGCGTATCGAACAGCTTTTGGAGCAAGGTTCGCTCATCGATCGCATCCAGCGACAGCACTATTGGTCCGCTGATTTCTGGAACGTCGCTGCCCGCTGTAAATGTGGCTGCCAGCCAGCAGGCCGCAGCAACGCGGTGGAACGGCCAGCGGATATCTTTGCAAGCCGTGGTGCCTTCGCTGATCGCATATCCGGCATAGGAATCTCGGTCATACAAAAACTCCAGATCGAGCACGATGATAGAGGTGGTCGCAGGATCGGGCCTTTCGCTGCTTTGGCATTCGAACTGACGCGCTGATTCCAGGAGCATTTGCTCGAACGCGTTAAGTGGATCGGTCATGTGTCTTGTCCTTAAAAAGCACAAAGCCCGCCGGAGGCGGGCCCTGTGCTGGGTTGGTGGTGATGTTGCAATCAATCAGCGATGGCGCTCGGTGGCGGTAACGCTGCGCTTGGCCAGCGGCGGCAGGCCGTTGCGATAAGCCCAGGCATCTTCGAGATCGACGTCGCCTTGCGGCAGCTCTTTCTGCCAAAATTTGTTGGCAGCGTTCCAGCTGTAGCCGCGCGCCTTCAGCAGGCCCTTTTTGTCGAACGGAGCACCGCGGGCCTCGGCCATAATCGTGGGCCTATCGGAAGCCTCGATCAACCGCGCCAGCTGGGTCCGCACGCGTTCGCCGTTCGGGTCCTGCTGGCGCTGCTGCAGAAGGCAAAAGAGCGACCACACATCATCACCCGCCCGGTGCGCGTTGCTGAACCATCCAGACTGTCCCAGCAGGTGCTGCTGTGCACGGCCACCGAAGCCCAATCCAAGCCAGTCGATCTCTTTGCAGGAACAGGCCCAGGCTTTGCCGGCAAGGTCGGGATAGCGGCGCTCGATAAACGCCAGGTCGAACGCTGCGTTCTGAGCGACGATCAGGTCCGCCCGATCGAGCATTCTGGAAGCGAACGCATCGTTGATCGACTGGCCGCTCAGATCTTCGTCTTCCAATCCGGTCAGCATGCTAATCCGGTGATCGAGCACGACCCCGGGATCCTGCAGCCAGCTGATCGGTCCGAGATGGGCCAGAACCCTTCCGTCGTCGTCCACGAACAGAAGCATGATCGCGAGCTCGATGATGCTGTCGGTGTCGGGATCCAGACCGGTTGTTTCGGTGTCGACGATGGCGATGCACCGGCCGTCTGGAGGCGTGCCGTCTTCCGGCATGTTTGTGTAGCGGTCGGGCACAGCCCGCAGGACACGATAGTGGCTATCGCGCTCCAGTTGTTCGGCCAGCTTTTCGCTGGCCTCGTTCAGATGATTTGCGTTCATTCTATTTGCCTTTCGGTTCGTGGTCGAACCGGCGAGGCAGGAGCCGAGCTACATGCTCTTTTTTCCCTCTACCTGCCGGTTCACCTCCGGCAATTCTCACCCAGTAAAATCTACTGACGAAGCGGCCGCTGCGCGGCACGCTTTTCCTTCTTGCGATTCGAAAATGGTGCTGCTGGGCAGCCCCGGGCTTTCCGTTCTCTGGATTTACGGATGGAGCTACTGGGCGGCCCCCGCCTTTTCCGTCGCCGCCTCAGGCCGTCGAGCTACTAAATTAGGTCGGCGCGCGATGGCCGCCAGGTTGGTTAGCCTGCTCATCTCCGTCGTCCCATCGCTTGGCCTCGCGGCCCGCTCCGTCTGCGCCGATAATTTGGATTGCTCGGCATGAAAGGATCAAACTTCATCTGGAACCGCGTGGAGCTTCGACGCAAGTCGCATGCTTCGCTAAACGCTTTCTTCGGATCGGGATCGAGCGCCTTGAGCGTCGCCTTGAACTGCTCTGGATCGTCTTTCAGTCGAAGATAGAGTTCATCGGCAATCGCTCCAATGACCAACGGGTCCTGGGGAGGCGTCTTGTGGGCGCGGCGCCATGCCGTGATCTCCGGCGGCGTATCGAGCATACGCTGATCAACCCGGCTGCCCGCCTCGGGCGTGACCATCAACCTGAACCAGGCACCCTTCCTTTGCTGCTCGTAGAATCCGATCGCCCAGTCGTCCTCTTTGCGGGAAGCTGTGAGCACATTGTTTTCGATCCGAACGACCCCGTCAGCGAGGGCGTTCCTGGTCCATAGCAAGCGAAAGTGATGGATCGCCTCTAGGGCTTGCAAACGTGCCTGCAGTTCAGGGCGCAGAATATAGCTGTGGTAGCCCTCCAAAGTCTGCAGAAGCGCCTCATCATCAAGGAACCGAACCCCCTCTTGTTCGAAGGACGAGGTCATAAGGAGCAGGCGGTTTCGATCCATCTTATCGAGGTGCCATTGCGCCAAATGAAGTTTGATCGGTATGGGTATGGCGCGCCTTGCTCGTTCGTCGTCGACGTCCCGTTCCTGCTTCAACCGTTTGAACCAGAACGGCCCCTTCTCCTCGACCAGCCGTTCCCTAATGCGCCGCTGCTGCTCGATTTCGGACATCAGCTGCTTTTGATAGACTTCGCGCCTCCTGATCGCGTCGGCTGCAGCTGCCCCTTTTGCTGCAGTGGCCGGTCTCGTCGTTGTCTGTTTAACAGGCTTAATCGCTCCCCGGATCAGCCTCGCCGATGGGTCCTTCGCGATGCGATCTAGATGCTGCTCGGCCAGATACTGCTGGGATTTGTCGAGCTTGATCCCCAGCTCGGCCGAAAGCGCCGCAGCTTCCCTGATCCAGGCGCGCCGGCCCAGCAGTTTGACCTTGCCGAACTTTGCCTGGGATAACAGCAGTGCGTCGATTTTCGTCTGTTGGTCCTTCGCATGCACGGCAACGATATGGTGACGCTCGACGATCGCGAGTTCTCTGCCGCGAAAATAGGCTCGCACGCCCTTGCGGGTAATGACGCTGTAGGGCTGAACTTCCAGACGCCTGCGAACCTCGTCTTCTCGCTCGGCTGCAGCGCGGCGAGCCTGATCGATCCTCCTTTGTTTCTCCTGCTTGGTTTCTTTCCCGCTCTCGTCCTCCTCATCCTCCGGCGGTCCCCGCCAGAACAGACCTTCGGCTTCGCTCTCATCGAAGAAGAGTATCGGCTCCGCCGACTGCCCATCTTGGCGCTTCCGGACCTGCGCTGGTTTGCGCACCTTGCGCTTTCGTTTAGCGCCCAGTGTTACAAGCAGCTCCTCGACTGCAAGCATCTCTTCACGCCTCGGCTCAGCCAGCAGCTCACTCGTATAGGCCATGAGTTTGCCGAGGTTGCCACTCTGGGCTTCCCTCCGATCGGTGGCCCCCTCATCCTTCAGATGCTGTTCGAGTTCCGCTCTCTGCTTCTTCGCTTCCCAAGTGTCCGCGCGTTGTTCGGCCTTTGCAGCATCAACGGGCAGGTCATAGCGCGGCATCATGAACGGCCTGACCGTCAGGTCGGCAGATGCAGGTTCAAACGTTCCAAGCCGTTCGCTGAGTCTACCCAACACGGCCTGCGAACCTGCTGCACCGGCCTTTATTTTGTCATCTACGAACAGATTGCGGTCCGCTTCGTCACGACCATATCGCTCGAGCTCAAGCCGAGCTGTGTTTCCGGTCTTCGTGTAGCGGATGCCGACCATGGCGAGGCTGCGGTGAAGATCCTGCCAGCTTTTTGCGTCCTTGATCCGCTGTGCAGCCATGTGTTTTATCGCGCGCTCGACTTCCCACGGCTTGCCGGCCAGTTCCGGATCAGGTGCGAAATTGTTTTTCATGATCGCATCGTGCTGCTTCTGCATCGCCACGATGACCTTGCGGTCGACAAGGGTTTCGTCGTCAGGGTCGCGAACCATTCGGCCATCCGCATCTGCGATGCGTGCGCCGGTAAGCATATGATAGACGCCCCGCTCGTCTGCGACATATCGCCGGTTGGGTTCGGGCTGCAGCTCAGACCGGTATTCGCAGATCGCCAGCGCGATATGACAGGCTTCGATATACCACCCCTGACCGAATGATACGCCTTCGCCGGACAGCGGATCGATTGCGACCATCACCTCGTGGTGGTGGGGGTTGGGCTGATCGCCATGGTCCGCGCCGACGCTAGGAGCTATGCCGCCGTGCAGCACCTGCTGGAAGATTTCCCTGTGCTCTGTCTGCGTGTCTAGATCAGGCGCATCGTCCTCCCTGTAGCTGTAGACTAGATGATACACGCGGCCGAGCCCGGCGTTCGCCGCATGAACTGCCAGCTCGCTGGCCTGAGCGACGGGCTGTTCGGACACAAGCCCGCTTGCATAGCTTCTCAATATGCGTTCCGGAACGGTGTCGGGCGCGCCGACATAATCGCCGACGCGCCGGGCTAGCTCAAACGTGTCCATTGCCTCGGAGTAGGGTGACACCGCCAGGACATAGCACGAGCACCCCAGGGCAATATCGTATGCGACCCGCTGCTTTGCACCGGCGCTCGTCGCTCCTGCAGCGAGCTCATACTTCCAGATCTTGGCGATCATGTCTTATGCCTCGACCACATCTGGGAAGCGCGTGCCCGGTCCGACTGCTGGCGCTCCCGGAGCAGTTCCAGCACCTCACGCGCTACAGCAGTGAGCTCGGCACGCCAGTGCGTCGAATTGTTATGGGATGTCCTCAGCGCTTCGATCGCGGCGCGCAGATCGAGGGTAGTATTTTCGATGAGCGACCGGGTTGCAGGATCAACCCCGTGATGCAGTTGCAGAGTCCGCTCAAGGGCAGTTGATGCATCGCCCAGTCGAGCCACGCGCTGATAATCCGCAGCGCAGCTTGCCGCTATTGCTGCCAGGCGCGAAGCCACGTCGAACAACGGATCGTGAAAGTTTTCGCTCGCGAAGATACGGTCGCGACACCAGGCTGTGCGCGATACGCCGCGACGACGGCTGTCGACATCGGCCAGTTTCTCCTTGTCCAGATAGATCTTAATACAAGCTCGTTTACGCGTGTCCTTCCGCCTGTCCTCACCATTCGAGCGCTTGCTCTTGGTTTCATCGGAGGACATACTGAGCACCTCCGCTATTGCGCAGGCACCTGCGCGGTAAAAAAACGACGTCACGAAGCGCCAGCGACACGACGTCGAAAAAGGTGGGTCCCCCACCTCCATCCTGCCTAAGTTTACCCCCCCTTTGCCGATACTGTATCATGGCAAAGATACTCCCAGCTTCTGCATCGTTTCGATGAGGAATTTCTCAGCGACTGCACTGTGGTTACGGATTTCGAACAGACCGACGCTGTCCGCGGCGAGTGCCCGGGCCTTGGCGCGGACTTCGGAGAGATCGTTAGATTCCCAGTATGCGCGACAGAATGTCTTGCCATTGGAATTGCTCAACTTGATGAACGTCACCGGGACCTCTCGAGGGGTTGGCGGCAGGATTGATGCCGCAGTACTGCCCATCGATGGAGCCGGGCTTGCCGGCGGGATATTCTGCTGAACTGTGGATCCGTGTGGGCTGGTCGGAGCACCAGTCTGAACGGCAGAACCCGCATCGGCTGTGCTGCCCTGTCCTGATGAGGCGTCCATCCGACGGATCCCCTCATGCAGAGCGTTGGTTGCACCAGCAGTGGTGGCTATCGGACCAGTCGTCGTCTGGGGCGGGGGTGGTGAGGGAAGCGGCGGAGACGAGGCCGGCAGTGGCAGTGGCGGCGGTGGCGGTGCAGCTGACGACTGATTGGACGCTGCTGGAGCGATTGGCGCGGGCGAAGGTGACGGTGTCGATGTCGGCACTTGCGCGGGAGCTGGAGAAGGAACCTGCCGCGCATTGGGTAGCGGAAAGACCGGCAGGCCCAGCGCGGCCAGGATGCGCGCACCGGAGCGATACTTACCTTCCACCACGATCTGTGGCCAGAGATTCAGGTAATTGACCCAGGCGATCAGCCAGGTCCGCTCTGCATGATCGAGATTGAAAAGCCGGGCGAGTTCGTTGACGACATGAACGCCCTTGGCTGCGCCAGCATTGCGCTTTGCCTTGCGGACGGCATCCGTTGCCTTTTTGACGATCTCTTCGCAGGCGCTGCGAGGCAATCTGTACTGCGGATTGCCGAAGCCGGGCGGCGGCTTTGGCTCTGCATTGCTGATGTCTTCTGCGAGAGGGCTATTTGACAAGCGCTTGGCATCTGCCCACTGCCGGCTTCGTTTGGACCCGGCCTTGGTCAGCTTCCGACGCGAGCCGCCCTTGGTTGAAGAGGCATCAGCTGTTTCGTAGGTCTTGCTCATATCTATAATTTCCGTGCTGCGCGAAGCGCGTTCAGTCGATTGGTCGCTGGACCACCTTGGTTCGTGAAAAACCGCTGGCTCTAGCTGGAGAAGGGCCCGCAATAGACACGCAGATCCTGACGGACCGATACGCACGACGTCGGCGAAGATTTATGCACGCGCATCTTTGCGCCGACTGGAATCTGAACTGGCGTTGGCATCGCAGGCGCCGACGATCGAAGGTGCGATTGCCACCACAAGCCTGGAACTTTCTCGGCAAAACGTTTCTTCTGTTTGTCCGTCGCACCGAAGATCACGGCCATCGTACTCACCGAGGTCGATTCGGATTTGCCATTTTCTTGAAAGAACTTCGGACGCCCTTTGATGAAGTATATATCGGCGTCCCGCGACAGGATGTTGTGGAACAGGTCAGTGTCGGTTCTGGCAGGGACGAGGCATACAATCGTTTTCACGTTGCCGCACAGCCACTGGCCGTGCGCTCGCTCAAGCCATCGCTTCTGGTTAGACCACGGCGGATTGACGAACACCAGGTCACCGAACCAGGGGTCACGCAACCCATCGTCTCCCCGCCGAACGTCGAAGAAAGCGACCGGGCGAACTAGACTGGCAGCATGCCAACATGGGTCGAAACATATCCGGCCAAAGCTGTACACGACAGCACAGATGAACCAGGAAGGAGTGAAGCGATTATCACTTTCCTTGAGATCGGTCCTTTTGGTGGTCGTTTTACTATTCCGGGCACGCGTAGCCATAACGGACTCCTCAATATAAGTTATGTTGAAGAGACCTTGGCACCTAACAGCCCGGTCTGACCCGTTACCGGATCAACTGCCTCCCAGTCGGGATCGGCATGCCAGTTGCGTCGACAACAGCTGGCGTAAAGCGAGTTAGGAATGCTCGCGTTTCTTGTCGAATCGGCCAATCCCTGCACTCAGGTGTCGACAGCGTCTCGACGCAACGGTTTCCCGTATCGGGCTGAATACGAAATTATTATGATTAGTCAAGGCATTTCTTACAAGATCGAATCTTTGAGTAAAAGTGGGGTAGCGCCGCACAGCGCAGTGTGAGCGCTAACGTATCGACCAAAGCCTGTCATTCGGATCAATAACTGTGTACGTCCACTGGCGCCAAAAGGTGCCGCTCACTGCGCCGCATTCAAATATTAGCATTATCGCGGGCGAGAGCCGATCGCAGTTATCCTGGCTTTAAAAGTGGCGGCGACGGCGTACACGGCTGCTCTATATGGCATTGCATTGATGGCCGAACGTGATGCGCCGAAGAACATTCTGAGGCGCTGTGTGTACGGCTCTTCAACAAGCGCGACAGGAAGCGGACAATCCGCTGGTGCGACGTGAGGGGGTCTGAACCAAAATCGCCGCGGTTTGATATCTCTATGCCGATAAGAAGGCTTTGATCATCGGGAATTACGAGCGAAGGCGGGAACACGCTCTTCGCCAATACCTATGACGGGGCCGCAGGCATTGGCTCTCCAGGCGATGCGACATGCCAAAGCCGGGCGATCACGGCCGATGCCAGTACAACGACCAAATTATAATTTCCGAGCCGGCTCCATCAATACACAGTGTGGGTGTGCTCTGCCGTCCTCGACGAGTTCGTGTACACAAGACCATCGGATTTAAGAAAAGGTCAGTTATGATCGATATCGACCGCTGAATTTAACTCATAATCTGCCTGTGTGCGGCAAAGGGGAAAGGCTCGGAACGCGAACTATTTAACTTCGTCAGGATCAAAACATTAACGGCTCAAGTCGATCCGGCGACTCCGCCAGTCGCGTCGGTTTCAGCCGCCCCACAGGTTAGCGGCTTGAGCGCCGTGCCAGTTGGTAGTCATAGAGCGATGGGACGGCGAGGAGGCGTTTTCCCTCCGCCTCGGTATATGGCGGCGGCGAGTAGCGAAGCTCCAGCGGGTGGTCGCCGTGGAGGCCGACGATGCGCGCTTCCGGGCCGCCGCTTTTCTCGGTCAGCACCACCGGAAGGCCGGGCGAGGCATTGGCATCGACTTCGATAGCGAGGTTCCAGACCGTGTTGTAGCGGCCATGGCCAGGCTTCCAGTAACCGGCACCGCCCGCCTTGAAGAGATCATAGGTGGCTGGCTGCCTATCCTCGGCAGGATCGGGGCGAATGTGGACGGTGAGCGCGTCGTAAAGATTCTGGTGATTAGCGCCAGCGTGCTGGTCCAGCGTCGGCTGCTCCCAACCGGTGCTGCGCTGGTACACTGAATGCGTCGCCTGCGTGTTGAAGCTGAAGGTATGCTCGGTTGGGTTGAAGACCTCGTTCCCCGTCACCAACACGTTGTGCACATTACCAATGTGGACACCGTAATGCGCTTTGTGATCACCTGTGGTCACCACATCGGCGATGGTGACGTTTGCCAGATCATCGGTCAGCACGCCGCTATCGCTGTTCACGATCCGCAGGTTGCGGATCCAGCCATTGTGGACACCGGTAAAGTAGATGCCGTTATAGCCGGCCTCGTTATGATGGCCGAAATAGGGGTTTTCCGGGAAGACCAATGCCAAATTCTCGATCCCGACCTCGCTCAGATGGTCCCATCTCGCGAAATAGGCGGGAAGTTCGGTGTCGATCGGGTGCATCAGCGGGTCAGCAATGGTCACCCGATCACCGCGGATCGCCTCGATCCGGGTGGCTTGGCGTACCAGGGGACGATCGGGCAGGGTCCAGTGGCGATCGCCGATTTCGAGATTGGCATCACCGTAGAGCTCGCGGATCAGCGGCCCGTCCTTGCCAGCTCGGTTGTGCCAATGAATTTGCAACACGTCGCCCACGCGCAGCGCGCCCGGATCGGCCACGGTCAGCTCGCGCGATCCGCGCGCGCCCGAACGGATATTGGAGACGTGTTCGATCGGACGATCGTATTTTTCCAGATAGGTCGCATGCCGCCCGCCGGGGAAGCGCGTCCAGATGAACCCGCCGCTCCAGCTCCATTCAGAAAAGAGCACGTCCAGATTGATGTCCTCGTCGTGCTGGCGCTTGTCGTTTTCCTTCAGATATTCGCGCAGTTCGTCGAGTGCGCCGCCGTCGTCAGCCTGATTCAACGGACGGGGCATGAAGAACTCGGTCCCGCCCTTCGCGCTGCCCATCCCCGCGATCACAATACCGCTGCGCTCGATCCAGAGGATTTCGGTCAGGATGTAGCGTCCTGACGCGAACTGAACGCGCACAGGGCCTGTCATCTTATGGGCAGCGCCCAGCGCGGCCTTCAAAGCCTTGCTGTCGTCGATACCGTCGTTCGGTATCGCACCGTAATCGGCGACATCGATGTGCTGGCCGACTTCGGGAATCGCCTTTTCGCCATAACCGTAACCAGCGTAGGAGAAGTCGGGGAGATAGGGCTGTTCGCCGCCGCTGTCCGACTGCAGGATCGCGGGCACGGTGGACAGCGTCTGTTGCGCGGATGCCACAGTCGGCGCGGCCAGCGGCACCGAGAGCGATAGCAAAGCAAATGTTTTCAGCTTCTTACGAGCCATTCAAGCCTCTCCAATATTTTTTCCGAAAATAGATTGACGGGAAATGGCACCGGTGTCAACGTTATAGGTAACCGGTGTCAAAAGGCGCCCCCTTCGGACTTTTTCCGGCGGAAAACGAAATTATGGGAGGATTCATGCGTCACGAAAGTGCACTTCTCGCTATGCCCAGCCACCCTGGCCGCCGCGGTTTGAGGGCAGGACTGCTGGCCTCCGCCGTCCTGCTGACACAGGCGACCATCGCCCACGCGCAGGCCGTTCCGCCGGACGAGGACGCCGATGTAGTCGAAGAGGCGGTGCAGGACGAGAACGTCATCGTTGTAACTGGTGAGATCGCCCGTACGATCGAGAATTCGCTCGAAACCAAGCGTGAGCTAAGCGTCATCGGCGACGCGATCGTCGGCGAGGATGTGGGCGACCTTCCCGACCTGTCGGTTGCCGAGACGCTGGAGCGGATCGTCGGGGTCACCTCCGACCGGTTCAAGGGCGGCGCTTCCGAGCTTTCAGTGCGGGGCCTTGGCGCATTCCTGGGCTCATCTATACTGAACGGACGCGAGGTCACGTCCGGCAGCGACGGGCGCGACGTCAATTACGGCCAGTTCCCGTCCGAGCTGATCAACGGCGCGATCGTCTACAAGTCGCAGCAGGCAAACTTCATCGAGGGCGGCGTTTCCGGCATTATCGAGCTGCAGACGCTGCGTGCGCTCGATTACGGCAAGGGACGGCTGCAGGTGCAGGGGCAGCTCGGCTATAGCGATTACGAAGACCGCGTGGTTGGCGGCGATCCGTACAGCCAGCGCCTGACAACCTCCTATATCGACCAGTTCGCCACCGGCATCGGCGACATCGGTATCGCGATCGGAGGGCAGATCCGCCGCGATACCGCGCCGGAGGACATCTTCACCACCAGTTCGACGTACAGCGTTTGCAACGCCGATTATTCCCTCGATGGCGGTTCCAATTGCGATTTCACCGCCGGCGGCTCCGCACCGCAATATTTCGTGTCGAACCAGTATATCTACCGCGCGCTGCGCACCCAGTCGGACCGTGACGCCGTGATGGGCGGCATTCAGTGGCAGCCGACCCCCGATCTCGATATCAATCTGGACGGCCAATATTCCTACCGCAGCGACAGCGAGGACCGTCAAAACCTGATCGTCGCCGACGGCCGCCGCCGTATCACGCCCCTGGAGGTGAGTGACCGCGGCGCTCTGCTCGATTACACGGGCAACAGCCGGATCGAGCTTAATCCGTTTCGTCAGGTGCAGACGGAAGAATATTTGGGCTTCGGCGCGAACGTCGAATGGACCGCTGGCCGCCTGACGATCGCCGCGGACGCCGGTTATTCGCAGACCAAGCGTCGCCGCGACGAACTCGATATGCGCATCCGTACGCAGGACCGCGTCGATTTCGAACTCGACTTTCGTGGATATGAAGTCCCGGCCCTCACCTTTCTCGATACGAGCGCGGTCGAAAATCGCATCAAGGCGCCGTTCGATTTGAACAATTATGCGCAGTATACGGATGCGCTGCGCGTGCGCCGAAGGCAGGAGAATGTCGATGACGATATCCTCTCCTTCCGTCTCGACGGACGCTACGATCTCGATGGACCCCTGTCCTCGATCCAGCTTGGGGCGCGCTATGCCGACCGTCACCGCGTACGCGACGACGGGATCGACCGCAGCTCCGATGACTCGGTCAATCCTATCGCGCTGGTGGGTAATATCTTCAGCCCCGATGCGGTGGCCGCGCGCACCGTCTTTCCGGTCACCGATCTCTATGCCGGTGCCGAAACGCCGATGCGCGGCCTGACCTTTGCAAGCTGGGATCCACGCGCTTTGTTTCTTGCCCTTACCGGCGATGCCGACGCCGGACTGCCGATCGGATCGACTCTGTCGGTGGAGGACACCGACGTGCGCGAGAGGACCTGGGCGGGCTACGCGCAGGCCAATCTCGAAACGACGATGTTCGGCCTGCCGGCACGCGGCGACGTCGGCGTGCGGGCCGTGCGGACCGAGATCACCTCACTCGGCGTCAGTAGCGCGCTGCAGACTTCTCCCGGTGCCGATCCCGATACGATCACGATCGAACCGGTCGGCGATCCGATCGTGAATACCGAAACCAACAGCTTCTGGAATATCTTGCCGAGCGCCAACCTTTCGCTGGAGCTCGAGCCCGATCTGCTGCTGCGCTTCGCCGCCTATCGCGCAATCGCCCGGCCCGATCCCGAGGCGATGACCGCGGCGCTCGCGATCGACCGTGAATCCGATGCGATGAGCGTGGGCGAGGCGATCTCGGCCGCGGGCAACCCGTTTCTCGAGCCGCTGAAAAGCTGGAACGGTGATGTTTCGGTGGAATGGTACGCATCGCCGACCAGTTCCCTTGCCGTGGCAGGCTATTACAAGAGCCTGCAGACCGGGTTCGCGACCGATGTCAGCACGATCGGCGTTGTGGTGGACGGCGCGCCGACTCCGGTACAGATCGCGCGTACCGTCAATTCGGACGACAAGAGCCGTATCTTCGGTTTCGAGGTGACGGCCCAGCATCAGTTCGAGTTCGGCTTGGGTTTCCAGCTCAGCTACAACTACGCCGATTCCAATTTCGAATTCCCCGATCCGACAATCGGCCGGAACGGCGAGACGCTGTCGGTCTTCATCGACCCCGCGAACATCCCCGGCTATTCCAAGCATACCGCTAATGCCACAGTGTTTTACGAAAAGGGCCCGTTCAGCGCGCGCGTTGCGTACAAATGGCGCTCGGACTATTTCAAGCCGTTCCGCACCACATCGAATCGCTTTGCGGGCGATCAGGGCTTTCTCGATCTTTCATTAAGCTATGATCTCCTTAAGAATGTCGAGGCGCGCTTCCAGGTGCTCAATATCCTGGACGAGCCGAACTTGCTCTACCGGCCGGTGCGCGACAGCCTTGCAGAGAGCGATTTCTCCGGACGCCGCTACTTCCTCGGCCTGCGCGGCAAGTTCTGATCATGCGCTTGAATGACGAGGCGGGCTCTGATGGTCTGCCGGAGGCGCATCGTGCGATTTCGTCTCGATTGGTACAGGCCCGGGCAGAGGGAAGCGCGCTGGATGGGCCGCCGCCGGGAATGCCGGAGACCCTTACCGACGCCTACCGCCTACAATCGCATTCGATCGCCGCTTGGGGTGACAGCGTCGTCGGCTGGAAAGTCGGGGGCGTTCCGGCCGCTTATCTGGACCGGTTCGATGAGCGCTTTCTAGCGGGCCCGATCTTTGCCAACTCGGTGCGCGCGGCAGAGGGCATCGGTCCGGTCGCCATGGAGGTGTTCGACGGCGGCTTCGCGGCGATCGAGCCCGAATTCGTACTGCGGCTCGGCGGGGAAGGCGAGAACGACCGCATGTTCATCGGCGCCGAGATCGCCAGCAGCCCGATTCCGGCGATCAACGATCACGGGCCCATGGCGGTGATCAGCGATTTCGGCAACAATAACGGCTTGCTGATCGGACCGGAAATCGCGGGCTGGAGGGAACGTGCCCAAGCAGTAGAGGTCGTCGCGACAATCGATGGGAACAGGGTGGGGGAAAAATTGGTAAGCGACTTTCCGCATGCCGCGCTCGAAGCGCTCGCCTTCTTGCGCCGCCTTGCGGACGAGCGCGGCTTCGCGCTGCCACCGGGCACCTACGTCTCCACCGGGGCGATCACCGGCGTGCACGAAGCCGCGCCGGGCGCTGAAGCGCATGTCGATTTCGGCGATCTCGGGCGCCTGCACCTGACACTCGTCGGCGCGCTCGTTTCGTGACGGAACCACGCGGTCTCGGATGGCCCGTCGGCCGTCGCGCGATCCTGGGCGGTCTCGCCGCGGGGGCGCTGGCGGGCTGTACGCGCATTCTGGGACCCGACGTTATGACCGCGTCCGATACGCATCCCATCGGCTACCCCACCGTGGAAGGCGTACGCCGCTTCGGCGAACTGCTAGCCGCGGCCACCGACGGTCGACTGGACCTGCGCATCTATGCGGGCGGGCAACTGGGCAACGAGCGCGACACGCTCGAGATCACCAGCTTCGGCGGGATCGACTTCAACCGCGTGAATCTTGCCCCGCTCAATTCGATCGAGCCGCTAACCATCGTCGCGGCATTGCCCTTTTTGTTCGAAAGCATTGGGCATTTGCGCCGCGTACTCGACGGGCCGATCGGCAACGAGATCCTTGCCTCGCTGGAACCGCACGGCCTTATCGGCCTGTGCTTCTACGATTCCGGCGCGCGCAGTTTCTACAACACGCGCCGGCCGATCCACAGGCCGGACGACATGCGCGGTTTGAAGCTGCGCGTGCCCAGCTCGGACCTCTATATCGCGATGGTCCGCTCGCTCGGCGCAGACGCGGTTCCGATGCCGCTCGACGAGGTCTATCAGAGCCTTGCACAGGGCGTCATCGACGGCGCGGAGAACAATTGGCCGAGCTTCGAGAATGGCCGCCATTACGAAGTCGCGCGCTACTACAGCCTGACGCGGCACCTGCTGGCGCCTGAGGTCTTCGTGATGTCGAAGGTGAAATATGATGCGCTATCGGATCGCGACCGGGAGGCGGTGCGCCGTTCCGCCAAGCAGTCGGTGCCTTTTATGCGTAGGCTCTGGGACGCGCAGGTGGAGAAGAGCCGCGCGATCGTAATGGCTTCCGGCGTGAAGGTGAACGAGGTCGATCCCGCGCCGTTTGCCGAGCGGATGACGGCGATGTGGGACGCCGCGCTGACAACGCCGCGGCAGCGCGAACTGGTGCAGATGATACTTGCCCAGCGGGGAGGCTAACGGTGAACGGTGGCGTCAACGACAAAGCGGCAAGCCTACTCGCCAAGCTGGGCGCGGCCGGGCTTCTAGTGATGACAGCGGTGATCGGCTGGCAGGTATTCGGCCGGTTCGTGCTGCAACACAGCCCCTCCTGGTCAGAGCAGACCGCGCTGATCCTGATGATCTGGTACGTCTTTCTAGCCGCTGCGGCAGGCGTGTGGGAACGCTTCCACATCCGCATCGAAATACTGGAACAGCGCCTGTCGCCTCCCGGCATGACGCGGCTGCGCATCGGCATTCACGTACTGATCGCGTTGTTCGGCCTTGTCTTCGCAGTCTACGGCGCGCAGCTCGCCTGGGAGGTGCGCGGCAATGTGATTCCCTCGCTCGGGATCAGCCGCGCCTTTGCCTACATCCCGATCCCGTTCGCCGGCCTGTTGATGACGATCTTTTCCATCGGACGCATCCGCGTGCGCCTCTTGGAACAGGAACGCGAACCCCAAAGGCGCACCGAGGAGCCTGCCTGATGGAAATCCTCGTCCTGTTCGTGGTCCTCCTAGTCCTGCTCGCGATCGGCGTGCCGGTGGCCTTCGCGCTGTTCGGCGCGGCGCTTGCGACCTTTGCCGTTGCCGACATTCCGCTGATCGTCGCGGTGCAGCGGATGGCGGCGGGAATCAGCGTGTTCACGCTCATGGCGATCCCATTCTTCATCTTTGCCGGCGATCTCATGTACCGCGCCGGCATTGCCGAGCGGCTGGTGCGCGTCGCCGATGCTGCCTTCGGCCGGGTGCGCGGTGGGCTCGGTCTGGTCGACGTCGGCGCATCGATGATGTTCGGCGCGGTCTCGGGCTCGGCCATCGCGAGCGCGTCTGCGATCGGATCGACGATGGTCCCCCTGATGGACGAGAAGGGCTACGATCGCGATTTCTCGGTCAACGTGACCGTCACCGCCGCGATCGTGGGCTTGCTGATCCCGCCCTCGCACAACATGATCATCTACGCCGCCGCCTCGGGCATCGGCGTGTCGATCGGCGATCTGTTCCTGGCCGGTATCGTACCGGGGATCATCACCGGCGGGCTCCTGATGATCACCACCTGGCTGGTCGCGCGCAAACGCAATCTGCCGCGCGGTTCCTTTCCCGGCTGGCGCGCCTTCGTGCGCGCGTCGATCTACGCCATTCCCGGCTTATTCACCGGCGTGCTCATCATGGGCGGTATCCTGTCGGGTATCTTCACGCCGACGGAAAGCAGCGCGGTGGCGGTGATCTACACAATCCTCGTCGGCACCTTCGTCTACCGCAATCTTGGCTGGAACGGCACATGGGAAGCGGCGCAGAAGTCGGTCCGCACCGCCGCGATGGTCCTGTTCATCATTGCCGCCGCCACCGCCTTCGGCTTCGCGCTGGCGCTGCTCGAAGTGCCGGCCGGTCTCGCAAGTTTGATCGGCTTCCTTACCGACAACCCGATCGTTACGCTGCTCATCGTGAACCTGATGCTGCTGGCGCTTGGCACCTTCATGGACATGGCGCCGCTGATTGTCATCACCACGCCGATCTTTCTACCGGTCGTGATGGCGACCGGCGTCGATCCGGTGCATTTCGGCATCATCTTGATGCTGAACCTCGGCATCGGCCTCGTCACCCCGCCGGTCGGTTCGGTGCTGTTCGTCGGTTCGGCGGTGGGCAAGGTTCCGCTTTCAAAGATGGTGGCAACGATCTGGCCCTTCTATCTCACGCTCCTGGTCTCGCTGGCGCTCGTTACCTACGTCCCCCCGCTTTCGCTTTGGTTGCCCAGCCTATTCTGACCATACGACAAGCACTTGGCGCGGTGCGAAGCTTTCCATATAAAGGTCCGATGGGCGGAGGCAGCAAACCTACAATCAACGATGTCGCGCGCGTTGCGGGCGTCTCCAAGAAGACGGTCAGCCGCGTGATCAACAAGTCGCCGCTGTTGAGCGAGAAGACACGCACGCATGTCGAAAAGGTGATTGGCGAGCTTGGTTATGTGCCCAATCCGCAGGCGCGTGCGCTGGCCCTGCGGCGCAACTTCATCATCGCCGTCATCCACGATAACCCCAACGCGCAGTTCCTGGTAAGCGTGCAAAAGGGCATCCTCGATGCACTGGCGGACAGCGAATTCGGCCTTATGGTTCAGCCGATCGATCGCATGTCGCCGACCATCGAGGACGATCTGCGCGGGTTCTTCGAGCGCCAGCGTCCCTATGGGGTCGTGCTGCTGCCGCCCGTCTCGGAACGCGACGCAATTGCCGAACTATGCCGGGAATTCGGCTGCCGCTACGTACGCATGGGATCGGTCAAACTCGACGCGCCGGAATATACCGTGACGTCGAACGACCGCGAGGCGGTGTGTGAGGCGGTGCGCTACCTCATCGCAAAGGGTCACCGCCGCATTGCATTGATAGAGGGGCCAGAAGGCTTCACCTCTCCGCGTGAGCGCCGCGCAGGCTTCGAGCAGGCGATGGCCGAGGCGGGGCTGGAAGTGGACGGGGCGCTGGTGCAGCCGGGTCTCTATACGTTCGAATCGGGCGTCGACGCGGCGGAGAGGCTCGTAACCCTGGATCCAAGGCCGACCGCGATCTTCGCCTGCAATGACGAGATGGCGATCGGCGCTATGATCGCGGCACGCCGCAGCGGTCTTATGATCCCGGAAGACCTGTCGATCGTTGGGTTCGACGATACGCCGCTGTCCAGCCACGTCTGGCCCTCGCTCACCACGGTGCGCTGGCCGATCGTGGAGATGGCATATGCCGCCGCGCGAAAACTGATCGTACCGGAGCAGGAAGCAAACGGGGAGCCTTGGCTGCTGCCCTCGTCGCTGATCGAGCGAAGCTCGGTCGTCCCGCCCTCCGAATAGGTCCAATCGCGGTCTTCGCGAAATGCAAGACGATCCCTTGCATTCGGATATGACACCGGTTACCTAGTTTGCGAACGGGCAGCGGTTGCAGGCCGCGCCATCCAGCAAGAGAGGACCCCCGACCGATGAAAATCGCCCTGATCAACGAGAACAGCCAGGCCGCCAAGAACGGCGACATCCACGATGCGTTGACGTCGGTGGTCGAACCGTTAGGGCACGAGGTCCACAATTACGGCATGTATACCGTAGATGACGCCGCGCAGGTTACCTATCCCATGGTCGGGCTGCTGACCGGCATCCTCCTGAATTCGGGGGCCGCCGATTTCGTGGTGACCGGTTGCGGCACCGGCACCGGATCGATGCTTGCCGCCAATGCGATGCCCGGCGTGTTCTGCGGCCTGGTGATCGATCCCACAGATGCCTTCCTGTTCGCGCAGATCAACGACGGCAACGCCATCGCCATGCCTTACGCCAAGGGCTTCGGCTGGGCGGCCGAACTCAACCTCCAGGATTGCTATCGCAAGCTATTCGAAGGCGAAAGCGGCATCGGCTATCCCAAGGAACGCGCCGAGATCATGGCTAAGAACCGCGGCGTGCTGGCCGAGCTTAAGTCCAAGACCTGCCACGACATGTTGACCGTTCTGAAGACGGTCGACCAAGATCTGCTGAAGGCGGCGATCGCGGGGGAGAAGTTCGCTGACCACTTCTATGCGCATTCGAAGGACCAGTCGATCAGCGATTATCTGCGCGCGCTCTGAGCGTTAGAGAGGGAGGGAGCCATGACGAACGCTGCATTCGATCTCACCGATCGTACCGCGATGGTGACCGGCGCCAATACCGGTATCGGCCAAGGCATCGCCGTCGCGCTAGCCGCGGCCGGCGCGGACCTCGTACTTGTGGGCCGCAGTTCCTGTGACGAGACGCAGGCGCTAGTGGAGCAGGCGGGCCGCAAGGCAATGCAGATCCGCGCGGATCTTTCGAGCATCGCACCGGTGGAGGGCGTGGTATCCCAAGCGCTGGATGCGTTCGCGCGGATCGACATCCTCGTGAACAATGCTGGCATTATCCGCCGGGAGGATGCGCTCGATTTCTCGGAAGAGGACTGGGACGCGGTGATGGACGTAAACTTGAAGGTGCTCTTCTTCCTCAGCCAGGCGGTCGCGCGGCATATGACCAGCTGGGCATCGCAGCATGGTGCGCGAGCCAAGATCGTCAACATCGCCTCGATGCTTACCTTTCAAGGTGGCATTCGAGTACCGAGCTATACCGCAAGCAAGAGCGGGGTGGGTGGGCTCACCAAGCTGATGGCGAATGAGTGGGCGGCAAAGGGCGTGAACGTGAACGCCATCGCCCCCGGCTATATCGCAACCAACAATACGGCAGCCCTGCAGGCGGACGAAACTCGCAACCGCCAGATCGTGGAGCGCATTCCCGAAGGTCGGTGGGGCGATCCGGCGGATATCGGCGGTGCCGCGGTATTCCTGACCAGCTGCGCGGCGGACTATGTGCAAGGACACATCCTCGCCGTCGACGGCGGATGGCTCGCCCGCTAATGGCGCCGGCAGGCGCGCAGCGCGCGGTTGTCTGTTTCGGCGAGGTGCTACTGCGTCTTTCACCCTCGGGCGGTGGATCGCTGCGCGATGCCGCGCGGCTGGATCTGCATGTCGGCGGGGCGGAAGCAAATGTTGCCGTGGCGCTCGCCAATCTCGGCATCGAGACGCGCATGGTCAGTGCGCTGCCGGACGACGATCTCGGCCGGAATGCGATCAAAGCGCTGCGCCGCGAGGGCGTAGATTGCTCCGGGATCGCGATCGGTACTGGGCGGATGGGCGTCTATTTTCTAACGTCCGCGACCGGGACGGCAAGCGGCAAGGTGCTGTACGATCGGATGGGCACCGCCTTCGCCGCCTGCGCGGAACCCGATTCAACGCTGCTGGACGGGGCGCGGCACCTCCATCTTTCGGGCATCTCGCTGGCGGTGAGCGCGGGCGCGGCGCGCGCCACCCACGGTTTTGCATCGGCCGCGAAGCAGCGCGGGATGACCGTTTCTTTCGACGGCAATTTCCGGCCCTCGCTCTGGGCGCGCACCGATCGTGATCCGCGCGCCGAAGTCGCCGAACTGGTCGCCATGGCGGACCTGTTCTTCGGCAATCACAAGGATATTTCGCTGCTGCTCGGCCGAGATTTCTCCGGCGATGGCGGTCAACGGCGGCGCGAGGCCGCTCTCGCCGCGCTGGAGGCCTTTCCGAACCTATCCGCGATCGCCTCCACCGCCCGGCATGTCGAGCGCGACGGTTCGCATCGCATTATTGCACGCGTCGACAGCGCGGACGCCAGCGCCGAGAGTGCCGAGCTCGTGCTGACCGGCATCGTTGACCGGATCGGAACTGGCGACGCGTTCAGCGCCGGCGTGCTGGCCGCTTGGCTGGGCGCTCCGCCGGATATGACGCGCATGGTGGAGAGCGGCATGGCGCTGTCCGCGCTCAAGCATTTCATGCCCGGAGACTTCTGCCGGGCAAACCGGGACGAACTGGCAGCGGCGATGGCGGGGGGCGGCGATGTGGCGCGTTGAGATTCTGGTGGCGATCGTTTTGGCGTCGATGGCCGGGGCCGCAGCAGCGAAGGACACGCCGGCGGTTCCCCCTTTCGAGCCGGTCTCCACGGCGCCGGTCTGCCGGGCAGAGCAGGGTTATGCCGCCGATTTCGGTGGGCGGCGCACCTTCCTCTGGCGGCCGCGATGGTTGAAGGGGATCGCGGCCGATCCGGCCATGGCGGCAAAGGCGCTGGCGGCGGCCGACGCGGCGTTGAAGCGCGGGCCCTACGCCGTCACCGACAAGCCGCATCCCGTGCCGGGCGCGGGCCCGCACGATTATGCTTCGATTGGCCCCTATTGGTGGCCTGATCCGGACAAGCGTGACGGCCTGCCCTATTTGCGCCGCGACGGGCGGGTGAACCCCGAACGCGACGGGAAGGAGTTCGACAAGGCCCGCCTGCGAGCGCTGTCCGAGGACATGCGGGCGCTCGCGCTCGGCTATGAAGTGTCGAGCGATCAGCGCTATGCCGAACATGCGGCCACGCTGGTGCGCGCCTGGTTCCTGAACCCGGCCACCCGGATGAACCCGCAGTTCGATTTCGCGCAAGGCATTCCTGGCAAGGTCAAGGGGCGCGGTGAGGGGATCATCGAAGCTTCGCATCTTTCCACCATTGTAGAGGCGCTGGGTCTGCTGCGGCCGTCGGGCGCGCTCGATACGGCCGAACGCAAGGCCCTGCGCGAATGGTACGGTGCCTTCACGGTTTGGATGGCAACCAGCAAGATCGGCGAAGAGGAGATGCGCAAGACCAACAATCACGGCATATTTTATGACTTTTACCTCGCTCATTTCGCGCTTTTCGCGGGCGCACCGGATGCCGCGCGCAACGTGATTCAGGCGTTTCCCGCCTATCGGCTCGCGCCGCAGATGGACAAACAGGGGCGTTTCTTGGCCGAACTAAAGCGCACGAAAAGCTGGCATTATAGCCACTTTGTGGTCGACGGCGCGGCCAGGCTGGCGACGATTGGCGAATGCGTTGGGCTCGATCTGTGGGACGCGCAACTCGCGGACGGCCGCAGCCTGACGACCGCGCACCGTTTTTTGCAACGTTACTCCCAAACCCCAGAAACCTGGCCCTTCCCGGATATCGACCTTGCGAAAGGAAACGTGAAAAGCATGTCCGGGGAAGCACGGATGGTGGCTCTTTATTTTGAGCCAGACGGTGTGCCGACTGCCATCGGCGAAATGCCGTAGGTAAGCTACTCCAGGTAACGATCTACTAAAACTAGGCCGTATACTCTTAAACGCGGAGCCAGAGGCGCATTGAGGCGAGCTTGACCATTGCGAGGAAGTTCTCGGCGAGCTTGTCGTAACGTGTAGCGATGCGACGGAAGTGCTTGAGCTTGCTGAAGAAGCGCTCGACCAGATTACGTTCGCGATAGAGCGTCTGGTTGAAGCAGGGTTTCCATTTGCGATTGGATTTGGCCGAAATTTTGGGCACCGCGCCTCGCGCTTCGATCAGGGTGCGGATGCCATTGGCCCCATAAGCCTTGTCCGCATGAACGATGATGCGCGAATCGAGACGATCGAGCAGGCCCAGCGCGGCGGGTCCTTCGTGGGCCTGCCCCGCTGTAAGGCTGAGCCTGACCGGGAGGCCTTAGGCATCGACGACGGCGTGGATCTTGGTCGTGAGACCACCGCGGGAGCGACCGAGACAATGATCTCGACCCCCCTTTTTGCCGTCGCAGCCTGTTGGTGCGCCCGGATGAAAGTGCGTCGATCATCTGGATATCGCCGTCATACGCCGCAAAAATGGCGTCCATCAGCCGGTCCCATACGCCCGCTTTGCGATACCGGGTGAAGCGGTTGTAGCAGGTGGTGCGCGGGCCATAACGCTCGGGCAGGTCGCGCCACGGCGCACCTGAGCGCAGCATTCAGAAGATGCTGTTCAGCACGCGGCGGTCATCGACGCGCGGAACACCTCGTGGCTTATTGGGCAGCAGCGGCTCAATCACGCGCCATTCGAAGTCGGTCAGATCAGATCGGCTCATCTTGATGCTGAGTCAGCATTTAAACCGAAATGGAAGCCGTCATCATGCAGGAAAGGTCAAAAGAGGATGCGTGCTGGAAGGTCGAGGTCGCTTGGGCGTCTGAACCATTTGCTCAAATACGCCCTAAATTTACCGCTACAGCCGGATGACGCCGAGCGCCGAAGCGATGCCAGTATGGGCACTTTGCTGACGCGAAACCATGGGCCCGGCAGGGTTAAATATTACGCGCGACAGGCGACGTGATGGGATGAGGAGTTGTTGCAGCGAGGGCTGTTCCGCTCAATTTACGCTTCGGCAGGTAATCGAAAAACCGGCAAGCGACGGGTTTCAAAAACTCAAACGCTTTCCCGGCTCTCATCGTCATGGGAACGCCGCTGCCAATTTGGCCGGCGCTCCTTTCTGAAGGGTAAAGAGTCATGTAGCCAAGCAAATAAACCAATTCCCCTCTATTTTCTGATTGTTAACCATCCTCGCTCACGATGTCTGCGGTATGATGGAATATGAGATGGACGCGGGCTTCGGGCGCCGAGGGGCGGCATGGGAAGCCCTGTGCCGATCGCAGGCGGTGATCGAGTTCGACACTTTCGGCATCGTGCAATGGGCAAATGATTTCTTCCTGACCACAATGGGCTACCGGCTGGATGAGGTCGTGGGTCGGCATCACCGCATTTTTTGTGCAGCAGCGCTGGCGGAGTCGTCCGCCTATGCCGACTTCTGGCAGCGGTTGGCGGGTGGTGAGTACCATTCCGGTGAATATGCCAGGCGCACTAAGAGCGGCGAAACTGTCTACCTCCAAGCTACTTACAATCCAGTGTTAGACGCGAACGGCCTACCGGAACGCATTCTCAAGATCGCTACCGATGTGACCGAAAACCGGCGTCAGAGCGCCGCCTTGCAGGCAATCAGCACGGCGATGAACCGGTCGCAAGCGGTGATTGAATTCGCACTCGACGGCACTGTTTTGAGCGCAAACGAGAACTTTTTGGCCGCGTTCGGTTACAATCTGGACGAAGTGATGGGGCGTCACCACCGCATGTTTTGTGATCCTGCCCATGTAGCCACGCCTCCCTATGCCGCATTCTGGCAAAAGCTGGGCACCGGCGCGTTCGACACCGGTACCTATCGCCGCATCGCTGCCGACGGCCGCGACGTGTGGTTGCAGGCGACATACAACCCGGTCTTCGATCTCGATGGACGCCCAATTAAGATAGTCAAGTTCGCGATGAATGTGACCGGCGCTAAGGAGCGCGCCGCAGAGAATGAAAGTCGCAAAAATGCGGTCGACGTGTCGCAGGCTGTGGTGGAGTTTAACCTTGAGGGTAACATAATCGAGGTTAACGACAATTTTCTCATGATGATGGGCTACGCTCGCGCCGATCTTGTCGGCCGCCATCACAGCATGCTGTGCGACCAGGCGCAGGCGATGTCGCCCGAATACCGGGAGTTCTGGAAGCGGCTTGGCCGAGGCGAGTTCGATGCGGGGCGTTATGAGCGTATCGGTCGCGATGGGCGTAAGGTGCGGATACAGGCGACTTATAATCCGATTTTCGATGCGGAGGACCGCCCGCGGAAAATCGTCAAGATCGCCACTGACATCACGCGCCAGGTTTTGCTTGAGCATGAGGTGCAGCAACGATTAGAAGAGAGTTGGGAACTTCAGGCTGATCTCGAAGACGGCAATGCCCGGCTCAAGTCGGTCATGAACGAACTGGCCGATATTGTTGCAAGCGTCGCCCGCATCGCGCAGCAGACAAATATGCTCGCACTCAACGCCACTATCGAGGCAGCGCGGGCGGGTGACGCTGGCCGCGGCTTCACGGTGGTAGCAAACGAGGTCAAGATGCTTGCCGGCGAAACCCGCATTGCTACGGATCGCGCGACACAGATGATGCAGCAGGCGTCGCGGCACTAGCGGTTGGGACCACTCCGCCTACTGGTGTCCCGGGCTACACGGCAAATTGCTATTCGCACAGTGCTCAGCGCGAGGACTTATCGATTGGCGAATGCGCTCCGGAAGGAGCGTGACCGACTTGGCCTCACCCAAGCCGCGCTGGCCGAGCAGGTGGGCGTTAGCCGCAAAACAATCAACACAGTCGAAAATCGGCGGGTTTATTCCTTCGACAGTTCTGGCACTCAAGCTTGCGGCGGCGCTGGGCAGACCCGTTAAAGCACTGTTTCAGCTAAAGCAGAACCGAAATAGCAAAGTTCGTTATGTCGCCACCGTTCTGTGTTCACCGAGCGCGGCAATTTCCTTTAACTGGATCATCTTCCGGAAAGGCAGCTATTGCAATTGGCACCCTTAAGCGAGCTGTCCGCTTCCACCCGTAGCGGGCCGCGCACAGTCGTCTAAACTATCGGTACCTGCCGCGCCCGATTGCTCGCGCACGAGGCGGTCTTTGCTCAAAGCCGCCCGCCCGACATCTCGCGAGCAGTCTGCAAATACAGTTGGGGTACAAACGTTCGGTGGCAGCGGGAAAGTTTTTGGGGGTATATTATGGGGTAATAATATTTGATTTCGGTTTGCCAACGGTTCTTTTGGTGCAAGTTAAGGCTTCGGTTCGAATCCCTCCGTGTCCGCCATTTTTATCATCATCCCGATCGGTAACCTTGGCGCATGTTGCGGCGGCGTGCAGTGAATCGGAGCGGCGGCGTCACATTGTGCTGCAGGGATTCTGTTGGCCGGCCGGACGACACTGCCCGGCCGCTAAGGATCATCGGTGCTTCAGAACTGGAAACCGACTCCTGCATTGGCGGAACCGTAACCGCGGCTGTTCACGCTGGCGCCGATATTGACCACGGCCTGACCATCGTTGAAGCGGCTCGACGCGCCGAGCGCGAAGGCGGCTTCTCCGCGATGATAGCCGACCCCGCCGGCGACCATCGCCTTGCCCGGATCGATCGCCTGCGGCAGGCCGGCCACCGCCAGCGACCCGGCAATGCCCGCTGCGCTCTCCCGCTTGAAATTGCCGAGGTCCTGGCCGAATGCGGCGACGCGCTGATCGGTATAGTCATTGGCCAAGTCCAGGGTCTGATTGAGACCGGAGGAAAGCTGGCCAACATTCACGGCGTCGGTCGCGCTAATGCCGGCGGCAACATTGTGAACCTGCACCGGCTCAGCCTGATCCATGCCAATAAAGGTGACCCGATTGGTGCGGATCCCGCCGTTAGGCTCCTCCGGCGCATCGGCGGAGCTGTATTGCACCGCTGTCACCGTGCTGCCGCGCACGGTATTGGCCAGATTGGCGATATTCGAGCCATTTTGCGCCACGCGGCTATTGGTGGCGGCCAGCTGGCTGCCGTTCACGGCCTCGGTGGACCCTTCTACAAGGCTGCCGGCGGCCACATTGCCCAGCGTTGCCGCCCCGCCCGATGCAGACAGGAGCGCTACCTGATCGGTCGCTGTCGCACTCGGCACGCCGGCGGCGGAGACATATTGCGTCGGCATGTTCGCGACTTTTTGCTCGACCACATCGATCCTGGTCCTGTTGTCGACCACGCGTGCATCGATGTTCGTCACTCTGCCATCCACCTGAGTCACGCGCTCGTCGATATTCACGGTCCGCTGATCGAGATTGACGATAGTATCTTCGTTCACGGTCACGCGGCTGCCGAGCGATGCAATGGAATTGCTGTTTTGACGAACGGTCTGATTGGTGGCGAAGAGCTGCGCGCCGTTGACCGCCTGCCGCGAATCGGCGTCCAATTCTCCATCGGCGACATTGGCGATGGATACCGCCGAGGATGCATCGCCGCCGGACAGCGTGATCGAGTTCAAGCGGTTGCCTTGCGCATCCACGTTATAGCGGACGGCGCTGGCCGATGCAGCCTGCAGCCCGGCAATATCGCTGCTGTTCTCCGTGATGCGGCTGTCATTGCGGGCGATCGCGGTGCCGTTGTCCGCAATCTTTCCCTCATTTGCGCGGATCGCGTCGCTGTTCAGGCCGATATTAGCGCTGTTGGAGGCGATGGCCGCGCCATTGGCGGCAATGGCATCCCGATTACCGTTGATGGCTGTCTGGTTCGACTGAATATCGGCCCGGTTCGCAGCGATTGCCGTACCGTTTGCAGCGATATTGCTGCTATTGTCTGTAATACGCTGTTCACTCGTCCCGACGCGCGTGTCCAGCTCGCTAATAGCGACCGTGTTGGCTGAAATGGTGGTTTCTGCTCCGCCAAGCCGACCGTCGAGCGCGGCGATATCGGTGCCATTGGCGGCAATGTTCCGGCGGTTCGTCTGAATATCGCTTTCGGCCGTGGTCACGCGTCCGTCCAGGGCCGCTAGGGCGGTTTCATTGCCCATTACGCGGTCCCCCCAAGTGTGATTTGCTGCTGCGCCCCGCTGTCATAGCTCACCGCATTGGCAGCCAGCGCGTTGACCTGATTGATCGCGCCCTGCACCTGGCCAACCGTAGCGGCGTCCGTCGCCGCGCTGCCGGCCGCGACATTGGTGATCTGGCGCAATGCGCCGACCGAGCCGACCGATACTTCGCCGGCCGAGCTTTGCGCATTCGTTAGTCCAAAAGCGGTATAGCCGATTTGCGCACCGCGGCTGGCGGCAGAGCCCTGACCAAGAGCCACGCTGCTTGCCGCGCTGACGGTGGCGTCATGGCCCAGCGCCACGCTCCCGCTCGCTCCGGCCTGGGCGACGGCGCCATTGCCAAAGGCGATGGCATCGACATCGGCTGCCGAGGCTTGCGCGCCGTTCTGGCCCAAGCCGGTGATCTGGTTGCCGCCGATCGCAATGCCCTTCGGATCGGTCAGGCCGTAGCTATCGGCCTGCGCGCGGCATAAGTCGGTCGGCCCCACAATGGTGCCATCGGCGGCTATGGCGCGAAGGGTAATCGGCTCGCCATCGGCGGCATCTTCCAGCAATCCTTCCACATCAATGGACAGCGGCGTTAGCACGAGGCCGAGCGTGGCCCCGATCAACGCGTTCACCCTATTCTCGATGGGCGCGACGATCCCCCTGTTCACTGGGCCCATGATATCGGTCACGACAGACCGTGGCAGACTGACCCCTGAACAGACGCCCACGACGGACTCGGAAGCCCCGATCTGCGCCGAGGCTGGCTGCGACAACAGGCCCATTCCCAAAAGGCATGCCACAGAGCAGGTGGTCATAAAACCGGCCCTCAATGGCCGAATGTGCACAGTCTTTCTGTCAGTACGCAGCAACATATCCAATCCCCATATCAGTCTTTGGCGGAGGACTATGGCTGCCATTGTCTGATCTATAGTTGGACCGACAAAGGACGGGTTTTGACAAAATGATTACGCCGGGCGTATTGTGAAATACGCTGGAAGGACTTGGTCATACGGTAGCTGTAAGCTCCTGGCAGAGCATCGTTCAAATCTGCTGCGCCCGATCGCGTATGGCGCGCAGGGGATGGGCAAGCCACGGGTCAAACGGCTGGACACCCAGACCGGGCGCATAGCCCCAATGGGTGGCTTTCAGGGCCTGTCCAGGGGAAAGCCGCGCCGTCGCCCGATACGCTAGGTTGCCGTCGATAACCGGCTCCGCGGGGGCGGCTGGAGGCAGATCGAGGAAGTGGTGGAGGCGTGCCGTCATGCCATCCGAATCGGCCACCAGATCTTCATAGCGCAGCACGAAAGCCGCGTGCAGATAAGGCAGATCGGCCTCCATCCGGGCATAGGCATCGAGCGCATGGTCGATCAGGTCTACCGGCGCCCGATCGGTCCATTTGGCCATCGCTGCGGCCATGGCTTCCGGATGGCGCAGAACGATGACGAATTGCGATAGCGGAAACAGCTGCTGGTACAGCCGCATGCGTGTCAGATTGACCGGGGATTTCTCCACGCGCCAGGCACCGCCCGCTTCGAACCATCGGCCCCAGTCGCTTTCCATGCGGATCCGCACGTCCAGCCGGTCGAACCGTGACCCCTCGATATGATGTTGCTGCGGATCGGTGGCGAAATGCGCCGGGCGCCCGTGCCGCGCCGTGTGCGCTATGGCGCCTTGCAGATAGCATCCCTCATTTTCCGGGGCGGGGGAGCCTGTGATCTCACGCACGTCCGGATGATGGCCGATCAGCCGCGCCACCAGGCTGGTACCGGTGCGATGCAGGCCGCCGACGAAAACATAGCGGCCGGTAAAATCGCTCATCCATCTACCAGTGTTTCAGGCGTTCCCTTGTCCAGCGCATTGCCGACCGCCAGGCCGCCCTCGCCATAGAGATAGGCCGGATCGAACCGGGCTATGGTCTTCAGCTTGTCGCTATCCAGGATCGTGATCCGGCCCCGCTGGAAATCGAGGACGCCGCCTTCGCGCAAATCGCGCAGCGTTCGGCTGACATGGATGGTGGATATTCCGCAGATGGAGGCGAGATGAGTCTGGGTGAGCGGCGTCTGGAAACCGCTGGCATCGCCCAGCGCCACCATGCGCAGACGATACCAGAGCTCGGCAAAGAAATGCGCCATGCGACCGACGGCGCGCAGCTGCGTGGTCTTCATGATCCATTCACGGTGGATGGATGCATCTAGCAGCGTGCTGAACCAGAAGATGCGCGCCAGGTGCGGCTCCTGCGTCATCACGGCGCGCAGCCGTTCATGCGGCACATAGCCCACGCGCGCCCGGCCAAGCACGGTCAGATCATGATCCAGGCGTTTGAGCGCAAATCCGTGGAGATCGACAAAGTCTCCCGGCACCTGGAAGCCCACGATGTGCGATTTTCCCTCATGATCGGCAATCGATCGGATGGCCATGCCTTCGATCAGCATGGTGCTGTATTCGCAAAAATCGCCGCGGTGCAGGATCGTGCTTTCGCCCTGCAACAACTCGGTCCGATCGATCAGACCTTCCAGAATGTTCAGCTCGCGCTGGTCCATGCCATGGCGCAGCCGGCCCTGTAAGAAGCGACCGGTAAGCGGATAGAGATCGTCTGCCATATGCTGTGCCCGCCTGTTTGCCGTGTCGATCAGGAAAGCGGCGCCGCTCTTGCCCGAATGCGGCTCGCCCTATGAATTTTTACCCATGTCGATCAACTTAGCCTTTGATAGGCTCCGGAACGCGCAACGTCCAAGCAAGTTTACAGAGGCGCAGAACGCGGCCCAAGGGAGCGCTGGCGCATCGCAGGGGCCACCCACCGATTATGAAAATTGCGATCATCGCGCATATTCGTCACGCCATTGCCGAGCCATTCATGGGCGGCATGGAGAGCCATGGCCATGCGCTGGTCCGCGCGCTCGAACAGCGCGGCCATGCGGTCACCCTGTTTGCCGCCAAAGGGTCCGATGCGCCCCGTCTGGAAGCAATCTGCCCGGCACCTTATGAAGCCATATACCCCTGGACGGTCTGGCGTGGCACGCCTGCGCTGGACGCCTATCAACGCGCCGCCTTCGCCTCGGCATGGCAGGGCGTGCGCACGGGCAGGTTCGATGTGGTGCACAACAATTCGCTGTTCCCGGAGCTGATCGCGTGGGCCAGCCGCGACGGCCAGGCTATGGTGAGTTCCCAGCATGTGCCACCCTTTGCCCGCATGAAGCAGGCCGTGAGTGCGGCTTTTGGGGATGATCGCCAGCAGTTTACCGTCACCTCGCACCAGCAGCGCGCGCTCTGGACGCAAGGCGCGGCCAGCAATCTGCATGTGGTTCATAACGGCATCGATCTTGCGGTCTGGCCCGACAGCGCGCGGCGTGGAAACCGCCTGCTCTGGTTCGGGCGGATCACGCCGAACAAGGGTTTGCGTGAGGCGGTGGCCGCCGCTGCACAGGCCGATGTACCGCTCGATATCATCGGCGCTATCGAGGATGCGGAGTATCATGCCGAGTTCGTGGTGCCTGCACTGGGCAGTGCGATCCGCTATCTCGGGCATCTGTCCGGCGCGGCGCTGCGCAATCATGTGGCCGCCGCCCGCGCCGTCGTGGTTACGCCGATGTGGGATGAGCCCTTTGGCCTGGTTGCCGCCGAGGCACTGGCCTGCGGCGTTCCGGTTATTGCGTTCGATCGCGGCGCGATGCGCGAAGTGGTGGGCGATTGCGGGGCGATCGTTCCGGCTGGTGATGTCGCGGCGCTGGCGGCCGCGATGTTGGCGGATTATGGCACGGTCGCGCATCGATGCCGAACGCGGATAGAGGCGCTGTTTTCGGTCGACCGGATGATCGACGGATATGAGCGCTGCTACAGGCGTGCCATCTCCGCTGCTGCGGACTTTCCGGCGCCGGAACCTGCCGAAGCCTCGGCTTCCAGCTGCGCCAGCACGGCGGCGCTGCTGGCATAGGGCTGGTGCTGTTGCTGCTGGGTCAGCGCCAGATCGGCGTCGGACGGATCGCGCAATTTTATCCAGCCATCGGCGGTGCGGTCTATCAGACCCATCAGGCGGAAGGCGCGCAGCCAGTGCTGCATCGTCGGCTCCCCCCATTTGGCCTCGAAGGTGCGCGCATTGGCAAGCACACTGTCGAGATGATGCACCGGCGGCATGTGGTGCGGATGATATTGGTGATAAGCCTTGGCGCCGCGCACCCACCAGATCGGCATGTTCGCCGCGGCCACCATCCGGCCGAAATCGGTATCCTCGCCGCCATAGCCGCTATAGCGCTCGTCAAATCCGCCGACCGCAGTGAAATCGCGCGCCGATAGCGCGAAGTTGAGCGACCAGAAGCAGCGATAATCGCAGCAGGGGCCGACGTCCTCTAATGGCGGGCCAGCCCGCTCGCTATGTTTGACACCGCGCCGGTCGAACGCCTCGAAATTCAGGCTTTGCGCATCTGCATCGGCCGGCAAATAGGCCACTTCGCCCATGAATACGCCCGATCGCGACGCCATGGCGTCGGCATAATCGGCCACCAGATCGGGGCCGGGAATGCAATCGACGTCCAGAAAGATCAGCCGGTCGCCCGATGCACCCCGCGCCGCGGCGTTGCGCGCGGCGGCCAGCGGAATGCCATCGCCGTCCATCATCAGCTGGCGCACGGGAAAACGGACCTCCGGCAGATCGAACGGCGTGGGCTGCATCAACGCAATGACCAGCTCGTCCGGCACGCGCGTGGATCGATCCAGCCCGCGCACCAGATTGGCGAGATGCGCCGCGCGTCCGAAAGCCAGGGTGCAGATGGAAATGGTCATGCGGCGCAGCCTTTATTGGCATGGTGGGTTTCGGCAACGGGTTGCCAGATCCGGGTGATCAGCGCTTCCACCGCAGCGGCGGCGTGCCGGGCCGCATTTGCCTGTGAGAGACCGCGTTGCACATCGGGGTCGATCGCAGCCGCCTTGGCCCACAAGGTCCGCCAATCCTCGGCACGGGCGGGCCAGCTTGCCGATACCGCTGCCGCTCCGGCGCGTTCCAGCGCTTCGGCCTTGCGCAATTGTTCGGAAAAGTAGCGCCATTCCGGCACCACCACCCATGGTTTGGCGGCTGCCGCCACCATATGGACCGTGGTGTTCCCGGCGCTGGAGACGATCCGGTCTGCGGCCGAAATCCAGTCTTCCGGATTATCGACCCAGCCCAGATGCCGCAGATTGGGCGGCGGCGTCTCGTGCCATTCGCTCTGCACCTTGCCCAGCGTGACCCATTGTGTGCCCGGCTCTGCCCGCGCGCCAAGGGTCAAGGGCACCGATGGCAGGCCATGGCCGCCGCCCCCGCCCAGCACCACGACCAGCTCGGTGGCGGGGTCCAGGCCCAGTCTCGCCCGCGCGCCGTCGCGGTCGCCAAGCCGGGCCGTGTCCACGCCGATGCCGCCTGCATAGATGGTCTTGGCGATCATCCACGCAGGGCGGTCGCTCTGCTCCAAGGCGTCGGCATAGGGCGCCAAAAGGCCTATTGCCCCGGCATAAGCGGCCATGTGCCCGGCATCGCTGCGGTCCCCATGTTGCAGCACGCACAGATGCGGCACCGATGCGATCCGGGCCAGCTGCGCAAGCTCCGCCGACACATCGGTAATGAACAGGGCCGGATGATGCTCGGCAAACCATTGGGTGATGGTCGCAATCGCCAAGGTGATCGACGGCCAGCCGAGCGGGGCGCAGTGCAGCGTCTCGGGCGTATGGGCGGAGCCCATCGCATGATCAGGCTGGTCGCCCTGCTCGAACAGGGAGGGGATCGCGATCACCTCGGCATGGGCGGGCAGGGGCGGAAAGATATCGTCGCGCGCGCAGAAAAAGTTGATGCGGCGGGCTGGTGGCAGGGCATGGGCAAAGGCCGCCGCCCGCTCGGCATGGCCGCGCCCCTGGTGATGCACGAAATAGCCGATCGGGCCTTCGGCGCGGTTCACGCCGCGCGGTCCAGACGGGCGGACGGCATGCGACGGGGCGGCTCGTCGCTGCCGCGCAACATGTGGCGCAGGCCTTCCAGCACACCGGCGGCATGGGCCTGGCGGGAAAGATAGACATGATCGCGCCCGGCCAAGGCCAGCAGATCCGCTTCCGCATTCGCGACGATCACGGCGTTGCGACATTCGGCAATCATATCCAGATCATTGCCGCTGTCGCCAGCCGCCATCACGCGGCCGGACGCGATGCCGAGCGTGCGTGCGACATGGCGCATGGCCGCCGCCTTGCCGGCTTTGGCAGGCAGGATGTCCAGCAATCGGCCGTGGCTGAAGATCACGCGAGCGGGCAGCGCGGCGTCGGCGATTGCCGTGCGTAAGCGGTCCGCGGCTGCACGATCGGCAAAGTAGCTCAATTTGAACGCGCGCTGCTCGATCGAGGGTTGCAGCGTCAGTCCGGCAATGCCCGACGCGATAGCGCGCAGCTTTTCGGGCGCCCAGTCGATACCGATCGCCTCGGCATAATCGGCATCGCGCGAACCGCCCATGGCGTGCTGCCAGTAGATTTCCGATCCGACGGACGTCACCCACATCACCGGTTCGGGCAAATGCCAGGCGCGCATGATTCGCCGCGCCTCGACCAGCGAACGACCGGTCGCGACGCCGAAACAGATGTCCGGGCGGCTTTCGATAAATTGCGCAAAACGGCGCGCAGAGGCGGCGCAGCCCGTCAATGTGTTGTCGATATCGCAAAGCAGCAAGCGTTCGGCGGATCCCTGCGCCACCGTTGATCGTGCCGGAGACAGCAAGCGCGAAGCAACGGCGTGAAAACCCGCCGCATAGGCCGACCAGCGCACGTTTTCGACATTGTTTCGACCGTTCGCGGAACACCGCCGCCACAAGGGCCGGTCCTGAAGCAGACGCTCGATCGCACCGGCAATGGCGCTGGGCGATACAGGGTCGACCAGCAATCCGTGGTCCAGATCGCCGACAATATCGACCGGACCGCCCCGGCAGGTGGCAACCACCGGCAAGCCGTGCACCGCCGCCTCCAATATAGTGAGGCCGAACGGCTCGATCAGGGCCGGGTTGACGAACACGCCGCCTGACCGCGCGGCCAAAGCATACAGCCCCCGCACCGCTGCTGCGTCATGGCGCCGCGGATAGGCGACCGATCCGTGCAGATCATGCGTATCGACGGCATCGATCAGCGCGCGCATCACCTGCACCTGTTCGGGTTCGCCCTCCTCTATCGAGCGGCGCAGACCCGGCAGGATCACCAGATTGGCGTGGTGGCGCAATGCGCCGATGGCAACGGCTTCCACCAGCGCGCCGAGATTTTTCTTGGCGACGGGCCGGGCGATGGCGAGCACCAATGGCTTGCCGCTATCGCGCAGAAACGGCGCGATGAGCGCCGACGCCGCTGCGATATCCTGCGCGCTCGCCTGGCGCTGATCGATGCCCGGTACCACGCGATGCACCTTGCCTTCGATATCTGCGCCATAAGCCGGCACTTGCCGCTCGCACTCGTCCCGGGACGATCCGATCACCGCATCCGCCGCCGCCATGGCCTGGCGTTCCTCCTCGATGCGCAGCGCAAGGCCCTCGTCGCCCCTGTCGAGGGTGCGAGCCTTGTCGATGCCCAGCGAATGGGCAGTGTAGATGAACGGAATGCCCAGCGCATCGCGTACGGCCAGCGCAACCTGTGCGGCATCGGCGAAATGGGCGTGGATGATATCCGGCAGACGCGGGCGACTGCGCAAGTCGGCGATCAGCGCGCGGGTGAAGGCGGCGCGATCGCGCGCCAGCGCTTCCTTGGCAAGATAGGCAGGATTGCCGCTGTCGATGCGCGTGATCCGCAGTTTGGCGGACAGGATTTCATGAGGTTGTGCGTAAACTAAACCCAGCTGGCGGTTCTCGAACCGGCGGGTCACAATTTCAGCCGATCCGACATCCGCGCGTTCCGAAAGCGCGCGCATCGCCCCCAGTACATAGGTGATATGGCCGCCGGTGTCTTCCGTCAGGCCAAAGCATGGGTCACCGGAAAGGCAACCGCCCAGAGCGATCGCCATGATATCCATATTGCTTCCCCGTTTCGAATGTCGTGCAAAAGGGAAAGGCGGATGCCGATCAATCGTTCCGCGATTGTCATTTGTTATGAACCCTGATTTCAGACGTTTAGACCATCCTGGCAGCGCGACATCCTGCACGGACCCATGACGGCATGGGTTGGTCAATGGATGGACGGCTGGCGCGCGTTACGCGGCGATCCGGTTCCGGAAACGGCCAGTCCGCAGCGTCAGAGCATGTGACGCCGCCCCTATTCTGTCCTATAGGAGCAACGGATCGGGACTGACAGGAAGAGGCAAGGCATGAACGAGGCGCAACCGACCGGGCAAACCGCAACAGCGCAGGACGATCGGCACGATTATCTGCCCGGCTTTGGCAATCATGTCTCCACGGAGGCTGTGGCAGGCGCGCTGCCGATCGGGCAGAACAGCCCGCAGTGGGTGCCGTTCGGGCTGTATGCGGAGCAATTCTCCGGCACCGCCTTTACCGCGCCCCGGTCCGAGAATCGCCGTTCCTGGTTGTACCGGCTGCGCCCATCGGCCGAACATGCGCCGTTCACGCCTTATGACGGCGCCCCCCGGCTGAAATCCGCGCCGTTCGATGACGTGCCGCCAACGCCCAACCGGCTGCGCTGGGACCCGCTCGTCATGCCGGAAGAAGCCAGCGATTTCGTCGACGGGCTGGTGACCTATGGCGGCAATGGTGATGGTGAGACGGCGGGCGTGGGCATCCATCTCTATGCCGCCAATCGATCGATGCAGGACCGGCTGTTTTTCTCCGCCGACGGGGAATTGCTGATTGTGCCGCAATCGGGCGCGCTAATCCTGCACACGGAAATGGGCAGGCTGGACGTGGCGCCGCTGCAGATCGCGGTCATACCGCGCGGCTTGCGCTTTCGCGTCGAACTTCTGGACGATCATGCGCGTGGTTATGTCTGCGAGAATTACGGGGCCTTGCTGCGTCTGCCCGATCTGGGGCCGATCGGCGCCAACGGTCTGGCCAATCCGCGCGATTTCGAGACGCCGGTTGCGGCCTATGAAGACCGCGACATCGAGACGCAGGTGATCCAGAAATTCGGCGGCAGACTATGGGAAACAACCATTGGCCATAGCCCGTTGGACGTGGTGGCCTGGCACGGTAATCTGGCCCCCTATCGTTATGACCTGACGCGCTTCAACACCATCAATACGGTCAGCTTCGATCATCCCGACCCCAGCATCTTCACCGTATTGACGAGCCCGTCCGACACGCCCGGCACCGCCAATTGCGATTTCGTGATCTTCCCGCCGCGCTGGATGGTGGCCGAACATACGTTCCGCCCGCCCTGGTTCCACCGCAATCTGATGAGCGAGTTCATGGGCCTGATCCACGGCGCCTATGACGCGAAAGAAGGTGGCTTTTCGCCGGGCGGGGCATCGCTGCACAGCTGCATGAATGCACATGGGCCCGATGTCGCCAGCTATAAAAAGGCGGTGGCGGCCGATCTGGCGCCGGTCAAGATTACGGATACGATGGCTTTCATGTTCGAAACGCGCAGCATCATCCGGCCCACGCGATGGGCGCTGGAAACAGGCTTGCTGCAGGATGATTACGACCGCGCCTGGAGCGGCTTCGAGAAAGGGACCCCCGCCTGATGCGCCATGCCCGCAATGAAACGCATGATCCGGCACTGACAAGCTGGGTGCAAAGCGCCAACGGCCATGCCGAATTTCCCGTGCAGAACTTGCCGCTGGGCGTGTTCGCGCCGTCCGGTGGTTCGGCGCGGATCGGCGTGGCCATTGGCGACAGCATCTTGGATATGCGTGCCTTGGCCGAGGCGGATCTGCTGCCGGACGAATGGCAGGCGGTTTTCCGTGCCGACGCGCTCAACCCCTATTTCGCGCTGGCAGTGGAGCAGCGCGCCGACGTGCGCCGGCAGCTCTCGCGCCTGCTATCGGACGGGGCGAACCGTGCGCAGCTGGAACCCTTTCTGCATAATGCCAGCGCTTGCGCGATGCTGATGCCCGCGCGCATCGGTGATTATACCGATTTTTACGCGGGCATTCATCACGCCAATAATGTCGGCAAGCTGTTCCGTCCGGACAATCCCCTGCTGCCGAACTACAAGCATATCCCGATCGGCTATCATGGCCGGGCTTCCTCCATCCGGCCATCGGGCACAGCGGTGCGGCGGCCCCATGGGCAGCGCAAGTCTGCCGATGCGGACGCGCCTGTCTTCGGTCCGTGCGAACGGCTGGATTTCGAGCTGGAGCTGGGGGCCTGGATCGCCGGGTCCAACGATTTGGGCAGTCCTGTTCCGATAGGGGACGCGGGCGACCATCTGGCTGGAATCTGTCTGCTCAACGATTGGTCGGCGCGCGACATGCAGGCGTGGGAATATCAGCCGCTCGGCCCGTTTCTGGCCAAGAGCTTTCATTCCACCATCTCCCCCTGGGTGGTGACCGCCGAAGCCCTGGCCCCGTTCCGGACCGCGCAGACGCCGCGCCCGGAAGGCGATCCGCAGCCGCTGCCCTATCTGATGGATGCGGACGATCAGGCGCAGGGCAGCTTTGCGATCCGGATGGAGGTCTATCTCTCCACCGCGCAGATGCGCGCCAGCGCCATGGCGCCGGTAAAGCTCAGCGAAACACAGTTTGCCAACATGTACTGGACGCTCGGCCAGATGATCGCGCATCACAGCTCCAATGGCTGCAACCTGCAGCCGGGCGATCTGTTCGGCACCGGTACCATTTCCTCGCCAGACGATGGCGGCCTCGGCAGCCTGCTTGAAATGACCAGGGGCGGCGCGGTGCCGATCGATCTGCCAGGCGGCGAAACGCGCACGTTCCTGCTGGACGGAGACGAGTTGGAAATCCTCGGCCATGCCAGCGCATCCGGCTGCGTGCCGATCGGCCTTGGCTCCTGCAAAGCGCGGATTATGGCCGGTCAGCCCTCCGCCTGATCGGCCTGGTCCTTCTCCCAATATTCATTGCGCAGCAGGCGCTTGTAGAGCTTGCCGGTTTCCGCGCGCGGCAGTTCATCGCGAAAATCATAGCGGCGCGGGGTCTTCACATGGCTCAGATGGTCGCGCGCATAGGCGTCGATCTCGGCGGATAGTTCGGCATGATCGCGACTGAGGTCTGCGGGGCGGATAATGGCAAGAACCTGCTCGCCCATTTCCTCATGCGGCGCGCCGATCACCGCGACATCGGCCACGGCGGGATGGGTAATGAGCAGATTCTCGATCTCCTGCGGATAGATGTTCACCCCGCCCGAGATGATCATGAAGCTCTTGCGGTCCGTCAGATAGAGATAGCCGTCCGCGTCCATCCACCCGACGTCGCCCAAGGTCGTCCAACCATGATCGTTGGTGGCTTCTTCGGTCTTGTCCGCATCATTATGATATTCGAATGGCGGGCCCTCGGCGAAGAAGATCTGTCCTTCTTCACCCGGCGGCAGCACGCTGCCATCGTCCGCCACGATCTTGGTCTGCGAAATCAGATTGCGACCGACCGATCCCTTGTGCTCCAGCCATTCCGCGCTGGAAATGGCGCAGAAGCCATTGCCTTCGGTGCCGGCATAATATTCGCCGACAATCGGCCCCCACCAGTCGATCATCGCCTGCTTGACTGGAATGGGGCAAGGCGCGGCGGCATGCCATGCGGCATTCAGGCTGGACAGATCGTAGCGCGTGCGCACATCTTCGGGCAGTTTCAGCATGCGGATGAAGTGCGTCGGCACCCATTGCGCATGGGTCACCTTGTACTTTTCGATCTGGCGCAGCGCGTCTTCGGGCTCGAAGCGGTCCATCACCACCACCGTGCCGCCGATCTGCTGCACCGCCATGCACCAGCGCAGCGGCGCGGCATGATAAAGCGGCGCGGGTGAAAGATAGACCATGTCCGGCGTGAAACCGTACAGGCCCTGCCCCAGCATCACGAGCGGCGAAACGTTGGCGCCGAAGGGTTCATCGCTCAGCGGATGTTTCACGCCCTTTGGCCGCCCGGTGGTGCCGGAGGAATAGAGCATGATGCCGCCGGATTGCGGATCGTCCAGCGGGTCGGCAGGCTGGGCGTCACGCGCGTTTTCGTAGGAGCGATAGCCGTCGATCACCCCGTCGCACATCATTAGATCCACATCGTCCAGGCGCGCACGCAATGCGTCGGCGACCGGCGCGACACCCTTGCTGGCGATGAGCAGTCGGCAGTCGGCGTCGCGAATGATATATTCGGCTTCGTCCGCATTCAGCTTGTTGGAGATGCAGGTGCAATAGACGCCGGTGCGCTCCGCCGCCCACATGATTTCCAGATAGCGCGCGGAATTGTCCATCATCACCGCCATGCCCTGTCCACGGGTCAGGCCGAGCGAACGAATGAGCCGCGCGCCGCGATTGGCGCGATCGTCCAGCTCGCCATAGGTGACCGTTTCACCGGTGGCAGCCATGATATAAGCGGGTTTTTCAGGGTGGCTGCGGGCGTGGGCCATGGGATGCTGCATGGGGGCTTGCGGCGTGGGCACCTCGCTCATGGTCTCTCTCCTAGTTGACGGCCCCCGCTTTGCGGAGTGCAGCTATTTTTTCCGCATCATAACCAAGTTCGTCCAGCAGGCTATCGCTATCCGCACCTACGGCCGGGGCGGGCCGCGGTACGTCGGTTTTTGTGACGCTATAGCGCGGGGCGGGCGCCGGCTGGGTTGCGCCGGCCACCTCGATAAAGGTGCCGCGCGCCTTGTTGTGCGGATGCTCGGGCGCCTCTTCCAGCGACAATATGGGCGCGAAACAGATGTCGGTCGCCTCCATCAGGCTGCACCAGTGATCTCGCGGTTTGGATTTGAAGATGGCCGCCAGCTTTTCCTTCAGCACCGGCCATGCTGCGGGGTTCATCTGCGCATCGAAATCGCTGTCGTCGGTCAGCCCCAAGGTCTCGCGCAGCAGCGCGTAGAATTGGGGTTCGATCGAGCCGATGGAAATGAACTTGCCGTCCGCGCAGGTGAAGCTGTCATAGAAATGCGCGCCGGTATCGAGCATGTTGACGCCGGGCTCGTCCTTCCACAGGCCTGCCGCCTTGAAGCCCCAGGTCATGCCGGTGAGCGCGGCCGACCCATCGGTCATCGAGCAATCGATGACCTGGCCCGGGCTGCCATTCTTCACCGCCAGCAGGGCGGACACCATGCCGAAAGCCAGCATCATCGCGCCGCCGCCAAAATCGCCGACATAATTGACCGGCGGCGTAGGCTTTTCGCCCGCCCGGCCAATCGTGTGCAGTGCGCCGGATAGCGCGATATAATTGATGTCATGCCCTGCCGCATGGGCATAAGGGCCGGTCTGGCCCCAACCGGTCATGCGGCCGTAGACAAGGTTCGGATTGTCGGCGAGCAGCACGTCCGGCCCCAGACCCAGCCGTTCGGTCACGCCGGGCCGAAAACCCTCGATCAGCCCGTCCGCGCCGCGCGCAAGATCGCGGACCAGAGCCACGCCTTCGGGCGATTTCATGTTCACCGCGATGGATTTGCGAGAGCGGGAGAGCGGATCGGTGGTCTGTAGATGGGCGCCGATGCGGTCCACGCGGATCACCTCGGCGCCATGATCGGCCAGCATCATGGCGCAAAATGGACCGGGGCCGATCCCGGCCAGTTCAATGATGCGAATTCCATCCAGTGGGCCTGCCATATCGATCCTCTTCCGCTACCTATTTGTCATGCAGCGGTAGCGCGGATCAGGATGGTGGGCCAGCCCCGCATAATTCATTCGCCAGCGCGGTAAGACTGTCGAACGCGATATCGGCCACATGAACATCGGGAAGATCGATACGTGCACAACCGGGGCGCTGCAGGAAGGCGCTATGCAGGCCCGCTGCCGATGCGCCCAGCGTGTCCCAGGCGTGACAGGCGACGAGCAAGATTTCCTCTGGAGCCACGCCCAGCGCGGTTGCAGCGGTGCGATAGGGGGCGGGGTCCGGTTTGTATCGTCCGCAGGCTTCTACACTCATCTGGAAGGGCAGCAGCTTGTTCAGCCCGGCATGCTCCATCTGGGTCGCCAGCGCATCGGCCGAGCTGTTGGTCAGCGCGCCCAGACGATAGCTGGCATCGCGAAGCCGCGTGAGCGCGGGGATCACATCGGGGTGCGGCGCAAGGCTTACAATGCGGTCCACCAGCACGTTTCCGGCATCATCGGGCAAGCGCACGCCTTTCGTCTCGGCCACCATGGCCAACATCGCTTTGGCCAGCACGCCGAACCCTCGATACTGGCCGGACAATGTCAGGCTTTGCGAATGCATCACCAGCTGGCCGAACCACAGCCGCATCACCGCAGCATCGTTGAACCAGCGCGCAAAATCCGCCTCCAGCGGCCTGATATCGAGCAGGGTCTCGTTTACATCGAACAAGATCGTTCGACACTGTTTCCAATCATGCATGCGCGGCCAACGCATGAGATTCGCATTCGGCCGCCTTGTGCTGAGGTTCAGCGCGCCGGATAACGCAGCCGCCCGATGAAGCGCGACAGGCTGAGGCGTTCACGCGAACCGCCAGCACCCTTGCCCGTCCACTGGGCCTTGGCCTTTTCGAACTGCATCACATTGTCGATGCGGCGGCTGAGGAATGCCCTGGTGTCTGCAAAATCCTCGCTGTCGTCGTTCAGGAACACCGTCAGCGTGGAGCCATAGACCGCGGTCAGCGTCATCCGCCTGGTATAATGATTGTAATCGGTCGCGGTATCGCCCGCCATGCGCCACATCCGGTCCGCGCTGCGCCAGGCGATCCTGGCAGTGCGCGGCAGGTTTTGCGGCATCGCCTGCACCGCCATGGCGCGGCGCAGCGCCTCCTTGTCGGGCGCGGCGATGTCCAGACGCGTTTCGATCATGCTGCGGATCTTGTCGCGGATTTTCATCGCGTCGAGCTCTTCCGGCGGCAGACGGCGGGCCATTTCGGCGTCGGTCCATTCGATCCAGGCATCGATCATGTCCATGGCACCGCCCTTGAAGGCGAGTTTCGCGATTTCGGGATCGATCCCGGCGCTGCCTGCGGCCATCTCCACCGCTTCGGGCGTCCAGCCGTCGAACGCCGCGTTCATCGGCAGATGAGGGGCAAGCGCGCTGCGCGCTTCGTCCAGCGTCAGATCGTCTGGAGCGGGCTGATGGGCTTGCGGCGGGGTGCTGTCGGTCTGGTCCATGGACATAAGATAAAGCTTCGCTGCGCGCATGCAAAGAACTCCTTCGATTGCGCCCGGAACATCGGCTGCTTAGCTGGGTTGCAATATGAAATGAAAACGATCCCGTAACAATCCCAGGAGCCGTCCCCATGTCGAACGAAACCACGCCCGGCCAATCCCCCAGTCTTTTCGATCCCATCACGCTGGGCGCGATCGAGGCGAAGAACCGCATCCTGATGGCCCCGCTCACCCGTGGCCGCGCCACCAGGGAGCATGTGCCGACCGAGATGATGATCGAATATTACGCCCAGCGCGCAGGTGCGGGCCTGATCATCAGCGAGGCGACGGGCATGAGTGCCGAAGGCCTTGGCTGGCCCTATGCGCCCGGCTTGTGGAACGACGAGCAGACCGAGGCGTGGAAGCCCGTGACCGATGCGGTGCATGAGAAGGGCGGCAAGATCATCGCGCAGCTCTGGCATATGGGCCGTATCCATCACAGCAGCCTGAACGAGGGCAAGCAGCCGGTCAGCAGCAGCGCCACCACCGCGCCCGGCCAGGCGCATACCTATGACGGCAAGCAGGATTTCGAGGAAGCCCGCCCGCTGGAACTCAGCGAAATTCCGCGCCTGCTGGACGACTATGCGCGCGCCGCCGAAAATGCCCGCAAGGCCGGGTTCGACGGGGTGCAGCTGCATGCGGCCAATGGCTATATGATCGACCAGTTTCTGCGCGATAACAGCAATTTGCGCGAGGATGCCTATGGCGGCAGCATCGAGAACCGCACGCGGCTTCTGGGCGAAGTGACCGATCGGTTGATCGATGTGCTGGGCGCGGGCCATGTCTCGGTGCGCCTCTCGCCCAACGGCAATTCGCAGGGGGTGGATGACAGCGACCCAGAAGCGTTGTTCAGCCATGCCGCAGGTCTGCTGAACGATCGCGGCATCGCCTTTCTGGAGCTTCGCCAGCCCGGCCCGGACGGCACGTTCGGCCGCACCGAGGTGCCCAAGCAGGACGCGGCGATCCGCAAGGCGTTCCATGGCCCGCTGGTGCTGAACAGCGATTACGGGTTTGAGGACGGTCAGGCCGATCTCGCCTCCGGCCGCGCCGATGCCATCGCCTATGGCCGCACCTTCCTCGCCAATCCCGACTTGGTCGAGCGCTTCCGTCTGGGCGCGGCGCTGAACGATAGCGAGATACGCACATGGTACAGCCAGGGGCCGGAAGGCTATATCGACTATCCCACCTTGGCTGAGGAAAAGGCGGCCAAGGAAAAGGCCGACGCCTGAGGACGCGATCATCGCATCGCTGATCGTACGGCGATCAGTCTGAAGCGACCACGCGATCCAGCGCCTGCGCAGCTATGCCGCAGGACTGGATCGCGTGGTTTTTCCCGCAGCGCTGCATATTATGGCATTTTTGGATGCCGGCCCCGGTCGGGCCGCAGTGATTCCCGCTGGCCACGGCCTTGCTTTATTGATAACTGGTCGCAGTTTCATGAAGCTATCCAACCTGCCACGCAGAGTCCCGGCCCGAATAGCCGCGATAGACTGGGATTCCCTGCCGCCCGCAGACGGGAGCCGTCTGCGCGCGCTTGGTTTTGAGCAGGGTGCCTTCATCGAGACGCTGCACAAGGGCATGCTGTTCTGGCGTGATCCGATCGCGGTGCGCATCGGCCGCATGACGGTGGCGCTGCGCACCGTGCATGCCCAGGCCATCGAATGCGAGGAACGGCGATGAGCGTGCATCAGCCCCTGGTCGCGCTCGCCGGCAATCCGAATGCGGGCAAAAGCGCTTTGTTCAATGCGCTGACCGGCGCGCGCCAGAAGATCGCCAATTATCCCGGCGTGACGGTAGAGCGCAAATCCGGCCGCCTGTTCCTGTCCGATGGCCGCCCAGTGGAGATCGTCGATCTGCCCGGCAGTTACAGCCTGAAACCGCACAGCCTGGACGAAAAAGTGACGCGCGACGTCGTCACCGGGCAGCTGGATGGCCAGCGCCGGCCCGATGTGATTGTGGTGGTGGTCGACGCCTCCAATCTGAACAACCATCTGCGCTTTACGCTGGAGCTGATTGAACTGGGGCTACCCGTGGTCGTCGCGCTGAACATGGTCGATCTGGCCAAGCGCGACGGGCTGGAGCTGGACCCGGAAAATCTCTCCGCGCAGCTCAGCGTGCCGGTGATCGAGACGGTGGCCGTGCGCCGCCGTGGCATCAGCGAGCTGAACGCCGCGATCGAAAATGCGCTGTCCGGCACCAAGAGTGACGCGCCGCTGCCGGCCGATCTCGACAATGAAGACCGCCTCGCTTTGCTATCGGTACGCGCGCACAAGATCGCCCGGTCCGCGGTGAAGAGCGAAACGGCGACGCGGCAGTGGACGCGTATTATCGATTCGGTGCTGCTTAACCCGGTGGCCGGATTCCTGGTGCTCGTCGGTTTGCTGTTTCTGATGTTCCAGGCGGTGTTCGCCTGGTCCGAGGCGCCGATCGGCTGGATCGAGGGCGGTATGGAAGCGCTCGGCAGCGCGGCGGCGGCGGCGCTGCCGGATGGGCTGATCCAGTCCTTTCTGGTGGACGGCGTGATCGCCGGTGTCGGCTCGGTCATCGTATTCCTCCCGCAAATTCTGATTCTGTTCCTGTTCATCCTCATTCTGGAGGCGACGGGCTATATGACCCGCGCCGCCTTCGTGATGGACCGGATGATGGCCAGCGTGGGCCTGTCGGGGCACAGCTTCATTCCGCTGCTCTCCAGCTTCGCCTGCGCCATTCCCGGTATCATGGCCACCCGGTCGATCCGCGATGAAAAGGACCGGCTGACCACCATCCTCGTGGCGCCGCTGATGACCTGCTCGGCGCGCCTGCCGGTCTACACCATCATCATCGGCGCGTTCATACCGGCGCGTTCGGTTGGCCCGGGCATCGGGCTGCAGGGGCTGGTGCTGCTCGGTCTCTATCTGTTCGGCATTGTCGGTGCGATGATCGTCTCGCTGGTGCTGCGGCGCAGCGTGACCAAAGGCGAAGGCTCGGGCTTCCTGATCGAAATGCCCAAATATCAGATGCCGCGCATCCGCGACGTGGCCATCGGCCTGTTCCAGCGCGCCTGGATCTTCATGCGCCGCGCGGGCACGATCATCTTCTTCGCCACCATTCTGCTCTGGGCGCTGCTGAGTTTCCCCAAGACGCCGGTCGACAGCGGCATCAGCCAGGTCGATTATTCGGTGGCCGGACGCATCGCCAACGCCATCACGCCCGTGGTCGAGCCGATCGGTTTCAATCGCGACATCGCGCTGGCGCTGATCCCCGCCATGGCCGCGCGGGAAGTGGCGGTTTCGGCGCTGGGCACGGTGTATTCTATCGATGCCGAGGAAGGCGACGGCGCAACCCTGCTGGGCGATCAGCTGGCCGCCGACTGGACGCTGCCGACCGCGCTGGCCTTCCTGATGTGGTTCGTGTTCGCCCCACAATGCGTCTCCACCATTGCCGTGACGAAGCGGGAGACGAACGGGTGGAAATGGCCGATCTTCATGGTCGTGTACCTTTTTGCGCTGGCCTATGTAATGGCGGGCATCACCTTCTGGCTGGCCCGCGCCGCGGGTCTGTAGCGCGGCTTCCGTGCAAACAGCGTCCACCGTTTCGGCTGCGCTTGTCGGAAAGGCATCCTTTAACTAAGCGGTGCTGCAGAACGGCCCTTCAAATAGAGGGCCAAAGGTAGATGGTGCGGGTCATGCACCGAATTCGGAGAACATCATGGCAGGCTCAGTCAACAAGGTCATTCTGCTCGGCAATCTGGGCGCGGATCCGGAAGTCAAAACGTTCCAGAACGGGGGCCGCATCTGCAATCTGCGCATGGCGACGTCCGAAAACTGGAAGGACCGCCAGACCGGGGAGCGCAAGGAGCGCACCGAATGGCACACGGTAACGATCAAGTCTGACGGGCTGGTTGGTGTGGCCGAGAAATATCTGCGCAAGGGTTCGAAGATCTACGTCGAAGGCCAGCTGCAGACCCGCAAATGGCAGGACCAGTCCGGCAATGACCGCTATTCGACCGAGGTCGTGCTGAGCGGCCCCGGCGCGGTGATGACCATGCTCGACGGTGCGCCCGGTGGCGGTGCCGGCGGCGGCGGTGGATCGGGCGGCGGCTATGGCGGCGGGGGCGGTTCGTCCTCCGGCGGCGGCGGCGGTGGCGGCGGCTGGAACCAGGGCGGGGGCGGCAGCTCCGGCGGCGGCGGTTCGGGCGGTGGCTGGAACCAGGGCGGCGGCGGCGACTTTGCCGACGATCTGGACGATGAAGTGCCGTTCTGATCGCCGCGCTTATTCGCTCAACTGCAAAGCCCCGCTCGGCCCCGTGCCAAGCGGGGCTTTTGCATTGTATAGCTATTCATGGCGCGTGCGGTGGGAGCCTTCCGGCCGATAGCGCGCTATTGGATCGAGCCAGGCATGGCCGGACGGGAGAGCCGCCACGCCGATCGACAGGCCGCCTGCACGGGCGGCTCCTCTCCATTCGACGAAAGATTTCAGCCCATGATCGACGCATCGGACGTCAGCACCGGCCGCCGGATATTGGTGATCTGCGCGCTTGCGCTCGGCGGTTTCGCCATCGGCTCGACCGAATTTTCGGCGATGAGCCTTTTGCCTTTTTACGCGCGCGAACTTGGCCTGACCGAGCCGGTCGCCGCGCATGCCATCAGCGCCTATGCGCTGGGCGTGGTGGCGGGCGCACCGATCCTCGCATTCGCCGGGGCAGGCCTGCCGCGCCGCCGCCTGCTCGTATGGCTGATGATCGCGATCGCGGCCGGCAATGCGATGACGGTCTGGGCCCCGACCTATCATTGGCTGCTCGCCGCACGGTTCGTCAGCGGCCTGCCGCACGGCGCCTATTTCGGCGTCGCCGCGCTGATGGCGGCATCGGTCATGCCGCAGCGGCGCGCGCAGTCGGTGGCGCTGGTGATGCTGGGGCTGACACTGGCCACCATCATCGGATCGCCCGCCGCCAATTTCATCGGGTTGACCATCGGCTGGCGCTGGGGCTTTGCCATCGTCGTCGTCCTCGCGCTGCTCACCGCGCTTTCGGTGCAGCTGTGCGCGCCGTTGCAGCGGCCCGAGGGCAAGCGCAGCAAACTGGGCGAGCTGTCCGCGCTCGCCAACCTGCAGGTCTGGCTGACGCTGGGCGCAGGTGCGATCGGCTTTGGCGGGCTGTTCGCGGTCTATAGCTTCCTCTCACCGCTGATCACCGAGGAAATGGGCGCATCGCCGGAAACGGTGCCGGTCATTCTCGTCATCTTCGGCATCGGCATGACCGTGGGCAATCTCGGCGCGGGCTGGCTGGCGGACAAGGCACTGAAGCGTACCGGCATCGGGCTGTTGATCTGGAGCGCCGTGGTTCTGGCCGCGCTGCCGCTGATGACCGGCAATCTGCTGCTGCTCGGCATCGGCGCGTTCGCCATTGCGCTGGGCGGCGGACTTGGCCCGGTGCTGCAGACGCGCCTGATGGACGTGGCGGGCGAGGCGCAGACGCTAGCCGCCGCGCTGCACCATGCCGCGTTCAACGCTGCCAATGCGCTGGGGCCGTTTCTGGCGGGTTCGGCCATTGCTGCGGGCTATGGCTGGACCGCGCCCGGATGGGTCGGCAGCCTGCTGGCGCTCGGCGGCCTGGCCGTGCTGCTGACGTCCTTCTGGGTCGAGCGGCGCAGGCGCGGCGGTTGGCAGGTGGCGGAGCCTTGCTCCACCTGATCGCTTGGACCTTTGCGGCGCGTTGGTGCATGAGGCGCGGATGACCACCATCACCATCTTCGCCGCCATCCTGCTGCTGCTCGTCGGCATTCTACTTATCGGCGGATCGGCCATCAGGCGGCCCAGTGATGGCGGGGTGAAAGCGCCCAAGCGATTCGACCGCAATACCATCGTGATCGGCGCTGGTTCGGCCGGCCTCACCGCTGCCTATCTAGCGGCCAAGGCGGGCGCCAAGGTGTCGCTGATCGAAGCGCGCGAAATGGGCGGCGATTGCCTCAACACCGGCTGCGTGCCCAGCAAGGCGTTGATCAAGAGCGCCCGCACCGCCGCGATGATGCGCGATGCCGAGCGTTTCGGCCTGACGGATGCCGCACCGGGCGTCGATTTCGCGCGCGTGATGGCGCGCGTCAAAGGCGTGGTCGCCGATATCGCGCCGCATGACAGCGTGGAGACGTTTACGGGATATGGCGTCGATGTGATCCGCGGCTATGCCCGCTTCGTCGATCCGTGGACGGTCGAGATCGATCTCAACGAAGGCGGCACGCAGCGCCTTACCGCACGCCATTTCGTGGTCGCTACCGGCTCCGAGCCGATCATCCCGCCGGTCGAAGGCGTCGAGCAGAGCGATTATCTGACCAGCGAGACGCTGTGGGACGCCATGGCCACACACGCCGCCGCGCCGGCACGTTTCGCCATCGTCGGCGGCGGACCGATCGGCTGCGAGCTGGCGCAGAGCTTTCAAAGGCTCGGATCGCAAGTGACGCTGGTGGAACAGTCCGATCGGCTGCTCGGCAAGGAAGATGGCGATGCCGCGGCGCTGGTGCAGGCGCAGCTGGAGGCGGACGGCGTGCGCGTGCTCACCGGGCATGAGGCGGCGCGCTTCGTGCAGGATGACGCAGGCCGCACGTTGATCGCCAAGGGGCCGGATGGTGAGGAGCGGATCGTCTATGACGCGCTGCTCATCGGCATCGGGCGCAAGGCGCGGCTCACGGGATATGGGCTGGAGGATATCGGCGTCGATAGTGATCGCACGATCGCGCATGACGGCAGGCTGCAGACGTCGCTGCCGCATATTTATGCCGCGGGCGACGTGGCCGGGCCGTTCCAGTTCACCCATGCCGCCGGATTTCAGGGCATGAAGGCGGGCTACAGCGCGCTGTTCGCCCCGATCTACAGCCCCAAAGCCGCCGATCCGATCATGCCGCGCGCCACCTATACCGAGCCGGAAGTGGCCAGCGTGGGGCTGAACGAAGCCAGCGCCAGCGAGCAGGGTGTGGCCTTCGAGCTGACGCTGTTCGATATGCACGAACTGGAGCGTGCGGTGGCCGAGAGCGAGACGGACGGCTTCATCAAGGTACTGACCAAGCCGGGCGGCGACACGATCCTCGGCGCGGTGGTGGTCGGCGCGCATGCAGCCGAGATCCTGACCAGTTTCACCATCGCGATGAACCAGAACATGGGGCTGGCCAAGCTGATGGAGGTGATCTTCCCCTATCCCAGCTGGGCCGAGGCGGCCAAGCTGGCGGCGCAGGAACATGCGCTGAACCATGTCAGCGACCGGCTGATCAGCGTGGCCAGACGTTATCTGAAATGGCAGCGGGGCGGCTGACGGCTTTGCGTTAGGTCTTGCCTTCCAGCATGGCCTTCAGGCCGGATAGCGCGCCGGTCGGCTCCACCTCATCCTCGCCGATCACACCTGCCTTGGCCAGCACCTCGGCTGCCTTGGCCCCACGCGGATAGGGATCGAGTGACAGCGCCAGGCTCTGGGCCACCGCCTCGCCGAAATCGGCGGTGCGGCCATCGTGGAACAGCGTGTCCAGTTCGTCGTCTTCCAGCTCGATTTCCTCGTCCGGATTGCCGCCTTTGGGTATCGGCAGGAAGATGAGATCGATGGGCTCGTCCAGCGTGAAGGGCACCGGATCGCCCGTCGCCACGCAAGGCTGTGTTCCGGCAGCCTGCATCCGGCCTGTCAGGGCGACCCGCCCAGCATCGGCAGTGGCCGATATCTGCGCCTCCAGCCGGTCCAGCTTCAGACAGTCGAACCGCTTCGCCAGGCCTGCGCGCTCGCTGTCACTGGCCTGCAGCGAAAGCTCATGGGGGCGCGAACCCAGATCGCCGATCTTCACGCTATGTGAGAATTCGGGGCGGACAGGTTCCGGGCCAGCGGGCGCAGCTGCATTACGAGCCGAACCGCCGCTCACCAGCTTGTCTCCCCGCTGAGGATCGGCGCCGTGGCCAGCCGATCCAGACTGGCAGCATGATCACGCAGGCCGCGTGCCACATGGGCCACCTCGGCATCGCTGGCCGGAGCCTCGCGATAGACATTGCGGCGGATGGCGGCATTCAGCGCGAAATCGTCTTCCAGCTTGCCGCGATAGGCACCCAGACGCCCGCCCAGCGCGCTCATCATCTTGCCCATATGCTTGCCCACGCTGACATCGCCGATACCCATCTGGCGCAGTTGGCCGTCCATATCGGTCACGAACAATTCGGTCAGCCACACGCTTTCCTGCCGCGCCTCATCGTCCCGCTCGAGTCGCAGCAGCACGACCGACAGCAGCGTGGCGATCATGTCGAACCGGCCATCCATCGTGTCGGGGACCGCGCCCTCTTCGTACCAGTGGGGCTGGCGTGCGCGGGCCACCACCTGCTCATAGAGCGGCAGCAACGGCGCGGCATCGTCTGCCTTGCGCCTGAATATCCGCCCGATCAGTCCCATTATCGTCCCTAGCTTAGCCGCGTTTCGGCGCGTGGTTCATCGCGCGCTCATTCGCCAGCAATATTGATATCGCCCGCCGTAGATGCAATGGCGATCCTTGCATGCCATTCCCGCCACGCGCCCGACAGGCCGGGCCGGATCCTATTCGGAGTCTTTATGCCCGCCACTCTTGCTACCCCGCTGAAGCTCTCGGCGCTTTGCGCGCTTGCTCTGGCCACAACGGCCTGCGGGCAGCTGCAGGCCCATCGCGGCTATATCATGGATCCGGTGCTGGCCAGCTCGGTCTCCGCCGGCGTGGACAACAAGGCCAGCGTGCTGGGCACCCTGGGCGATCCCACGTTCAAGAGCCAGTTCGGTGACGAGCAATGGTATTATGTCTCGCGCAACACGCGCCAGCTGGCCTTTGCCGAGCCGACGCCGACCGAGCAGACCATCCTGCACATAACCTTCGATCAGGCCGGAAATGTGTCCGAGGTCGATCGCATGGGGCTGGAGCAGGTGGCGGATATCAATCCGGTCAGCGACAAGACGCCGACCCGCGGGCGTGAGCGCAGCTTCTTCGAGGAGCTGTTTGGCAATATCGGCACGGTCGGTGCGCCGGGCGTGCCAGGCGGCGCGGGGCCCAGCAACGATCCGACCAACCCGGGCGGCTGACGCTACGCCCGGCAGGCGCGCCGGCATCCTGGCGCGCTTGCTTTACCTTGTGGCCGCGTTCCGCCGCGCCGCTCTCGCGTTGTCAGCGAAGCGGATGCCCCAGCCGCCAGTGCAACAGGCGCAGGAACGGCCCCGGCTCGTCCAGCCGAAAGGCGACCGAGGTGGTGGGCGCGCGCTTGCGCAGGATGGAGCGGTGCTCCAGCGGCACGTTCAGCCGCAGGATGATGTTCGGCCAGGCCATCAGCGCCGCGTTGAGCGTCCCGGGATCGCGTACCCGCTCGCCTGAAAAACCGGTTTCCACCGCCGCGATGCTGTCGAACGGGATGAAGCGATCTATCAGCAGTCCTGTGCGCAGCTGCACCCCATCCGGCGTGAACAGCACGGGCCGGTAGCGGAAGGATTTGATGATACCGATCATATAGATGAAGCCGACATCGCTCAGCACGAATAGGACGATCGCGCCGACGCGGCTCCAATGGCCGATCAGCAGGTGATAGACCATGATTTCGATGCCCGACAGCACCAGTAAGGCGCTGCACATCGGCGTCAGATGCTTGTGATAGGAAAAGGCGCGGGCATGGGCCGGTACATCCGCCGGGCCGCCCCAGCGCAGCAGCGCCATATGCAGGATCGTCAGCTCGGCGATGGCCAGCCGGATCAACATGGGCGGGAGCACTGAGGACAGGGCGGCAAACCAGCGCTCTTTCGTCGTCTTTTCCGGCGTCTTCAGGGCGCGGCGCATGCGCAGCGCACCGCAGCCAATATGTGCGGATACCAATGCGGTCATGGCCAGCGCGAGGAGGGGCATGGACCACAGGGTCTCGCGAATTGCCGTGGGTGCGCCGAGCGAGACGGTGATACTGGCCGCAGCCAGCACCGCGACAACCGCGCGCCGCGAAGGCAGGCCTTCGGTGCGGGCCATCATGCCGAGCATCATGCTGTCGGCCACGACCCACAGAAAAAGGAGCGATGCGGCAAGAGGGAACGCAGCGGCGAGCGGTGTACGCACCGCAAGACCGGCCAGAAGGACGGTAATAAGCGAGATAACCGTAGCGAGCACGGATTTGGACGGAAGACCAATAGCGTGCGAAGACATGCAACACCTCCAGTTGGAACGCCTCCGGTGCGAGACTCCAAAAAGCGTCGCATCATTCTATAAGTCAATGCGCCCGGCTCGTCCATCAGATGAACGGGCAGACATGCTGGCATGCGGACCATGGTCGCGCTTGACCGCGATTGTGGAGCTGGCCTGCGCTTGCCGGCTTCGCAGGACAGCACCGCCGCCTTGAGGCAGCAGGCGCCAGCCTGCGTTCTCCGCCATCCGCCCCTCGTCCATTTTACATCCCTTGCAGCAAGATCGTGCGCGGGGCTGCTGTGGACGGGGGCGTTTCGGGCGGCGCTATTCCACCGTGCCGGCGGCTGCGAGGACGGCGAAGGTCACCAGTTCGGATGCCGTGGAGCTCATCGGGGCGATCTGCACCGGCTTTTCGATACCCAGCAGCATCGGGCCGATGGTCCGGTCCCCGCCCAATTCGCGCAGGATCTTGGCGCTGAGGTTTGCCGATTGCAGGCCGGGCATGACGAGCACATTGGCCGGCGCGGACAGGCGCATGAAGGGATAATTCTTCATCAGCTCCTCGTTCAGGGCAACGTCCGGCGGCATCTCGCCTTCATATTCATATTCGGCGCCGCGCTCGTCCAGCATGGCGATGGCCGCACGGATATTGTCGAGCCAGCGGCCCTCCGGATTGCCGAAGGTGGAATAGCTGAGAAAGGCCACGCGGGGCTCTTGCCCCATGCGCCGCGCCACGGTGGCGGTGCGGTCCGCGATATGCGCCAGCACTTCGGGGCCGGGCCGCTCGTTCACGGTGGTATCGGCAATGAACACGGTGTGGCTCTTGCCCACCATCACATGGATGCCGAAGGGGTGATGATCGGGCGCGGGATCGAGGACGCGGCGGATCTCGCGCATCGACTGGCTGAAGGTGCGGGTGATGCCGGTGATCATGGCATCGGCCTGGCCCAGCTTGAGCAGGGCCGAACCGAAGATGTTGCGATCACGATTGACCATGCGCTGCACGTCCCGACGCAGATAGCCGCGCCGCTGCAGACGGTCGTACAGCATCTCGACCATCGCGCCGACATGCGGGCTGGAGACGCTGTTGTGGATCTCGAAGCTGCCGGGATTGTCCACGCCCATCTTGTGCAGCATGTCGACCACCGCCTTGTCGCGCCCGACGAGCACCGGCACGCCATAGCCGCCATCGCGGAACTGGATGGCGGCGCGCAGCACCACCTCTTCCTCGGCCTCGGCAAAGATCACGCGCTTGGGCTGTTCCTTGGCGCGCTCATAGACCTGCGTCAGCACCGAGATGGTGGGGTTGAGGCGCGCCCGGAGCGAACGCCGATAGGCGTCCATGTCGTCGATGGGTTTTTGCGCGACGCCGCTGTCTATGGCGGCCTGCGCCACGGCAGAGGCGACCACTTCCATCAGGCGCGGATCGAATGGGGCGGGAATGATATATTCGCGGCCGAACTTGTGCGCGGTGCCGCCATAGGCATCGGCCACCTCTTCCGGCACGCGCTCGCGCGCCAGTGCGGCAATGGCATGGGCCGCGGCGATCTTCATCTCTTCATTGATCGTGGTCGCGCGCACGTCCAGCGCGCCGCGGAAGATGAACGGGAAGCCCAGGACATTGTTGACCTGATTGGGATAGTCCGAACGACCGGTGGCGATGATCGCATTGGGGCGCACCTGCCGCGCCAGTTCGGGCAGAATCTCGGGATCGGGATTGGCCATGGCGAAGATGATCGGCTCGTTCGACATGCCTTCCATCATTTCGGGCTTCAGCGCTCCGGCGGCGGAAAGGCCCAGAAAGACGTCCGCGCCGACCAGCGCCTCGGCCAGGCTGCGCGCCTCGGTGCGTACGGCATGGGCGGATTTCCACTGGTCCATGCTCTCGGTGCGGCCCTGATAGATCGGCCCCTGCCGATCGCACATGATCACATTCTCATGCGGCACGCCCATCGCCTTGATCAGCTCGGTGCAGGCGATGGCGGCGGCGCCCGCGCCGTTGACCACCATCTTGATCTCGGCCAGCTTCTTGCCTGTCAGTTCGCATGCGTTGATCAGCCCGGCGGCGGCGATGATGGCGGTGCCATGCTGATCGTCATGGAAGACGGGGATGTTCATCCGCTCCCGAAGGGTCTGCTCGATGATGAAGCATTCCGGCGCGGCGATATCCTCCAGATTGATGCCGCCGAAGCTCGGCTCCATTAGCTCCACGGCCTCGATGAACCGCTCCGCATTTTCGGTCTTCAGCTCGATATCGATCGAGTCGACATCGGCGAACCGTTTGAACAGGACCGCCTTGCCTTCCATCACCGGCTTGGCGGCCAGCGCCCCCAGATTGCCCAGGCCCAGAATGGCGGTGCCGTTGGAGATGACCGCGACCAGATTGCCCTTGGCCGTTAGTTCATAGGCTCTGCCCGGATCCTCCGCGATGGCGCGCACCGGTACGGCAACGCCGGGGGAATAAGCCAAGCTGAGGTCGCGCTGCGTGCCGACCGGCTTGGACGCAATGATCTCGATCTTGCCCGGCCGCCCCTGGCTATGGAAGTTCAGCGCCTCGCGATCGGAAAACTGGATTACGCTGTCGCTCATTCTATACCTCCGCCGGGTGATAGGGTGAGGCCTAGACGCTAGGGCGAAGCGGCACAACGGGTCACGGACGATAAACCGCCGTCAGACATGCATGTGCAAGACCGCGCAATGGCTCACTGGCGATCACGCCTCGGCTCGGCTATCGCGCGTGCCATGGCCGGACCGACCCCGATGATGGAACAATATCATGCGCTCAAGGCGCAGGCGGTGGACTGCCTGCTGTTCTACCGCATGGGCGACTTTTTCGAACTGTTCTTCGACGATGCCAAAGCCGCCGCCGAGACACTGGATATTGCGCTCACCACGCGCGGCGCGAGCGAGGGTGAGCCTATCCCCATGTGCGGCGTGCCGGTGCACAGCGCGGATGCCTATCTGGCGCGGTTGATCAAGGCCGGGCACCGTGTGGCCATTGCCGAGCAAACCGAGACACCCGAGCAGGCCAAGAAACGCGCCAAGGCGGAAGGCCGCGGGTCCAAGGCGCTGGTGGCGCGGGAGATCGTGCGGTTCGTCACTGCAGGCACATTGACCGAGGACAGCCTGCTGGATGCGCGGGCGGACAATATGCTGGTGGCCCTGGCCGATGTCGGCGGCCGGATCGGGATTGCGGCGGCGGATATCTCCAGCGGACGGTTCGAGCTGATGGCCTGCGAGCGTGCCGCGCTGGACACGCAGCTGGCACGGCTGCGCCCGAGCGAGATCGTCGTGTCCGACAGGTTCGAGGCCGCTCCGCATGGCGCGGCCGCGCAGGAGGCACGGGCGTTCGACAGCGAGGCCGGGGCCAAGCGCCTGCAGGCGCTATACGGTGTGGCAACGCTGGATGGTCTGGGCGATTTCGGCCGCGCGGAACTGGCCGCGGCCGGGGGCCTGATGGCCTATCTCACGCACAGCGCCCAAGGGCAGGCCCTCCCCTATCTTTCGCCGCCGCAAGGCCGCGCGGATGGCGACCATCTGGGTCTGGATCAGGCCACACGCGAAAGTCTGGAGATCACGGCGGCGCAGGGCGGTGGCCGCAAGGGCAGCCTTCTCGCCGATGTCGACCGGACGGTGACCGGCGCGGGCGCTAGGCTGCTGGCGCGTGACCTCTCGGCGCCGCTGACCAGCCGCACGGATATCGAGGCACGGCTCGGGCTGGTCGCCTGGGCACATGAGACGCCGTCCATCCGCCAGGCGCTTCGGGACGCCTTGCGCGCCCTGCCCGATATTGCCCGGGCGCTTGGCCGGGTGACGGCCGGGCGGGGCAGCCCGCGTGACCTTGGTCAGATCCGCGACGGGCTGAACGGCGCGCATCTGCTCAAAGCCCGGCTGGAGCAGACCGGGGACCGCCCCGCGCTGCTCGATACGCTGATCCCGGCGCTGGGCGGCCATGGCGATCTGGCCGATCTGCTGGCCCGTGCGCTGGTGCCGTCCCCGCCAACGGAAACCGCGCAGGGCGGCTATATTGCGCAGGGCTTCGATGCGGGGCTGGATGATCTGCGTGAAACCGCCAGCGGTGGCCGCCGTGCGATCGCCGCGCTGGAAGCGGGCTATCGCGAGCAGACGGGGATTGCGGCGCTGAAGATAAAGCACAACAATGTGCTCGGATATTTTGTCGAGGTGCCGGCCAAACATGGCGACCGGCTGATGGCCGAGGATAGCGGTTTCACCCATCGGCAGACTCTGGCCGGGGCCGTCCGGTTCAATTCCACCGCATTGCATGAACAGGCCGGGCGGATCGTGGAAGCCGGTGCCCGCGCGCAGGTGGCCGAGGCCGCGCATCTGGAAACGCTGATCGAGGAAACCGTGGCCCGGCGGGAGCGGATTGCCATGGCGGCCGATGCGCTGGCCCGGCTGGACGTAGCGGCAGCGCTGGCCGAGCGTGCGGCGGAAAGTGGCTGGTGCCGCCCGGCCTTTGCCGATGCGCCCTGTTTCGACGTTATCGGGGGCCGGCATCCGGTTGTGGAAAGTGCCCTCAAAGCGAGCGGCGATCCCTTTGTCTCCAATGACTGCGCGCTTCATCCGGACGAACGCCTGTGGCTCGTTTCCGGCCCCAATATGGGCGGCAAGTCCACCTTTCTGCGGCAGAACGCCCTCATCGTCCTGCTGGCGCAGGCGGGAAGTTTCGTGCCGGCATCGTCCGCGCGGCTTGGCATTGTGGATCGACTATTCAGCCGGGTCGGCGCGTCGGACAATCTGGCGCGCGGGCGGTCCACCTTCATGGTCGAGATGGTTGAGACCGCCGCGATCCTGAGCCAGGCGACCGAGCGGAGCTTCGTCATTCTGGACGAGGTCGGGCGCGGCACCTCCACCTATGACGGGCTGGCGCTGGCATGGTCGGTGGTCGAGGCGATCCACGAGACCAACCGTTGCCGCTGCCTGTTCGCGACCCATTATCATGAACTGACCCGGCTGGCCGATACGCTGGATGCGCTCAGCCTGCGTCATGTCCGCGCGCGCGAATGGAAGGGCGAACTGGTGCTGCTGCACGAGCTGGGGCAGGGGCCGGCCGATCGCAGCTATGGTCTGGCCGTCGCCAAACTGGCCGGCCTGCCGCCGCCGGTGCTGGCGCGGGCCAAGGCGGTGCTCGGCAAGCTGGAAAAGGGCCGCGCCGAAACCGGTGGCCTCGCCGCTGGGCTTGGGGAGCTGCCGTTATTCGCTGCCGCGGTCGAAGCGGAGGAAGAGCAATGCGATATGTTGCGCGAGAGCCTGCGCGACCTGGATGTCGACGCGCTCAGCCCGCGCGAGGCGCTGGAACGTCTTTATGAACTGAAGCGGGAGGCCGGTGAATGATCCGCAGCGCGACCGTCATGCTGGGCCTCCTCGTGCTTCTGCTCGCATCCCTTGGCGGCTGCACGCCATCTCCGGACACAGCAGCGGGGGCACCCATCGTGCTCGCTGCGTCCAGTCTGCAGGAGTCGCTGGAGGCGGCGGCGGATGCCTTTGCCGCCACCGGCCATGCGCGGCCCGTCCTGTCCTTTGCTGCCAGTTCCGCATTGGCCCGGCAGATCGACAGCGGCGCGCCGGCGGATCTGTTTATTTCGGCGGACGGGGACTGGATGGACCATGTCGCCCAGCGCGGGCTGATCGATGCCGATACCCGCACCAACCTGCTCGGCAATACGCTGGTGCTGATTGCGCCACGGGACAGCACGTTGCGGTGGAGCCCGGGTGAGGACCTGTCGCCAGTGATCGGCGAAGGGCGGATTGCCATGGCCGATCCGGATTCGGTGCCGGCGGGCAAATATGCGAAGGCCGCGCTTGGCAGCCTGAACCAGTGGGAAGCCGTCCAGCAAAAGGCGGTGCGTGCGGAAAATGTGCGGGCCGCGCTGGCCTTCGTGGAGCGCGGCGAGGCGGTGGCGGGACTGGTTTATGCCACCGATGCCGCCGCATCGGCCAAGGTGCGTGTGGTCGCAACCTTCCCTGCGGCCAGCCACCCCGCGATTGTCTATCCCGTCGCCCGGCTTGCTGCCTCGACCAAGCCGGAAGCCCGCGCGTTCGAAGAGTTCCTGCGCGGCCCGCAAGGTCAGGTCATTTTCCGCCGCTACGGGTTCACCGCGCCTTGATAGTCCCCCGTCCATGCTGAGTGCAGCCGAATGGGCGATCATCGGGCTGTCGCTCAAGATCAGTCTGGTGGCGATCCTCCTGACCCTGCCGGTGGCGTTCGCCCTGGCCTGGGTCCTGGCGCGCGGGCGCTTCCCCGGGCGGATGCTGCTCGACGCGCTGGTGCATCTGCCGCTGGTGCTGCCGCCGGTGGTGATCGGCTGGCTGCTGCTGATCGCCTTCGGGCAGAGCGGGCCGATCGGTCAGTGGCTGCAAAGCTGGTTCGGGGTGAGTGTGATTTTCCGCTGGACGGGCGCGGCGATCGCGGCTGCCGTGATGGCCCTGCCGCTCATGGTGCGGGCGATCCGCCTGTCGATCGAGGCGATCGACCGCCGGTTGGAGGGCGCGGCGCGCACGCTGGGTGCATCGCCCTGGCACGCCTTTCGCACGATCAGCCTGCCGCTGTGCCTGCCCGGTATTCTGGCGGCCACGATCCTGGGTTTCGCCCGATCGATCGGTGAATTTGGCGCAACGATCACCTTTGTATCGAACATTCCCGGGGAGACCCGCACCCTGCCGCTCGCCATTTATTCCGAACTGCAGGTGCCCGGCAGCGAGACGGCGGTGACGCGGTTGGCGATCATCGCTATCATCCTGTCCATCGGTGCGCTGGTCGCCTCGGAATGGCTCGCCCGGCGCCACAGCGGCGCGGAAGGCACGGCGCATGTCCTTTGACATAGACCTGACGCGGCAGCTGGGGGCGCAACGCGTCTCCGCGCGCTTCGCCACCGGGCCAGGTCTGACCGCGCTGTTCGGCCCTTCCGGCGCGGGCAAGAGCAGCGTGCTCAACATGGTGGCCGGTCTGCTGCGGCCCGAGCGCGGGCATGTCGTCGTGGCCGGCCAGATTCTGTTCGATGGCACTATCGCTCTCCCGCCGGAGCAGCGGCATGCCGGCTATGTCTTTCAGGATGCACGGTTGTTTCCCCATCGCCGCGTCGCGCAGAATCTGCGCTATGGCGAGCGGCTGACCGAAGAGGACCGGCGCTGGATCAGTTTTGACCGAACGGTGGAATTTCTCGGCATCGGTCATCTGCTGGACCGCTGGCCGCGCAGCCTGTCCGGCGGTGAAGCGCAGCGCGTGGCGATCGGCCGTGCACTGTTATCCGCACCGCGCTTCCTGCTGATGGACGAACCGCTGGCATCGCTGGACAGGCCGCGCAGGGAAGAAATCCTGACCGTGATCGCGCGGGTGCGGGATGATCTCAAACTGCCTATTCTCTATGTCAGCCACGACCGCGATGAGGTGGAGCGGCTGGCCGATCATGTGGTGCCGATCGGCTGACCGGCGGTGTGCCAGGGGCGGTGTCAGGCGATGGTAAGGAACAGGCCTGCCAGCGCCGCGCTCATCAGATTGCTGAGTGATCCGGCCACCAGCGCCTTCACGCCAAGCCGCGCGATCATCGGGCGCTGATTGGGGGCAAGACTTCCGGTCACCGCCATTTGAATGGCGATCGAGCTGAAATTGGCAAAGCCGCACAGCGCAAAGGTGACGATGGCCACGGTGGCCTCCGACAGACCATTGGCACGGCCCAGGCTGATAAACGCCACAAATTCATTGAGCACGATCTTCTCGCCGAACAGACCGCCCGCGCGAAGGGCCTCGTCCCATGGCACGCCGATCAGGAACATGATGGGGGCAAAGGCATAGCCCACAACCCGCTGAAAGGTAAGATCGTCGAGGCCGAACCAGCCACCGATGCCGCCCAATATGCCATTGGCCAGCGCCACCAGCGCCACGAACGCCAGCACCATGGCGCCAACCGCCACCGCCAGTTTCACGCCCGTCTGCGCGCCCTGGCTGGCGGCCATGATGATATTCTCGGCGCGTTCCTCCTCGATCTCCGCCGCTTCCACTTCCTGCGGCGCCGTTACAGCGGAAGCGCGCGGAAGGTCGGTTGCGTCGGACATCGGGTTGGCGTCGCGATGGGGATCGTCCAGGTCCATGGGCCGATGGCTGGGCTTGGCCTCATCCGGCATCATCATCTTGGCCATCAGAATGCCGCCCGGCGCGCTCATGAAGGCGGCGGCCAGCAGAAAGTCGATCCGGATGCCCATGGCGGCATAGGCGGCCAGGATCGTGCCCGCCACGCCGGCCATGCCCACCGTCATCACGGTGAACAGCTGCTGGGGGCTGAGATTGGCGAGATAGGGGCGGATCACCAGCGGCGATTCGGATTGGCCGACAAAGATGTTGGCCGCAGCGCACAGGCTCTCCACCTTGCTGATGCCGGTCACCCGTTCCAGCGCGCCGCCGATCCAGCGGATCAGGAACTGCATCACCTTCAGATAATAGAGCACCGAGATCAGCGAGGCGAAGAAGATGATCACGGGCAGTGCGGAGATGGCGAAGCTGGCATAGTCCGGCCCGGCCAGCGGCCCGAACAGGAAAGCGGTGCCCGCCTCGGCATAGCCCAGCAGGTTGGACACGCCGCGCGCCAGAAATTGCAGCACATTATTGCCCCACGGCACATAAAGCACCAGCGCGGCAAAGCCAGCCTGCAGCGCAAAGGCGGCCCCCACCACACGAAGGCGGATGGCGCGGCGGTTGGTGGAAAGCAAGAACGCGATCAGCAGGATCAGCCCGATGCCCAGCAGGCTGTATAGAATGCGCATGCGTTTGCCCCTTTTCACGCCCGTCGCGTGGAACCGGTCTTTGCCGTTCGAGGCGCGAAACGCAAGGACCGGCTTGCAGGCGCTGGCCTTCTGCCGCTAGCAGTGCGCAGATGGAAACACCCGGTCCCGCCTCCGTCTCCGGCCAGCCGCGCACAATGCCGCTGTCGCTGTTCGTCTTCGCCCTGTTTTACGGCGGCATGACCGTGCTGAGCGGGGTGCTGGGCAACAAGCAGGTCGCGCTCGGGCCGCTTGCCGTGGAAGCCGGGATCTTCGGTTTTCTGCTGTTGGTCGTCCTGTCCAGCGCGGTGGCCGAGCTTCATGGGCGCGCCATGGCCAATCGTCTGGTGTTGATCGGATTTGCGCCGCTCGTGGGGTCGATGCTGCTGATCCTGCTGGTGCTGGGCCTGCCCGCGGCCGACGATATGGACCCGGCGCGGCTGGCGGGCTTTCAGCTGATCCTGGGCCAGAGCCCGCGGCTGATGGTGGCGGGCATCATCGCCTATGGCGTCTCGCAATTTCTCAACGTGACCATCTTCAGCCGTCTGCGCGGCGCGAGGGGTGGACGCCTTCTGGCCTTTCGTGGCGCAGTGGCCAGCGCGCTCAGCCAGGTGATCGACACGCTGCTGTTCATCAGCATCGCCTTTATCGGCGTGTTCCCGATCTGGCAGCTGCTGGTCGGGCAGATGCTGGCCAAGGTGGTGCTGTCGCTGGTGGTCGTGCCGTTCCTGATCGTGGGCGCGGTCAAGCTCGGGCGGCGGCTCGACGGGGCGACCGGGGCATGACGCTGGACCCTGCCATGCTGCAAAAGGCCGAGACCCTGGCCGAGGCGCTGCCCTATCTGCAGCAATATGCCGGCCGTACCTTCGTGGTGAAATATGGCGGCCATGCGATGGGCGATGCCGATCTGGCGCGCGCCTTTGCCGAGGACGTCGTGCTGCTGAAAGCCGTCGGCATCAATCCGGTGGTGGTGCATGGCGGCGGGCCGCAGATTGGCGCCATGCTGAAGCGAACCGGCGTGGAGAGCGAGTTTGTCGATGGCCTGCGCGTAACCGACGCCGCCACGGCGGAAATCGCGGAAATGGTGCTCTCCGGTGCGATCAACAAGCAGCTGGTCGGCTGGATCAACGCCGCGGGCGGCAGCGCCGTGGGCCTGTCCGGCAAGGACGCGCATCTCGTCACGGCGCGCAAGCTGGAACGCACCACCCGTGATCCGGACAGCAATATCGAACGGGTGATCGATCTGGGTTTCGTCGGAGAACCGAGCCGCATCGACCGAACGATTGTCGATACGCTGACGGGATCGGGCATGATCCCGGTGATCGCTCCGATCGGCGCTGGCGAAGACGGCCATAGTTACAACATCAATGCCGATACCATGGCCGGGGCCATTGCGGGCGCGCTGGGCGCGGCGCGGTTGTTTCTGCTCACCGATGTCGCCGGCGTGCTGGATGCCGACAAGCAGCTGCTGACCGATCTGGATCCCACGCGCATCGCCGCGCTGACGGATCAGGGCGTGATCTCCGGCGGCATGATCCCCAAGCTGGAAACCTGCGTGAAAGCGGTGGAGGGCGGTGTCGATGCCGCCGTCATTCTGGATGGGCGCGTACCCCATGCCATGCTGATCGAAATGTTCACGCGGCGCGGCGCCGGCACACTGGTGCGCCGGAACGATTAGCTGCATCGGCAAGCCGAAGCATCCCCGTGAGGAACGCTGCGCGCGGTGGCGGGTTTACGGTTTTCCCTGTCGATATGGATGAACCGGATCATGCGCGCATGGCTTTTGACCATCCCACTGTTTCTGGCGGCCTGCGGGACCAGTCCCGGCCACTCTGCCGCGAACCAGGCTGACGGCCAGACGCTGAGCGCGGCCGAAGCGACGGCCAGCATGCCGACCACGCCAGTGGCACAACAGACCCCGCAGGCCAGCCCAACCGCCGATATGGGCGATCTGCAAGCCGCGCCGTTGGCGCCGGACGCGCAAAAGGGAGAAAAAGGCGCGCGACAGGTTCTGATCGCCTGGGCGCATGCGCTGGAACGCAAACAGTTCGATAAGGCCTATGCGCAATATGGCGATCAGGCACGGCAGAGCGTGACGGCGCGGCAGCTTTCCGATCGGTCCGATCGCTATACGCGTATTTCCGTGGCCGTGCCTGGCGGAACGATGGAGGGCGCCGCCGGATCGCTTTATTACACCGCGCCCACGACCATCACCGGCACAAGGGAAGACGGCGGCACGGATATGTTGCGCGGCGATGTTGTGCTGAAGCGTGTGAACGACGTGCCCGGAGCGAGCGCCGAGCAGCTGCGCTGGCATATCTATTCCGCCGATCTGGAATAGCGCACGGGCAGGGGCCATATCGACAGGACAGCCCGCCCGCTGTATTATTCGTATAAAGCAGTTGATGCCCACGCTTGCAGCGACTAGAGGCGGGCCAAATCCATCGGAGTTGTCATGCAAGCTTTTCTGGGAATCCTGATTCAGATCCTCGAGCTGCTGTCGAGTGTCCTGATCACCGTCGTCATCGTGCAGTTCGTGCTCAGCCTGCTGATTTCGTTCAACGTGGTCAGCATGTCGAACCAGTTCGTATCCGCCATCTACCAGTCGTTGAACGCGATCCTCGATCCGGTGCTGCGGCCGATCCGCAAGATCATGCCGGATACGGGGATGATCGACTTTTCCCCCATCGTGCTGATCTTCGGCCTGCGTGTGCTGATGATCATATTGGCGGGCATTGCCAACGGCCTGGCCGGGGCCTGACCGCTTTGACAACCGGCAAACTGATCGACGGCAAGGCCTTCGCCGCGCAGCTGCGGGAGCGGGTCGGCACGTATGTTCCCGCGTTCCATCAGGCGCAGGGACGCGCGCCTGGTCTGGCGGTCGTGCTTGTGGGCGAGGATCCGGCGAGCGCGGTCTATGTCCGCTCCAAGGGCAAGGCGACGCGTGAGGCGGGCATGGAGAGCTTCGAGCATCGCCTGCAGGACGACGTGTCGCAGGGCGACCTGATGGCCATCGTCGCGCAACTGAACGCCGATGACGCTGTCGACGGCATTCTGGTGCAGCTGCCTTTGCCAGACCATATCGATGACAAGGCGGTGATCGCTGCGATCGATCCGGCCAAGGATGTGGATGGCTTCCACGTCGTCAATGCCGGACGGCTGGCGGTGGGTGAAGAGGCCCTGGTCCCCTGCACCCCGCTTGGCTGCCTGATGTTGCTGAAAGACCATCTGGGCGATCTTGCCGGGCTGGACGCCGTGGTGATCGGCCGGTCCAATATCGTCGGCAAGCCGATGGCGCAGCTACTGCTGCAGGAAAGCTGCACCGTTACCATGGCGCATAGCCGGACCCGGGATCTGGAAGCGGTCGTGCGCCGCGCCGATATCGTCGTCGCCGGTGTCGGCCGGGCGGAGATGGTGCGCGGGGACTGGCTGAAGCCGGGGGCGACGGTGATCGATGTCGGCATCAACCGCGTTGCGGGCGCGCAAGAGGGCAAGACGCGTCTGGTCGGCGATGTCGCCACGGCCGAAGCGCTGGCCCATGTTGGTGCCATCACGCCGGTGCCGGGCGGCGTCGGGCCCATGACGATTGCATGCCTGCTGCGCAATACCCTGGTGGCCGCCCATCGCCGCGCCGGCATGCCGGACCCCGAAGGGCTGTGATCCGCGCCGCGGTCCTGCTTGGCATGCTGATGCTCTCGGCATGCGCGCAGGGGCCTGGCCCACGCCGAGAACGCGCGCCCGATGGCCAGCGCGTGCTGCGCGGCTTCGACGGCGAAACATTGGAGCGCACCGCCAGCCCCAGCGCGCTGGTGGCCGAAGAAATTGCGCTCGGCCAGTCCGCACAGAAAAACGGCCTCTGGACCGCCCTGGAACGCTATGGCGCCGATGATGCCGTGATGTTCGTGCCGGCTCTGGTCGATGCCAAGCCCTGGCTGGCTGCAAGACCCCAAATGGCGCCCGGCATGCGCTGGCAGCCCCATGCGGTGCTGATGTCCTGCGACGGTCGCAGCGGAAGCGTGACGGGCGCCTGGCAACAAACGGACGGCAGCTTTGGCCGCTACACCCGGATCTGGTATCGCCCCTACACGCGCAATGGCCAATGGGAATGGACCGCGTTCGAAAGCGCCCCGCTGGCCACCCCGCTGGCTGAGCCGGCTTTCGTGCGCACCAAGGTTGCCGAATGTCGCCAGGGCGTGCCCACCGTCACCGGAGCCAACGCCCGCCGGCAGGGCTATGCGCAGGGCCTTGCGGACGATCGCACCCTGATCTGGGAAGCGCAGACAAAGGCTGACGGCACCCGGTCCCTGACGGTCGACCTTTGGAACGGGCAGGACTATGACCGCGTGCTCGACGATCGCCTTTCCCCTCCGCAAGCCGCCAAAGCACCCTTCTGACATGCTGGAAATGTTCATATCCGCGTTCATCACCTTCTTCGTGGTGATCGATCCGCCCGGCTGCGCGCCGATTTATGCCAGCCTGACCAGCGGCGCGGTGCCCGCGCAGCGACGGTCGATGGCTATCCGGGCCATCGTCATATCGCTCTTCATCCTGCTGGTGTTCGCCTTGTTCGGCGAAAAGCTGTTGGCTGCGCTCGGCATCAGCCTGGACGCCTTCCGCGTGGCGGGCGGCATCATGCTGTTCCTCATCGCGCTGGAAATGGTGTTCGAGAAACGCCAGACGCGGCGGGAGGACCGGGCCGAAAAGATCATGGAAACGCCGGAGGTGGAGGACGTTTCGGTCTTCCCGATGGCGCTGCCGATGATCGCCGGGCCGGGCTCCATCGCCACGGTCATGCTGCTGATGGCCCGTTCCAACGGGATCGAGGAAACGGCGATCGTTCTGGGTGCGATGGCCGCGGTGCTGCTCCTCACCCTGCTTTCGCTTCTGGCGGCAGGGCCGCTCATGCGGGTGCTGGGGGCCAAAATCGAAGCCGTGATCACGCGCCTGCTCGGCGTGCTGCTCGCGGCGCTGGCCACCCAGTTCGTCGTCGATGGCCTCAAGGCCAGCTTCAGTTAGCTATTGCAGGGTGGCTGGATCGGTCGGCCCGCTCCGTGCCCCGAAGAACTGCAACAGCTGGACGATCAGCGCCGCCCGTTCGGACAGCCCGCGCGCTTCCAGCAGGGCCTGCTTGGCCGCCGAATCGAACGGCACGACCTGCGCGGTGCCATTGACCATCGAATAATCGTCCAGCCGGCTGACCGATTCCCAGTCGACCTGATAATCCATCGATTCGGCAAATGCCTTGGCTTCCTGTTCCAGCGACGCGCGCTCGATGGAGCTCAGAACCTCGTCATCTTCGCGCTCGTCCCATATCTGGGCTTCGATGCGGCGGAACGGCGTGGGGCTGTCCACTTCCCCGATCAGCGTAAATCGCTTCAGGCCGCTCAGCAGAATGTCGTAGCGGCCATCGTCATGCGCCTCGATCTGCTCGATATGTCCAAGACACCCCACTTCGTAGAGCGGTGCGGGATCGCCGGGGCCGCGCGGCTGGATCATGCCGATCTTGCGGTCCCGCGCCATCGCATCGCTGATCATGGCGCGATAGCGGTCCTCGAAGATGTGCAGCGGCAGATGCATCCCCGGGAACAACAAGGCGCCCGGTAGCGGAAAGATGGCGAAACGCAGAGTCTCGCCAGACAGGGGGCTGCGCAGCGGCATCAGCCGAACAATATTTCGGACAGGCGGCGGCGCTGCTGCGACACCCAGGGATCTTCCAGACCGATGGTCTCGAACAGCGCCAGCAATTGCGTGCGCGCCGCGCCGTCGTTCCAGGCGCGGTCGGTCTTGACGATATGCAGCAGATGGTCCGCCGCCGCATCGCGGTTGCCGTCCGCCATCTCGGCATTGGCCAGCTCCAGCCGCGCTTCATGGTCATCGGGCGATGCGTCCACTGCCGCGCGCATGGCCTGCATCTCTGAAGGGTCGCGTTTTTCGGCGGCGATGGACAGCGACGCGCGGGCGCGTTCGATGGCCGGATCGGCCTGAATCTCATCGGGCAGCTGCGCCAGGAGGCCGCCAGCTTCCTCGGTGCGATCTGCAGCGACCAGCGCGCGAATCATGCCGCCAATCGCTTCGGCATTCTGCGGATCATGCTGCAGAACGCCGGCAAAGGCGCCATAGGCCTGCTCGGCTTCGCCCGCCGTCAGCAGGCGCTCGCCTTCTTCCAGCATGGGGGCCGCGTCCGGGGTCTGATCCTCGGCTGCCGGCGCTTCGGCACTGATCGGCAGTTGCTCCAGAAGCTGGTCCAGCGTCTGCGCCAGCTGCGCTTCGGTGCGCGCATTCGTCAGATTGGCGACCGGCTGGCCCTGGAAAATAGCATAGACGGTGGGGATCGAGCGGACCTGGAATTGCGACGCGATGAAGTTGTTGGCGTCCACATCCACCTTGACCAGCTTTACGCCGCGATCGGCATAATCCGCCGCCACTTTCTCCAGCACCGGGCCAAGCTGTTTGCAGGGGCCGCACCATTCGGCCCAGAAATCCAGAATGACGAGGCCGGTCATCGACGGATCGACCACGTCGGCACGGAATTGATCGACCGCTTTTTGCTCTTCGGTGGTCAGCGCTGTGGTCGCCATGGGTTTTAATCTCCGTTCAGCTTCTGCGGCGTTCGCTTGTCTTGTGGCGCACGCCTGTCCTGCAACCCATGTGGTATGGGCGCAGCAATTGCCAAGCCCTGCGCGCATATGGCCCCTCTATTTACGAAAAGCGTCGCTAAAGTGCTTGCAGGCTTGCCGGGTCGCTGTTAACAGCCCGCCTCCACCCGCCGGAAAGTACAGCTTCCGGCCGCCAGAGCGGGCGTAGCTCAGGGGTAGAGCACAACCTTGCCAAGGTTGGGGTCGAGGGTTCGAATCCCTTCGCCCGCTCCAGTTTTTCTCTCAATATTGCGGTTCAGCCGCCGGCAGCGCGACCGATCGCTGCTCGCTGACGCCCTGTCCGCCGGTCTGCCCTGTGGTCTGTGGCGTTTGTATGCCGTCCTGACGACCGGTCATGATTGGATTGTCTCCGATCACCGCATTGCTTTGCCTGGGCTGCAGGATCGCTGCATTCTCAATCCGGTCGAGCGCATCTCGTGCGCGCGCATAACGCCGCGCCTGGGCCAGCCAGTCGGACGCTTCTTCCTGATTCGGCAGTTTTTCAATCTCGGCAATGGCGGCGGCAATATTGCCCGCTTCGGTAAAGCGGCGTGCACGCAGCAGGCGTTGGGATGGCGCGGGCGAGGGCGTCCCTTCGCGGCGCAGGACGAACAGCTCGCTCACTTCGCGCTGCAAGGCGGGCCAGAAGTCCTGCTGGCCACCGCCGACCGTCAGGCGCTCTCCCACTTCATCGAGCTGGCTCTGCAGCTCTTCCAGCGTCACCGGATTTTCCGCGGCCTTGATCACGATATTGACCGCGTTGGGCAACGCGTCGCCAAAGCGCATGCGCAATTGTTCCCGGATATAGCCGAGCGAGGAGCCGGTATCGAGCGCGCGGCGGGCGGCAAAGGCGATCAGCAGACCCTCGGCCCGGGTCGCATTGCCGGACGCGGCCTGCGCCTGCACATTGATGCGGGACAGACGGTCCTCCAGATCGCCCACCCGCCGGGAGAGGGCGGCGTCCAGGCTGGACCCGGCGACGCCCTGATAGGGCTGCGCAGGCCCGGCTTCGGGCGTGGAGGCCGCCTGCACCCGGCCTTGCGAATCGATCCGTTGCGCCAGCTGATTCACACCGGCGCTGTTGCCGGGGGCGGTTTCCTCCTGCTCCGGCTCATTGCTGGCAAAGGAGAAGTCGGACCTAGTCAGCAGCCAGCCGGTGGCAATGACACCGCCGACAAAGGCGATCAGTACGGCAATCAGGATACCGCGCAGATTGGAGCTTCCGCCGTTCTTGTCCCGAATCGGCTCGTAGTCGGTCATGTCATTTCCTGGTCTGATGCAATTGGTGGACGGAGGCGTGCCAATTGTTGCTAAAGCCTAGTACGCTTCGCTGCGTGCGACAACAGATGCGCATCGTCCGGGGCCTCGGCAATGGCGATGTCGCGCCATCCGTCACCGGCGGCTTCGGCCACATTGGGCGACAACACGGCCAGCGAAATGCCAGCGCGATCGCACCCCATCCGGTCGCACTCCACCGCGAAATGCCGGGCGGCGCGGGCGGAATGCAGCGCGGCGACCACATCACCGTCGCGCAGGCGCTTGGCGAGCGGCGCGGGCATCGGCACAGGATCGACGGCATAGACGATCACGGTGTCGATCAGCATGCCCGCCAGAAGAACATCGACATGCTGGCGGCCGGCCAGACGGAGGAATCGCTGCGGCGTGCCTTTGGACAGCGACTGGACCAGCGCCTCCACGCCGCGCTCGCCAGTGCTGGCGACCGTAAAGCCCAGCGCATGCGCCGCGGCCGCCGTGGCCTGACCGACGGCGTGGACCGGCAGATCCTGCAGCGCGGTCAGCGCCGGCCCGCCGAGCCGCAGCGCATTGGCGCTGGATATGATGAGGCCGTCGTAAAGATCGGGGTTTGGCGGTTCCCAGCGCAGCGGTTTTGCCTCGAACAGGGAATGCACGATCGGGGTCAGCCCCAAGGTGCGGGCCGCCCGGGCGGACTGGCCGGCGCCGGGGGCGGGACGGATGATGACAAGATCGGTGTTCATGATGGCGATGCCCCGGCAAACAGCGCGGCGAGGGGCGGACTGGCGCCTTGCAACAGCTCTGCGGCCAGACTGGCCGGTGCCGGCCCGGTCGCCTCGGCAAACAGGGCATCGGCGCGCTGCTGGTCGCTCCCGTCCACGGTCAGGATCTGCGCGGTCATGTGGATCCGGCCATCCTTCATCACGGCATGCGCTGCAACGGGGGAGTGGCAGTCAGCACCCAGTGCATAGAGGAACGCGCGTTCGGCGGTCACGCAGGCGTGGCAGGCGGCGTCATCGATGGCCGCCAGCGCGGCTCTTGCGTCCCTGTGCGATTCCAGCGTCTCGATGCCGATCGCCCCCTGCGCCGGGGCCGGCAGCATAACGCTTTCGGGCACCGCCACGCCTATGCCGCCCATATCGAGCCGGTCCAGCCCGGCAGCGGCCAGCATGGTGGCGTCCGCCTCCCCCCGGTCGATCTTGGCCAGCCTCGTGCCGACATTGCCGCGAATGAGCTGGATGTTCAGATCGGGCCGCAGGCTCAAGAGCTGCGCGGCGCGCCTGGGGCTGGCGGTGCCGACGCGTGCGCCCCGGGGCAGCGCATCGATCGACGACGCGCCGATCAACCGGTCGCGGGCATCGGCGCGCGGCAGGATGGCCGCAATCAGCAGATCGGCCGGGCGAATGGTTTCGACATCCTTCATCGAATGGACCGCCGCATCGATCCGTCCTCCTTTCAGCGCGGCATCGAGCTCGCGCGTCCACAACGCCTTGCCGCCAATCTCCGCCAGCGCGCGGTCCTGCACCTTGTCACCACTGGCCACCAGCGGCACCAGTTCGACCGATCCTTCGCCCCAGCCATGCGCCGCCATCAGCGCGGCGGCGGCCATATTGGCCTGCGCCAGCGCCAGTGGAGAGCGGCGGGTGCCGAGGCGGAAAGGGCGATCCGGAGTGAAGACGCTGGTCATATGCGCCTTGTGCTAGCGATGCCGCCCGCTAAGGAAAAGGGTCATGGCAGTCATATTGGGTCTGGAATCGAGCTGCGACGAAACGGCAGCAGCGCTGGTGGACAGCGACCGGACGATCATTGCGCATAAACTGGCGGGCCAGGAAGAGCATCACCGGCCCTATGGCGGCGTGGTGCCGGAAATTGCAGCGCGCGCCCATGCCGAGAAGATGACGCCGCTGGTCGAATCGGTGTTTGCAGATGCCGGCATGACGCTGGCCGATGTGGATGCCATTGCCGCGACGGCGGGGCCGGGCCTGATCGGCGGCGTGATGGTGGGTCTGGTGACGGGCAAGGCGCTGGCACTGGCAACGGGCAAGCCGCTGATCGCCGTCAATCATCTGGAAGGCCATGCGCTGTCACCGCGTCTCGTCGATGCGGATCTTGGCTTTCCCTATCTGCTGCTGCTGGTGTCCGGCGGACATTGCCAGATTCTGCGGGTCGACGGTGTGGGCCGCTATGCGCGGTTGGCCACGACCATAGACGATGCGGCGGGCGAGGCGTTCGACAAAACCGCCAAGCTGCTCGGACTCGGTTTTCCCGGCGGCCCGGCGGTGGAAGCGGCGGCCCGGCAGGGCGACAGCGCGGCGGTGCCGCTGCCCCGTCCGCTGGCCGGATCGAAGGAGCCGCATTTCAGCTTTGCCGGCCTCAAGAGCGCGGTGCTGCGGGCCAGTGACAGCGGTCAATATGCGCCGCAGGATATCGCTGCCTCCTTCCAGCAGGCGGTGGTCGACTGCCTGCGCGATCGGCTGAACCATGCGCTGGACCGGACCGATCGGCTGCCCGCGCTTGTTGTGGCTGGCGGTGTGGCGGCCAACGGCGCGGTGCGCGCCATGCTGCAGGATGTGGCCGCGCAGCGCGACATGCGCTTCGTCGCGCCGCCGCTCTGGCTGTGCACCGACAATGCCGCGATGATCGGCTGGGCCGGGGCGGAGCGTTTCGCGGCGGGGCTTACCGATCCGCTCGACATTCCGGCACGACCGCGCTGGCCGCTGGACGATCAGGCCCCCCCCGTGCGCGGCGCAGGGGTGAAGGGATGACCGCGCCGGTTGCCGGCGTGATCGGTGCCGGGGCGTGGGGTACGGCGCTGGCCCAGGTCCTCGCGAGCGACGGACAGGCGGTGCGCCTCTGGGCGCGCGAGCCCGAGGTGGTGACCGCCATTTCCGATCAGCGGGTCAACAGCCTGTTTTTGCCCGATATCGCCTTGTCTGCGGACATTGCGGTCACCGGGAACATGGCGGACATGGCCGACTGTCCGGTGTTGCTCATCGTTGCCCCGGCCCAGCATCTACGGGCCGTTCTGGCCAGTCTGCCCGAAGGCGATGCACCGCTGGTGCTGTGCGCCAAGGGTATCGAGGCGGATAGCGGCAAGCTGATGTGCGATGTCGCCCGCCATGCCGCGCCGGGCCGCAAGATCGCGATCCTCTCCGGCCCCACCTTTGCGCATGAAGTGGCGCGCGGGCTGCCCGCCGCCGTCACCCTGGCCTGCGAAGACGAGGCGCTGTGGGAAGAGCTTTCGCCGCGCATCGCCCGGCCCGCTTTCCGGCCCTATTATTCGGACGATGTGATCGGCGCGGAAATCGGCGGTGCGGTGAAAAATGTGCTCGCCATCGGGTGCGGCGTGGTGGCGGGCGCCGGTCTCGGCCTGAACGCCCGCGCCGCGCTCATCAGCCGGGGGTTTGCGGAGATGACGCGCTTCGGCCTGGCCAAGGGCGCGCGCGCCGAAACGCTGGCCGGTCTGTCCGGTCTGGGGGACCTCGTCCTGACCTGCAGCTCGGAGAATTCCCGCAATTTCTCGCTCGGCAAGGGGCTGGGCGAGGGCATGGCCGCCGCCGATCTGCTGGGCAACCGGCGCACGGTGGCCGAAGGCGCGGCCACCGCGCCGGTGCTGGCGCGCGAGGCGGCGCGCATGCATGTCGACATGCCCATCGTCGCAGCGGTGTGCCAGCTTCTGGACGGCGGCGCGGGCGTGGACGAGGTGGTGGCCGATCTGCTGGCCCGTCCGCTGCGGTCCGAGCAGTCCCCAACCGTCAATCGGGGCCAAGGCTAGCGCGTCCGCGATCGGACGGCTAGACGGTCAGGCCAGGAGGGACATGGTGGACGGCAGCAGCGCGCGCGATGAGCGCGATATCGCGGCGCTTGCCAAGGGCGGGCGCACCAATATCTTCGGCTTTCTGCTGCGTCTGGCCGCACGCCTGCCGTTCCTGTTCATTGCCGGGCGCATGTACGGGCCGGAGCTGCTGGGCCGGTTCGCCTATGCCATTCTGATCGTCGAATTCGCCGCGCAGCTGGCCACCATGGGTCTGCGCCGGGGGTTGGCCGAGCAACTGTCCGAGGCGGAGGATGGCCATAGCGCCATCGTCTATGACGGTATGCTGCTGTCGTTCATCGTGTCGACGGTGGCCGCCAGTTTTCTCATCCTGCTGCCGCAGATCATGTATCCCAGCACGGAGATTCGCGGGCTCGACAGGATGCTGCCGCTGGTGATCCCGGTGCTGGCGATTACCGAAATCTCGCTCGCGGCGCTGGCCTATCGCTATGACATCAAGTCCACCGTGCGCGCCCGCGCCATTGTGGAGCCGTGGGTGGTGTCGATCGCCGCCTTCCCACTGTTTTTCGTATTCCCACGCGACGGGCTGGTCATCTCCTATGTCCTGTCGATGGTGGCCGCGCTGGTGACGGCCTTGTGGCCGTTTTTCAAAAGCTATGGCCTGCCCAAGAACTGGCGGCCCGAACTGTCCGGCCTGATCGCCATGAGCCGGCGCAATTTTCCGCTGGCTGCGGCGGATGGGGTGGAATGGGGCAGCCGCCGGCTGGATCTGGCCATTCTGGGGCTGTTCGCCTCGCCGGCGGTGGTCGGCATTTATTATGTCGCGCAGCAGGTCGCCAGCCTTCCGCAGAAGCTGAAGACCAGTTTCGATCCTATTCTCGGCCCGGTCATCACGCGCAATCTGAAGGAAAACCGGCTGCCCGCCATCGCCGCGCAGGTGAGCCAGGTGGGTTTTTGGATCATCGCGGCGCAGCTGGGGGTCAGCCTCGCGCTCGGTCTGCCGGGTGAGGCGGTGATGGGTCTGATCGGGCCGGAATTCGTCGGCGGCACGGGCGCGCTGGCGTTCCTCCTGATGGCCGAAGTGGCGGCCGCCCCGGCGGTGGTGAGCGAGGCGACGCTGGTCTACATCGCCCGGCATCGCAATCTCATGGTGTCGCTCAGCGTGCTGGCGTTCCAGGCGATGCTGACGGTCGGGCTGCTGCTGCTGGCCCGTCATCTGGACTTCCCCCCGCTCTATCTGGGCGCGATGCCGGCGCTGGCACTGGCGCTGTCTCTGGGGCTGATGTCGGCCATCAAGGCGCGCATGCTGACCCGGCTGCTGGCGGCGCCGGTGGGCGTGTGGCGCTGGACGCTGGTCTGGGCGGCGGCGGCTGCCGTGCCGACCTTCTACATTTTCTCTCAATTGCCGGAATGGGCCGAGCTGGCCTTCGGCATTCCCGCGATCATGCTGGCCTATGGCGTGGTGATCTGGAAGCGCGGCTTTGGCGATGATGACCGCGCGCTGTTTCGCAAGGCGGGCGAGAAGGACGCCAAGGAAAGCGCGCAGGAAAAAGCCCTGCGCAAAAGCCAGAACTAGGCCCGCCCCGAGCGCTATGCCGGGGCGGGCCTATCGTTTCGACAGGACGGCCGGGCCCGTCAGCCCAGCTTTTCGGCCATCAGCTTTTTCAGATCCTGCTCCGGCCGCGCACCGAAATGCGAGACGACCTCTGCCGCGGCGACCGCGCCCATTTCCAGGCAACGGGTCACGCTTTCGCCCTGCAGATGCCCGGACAGGAAGCCGGCCGCGAACAGATCGCCCGCCCCGGTCGTATCGACCACCGTGGTCGGCAATGCCGTGGTTTCGAACCGCTCGCCGTCCTTGATGGCGATGGCGCCCTGGGGACCGCGGGTGACGACCAGCAGCGGCACGTCCTTGCCCAGCGTCTCGATGGCGCTGGCCGGATCGCTGTCTTCCAGAATCCCGGCCTCTTCCTCATTGGCGAAGAGAATGTCGATCAGCCCGTCGTCGATCAGCTTGCGGAAATCCTTGCGGTGCGTGTGCACACAGAAATCGGCGCAGGTGCTGAAGGCGACCTGCGTGTCCGACTGACGGGCGATTTCCAGCGCCCGGCGCATCGCGGCGCGCGGCTCTGGCGGATCCCACATATAGCCTTCCAGAAACACCAGCCTTGCATTGGCGATGGCGTCCTGATCGATCGCCTCGGCCGGCAGGAAATGCGATGCGCCGAGAAAGGTGTTCATCGTGCGCTCGCCGTCCGGGCTGACCAGGATGAGGCAGCGGCCCGTGGGCGGTTCGGCATCGCGCGGGGCCTGCGTGAAATCGACGCCCACCGCGCGCAGATCATGGGCATAGACCTCGCCCAGCTGATCCTTGGCGACCTGCCCGATGAACTGGCATTTCGCGCCGAGCATCGCGAGACCGGCCAGGGTATTGGCCGCCGCGCCGCCGCTGATTTCCTGTCCCGATCCCATCTTGTCGTAGAGCGAGACGGCACGATCGGCATCGATCAGGGCCATGCCGCCCTTGGTCAGGTTCTCTTCGGTGATGAAATCGTCGGTCGTGCTGGCGAGCACGTCGACGATGGCATTGCCGATGGCTAGGACATCGTAACGGGTCTGGGTCATGAAAATCTCCGGGGCGCAAAAGCTTGCCGCGCGGCCTAGGGCGGCTGGGCCTGCGCATCAAGGGCGATTGACCATATGGGCCGCCCTGCCGCATGAAGGCACATCATGCTGCGCGCCCTTGCCCTGTCCATCCGCCAGCTTGGCGACCGTGCCATCTTGGCGGTGCTCGCCAAAAGCGTGGCACTCACGCTGCTGATCTTCGGCATCCTCGGTGCCGGGGCCTATTACGGCTTCGGCTGGCTGCTGGACCGGATCGGCTGGACGAACGCATCGACCGGGGTCGTCGCTGCCATCGGCGCGCTGCTGCTGGCGGTGTTTGCCGGGCTGGTGCTGTTCCGCATGGTGGCGCTGGCGGTGATCGGGCTGTTTGCGGAAGATGTCGTGGCGGCGGTGGAACGGCGTCATTATCCGGCAAGGGCCGCCAACGCGGTGCCGCCGTCCACGATGCGCGGGCTCGGCATCGGTCTGCGGTCGGCACGGCGGGCCTTGCTCTACAATCTGCTCGCGCTGCCGCTCTACTTCGTGCTGCTGTTTACCGCGGTCGGCGCGCCGATGGTGTTCCTGATCGTCAACGGTCTGCTGGTGGGCAAGGATCTGCAGCAGATGGTGTTGGTGCGCCACGATGCCGATCCGGACCATCTGCCCGAACGGATTGCGCCGGTGCCGCGCTTCGTGCTGGGCCTTGGCGCAACGGTGGCGCTCGGCATTCCCTTTCTCAATCTGATCGCCCCGGTTATCGCGGCGGCGGCGGCCACGCACATGATCCACGGGCCGCGTTCTGGCAGGATGGTGACGGCATGATGTGGGCAGCAAGATCGGCATTGGCAGCAGCGGGCCTTCTGGCCATGGCGAGCTGCGCCACTGTGCCGCCAGCCACCGGCGGCAGCCCGGTGGCGGTGCCGGGCACCGGATCGGCCAACGCCATTGGCGACAGGCGCGGGTTGGAAGCGGTGCTCGGCAAGGATGAGGCCCGGCTGCGGCAGATGTTCGGCGAGCCCCGGCTCAATGTGATCGAACCGGTGGGGCGCAAATTGCAGTTTACCGGCGCGCCCTGCATTCTGGACGCCTATCTCTATCCGGACCGGTCCGGCCGCGAACTGGTGGCCCATGTCGATGCGCGGCGGCGTGACGGGGCGGCGGTGGACCGCGCCGCCTGCGTGGCCGCGCTGCAGAAGAAATAGGGCGCTGACGGGCGGGCCCGTGCATCCGCACAGCCGCTCACATGGCCTGTTCGGGCACCGGGCGATGGTCGCTTGGGCACTGACCGTCCCATTCGCAGCGCACGCCCGCGTCGGGCTCGGTGGCGATACGCCGTGCCCGTTCTTCGGCAAATAGGCCCGGATCGAGCTGTTCCAGAGCCCAGATCGCGGCGCCGCGCACCACCGGGGCCCCATCGTCCAGCAGCGGCAGCAGCGATGCGATGAGCGTCCGGTCTGCGCTATTGCCCGCCGCCACGGCGGCGTTGCGCACCATGCGGATGCGGCCTGATCGTTTGATCGGCGATCCGGCGAAGACGGTGCGGAAATCGGCATCGGACAGCGCCAGAAGGTCCGCCAGCGGCGGAGCGACCAGCTCGGCGCGCGGCAGAAACGCCTTGTTCGCTGCCCCGGCCAGCGCAAATTTGTTCCAGGGGCAGGCGGCCAGGCAATCGTCGCAGCCATAGATATGATTGCCAATGCCGGGCCGCAGCGCGCGCGGGATCGGCCCCTTGTTCTCGATCGTCAGGAAGCTGATGCAGCGCCGCGCGTCCAGCTGATAGGGCGCGGGGAAGGCATCGGTGGGGCAGGCGCGCTGGCAGGCATCGCAACTGCCGCACCGCCCGGTGCCCGGCGCATCGGGTGCCAGCGCGGCGGTGGTGTAGATCGCGCCCAGAAAGAACCAGTTGCCCAGATCCCGGCTGAGCAGGTTCGTATGCTTGCCCTGCCAGCCGATCCCCGCCGCTTCGGCCAGCGGTTTTTCCATCACCGGCGCGGTATCGACGAACACCTTCACCGCGTCTCCGCTCTCTTCGACCAGCCAGCGTGCCAGGCGCTTGAGCGCCGATTTCACGACATCGTGATAATCCCTGCCGCGCGCATAGACCGAAATGCGGCCATGGGCCGCCGCATCGGGGTTGGCGGCGGGGTCATAGGCGGACAGATCGTCGCCCGGCGCATAGCTCATCGCCAGCATGATGACCGATTGCACCTCGGGCCAGAGCGTGGTCGGCTGCGCACGCTGGTCGGCGCGGCCCTCCATCCAGATCATGTCGCCATGCCGCCCATCGGCCAGCCAGCGTTGCAGCCTCTTGCCGGTTTCCGGCGCCAGCGTGGCCGGGGCCATGCCGCAAGCGGCAAAGCCTTCCGCAGCGGCGCGGGCCTTGATCTCATCCTCCATCGAAAGCTTGCGCGCGTTCATCACACCCCGCTAGCACAGCGCAGGATAAAGGCTAAGGCCGTATGGCAGGAGTTGCTGCGTGGGGAGTGAGAGCATGGGGCCATATGCCATCGAGGCGCGCGGACTGATCAAACGGTTCGGCGGGACGACGGCGGTCGACGGGGTCGATCTGCGCGTGCCGGAGGGCAGCATCACCGGCATGCTCGGCCCCAATGGCGCGGGCAAGACCACGCTTTTGCGCATGCTGCTCGGCATTATCGATCCCGATGAAGGCAGCCGCACGCTGCTGGGCAGCGAAAAGCCGCTCAAACGCGCGCATGAGGTCGGCTATCTGCCCGAAGAGCGCGGGCTGTATCAATCGATGAAGGCGGTCGAGACCATCGCCTTCATGGGGGCCCTGCGCCATTTGCCGCTGGAAGAAGGCCGCAAGCGTGGCCGGGTGCTGATGGAGGAGGCCGGGCTGGGCCATGCCATCGACAAGAAAATCCGCGAACTCAGCAAGGGCATGGCGCAGACGGTGCAGCTGCTCGGCACCATCGTGCATCGCCCGCGGCTGATCGTGCTGGACGAGCCTTTTTCCGGCCTGGACGCCATCAACCAGGGCAAGCTGGAGCGGCTGATCCGCGATCAGGCAGAGGCCGGCGCTACGGTGATTTTTTCCACCCATGTCATCGCCCATGCCGAGCGTTTGTGTGAAAATGTGGCGATTGTGGCGGGCGGCAAGGTGCGCTTCGACGGCAGCGTGGAGGCGGCGCGCGACCGGCTGCGTCCGCAGGTGCATCTGGAAACGAGCGCGCTGGACGGCCCCTGGTGCGCGGCCTTGCCGCCCGGCACGCAGCGGGAAGGCCATTGGTGGCATTTCACCTTGCCGGACGGGGGGCCGGAGCCGCTGCTCAATGCGCTGATCGAGGGCAAGGCGGGCATCCGCTCGCTGTCGATCGAACGACCGGGCCTGCATGATGCATTTGTGTCGATTGCCGGGGAAGCGGCCGCGGCCGAAATGGAACGCGCGCAGGCCGAAGGAGCCAAGCCATGAACGAGACGATCCGCGCGGCCTGGGTCATCGGACGCCGTGATTTTACCGCCGTGGTGCTGTCCAAGGCCTTTCTGATGTTCTTGCTGGGCCCCCTGTTCCCGCTGGGCGCCGGCATCCTGTTCGGATCATTGGGCGAATCCATTGCCGATGACATAGGCGGGGACGTGGTCGGCATCTCCATTCCGGCAGAGGAGGCGCAGGCGTTGATCCAGACGCGCACGCGCCTGGCAACCGTGCTCGGCGACCGCCGCTATCCTGAATTGCGTCAGCTGCAGCCGGACGAAGGCACGCCCAAACAGGTGCTCGAAGCGGCCAAGGCGCTGGACGATGGCAGCAAGGGCAAGCTGGCCGCGGTGCTCAGCGGCAGTTTCGATCAGCCGGTGCTGACCGCCACCAGCGCAGAGGCCGAGGATATCGGGCCGGAACTGGCGCTGCTGATCAGCCAGGCGCGCAGCGGCACCGATCGGTTGCAGCCCATCCGGCTCGATCCGGTCGATTCCAGCGCGGGCGGAGAGCAGCGCGCGCAATTGCTGACGGGGCAGGCGGGGCAGGCGCTGCTGTTCTTGCTCGTCATGCTGCTGGCCGGCATGGTGCTGTCCAATCTGGTCGAGGAGAAATCCAACAAGATCATCGAAATCCTGGCTGCGGCGGTGCCGATCGATTCGGTGTTTATCGGCAAGCTGCTGGCCATGCTGGCGATGGCGATCGTCGGTATCATGGTGTGGGGCGCGGCGGGCATGGCGGCGCTGCAGATATGGGGGCCGGGCCTGCCGAACCTGCCCGTGCCGGCGGTCGGCTGGCCGCTGTTCATGCTGCTCGGCGTCTTGTATTTCGCGATGGCCTATCTCATCCTCGGCTCGCTGTTTCTGGGCATCGGCGCCATGGCCTCCACCGTGCGCGAAGTGCAGACGCTCTCCATGCCGGTGACCATGCTGCAGATGTTCGTCTTCGGTTTTGCCTTTTACACCGTCAGCAAGATCGGTCAGCCGATCGAGATCGTGGCCTGCATCGTGCCCTTCACCTCCCCATTCGCCATGCTGGCGCGGGCGGCGCAGGTGCCCGAAATCTGGCCGCATTTCGTGGCGTTGCTCGGGCAGGGCCTGTTCGCGCTTCTGGTCGTGCGGATCAGCGCGATGATGTTCCGCCGCAATGTCATGAAATCAGGTGGCAGCGGCGGTGGCCTGAAGGCGCTGTTCGGGCGCAGAAAAACGGCCTGATCGCCTGCCTGATCGCCTGGTTGCAAGGGCGCAGGCCGTCAGACCGTGTGGGCGCGCGGGAATAGGTAGCTGATCGCAACGCTATTGACATTCAGGTCAGTAATGCGAAGCTGCCCGCGCTAATCAGAGCGGCCAGGCACGATCCGGTCGCCGGATAGGAGAAGAGCCATGGCCACCGCTTTCAAAACCACCGATGCCGAAAATGCGCCCAAGGAAACGCAGGTGCACAGAGCCCCGCATGACTGGGATGTGAGCCGCGCGGAGATTTATGCCGAAGACCGCTGGCAGCCCATCTTCAAGGAGATGCGCGCGCAGGCACCGATCAACAAGATCGTGGATTCGGACTTTGGCGATTACTGGAACATCACCACCGCCAAGCCGATCCAGCATATCGAGGCGCTGCCCGATCTGTTTTCATCCGAGGAAGGCGGCATCACGCTGGTCGGCAAGGAAGCGCAGGCGATCCCGGAAGAAGAACAGGTCCGGATGCCGATGTTCATCGCCATGGACCGGCCCAAACATACCGAACAGCGCCGCGTGGTCGCGCCAGCCTTCACCCCTTCCGAAATGGTGCGGATGACGGAGAATATCCGCAGCCGCACGTCGGAAATCCTCGACAATCTGCCGGTTGGCAAGACGTTTGACTGGGTCGATGAAGTCTCGATCGAGCTGACCACGCAGATGCTTGCCATCCTGTTCGATTTTCCATGGGAAGACCGCCGCAAGCTGACCTTCTGGTCCGACTGGGCGGGCGATGTGGAGAAGTTCCGCACCAAGGAAGGCCGCGACGAGCGGTTGATGCACATGTATGAAATGGGCACCTATTTCCAGAAGCTCTGGAACGAGCGGCTGGAAGCGCCCGAAGCGCCCGATCTGCTCAGCCGCATGATCCATTCGGACATGCGCGACATGGATCAGATGACCTTCATGGGCAATCTCATCCTGCTGATCGTGGGCGGGAACGACACCACCCGCAATTCCATGTCCGCCTATGCTTATGGGCTCAGCCAGTTCCCGGATGAGCGGGCCAAGCTGGAGGGTAATCCCGATCTGATCCCCAATACGGTGCAGGAAATCCTGCGCTGGCAGACACCGCTGGCGCATATGCAGCGCACCGCGATGGAGACGACCGAACTGTTCGGCCACACCATCGAAAAGGGGGACCGGATGGCGCTATGGTATCTTTCCGCCAATCGCGACGAGAGCATCTTCGAGGACCCCGACCGGCTGATGGTCGACCGGGAAAATGCGCGGCGGCATCTGGCTTTCGGCTATGGCATCCACCGCTGCGTCGGTGCGCGGCTGGCCGAGCTGCAGATCCGTATCCTGCTGGAAGAAATGGCCGCGCGGCGGCTGCGCGTGAATGTGCAGAGCGAGCCCGAACGGGTGGCGGCCTGCTTCGTCCATGGGTATCGATCGCTGCAGGTCGAACTCAGCCATTATTGAGCAGCTTTGCTGGTTCAGCGCAGCTTCAACCGCCTGGGTTATAGAGCCTGAAATATCGGGAATTACGCACAGCGCCGCGCGCGCCTCACCGGGCGGCGGTGCAGCTTTCCCTCCTTTTCGGACGTAATCCTTCCATGACCCATGATCCCAAATTCACCCATTTCGACAGCAGCCGCAGGGACCTGCTGACCAAGGGCGGCCTGGCCTTTGCCGGAACCGCCATGATCGTAATGGCCGGATGCGGCACCGCGCCCGCCGAAGCGCGCAGCTTTCCGGTCTCCAAGACGGATGCGCAGTGGAAGAAACAGCTGAGCGCCCCGGAATATTATATCCTGCGGCAGGACGGGACCGAACGGCCCTATTCCAGCCCGCTGAACAAGGAAAAGCGCGCCGGCACCTTCATCTGCGCAGGTTGCGACCATCGCCTGTTCAGCAGCAAGACCAAGTTCGAAAGCGGCACCGGCTGGCCCAGCTTCTATGCCCCGCTGAAAAGCGCCGTGGTGACGTCGCGGGACAACAAGCTGGGGTTCACCCGTACCGAAGTCAGCTGCGCGCGCTGCGGCGGGCATCTGGGCCATGTCTTTGACGACGGCCCCAAGCCGACCGGCAAGCGCTATTGCATGAACGGGGCGGCCATGGACTTCGTCCCCGCCTGACCCCTGGGTTAGCGGCCCGATCCCGGCAATGACGGGGCGGTGCGATCGATCCGGTACAGCCTGATCGGGCTTGCGCCGTGGTGGGGGAGCGGGCGTAGCCACGCCGGTATGTCGCCCTTGGTCAGCCGTGCGGCCAGCCCGTTCGGGGCCACCTTGATATAAACATCCATCTCCGCCGTATCGGGGCAGAAGAGCAGCAGATCGGCCCGGCTCTGCGTCACGACCGATCGCGCCAGCGCCGGGTCTCCCATAAAGGCCTGCATGACGGCCTTTATTTCGGCCTGATTGCGATGATGGCCGGTGGCGATGACGCTGTGTCCGGTATCGGTCAGAATCGATGGGCCGATGTCGATCGGTGCGAACAGCACGGCCTTGGGCAAGGCATTGAGCCGATCGATATTGGCGCTGCGGAAGCAGGCGCTCACCCGCATTTCGGTCTTCTCGGTCGGCTCATCTGCCAGTGCGCTCTGCATTTTGGCGACCGCGGCCATGGGAACTGGCGGCAGGGCCAGAACGACGGCGGTCGACGCAAGGATGCGCAACGGTGCGGGTTCCAGCCGCCGGGCCCAATGCCAGATCATGAGCAGCGTGACGGCAACGCCAGGTACGGCAAAGGCGTGCGACACGTACATGGCGCGCATCACCAGGCAGGATATGATCCCGGCCCCGATTTGGAGCGTCAGCAGGCGCGACCAGTTAACCCGTGCGGCACCGCGGCTGGACCGCCAGGCAAGGGCGCTGCCGATCAGCCCGATAATGGTCGGGATTAGGCTGTACAGCGCCATGTCCAGGGTCTGCGCCGTCAGCGGCAGGCCCTCCTTCACGTTCAGATACCAATAGTCATGCACCAGCGGATCGAGCTGGCCGAAGGGGCCGCGGCTGCACTGCGGGGCCACCAGCAGGAACGCCGCCAGCGCCGCCAGTCCCGTGACAGACAGCAGGATCAGCCGCCGTGCCGCGCTGGCATGACCCATGATGCGCCCGGCGAGCAGCATGGCGCTGGACCCGGCCACCAGCGCGCCCAGATAGGGTGCCGACAGACCGTCGCAATAGCTCACCGTCAAGGCCTGCCATCCGCGCGAGGCGGGCACGGACAGCACGGTGGCAAAGGTGCAGGCGAGAAGGAATCCGCGCAGCATGGGCCAGCCGTCTGCGCCGCGCCAGTAGCTGAAGGCGAACAGCCCGCCGAACAGCAGGAAATAGGGCAGCGCTTCCAGCGATATCGACAGATAAAAGGCCATAACCAGCCCGGCCAGCGCGCCTTTCGGGCCGCTGCGCGCGCCCAGAGCGAGCGCCAGCAAAGCGGTCGCGGCGACGATCTGCCAGCCATGATGGTCGATCCGCAGCGGCGCGAACTGCCGCGTCACGAAAATCATGGTGACCGGGATGAGCAACCCCGTCCAGCACAGCGCCCGGCCACCAAGCTGCTGCAGCACAGCGCGCAGCATCAGCAGGAACAGGCCATAAAGCAGCAGCGGCCAGACGATCAGCGCGATATGCTCTGCCTGCGCCGGAGCGATGAAGAGGCCAAACAACCAGATGCAGGCGGCGATCGGCACGTCGAGCAGCCGCCACCAGTGCATCTGCCCACCGGCTGGCGGGTTGATGCGGTGCTGGCTGACGTCGAACCAGCTCTGCCCGCCCATCCAGTCCCGCACCTCGACCAGGCGCAGCGCATCGTCCGGGTCGATGAAGTCCAGCGCCCGGAAACTGTCGGGCTGATAGAAGAGATAGAACAGGCTGACCGCCAGCATCGACAGCAGGATGATGGCATAATCGCCCGCGTGCCGGGCTTTGCCCCCGATCGCCAGCGTCATGGCGTAAAGACGATGTGCCGCCGCAGCAGCCAGACGGCCTGAAAACTCACCGCCACGGCCACGATCTTGCCGATGCGCGGATCGATCCCGGCCTGTTCGAACCCGCCCACGATGAGCGCGGTCAGCCCCAGGCCCAGCAAAGCGGACAGCAGGAACAGGATCTTGCGGCGATGGCCGTCATCGCGGCCTTTGGCATCGGTGAAGACCGCCCGGCTGGACAGCAGCCAGTGGACGGCAATGCCGGCGCTATAGCCGATCAGCGAGGCCGGCATGGGCGCCATGCCGCCGCGCATAAACAGCAGGAACATGCCCATGTCGATCGCCAGCGCGCCGACACTCGCCAGAATATAGCGCAGATAGACCAGCCGCAGCCCCAGACGGAGGCCGCCCTGGGCCAGACGCAGGATCATCGTCACGGTCCGACCTTGCCTGGTCAGGCGGCGCGGTCGACCGCGTCGGCTGCGGCCTCGCTCTCGCTGGCGATCCGCCGGGGCACATCGCGTTCGGAGGCCAGGGCGGCCTGCCGATCGGCGGCGATGCGCGCCTGATCGCCCTCATTGCCCGCCTCATGATATTCGGCGTCTTCATTGACCTGCCAGATGTCGTAGATGCGTGCGCCGGCCTCGATATTCTCCACCGTCAGCATCGCCGTCATCATGGCGTGGTCCTGGTTATTGTAGCGGTGCATGCCGTTGCGGCCCACCATGTGGAGCGTCAGGAAGCGGTCTTCCAGATCGGCGCGCATCGCGGCGACATTGTCAGCATAGCTGTCATCATAGACGGGATAGGCCTTTTCCTGCCGCACCACCGCGCCGCCAACCACGTCTTCGGGCTGGCACAGGCCGAGGATCGCCATCTCCTTCTTGGCCAGATCGATCAAATCCGCGTCGGACGAAGCCCATAGCCCGTCGCCTTCGAAACAGAAATATTCCAGGCCGACACAGGCGATGTTTTCGTCCGGCACCATTTCGGGCGACCAGCTGCGGAAATTCTGCACGCGGCCGACCTGTACCTTGCTGTCGTGGATATAGATCCAGTTGTCCGGGAACAGATCGTCGGACTTGATCATCAGCGCCACGGTCAGGAAATCGCGATATTTCAGGTCGGCGGCGTTCAGGCTGCTGGCGGGCAGTGGATGGATGCGGGCGGCCAGCTCGCGCATCGGCGCGGAGCTGATGACATGGCGCGCGCGGATCACCGCTTCGCCGCCATCGGACGTGCTGGCGGTGACGCGCCATTGTCCGTCGCTGTCCTGCGCCAGCTGCTTGAGCTTGTGGCCCATGCGCACCGCATTGCCTTTGGACAGCACGAAATCGCGCGCCGCGTCCCACATCATGCCGGGGCCGAGGCGGGGATAGCGGAAGGTTTCCAGCAGCGTCTTGGCCTGGCCTGCGCTGCCGTCGTTCAGTTTGTTGAGGCCGAGCGACCGCTTCAGCCCGTCGATGACGGCCGCGCCAAGGCTTAGCCCCTTGATGCGCTGGGCCGCCCAGTCCGCCGACATCTCATCGCACGGCATGCCCCATACTTTCTCGGTATAGGTCTTGAAGAAGATGGAATACAGCTTCTGGCCGAACTGGTTGATCACCCAATCCTCGAAGCTGCGGACCTGTTTTTTGGGCAGGAGCTTCCAGCGCAAATAGCTGGCCATGCAAAGGGTGGAGCGCCAGATGCCCAGGTTCCACAGCGCCTCGAACGCGCGCAGCGGATAGCTGTAGAATTTGCCCTCATAATAGATGCGGCTCATGCGCGGGCGCTGGATGAAATCGTCCGGCAGAATCTCGTTCCACAGATCGACCACTTCCTGCGATTTGGAAAAGAAGCGGTGGCCGCCAATGTCGAAGCGATAGCCGCCGACCTCCACCGTGCGGCTGATGCCGCCGACATAGGTCTCGTCCTTTTCGATAACGGTGACGCTATAGCCCTTTTTGGACAACAGATAGGCCGCGGTCAGCCCGGCCGGCCCCGCCCCGATGATGGCGACATCGACCGGGCCGTCCCCCGCATGCTCGTCCTGCATAGCCATATCGGCGCTTCCCCTGCCACTTGTGGTTCCGGGCAAGGCAATGAAGGAAATCTTCTAACGGATGGTTAACAGCCGGTTATCGGGCAGGGGCGCTCGATCCAGACCGCAAATGCCGTCCGGCGCGCCCTTAATGGCGGAAGTGGCGCATGCCGGTGAAGACCATCGCCAGGCCCGCTTCGTCCGCTGCGGCGATCACCTCGTCGTCGCGGATCGATCCGCCCGGCTGAATCACCGCCGTCGCGCCCGCTTCCACGGCGGCCATCAGGCCGTCGGCAAAGGGGAAGAACGCGTCCGATGCCACGGCGGAACCATGGGTCCGCGCCTCTGCCCAGCCATAGGTTTCTGCCGCTTCGCGCGCCTTCACGGCGGCAATGCGGGCGCTGTCGCGGCGGTTCATCTGGCCTGCGCCGATACCGGCGGTCGCGCCGTCTTTGGCATAGACGATGGCGTTGGACTTGGTGTGCTTGGCCACCGTCCAGGCGAACAGGCAGTCCTGCAACTCCTGATCGGTCGGCGCGCGCTTGGTCACCGTCTTCAGATCGCTTTGCGTCACCCGGCCATTGTCGCGCGATTGCACGAGCATGCCGCCGGTGATGCTCTTCATCATCAGGCCGTGGCGGGTGGGATCGGCCAGATCGCCGGTCAGCAGCAGGCGCAGGTTCTTCTTTTTGGCGAACACGGCCTTGGCGGCATCATCCGCATCGGGCGCGGCGACGACTTCGGTGAAAATCTCGGTGATCGCCTCGGCCGTGGGGCCGTCGAGCGGGCGGTTGACCGCCACGATGCCGCCGAAGGCCGATACGCTGTCGCATTCCAGCGCGGCGCGATAGGCGTCGATCACGCTGTCCGCGCTGGCCACGCCGCAGGGATTGGCATGCTTCACGATCACCACGGTGGGCGGGCCATCGCGAAATTCGCTGACCAGCTCCAGCGCGGCATCGGCGTCGTTGAGATTGTTGTAGCTCAGCGCCTTGCCCTGCACCTGCCGGGCCTGCGCCACGCCGCGTGCCGCAATTTGGGTCGGGATATAAAGCGCGGCCTGCTGATGCGGATTTTCTCCGTAGCGCAGTTCGTCCGCCTTGCGCCCGCCCGACAGAAGGCTGGATGGAAGCTGTTCGCCCTGATCCGAAAAGGCGAACCAGCTGGCGATGGTCGCATCATAGGCGGCGGTGGCGGCAAAGGTCTTGGCCGCCTGGGCGCGGCGGAAGTCCGGGCTCACCGCACCGTCATGCTGCTCCAGCTCGGCCAGCAGCGCGTCATAATCGGCGGGATCCGTCACCACGGTGACATAGGCATGGTTCTTGGCGGAACTGCGCAGCATGCTGGGCCCGCCGATATCGATATTCTCGATAATCTCGTCCCGGTCCGCGCCCTTGGCCAGCGTTTCGGCGAAGGGATAGAGATTGACGACTACGAGATCGATCGGCCCGATATCATGCGTCTTCAGCGCGGTCTGATGCTCGGGATTGTCGCGCACGGCCAGCAGCGCGCCATGCACCTTGGGGTGCAGCGTCTTGACCCGGCCGTCCATCATCTCGGGAAAATCGGTCAGTTCGGAGATATCGCGCACGGTCAGCCCCTGCGCGCGCAGCGCCTTGGCGGTGCCGCCGGTGGACACCAGTTCCACACCGCGTGCGGCCAGTGCCTGGCCCAACTCGGCCAGCCCGTCCTTGTCGGACACGCTGAGCAGTGCGCGCTTGATCTGAATCGGCTTCATTGCATCATCCCATATGTTTCAGGAGCCAGCCGGTCGAGCTGCCCCCGGCTTCGGCCTCTCCGGCCACCACCAATTGCGTTGTCGGATGGGGCCGGCCATCGGCATCGACCCACAAACTGTCTTCGATCGTAAGTCCGCCGCCGGTCAGGCGGAATTGCCACATGCCGCCGCTGGGCAGACGCAGCACCGCGCCATTCTCGGTCGCCTGCGCCTCGACGCCGTCGCCCAGATGGAAGCGCAGGACGAACGGGGTGGCACCATCGCGCTTCCGGCGTGGCCCTTCCGGCAGCAGCATATCCTCGCCGCGCAGCTCCATGCCATCGTCGCGCAGCATGAGCAGGCGGCGGTGGACGAAGCCGAAGGCGCGTTGATAGCCGTCATGGCTGGCCTCGATACGCGTGGCTCTTTCCACCTCGCGCCGGTCCAGCTCCACTTCCTCCACGCCGCGGCCCAGCTTGCCGCCGGGCAGGATCGAGGTGCTGTTGCTGTCCGCAAGGCACAGCGTGCTGTGCGCGGCGGTGGAGCGCAGGCCCGTTGCCAGCGATTGCGGGACATGCTTGCCGACCAGCGCCGCGCCGCCGCAATTGATGATGATGCGATCCGCGCCATGGCTGAATTCCATCGCCAGCGTGGAGGCGCAGCCCACCGCGCTTTCCCGCGCCAGCGGCGGCGGCGCGGCATCCAGCAGCAGCACGGATTTGTTGGCCGATACGCGCTGATAGCCCCAGTCGCGTGCCTGACGGGCGGGGCGTGCCCGCACGCCGCTGCCGGCCACCAGTGCCTGCAATTCGTCCGGCGGAAACACGCCTGCGCCCTGCCATGCGCCCAGGCCGCCATCGCCATGCGCCAGGCCGGTCAGCGCCGGCACCGCGCGTTCCAATGCGGCATCGATGAAGGCGGGCACCATCTCCTTGCGCTTGGCATAGGCGTCCCGCAGCAGGCCCAGCATGTGCACCGCTTCGGCAAGAGCCAGCGGCGATCGCGAGACGATGCCGCCGTCGGGGAAGATGGCGCTGGCAATGGCTTTTTCCAGCCCGGCTTCGCCCACCACCTTGCGCGCCTTGCCGTCGGGGATCAGCAGCGCGGCGGCCACCAGCCCGGCCCAGGCCACCAGCCGTTGCCGGCCTTCGGGCGCACGCTGGGCGGCCTTGTCCAGATGGCGGGCATTGCGCGCGACCGAATTGAGCACGCGGCTGCGATAGATCAGATCGCCGCTCGACAGGATATAGGGGGCGTAGGCGGCCCAGTTCACAAACCGCCAGGCGCAATTGTCCGCGCGCCAGGCAGGCTCGGTCACTTTCATGCCATGCGTGTCCAGCCACTGGTCCATCAGCTTTTCGGCCAGTTCGGTGCCCTGCGCCCGGTTGGCCACCGCCGCCAGATCGCGCAGCCAGGCGAAGCGGTGGATATAATTCTGGAAATCCGGCGGCAGCTTTTCGCGCTCTTCGTCCAGCTTGCCGAACGGCACCTGCAAGCTGCGAAACTGGAAGCGGCCATGGCGCAGCGCCTCGCCGCGCACCGGATCGCCGGGCAAGGGATCGTCCGGCACGGCAAACAGGCGCGGCGGCAGCTTGCCGGTCAGGCGCATATTATGCAGCGGTGTGCGCCAGGTCAGCTTGTAGAACAATTCGGCCACCTGTTCGGAAAGCGACGCTGCCGGGCCGGCATCCCGCACCATGAGCGCGCGGCCGTCCTGTGCAGGCGCCTCGCGCTCGGCCATGCTCACTGGCCCTTCAGGCCAGCGATATTGGCGGCATATTGATCCGGGCCACCTTTGAAGGTGGCGGTGCCGGCCACCAGCACATCGGCGCCGGCGGCGATGACCTGCGGCGCGGTTTTGGCATCCACCCCGCCATCGACTTCCAGCCGGATGTCACGGCCGCTGGCATCGATGCGGCGGCGGATATCGGCAATCTTGTCGAGCTGGCTCTTGATGAAGCTCTGGCCGCCAAATCCGGGATTGACGCTCATCACCAGCACCAGATCGATATCGCCCATCAGATAATCCAGCGCGCTGAGCGGCGTGGCCGGATTGAGCACGATCCCGGCCTGTTTGCCGAGCGCCTTGATCGATTGCACCGTGCGATGCGGGTGCGGGCCGGCTTCGGGGTGGAAGCTGATGATGTCCGCGCCAGCCTCGGCAAAGGCCTCCAGATACTGGTCTACCGGGGAAATCATCAGATGCACGTCGAACGGCTTGGCCGTGTGCGGGCGCAGCGCTTTCACAACGGCGGGGCCGATGGTGATGTTGGGCACGAAATGCCCGTCCATCACGTCGACATGGATCCAGTCGGCGCCAGCCTTGTCGATGGCGCGGATTTCCTCGCCGAGCTTCGCGAAGTCGGCAGAGAGGATGGAAGGGGCGATGCGGACGGATGGATGCACCATCGCGCTCCCCTAGCGATGCTGCACAGACATCGCAACGCCTGCGCCAAAGAGCCCTGTGGATAATGCGGGCAAAGATCGGGGATAGCTGGCCCTGGCGGCAGCGTCAGCCAGTTTCGATCAGTCGGTCCGCCGGAACCGCGCGACGAAAAATCCGTCCATCCGCCCCTGGTCCGCCAGCATGGTCGGCAAGGTGCGAAGCCAGCCATGCTCGCCCGCCGCGATGCCATCGGGCAGTTCATCGCTGCCGATCGCATCGGTGATGAAGCCCGCATGGCGCGACAGGAAGGCGCGCGCCTGCTCCTCGCCTTCTTCCGGTTCCAGCGAGCAGACGGCATAGACCAGCACGCCGCCGGGCTTCACCGCCTGTGCCGCCCGGTCGAGCAGCGCGGCCTGCAATTCGGCGCGCTCGGCAATATCGCGCGCGCCGATGCGGTGGAGCACATCGGGGTGGCGGCGGAAAATGCCCGTGGCCGTGCATGGGGCGTCGAGCAGCACCGCATCGAAGGCCCGGTCCGGCGTAAAGTCGAGCGCGTCGGCAGTCACCATGGTGGCGGTCAGCCCGGTGCGCGCAAGATTTTCCGACAATCTGCCGAGCCGTTTGGCGGACTGGTCCAGCGCCGTGACGTCCCAGCCGGCAGCGGCCAGCTGCATGGTCTTGCCACCGGGCGCGGCGCACAGGTCCAGCACAGGGCGGCCTGCGCCGTCTCCCATCAGGCGGGCGGGCAGGCTGGCGGCAATGTCCTGCACCCACCACTGGCCCTCGTCGAAGCCGGGCAGGCTGGTCAGCTCGCTCCCGCGCGGCAGGCGGACATGATTTGGGGCCAGGGTCTGGCCGCCGAGCCTGTCCGCCCAACTGGCGGCATCCTCGCCCTGTTTCAGCGTCAGATCGAGTGGGGGCGGGGCGGCAATGGCGCGCGCGGCGGCCTCCACCATCTCCGGCCCCCAGGCGGCCTGCCAGCGATCGGCCACCGTCTGCGGCAAGGCGGGGACGTCGGGCAGCTTCGCCTGCTTGCGCATCAGCGTGCCGAACACGCCGTGCACCAGCCGCCGCGGCCCGCCGACCACGAGCGGCAACGCGGTGCTGATCGCGGCATGTTGCGGTGTGCCGAGCACCAGCGCCTGCACCAGAGCGATCCGCAAAACGCTGCGCGCCTTGGCATCGTCCGGCAGCGGGCGCTGCGTGGCGCTGTCGATCAGCGCATCGAGATCGGGCAGGCGGCGCAGCGTTTCGGAAATGATGGCCAGCACCAAGGCACGGTCATCGCCGCGCCCGATGCCTTTCACGGCGCCGCTCATGGCCTGATCCAGCGATTCCCCGCGCCGCAGAACGGCATCCAGCAGGCGCAGGGCGGCACGGCGGGCCGCCAGTCCTTCGACGGGCGCCGCTTTGGCTGCTGGCATGGTCAACGTCCGCGGCCGAGCGGATCGAGCGCACTACGGCCCCCGCCGGTCTTGCGCGTCACCGGAATCGCCGCCGCATCGGGCAGGCGTTTGCCATACATGTCCGCGCGCAGCCGCTGCACATCGGGCCTATGCGGTGCGCCGCCCATGGCGCGCAATTTGGCGATGCGCTGTTCGGTCGCAGGATGGGTGGAGAACATCTGTTTCAGGCCGATCGGTACGATATAGAGCTGCGCCGCTGCGGGATTGCGCTGCGCCGCGCGATTGGGAATGGTCTGCGCCCCGCGGGAGATTTTTTCCAGGGCGCTGGCAAGGGCATGCGGATTGCCGCTGATCTCCGCCCCGGCCTTGTCCGCGCCATATTCGCGCGTGCGGCTGATCGCCATCTGCACGATCATGGCGGCGAAGGGCGCCATGATGACAGCGGCCAGGCCCGCTATGCCGGCGCTGCGATCACGAAAGAACAAACCGAAATTGGCGATCATCGCCACGGCCCCGGCAATAGTGGCGACCATGGTCATGATCAGCGTGTCGCGGTTTTTCACATGGCCCAGCTCATGCGCCATCACACCGGCAATCTCGTCACGATCCAGCATGGCCAGCAGCCCACTGGTGGCGGCGACGGCGGCATGTTCGGGGTCGCGCCCGGTGGCAAAGGCATTGGGGTGCGGATCATCGACGATATAGACCTTGGGCACCGGCATCCCGGCGCGCTGCGCCAGATTGGCAACCAGCCCGTAAAATTCGGGCGCGCTCTGCCGGTCCACTTCCCGCGCATTGTGCATGCGCAGCACCATCTTGTCCGCATTCCAATAGGTAAACAGGTTCATGCCCGCCGCCAGAACCAGCGCGAACAGCGCGCCCTTCGGCCCGCCGATGGCGAACCCCAGCGCCATGAACAACGCGGTCAGCGCTGCCAGCAGCATCATCGTCTTGAACTGATTCATGCCATTCCTCTTTGCCACCCCGCTTGATCGGGAACGCCCCACTCCCCAGATATGGGGTGAAATGCCGGTCCGTTCAATCGGCCCGTGCAATCCTGCGCTTCCATCGACCCGCGCAATCCTGCGCTTTCATCGAAAGGCATGTTCATGGCTCGGCCCACCGCCCGCAAACGTCCGGCCCATCTCGATCCGCCCGAGGATCTGCCCAAAAGCCCGCCCGTGCCGGAGCCCGAACCGATGAGCGAGGCGCGCAAGAAGCAGCTCGCCGACAGCCCGGTGCGCTATGGCGACTGGGAGCATGAAGGCATCTGCTGGGATTTTTGATCCGCTGCGTCCGGCCCGATCGGACAAGATGGTGATCAAAGTGCTCATCCGCATGGGAAGCGCCATCGCGGTCTGAACCGCGATCCCTGGCCTTAGTCCGTCACCATGTCGGCGGCGGTCCAGCCGTCCAGAAAATCGATCAGCCCGCGTTCGTGGCGCGTCAGATATTTGGTCTTGCGTGGCAGCTGCAGGTCCTTGCGCCATGCCTCCTGCCCGTCCTTGATCAAATCCACCACGGCGGGATGCACATAGCTGTTGCGCGCGATGGTCGGCGTGTTGCCCAGATCCGCCGCCACATCCTCCATCACCGCCTTGAGCGTCATCTCGCCCGAGCCATCGGCCAGCAGCTCGAAGGCATGGGCCGATGCGGACCAGGTGCGGAAATGCTTGGCGGAAAACGCATCGCCCATGGTGTCGTGAATATAGTCGTTCACATCATTGCTGCAGACCGGGTGCGGATCGCCGTCCTCGTCGAGATACTGGAACAGATGCTGGCCCGGCAGATCGTCCATCTTCTTGATGATCGACAGCAGGGTGCGGTCGGTGATCGCCACCTCGCGCTGCTTGTTGGACTTGGCCTTGAACGCCAGATTGAGGGACCTGCCGGTGCGCTTGGCATGGCGGCGGCGCAGCGTGGTCGCGCCGTAGCTTTTATTGCGCTCGGCATATTGCTCATTGCCCACGCGGATCGCGGTGATGTCCAGCAGGCGCACCATGGCCGCCACCACACGGTCATGGTCCAGCTTGCGGCCGCTCATATCCTCGTCCAGCCGCGCCCGCAGCAGGGGAAGCTTGTGCCCGAAGGCGCGGCAGGCCTCGAACTTCTCGCCCTCTCGCTGCGCGCGAAAATCGGGATGGTAGCGATATTGCTTGCGGCCCTTCTCGTCATATCCTGTGGCCAGGATGTGTCCGTTCGGCGCCGGCGAAAACCATGTGTCGCGGTAAGCCGGCGGAAAGGCGATCGCGTTCAGCCGCGCTATTTCTTCCTTGTCGGCAATGGGCTTGCCGTCAGCATCGAAATAGCACCAGCCCTTGCCCTTTTTCTGGCGACTGATCCCCGGTAGATCGTCATCCACATATATCAGTGCCTGCCCCACAAAACTCTCCAGAACGCTGCGTGCCGGCGCGGGACCGACAGGCGATAAACATCAATTACCCGACATCTGGACGAAACTGGCAGCGACATGATGCGTTCCTTGGCCCTGATGCGCTGCATGGTGCGCCCGAATGTCGGGCTGTTCCGGAATCGGGCCATCGCGAGTAAAAGGCGGGTCACATATCTATGGGAAGCGCCATTAATCACCGGGGCGCCCGGACCCTTAAAGCGGGGCTGAGCGTATTGTATGTACAAGCCAATTAATTCGATCGACAGACGAAGCGAGCGAGGCATATGAGCCGCGACCAATCCAAGACAGGCCAAGAGACCGGTCCGGCCGATCTTGCCGATCAAGCCGCGCGGCTACGCGAACAGCTTGCCGAGCGCGATGAGGAGCTGCGCACGCTGCGCCGCGAGCTGGCGCAAGCCCGCGCCGAATTCGATTCCTTCTATCAGTTCAGCCCGATTGGGCTGGCGCAGTTCGATGACGAGCACCGCCATGTCAGGGTCAACGCCGCGCTGGCCGAGCTGAACGGCATTCCCATGGAAGATCATATCGGCAAGACGCCGTCGGACATCGTGCCCGGCCTTGCCAGCCAGGCAGACGCGTCGATCGATCAGGTGCTGAAGACCGGCAAGGCCATTCGCCATGACCGGGTGTCGGGCTTTCTCAACGAGCAGAGCACCAGCGCGCATGTCTATGATGTCGATTGGTATCCGGTGCTGCGCGATGGTGAAGTGCGGGGGGTGAGCGTGCTGGTGCACGATGCCACGTCGGCCGAACAGCATGACATGTTTGCCCGGCATATGGTGCGCGAATTGCAGCACCGGGTGAAAAACTCGCTCGCCAATGTCATGGCGCTTGTCGAACAGGCCGCCCGGTCCGACCGGCCGAAGGAACAGGTGCTCAGCGTGCTGAAGGAGCGGATCAGCGCGCTCGCCGCGATCCATGGCAAGCTGACGGAGCGCAATTGGGAATCGGTGGAATTCAGCCTGCTCGTGCAGCAGGAGATCGGGCGCGAACCACGGCAGGGCCGTATCCAGGCCGATGGGCCGGAAGTGGCCGTGGGGGCGCAGTCTTCGCTGGCGCTATCGATGGTGCTTCATGAACTGGCGGCCAATGCCCGGCGGCACGGGGCCTTGTCCTGCCCTGACGGACGTCTTGCCATTCACTGGACGATAGAAAATGTGCCGGGCGACGAGGCGATGTATCTGCGCTGGCGCGAAACGGGCTGCAATGGCGCGCTGGAGCGGGGAACACCCGGTTTCGGCACGCGACTGATCGCGACGAGCGTGCGCAACGCACTGCGCGGTGAATTAACCGAGGAATGGCTGGAGGACGGCCTGTCCGTGCATATCAAGCTGCCGCTGAGTTCCATTGCGCCGCCGGAACAGGAATTCACGGCCGGCATCAAGCGCCGGGTCAGTCGAGCTTTCTGATCAGATCCATGAAATCGTCGGGCACGCCCTCATCGATGGTGGATTGATAGGCGTTGCGCAACGCCTGCGCAATCGGATCGGAATCCGTATTGGCCGAGGCGCCATCTGCCGCTGCCGATCCAGCCTTTTCAGGCCGGTTTTCCGCACTGGGCATCGCCTGTTCCTTGCTCATCTTGGGTTTCGCGTTGTCCGTCATTCAGGGACGTGCATCTAGCATGGCGTGTTGACCAGTCAATTTATTCTCTCCGGGGAGCGGCGGCGCATTTGCCATTCCATGGGCGCGCCGCTAGTTTGTTGGTGGGAGGCGAAACCAATCGGCCTCCAAAAGGTTTCATGCCGGGCGGAACAACAGGACCGAACCCAGCCGTTGGCGTGGTTGCTGGCGATGAACAACTCAGATTTCAGGGATATCATGAGCGAAAAAACTTTAGGCGAAAAACTTGCGCCGCATCTTCCATATGTTCGCCGCTATGCGCGTGCGCTCACGGGCAGCCAGCAGTCGGGCGACACAATCGTACGCGCCACGCTGCAATCCATCGTCGATGCGCCGGAGGAATTCCCGTCCGATCTCGAGCCGCGGATTGCGCTCTACAAGACCTTCGAGGCTTTCTGGCGCATCAGCGAAGAGGCCGGTCCGCGCAGCGATGCCGATGTCGGCAATGACATGATCGTGCAGAAGCGGCTGGCCGATCTCACGCCGAAATCCCGCCGTGCGTTGCTCCTCACCACCATGGAAGGGTTCACCGAAAGCGAAGCGGCGATCCTCCTGAACGAGGATGTGGATCGGGTGCGCGCGCTGGTGGCCGAGGCGACCGATGAGATCGACCGTCAGACCCATGCCCGCGTGCTGATCATCGAGGATGAGCCGATCATCGCGATGGACATCGAAACCATCGTCACGGAATCCGGCCATGAAGTCGCGGCGATTGCCGTGACCCGGGATGAAGCGGTTGCCGCTGCCAAGGAGCATAATCCCACGCTCGTGCTGGCGGACATTCAGCTTGCCGACAACAGCTCGGGCATCGACGCGGTGAAGGACATTCTGTCCGATCATCATGTGCCGGTGATCTTCATCACGGCGTTCCCGGAACGCCTGCTGACCGGCGAAAAGCCGGAGCCGGCCTTCCTGATCACCAAGCCCTTCCAACGCGATACGGTAAAGACCGCCATTGCACAGGCGCTGTTTTTCGACGGAATGAACGTTCCTGTTTGATCGGGGCAATCTGCATCTTGTGGACAGAACCGCTCCGCTTATCTAGGCGGAGCGGATAGGAGGGGTATTGTCATGGACAATAATCAGAACAACGAAGATATCGATTTGGAAAAAGACCGGGCGCGTGCTGGCTCAACGCCGCACATTGCACGCTATGTTCTGGTAATTTCGACGGTGATCGCCATCGTGGCGCTGAGCATCGTCTGGATGACGGGTTCTTACTGAGGACCGTCGCTGTCCATAATCGGGGCAGGTGAATGGGGCAGGCGGTTGGTGAAAGCATATTGATGGCCGACAAAGAGGCACATGAAGTCCTGACGGACGACCAGTTTCGCGAGCATCTTACCGAGGTGCTGCCGCAGCTGCGCGCGTTTTCGCGGTCCTTGACCGGCAGTCAGCCGGAATTTGCCGACGATCTGGTGCAGGACGCGCTCCTGCGCGCCTGGTCCGCACGCGCCAGTTTCCGTGCCGGCACCAATTTCCGCGCCTGGATCTTCGTGATCCTGCGCAACCTGTTCCTGTCCGAAATGCGCCGTTCCAAGTTCAAGGGCGAATGGAACGAGATTGCGGCGGAAAAGCTGCTGGTTAGCCCGGTGCATCAGGAACGGCATATCGAGCTGGCGGACATGCAGCGGGCGCTGTCTAAATTGCCCGTGGGCCAGCGCGAATCGCTGATCCTGGTTGGCGCGGGCGGCTTTTCCTACAAGGACGCCGCCGAGATTACCGGCGTGGCCGTGGGCACGGTGAAAAGCCGCGTGGCCCGTGCGCGCACTGCGCTGGAAGAGATCATGGCCGGCGACGATCCCCTGCCCGATGCCAAGGAAGGCGAGAGCCAGCCGTTCGAAGAGCTGATGGAACGGCTCGATACCATCGCGGACGGGCGCGGAGACGCCTAGACCTGTCGTTGCTCGGCGCGGGCTGGTTCACGCCGGGCCCGGCTTTCTTTCAAAATAAGCCGATCAGACGAAATTGGCGGCCACGTCTTGCGGCACCCGCAAGATCCGGCCCGTCGCCCGGTCGATGATCGCCCAGGTGGATTTGGCCGACACGATCAGCTTTCCATCGGCATTCAGAAAATCCACGCGCCGGTCGAACCGCGCGCCGCGCGGCGCGCCGTCGACCCAGGTGCGGCCCGTCACCGGCTCGCCCGCCTTCACATTGCCGCGATAATCCACCTCATGCCGGGTCACGACCCAGAAATAGGCAGCGATATGTTCCGGCGCGGCCAGCGCCTGCCAATGTGATGTCGCCATATCCTGAATCCAGGTGACCCAGACCGCGTTGTTCACATGGCCAAGCTCGTCGATATCCTCCGGCGCGGCGGTCCACTGTTTCTCGAACGGTGCGCTCATGCAGCGGCGTCCGCATGGCCCATCTGCCAGAGGATGAAGGCATATTCTTCGGCCGTCTCCTTCAGGCTCTCCCACCGGCCGGACTTGCCGCCATGGCCTGCGCCCATATTGGTCTTGAGCAGCAGGACATTGTCGTCCGTCCGCGTCGCGCGCAGGCGGGCGACCCATTTGGCCGGCTCCCAATAGGTCACGCGCGGATCGTTCAGGCCTGCCGTCACCAGCATCGGCGGATAGGCCTGCGCGCGCACATTATCATAGGGGCTGTAGCTGCGGATCAGCTCGAACGCGGCCTTGTCGGTGCCCGGATTGCCCCATTCGGGAAACTCGCCCGGCGTGAGCGGCAGCGAACTGTCGAGCATGGTCGCCAGCACATCCACGAACGGCACATGCGCCACCACCGCGCCGAACAGGTCCGGCTCCATATTGATAACCGCGCCCATCAGCTTGCCGCCCGCCGATCCGCCGCTGATCGAGATGCGGCCCTGTTCGGTATAACCCTGATCGATCAGCCCCTTGGCGCAGTCGATAAAGTCGTGAAACGCGTTCATCCGGTGCTCGCGCTTGCCGGTGAGATACCAGTTGCGCCCCAGATCGTCGCCGCCGCGAATATGCGCGATGGCAAAGGCGAAGCCGCGATCGACCAGGCTGAGGCGGGTGGTGGAGAAACCCGGCGGGATCGCCATGCCGTATGCGCCATAACCATATAGGTGTAGCGGGCCAGGCTTCGCACGATCCTTGCGGTACAGGATCGATACCGGCACCTCCACCCCGTCCCGCGCGGTGATCATCAGCCGTTCGGTGGTGTAGAGCGAAGCGTCGTAACCGCTCGGGATTTCCTGCACCTTCAGCGTTTCCAGGCTGCGGGCGGCCACATCATAATCGAACACCGTGCCGGGCGTGACCATGGAGTTGTAGCCGATGCGCAGCACCGTCTGGTCATATTCCGGATTGTCGCCCAGTCCGGCGACAAAGGCCTCTTCTGGAAAGTCCACCGGCTCGATGCGGGCAGGATCGTCATAATAGCGGATCTCGATCTGGTCGAGCCCGGCGCGGCGGCCCTCGATCACGTAGAAATCGCGATAGGCTTCCATGCCGGTGATGTAGAAATCGTCGGATCCTTCGATCAGCGCTGTCCAGCGGGACGTATCGTCCAGCGGCGCAGTGACGAGGCGGAAGTTCACATGCGCATCGTTGGTCAGGATATAGAGCAGCCCGTCATGCTCCTCGACATCATATTCCACGCCGGTCTGGCGCGGACGGACCAGGATGTGCGGCCCCGTTGGATCGGCAGCGTCGATGAGGCGAACCTCACTGGTTTCATGATCGCCCGCCGATATGATCAGGAAGCGCCGTGAGCTGGTTTCGCCAACGGAGACGCGGAAGCCTTCGTCCTCCTCGTGAAAAAGCTCTATATCGTCCGCCGGATCGTCGCCCAGCCGGTGCAGTTTTGCATTGTCCGTGCGCCACTGATCATTGGCGAGGCAATAGAGAAAGCCCGTGCCGTCGGCGGTCCAGACAAGATCGGACAGGGTGCCGGGAATTTCGTCCGGCAGATCCTGGCCGGTCTCCAGATCGCGGACGCGGGCGGTGTAGCGCTCGGACCCGTTATCGTCGATCGCATAGGCCATCAGCCTGCCGTCCGGGCTGATCGAGGCGGCGCCGAGGCTGAAATAGTCCAGCCCCTCGGCCATGGCGGGCTCATCCATGATCAGCTGCGCTTCGCCCGAACCATCGGCGGCCTTGCGCCAATGCTTGCGATATTCCGCGCCTTCCTCGAAGCTGACCCAATAGAGCCAGTCGCCATCCTTTTGCGGTACGCTCTCATCGGCTTCCTTGATGCGCGCGCGCATCTCCTGGAACAGCGTGTCGGTCAGCGGTTGCTGCGGGGCCATATGCGCCTCGAACCAGGCATTTTCCTGGTTCAGATAATCCAGCACCTCTGGGTTCTCGACCTTGGGGTAGCCGGCATCGCGCAGCCAGGCATAATCGTCGGTGACGGCAATGCCATGATGCTCGGTGGTGACGGGGCGGGGCTCGGCGCGGGGCGGGATGTGGTGCGTTTTCATGGGATGCGATGTGCGCGGGGCAGCTGGGGGATGCAAGGGCGCCCTGCCGACCGGCTGCGAATTATCGGCCCGACGCAAATTCCGTCAGTCCTGAGCTTGTCGAAGGACGTTTCTCGGCTAAGCTCCGGCAATGGCCTTCTGGACCTACATGCTGCGCTGCAATGATGGCAGCTATTATGTCGGTCACACCGATAATCTGGATCGCCGTATAGCCGAGCATCGCTCTGGATTTTATACAGGCTACACCTACAAGCGGCGTCCGGTGACGCTGGTCTGGTCGCAAGATTTTGCGCAGCGGCATGAAGCGCAGGCGGCGGAAAAGCAGATCAAGGGTTGGGGGCGGCCCAAGGAGGAAGCCCTGATCCGGAGCGATTGGGAAGCGATATCCCTTTTGGCAAAGGCCCGGCCGGCTCGTTCCGGATAGGCGTCCTTCGACAGGCTCAGGACTGACGGCCCAATGGAGGGCATCGAGACAGCCATAACCCCATGCCTGCCGGAGGGCGCTTGTCGCCCAAGCACTGCCCTTTCGAAATGCCCCGCCAGGCCCTATGTTGCGCTCAAATTCAATCCACCGAAAGGCCGCCGCCATGCTGATGCAGACCCATGAAAACCGCCTCGCCGCCTTGCGCGAGGAGCTTGGCCGCCGCGGGCTGACCGGCTTCGTCGTGCCGATCGCCGACGAGCATCTGTCGGAATATGTCGGCGATTATGCGCAGCGTCTGCGCTGGCTGACCGGCTTTGCCGGATCGGCGGGCAGCGCCATCGTGCTGAAGGATCAGGCGGCGATCTTTGTGGACGGGCGCTATACCGTGCAGGTGCGCGATCAGGTGGATGAAAAGCTGTTCGCCTATGTGCCGCTGGCCGACACCAGCATGACAGGGTGGATCCGCGCCAACGCCAAGGCAGGCGACCGGATCGGCTATGATGCCTGGCTGCACACCCGCGCATGGGCCGAGGAAGCCATCGCCGCCGCGGCGCGCAAGGGGGCCGAGATGGTGGCCGTGGACGGCAATGCCATCGACGCCGTCTGGTCCGATCAGCCGGAAAAGCCGGATGCCAAGCTGGACGTGCAGCCGCTGGAATATGCCGGCAAATCGCATGCCGACAAGCGCGCCGAGATCGCCGCGTGGCTCAAGGACGAAGGCTATGACGCCACCGTGCTGACCGCGCTGGATTCGATCGCCTGGACGTTTAACATTCGCGGCGGAGACATCGCCAACACGCCCGTCGCCATCGCCCATGCGCTGGTGCAGGCGGACGGCACCGCCACGCTGTTCGTCGCGGAAGACAAGCTGACCGACGCGGTGCGCACGCATCTGGGCAATGAAGTGTCGGTGCGCGGGTATGACGATTATACCGCCTCGCTTGCCAATCTGGCGGGCAAGTCAGTGGCCGTCGACCCGGAGCGCGCGCCCGCCGCGATTTTCGAGGCGCTCGACAATGCCGGGGCCGATATCTCCGAAAAGCGCGATCCTTCGGTGCTGATGAAGGCGATCAAGAACCAGGCCGAGATCGACGGGCACCGCGCCGCGCAGGCCCGTGACGGGGTGGCGTTGACGCGCTATCTCAAATGGATCGGCGAGACCGCGCCCAAGGGCGGGCTGGACGAGCTGACCGCCGCGGCCAAGCTGCGCGAACTGCGCGGCGAGAATGATGCACTGATGGATATCAGCTTCAACACCATCTCCGCCTCCGGCCCGCACGGCGCGCTGCCGCATTACAGCGTGACCGAGGAGACGAACCGCAACCTGGAGCTGGGCGAGCTGTATCTGTGCGATTCGGGTGGCCAGTATCGCGATGGCACCACCGATGTGACGCGCGTGGCCGCCATCGGCACCCCGACGGACGAGATGGTGAAGCGCTATACGCAGGTGCTGAAGGGGCATATCGCGCTGGACGTTGCGGTGTTCCCCAAGGGCACGACCGGCGGCGCGCTCGATGCGCTGGCACGGCAGTTTCTCTGGGCTGACGGCGTGGATTATGGCCACGGCACCGGCCATGGCGTGGGCGCCTATCTGGCGGTGCATGAAGGGCCGCAGCGCATCGCCGCGTTCGGCGGGTTCGGCGAGCCGCTGAAGGCGGGCATGATCTGCTCCAACGAGCCGGGCTATTACAAGGAAGGCGATTTCGGCATCCGGATCGAGAACTTGGTGCTGGTCGAGGAGCGCCAGATCGATGGCGCCGAGCGCGATATGCTGGGCTTCGAAACGCTCACCTTTGCGCCGCTGGAGCGTGAATTGATCGATCCCGCGCTCCTGACCGCCGATGAGCAGGCCTGGGTCGATGGCTATCATGCCAAGGTGCTCGGCATCGTCGGCCCGCAGCTGGACGATGCCGATCGCGTCTGGCTCGAGGGCCGCTGCGCGCCGCTCGGCTGAGCGGACAAACCGACCTCTTTGATATCCCCATCATCCCGGACCGTGTTCCGGGATGATGTCTTTTCTTCAGCTGTCTTTTCTACAGGGGCCGATCATGCTCACCGATTTCCAGCCCGCCACCTGTAGCGATATCCGCGTCCGCTATAATGAGGCGGATATGCAGGGCATCGTCTTCAACGCCAATTATCTGATCTATGCCGATATCGGCGTGACCGAATATTATCGCGCGCTGGGCGCGGCGGCGGGGCTGGGCGATCATGACAAATGGCTGCAGAGCCATGGCGGCGAAACGATGGTGCGCCATGCCGAGGTCGAGTTCCTGCGGTCGGCCAAAGCGGATGACATTCTGACCATTGCCGCGCGCTGCCTGCGCATCGGGCGCACCAGTTTCACGCTGCTGATCCGCATCATGCGCGGGACGGAGCATCTTGCGGACGTGCGGCTGACCAATGTCTGGTTCGACGGGCAAACGCCCAAGCCATTGCCCTTGCCCGACAAACTGATTGCCCAAATGGAAGCGTTCGAGGCGGTGTCGCCGCAACGCTGACACGCTTCGTTCAGGACGGGGCGTCGTCCTTGGGCGTGTCCGACGTTTTCATTTCGCGGCCCTGCGCCTTGCGCCGCCGCAGATTGGCGCGCATCTGTTCGGCCAGCCGCCGCGCCCTGTCTTCCTGCTGAACCTTGTCTGCCATGGGGCCGCGCGTAGCAATTTCCTGCATGGCCGCCAAGCTTGGCCTTGACTTTGCGCCCCTCCCGCTCCCATAGGGCCGCCTTCAACCGGCGCCGTTGCGGCTCCGCGATGATGGTCGGCTGCTGTAGCTCAGTGGTAGAGCACACCCTTGGTAAGGGTGAGGCCGGGAGTTCAATCCTCCCCAGCAGCACCAGCCTTCGCCCTTCGGGCTATGGCTGGCGAGCCAGCCTGAGGTTTCACGGCGAAGGCTGCCCGCCATAGCCTTGGCGACGGAGGGCTTCGACGGCATGTCCATGCACCATGTCTATATCCTGCAGAGCATCGCCGCGCCGGACCAGTTTTATACTGGCCTGACCGATGATCTGGACCGGCGTATCAAAGAGCATAATCGCGGCGCATCACCGCACAGCGCGAAGTTCGCTCCGTGGAAGCTGCTGTCCTGCCATTCCTTCGCAGACCGCAGCACGGCGGCGCGTTTTGAAACCTATCTCAAAAGTGGTTCCGGACGGGCCTTTGCGCGGCGGCATTTGCGATAAAGACATCCTAGCGATCCGCGCTCATAAATCCTAAAGCGCCACGCATGCGCTATTTTTCCGACAATGCCGCCCCTGTGCACCCCAAGATCTGGGAGGCGATGCGCGATGCGGACAGCCTCGATACGGCCTATGACGGGGACCGCTGGTCGGCCCGGCTGGACGAAGCCTTCACCACGCTGTTCGGGCGGGAATGCCGGGCGATGGCGGTGACCACCGGCACGGCGGCCAATGCGCTGGCCTGCGCGGCGATGGCCCAGGGGCATCAGGGCATATTGTGCCATGAGGAAGCGCATATCGAGATGGACGAGGCCGGCGCGCCGGGCTTTTTCGCGGCGGGGGCCAAGCTGATGCTGCTGCCCGGAGACGGGGCCAAGATCACGGCCGAATCGCTGTCCGCGCGGCTCGATGCGATTCGCCCCGATGTGCATCAGGTGCAGGCGGCCGGCATCTCGATCACCAACGCCACCGAATATGGGCTGGTCTATACGCCGCAGGAGGTAGCGGACATCGCCGGGCTGGCGCAGCAGCGCGGACTTGCCCTGCACATGGACGGTGCGCGCTTCGCCAATGCCGTGGCGCGGACCGGCGATGCGCGGGCGATCACCGAGGGCGTCGATCTGCTGAGCTTCGGCTGCGTCAAAAATGGCGGGATGAGCGCGGAGGCCTTGGTCTTTTTCGATACCGATCTGTACGCCGCCACCGATTATCGCCGCAAACGCGCCGGCCATCTGCTCAGCAAGGGGCGCTATCTGGCCGCGCAGATTCTGGCGATGCTGGAAGACGATCTGTGGCTGGACAATGCCCGCACCGCCAATGCCGCCGCGGCCATGATCGCGCAGGCGGCGGGCGACCGGCTGCTCTATCCGGTGGAAGCGAACGAGATTTTCCTGACGCTGAGCGCGGGCGAGGCCGCGGGGCTGCGCGCGCGCGGCTTCGATTTCTACGATTGGGGCGCCATGTCCGAGCAGGGGGGCGCGGCCCGGCTGGTGACCAGCTGGCAGCATGAGGCAAGCGACGTGCAGCCGCTCGCCGATGCGATCGCGGCGCTGTGAACGACAAGGCCGATGCGCCGGCGGACGAGGGGCCGGAGCTGACCTTGTTCAGCCCGCGCATCCTGCTGCCCTTTCTGCTGGTCGCGCTGATATGGGGCGGGACGTGGATCGTGATCCGCGATCAGATCAGCAGCGTGCCGCCCACCTGGTCGGTCTGCTACCGTTTCACGGTGGCGGTCATCGGCATGGCCGTGCTGGCGCGCGTGCGCGGGCAGCCCTTTTTGCTGCCGCGTTCGGGCCATGTCTTTGCGCTGTTGATCGGCGCGAGCCAGTTCATGCTGAACTTCAATTTCGTCTATCATGCCGAACGGTTCGTGACCTCGGGCCTGGTCGCCACGCTGTTTGCGCTGCTGATGCTGCCCAATGCGCTGCTGGGCCGCGTCTTTCTGGGCCGCAAGCTAGAGCCGAGCTTCTTCATCGGCACCGCCATCGCCATTGGCGGCATATCGCTGCTGTTCGTGCAGGAATATCGCGCGATGCCGGCCAGCGGGCTGGACGTGCTGTATGGCGTTTTGCTGACCGTGGGCGGCATCCTGTCGGCCTCCTGCGCCAATGTGCTGCAGGCCGCCAAGCGGGTGCAGGCGCTGCCCTTGCTGACCCTGCTGGCCTGGGCGATGTTCTATGGCGTGCTGTTCAACGCCGCCGTGGCGCTGGCGACCGCCGGCCCACCGAGCATCGATCCGCGCACCGGCTATTGGCTCGGCATTCTGTATCTGGGCCTGCTGGGATCGGTGGTCACCTTTCCGCTCTATTTCGGCATCGTGCGCGCCATCGGGCCGGGCAAAGCGGCGTATAACAGCACGCTGGTGCCGGTGGTGGCGATGGCGCTGTCCACCCTGTTCGAGGGCTATCGCTGGTCGCTGCTGGCAGGGGCGGGCGGCGTGATCGCGCTGATCGGCCTGCTGGTTGCCATGCGCGCCCGGCCGCCCCGGACGCCGCGTGTCAGCGCAGGCTAAAGCAGACTGCGCAGCCCCGCCTTGTAATCCGGAAAGCGCGGGGACCAGCGCAGCACGCGCTTGGCCTTGCCGTTCGCCACCCGCCGGTTCTCGGCATAGAAACCGCGCGCCATCTGGGACAATCCAGCCTCGTCCATCGTCTGCAAAGGGGGCGGATCCAGGCCCAGCAGCGCGCAGGCCTGCTCGGTCACCGCATTATGGCTGGCCGGGCGGTCGTCCCCGATATTGTAAAGGCCCGGCGGCGCATCGAAGCTGGCGATGACGGCGCTCACGATATCGTCGACATGGATGCGGCTGAACACCTGCCCCGGCAGATCGATGCGATGCGCGCTGCCCCCGCGCACCTTGTCGAGCGCCGAGCGGCCCGGCCCGTAAATGCCCGGCAGGCGAAAGATGGACACGTCAGTCCGCAAAGCCTGCCAGTCCGCATCCGCCGCCGCCCGCGCGCTGCGCCGCCCGCCGCCGATGGGGGCGCTTTCGTCCACCCACGCCCCGGCCGCATCGCCATAGACGCCGGTGGAGCTGAGATAGCCGATCCAGCGCGCGGGCGCCTGCGCCAGCGCCGCGCCATAGCGCAGCAGCACATCGTCGCTCTTGCTCTTGCGATCGGGCGGCACCGAGGACAGGATATGGCTGGCCTGCGCCATCGCCGCGCCCACCGCCGCCGCGTCGTTGAAATCCAGATTGCCGTCGCTGCCGGTGGCATCGATCCGCCAGCCTTCCTGTCGCAGCGCATCGGCCAGACGCGATGCGGTGTAACCGAGGCCGAAGATGAGCATATGTTTGTGCCGGGACATGGGCCGTGGACCTATCGTGAAGTTTTGCGCTTGGGAACCAACTGCTTCGCTCCTACATCTCTCCACTATGGCTGACGTACAGAAAACCTTCGCCCAAGCGCCCACCATCATCCGGCGGGAGGATTACAGCCCGCCCGCATGGCTGGTGCCCGATGTCGCGCTGGATTTCGATCTCGGGCTGGCATCCACCAAGGTGCATGCGCGGCTGGACGTGCGCCGCAATCCGGACCGCGCGGACCGCGAGCCGCTGCGCCTGAAGGGCGACGGGATCACGCCGCTGGACGTGCTGGTGGACGGTGAAAAGGTGAACGACTGGCAGATGGAGGATGGCGATCTGATCCTGCCGCTGCCCGCCGACGCGCATCATGTCTCGATTACCACGGACATCAATCCGTCGGACAACACGCAGCTGATGGGCCTGTTTGCCACCAATGGCATGCTGTGCACCCAGTGCGAGGCGGAGGGTTTCCGCCGCATCACCTTCCATCCCGACCGGCCCGACGTGCTGTCGCGCTACACCGTGCGGATGGAGGGCGATGCCAGGACCTTCCCCGTGCTGCTGTCCAATGGCGATCTGGTGGAGGAAGGCGAGACCGAGAATGGCCGCCATTATGCCGTGTGGAACGATCCGCATCTGAAACCCAGCTATCTGTTCGCGCTCGTCGCGGGCGATCTCGTCGTCAATCGCGATCACTTCACCACCATGAGCGGGCGCAAGGTCGATCTGGGCATTTTCGTGCGCGAGGGCGATCTGGAGCGCACCGGCCATGCCATGACCGCGCTGAAAAATTCGATGAAATGGGACGAGGAGACCTATGGCCGGGAATATGACCTGGACATCTTCAACATCGTCGCCGTCAGCGATTTCAACATGGGCGCGATGGAGAACAAGGGCCTCAACATCTTCAACACGCGCTATATCCTGGCCGATCCCGACACCGCGACCGACAATGATTATGACGGTATCGAAGGCGTCGTCGCCCATGAATATTTCCACAACTGGTCGGGCAATCGCGTCACCTGCCGGGACTGGTTCCAGCTCAGCCTGAAAGAAGGCTTCACCGTGCTGCGCGATCAGCAGTTCAGCGCGCATATGGGATCGGAGCCGGTCAAGCGGATCGAGGATGTGCGCATCCTGCGCGCCGCGCAGTTCCCCGAGGATGGCGGCCCGCTGGCGCACCCCATCCGGCCCGACAGCTATATGGAAATCTCGAATTTCTACACCGCGACCATCTACAACAAGGGCGCCGAGGTCATCCGCATGATGCTGACCATGATCGGGGCCGAGCGGTTCCGGCAGGGCACCGATCTGTATTTCGACCGGCATGACGGCGAAGCGGCGACCTGCGAGGATTTCGTCCGCGCGATCGAGGATGGTGGCAAGACCGATCTGACCCAGTTCCGCCGCTGGTATAGCGAGGCGGGCACGCCGCATGTCGCGGCCACCTTGTCGCATCAGGGGGATTCGGCGGTGCTGAAACTCTCCCAGACCAAGGGCGCCGGGACCGAGGAGCCAGCGCCGAGCGAGATGGTGATCCCGCTGCGCATCGCGTTGTTCGACCGGGCGACGGGCCGCAATCTGCGCGAGGAACTGGTGGTGCTCGATGCGCCCGAAAAGACCGTGAGTTTCGACGGCTTTGCCGAGGCGCCCGTCCTGTCGATCAATCGCGGTTTCTCCGCGCCGATCATCCTCGACAGCCGCCGCGACCCCGCCGATCTGGCGTTCCTTTCGGCCCATGACGACGATCCCTTCTCCCGCTTCGAGGCGATGCAGCAGCTGATGATCGACCATCTGGTCGGCGCGGTGTCGCAGGACGGCGCAGGCGATAGCGGCCATGCGCCGCTGATCGTCGATTCTATCGCCGCCGCGCTGGACGAGGAGGGCATCGGCCGCGCCTTCCTGGCCGAGATGGTGCAGCCGCCCGCCGAGAGCTTTCTGGGCGAGCAGATGCTGCTGATCGATCCTGCCGCGATCCATGCCGAGCGCGCCAGGCTGCGCACGACGCTGGCGACCAGTTTGCAGGACCGCTGGCAGGCGCATTATGATGCCTGCGCGGCCATCCCCTTCTCGCTGGAGCCCGAGGCGCGCGCCGCCCGGCGGCTGCAAACCGTGGCCCTGTCCTACATTGCCGCCGCCGATGAGGACGCCGGCGCGGATCTGGCCTTTGGGCAGTTCGAGCAGGCCAACAATATGACGCAGCGCCTGTCCGCGCTCGCCACGCTGTCGCACACGCAATCGCCCAAGCGGGAGGCTGCGCTCGATATCTTCTATCAGCGCTACCGTGAGGATGCGCTGGTGCTCGACAAATGGTTCGGCCTGCAGGCGCTGTCCCTGCGCGGCGACACCATGGAAGCGGTCAGGGCGCTCAGCCAGCATCCCGATTTCACGCTGAAAAACCCCAATCGCGTCCGCTCGCTCTATGGCAGCTTCACCGCCAATCAGGCGCGCTTCCACGATCTGTCGGGCGAGGGCTATCGCATGCTGGCCGATCTGATCCTGACGCTGGACGGCCAGAACGCCCAGCTTGCCGCCCGCTTCGTGCCCACGCTGGGCCGCTGGCGCCGGTTCGAGGAACAGCGCTCCGCCATGATGCGTGCGGAGCTGGAACGGATTGCCGACAAGCCGGACCTGTCCAAGGACACCAGCGAGCAGGTGCTGAAAAGTCTGGGGCGCTAGCACAAACCCATGATCGACATCGCGGCCGCCGATACGCTCGCTTCCACCCCGCACGGCTTTCTCGGCCGCACCGGCGGTGTCTCCAACGGGCTCTACCGCGATCTGAACGTGGGCGTCGGTTCCGACGACGATCCGCTGGCGGTGGCCGAAAACCGCCGTCTGGCGGCCGATGCGATCATGCCCGATGCCCCGCTGCAGACGGTGTATCAGGTGCATGGCGCCGATGTGGTGACGCTCACCGGTCCGCTGCCCGCCGATGCGAGGCCCCGGGCCGATGCGATGGTCACGGCCACACCGGGGCTGCTGCTCGGCATCCTCACCGCCGATTGCGCGCCGGTGCTGCTGGCGGACGAACAAGCGGGCGTGATCGGCGCGGCGCATGCTGGATGGAAGGGCGCGCTGGGCGGCGTGACCGATGCCACCATTGCCGCGATGGAAGCGCTCGGCGCGGACCGGGCGCGCATCGCCGCCGCTGTCGGCCCATGCATCGCGCAGGCCAGTTATGAGGTGGACGAGGGCTTTTACGAGCGCTTCATCGAGGCCGACGGGCAAAATGACGCCTTTTTCGCGCCGGGCCAGCCGGACCATCACCAGTTCGATCTGGAAGGCTATGTCGCCGCGCGGCTGGGGCGGGCGGGCGTGCCGCGCGTCGCCTGTGTGGGCCGCGATACCTACAGGCTGGAGGACCGCTATTTCAGCTATCGCCGCGCCACGCATCGCGGCGAGGCCGATTATGGGCGGCAGCTATCGCTGATCGGCTTGCCCGCGCGCTGAGCGCTACAAGCCGCTGGAAATGTAGGGGTTCGCCTGCTTGGATGGCGGCATGGTCGTTTCCCGCCGCCCTCTCAAGACCTCCGCATTTTGCCGGGCCGAAAGCCATGCCCGCGCGGCCCGCCGCATTTGCGTCTCTGGACAGTGTGACCCCGTGTGAACCGGCTGGCGTTGTCCTTGCCGCCCGCGCGCTCTACATCGGTGGACATAGGCCGCGGCTTCCCAGCCGAGCGGCACCCACCATTGCAGGACGACCCATTCCATGAGCGACCATAACGAGAACCCGCCGCTTGGCACCATGACCCCGCGCCGCCGCCCCAAACCCGATGTGAAGGAGATCGACGGCCGCCGTCTGAAACCCTCCACGCTGATGATGGGCCATGGCTTCGATCCCAAGCTGTCCGAAGGATCGCTGAAGGCGCCGATCTTCCTGACCTCCACCTTCGCTTTCGAAAGCGCGGCGGCGGGCAAGCGCCATTTCGAAGGGATCACCGGCAAGCGCCCCGGCGGGGCGGAAGGCCTGGTCTATTCGCGCTTCAACAACCCCAATCAGGAAATCGTCGAGGACCGCCTGAGCGTGTGGGAAGAGGCCGAGGATGCACTGGTCTTCTCCAGCGGCATGTCGGCCATCGCCACCACCATGATGGCGCTGGTCAGCCAGAACGACGTGATCGTCCACAGCGGCCCGCTTTATGCGGCGACCGAGACGATGATCGCCAAGATCATGTCCAAATTCGGCATCACCTTCCTCGATTTCCCCGCCGGTGCGAAGCCGGAGGACATTCAGGAGATGCTGCAAAAGGCCAAGGACATCGCGGACGATCGCGGTTCCAAGGTGGCGCTGGTCTATCTGGAAAGCCCGGCCAACCCGACCAACGCGCTGGTCGATATCGAGGGCGTCTCCGCCGCGCGCGACGCCGTGTTCGGGACGGGCGACGACATGCCGCCGGTGGCCATCGACAACACCTTCCTCGGCCCGCTGTGGCAGCGCCCGCTCGATCATGGTGCGGACATCGTGCTCTACTCGCTGACCAAATATGTCGGTGGGCATAGCGATCTGGTGGCCGGTGCGGCGCTCGGCGAAAAGCGCTGGCTCGACCCGATTCGCGCCATGCGCAACACCATCGGCACGATCACCGATCCCAACACCGCCTGGATGCTGCTGCGCAGCTTGGAGACGGTGGAGCTGCGCATGAGCCGCGCCGGCGAGAATGCCGCCAAGGTCTGCGCCTTCCTGAAGACCCATCCCAAGGTGGAAGGGCTCGGCTATCTCGGCATGATCGAGGATGCGCGCCAGCAGGACATTTACGAACGCCACTGCCTGGGCGCCGGGTCCACCTTCTCGGTGTTCATCAAGGGCGGCGAGGAAGAGAGCTTCCGCTTCCTCGACAATCTGAAGATCGCCAAGCTGGCGGTCAGCCTGGGCGGCACCGAAACGCTGGCCAGCCATCCCGCGGCGATGACGCATATTTCCGTCTCGGACGATCGCAAGGCGGCGCTGGGGATCACCGACAATCTGGTGCGCATCTCGATCGGCGTGGAAGATGCGGATGATCTGATTGCCGATTTTGCCCAGGCGCTGGACGCGGTATAACAACGGTTTGGCGCTTGTGCCCAAGGCTTTAATCGTCCATTTGCGCGGGTGATGAGTGCGCGCGCAGATTTTGAGGAACAGAATGGTGAGGGCGGGCGCCAGCTCGTCTTCACCGGCAGTCTGTCGATCTCGCAGATAGGCGATCTCTCCCGCCGCCTGCGTGATGTTCCGGACGTTTCGGTGCTGGATATCTCCGCTATCGAGCATCTGGACACCGTGGGGGCATGGCTGCTCGTGCGCACGGCGCGCGACAATGATGCCGAGATTACAGGCGGCGACGCCGACGCGCAGCAACTGATCGAGGAAGTGCGACGGGCTGATGAGCCGGTCGAACTGAAGCGTGAGCATGGACCGCCCTTCCAGGCCATGCTGGCCGAAGTGGGTGAGGCGACCATCGTCGGCATCACCAGCTTCATCGGGTTGATCGGCTTCTTCGGGCAGACGGTGGTCTCCATGGGGCGGCTGCTGATGCATCCCAGCCGCATCCGCTGGCACGCCTTGATCCAGCGGTTCGATGTCGTGGGCGTGCGCGCCCTGGGCATTGTCGGGCTGATGAGCTTCCTGATCGGGGTGGTCATCGCGCAGCAGGGCGCGGTGCAACTGCGCGCGTTCGGCGCGGAGATCTTCACCATCAATCTGGTCGGCCGCCTCACCCTGCGTGAGCTGGGAGTGCTGATGACGGCCATCATGGTCGCGGGCCGATCGGGCAGTGCCTTTGCCGCGCAGATCGGCACGATGAAGCTGACCGAGGAAGTGGACGCGATGCGCACCATCGGCGTCTCTCCAACCGAAGCGCTCGTATTGCCCCGTGTGATCGCCACCATTCTCATGATGCCGCTGCTGACGATCTATGCCTCGATCATCGCGATCGTGGGCGGTGGTCTGCTGTGCTGGATCGGCCTCGACATTCCGCCCTCCACTTTCGTTTCGCGCCTGCGTGAAGTGACGCCGATTACCGATCTGTGGATCGCGCTGATCAAGGCGCCGGTGTTCGGCGCGATCGTGGCGATATCGGGCTGCTATCAGGGGCTGCAGGTGGAAAATGATGCCGAGCAGGTGGGGCTAAAGACCACGGCAGCCGTGGTGCAGGCCATCTTCATGGTGATCGTGCTCGACGCCTTTTTCGCGGTCTTCTTCAGCGCATTGGGCTGGGTATGACACGCGCCACCTCTCGCATTCCGGAAACCGTAATCAAGGTGCGCGGGCTGAGGAACAGCTTCGGCAACCAGGTGATCCACGAGGGGCTGGATCTGGACGTGTGCCGCGGCGAGATCCTCGGCGTGGTCGGTGGATCGGGCACCGGCAAGTCGGTGTTGATGCGCTCTATCATCGGCCTGCAGAACCCCGATGCCGGGTCGATCCAGGTGTTCGGCCACAATATGCTGGGCGAAGACGAAGGCGATGTGCAGGAAGAAGGCACCGAGGCGCAGGACGTGCGCAAGCGCTGGGGCGTTCTGTTCCAGGGCGGCGCGCTGTTCTCCACGCTGACGGTGGCGGAAAATGTGCAAGTGCCCCTGCGCGAATTCTACCCGGACTTCACGCCGCGCCTGCTGGACGAACTGGCGCGCTACAAGATCAATCTGGTCGGGCTTCCTGCTGAATCGGCCAATAAATATCCGTCCGAACTGTCGGGCGGCATGAAGAAGCGCGCCGGTCTTGCGCGGGCGCTGGCGATGGACCCCGATCTATTGTTTCTGGATGAACCCACGGCCGGGCTGGACCCGATCGGCGCGGCGAAGTTCGATGAGCTGACCAAGAGCCTGCAGGACACCTTGGGCTTTACCGTTTTCCTGATCACCCATGATCTGGATACGCTCCATGCGATCTGCGATCGGGTGGCGGTGCTGGCTGACCGGAAGGTTATCGCCAAGGGCACGATCGATGAACTGATCCAGCTGGATCATGAATGGATCACCGAATATTTCACCGGACCGCGCGGGCGCGCCGCAACCGGTGCCAGTGAGCAGAATGCGCGCATGAAGCGGAATGAACAGAAGGCGATAGACAGCGCCTTGGACGGCAAGGCATAAGGCACAGGCGATGGAAACCAAATCCAATAATGTACTGGTTGGCGCGGTCACGCTGCTGCTGGTGACTGCTGCGGTGATCCTGATCATCTGGCTGGCCCGTTTCGGCGAAGGTGACCGCAAGGAGTATGACATCTTCTTCAAAAGCTCGGTGAGCGGTCTGGCGACCGGATCGGGCGTGGCCTATTCCGGCGTGCCCGTGGGCCAGGTGAAGGCGATCAGGCTGTGGGAAAACGATCCCGAGTTCGTGCGCGTGCGCATCTCGGTCGATGACGCCGTGCCGATCCTGCAGGGCACGATGGCCACGATCAGCAGCATCGGCTTTACCGGCGTCTCGGAGATTCAGTTGAGCGGCGCGGCCAAGGGCGCCCCGCCGATCGTCGAGGAAGGGCCGGAGGGTGTTCCCGTCATTCCCACCAAGCCCGGTGCGCTGGGCGAATTGTTGAACAATGCGCCGCTGCTGGTCGAGCGACTGTCGACCCTGACCGAGCGGCTCAGCCAGCTATTGTCTGAAGACAATCAGGAAAGCTTCTCGCAGTTGCTGAACAATGTGGAATCCATTTCGGCCAGTTTCGCCCAGCAGGCACCGGAGTTGAACGCGGCGCTCAAGGATGCCCGTGTGGCCATTGCGCAGGCAGGCGACGCTGCAGAGCAGCTGGGCAATCTGGCCAACAGCACGGACAAGCTGGTGAACAGCGACGGGCAACAGATCGCCGCCGAGCTGCGCAAGACGATGGCGTCTGCCCAGCGCAGCATGGAGGCCCTGGAAGACACTGTGACGGCAGCCAAGCCCGGTGTGACCACCTTCTCCGAGCAGACATTGCCGGAAGTGAACACGCTGGTGCGCGATTTGCGGGCCACCACCAAGTCGCTCAAGAATCTGACCGAGCAGGTCGAGCAGGGCGGTGCGGGATCGCTCATCTCCTCGCAGCCATTGCCGGACTATGAACCCAAATGAGGATGCCCATGAAAGCTTTACGCCTAGCCGCCGTCCTCGCGCCGGCCGTTCTCCTCTCGGGTTGCATCAGCTTTGGCCCGGATGCACCGCCGTTCCTGCTCACGTTGACACCGGACCAGGCGGTGCAGGCCGGCACGGTGCGGACGGGCAACCCCGTCAACGCACTGATCGTCAATGTGCCGAGCACGCCGCAGACGCTGAATGTCACGCGGATTCCGGTCACCAGCGGCAGCGGCACCGTTACCTATCTGACCGACGCCAACTGGACCGACAAACCGGCGCGGCTGTTCAAGAACCTGCTCGTCGAAACCATCTCGGCGCGCGGCAGACTGGTGCTGAACGAAGAGGCCGCCAGCGGCAAATCGCAGGACATTCTGGCAGGCGAGCTCGTCCGTTTCGGCATCGACGAGCCGAGCCGTCAGGCCATCGTCACCTTCGATGCGGTCCGGCAGCTGCCGGGCGACCGGGTCGAGACGCAACGGTTCAGCGCCACGCGGCCGGTCTATGAGATCAAGCCGGGGCCAGCCGGCGAAGCGTTGAACGGTGCCGCCAACGAGGTGGCCCAGGCCGTCGCCAGCTGGATCGCCGGCTAGGCGGCCCCAGGATCTTCCGGCCCGAACCCTTCAGGCCGGGTCCAGTCCGCCGCGCTGATGGCGAGCACCCGGAAAAGCTCTCCCATCTCCTGCGGGTCCGTCAGCCGTCGCAGCGCGGCCTCGACATCGGCGGCCTTGTCGGGAGCGTTCCTCACCAAGGCTTGCGCTCTGGCTTCAATGCCCATCGCGCGCAAAAAGTCTCCCTGACCCACAGGTCCCGAAACCCGAAGCCCAGCCGCGCTGCCGATATGGGCGAGCTCGTGGAAGCTGACATGCGCCGTCAGATCCGCCGTTCCCGGCGCCTCGAAGAGTGATGCTGGTCGGTGGTTCTTGACCGCCTGCAGCGTCTCGCCAACGCCCAGGGCGTCATAGCCATAGTCGATGATCAGCAGCGCGCCGCCCTGCGCCTCGATCCGCCGGGCCAGTGCGTACAGGATGGCGGCGGCATCCGGCGCATGTTCGAAGACGGTGCCGATCGGTGCCGCGCGCACGTCTGCCGGGATCAGCGGATCGACCGGCTGTTCGCCAGCGATCAGCGAGAAGCTGCCGGCGCTATCGAGTGTCACCATGCGTTCGCGCCATCCGCCGGCCGTCTTGACCATCTGGCGTATCGGTAGCGCATCGAAGAACTCATTGGCCACCACCAGGAGTGGCCCATGCTGCGGCAGATCGTCCACGCCGTCATAGAAGCGGGCCTTGGGCACCGCCGCGGTCTGCCGCGCGCGCAGCACCGGGCTGGTCTCGATAAACGCTACCTCAGGCGCAAATCCGAACGCCGCCGTAGAGCGCAGCGCATCGGCTGCCAGCGTTCCACGCCCTGGGCCAAGCTCGACATAGCAGCTATCGGCCGGCTTTTGCGCACGCATCCAGAGATCGGCAATCCACAAGCCGACGAGTTCGCCGAACATCTGGCTGATTTCCGGCGCTGTGACAAAGTCGCCATCTGCTCCAAAGGGGTCGGACGCAGCATAATAGACGGCGTTTGCGCGCCGCATATAGTCCGCCATGCCGATGGGGCCGGAAGCCTTGATCTGCCGCCGTAGCTGATCGGATAGCGTTACGCCGTCAGGCAACGCTGTCCTGTCCCGCAATCGGTTCGATCCGCTGGCGGCGGCCTTTGGCTGTCAGTACCAGATACAGACCGATCAGGATCATCGGAATGGTTAGCCACTGGCCCATGCTGAGGCCGGTTCGCTGCGCAAAGTCCAGCAATTGCGCATCCGGCTGGCGGAAGAATTCGACAAAAAAGCGCGAGGCACCGTAAACGATGGCCGTGGTCCCCATCAGCAAACCGGGTTTGTATCGCGCCTGGCTTTTCCAGAAGAGCAGCCACAGAATCGCAAACAGCAGCAGGCCTTCCAGCCCCGCCTCGTATAACTGGCTGGGATGGCGGGGCACACCGTCCCCGGTCGGAAAGATCATGGCCCAAGGCACATCGGTCGCCCGGCCCCACAGCTCGCCATTCACGAAATTGGCAAGCCGACCGAAAAACAGGCCGAAGGGAATGCAGCAGGCGATATAGTCGCAGATGCGCAGGAATTGCAGCTTGTGCACGCGTGAAAAGATGAAGATCGCCACGATGGTGCCGAGCGCGCCACCATGCAGCGACATGCCCCCCTCCCACACTTTGAACATATCCAGCGGATTGTTCATGAGGCTGGGCTGATAGAACAGGATATATCCGATCCGTCCGCCGAGAATGATACCGAGGGTAGCGTAGAAGATCATATCGTCGGCATGCCGGCGCGCCATCGGGGCGCCTGGGGCGTCGACCAGCTTGGTGAGATACCAATAGCCGATCAGGATGCCTGCCAGATAGGCAAGCGAATACCAGCGTAGCTGAAAAAACCCCAGATCCAGTGCAACCGGATCGAGGCCAAGCTCGCTGTAATTGAGATAGCTGCCAGCTTCGGCAAGCATCGATAGCATGGGCTCTTTCCCCCGGAGCGGTTCGGCTTCATATAGAGGGAAAGCTCAAGAGGCCAATAGGAGAGAATTGCAATGCCCAGTGAACTGGACCGCCAGATCGAAGCCGCTTTCGAGGGGATGTCCCAACCTGGGGGCATGCTCGAAACGCAGGATTTCGTGAAAAACGGCGTGGCGCTTCCAACCATCGCGAGAGCGCCCGCAACGCTGGCGGACTATATCGGCCATTTCTGCAATCAGAATAAAGATGCCGAGTTTCTGGTCGATGGCGATCTACGCATGACCTTTGGCGAAGCCTATGCTGCGGCGCGGACATTGGCAGGCGGTCTGATCGCGAACAAAGGCATCGAAGTTGGCGACCGCGTCGGCATCGGCGCGCGCAATTCCGCCAACTGGGTGGTGGCCTATATGGGCATTCTAATGGCCGGGGGCGTGGCAACCCTGCTCAACGGCTGGTGGCAGGGCAGCGAATTTGCCGAGGCGATTGCGTTGGTCGACTGCAAGCTGGTGCTGGCAGATCCCAAGCGCGCCGCCCGTTTGGAAGGGCATGATATCGGCCGCACCGAACTGTTCGTTTACGACAATGCCAAGCCGCCACTGGAGGCGTTTGCGGACCTTATCGGCGGCGCGGCTGCGGAAATGCCGCTGCCGGTGCTGACGGGCGATGACAAGGCGACGATCCTCTTCACATCCGGCTCTACCGGTCGTTCCAAGGGGGCCTGGTCCACCCACCGGGCCGTGGTGCAGGCCACCATGAACTATGTCGGCGCCACGCTCGTCCTGCTGCAACTGGCCACGGCGCGTGGTGAGGCGCCCAAATATCCGCCCAGCACCTTGATGAACGTGCCGCTGTTCCACGTCACCGCGGAAGTGCCGATGCTGCTGCAAGGCTTTGCCCTTGGCCGCAAGCTGGTGCTGATGCGCAAATGGGATGCGGAGGAGGCAATGCGCCTTATAGAGCGCGAACGGATAACCTATTTCACCGGCGTGCCGCTCATGAGCATTGAGCTGGCGACCCATCCCAAGCGCGATGATTATGATCTGTCCAGCTGCACGGTGATGGCGGCCGGTGGTGCGCCGCGGCCGACCGAGCATGTCAGCAAGATCAAGGCGATGATGAAGGATGGTGGGCCTGGTCTGGGTTATGGCCTGACCGAAACCAATGGCGTGGGCTGCGCGAACTTTTCCGACAATTATATCGAAAAACCCGAAAGCACGGGCACGCCGACGCCGCCGGTGGTTGAGCTGGCCATTCTGGACGATGACGGCAACCATCTTCCGCAGGGCGACCGCGGCGAAATCTGCATTCGATCGGTCGCCAATTTCGAAGGCTATTGGAACAATGAAGAGGCGACGCGGGAGGCGTATACCGATGATCTTTTCTTCCGCACCGGTGACATCGGTTATGTCGATCCGGACGGCTACCTTTATATTGTCGATCGCAAGAAGGACATCATCATCCGGGGCGGTGAAAATATTGCCTGCACCGAGGTGGAGGCGGCCGCCTACGAACATGACGACGTGGTCGAGCTGTCGGTCTTCGGAATTCAGGACGATCATTATGGCGAAGTCGTCGGCATGATCTATCTGGCGCGTGAAGAGGCCGATCTATCGCCCGACAATCTGAAGGCGTTTCTTGGCGAGCGTTTGGCCAAGTTCAAGGTGCCCGCCTTTATCTGGCAGGCCGATGGGCCGCTGCCGCGTCTCGGCACGCAGAAGATCGATCGCAAGACGCTGCGCAGCGAATATAACGCCAAGGTAGCCGCCAAGGCCGCTTGAGCTAAGACGGACGGTCGGATCGTTTGAGATTGCGCAGCATGCAACCCATATCGGGCCTATGAAGCCTCTACGCGACAAATTCGACGGTCAACGGGCCATCATCAACCGCCGCGCGCTGGCGGAGACGATCGACACGATCATTGCCGAGCATGATGGCTCGGACGCACGCCCGGCCATCCGCACGCTTCTTCAGAAGGCGTTGGCGGATGGCCGGGCGGAAATAGCCAGTCGCCTGGAAGCCGAGCCGACCGAGGGGCACCGCCGCGCGGCGGAACAGGCGCATCTGATCGATCAGCTGATCCGGTTGATCTATGATTATGTCACCGGCCATCTCCATCCTATCGGCAATGCCTCGCGCAGCGAGCGGCTCTCGCTTCATGCCGTCGGCGGCTATGGGCGCGGGGAAATGGCGTCGCACAGCGATGTCGATCTTGCCTTTATCACGCCGTACAAACGGACCGGCTGGACCGAGCAGGTGGTGGAGGCGGTGCTGTACCTGCTCTGGGACCTCGGCCTGAAGGTCGGGCATTCCAGTCGCTCGCTCGATGAAATGGTGAAGCTGGCGCGTGACGATATCACGATCCGCACGTCCTTGCTGGAGGCGCGGTTCATCTGGGGAGACCGCGCGCTCTATGATGAAGCCGCGTCGCGTTTCTGGAATGATGTGGTGGCGGGCACCGTGCCGAATTTCATCGCGCAAAAGATCGAGGAGCGGGACGAACGCCATCGGCGCATGGGCGACAGCCGTTACGTGGTCGAGCCCAATGTAAAGGAAGGCAAGGGCGGCCTGCGGGATCTTCAGACGCTCTACTGGATCGGCAAATATATGTACCGCGTCCAGCGCGGTGTCGAACTGGTGGCCAAGGGGCTATTCACGCGCAGCGAATATCGCAAATTCCGCCGCGCCGAGAATTTCCTCTGGGCGGTGCGCTGTCATCTGCACACCATCACCAATCGTCCGGAAGACCGGCTGACCTTCGATCTGCAGCGGGAGGTGGCCGAGCGCATGGGCTATGGCGACCGGGCGGGCGCATCATCGGTCGAGCGGTTCATGAAATTCTATTTCACCAACGCCAAGACGGTGGGCGATCTTACCGGCCTGTTTCTCAGCCATCTGGAAGAAGCGCAGGCCAAGCGCTTGCATCACCGCTTCACGCGTCGCCCGAAATTGCTGAAAAAACTCAATGGTTTTCAGCTGGATCAGGACCGCATCGCTATTCCGGATGATGCTTTCTTCCAAGATGATCCGGTGCGGCTGATCGAGATGTTTTCGCTGGCGGACCGGTTCGGCTACGAAGTGCATCCTCTGGCAATGCGCGCGGCACGGCGCGATGCCAAAAGCATCAATCATGAGGTGCGCAAGGATCCGCGCGCCAACGACCTGTTCCTCAGCGTACTGAGTTCCCCGCGCGATCCCGCCAAGGTGCTGCGGTGGATGAACGAAGCGACGGTGTTCGGCCGGTTCGTGCCGGAATTCGGCAGGGTCGTGGCGCAGATGCAGTTCGACATGTATCATCATTATACCGTGGATGAGCATACGATTCGGGCCATTGGCCTGCTGTCCGACATCGAGAGCGGCAGACTGGCGGACGATCACCCGCTGGCAACGGACATGTTGCCGAAGCTCAAGCACCGGCGCGTGCTGTATGTGGCAACCCTGCTGCATGATATCGCCAAAGGGCGCGGCGGGGACCATAGTGTTCTGGGGGCGGAGATCGCCTTGAAACTATGCCCGCGTCTGGGTCTCGGCGAATCCGAAACAGAACTGGTCAGCTGGCTGGTGCGCTATCATCTTTTGATGAGCGCGACGGCGTTCAAGCGCGATCTGGCGGATTACAAGACCATCGCGGACTTTACCGATCAGGTGCAGTCGGTCGAGCGCCTGAAGCTGCTTATCCTGCTGACCATTGTCGATATTCGCGCTGTCGGTCCGGGTGTCTGGAACAGCTGGAAACGCCAGCTTTTGGGAGATCTTTATACGTCCGCCGAAGAATTGATGCGGCTGGGCCACAAGGCGCACGGGCGTGCCGAGCGAATTGAGGACAGCAAGGCTGCCCTGCGCGGCGCGCTGGATATCTCCGACGCCGCGTTCGACGAACTGGCCGACCGGTTTCCCGATGCCTATTGGATCGCCGAGCCGGACGACATCGTCCTGCGCAACGCGCGCGATCTGCTGGCCGCAGGCGATGCGCCGCTATCGATCGACGCCTGTTTCTATCCGGAGCGGGGGGCGACGCTCATATCGGTCTATGCAGCCGATCATGCTGGCCTGTTCTACCGGATCGTCGGCGCCATTCATCTGGCCGGCGCCTCGGTGATCGACGCGCGGGTACACACCACGACCGATGGCATGGCGATGGATAATTTTCTGGTGCAGGACCCTCATGGCCGTCCGTTCCGCGATGAAGGCCAGATCCAGCGCCTGCGAGAGGCAATCGTCGAAGCGCTGACCAGCCGGGCGCGGATGGCGGCGCAGCTGGAACAACGGCCGATGCCATTTGCGCGCGCCGACGCTTTCGTGGTCGCGCCGTTCGTTGTCAGCGACAATGACGCGTCCAACCGTTTCACGGTGATTGAGGTCAATGCCCGGGACCGCCCGGCGCTGCTCAACAGCCTTGCCCAGGCTCTTTTTCGCTCCAAGGCCGTAATCCGGAGCGCCCATATCATGACCTATGGCGAGCGCGCGGTGGATACATTCTATGTCACCGACTTGCTTGGCGACAAGATCACGGGGCCGCAGCGCCTGAAGACATTGGAAGGGCGGTTGCTCGAGGCGGCGAAGGGCGAACTGGACGAAGCGCTGCAGGTCGCCTGAGCGCCGCTGCCCACGCCCTTGCGGTCTTACAGCTGGTGGCCCGACCGGTCCCGCTTGGTGTCGAGATATCGCAGGTTGAACGCATTGGCCGAAATCTTGATCGGCAAGCGCTCCTCCACAGCTATGCCCGCCTGCTCCAGACCCATGACCTTTTTCGGATTGTTGGTAAGCAGCCGCACCCGATCGACGTCGAGCAAGGTCAACATGCGTGCGGCGACGGCAAAATCGCGCATGTCGTCGGCAAAGCCGAGGCGGCGATTGGCATCCACCGTGTCGAATCCCTGATCCTGCAGATTATAGGCACGCAGCTTGTTGACCAGGCCGATGCCGCGGCCCTCCTGCCGCAGATATAGCAGGATGCCCCAACCGGCGCCCTCCATCCGGTGCACAGCCTCATGAAGCTGCGGGCCGCAATCGCATTTGAGCGAGCCGAACACATCGCCGGTCAGGCATTCGCTGTGCAGCCGAACCAGCGGGGGTTCGTTGCCCCGCGCTCCGACGATGAGCGCAACATGCTCCCGTGCATCAGATTCGGCGCGGAAGACGACGATCTGGCTGTCTGGCGCATCGGCCACCGGCAGCGCCGCGCGTGCGGCAATGCGCAGGCTGCCAGGATCACGATAGGCGGCGATATCTGCTTTGGTCGTGTCGACGTCAGCCGTCCCATCCGGCTCAATCAGGACGGCCGGCAGAAGCCCGGCGAACCGGGTCAAATCGATGGCGCCAGCCGCGGCGGCGGGATGGTCCAGCGGCAGGGCGGTAAAGGGGCCCTTGAAGGGGTTTGCAAGATCCAGCGCGGGATCGGCCACGGCCAGGGCGCTGACCGGGGTGAGCGTTTCCGGCGTCCGGATCAGCACCGGCAGGCTGGCCTGCGCCGCCGCACGCTGATTGGTGATCTTCAGGGTTTCGGCGCGTTCGGCCGATATCAGCAGGCAGGCATCGGCGCTGATCGCGCCCTCGAACAGGGTCTCCACGGCACGCACCACATAGCCACCGCCGTCGCCGCCGGTCACGCGCACCGACCAGCCCCGGCGCAGCGCATCGATGGCGCTGGCCGCACGGCGGCCCTGTCCAGCCTCGCTCAAAGGCGAAATTCCGTGACGATGGGGATATGATCGGACGGCCGCTCCCAGCCACGGCACGATTCATGCACCTGATGCGTCGCGGCATGGTCCTTCAGGTCTTGCGTCACCCACATATGGTCCAGTCGCCGCCCCCGATCCGATTTCGCATAGTCCCGCGCGCGGTAGCTCCACCAGGTATACAGACGCTCGGGCGCGGCATGGAAGTGCCGACCGAGGTCGACCCAGTTGCCTGCAGCCTTCAGGCGGTCCAGTGTCTCCACCTCGATCGGAGTGTGGCTGACCACCTTCAACAGCTGTTTGTGGCTCCAGACGTCGCTTTCCAGCGGCGCAACATTGAAATCGCCGGTGAGGATCGTCGGGTGCTCCAGCGAACCGGACCAGGCGATCATTCGCTCCAGAAAATCGAGCTTCTGGCCGAATTTCGGGTTTTCCTCGCGGTCCGGTATATCGCCGCCAGCGGGCACATAGACATTCTCCAGCCGCCAGCCATTGGGCAGACGCACGCCCAGATGGCGCGCTTCGCCATTGTTCTGCCAGTCGAGCCGATCGTCCTGGGTGAGGGGGATTTTGCTGATGATGCAGACGCCGTGATGCATCGGCTGGCCGTGGAGCATGATGTGATCATAGCCCAATGCCCTGAACGGCGCTGCGGGGAACTGATCGTCGACCACCTTGGTCTCTTGCAGGCAAAGGATGTCCGGCGCCTCATCCCGCAGGAAGCGTTCCACGCTGTCCATGCGGGCGCGCACGCTGTTGATGTTCCACGAGGCGATGCTGATGCTGTCTGGCATGATGCCGACTTAGGTGAGCGTCCGCCAAAACCCAAGAGCGGAAAAGCATGGGCGCCAGGCAAGGCGGGCGGCGCACAAAGCAAAACCCCCATCCCGGGGGCAAAAAGGGATGGGGGCCAAGCTTGCGTTCGTCACGCTTTGTCAGAAACAGCCGATAAGGAAACGGGCAACAGGGGGGAACCCGCTCGACCGACTGCCTCTGTAAGCACTTTCTACCGCCAATCAGATGAGCGCAGAATGAACGATCCGGTCATCGATGCACTTCTTCCACCACCTGTGGCATATGGCGCACGCTCTATCGGCGGGATTTCTTGCGCGGGTCGTTCCAGCGGAAACTGTTGTCCGATACCGGCGCGTTGAACTTCTGGTTGCGCAGCCGGACCGTGGTGCGGTTGTTCTGCGAATCCAGCGCTACCCAGCTGTCGAGCTTCAGACCGCCGGGTGCAGCAGCGTTACGCACGAAGATCATGCTCAGCAGCCCATATTCCGGATGCTTCGGATCCTTCACATCGACGCGCACGACATTCCCATTGCCGGTGTCGATCACCTTGCCGAACTTGGCGAGATTGTTGTCGGGATCAAGCAACGCGGACAGCGGACTGTTAGCGATCGGCCAGCGTTGCACCTGATTGACCTCATAATCGATCATGGTGAGCGCTTTGCCGTCCGCCACGATGAGCAGCGGCACACCCTTCTGATACTGGAAACGGATGCGTCCCGGTCGCTTGAGCGTCAGTTTGCCGGTGAGGGTCTGACCGGCGCGGTCGCTCTGCGTAAAATCGGCGGTCATGGTGTTGGCCGCCTTCAGATGCGCGCCGACCTTCTGCAGATCGGGGCTGGACGCGGGTGCAGCGACGGCTGCGGGGGCCAGGCTCACCGCCATCGGTGCCATCGCGGCGGCGGCGGCAAAGGCAATCATTTTGCGAACCATGGGAGAACTCCTGCTATTATTGGAGATTGGTAATGGGCCAGAGGCATTGAATATCGACTGAACCCTGCCGCCGGTTCCCGTTCATCGGCATGCGTGCGTCTTGGCGTCAGCCCTGTTCCCCGAAGGCATCCCGCAGGACTTCACGGCGACCGACATGATTGGGCGCGGACACCAGGCCTTCATCTTCCATACGTTCGATCAACCGCGCAGCGCTGTTATAGCCCACACGCAACTGCCGCTGCAGCCAGCTGGTCGAGGCTTTCTGGCTTTCGAACACCAGCTGGCAGGCCTTGCGATATTGCGCATCCTCAGCGCTGTCTTCCGGTCCGATGCCATCGAGCGCGAAGCCACCATCTTCCGGCTCTTCGGTCACCGACTGGATATAGTCCGGCTGGCCCTGAGCACGCCAGTGATCGGCCACGCGGCGCACTTCGTCATCGGACACGAACGGGCCGTGGATACGCGTCACCTGCTTGCCACCGGCCATATACAGCATGTCGCCCTTGCCCAGCAGCTGTTCGGCACCCTGTTCGCCCAGGATGGTGCGCGAATCGATCTTCGAGGTGACATGGAAGCTGATGCGGGTCGGCAGATTGGCCTTGATCACGCCGGTGATGACATCGACCGACGGGCGCTGCGTGGCCATGATCAGGTGAATGCCCGCCGCGCGCGCCTTCTGCGCCAGCCGCTGGATCAGGAACTCGACTTCCTTGCCCGCGGTCATCATCAGATCCGCCAGCTCGTCGACGATTACGACAATCTGCGGCATCTCCTCATATTCCAGCTGCTCTTCCTCATATTCCGGCTGTCCGGTCGCCGGATCATATCCGATCTGGACCTTGCGGCCGAGCGGCGCGCCCTTGGCCTTGGCGGCGCGCACCTTTTCGTTGAAATTGGCGAGATTTCGGACGGACAGGCTTGCCATCATGCGATAGCGGTCCTCCATCTGCTCCACCGCCCATTTCAGCGCCCGGACAGCCTTGGCCGGCTCGGTCACCACGGGGGAGAGGAGATGCGGGATATCGTCATAGGTGCTGAGTTCCAGCATCTTTGGATCGATCATGATCATGCGGCACTGGTCCGGGGTCAGCCGGTACAGCAGCGACAGGATCATGCAGTTCAGGCCCACCGACTTGCCGGACCCGGTGGTGCCGGCCACCAGCAGATGCGGCATGGGGGACAGATCGGCCACCACGGGATCGCCGGAAATATTCTTGCCCAATATGATCGGCAGATTGCCGGATTGCTCGGCAAAGGCGCTGGACTGGATCATTTCCTGCAGAACCACCGCCTCGCGCGTCTTGTTCGGCAGTTCGATGCCCAGAATGGCCCGCCCCGGCACGGTGGAAACGCGCGCCGACAGCGCGGACATGTTGCGGGCAATATCCTCGGCCAGCGACACGACGCGCGCCGCCTTAGTACCCGGCGCGGGGTCCAGCTCGTACATCGTCACGACAGGACCGGGACGCACCGCCTTGATCTCGCCATGCACCCGGAAATCCTCCAGCACGGATTCCAGCAGGCGCGCATTGCGTTCCAACGCCGCCTTGTCGAGCTTGGGCGCTTCATTGGGCGGTGGCGGATCGAGCAGATCGACCGATGGCAGCGAATAAGGCCCGAAGAAATCACCCTGCCGCGCATTGGTGAGGGTGGCCTTGGCGGGGGACAATTTGCGATCGGCAATTTCCGGCGGTGGCCGGTCGTCCGGTTTTACCTGCGGGCGCGGCGCGGCAGGGGAGATCGGCGGTGTCGCCTCGTCCGGCGCGCGCTCGCGCACCAGCGCGTCCGCTGTGGCCTCGTCCTCATCGCCGTCATCGCGCATGGCGCGGCGCAGCGTCGGAAATTTGACCGAGGGGATGCGCAGTAACGGACGGTCCAGCTCAAGCGATAGCACCACGCAGGTCAGTCCGGTCAGTAAGGTGGCAGCGATCAGCAGGAACCGCAAAAAGCCATGCCAGCCCTCGCCAGTCATGCCGATCAACAGCTCCGCCCCGTTGTTGAGCAGCAGCGAAGGCACACCGCCCCAGCCTGCCGGCAAGCCGACTTCGGCTGCGCGGCCTGCATAGCCGATGGCAAAAGCCGTCAGCAGGATACCGAGCAGACAGAGCAGGATCTGGCGCAGCCAGTTGGGCTGGGGCACATCCCGCCACAAACGCCGGGTGATAACGGCCCCCAAGGGCGCCAGAAAGATCGCGGCGATGCCAAAAACGGTCAGCACCCCATCGGCCAAAAAGGCCCCGGTCTGGCCGAACCAGTTATGCGGCGCGCCTGCGGCATCCGTATTGAAAGCATTGTCGGCCGCCGAATAGCTCAGCAGCGAAATGGTATAGATGGTGGTGAACAGGGCCAGCAGAGCGGCACCGATCAGCCCCGCCGAGCGCGCAATGCTGGCGCGCATCAGCACCTGCCATTCGGCCTCTTTCGGCTTTCCCGCCCGGCTCGCCATGTGTCTGTTCCCCTTTTGAAGCCGCTCTTTTGCGCCAGCGGAAGAGTCCGCGTCAAGCACCGCGGCAATTGCACTCGATGGTGAAGGGATTACATGATGGGCTAGGTTCCAGGCGGGAGACGAGCATGGCGGAAGCGGCAATCATATTGGGTGGCGGGCTGATCGGCCTGACGCAGGCGCTGGCTCTGGCGGCGCAGGGCGTGGCCACCCATGTCGTCGAGCGCTTCGATCCGGAAGCCATGGCGACACGTGGCTTCGACGGCCGCACCTCGGCCATATCAAGTTCGAGCATGGCGATGCTGGAGGCGATCGGCCTTGGCCCGCATCTGACGGGCACGGGCTGCGCCATTGAGACGATCAAGGTGCTCGACCATCTGCGGCCCGGCGGCCTCGATTTCCAGTCTGAACGGCCCGGCGATGCGCTGGGCACCATGTACGAGAATCATCTGTTGCGCCGCACCCTCTTCGATTCGGCAAAGGCCAGCGATCGGATTACGCTGCATCTGGGGCAGGATGTCGTTGCGCGTCGGTTCGATGGCGGCACCGCGCAGGTTGAGCTGGCCGATGGATCGGTGCTGGCCGCACCGCTTCTGATCGCGGCGGAGGGGCGCGGCAGCGAAACGCGTGAACAGCTGGGGATCACCCCGGCGCGCTGGCAATATGATCACAGCGCCATGGTCAGCGCGGTCTATCATGAGAAGCCGCACGATAACGTGGCCTATGAAATCTTTTACAGCACGGGGCCTTTTGCCCTGCTGCCGATGCTGGATTCGGACGATGGCCGTCATCGCTCGGCCATTGTCTGGTCCGTTCCTCGTGACCAGGCACCGGGTTACATGAAGCTGTCGGATCGCGGTTTCGCGGCCGAGCTGGATAAGGCCAGCGGCGGCGCGCTGGGCACTATCAGCATGGCCGCACCGCGCAGCAGCTATCCACTCGGTTTTCATCACAGCGCCCGAGTGACCGACCAGCGTATCGTGTTGATCGGCGATGCCGGCCACGGGATACATCCGATTGCCGGGCAAGGTCTCAATCTTGGCTTTCGCGATGTTGCGGCGCTCACCGAAGTGCTGGTCGATGGCATGCGCCTGGGGATGGACCCGGGCGATGCGCAGCTGCTGGCGCGGTATGAGCGCTGGCGCGGCCTCGATACGTTGATGGTGGCGATGGCGACGGACGGACTCAACCGCCTGTTCGGTATCCCGGGCAAGCCAGCGTCCGCCGTGCGCCGGTTCGGCATGGGGCTGGTGGCGCGTGCCAAGCCGTTGCAGGGCTTTTTCATGGATGAAGCCCGCGGCACGAGCGGTGCCATGCCCAAGCTTCTGCAAGGTATCCCGGTCTGAAACAAAAAACGCCGCCCGATCGAAGCCGGGCGGCGTACATGCCTGTGCTTGCTGAGGGGATCAGCGAACGGCGTTTACATCCTGCTGCGTCACTGGCGTGATGCGGATTTCCACGCGGCGATTGGCAGCCCGGCCTTCCTCGGTCGCGTTGCTCGCCTTCGGCTGGCTTTCGCCATAACCCAGGGTGGCCATGCGCGCGCGGGTCACGCCCTGCGTGCTGAGATAGCTCGCCACCGCGTCTGCCCGGCGCTCGGACAACGCCTGATTGTAGCTGTCGCTGCCGGTGGAATCGGTGTGGCCCAGAACATCGATATAGGTATTGGGATATTCGTTCAGCGTGGTCGCCACCTGGCTCAGCGTGTTGCGGAACTGCGCGTCGATATTGGAGCTGTCGACCGCGAAGGTGATCGAGCTGGGCAGATCCAAAACCAGATTGTCACCGTCGCGAATCACGTCCACGCCGGTGCCGGCGGTCTGCTCGCGCAGCTTTTGTTCCTGCTTGTCCATGTAGAGGCCGACGCCGCCACCAGCCACGGCACCAAGGCCGGCACCGATGATCTTGGCCGTGCGGTCGTTGCGGCCACCAACCAGATCGCCGAGCAGATAGCCGCCCAGCGCGCCGACGCCAGCACCGATGGCGGAACGATAAGCAAATTCCTTTTCGCCGGTATTGGGGTTGGTTACGCAGGCGGAAAGCGTTAGCGCAGCCGCCGATGCGGTGGCAATGAAGGCGTGGGAACGGTTGAGTTTCATCTTCGATCTCCTGAATTGCTTCGACAAACGATCTGCCGGGGCCATTGTGTCGGTCGAGACGAACAGAAATATGTCCGTGATCACGGCTGGTTGAGCAAATGTTGCAGGCAGGAAACGGAAGCTCCGAAAAATGGTTCCAGATACGCAATGACTTCCATGACCCCCTTTCCCTGGTCTGACCTGGCGATCATTCTTGCGCTAGTGTTGCTGAACGGCGTCTTCGCGATGAGCGAGCTGGCGATTGTCTCGGCCAGCCGGAACCGCCTTTCCAGTCTGGCCGATCGCGGCAGCAAGGGGGCGAAGGCGGCCGTCCGTCTCAGCAACGATCCCGGCAAGTTCCTGTCGACGGTTCAGATCGGCATAACCCTGATCGGTATTATCAACGGTGCCTATTCCGGCGCCAGCCTGGGCGGGCCGGTGGCCGAAAGGATAATCCTTTTGGGGGTCGATCCGGAATTGGCCCAGACACTGGGCTTCGGCGCGGTGATCGGGATCACGACCTATCTTTCCCTGGTGATCGGCGAGCTGGTGCCCAAGCAGATCGCCCTGGTGGCGCCGGAGAAGTTCGCAGCGATCATCGCGCTGCCGATGGAATGGCTGGCCCGGCTGACCGCGCCCATCGTGTGGCTGCTCGACAACAGCAGTGCGTTGATCTTCCGCATGATCGGTTTGCGGCGCGATTCGCGCAAGGCGCTGTCGGCGGAAGAGCTGCAGATGATCTTTGCCGAAGCCCATCAGTCCGGCGTGATCGAGGAACATGAGCGCGCCGTCATCAGCGGCGTGGTGCGCCTGGCCGATCGCCCGGTGCGCGAGGTGATGACCCCGCGCACGGATATCGATTGGCTGCCGGCCAACGCCACCGCAGCCGATGTGCGGTCGAAATTGCTGGAATCGTCGCATACCCGCCTGCCGGTGGCGGAGGAATCCATCGATAATATCCTGGGCGTCGTTCAGGCGCGCGATATCGTATCTGCGCAGTTCCGGGGGCAGCCGATCGATCTGCGACAGCTGATGCGCCGCGCCGAAATCGTGCCCGATCAGCTGGATGCCATGGATGCACTGGAAATCCTGCGCAAGGCCGAGGTGCCGATGGTGCTGGTGCATGACGAATATGGGCATTTCGAAGGGATCGTGACGCCCAACGATCTGCTCAGCAGCATTGCCGGAGAGTTCGAGTCCGACAAGGAGGATGGTGACACCCCGTCGATCATCGAGCGCAAGGACGGCAGCTTGCTGGTGTCCGGCGCCCTGCCTGCTGACAGCCTTGCCGAACGGCTGGATATCGATCTGCCGGAAGACCGGGATTATGCCACGGCCGCCGGTCATGCGCTCTACATTCTGCGCCATCTGCCCGAAGAGGGCGAGATTTTCGAGGATCAGGGCTGGCGGTTCGAGGTTATCGACATGGATGGCCGCAAGATCGACAAGCTGCTGGTCAGCCTGATGGAATAAGAAAGGGCGGCGTCACCGACGCCGCCCTTTTTCATGCTCTTGTCCGATTGATCGTTTGGCGCGGCTTATTTGCCGAGCGACCCATATTTAGCTTCGAACCCGGCCTTGTCGCCAGCGTTCAGCAGCTGGGCCTGGTCGATCCAGTTGTCCCGCTGGATCCGGCCCTTGAACGTGCCCAGCTGGTCGTCGATGCGCGCGACATCGGCGTCGCTCCAGCCAGCAATCTGTGCATAGCTGGTGATGCCCAATTCCTTGAGGCGGTCATTGAGCTTGGGGCCGACACCTTTCAGCTGCAAAAGATCGTCGCTGCCTTCTGAGGATGTCGTGACCGGTGCGGCTGGGGCCGGGGCGGGCGCTGGAGCCGGCGTGGGCGCGGCAGGGGGCGTTGTTTCTGCCACCGGTGCTGGCGCGGCTGCTGGCGCCGGGACCGCTGCCGGCGTTGCGGTTACGGGTACATCCTGTGCCTTTGGCTCCACTGGCACATCCGCGACGTCCGGCGCAGGCGTTTCGTCGTCAGCAACGACCTCGGTCGTGCCGGACATGTCTGCCGTCTCATGCGACAGCACGTCACCGCCCTCATGCGCGGCATGGTCATGGGCAACATCCAGATGCGCGCCGGATGATTTGCGGCGCGTGGAGAAGAACAGCAGAATGATCGCGGCAATTGCCACGATGATGACGAAGAAAATGGCATATTCTACGAAGAAGTGCAGCATGAAGCAGGCCCCTGAAAATCATTGTTGTTCGCGGCAATAGCGCGCCCGCGGGCTGATCGCCAGACTCTTGCCATTGCGCCGTTCCGCTGTCCCGGGACAAGCGGCGCGGTACTCGGAAAGGTCAGGCGGTTAATCCAGCTTCGCGGGCCACCTCGCGCCAGCCGATATCCCGGCGGCAGAAGCCCGTCGGGAAATGGATCGCGTCGACTCCGTCATAGGCCAGCCGCTGCGCCTCTCCCACCGATCCGCCGGTGGCGGTCACCGCCAGCACCCGGCCGCCGCTGGCAACCAAATGATTGCCATCGCGCGCGGTTCCGGCGTGAAATACGGTTGCCCCCCGATCGGCCGCGCGATCCAGCCCGGAAATGACGCCCCCCTTGTCCGGCGTGTTGGGATAGCCATTGGCCGCCATGATGACGGTCAACGCCGTGATATCGTCGAACCGGGGCGCAGCGGCATCCGCCAGCTCCCTTTTGGCCGTGGCGAGCATCAATGCAGCCAGATCGCCCTGATAGCGCAGCATCAATACCTGGCATTCCGGATCGCCGAACCGGCAATTATATTCGATCAGCTGGGGCCCCTGATCGGTCAGCATCAGCCCGGCATAGAGCACGCCGGAATAGGGCATGCCTTCCGCCTTCATCGTGGCCACCGTCGGTTCGATGATGCGTTCCATGACCTGCCTGGTCAGTTCGGACGTCAGCACCGGCGCGGGGCTATAGGCACCCATGCCGCCAGTATTGGGGCCGGTATCGCCATCGCCGACGCGTTTATGATCCTGCGCGCTGCCGAACGGCACGACCGTTTCGCCATCCGTGATCGCGAAAAAGCTCGCTTCCTCTCCTTGCATGAAGGCCTCGATCACGATTTCTTGCCCTGCCGCGCCAAAGCCGCCGGCAAACATATTGGCGATGGCCTGCTGTGCCTCATCTGCCGTTTGGGCGATGATGACGCCCTTGCCCGCGGCCAGCCCATCGGCTTTTATGACCACCGGCAGATCGAAATCATCAAGGGCGGCCAGTGCATCGGCCTCCCGATCGCAGCGCAGATAGGCGGCGGTAGGGATAGCGGCACGGTCGCACAGCGCCTTGGTAAAGGCTTTCGATCCCTCGAGCTGTGCGGCGGCCCGCGAAGGGCCGAACACCGCAATATCCTCTCGCCGCAGGCTGTCGGCCAGCCCATCGACCAAGGGCGCTTCGGGGCCGATCACCACCAAGGCGATATCTTCGCTCCGGCAAAAGGCGATCACCGCGTCATGATCACTAGCATCCAGCGTCACGCAGGCCGCGCATTCGGCAATGCCGGGATTGCCCGGCGCCGCGAACAATTTGCGAAGGCTCGGGCTTTGTGCCAATTTCCAGGCCAGCGCATGTTCGCGCCCCCCTCCGCCCAGCAGCAGGATATTCATGGCGATACGCCCCCAGATGGATGAAACCGGACGCTTGCTAGCCGATGTGCCCAAGGGCGACAACGCCCCGCCTTTTTCGGTCAGCGAATTATCGTCCTCGCTCAAGCGCACGGTCGAGGATCGCTTCGGCCATGTCCGGGTGCGCGGTGAGATTTCCGGGTGGAAGCGCGCGGCGTCGGGCCACTGCTATCTGACCTTGAAGGATGACAAGGCGACCCTGGACACCGTCCTCTGGAAAGGAAGCGCGGCCAAGCTGGCGTTCGACGCGCAGGACGGCGTGGAGGTGATCGCCACCGGTAAGCTCACCACCTATCCCGGTCGTTCCAAATATCAGCTGGTGGCCGATTCGCTGGAGCTGGCGGGCGAGGGCGCGCTGATGCAGCTGCTGGAAAAGCTGAAGGCCAAGCTGGCGGGCGAGGGGCTGTTTGCAGCTGAGCGCAAACGAGCTCTGCCCTTCATCCCCCGGCGCATCGGGGTGGTGACATCGCCCACCGGCGCGGTGATCCGCGATATTCTGCACCGCCTGTCCGATCGGTTCCCCAGCGAGGTGCTGGTCTGGCCCGTGCAGGTGCAGGGTGACAAGGCCGCCGGGCTGGTGGCCAATGCCATTGCCGGCTTTAACGCGATGGAAGACGGCGAGCGGCCCGATCTGCTGATCGTGGCGCGGGGCGGTGGATCGATCGAGGATCTGTGGGCCTTCAATGAAGAAGTTGTGGTGCGCGCCATCGCCGGGTCCTCCATCCCGGTGATCAGCGCGGTGGGCCATGAAACCGACACGACCCTGTCGGATTATGCCGCCGATCGACGGGCGCCGACGCCCACGGCAGCTGCGGAAATCGCCGTGCCGGTGCGCGGCGAGTTGCTGGCGCATGTGGCGCAGCAGGGTGTGCGCATGCAGACCGCGCTGTCCCGACGGGTGGAGCAGGCCGCAGAACGCCTAGAGGCGCAGCGCCGTCTGCTCGCCGATCCGCGTGCGATGGTGGATCAGCGCGGACAGCGCGTGGATGATTTGGGCGAGCGGCTCGGCGTGGCGCTCGGTGCGCGGGCGGACCGCGCTGCCAAGGCGCTGGCCGAGAAGTCCGGTGTCCTGCGGCCTTCGCTGCTCGAGCAGCGCCTGACGGCCGCCACCGAGCGACTGGCGCGCGCCGCCCCCAATGTCGCCCTGCTGGATCGCCTTCATCAACGCGGCGCCGAACGGTTCAACGGGCTGTCCCGCCTGCTGGAGCAGCTCGATCCCGATCGGCCGCTTGATCGCGGGTTCGCCAGACTGACAGGCGTGGATGGCCTGGTCATCACCAGCGCCGCCGCCGCGCGCAAGGCGGGCACGTTTTCTGTGAAATTCGCGGACGGCGCTTTGGGCGCGATCGCCACCGACAGCCCGCCAAAAAAGCCACGGGCGCGGAAGGAAGCCCCCGATCCAGCCTTGAAACAGGAAACGCTCTTCTGATCTTGAACGCAATGCTGTTAAACAGCGCCCTAGTCATCACGCGATAGAAAGCTGCCTCATGTTGTCGCCCACCAGCCGCCCCGCCCGCCTGCATTATATGGCCAATAATTTCCGTCTCCTGTCACCGGGCGATCATGTGCTGTGCGCCGTGACCGGCGTGCCGATCTCGCTGGAGGAGCTGCGCTACTGGAGCGTCGAGCGGCAGGAACCCTATGCCACGGCCGAGATTTCCACAGGCGCAATGGCACCCAAATGATCCGGGCAATGGGCTTTGTCCTGCTGACTGGCGTGGCGCTCATGTCCTGCGTCGCCGAAGGCGGGCCACCCGTATCCGTCGATACGCAGGAAACGGCTATCCGGCCCCAGGCCGATACGGCTCCGTCCGCGCGCGCCACCGGCACGACTGGCACTACGGAACCGGCATCCAGCGAATCGAAACGCGTCGACTTCTGGTTCGAAGGCGTACCCGTCCAAGGCGCCCTCCTGACAGGCCGTGTCCCCAGCGATACGGTGTCGCTCCAGTTCGAGGGCGAGCACATCGAACTGGGAGATGACGGCTTCTTCATCGTGGGGCTCGATCGTGATTCGCCCGCTGAGGTTACCCTTGTGGCGAAGCTGAAGGACGGCGGCGCGATCGAACGCCGACTGTCCGTAGCGCCGGGAGACTGGAAGCTGGAGCATATCAACGCGCCCTACCGCGCTGGCGTCAGCAGCGCGGCTTTCCAGGAACGCCGCGGCGCGGAACTGGCGCAAATCGTCGCCAGCCGCGGCAAGAATGTACAAAGCGACGGCTGGCGGCAGGATTTCATCTGGCCCGTCACCGGGCGGCAGTCCGGCTTCTTCGGATCGCAGCGGGTCTATCAAGGAAAGCCCGGCAGCTATCATGGCGGCGCGGACATCGCCGTCCCCACCGGCACTGTCTTCGTGGCTCCTGCTGACGGCGTGGTGACCCTGGCGGCCCGTGACGAATTTACGCTGGAAGGGAAGCTGATCATCATGGATCACGGCCACGGCCTCAACAGCGCCTTCCTCCACGCCTCCGCCATCCTGGTGAACGAAGGCGATCGCGTGCGCCAGGGCCAGCCCATCGGCCAAGTAGGCCAATCCGGCCGCGCCACCGGCCCCCATTTGCATTGGGGCCTGAAGTGGAACGACGCACGCATCGACCCGCTGTTGGTGGCGGGGGCGGTGAGTTGAGGCTACTCTACTCGGCGCACGCGAACTCCAGGCTGGCCGTTAACCCTTGCAAAATAAGTGCCAAGAGAACCCCGCCTTATTTTCACTTTTTGACCAGTCTTAGGAGATAGGACAAGCTTGCCATCAACTTGTTCCCAACGGGCTCCCGTCTCCAACTCCATTAACCAGTAGCCATAGCCAATCTTTCGAGCACTCTGAATAGTGCTTTCAATCTCCGCGAAATCCTGGTCGCTGCCATCATTTGAAAAAAGATCAATCTTAGGTAGCGAGAAGCCAAAAAGACCGCGTTTTGTTTCGCGCAGCGTTTCTTTATCAGCTACAACGACGTCCTTGTTTAATGCTGCCGCTTCCAAGAGTGCGACCCGTTCGTCATAACAGGCAAGGCGCTCTTCATCTGATTGGATGGTCTGGCAGGCAAAGGTGGAAGATAGCTGTTCGGGCACCCTTTGTGCGGGAATGTCCTGCGCCCGCAGCTGTGACGGAGCCAAAATAAGCGCGGCATAAAGTGTGGCAGAAGCGGTAAATTTTTGGATCATGCTATGTTTCCGATAACATTGTGCGGGACAATCCAGTCTCTGGCTCATAAAATTTGCGAAGGAAAGCCACGCAGCCATCTTATGTTGCTAAAAAGCGACAGCATGCGCGAAACGTTCGCCTCCGCTAACAATCTTTTTGAAATCCTCATCTAGATCGCACACACGGCAGGGTGTTCCTGAATATCCTTTTTTACCCGCAAGCTTTAATGTGGGGCAAGGGGCAGGTCTATAATTCACAATAAGAGGGATCCACTGTGAAAATGAACTCGCTTCACCATTTGAAGTTCGGCGCCGCGCCGTTCGCGCTTGGCATCGCCATGCTATCATTGCCGGCAAACGCGCAGGTTGGGCCTCAGCCGACAGACGATGAGGTCTCTTCCTCGGAGCCCGCAGTTAGTGCAACCGGTACTGATGATCAGGATTTTATCGTTGTTACGGGTTCGCGTATTCGCTCTCCCAACCTCGAGTCGGCCAGCCCAGTGACGGTCGTGAGCTCGGAAGAGTTCAAGCAAACCGGTACCACGCGAGTTGAGGATCTTATCAATTCCCTGCCGCAGGTATTTGCGGGTCAGGGTTCGAACGTATCCAACGGTGCCACGGGTACCGCTACGCTTGATCTTCGTGGGCTCGGGGCCGAGCGTACGCTCGTCCTCGTCAATGGCCGCCGCCTTGTTCCAGGTGACCCGACAACTTCGGCTGCGGACATCAACGTTATTCCTGCTGCGCTCATTAAGCGGGTCGACGTTCTAACAGGTGGTGCTTCTTCGGTATATGGTGCCGACGCCGTCTCGGGCGTGGTCAACTTCGTCATGGACACCGAGTTCGAGGGTCTGCGCCTCGATGCACAATATTCTCTTTATAACCATAATCAGCGCAACAATTCATCGTATGTTGATGCGCTAAATGGTCGTGGCTTCCCTTATCCGAAGGGGAGCGCCAACGATGGTGGCACTATCGATGCGACCGCTGCATTCGGTGCAGGCTTCGATGATGGCCGCGGCCACGTAACGGCCTATGTTGGTTACCGTAAGATCAATGCCGTGACCCAGGGGCGTCGCGATTACTCTGCTTGTGCCCTTAGCGGTCGTACGCAGGCCCAGGTGGATGCCAATGGGCAGCCTTTCTCCTGTGGCGGTTCTGCCACGACACCGGCCGGTTCTTTCATCGGTTATAGCAGCTTTGGCGATCCGACGGATATGACGGGTGGTGGGCCCAATGGCGACCAGCCAAATGGTATCGCCGACAGCTTCACTTCTACGATTTATCAGGGTGGACCCGGTCGTTCGTTCTTGCCAGGTTTCAACGCATTTAACTTTGCGCCGCTGAATTACTTTCAGCGTCCCGACGAGCGCTACACCGCTGGTGCGTTTGCCGATTATGAAGTTTCTGATTCGTTGACGGCTTATGCAGAGTTCATGTTCATGGACGATCGTACGCTGGCCCAAATTGCCCCATCAGGTAATTTCGGCAATACATTGTCGATCAACTGCGACAACCCGTTGCTGAGCGCACAACAGGCAGGCCTGCTTTGCTCGAATGAGAATCTTCTGGTTAGCAATGACCCTGCGCGTGCTTTCGACGTAGTGGGTAATTCCCCTATTTTGGATGCAAACGGTAATCCGACCGGCGCATTCGCAGCGCCATTCGATTTCATCGACCCCAACACTGGTGCCACATTTAATCGTGGCTTCGCGCAGATCCTGCGTCGGAATGTTGAAGGCGGTCCCCGCCAGGATGATCTCCAGCACACGAGCTATCGCGCCGTTCTGGGTTTCCGTGGTGATCTTAGCCCCGCTTGGTCTTACGATGCTTACTATCTCTATGGCCGCACGAATTTCGCTGAGACGTATTCCAACGACTTTTCTGTAACTCGTCTTACCCGTGCATTGGATGTGGTGACTGGCGCCAATGGCAACCCAGTGTGTCGCTCGACGATTGACGGTACCGATCCAAACTGTGTTCCATACGATATTTTTGCACAGGGTGGTGTCACCCAAGATGCGGTCAATTATCTGTCGACCCCTGGTTTCCAGCGAGGGATCGTGAGTGAACAGGTGGCATCTGCCTACGTAAGCGGTTCATTGGGCGAATATGGCCTAATGTCGCCATGGTCCACCGAAGGTATCGGTCTCGTTTTGGGCGCAGAATATCGTAAGGAACGCCTTGAGTTCCTTTCCGATGTGGCGTTTCAGACTGGTGATCTCGCAGGACAGGGTGCAGCAACGCTTCCAGTCAGTGGCTCCTTCGATGTGACCGAAATTTTTACCGAGGTCAGTATACCGTTGGTTACCAACAGCTGGCTTTACGATGCGCGCATAACTGGAGGCTATCGCTATTCTGATTATAGCACCGGCGCAAATACCGACACCTACAAGATTGAAGGTGAGCTGGCTCCGACCCCAGATATTCGCTTCCGCGGCGGCTACAACCGGGCCGTACGTGCACCGACTGTCCAGGATTTGTTCGCTCCACAACGCGTTGTTCTTGATGGAGCTACCGACCCGTGCTCCGGCTTTGTTATCTCAGCTGCAGATACGGGTTGTCTTGCTCAGGGTCTTAGCGTTGGTCAGACGGTCACGCCAAATCCGGCCAGCCAGTACAATGGTTTGATCGGCGGTAACCCTAATCTCGTTCCGGAAGTCGCCGATACCTACACGGCAGGCGTCGTTTTAACGCCTACCTTTATTCCTGGCTTCTCGCTCAGTGTTGATTATTTCGATATCAGCCTGACAGGTGGTATTCAGGGATTGGGTGCAGATACGATTGTCGGCGTTTGCACCTCGACTGCGGATCCATTTCTCTGCAGCTTGGTCAACCGCGATGGCTCTGGATCGCTTTGGCGTTCAAACAACGGGTTTGTCACGAACCTTTCGCAAAATATTGGAGGCGTGAGCACCCGCGGTATCGACGTAGTTGGTAATTACAGCCGCGAAATTGGTACTTTGGGTCGCGCAAGCCTGAGCTTCGTCGGCACCTATCTTGATTCTCTCAAGACAGATACTGGCCTAGACGTCGCAGGCGATTATGACTGTAAGGGGCTCTACGGAAACGTTTGCGGAACTCCGAACGCAGAATGGCGCCATCAGGCCCGTCTTGGTTTCGATCTCCCAAGCGGCATCGGCGCATCGCTTCGCTGGCGGTATTTCTCGTCGGTCACACTCGACGCCGTCGAGAGCAATCCCAACTTGTTCAATGGCTCGGCTTCCGGTCCTGCTCCAGGTGGTATTGCACGACCCGGCCTCGCTGAACTCGATGATGTGAGCTATTTCGATCTGGCGCTGACCGCACGTATCGGTGACAACTACAACTTCCGTCTTGGCGCAAACAATTTGCTGGACAAAGAACCACCACTTACTGGTTCGCAGGCCTGCCCGGGTGCCGTTTGTAACGGCAATACTTTTGCGCAGGTATATGACGCGCTGGGTCGTTACATCTACGCTGGTGTAACGCTCGACTTCTAAGCGTTACCTCAAAGGAAAATAAAATGGCGGGCTTGCGGGTCCGCCATTTTTTTGTGCTCAATTGGTGCAAAGACGTTAGACCATGTGAATGGCTGCCATCGCACTTGATCCGTACCTCGACTCCGTGGACGTGAACAACGTGGGCGCTGTGCTAACTGCAGGCCTGGCTGCAGTACGGCTCGGTGCGGGCGCACCGGTAGACAAGCTTGCGAGGCGCGCGCTTAGGAAAGCTCCCAATAATCCTGGCTTGTGGCAGCTACTGGGCCTTGCGGCCCGAAACGCCCAGGACAGCCGCACGGCTGTGAAAGCTTTTTGCAATGCTAATAAGCTGGCGCCCAAGGATCCGCTGATTGCGCAAAGTTATGCACAATCGGTTCTAGAAGCAGGCTTGCCAGCGCTGGACTTGTTTGATCGCGCCGCCTCATTGGCTCCGCCAAATGGCCCATTACTTTTAGGCCGGGCCGCGGCCCAAGTCGCCGAAGGCGCTGCCCACATTGCAGCACGCGACCTTGCAGCCATGTTGCAAAACAACCCCATGTGGCTTGATGGTCATCGAGTATATTCGAAGATTGTAGGTCAATTGGAGAAGCTGGGCGATCCGGCTCATACCTGGAGGGCAGCAATCACGCAGCATGGTCGAAGTGAGCAGCTTCACCATGGATTTGTGTCGTTAGCACTTGAACAAAAGGACTACGAGGCTGCTCAACATAGGCTTTCTATCGCGGCAACCATGCTAGGCGAAAATGCGTGGATCAAGCGTTTGCGTGCCCATTGCGCAAGCGAAACGGGAGATCTGGCGCTCGCCGAAAAATTGTTTAATTTAACCGTTCCTACGCATGAGCAAGACGATGTTATATATCGTGTAAGACATCTAATTCGGTCAGGAAGCTTACATAAAGCCAGCCAATTTCTTGCCTCCTTCCCATTGAATCATTTTGATGGTGCGCTTTGGCCATATTGGGCACTAATTTGGCGAGCTTCGGGAGATCCTCGTTGGGATTGGCTCGCAGGAGATGATCGTTTCGTTCAAACCTATGACCTTGAGAAGGAAGCGCGCAGTATCGGGGGCTTGGCGGAACTGCTTCGAAAGTTGCATTTTGCTGATCGCGAGCCGTTGGATCAATCGGTCCGATTGGGTACGCAGACCGACGGACCGCTTCTATCCCGTATAGAGCCGGAAATATTGGCGCTTCGCAGCCTACTTTTGAAGACGGTGGACATTTATTTATCCCAGTTGCCAGAGCCGGACCCTTCACACCCTTTGCTCAGTGCAAGGCGAGGGCCAGTTCGTTTTGCAGGGTCTTGGTCTGTGCGCCTGACGGGAAAAGGTCATCATGTAGACCATGTCCATTCGCTTGGATGGATTAGTTCTGCGTTTTACGTTTCAATCCCTGAAACGATGGCTAATCCGGCAGCGTGGAATCCGTACGCAGGCTGGCTAAACCTCGGTGCAAGCAGCGAGTTGCTACCGATCCTCGAACCAGTCCGTCTCGTTGAGCCAAAGCCTTGGAGGCTTGTGCTGTTCCCCTCCACCATGTGGCATGGTACCCGACCCTTTGCGAAGGGCGAACGCCTGACGGTGGCTTTCGATGTTGCCCGTCCCGTAGAATTTTGACCTTCTCCAGTTGCGAGTATTCATGAATAATCCTCCATCTTACATGTTGCCGGCACTCACCGCATTCAGGCGAGGTGACATGGAGGGTGCATTGGAAGCGGCAGAGATTGCGCTTTCTGACCGTCCGGACCATCAACCTTTGCTCGCTTTAGGATCGCTTGCCGCTTTACAGTTGCCTGATCCAGCGCGGGCAGTTCCGCTCTTGCGTCGTCATCATTCACTGGCGCCCACAGATGTCGCGGTATTGAGCAATTTGGCTACGGCCCTGGCAGAAACAGGCGCGCGGGAAGAGGCACTGTCAATTGTAAGCGGCGAAAAGCACCATGGAATGGCGCGTCTCGAAGGGTATTTGCAACATCAGCGTGGCAATAATGTCGATGCTATCGCCGCCTATCGCCGCGCCGTTCGGTCACAACCTGGTGATATGCAAAGTTGGAACAATTTGGGAAATTTGTTGTCGGCCAATGGAGAGGTGGACGAAGCAATTTTTGCCTTCGAGCAAGCGATTACTGTCGCGCCGAGCCAAATTGCTATTTATCTCAACTTATCCGAACTGCTGTCAAAAGCAGGGCGGGTCAAGGCGCGGTTGGTAGTCACGTCAGCGGCGCTGGAGCAGGCACCAGAAGATCCGGACGTATTGACCGAACACGGACTTGCTTTGCTCGCCGATGAACAGCACGATGAAGCGGCTACGCTGCTGAAACTGGCAGTTGACTGCCTTTCGAAACGCTCAGGCTCGTCTCTTCACGCAGCCCATGTTGAACTCGCCATTCTTCTAGAGAACCTGAACCGCACTGCTGAGCTTGAGTCGTTGGTCTCACGATGCTCGGCAGAGGGGATGGCGGATACCGAAATTGCGTTTTTGCAGGCATGGTGGGCGCGGCGTCAAAATGACTTTGAAGCGGCGTGGGCCTGGGTTCAAAAAATTCCAGACAGCATCAGTCCTTTGCGGGTTGCGCAATTGCGTGCCAGCATTGCTGATCGCTTGGGCTATACCGAACTGGCGTTTGGTGAGTTTGAAAGGATGAATGAGGCTGCGCTGCGTGAAAGCGGACTGCCGGCACAAGGCGATACTTTTCGTGAACAAGTTACAGCGGCCAATACTTTTTGGACAACAGAGCGACTAAGAGAACTGCCATCAGAACCGATGCATGACGGTCGCCGGGACCCGGTGTTTATCGTCGGCTTTCCCAGATCCGGCACCACATTGCTCGACACGATGCTGATGGGGGCATCTGAACTACATGTTATGGAAGAACAACCCGCCCTTGCGCAAGCAACCCATTCTCTGTCGAATGAAATGGTCGCACAGTTAGATGCAGACGAAATATTGGCGCTTCGAACTCGTTACTTCAATGCGGCTGAATCTCTGACCTCCATAAATCGTGGTCAGCGTTTGGTGGATAAGCATCCCCTCCATATGGCGAAGTTACCATTAATTCATCGCTTGTTTCCGAAAGCGCAGATTATTCTAGCAGAGCGCCATCCGATGGATGTTGTGCTCAGTTGCTTCATGGCAAATTTCAAGCTGAATTACGCCATGAGAAGTTTCACGTCGCTGAGGGAGGCAGCAAAGACCTATGCCGAAGTATGGAAGAGCTGTACTGCCGCAGAGCAGTCTCTCTGCATAGACGTCAAGCACATGCGATATGAGCGCTTGGTCGCCAATCCAGCCCAAGAACTTCGCCCAATTATAGAATGGCTTGGATTGAACTGGTCTAACGAATTACTTGATCATCGCGAAGTAGCTTCGAAGAGAGGCCATATCAAGACGGCAAGCTATTCGCAGGTGACGGAACCCGTTTACAAACGCGCGGTCAATCGTTGGCATCGATATCGCGAGCAAATGCGCGACGTGGAGCCTATAGTTAAGCCTTGGATCGAAGCGCTAGGGTACGAAAAATGAGCGCCTGGACTGTAAATGCCTGCGCCCAAGCTAGATCATTGGCTTTTATAGCGGGCCGCTTGTGTTCGCTCGGTTGATTCACGATTTTGTTGCTTCTGGGCAGCCCATTCGGCGGCCGTTGCACAGATCCTTTTTGCCCGCAAACGACTTCCGGTTTCTTGAATTTTTCGGCAAATGATACGGGACTGGTCGCCCATTTCCTCTTTGCCCGCCATCTTATCCTCGACAACTTTTAACTTTGTATCAGAGGACTTTACGTGATCCTGCTTTTCCTGAGCGACTGCGTTTGAAGCCATTAGCATTACAGCTAGCGACCAGACCACTTTGTATTTCATTTTCATGAGCCCCACTTTTGATACCTCTTACAAAAAGGATCACATCATGTCGCTTACGTGTCAATAAAGTCGTACGAACTTTGGCAGTAGGGAAGCGCAAAATTCGATAGATGGCAGGGCGTGGCTAACACTCTGGCTGGGTGCAGTGCACGATCATGCAGGCTCAAAAAGCGGGAAGGGAGACATCAGCCTATGCTGAACCGCAGCTCTCCCTCCCCCTCCTCGACCTGCACCGTCGATCCGTCCGGCACTTCGCCGCGCAGGATCATGTCGGCGAGCGGGTCCTGAACATATTTCTGGACGGCGCGGCGTAGGGGGCGGGCGCCGTAGACGGGATCATAGCCGACCCGGCCGAGCCAGGCCTTGGCTTCTTCGGTCAATTCGATCGTCACCTTGCGATCGGCCAGCAGACGCTGGACGCGGGCGACCTGGATTTCGACGATGGGCGCCATGTGAACTTGGCTCAGACGTTGGAACAGAATGATCTCGTCCAGCCGGTTCAGGAATTCCGGCCGAAAATGGTCGCGCACGATATCCATCACCTGAGGTTCCACATCGTCAACGGTCTGTTCGTCCGTCATGTTCGACAGATATTGGCTGCCTAGATTGGACGTGAGAATGATGAGCGTGTTCGAGAAATCGACCGTTCGGCCCTGTCCGTCGGTCAGACGACCATCGTCGAGCACCTGCAACAGCACATTGAACACGTCGTTATGGGCCTTTTCCACCTCGTCGAACAGGATCACCTGATAGGGGCGGCGGCGCACGGCTTCTGTCAGCACGCCGCCTTCCTCATAACCGACATAGCCGGGAGGCGCGCCGATGAGACGGGCGACCGCGTGCTTTTCCATATATTCTGACATGTCGATGCGCACCATGGCACCGCCGTCGTCGAACAGAAATTCGGCGAGCGTTTTGGTAAGCTCCGTTTTGCCCACGCCGGTGGGGCCGAGAAATAGGAAGCTGCCGAGTGGCCGATTGGGGTCCTGCAGGCCTGCGCGTGACCGGCGGACGGCCTTGGAGACGGCCTCGATCGCGCGGTCCTGCCCGACGACCTTTTTTGCGAGCATATTTTCCATATCGAGCAATTTCGCACGCTCGCCCTCTAGCATGCGATCGACGGGAATGCCGGTCCATTTCTCTACGACGGCGGCGATATCCTCGGTGGTTACCTCCTCTCGCAGCATGGCGCCTTCGGTGGCTTCGCCGGCCTGAGCCAGCTTGCGTTCCAGATCTGGGATCGTGCCATAGCTAAGCTCTCCGGCGCGAGCCAAGTCGCCGCCGCGCTGCGCCTGATCGAGTTCGATCCGGGCCGCGTCGAGCTGTTCCTTCAGCTTCGACTCCGCACCGATCTTGTCCTTTTCAGCCTGCCAGCGCTGGGTCAGCGCGCCAGATTGCTCCTCCAGCTCGGACAGCTCCTTTTCCAGCGTTTCCAGCCGATCGCGCGACGCCTGATCCGTTTCCCTCGACAGCGCTTCCCGCTCGATCTTGAGTTGGATGATCCGCCGATCCAATGCCTCGATTTCTTCCGGCTTGGATTCCACTTCCATGCGGATACGGCTCGCGGCCTCGTCCATCAGGTCGATCGCCTTGTCCGGCAGGAAACGATCCGTGATGTAGCGATTGGACAGCGTTGCGGCGGAGACCAGCGCGCTGTCCGTGATCCGGACGCCATGGTGCAGCTCATAGCGGTCCTTGATCCCGCGCAGGATGGAGATGGTGTCCTCCACCGTCGGCTCACCGATATAGACCGACTGGAAGCGGCGCTGGAGTGCCGGGTCCTTCTCGATATATTTGCGATATTCATCCAGCGTGGTGGCACCGATGCAATGCAACTCGCCGCGCGCCAATGCCGGTTTCAGCAAATTGCCGGCATCCATGGCGCCTTCCGATTTGCCCGCGCCTATGAGCGTGTGCATCTCGTCGATGAACAGGATGATCTCGCCATCCGCCCGCTTCACTTCGTCAAGGACGCCTTTCAGCCGCTCCTCGAACTCGCCGCGATATTTGGCACCGGCAATCAGGCTGCCCATGTCGAGAGACAACAGGCGGCGGTCCTTCAACGTGTCCGGCACATCGCCATTGGCGATGCGCAGGGCCATGCCCTCGGCAATGGCGGTCTTGCCCACACCGGGCTCACCGATCAGCGCGGGATTGTTCTTGGTGCGGCGCGAAAGGATCTGAATGGTGCGGCGGATCTCTTCATCCCGCCCGATGACGGGGTCGAGCTTTCCCTCGCGCGCGGCTTCGGTGAGGTCGCGCGCGAACTTTTTCAGCGCGTCATAGCGGTCCTCGGCGCCCGCGGTATCGGCTGTTCGTCCGCCGCGCAGATCCTCGATCGCGCCATTGAGCGACTGTGCCGTCACGCCCGCAGCAGACAGCGCCTTTCCGGCAACAGTGTCCTTGGCCAGAACGAGCGCCAGCAGCAGCCGTTCGACGGTGACAAAGCTGTCACCGGCTTGCTGAGCCACCTGTTCGGCCTGATCCAGCGTGCGGATCGCATCATTGTCCAGCCCCGGCGTCTGCTGCGCCCCGCCGCCGGATACCGCCGGGACCTTGGCGAGCGCCGCATCGATATCGCGCACCGCAAGCTTTGCGTCTCCGCCGGCGCGCGCAATCAGGCCAGCGGCCATGCCCTCGCTGTCTTCCAAAAGCGCCTTCAGCAGATGCTCTGACGAAATGCGCTGATGATTATTCCGAATGGCCACGGTTTGAGCAGATTGCAGAAAACCTTTGGCACGATCGGTGAATTTTTCGAGGTTCATGGCGTTCCTGTCGATGCTGTGGCGTGCCGAAGGGGCGGTGCGCCACGGAATGTAAATTGTCTGTCATCAGATATAATGTTGCATTTATGCCACACAAGTGGCGGAGTGTAGAGCGCGAGCCTATTTCGCGTGGTGAGCTAGTTAGACAAGTTTCATCGCGTAACGCCTTGCCGCACGCGCGTTTCGGCACGGATCGCGGCATTATGCCGATCAGCCAGCGTTGTTTGTCGAAAAAACGACAAAGGCTGCCAGTTTTGTGCGGGAGGCTCTGGAAGGTCGTGCCGATCGGCGATAGCACATTGTCGTAGTGAATTACGGGCCGGCCCCACGTCACCGTCCTGAGTGGGCATGATGCGGGGCAGAACAAGGCGGGGCCCGCGCCATTAGGAAAAGGAATCTACTCCATGCGTTTGATCACCAAACTGGCCCTCGCCAGCTGCACCGCCGCGCTGGTTGCTGGGGGCGCGCGGGCGCAGGTTGCGGATTATGTGGCTAAGGCTGCGCCGGTGAGCGAGCTCGTTTCGCAGGTTGATATTCCCTATCAGAAATTCACCCTCGACAATGGCCTGACCGTGATCGTGAACGAAGACCGCAAGGCGCCGATCGTGGCCGTGTCCGTGTGGTATGATGTCGGCTCTGCCAACGAGCCGAAGGGCAAGACCGGTTATGCCCATCTGTTCGAGCATATCATGTTCAACGGTTCGGAAAACGCACCCGGCGATTATTTCACCTATACCAAGCGCATCGGCGCGACCGATCTCAACGGCACGACCTGGCTGGACCGGACCAATTATTTCCAGACCGTGCCCCGCTCCGCGCTGGAATCCGCGCTGTTCCTGGAGAGCGACCGGATGGGCTATCTGCTCGATGCGGTGACGCAGGAGAAGCTCGACAATCAGATCGGCGTCGTTTCCAACGAGAAGCGGCAGGGCGACAATCAGCCTTATGGCCTGGTGCCCTATAAGCAGATCGAACTGCTGCTGCCCGAAAACCATCCCTATGGCCATTCGACCATCGGTTCGCTGGAAGACCTGGAAGCTGCGTCGCTGGACGATATCAAGGGCTGGTTCACCGATCATTATGCGCCCAACAACGCGATCCTGGTGCTGTCCGGCGATATCAGCGCGGCCGAGGCCAAGCCGCTGGTGAACAAATGGTTCGGCCCGATCCCGCGCGGCAAGGCCGTGGCGCCCCTTTCTGCCGAGGTGCCGACGCTGGACGCGGTCAAGAAGGTGGTGATGAAGGACAAGGTCCCGACCACGCGCATCTATCGCAGCTGGACGCTGCCGGGCCTGAACGATCCCGACTTTACCGCGCTGGACGTGGGCGCAGCCGTACTGGGCGGCCTGGCCAGCTCGCGGCTGGACAACATCCTGGTGCGCGATGAGCAGAGCGCCGTCGCGGTATCGGCCTCGGTCATGCCCTTCACGCTTGGTTCGATGATGACCATGCAGGTGGACGTGAAGCCGGGCGAAGATCCGGATGCGGTCGCAGCGCGGCTCGATCAGATCATGGCCGATTATATCGCCAAGGGACCGACGGCCGAGGAAGTGAAGCGCGTCGCCACCAGCGAAGCGGCCAGCCGTATCGCAGGTCTGGAACAGGTCGGCGGCTTCGGCGGCAAAGCCGTGGCCCTGGCGCAGGGCCAGCTCTATTCCGACGATCCGGAATATTATAAAAAGGAACTGCAGCGCCTCGCCAGCATGACGCCGGGCAAGGTGCAGGCGGCCATGCAGAAATGGCTGACCCGTCCCTATGCGGAAATCCGCGTGGAGCCCGGTGAGCGCGAGGCCTATAATGAAGTGTCCGCCGGCGCAGGCGGCGCAGTGGTCGATGGATCGACGCCGGGGCCAAATTATTACCGCGCCCCGGAAGGGGACTGGATCGATGCGCCGGCGAGCGACATGCCCGTCAGCTTCCAGGACCGCAGCCAGTTCCCCGAACCCGGCGCGGTGCCCGATCTCGACTATCCCAAGGTCGAGATGACCAAGCTGAGCAATGGCATCCCCATCTATTTCGCGCGGCGCGACGCCGTGCCGATGGTGCGCGTGGCCGTGACCTTCGACGCCGGCTATGCGTCCGATCCCAAGGACGCGCTCGGCACCGTAGGTCTGATGACGGCGATGCTGGACGAGGGCACGACCACGCTCAGCGCGCTTGATCTGGCCGAAGCGGAAGAAGCGCTGGGGGCCAATGTTTCGGTCGGCTCCAGCCTCGATCGCACGACGGTCGGCGTGCGCGCGGTGAAGGTCAATCTTGCACCCACGCTCGATCTGCTGGCGGACGTCATCAAGAACCCAGCCTTCGACGCGCAGGAGCTGGAGCGTGTTCGCGTCCAGCAGATCACCCGCATTCAGGCCGAAAGCACGCAGCCACAGAGCCTGGCCTTCCGCGTGCTGCCGCCCATGCTGTATGGCGAGGCGCATCCCTATGGCGTACCGTTCACCGGCACCGGCGATGCGGAGGTGGTCCAGCGTCTGACCAGTCAGGATCTCGCGCAGTTCCACCAGCGCTGGATGCGCCCGGACAAGGCGCAGATCTTCGTGGTGGGCGATACCACCCTGGCCGATATCAAGCCGATGCTCGAACAGCGGTTCGGCCAATGGAAGGGCACCGGTGCTGCGGCTCCGGACAAGGTCTTTGCCGCGCCGCAAGCGTCGAGCGAGGGCAAGATCATCGTGATCAACCGTCCCAATTCGCCGCAGTCGCTGATCCTTGGCGGTGAAGTGCTGGGCGCCAAGGGAACCGACGATCTGCTGCCGCTGCAGGCTGCCAATGAGGTGCTGGGCGGAGATTTCCTCAGCCGCATCAACATGGATCTGCGCGAAGACAAGGGCTGGGCCTATGGCGCCTATACCTTCCTGCAGCGTCCGGAAGAGCAGGTGCCGATGATCGTCTATGCGCCGGTGCAGACCAACCAGACCGGTCCTTCGGTCAAGGTGCTGATCGAGCAGATGAACGCCTTCCAGGGTGCCAGCGGCGTCACGGCGGAGGAATTGCAGCGCACGGTGCAGGGCAACACGCTGGAACTGGCCGGCAATTTCGAACAGTCGAGCGCGGTTCTCAGCCAGATGCAGCAGGATGTGCTCTATGGCCGCCCGCTGGATTATGCGGACACGCTGGCGCAGCGCTACAAGTCGCTCGACACCCAGCAGCTGGACAGCGCGATGCGCGGGGCGCTGGACGTCTCCAAGCTTACCTGGCTGATCGTGGGCGATGCCGCCAAGATCCAGGACCAGCTGGCCGATATCGGTCTGCCGGTGGAATATCGCGGCTTCGATCCCGCGGCCGCCACAGAAGATGCCGCCCCCATGGAAACCTCGGGCGAGTAATTCATTCTATTTCTGCAACGAACTTTTCAGGAGAAAATAATATGGCAAATGTCGATGGTACGTGGGCAGTGGCGGTCAAGACCCCGATGGGCGACCAGAAGTCCGATCTGACGATCAGCAGCGAGGGCAGCACGTTCAAGGGCACGATGTCCGGCGCCATGGGCACCAATGATGTCAACGGCCAGGTGGACGGCGACACGCTGACCTGGTCGATGGACATCACCAGCCCCATGCCGATGACGCTCAACAACAAGGCAACGGTCGATGGCGACACGATGACCGGTACGGTCAACGCCGGCGCTTTCGGCGACATGCCACTGTCCGGCACGCGCAAGGTCTGAAGCCGACCAGATTACGAAAAAGGGCCGCTCCATCGGGGCGGCCCTTTTTTTGTCTACTGAAAAAGCGGGTCTAGCGAACCGTGACGGTCACCGCCCGGCGGTTCTGCGCCCAGGCCTGCGGATCGGACCCCAGCGCTTCGGGCCGTTCCTTGCCGTAGCTGATGGTGCGGATGCGATTGCGCGCCACACCTAGCGAGGCCAGATAATTGGCCGCCGCCGTGGCGCGGCGTTCCCCCAGCGCCAGATTATAGTCGCGCGTGCCGCGCTCGTCGGCATGGCCTTCGACCACGACGGTGGTGTTGGGATAGCGCTGCAGCCACTGGACCTGGCTCTGCAAGGTCGCAGCATCCTGCGAATCGATATTATATTCATCGGTATCGAAGAACACGCGGTCGCCGGAGACGCTGCGCACGAAATCTTCCTGGCTGCCCGGGCCGCCGGGGACATTGCTGCCATAGCCCGGCTGGTTGGCGTTGGGATCATAGCTCTGGCTGCCATCGTCATAGCCATTGCCCTGGTTCAACGGCGCAGGGGGCAGCTCGGGCGGTGCCTTCTTCCCGCAGGCGCCGAGCGCCAGCGTTCCAGCTGCGGCTAGCAATAAGAACTTGGTGCGATTGGTGGTCATCCCTCTGGTCTCCTGTGGCGTTGGTGCAATCCGCGTGCCGCCACTGGCATCGGGATCTTGCAAGAAATAGGCATTTATCACGGGCGGATCGGCCCCCAGGCGGGATCGGATCCATAGCCCGGCGTGGGCAGACGGCGCTCATTGGCACCCGCCACGTCGACCTGCCAGATTGAGGCGTCGCCCGATCCCTGCGCGGTGCGGAAAAACTGGATCACGCGCCCGTTCGGTGCCCAGGTCGGTGCCTCGTCCTGCCAGCTGTCGGTCAACAGCCGCTCACTGCCGCCGCCGGGGCGCATCACGCCGATCCGCAGATTGCCCGCAATCTTGGTGAAGGCGATAAGATCGCCGCGCGGGCTCCATTCCGGCGTGGCATAGCGCCCGCCGCCGAAGCTGATGCGCTTCTGGTTCGATCCGTCCGCGTTCATCGTATAGATCTGCTGGCTGCCGGACCGGTCGCTCTCGAACACGATCTGCTTGCCGTCCGGAGAGAAGCTGCCGCCCACATCGATGCCGGGCGCATTGGTCAGCCGCACCGGCGTGCCGCCATTGGCCGAAATCTTGTAGACATCGGTGTTGCCGCCCACCGCCATGGAATAAAGGATGGTCTGCCCGTCGGGCGACCAGCGCGGGGCAAAGGTGGCGTTGCTGCTCTGCGTCACCAACCGCTGGCGGCCGGTTCCGATATCGTAGATGTAGATGCGCGGATTGCCGTCGACATAGCTGAGATACAGGATCGACTGATAATTGGGCGAAAAGCGCGGGGTGAGGGCGGTCGCGCCGCCGCTGGTGAGAATCCGGTGGTTGGCCCCGTCCGAATCCATGATCGCCAGCTGCTTGCGGCGATTATTCTTCGGTCCGCTTTCCGCAATATAGGCGATGCGACTGTCGAAAAAGGGCTGCTCGCCAGTCAGGCGCGAATAGATGATGTCCGAACATTTATGCGCCGCCCGCCGCCAGTCGCGCGCGGGCACGACATAACCCTGGCGGGACAGTTCGGAGCCCAGGCCGACATCGTAGAGATAACAGCCCACGGTAATCTCGTTGGGGCTCGCGGCGCGCACGAAACCCTGCACCAGCACTTCGGCGTTGATCGTTTTCCAGCCGGGGAATTGCGGCGCGGTCACCTCGCCATATTGGATCGCGCGGACCTGATCGGGGCCACGCGGGGTGAACAGGCCGTTATTGCGCAGATCGGCGGTGATGACCTCGCCGATCCTGCGGCCGAGGTCGGCGGTGGAATAGGCATCGGTCGGCCGGTCCGCATCGGTGGCAAAACCGGGGATCGCGATGATCGTGTCCAGTTGCTGCGCATCGGCGACAATGTCTTCGCTTTGCTGCGCGGATGCTGCGGAAAAGGCAAAGGCGGTGCTGGCCAGAAAACTGGCGGCAATGGCGGTGGAGCGGATGAAATGGTTCATACGTCGCTTCTGAAGGTCAGGTCCCATGATTTCCAATTATCATAATATTCTGCCGGTAGCTTGAACGGCGCTGCCTGCTGTACCGATTTTATCGCGCGTTCGATATGCAGCTTTTGCTGCGGCGCGTTGCTGTCCGTCTTGCCGGATTGGCTGACCAGCGTGGGGGTGCCGGCCAGGCTGCCATCCTTGTTGAGCTTGATCCGCAGGACGGTGCGCAACTGTTCCACGTCCACACCGGACGGCACGTTGCGCTTCCAATAGGGCGCGATCTCCCCCTTGATGCTCACGTCGATCTGGCGGCGCGTGGTCTCGCTATAGGCGGCGGCGGGGGGCGTGTCGGCCTTGCCAGCCGTGCCGATCGAGCCGCGCATATTCTCGGCAAAACTGCTGGAGCGCTTGGCGGTGGCGCGGCTGCTGCCGGTCGACGTGGCTGGCTTGGGGGCCGCCTTGGGTGCGGGCTTCGCCTCCGCCTTCGGCGCGGGTTTGGGCGCTGCCTTGGGCTCTGGCGCCGCCTTTTTGGGCTCGGGCTTTGGGGCGGGCTTCGGCTTGGCCGCAGGCTTGGGTTTCGCAGCCGGCTTCGGTTTGGGCGCCGGTTCAGGCTTGGCGGCGGGCACCGGCTTCGGTTCCGCGCGCGGCGGTGCGGGTTCGGTCTGCGTGACGGGGGCCGGGCTGTCGGGCTGTGGCAGCGGCGCGTTCATCGCATCCATCGGATCGCCGATATCGTCTGCCGGGGCGGGGGCTGGCGCTTCGCTGGACAATTGCGGCGCGGTGGCCACGGGCGCAATCTCACCCAGCAGCGACACCTGAACGGGATCGGGCCTGGGCTTTGGCGGCACGTCGTCGGGGGAAAACATGCCCAGCGACAGCGCCGTGAACAGGGCGACATGCCCCACCAGCGCCACGCCCAGTCCAAATTGTTCCGCCCTCTGCATAGCAGTCCAGCGCTATGGACGTGCGCCTGAACCGGTGGTGACCAGGCTGATGGAGTTCAGCCCCGCCCGGTTCAGCTCGCCCATCACGCTCATCATCGCGCCATAATCGATCGACGTGTCCCCGCGCAGGATGACCGCGCGGTTGGCGGTGCCGTTCTGCGCGGCCAGCGCTTCCAGGCGGGCCGGCAGATCGGTGGCGGCCACGGCGTCTCCGTCGATATAGGTCACGCCGCTGGCGTCGATCGCTATCTCGATCGGCTCTTCGGGCTGTTCGATGGCGTTGGCGCGGCTTTCCGGCAGCTCGACGGGGACGCCCGTCACCAGCAGCGGCGCGGTGACCATGAAGATGATCAGCAGCACCAGCATCACGTCGACCAGCGGGGTGACGTTGATCTCGGCCATCGGCGCGCGCGCGCCGCCCCGGCCCCTGCGCCGCGATCCGCCGCGGCCATTGCCCAGCTGCATGGCCATCAGATGTCTTTTTCCAGCTCGCGGCTCAGCGTGGCGTGGAAGCCATCGGCAAATCGGCCGAGCTGCGCTTCATGCTGGTTCAGCCGGTGGGCGAAGCGATTATAGGCGATCACGGCGGGAATGGCGGCAAACAGGCCGATGGCGGTGGCAAACAGCGCCTCGGCAATGCCGGGGGCGACCACCGCGAGCGTGCTGTTCTGCTCCGCCGCAATGGCGGTAAAGCTGCGCATGATGCCCCATACGGTGCCGAACAGGCCGACAAAGGGCGCAACCGAACCGGTGGTGGCCAGAAAGTTCAGCCGTTCGGACAGCTTGTCGATCTCATGCGCGATGGTGCTGTTCATGGTCGCGGACAGCCGCTCGCGCGTGCCTTCGCGGTCGATCGTCTTGCCGCCGGTTGAGTGCCGCCATTCGGTCACCGCGCTGCCGAGCACATGAGCGATCGGCAGCTTGGCCTTGCCGCGTTCCTTGAAGAAGCCGTCGATATCGCTGGCCTGCCAGAAGTCGCGCTCGAACGCTTTGGTCTTGCGCTTGATGCTGCTCATTTTCAGCAGAAAGGAAATGATGATCGCCCAGGTCCAGACGCTGGCGAGGATCAGGCCGATAATCACGGCTTTCACCACGATATCGGCCTGCAAAAACAGTTCGACAGGTGAAAAGCCGGCAGGAACGGCGGCGGCGGAGATGAGGGTGTACGCGGTCAAGTTACGGGTCTTCCCTTGGGGTCGGCCCCGGGCATTAGCGCCTTGTAGATGGCAAGCCAATCTTTCGGTTGCCTGGTGGGCCGGCCGCTGGGGGAAAGAAAGGCGGCGGTCACCATCGCTTCGCACAGCAGCACATCGTCCCGGTACACGCCCTGCGCGATATGGCAGCTGGCGGCGCGTACATCGGTGACATGGCTGCGGATCAGCAGGGCATCGTCGAAATGCGCCGGGCTACGGAATTTCAGGTCCATCGCCGCCACCGCATAGACGCCGGTGCCATTGGCATGGGCGGCCGCCTGATCGATCCCCGCCACGCGCAGCATGTCGGAGCGGGCACGCTCGAAATAGCGCAGATAATTGGCATGATAGACCACGCCGGAAAAATCGGTGTCCTCGAAATAGACCCGCAGCGCAAAGCGATGTTCAGGCCCGACGAAATGGCCGTGATAGGGGGCGTCGGTCATGCGCGGAGCATTAATCGAACAGTCCGTCCTGCGTCGCCACGCCTTGCGGCGGGGCGAGTCCCAGATGCGTCCAGCCGCGCCCGTTAAGGCAGCGACCACGCGCGGTGCGAGCGATCAGGCCAAGCTGGATGAGATAGGGTTCGATCACATCCTCGATCGTGTCGCGCGGTTCGGACAGGCCCGCCGCCAGCGTTTCGACGCCCACCGGCCCGCCGCGATAGATGTCCGCGATCATGTGCAGATAGCGCCGGTCCATGGCGTCCAGGCCCAGCGCATCGACCTCCAGCCGGGTCAGCGCTTCGTCGGCGACCCTGGCGGTGACCTGCGGCTCTCCCAGCACATGCGCAAAATCGCGCACCCGGCGCAGCAGCCGCCCGGCGACCCGCGGCGTTCCGCGTGCCCGCTTGGCGATCTCCTGCGCGCCGTCCGGAGCGATCGGCAGGTTCAGCAGGCCTGCCGCGCGGGTGACGACGCGCTGCAGTTCCTCTACCGTGTAGAATATCAGCCGTACGGGAATACCGAAGCGGTCGCGCAGCGGCGTGGTCAGCAGGCCCTGCCGCGTGGTCGCGCCGATCAGCGTGAAAGCGGGCAGATCGATCCGCACGGACCGTGCGCTCGGCCCCTCGCCGATGATGAGATCGAGACAGCGGTCCTCCATCGCGGGATAGAGCACTTCTTCCACCACCGGATTGAGCCGGTGGATCTCATCGATGAAGAGCACGTCGCCTTCTTCGAGATTGGTCAGCAGCGCAGCGAGATCACCCGATTTGGCGATCACCGGCCCGCTGGTGGCGCGAAAACCCACGCCCAGTTCGCGCGCGACGATCTGCGCCAGCGTGGTCTTGCCAAGGCCGGGCGGCCCGAAGAACAGCACATGATCCATGGCCTCGGCGCGGCCCTTGGCCGCCTCGATAAACACGCGCAAATTCTCGCGCGCCTGCCGCTGGCCGACGAAATCGGCCAGCGTCTTGGGGCGCAGCGCCGCGTCGATATCCTCCGGCTGACGCTCGGCAGACAGGATGGGCGCGGTTTCGCTCAACCCGTCACCTCGTCATAGGCGCCGATATAGTTTTCGCGCGTGGACAGCCCGTCCAGCTCATGGTCGAGCGCTTCATAGCGTTCGGCAAAGCCGCGCTTGAACGCGTCATAGGCGGCGCGGCTCTCCCAGCGGTCATGGCTGAGATAGCGGCCCTTCTGTTCCTTGTCGCGCAATAGCCAGGTGCCGAGGAACCCCTCCGCCTCGGCGAACAGATCGACCCAGGGGCCGGCGCCGCCATAAGCGGTCTCGAACGCCGGTCGGTTGGTTTCCGGCACGAAATATTCCCAAATGACCGAATAGCTCATGATCGATGCTCCGCCTGCTTCATTTCGCGGCCTTCTTTAAGGCCAGGCGCACCAGCGCGTCGAGGCCTGCATCATCGCCCAGATCATCGGTGGCCGCGGCCACGGCGCGGGTGGCTTCGGCGGGCTTGAAGCCCAGATTTTGCAACGCGCTGACGGCGTCCGCACCGTGCGATCCGCTCGGCATGGCTGCCGATGGGCCGGTGCCGCCGGGAATCGCGCCGGCCTTGTCGCGCAATTCGTTGACGATGCGCTTGGCAAGTTTCGGCCCCACGCCATTGGCGCGTGCGACCATGGCGGCGTCTTCCCCGCCGATGGCGCGTTTCAGCTCGTCCAGCTCCAGCGCGGAAAGAATGGCAAGCGCCACCTTGGAGCCGACGCCTTGCACGCCCACGAGCAGGCGAAACCAATCCCGCTCCGGCGCGCTGGCAAAGCCGATCAGCCGCATGTCGTTTTCGCTGACCTGCAATTCGGTATGCACCGATGCGGCCTCCCCCACCGCGCCGATGGCCGAGATGGTGCGGGCCGATGCATGGACGAGATAGCCCACCCCGGCGACATCGATCACCAGATGGTCGGCCGCTGCCGCATCGATCCGTCCGCTGAGTTTTGCGATCATGCTTTGTTCACTAGCTGCGCGGGCGCGGGCTTGCCAGCGCGTTCTTGGGCGTCAGGCCGCGCTGCCGTCATCCTGCGCATTGCCGCGATAGGATGGCAGCGCCCAGCCGAAGTGGATCGCCGCGCCGCGCAGGACGAAACCGGCCAGCGCGGCCAGGATGGCCGCCACCGGCGTATCCATGCCCAGCAGTTTCAGAAGGACGAACAGGCCGGAGGAAAGGGCGGCGGCGGTCACGTAAATCTCAGGGCGCAGGATGATCGATGGCTCGCCGGCCAGCACATCGCGCACAATGCCGCCCACACAGGCGGTGATGATGCCCATCAGCGCGGCAGGTAGAGGGTTGATGCCATATTCGATCGCCTTGGCCGCGCCGAACACCGAATAGACGGCCAGGCCGACCGCATCGAACCAGTCCAGCATCGATCCTTTCCACCAGCGCTGCGGTGTCAGCCAGATCAGCAGCACCACCGCGCCGATCGCCATCAGGATGTTGCCGTCGACGATCCAGAACACCGGTGCGCCGATCAGCAGATCGCGCAAGGTCCCGCCGCCCACCCCGGTCACCAGCGCAAAGAAGCTGAAGGTGACCAGCGTCTGCCCCTTGCGCGCTGCCGCCAGCGCGCCCGATGCGGCGAACACGGCGATGCCGAGCATATCGAGGGCGATCAGGATCGGCCCGATTTCGAAATTGGGGAGCAGATTGTCGGTGGTCATGCGCCGCCGCCTAGGCCTGGTGCCATGCGATCACAACCCGGCAAATGCGATCGAACAGACCGTTGGTGTCAAGCAGGGTCAGGCCAGCTGCCTTTCAGCGCGCTGCTGTAAGACAGGCGGTCCCGACGCCGCGCGATGCGACCGGATGGGATGTCCGGTCGCTATCGGCGGTCTTGTGGGTCAGATGTGGATCGGCTTGCCCCGCACCGCCATGGCCGCTTCCTTCATGGCTTCGGCATGGGTGGGGTGGGCATGGCAGGTGAGCGCGATGTCTTCCGATGTCGCGCCAAACTCCATCGCCTGCGCGGCCTGCGCGATCAATGTTCCGGCCAGCACGGAAATGATGTGCACGCCGAGCACGCGGTCGGTTTCCTTGTCCGCGATGATCTTCACGAAGCCGTCGGTTTCCCGATTGGTCTTGGCGCGGCTGTTGCCCATGAAAGGGAATTTGCCGATGGCCAGTTCATGGCCAGCTTTCTTGGCTTCTTCCTCGGTCATGCCGACACCGGCCATTTCGGGATGGGTGTAGACGACCGACGGGATGATCGCATGGTTCACGATACCGGTGCCGCCGGCGATATTGTCGGCCACGGCAATGCCCTCATCCTCGGCACGGTGCGCCAGCATCAGGCCGGGCACCACGTCGCCGATGGCATAGACATCGTCCACGGCGGTTTCGAACCGTTCGTCGACTTCGATCAAACCGCGTTCGGTGGTCTTCAGGCCGGCGGCCTCCAGATTCAGACCGTCGGTGTTGGGCTTGCGCCCGATGCAGACCAGAACGGCGTCCGCCTCGATCGTCTCGCTGTCGCCGCCCTTGGCCGGCTCGACGGTCACGATGGCTTTCTTGCCCTCCACGGTCACGCCGGTCACCTTGGTGCCGGTGCGAAAATCGATGCCCTGCTTCTTGAACAGCTTGGCGCCCTCCTTGCGGATATCGCCATCCATGCCGGGCAGGATCTGGTCGAGAAATTCCACGCAGGTCACCTTGGCGCCGAGACGGCGCCAGACGCTGCCAAGCTCCAGCCCGATCACGCCGCCGCCGATCAGCACCATATGCTCCGGCACCTTGGGCAGCGAGAGAGCGCCGGTGGAATCGACCACAATGCCGCCGTCATTGTCGACCTCGACGCCCGGCAACGGCATGACGGAGGAGCCGGTGGCGATGATGACCGATTGCGCGGTCACCGTCTCGTCGCCCACCTTGATGCTGTGCGCATCCTCGAAAGCGGCGCGGCCCTTCAGCCAGGTCACCTTGTTCTTCTTGAACAGATATTCGATGCCGCCGGTCAGTTCGCCCACGGCCTTGGTCTTTTCGGCCATCATCTGATCGAGATCGAGCTCGGTCTTGCCGACTTTCACGCCGAATTTTTCCAGCGAACCGGAGGCCGCTTCCTCGAAATATTCGGAGGCATGGAGCAGCGCCTTGGACGGGATGCAGCCGACATTGAGGCAGGTGCCGCCCAGCGTATCGCGGCTTTCCGCGCACGCCGTTTTCAGCCCCAGTTGGGCGGCCCGAATGGCCGCGACATAGCCGCCGGGCCCCGAGCCGATCACCAGCACGTCATAATCGAAAGTCTGCTCAGCCATTATCAATCTCCGTTCGCCCTGAGCTTGTCGACGGGCGGTCTTTTTTCAACCGGGTCCCGGGAATAATCAGGGCTTCAACAAGCGCAGCCCGCACGGGAACAGTTTGTGTCTTACAGATCGATCAGCATGCGCGCCGGATCCTCGATCGCTTCCTTGATGCGGACCAGATAGGTCACGGCTTCCCGGCCATCGATGAGGCGATGGTCATAGGTCAGCGCCATGTACATCATGGGGCGGATCACGATCTCGCCGTCGATCACGACCGCGCGGTCCTCGATCCGGTGCAGGCCGAGCACGGCGCTCTGCGGTGGATTGACGATGGGCGTGCTCATCAGCGAACCGAACACACCGCCATTGGAGATGGTGAACGTGCCGCCCTGCATTTCGTCCATGGTCAGCTTGCCGGACTTGGCGCGCGCACCGAAGTCGCCGATCGTCTTCTCGATCTCGGCAAAGCTCAGGCTCTCCGCATTGCGGATAACCGGCACGACCAGACCATTGGGCGCGGACACGGCGACCGAGACGTCGACATAGTCATGATAGACGATCTCGTCGCCCTCGATGCGGGCATTGACCGAGGGAACATCGCGCGCGGCAAGGCAGGCGGCCTTGATGAAGAAGCCCATGAAACCAAGCCGCACGTCATGTTTCTTGGCGAACAAATCCTTGTATTTGCTGCGCGTGTCGATGACCGCGGTCATGTCGACATCGTTGAACGTCGTGAGCAGCGCGGCTTCGTTCTGTGCGGATTTCAGACGCTTGGCGATGGTCTGGCGCAGGCGCGTCATGCGCTGGCGCTCTTCGGTGCGTGCAGGCTTGCCATCGGACGCGGCAGCCGGTGCGCTGTCGCTCTTGGCAGGCGCGTCGTCGCCCTTCTTGGCCTTGCCGGACTTGGCCGCGTCCAGCACGTCTTCACGGGTCAGACGGCCATCCTTGCCGGTGCCCTTGATCTTAGTGGGATCGACACCGTGCTCCAGCACCAAGCGGCGGACCGAAGGGCTGAGATGCGGACTGTCGCCATCCGAGCCACCATCCTTGGCCGCGAATTCCGCGTCCGGCGTCTCAGCACGCTCGACCTGCTCGTCATCGGCCTTTTTGGGCTTGGGGTCTTCGCTCTTGCTCGGTGCTGGCGATGTCGCTGGGGCGTCCCCGTCCTCGATCCGCGCGATGACGGCATCGACCTGCACCGTCTCGCCAACCTCTGCCAGCAACTCGCCGATCGTGCCGGCCACGGGGGAAGGCACCTCGACGGCCACCTTGTCGGTTTCCAGACTGGCGATCGGCTCGTCCATTTCCACGCGATCGCCGGGCTGCTTGAGCCATTCGCCGATGGTCGCTTCGGTGATCGATTCGCCGAGGGTGGGTACTTTGACGTCCTGGGACATGATGTTTGCTTCGTCCTTCTGCTGCCAGGGCGCTGGGCCCGGCCTGATGTCTTTACGGAAAAGCCGCGGCCTAGTTGCGCAGCTTGTCCTTGGGGTTCAGCTCGATATCTTCCTTGCCAGCATGGCCCAGCGCCTCGGCGATCAGCTTCTGCTGCTGTTCCTTGTGGCGCGATGCCAAGCCCGTGGCCGGTGATGCCGATGCATCGCGTCCGGCATAGACCGGGCGCTGCGGCGCAGTTCCGGCTTCGCCCAGGCAGGTTTCCAGATAAGATTCCACGAAGTGCCAATAGCCCTGGTTCTTCGGTTCTTCCTGCGCCCAGACCACCGTTTCCAGATTGGTCATACGCTTCAGGCGCACGGCCAGAGGCTCGCCCGGGAACGGATAGAGCTGTTCGATCCGCACGATCGAGGTTTCCTCATCGCCTGCTGCATCGCGCGCCTCGATCAGATCGAACGCCACCTTGCCGGTGCACAGGACAAGGCGTTTTACGCGCTCGTCCGCCGGGGCGTTGGTGTCAGACTTGATGCGCATGAACTGCGAATCGCCCAGAAATTCGCTGGTCTCGGATACCGCCATCTTGTGCCGCAAGAGCGATTTCGGCGTCATGATAATCAGCGGTTTGCGGAAATTGCGCAGCATCTGGCGGCGCAGCACGTGGAAATAATTGGCCGGCGTGGTGATGTTGCACACCTGCATATTATCTTCCGCGCAAAGCTGCAGGAAGCGCTCGGGCCTGGCGGAACTATGCTCCGGGCCCTGGCCTTCATAGCCATGCGGCAACAGCATCACGAGGCCATTGGCCCGCAGCCATTTGGCTTCTCCGCTGGCGATGAACTGATCGATCGTGATCTGCGCGCCATTGGCGAAATCGCCGAACTGCGCTTCCCACATGATCAGCGCCTTGGGATCGGCCAGCGCATAGCCATATTCGAAGCCGAGCACGCCATATTCCGACAGCGGGCTGTCGAGCACGTCGAAGCGCCCATGCGGCACCTGGCTGAGCGGCGTATATTTTCGCTCATTCTCCTGATCGACCCAGACGGCATGACGCTGACTGAACGTGCCACGGCCGGAGTCCTGCCCGGACAGACGCACGCCATAGCCTTCGGAGAGGAGCGAACCGAAGGCCAGGGCCTCACCGGTCGCCCAATCGAAATTCTCGCCGCTGTCGAACATCTTCTTCTTGGCGTCGAGGATACGGCCCAAGGTTTTGTGGATCGTCAGATCGTCCGGCACCTCGGTCAGCGTCCGGCCAAGCGAATCGAACAATTTCCGCTCGATCGCGGTCGGCGCGTTGCGCCGCGCGGTCTCGTTGTCGGCCGGCACATGCAGGCCGGACCAACGCCCGCCAAACCAGTCGACCCGGTTGGGCTTGTAACTTTCGGCGGCCTCGAACTCTGCCTGCAGATGATCGGTATAGTCGCGCACGGCGCTGTCCATCCAGCCATCGTCCACCACGCCTTCGCGCTTCAGCCGCTCGCCATAAATGGCGCTGACCTTGGGGTGAGACTTGATCGCCTTGTACATCAGCGGCTGGGTGAAACTCGGCTCGTCGCCTTCATTGTGGCCGAAGCGGCGATAGCACCACATGTCGATCACGATATCGCGGCCGAAATGCTGGCGGAACTCGATCGCCATCTTGCAGGCATAGGTCACCGCTTCCGGATCATCGCCATTCACATGGAAGATCGGTGCCTGCACGCCCTTCGCCACGTCGCTGGGATAGGGCGAACTGCGCGCAAATTGCGGACTGGTGGTGAAACCGATCTGGTTGTTGATGACAAAATGGATGCAGCCGCCAGTATTATAGCCGCGGATGCCGCTGAAGCTCAGCGTTTCCCAGACGATGCCCTGGCCGGCAAAGGCGGCATCGCCATGGATGAGGACCGGCAGCACCTGCTCGTGCTTGCTGGTGTCCTGCCGCATCACCTGCTGCGCGCGCACCTTGCCCAGAACAACCGGATCCACCGCTTCGAGATGCGAGGGATTGGGAACCAGCGACATATGTACGGTGATGCTGTCAAATTCGCGATCGGTGCTGGTGCCGAGATGATATTTCACATCGCCGGACCCACCGACATCCTTGGGATTGGCACTGCCGCCCTGAAATTCGTGGAAAATGACGCGATAGGGCTTGGCCATCACGTTTGCGAGGACGTTCAGCCGCCCGCGATGGGCCATGCCATAGACGATTTCGCGCACGCCGAACTGGCCGCCATATTTGATCACAGCTTCCAGCGCCGGCAGCATCGCCTCGCCGCCGTCCAGGCCGAAGCGCTTGGTGCCGACATATTTCTTGCCGAGGAAGTTTTCGAACTGCTCCCCCTGGATCACCTTGTTGAGGATGGCCTTCTTGCCTTCCTCGGTGAAGCTGATGGCGTTTTCCTTACCCTCGAGACGCTCCTGCAGAAAGCGGCGCTCCTCGATGTCCGAAATATGCATATATTCCAGGCCGACGGGCCCGCAATAATCCGTCCGCAGCATGGTGACGAGATCGCGTACGGTGGCGTAATCAACACCCAGATTGCCGCCGAGGAACACTTCGCGGTCCAGGTCGGCCTCGGCGAATCCATGATATTCCGGCGTCAGATCGGCTGGAAGTTCGCGTTTGGACAGACCGAGTGGATCGAGGTTGGAGGCCAGATGGCCGCGCACGCGATAGGTGCGGATCAGCATCATGGCGCGGATCGAGTCGGCAGCCGCCTTCTCGATCTCCTTGGGAGAAAGGGGCTTTCCCTTGGCTTCTGCCGCCGCCTTGACCTCGACGGCCATGCGCGTGGGATCGAGCGCGGCGTTGAGATCGTCCGCCACGTCGAGCGGCCAGTTCGAACGCTGCCAGCTCGGCCCTTCGCGCGGTTCCTGTCCGGTGCTGAACATCTGGCCTTCTACGCCCATGGTCACTCTTTCTTTCGTGCCGGGCTCAACGCGCCCGGACTTGTCGTTGCAGATGCCCCCGCAAATGGTGTCACGCGTTTTTCAGCAAATCCGCCAGCGTGGTGCCCAGTTCGCTCGGGCTTGGGGATACGGTGATGCCCGCCGCTTCCATCGCCGCAATCTTGTCGTCCGCGCCGCCCTGGCCGCCCGAAACGATGGCACCGGCATGGCCCATGCGGCGTCCCGGAGGGGCGGTCTTGCCCGCAATGAAACCGACGGTGGGCTTCTTGCGGCCCTTCTTGGCTTCGTCGGCCAGGAACTGCGCAGCTTCTTCTTCTGCGCTGCCGCCGATTTCGCCAATCATGATGATGCTCTGCGTCTCATCGTCGGCCAGGAACAGCTCGAGCATGTCGATGAAATTGGTGCCGTTCACGGGATCGCCGCCAATGCCGACCGCCGTGGTCTGGCCCAGGCCAACCGCTGTGGTCTGGTGCACCGCTTCATAGGTGAGCGTGCCTGAGCGCGAGACCACGCCAACGGAGCCCTTTTTGAAGATGGAGCCGGGCATGATGCCGATCTTGCACTCGCCGGGCGTCAGGACGCCGGGGCAGTTGGGGCCGATCAGGCGCGACTTGGAGCCTTCCAGCTTGCCCTTCACCTTGACCATGTCGAGCACCGGAATGCCTTCGGTAATCGCAACGATCAGCGGGATTTCCGCCTCGATCGCTTCCATGATCGATGCTGCGGCGAACTTCGGCGGCACATAGATCACGCTGGCATCCGCGCCGGTCGCGTCGCGCGCTTCGGCCACGGTATCATAGACCGGCAGGCCGATATGTTCGGTGCCGCCTTTGCCGGGCGTTACGCCCGCCACCATCTGCGTGCCATAGGCCAGCGCCTGCTCGGTATGGAACGTACCGGTCGAGCCGGTCATGCCCTGAGTGATGACCTTGGTGTTCTTGTCGACGAGAATGGACATTATTTGCCTCCGGAAGCTTCAATGATGGCGATACGCATGGCCGCTTTTTTGGGCGAACCTGTCGCATCGAGCTGAATGATCTTGTTTTTGAAACGCCAAATGACTGAATTGCCATTGCGCTTGATGGGCTTGCCATATTTCTTGGTCATGGCAGCAGCAGCGGGCGCATAGGCTTGCGGCGAGGAAATACGGCCCAGAACGATGCAAACCCGATCTTTGCTGCTCGCTTCGTTTTGCGCCATGATCAACGCGTTATTGTCAGCCTTGCCGTAAATCCGCAGTGGCATATCGACCGCTTTGCCTTTGGCGCTGACACTGCCCAGTTTCCAGCCGCCCTGCTCCATAAGCTTGCTGCTGACACCGCTCGCGCCGGTTGCGCTGATGCACTGGTCCGATGCGGCCAGTATATCACCGAGATCCGCCACTTTTTGCTGAGCAGCCGCAGGCGCGGCGACCCCTAGGGCCACCAGCGCCGAGAGAAGGGCCACGCGCTTAGGCAAGGCTGCTGTCCATGCCCTTGCACACGTCGGTCAGTTCCTTGACCGCATCGACACTGACCTGGAAGCCCTGCTTGGCTTCGTCGTCCAGCTCAATCTCGACGATCCGCTCCACGCCATTGGCACCGATCACGATCGGCACTCCGACATACAGGCCGTCGACGCCATATTGGCCGGTGAGGTGCGCAGCGGCGGGCAGAACGCGCTTCTTGTCCTTCAGATAGCTCTCGGCCATCATGATCGCACTGGTGGCGGGCGCGTAGAAGGCGCTGCCATTGCCGAGCAGTTTCACGATCTCGCCACCGCCCGAACGGGTGCGCGCGATGATCGCGTCGATCTTCTCCTGAGTCGACCAGCCCATCTTGATGAGGTCGGGCACAGGAATGCCGGCCACGGTGCTGTACTGCGCCACCGGCACCATCGTATCGCCATGGCCGCCGAGCACGAAGGCGGTGACGTCTTCGACCGACACGTCGAACTCTTCCGCGAGGAAGTGGCGGAAGCGGGCCGAATCGAGAACGCCGGCCATGCCGACGACCTTCTTGTGATCGAGCCCGGAAAATTCGCGCAGCGCCCAGACCATCGCGTCGAGCGGGTTGGTGATGCAGATCACGAAGGCGTCCGGCGCATGCTTCGCGATGCCTTCGCCCACGGCCTTCATGACCTTGAGGTTGGTCGCCAGCAGATCGTCGCGGCTCATGCCAGGCTTGCGCGGGATGCCGGCGGTGACGATGCAGACGTCTGCGCCGGCAATATCGGCATAATCGCTCGTGCCCTTGAGGTTCGAATCATAGCCCTCGACCGGCGCGGCCTGGCTGAGGTCGAGCGCCTTGCCGGAGGGCATGCCATCGGCAATGTCGAACAATACGACATCGCCAAGTTCCTTCATGGCCGCGAGATGGGCGAGCGTTCCGCCAATCATGCCGGAACCGATCATCGCTATCTTTTTGCGGGCCATCAATGTCTCCTTCGGGATGCTGTTGCTCCACAGGGCGGGAGCGTGAGGAAAGGTTGCGCTGGGGCTTACGCCTGTGGACAAGCGGGATCAACCGCCCAAATCGCGAATGTGCACGCCGTTGCGATAATGCGAAACATTTGCAAAAAAGCTAGGTTTTGTGGCGCTTACCCAGACTTAACAAGATTGGGCTACAGGCGTTCCATGCCGATGCAGGTTCTCTTGACGACGGATACCGAGTTGTCCTCTGCGCTCCATGAGCAGGGCGTCAGCGCGGCGGACAATTATGCCCGCTCGATCGAGGGCCGGTGCCGGCGTGGGCGGAGCTGGGGCGTTCCCTATCAGCTGGAGCAACTTCGTCATTGGGGCCTGAAAACGGTGTTCTTCGTCGATCCGATGCCGGCGCTGGTCTATGGTCCGCAAATCATTGCCGATATCGTCGGCCCCCTGCGCGCGCAGGGGCACGAGGTGCAGCTGCATATCCATACCGAATGGCTGGACCATGTGACGGACAGCCCGGTCGGCGATCGAAGCGGGCGCAACATGGCCGACTTTTCGCTGGACGATCAGAAGAGGCTGCTGGCGGTGGGGCGCGACCTTCTGACCGATGCGGGCGCACCGCCGCCGACCGCCTTTCGTGCGGGCAATTACGGGGCCAATGACGATACGCTGCGCGCGCTGGCGGCGCTCGGTTTTACATGGGACAGCAGTTTCAACCCGGCGCAGCTGGGCGGCGACTGCCAGATCGACCTGCCTTCGGATACGCGCCATGTGCGCACGCACCGGGGCGCGCAGATATGCCCCATTTCCGTGATCGAGGATCGCTCCGGCTGCCTGCGCCATGCTCAGCTATGTGCATTGTCGGCGCGCGAAATGCGGGCCGCGCTGCACCATGCCGTCGCGACGGATGCGCAATTCTTCAATATCGTGAATCACAGTTTCGAGCTGTTCGTGCGCAAGGCCCGGCGTGGCAATTGGTTGCTCGCGCGGCGGTTTCGCGCGCTGTGCCGCACGATCGCGCAGGAGCCGGGCATGACGTCCGGTGGTTTTCGCGAGCTGGAACGCCGCGATCTGCGCCGCGGCGCCAAGGCATTGCCGGCCAGCCTGACGCGGCGCACCATGCGCATGGCCGAACAGGCGGGATCGCGCCTGTTGATCGAAGACCGGCCGTCCTTGCCCTCGTCCCTGCCTACGTCCTTGTCTAAGCCCCTGTCTTCTGAGGATTAAGCGGTCTTCAGCGTCGTAGCGCCTTGCGCAGCCGCGCGTCGAGCCCCCATCTTTTTGCCCAGCCGGCGCCATGCTGCGCCGCCCGGTCGATGATCTGTCCGCTGAGCAAGGCGGCCCGGTTCGCGAGGCCGGGACGCAACAGGATGATGGTGCTGCAATCGACATGACCGGTAGCGAACAGGCGCTTGTGCGCGCCATCGCCGCTCGTGAAATCAAACCAGTCGAACTTCTTTTCCGCCATCACTTGCTCCAGCGCATGCATCTGCAGCACTGTACCGACCGACAGATTGGCAAGCGCGGGGTCATAGCCAAGATAATCGTAGCGCAAGGTGCGGCCCGTCACCGGCAAATATAAATAGGCCGCCGCCGCGCCGTGCACGTACATCACCCAGGCCCGTACGGCATCGGCGCGGGCCAGCGCCTCCGCTTTGCGGCGAAATTGCGGATCATCCGGCAGGCCCGCGTCCAGCAACCGGTCCTGATAGGTCCGGGCGCTCAGCGGCAGGGCTGCCTGGAAGAAGGTGTCGATCTCGTCAGGGCGATGAAAGCTTCGGATATCGAGCGCGCCGCCATCATGGGCGGCCAGTTTGCGGGCCTTGCGCCGCAAGGTGGAGCGGGTCTTGCCGGAGAATTGCGCCATATAGGCATCGAAGCCGGGCCGCAGATCGACATAATAACGCGGGAAATCCTGCCGCGCCCCGGGTAACAGGCCGGGCAGCTCGTCCGGCAAGCGGTCTGCCATAGCCTGCGACACCGATTGAAAGCGATAGCCGGCACCCTCGGTGCCAAGCGTGGGTATGTCGGGCTCAACACCGTCGATCAATTGCGACAGATCGGGCTCGACCTGGCAGAGCAAGCGCGGCTGCCGCCACAGACGGCGGCTTGCGATCACGGGGCCGAGATCGACCCGCTGGAGAGGAAAGGCTGTGTTGGCCATGGACAGCCTTGTCATATGGCAGCCGGGTTAAATTTTGTCGAAGTGCGCCACCATCTGGATACGCACCGGCAAATGCTTGCTAGCATGCACCATGAATTCCGCCGCGCCTTCTTCGACCGATCCCCTGCCTTCCGGCGCAACCGCGCAGCTGCGGCCGCGCGGCGCGCTCTATGCCATCGATCTGCTGCGCTTTGCTGCGGCCATGCTCGTGGTTCTGTTCCATTATTTCGCGGGCTATGCGAGCCCGGGGCACCCGCTGGCGGCGCGGTTTCTGGATCCGGCGCTGCTGCCGCAAACGGGCAAGGCGCTGGCCGGCTATGGCTGGATCGGCGTGGAGATATTCTTCGTTATCTCCGGCTATGTGATCGCGATATCGGCGCACGGATCGCAGGCGCTGCCGTTTGCGCGTCGGCGGTTGCTGCGCTTGTGGCCTGCCGCGCTGCTATGCGCCACGCTGACCCTGGCGCTGCTCTGGCCGGTCGATCCGCGCGCGCTGCATCTCGGCGAATATTGGCGGGCCGCGCTGCTCTGGCCCTGGGGCCCGTATATCGATGGCAGCTACTGGACGCTGGCGGTGGAGGCTGTGTTCTATGCCCTGGTCGCGCTGCTGTTGCTGGCCGCGCAGGGGCGGGATCTGACGGGCTGGCTCGCCATGGCGATCGGCACAGCCAGCGCGGCCTTCTGGATCGCCGGCGGCAACATCGAGCGTCTGGATCTGCGCAGCGAGCAATTGCTCCTGCTGCAGCATGGCTGTTTTTTCGCGCTCGGCATTTTGCTGCATCGCTGGCATGCCGGGCATCGCGGCTGGTGGGCGGCGGCGGCGATGGCCGGGCTTTTGGCCGCCGGGCTGACCGAGATCGAGCGGATCAGCCGCTACACCAGCTATGGCATTCAGACGCAGCTGCTGGATTGGGCCGGGCCGGCGCTGTTCCTGCTGTCGGTGACGATCGTGGCGTTGTCCCCGCGCATGCAATCGGCCCTTGAAGCGCTGTTGCCGCGCCGGCCGGTGCTGCTGCTCGGCCTGGCGACCTATCCGCTCTATCTGCTCCACCAGACGATGGGGCTGGTGCTCATCGGCGGGCTTCTGCGGTCAGGCCTGCCCTATATTTCCGCCGCGCTCCTCACGCTGCTGGCGGTGACCGTCCTGGCGCTGGCCATCGCCAACTGGGCAGAACCCTGGCTGCGGCGGCTGATGGACCGGGCGCTGCCCTTCAGTCCTCGGAGCCGTGGCCCAGCGCCAGATAGGCATCCGAACGCATCTCCGACAGACGGCTGACCGTCCGCTCGAACTCGAACGCGCCGTCTCCGGCCGGATAGAGTGCCTCGGGCATCGCATCCGCGCTTGCCAGCAGCTTCACGCGATATTCGTACAGCGCGTCGATCAGCGTGACGAACCGGGCCGCCTCGTTGCGGTTGTCCGGGCTGAGCACGGGAATGCCGACAATGATGACGGTGTGATAGCGCCGGGCAATGGCCAGATAGTCCGCCGCCCCCCGCGGCTCACCGCACAGCCGCTTGAACGAGAAGACCGCCACGCCCTTCAGCGCCTTTGGTACATGAAGCACTCGCCCGCCGCCCAGCGCCACATCTTCGCTCGGCACATGCTCGGCATCGCTGGGCGGATAATCGGTCAGGCGGAAAAAGGCATCGCTGAGCGCCTGGGTCGCCGCGTCGCCATTGGGATGGTGCCAGAGCCGCGAATCGCCCAACCGTTCGCGCCGATAGTCGGTCGGCCCGTCCAGCGGCAGGATGGCGAGCCGCTCTTCCACCAGCGCGATGAAGCCGGTGATCAGCGTGCGGTTCAGCCCGTCCTTGAACAGGTCCTTCGGTTCGCGGTTGGAGGTGGTGACCACCGTCACACCCGCCTCGATCAGCCCGCCGAACAGCCGGCCCATGATCGCGGCATCGGCGGTGTTGGTGACGTGCATCTCGTCAAAACACAGCAGCCGCGTGTCGGATGCCAGCGCTTCGACCACGGGCGCGATCGGATCGCCTTCTTCCTTCTTGCGCTCGGCGGCAATGCGCCTGTGAATGTCGATCATGAATTCATGAAAATGGGCACGGCGCTTGTGGTCGATATCGACCGATTCGTAGAACAGATCCATCAACATGGATTTGCCCCGGCCCACGCCGCCCCACATGTAAAGGCCCCGCACCGGATCGCGGCCCTTGCCCAGCAGCTTGCGAAAGAAACCGGGGCTTTCCGGACGTGCCTCAAGCTCGGTCTGGATCCTCTGCAGCGCGGCCACGGCGCGCGCCTGATCCGCATCGGCCTTCAGCTCTCCGGCGGAGACCAGAGCGTCATAGCGTTCGGTTATCGCGGTGGTCACGGGCGGGGCAGGCCCTTGCGCAGAATGCCATTGAAGCTTGCGACATTGGCATAGTCCGCGTCGTCGCGGGGGCGCTGCATCAACAGGCCGCGCAGAAACAGCATCTTGCCCGTTTCGCGCACGCTCTCCAGCTTGCAGTCCAGCGCCCGGCCGACAATGGCCGCGCCGACGAACTGGGTCGACAGCTCAACGGTCACCGCGCGGCCGCCCAGATCGATGCCGATGGCGCGGCTGCCCGCGAACAGACAGACATCGATGAAACCGAGGATCGTGCCGCCATGGACATTTTCGCCAAAATTGCTGTGCTGATGGCCGGGCATCATGCGCACCCAACCGCAACCGGGCGCGGCATCCTCGCGAATCGCGATGGAGCCGAGAAAGCCGTTATAGCGGGAGCTGTCCTTGGCGTTCCACGTCATCCACCCCGGATTGGCCGGATCCGGCGCATGATCGAACCAGGGATGTTGTTCTTCGATCATCGGCATGGCGGCGTCCCGTGATATGTATGGCTGTTATACGCGAAAAACCCGGGGCGTGACGATGTTGGCGCCAGCCCCGGGCTATGTTGATTGGCGAGATCGCCCAGCAAGTGCGGTCAGATAGCGCGTTCTGCGATCATCTTCTTGGTTTCGGCAATGGCCTTGGCGGGCGAGAGGCCCTTGGGGCAGACATTGGCGCAGTTCATGATCGTGTGGCAGCGATACAGGCGATAGGGATCTTCCAGATCGTCCAGCCGCTCGCCGGTCATCTCGTCGCGGCTGTCGGCCAGCCAGCGATAGGCCTGCAGAAGAATGGCAGGGCCGAGGAACTTGTCCTGGTTCCACCAGTAGCTGGGGCAGGCCGTCGAGCAGCAGGCGCACAAAATGCACTCATACAGGCCATCGAGCTTGTGGCGCTCTTCGGGCGACTGCAGCCGTTCCTTGCCGGAAGGCTCCGGCGTGACCGTCTGCAACCAGGGCTGGATCGACGCATATTGCGCGTAGAAATGCTTGAAGTCCGGCACCAGGTCCTTGATTACATCCATATGTGGCAGCGGCGTGATGCGGATATCGCCCTTCACATCCTCGATCGCGGTGGTGCAGGCCAGTCCGTTCTTGCCGTCCATGTTCATCGCGCAGGACCCGCAGATCCCCTCGCGGCAGGAGCGGCGGAAGGTCAGCGTGCTGTCCTGCTCGGCCTTCATCTTGATGAGCGCGTCGAGCACCATCGGCCCGCAGCTGTCCAGATCCACCTCGAACGTGTCGTAACGCGGATTCTCGCCCGCATCGGGATCGTAGCGATAGATTTTGAACGTCTTGGTGCGCGCGGCACCTTCGGCTTTATGCACCTGTCCCTTCTTCTTGATCTTGCTGTTCTTGGGCAGTGTGAAGGTGGCCATGGTCGCTCCGGTGCTGGAATTACATACAGCATCTAGGGATCGAGACGCAAAGGATCAACGGGCAATGCGGGTTCGCTACGGCACCGAAACCAGATTCCGCGCGTTGGACGCCCATGAGCAAAATCTGGATGGCCGCCAATATCCACAGCGGCAGTTATGACAAAACCTTGTGCCAGTCGGTCAGCGGTGCGCTGAGTGCGGAGGGCCATGACATGGCGCGGATGATCGAATGCCCGCATGAGGCGCTGCCGACGGCGGCGGAACTGACCGCGGCCGGCGTGGATGCGCTGGCCGTGTTTGGCGGCGATGGCACCGTGAATGGCGCACTGCGCAGCGCGCAGGGCTGGAACGGACACATTCTGGCGCTGCCCGGCGGCACCATGAATTTGCTGGCCCGCACGCTGCATGGCGATGCCGACAGCGAGACGATTGCGCGCCGCTATGCCCAGGGGCATTCCCGCATTTCGCCGATTCCGGTGGTGATCGGGGAGGGGGAGACGGCGCTGGTTGGCGTGATCGCCGGGCCGACCACGGCCTGGGGCGAGGTGCGCGAGGATATGCGCCATTTCAATCTGGCGGACATGCCGGGCTCGATTGCCGATGCCTGGACCAAGACGTTCGGCGGGGCGCAGGTGCGCCTGGATGGTGACGGCGCGGCCTATCCCGCCTTGTTTATCGAACCTGCCGAACATGCCCTTCGCGTGACTGGATTTACAGCCGAGGGCGCCGGTCAGCTGTTTGCCCATGGACTGTCATGGCTGAAGGGTGATTTCCGCGAAGGTCCGCATGAGACCCTGGGCGCGCGCGCCGCGCTGTCGCTGTCCGCCGACGATGGAAAACCGGTCGGCCTGCTCGTGGACGGGGAGGAGTCCGCCGGGTCGGCCATATGCCATTTCCGGCACGGACTGTCCGCGGTCGACTTCGTCTATACCATGCAGGAAAGCCCCGCTAACGACGTGTCATGACCAATCTTTTTCATTGCAGCGACATTCATTTTGGCGCGGAAGACCGCGCAGCGCTCGACTGGTTTGCCGGGGAAGTGGCGTCGGCCAGGCCGGATGCGGTGATTATCACCGGAGACCTCACCATGCGCGCCAAGCATCGCGAATTTGCGGCTGCTGGCGAATGGATGGCATCGCTGGGCGTGCCGGTCACCGTGGAAGTCGGCAATCATGACATGCCCTATTACAACCTGATCGAACGGTTCCTCACGCCTTATCGCCGCTATACGCGGGTGGCCGACAAGGTGGAGAAGGAGATCGATCTGCCGGGCGTTTCCATCATTCCCCTGAACACCACCGCGCGCGCGCAATGGCGGTTCAACTGGTCCAAGGGCACGGTCCGGTCCGGCGCTCTGCGCAGCACGCTGTCGGCACTGGAGACTGCGCCGGCCGGATCGATCAATCTCATCGCCGCGCATCATCCTCTGGTGGACGCCGATACGCGCACCAGCGGCTCCACGCGCGGCGGGCTGGAGGCGTTGCAGGCGCTGCAAAAGGCTGGCGCCCATGCCGTGCTGACCGGCCATGTCCATGATCCGTTCGATATCGATCGCCCCACCGGTGACGGGAGCATCCGGCTGATCGGTGCCGGCACTTTGTCCGAGCGGACGCGCGAGAATCCGCCAAGCTATAACCGAATCAGCGTGGCGGATGGCAGGATTTTGGTGGACGTGCAGTTCATGCCGTCCTGATCAGGACGCGCGCAGTTCCCGGAGGAAGCCCTCCGTGGCGGTGCGCAGACTGGTGGACCGGATGGTCAGAGACTGGGCGATGTCGCTGACCCCGCTGCTGTGCTTGCGCGTTTCGTCCGCGGCATGGGTCACACGGCTGACGCTGGACTGGGCCCGTTCGCTTTCCGCTGCTGCCATGGTGGAGTGGCGTCGGATCTCGTCGCTCGCCGCGCGCTGTTCTTCGGTTGCAGAGGCGATCATCGTGCCGCACTCCTCCAGCTGCGTCAGCTCCTCGCCGGCCTTGTCCAGCGCCATGGCGGCATCGTTCACGAATCGATCGATCTCGTTGAGCTGCGCGGCAATGTCTTCGGTCATGCGCGCCGTCTGTCCGGCCAGCGCCTTGACCTCCTGCGCCACAATCGCAAACCCGCGCCCGGCTTCACCAGCCCGGGCAGCCTCGATGGTCGCGTTGAGCGCCAGCAGATTGGTCTGACGCGCCACATCCGATATCGTATGGACAATCTTCCCGATACCGCCCGCCCGTTGCACGAGGAGCGTCATCGCCGCTTCGCTTTGCCGCGTGGCCTGACCGACCTCGGCGATATGCGCCAGATTGGCCTGAATCTGCGTGCCCACTTCGGCCACGGCCTGGTCAAGCTGCTCGGCCGCCACGGCGACATGCTGCGCGGCATCCGTTGCTGCGCTGGCCCGGTTGCGTGTTGCGCGGGCATCGTCGCTCGTGGTTCCGGCGATCGTGGTGAGAGACGTGGCGGACCCCGTCAGCTCGGCGATGGCGGCGGCCAAATCGTCGCTGGTTTCCACGACCGAGCTGTCGAACTGGTCCGCCAGGGCGAGCAGATGCATGCGCCGTTCCTTGGCGATATTTTCCTTCGCCGCGGCACGTTCATGCGCTTCGTCCAGCTCTCGAGAATTCTGGCGGTCCCGCAGCAAGGCTTCGGCCAAGCGGGTTTCGTTGAGTTCTTCGTTCTTGAGATGCAGCTGCACGATGTTTTGCGATTGTTCGACCACGGTTTTGGCAAGATACCAGCCCAGCACCATGAGCATTACCGAGGTTATGAACGCAAAGTCGTACCGGACGGCAAGGTTGATCCCAAAAAGAACATAGAGCGGCAGGGAAAAGGCAAGGAACGCGATCGGCAGGCTCAGATAGATCAGCGCTCCCAAAAATATCATCGCGGAAAGTACGGCGGTGAGAAACTGGATGATCGCAGGATCGTCTGTTTGGAGCGCTGCGTAGAACGCCGCGCTCCAGGAGAGCCCTAACATCAGGGCGTTGCCGACCAGGGCGAGTGCCATGTGACGCGGCTGTCGACAGAGCCGATCGGTCATATTCGGTCCGGTTAGCCAGAAGCCGAGCACGGTCGCGATGAACAGGCCGATCGATCCGATGGCGAGCCAGAATTGAGAGGAGAAGGGCTCCAGAACGACATAAATCGAAAGCGATAGCAGGCCGGTAATCGGAAATACCGTGCGCATGCTATGGGCAGTGGCGCGCAACTGCGCTTCGAAGGCAGCCTGTCTCGCGCTGTCCTCCGCACAATCGATTCGCGTTAATTCGCGCAGGTAAAAGGCCAATCGCTTGGGCCGAAAGCCTGCATCGGTCCAAAATCGCATAACACCGCATCCCTTCAAGACAGCCGTCTAGAGGCGAATGGTAAACAGCGCCTAAACTGGACGTCGCTGCTGGGGTGCTACGGGTTCGGCCGCAAAAAAAGGCGGCCCGTCGGGGCCGCCTTCTGAAATCTTGGAGAGATATGGCGCTTAACGCTTGGAGAACTGGAAGCTCTTGCGCGCCTTGGCACGGCCATATTTCTTGCGCTCGACCACGCGGCTGTCACGGGTGAGGAAGCCGGCAGACTTCACCACGGCGCGCAGCACGGGCTCATAGCGTGTCAGCGCCTGGCTAATGCCATGCTTGACGGCGCCGGCCTGGCCGGAAAGACCGCCACCCTTGACGGTGACCATGACATCATACTGGCCGCGACGCTCGGTCACGTCGAACGGCTGGTTGATCACGAGGCGCAGCGAGGGGCGTGCGAAATAGGTGCTCTGATCGCGGCCATTGACCACAATCTGACCCGTGCCGGGTTTCAGCCAGACGCGCGCAATGGCGTCCTTGCGGCGGCCGGTGGCATAGGCGCGGCCATACTGGTCCAGGATCTGCTCACGCAGCGGCATGGTCGGCTGTGCAGGAACATCGGTCGTGCCGGCTTCGGCATTCGCCTCGGCGGCGTCGCCCGCAATGTCCTTGATGTCGGAAAGCGACTGACGATTATCGGCCATTAGGCACCTACCTTGTTCTTGCGATTGCGCGCAGCGATGTCGAGCGTTTCGGGCTGCTGGCCTTCATGCGGATGCTCGGTGCCATTGTACAAATGCAGGGCGCGCATCTGCGCACGGCCGAGCGGGCCACGCGGGACCATACGCTCGACGGCCTTTTCCAGCACGCGCTCGGGGAAGCGACCTTCGAGAACCTTCTCGGCGGTGACGCCCTTGATGCCGCCGGCATAGCCGGTGTGCTTGTAATAGACCTTCTGCTTGGTCTTGTTGCCGGTAAAGCGCACCTTGCCCGCATTGATGACGATGACATGGTCACCGCAATCGACATGGGGGGTAAAGCTGGGCTTGTGCTTGCCACGCAGGATGTTGGCGATGATGGTGGCGACACGGCCGACGACGAGACCCTCGGCGTCGATGATGTGCCACTTCTTCTCGACATCCTCGGGACGCACCGATTGGGTGGTCTTGGAAAGCGACTTCATGTTAGCCGTCCTTGGATCAAAAAAAGCGAAAGCCGCAGGTTCCCCCACGGCGGTGAAGGTGCGCTAATGACGGCTAACCCGGCTGAAGTCAAGGCTGAGCGGGGGTTATAGAGCGGGTATAATGATACCGTATGGAATTCAGGCCGTCCGTCTGCCTGCTGCATGCGCCGCCCATATCGCACTGGCCACCAGCAGCGCGCCGACCGCTTGATGCGCCGCCGCCATCGGCAGGGCGACGCCGCTCATGACCGTCGCGATGCCGAGCAGGATCTGCACGCCAACCGCGGCCGACAGGGCGATCGAGACCGGGCGCACGCCCGCCCGTTTGGCCCCGCGGGCCAGCAGGATGACCGCCGCCAGCGCCGCCCAGGCCCACCAGCGGTGGATGAAGTGCACCAGGAAGGGATCGTTGGAAAAGGCAAAGGCTGCGCCCCTGCTCCAGTCCACACCGGCGGGGAAGAATTGACCGTTCATCAGCGGCCAGTCGCTGGCGACATAGCCGGCGTCCATGCCGGCGACCCACGCGCCATATAGCAGCTGGATCGCCACGATCGCCAGCAGCAGCGCCGACCGGCCGGTCAGCCTGGCCGGGCGGGCCTGAACCTTGGCCAGCTGGCGCAGATCCAGCGCGGTCCAGACCAGGCCGGACAGGATGAAAAGGGCGGTCAGCAGATGGACCGCCAGTCGATAATGGCTGACATCGGTCCGCAGGGTGAGGCCGCTCACCACCATCCACCAGCCGATGGCGCCCTGCAATCCGCCCAGCGCGAGCAGTGCCAGCAGCCTGGGCTTGTAACCCTTCGGGATCGCGCGGCGAATCCAGAAGAAGGCGAGCGGGAGTGCGAAAGCGATACCGATCAGACGCCCGAGCAGCCGGTGCGCCCATTCCCAGAAAAAGATGAACTGGAACTGCGACAGCGTCATGCCCGCCGGGCCGGTGATCTCCTGATATTCCGGCGTCGCCTTATATTTGGCGAACTCCGCCTCCCAGCCGCTCAGCGACAGGGGCGGAATAGCGCCGGTGATCGGTTGCCATTCGGTGATCGACAGGCCCGATTCGGTCAGCCGCGTGATCCCGCCGACCACGACCATGCAAAACACCAGCGCGGCCACCGCGAGCAGCCAATTGGCGATGGCGATCGGCTGCAGGCGGGCACTGGTTGCGGACGCTGCAGGCGCGGACATTCGGGTCGCTGTCATGCTGGACGATATGTGCTGCCGCGCCGTGACCCGCAAGCCATCTGCGCGCCTGTCGGGAACTGTCTGCACGGGGGAAGCCGAAAAGTTTTTGGACTTCCGCCGGCATGTGATGTTGTATCTTAACGAACCTATGGCTATACAGTCCGGCATGGCGACGATGATACAGAGAGACGGATTGTGGGACCGCGCGGCCATGCTGCTGTCCGGTATGTGCGTGGTGCATTGCATTGCAACGGCAGTCTTTGTCGCTGCTGCCGCGTCGCTTGGTGGCCTTCTCGGCGCGGAATGGGTGCATGAGCTTGGACTGGCCATTGCCATTGTGCTGGGCGGCGTCGGTCTTGGACGCGGCGTACTGCGCCATGGCTATCTGTTCCCGGTAGCGATCGGATCTCTGGGCCTTGGCGTCATGGCCGGCGCGCTCAGCCTGCCGCATGGCGATATGGAGGTGGTCTACACCATAATGGGCGTATCGATTTTGGCGCTCGGCCATGATCTGAATTTTCGCGCCACCCACTGAGGGTTTGCCGCAGGCGATGCACAGGCCGCCGGGCCACGCCTTTCGCCGGGCGTTAATTTGCAGCATTGCCCCGCCTCGCGCGCTTGCCTACATCCTGGTGCATGACAGGCCATGCGCATCACGAGCATCATGGCGCCTCGCTGACTCAGGAGGCGCAGACCACATTGGAAGCTGCCGGCGAGCAGTGGACCGACATGCGCGCGCTGATCTTCGACGTGCTCGCCACGTTCAAGACGCCAGCGTCCGCCTATGACATTGCCGAAAAGGTTTCCGCGCGGCGGGAAAAGCGGATTGCGCCCAACAGCGTGTATCGCATCCTCGATCTGTTCGTGGAAACCAATCTGGCCCAGCGGGTGGAAAGTGCGAATGCCTATGTGGCCAACAGCCACCCGGGCTGTGTGCATGACTGTATCTTCATGATCTGCGATAGATGCGGCGAAGTGACGCATGTCGACAATGATCGCATTGCCAATGGTGTGCGCGATACCGCCACCGCCAACGGCTTCACCCCCGATCGTCCCGTGATTGAAGTGCATGGAACATGCGCCGCCTGCGATTGAGCGGCGCCAATCGACTTGGACAATCCAAGCGTATAAGGTTGAGAGATGACTGAAAAAACACTGGCAGTGCGGCCGGAAACACCGCTTCTCGATATGGTCGATGTCCCTGCCGACCTGCGCAAGCTCAAGCCCGATCAGCTGCGGCAGCTCTGTGACGAACTGCGCGCGGAAATGATCGATGCGGTGTCCGTCACCGGCGGTCATCTGGGGGCGGGTCTCGGCGTGGTCGAGCTGACCGCGGCGATCCATTACGTGTTCAACACGCCGGACGACCGGCTGATCTTCGATGTCGGCCATCAATGCTATCCGCACAAGATTCTGACCGGACGCCGGGACCGTATCCGCACGCTGCGCCAGGCCGGCGGCCTCAGTGGTTTCACCAAGCGGTCCGAGAGCGAATATGATCCGTTCGGTGCGGCGCACAGCTCCACCTCGATCTCCGCCGCGCTGGGCTTTGCCGTGGCCAACAAGCTCAGCGAGCGGCCGGACAAGGCGATCGCGGTCATCGGCGATGGCGCGATGAGTGCGGGCATGGCGTATGAGGCGATGAACAACGCCGCGCAGGCGGGCAACCGGCTGATCGTGATCCTGAACGACAACGACATGTCGATCGCCCCGCCCGTCGGCGGGCTCAGCGCCTATCTGGCGCGGCTGATCTCCAGCAGCGAATATCTTGGGCTGCGCAGCCTGGCCAAGAAGATGAGTTCCAAGCTGTCCCGCCGCGTCCACAAGGGGCTTGCCCGCGCGGAGGAATATACGCGCGGCATGGTGACCGGCGGCACGCTGTTCGAGGAGCTGGGCTTCTATTATGTCGGCCCGATCGACGGCCATAATCTGGACCACCTCATCCCGGTGCTCGAGAATGTGCGCGATGCCGAAGAGGGGCCGATCCTGATCCATGTCGTGACGCAGAAGGGCAAGGGCTATGGCCCCGCCGAAGCGTCCGCCGACAAATATCACGGCGTGTCCAAATTCGACGTCGTGACCGGCAAGCAGGACAAGGGCAAGGGCGGCGGCCCTCCCACCTACACCAATGTCTTTGCCGATGCGCTGATCGCCGAAGCCACGGCGGACAAGCGCATTTGCGCGATTACCGGCGCAATGCCGGGCGGTACGGGCGTCGACAAATTCTCCGCCGCCTTTCCGGAGCGCAGCTTCGACGTGGGCATTGCCGAACAGCATGCGGTGACCTTTGCCGCCGGGCTGGCCGCGCAGGGCATGAAACCGTTCGCCGCCATCTATTCCACCTTTTTGCAGCGCGCCTATGATCAGGTGGTGCATGATGTGGCGATCCAGAATCTGCCGGTGCGCTTCGCCATCGACCGCGCCGGGCTTGTGGGGGATGACGGGCAGACCCATGCCGGATCGTTCGACATCGCCTATCTCGCCACCTTGCCGAACATGGTGGTGATGGCCGCGGCGGATGAGGCGGAGCTGGTCCATATGGTGCATACCGCCGCCGCCTATGACGACGGGCCGATTGCGTTCCGCTATCCGCGCGGCGCGGGCACCGGTGTGGCGCTGCCGGAAACGCCGGAGAAGCTGGAAATCGGCAAGGGACGCATCGTGCGCGAAGGCCGTCAGGTCGCGATTCTGTCGCTCGGCACCCGGCTGGCCGAAGCCATGAAGGCTGCCGACACGCTGGACGCCAAGGGCCTCAGCACCACGGTGGCCGATCTGCGCTTTGCCAAGCCGCTGGACAATGACCTGATCCGCAAGCTGATGAGCACGCATGAAGTGTGCATCACCATCGAGGAAGGCGCCGTCGGCGGGCTGGGCGCGCATGTGCTCACCATGGCCAGCGATGAAGGGCTCACCGATGCCGGGCTGAAGGTGCGGACCATGCGCCTGCCGGACGTGTTTCAGGATCAGGACAAGCCGGACCGGCAATATGCCGAAGCAGGTCTGATGGCGCCGGATATCGTGGACAAGGTGCTCAAGGCGCTGCGCCATAACAGCACCGATATCGAAGAGGCCGGTGCGCGGGCCTGATTGGCGCAACGGCCAAAAGCACGTTACGAAAAAGAAAAAGGCCTGCTGCGGAATGGCACCGCGGCAGGCCTTTTTCTTGTTTCTGAAAGGTCTCCCGCGCTGGAAGGCGGCGGGACCGCGCCATCAGTTTGGCGCGGGCGCCTCATTATACCCTTCGGGAACGGACGGCTGGCTGGCGTCCACGGGTGCGGCCTGACCGGCCGGCACGCCGACCTGTGCTTCCTGACCATTGCCTTCCGGCGCGGCGATGATGTCACGCGTGACCGAGCCCTTGTTGACCACATTGGTCTGCGGGTCGCCCACTTCGCTGCGAATACCGAGTTCGCTGTCGCCGGCCTGGTTGTTGATCGACTGCTCCACCACCGAGCGCGGGGCCGGGCCGCCGAACAGGGCATCGAGCACCTGCTCTTGATCGGTACCGGCCTGCACCGGGGCAGCACCGGGCTGCGGCGGCTCCAGCGAATAATCCGGCGGGATGATCAGCGGGGCCTGCCGCGAAACGGCAAATTCGTCGGGACGATCGCGGTCGAACAGACCGCCGCCGCCGCAGCCGGACAGGCCGCCGAGCAGCACCGCGCCGCCTAGGATCGCGAGCGATTTACGCATGGACATTCTCCGAATTTCGTTGGTCGGGCTTGTCGCGCATGAGCAGCGCACGGGCAAGCAATATCAGGACGCCGATGGTGATACAGGCATCGGCCAGATTGAAGATGAAGAAGGGGCGGATGCCACCGACATGGAAATCGGCATAATCCACGACATAGCCGAAGCGCGCCCGATCGATGATATTGCCGATCGCGCCGCCCAGGATCGCGCCAAGCGCCAGCACGTCGCCCAGCCGCCGCTCACGCCCCATCCAGACGAGCACGGCCAGCGCCAGCACGCCGGTCAGCGCCACCAGCATCCAGCGCTGCGCATCGGTGCCGGCCTGGAACATGCCCATCGACACGCCCTTGTTCTCCGCCCAGGTCAGGCTGAAAATGGGGAGCAGATAGATGGTGCCCTTGCTCTGCAGCGACAGCGGCACGATCATGGCATATTTCACCGCCTGATCGAGCAGGACGACCAGCGTGGCGAGCATTAGCCCATAAGTCTTGATGCGCGTCATGTGGCTTGCAAGCTCCGTCGTCCCTTGTTGCGGGCCACCCGATTGCACGAAAGGCGGCCAGCGTCCACTCCCCGTGCAGCGCGCCGCCTGAACGGCGGCCTAACCGGCGTCCTCACCAGCGGGGGCATCGGCCAGCAGTGCGCGGGCGCGGTCGCAGTCATTGGCCATCTGCTCTTTCAACGCTTCCAGATCGTCGAACTTCTGCTCGGGGCGGATGAAGGCATGCAGTTCCACGGCGATGGTCTGTCCGTACAGATCGGCGGAAAACTGGAAGAAATAGGGCTCCAGCAGCTCGACGGGCGGATCGAAACTGGGGCGTATGCCGATATTGGCCGCGCCTTCCAGCATGCGCCCGTCGGGCAGCCGCCCGCGCACCGCGTAAATGCCGTAGCGGGGGCGCAGATACTGGCCGAGCTCCAGATTGGCGGTGGGATAGCCCAGCTGCCGCCCGTTCTTGGCGCCATGCACCACCGGACCTTCGATGGCGAAGGGGCGCGTGAGCAGGCGGGCGGCCAGCTGCGGATCGCCCGCTTTCAGCGCCTCGCGGATGCGGGTGGACGATACCACCGCGCCGCCGCCCTGAACGGGGGAGACGATACGGCTGCGCAGGCCCAGATCCGCGCCGAGGGTGCCGAGGTCCGGCGCGCTACCTTCGCGGCCCTTGCCGAAGGTGAAATCCTCGCCGGTCACCACGCCCGATGCGCCCAGGCGGTCTGCCAGAAGATCGCGCACGAAACTTTGTGCGCTGGTGGCCGCCAGCTGCCGGTCGAACGCCAGCACCAGCATGGCATCCGCCCCTGCCGCGCCGAACAATCGCTGGCGCTGGTCCAGCGTCGTCAGGCGAAAGGGCGGGGTATCGGGCTTGAACAGGCGCACGGGGTGCGGATCGAAGGTGGCGATGATCGCCGGGCGGCCTTCTTCGCGCGCCCAGCGGATCGCCTCTCCGGCCACCGCCTGATGGCCCTGATGAAAGCCGTCGAAATTGCCGAGCGCGATGATCGCGCCGCGCATATGTTCGGGCAGCGGTGTGTCGATACCGAAACGGGCGATGCTGCTCATCGCGAAAGTCCTGACCGCGCCATCCACTTATTTCCGGACGAGCGTCACGAAATCGAAGGCGGGGCGGCCGCCCTCTGCGGGATGCGTCTCGCGCGCGGTCTCGGTCCACTCATCTGGGCCGAAAGCGGGCACGAAGGTATCGCCCTCCGGCTCGGCATGGATTTCGGTCAGCTCGATCCGGTCCGCCCGCGCGCGGAACAGCTTGAAAATCTCCGCTCCGCCGATCACCGCGACATGCGGGGCGTTGGCCAGCGCCAGCGCCTCTTCCACCGAATGCACCGTCTCGGCATCGTCGTCGCTCCACTCGGGATTGCGGGTCATCACGATATGGCGGCGGCCCGGCAGCGCGACGGGCAGGCTGTCGAACGTCTTGCGGCCCATGATCATCGGCTTGTCGCCGGTCTTCTGCTTGAAGTGGCGCAAGTCCGCCGGCAGGTGCCAGGGCATATCGCCATTGGCCCCGATCACGCCATTGGCCGCGCGGGCCAGAACGAAGATGATTTCAGGATGGTTCATCGCTTAGCGGCGCCTAACCCAGAGCATGTCAAAAATACAGCTTGGTGACATGGCCCATTTTCCGCCCCGGACGGGCATCGGCCTTGCCATAATGGTGCAAATGGGCGGCCTGATCGCCCAGGATCGCGGCGCTCTCGCCAATCTCGTCTCCGATCAGGTTGCTCATCTCGATGCGCCGTCCCACCGTGCCGCAATCGCCCAGCGGCAAACCGGCGATGGCGCGGATATGGTTTTCGAACTGGCTGGTGACCGCACCCTCGATGGTCCAGTGGCCGCTATTGTGCACGCGCGGCGCGCATTCGTTGAACAGCGGGCCGTCTGCGGTGGCAAAGAATTCGAACGTCAGCACGCCGATCGCGCCAAGCCTTTCGGCTGCGGTGCGCGCCAGATTGCGGGCCTCGGCCACCTGACCCTCGATCGCAGGACCGGCGGGCCAGATCGAGCGGCGCAGGATACCGTCCTCGTGAATATTGCGGGTGGAGTCCCAGAACCGGATTTCGCCGCTGGCCGCGCGCACCAGAATCACCGAAAACTCGGCATCGAAGGAGACAAAACCCTCCATCACCGCCGGACGCTGGCCGATCTTGCTCCAGCCGCGCCGCACGGCCTCGGCCGCATCGATGCGCGCCTGCCCTTTGCCGTCATAGCCCATACGGTCGGTTTTCAGGATGGCCGGGGCGCCGATCTGCTCCACCGCATCCTCCAGCGTGGTATCGTCCTCCACCCAGGCGAAGGGCGCGGTGCGTGCGCCCAGATCGCTGAAGAAATTCTTCTCCGCGATCCGGCTCTGCGCGATATCGAGCGCCGGGATGCCGGGGCGCACCATGTCTGCCAGCCCCAGGGCTTTCAGCGGGGCGGTCGGCACATTCTCGAATTCATAGGTCAGGACGTCGCAGGCATCGGCAAAGCGGCCAAGCGCGGCTTCATCCTCAAATGCGGCGGTGGTGCGCGTCTCGCACACATCGGCGGCCACGGCGCGGCCTTCCGGCGCATAGACATGGCAGCGATAACCGATCTGCGCGGCGGCCATCGCGAGCATGCGGCCCAGCTGACCGCCGCCCAGGATGCCGATGGTGGAACCGGGTGGCAGCGGCTGGATCATTGCGGTTCCTCGGCCACGCTGTCGGTTTGCGCCTTGCGGAACGCGTGCAGCTTTTCGGCAAGCGCCGGGTCCGTTGTCGCCAGCATGGCGGCCGCAAAAAGCGCGGCGTTCTTTGCCCCCGCTTCGCCAATGGCAAAGGTGGCCACGGGCACGCCGCCGGGCATCTGCACGATGGACAGCAGGCTATCCATGCCATCCAGCGCGCGCGACTGCACGGGCACGCCCAGCACCGGCAGCCGCGTCATCGCCGCCGCCATGCCCGGCAGATGCGCCGCGCCGCCCGCGCCGGCGATAATCGCCTGCAGTCCGCGGCTTTCGGCGGTTTTGGCATAATCATACAGCCGGTCCGGCGTGCGATGGGCGGACACGATGCGCACCTCATGCGCAATGCCCAGATTATCGAGAATATCGGCGGCGCACCGCATGGTCGGCCAGTCGGACTGGCTGCCCATGATGATACCGATAACTGGTCCCTCGCCCATATCCCGCCCGATCACGCTGCGTCAGTAGCCCGGTGCGATATCGAAGGGGCGGGCCAAGGGCAATGGGCAGAACCTGAGGATTTGCGCAAATGCATCGTTGCGTTCGAAACGCGGCAATCCAGCACGTGCGCGGCGTCAGGGCCGCCCCCGATTGCCGCGCCCCCTTCGGCGCCTCGCCATGACAAAGGCCTTACCGGTCCTTCAGATAATAGCGCTCCACCTCGGCCAGATCGTCGTCCAGCTCATAGATCATCGGTTGCCCGGTGGGGATTTCCAGGCCGGTGATCTCGTTATCGGGAATCTTGGACAGATGCTTGACGAGCGCGCGCAGGCTGTTGCCGTGCGCGCTGATCAGCACGGTCTTGCCCGCCTTCAGCTCGGGCGCGATGGTGCCGTTCCAATAGGGCAGCACGCGCTCGATGGTCAGCTTCAGGCTCTCGGTGGTCGGCACCGTGATGCCGGCATAGCGCGGATCGGACGACAGATCATATTCGCTGCCCGCCTCCAGTTCCGGCGGGGGGGTGTCGAAGCTGCGGCGCCAGATATGCACCTGCTCATCGCCATGCTTGTCGCGCGTTTCCTGCTTGTTGAGCCCGGTCAGCCCGCCATAATGGCGCTCGTTCAGCCGGTAATCCTTGATCTCCGGCAGCCACAAACGGTCCATCTCCTCCAGCGCCAGATGCAGCGTCTTGATTGCGCGGGACTGGAGCGAGGTGAAGCAGATGTCCGGCTCCAGCCCCTTTTCCAGCATCAACCGACCGGCGGCCCTGGCTTCCTCCACGCCCTTTTCGGTCACCTCCACGTCCCACCAGCCGGTGAACCGGTTCTGCAGATTCCATTCGGACTGGCCGTGGCGCAGCAGGATGAGTTTGGGCATGGGTACTCCTTAAGTTTTGCCCGCTTAATCTTATTAATCGGGGATCATGGTCGGAATTTATTTATAACGATTCGGCGGGCATTCCCACTGAAACAAGAAAGCTCCTGGCTGTTTCAGTAAGGTACTTCCTGAAGCCTTCCCAAGGAGCATAAACTTCTTGAACCCCAAAAACATGCGGAAAGCCACTTGCAACAGAAAGGCTAAATATAATCCCTCGTTCATTCAAATTATACTGACGAAGTGCATCCCACCCGCCGTCCTTAATAAGTTGTTCGATCCAACCTTGATCGGAAGGTTCAAACTCTCGCGCCTTGAGGTCAAGTGTAATATAATCAGCTAATGCTGATCGAGCATCTTCGCTATTATCAAACAATTCCTCAATGGCTAATATACCATTCTCCGGGCCTAAAATATTCAACGTCCGAACTGAGTGATTTGGGTGTATGGTCCCTGCATAATAATCACTGGCTAGCAATGTAAGAGAGACCAGCGTGCCTACCGTATGATACTCCCGCACCTCGAACTGGCCATAGCTACTGCTTCCTCTTTTCGCCCAATTTTTTTGGGACTGACTGAAAAAATAAAACTGTTGAAGCGCGTGAAATTCAGCTAAGCTATTTACGAACGACCAAAACTCTTCTTTAGAAGAGTACTGAATATACGACACGTATTTATCGCCGAACTCGTCGTTTTCTTCTTTTACTACCGTGTGCACCCCTTCTTCAGAAGTTGAGGATGTCGCTGCCACCTCAAGACTTTCAGGTGGGGATATGCCTTGTTGGTGAAAAGCGTTTACCAGGGACTTGGCCAAGTCCCTGGTAAAGCTCTCACTTTTGCTTTCGAGCCAATGAAACTTATCCAAGTCGTATTTAAGAATAACTTCTTCAGCTATAATAGGAACTATGAGATTTCTGCCATCAGGGAGGTCTTTTGACCGTTGTAGCGCTTCCCTAATTTCTCTTTGAATAACGCCTTGTCTATTAAAGGTTTCTGGCGCGCAAACGAGCAAAAACAGATTGCAGCTTTTTAAAGCTTGGGAGCGTCGATCGTCCCACGCATCGCCGCCGTGAAGGCTCTCTTTATCCCACCAGCAATTGACGCCAAGTGCTGTGACTAAGTTGTAAATGCTCTGCGTGAGTTCAAATCGCTCGCGGGGATAGGCAAGAAAGGCGAAAAACTCGTTCGGCATTAATCAGATTTCCTCGATCATCTCGGCCAGCACGGCGAGGCAGTCGTCGGCCAGCCGCACGCAGCGTTCGGGGCTCCAGCCATGGTCCTCATCGGGCAGGAACTGGTTGTCCTTGAACGGCATCTCCAGCGTCATCGATACGGCGCCGAAGCGCTGGGCGAGCTGATTGGTGCTCATCGACAGGTTGGCGGTGCCGGGCTTGGCCTTGGGATAGCCCAGCTCATGCTGGAAATCGGGGGTGCGCTTGGCCAGCAGCTGCTGATAGCGCGTGAACTTGCCGCCCAGCGCGTCGGTCCAGTCCTCGATCCCCTCGAAGCCGGCCAGGAACACCGCGGCAATCGCCTCGTCGCCATGCACGTCCATGGCAAAGTCCACGCCGGTCTCGTCCATCGCCTGCTTCACGCACAGCACTTCGGGGCTCTTGTCCTCGGTCGGCTCATGCCATTCGCGGTTCAGGTTCACGCCCTTGGAATTGGTGCGCAGATGGCCGAGCACGCTGCCATCCGGGTTCATGTTGGGCACGACATGGATGCGGCAGGTCTGGCGCAGCATGCGGGCATGCGGATCGGCGGGATCGGTCAGCTTGGCAAGCGCGCCTTCCATCCACCATTCGGCCATCGATTCGCCGGGATGCTGGCGCGCATAGAGCCACACCTGCTTGTCGCCATCGCCCATTGCCAGGCAATCGATCGGGCGGCCCTGTGCGGTGGTGCCCAGCTGGCGATAGCTGACGCCGTCATAGGACGCCGCCTCGGCCACCAGATTCTGATGCCGTTCATAGCTGTAGGGCGCAAAATAGGCGAACCAGGCGGTGCCGCTCTCACACGTCCAGTCTATGCTGAGCGTGCCGTTATCGGCATCCTTGTGCCAGCTGCTGGGTGCGCGCAGCCAGTCGACGCGATCTTCGGTCACCGCCGTGTTGTAATCCTGCCAGCCGCCGGGATAGGCGCTGCCATTGAGATCGGTGATGTTCAGTTGCAGTCTTGTGCCGGGCGCGCAAGACACGCGGAAATGAAACCACTGGTAGAATTCGGACGCATGGTCCTTGGCGATGCGCAGTTTTGCGCTGTCGCCGTCAATGGATTCCACGATGATGTTGCCGCTGTCGAAGGCGGAGGAGATGGATAAGGTCATTTGACCCTGATAGTCTCTCCGCTGTTGCCGGGAAACCCTTGGAAAAGCGCAGCGGCCAATTTGCGTGAGATCACGCCAAGCTGCGCCGCCTCGCTCGTCGCGCCGGTTTCCTGCTCTGCGCGGCCTTCCCAGATCACCAGATTATCGGATGCGCGCAGGATGCGGGCATCCAGCTCTGTCACCACGCGTGTGTCGTTTCCGCCGCCCAGCAGGCGGGTCAGATCGAGCCCGACACCCAGCCCGACTCCGCTGCCGCCATAGCGCCCGGTCGATCCGCCCGCGCCGGCACCGACCGATACGCCGCTGCCCCGATTCGCCAGCTGCGCTGCCGTGCCGCGCTGGGCGGTGACCTGCGCGCGATATTGGCCGCCCGATTCGACCACGCTGTATCCAAGGCTGGCAAGCTCCGCCGCGACAGCGTCATAATAGGCCCGCGCCTCGATACTTTGCGGATCGAGCATCGAGCCGGGCAGGGGAGCTACCGAGATGGTGCCGCGCGCTACCGGCACGGCTTCGGCACGGTGGAAGCGCGTCACTTCGACAGGGCCGGCAGGCGTCATGCACCCGGCCAGGCCAGCGGTGGTGGAGGCGGCAAGCAGGACGGGAGCCAGAATACGCGGCTGGAATCGAAACATGGAAGAATTCCTCTGGAAAGAGCGGCATTTCATAGGGTATGGGGAGCCAACGTCTGTGCCGCTGCCTTGGTTGCGGTGCTTGACTTTGGCCGGGTGCCTACTTAGGTGCGCGCCTTCCGAATTCGACATTTCCTCCTGACCAAAGAAGCATCAGCCATGAAGATCCGCAACTCGCTGAAGTCGCTCAAGGGCCGTCATCGCGACAATCGCGTGATCCGCCGCCGTGGGCGCGTCTATGTCATCAACAAGACCAACCGCCGCTTCAAGGCCCGCCAGGGCTGATTCGGCGTTCGGGCCAATTTGGCCCGTGCCTGTTAGATAGAATATCAGGTCACCCCGGAGCTGCTTCGGGGTGACTTTTTTCGTGTCCGGGACCGTTTCATGATCCACCCCAGCATCGCCATTTTCGACGTCGGCCATGTCTTGTTCGAATGGGATCCGCGTTTCCTGTTCGAAAAACTGATCGCCGATCCGGACGAGCTCGACTGGTTTCTGTCCAATGTCGTGACCAAGGACTGGCATTTCGAGGCGGATGCGGGCCGCCCGCTGGCGACGATGCTGGAAGAGCGAATCGCGCAATTTCCAGACCATGAAGCGCTGATTCGTGCCTACGCCCAGCGCTGGAACGAAACGGTGCCCGGCCCCGTGCCCGGCAGTCACGATCTGGTCCGTGCGCTGCATGACCGCGCTGTGCCGCTCTATGCGATCACCAATTTCGGGCATGAATTCTGGGCCGGTTTCCGCCCCGAACAGCCGATTTTCGACCTGTTCGAAGACATACTGGTGTCCGGGACCGAAAAGATGATGAAGCCCGATGCCGCGATCTATGCGCTGGCGATCAAGCGATTCGATGTCGATCCGGCGCAGTGCCTGTTCATCGACGACCGAATCGAGAATGTGCGCGGGGCCGAGGCGGCCGGCATGCACGGCCATGTGTTTCAGGATGCGGAAACGCTGCAGGCCGAGCTGGAACGGACGGCGTTGCTATAGCTGTCCCTTGACCGTGGATGGCCGCACCCCGGGCCCGTCGAGGGACGGCTCTCGATTCGGTGCCATGCCTTGCCGAGAAACGCCCTGCGACAAACCCAGGGCTTCCGGATTTCGGTAAAGGCTCACCGCCCTTTCAGCTCATCGCCTTTCAGCGTCACCACATGCAGCAAATTGGTGCTGCCGGGCGTGCCGAAGGGAACGCCGGCGATCACGATCAGCCGTTCGCCCGCGCCGCCGAAGCCGTGGCGCAGCGCCATGCGCTTGGATTTGGCGATCATCTCCTCGAAATCGCCGACATCGCGGGTGACTACGGCATAGGCCCCCCAGAGCAGGCCGACGCGGCGTGCCGTTTCGCGCTGCGGGGTGAGCACCAGCAGCGGCGCGGAGGGCCGCTCACGCGCGATGCGCCGCGCGGTAGAGCCGGAAAAGGTGAAGCAGGCGATGGCCGAGACCGAGATGGTATCGGCAATGCTGCTCGATGACGCGGCGATGGCGTCCGATGTGGTCGAATCGGGCCGCGTCTCGGTATAATGCACGCGGCCGGCATAGCCTGGATCGCTCTCCACGCTGGTGGCGATGCGGTCCATGATCGACACCGCCTCCTCCGAATATTCGCCCACCGCCGTCTCGGCGGAAAGCATGATGGCGTCCGCGCCGTCATAGACCGCGGTGGCCACGTCCGAGACTTCGGCGCGAGTCGGCGTGGGCGCGGTAATCATCGATTCGAGCATCTGCGTGGCCACCACCACCGGCTTGCCCATGGCGCGCGCGGTGGCGACGATGTGCTTTTGCAAGGTCGGCACGGCCTCGGGCGGCAGTTCGACGCCCAGATCGCCACGCGCGACCATCACGCCATCGGACAGTTCGAGGATTTCCTCCAGACGCGTGCAGGCCGATGGCTTCTCGATCTTGGCGAGCAAGGCCGCGCGCTTGCCGATCAGGCGGCGGGCCTCGGCGACATCCTCCGGCCGCTGGACGAAGCTCAAGGCGATCCAGTCCGCCCCCTGGTCCAGCGCATAGGCCAGATCGCTGCGGTCCTTCTCGGTCAACGCACTCATCGGGATGGCAACGTCGGGCACGTTCACGCCCTTGCGGTTCGAGAGCGGACCGCCGACTTCCACGCGCGTCTCGATCCGGTCCGGCCCCGCTTCGGTGATGCGCAGCGCGATCTTGCCGTCGTCGAGCAGCAGCCGGTCGCCCGCCGACAGCGCATCGAAGATTTCCTTGTGCGGCAGCGTCACGCGCGATTGCGTACCCGCCTCGTCTTTGCGATCCAGCGTGAAGGCAGCGCCTTCTTTCAGCTCTATCTTGCCGGTCGCAAAGGTGCCGATGCGCAGCTTCGGGCCCTGCAGATCGGCCAGGATCGTGGTTGGTCGACCGGTCTTTTCTTCCAGCGCACGGATATGATCGAACAGCTTTTTCTTATCTTCCTGCGCGCCATGGCTCATATTGATGCGGAAGGCGTCGGCCCCCGCGCGGTGCAATTTCTCGATCGCTTCGGCGCTTTCGCTGGCCGGGCCAAGCGTGGCGAGGATTCGGATCTTGCGGGTGCGCGGTTTGGAATAGTCGGTCATCAGGGCTCCTCGGCGCGTGGCATGTTGCGGCTGCCATGCTTGCCGACAAGGGCTTAGCGGCTTAGCATGACGGACCCAAGAAATTCCGGGCCGCCCGACCGGCCAGCCCTCTCATGAACAGGTATGAACAGCCATGACCGACGCTACCAGCACGCCCCCTTCTGCGCCCGGCGAGGCCGTGCTCGCCGCCACCATGCAGCGATTGCTCACCCATCTGCGCCATCGCACCGATGTGCAGAATGTCGATATCATGGGCACCGCCGGTTTCTGCCGCAATTGCCTGGCCGACTGGCTGATGGAAGCGGACGGATCGATGACCAGGGAACAGGCGCGCACCTATGTCTATGGCATGCCCTATGGCGATTATAAGGATGCGCATCAGACGCCCGCGAGCGAGGCGCAGCTGGCAGCGATGAAGGAAAGCGTGGCGAAGAACGCCGACGCTGGCTAGGCACAGCGCTTCGCGATTCGGGCCAGTCGGCCTGAACGCTCAATCTCCATCATCGTTCGCCCCGAGCGAAGTCGAGTGGGCTATCCGGATGGCACCGCGCCGGATCGATAGATGCCTCGACAGCGCTTGGCACGAACGGGACCATAACGAAAAGGATCGATCCATGGCCGAAGAAGAAGCCACCACCACCGACCAGCAGCTGCGCCTGTTCATCGAGCGTGTCGAGCGCATGGAAGAAGAGAAAAAGGGTATCAGCGACGATATCCGCGACATCTATTCCGAGGCCAAGAGCCAGGGCTATGACGTCAAGATCATGCGCCAGATCGTGCGCCTCAGGAAGCTGAAGCCCGAAGAGCGAAAGGAAATGGAAATGTTGATCGAGACCTACAAGGCGGCGCTCGGCATCGGCTGATTCCATGGTGCGCTGCTCGGCCCGAACATGGGGGAGGGGCGGGCGCCATGCTGCCTGTCGAAAAGCCAGGGCCTCTCATGCGATGAGGCTGGTCAGCTGATGGTGCCCGCTTCTATTCCGGGCAGCATTCGTACAACAGGAACAGGAGCCCGCGCCATGATCATCACCACCACGCCCACCATCGAAGGCAAACCGGTCGCCGAATATTATGGCGTGGTGACCGGAGAAGTGATCATCGGCGCGAATATCTTTCGCGATCTGTTCGCCAATATCAGCGATATCGTCGGCGGGCGGTCGGGTTCCTATGAAAAGGCGCTCGGCGGCGCGCGCGAAGAGGCGTTCGAGGAGCTGGAAGAGAAAGCGGCCAAGCGCGGGGCCAATGCCGTGGTGGGCGTCGATATCGATTATGAGGTGATCGGCCAGAACGGCTCGATGCTGATGGTCAGCGTGTCCGGCACGGCGGTGCGGATCTAGCCATATCTGCGGCGCTGCGCCTGTTCTCCCGTATCGCCCGCATGGTGCGTCGCCTTTGCAGGATCATGTCCCCGTCCGCTCGCCCGGCTTGCGCGGCGGGCCTGCCCTGACCTAAAGGACAGGCACATCATTCAAGTGAAGGAAACAGGCCATGGCAGGCCATAGCAAATTCAAGAACATCATGCATCGCAAGGGCGCGCAGGACAAGAAGCGCTCGGCCATGTTCAGCAAGCTCAGCCGCGAAATCACCGTCGCGGCCAAGATGGGCATGCCCGATCCGGACATGAACCCGCGCCTGCGTGCCGCCGTGCAGGCCGCCAAGGCGCAGTCGATGCCCAAGGACAATATCCAGCGCGCGATCGACAAGGCCACCGCCAATGAAGGCGATGATTATGAAGAAATCCGCTATGAAGGCTATGGCCCCGGCGGCGTGGCGATCATCGTCGAGGCGCTGACCGACAACCGCAACCGCACCGCCACCAATGTGCGCACCGCTTTCTCGAAAAACGGCGGCAATCTGGGTGCCTCCGGCTCGGTTGCACATGGGTTCGAACGGCTGGGGCTGATTGTCTATCCCGCTGCGATCGGTGGCGAGGAAAAGGTGCTCGAAGCGGCCATGGAAGCGGGCGCGGACGATATCCAGTCCGGCAAGGAAGAGCATGAGATCTGGACCGCAGGCGACGATCTGCATGAGGTTGCCGGCGCGCTGGAAAAGTCGCTGGGCGAGGCGGAGACGGTCAAGCTGGCCTGGAAGCCCAATCTGATGGTCGATGTGGCCGAAAGCGATGCCGATACGCTGTTCCGCCTCCTCGATGCACTGGATGACGATGATGACGTGCAGACCGTCTGGGGCAATTACGACGTCTCGGACGAGATCATGGAAAAGCTCGGTCAGGACGCCTGAACCGGGCTTCTCCGCCGCCTCCAATGGTTAACTGCATTGCAGGCCTGGCCCATAGCGCCTAGCCTTTGCCCTTATTGCAGCGGGGCGGGCGCAGGCATGGCAGATCACACACAATTCAGGGCAGCGGCCAGAGACGGTTCCGGGGAGGCGGTCCCCGGACCGGTGCCGGGCATTTTGCTCGGCGGCCGGGCGGGGCGCGAAAAGAAGCGGGAATATCTGCTGCTGTCGCTGACCCGCTGGCCCGGTGTGGTGCTCGCGGTGGCATGGCTCATCGTTTACGGCGCCGGCTGGGTGGAGTGGAGCGCGTTCTTCGCCTTTTACGTGCTCAACATGATGGGCGTGACCATCGGCTATCATCGCTATTTCACGCATAATTGCTTCAAGACCAGCAAGCCGATGCGCTATGCGCTGGGCATCATGGCGCAGCTGGCGGGCATGGCCTCGGTCCGTAAATGGGTGATCGATCACCGGCGCCACCACGCCCGCACCGATCAGCCCGGCGATCCGCACAGCCCCTATTTCGACAGCGAGGGACGCCCGGCCAGCGGCGGCAAGGCGCTGTTTCGCGCCCATATGGGCTGGTTCTTCGATGCCAGCACAACGGACGAGGCGCTCTATGGCAAGGGGCTGGACGACGCGGTGCTGCGCTTCACCCACCGGACCCGCTGGTTCTGGTATTATTTCAGCATTTTCGCGCTGCCGGCCCTCTGGGCCATCGCCTTTGCCGGGTTTGACGGACGCGTGATTGCCGGCACCATCTTGATCGGCGGGTTCCTGCGCATCAACGCGGTGCTGCATGCCGAACTCAGCCTCAACAGCTTCGGCCACAGCCGTGGTTATCAGCTGAAGAGCGGCGGCGGGCAATCGCGCAACAACTGGCTGCTGGCCATCCTGACGCTGGGCGATGGCTGGCATAACAACCATCATCACCATCCTCGCTCGGCTTCCTGCAAGATCCGCTGGTGGGAGTTCGATTTCTGCGGCTGGACGGTCGATGTCTGGGAAAAGCTCGGGCTGGTCTGGGATGTGCAGCGCGCGCCGCGCTATGCCCGGGACGACCATGGAACGCTGGCTCCGGTCAGGTCCTGATCGCGGCATGATCATATTGGGGCTGGACCCCGGCCTGGGGATCACGGGCTGGGGCGTCATACGCGCGCAGGGCAACCGCCTGACGCATATCGCCAATGGCCAGGTAAAGACCACCGCCAGCGCGCCCATGGCAGCGCGCCTCCTCGAACTGGACGCGGCGCTGGCCAGGGTCCTCGCCGAATATCGGCCGGAGGCTGCCGCGGTCGAGGAAGTGTTCGTCAACGCCAATCCGCAATCGACCCTGAAGCTGGGGCAGGCCCGCGGCGTGGTGCTGCTTGCGGCAGCCAAGGCGGGGGTCGAGATTGGCGAATATGCCGCGCGTCTGGTGAAGAAGAGCGTTGTCGGGACAGGGGGGGCGGACAAGAAGCAGGTTCAGGCCATGCTCAAGCTGTTGCTGCCCGGCGTCGCGCTGGCCGGGGCCGATGCCGCCGACGCCCTGGCCGTGGCGATCACCCATGCCCATCATCGCTGACGCAGCTTGCGCCGATTACAGAGTAGCGGCCAAGGTTGCCGACCCGTTTGCCTGAAAGATCCTGTTGATGTCGACTCTGCGTATATGGCACATCCGGCTCGGCTGGTTGATCGCCGTCCCGCTGTTGTTCTGGACCGCCAGCGGGCTGTTCATGGTCGCCAACCCCATCGAAAAGGTGCGCGGAGAGGATCTGCGGGCACAGCTGGCGCCGCTTCCGCCCATCGTGCCGGTAGCGCCCATGCTAGAGGGGCGGGCGGTGGAGGAGTTGCGCCTCATCCGCGCGGGCGATGCGCCGATGTGGATCATTGCCTATAAAGACGGTGGCCGCCGCCGGGCGTCCGTCAACGATGGCGCGCTGCTGCCACCGGTGAGCGCCGTCGAAGCGGGCGAGATCGCGACGATCATGCGCGCCGGTGGCGGGACCATCGCGGCCTTGCGCCGGAGCGATGCCGATCATCCGCCGCTGGATCTGCGCCGCGACCGACCGGCGTGGCAGGTCGCCTTCGATGATGGCGCGCGCTTCTATATCGACGCCGATACCGGAGAGCTTCTGGCGGTCCGCACAAGGCTCTGGCGCTGGTTCGATCTGGCCTGGGGGCTGCACATCATGGATCTGGAGGGGCGGGAAGATATCAACCATCCCCTCCTGATAGGCTTTGCCGCGCTTGCCCTTGGCGGCACCCTCATCGGCACCGTGCTGATGTTCCGCCGTCGAAAACGGAAACCAGCGCCAGCGGCGGTCAGCTGAAAGCGCAGGCCATGCTGGCGCTCAAAGCCAGCGCGCCAGCAGAGCGGCCCATCCGCCGCGATCCAGCGCGCTCTGAGTGCCGCGCGGCACCATCAGATCGCATTCCATACAGCGCGCCTGCACACCGGTGGTGCCGACCAGCTCCTGCGCGGTCGCGGCGGCCTGCAACATGGTCAGGCGCTGGCGCATGGCCGCATGGCCGAACAGGTCGAGCCGCACCGTCTTGGCATCGTCGTCGCGGCTCATGGCCAGCAACAGTTCGGTGAAGGGGTCGACCGGCTCTTCGATGGTGCGGATATGGAAATCGTCCTCACCCAGCTTGGCCCGCTTGGCCGCTTCCGCAATCGCTTCATCCAGCCCGCCCAGGCGATCGACCAGACCCAGCTGCCGCGCGGTGCCGCCCGCCCAGACCCGGCCCTGGCCGATGGCGTCCACCTGCTGCACGGTCATGTTCCGCGATTTGGCCACCCGCGTCAGGAAATCGCGATAGCCATTTTCGATGGTCGATTGCGCCACCCGGTTGAACGTCTCGTTCGGGCCGGCGAAAACATCCGGCTCGCCAGACAGCGGCGTGGTCTTCACACCATCGGCATTGACGCCCAGCTTGCCCAGCGCCTCTTCGAAGCTGGGAATGATGCCGAAGATACCGATCGACCCGGTGATCGTGTCCGGCTCGGCAAAGATCGCGTCGGCAGGCGTCGAGATCCAGTAGCCGCCGCTGGCCGCGAGATTGGCCATGGAGACCACGACCGGCAGGCCCTTGTCCTTGGCCGCCTGGATGGCGAGGCGGATCTGCTCCGATGCCAGAACCGAGCCACCGGGGGAATCGACCCGCACGACCAGCGCCTTCAGATCGTCCTCGGCCAGCGCATTATAGATAAGCTTGGAAACGGTTTCGCCGCCCGCGGTGCCGGGGCCGGCCTCGCCATCGGTAATCGTGCCCGCCACGGTGATGAGGCCGATTGCCTCGCCTTCGTCGCTCAGTTCGTTCGCGTCCAGCCAGTCGTCATAATCGATCTGGGCAAAGCTGCCGGGGGTCTCGTCCAGCCCCTGGCCCACCTTCTCGGCAATATAATCGCCGAACTGCGTGCGCGAGCCCAGCTTGTCGACCAGACCGTCGCGCAGTGCCAGCTGGGCAAGATTGCCGTTGGCGGATTCCACCGCATCGGCAGGCTGATCGATGATGTTCTGCAGGCGTGCCTTGGGGCGTGCCTTGGTCACTTCTGCCTGCCAGTCGCCCCAGATTTCCTGCAGCAATGCATTCAGCGCTTCCTTGGCAGGCTCCGATGCCTGATTGCCCGTAAAGGGTTCGACCGCGCTCTTGTACGTGCCGACGCGATAGACATTGGCCTTGATGCCATATTTGTCGAGCGCATCGCCGAAATACAGGTTGCTGCCACCTGGGCCGGCGACGATTGCACCGCCCATGGGATCGATCCAGATCTCGCTGGCATGGGCGGCAAGCTGATAGCCGTCATTGGCATAGGCCGTGGCATAAGCATATACCGGCTTGTTGGCTTTCCTGACATCGTCGAGCGCGCGGCCGATCGTGGCCAGCGATGCCTGGCCGCCGCCGGCAAAGCCATCGAGGTCCAGCACGACAGCCTTCACCTTGGCATCGTCCTTGGCCGCTTCCAGCGCGTGCACAAGATCGCGCACGGCAAATTCGCGCATCACCGGTCCATCGGCAAACAACGCCCCGAACGGATCGGGCGCGGCGGGCTGTTCGGCAATGGTGCCCTGCAGTTTGAGCATCAGCGCGCCGTCCCTGATCGTCGTCGCATTGGGGCGCGCGCTCAGGATCGCGAACAGCAGGCCGAAGAACATCAGCAGAAGCAGTAGCGCCAGCCCATCCTTGATGCCGACGAGTATTTTCCAGGCGCCTTTGACGAAGCTCATGCGAGTCCTTTGGAAGCTATATGTTTGAAAATTCTATTGCCATCCGGTGCATAGATGGCACCGCGCACAAGGCCATGGCCTTTCGATCAGCGGGCCATCCCAGCCGACAGACAGAAGCGCAGGCCGCTTATGGCCGTCATGATCGCGACGGGCGTCTTGGTCGTGACGGGCGTCATGATGGCAACGGCAGGGCGACCGATGGCGGACATGAAAAGGGGCCACCTGCGCCTTTGGCGACGGGCGGCCCCAGAACATGGTCAGCGGTCGGAAGTGTCCGCTGCCGGAAGCTGTGCTTATTCTAACGCTTGTAATTATCGGCGCTGTTGGCCTTTGCGTTAGCGCGTGGTCCTCCGAACGGAATTAGCCGACCCCTTTACTGAACCATGAGACATCGGATCACCTCCTTTCGCTTGTTGAAACTCGATTATGGTGTGCATTGTTCTGCCCTCCACATCTCGCAAGGTGAGTCATTCGCGGCCTGGAAACAAGGCTTGAAATTTCTTTTTTTCGGGGCGATCATGTTCGTCTGTGTCGCGCCGCGAGTTTGCGGCGCTTTTTTATTGCCCGGCGCATCCGTTGCTTCGAACGCCGCCGTCTTGTCGGGAGGCTTCGAGCAATCGGTTAGCCCGCAATTGGTTTTCGGCCAGTCACCCAGCCGCCAGCCATCATCCAGACAGTGATCGAGCAGGCTTTGATCGTGCAGGCAGTCAGGCGCGGCAGTCCTCGACCACGCGCGCAATTTCGGGCCAGCTGGGCACGATCAGCGGTGCGCCGCCGCCCTCCACCAGAAAACGGCCGCGGCTGTAGATCATCCGGTCCAGGATCATGTCCGTCGGCGACAGCGCAATGCCGACATAGGGCGGAACGCCGCCGGTCGGCTGGGCCGTGAAGCCTTGCAGCCCCGATGTGGTGCGGATGGTGAGAGGGGTCGGCGCGCTGGCGCTGCCGGCCCGGGTCAGGAACATCCGCCGCGCCGGCAGTTCGCAGCGCAGGGTCAGCAGCGCATCCTGATTTGGCTCGCCGAACAGCGCCAAGGTGCCGCGTTCGTCGCGGCGATAGATCCACTGGCCGGGCGTCGCCGTCCATTCGGTCCACTCTCCGGTGGGTTTGGGCGCGGATGTGGGGGAAGACACCGGTGCCGGTGCCGGTGCCGGGGCAGGAGCGGTGGCGGCCGGTGCCGGTTCGCGTTCCGGCGCAACGCAGCAGGACAAGGTGAGCGTGAGAGCGGCCAGAGGCGCGAGACGCAGGGCGGTGGCAGGACGGAAACGCAACATGGCGCTACTTATGGCATCCGGCGCGAATGGGGGCTAGGCCGATGCGCATCATGGCTGCAAAAAAGATACGTCTCGATCAATTGCTGGTGGACCGCGCCGAAGCGGAGAGCCGCACGCGGGCGCAGGCGCTGATCATGGCTGGCCTGGTCTATATCGGGGAGGTCAAGGCGCTGAAGCCCGGTCAGCAGGTTGCCCCCGATGCCGCGATCGACGTGCGCGGGCGCGACCACCCCTGGGTCTCGCGCGGCGGCATCAAGCTGGCGCACGGGCTGGACCGGTTTGCCATCAATCCGGACGGTGGCGTGGCGATGGACGTCGGCAGCTCCACCGGCGGCTTTACCGATGTGCTGCTGAGCCGCGGCGCGGTGCGCGTCTATGCCGTGGATAGCGGCACCAATCAGCTGGCCTGGAAAATCCGGCAGGACCCGCGTGTGGTGGTGCATGAGCAGACCAGCGCGCGTATTCTGACGGCGGAGCATATCCCGGAACCGGTCGATCTCATCGTATGCGACGCCAGCTTCATCGCGCTGGCCAAGGTGCTGGAGGTGCCGCTGCGCTTTGCCCGGCCCGGCGCCGGTCTGGTGGCGCTGATCAAGCCGCAGTTCGAGGCGGCGCGCGGCGAGGTGGGCAAGGGCGGCGTGGTGCGCGATGCGGCGGTGCATCAAAGGGTTTGCGACGCGGTGGCGCAATGGGTTGCCGGACAGGGCTGGACCGTGATCGGGATCGATCGCAGCCCCATCACCGGGCCCAGCGGCAATGTGGAATTTCTGATCGCCGCCCGGCTGGAAGGCGAACCGGACGGATCGTCCCACGCCGGGGCAGCGGCAAGAGCTTGTGGATAATTATAAAAGGCCCGGCTAAGGCCAGGTTCGGCCCGGAACTTCTCGACGTGAAAGAGCCGTATTTATGAGTGAACTGGCATCCCCATCGCAGCTGCGCATGTCGCTGTTTCGCTGGTCTTTGTTGACGATCCCGCTCCTCATGCTTCTGGGCTGGCTATCCGGCATGGTTGCCGGCTCCGGTGAGGATAATGCATGGTTCTCAGCGCTTAACCGCCCGGCCGCCCAGCCTCCCGGTTATGTCTTCGGGATTGTCTGGCCGATCCTGTATTTCATGCAGGGTCTGGCGCTGGCGATGATCCTGAACGCGCGCCGCGCCCGGCTGCGTTGGGCCGCCGTGGGGCTGTTCGCCCTGCAATTGATCTGCAATCTCGTCTGGTCGCCCTTGTTCTTCGGCATGCATCAGGTGACCACGGCCTTTTACTGGATCCTCCTCATCCTGCTGCTGGCACTTGGCACCACCTTTTTGTTCGGGCGGGTTCGGACGCTGGCGGCCTGGCTGATGGTGCCCTATCTCGCCTGGCTATGCTTTGCCGCGGTGCTGAATTTTCAGATCGACCGGATGAACCCGGACGCCGAAACCCTTTACGCGCCTGCTGCGCGTACCCAGATATAGGCGCATAAGTTTAGGCTGGCCCGCCATCAGGGCTCCAAGATCACATGAAGGACCCGCCATGCAGAGCGAAAACCGTATCGTCGACGACCTTGTCAAATTTGTAAACGGCATGGCCGGCACGGTGGCCGGCATGGGCCGCGAGGCGGAGGCCTCCTTCAAGGAGCGCACCCGTGAATTTGTCGGCGGCATGGACTTTGTCAGCCGGGAAGAATTCGACGCGGTGAAAGCCATGGCGGCCAAAGCCCGGGAAGAAGTGGAAGCGCTCAAGGCCCGGCTCGATGCCATGGAAGCCGGGCGTCCGGGCGCCGGTGCGGCACAGGGCACGGACAAGCCTGCGCCATCCGAGCCGTTGAAGAACGCGCCGGACGGCCTGTAGGCCGCCACCCTTTTCCACAGAGGGTCCCCAGTCCAAATCGGGGCCGCCTGTAAATCTCCTTGCCCCAAAGCGATGGCGGGGCCAGATTCGGCATGCTTACCAAAGCCGAAAAGGGGCAGCCATGCACGGGCATGACGAAGATATCAGTGACATGGACGATGGCGATGCACCCGCCGTCGACATGTTTGCCGCCCTGTTCGAAGCGCGTGGCTGGGCTTGCGAAATGTCTGGCGACGATGAGCTGGCAGCCGAAGTAAAGGGCAGCTGGACCAGCTATCAGCTGCGCGTGATCGCCCGCGAGGACGACAATGTGGTCCAGCTTCTGGTGCTGCCGGACATCACCGTGCCGGACAATCTGCGCGCATCGATGTATGAGGCGATCGGGCTGATCAACGAGCAGCTCTGGCTCGGCCATTTCGATCTGTGGTCTTCCAACGGCATGCTGCTGATGCGGCATGGAGCGCTATTGGGGCCCAACGGCATGCTGGGCGTGGACCAGGCGCAGATGCTGATCGATGCCGCGATCGACGAATGCGAGCGCTTCTATCCGGTGTTCCAGTTCATCATCTGGGGCGGCAAGACGCCGCAGGAGGCGATCGACGCCGCGTTGATCGATACGGCGGGCGAAGCCTGAGCTGCGCTGCCGGGGCCGTATTGCGACAAAACGGAACTTTGCCGCTCTAGAAAACAGCAATGCTTGATGCGATGCCGCGCGCATGCCACACCAAGCCGCATGAACGAACAGAGCGATTTTCCGACCGATCTTCTCGCCTATGGCTGCGGCAATATGGCGGGTTCCATTCTCAAAGGCTGGATCAGCGCGGGCGCAGACCCTGCCGCTTTCACCGCCTTCGATCCGCATCCGGGCGGTGTTCCCGACGGGGTGAAGCATGTCGCCAGCCCGCCGACCGAGCCGTTCGATATCGTGCTGCTGGGCGTGAAGCCCCAGATGCTGGGCGATCTGGCCGGCGATATCGCCAAGACCATCAAGCCCGGTACCATCATCATCTCGATCCTTGCGGGAATCGAGATTGCCACGCTCGACCGTCTGTTTCCCGACGCCAAGAATGTGCGGCTGATGCCCAATCTCGGTGTGGCGCTGCGCAAATCACCGCTGGGCCTGTATTCCGCTGCCCTGTCGGATGGCGAGCGCGCCGCGCTCACCCGCTGGATGGACGCCACCGGCGCGGCGGAATGGATCGACAAGGAGTCCGACATGGACCTCGTCGCCGCGCTGGCCGGATCCGGCCCGGCCTATGTCTATCGTTTCACCGACGCGCTGGCGACGGCGGCAACGCGCCTGGGCCTTCCCGAAGATCAGGCTGCGCGCATGGCGCTGGCCACGGTGGAAGGCGCCGCGGCGTTGGCCGTGCAGGCCGATGACGATCCCGGTGTTCTGGCCGATCGTGTCGCCAGCCCCGGCGGCAGCACGCGCGAAGGCATGAACGTGCTCGACGCGGACGAACGGCTGGTCAAGCTCTTGACCGACGTGCTGGAGGCGGCGCGTGACCGCAATGGCGAGCTCGCCCGGCTGTTCGACGCCTGATGCGCCTGGGCCGGATTGCCGCACCGCTGGCCTTGCTGGCCACCCCACTGGCCGCGCAGACGAGCGGCGACACGGCCCCGGCCTCCTATCCGGTCGAAGAGAAATCCATCGGCGATCTGGACGCCGCCATGGCATCCGGCGAGGCCAGCAGCGCCGCGATTACGCAGGCCTATATCGATCGCATCGCCGCGCTCGATGATCGCGGTCCGCAGCTGAACGCCGTGATTGCCCTGCTGCCCGGCGCGATGGCCGAAGCACGCTTGCGCGACGCGGAACGCGCCGCCGGACGGGTGCGCGGGCCGATGCACGGTATCCCCGTCATCGTGAAGGACAATATCGAGACCACCGGTCCGGTGCCCACCACCGCTGGCTCGTTTGCCTTGGAGAACAATGTCACCGATCGCGATGCGCCGCTGGTGGCCCGTCTGCGCGCTGCCGGGGCGGTGATCCTGGGCAAGGCCAATCTATCCGAATGGGCCAATTTCCGCTCCAATGATTCCACCAGCGGATGGAGCGCGGTCGGCGGGCTGACGCGCAATCCCTATGCGCTGGACCGCAACAGCTGCGGCTCGTCGAGTGGCAGCGCGGTGGCGGCGGCGGCCAGTCTGGCGGCGGGCGCGGTCGGCACGGAAACCGATGGATCGATCACCTGCCCGGCCTCGTCCAATGGCGTGGTCGGCTTCAAGCCGACGGTCGGCCTCGTCTCCCGCCGCTTCGTGGTGCCGATCAGCCATAGCCAGGACACCGCCGGCCCGATGACGCGCAGCGTGCGCGATGCCGCGATCATGCTGGGTGCCATGGCCGGCGTCGATCCGGGCGATCCAGCCACGGCGGCGGCGCAGGGCCGGGTGTCGGACTATGCCGGGCTGCTGGGCCGCGACGTGCTGAACGGCCTGCAGATCGGTGTGCCGCGCGACCGGCTGGGGGATGACGAGGCGCTCATCGCCCAGTTCGAACAGGCGCTGGACGTGCTGCGCGCGCAGGGCGCAACCATCGTCGACATTGCCGACAGCCGCAGCGGGCTGGACGGCCTTGGCGATGCCGAGTTTCAGGTTTTGCTCAGCGAGTTCAAGGCCGACATCGCGGACTATCTGCAGGGCCTGCCTGATGGCGTGAAGAATGGCGGTGTCGAGGCCCGTAACCTCGCGGATCTGATGGCCTTCAATATGGCGGACAAGGACCGCGAGCTGCAATATTTCGATCAGTCGCTGTTCGTGGCGGCGCAGGCGCAGGAGGGCCTCGACGATCCGGCCTATATCGCCGCGCGGGACAAGGCGAAGCGGCTGGCCGGGCCAATGGGGATCGACCGGATGCTGGCCGAGCACCGGGTCACCATATTGGCGCTGCCCACGCGCAGCCCGGTCTGGCTATCGACGCTGGGTGAGGGCGATGCCTTTACCGGCCCCAGCGCGAGCGGCCTGCCCGCGCAGGCGGGCTATCCGCATCTCACCGTGCCGATGGGTTTGATCGGGGGGCTGCCCGTGGGCATCAGCTTCATCGGATCGGCCTGGACGGACGATTTTCTGCTGCAGGTGGGCGATGCCTATGAACGGGCCGCCGATGCCCGCGTCCCGCCCCAATATCTGGCCAGCGTCGGCGCGGGAGCCGAACAGGTCAGACCCTAGAAGCGCAGACGGTTTTCGCGCTGGCCGCCCTTATGCGTCGCCGCCCTTATGCCTTGATGGCGCGGGGGATCATCTCCGCCGTCTGCGCTTGGTCTTTTCCTCATATTCCAGATATTCGGCGCGCACATGCAGCACGCGCGTGGACAGATGCACCTCGAACATGAAGCAGCCCAGCGCGGATGCCATCAGGACCAGCGCCAGCAGAAAGGTGCCGGCAATGGCGATGGCCAGTTCCAGCCTGGCCAGGCCGATCAGGAACAGCATTCCGATCATCACGCACACCACCATCGCCGCCGCCACGCCGAACCAGATTGCGCGGCCCGTCACCGTCATGCGCCGTTCCAGCATGCGCAGTTCGTAAACCAGCCGGTCATGCTCGGCGCCCTCGGTGTCTTCATAGCGCCCCTCCCGGTCGCGCGCGCGATCGATGATCCGCGTCAGCCGCCCGGTGAACAGGTTCAGCATGCTGCCCAGCGCCACCAGCAGGAAAGCGGGCGTCAGCGCAGTCTGCAGCACGGACAGCACAGTCGCGGTGCCGACGCTGTGCGATAGGATGGTATCGATCATGGTTGCAATGTAGCGCCGGGCCGGTGCGCCACAAGCGCTGGACGCAGGCCATTTGTGCGCTGCCTAAAAACGGCTATGGCCAGGCGCATGACGAAATCTCCCGGAGACATGGCGGAAGGCGAACGGTTCGATCCCGCCCAGATCAGCGAATTCATGGGCAAATATGGCCATGGCGGCATGCTGGGCATCAGCTATCATGACCATGGGCCGGATTGGGTTGCCTTGAAGATGGACTGGCGGGCGGATCTGGTGGGCGATGCGCAGACCCAGATTCTGGCGTCCGGACCGATCATCTCGCTCATGGACATGGCCACCAGCCTTTCGATCTGGACCAGGCTCGGCAAGTTCCGTCCGCACGCGACCATGGATCTGCGGGTCGATTATATGCGGCCCTCGCCGCCCGGCGCCGCGGTGATCGGGCGCGGCGAATGCTATCATGTCAGTCGCTCGATCGGTTTCGTGCGGGGGCTGGCGCATAATGGCGATCCGGCCGATCCGATCGCGCATGTCACCGGTACGTTCATTCGCACTGCGGGGTTTGGCCGATGAGCAATTTTCTCGGAAACGTGGCGATGCCGCCTTATGCGCTGGCGCTGCAGATTGCCGCAACGGGCCAGGAAGACGGTCTGCCGGTGCTGCGTATGCCGTTTCGCGACGAAGTGCTCGGCCGTCCCGGCTTTCTGCACGGCGGCGCGATCTCGGGCCTTCTGGAGATCGCCTCCATGGCCGCGCTGTACAGCGCGCTGGCCGCCGAGGCGCTGGAGATGCGGATCAAGCCGGTCAACGTGACGGTGGATTTCATGCGCGGCGGGATCGATCATGACACCTTTGCCGTGGGCCGTATCACCCGCCTTGGGCGGACGATGGCCAATGTGGAGGCGGTGGCCTGGCAGGACGATCGAAACCGACTCATTGCCTCGGCTCAGATGCACTATTTATTGCGTACTCCGAAAGCTTAATTCCGGCTGAATATTAGGATAAAATGTTTCTTTGAACTTTTGCGACGAGTTGAGGAACGGATTGTTTCAAGGCGCGTAGAGATGGGCTCCGGCCACGGGCCGGCGTTCACGCGCTAAGGAATCAAGAAAAATGAACAAGACCACGCTGCTCACGGCAGCTATCCTCTCCCTCGCTCCCGCCCCGCTTTTCGCGCAGAATGGCGATGTCGAAGCGCCCGACGGCACGCCCGCTTTCGGGTTCGAGCCTTATGTCGCCATCGGCGGCGGTTATGATATTTACGACACCACCGATGAGCCTTCGCGCTTCGGTGTGGACTCCACTGAAGGCGCCGTCATCAACGGGATCGTCGGTGCCAATGTGCCGCTTGGCCCGTTGTTCGTGGGTGCAGAAGGCTTCGCGTCCAAGGGCTTCAACGAGCTGGATTGGGAATATGGCGCAGCGGGCCGTTTCGGCGTCCGCGTGGGCGATAGCGGCCTGTTCTATGGCCGCGTCGGCTATATGTGGGTCGAAGGTCGCGAGTCGAAGGATCCGATCCTGCTCGACGCCGCTGGCAACCAGCTGGTCTATGACGGCAGCATCCGCGATCGCGACGGCGTGATCTACGGCATCGGTGCCGAAGTTGGCCCGAAGGACATCGGTCTTGGCGGTCTGACCGGCAACAGCGGCGCGCGTCTGCGCTTCGGTGTGGACACGTTCAAGGACTTCAACTCCTTCCGCCCAAGCGCAGCGGTGGTGTTCCACTTCTGATCTGAATCGGCTCCGCCGGACTTAGGTCCGGTTGAGAAAACTTTGCGGCGTCGGTTCCTCGGGATCGGCGCCGCTTTGCATTGGGGCAAAGGGTGCGAGTAACCGGGAAGGACGGTTGGTGAAGGAGGCGTAGGCGCAGACGCGCGCTACTTTAGCCCATCCAGCGCAAATAGAGTGTCAGCCCGTCTTCCGGTTCCACTGGCGGTGCGCCGGCAATCCGCTCGGCATCGGCGCGGGCCCGCAACAGCACGGCTTCTGCGATATCCGCATCATGATAGACCCGGTCCGCCTGGCCGAGCAGGCGGGCGGCCCGCAGCGTCAGATCGTCCGGATCATCGCTGCCGATGTCGAAGATATGCAGGCCCGTGGCCACCGACGCTTCGTCAGCGGCCAGCCAGGCGTCGATATCGCCGCGCCCGGTGGCCGGATCGAGCGGACCGCCATCGGACAGCGCCACGTCGATCGCGCGGCGGCGATCGGCCCCGTCGGGCCAGCGGGCGCGAATGGCATCGCGCGCATCGAACAGGCCCTGCGCCAGCGCGCCGGTGCCGGGCGGCAGCATCGCCTCGATCCGCTGGCGCACCGCCTTGGCCAGCCCGGCCGAGGCGCCCGCCGTGCCGATCGCCACCGTCAGCGGATCGCGGTCGACGATGGCGGGCGTGGTGAAATCGCACAGAGCCGGCCGGTCGACCACATTGACCAGCAGCCCGCGCGCTTTGAGCTTCGCCGCATCGAGTGCGGCCAGCTCGGCATCCTCATGCGCGACGATGCCGAGCGCGGCGTCCGGCGCATGCGCATTGTCGGTAATCACCGCCCCGGCGCGCTCGTACAGCCGCCGCTTGGCGTCCGCCATTTCGCCGGCGCCCAGCAGTATGACCGTGCGCCCGCTCAGGTTCAGAAAGAGCGGAAACTGGCGCACCGGCTCAGCGCAGCCAGTCCGGCACACGTTCCGCGGCCATGATGGTGCCGGCTGGAATACGATCGGCCACGACGGCGAACCGGTCGCCATCCACCATCACCTCGGGCACCAGTGCGCGGCTGTTATAGGTGCTCGCCATGGTCGCTCCATAGGCCCCGGCGGTGCGGAACACGGCCAGATCGCCCGGACCGACCACGCCGATATCGCGCCCGATGGCAAAGGTATCGCCGCTCTCGCACACCGGGCCGACGAGCGATGCGGTCATGCGTTCGCCTGTCTCGATCACCGGCTGAAAATCATGCCAGGCGTCATACATCGCCGGGCGGGCCAGATCGTTCATGGCGGCATCGACCACCACGAAGGGCGCCGCCGCGCCGGGCTTCACCCACAGCACTTCGGTCAGCAGCACACCGGCATTACCCGCGATCACGCGGCCCGGCTCGAACGTCAGATGCACGTTCCAGTCCCTGGTGACGCGCGCGACCATATCGCCATAGTCGGCCGGGCTCGGTGGCAGCGCCTCGCCTGCCTTGTAGGGAATGCCAAGGCCGCCGCCCAGATCGACATGGGTGATGTAATGCCCCGCGTCGCGCAGCGTCTGCACCAGCGCGCCAACGCGCTCGAACGCCGCGGCCATGGGCGCAAGATCGAACAGCTGGCTGCCGATATGCACCGCCACACCGCGAAGGTTCAAGCCCGGCAGCGCCGCGAGGCGGCCGAAGATCTCCGGCGCGCTGTCGATACCGACGCCGAACTTGTTTTCCTTCTTGCCGGTCGAAATCTTGGCATGGGTTCCGGCATCCACGTCGGGATTGACGCGCAGCGTGGCCGGCGCGGTCAGGCCCATGGCGTGCGCGGTTTCGGCCAGGGCCACGCCTTCGGGCTCATGCTCGATATTGAACTGGCCGATGCCTTCCTTCAGGCCTTGCGCCAGTTCGGCGCGGGTCTTGCCGACGCCGGAAAAGACGATGTCCTTCGCCGGAACGCCAGCTGCCAGCGCGCGCGCCATCTCGCCGCCGCTCACCACATCCGCGCCATAGCCTTCGCGCGAGAGCACGTTGAGCACGGCCAGATTGGGGTTCGATTTGATGGCAAAGGCGATATGCTTGTTCGGGATGGCAGCCAGCCCGTCGCGAAACACGCGGGCATGCCGCTCGAACGTGGCGCGCGAATAGATATAGACGGGCGTGCCGACGGCCTGCGCAATGGCAGGCAGCGGTACGTCTTCGGCGTGGAGCACGCCGTTGCGATAGGTGAAATGGTCCATCAGTCTTCCGGCGTGGTGGGAATGGTAGCGTCGTCGTTGGCGCTATCGCTGTTGACGACAGGGCGTCCGGCGGGGGGCAGATCGAACGGGTCGGCCGCGCGCGGCTCGGACCGCTGCAGCAGCTCGTCGACCCGGCTCGGGCGGGCCTGCGTCGATGGTTCGAGCAGCGCCTGCGGATCGACCGCACCGTCCTGCGCATAGGTTTTCGGCGGCAGGCTGGCTCCCGGCGCCGGTGATAGCGGGCCGACCTTGCCGCAGGCGGACAGCAACGCGGCGGCGCTCAGCAGCAATAGGCTCGTGCGGCTCATTCCATATCCTCGGCAATCGACTTGCGGGCGGCAGCGATGGCTTCTCTTACCCGCGCGGGCGCGGTGCCGCCATAGCTCATGCGGCTGGCGACCGAGCCTTCCACGCTCAGATCCGGCAGATCGGCCTCCGCCAGACGTGGATCGAGCCCGCGCAGCGCATCGGCTTCCAACTCGGATATGTCGCAACCTTTCTCCTCGGCCAGCTTGACCGCCGCGCCGGTCAGATGATGCGCCTCGCGGAACGGCATGCCGATGCCGCGCACCAGCCAGTCGGCGAAATCGGTCGCCGTGCTGTGCCCACCGGCGGCCAGCGCGCGCATCCGGTCGGCGCGGAAATCGCTGGTTTCGACCATGCCGGTCATCGCCGCGATGCTGAGCGCGAGCAGATCATGCGCCTCGAACACCGGCGGCTTGTCGTCCTGCGTATCCTTGGCATAGGCGAGCGGCAGGCCCTTCATCACCATCACCAGCGCCTGCATGCAGCCCGCGATCCGGCCCGAATGGCCGCGCACCAGTTCGGCGGCGTCGGGATTGCGCTTCTGCGGCATGATCGAGCTGCCGGTGCTGTACGCATCAGACAGTGTGACGAAGCCATAGGGCTGGCTGGCCCAGATCACGAATTCCTCCGCCAGACGGCTGAGATGCAGCGCGGTGGTGGTGGCCGCCATCAGATAGTCGAGCGCGAAATCGCGGTCCGACACGGCATCGAGCGAATTGGCGGTGGGCCGGGCGAAGCCGAGTTCCCCGGCGGTTTTGTTCCGGTCCAGATCGAAGCTGGTGCCCGCCAGCGCGGCGCTGCCCAGCGGACATTCGGCGGCGCGCGCCTTGGCATCGCTGAACCGGCTGCGGTCGCGCTTGGCCATTTCATAATAGGCCATCAGGTGGTGGCCGAGCGTGACGGGCTGGGCGGCCTGCAGATGCGTAAAGCCCGGCATCACCGTATCGGCATGCTCTTCGGCACGGCTCAGCAGCGCGTTCTGGAACGCGGCGAGGCCGGCCTCCATTTCGTCGCAGGCCTCGCGCACCCACAGGCGAAAGTCCGTCGCCACCTGATCGTTGCGCGAGCGTGCGGTGTGCAGCCGCCCGGCCACCGGGCCGATCAGCTCGGTCAGCCGCGCCTCGACATGCATGTGGATGTCTTCCAGATCGAGATTCTCGACCAGCCCGCCCGCTTCATATTCGGCGGCGATGGTATCGAGCCCGTCGCGGATCGTCGCGGCATCGGCCTCGCTGACGATAGCCTGCGCCGCCAGCATGGCGACATGCACCTTGCTGGCGCGGATATCCTGTCGCCACAGCCGCTTGTCGAAGGGGATGGAGGCGTTTATCTCCCGCATGATCGCCGAAGGGCCGCCCGAAAAGCGCCCGCCCCACATGCTGTTGGAATCGCTCATGCGCCTGTCTTTCCTTGCCGTCCCTGCCGCCCTGATCCTGGGGCTGGCCGCATGCGATAGAGCCGCGCCGGTGGCGGAGCAAGAGCAGGCAGCCGATGCACCGCCGGCCAAGGCGGGCGAGGGCGCGCTGATCGAAACTGCCGACGGGCTGAAAGCGGAGCTGAGCTACGCGCATGCCGGTGAGCCCTATCTGGATGGGCAGTTCACCGATCCGACCGGTGGCATGGCGCAGCTGGCGGATTTTAAGGGCAAGCCGCTGCTGGTGAATCTGTGGGCCACCTGGTGCGCGCCCTGCATCAAGGAAATGCCGACGCTGGACGCGCTGGCGGCCGGAGAGAGCGGCCCCAAAGTGCTGGTGGTGTCGCAGGATCTGGACGGCCGGGAAGCGGTCGATCCGTTCTGGGCAAAGCAGGGGTTCACCACGCTGGAGCCCTATACGGACAGCCAGAATAGCCTGCTCACCGCGCTGGGCGGCAATGTGCAGCTGCCCACCACCATTCTCTATGACAGCCAGGGGCAGGAAGTCTGGCGGCTGATCGGCCCGACCGAGTGGAACGACCCTGCCGTGGCCGAGATGCTGGCGGAAGCCTCTTGACCTTCGGCTGACCCGCGGTAGAGCCGAACAAGCGGGCGATTAGCTCAGTTGGTAGAGCATCTCGTTTACACCGAGAGGGTCGGCGGTTCGAGCCCGTCATCGCCCACCATTTCCGCGATAATCGACTGCCATGAAATGACTATTTGTAAAAGTCTTTGGCTTGCGGATGGCTTGCAAGTTCGGTCGGACGATAGGGTTTGGTGACATTTTCATGTGGGGCGTTTTTTGCAGCTAGGCGCTCTAAAACAGTAGGGTGCAGAGGAATATCGCGTTTCAGACGCCGTGCTTTTCGGGGCCATTTGATCTTTAGCCACCATTTATTCCACATGTAAATTTCATCATGCTGCAAGCCAAGACTATCGGGATTGGTGACCAGCAGATGCGCTTGAATTTTGACCATAGGCACGCAATCCCGAAGCTCTTCGACCATCCAATTTAGTGAAATGTCACTTAGCCGCGATTCGTTTTCGGGATAGCTTCCGCCGACATCGCTGTGACATCCGGCAAACCAAACTTGCTTGAGCCAAGCGGGAACGCGATCTTTTATAGTTTCGGCGGTAGACTCCAGTCCCCATCCGACGCGGGGAAAGTTTGACCGATATTCGTCTATCGATAAAGCGTGACGCGCGTGGCAGACCTGTGGAGAAAGCCACATATCGTAATTTTTCTTTCTCCAATACGCTCGATGAGTATTTTTCAGGATATGGGGCCAATGCCAAGGTTTCATCAAACTAAGAGGGTTGGCTGGATCAGGTTCATAAAATCGGATCTGTTGTGATACTGTCCACATGTACCCAAAGATCGAGAGGCAACACACAATAACTAGTCCGATTGTCCAGCCGATGGACCAACTCAAAAGGAAGCTGCAAAGAGCTGCCGTGAAAGCTGCGCCAAAGATGCCGCGGATTATCCAAGTGAGAACTGAATTTTGGAGCGCGGCGACGGTATCGAAAACGCCAACGAATGTGGGCTCGACATTACCGCGTTTGTTGCCTTGTTCGACAGTATCTTCGCAACCATAGTTCTCCCGGAACCGCCGCCCTTTTTCCTCTCGTTGTTGAAAATATGGTTTTAAACCGCGCGGCTTGCCCGTACCGTGGCCATATACAGACTTTACAGCTTCGGTTGCAATTTCCCTCAGAATCTTGCCTGATTTAGGGATTGGTTTGCCATCCTGCTGCTGTGTCGGCACGCCGCACAGGTTCATCATATTGGCCAATGCCCTGACAGTATAGGCACCTCTTGAAAAACCAATTAGAATTATACGATCGCCAGCCTCGTAATAGGACAAAATCCTTTCGTAACAGTCAATCATATTGTCTTCGATGCCAGCCCCAACAGCGGATTCAAAGATATTGCGTATCTTGCTGAATGTTACGCCTTCGATTTCACCTGCGCCTAGACCAGGGTCATAGTAAGCTACCTGATCTTGGCACATAATTGACGAGGCCGGGCCGGGCCGCATCGCGCGAAACATTTTATATACGTTCGAAAGACGTTGATCGGGCTTGATACCACCGATCTGGCCGGTGCCATCAGCAAAGATCATTATGTTCTTAGCCACGAGCGCTTCTCCTGTGATTATCGTTCCGCGGTCTTATATTATCATAAAATCACGTCCTCGTTTGCTACGCTAGACCGCCGGGGTTTTGCTGCCGATCATGGCGGCGAGCAGGCCTTGCAGGCGCGCTGCGGTCTCGTCGCTGAGCGCGATGAAGATGCGGCGGGCGTCGGCGGTGTCGGCGCGGCGTTCCAGCAGGCCACGGTCGGTCATCAGCTTGATCCAGCGCAGCGCGGTGGTGGGCGGCACGGCGGAGGCGATGCACAGGCTGGACACGGAGACGGGCTTGTCCTCCAGCCGGGAGGCCATGAGATCGAGCAGCATGTCCCAGGCGGGATCGGCAAACAGGTCCGATTCGAACATGTCCTCGCGCATGCGGCGCAGGCGGATCATCTCGCGAATCGTGGCGGCTTTGAGCGCCGGCGGTTTGCCCAGCGCCGTGGTGCCGCCGCCGGGCGCGCCGCGATAGGCCAGCGGATCGGCGCGCACTTTCCCGCCGCCGTCGCTGCCCCCGCCTTGCGTCAGCGCGGCCACCCGGCGCGCCATATCGACCAGCTCGTCGCTCAGCCGCATCAGCTCCCGGCTTTCGCCCCGGTCCTCCCTTGCGCTCCCGCGCGTCTTCGCTCGGGCTCTGGTCAAGGCGAAGACCGCTTCCGCCGGATCCGGATCGACCAATATGTCGGCATCTTCAGGCGCGAGCGCAGCCGCCAGATCGAGCCGGGCGAAATCGGTCCACAGGATGAAAGCGGTGCCATGATCCGCGGCATATTGCGCAGCGCGCGCGATTTCGCGTTCAGGCGTCTCCGTTTCGGATTGAAACAGGCACAGGATCAATTCCGGCGGTGTCAGCAGAGCATGGTCGCCCGGCCAGTCGAAGGAAGCTCCAATGTCGAGCGAACGCCAACCGGCCATGTCCGCCAAGGCCGGGAGCCGATCGCCCTGCGCGCCGCGCATGCCCATCAGCAGCGCCAACGGCTTGTTTTCCGGAAACATTTCCACGTCGCACGCCTCCCCCAAGACAGTCATCGACTATTCAGCGAACGGCGATCATGCTGGCAAGCAAATTCGATCCATTTCGGTTTCGATTGCCGCGCCATGTGGCGCACCGTGCATCCCCTTGCGGTAACGGCCCGGTGCCGCCACATCGCATGACAACATTATCCATTCGAAAGGTTTGCCCTTTGCCAAAGACCATCGCTTCGTTCGCCCTCTCCGTTTCCGCCCTTGCCCTGTCGTCGCCCGCGGCGGCGCAAATGGGCGGCGCCACCGATAGCGGAACCGGCGCCGTGGTGGGCGAAGCCCCGGCCACCTCGCCCGATGACGAAAGCCCCGAGACCATGAACGCCAATCCGCTGCTCAATCCCTGGACCGGCCCCTATGAGGGCGTGCCCCAGTGGGACAAGGTCAGCGTGTCCGATTTTCCCGATGCCTTTGCGCAGACCATGGCCAGCACCAAGGCGGAATATGAGGCGATCCTGGCCAATCCGGCCGAGCCGACGTTCGAAAACACCATGGTGCCGCTGGAACTGGCGGGCGAAGAGATCGGCCGCGTCTTCAGCTATTGGGGGGTCTACACCTCCAACCTGTCGAGCCCCGAAGTGCGGGCGATCCAGGGCGAATGGAGCCCCAAGCTCAGCGCCTATTTCAACGAGCTGCAGTTCGATCCGCGCCTGTTTGCGCGCGTGAAATCGCTATACGACCGGCGCGATACGCTGGGGCTGGATGCCGAGCAGATGCGTCTGCTGACCCGGCAATATGAGGATCTGGTGCGCGGCGGCGCGCTGCTGACGCCCGAGCAGAAGCAGGAAGTGATCGGCATCGAAACCGCGCTTGCGGGCGAGTTTTCGGACTTTTCCAACAAGGTTCTGGCCGATGAGGAAAGCTATATCCTGCTGACCGACGAGGCCGATCTGGCGGGCCTGCCCGACAGCCTGGTCGCCTCGATGAAGGGCGCGGCCGAGGAGAATGGCGAAACCGGCTGGGCCGTGGTCAACACGCGCAGCTTCATGCAGCCTTTCCTGGAAAATTCCACGCGGCGCGATCTGCGGGAGAAAGTGTACACCGCTTATGTGAATCGCGGCGACAATGGCGGCGAGAACGACACCAATGCCACCATCGCCAACATCCTGAAGCTGCGCCAGCAGCGCGCCGAGCTGCTGGGCTTTGAAACCCATGCCGATTACCGGATGGCCGATACCATGGCCAAGGAGCCCGAGCGCGCGATGGACCTGATGATGCAGGTCTGGCCCGCCGCCGTGGCGCGCGTGAAGGAAGAGGTGGCCGACATGCAGGCCATCGCCGACAAGGAACAGGCGGACATCACCATCCAGCCCTGGGACTATCGCTTCTATGCCGAGAAGGTGCGCAAGGATAAATACGACCTCGATCAGAACGAGATCAAACCCTATTTCCAGCTGAGCAAGATGATCGAGGGCATGTTCGATGCCGCCGGGCGTCTCTACGATCTGGACTTTACCGAGAATACGGGCGAAATTCCCGTGTTCGACCCGAATGTGCGCACCTGGGTGGTGACGGACAAGCGCGACGGCAGCAATGTCGGCGTGTTTTACATGGATCCCTATGCGCGCACCGGCAAACGCTCCGGCGCCTGGGCGACCACCTATCGTTCGCAGCAGTCGCTGGGCGGGGAGCGCAATGTGCTCGCCTCCAACAACAATAATTTCGTGAAGCCTGCGGAGGGTGAGGCGGCGCTGATCAGCGTGGACGATGCCAGCACGCTGTTCCACGAATTCGGCCATGCGATCCATGCGCTGTTGACCGACGTGACCTATCCCGGCCTGCGCGGCACGCCGCGGGACTTTGTGGAATATCCCAGCCAGGTGAACGAGAATTGGCTGCTGACGCCCTACATCCTGAACAATTATGCGGTGCATTATCAGACCGGAGAGCCGATCCCGCAGGAGCTGGTCGACAAGATCGAGGCGTCGTCCAAGTTCAACGAGGGTTTTTCGACGGTGGAATATCTGTCGAGCGCGATCGTCGATATGAAGCTGCATGACCGCAGCGAACCGGTGACCGATGTCGATGCGTTCGAGCGTGAGACGCTGGACGCGATCGGCATGCCCAAGGAGATCGTGATGCGGCACCGCCTGCCGCAGTTCAATCACCTGTTCTCGTCGGATGCCTATTCGGCCGGCTATTACAGCTATCTCTGGTCCGAAACGATGGACGCGGACACCTGGGCCGCGTTCGAGGAAGCGGGCAGCCCGTGGGACAAGGCCACAGCGAATCGTTTCCGCGAAATCCTGCTCTCGACCGGCAATGAGACGGACCGCATCGAGGCCTATCGCGCTTTCCGCGGCCGCGATCCGGAAGTGCGCTACATTCTGGAAAAGCGTGGCTTCCCGGTGAACGCAACCGCCGAATAAGAGCGGTCGATACGGAATCAGAAAGGGCGGGCCTCACGGCTCGCCCTTTTTCATGCTCGATCATATCGAATTACAGGACGCATCATCAGCGTCGAGGGGATTGAGCGCCGAGGGGTGTGCAGTTCAGCGCCGTGCTGGCGCTGTCATCGGCAGCGATCCGGAATGGTCCCGAATCCGTCCCCGAACAACCGGGTCAGGCGGCCATCGCCGTCTTGCTGCTGCGCACATAGAAGAGCGGGCGGGCCGGCGTGGACGCGACCTCGGCCAGCGGCATCGCGGTGAAGCAATTGGCGCATTCCGCCGTCGCACGGCCAATATGCCAGTGGGTGTGGCCACAGCCGGGGCAGTGGTTCGTCTCACCATGATGATACAAGAAGGAATAACGCTTCATTGCACCCTGAACACCGAAGCTCTGAATTGCGGGCTGCACTGTCATAACTCTATCCTTTCACACTCCATGACATAACGTCGGACGGCGAAAAGGTTTCCACCAGCGTTCAACCGAGTGCGCGCTGTGACTATTGGGCAACGTTGCTGGCGGGGGCCGGGCGGATTGTTATGGTGCTAACGGCGCTACAGCGCCTTTTCGAGCATATCGGCCAGCCGCAATCCGGCGCGGACCACCTGCAGGCGCAGCGCCTCGGTGGAGGCGGCGACATCCGGCTCGTCGATCACCACGGTGCCTTGCGGCTTCGGCCCGCACGGATCGCCATCCAGCGCGCGCGCATAGGCGATGTCGCGGCTGACCTGCCAGGCTTCCCGGCTCCAGTCTTCCGGGGTGCCGGTCACGATCCCGGCGCGCTCGTCCGGGCCATAGCTGCGGATGATCTGCGGCGGGGTGGAAATGGCCCGTTCGGCCAGTGGCCCGTCCCATATCCAATGCAGATTGAGACCAGGGATGATGCCATAATCGGCGTCCACATCATTGCCGCCGCGATCATGCCGATCGCCGGCATGCAGCGGCTGGTGCAGATCGCCCGTGAAATGGACCAGGAAGGCAAATGCTTCCAGCCGCACATTGTCCGGCAGAGACCGGTCGGACAGGATCTTGAAGTTCCGCTCCACCTGCGCATAGGCGCAATTGCCGTTCGGGCAATTGGGCTCCAGCGCGAAGGGCGCACAGATATCGACATTCTGATAATGCCATGGGCTGGTATAGCCCCAGCGGTCCCGGTCCCGCCGAACGCAGTCTGCCCAGACGCTGGCATCGCCGATGCTGTCCAGCGGACAGTCCGGCGTGCCGAGCAGGGGCGCGGCGCGCAGCAGGCGCTGCATGCTGCTGCGCGCACGCGGCGAGAGATTGGCCGCCGCGATGGCCGCGGTGCTGCGATGGCTATATTCGCCCCAGGCAAGGGCAGGCGTGGGAAGCAGGGCGGCAAGCGCCAGCAGCGATATCAGCAGGGAACGGATCATAGGGCTGGCCCTCTAGGCCTGAATTGTTGCCGCGTGAAGACGGCGCGTCGCCCGGCTGCTTTTGCCGGCCGGATGGCGGCGGCAGGCCCAAAAACGATGCCGCAGAGTCACAGTGTATTTTAATCGGAAAGGGTATGGAGCGCGTTATCCTTTTGCGCGCTAGAGGAGGGCAAATCATCTCCCACCTAATTTTGCTTACAAGGATGAATATGACGTCTCTCCGTCTTGCCGCGACCGCGTTTTTGCCGCTAATCGCTTGTGCTACCCCGGTTTTTGCCGGCGGCTTCTATCTGCAGGAACAGTCCGCGCGTGAAGTGGGCCGGGCCTTTTCCGGCGAAGCGGCCTCCGCCGATTCGCCAGCAACCATCTATTTCAATCCCGCCGGCATGACCGAGCTGGAGGGTGTCCAGATCGAAATCGGCGGCGAAATGCTGTTCGTGAATTCCGGCCAGGAAAATCGCGGCACCACCCGCAGCATTCCCGGCGTCACCAACGCCTTTCCGGTGCCCGGCGGCGATGGCGGCAACCCCTTCTCCCAGCCCCTGGTGGTGCCGCAGGCCTATGCCAGCGCGCAGATGAGCGACCGCCTGTGGGTGGGCCTTGGCGTGTCCAGCCCGTTCGGCGTTGTGGTGGATTATGACGATGACTTTTTCGGTCGGTACGATTCGAACCGGTCCGACGTGTTCACCATCAATGTGCAGCCCAGCGTCGCGTACAAGATCAACGACAATCTCTCGATCGGCGCCGGTTTCGACGTGCAATATATCGATGTCGAGCTGACCAACGCCGTGCCCAATCTCAGCCCGCTGAGCGGCGACGGTTCCCTCAGCGTGAAGGGGGATGATTTCTCCCTGGGCTGGAATGTCGGCGCGCAGCTCGAGGTGGAGAAGGTTCGTCTCGGCGCGCACTACCGGTCCCGCATGGAGCATCAGCTGGAAGGCGATTTCGATCTGTCCGGACTGGTCGGTCCGCTGGCGGGTCAGAACCGCTCGGTCGGCGCGATCGCCCCGATCACCTTGCCCGATATCGCCACCGTCAGCGTGATGTTCGGCGTGGACAGCCCGACGCGCGTCTATGGCAGCTGGAACTGGTACAACTGGTCCACATTCGATGCGATCCGTATCTTCCCCGAAGGCCTGCCGCCGCAGGTCGCCGAGCAGAATTATTCGGACAGCTGGTCCATGGCGCTGGGCGCGGAGCATGATTTCACCGATCGTCTGACTTTGCGCACGGGCACGATGTTCGATGAAAGCCCGGTCAATGACGCGTTCCGCGGCACGCGCGTGCCGGACGGGGACCGGGTATGGGGCTCGGTCGGTGCAAGCTATGAGCTGAGCCGCAATTTCGGTCTGGACGCCAGCTATGCGCATGTATTCGTCGATACGGCGGATCTGAACCTGACCAGCAGCTTCTTCGAAGGAACGCCCGCCGCCATCTCGCAGACCGTCCGGTCGACCAATCGCGGCGATGTGGACCAGTTCGCCCTGGCCCTGCGCGCAAAGTTCTAAAGAACGCCAGAAAGCCCGCCCCGTCGCTCCGGCTGTCGGACGGCGGGGCGGGCTTTTTTCTTGTCAGCAACCGGCGATTGTCACCATTCGATGGCGGCGCCGTCATAGGCGACGAAGCGCCCGCTATTGTCCATGCCCGTCTCGTCGATCTGCTTGCGCAAGCCTTTGGCACTGGTTTGCGTATCGATCTGCGCGTTGCTGCCGCCCATCGCGGTCTTCACCCAGCCGGGATGCAGCATGACGACCGAGATGCCGTCATCCTTCAGGTCGATCGCCAGGCTTTTCCATGCCGCGTTCACCGCCGCCTTGGATGCGCGATAGGGGATATGGCCGCCGCCGCCATTGTCGCCGATCGACCCCATGCGGCTGGTCACCACCGCCATTTTCTTCTGGTCCGATTTGGCGACATGGCCTTTCAGCTTATGCGCAAGAATGGACGGGGCAACGGTGTTGATTTCCAGCGTCTTCAGAAATTCGCTGCGGTTGGTGGCGTCCATGCTGGCGACGCCGGCATTGTTCAGGAAGACGTCGATCGGCCGGTCGCCGAGCGCGCTGACGAAGGAGTCGATGCTCTCGTCCGAGGCCACATCCAGTTCCAGCGCCTCGACCTTGTCCATCGCGTTCAGTTCTTTCAGATCGTCGTCGCTGCGTGCCGTGGCAATCACGTCCCAGCCCTCTGCGGCATATTGCTGGACGAGTTCGGCGCCGATGCCGCGGCTGCCGCCGGTGATGAGAATGGTGGGCATGGGAAAAGCCTTTGTGGTTATGGGGAAGCGCCTCTCGCAACTGTAACGCCGAGCGGCTATATGATGGCAAACACCCGAGCATCGAGGCCCGTTCCATGACCGCCGACAATCCGTCCCTGCGCCCCTGGCGCGATATCGAACGCCGCAAGAGCCGGCAGATCATGGTGGGCGATGTGCCCGTGGGCGGCGATGCGCCGATCACCGTGCAGACCATGACCAACACGCCGACCGAGGATGCCAGGGCCACGATCGACCAGATCCGCCGCTGCGAAGAGGCGGGCGTGGACATCATCCGCGTGTCCTGCCCCGATGAAGCCTCCACCGCCGCGCTGAAACAGATCGTGCGCGCCGCCAAGGTGCCGATCGTGGCGGACATCCATTTCCATTACAAACGCGCACTGGAAGCCGCCGATGCGGGTGCGGCTTGCCTGCGCATCAACCCCGGCAATATCGGCAGCGAGGCGCGGGTGAAGGAAGTGGTGGACGCCGCCAAGTCCAATGGCTGCGCCATCCGCATCGGCGTGAACGCCGGATCGCTGGAGCGCGATCTGCTGGAAAAATATGGCGAGCCTTGCCCGGAAGCGCTGGTCGAGAGCGCGCTCGATCATATCAAGCTGCTGCAGGATCAGGATTTCCACGAATATAAGGTCGCCGTGAAGGCGTCCGACGTGTTCCTCGCGGTGGCGGCCTATATGCAGCTGGCCGACGCCGTCGACTGCCCGCTCCACCTGGGGATTACCGAGGCGGGCGGGCTGATCGGCGGCACGGTGAAATCGGCCATCGGCATCGGCAATCTGCTATGGGCCGGGATCGGCGATACGATCCGCGTCTCGCTCTCCGCCGAGCCGGAGGAAGAGGTGCGGGTGGGCTATGAGATGCTCAAGACGCTCGGCCTGCGCACCCGCGGCGTGCGCATCGTCAGCTGCCCGTCCTGCGCGCGGCAGGGCTTCGACGTGATCCGCACGGTGCAGGCGCTGGAAAGCCGCCTGCAGCACATCAACACGCCGCTCTCGCTCTCCGTCCTGGGCTGCGTGGTCAATGGCCCCGGCGAGGCGCGCGAGACCGATATCGGCCTGACCGGCGGCGGCAAGGGCAAGCATATGGTGTATCTGAGCGGCGTGACCGACCACACGGTCGAAAGCGACGCGATGCTCGATCATATCGTCGGGCTGGTCGAGGCCAAGGCCGCGGAAATCGAGGCGGCGAACGCGGCGGCCGAGCCGGTGGCGGCCGAGTGACCACAGAAATACGGCCCGCCACGCCGGACGATATCGCCCATATCCTGCGCTTCATCGAGGAGCTGGCGACGTTCGAGAAAGCACCGCCCGGCACGGTCAAGGCCACGCCGGAGGGATTGCACGACGCGCTGTTCGGCGCGCGCCCCGTGGTCGAGGCGCTGATTGCGGAATGGGACGGGCAGCCGGCGGCGTTCGCGATGTTCTTCCACAATTTCTCGACCTGGCAGGGGCGCAAGGGTCTTTATCTGGAAGACCTCTATGTGAGCGAGGCCAAGCGTGGCCATGGCATCGGCACGGCGCTGCTCAAGCGGCTGGCCGAGATTGCGGTGGAGCGGGGTTGCGCGCGGTTCGAATGGGTGGTGCTCGACTGGAATGAGAGCGCGATCCGCGTCTATGAGCATCTGGGCGCACAGATGCAGCCGGAATGGCGCGTGATGCGGATGGATGGCGCGGCGCTGACGGCCTTTGCGGGGTCGCCCGGCTGAATGGGCTGTGGGCGCAGCCATATCGGTTGAATGAACCGGCCGAAGCGCCACATTCTGCCCCATGCTCCACGTCGTCCACCACGCCGATTATATGGCCCCGCCGCCCGAACGCGGCAGCTTCAAGTTCGACAAATATCAGCTGGTCATGATCCTGCTGCGCGAATCCGGCGCGGCGATGACCGAACATGCCCCGCCGCCCATGCCGCGCGACTGGCTCGCTGCGGTCCATGATCCCAATTATGTCGATAGCGTCTTGGCGGCTAGCGTGCCGCGCGAAAAGGAGCGGCGGATCGGCTTTCCGGTCACCCCGCATATCGCGCAGCGCGTGCAGCACACCAATGGCGGCACCTGGCGCGCGGCGCATCTGGCGTTTCAGCACGGCTTCGCCGCAAATAGCGCGGGTGGCAGCCATCATTCGCTGCACGATACGGGCGCGGGCTATTGCGTGTTCAACGATCTGGCGGTGGCCGCCAACCGGCTGCTGGCCGAGGGCGATGCGCGGCGCATATTGATCGTGGATCTGGACGTGCATCAGGGTGATGGTACCGCCTCGCTCACCGCCGGGCGCGAGGCGATTTTCACCTTTTCGATGCATGCCGAAAAGAATTTCCCGGTCCGCAAGGCGCGGTCCGATCTCGATCTGCCGCTGCCCGACGGCACCGACGATGACGGCTATCTTTCCGCCTTGTCGCAGCATCTGCCGCGCCTGATCGAGAGCCATCGGCCCGATCTCATCCTCTACCAGGCCGGTGTCGATCCGCATGCGCAGGACAAGCTCGGGCGTCTGGCGTTGACCGACGGCGGGCTGGAACGGCGCGACCGGTTCGTGATCCGCGAAGCACGGTCGCGCGGCATTCCGGTGGCGAGCGCCATGGGCGGCGGATATGGGGCCGACCAGCGCGTCGTGGCGCAGCGCCACGCGAACGCGATGCTCAGCATGGCCGATGAAAACACCCGGTGGCCTGCGCCGCAACAGGTGCAGGCGCGGCGTTAAGTTTCAGAAATAGATATCGACATAGTCGGTCAGCCCGCCGCACGCGGTCATGTCCTGGAGCCGCCAATATTTACGGTTCTGCGTGACTGCGAACGTCATTTGTCCTTCCCGCAAACAATCCCGGCCCGGATCGGGCGTATTGCGAATGTGGATGGTGCCATCAAAGGTGAATGTGTCGGTATCGATAGCCACCACCGCGCCGTCCAGCGTCAGCGTGCCGGGGCGCTGCGGCGTGCCGGTCTGGCGCCCTTTCAGATAGACGATCCGGCCAGGCTGCGTCACGGTCAACGCTCCGCGATCCTCCCATCCGATCCACTGCAGCGTCAGCCCGCTATTGTTGCGCAATCGGTCCAGCGCGGACTGATCGAACACCGTGGTGCTCTCCAGCTTTTCCGGCGCATCTTCGGGCTCTGCAACGCCGCCGTCTTCGGCGACTTGCTGCTGGATCTCGTAAGGGGAGGCTGGCCCGTCCGGCTGGTTGGTGACACATGCGGCCAGCATGAGCGCCGCAAGCGGGGCAAGGGTACGGATCATGGACGGCTCCTGTTGGTTCGACACCATCCGTGTAACAAACCGCCGCCGGCCTGTCGCCGTTATCGCCTGTGGGCATGCTTAGAACCCGTCACCTTGCTCCGTCTTCGGTGTGTTCTGCGAGGGCCCGCTTACAGCCACGCTTCAAACCGCCGCGAACGGCCAAAAATGGGGTGGTTAGCTACCATCAGCTAGTGGCTGGGGTGAGCAGCAATCAGTGCCCCCTCTTCGAACGATCGTTGCCACCCGCTGGCGTCAGTGAGGCGGCCACCCATGAAGGTGAATTGGACCTGCGACACTGCCTTGCCCTGGCTGTCCACGAACTCAACCGTCACCTTCTGCGAAGCACATGGCATCGCGGGCCCATTCATATAGTCCCAGCCTAGGTAACGGTAAGTGTCAGCGTTCATCATGGCTGCAAGCGTTTCAGCGCCCTGAATACCGGCTCCAAGCGGCCGACCAACATCTCCACCGCCAAGATTGAAACGCGCAGTTGGGGTGATCCACTTCGCAAGACGCTTGCGGTCGCCACTCGTGGCAAGCCTCACGATTTCGATGGCACGCAAGCTCAAAAACTTGTGCAGCTCTGTCTGCCTTTCGATATTCGCAAGAGGGCAGTCAGCTGGCGCCGAAGCACTTGCAGGGTTCGTTGCCACTGACAGGGAAGCAATCGCGAGGGCATAATGCATAGCTTTCATCATGGCTTCGTGGCGAAGGTGGCGAACGCCCGCAAGTGAGTCGTTAGCGGAAAGGCAAGTCTAAGCACATCGCGTGCCGTATCAGCTATTCGGTTACGCCGTCCTATGGGTTGCCCACTTCTATAGACGCCCCTTAGCTCGCGCTCTTGATATGATTTGACCCGAAGCCGTCCATGACGCGCCGGGGCCGCCGCGACGGATGGCCGAGGATTTGGCGGGGCCAGTCCGAACGGTGCCCGGCTGCCTGCGACTACTGGACAGCATCCGCCGCCCATCCGATAGCAGGGCGATCATGCATCAGCGCCCGCTCATCCCCTTTCTCGTCGCCTGTGCGGGCATTGGCAGCTTTTCATTGATGGACGCGCTGATGAAGGGGCTGGTGCTGCAGATCGACGTGTATAACGCGCTGTTCTGGCGGCAGCTGGCGGCCATCGCGATGCTTGTCCTTCCCTATTTTGTCCTGCGCCGCCGGACGCGGCCGACGCGCGCGGCGATCCGCATGCATGCGCACCGCGCCGCCGTGGTGTTGCCGATGGGGCTGGCATTTTTCTGGGCGCTCGGGCGGCTGCCGCTGGCCGAGGCGATCGCGCTCAGCTTCATCGCGCCGGTGATTGCGCTGTATCTGGCCGCGCTGCTGCTGAAAGAGACGATCGGGCGCAGCGCCATCTGGGCGTCGCTGCTCGGGCTGATCGGGGTCGGTGTGATCGTCAGCGGGCGGCTGCGCGGCGTCTATGATCCGGGCGCGCTGTGGGCGGCGGGGGCGGTGCTCGTCTCGGCCTGTCTGTTCGCCTATAATCTCATCCTCGCGCGGCGACAGGCGCAGATGGCCGGGCCGATGGAGATCGCCCTGTTCATGGGGCTGTTTCTGGCGGCCTATTACGGGCTGGCCGCGCCGTTTCTGGCCACGCCGCCAGCCGCCGAGCACTGGCCCGCCATTCTGGGCGCGGCGGCGCTGTCCAGCCTGTCGCTGCTGCTGCTGAGCTGGGCCTATGCGCGGGCCGAGGCGCAGGCGCTGATCCCGGTGGAATATACCGGCTTTCTCTGGGCCATCCTGTTCGGCTGGCTGTTCTTTGCGGAAAGGCCCGGCCTGCCGGTGCTGGCGGGCGCGGGCCTGATCGTCGCGGGCAGCTTCATCGCCGCGCGGGCCAAGCCGAAGCTGGTGCAGGCGGTGGATCTGGACGCGGTCTAGGCTGTGCGCGCCTGCCATGTTTCGCGCGACTGGCCGTAGCAATCGACCTCTTTGTCCGCGAACGGGGCGGGCATGCGTGCGGAGCCCATGCGTTGCGATCCCAACCGTTCGGCCAGCGCGATCGACGCCGTATTTTCCGGATCGATCAGGTGATGCACCGCATTCCAGCCCAGCTGATCGAACGCATAGTCGATCGAGGCGACCGCGGCTTCCTGCGCGAAGCCTTTGCCGGCAAAGTCCTTCGCCACGGCCCAGCCGACTTCGGCCACCGGCCAGTCGGCGGGTTGCCATGGGCCGGTGCGGCCGATCCAGCGGCCACTGGCCCGCTCGATCATGGAAAACATGCCAAAGCCTTCGATATGCCAGCTGCCCGCCAGGGTGCACCAGGCACGCCACGCCTCGGACCGCTCCTTGGCGCCGCCCAGAAAGCGCATGGTCTCGGCATCGGCATGGAAGGCGGCGGCGGCCTCGAAATCCTCGGCGGCTGGCGGGCGCAGGATAAGCCGTTCGGTGACGATCAGGGGGCCGTTCAACATGTTGGGTGCGCCTTTCGCTGGGAAGCGTGCGCAGTAGCCCGGTTCGCGCGTACAAAAAAGGGCGCCCGTGACAGGCGCCCTTTCGCGTGACGATATCGTGGTGGGATCAGCGGCAGCTCAGCCCGCCGCGATCGATCTGACGGCCGAGCAGGCCGCCGCCGACAGCGCCGATGATGGCGCCGATGGTCTGGTTCTGCCGGCCGGCGACTTCAGACCCGGCAATCGCGCCCAGCGCGCCACCGATCACAAGGCCGGCCGTGCCGTCATCGCGGCGGCAGCGGTAGCGCCCGTCATTTCCGCGCCAGATCCGGTCATTGCGGGCCAGGCGGCGATCCCGGCGAACGTCGCGGTTATAGGCCCGCCGGTCCTGCCGATAGTCCCGCGCGCGCTGGCGCTCATAGCGTTCCTGGCGCTTGTACCGTTTCTTGTAATGCTTGCCGCTGTCGGCATGGACGGCGGCGCCTTCGGTAATGGGGCCGAGGTCCGGTGCCGGTACCGTCATCGTAAAGGCGGCTGCGACGGCGAGGATGGCGAACTTCATGAAACTACTCCTTTGCCGGAACCGGAAATGGGGTGCCGGTTCATCATGATGTCGAGAACAGTTCAGTTTTACGCCCGGTTTCATGAACGTCCGGCGACAAGACCAGCGGTGGTTTTCCGTCGACGGACCGTTTGCAGCCTGAACGGCAGATTTCCCGATCGGTGCGGTGCAGGGCGAAAGCGCTTGCCAGTGCCGCGCCGAATCGGCAGGGCTTGTCCCATGGGAAATATCGCCGCCTGGCTTATCGGTCTTGTCTCCGCAGTGCTTGCGATCCCGGCGGTGTTGCCCGTGTTGGGCTGGCTGCTGGCGCTGATCATTCTGCCGTTGCCGCTGATCGGCATATTGATCGGCAGCTTCTCGCGCCGGAAGAGCGGGCGCAATTTCTGCATCCTGATCTTCGTGCTGTGTTTCCTGCGATTGATCGTCTTCCTGTAATTTCATGACCAGCGCTGCCGCCGCCGCGCCGCCGCCCGAAAAGGGCAGCGGCCTTGCCCAAGGTATTGGGGCCTATCTGGCCTGGGGCTTCATGCCCCTGTTCTTCAAGCAGCTGACCAGCGTCCCGGCGGTGGAGGTGGTTGCGCACCGCGTGATCTGGTCGGTCCCGCTGTTACTGCTGATCCTGGCGATACGCCGGCAGCTGCCGTCTTTCTGGGCGGTTCTGCGTACGCCGCAAACGCGCTGGCTGATGCTGCTCAGCTCAACGCTGATCGCGGCCAACTGGCTGATCTACGTCTACGCCGTGTTTGCCGATCATATTCTGGCGGCCAGCCTCGGCTATTATCTCACTCCGCTGCTGAACGTGCTGCTCGGCTATTTCTTCCTGAAAGAAGGGATGACGCGGGCCACCTTCGTCGCGCTGCTGCTGGCCATGATCGGCGTGGCCATTCTGGCGGCGGGCGCGCTCGATACGCTGTGGATCAGCCTGGCGCTGGCCTTCAGCTTCGGCATGTACGGGCTGGTGCGCAAATTGGCGCCGGTGGGGTCGATGCCGGGGCTGACGGCGGAGACGGTGATCCTGTCGCCCGTGGCGCTGGGGGCGGTGGCCTGGTTCTGGATGTATGGCGGCAGCGGCGGCTTCGGCAGCTCGTTGAAGATCGACCTGCTGCTGATCGCGGGCGGCGCGGTGACCGCGTTTCCGCTGCTGATGTTCGCCGGCGCCGCGCGCCGCATGCGGCTGACCGCGCTGGGCTTCATCAGCTATATCGGCCCCACCATCCAGTTCCTGCTGGGCGTGCTGCTGTACGATGAGCCGCTGACGACCCCGCGCCTGGCCTGTTTCGCACTGATCTGGTTTGCGCTGGTGATCTTCTCGGTAGACAGCGTCCGGCGATCGCGGCGGGGCGAGGCGCTTTAGTCCAGCGACCAGCCGGGCGTCTCGCCTGCCATGAACGGCACCAGATCGCCGTCCAGCCGATCGGGCACCACCGCGTCCGACCGGCGCAGCGTGATCGTCTCTTCGTTCAGCGGCAGGCCGTAGAAATGCGCGCCATGTTCGCTGGCAAAGCCTTCCAGCCGGTCGAGCACGCCGTCTTCCTCGAAAATCCGGGCGTATGTCTCGATGGCGTAGGGCGCGTTGAAGATGCCCGCGCAGCCGCAGGCGCTTTCCTTGGCCCCGCGCGCATGGGGGGCGCTGTCGGTGCCTAGGAAGAAGCTGGAATCGCCCGATGTCGCCGCCGCGCGCACCGCGATCCGGTGCCGCTCGCGCTTGGCCACCGGCAGGCAGTAAGCGTGCGGCCGCATGCCGCCGGCGAACATCGCGTTGCGGTTGATGATGCAGTGATGCGGGGTGATCGTCGCGCCGATATTGGGCGGCGCATCGGCCACGAACTGCGCCGCCTGCTCGCTGGTGATATGCTCCAGCACGATCCGCAGCGCCGGGAAATCGCGCACCATCGGCGTCAGGATCCGATCGATGAACACCGCTTCCCGGTCGAAGATATCCACAGCCGGGTCGGTCACCTCGCCATGAACGCACAGCACCATGCCGATGCGTTCCATGCGCTCCAGCACTTTGCCCAGATTGGCGATATCGCTCACGCCCGCCGCGCTGTTGGTGGTGGCGTTGGCGGGATACAGCTTGGCCGCGGTGAACACGCCCTTTTCATGCCCGCGCGCCATCTCGTCCGGGTCGCTGTCATCGGTCAGATAGATCGTCATCAGCGGGGTGAAGTCCATGCCCTCAGGCACCGCCAGCCGGATGCGGTTGCGGTAGCTTTCCGCCGCGGCCACGCTGGTGACCGGCGGCGAGAGATTGGGCATCACGATCGCACGGGCAAACTGGCGGGCGGTATAGCCGGCCACCGCGGCCAGCATGTCGCCATCGCGCAAATGGACATGCCAGTCATCGGGACGGCGCAGGGTGAGGGTTTCGGTCATATCCGGCTTTCCTATCCGTTGGCCCCGTGCTTGTCGAAGGGCCATGCTGGGTTTTGCGCCCATAGTTTATAGAAGTCCCGCCCACCGACAAGCACCCGGCAAACGGTTTTAATGATCGCGGTGAAGGCCTATCTCATGGGGCATGACATCCCCCCGCCTGTTCGACCGCGCCATCATCCGCATTTCCGCCACCGAGCCGGAGGAGGACGTGCGCGGCTTCCTGCAGGGCCTCGTCACCAACGATATGCGGCAGCTTGAGGCGGCGGCGGACGCGCCACCGATCTGGGCCGCGCTGCTCACCGCGCAGGGCAAGGCGCTGTTCGATTTCCTGCTCTGGGCCGATGGGGCCAATGTGCTGATCGATTGCGAGGCGGCCCAGGCCGATGCGTTGATCAAGCGGCTGTCGATCTACCGCCTGCGCCGCAAGATCGCGATCGCCAAGGACCCGATGCTGGGGGTGTTCTGGTCAGCCGATGCCGGGCCGTCCGGGGATGACGATGCCGCCGCCGCCGCGCGCGACCCGCGTATCCCGGCGCTCGGCCACCGCTGGATTGCGCCGATGAGGGATAAGGATCGCGATGTTTCCGATGCCTGGCGGGCGCACCGCCTGTCGCTCGGCGTGCCGGAAGGCACGGACGAGCTGGGGCAGGACGCCACCTTGTGGCTGGAATGCAATGCCATCGAGCTGCACGGCGTCGCGTTCGACAAGGGCTGCTATGTCGGCCAGGAAAATACCGCGCGGATGAACTGGCGGCAGAAGATCAACCGGCGGCTGGTGGTCGTGCCGATCGATCAGGCGAACGAGAAGCGCCAGCGCATCGCCTATCCCGATCTCGGCCTGTCGGTCGAGCATCGCCGGGTGGAGGATATGGCCGGCCTGGACCTGCCGGATTGGCAGCACGCCGCCATCGCGCAGACAGAAACGAGCGTGGCGGACGGAGCACGCTTGCAATAGCCGCCGCGCTCTGGCATTGGCCCCGCCTTCGGATCAACGATCCGGGCGCGTAGCTCAGTGGTAGAGCACACCCTTCACACGGGTGGGGTCGCAAGTTCAATCCTTGCCGCGCCCACCATCTTCGGTCGATGCCCCTCAGGCCTCGTCGGCACCGTCATATTTCAGTTCCAGGAACCGGCCTCTTGTTGCCAGCTTGTCGAGTTCGCCGCGGGCGATCTGGCCGGTCATGGTTTCGATCTCGCGGTCGATCCGCTGCAGGCCGCCGATGAGCTGCTCTTCGGGGGTGGCGCCGCCATTGTCCTGCCGCCGGAGCGGTTCGGGGATCGAGCGGTAGCTGTTGATCATTTCGGGCAGATAATCGCCGACCAGCTTGCGCACTTCGTTGGCTGCCGGATCATGTTCGCCCAGCGTGGCGAGCTGCGGGGAGAGCTGATCGAGCCGGGTGCCGATCCCGTCGATCAGCGTGACGGCGGGCGCGGGCAGGGCCGGGCGCTGGCGTTCCAGCCAGATTTCGGTCTTGCCGGCCAGCGTCTTGAGGTCCGCCTTCTGGATGCTTTCGGGCGTCGGTTCGGGCAAGCCGGGCAGGATCGCCGCGATGACAAAGGCCAGCAGGATCAGCCCGATGGCGATCATCACCCCGACAAAGCCGATGCCGTTCAAAATCATGCCGACCACCATCGCCGCGATCACCACGGCGGCGGCACCGCCCGCGCCCACGGCCAGTTTCTGCATCGCTTTCTTGCGCTTGAGCGCCTTGGACCGCTCGCCGATCGATCCGTCGCGCCGCGCGCGTTGATTGGGGATCACGGCGCTGGCGCTGCGCAGAATGGCGTCGGAACCGGAGGCGGAGACCATGGCGTTCCTCAATCTGTCGCCGGGATGAAGGGCAAACTGCGCGCGGCAAGCATCATTCGGCCCCCAGCGCGCTCAGCAGTTCCGGCTCGGCCCCGCGCGCATCCTTCAGCGCGTTGGCCTGGCCTTCGGCGCGGGCGATATAGCCTTTGCTCTTCTCCACTTCGCCTTCCAGCGAATCGACCGTCTGCTTCATCGATCCCAGCGCGGCCAGCTTGAACTGGTCGATCGTGTCCATCGTGTCATAGATATCCTGAAACGCCTGGCTCAGCGTTTCCAGCGGGATGGTGCTGCTGCTGGCCTGCTCGTGGATCAGGGCGGTGTTTTCGCGCATCATCTTGCCGGTGCCCTGGATGATGTTGGCGGTGGTGGTGTTGAGCGCGGTGATCTGATCGAGCACCAGCTTCTGATTGGTCATCGCCTGCGCCACGGTGACGGCGGTGCGCAGCGCGCCGACGGTGGTGGTGCTGGCGCGGTCCACGCCCTTCAACAGCTCGACATTGTTCTTCTTGACGAGGTCCAGCGCCAGATAGCCCTGCACGGTCACCGCCATCTGCGTGAGCAGGTCCTGCGTGCGCTGGCGCACATAGAATAGCGCCGTCTCGCGGATCGCCTTGGCCTTGGCCGGATCGCTATGGTCCAGCTCGTCGGCCTTGTCCTCCAGCCGCTGGTCCATGGTCTTGGAGATGTGGATCATCTGCTCCAGATTGCCCATCGCCTCCCACAGCTTGGTGCGCTCCACATCGATGGCGGCATTGTCCATCAGCAGCTCGTCCTTGCCGTTCTTCAGCCGGTCGAGGATCGAGGAGATATGCCCCTGCGCGCTCTTGTAGCCGTCGAAATAGTCGCGCAGCTTGTTGCCGAAGGGGATGACGCCGAACAGCTTCTTCTTCTGCAGCAGCTTGCCGCGCTTGCTGGGATCGAGATCCTCCACCGTGCGGCGCAGCTCGGCCAGATCGGCGCCAACGCCGCTGGTCTCGTCCATCGCGCGTACGGGCCGGTCGAGGAAGCGGTTGGATTGCCCGGCGGCCACCTGCAACTCCTTGCGGCCCATATTGGTGATCTGGTCCACGCGCTTGCCGAATTCGGGCGAGTTCACGTCCTGCGCCACCAGCTCGCTGAGGAATTGGTCCACCTTCTCGTCCAGCTTGCTCTTCTTCTCCTCGCTCACCGGCACCAGACCGGCGGCGCGTTCCGCGGTCACGGTGGGCACGGGATCGGGCGGGGTCAGTTCCAGCTTGGATGCAGTCGCGGTCTGGGTCGCGGAATCGGTAGGCTGGGCCATGCATTCTCCTTCACTGCAAAAGATGGCGGCTGCCGGGCCGTCCATCAAGCGCGTTCATCTTACACTGTATTGCATTGGCAGAACAGTGGGAAGGGGCGTTCGGCCTTTCCCTGCCCGGCGGGCAAGGCTGGCGCGCGGTCTCAGCCGTCGGCACTGGCGCCCAGCCGCGCGGCCAGCGGCGCGCTGAGGACCAGCTGCGCGAGATGATAGACCAGCACCGGCAGCAGGATCACGCCCGCCCGGTCCGGCGCGAACAGGATCGCGGCGAGCGGCGCGCCGATGGCGATGCTTTTCTGCGCGCCGGAAAACAGCATGGTGCGCCGGTCCGGCCCGTCCAGCCGCAGGGCCCCGCCGGTAAGCCAGGCCCCGCCGAAGCCGATCGCCAGAAACAGCGCGATGACGCCGCCCAGCATCGCGAACTGGCCCGCGCTCACCCGGCCCAGCGCGCCGTCCACCACCGCGCCCGAAAAGGCGACATAGACGGCAATGGCAATCGCGGTGCGGTCCATCCAGGTGACCAGCGCCTTGCGCTCGGCCACCAGCGGGCGCAGCCAGCGCTGCAAAATCTGCCCGAGCGCAAAGGGCAGCAGCAGGATGGACAGGATGCGCAGCACCGCGTCTCCCGTCACGGTCACGCCCGCCGTGCTCGCCAGCGCCGCGAACAGGACCGGTGTCAGCACCACGCCGATCAGGTTCAAGAGCGCGGCGGCCACCACGGAGGCCGCCACATTGCCGCCCGCCAGGCTGGAATAGGCGGTGGCGGACTGGACGGTGGAGGGCAGGGTGCCAAGGAACAGCAGGCCCAGCGCCAGATCGACCGGCAGGACGGTCTGCATCAGATGCGACAGGCCAAAGCCCGCCGCCGCCATCAGGCCGAAGACGAACAGGAACAGCGCCGCCTGCAGCTTCCAGTTCTTCAGCGCGCGGCCCAGCTCCTCGCGCGGCAGGCGCAGGCCGTGCAGGAAGAACAGCAGAAAGATCGCCGCCGCGCTGACATCGCTGGCGATCTCGGCCGACCGTCCGCTCACGGGCAGCACGCTGGCCAGCGCCACCGTGGCGAACAGCAGCATCACGAATTTGTCGGTAAAGGCGCGCCAGATCATGCGCCGGGCCATCGCCGCGCCGCCCATGGCATGCAAGCGGAATCCACAGCCCTTGCTGCGCCGCACAAGCTTCGCTATAGGACCGCGCGTATATGACGGGCGGACGGCGCCTGTCCCTTTCCTGCAGGCAGAACAACCATGTCCCTTCGCAACATTGCGATCATTGCCCACGTTGACCATGGCAAGACCACCCTCGTGGATCAGCTTTTCCGCCAGTCCGGCACCTTCCGAGACAATCAGCGCATCGATGAGCGCGCGATGGACTCCAACGATCTGGAAAAAGAGCGCGGCATCACCATCCTCGCCAAATGCACCAGCGTGGAGTGGGAGCATGATGGCGAGGCGACTCGCATCAACATCGTCGATACCCCGGGCCACGCCGATTTCGGCGCCGAGGTGGAGCGCATCCTGTCGATGGTCGATGGCGTGATCCTGCTGGTCGACGCTGCCGAAGGCGCGATGCCGCAGACCAAGTTCGTCACCGGCAAGGCGCTGGCGCTGGGCCTTCGCCCTATCGTCGTCGTCAACAAGATCGATCGTCCCGATGGCCGTCCGCAGGAAGTGCTGGACGAGGTGTTCGACATGTTCGTGAACCTCGACGCCAATGACGATCAGCTCGATTTCCCCGTGCTCTACGCATCGGGCCGCAACGGCTATGCCAGCGAGAATGTCGACGCGCGCGAGGGCGATCTGACGCCGCTGTTCAAGAAGATCGTCTCCCACGTGCCGGCCCCCGGCCTGGACGAGACCGCACCGTTCAAATTCCTCGCCACCCTGCTGGACCGTGACAATTTCATGGGCCGCGTGCTGACCGGCCGCGTCCAGTCCGGCACCATCCGCGTGAACGACCCGATCAAGGCGATGGACCGCACCGGCAAGCTGGTCGAAACCGGTCGCGCCACCAAGCTGATGAGCTTTCGCGGGCTGGAGCGCGTCCCCGTGGACGTGGCCGTGGCCGGAGAGATTATCGCCATTGCCGGCCTGACCGATGCCACCGTGGCCAACACCATCTGCCAGCCCGATGTGGCCGAGCCGATCGAGGCGCAGCCGATCGATCCGCCGACGCTGGCCATGCGCTTTGCCGTGAACGACAGCCCCTTTGCGGGCCGCGAGGGCGACAAGGTGACCAGCCGCATGATCCGCGATCGCCTGAACCGCGAGCAGGAGACGAACGTCGCCATCCGCGTCACCGAAAGCGCCGACAAGGACAGCTTCGAAGTGGCCGGCCGCGGCGAGCTGCAGCTGGGCGTGGTGATCGAGACCATGCGCCGCGAGGGCTTCGAGCTGGGCATCAGCCGCCCGCGTGTGCTGTTCCGCGAAGGCGAGAATGGCCGCGAAGAGCCCTATGAAACCGTCGTCATCGACGTGGATGACGAACATTCCGGTACGGTTGTGGAGAAGATGCAGCGCCGCAAGGCCGATCTGACCGAGATGCGCCCGTCCGGCGCCGGCAAGACCCGCATCACCTTTTCCGCCCCCTCGCGCGGCCTGATCGGCTATCATGGCGAATTCCTGTCCGATACGCGCGGCACCGGCATCATGAACCGCCTGTTCGAGAAATACGGCCCCTATAAGGGCGCCGTGGGTGGCCGCCAGAACGGCGTGCTGATCTCCAACTCCACCGGCGAAGCGGTCGGCTATGCCCTCAACTCGCTGGAAGAGCGCGGCATCCTGTTCGTGTCTCCGCAGGAGAAGGTGTATGAGGGCATGGTGATCGGCGAGAATGCCAAGCCCGACGATCTGGAAGTGAACCCGCTCAAATCCAAGCAGCTCACCAACTTCCGCTCCACCGGCAAGGACGATGCCGTCCGCCTCACCCCGCCCACGCGCATGACGCTGGAACAGGCCATCGCCTATATCGACGATGACGAGATGGTCGAGGTCACCCCGCAGAGCATCCGCCTGCGCAAGGGCCTGCTCGATCCGAACGAGCGCAAGAAAGCGGGCCGCAAGAAAGCGTCCTGAGCCGCCAGGCACCAGCGAGAGATAACAGAAACCCGGTCGAAGCCCACGCTTCGGCCGGGTTTTTCGTTCAGCGTGGCAGGAAGTAGCCAGTCTCGTCGCCGCGCACCGCGCCGGTGGCGAGCAGTGTCTCCAGCACATCGGCGACGCGCGCCTTGCGCTTGGGCGTCGTGCGCCCCTTGAACAAAGTCGCCAGCGCATCGGCGGGGAGGGGGGCTTCGGCTTCGTGGAGCAGATCGCGCAGCGCGCGAATCTGGTCGAGATCCTTGGCGGGCCAGGCACGTTCCTCGACCACGCCCGCTTCGACCACCTCCATATCGAGAACGTCCTGCCCCTTCACCTTATGGGCGAGGCGCGGCTTCTGATATTCGGGGCGCAGCCAGCGCACCAGCCCGCGCTTTTCCTCCGCGGCGCGTTCCTGATTGAGCGCGACGAGGCGGACGAGCAATTCCTCCTCGGCGGCTTCCTGATCGGGCGATTTGTGCGGGCTGGGCGTGGTGGCACCGGGCCTGCCGACAAGGCGCTGGCCTAGGTCCTCCCACCCGTAGGCCGCGAAGACCTCGCGGTCGATGTCGTCGTGAATATCCTTGAGCACGGTGATCTGCGCCGCCTTGGCGGTGCCGAGCTCCTTTTCGGACAGCGGCGGGACATCGGCCTTGTGGTCAAGCTCGCGATAGCGTTCGAGCACGTTGTACACATCGGTCATGGTTAGGAAGTCGTGCTCGGCCAATCGCTCCTTGCGGAAGGCGTCGAGCCGCTCGCCGAGCTGATCGAGCTTGGCGGATTGGGCGTCGGTGAGGACGGGGAAGGGATATTTTTGGAAGCAAACGGTGTTATTATAAGTCGAGTCATTACCAACGCCTAAGAAGGCGCCTGTCGAAAGTGTGAAATGGACATGCGATCTGCTGCTCAGCACCGCTTGCGATGCACGCGACCGCAAAGCGATAGCAACTACCCCACTCTCCGGAATGGTTGCGCCATCGAGTAAAACAAAAAGCCGATGTTTGGCCGTTCTAGTCGTGACGAGATAAGCGCCAAGCGCTTCTAAAGCGGGTCGAAAGGTCGATCCGACCTCTCCAAACTTCCACCAATATTTGCGTCTCACTTCTCTGCGATTTGCGAGCCGCTCAGGCCGCACGGTCTCGGTGAGGTGGGAATAGACCTTGGGAAATTGGCTTCTGAGTTCCTCTTCGCTAAGGTGTGATGCGTCGATGGCCCAAACCCCTCTGGATCGACGCACCACATCGCTGCCATTTACAAAAGGCCGAATTAATCGGTCGGACGAAACGTCATTTCTGCCCTCTTGTTCGTCGGCGAGTTTCTTCGGAACGATAAAGCCCTTGCCGTGAAGCTTGATGCCTTGATTGCTTAGGTCTGCGTTAGCCAATAATTCTATGGCTTTTGTAACGTCAGCGCCAAGCGTTAGCTTGCTGGTGATCTTTCCCTCATCCACCTCGAGTTTCACCTCGGGCGTATCGGTGTTCAGCCCGCTCTCGCGTACGACTTCCGCAAGCTTCCCCTGCCGCTCGCCGCGCACCGCCACGGTCATGGCGATCCGGACCGCCGCCTTGTCGCTCGCCTTGAGCCACGGGTGGTCGGGAATGGCGTAGACCAGCGATAGCGGCAGCTTGGCGTTCATATGCCGCTCCACCACGCGGCGGCTGAAGGTCTGGGTGATCGAATTGGTGGTGATGAAGCCGAAGCGACGCAGCGGGTTCTCGCCCTTGGCACCCTTGGGCGGCTTGGCGAGCAGCCGTGTTGCCGCCTCGTCCCAGAACTGCATCACGAAATCCGCGCCGCCCGAGACTTCCTTGCGCACCTTCCATATGGCCTCAGCATAGCCGTCGCCCAATTCTTCTCGCATATCGGTTCCGCCGATAAAAGGCGGGTTGCCGACGATGAATTCGACCGGCGGCCACTCGGCGCGGCGCGGGTTCACATACTCGTACAGCTCCATCGTCGCGTCGGGATCAGGAATTTGCTCGCCGGTGATCGGATGCAGCTTCATCGTCTCGCCGTCCCACCGGCTTAACGGCTTGCCAGCCTCGTCACGCAGCATCTCCATGCTGTCGTAAGCGATCAGCGCGTCCTGATGCTTGATCGTGCCATAGGCATGCAGGATCGGTTCGGGCAGGTCTTTCACCTCGACCGTGCGCAGCTGCCATTTCAGAAAACCGATCCACAGCACCAGATCGGCAATCGGCACGGCGCGCGGGTTCAGCTCCAGGCCGTAGAACTGGCGCGGGCCGACAGTCTCCCCGTCCAGCAGCAGGCGGGCCTCATCCTCGCCCAGCCCTTCCAGCGTTTCCAGCACTTCGCCTTCCAGCCGCTTCATCAGCTCCAGCGCGACATACAGGAAGTTGCCGGTGCCGCAGGCCGGGTCCAGCACGCGGGTGGTGCACAGCCGGTGATGGAAGGCGCGCACCGCCTCGATCGCGGCATCGTCCTTGCCCTGCCGTTGCAGATCGTCGATCAGCGCCTGCACCTCTTCCCAGTCGCTGCGCAGCGGGGCGATGATAGTGGGCACCACCAGCCGCTCCACATAAACGCGCGGGGTGAAATGCGCGCCCAGCTTGCCGCGCTCCTTGGTATCGAGTGCGCGCTCCAGCAGCGTGCCGAAGATGGCCGGTTCCACATCGCGCCAGTCCTTGCGCGATGCCAGCCACAGCTCCCGGATATCATCCTCGTCCAGCTTCAATGCGTGGCGGCTTTTGAACAGCGATCCGTTGAAGCGTTTGAGCGTAGCGTTCAGGTGCGGGGCATAACCGCCCGTGTCCATCACGGCCCAGAGGCTTTCCAAAGCGGGCGCGAAGTGATCGGGCGTTTCCACCATGCGCTCCAGCAGCTGTTCGAAGCCCTTGCCCGGCAGCAGATCCACGTCCTCGGCAAACATGGTGAACAGGCAGCGCATCAGGAATTCGGCGATGTCCTTGGGGTCGTGCCGGCGTTCGAGGCTCTTGGCCACCTTGGCCAGCCTCTGGGCAATATCCTCCGTCACCTTGGCGGAGATCTTGGTGGGGTCCAGGCTTTGCGGATCGGTCCAGATGGCGCGTAGGCGCTCCTGCACGGTCTCTTCCAGCAGATCGTCCATGGTCAGGCGATAGCGCTGCCGATCGGGGAAATGCGCGTAGTTGCGGCCCTGCCCGGAGAAATCGGCGTAGACCTCGATCACGTTGCCGACATCGACGATCAGCAGGAACGGGGGATAGTCATGGTTCTGGGGCAGCGCGCGGGCATAATCCTCCGCCTGTTTCTTGGCGGCGATCATCACCTTGTCCCAGCTTTTGCTGCCGCGCTTGGCATGGCCCAGCTTCTGCTTGGTTTCTACGCCCACCAGTTCCAGCTGCTCGCTGGCGCGGGCCTTCTCGCGTTTCGCGGATTGTTTCGCCTCCAGAATGAAGCAGTCGCGCTTGTAGCAATCGATTCGCCCGTTGCTGGTGGTGCCGCCGGGATGATGGAAGATCACGGCGCGCTCGAACACATAATCGTTCAGGCGGTTCTCCTCGCGGGCCATGGCCGGCGCTTCGACGCCTATCGCACGTGCGAGCCGCTCCACGAACAGCTGCGCATTGGCCATTTCCGATCCGCCGGATGCCTTGGCATCGGCGATCAGCTGCGACAGCTTGTCGCTATTCACTCCCCCACTCATGCAAGCAGGCTAGCCCGGGGGGCGAAAGGACGCCAGCGGGAAATGCTGTCCTACATTGTGCCAATTGGGTTATAGCGTTCATCATGAATGAACCGTCGGAGAGCAATATTGTCCCCTGCAGCGTCACGGCGGCGACGGAACATATTCCCGCTCTGGACAGTGTGAACCAGTGTGACCCTGGCGCGCGTTACACGCGGTGTCCCGCCTTGTGCGTCAGACGCAGCGTTCTGGTCTTGCGGGTTACACCCGGCTTTCCTGTCTCGCGGGTTACACCCGCATGGGCATCAGCACGTAGAGCGCCTGGGCCTTGTCGCCTTCGCGGATCAGGGTGGGGGCGCTGGCGTCGGCCAGATGCAGCTCCACGCTGTCGCCTTCGATCTCGCCCAGAATGTCGAGCAGGTAGCGGGCATTGAAGCCGATCTCGAACTCGTCGGAGCTGTATGCGCCGGGCACTTCCTCGGCCGCGGTGCCGTTTTCCGGGCTGGTGACGGACAGGGTAACCTTGTCCTTGCCCAGCGCCATCTTGACGGCGCGGGTCTTCTCGGTGGCGATGGTGGCCACGCGGTCCACGCCCTCGGCGAGGCTCTTGGGGTCGATCTTCAGCAGCTTGTCGTTGCCGGTGGGGATCACGCGGTTGTAATCGGGGAAGGTGCCGTCGATGAGCTTGCTGGTCAGCACGGCATTGCCCAGCGTGAAGCGGATCTTGGACGCGCTGAGGTCGATCTGCACGCGGGCCTCGCCATTCTCGTCGAGCAGCTTGCGTAGCTCGCCCACGCATTTGCGCGGCACGATCACGTCGGGCATGCCCTCCGCGCCGTCCGGGCGGGGCAGGGTGACGCGGGCCAGGCGGTGCCCGTCGGTCGCGGCGGCTTTCAGCACCGGCTCGCCATCTTCGGCGACGTGCAGGAAGATGCCGTTGAGATAGTAACGCGTCTCTTCGGTCGAGATGGCGAAGCGCGTCTTGTCGATGATGGCGACGAGGTCCTGCGCGCTCAGCTCGAAGCTGGTGGGCAACTCGCCCTCGGCGATCACCGGGAAGTCGTCGCGCGGCAGGGTGGCGAGCGAAAAGCGCGCGCGGCCGGCATTGATCTGCATGCGGCCATCGGCGGCGTGGAACTCCACCTGGCTGCCTTCGCGCAGCTTGCGGGCGATGTCGAACAGGGTGTGCGCGCTGACGGTGATGGTGCCGGGGGTCTCCACCTGCGCATCGGCGGTCTCGACGATCTGCAGATCGAGATCGGTGGCCATGAGCTTCAACCCGCCGCCCTCGCGCGCTTCGATCAGCACGTTGGACAGGATGGGGATGGTGTTGCGCCGCTCGACCACGGACTGAACATGGCCCAGGCTCTTCAACAGGCTAGCGCGCTCGATCGTGGCTTTCATGGACCTCTCTTCTTCCCCCAATTGGCATCCTCTGCGCAGTGGAAAGCGAGTCCCCCAGGCAATGGTGGCACGTCCTACCATGAAAAAAGGCCGGGGCAAGCGCCCCGACCTTCCTTCCCGCGCCGAAACGCGTGGATAAGCTTCGGATTAGAAGCGGTAGCCAACGCTCACGGCCACCTGGTGACGGTCCGTATCCACGCGGAAGTCGTCCACGAGGACCGAGTTGTCGGTGCCGAAATCGGCCGAACTGTAGTTGGAATAGCGATATTCCAGCTTGCCGAAGGTGTTGGGCGTGAAGGCACGCTCCACACCGGCGCCGACGCGGAAGCCGTCCAGCTCATAGCTGCGGTCCAGCGAGGTGGTGCCGTCATTGGCCTGCAGGTTGAGCTGCGCGTTGGTGTAGCCACCCTTCACATAGACCAGCGTCTGCGGGTTGGCGAGGATGCCGGCGCGGGCACCGACATAGAGGTCACGGCCCGTGTCCACACGGCCGAAACCGAAGGTGTTGACGCCGCCGTCATTGTTGTAATCGACGCTGGCGGTGCTGCCGCTATATTCGCCTTCGACACCGAGGACGACACCACCGGCGTTGAAATCGTACCCGACGCCGACGCCGTAAAGCAGGCCGTCGATCGACTGGTCGTCATTGGCGATGTCGCTATCGCTGTCGCTACCGGCGGACACATTGTCATAACCGGTGGTCAGTTCCACGCGCGGACCGGTGAACGGGCCGTCGATGGCGCTCTGAGCCATGGCAGGTGCCGCGATGGCGGAGCCGGTGACGAGGAGAGGGAGAAAAATCTTACGCATTATGGTACTCCGTTTCTTGAGGCGCTGCTCTCTAGCATGCGCACAATCAGAAAACGGGCCGGGCAATAGATTGTTTCATGAACCTGACACAACAAAACCCTGTGACCTAATTATCACATAGAGGCAGGAAGCTTTTGAATAGCAACGGAAAAAGGCTGTTTGTCGCCCGCCATGGGGAGACGGTTTTCAATGCCGCCGGGCGTTTGCAGGGAACCCATGCGCATACGCCGCTGACCAGCGCGGGGTTCCGGCAAGCGGAGACTATGGGCGCAGGACTGGGCGCCTATCTCGATGGATTTGATGGCGTGCTTGATCTGGTGGCGTCGGATACGGGCCGGGCCCTGCAGACGCTGGCATTGGTGACCGAAAGGATCGGTCGTGACTGGCATGACGCGCGAACCGACGAGCGACTGAACGAAATCGACGTCGGCAGCTGGGGCGGTCTCTATTATCGCGACCTTCTGGCGCAAGGCCCTGTGATCCATGGCGCGCATCGCCTGTTCCAGCGTTTGCCGGATGGCGCAGAAAGCTATGGAGATGTGGCGCGCCGGCTGCGGTCGTGGATCGATGATCAGCAATTTGCGCATGACATGATCCTGATCAGCCATGGCATGACGAGCCGGGTCTTGCGGGGCCTATTGTGCGATCTGCCCGATCTCGATGGCTTTGGCGCGCCCGTTGCGAAAGGCTTGCCCCAGGGCAGCATGGTGATGATCTGCGATGGTGTGGAAGAGATGGTCGTGCTGGGCGCGGGCGAGGGCGAGAAAGGATGAGGCCGCCGATTGCGGTCTGGCTGGTGGCCGCCGTCATGATGATGGCCGCACCGGTGGCCGCGCAGGAGATGGTCGGCATATTCGAAGGTTGGGGCGCGTTCCGTGCCGATGCACAATGCTATGCCATCGCCCGTCCGGAACGGATTGCCGGTCCGCAGCGCAGCACGGCATCTGCCGGGTTCAGCCATAGCGAAAACGGGCCTGCGCGCTTCTTTGCCCGATTGAGCCGGGCACGGCGGCCCGGCAGCAGCCTGACGGTGACACTCGGCGGACGGCGGTTCGCGCTGGATGGGCGAGGCACCCAGGCGATGGCCAGCGATGCCGCCACCGATCGTGCCATATTGTCGGCACTCCGCATGGCCAACGCGATGAGCATCGAAGGCACGGATATGCGTGGACGGGCCATCGTCGATGCATATGCCTTGGCAGGCGCGCCCAGCGCGGTGGATGCGGCGCGCCTGGCCTGTCTGGCGCGGTAGGTCTGGCACGGTGGTTCCTGCCCGCGCCCTGACAGGTGGACGCGCGGCTTCCCAAAGTGCTGCGGCGCCACTATATTGGGCCGATGTCCGACAGTCTGACCACCGCCATGCCCATCGCAGGGCATTTCGATCCCGTGCCCGTCCCGCGTGCCATCACGCCGCGCCAGGATGGCAAGCTTGACCTGATGGGGCTCTCCACCGTTCAGATCCGCGCGCTGTTCGAGGAGGCCGGGCTGGATGTGAAGGCGGCCAAGCTGCGCGCCAAGCAGGTGTTCCACTGGATCTATCATCGCGGTGCAAGCGAGTTCGAGGCGATGACCGATATCGCCAAGACCATGCGTCCCTGGCTGGCCGAGCGCTTCGTCATAGCGCGCCCCAATGTGGTCGAGGCGCAGGTGAGCGAGGACGGCACCCGCAAATGGTTGCTGCGATCGGATGATGGCCAGGATTATGAAATGGTGTTCATTCCGGACGCCGACCGGGGCACGCTGTGCGTATCGAGCCAGGTTGGCTGCACGCTCAACTGCCGCTTCTGCCACACCGGCACCATGCGGCTGGTGCGCAATCTGACGCCCGGAGAAATCGTCGGCCAGGTCATGTTGGCGCGCGATTCGCTGGGCGAATGGCCTAAGGGCAATATGGATGTCGGCGACGGCACCGACGATGCGGATGAAGACGCCGCCACCTACACCGCCGATGGCCGGATGCTGACCAACATCGTGATGATGGGCATGGGCGAACCGCTCTACAATTTCGATCATGTCCGCGATGCGCTCAAGATCGTGATGGACAGCGCCGGTCTCGCTCTTTCGCGCCGCCGGATCACGCTGTCGACCAGCGGCGTGGTGCCGATGATGGGCCGGTGCAGCGACGAGATTGGTGTGAACCTGGCCGTATCGCTTCACGCGGTCAGCAAGGAAGTGCGTGACGAGATCGTGCCGATCAACAAGAAATATGGCATCGAGGAGTTGCTGCAGGCCTGCGCCGATTATGGCGGTGCCAGCAATTCGCGGCGCATCACGTTCGAATATGTGATGCTGAAGGACAAGAATGACAGCGATGCCGATGCGCGCGAGCTGGTGCGGCTGCTGAAAGCCTATCGTCTGCCGGCCAAGGTCAATCTGATCCCGTTCAATCCGTGGGACGGTGCGCCCTATGAATGTTCGGACCCGGACCGCATCCGCAAGTTCAGCAATATCATCTTCGAAGCCGGGATCAGCGCACCCATCCGCACCCCGCGCGGCCGCGATATCGATGCCGCCTGCGGCCAGCTGAAGACTGCCGCCGTCAAGAAAAGCCGCGCCGAGCTGGACCGTGAGGCGGAAGCCGCCGAGGCCTGATAGGGCGCTGCCTATTCAGGCCGCCCCATGAAGAACTTGTTGTCCTCGGTAATCGTGAAATAGTCGCCGGGGCCGCCGCCGCGCATGATCGGGCGGGCGCGCTCGGTCTGGTAGACGCCGTCCTCGAGCAGGCTTTCGTCGATATGCACGCCGACCACTTCGCCCAGGATCAGCCAGCTCGGCACGTCATCGCCGCTGGCGGTCTTGAGCTGTTCGATCTGCGTTACCTTGCATTCGAACTTCACCGGTGAAGCCGCGACGAGCGCCGGGCGGATGATACGCGCCTGCTCGATCGCAATGCCGGCGGCTTCGAACTCGCTCATGCCATGATCCAGTCCGGCGGAGGACGCATTCATCTGGTCGCGCAGATCCCAAGTCGCCAGGTTCCAGCTGAACTCCGGCACGTCGCGCACATTCTTGAGCGAATCCTTGTCGCCAACGCTGCAGAATCCCACGATCGGCGGGATATAGTTGAACGCGTTGAAGAAGCTGTAGGGCGCCAGATTGTGCGTGCCGTCCCGGCTGGTCGTCCCCACCCAGCCGATGGGGCGCGGCGCGACGATGGCGTTGAACGGATTATGCGGCAGGCCGTGCCCGGCGGCAGGTTCGTAATAATGAATGCTCATGACGATTGGTCTAGAGTCTGCGAGGCAGCATGACCAGACGTGAAAGACACGCTTCGTCCAGGCCATGCCGGCCGTTCCATGGAACCGCAGCCCGTCAAATGTTCAGGCGATAACGGTTTTCGCCGAATCTCCAGGCTCCTGACCCGCAGCCTTCTGCTGGTCAACCTTCAACAGTACGCCCGCGCGCCAATAATGGAACACCGCCCATGGCGTCAGCGCAGCCCCGGTCAGCAGGGCATAACGCAGCGACTCGTCTCCGAACATCGGCGTATAGACGTCGGACAGGATGCCGATCGCGGTCGGTCCGGCGCCCAGCCCGATCAGGTTGATCACCAGCAAGGTGATCGCCGCCCAGACCGCGCGCATCTTCAACGGTGCAAGCCCCTGGATCAGCGCAAAGGTGGGGCCGAGATAGCCGGTCTGGAAAATCAGCGCGATCAAATAGCTGCCCATGGCGATCCACGGATCATAGATCAGATAGAGCGCGAACAGGAAGGGCAGGGCGATCGTCTTCAGAATGGCGATCATCAGGCTCTGGCTGTGCAGGCCATATCGGCTCGCGCACCAGTCGGCCAGCTTGCCGCCGCCGACCGTGCCGACGACGCCGCCGACGGCCAGAATCGGCGCGATGTACATGGCGATCTGCAGCTTATCGAAACCGAAGCTGCGGATATAATAAGCCGGGCCCCAGAAGGTCAGTCCATAGCCGATCATCGAGGTGATCGTGACACCGGCAACCAGATGGCGTGCGGCACGATTGGCCCACATCGCACGAAATCCGTCGGCCAGGGTCGGGCTGCTGTCATCGGATATGGTTTGCGCGGCGTCCGACATGCCGCGTGGCGGCTCGACCGCGAACAGGCGCACCGCCACGGCCAGCAATATGCCGGGCAGGCCGATGACGAAGAACGCCATGCGCCAGCCGAAATAATGCGCGACGGTGCCACCCAGAATAGTGCCCATGGCCGCGCCCAGCGTCACGCCGAGAGAATAGATGGCCAGCGCTCCGGCGCGCTTGTCCGGCCCATAGAGGTCGGCAATCATCGAATGGCTTGGCGGGCTGGATCCAGCTTCACCGATGCCGACGCCGATCCGCGCGAGCAGCAGATGCAGGAAATTATTGGCAAAGCCGCACAGCGCAGTTGCCCCGCTCCATAAAGCCAGCGCGACCGCGATAATGTTGCGCCGGTTCTTGCGATCCGCCAGCCATGCCACCGGTATGCCCAGGGTCGCATAGAAAACAGCGAAGGCCAGCCCGGAAATGATGCCCAGCTGCGTGTCCGTCAGGATCAGATCGGCTTTGATATCCTCCAGCAGGATGGAGAGGATCTGGCGATCCATATAGCTGAAAAAATAGGTGATCGTCAGCAGAGTCAGCGTGATCTTGCGCGCTCTCGGGCTGACGTCCGGCATTATGGCTTCGGCGAAACGCGCCGGCTGGCTGGTCATGGCAATCCTCTCCTGAAGGACCTGCAGGCTATCAGCCTTGCACTAGTGCGCAAGCGATTTTCGAATACGCGGTATGGTCCGCGTCAATACGGCTATGTAGCAAGATGGGCGCCGTCGCCGAGCGGGCACCGTGCACGGGAATGACCCCGCGCCGGGTAGAGGCCGCTTTCGGTCGCTATGGATAGAAAAGCGGCGCGACCGCTAACACACGGCTCCGTGCAGATGCATTTTCATGGTCGATTGGCACGGCAGGAAATGGTCAGGCGAACACGGCGACCGATTGCATGCCCATCATCACAGGCTCTCCGGCAGCATTGCGCAGGGACATATATTGACTGCTGGAGCCGTTGGCCGCTTGATGGCCATCGGCGTCGACCCACCACCAGCCCTGTTCGGTGGTCGGATTGTCGGTCAATAAATTGAACTGCCAGTTCATCGTGCTGACGGGGCCGGGTTTGGTCATCGCTCCCATCGCGGCTGGCGGAAGCGCATCGGCGATCGCCATCAATTCGGTCGCGCCGTCGAGACCGTCTCGCTCGCGCAGACGGTGCCAATTGGCCAGGTGCACATTGCCTTCGCCGAGCACCAGCCGCTTGTCCGGATAATCCATCTGGGATGTAAAAAATTCAGCCGGACCCGTCCGGGTCTCGTCATCGGCCGGTACGGGCGGAAGGTCGAGGCTGGGGATATGATCGAACGCAATGTCGCTATCGCGTCCGTTCATGAAAATGAAGCTGCCGATCAGCCCGATACCGCCTTGGCTTTCCAGCTCGACCTGCACGAACGCGGTGTTCTTGCCGCGCCGGAGCAATCTTGGTGTGGCCGTCACCTGTTCGGCGATCGGGCCGACAAAGGCGATCTGGCCACTTTTCAGAGGCGGCAGATCGTCCGCAACCGTCCGGGCGGCTTCCAGGGCGATGGCGCTGCTCAGCCCGCCATAGGCCGTGCGCCCCTGCATCCAGCCGGAAGGAATTTGCGCGGTCAAATCATTGGCGCGCAGCGATGCGAGGATATCGACAAGGTTCATGAGGAACCCGTGTAAACGGGGCGCGGCAGGCCGCAACCCCGTTCATGGCGTAAAGCTCAATCCAGGGCTTCGTTGCGCTCACCTTCCTTGGCCCGCTCGATTTCCGCTGGCTTGCGATCCTCGAACTTGTCTTTCAACGCATCGGGCACGCCTTTTTCGAGCTGCTTTTCCGCCACGGGGAAGATGTCCTGCTCTTCTTCGTCGATATGATGTTCATAGCGGTGGCGCATCTTCTTGAAGGTGGCCAGCCAGCCAGGGCTGGACATATCGGTGTCCTGCAGTTCCTCCAGGAAATCATCGATTTCCTTGTGCTCTGACACGGAATGCTGGCCCTCTTCGCGCAGTTCGGGATCCTGCAGCATGACCGCGTAGAGTGTTTCCTCCTCGGCAGCCGCATGGGCGCTGACCTCGATACGGAATTTCTCGAACAGCGTCTTGCGCGTGTCGCTGTCGCCGCTCGTATCGCCTAGCTGTTCCAGCATATCGCGATGCGTGTCATGATCCTTTTTCAGGCGGTCGAATATATCGGACATCGAATGCTCCATGCTGTCGGGGTTTCTGGAGCATTCAATGGGAAGCGTATCGATTCGGTTCCCGTTACGGACCCGAAACGCTTGCCTGGACTGAAGGATTGCGGCCCGGTTCGGGCCAAACACGCTACGGAAACGTGCAATTTTCGGAAAATGGTGGGCGTAGCAAGGATTGAACTTGCGACCCCCGCGATGTCAACACGGTGCTCTACCACTGAGCTATACGCCCATTTTCCGAAGTCCGCGCCGACAGTGAGCGCGTCCGAAGGTCGCCCCTCTAACCAGTCGCTGCGGGGCATTCAAGCAGATTAATCACGGGATGCATGATCGGCCCGCCTGTCAGATCAGTCCGCTTTTGCTCTCGTCGGCAAACATGCGGTCCACTTCCATCACGAGATCGCGCAGATGAAAGGGTTTGGAAAGCAGCTTGGCGCGCGGAACTTCCTGCCCGGCACGCAGGGTCACGCCGGAAAAACCGGTGATGAACATGACCTGCGTGTGCGGTGAGATCTTCCCGCATCGCTGGGCCAGCTCGATCCCATCCATTTCTGGCATCACGATATCTGTCAGCAGCAGATCGAACCGCTGTGCTTCCAGCAGGGGCAACGCCTCGGTTCCACGGTCGACGGCAACGACGTCATATCCCGATTTTTCCAACGCCCGGGTCAAATAGCCGCGCATGGCATCGTCGTCTTCGGCAAGCAGAATGCGAATGGGATCGGACATGGGACGTGCAGGGCTCCGGAGATTTTGGCAGGAAATTGGCGGCGGAGGTCCTTTCTAGCGCGCGAAGGTTTATTTTCTATGGCCGATTGCGGGCAAATCATTGCGCGGCGGCATGGCCCCGCATAGGCTTGGCGCCGCATGACCATGGCAACCCGTCCCGATGATGACAGCTTTGCTGGGCATGACCTTCAGACACCGAACCGTCCCGTCCTCTTGTCGGTGCCGCATGCCGGCCGGGACTATCCGGATGAGATCCTGCGTCAGGCCCGTGTTTCCCCGGCGATCCTGCAGCGGCTGGAAGATCGTTATGTCGATCTGCTGACCCGCGATGCGATTGCCGCCGGCTTTCCCTGCATCATCGCACGGCGGCCGCGGGCGTGGATCGATCTCAACCGCGCGGAGCGGGAGATCGATGTCGCCATGGTCGACGGTCTGGATGCAGCCGAGGTCGATCCGCCCAGCGCCAAGGTGCGCGGCGGTCTCGGCCTGGTGCCGCGCTGGCTCGGCACGGGAGGCGAATTGTGGCGCGGACGGTTACCGCGCACGCATCTGGAGCAGCGCATCGCGCGCGATCACGCGCCCTATCATGCGCAGATCGCGCAGACGCTGGATGCCATGCAGGCACGGTTTGGCGGCGCACTGTTGCTGGACGTGCACAGCATGCCGAGCCTGCGGTTCCCGGCGGACCGTATTCCACGCATCGTGATCGGAGACCGGTTCGGGCGGAGTGCAGCGAACAGATTCGCGTCGCTTGCCCTCGATCATGCGCGGTCGGCCGGCTTCGTCGCAGCGCTCAACCATCCCTATGCGGGGGGCCATATTCTGGCCCGCCATGGCCAGCCTGCGCGCAACATTCATGCCCTGCAGCTGGAATGTGACCGCGCGCTCTATCTCGATGCGCGGGGGCGGGAGCCGGACGCCGAGAAGGTGAGCCGGATGGCGCAATGGGTTCATGCGCTGGTGCTGCGGCTGGAGGAGGAACTGGCGGGCCGGGCGTGGCTGCATGCCGCCGAATAGCCACTGACACAAAAAGACCACCCCTTTTGGGGGTGGCCAAGGCTCAGGGAGATGGTGCCGAGAAGGCACCAGACGGACAAGAGGGGGGATGCCCGTCGCTTCTTAAATAAGGCGGGGCAAATTTGGTTTCAATAATTCGCCATGGCTTTTTGCAAAGATTATGCCGAGTGGGCAAAGTCCAGGCGGAATTAGCCAAAAACCACGTCCAAATGGCGCATGGCGCTCAGCTCGGCCACATGCGATGGAAATATGGCATCTTGTCGAAAAACTGATGCTTCAGTGCGCCGAGCACGTGCAGCCCGATCAGATAGATCATCGCGCCGCCAAGATTTTTATGCACGGCTTCGACGATGTTCCCGCCCTGATCGCTGGCGCTGATCGGCAAAGGCGGCACCGTGAAGAGGCCGAAAAAGTCGATGCCGCGCGCGCCTTCATGGACGGAAACCATCAGCCAGCCTGACAGCGGAATAGCCACGATCAGCAGGTAGAACACCACTCTGACCACGCTGCTCAATAGCCGCTCCCAGCCGGCCAGCTGTGCGGGATAAGGGGGCCGGGCGTGGGTGATGCGCCAGGCAACCAGAAGGACGCTGAACGCCAAAACGGCCATGCCGAGCGCAGTATGCGCGCCCATCAGCGCCCCTCGCTCGGCACCTTTCAGGCCCTCGGCAACTTTGGCGAGGACCAGATTGGAAATGACGAGCAGGGCGATGACCCAGTGCAGCACGATGGCGACCGTGCTGAACCGTTCCAGGCCGTTTTTCGCGCGTGCTGCCATAGATCAGACGTGCGGTGCTTCGGTCACCTGCGGCATCTTGCCGAGCTGTACCTGACGGGAAAAAAGCTCCCGCATCAATTGCAGCGAGAACATGTGGGCGTGGATGAGTGGCAGCATGCCATTCTGGTTCATCTTGCGCAGTTCGTCACCACGCAGATCCTTCAGCTTCTGCTCATCGATCATGCTGAAGCCGCGATAGATAAAGGGCTGCTCGACCCCGTTCTGCTGGATCGAAACTTCACCATCCATCAGCAGGCCGCTTTTCTTCAGCTCTTCCATGAAGGCCTGCGTGCGGGCACCGGACTGTTCGAAGTCCTCGCAGAATTTCAATATGCCCTTGGTGGCCTCGCTGGGCTGGCCGTCTTCGAACAGCTTTTCGCCTTCATCGAATTCGCCGATCGCGCCGGCCGTCGGATCGAAACAGAGCGACAGCTCATCGCTGTCCGGCTGCAAACGCGCGAGCAGGAAGGGATAGCGGCGAATATAGGCGGGCAAGTAAACCGGCTGGTCGATCTTGCCGTCGTCATTAATGAACGTATTCACGCCTTCGTTCAGGCCCATCAATGCCAGAGGCACAGGCTGTTCGCCGGACGAAAAGATAATCGGGTAGGTGCGCGAGCAAGCTACAAATTCGTCCACCGTGATCGGAATGGCATGTTGGTTGGACAGAAATTTGGCATCGTCCAGACCGCGCGTGCGCCAGTTGCCATGCTGCTCGCTGTTGAGCGGCACAAGATCATTATAGAACATGGGAAGGGTATTGGGGGTCGGCGCGCTGGCCATGGCATCTGCTCCGTTACGAAAGTCGGTCGCCTGCAGCGACGTGAAAAGACTGATGAAGCGCCTTAAGACCCTGCACTATAGCACGCAAGGGCGAGTGACGGTTTGCAATGTTATCTGGCCCACGTCCAGGCTGCGGGGTTGACGAGTGAGTTCAGTCCACGTTCAATCGCGCGGCGACAGAAGACCGTGATGGCGGAGTGAACGACGTTGGGATGTTGATGTGATTTTGGAATGGCTCGTCTTTTTGACGGCCGTGGCCGCCATGGGCGGGGCGGCAGAAATTCCCGATCCTGCTGGCGATTCACCCATTGCGGCGCCGGATATCGGTGCGCAGCCGGTATATCAGGTCCGCATCCAGCAACGCGTTATCATACGCGTGCCGCGCCGGGCATCCAACCGCACGCAGCTTTCCGCAACCAACGATACGCGGCGGACGTCGGAGGCGATGCGCCCTCCAAGCTATGTCGAAAAGAAGATGAAGCAGTGCGTTGCAGCGGATCAGATTGTGGGGATGACGCCGTCGCGCAGCCGCGCCCTGGATTTTTTGACGAAAGACAACAAGCGCGTGCGCGCCTATCTGGACGGAGGCTGTCTTGCGATGGATTTCCATGGCGGGATGTACATGGAGCGGGCCAAGGACGGGAAGCTTTGTGCCGAGCGCGATGTGCTGATGGCGCGTTCCGGCATGCGTTGCGAGATCGATCGGTTCAGAAGAATAGAGCTAGACGACGACAGATGATCGACCGCCTGCATGGCGGCGCAGCTTGACTATAGGGCGTTGTTGCAGCATTGGCCAAGCAGGATGACACGCAGGGGCAAGGCATCCTGCGTGTAACGTGACGAGTGCTCCCGCTTCGGGCTCGCTTCATTTCAAAGACCGGGCGCCTGTTTGCGGTTCCGGCAAATATCAGGATCATGGATGAACTTCGCCGATCTCGGTCTTTCCGATGAGCTACTGAAAGCGGTCAATGAGGCCGGCTATACCGAGCCGACCCCGATTCAGGCCAATGCGATTCCATCCGTGCTGATGATGCGCGACATTATCGGTGTGGCGCAGACCGGTACCGGCAAGACGGCGAGCTTCGTGCTGCCGATGATCGACATTCTGGCCCAGGGGCGCAGCCGCGCGCGGATGCCCCGGTCGCTGATTCTGGAGCCGACGCGCGAACTGGCGGCGCAGGTTGCCGAAAATTTCGAGCAATATGGTCGCAATCACAAGCTCAACATGGCGCTGCTTATCGGCGGCGTTTCCATGGGCGATCAGTTGAAGGCGCTGGAAAAAGGCGTCGACGTGCTCATCGCCACGCCCGGGCGCCTGATGGATCTGTTCGAACGGGGCAAGATCCTCCTCAATGGCTGCGAGCTGCTGGTGATCGACGAGGCGGACCGCATGCTCGACATGGGATTCATTCCCGACATCGAGAATATCTGTTCCAAACTGCCGGCGACACGGCAGACGCTGCTGTTTTCTGCGACGATGCCGGGGCCGATCAAGAAGCTGGCCGACCGCTTCCTGTCCAATCCCAAGCATATCGAAGTGGCGCGCCCCGCCACGGCAGCCACCAATATCGATCAGCGCCTGATCAAGGTCACATCGCGAACCAAGAAGGCCAAGCTGCGGGCTTTGCTTGAAAAGGACAAGGTGCAGACCGCCATCGTGTTCTGCAACCGCAAGACCACCGTGCGCGATCTCAACAAGGATCTGCAGAAGCGCGGTTTCTCCAGCGGGGAGATCCATGGAGACATGGACCAATCGGCGCGCATCGCCGAGCTGAACCTGTTCAAGGAAGGCAAGGTCAACATCCTCGTCGCGTCCGATGTGGCGGCGCGCGGTCTGGACGTGAAGGGCGTAAGCCACGTCTTCAACTTCGATTGCCCCTGGCATCCGGACGATTATGTGCATCGCATCGGCCGCACCGGACGCGCAGGAGCCAACGGCATAGCGTATACTTTCGTCACGCCCGATGATGAAGAAGCGCTCGAGAATATCGAAAAGCTGATTGGGACAACGATCTCGCGTGGGGAAGACGCATCGTCTGAGCCGGCGCCCGAAGGGACGCGCGACGGCGAAGGCAGTTCCGATGGCGAGGCCGCACCGCCAAAACGCCGGTCCGCACGCACGCGCAAATCCCGGCAGGACGCTTCCAAAGCGGCGGAAGAAAAAGCCGTGGCTCCGGTGGAAGAGATGGAGCGACCGGCGGCAGCACTACCGGAAAAGCGCAGCAAAGAACCGCGCCGTAGCGCACGCTCCGAAACCGTCGCTGCGAGCACGCCTGGTGATTGGAACGGGCCCGTTCCCGATTTTCTCAGCGTCGGCGTGTAAGCGCGCGTTCCGATAGGCGGACCATGGGCTGTCCTTTGAAGCAGCCAAAAAAAAGGGAGCGAACAAGCGCTCCCTTTTCTAAAATATAACCGGGTAAGTCAGGGGCTGACTGGCTCATCGTCATCGTCAGCAACGACCACAATCGCACCAATGATGGCTGCGACAATGGCAATACCAATCAGCACATTGCTACCGGCGAGATCGCTCTCGCTATCGAACAGCCCGCCATCGCGCTGCACGTTGGCTACCGACAGCTCTGCAGAGGACGCCTGAGCAAGCGCTGGTGTTGCCGTGAGCGAAAGAACAGCGGCTGCTGCTGCTAGCTTCCCAATCTTCATTTTAATTCTCCCTGCTTATAACAAGCCTTAAATTGCTAGCAGCCAAGCACCGACTAATCAATAGTTGCACTGCAGCATGAAACTGCGATTCATTTCGCGCGATAGGCCGGCTTCCCGTTGACCCATGTTTCCAGCAGCTGTGTCGCGCGAATTTCCGTCGGGCTGGCCAGCATGATATCACGATCGATGAGGATGAAATCGGCGCGGTGGCCGGGCGTGAGGCTGCCGATCACGTCTTCTGCGAACTGCGCATAGGCGGCGGCGGTCGTGAACGCTGCCAAGGCCTGTGTGCGGCTGACCGCGTCCTGCGGGCGCCATCCGCCAAAAGGCTGACCATCCGTTCCCGTGCGCGAGATGGCGGCTGCGAACCCGGCGAAAGGATCGGGGGATTCCACCGGATAATCGGATCCGAAGGCCAGCATGCCCCCCTGGTCGAGTATGGAGCGCCAGGCATAGGCTCCGTCCAGCCGCTGCGGGCCCAATCGCGCTTCGGCCATGGTCCGGTCGCTTGTCTGGTGGACCGGTTGCATCGACGAAATAATGCCATGCTCGCCAAGTTTGGGCAGATCGACGGGGTCGACGATCTGGACATGCTCGATGCGCCAGCGGCGATCGCCCTTATATGTTTCGGCCAATTCATCGACCGCGCCGATGACCTCCGCATTGGCAGCATCGCCAATGGCGTGCACAGCGGTCTGGAACCCGTCCATGGCTGCGCGGCTCATGAGATTGCGCAGTTCGGCGCTGCCCAGCATCGGCAGGCCGGTTTCCCCCGGCGCATCGGCATAGGGCTGCTTGAGCCACGCGCCGCGGCTGCCCAGTGCGCCGTCAAGATACAGCTTCACGCCGGCAAGCTTCAGCTTGTCATCATAGAGCCAGGGCGTGGGCTTCGGTCCGGCGATCAGCACCATCTGGTCTACGCCCGCCGCATAGGCCGCCACGTGCATATTCAGCCAGCCGGCATCGCCAGCCCGGCGATAGCTCTGCCAATCCTCAATAGTTACGCCCATGTCTGCGGTGGCGGTGACCCCCTTGGACAGGAGCAGCGCCTGCGCCTCGGCCAAGGCGAGATCGCGTTCCCCGGGGCGCGGTACGGGCACAAATTGCTGGATAAGCGAGGACGCATTGTCGACGAAGACGCCGCTCGGTTTGCCATCCTGCATTTCGATGCGGCCACCGGCAGGAGATTTCGTCTTGCCGGTAATACCGGCCACCGACATGGCGGCGCTGTTGGCCCAGCCGGCATGGCCGTCGACCCGCTCCAGCCAGACCGGTCTGCCCGGCACGATCGCGTCGAGCTCAGCGGCCGTCGGGAAACGCCCGAGGCCCCAGCTTTCCTGATTCCAGCCGCGGCCGATGATCCATTGGCGATCCGGGAACTTCTGCGCATAGGCGGCGATGGCGGCCTGCGCCTCTTCAAGCGACGTGGTGGCGGACAGGTCGAGCGTGAGCTGCTGGAAGCCGAGGCCCATGACATGGCCATGCGCATCGATGAAGCCCGGCATCAGCGTGCGGCCGTCGCCGTCCTCACGCCAATCCAGCTCGCGCGGGCGTTTGTCCTTTCGGCCCAGCAGCTTGCTGACCTTGCCATCACGGTCGATCAGGATGCCGGTGAAGCGGATGAGTTTTCCATCTTCGTCCAGCGTCATGCCGTTGACATTATCATAGAGCCCGTCGGCCAAAGCAGGCGTCGCCAGCAAGCTGGATGCGAGCAGAAACGCGCCCGCCAATCGATGTTTCAGCGTCAATTGCTCTCTCCGCTCTTGCGCAGCCGCCGGATCAGCGCGCTCGTGTCCTGGCGATTGCCGCCCATGGCCTGAACCTCGGCATAATATTGATCGACCGCCGCTGCCGTCGGCAGGCTGGCGCCATTGCGGCGCGCCTCTTCGAGCGCCAGCCCAAGATCCTTGCGCATCCAGTCGATGGCAAAGCCGAAATCGAACTGGCCCTGCGTCATGCTGTCCCAGCGATTGTCCATCTGCCAGCTTTGCGCGGCGCCGCCGGAAATGGCGTCCTTTACCTTGCCGAGATCGAGCGCGCTCGCCTGCGCAAATCTTATCCCTTCCGAAAGGCCGGCAAGAACGCCTGCGATGCAGATCTGGTTGACCATCTTGGTGGTCTGCCCGGCCCCGACGCCGCCGATATGGACGATGCGCGCGGCGTAGACGTCCATCACCGGGCGGGCGCGGTCCATCGCCGAGTCCGATCCGCCGCACATGATGGCCAGCTTGCCATTTTCCGCCCCAGCTTGGCCGCCGGATACCGGTGCATCGATGCTCTCGCAGCCCTGTTCCGCCAGAAGATCGGCCAGCTGATGGGCGACATCTGCCGATACGGTGCTGTGATCGACAAATAGCGCGCCTTTGGAAAGGCCGGCAAATGCGCCGTTATCCCCCAGCGTGACCGAGCGCAGATCGTCGTCATTCCCGACGCAGGTGAATATGATATCTGCGCCGGACGCTGCCTCTTTCGGCGACGCGGCCGATGCACCGCCATGCTGTTGCACCCAGCTTTGCGCTTTGGATGTGGTGCGATTGTAGACGGTGAGGTCATGCCCGGCGGCGGCCAGATGGCCGGCCATGGGAAAGCCCATCACGCCGAGCCCGATAAATGCGATTTTGGTCATGGCATCTACCCTTAACGGGCGTTGCACGTCAGGACCAGACAGGATAGCCCGCTGCCATGAACGAGCAGTCCAGCATCGCCGCCCCGCCCGCCGCCCACCCTGTCAGCGCGCAAGAGGCCGCCAGCCTTCTGACCGTGGACCATGTCCGTGCCGCGGCCGAGCGGCTGGAGGGGTCGATCATCCGCACGGCAACGACCTATAGCCGCACGCTGAGCGAGATGACCGGGGCGAACATCTATCTGAAGTTCGAAAACCATCAGTTCACCGCCAGCTTCAAGGAGCGCGGCGCGCTCAACGCGCTGTTGCTGATGAGCGAGGAGCGCCGCTCCAAGGGCGTGATTGCCGCGTCTGCCGGCAATCACGCGCAGGGCCTCAGCTATCACGCCACCCGGCTCGGTATTCCGGCCACCATCGTCATGCCGGTCACGACGCCGGTGGTGAAGGTGAAGCAGACGGAAAGCGTGGGCGGCCAGGTGGTGCTGTTCGGCGAGAAGTTCGATGACGCCTATGCCCATGCCCGCCAGCTGGAGAAGGAACAGGGGCTGACCTTCGTCCATCCGTTCGACGATCCGGACGTGGCGGCCGGGCAGGGAACGATCGCGCTGGAAATGCTCGATGTCGTCCCGGATCTCGATGTCATGGTCGTGCCGATCGGCGGCGGCGGGCTGATGTCCGGAATCGCCACGGCGGCGCGCGCGGTCAAGCCCGGCATCGAGATGGTGGGCGTGGAGGCGGAGCTCTATCCGTCCATGTTCGGCGCGGTGAAGGGCGGCACGGGCGAATGCGCGGGCGATACGCTTGCCGAGGGTATTGCGGTGAAGGAGCCGGGCGCCCTCACGCGGCAATGGATCGCCGAGCGTGTGAACGATATTCTGCTGGTCAGCGAGCCGCAGCTGGAGCGCGCGGTCAGCCTGCTGCTGCAGATCGAGAAGACCGTGGTGGAAGGGGCGGGCGCTGCCGGCCTCGCTGCCGTGCTGGATGCGCCGGAACGCTTCAAGGGCAAGAATGTCGGGCTGGTGCTGTGCGGCGGCAATATCGATACCCGCCTTCTGGCCAATGTGCTGATCCGTGATCTGGCGCGCTCGGGCCAGCTATCCCGTCTGCGGATCACCTTGCAGGATCGCCCCGGCGCGTTGTTCCGCGTGATGCGGATATTCGATGCGCACCGCGTCAACATCATCGAGATCTATCATCAGCGTATTTTCACCAACCTGCCGGCCAAGGGATTGATCACCGATATCGAATGCGAAGCGCGCGACAAGCCGCAGCTCGATGCCCTCATCAGCGAACTGCTGGATGAGGGATATGCGGTGCACCGTGTGGAGATGGACTGAGCGACTCGGGCGCCCAACTATCGACCCAGACGTTTCAATCTTGCGCCGAAACGTGGTAAATCGGCTTTCCATGAGGAATCGCTGCGCCTAGATTCCTTCTTCACACGCATGTCTCTTTCACTGGCCAGGACCATTATTCCCCGTGAGCGCACCGGTACGCTTCCCCCGATTTTTCCTGACCAACCCCGCGCCGTGCCCCTATCTTCCCGGGCGCACCGAGCGGAAGGTGTTCACCGAACTCAACGGCACGCACGCCGATGAACTCAACGACGCGCTGGGGCGGATAGGCTTTCGGCGCAGCCAGAATGTCGCCTATCGGCCCAGTTGTGCGGACTGCCGCGCCTGTGTGTCGGTGCGCGTCCTGGCCAATGAGTTTTCGCCCGGTGCGACGCAGCGCAAGCTGATCCGCCGGAACGAAGATCTGCAGGTCACCGCCTGCCGCCCCTGGTCCACGTCCGAGCAATATGAGCTGCTGCGCAATTATCTCACCACCCGCCATCCCGACGGCGGGATGAACGACATGGACGATACGGATTATGCCGACATGGTCGAGCAGACGCCCGTGAACAGCTATGTGATCGAATATCGCGAGCCCGCCGTGGACGGCCGCCCCGGCAAATTGGTCGGTGCCTGTCTGACCGATCAGCAGTCCGATGGATTGTCGATGATCTACAGCTTTTTCGATCCCGCCTGCGAGGATCGCAAGGGGCTGGGCAATTACATCATTCTCGATCACATCTTGCGCGCCCGCAAAGCCGGGCTGCCTTATGTCTATCTGGGCTATTGGGTCGAAGGGTCCGACCGGATGCAGTATAAAATCCGCTATCGTCCTCTGGAAAAGCTTGGCCCCGATGGGTGGGAGCGGTTCGATCCACCGGGGCGGTAATCCGCCCGCGAGCGTGGCACCCGGCTCATAAAAAACCCCGCCGACCATGATGGTGGCGGGGTTTTTTATTGCAAATATCGGAACGCCTCAGCGGTTGCAGCCCCTGCTTAGCAGCCGTTAGCGGCGTTGGCCGCTACTGACATCGACATATTCCTCGGTCACGGTCGTGGTCGTCGTGGAGGTGGTCTGTCCCGGTACGACCACGACGGTGGTGGTGGTGCCCCCATAGTTTTGCGGCTGGGCGTAATAGCCATTGGCCACAGGCTGTCCCTGCCAGCCATAGCCGGTCGGTGTGCCATAAACATAATGGGCGCCAGCGCGGTCGGCATAACGCGGATCTGCATAGCGTGGATCATAGGGCCGGCCATCGGTATAACCACGCACCGGCGTGCGTCCGCGATCCTCCGCCCGGTCGATGGCATAACCAGCTGCCGCGCCAAGGCCGCCACCGATAAGCGTGCCGGCAAGACGATTGCCGCGCCCGCCGATAAGATTGCCGGCAATGCCGCCCGCCACGCCGCCAATCACCGCGCCGCCAACGCCATTGTCCTGTCGCGGATACCGGCTGTCATATCCCGGCGCATAGCGGCGATCACCATTCCGGTAAGCGACCGGATAGTCGCCATCTTGCGCATAAGGGGCGCGGGCATTGCCACCGGTTTCATAGCCGTAGCGCGGTGCGCCGACGGATGTGCCGCGATAATTGCCGCGATAGGCCTGGCCGTTTTCGTCGACATAGGTCCCGTTCCATTCGCCCTGATAGACGCGGCCCTGATCGTCGACATAATTGCCGGTCCAGGTGCCGTCATACACGCCAGTCTGTGAATCCTGTTCGGAATAGACCCGGTCGTTCCAGGCATAGGCACCCTCGTCGTAAGGCGCGGTGGGCGCATATTCCGCGCCATAAGGTTCGTAGCGCGGAGAGTCCGGCGCGGCCAATGCTGGCGCTGCCACGGCCAATAGCGGGGCAGACATCCATAAACAGGCGAAATTTTTCATGATCAGGTCGCTCCTAAGGCCGTCCGCATCTTCCAAGTCGAACGTGCGCGTTTGCTTAAGAGTTCCTTAACATTTACAGCCGCTTGCCACCAGTGGGCGCGTGGCGTGCTGAAAATTCGTCCCGTTTTGAAGCGGTTGCACCCGCGCTTACTTGATCGGTTGCTACAAGGCGGCGGGCAGGCGGGACACCAGCATTTCGGCCAGCCGCTCGCATCCGGCGGCATCCTCATTCGAGAATCGCGACGGCGTTGGGCTGTCCAGATCGATCACGCCGAGCACCTCCCCATCGCGCAGCAGCGGCACCACCAGTTCGGCCCGGCTCTCCGCATCGCAGGCAATATGCCCTTCGAACGCGTGCACATCTGCCACCAGCTGCGTCGCCTTGTCCGCCACGGCTGCGCCGCACACGCCTTTCCCCACCGGAATGCGGATACAGGCCGCCTTGCCCTGGAACGGGCCGAGCACCAGTTCGCCCCCGGACATGCGGTAGAAACCGGTCCAGTTCACGTCCGGCAGGAATTGCCACAGCAGCGCGGCCACATTGGCCATATTGGCCACCGCATCGGCTTCACCCTCGGTCAGGGCGTCGGCGGCGGCCATGATCTCGTCCCAGCGCTGCGCTGTGGGCATGTCGGGGTCGATATCGAAGGCGAACATCTCTTACTTCCTCAATTCTTGTCGTTATTCGGACGGCGGTTGCGAGCGCGGGCGCCGGTTCCAGTCGCCCAATTTCAATCCAGCGTCACGCGGCCACGTTTCTGCTTCACCGCGCTGCGTTTCTTCTTGCCCTCGACCCGGCGGGCCTTGGCGGCGCGGCTGGGTTTGGTCTTGCGGCGCTTGGCATCGCGATGATGCGCCTTGGTCAGCAACGCGGTGAGCCGCCTCCGCGCCTCGTCCCGATTGGCTTCGCGCGTGCGGTGTGTGCGCGCCGTGATCACCAGCACGCCGTCCTTGGTCAGTTTCGAACCGGCCAGATCCTTCAGCTGCCGATAGGCATAGGGCTGCAGGCCGAGGGCGAAAATATTCACGCGCAGTTGCGCGGTCGTTTCCACCTTGTTGACATTCTGGCCGCCCGGGCCGGATCCGGCCAAAAAGCTTTCGTCGATATATTCTTCAGGAACGCGCATCGGCTTCGTCGGCAGGCGCTGCCTTCGGCGTGTCTGGCACTGGATGGAGCGCCGGCTGCGGATCGCTGAACCCGTGGGACAGGAAGATCTTCGGTAGCGGCGCATGTGCTTCCACGGGGTCCTTCCCGTCGCGTTGCAGCCGGATGGCGCTGGCGTGGAGCAAGGTCTGCTCGCCAGTGCCATAGACCGGATCGCCCATCAGCGGGATGCCGATGCCATACAGCGCATGGGCGCGCAGCTGATGGGTGCGTCCGGTTTCCGGGCGAAACTCGACCAGCGCCTTGCCATGTTCCTCGGCCACGACGCGCCAATGGGTCACCGCAGTCTTGCCGGCCTTGGCGGCAATCATGCGCCAGCCGCGCTCCTTGGAGCTTTGCTTCGCCAGCGACAGTTCGATCGTGCCTTCTCGCTGTTCCGGCACACCGTCCAGAATGCCGAGATAGACTTTCTCGACCAGCCCATCCTCGAAGGCCTTGGCGAAGCGGGCATGCGCCTTGGGATGCCGCGCCAGCAGGAGGCAGCCCGACGTGTCCCGGTCCAGCCGGTGCACTGCGCTCGGCTCCCGCTTGAAGCCGAAGCGCAGTGCGCCCAGCATGGACACAAGGCTGAAGCCGCCGCGCTTGGGTGTGTCGACATCCAGCCCGGCGGGCTTGTCGACCACCAGCGCTTCGCCGTCGATGAAAAGGGTTACAGGTACTTCGATCACCTGCCGGACGTGGCAGGTGACCGATGCAAGTTCAAGGCCGATCAGTCGATCAGCTTGGCCGCGGTCTGCGCCACGCGGCGGCCAAGATAGGTCGCACCGGCCAGATCGAGCTCGCTCGGCTGGCGGCTGCCGTCGCCCGCTGCGATGGTGCTGGCGCCATAAGGCGAATTGCCATGCACCGCCTCCAGCGTCAGCTGACCGTCGAAACCATAGTCGAGGCCGACGATGATCATGCCGTGATGCAGCAGATTGGTCAGGATCGAGAATTGCGTCGTTTCCTGGCCGCCATGCTGGCTGGCGGTGGACGTGAACGCCGCGCCGACTTTGCCGACCAGGCCACCATTCTGCCACAGTCCGCCGGTCTGATCCCAGAACGCGGCCATCTGGCTGGTCAGGCGGCCATAGCGGGTGGGGGAGCCGACGATGATCGCGTCGTACTCCTTCAGATCGTCGACTGCGGCCACCGCATGGCTCTCGTCATGCTGGAATCCCGCAGACTCGACCACGTCTTCCGGCGCGGTTTCCGGCACCCGCTTCACATCGACATGCGCGCCGGCGTCGCGGGCACCTTTGGCAATGGCGTCTGCCATGGCACCGGTGTGGCCGTAGGACGAATAATATAGGACGAGGACCTTGCTCATGATCGAAAATCTTTCTGTCTGAATGGTGGGGGGAGTGATGGGGCAGGCGCATTGCCGTGCCAGGTGACCGGCCCGTCATCCATAGGGGGGGAGGGGAAGGGATGACGGGCCGGAACTTTTAGACGCTGTCGACCATGACGATCTCGCATGCACTCAACGCCTCGATTTTCAGATCGGTGCCGCCGCGAATGGCCGCCCCGTCCCGTGCGTCGAACGCTTCACCGTTAATGGTCAGGCTGCCGCGCGCCGGGACCAGATAGGCCGAGCGCCCTTCTTCGATCCGGTGGGTGATGATCTCACCCTGCTCCATGGTGGCGCAGAGCAATTTGGCGTCGGCATTGATGTAGAGCGCGTCGCTGTCCGCCGGATCGCCGCTGGCCAGTGTGACGAACTGTCCGGACCGGTCACCGCGCGGAAAAGGCCTGGCGTCCCAGCGCGGCGCGATATTGCGCTCCCGCGGCATGATCCAGATCTGGAACAGGCGGGTTTCCTCCCCGTCCACATTGGCCTCACTATGGGTCACACCGGTCCCCGCGCTCATCACCTGAATGTCGCCCGCCTCGGTGCGGCCTTCATTGCCCATCGAGTCGCGATGCGTGATCGCACCTTCGCGGACATAGGTGATGATCTCCATATTATCGTGCGGATGCGGCGGAAAACCGGACTGCGCGGCAATCTGATCATCGTTCCACACACGCACCGCGCCCCACTGCATGCGGCGTGGATCATGATAGCTGGCGAAACTGAAATGATGGTTCGCCTTCAGCCAGCCATGATCGGCCTTGCCGAGTGAGGCAAAAGGCCGCCGTTCGATTCCGGAAGTGGGGGCGGGGGCGTCGGATGTGCTCGTCTTGAAAGCGGTAACTGTGGCCATGGAATGTCTCCTTGCTTGCCGATGATATGGGGCAGCGCTATCGTTTCCGAAACAACGAGTGTTGAAACGGATCGTTTCCATTTATGGCATTACCGGATTTCGAGGGCTGGGCGATTTTCGCCGCCGTGGCGCGGGAAGGATCGTTCACCGGTGCGGCGCGCACGCTGGGGCTGAGCAAGGCCACCATTTCCAAGGCGGTCTCCCGACTGGAGGCGGCGCAGGGCATCAGCCTGCTGCATCGCACCTCCCGTCGTCTGTCGCTGACCGAAACCGGCAAGCGCATGGCCGAACATGCCAACCAGCTGGTGGCACAGGGCACCGCTCTGTCGGAAGCGGCCAGCGCGGACAGCAGCGAAGCCAGCGGCACCGTGCGGCTCAGCGCGCCGATGAGCTTCGGTATCGCTTTTCTCGGTCCGCTGCTTGCGCGGTTCATGGCGGAGCATCCGGGCATCGCGATCGATGTGCAGCTGGACGATGCGCGCGTCGATCTGGTGGCGCAGGGGTTCGATCTGGCCATTCGCATCGCCAATCTGCCGGACAGCAGCCTGCGCACCCGCCGCGTCGCGCCGATCCGGGTGGTGCCGGTGGCCGCGCCGGCATGGATCGCACGGCATGGCACACCGCAGCATCCGTCCCAGATCAAGGGGCGCGATTGTTTTGCCTATACCAACGCGCCGGGCCGTCAGACCTGGCGGCTGGAACGCGGTCAGGACAGTGTCGCTATCCATCCCGACGGGCGCCTGCAAACCAATAATGGTGCGATGATGCTGGATGCGCTGAAAGCGGGGCTCGGCATCGCTTTCTTGCCGGAATTCATCATTGGCGATGCGCTGGAGACCGGCACGCTGGTCCGTCTGCTGCATGACTGGAGCGCCCCGCGCATCGACCTGCAACTGGTCATGCCGCCATCGCCGCTGCGCCCGAAACGCGTGGATCTGCTGCTGACGTTCCTCGCGGAAGAACTGGCACGGGTCTGCGCAGGCCAATAGCGCGCAGACGCCAATGCGCGTTGCGATAGCAAAGGGGCCAAAGAAAAAGGGCGCCCCGCAGGACGCCCTTTCGCTTGCATATTGATGGGCGGATCAGCCGCTATAATACATGTCGAACTCGACCGGGCTTGGCGTCATTTCGAAGCGCGCAACCTCGGGCCATTTCAGTTCGATATAGCTTTCGATCTGGTCCTTGGTGAAGACGTCGCCTTCCAGCAGGAAGTCGTGGTCCACCGTCAGCGCGTCGAGCGCTTCGCGCAGCGAGGCGCAAACGGTTGGCACATCCTTCAGCTCTTCCGGGGGAAGATCGTACAGGTTCTTGTCCATCGCCTCGCCCGGGTGGATCTTGTTCCGGATGCCGTCCAGACCGGCCATCAGCAGCGCGGCATAGGCCAGATACGGGTTCATCAGCGGATCGGGGAAACGGAATTCCACGCGCTTGGCCTTTTCGCCCGCCCCGTAAGGGATGCGGCAACTGGCCGAACGGTTGCGGCTGGAATAGGCCAGCAGCACCGGTGCTTCATAGCCCGGCACCAGGCGCTTGTAGCTGTTGGTGGTCGGATTGGTGAAGGCGTTGAGCGCCTTGGCATGTTTGATCACGCCGCCGATGAAATGCAGGCACATGTCGCTCAGCCCGGCATAACCGTCGCCGGCGAACAGCGGCTTGCCGCCATCCCAGATCGACATATGGGTATGCATGCCGGAGCCGTTGTCGGTCGCGATCGGCTTGGGCATGAACGTGGCCGTCTTGCCATAGCTGTGCGCCACCTGATGGACGACATATTTATAGACCTGCATCTGGTCCGCCGTGGTCACCAGCGTGGAAAAGGTAAGGCCCAGCTCATGCTGCGCGGCGCCCACTTCATGATGGTGCTTGTCCATCTTGAGGCCCATTTCCATCATCGTGGCGACCATCTCGCCGCGAATGTCGACGGCGCTGTCGACCGGCGCAACGGGGAAATAGCCGCCCTTGGCGCGCGGGCGGTGCCCCATATTGCCGACATCATATTCCCGGCCCGAATTGGTCGGCAGTTCGATATCGTCGATTTTATAATAGCTGCGGTCGTAACCGGTTTCGAACCGCACATCGTCGAACATGAAGAATTCGGCTTCCGGGCCGACATAGATGGTGTCGCCCACGCCGCTGTTCTTCATGAAGGCTTCGGCGCGCTTGGCGGTGGAACGCGGATCGCGTGCATAAAGCTCGCCGCTCGACGGCTCCACGATGTCGCAGAACAGGATCATCATGGGCGTGGCGGAGAAGGGATCCATATAGACCGCGTCCAGATCGGGACGCAGAATCATGTCGCTCTCGTTGATCGCCTTCCAGCCCTCGATGGAGCTGCCATCGAACATCAGGCCGTCTTCGAGTTCATCCTCACCCAGCACTTCGGCGCACATGGTGAGATGCTGCCATTTGCCCTTCGGATCGGTAAAACGAAGATCAACCCATTCGACCTCCTCATCCTTGATACGTTTCAAGATGTCCTTGGCGGAGGTGGCCATGTTCGATTGCCTTTCGTTGGAGGGTGTTTCGCGCAATATCCCTACAGAAAGTCACGCGTTCCTGCAAATCTGTTTTGCAGCGCAGCATGAATGTCGGCACATTCTTGCGCGATATCGGATATTACAGCGCGTCGGAATCCCGCTCGCCCGTGCGAATGCGCATGGCGGCCTCGATCGGCGTGACGAAAATCTTGCCATCACCGATGCGGCCGGTCTGCGCCGCGTTCGCGATCGCTTCCACCACCCGCTCCCAAAGCTGATCGTCGACCACGACCTCCAGCTTCACCTTGGGCAGAAAGTCGACGACATATTCCGCGCCGCGATACAGCTCCGTGTGGCCCTTCTGCCGGCCGAAGCCCTTGGCCTCCGTCACGGTGATGCCGGACACGCCGACTTCGTGCAGCGCTTCCTTCACTTCGTCCAGTTTGAACGGCTTGATGATCGCTTCTATCTTTTTCACCGCGTCCCCATTTCTTGGTCCGTTAAGAGGCCATTTTTGCCAGCGTGATCGTCTCGGTCTGCAGAGTGACAGCGCTTCATGGGCGGGCTGGTTCCGCCTGCGGGCTCGGGGCGCTGCCCGGCGTCGATTGCGGCGTAGGCACGGGCGATGGCCGTGCACGGGGCACCGCTGGCAGCTGGGTGCTGCCACCAATCCGCAACATCACCAGGCGTGGACGGGCGGGCACGCGCAAGAGCCAGCCGGCTGGTTCGCTCGCATCGCTATCGTCCGCGGCGCTTTCACCATCGCCGCGCGCACTTTGCGGCGCTGGCCAATCGAAGGTGGCGCCGAAGCCGGTGGTGACCGCGATATATTGCACGCCTTCGATCAGGAAGGTGCTTGGCGCGGAGAGAATGCCGGAGCCAAGATCCTGATTGTACAGCGTCTCGCCAGTGGCCGCATCGAGCGCGACAAGCCGTCCGATGCCGGTGCCTAGGAAGACCAGTCCGCCCGCCGTGGACAGCGGTGATCCATTTTGTGCGACGCTGAGATCGCGCTGCCAGCGGACAGTGGCCGTCACCGGATCGAACGCGACGATCTGCGCTCCGTCCAGGCTCCAGCGCGGCTGCCGAGCGTCCGTAGAAACGCCGCTCCCGGCGGTCGTTTCGCCGCTCGCCTGCGCACTATATTTCGGCAGGGTGAAATAGATCAGGCCGGTTTGCGGGTTGAAGCTCATCCAGCGCGGCGCCCGTGCCGGATCGACCAGGGGGAAGGCGGGCCGGCTTGTCGTGGCCGTCTGCTGGCGTGCGTTCCGGCTTGCAGGCGCAGCGTCGGACGACGGATTGTTCCTGGCCTGCGCGGCGCTGCCTGGCTGTAAAGGGCGGCCGGTCTGCAGATCATAGCCTTCGGCCCAGCGCTGCTGGTCGAACAGGGGCGTGGCGCTGATCAGCTTGCCGTTGGTCCGGTCGATGACGAAGAAGAAGCCATTGTCCGATGCGTGCAGCAGCACCTTGCGGTTCGGCACGCTGACCTTGGCGCGGGCTTGGCATTCGGCCTGCGCCCGGCGAATGGTGTCCCCCTCCGGTCCAGGAGGGGGCGCGATCATCGGGCAGGGTGCCACGCCCGGTGTCGGTACCGCTCCTGGAGTGGCCTTCGCCTCAGGGATCGCGGTCGGCACCGGCAGATCGGCCAGAACGAAGGGCTGGTTCGCGCCATAGGCTGGCCGTCCACCCGGCGTTTCCTGATAATGCCAGAGAAACTCGCCATCGTCCGGGTTGAGCGCCACGATCGACGAGAGGAACAGCCGGTCGCCGCCATCGGGCGCGGTGCCCGGTCCCGCGCCGACCCCGACATACAGCCGGTCCAGATCGGGATCATAGGTTATGGCATCGGTCACATATCCCCCCGCAGCCGCGCCAAGCGCCGCGCCGCCCCAGGTTTGCCGGGCTGTGCCGAGAACCGCGTCGCTGGAGCTTTGATCGACCGCCCCATCGGACTTGGGCACGGTGTAGAAGCGCCAGCGCAGCGCGCCGTCGGTGGTGTCATAGGCGGAGACATAGCCGCGCCCGCCATCCGCCGCGCGGCCACTGCCGATGATGACCATGTTTTTCACGATGCGGGGCGCCGAGGTGATGCGATACTGGCCCGTCGCCGTACCGGTCTGGATCGACCAGAGCTGAGCCCCGGTGATCGCATCCAGCGCGATCAGCTGTCCGTCCAGCGTGCCGACGTACAGGCGGCCCTTCCAGATCGCCAGGCCCTGATTGCCGACGCCGGTGACCTTCTGGCCTTCGCCGGGCTGGGCGAGACCGGCGTTGAACGACCAGAGCTGTTCGCCCGTGGCCGCATCGAACGCCACCACGCGGGAGCGCGGCGCCGTGATGTAGATCTTGCCGTCGACGGCGAGCGGCGTGGACTGCGGCACCTGTCCGGGCAAAAGATCGACCGTCCAGTCCACGCCCAGCTGCTCGACATTGGACCGGTTGATGGCGCTGAGCGGAGAGAAACGCTGCTCATAATAGTTGAAGCCGATGGCAGCCCAATTGGTGCCATCGCCGCCGGTCGTCAGAAAGTCGCCGTCGATCTGTGTTGCGGCCACCTCGGCAGGCGGGGAGGGCGCGGCCTTGTCCTTGTCATCTTGTGAAAAGTCGCAGCCCGCCAGCAATATCACGGGGGCCAGCAGTCCAAGCCATTGAATGCGCATTATTGTCCGTACCTCACGGCATGAACGCTAACGCGCCATCCGATAGGGGTAAAGCGATGATCCTGATTTTCCGCCCGCGCGCGGCAATTTTCCGCTCCGCTCGCACCAATGAGGCCGCCCCGCTGGCGGGTCAGTAAGGCGGGTTGTGCAGACCCTTGGGGCTTTCGGTAAATATCTCGCAGCCATCGGCGGTGATGCCGATCGAATGTTCGAACTGCGCGGACAGCTTGCGATCGCGGGTAACGGCGGTCCAGCCATCGTCCAGGATCTTCACGCCGCCCTTGCCGATATTGATCATCGGCTCGATCGTCAGGCACATGCCTTCGCGCAGCTCGACGCCGGTGCCGGGACGCCCGGCATGAACCACTTCGGGCGCATCGTGGAAAAGGCGGCCAAGGCCATGGCCGCAGAAATCGCGCACCACGCCATAGCGGTTGGCTTCGGCATGCTTCTGGATTGCCGCGCCGATATCGCCCAGCTGTACGCCGGGCCGCGCCATATTCACGCCGATCATCAGGCACTCATAGGTCACGTCGACCAGCTTGCGCGCTTTCAGCGGGACATCGCCGACCAGGAACATGCGGCTGGTGTCGCCATGCCAGCCATCGATGATGATCGTCACGTCGATATTGACGATGTCGCCATCCTTCAGCGGCTTGTCGTTCGGAATGCCATGGCACACCACCTGATTGATCGAGGTGCAGCAGCTGTGCGTGAACCCGCGATAGCCGAGCGTGGCCGGCACGCCGCCAAGCGCGATCATGTGCGTGCGCACGAGATCGTCCAGCTCGCCCGTGGTGACGCCGGGCACGACATGCGGGATCAGCGCATCGAGCACCTCGGCGGCGGCACGGCCAGCGCGGCGCATGCCGGCAAAGCCTTCCTCCCCGTGAAGTTTGATGGCGCCGTCACGCGGAGTGGCGGCTTCTTGCGGAGTGACGGAAATATATTGGTCCATATGCGCCGATATAGGGCAGGACAGCAGTCTTTGCGAGATGGATTTGCGCGTCTAAGGCTGGTGGCATGAGCAAAAACCGTATCTGGACCGCCGCCCTCGTCATCATCGGAGACGAGATTCTCTCCGGCCGCACGCAGGACAAGAATATCGCGCAAATCGCGACCTGGCTGAACGTGCAGGGCATTCGCCTTGCCGAGGTGCGCGTGGTCGCCGACGATATGAACGCGATTGCCGAGGCGGTGAATCTGCTGCGCGCGCGCAACGATTATCTGTTCACCACCGGCGGCATCGGCCCCACGCATGACGATATCACGGTGGACGCGATTGCCGCGGCCATCGGTGTGGACGTGGTGGTGCACCCCGAAGCGCGCGCGACGCTGGAGCGCTATTATGAGAGCAAGGGCGGCATCAACGAAGGCCGTCTGCGCATGGCCCGCGTGCCGGAGGGCGGCGATCTGATCCCCAACCGGATGAGCGGCGCGCCGGGCATCAAGGTGGAGAACATCTTCATCATGGCGGGCGTCCCGCACATCACCGCGGGCATGCTGGATGCGCTCACCGGCACGCTGGAGGGCGGCGCGCCGCTGCTGAGCCAGCAGATCGGCTGCTGGATTGCGGAGAGCGAGGTGGCGGTGCTTCTGCGGGAGACGGAGAAAGCGCATGAGGGCTGCCAGATCGGCAGCTATCCGTTCTTCCGCGAAGGCACGGTGGGCGCGAATTTCGTGGTGCGCTCTACCGAGCAGGACCGGCTGGAGGCGTGCATCGCGGCGCTGAAGACCGGCCTGAAGGAGCTGGGCCACGACGTGACCGACGGGGGCATCTGAACCGTTCCTTCCCAGCATATTTGGGGAGGCTCTAGTCGCGCAAAGCCCGCATGGCCGCGCCCGCCGCAAATGGCGCGAGCACGGTAAGCCCCAGACTCACCGCCGCCAGCAGGGGCATCGCGCCGACCGAATTCGGGCCCAGGCTTCCGGCGCCGAAGATCAGCACCGGGATCGCCAGCGGCAGCAGCATCAGCCCCGCCGCGCCGCCACCCGCCCGCGCCGTCAGCGCGGCGATGGTGACCGAGAGCGCCGCCAGCGCCGGCGTGGCGATGGCGAGACCGCCAAGCAGCGTTCCCGCCATGTCTCCATCCAGATCGAACAGCGCCGCGCCGACCAATGTGGCCAGCAGCAGCGGCGGACCGAAGCTCAGCCAATGGGCAGCGATCTTGAGCGCGGCCACCGCCTCGTCCGCCCAGCCCCGCACGGCCAGCTGATCGAGAAAGCCGCTCTCCCAGTCCGGCCGGATCAGCCGCTCGATCGGTAAGAGCGCCGCCAGCAGCGCCGCGATCCACAGCATCGCGCCGCCGGTGGCGCGCAGCAGCTTGGCGTCCGGGCCCACGGCGAACGGATAGAGGATGGCGACGGCCAGAAAGAACAGGATCGGCAGCCATAGCCCGCCGCCGGTCCAGGCCAGCCGCAGATCGCGCGCGATCAGGCGCAGCGCGCTCATATGGCCATATCCAGCGTCGTGGTCGGATCGATGCCGATGGGAATGTGGGAGGCAAGGACCAGCGTGGTGCCGGCACGGACCTGCGCCGCCAGCGCTGCCGCCATCAGCGCGGCGCTGGCCTTGTCGAGCCCGTTCATCGGTTCGTCGAGCAGCATGATGTCCGCGCCCGATTGCAGCGCACGGGCCACCACGGCGCGCTTGGTCTGCCCGGTCGAGAGCATGCGCACCGGCACGTCCGCCAGCGGCGCAAGGCCCAGCGATTCCAGCACCCTATCGGTGGCGGTGGCCGGTTGCGCATCCATGGCCGCCCAGAAGCGCAGCCCCTGCCGCAAGGTCGGCAGCGGATCGAGGGCGCGCCGTTCATCGGCCAGCGCCACCCGGCCCTCCACCATGATCGACCCCGCGGCAGGGCGCAGCAAGCCGGCGATGATCCGCAGCAAGGTGGATTTGCCCGCACCGTTTGGTCCGGTCAGCAGCCCCAGCGTGCCGCGCGCGATGCGCCAGTCCAGCCGCTCGAACACCAGCCGCCCACCGCGCAGGCAGGCCAGCCGGTCGATCACCACCGCATCGGGTGCGGGCTCCGCTTGACGCTGCTCCATGGCGCGACTTAGGCATCTCTCACCCCAACTGCCAAGCCGGAGACGCATATCATGGTCCAGAAACTCAGCGACAGTGACCGCAAGGACGCCCTTTCCGATCTGATGGGCTGGAAACATGACTCGGCACGCGATGCGATTTCGAAAAGCTTCGAATTCGACGATTTCGTGGCCGCCTTCGGTTTCATGGCGCGCGTGGCGCTGCATGCCGAAAAGGCGGACCATCATCCCGAATGGTCGAACGTCTATAATAAAGTGGACATCACGCTGACCACGCATGACTGCGACGGGCTGAGCGAAAAGGACGTGGCGCTGGCAAAGACGGTGGACGGCTTGGTCTGAGCCTCACGCCGGGCGCACGCGTATCGGCGCTGCCGCTGCTAGCCCTCCTCTTCCAGCGCGTGCATATCGTCATCGCTCAGGCCGAAATGATGGCCGATCTCGTGGATCGTCACATGGTGGATCAGCCGCTCCACCGGAATGTCGCGATCCCGCGCTTCGGCCAGAATGGGCAGGCGGAAAAGATAGATGCGGTCGGGCGTGCCGCCGGGGATATCCCATATGCTCTTGTCACCGATCGGACGGCCGGAATACAGGCCAGACAGCTGCATCGGATGGGTGAGGCCCACCGACGCCAGCATGTCCGCATCGGCCACGTCCTGCACCTGCACCACGACATCGGCCAGATGCTGCCGAAACTGGTCCGGCAAGCCGGCGATCGACCGCCGCGCGGTGGCCGCCATCCCGTCATTGTCCATCACGTCCTCCGACAGGCTGGCGGACCGGCCGGGCGATAGGCTGGCTTAGCTGGCAACGGCTTTATCGAGCCCGTTCACCAGCCCCATGGTCTTGCGCAGCCGCCCCGGGAACCAGCGCGCCGCGAACATCAGCTGCTTGGCCATGCTGTTTACCGGCGTGTGCACCGCATTGCCATGCACCGCATCCCAGGCCGCCTTGCCGATGATTTCGATCGGGCTGACCTCGATGCCTGCGGACTGCAGGCGCTCCTTGCCGGACTGGTTGCTCTGCTCCCCCACAGCAGCGAGGATATTGGTATCGATGAAGCCCGGCATCAGCGATCGAACCCGGATATTGTGCGGGGCAAATTCGATGTCCCAGGCTTCGGTCAGCCCGCGTACGGCGAATTTCGTGGCGCTGTAAACGCTGAGGCCCGCAGATCCGTAGATCCCGGAGGCCGAGCTGGTGTTGAGGATGCAGGCACCGGGCGACGCCTTCAGCAGATCGAACGCGGCCTGCGTGCCGTTCATCACCCCGGTAAAATTGATCGCGACCAATCGGTCGATATCGGCTGGCGTCATCTCCTGAAAGGGTCCGCCCTTGCCGATGCCGGCATTGTTGAACAGCAGGTGCAGGCGGCCATCGGTGCGCTGCGAAAAGGCGGCGATGACCTCGCTCCATGCCGCGCGATCGACCACGTCGAGCCGGTGCGTCCAGCAATTGTCCGCACCGATCATCGCAGCGGTCTCGGCAAGGCCGGCCTCGTCCACATCGGTCAGCCCGGCGAACCAGCCGCGTTCGGTAAAATAGCGGGCCACTTCGCGGCCGATGCCGGATGCGGCGCCGGTCACGAACAGAATCTTTCGATCTCTCATCTGCGTTTCTCCTTGCCACCTTCCTACGCTGCCGCCGCGCTTAGTCCAGCATTGCCTTGGGCGGCGGCGCGCGTCAGAAGGCATCGGATGGGTGAAACTGAGACAACCGGGCCGGTGGTCCGTTTTGAACATATGACGAAGCGTTATGGTGACGTGGCGGCGGTGGATGGCGTTTCGCTGGAGATTGCGGCGGGCAGCTTCGTCGCGCTGGTCGGCCAGTCGGGCTCCGGCAAGTCCACGTTGCTGAAGACGATCAACCGCCTGATCGTGCCGGATGAGGGACAGGTCATGCTGGATGGCGGAGATGTCGCCGCGCAGGAGCCGCACGCCCTGCGCCGATCGATCGGCTACGTCTTCCAGAATATCGGCCTGTTCCCGCATATGACGGTGGCCGAGAATATCCTGATCGACCGGCGGATTGCAGGGGAAGCCGGCGGCGGCGATGCCGGCGCATTGCTGGACATGGTCGAACTGCCGCGCGCTTTCGCCAGCCGCCGCCCCACGGAATTATCCGGCGGACAGGCGCAGCGTGTGGGCGTGGCGCGCGCACTGGCGGGGCGGCCGGGACTGATGCTGATGGACGAACCCTTCGGCGCGCTCGATCCGCTGACGCGCGATACGCTGGGTGAAACCTATCGCCGCCTGCACGAGCGGCTGGGCATGACCACGCTGATGGTGACGCACGACATGGCCGAGGCGCTGCTCCATGCCGACCGTGTTCTGGTGATGTCGCATGGCCAGGTGATTGCCGACGACACGCCCGACGGGATCATGAACGAACCGCTGCCCGAAGCGGCGCAGGCGCTGGTGGCGGTGCCCCGGCGGCAGGCCGAGCGGCTGGTCGCGATGGAGCGCGCTGGAAGGAAGGCACAGCCATGAACGATCGCTGGTCCAGCGCCTTCGAACGCGTGCCGACATTGCTCGCCGCGCATCTGGAACTGTGCATCGCCGCGCTGGCGCTCGCCATCCTGATCAGCCTGCCGCTTGCCATCCTGGCCGCGCGGAGGCCCGCGGTGGCCGGCGTGGTGCTGACCGGGGCCAGCCTGGTGCAGACCATCCCGACCCTGGCACTGCTGGCGCTGTTCTATCCGCTGCTGCTGGCGCTGCGATCGCTGCTGGGCGACTGGATCACGCCGCTTGGTTTCCTGCCGTCCCTGCTGTCGCTGACCCTCTATGCCTTGCTGCCGATCATCCGCAATGCGGTGACCGGGCTGACCGGCGTCGATCCGGCTATGACCGAGGCGGCGGACGGCGTGGGCATGACGCGGCGGCAGAAACTGCTCTGGGTGCAGGCCCCGCTGGCCGCGCCGACGATCATGGCCGGCATCCGCACCGCCGCCGTCTGGACCATCGGCATCGCCACGCTGGCCACCACCGTGGGGCAGACCAGCCTGGGCGATCTGATCTTTGCCGGATTGCAGACGCAGAACTGGTCGCTGGTGCTGGCCGGCTGCATCGCGTCGGCTGGCCTGGCGCTGGCGGCGGACCAGCTGCTTGGGCTGATCCAGCGCGGCATCGCGCAGCGTCAGCGGTGGAAGATATGGGCGGCGCTCACCATCATTGCCATTGGTCTGGCCACCGCGCTGGCACCGCGGTTGATCCCGTCCGGCGGTGACGGGCGCGAGCAGGTGACCGTGGGGGCCAAGACCTTTACCGAGCAATATATCATCGCGCGGCTGATCGGCGATCGGCTGGAAGCGGCAGGATATGACGTCGCCTACAAGGAGGGCCTCGGATCGGCCGTCGTGTTCCGCTCGCTGCTCAACGATTCGGTCGATGTCTATGTCGACTATGCCGGGACGATCTGGACCAACGAGATGAACCGCGAAAAGCCGATCGCGCGCGATGCCATGCGTGCCGCGATCGCGCAGTGGATGGCGCAGGAACATGACGCGCGGCTGATCGGCACGCTGGGTTTCGAAAATGCCTATGCCATTGCCGTGCGCCGCGCCGATGCGGACGCCGGGCTGCGCACGATCGACGATCTGGCGCGCCAGTCGTCCCGCCTGCGCTTTGGCGCCGATCTGGATTTTCTGGAGCGGCCGGAATGGCAGCAGCTGCAGGCGGCCTATCCGATCGACTTCGCCTCCAAACGCAGTTTCGATCCTACGTTCATGTATGCCGCTTTATCGAGCGGGCAGGTCGATGCGATCAGCGCCTTTTCCTCGGACGGACGGATCGCGGCGCAGAATTTCGTGACGCTGGAAGACCCCAAGGGGGTGCTGCCCAATTACGACGCGATCATGCTGGTGGCGCCGGGGCGGGCGAAGGACGCGCGCTTTCTGGCGGCGCTGGAGCCGCTGACAGGGAAGATCGATGTCGATCTGATGCGGCAGGCCAATTATCTGGTCGACCGGGAAGAGGACAAGCAGACGCCGGAGGCGGCGGCCCGTTGGCTAGCGCAGCAGATGGAAGATCAGGGAGACTAGACATATGCGGTTCTGGATAGTGACGCTTGCGGCGTGTTTTGCCGCGCTGTTCGGCCTGGGCTCCGCCGCGCAGGCGGAGGTGGTAGCCACCTTCTACAGCCAGGACTTCGGTGGCAGCTTTCCGCATGCCTTTGTGAAGTTGGAGGGCACCGACGATGTCACGGGCGCAGCGGTCGATACCAATTATGGCTTTACCGCCAAGACCATCAGCCCGGCCCTGCTCATGGGCTCTGTGCATGGCCGCCTCGATGTCGCCAAGCAGAGCTATATCGACGACAGCGACGCGCATTTCTCGGTCCGGCTGAGCGACGCGCAATATAAGGCGCTGATGGCCGAGGTGCGCCGTTGGGCCGCCGCACAGCAGCCGAGCTACAGCCTCAAAAAAGCCAATTGCGTCCACTTCATCGCCGGGGTGTCCAGGTCGATCGGCCTGAAGATCAATCCGCAGACCGAATATTGGAAGAAGCCGAAAAGCTTCCTGCGCGAGGTGAAGGCGCTCAACCCGGCGGTGCTCGCCCCGATCGAATAGGCCGTCTTGCCCGCCCCGGCGTCACGGCATGTGGACCATGCCGCGTTTGGCCGTGGCATAGATCGATGCCCCGGTGAAAATACCCAGGAGGACTGAAAGCACGCTGACCGGGCCAAAGCCGATGCTGTCGGTCAGCACGGCCAGCGCTGCCCAGGCCATCAGGACATAGTGAAACAGCGTGAACGTGATGACGCAGGCCTGCGCGGTAATCTCCCGCCAAAGCTCGTCATAGCGGTGCCAAAGATAGGCGTTGGTGGCCACCGCACCGATCAGGCCGATGACGGCAAATGTTCCAGCGGCAGCATCCGTCAGCTGTCCCGTAAAGCCCAGGGTGAGCAGGAACAGCGCGTAGAAGACGGCGCACAGCGCGCTCCAGCGCATCAGCGTGGTTTCGTCGGTCACATCCTCGCCCGGCCCAATGCCATAGGACCGCGCGACCGATGCTGGGAACAGCGACCCGGCAAAGCATCCCAAAGCCACCACCAGCGCCAGCAGTCCCATGGCCATGCCCGCCAGATGATCTGGCGCGATCCCGCTCAGGAACCTCTCCACGGGAACGTGACCAAAGTGCATCGCCGTGTAGCCGACCACAGCGCCAATCCCCATCGGCAGGATCAGGCGCTTCCAGGAAGCATTCTTTTTTTCCTTCGCTGCAAGTGTGTTCATGTCACGTCCTCCGGTGTCCAGCGATCGATGAAGATATCGGTCACCGGCACTTCAAACAGTTTCGCCATGCGCAGCGCGAGCGGCAGGCTGGGATCATATTTATCGGTTTCGACCGCGTTGATGGTCTGCCTGGATACGCCGAGCCGCCGGGCAAGTTCGCCCTGGCTCCACGCCGCCGCTTCGCGCAGCCCCTTCAACCGGTTTTCCAAACCTCGATCTCCCAACAGCCATTTGCGCTGACAAGAACTCTTTACTGTCAAAGGTTCTTGTCAGTCAAGAATTCTTTACAGACAGCCGTCGGCGATGCGTTACAGTGCCGGATTGTTATAGACATGCCAGGTCAGCAGCGATGCGGCGCCGCGATGGGGGGACCAGGTTTCGGTCAGGCGGCGGGCTTCTTTCTCGGCCGGGCGTTCGGGCAAATTGAGGATTTTGTGGAGGCCGGCCTGCACTGCAAGGTCGCCTGCCGGCCAGATGTCCGGGCGGCCCTCTGCGAACAGCAGATAGATTTCGGCAGACCAGCGCCCGATGCCCTTCACCCGCGTGAGATAGGCAATCGCCTCCTCATCATCCTGGGGCAGAGCGTCGAGTGGCAGATCGCCGGACAGTATCAGCTCGGCAAGCGAGCGGGCATAGCCCTGTTTTTGCCGGGAAAGCCCGCAGGCGCGCAAGGAGTCGAAATCCTGCGCAGTCAGCGCGCCGGGTGGGCAGCCTGGCCCCAACAACGTTTCCAGCTTGGTCCAGACCGATGCCGCCGCCGCCACGCTGACCTGCTGGCCAACGATGGTGCGCAGCAGCGTGGCATAACCGCGATCGCGGATGCGCGGCTCGGGATAGCCTGCAGCCGCCACGGCGCGCGCAACGGCAGGCTCCTGCGCGCCCAGCGTATCGAGCGCAGCGGTAATCTGATCGGCGGTCAGGCCCATCGGCAGCGGATCAGCCGCGCATGGCGGTGGCGTAGAGCGCGATGGCGGCGGCGTTGGAAACGTTGAGGCTTTCCATGCGATCGGAGATCGGCAGCCTGGCCAGCTGATCGCAATGCTCGCCGACATTGTGGCGCAGGCCTTCGCCTTCCGCGCCCAGCACCAGCGCATTGCGGCCCGGCGTCAGCGCGTCGGACAGAAGCATCTCCGATTCGCCGGCCAGCCCGATGCGCCAATAGCCCGCCTCTGCCGCCTCGATCAGCGCGCGCGACAAGTTCACGACGCGGATCCATGGCACCAGTTCCAGCGCGCCGGACGCGGCCTTGGCCACCACGCCGCTTTCGGGCGGGGCGTGCCGGTCCTGCGTCACCACGGCCACGGCATCGAAGGCGGCGGCGGAGCGGAAGATCGCGCCGACATTGTGCGGATCGGTCACTTGGTCGAGGAACAGCAAGGTGCCCTGCGGCCCGGCGTCCATCACATCGGCCAGATACAGATCGTCCAGCGGCATCACCTCGGCCACCATGCCCTGATGCGGCGCATCCTTGGGGACGTGCCGCGCAAGGTCCGTCACCTCGCAATATTGCACCTGCATGCCTTCGGGAATATCCAGCGTGGCTGCCGCTTCGCGCGTCAGGAACAGTTTCTTGACCTCACGGTCCTCATTGTCCAGCGCCGCCTCGACCGCGTGGCGGCCATAGAAATGCGGCAGGCCCCGTTTGGCTTCCTTGCGCGCGCGTCCTCGTTTGGCCATGGGCCTATCCTCTAATGCTATGATGCGAAGCGCCGGAAAGGCGCGTGGCAGCGCTGCCACAGCCGCCGCCCGCCTGCAACTGTGGCGGCAACTGACGCCTCACGCGCCGGGCGGGGAGCCGCGGTCCTGATTTTCCGGCAGCGGCAGCGGAACGGCGCCGCAAATGGTGCGCAGGGCAGACTTCAGCCCTTCCTCGATCGTGGGATGATAGAAGGGCATTTCGAGGAGCTGCGTGGCCGTCTGGCCCTGCTGTACGGCCCAGGCCAGCATATGGCCCAGATGCTCGCTCGCCGGGCAGCACAGATCCGCGCCGATCAGCCGGCCATCGGGGGCGGCGGCATAGAGCGTCAGCACGCCCTGATTGACGCCCTCGACGCGCGAACGGCCCTGATCGCTGAAATCGGCCACGCCGGTGATGACGCCCTCTTCTTCCGATTTGCCGACCCATACCGTGGGCGGGCTGGTGAACGTAATGCCGAAGGCGGCAAACCGCTCGCTCTTCACCGTGGCCGGAAACGCCACCGCGTTGCGCCCGGCCAAAGCGCCGTCCTGCGACGCTTCGTGCAGCAGCGGCAGATCGGACGCGACATCGCCGGCGATGAAGATCGCGCTGTCGCCGCATTGCATGCTGTTGCGATCGTGGACGGGCACGCCATGATCGTCCAGCGCGATCCCGGCCTTGTCCAGATCGAGGCTGTCGAGATTGGGCGGACGGCCCGTGGCCACCAGCACATAATCGAACGCCGCCTGACCAGAGGAGTCTCCGGTCCAGCGCAGCGAAACGCCATCCTCCTTCTGCTCGGCCTCCAGATCGACGCCCATATGAACGGTCAGATCGTTCGTGATGATGTCCTTCAACGCGTCATGGACACGGGCACAGCGCACGCTGCCCAACGTTTTGCCCGCGTCGAACAGCGTCACGTCCACGCCCAGCCGCGCCATCGCCTGCGCCAGCTCCAGCCCGATCGAGCCCGATCCGATCACCGCAAGCCGGTTCGGCAGGTCTTCCAGATCGAATATAGTCTCGTTGGTCAGCATGCGATCACCCAGATCGGCAAAGGCGTCCGGCACGAAGGGGGAAGAGCCGGTGGCGATCACGATGCTTCGCGCTTCCACCTCCTGGCCATTGTCCAGCGCAAGGCGATTGGCACCGATGAAGCGCGCGCGCGCCTGCATGCGCACATCGTCCGGCAGATCCTGAATATTTTCGCGCGTCAGGCGGGCAAAGCGGTCCCGCTCGTCGCGTACCCGCTGCATCACCGCCTTGCCGTCGATGGTCACGGTCGGCACGCGCACGCCGAACATGTCGGTCGTGCGCGCCCCATGGGCTGCATGCGATGCCGCGATCAGTAGCTTGGAGGGCATGCAGCCCACCGTGGCGCAGGTCGTCCCGGCAAAATAGGGATCGATCAGCAGGGCCTTGCCTCCGGCGGCATGAACAGCGCTTTGCGCCGCCAGCCCAGCCGTGCCCGCCCCGATGATCGCAACGTCGCAATGCAGTGTTTCCGCCATATCAGCCGCCGATGGTGATCGACTTGACGTTGGCGAACTCCTTCAGCCCAACCTCGCCATGTTCACGGCCATAGCCGGAGTCCTTCACGCCGCCGAACGGCATGTTTGGCTGGGCGATGGCGTAGGTGTTGATGTTGACCATGCCGGTGTCGAAATAGTCCGACGCCATCTTGATCGCGCGGGCTTCGTCCTTGCTGAAGATGCCGCCGCCAAGGCCATAGCGGCTGTCATTGGCGATGCGCATGGCGTCCTCATCGTCCTTCGCCTTGATGATCGAGGCGACGGGGCCAAAGATCTCGTCGTCATAGGCGGGCTGACCGGGCGTCACATCGGCGAGCGCGGTGGCGGGGTAGAACCAGCCCGTGCGATCCGGCACGGTGCCACCGGCAACCAGGCGCGCGCCCTTCTCGATGCTGGCTTCCACCTGCTTGTGCACCTGATCGCGCTGACTCTTGGAGACCAACGGGCCAAGCTTGGTGCCGTCCTGCGTGGGATCGCCCATCTCGATGGCGGCAAAAGCCTCGGCATAGCCCTTTACGAACGCGTCGTAATTCTTCTCGGTCACGATGAAGCGCTTGGCGTTGACGCAGGTCTGGCCATTGTTAAACAGACGCCCCTGCACGCAGGTCTTGATCGCCTTGTCCAGATCGGCATCGTCGAAGATCATATAGGCATCGTTCGATCCCAGCTCGAGCACGGTCTTCTTGGTGACCGAAGCGGCCTTCTGCGCCACCGTGCGGCCGGCCTTATCGCTGCCCGTCAGCGTCACGCCGCGCACCAGATCATGCTCGATGATCTTGTCGGACTGGTCATGGGTGATCAGGAGCACGCCGAACAGATCCTTCGGCAGACCCGCCGCCTCGTAGATTTCCTTCAGCTTCAGCGCGCTGCCAGTGCAGTTCTCGGAATGCTTCAGCAGCACGCCGTTGCCGACCATCAGGCTGGAGATGGAATAGCGCACCGCCTGATAGCAGGGGAAATTCCACGGCTGGATGCCGTAGATCACGCCCATCGGCGAATGGGTGACGATCCCGCGTCCCTGCTGCAGCTCGCGCTCTTCATCGGCTAGCATGTCCGGGCCGTTCTTGGCGGTATAATCGCAGATCCCGGCGCACAGATCGATTTCCTGCTTCGATCCGCCAAGCAGCTTGCCGACCTCGTCGGTCATCAGCTGGGCAAAGGCGTCCTTGTCCTTGCGCAGCTGCTCGCCGATGGCGCCGATGATCTTGGCGCGCTCTTCCAGGCTTTTCAGGCGCCATTCCAGATGCGCTTCATGGCTTTTGCGCACCACATCATTGGCTTCGGCATCCGTCATGATCGGATAGGTCTGCAGCACCTCTTCGGTCAGCGGATTGATGGTCTGAATGGTCTTGTCGCTCATGGGGATATCCTTCTTCGAAAATTGATCGGCGTGTCGGCATGGGAGTGCCGACGTCAGCCATAGCTTTGGTGATGCTTGGACAGCGTGTCGCTGGCATGCGCGAGGGCATCGGTCATCGCGTCGGAAAAGGTCGCGCCGGACAGATTGAAGATGCTGTTATGCGCGGTGCAAACGATCGGGCTGTCCGCCCAGTCGCGGCCGAGCCTGCGCGCCCACGCCGCATAATCGCCGGCCGCCCCGGCCCTCTTTTCCAGGCCGTCCGCAAGCTTGGGATGGAAACGCAGCGCGCGCTCGCCAACCACTTTCTGCACCAGCGAAGGAAGGTCGAACGCGTTCAGCGTGTCATCGACATGCACGATCCCGCTCGTCCGGTGACGCACCAGGACCGAGCCGACATGGACGCTTTCATCCCTGGAGATGAAATCGACGCCGGCGGGAATGGAAAAGTCCAGCACGTCGGAAAATTCGGCTTGCGTGGCGGCGTCTTCTATAAGGGCTTTGTCCCACTGAAGATCGGGCTGTATCCGATGATGGCGACGCGTGCCGATGAGACGCGCATGCGGCAACAGCGCGTGCACAAAGGCGCAATGGACGGTGTGGAACGGGTGCACGTTCAACACCGCTTCGATCTTGGTGCCGCCGTCCGTCAGCGCTTTCAGCGCTTCCAGACCCTCCTTGTCCAACTCGTAGGAATCGATCAGCAGGAATTTGCCATTGGGCCTGCGGACCAGAGACATATGGGCGCCGACGTTGAGAATCTTGGCGATCCGGAAATCGCCACGGATATTCCAGAAGTCGTCCGCCAGATGTTTGATGGCAGGGTGGTCGTTCGTTGATGTCATGATGCCAGTTGAAGCGCTGGACGTCGCTTTCGTTCCTTAGGCCGCGAGATATGCGCGGTGGGCAGGGCGGGCGATATGGCCCGCGCAGGCGCTAGGGCGCCTCGCTGGCCTCCTCTTCCGACGTCATGGCGAGCGCGGTCGTCCGGGCCATGCCGAGATAGGCCGTCTGATCCTCGCTCGGCACGGGCGGAGCGGCGTAGAGCCGCCACATGCCGAACAGCGCCGCCAGCAAGGCCGCCAGCCCGATCGTGCCGAACAGGCCGGGCGGACCGAAGATGGCCATGCCGAGCGATCCGATCAGCGGCCCGGCCACCGCGCCTGCCGAATAGAGCATGACCAGACTGCCGCTGGCCCCCACGCGGTCGCCCGCCTCGATATGATCATTGGTGTGCGCCACGCACAGCGGATAGAGCGCAAAGGCAAGGCCGCCGAACATCGCGCCGAGCGCGAACAGCAGCAGCCGTATCTCGCTCAGCACAGTCAGCGCAGCGCAGACCAGCGCGGCCATCATGAAGCTGCTGACCAGCACGCGGCGGCGGTCGAACCGGTCCGACAGCATGCCGAGCGGCCACTGCAGCAGCACGCCCCCGCCGATCGCGCAGGAGGTGAAGAAGGCCACGTCCGAAATGCTGAGGCCCAGCCTGCGAATGAACACCGCGCCCAGGGCATAAAAAGCGCCCAGCATGACGCCGGTTGCCGCGGTGCCGACCACGCCGAGCGGAGAGATGCCGTACAACCGCTTGATCGACAGGGGCTTCATGTCCTGAATTGCGGGCTGGGTCGCCTTGGTCAGCGCCACCGGCAGCAACGCCAGCGACAACAGGATGGCGGAGAACATGAACGGCAGCGCGGGCGCTTCCTGGCTCAGATTGAGCAGGAACTGGCCCAGGGCCTGCCCCAGATACAAGGCCACCATATAGGCGGCCAGCGCAGAGCTGCGCGTGGTGCTGTCGGTACGGTCGTTCAGCCAGCTTTCCAGACAGACGAAGATCCCGGCGATGGTGAACCCGTCGACGAAGCGCAGCACCGTCCAGAAGGCGACATCCTGCCACAGCGCATAGGACAGGCTGCTGGCGGAGAACATGGACAGGAAGGCGGCGATCGACCGGATATGCCCGACCTGGCCGATCAGCTTGCCAACCCGCAGCGATCCCACGGTCAGGCCTGCAAAATAGGCGGTGCCGACCAGACCGATCAGCGGGGCCGGCGTGCCGCCCAGCTCCAGCCGCACCGCAATGAGCGTGGACAGGAAACCACTGCCGGCCATGATCATGAAGATCGCCAGCAAGAAGGTGCGGACATTGTTCAGCGCAGACAACATGGAGCGCGCCTATAGTCCCGGCCGCCCATATGTGCCAGCGCAGCGAATGCGCATCGTCAAAACAGATGCGATGGCGCACGCCAAAGGGGCAGGGGCAGGCGGTGCCGGGATATCGGCGTGGATCGAAGCAAGGGAAGTCTGGTGGACAGGGCTGGATTCGAACCAGCGTACGGAAAACCGGGCAGATTTACAGTCTGCTGCCTTTAACCACTCGGCCACCTGTCCCCAGGGTCGACCGCTCCGATGGAGCGGCGGTCCGCGAGCGGCCACGCCGCGGACAAGGCCGGGTCAATGGCGAGGCGGCGGTTCGATGTCAAGCGCTGCGCCGCTGCAAATTTTGCCTTGCCGGTGTCTGCCGCACCCTCAGCTTTCGTCTGGCGTGACCACCACCAGCGCCGCGTCCTTCTGCACCTGAGCGCCTTGGCTGGCTTTCAGCTCGGTCACCGTGCCGTCGAACGGCGCAGTGAGGCTGTGTTCCATCTTCATGGCTTCCAGCGTGACCAGCTTGTCGCCCGTCTTCACCGCATCGCCCTCGGCCACGCTGACGGCGATGATCTTGCCGGGCATGGGCGCAAGGATCGCGCCGTCGCCGGCAGCCGCCGCGCCGCTGCCGTCCGCGCGGAAGGGTTGGAGCTGCCATACTTCGCCCTCGCTGGCGATCAGCAGTTCCTCGGCGGGTTCCTCCACGCCTGTACCGACGGGCAGTTCCACCGGATCGCCATCGAGCAGGAACCAGGCGCTGTCCTTGCGCGGCGCATTGAGGCGGAAGCCCGCCATCGGGCCGCCCTGGATCAACGCATCGGCCTCTTCGCCCAGCTCCTCGTCCGTCGGGGCGCCCTGCGGCATCAGATCGTCGCCCGCACGGCCGATCAGGCCGGTGTCCAGATTGGCGGCAACGAAGTCCGGATGATCGAGCGCGCGCACCAGGAAGCCGGCATTGCTCTTGACCGGCCAGACGGCGCTGTCGGCCACCATCTCGCGCAGGCCCGCCAGCGCCTCGTCGCGGCTCGCGCCATGGCAGATCAGCTTGGCGATCATGGGATCGTAAAAGGGCGATATGTCCGCGCCTTCGCCCACGCCGGTTTCAACCCGGCCCATATCCGGCAGATCGAACAGTTCCAGCCGCCCGGTGCTGGGCAGAAAGCCGCTGGCCGGATCCTCGGCATAGAGCCGCGCCTCGATGGCGTGGCCGTTGATGGCAAGCTCGTCCTGCTGCATCGGGATCGGCTCGCCGCTGGCCACGCGCAATTGCCATTCGACCAGATCGACGCCGGTGATCTCCTCGGTCACCGGATGTTCGACCTGAAGCCGCGTGTTCATTTCCATGAAGTAAATATGGTCGGCGCGCAGACCCTCGGAGCCGTCGGCGATGAACTCGATCGTGCCCGCGCCTTCATAATCCACCGCCTTGGCGGCGCGCACGGCTGCGTCGCAGACGGAGGCACGGGTGGCCTCGTCCATGCCGGGGGCAGGGGCTTCCTCGATCACCTTCTGGTGGCGGCGCTGGAGCGAGCAGTCCCGCTCGAACAGGTGGACGACGTTGCCGAGGGAATCGCCGAAGACCTGCACCTCGATATGGCGCGGGCTTTCGACCCATTTTTCGATCAGCACGATATCATTGCCGAACGCCGCTTTGGCTTCGCGCTGGGCGGATTGCAGTCCGTCGGCAAAGCCCTCGGCGGCCTCCACCTTGCGCATGCCCTTGCCGCCGCCGCCCGCAACCGCCTTGATCAGCACCGGATAGCCGATCTCGGCGGCGCGCTCGGCAAGATAATCGGGGTCCTGATTGTCGCCGATATAGCCGGGCGTGGTCGGCACCCCGGCCTTGTCCATCAGTGTCTTGGCCGCGTCCTTCAGGCCCATGGCGCGGATGCTGGCGGGCTTGGGGCCGACCCAGATCAGCCCCGCATCCAGCACCGCCTGCGCGAAGTCCGCATTCTCGCTGAGGAAGCCATAGCCGGGATGGATCGCCTCCGCGCCGCTGTCTTTGGCCGCAGCGATGATCTTGTCACCGACCAGATAGCTCTCGTTCGCGGGCGAGGGCCCGATATGCACGGCCTCATCGGCCATGCGCATATGCAACGCGTTGGCGTCGGCGTCCGAATAGACCGCGACGGTACGAATGCCGAGCGCGCGTGCAGTACGGATAACGCGGCAGGCGATTTCGCCGCGATTGGCGATAAGGAGGGATTTAAGCATGAAGGACCTCGATTGATCCCCTGACCGGGGCACAGATATGGCTGGAGCGTCGGGGCATCATCACATCCGGAAAACACCGAACTGCGGCTTCTCCGGCACCGGCGCATTCAGGCAGGCCCCGAAGGCCAGGCCGAGCACATCCCTCGTCTGCGCGGGATCGATGATGCCATCGTCCCAGCCGCGGGCGGTGGCGTAATAGGGGTTGCCCTCTTCCTCATATTTCTCGCGGATCGGCGCCTTGAAGGCTTCGGCCTCTTCTTCGCTCCAGTTGTCCGCATCGCGGTGCACGGTGGCGAGCACGCTGGCCGCCTGTTCGCCGCCCATCACGCTGATCCGGCTATTGGGCCAGCTGAACAGGAAGCGCGGCGAATAAGCGCGCCCGCTCATGCCGTAATTGCCCGCGCCGAAGCTGCCGCCGATCAGGACGGTGACCTTGGGCACGCTGGCCGTGGCCACCGCGGTGACGAGCTTGGCGCCATGTTTGGCGATGCCCTCCGCCTCATATTTTCCGCCGACCATGAAGCCGCTGATATTCTGCAGGAACAATAGCGGGATGCGCCGCTGGCAGGCCAGTTCGATGAAATGCGCGCCCTTGACCGCACTCTCGCTGAACAGGATGCCGTTATTGGCCAGGATCGCCACCGGAAGCCCGTGGATATGGGCAAAGCCGCAGACCAGCGTTTCGCCGTAGAGCGCCTTGAACTCCTGAAACTCGCTGCCGTCGACGAGCCGGGCGATAATCTCGCGCACATCATAGGGCTGGCGCACGTCCTGCGGGATGATGCCGTACAATTCTTCCGCATCGAAGCGGGGCGGGCGGGGCGCGGCCAGGTTGACGTCCGGCACATGGTCCTGCGGCAGGGTGCTGACGATATCGCGCACGATGGTCAGGGCATGCTCGTCGCTCTCGGCGACATGATCGACCACGCCGCTCTTGCGTCCGTGCAGATCGCCGCCGCCCAGATCCTCGGCGCTGATCTCCTCGCCGGTCGCCGCTTTCACCAGCGGTGGACCCCCTAAGAAGATGGTGCCCTGCTCGCGCACGATCACGCTTTCGTCGGCCATGGCCGGCACATAGGCGCCGCCTGCGGTGCAGCTGCCCATCACGCAGGCGATCTGCGCAATGCCCTGGCTGCTCATCTGCGCCTGGTTGAAGAAGATGCGGCCGAAATGGTCGCGGTCCGGAAACACCTCGGCCTGATGCGGCAGGTTCGCGCCGCCGCTATCGACCAGATAGATGCACGGCAGCCGGTTTTCCTGTGCGATCTCCTGCGCGCGGACATGCTTCTTCACCGTCATCGGATAATAGGTGCCGCCCTTCACCGTGGCGTCGTTGCAGACGATCATGCACTGGCGGCCAGAGACGCGGCCGATGCCTGCAATCACGCCGGCACCCGGAATATCGTCCTTGCCGTACAAACCATTGGCGGCAAGCTGGCCGATCTCGAGGAAAGGCGAGCCCGCATCAAGCAGCCGTTCCACCCGGTCACGCGGGAGTAGTTTGCCCCTATCGACATGACGCTGCCGACTGCCCTCGGCCCCGCCCAGCGCAGCGGTCGCCACATCGGCGCGCAAATTTTCCACCAGCGCACGGTTATGCGCGGCATTGGCGGCAAAAGCCTCGCCGCCGGTGTCGATCTGGCTGGTCAGCACCGGTGCACTCATGGCGCTGGCACTTGCGTGGGGGCGGGCTGTATTCTGGTCGCTGGCATGGTCTCTCCTGTCACCGCGACAGGCCTAGCGAGCAGCGGCGTGCATGGAAAGCCGGTGCGGCAATTTCTCGGCGCTCATCGTCCCCGCGCAATTGCCCGGTCTCATTTGCCGCACGGGCCAGCCATCACGGGCCGCGAGATATCGGGTGCCATAAGGAGGTCACGGGAATGTCGGTTCTTTGCAATATTTCTTTTGTCCCCTATCGCGGCCCGGATTCGAGTTTGGAGTGAATCGGCGCGATGAAAGCCCTCCCGAAAACCGCCATTCTGCTGGCTGGCCTTATGGCCATCGCGCCGGCGCAGGCGCAGACGTCCGCCGCCGATAATGCGGCCTTGCGCGCGGAGATCGCGGAACTGAAAGCACGGCTGGCCGCGCTGGAGGCGAAGGTGGGTCAGGGCGATGCCTCGTCCTTGAGCGCGCCATCTTCCGCCGTCGCCCCGTCCTCCGCAGCCGGCACGCCGGCAAGCACCACCCCGCCAGCCGCGCCTCCCATGGCCGTGGCCGCCAGCACGCCGGTGGCCGCGCCGTCCGACAAGATCGGCTGGAAGGGCGCGCCGCAGATCAGCACCGGCGATGGCTGGAGCTTCAAGCCGCGTGGCCGCGTCATGCTGGACGCCGGCTATGTCAGTTCGCCCGCCGGCGTCAGCGATCCCGGCCTCGGTTTTTCCAATGAGCTGCGGCGCGCGCGGCTGGGCGTGGACGGCACCATGCCGGGCGGGTTCGGGTACAAGCTGGAAATGGATTTTTCCGCCGACTCGGTCGTGGTGATCGATGCCTTCCTGGATTATCAGGACGGCCCGCTGGTCGTCACCGTCGGCCAGCATAATCCCTTTCAGGGGCTGGAAGAGCTTTCCAGCTCCAACGACACCAGCTTCATCGAACGCGCGGCCTTTACCGATGCGTTCGATTTTATCCGCCGTGTCGGTATTTCCGCACAATATAATGATGGTCCCTGGCTGGTGCAGGGCGGTGTGTTCACCGCCAATGCCGAAGATCTGCTCGACGATGCCAACAACGCCGTGGGTGGAGACGCCCGGCTGGTCTATGCGCCCAAGCTGGGGGCAACCCAGCTGCATTTCGGCGGATCGCTGCATTATCGCGATCTGGGCGAGACCGAGCAGCGCGTGATCTATCGCCAGCGCCCACTCCTCCATACCACCGATGTCCGCTTTATCGGCACGCCGTCGCTGACCGCGAAGGACACGTTCGGCTATGGGCTGGAAGCTGCCGCCATCTCCGGGCGCTTCCATGCCGCGGCAGAGACCTTTTCTCAGCAGGTCGATAGCGAGACCGGTTTCGACCCCACCTTCTTCGGGGCCTCGCTGGAGGCGGGCTATTTCTTCACCGACGACAGCCGGGTCTACAGGGGCGGCATGTTCCGGGGCGTCAAGGTGAGCGATCCCGTAAGCGATGGCGGGATCGGCGCGATCCAGGCCAATATCCGTTATGACCGGCTGGATTTGATCGACGGGCCGATCATCGGCGGCACACAGGACGGCTATGAAGCTTCGTTGATCTGGACGCCGGTGGATTATGTCCGTTTTCTGATGACCTATGGCCATCTGGTGTACCGCGATGCCATCCTTCCCGGCACCAATGGCAATCGCGATTATGCGGTGGACGAGATTGGCGCGCGCGCGCAGATCGCTTTCTAGCCTTTTGGCAGCGCTTTCCAGCCGTTCGGCCACACAAGGCCGTTCAGCGGTTCGTCGCAATCGCGATTTACCATGCCGCGCCGTGCGGGCATGATGGCGGCCATGAAAGCCTATCTGTTCGCGTCCCTATCGCTGGCCCTGTTGCTGCCCGGCTGCGCGGCGGCGCAAACGGCGTCTGCGCAGGCGGCCACCCGGACATTGCAGGACGAGGCGCGGGCCGCAGAGAGGCCGCCCGCGCTGCCGCCTGTCGTGGTGCCCACCATCGCCGCCCGCTATCCGCATGATCCGCGGGCGTTCACACAGGGGCTGCTCTGGCATGACGGCGCGCTGTATGAGAGCACGGGCCAGCGCGCACAGTCCGAAATTCGCAAGGTTCGTCTGGAAGACGGTGCGGTGCTGCAACGCACCGCCATCCCGCCGCAGGAATTTGGCGAGGGGCTGGCGCTGTGGAAGGACGCGCTGATCAGCCTCACCTGGCAGGCAGGCGTGGCGCATCGCTGGGCGCTGAAGGATTTCGCGCCCAGGGGCGCATTTCACTATGCGGGCGAGGGCTGGGGACTGACCGGGGACGGGCAGTCGCTGATCCTGTCCGACGGATCGCCCATCCTGCGCTTCATGGACCCGGACACGTTCGCGCAGCGCCGCACGCTGCTCGTCCAGATGCCGGACGGCCGCGCCATCCCGCAGCTGAACGAGCTGGAATATGTGGACGGCAGCATCCTCGCCAATGTCTGGATGACCGGATTCATCCTGCGCATCGACGCCAGAACCGGCATCGTCACCCAGATCATCGATTGCCGCGCGATCGCAGAAGAAATCGGCGCGATCGAGCCGAATGCCGTCCTCAACGGCATAGCCTGGGACGCCAAGGGGCGGCGGCTGTTCATCACCGGCAAGCTGTGGCCGACCATGTTCGAGGTGACGGTGCCGGGGATGGAGTGAGGCACGCAAAACCGATCGTTTCTTCGCTGTGGACCGTGCGCCTGCCTACTGGCCGATCCTGCGCCACACGGGCTGCCTGTTCAGCCGTGCGTTGAACCGGGCGTTGAAGGTGCCGGGGTCGGGCGCGTCGCTGTCCAGCCCCATGCCGTAGACTGGCGCAATGTCGCGCTTCGCATAGCCCATCAGGTGGAGCAGGGTAGGGAAGACCTGGTAATGGCTTGCCGGTCCGGACGGTGTCGCGCTTGGCGCGTCTTTGGCGGTGCGATGGCCCGCCAGCATCACCAGCGGCACTTCGCCTTCGGTCTTCACCGGATCAGGATTGCAGTGCGTCGACAGTCCGGCACCGCCATCCTCATGCAGATTCTGGCCATGGTCCGACGTGTACAGCATGATGGTGTTGGACAGATCGGCACGCTTGCGAAGCCGCTCGAAGAACATGCCGACATTCCAGCGCAGCGTGTTGCGGTAGCTGTTACGATAGCGTCGCCAGTCCTCGGGCTGCCCTTCAAAGCCGGTTCGATTGCCGGTATCGGCTATGTCCAGATGGGTGCCGCGCGCCAGCATCGGCCTGTCGACTGCCATGCTGTCCGGAAATTTGTCGTGCACCGGAAAATGGGCACCAACCTTGTTGACCATGATGAACAGCGGTTCGCGCGAGCGCAGGAGGTCGGTCAACCGCGCGGCGATGGCCATATCGCGGCGCTGTACCGGCACATCGTCGAACTGCACGAAGCGATCGATCATGGCGGCTTCCGTTTGCGTCATACGGTTCTGCAATCGGCCATGATTGCGTTGACCGTCGATATACACGGTCCTGCGTCCGCTGCGCTTTGCATAGGCCCAGATCGGCGGCAGCGTGGCATTGATCCGCCGGTAATCACCGCGCGTGCCGCCATGCCGCAGCGTGACGTTGCTGCCGATGCTGCAGGTCGTCACCGCTGCGGCAACGCCGAAGTTGCGGATAGTCACCCCTGGCCAGGCTTGCGACAGCGGCGTCGGCACGCCGGTTTCGCTGTTGATATCCAGATATCGCCCGGTCACGCTTTCATCCACGATCAGCACGATATGCGCGGTGGTGCGGCGCTGCGGCTGCATCGTCACCGGCTGGCGCGGGCCGGTATCCAGCATGACCGCCTCATACCCCATCAGCAGGGCATAGGAGAGCGGTGCATAGCTGTCCGGCAGGCCGCGCGCGCCTTCCCCGCCGCGCAGAAACAGGATGCCGGTCAGCAACGCCATCGCCAAAGGCAGCGACAGGATAGGCGCATAGCGCACGCGCGCCGGCACCGATGGCGGTGGAAGGGCAAGGCCCAACAACAACAGGACCGGCGCAAGGAGCGAAGATAGGATGGCATGGCCATTCTGGGCGATGGCGTCCTGCGCAAAACCGGCGGACCGCACCATGTTGATGAAGCCGTCATAGCTTAGAAATTGGGTGGTGGCACCGGTGTAGGTCAGGCTGAACCACGCCGCGATGGCCAGCAGCGCGGCCAGGGGCAGGCGGATTGCGCTGCGGCGGATATAGCCTGTCGCCACCAGTGCCACCGAAGTACCGGCAAACAGCAGGGCATAGAGGACGAGGCCCGGCCAATCTTCGATCCCGCGCGTCCGTTCGACAAGGGTTGGCGTGAGCGACAACAGATAGGCCGCCAGCAGGAGCGGCTTGCCGATCTGCGCTATCGCCTGTCTGGCCATCCCCCCTCCCTTCTACGCGCCAAGTCCCCACGCGCAAACGCGCGCCGCCTCGGCACGCCGTTTCAACGCCTCATGAAACATGCGTCGGTAGACAGGTAGCATTCCCAAATACTTAAAGGCCGCCACCCGACAGGATCGGGTCGTCTTCCTCAGCCGCCAGAAAAAGCGAGGGGCGATCGGGCGTGCGCTTAGGCCGCGTCCTGATCCAGCGAATAGCCGGCCGAGCGGACGGTGCGGATCAGGTCCGGCTTGCCGTCTATGTTCAGCGCCTTGCGCAGGCGGCGGATATGCACGTCCACGGTGCGCGGTTCGATATCGCTGTCATGGCCCCAGACGCTGTCGAGCAGACGTTCGCGGCTGAACACCCAGCCGGGATGCTCCAGGAAATGTTTGAACAGGCGGTATTCGGTGGGGCCGAGCGCGATGGTCTGGCCGTCGCGTTTCACCTTGTGGGCCACCGTGTCCATCTCGACATCGGCGAATTTCAGCGTCTCGCCGGCCAGTGCGGGGCGCACGCGGCGCAGCACGGCATTGACGCGGGCCACCAGCTCGCGCGGGCTGAAGGGCTTGGTGACATAATCGTCCGCGCCGATCTCGAACCCGCGGATACGGTCATCCTCCTCGCCGCGCGCGGTGAGCATGATGATCGGAACATTGGCGGTGGTCTCGATCTTGCGCAGCTGGCGGCACACCTCGATGCCGGACAGATTTTCGATCATCCAGTCGAGCAGCACGATATCGGGCGTCTGTTCGCGCGCCAGCAGCAGGGCTTCCTCGCCATCCGGCGTGTGCCGCACCTGAAACTCCTCCCGCTCGAAATGCCAGCGGACCAGTTCAGCCAGCGATTCGTCATCCTCGACCAGCAGCATGCGGGGTTTGTTCATAATGCGCGGTTCCTCAATCGAACTCGTCGCCGAGATTGCTGCCGGTCTGCGAGAAATAGACCATCTCGGCACAGTTGGTGGCGTGATCGCCGATGCGTTCCAGATTCTTGGAAATCGACAGCAGATGCGCGATCTCGGTTGCGTCGGTCGGATGTTTGGCGACATGCGCGATGAAATCGACAAACAGCTCCTTGTGTAGCTGGTCGACATCATCGTCGCGCACGCACACCGCGCGGGCCATGTCGACATCGCGCCGCGCATAGGCTTCCATCGCCATATGCACCATCTCGATGGCGATATCGGCCATGCGGAAAAGCTGCGGATTGCTGTCCAGAAAGCCATGGCCCTCCAGCGCGCCCACGCGCTTGGCGACGTTCTTGCCATAGTCGCCGATGCGCTCGATCACGCCGCTCATTTTCAGTGCGGCGACCAGATCGCGCAGATCGTCGGCCATCGGGGCGCGCAGCGCGATGGTGCGCACCACGCGGCGCTCCACGGTCGCCTCGATCGCGTCGATTTCCTTGTCGCCCTTCACGATCTCGCGCGCGCTTTCCACGTCATTGTCGCGCAGCGCATTCATCGCCGCCTCGACGGCCGCTTCGGCGCGTGCGCCCATGTCCGAGATCATGCCGCGGATGTCGGACATTTCATCGTCGAACGCTTTGACGGTATGGCCAGCCTGATTCATATCCTGTTCCTCTGCGGTGCTAGGTTAGCCGTAGCGACCGGTGATATAGTCCTTGGTCTTTTCTTCACGCGGGTTGGTGAAGATTTCCGATGTCTTGCCATATTCCACCAGCGTGCCGAGGTGGAAAAAGGCCGTGCGTTGCGAGACGCGGGCGGCCTGCTGCATGTTATGCGTCACGATGACGATAGCATATTGCCCGCGCAGCGCGTGAATCAGTTCCTCGATCTTCGCCGTGGCAATCGGATCGAGCGCGGAACAGGGCTCATCCATCAGGATCACTTCGGGATCGACGGCGATGGCGCGCGCAATGCACAGACGCTGCTGCTGCCCGCCGGAGAGCGCCGTGCCGCTATCGCTCAGCCGGTCGCTGACCTCGTTCCACAGCCCGGCACGCTGCAGCGATCGCTCGACGATCTCGTCCAGCTCCGCCTTGCCGGAGGCCAGCCCGTGGATGCGCGGGCCATAAGCCACATTGTCGTAGATCGATTTGGGGAAGGGGTTGGGCTTCTGGAACACCATGCCCACCCGTGCGCGCAGCTGCACCACGTCCATCTTGGGGGAATAGATATCTTCACCGTCCAGGCGGATATCGCCCTCCACCCGCGCGATGGGGATGGTATCGTTCATGCGGTTGAGCGTGCGCAGAAAGGTGGATTTGCCGCAGCCCGAAGGGCCGATGAAGGCAACGACATTGTCCATGCCGACATCGATCGAGACGTCCTTGATCGCCTGCTTGGCGCCATAGAACACATTGACGCCGCGGGCGCTGATCTTGGGATCGGCCAGCCCTATCGGCTCGGACGGCACATCGGCGGCAGCTTCGCCCATATTGTTGCGCGCGATGCGGGCAAGCTGCTCATTGCGTCTGTTATCATCGGTCATCGGATCACCAGCGGGTTTCGAATTTGTTGCGCAGATAGATGGCCAGCGCGTTCATCGACAGGAGAAAGAGCAGCAGCACGATAATCGCGGCGCTGGTCTTCTCGACGAACCCGCGATTGACCTCGTCCGACCAGAGATAGATCTGGACGGGCAGCACGGTGGACGGATCGGTCAGGCCACCGGGCGGGGTAGGAATGAAGGCGCGCATGCCGATCAGCAGCAGCGGCGCGGTTTCACCCAGCGCGCGCGCCATGCCGATGATCGTGCCGGTCAGGATGCCGGGCAGCGCCAGCGGCAGGACATGGTGGAACACCACCTGAATGGGCGAGGCACCGATACCGAGCGCCGCCTCGCGGATCGACGGCGGCACCGACTTGATCGCATTGCGCCCGGCGATGACGATGATCGGCATGGTCATCAAAGCCAGCGTCAGACCGCCGACGATCGCGGCGGAGCGCGGCATGTTGAACCAGTTCAGGAAAACGACGAGGCCCAGCAGGCCGAAGATAATGGAGGGCACGGCCGCCAGATTGTTGATCGACACCTCGATCAGATCGGTCCAGCGATTCTTGGGCGCATATTCCTCCAGATAGAGCGCGGCCAGCACGCCGATCGGGAAGGCAAGGATAACGGTGACCAGCATGGTCATCAGCGATCCCTTGAAGGCGGACCAGATGCCGGCCTGCGCGGGATCGGTCGCATCCGATCCGGTCAGGAAGCTGCTGTTGAAGCCGGTCTGCACCGCATCGCCGGCGCGCAGGGCGGCAAGCAGCCGCTCGGCCTGCGCGCTACCGCCTTCCTTGGCCGCGATATCCAGTTCGGACGAGGCGGGCAGCCACATGGTCTGCCTGGCCTCGATCAGCGCCGGATCCTCCAGCAGACGTTTCTGCACGATCTGCCAGGCACCGCTGGAAAAGATCGGCACCTCGGTCTCGCCATATTGCGCTTCCACTGCGACGGACACGACGCCCGGCAGATCGAGCGATGCCGCGGTGTTTTCCGCGCTCGGCCCGGTCAGCGCGGCGGCGCCGGTGCCGCCGGTCAGCGCGGGGAAGTCCACGTCCAGCGCCACTTCGGTCCGCTGAAACCCGCTCAGCCCGTTGCCGATCATCACATAGAGCAGAAAGGCGAGGAACGCCGCCGACAGGATGACGGCGCCCATGCCGAGATATTTGAAACGCCGCTCGGCAGCATAGCGCCGCGCAATGCGCTTGCGCATGTCCGGACTGTCCCAGTTGGTCGGCGCGGTGCGCGTGCCGTCCACGGTGAAGCGGGGCGTCGTATCAATCATTCATAGGCCTCCCGGTACCGCTTCACCACGCGCAGGGCGACGAGGTTCAGCAGCAGCGTGACGATGAACAGCACCAGGCCCAGCGCGAAGGCGGCAAGCGTCTTGGGGCTGTCGAATTCCTGATCGCCGGTCAGCAGCTGGACGATCTGCACCGTCACCGTGGTCACGCTGGCAAAGGGGTTGGCGGTCATGTTGGCGGTCAGGCCGGCGGCCATCACCACGATCATGGTTTCCCCGATGGCGCGGCTGACGGCCAGCAGCACGCCGCCGACCACACCGGGCAGCGCGGCCGGGATCAGCACCTTCTTGATGGTTTCAGACTTGGTCGAGCCCATTGCCAGCGAACCGTCCCGCATGGAATTGGGCACTGCTGCAATCGAATCGTCGGCCATGGAAGAAACGAAGGGAATGATCATCACCCCCATCACCACGCCGGCGGCGAGCGCGCTCTCGGACGAGGCACCGGGAATGCCCACGGCGGCGGCAAAATCGCGCAGGGCAGGGGCAATCGTCAGGGCGGCGAAATAGCCATAGACCACGGTCGGCACACCGGCGAGGATCTCCAGAATTGGCTTCATCCATTTGCGCACGGCGGGACGGGCATATTGGGTCAGATAGACCGCGCTCATGAGGCCGAGCGGAATGGCCACGATCATGGCAATGATCGCGCCGATGAACACCGTTCCCCAGAACAGCGGAATGGCGCCAAAGCCATTGTCCCCACCCGGCGTGACCGTGCTTTGCGGGTTCCAGGTCGCGCCGAAGAGAAACTCGATCGGGTTGACCATCTGGAAGAAGCGGACCGTCTCGAAAATCAGCGAGGCGACGATGCCGATGGTGGTGACGATGGCGATGAGCGAGGCCGTCAGCAGCGCGCCCATGACCACCCGTTCCACCTTGGTGCGGGCGCGGAAATCAGGCTTCAACCGGGTAAAGGCGTAGGTGCCGCCAGCAAACAGCAGCAGCACCGTCGCGGCCACGGCAATCCAGTTATAATGGGCGATCGCGGCCCGGTAGAGCGGCACGAACTGTTCGGCCATCGGCTGGAACGCGGTGTCCTGCGCGCCGGACGCGATGGCCCGGGCTTCGGACAGGATCGATGCGCGGGCAAAACCGTCCATCGGCAGCGCCTGCGCAGCGGGCGCAGACAGCACCATGTCCGTTTGCAGCGCCGGAACGATGGCGCCCCAGACCGCCAGGAACAGCAGCGGCGGCACCACGGCGAACAGCGCCATGTACCAGCCATGATAGCTGGGCAGGCTGTTGAGGTTCGTCCGGTCCGCCTTGACGAACGCAGCCGCCCGCGCCCGGCCCGTGATCCATGCGATCAGGCCCAGCCCCAGCACCAGAAATAACAGACCTGCCCCAGCCATTCGCTCAGCCTTTCCCGGTCCAAAACATCGTCAGCATCCACGCCATCTGCGGATTAGCCCCGGCGTGCCGCCTGCCGCCGAAACGGCAGGCCCAGCCACGCCCTGCCATATCCCGATCAATTGGCCAGCGCAGCCGCGTCGATAGAGGTCATGGCGTCCACATCGGCAGCCGCCTTTGCCCGCGCATCGTCGGGCAGGGCAATCAGGCCGAGCGGCGCAAGATAGCCATCCTTGCCACCTGCCGAAACAAATTCCTGCACATAATCCTTCAGGCCCGGAATCTTGCCGATATGCGCCTTCTTGACATAGATGTAGAGCGGGCGCGCACCGGGATATTCGCCGCTGGCGATCGTATCATAGGTGGGCGTTACGCCCTGGATCGGGATGCCGCGCACCTTGTTGGCGTTCGCTTCCATATAGCTGTAGCCGAACACACCCAGCATGTCCGGGTTGCTGGCCAGCTTCTGGACGATCAGATTGTCGTTCTCGCCCTGCTCCTTATATGCGCCGTCGGTGCGGATGTCGGTGCAGACCGCATCATGCTGGTCCTTGTCGCTTTCCTTCAGCGCGGCCATCTTCGGATTGGCGTCGCAGCCTTTCTGAAGGATCAGTTCCTCAAAGGCATCGCGCGTGCCGGACGTGCTGGGCGGGCCATAGACGGCGATCGGAATGTTGGGCAGCGAGGCATCGACATCGGCCCAGGTCTTGGCCGTCTGTTCCATGCCATAGGGCTTGGCCGCCAGCGCCTGATAGATCTGCGCTTCGGTGAGCGCGAACTTCGGTCCCTCGACGGACTGGGCCATGGCGATGCCATCGATACCGATGGTAACCTCGGCCACATCGGTCACGCCGTTCTTCTGGCAGGTTTCCAGCTCGCTCACTTTCATGCGGCGCGAGGCATTGGCCACATCGGGCGTGCCCGGGCCGACGCCGGCGCAGAATTGCTCGATACCGCCGCCGGTGCCGGTCGATTCCAGCACAGGTGCGGTGCGGCCTGCTGCACCCGAGGCATAACGCTCGGACACGGCCTTGGCGAAGGGGAAGACGGTCGAGGAGCCAACGATGGCAATATGATCGCGCGTGCCGCCACCCGAGGTGCTGGCCTGATCCTGACAGCCTGCCAGAAGCGCGATTCCCGCGGACAGGGCCGCAACCTGCTTGAACATCGTAAACCTCTTGAAAAATGAGCGTTTGTTATATTTCCGGCCATTGGCATCAGCTGTTCGAAAGGCCGGTATCATCTGCGCGCTTTAGGGATGCGGCATGGCTTCCCGGTGACTGTCACATGACAGTCGCGTGACAATTTTTGTCCAATGCTCTTACAAAGCGCGCGCTGCCGTGCCGATGGCGGTGCCGATTGGGTGGCCCTAGGCCTAGGTGATATCCTGCACCGGCATGGCCAGCCGATCGCGCGCGATCTGCAGCATCACGGTGATGGCCGTGCCTTTGCCAAGCTCACTGGATATTTCCAGATGGCCGCGATGGCGATCGACGATATGCTTGACCAAAGAGAGCCCCAGCCCGGTGCCGCCCAATTGGCGGCTGCGGCCGGAATCGACGCGGTAGAAACGCTCGGTCAGGCGCGGAATATGTTCCGGCGCAATGCCTTCGCCCTGATCGGCCACACGCAGCCGCGCCATCGATCCCGATCGCGACAGCCCCAAGCTCAGCGTGATCGGCGTGCCGGCGCGGCCATATTTCATGGCGTTGAAGAGAATGTTGTAGAGCAACTGCCGCAGCTGGCTGACATCGCCCATCACCATGACCGGCTGGTCGACCCCTTCCAGCGCAATCTCGCCGCCGCGCGGATTGGACCCTGCAGCCAGCTCGCCCGCCACGCTTTTTGCAATCGCGCTGATATCGACGCTGGTTTCGACGGGATGATGCTTTTCCGCCTCGATCCGGCTGAGCGACATCAGATCGCGTACCAGGGCCTGCATCCGGTCGGTCTCGGCGGCCATGATTGCGAGAAAGCGTTCCCGCACCGGTGCGGATTCGCCCGCATCCGGCTCTCTCAACGTCTCGATGAAGCCTTTGACCGAGCTTAATGGAGTCATCAGTTCATGGCTGGCATTGGCCACGAAATCGACGCGCATCTTTTCCGCCGCCTGGCTGGACGTGCGGTCGGTCAGCTGCACCAGCTTCTGGCCGGACGCGATGCGTTGAATGCGCATGTCCCAGCTTTGATCGCGCATGCCGATGCCGGTCAGTCGCAACGGGCGGCCTTCATGCGAGGCCTCTTCATCGGCCAGTCGTTCCGCCGCGCCGGCATGCCGCACCACGGTGCGCACATTTTCGCCCACCACATTTTCCCCGAAGAGCCGTAACGCCGCGTCATTGGCGTTGGTCACCCGCGCCGCTTCCACCACGATGATCGGATCGGTCGAGGCATCGATAAATCTCTGAAAATCGAGGTGGTGGCTGATCCGCATGGGCGGGCGCTGGGCCTGCCGCGTGGAGCGCGCACGGGCCCGGCCGCCGCCTTGATCCGACGCCACGAAAATCGCCGCCATCCCGGCCACGAACATGATGACGGTGCGCTCGGCCAAGGCGCCGGAACTGGCCGCCGCCATCGCGCCGATAAACAGCAGCAGCGCCGCCATGGAGAGACGAAAGAGGGAAGAGCGGCTCATGTGCAGAGGCCATAGCAGCTTGCCGGAGCGCCACAAATTGCGATTTTCACCATCGCCGACCGTCCCGGCATCGGACGACCGGCAAGGGCATGCGCCGTGCACCCTCGCTTTCATCTGCATCGCTCGCTATGCAATGGCTTCTCGTTTTTCTGGGAGACGATAGCGGTGAGTGACGGTCCTGAGCATGAACAGGCGGATGCGGACGGAGATAACGCAGCGAAAAAGACCGCAGGCGTGGTCGATCGCCGCCGCGCCCTGATGCTGGGTGCCTTTGCCGCCTCCACCATCGTCAGCGTGCGCCCGGCCATTGCGCAGGCCGCCGGATCGGTTCTCAACTGCGAAATTCCCGTGCCGGACCGCAGCCATGCCGGACAATATATTGCGGGCGACGGCCGCCTGGTGCCCGCCGATACGCCGGGTTCCTTTGCGCCGCCGGGGCGGCCTTTTACCGGCGAAGAGGTCAAGCGTGCGATGAAGGGCGGCGCCTTGCCCGGCGCAAGCTATGAGCAGAACCAGGCCTATCTGAACTATATCCGCAGGCTGCAGGCCGGCCAGAGCGGCTTTACCTGCTACGCATCGCTGCAAATGCCGCGCTGATCGCGCATTCCGGCCCTTTTCGGGCTTGCGCCCTGCGCCCTGCGTGCGGACAAGGGGCAGATCATGCCCCATGATCCACTCTATATCCGTGTGCCCGAAAGCGAGCTCGTCTGGCATCCGCTCGACGCGGTGACGCTGGTCTATCATCGCCGGTCCGGGCAGACCCATATCGTGATGGAACCGGTGCCCCAGATCCTCTCGGTCATGCAGGACAGGGCGATGGATGCGCCCGCCATCGCCGCGCGTCTGGCGGAGGATTACGAGCTGCCGCAGACCGATGCGGCGGCGATCATCGGCGCGCGGCTGGAAGAGCTGGCGGCGCTTGGTTTGGCCGAACGGGTAAGCCCCGGGCAGGCGGACGGCGCAGAAGGCGGGCCATGATGCATGAATTGCGCATCCGCGTCGGTCCGGCGGCCTTTCGCATCGGATCGGCCTGGCGGGCGCCCGTCGCGGCGCTCGAGCGCCTTTACGCGGCGTACCCCACGCCGTCTTATTGCGACTATACGGTCCGGCTGGAACCGGCCCGTCCGTGGCGCCGATGGCTGCGGCCCTCGGTCATGATTTCGGGCGATTACATGTTGCCGGACGCTGCGCCGCTGCCGCTTGTGCAAGGGCTGCTGGCGGCGGAAATGGGCATGAACCTGCAGATGGCGCTGGGCTGGCGGCGGCATCTGCTGCTGCATGCCGGCGCGGCGGAGAAGGATGGCCGCGCGCTGGTGATGACCGGGATGTCCGGATCGGGCAAATCCACCATGGCCGCGCTGCTGGGCGAAAGCGGCTGGCGGTTCCTGAGCGACGAGTTTGCCCTGCTGGGGCTGGAGGATGGCGCGGTGCATCCCTTTCCCCGGCTGGTCAGCCTGAAAAATGAGGGTATCGAAGCGCTGGAACAGCGGGTCGGCCATCAGCGGCTCGGGCCACGTCTGCGTGGCACGCCGAAGGGCGATATCCGCCACCTCGTGCCGTCGCACGATGCGATCCAGCGGATGGACGAGGCGGCCCTGCCCAGGCTGATCCTGTTTCCGCGTTTCGGCGAAGCGCGCGCCATCCGCACCGTCCCCCCAAGCGAGCTGTTCATGCGGCTCACCCAGGCCTCGACCAATTATGTCGCGCTTGGCGAAGCCGGTTTTGCCGCGCTCACGCGCTTTTGCGAAACGGTGCCTGCACGGGCCATCGACTATCGGCGCGGGGAAGAGGGGCTGGAGCTAATCGACCAGCTCTGGGCGCAGTTTCCATGACCCCCATTCGCCGTCTCGCCGCGACCTTGCGGGACCCCCGCCTGGCCGGCAGTTTCGGGGCGCGCCAATGGAATGCGCTGATCGCGGTGGCGCGGGCGGAACGGCTGATCGGTGCGCTGGCCGTGCGGCTGGAAGGGCGCGGTCTGCCCGTCGAGGTGGAGGCCGTGCTGGCCGACGCGCGGCGCTCTTCCGAACAGGAGCGGCGCGCGGCTTTGTGGGAAGCCGATTGCTGCCGCCGCGCGCTGAAAGACTATCATGGCAAGGCGGTTCTGCTGAAAGGCACCGCCTATGTTGCGGCGAACATGGATGCCGGGGCTGGCCGCTCGATTGGTGATCTGGACATCCTTGTCGCCGAAAAGGATCTGGATGAGGTGGAGAAGGCGCTGCTCGCGGCCGGATGGGAATGGGTGAAGGAAGACGCCTATGACGATCAATATTATCGCCGCTGGATGCATGAGCTGCCGCCGCTGATCCACCGTGAGCGGGATCGGATGATCGACGTGCATCACACCATCCTTCCCCGCACGGCGCGGCCCAGCCCGGATCCCGCCGCCATGCTGGCATCGGCCATCGCGCTGCAGCCCGATGCGCAGCAGAAAGGCGTACGGCTGGCCAAGTTCAGCAGCTGGCACGGGCTCCATGTCCTGTCGCCCGCAGACATGGTCTGCCATGCGATCGCGCATCTGTTTGCCGATGGCGAGATGGAGGGCGGCCTGCGCAATCTGTGGGATATCGACCGGATGCTGCGCGAATTTGCCGGATCGGCCAATTTCTGGGACGCGCTGGCCGTGCGCGCGCGCCGCCATCAGTTGCTTTCCCATGTCCGCCGCGCGCTGCGCCTGTCCGAGCGGATCTACGGCACCCCGGTGGACGAAAAGCTGCGCGGTCATAACAGCCGGATGGACAATCTGTTCGAGGCCCGCCTGATGGCCCGCGACGGCTGGGGGCGGCAAACCAGACCGTTACTGCGCCTGGCCTTCACCATCCGCGGGCATGCCATGCGCATGCCGCCTGCCATGCTGGCGCGCCATCTGTGGACCAAATGGCGCAGGAGTTGAGCTGCGGCGATCGGCGGTCCCTGCGGGACTAACGGGGTGTGCTGGAAAGCGCGTCCCCGGTTTCGCCATCCTCTTCCCCGTTCTCCCCTTCACGGTCGCCGCCGGTTTGCATGTCTGTCTCGGGACTGGCCGCCATCATTCTGGCCAGTTGTTCCGGGTCTCCGATCTTTTCCAGCGCGTCCAGCACGGCACGCGCCTGCGACGCCAGCGCGCCGCCATGGGGATTATAGGCCACCGGGATCAGGTTCGCGCGTGCGCGTGCGAAATCGCGGTCCAGCAAATCCTGCCGGGCCAGCATGAACCGCAAGCCCAGATCGAAACGTGCAAGCTGCGATGCCCAATCCAGGCCGCGCACCGCCAATTCACTGGGCTTGGCGCCACGTTCCATATAACTTCTGTAGAAATAGATGAGCGGAAGCGGATGGTCGTTTTCGATTTTATTCAGCGCGACGAAGGGCTTTACGGCTTCGGCGAAGGCGGCTTCCCTGTCGTCCGCATTTTCGGCTTTCCTGAACATGGCATAGCCTTTTTGCACATAGGCATTCACCCGCTTCGGATCGATCGCCAGGGCGCCATCGGCAGCTGCAATGGCCCGGTCGTCAAAACCGGCATCGAATTCCGCTTCCGCCAGCGCCGCCAGCACGGCGGCATCGCCGGGATAGTCTGCGGCTATCTCGCGTGCGTCGCTAAGCAGTTCGAGCGCCTGTTCGCGCGTCACGCCACTTTTGGAGGTGATGCGCACGGGCATCATATCGGCTTCGCCGTTGCCCAGGGTGCGTATCTGCACCGGCCCGATGTCGATTTTTTCGCCTGATAATTGAATGACATTCATTCGCCGTCGCGACAGATATTTGCCGACGTCCTTCTCCAACTGATCGAGGTCGCCAAAGGCTTCCACGGCAGCGTCGCGCAAGGGCAGGCCGTTTTGCAGAGCCTGGCCATATTTGCGAATTTGGCCAGTTCGGTCCCCTGACAGCATCAGGTAATGATAGAGGAGCCAGCTTTTGCCATAAAAAGCACTGAAACTGCGGCTTCGATCATTGCGCGGCGTGGATAGGATCTGCTCGACGGTCAGGCCGCCATCATTGTACAATTCATAGGCGCGGTGCTGCGCCGGACGGCCCAGGCTGACACCGCCATCCTTATTGAAACTGGCCGAAGCATAGAACTCCGCCGCCCCCTCAGACATCCAGGCCGGCATGGGAAAACTGCTGTTCGAAATCAGGAAATGATGGGCATATTCATGCAGCAGAATAAGCATGGATCTGTCGGTTTCGCGCGACTGCACGTCGATCTTGGGCACGAATGCGACCGAAGCGCCGGCCCGTGGCACGTAGAAACCCGCAACGTTTTTTGCTCCATTCCCCAGCAGCTTTCGCACGTCGCGTTCGTTTTTTACGACATAGATCGTGACGCGGTTGGATGGACTCGGTTTGGCTGCCCGGTCGTTGAATAGAAACCCCATCGCCGCATCATAGCGTTCGAGTTGCTGCGTGAAGGCGCGCAAATCCTTTTCGCTATCATCGGCATAGACCACGAAATGGTCGCTCGACGCTTCCAGCCATCTGGCCTGAGCGCTCCCTGGCAGGCCGACAGCCAGGACCAGGATCGCGAAAAAGAATAGAATGCGCATGATACTCCCCCCAGAGCGTCGACCAGCGTTCGACAATATTTCAGCTTCTGCAAAAATGAACCGTGTAACGAAAGTCCTATCCCTTGCGGCGCACAAAGCTGTCGAGCCGCTCCCTGAACCCTTCCCGCGTATAGCTTTCGATAAAAAGCGACCGGCTTTCCGCGTCTTCCAGCACCGTGCCTTGCATGATAGCGCGCAAATGTTTCTTTGAGACTGCAATACTGTGCTGCGAAAGGCTTTGCAGAGCTTGCGCCCTGATGTTGGCGAGAGACCGTGGATCGTCGGAAATTTCGTCGATCAGGCCTATGCGCAGAGCTTCCGGAGCGTCGATAAGGTCGGCCGTGATCAACAGGCGACGCGCCTGCGCAATGCCGACGGCCGCCACCAGCAGGGCAGTGTCGAAGCGGGCATAGGCGATGCCGAGCTTGGCCGGCGTCACGCCGAAGCGCGCGTGGGGGGCGGCGATGCGGATGTCGCAGGCCAGTGCCAGCCCGCAGCCGCCGCCGATGCAATCGCCATCGATGGCGGCGATCACCGGCTTGTCGCTGGACCATAGCCCGCGGTTGCAGGCCTGCACCGCTTCATATTTGCGCGCGCGCCATTCGGCGTCCTCATGATGCGCGGCGATGTCCGCAATGTCCGCGCCGGCGCAGAACAGGCCGGGCTGGGCGCTCGTCAGGATGATGGCGCGCACATCGTCATCGGCGTCTGCATCGGCAATCGCGCTGGCCAAGGCCTCCCAGTCTTCCAGCTGCAGCGCGTTCTTGCGCCGTGGCCGGTCCATCAGGATGGTGCCGATGCCGTCATCGTTGCTGCGCGAGATGGTCACCTGGTGGACGCCTTCGCGATCTTCTCCAGCGTCGGGATCAGCGCGTCATAATGATCGATGATCGCGTCCGCGCCCAGTTCCTCGACCGGCTGGTGCAGGAAGCCGAAGCTGACGGCGATGGCGGGCAGGCCGCCATTATGCGCGGCCATGATATCGTAAATCGAATCGCCGATGAACGCCGCCGGGGTCTCGTTCACCGTGCCGCCACAGCGCCGGACCATCTCGTCGATCGGTGCACGGTGCGGCTTGGACTTGCCCTTGCCCATGGTGTCCCCGCCGATCACGCAGGCGAAGCGATCCCGCAGCCCGACGGCTGTCAGCAGCGTCTCGGCGAAATTTTCGAACTTGTTGGTGACCACGGCCAGCGTCACGCCGCGTTCCTGCAGCGCGTCCATCGCGTCGATCAGGCCCGGATAGGGATGGGATCCGCTGCCAAGATTGGCGCCATAATGCTCCAGCAATCTGGGCAGATATTCCTTCAGCAGCGCATCCCGATCATCGCCGTCGCTGCCGGTCCGCTCTATCCCCACCTTCAGCATATGTTTGGCGCCCAGGCCGACCATCGGCTTTACCTGATCGCGCGTCAGCGTCTCGCGGCCCATCAGGCCGAGCGTGTGGTTGACCGATGCGGTCAGCTCGTCACTGGTATCGAGCAGCGTGCCGTCCAGATCAAAACCCATGATGGCGTAAGGAAAATCTGTCATGGGCGGACATGGCCGCAAGCCACTGGATTATGCAAGTGTGCCATGCAACAGCACTGCCGCAAGGAGACAGCCATTGAACACCGATCGTCCGCTCGCCGCCATCGTGCTTGCCGCCGGGTCCGGCACGCGCATGAAGTCCGATCTGCACAAGGTTCTGCACCCCATTGCGGGCAAGCCGATGCTGCATCATCTGGCCGACACGCTGGGCGCGCTTGGTGTGGAGCGCACCGTCGTGGTGGTCGGCGCGCGCAAGGAGCAGGTTGCCGCCAGCCTGGCGGACCGCGACATTGTTATTGCCGAGCAGACCGAGCAGCTGGGCACTGGCCATGCCGTGCGCCAGGCGCATGACGCGCTCAAGGGCTTTTCCGGCGATGTGCTGATCCTCTACGGCGACGTGCCGCTGGTGAGCGCCGAAACCATGCAGGCGATGGTCGACCGCCTGCGTTTCGGGGACGATCCGCGCTGCGTGGTGCTGGGTTTCCGGCCCGATGATCCGGCGGCCTATGGGCGGATCGTGGCGGACGGCACCGGCACGATCGAGAAAATGGTGGAGTATAAGGACGCGAGCGAGGCCGAGCGCGCTGTTACCTTGTGCAATAGCGGCCTGATGGCGGCGCGCGCGACGGACCTGTTCGTGCTGCTCGACCAGATCGGCAACGATAATGCGGCGGGCGAATATTATCTGCCCGATATCGTGATGCTGCCGGGGCAGAAAAGCGCCGTGATCGAGACCGGCGCGGGCGAAGTGGCGGGCGTCAACAGCCGCGCGGAACTGGCGCGGGTGGAGGCGGACTGGCAGCAGCTGCGCCGCGCCCAGGCGATGGCCGATGGTGCCACGCTGATCGCGCCGGAAACGGTGTTCTTCGCGCATGATACCGTGCTGGGCCGGGACGTGACGGTGGAGCCGAATGTCGTGTTCGGGCCGGGCGTGACGATAGAGGACGGCGCGGTGATCCATGCGTTCAGCCATCTGGAAGGCGCGCATGTGAAGGGCGGCTGTTCGGTTGGTCCCTATGCCCGGTTGCGGCCCGGCTCGATCATGGAAGAAGGCGCCAAGGTCGGCAATTTCGTGGAGATGAAGAAGACCGTGCTGGGCAAGGGGGCCAAGGCGAACCACCTCACCTATCTGGGCGATGCCACGGTCGGCGCGGGCGCGAATATCGGGGCAGGCACCATCACCTGCAACTATGATGGCTGGTTCAAGCACAAGACCGAGATCGGCGACGGTGCGTTCATTGGATCGAACAGCGCGCTGATCGCGCCGGTGCGGATCGGGCGTGGCGCGATCGTGGCGGCGGGCAGCGCGGTCAGCCGCGATGTGGGTGATGGCGATCTGCGGCTCGTGCGCGGAGAGCAGCTGGTCAAGCCCGGCTGGGCGGACCGGTTCAACAGCAGCATGCGCAAGAAAAAGGAAGGCTGAATGCGGTCGACACGCATAGCCGGATTTTCGGCCGCAGCGCTGCTGGCGATCGGTATGCTCGCCTGCACGCCGGAGCCCTCCGATAGCGGCGATCCGATCGATGCACCGGCGGCCCGTGCCACGCCAGGTACGCCGGAGGCCAAGGCGACCTCACGGGGCAGCATGGCGACCATGGCCATGGCGCCTGCATCCGTGGTCAAGACAAAGCCGGGTCTCGACAATCTTTGCGCTCCGGGAGAAAAAGTCCTGTTTTCCTGCTCGCTGGAAAACGGCAAGATCGCCTCCGTCTGCGCGGCTGCGCAGATCGGCGGATCGCGGTTCGCGCAATATCGCTATGGCATGCAGGGCGAGGAGAGCGAGCTGGTCTATCCCAAATCGCGGCAGGGCGGCGCGATCCGCTTCGTCTCGGTGCCCTATTCCGGCGGCGGCGAGGCGCAGCTGATGTTCGAACGCGGCGATACGACCTATGTGGTCTACAGCAATGTCATCCGCACCGGTTTTGGCGAAGGCGGCAACAAGCCGGAATTCAACGACGGCATCTTCGCCATGCGCGGCGACAAGACGATCGCCGCCCATCAATGTAGGCCCGCCGGCCTGATGTCGATCGATTATGAAAAGGCCGAAAAATACGCGCAAAAGGATGAGGGCGCAGACATCATAATGCATGAATGATCTCCCGCCCTGCTTGACTTGATATCATGATATGATATCGCGATGGCATGACCCGCATTCTCGCCGATCTGCCCGATGAGGATATCCAGAAGCTGGACGCTCTTGCGCTGCGCAAGGAGCGATCGCGCGCATCCTTGGTGCGCGAGGCCATCCATGATTTTCTGGCGCGATCCAGCGATGATCGCAGCTGGATTGACAAGGGGTTCGGGCTTTGGGCGGATCGCGACGATATAGCCGACGGCTTGGACTATCAGCGCAATATTCGGCAAGACCGCAGACCCTATGACGAGCTTTGAGGCGTGTCCGATCCGTTTTTCGATACCAATATCCTGATCGACTGGCTGAAGCGCAAGGAGGAAGCGCGGGCGGAGTTGCGGCGCTATCGTACGCATCGCATCAGCCGGATCGTATGGACCGAGGTGCTTGCCGGAGAGCGGCTGGAAGATCGCGAGCAGGTGCGCGACATGCTGTCCTACTTCGAACTGGTGGAGGTGGACGCGCGTATTGCGCTGGCTGCAGCCGATATTCGCTTTCGCACCCGCATGAAGCTGCTGGATGCATATATTCTGGCCACCGCGCAGGTAAATGGCGCAATCCTGATTACACGAAATACCAAGGATTTTCCGGCAAATATGCCGGGCATCCGCGTTCCCTATACTCTCTGACGAAAGCGTTTGATCCATGTGCGGCATTATTGGAATTCTTGGACGCGGCGATGTGGCCGATCGGCTGGTCGAAGGGCTGAAGCGGCTGGAATATCGCGGTTATGATTCCGCCGGCATCTGTACCGTGCATGACGGCCAGTTCGATCGCCGCCGGGCCGAGGGCAAGCTGAAGAATCTGGCCGAAAAGCTGGTGGGGGAGCCGGCTTCCGGGTCCGCCGGCATCGCGCATACCCGCTGGGCCACCCATGGCGCGCCGACGGTGGACAATGCCCATCCGCACGCCAGCGGCGCGGTCGCGGTGGTGCACAATGGTATTATCGAGAATTTCAAACCGCTGCGCCGTGAACTGGAAGCGCGCGGGCGCACCTTCGAAAGCCAGACCGATACCGAAGTGGTGGTCCATCTGATCGCCGAACAGGTGGAGGCGGGCAACACGCCGCATGAGGCGGTCAAGGCCGTGCTGCCCCGGCTGGAAGGGGCTTTCGCGCTGGCCATCCTGTTTCGCGATCATGACGATCTGATGATCGGCGCCCGGCTCGGATCGCCGCTGGTGGTGGGGCGCGGCGAAGGCGATGAAGAGGGCGAGGCCTATCTCGGCTCCGACGCGCTGGCGCTCGCCCCGCTCACCCGCCGCATCGCCTATCTGAAGGAAGGCGACCGGGTGGTGGTGAAGCGTGGCGATATCGCCATTTTCGATGCGCAGGATCAGCCGGTCGAGCGCGAGTTCGTGGACAGCGGCGTGACGGCGGGGGCCATCGAGAAGGGCAATTATCGCCACTTCATGCTCAAGGAAATCTACGAGCAGCCCACCGTGGTCGCACAGACTCTGGGCAGCTATTTGCGGCCGCTGGAGAATATCGTGGCGCTGCCCGATATCCAGTTCGACGTGTCGCAAATCCGCCGCGTCACCATCGTCGCTTGCGGCACCAGCTATTATGCCGGGATGGTGGCCAAATACTGGTTCGAGCAATTTGCCCGGGTGCCCGTGGATATCGATGTGGCGTCCGAATTCCGCTATCGCGAACCGATCATGGAAGAGGGCGGCCTGGCGCTGTTCATCAGCCAGTCGGGCGAGACGGCGGATACGCTGGCCGCGCTGCGCCATGCGCGCGCCGAGGGGCAGAAGATCGCCGTCGTCGTCAACGTGCCGACCAGCACCATGGCGCGTGAGGCGGACCTGCTGCTGCCCACCCATGCCGGTCCGGAAATCGGCGTCGCCTCGACCAAGGCGTTTACCTGCCAGCTTGCCGTGCTCGCCGCCCTCGCCGCGCATTTTGCCCGGGTGAAGGGGCGCATGACGGCGGAGGAAGAAAAGCAGATCGTCGCCCACTTGCAGGAAGCGCCCGGCGCGATGAACGATGCGCTGAGCCGCGACGCCGCGATCGAGGCCATCGCCCCGCTGATCGCGCCCGCGCGCGACGTGCTCTATCTGGGCCGCGGCCCGGATTATCCGATGGCGATGGAGGGCGCGCTCAAGCTGAAGGAAATCAGCTATATTCACGCCGAAGGCTATGCCGCCGGAGAAATGAAGCATGGTCCCATCGCGTTGATCGACGAGGCGGTGCCGGTGATCGTGATCGCGCCCAGCGGCCCGCTGTTCGACAAGACGGTGAGCAATATGCAGGAAGTGGCCGCACGCGGCGGCAAGATCGTGCTGATCTCCGACGCGGAAGGCATTGCCGAGGCGGGCGACGGCGCCATGGCTACGATCGAGATGCCCAGCGTGCACCCGCTGATCGCGCCGCTGGTCTATGCGGTGCCGGTGCAGCTGCTGGCCTATCATGTCGCCGTGGCCAAGGGCACCGATGTCGATCAGCCGCGCAATCTGGCCAAATCCGTAACGGTGGAGTGACGCAAGGCGGCGCGCGTCAGGCCGCGCCGCCCTGGCCGGAGCGCGCAAAGATACGGGCAAGCCGCTGGGAATCGACAAAGCCCACGGCCAGCCCGCCGATGACCATGGCCGAGGCAATGATCTTCCACAGCGGCAGCGCCTCGCCCAGCAAGAGGGCCGATGCGCCGAGGCCGAAGATCGGCACCAGCAGCGCGAAGGGCGCAACGGTCGCCGCCGGATGGCGCGCGAGCAGCCACGACCAGATGCCATAGCCGAACAGCGTGTTGCCCACCGCCTGCCATATCACGGCGGCCCAGGTGCCCGCATGCGCACTTTGCAGCCCGGCCATGATCGCGCCCGGCCCTTCGAACAGAAAGGCCAGCGCGAACAATACCGGGATGGGGAACAGGCTGCTCCAGACGATATAGCCCAGCATGTCGATCTTGCCGTTGCGGCGTGAGACCATGTTCCCCGCCGCCCAGCTGGCACCGGCAAACAGCGTGAGCAGCAGGCCGACGATGGTGGTCGCCCCCTCGATATGCAGCGCAATGATCAGCACGCCGCCCGCCGCCAGCAGCAGCGCGGCGATCTGCATCGGTTTCACCCGCTCGCCGGTCAGCCAGACCGACAGGCCGATGGTGAAGAACACCTGCATCTGCACCACCAGCGAGGCGAGGCCGGGCGTGATCTGCCCGTCCATGGCGATGAACAGCACGCCGAACTGGCCGACGCCGATCAGCAGCCCGAACGCCGCCAGGTTCCACAGCGGCACCGCCGGGCGCTTTACGAAGAAGGCGGCGGGCAGAAAGGCGATGGTGAAGCGCAGCGCCGCGAACAGCAGCGGCGGCAGCACGGCGATCGCTTCATGAATAATCACGAAATTGGTGCCCCATACCGCCATGACCGCCAGAGCGAGGAAGAAATGTAGGGGGCGCATGGGCTGGACTCGGTCGATGGCTGCGGTGATCAGGCGCCCCCTAGGCCGCGCGTAGGCGATAGGCCAGCCCTTCCCGCAGCAGGCCGGTTGACAGCGCCGCGCCGCTTGCCGCACGCCCGTCGCATCGAAAAGCGATCATCTTGGGAGAATTAGAGCATGGCAGGTCTGTGGTTCGAGGAACTGGAAGTTGGGCAGATATTCGATCATACGATGCGCCGCACGGTGACCGAGACGGACAATCTGCTGTTCACCACGCTGACGCATAATCCCGCCGCGCTGCATCTCGATGCCGAATATATGAAGGACAGCGATTATGGCCGGGTGCTGGTCAATTCCACCTTCACGCTGGGCCTGATGGTCGGCGTGTCGGTGGGGGATACCACGCTGGGCACCGCCATCGCCAATCTGGGCTGGGACGAGGTGCGCTTTCCCGCGCCGGTGTTCGTCGGCGATACGCTGACCATCCAGAGCGAAGTGGCCGATCTGCGCGAGAGCAAGTCGCGCCCCAAGGCCGGGATCGTCACCTTCATCCACCGCGCCTTCAATCAGGATGGCACGCTGGTCGGCAGCTGCAAGCGCAGCGGACTGCAACATAAGAAGCCAGCCGATGCACGTTAATCACGCGGCGGGCGCGGATCCTGCCGACAGCATCAGCTTCGACGATTTCCTGAAGGTCGACATTCGTGTCGGCACGATCGTGGAGGCCGAAGCCTTTCCCGAAGCGCGCAAGCCTGCCTTCAAGCTGCGCATCGATTTCGGCGCACCGATCGGTATCAAGCGCTCCAGCGCGCAGATTACCGAGCGGCACCGGCTGGAGGATCTGGTCGGTACGCAGGTGCTGGCGATCGTCAATTTTCCGCCGCGCCAGATCGGCCCGGTCAGGAGCGAGGTGCTGACGCTCGGCGTGCCGGACGAGAACGGCCATGTCGTGCTGCTACGCCCTGATCAGGGCGTGCCGGACGGCGGGCGGCTGTTCTGAAGCCGCCCGCGCGCGCCGCACCGGCCGCCGGCGGCGTGATTGGCCGCCGCCAAGTGGCAGGTCGCATGGCGTTTACCGAATGGAAAGTAGCGCGCGATAGACGCGGGGCGTCATGACTACGCAGACTAGAATTATCGCTTCATCATCCAGCAGAGATGCTGCCGCCCTCAAAAACACAAAAGATCCGGCGTTCGAATTCATCGTTCAGCGGGCGGCACGGATGTTTTCCGCGCCGATCGCGCTGATTTCCATCCTCGATGATCGGCGGCAGTGGTTCAAGGCGAAGGTCGGCCTGATGCCGGACGAGACGCCGCTGGCGATGTCCTTTTGCACGCATGCGGTGCAGCGGGACGGTCTGTTCAAGGTGGACGATACGCATCTGGATGCGCGTTTCGTCAACAACCCTCTGGTGACGGGACAGCCGGGCATCCGCTTTTATGCCGGCCTGCCGCTGCGCCTTCCGAATGGCATGCGCCGGGGCACCCTGTGCGTGATCGATCAGAAGCCGCGGTTCGATTTTGGCGATAACCATAGCCGGCAGCTATCCGCACTGGTCGACGACACGGTGCGATTGATGGAGCAACGCAAGATCGAAGCGCAGCGGCTCGATCGGTAAGGGCCGGCTGCATTGATTCTCGCATGAGCAGAGCCTAATGTGATGTTTCAGGGCGGCCCGATGTGGCCGCCCCTGTTTTTACATGAAAGGCCGTCCCCCATGTCCATCACTCCGCTTATGCCCGTCTATCCGCGTTGCGATGTGCGTCCGGTGGAGGGCGATGGCTGCCATCTGATTACCGAGGATGGCCGGCGGCTGCTGGACTTTGCCAGCGGCATCGCGGTCAATTCGCTGGGCCATAGCCATCCGGCGCTGATCGAAGCGATCCAGAGCCAGGCGGCCAAGCTGATGCATGTGTCCAACATGTATGGCAGCCCGCAGGGCGAGCGGCTGGCGCAGATGATCGTGGACACGACCTTTGCCGATACGGTGTTCTTCACCAATTCCGGGGCCGAGGCGGTGGAATGCGCGATCAAGACCGCGCGCGCCTATCATCAGCGCGAGGGCGGCGATCCCAAGCGCACCGAGATCATCACCTTTTCCATGGCCTTCCACGGCCGCACCATGGCCACCATCAGCGCCTCCAATCAGGATAAGATGCACAAGGGCTTTCTGCCATTGCTGCCGGGCTTCAAATATGTGGAGTTTGACGATCTGGAAGCGGCGCGCGCTGCCGTTGGCCCGCACACCGCCGGCTTCCTGGTCGAACCGATCCAGGGCGAAGGCGGTATCCGCCCGGCCAGCCAGGAATTCCTGACCGGCCTGCGCGACATCTGCGACGAGCAGGATCTGATGCTGGTGCTGGACGAGGTGCAATGCGGCGTGGGGCGCACCGGCAAGCTCTACGCGCATGAGCTGTATGATGTGCAGCCGGACATCTTGGCGACCGCCAAGGGCATTGCCGGCGGCTTTCCACTGGGCGCCTGCCTCGCCACCGAAAAGGGCGCGCAGGGCATGGGTTTTGGCAGCCACGGCTCCACCTATGGCGGCAATCCGCTGGCCATGGCGGCGGGCGAGGCCGTGTGGAAGATCATTTCGGACGAGGCGTTTCTGGCCGATGTTACGGCCAGGGGCGAGCGGCTGCGCGGCGCGCTGGAACAGTTTATCGGCAATCACTCCGATCTGTTCGAGCTGGTGCGCGGCAAGGGACTGATGCTCGGCCTGAAAATGAAGGTCGAGAGCCGGCCCTTCTACGAACATCTGCGCGATCATCACGATCTGATGACGGTGGCCGCGGCGGACAACACGATCCGCGTGCTGCCGCCGCTGGTGATCGAGGATGCGCATATCGACGAGTTCATGCAGAAGCTCAGCGCCGGTGCGGCAAGCTACAAGGTGCCGGAAGCGGCTTGAGGGCAGGCCGTGCACGCCGTCCTACCGCTCGGAACGAGCGGCAGGGGCGGCGTATATGCATCGATCACAATCTAGCAGGGGGAACGATATGACGCGCCATTTCCTGAATCTCTCCGATGCCGGCGGCGATGCCATTGCCGCCATGCTGGCCGATGCGATCGACCGCAAGGCGCTGCGCAAGGGCTGGCCGAAGGGAAAGCCGGACGCCGACCGTCCGCTGGATGGCCATGTGCTGGCGATGATCTTCGAAAAGAGCAGCACGCGCACCCGCTTCAGCTTTGAAATGGCGATGCGGCAGCTGGGCGGCAGCGCCATCGTGGCCGATGCCGGATCGATGCAACTGGGCCGCGGCGAAACGGTGGCCGACACCGCGCAGGTGCTCAGCCGCTATGTCGATGCCATCATGCTGCGCACCGACGGGCATGACAATGTGGAGGAGATGGCGCGCCACGCCAGCGTGCCGGTGATCAATGCGCTCACCGATCTGTCGCATCCCTGCCAGATCGTCGCGGATTTGCTGACCATCGTGGAGCATGGCAAGGCGCTGCCCGGCCTGCAGCTGGCCTGGCTGGGCGATGGCAATAATGTGCTGAATTCCATTGTCGAGGCGGCGGGCCTGATGCAGTTCGATGTGCGCATCGGCTGCCCGGAGGGCTATGATCCGGACGAGGGCTTTATCGGCCGCGCCCGCCAAGGCGGCGCAAAGATCAGCATCCACCGGGACGCAGCCGAGGCGGCGGCGGGCGCGGATATCATTGTGGCCGACACGTGGATTTCCATGGGGCAGGAGGGCGGCGAGGCGAAGATGGCCGATATGAGCCCCTATCAGGTCGATGCCGCATTGATGGGTCAGGCCAAACCGGACGCGCTGTTCCTGCATTGCCTGCCCGCGCATCGCGGTGAGGAGGTGACGCCCGCCGTTATCGATGGTCCGCAATCGGTGATATTCGACGAGGCGGAAAACCGGCTGCATGCGCAAAAATCGATCCTGCGCTGGGTTTTCGGCCAGCTCTGACTATCTATGGGCGATGACTGACCAGAACACTCCCCAGAACAGCCCCCAATCCGAAACCTTTTCCGACCGGCCCTTGCGCTTCTCCATTCCGGGGCGCAGCGCGCGGGGCCGTGCCGTGCGGATCGAGGACAGCCTGGCCGATATCCTGTCCGCCCATGTCTATCCCCCCGCCGTGGAGGCATTGCTGACCGAAGCGGTCACGCTGACCGCGCTGCTCGGATCGCTGCTGAAGGATGTCGGCGGCGAGCTGACCATGCAGGCCAATCAGGGCCAGGGCGCGGTGACGCTGCTGGTGTGCGATTATCGCGACGGAGAGCTGCGCGGCTATGCCCAATATGACGAGGCCAAGGTGGCCGAGCTGCCGCCCGAGCCATCGCTGTTCGGGCTGTTCGGCCAGGGCTATCTGGCGATCACGTTCGATCGGCGCACGCAGAACAAGGATGAACCGGGCGGGCGCTATCAGGGCATCGTCCCGCTGGAAGGCGCCTCGCTGGCGGAGGCGTGCGAATATTATTTCGCGCAGTCCGAGCAGATCCCGACGCTGATCCGCACCGCGCGCGGCGTGGTCGACGGGCGGCCCGTGGCGGGCGGATTTCTGATCCAGCATCTGGCCGAGGGCGAGGAGGGGCGCGAGCGTCTGCACGTGCGGCTCGACCATCCGGAATGGGAGCATCTGCGCGCGCTGGCCGAGACGGTGAAGCCGGAGGAGCTGGGCCATCCGGGTCTGCCGCTGGAAGAGCTGGTGTGGCGCCTGTTCCATGAGGAACAGGAAGTGCGGATCGAACAGGGCACGATGCTGCGCAAGGGTTGCCGCTGTGATCCCGACCATATCCGCTCGGTCATCGGGCGTTTCCCCGCCGAGGAACGGCGCGCCATGGCCGACGATGACGGTGCGATCAAGGTGGATTGCGAATTTTGCAGCCGCCAGTTCCCGATCTCTCTGGTAAGCCTGGAAAACTGAACGGCGATGTCGCTGCCGGCATGACGTGCCGGCAGACTCGCTTTTTGATCGATTTCGGCCTATGCTGGCAACGGCGGGTCATGGAATCATGCGGATGACCATTATGAAAAAACCAACCACCATCATGCTCGGCCTGACGACGGCCGTCATACTGTCCGGCGCGGCGATGGCCGCCTCGCCCGTCTTTTCCCTGAAGACGCTGGAAAAGGGCGCGTGGACCTTGCGCGACAAGGACCATGACATGAAAACGGTCGGCAGGATCTGCCTTGGCAATCCACAAGCGCTTGTCCATGCACGGCACCGGGGCAAGTCCTGCGATATTCGGCAGCTGCGGGCGGACGGGCGGATCGCTTCCTTCCGCTACAGCTGCAACGGTGTGCGCGGGAACACGAGCATCCGGCGCGAAACCGATCGGCTGGTGCAGATCCGAAGCCAGGGGCTGGACCATAACGAGCCGTTCGCATTCGACTATGAAGCGCGGCAGACCGGCCCGTGCTGACGGCGACCGGATACCGCCTGAACGTTCGTTAAGCGTCTGTTTATGGGTGCGTGCTATAAGCATGTGACGTACCCGGTTCGGTACGCTTTCCTCCCTAGCTGGCTTTTGCGAGCCATAACTGGGCCGCTCCATCGGGGTGGCCCGTTTTTTATGCGGGTGGTTGCAGTGCGGATGCGGGAGGCTTAGCTCCCGCGGAATGAGCGAACATGGAAAAAAAGCGGTGGTCCTCCTGTCCGGTGGACTGGATTCGATGGTGGCAGGCGGTATCGCACGCGAGCAGGGGTTCGATATCCTCGCCCTGACGATCGACTATAATCAACGCCACCGGGTCGAGCTGGAAAGCGCCGCACGCATTGCAAAGGAGTTGGGGGCATTGCGCCATGTGGTGCTGCCGCTCGATCTAACCCAATTCGGTGGATCGGCGCTCACGGCGGATATCGATGTGCCCAAGGATGGCGCGGGCACGCGGGAGGATGGCGGCGTCCCGATTACCTATGTGCCGGCGCGCAACACCATCTTTTTGTCGCTGTGCCTGGGCTGGGCCGAGGCGGCGGGCGCGCGCGACATGGTGATCGGCGTCAATGCGCTGGATTATTCGGGCTATCCCGATTGCCGCCCGGAATTTATCGACGCCTTTCAGAAACTGGCGCTGCTCGGCACCAAGGCGGGAGACGCCAAGGAGAGCTTCGAGGTGCGCGCGCCGCTGCAATATATGACCAAGGCCAGGATTGCGGCAGAGGCCATGCGGCTGGGGCTCGACCCGGCGATGAGCTGGAGCTGCTATGACCCCACGGCGGACGGCAAGCATTGCGGCGAATGCGACAGCTGCCGCCTGCGCCATGGCGGATTTGTCGAGGCCGGGATCGCGGACCCCACCGTCTATGCCGTCACCCCGGACGTGGCATGACACGGATCGTGCGCCCATGAGCTATGCCGTCAAGGAGATATTCCCGACCTTGCAGGGTGAAGGCGCGCAGGCCGGGCGGCGCGCGGTGTTCCTGCGCTTTGCCGGCTGCAATCTGTGGACCGGGCGGGAGCAGGACCGCGCCACCGCCATCTGCCAGTTTTGCGACACGGACTTTGTCGGCATGAATGGCGAAAATGGAGCGCGCTACCGCACCGCCGATGCGCTGGCCGACAAGGTGGCCGCGCTATGGGGCGCGGGGACCGAGCGGCGCTATGTCGTGATGACGGGCGGGGAGCCCATGCTGCAGGTGGACGACGCGCTGATCGACGCGCTGCATGCGCGCGGGTTCGAGATCGCGATCGAGAGCAACGGGACATTGCCGGTACCGCGCAGCATCGACTGGATCTGCATCAGCCCCAAGGCCGGGTCGGACACGGTGCAGCGATCGGGCGACGAGCTGAAACTGGTCTGGCCACAGGCGGGGTCGGACTGGCGGGCGATGGAGGACTGGGCGTTCACCCATTTGCTGATCCAGCCGATGGACAGCGCCGCAGCGGACGCCAACCGGCTGGAGGCGATGCGCTTCGTGGAAGGCCATCCGCGCTGGCGGCTGAGCCTGCAGACCCACAAGATGCTGGGCATTCCCTGACACTCGGCGGCGGCGTGCCTGCCTTGGGTGCCCAAGAAAAAGGCTGCCGAAGCAGCCTGTTCTGATCGGATGAACTACGCCTCAGTTGATCGTGCGTTGGAGGCCGCGGGCCATACTGTCCAGCGGCGCCGGCTTGTTGAACAGCGGCACGTCCGCCAGCTCGCGGGGCAGATGCGCGCGTTCCAGATGCCCGCTGTGAAATATGAACGGAATGCCCAGCTTTCGCAGCAGCATGGCCGCCGGAAACACATCCTTGCCCGCCAGGTCGACGTCCAGAATAGCCGCGTCGATCGTCTGCGCGCCGCCAATGCAATCCATGCATTCCTTCAGCGACATGCACGGGCCGATCACGTCCATTCCGCGCTCACGAAGGCCCTCGACCATGTCCAGGGCTATCAGGGCTTCATCTTCGGCCACCATGACGGTAAAGTTCTTCATACATATTAAAGAGATTACGCGTCGTCCGGTTCCCTGCTTACGCTGAACCGCAGCACGGCGCGCAGGCCGCTTTCCAGCCATTGCGCCTCATATTGGCCGCCAATCTGCCGCAGGCTCTGGGCCACCAGCTGACTGCCAAAGCCCTTGCTGTCTTCTGCCGGCGCGGCCACCGGCGGGCCGCCGCTTTCGCACCAGACCAGTTCCACATGGCTGCGGTCCGCATCGTCGGTGGCGGTCCAGCGAATGGAAATCTCGCCGCCCGCTTCGTTGGACCAGCCGCCATATTTGACGGCGTTGGTGGCCATTTCATGCAGGGCTAGGCCGATCGGCGTGGCCGCGCGGGGCACGAGCTGCACCTCCGGGCCTTCCACATTCTTGCGCAGCGCGGCCGAGGCATAGGGAGCCAGCACATCTTCCGCCAGAGAACGCAGACTGACGGCGCGGCCACCATCCTGATCGATGGTCAGCTGATGCGCGCGGGCCAGGGCGTTGACGCGCTGGCGCATCTTGTCACCGGCCACCGTGGCATCGCTTTCGCGCCGGGCGGTCATGCTGATGATCGCCATCACCACGGCAAACAGGTTCTTCACGCGGTGGTTCAGCTCGCGGCTGATCAACTCCACCTGCTCCTTGGCCTCGGTCACCTCGGTCAGTTCGATTTCGGTCTTCAGAAGGCGGGTGTTGCGCCACAGCAGATAGGCGATCAGCAGCAGCAAAAGCAGCAGGACCACCAGCACGAGCAGCACCTGCTGTCCGCCGATCTGCTCATAATCGCGCGCATCGTCCAGGCTGCGCGCCTGCCGGTTATATTCATAGGCCTCGTAGCGATCGATCAGCGCGCGCAGCCGGTCCATGCGCGCCTTGCCCGCGCCGGAGCGGACATCCTCGATAGCGGCGGCGCGCTGCCCCCGGCGGGCCAGGCTCACGCTCTCGGCGGCATCGGAATAATGGGCGCGCACCAGCCGGTCGATCTCCATCAGCCAGCCTTCCTGCGGGCCTTCCATATTGCCATAGGCATAGGTCTTCAGTTCATCGAGCAGCTGCACCTCACGCTCGGCAGCCTCCTTCATCGGCGTCAGCAGGCTGCGCTGGCCGGTCAGAAGATAGCCGCGCTGCCCGGTCTCGATATCCACCGCCAGCGCGCGCACCTTTTCCAGCCGCGCGATCACGCCGGTGGTATACTGGCTGGCCTCGCGTGCCTCCCGCTCGCTGTCGATCGCGCCGATGATGGCGATGCCGCCGGATAGTAGGATCAGAATCGCCAGCGCCACGGCGGCGGGCAGCAAGGTGGTGCCGTAGCCATGCTGGCGTTCCGGGCTCAGCAATTCCTGCCAGATGGATTTGAGGCGTTCGATCATGATCGGCAGCCGTTTACGCCCTTGTCCTGCCGCCGACAAGCGAGCGAACGGCAGGACGGGTGCCTGCGACGGCGCGGCGATTGACCGGCGGCAGGGCGCTGCTTACATCGCCCGGTCTATGCTGAACGAGAAACAGGCGCTGGAACGCGCAATATTGCTGGTTTCCGCCGCGCGCGACGCCGGTGCCGATGCCGCCGACGCGATTTACGCCGGCGGCGCGGCGACGGAAATCGCCGTGCGTCTGGGCAAGCTGGAAGATGCCGGACGGTCGGAGGGCGAGGAGATCGGTCTGCGGCTGTTCGTCGGCAAACGCTCCGCCAGCGTTTCGAGCAGCGCGCTGGCGCCCGAATTGCTGCGCGAGCTGGCCGAGCGGGCGGTGGCGATGGCCAAAGCTGCGCCAGAAGATCCCTATGCCGGGCTGGCCCCGGAGGAGCGGCTGGCGCGCGGGCCGTTCGGCGATTTCGATCTGGACGATCTGGGCGAGGATGGCGGCGCGGCCGCAGACCCGCAGGCGCTGCGCGAAGCCGCGCTGGCGGCAGAAGATGCCGCGCGCGCCGTACCCGGCGTGACCAACAGCGAAGGCGGCGGGGCCAGCGTGGGCCGCTCCATCGTCGCGCTGGCCACCAGCACCGGGTTCGGCGGCGTCTATGCGCGCTCCAGCCACAGCCTCTCGGCCAGCGTGCTGGCGGGCGAGGGCGCGGCCAAGGAGCGCGACTATGCCTATCGCACCGCGCGCCATGCCGCCGATCTGCCCAGCCCCGAAGAGATCGGGCGCAAGGCGGGCGAGCGGGCGGTGGCGCGGCTTGATCCGGTGAAATTGCAGGGCGGCGCGATGCCCGTCCTTCTCGATCCGCGCGTGGGCGGGTCGCTCGTCGGCCATCTGCTCGGCGCGATCTCCGGCCCGTCGGTGGCCCGGCGCGCCAGTTTCCTGATGGATATGCTGGGGGAAGCGCTGTTCGACAGCGGCGTGACGATCGTGGACGATCCGCACCGCATGCGCGGCCTCGCCTCCAAGGCGTTCGATGGAGAGGGCCTGCCGACGGCGCCGTCCAGACTGATCGACAAGGGTGTGCTCACCCACTGGCTGCTCAATACGGCATCGGCGCGGCAATTGGGGTTGGCGCCGAACGGCCATGCCACGCGCGGCGTCGGCGGATCGCCCGGTGTGGGCGCCACCAATGTGCACATGGAAGCGGGCACACAGAGCCCCGCCGCGCTGATGGCCGGCATCGAGCGCGGCGTCTATCTGACCGAACTGATCGGCCAGGGCGTGAACGGCGTGACGGGCGATTACAGCCGCGGCGCGGGTGGTTTCCTGATCGAGGACGGGCAGATCACCCGGCCGGTGAGCGAGATTACCGTGGCGGGCAATCTGAAGGACATGTTCGCGGGGCTGACCCCTGCCGACGATCTGGCGTTCACCCGCGCGCTCAACGTGCCCACGCTGCGCATCGACGGCATGACGGTTGCGGCGTGAACGGTGATGCCATCATCGCTGCCGCGCGCGACGGCGGTGCTCTGGCGATGGAACGCTGGCGCGAAGGGCAGCAGCCGGACTGCAAGGTGTGGGAGAAAAAGCCCGGCCATCCGGTATGCGACATCGATCTGGCAGTGGACGATCTGCTGAAGGAACGGCTTTGCGCGATCCTGCCCGAGGCGGGGTGGTTGAGCGAGGAAACCGAGGACAATAGCGATCGTATCCGGCGCGACTGGACCTGGCTGGTCGATCCGGTGGACGGCACGCGCGATTTCATTCGCGGGCGCAAGGGCTGGGCGGTGTCGATCGCCCTGATGAAAGGCGGCCGTCCGGTCTTCTCGGTGATCTATGCGCCGGTGGGCGACCGCTGTTTCACCGCCCGGCACGGCGAGGGCGCATGGCTGAACGGCGCCGCCATCCATGCGAGCACCCGCGCGAACATCACCGGCGCGCGCGTGCCGAGCGACGGGCTGGCCAAGGCCGACCGGGACCTGTCGATGGTGCCCAAGCCCAACAGCATTGCGCTGCGCATCTGCATGGTGGCGAGCAATGCGGCCGATCTGGTCGCCACGCTGCGCTGGGGCAATGAATGGGATGTCGCGGCGGCCAATCTGATCGCCGCCGAAGCGGGCGCCACGGTGAGCGACGCGCTGGGCGATCCCATTCGTTATAACAAGGCGAGCCCCAAGGATTTTGGCCTGATCGTCTGCGCGCCGGGCATTCACGGCGCGGTGGTGGAGCGGTTGGCACCCAAAGCGGCGGAGATTCTATCGGGGGATTGAGGGGGCCTCCGTGGCAACGCCACGCCGGTCCGCTCGCGCACCCTATCCCCGCGGCATCATCGCGCGGTCCCACAGCCCATCGCGGCTGGCTTGTTCCGGCGTGCCGCGCGCCTGCTTTGCCGCCCGTGCCACCCAGCGCAATTTATCGGCCTTGCTCGTGAACACCCGGTGATCCCAGGCATGGGCACCCCGGCGGCGCACTTCACGGGCGATATCGCCATAGATGCCGGCCGCCGCCAGCACCGCCCAGCGGCTGCGATAGGGCAGGCGCGCCGCGCCGACGCGCGCCGAGGCCTCGTAGCGCTCCGACGCATCGGCCAGCCGTCTGGCCATCGTGACCAGCGCGGGACGGAAGGGCGGCTTCATATGCTGGCCGGGCGGAATGTCGAACTCGGCCAGCCACTCCATCGGCAAATAGCAGCGTCCGGCGGCATCATCCTCCTCGATATCGCGCGCGATATTGGCAAGCTGAAAGGCCAGGCCCAGGTCCGTGGCGCGGTCCAGCGTCTCGTCATCTTCCGGGTCCACGCCCATGATGATGGCCATCATGCAGCCCACCGCGCCCGCGACATGATAGCAATAGCGGTACAGATCCTGCTCGCTGCGCGGTCGCCATTCCTCGGCATCCAGCGCAAACCCGGCAATCAGATCATCGGCATAGCGGCGCGGAATGCCGCATTCGCGTGCGACCAGCCCGAAGCCGTCGAACGCGGGATCGCCGGTAGGCACGCCGCTCCATGCCGCTTCGGTCATGCCGGTAAGATAGTTCAGCCGATCCGCCGCATCGTCGATCACGCTCATGCCGCCACCATGATCCTGCCCATCGGCCAGATCGTCGCATTTGCGGCACCAGGCATAGAGCAGCCAGGCGCGCTCACGCGTGGGCTTGTCGAACAGCTTGGACGCCACGGCAAAGCTGCGCGAGCCCTTGGCGATGCTGTCGCGCGCATGGGCGACGAGGGCAGGGCGGTCGAACTCAGCCATGACACAGGACGTCATTGCGAGGCCGCGAGGCCGAAGCAATCCAGGGCTTGCGCAGCGCTGCATCCGCTCTGGATTGCCGCGTCGCCTTCGGCTCCTCGCAATGACGGAATTCGTTCACAAATCATCCGCCTTCATCTGGAAGATGGTGCGATGCGGTTCGTAAGCGGCAAGCTTGTCGACCAGCGCGCCGATCTCCTCGGCCTGCACCATGATGCCGGCATGCTGGGCGCGGATGAAGCCGGTGTCGATCATGCGGCGGTTGAACGCGATCAGTTCGTCATAGAAGCCGCCGACATTGAGCAGGCCGACGGGTTTGTCATGATAGCCCAGCTGCGCCCAGCTGATCGCTTCCCACAGCTCATCCATGGTGCCGACGCCGCCGGGCAGGGTGACGAAACCGTCGCTGAGATCGGTGAAGGCCTGCTTGCGCGCGTGCATGCCTGGCACGATGGTCAGCTCCGTGCAGCCGCGATGCGCCACTTCGCTGCCGACCAGTGCCTCGGGAATGATGCCGATCACCTCGCCGCCTGCGTCCAGCGCGGCATCGGCCACCGCGCCCATCAGGCCCAGCCGTCCGCCGCCATAGACCACGCGAATGCCCCGCTCCGCCAGCGCGCGCCCGACCTGGCGGGCGGTATCGATATAGATGGGATCGGAAGGGGTGGCGGAGCCGCAATAGACGGCCAGGCTTTTCAGTTCTCTTGGCAAATTCTTCTCTCCGTTCGCCCTGAGCCTGTCGAAGGGTCGTCCTTCCTTTTGATCAAGGTCGGCCTCAGGACAGGACCATGGCGTTCTGGACCTATATGCTCCATTGCCATGGTGGCCAATATTACACCGGGGATACCGGCGATTTGGAAAACCGCATGGCCCAGCACCATGCCGGTTCGATCCCCGGTTTCACGGCGGACCGCCTACCGGTAAAGCTGGTTTGGGCGCAAGACTTCCCGACGCGATATGAAGCGCTTTCGATGGAACGGCGCATCAAGGGCTGGAGCCGCGCCAAGAAAAAGGCGCTGATTCGCGGCGACTGGAAGGAGATAAGCCGGTTGGCCAAGTCCAGAGGGAAGGACGAGGCTTCGACAGGCTCAGCCCGAACGGATGAAGGCCCGGTGCCTGTTAAACGCTAAACCAGCATGTCTTCCAGCATCAGCCCTGCGGTGGCTTTGGCGCTGCCGACCACGCCGGGGATGCCTGCGCCCGGATGCGTGCCGGCACCGACGAAATACAGATTGCCGATCTGGTCGTCGCGGTTGTGGGCGCGGAAATAGGCGCTTTGCGTCAGCACCGGTTCCAGGCTGAACGCGCTGCCGAGATGCGCGGAGAGATCGCGCGCGAAATACGGCGGCGCATAATGGAACTTGGTCACGATCCGCTCATGAATATCGGGGATCAGGCGGCGGCCGACTTCGTCCAGCACGCGCTTTTCAAGGAGCGGCCCGGCCTCGTCCCAATCGATCGGCAGTTTGCCCATATGGGCAACCGGCACCAGCGCGTAGAAGGTGGAGCAGCCCTCCGGCGCCATCGACGGATCGGTGACGGTGGGGTGGTGCAGATAGATCGAGAAATCCTGCGGCAGCACGCCGTGATCGTAGATGTCCTTGAGCAGCCCGTCATAGCGCGGGCCGAACAGGATCATGTGGTGCGGAATGCCCGGCCAGCGGCCTTCGATGCCGAAATGCACGACGAACAGCGACGGCGAATATTTCTTCTTCGCCAGCTTCTTGGCCGCCTTCTGCCCGCGCGGGGATTTGCCCAGCAGATCCTTGTAGCTGTGCACGATGTCCGCATTGCTCGCCACCGCATCGGCATCGCCATGCCAGCCGCTCTTGGTGGTCACGCCCGTCGCGCGGTCGCCCATCGTCTCGATATGCTCGACCGGGTCGCCCAGCCGCATGGTGCCGCCGATCCGCTCGAAATGCGCGGCCATCCCGGCGATCAGCCGGTTGGTGCCGCCCATCGCGAACCAGACGCCGCCGTCTTTTTCCAGCTTGTGGATCAGCGCATAGATGGCGCTGGTGGTCATGGGATTGCCGCCGACGAGCAGCGTATGGAAGCTCAGCGCCTCGCGCAGCTTCTCGTTCTTCACGAACTTGCTGACCATGGAATAGACCGAGCGCCAGGCCTGATATTTCATCAGTGCCGGCGCGGCCTTGATCATGCTGGGGAAATCGAGAAACGCCTTGTGGCCCAGCTTCACATAGCCTTCCTCGAACACGCCTGCGCTATAGTCCAGGAACTTGGCATAGCCTGCCACATCGTCCGGGTTCAGCTTGGCGATTTCCGCGTTCAGCTTGGCCTCGTCATTCGAATAATCGAAATTGGTGCCGTCCACCCAGTTGAGGCGATAGAAGGGGAATACCGGCTCCAGCGTCACGTCGCGCGCCATGTCCGCGCCGGTGAGCGACCAGAGTTCCTTCAGGCAATCGGGATCGGTGATCACGGTGGGGCCGGCATCGAAGACGAAACCCTCGCGCTCCCAATAATAGCCCCGGCCACCCGGCTTGTCCCGCGCCTCGACCAGCGTGGTCTGGATACCGGCGGACTGCAGGCGAATGGCGAGTGCCAGACCGCCGAATCCTGCGCCGATCACGATCGCGGTCTTGCCGGTGGGGGCGGGGCGGGCCTGCGCGCCGAACAGATCGGGCTCGCGCGGATCCTGGGCGCCTGCCCGTGGAGCTATCGTCGTCGCCATACCTATTTACCCAAAATTGCCCGCAGAGCCCGTGATATGGGTATGGGCGGCTTGCCGGACAATATGCGGATTTTGTCGGCTGCGGTGCTTTGGCCGGCGTAGAAGCGGGTGATGAGCTCGGGGCTCAGACGGTAGAAGCGTTCGAACAGGCGATAGCGCTCCTTGGGCTGCGCACCCAGAAACAGCATTTTGCCGAGCAGGCGGTAGAAGCCGCCATCGCGCCAGTGCTCGCCCGCCAGCTTGCGGCTGAAATGATGCAGCGCATCGCCGGAAAAATCGTCCAGCTCGGCAATGGCCATGGCGGTGCGCACGGCATCGGGCAGCGAATAGCTGGTCATGGGGTGGAACAGGGCCGCCCGCGCGCCGGCTTTGGCGGTGCGCTCTCCGCCAGCCTTCCAATAATCCGCCAGATTGCCGCCATGAACCACCGGCAGAACGCCCGTTTCTTCGCGCAGCGTGCGGCTGATGGTCCAGCCCTGCGCATCGACATATTCGCCGATCCGCTGCGCGATCCGCCGCCGGTCCAGATCCGGCTTGTCGCTGTAATAGGTGTCTTCCACGAACATGGAGGTGGGGGTGAAGGGCAGGCAATAGACGAAGCGATAGCCATCTTTCTGCTCTACCGTAGCGTCCATGATGATGGGGTGGGTCAGCCCATGGGGCTGTTCCAGCTCGACCAGCTGGCCGACGAATTTCTGCCAGCCGCAATCCAGCGCCTGCGTATCGGCGGGGCCGCGGCAATCGATCACGCCGCCAGCGCGGATGCGGCCATGCCCCTTCAGCGCGATGGCGGTGGGGGTGGCGGAGGCCACCTCCACACCGGTCACGCGCATCCGCTCCGGCAATTGTTCGCGGATCACCTGATCGAAGCGGTCGCTCTCGATCGAATAATAGATATCGGGCAGCGTGCGGTTATGGCCCGGAAAGCGCACCTCGTGCCCGCTCCAGCCATGGGTCACCAGCGGCGCGGTCAGCCAGCGATGCTCGGGCGCGACATCGGTGCTGAAATAGCTCCAGATATGGTTGCCGCCAAAGGTCTCGCCGCTTTCGATCAGCAGCAGCTCCAGCTCCGGGCGCTGCCGGCGCAGCGCAAGCGCGATCAGGCCGCCGGCCAGGCCGCCGCCGATAATGGCCAGATCGCAGGTGCGTTTCTCAAGCATGCGGACGGCTTAGACCAGCATGACAGACTTGTGAATCCCGCCTGTTGCTTATCTGCACGCGTTGTCCACCGATAAGCCACGATTTTTGCTCGGCTATTGAAGCGGCAAGCGCGGTCAGGGGCAAGCCGCGCACAAAAATCATGACCCGTTCAGATCGATCGCGTAAGGAGAGCCGCAATGACGACGCTGATCCTCTCCCTGATCGCCTCCACGCTGGCGATGACGCTGATCGTGGGCCTGCGCTATCTGGCCACCAGCGGCGCTTTCGCCTGGCTGACCCAGCGTGTGCGGCCCGGTCTTTACCATGGCATGCGCCCGCAAATGGGGCGGGAGGTGCGCTGGTCGCTCTATAGCGCGGCCATCTATGGCATCCCGGCAGGCGTGGTGATGTGGGGCTGGCAGGAACGCGGATGGACCGCGATCTATGGCGATGTGACAGCCTATCCGCTCTGGTATCTGCCGCTGTCGCTGTTCGTCTATCTGTTCGCGCATGACACATGGTTTTACTGGACGCATCGCTGGATGCATCAGCCCAAATGGTTCCGGATCGCCCATGCCGTGCATCATGACAGCCGCCCGCCGACCGCCTGGGCGGCGATGAGCTTCCACCCGATCGAGGCGCTCACCGGCGCGGTGGTGATCCCGGCGCTGGTGTTCCTGGTGCCGATCCATGTCGCGGTGCTGGGTCTGGTGCTGGGCATCATGACCTTGATGGGCGTGACCAACCATATGGGCTGGGAAATGTTTCCGCGCTGGTGGACCGAGGGGCCGCTGGGCCGCTGGACCATCACCGCCAGCCATCACCAGCGCCATCATGAGCGGTACAACTGCAATTACGGCCTCTATTTCCGCTTCTGGGACCGGGTCTGCGGCACCGACAAGGGCCTGGGCGCCTTCCGGAAGTCTGCGGCATGATCGCGCGATTGGCCCTGGGCGCTGCGCTGCTGGCGTTCGCCACTGGCGCGGCGCCGGTCACGACAGCGGGCGATGACGCGCTGGAGCTCAGCTTTACCAATCTGCGGTCCGCCAAGGGCAATCTGCTGATCTGCATCACCGCAGACCCGGCCTTTTTCCCCGATTGCTCGAACGATCCGGACAAGCGTTTCCTGACCGTATCTGCCAGACGGCCCAGCCTGACCGTGAAGGGCCTCACCCAGCCGCGCTATGCGGTGTCCGCCCATCATGACGAGAATGCGAACGACCGGCTCGATACCTTTGCCGGCATTCCGAAGGAGGGCATCGGTTTTTCCCGCAATCCGCGCGTCACCTTCGGCCCGCCCGGTTTCGATCGGGTGGCATTGACCATCGCGTCCGCGCCGCATGCGCAGACGGTCCGCATGCAATATTTCCTCTGATCTGCGTGCGCGGGGCAGGCGCGGCCCGAACAGAGCGCGCAGGTGGAAGTTGCCCAAAAGCCGCACCTGCGTGACGATCGTGCACCCGGCGCGTCGGCCAATCGCAACCAATCGCCCTATCGGCTATTGTCCGCCCGACATTTCAATCAGGATTCCGATCATTATGCGCTTGCCCCTTCTTCTTGCCGGCCTGGCCGCTGCCGCCCTCTCCGTACCTGCAGCCGCCCAGACGGCAAGCGCATCGCCCTCCGATATTCCGGCGGTGGAGGACACGGTCTATGGCGGCGACTGGGTGACCATCGGCGCAGGCCTTGCCGTCAGCCCAAGCTATGAAGGCTCGGACGATTATGTGTTCTTCCCCGTGCCCGCCGCGGCCGGCAGCATCGGCGGCATCAATTTCCAGCCCAAGGGCACCGGCATCGGCGCGGATCTGATCAACGATCCCAGCGATGCCAAGATCGGCTTCGTGCTCGGCCCCGTCGCGCGCGTGCGCCTGAACCGCACACGCCAGATCAAGGACGATGTGATAAAGCGGCTCGGCGAGCTGGACACCGCGATCGAGCTGGGCGGCCAGGCCGGCATCCAGTATAGCGGCGTCATCACGCCCTATGACACGCTGTCCGCCACCGTGGACGTGGTGTGGGACGTGGCCGGCGCGCACAAGGGCCGCATCATCACGCCAACGGTCAGTTTCCTGACCCCGGTCAGCCGCGGCGCGGCGGTCGTGCTCTCGGTCAGCGCCGATCATGTCGACGATAATTTCAACGACTATTATTTCTCGGTGAGCCCGGCTGGCTCCATCGCCAGCGGCCTGCCAAGCTATCAGGCAGAAGGCGGCTTCAAGAGCGCCGGCGTGAATGCGCTGTTCACCTATGATCTGAATGGCGACATCACCGACGGCGGCTTCGCGCTGTTCGCCCTGGCCGGCTATTCGCGCCTGTTCGGCGATGCCAAGAACAGCCCCATCACGAGCATCCGCGGCAGCGCAGACCAGTTCATCGGCGGCGTCGGCCTGGGTTATACGTTTTAAGATAAACGCCGGGGGGCCTTCAGTTCTCCCCGGCGCCGCTTTCCTCCTCACGCTTCATTTGGCGCTCCATCGCCGCGCGTTGCCGTTTGGCACTGAGTGATGGCGACGTGGCATAAAGCGCGCGCAGCATGGCAAGGTCACCGCTGGTAATCTCTTCGGGCCGTTTCTTATCCGGGAGCGCAAACAGTCCAAGGATACTGTCGGGTCGTTGGCTTCGCGTCGCCTCGTTTCGAACTTTTGCCAACGTTCGCATCGCCGCAAAATCTGCGAGCTGCTGGAGCGTGAGCCCTTCGATCGCGCCTACATCGATCACCACAAAGCTCAGGCTGAAATTCTGCCGCCCTTCCAAGCCAATTCGTGATGCTCGCATCTTAGTTTGTCCGGCGATATCAGCCGGCTGCCCATAGGAGTCGACGGCTTCCACCGCTTGCCAAGCCCAGCTTGGCCCGGTGTTGGCAAACAACGCATTGCGTTCGGCATGCGTCAGAGCGTCGAACATGCCAGGCACGGTTTTAAAAGCATAAGATAGAAAAGCCGGTGGATCGTCCGATACGATCACGATCAGATTGCCGGTGCATTTAGCCCCGCCTGTTTTCAGGCCCGCTTTCTTGGCATCCCGGCGGATACGCTGCTCAATTGTTGGTCCATAAGTGGTGGGAAAGCCCAAGGCGCGCGGGCAGATCGGTGCGGCAAAGCGGGCCATCTGGCCGTCGCGCGCTTCGGCCAGTACCGATTCCAGAAGATCGCGCAGCGAATTTTTGCTTTCGCCCTGCACGACGATGTCTTCATTCTGCGGGCCGGAAGCGCTTTGTTCCTTCGGCCCAGTATCTTGCGCTGCAGTCTGAGCCGCGGTGCCTATGAAAAACATTGCTGCCGCAGTTTGGACCATGATGGTTTTTAATCGGTTCATAAGGCCTCCCCGCCTTCTGATGGTGTCAAGCCGATTGGCCGTCCGAGCTTCTGTGGCGAGAAGGTGCATTCGATGACCATCGCCAAGCGCTCCGCTGGACTATCGCTACGACGCGCTCTATTGTCACCCCTTATCCCCGGGGAGCCGTGCGCGTGAACGCCGGTTGAGAGCGGAATAGCCCGCGACCCGTCGAACCTGATCCCGGTAATACGGGCGGAGGGAGGGAGCGGCGTGGGGCCCGAATGCCCCGTCCGCCCCCGCCATCCGACATGATATGGAGGCGGCCTTTTGCAGATGAACCAACAGATCACCGCCTGGAGCGCGATCTTCATCGGCCTTTATGCCGTGGCCGCCGGTTTTGGCGAATGGCGGCAGACGGGCGGCTGGGAACGGCTGCTGGACGAGCTGGAGGGCAGCCGCGCGCTGCAATATCTCACCGGGCTGCTCTGCATCACCATCGGCGCGCTGATCTATCTGGCCAATCCGATGTACGGGAATGACTGGCTGAGCTTCGTGCTCGGCATTCTTGGCGGGCTGACCGCGGTGGAGGGGCTGCTGCTGCTCGCTGTGCCGGACCGGGTGATCCCCTTCGCCTGGCGCCTGCTGGAAAAGGCCGGGCGTATCGGCCCGGGGGCCAGCGTGGCCATCGGCCTGGCGCTGTTTCTGGCCGGCGCGGTGCGCGTGTGATGCGCATCTTTACACTCATTCTGACTTTCTGATCGAAGGACCCAAGACCATGGCAGACATACCCGCAAAGACCGAAATCGGCGTCACCACCGGCGCCATTCGCGGATCGAAAAAGGTCCATGTCGCCGCCAAGTCCGGCAGCGGCATCAAGGTTGCGATGCGCGAGATCCATCTGGAGGGCGGCGAGGCCCCGGTGCGCGTGTACGACACGTCCGGTCCCTATACCGATGACAGCGCGATCATCGATATTCATGGCGGCCTGCCCCAGCTGCGGCGGGACTGGATCGAGGCGCGCGGCGATGTGGAATCCTATGATGGCCGCGAGCTGAAACCGGAAGACAATGGCCAGCTCGGCCCCGATCGCTCCGGCGGTGTGCCGCGCTTCCCCAAGGTGGTGAAGCGGCCCCTGCGGGCCAAGGCCGGGCAGAATGTCAGCCAGATGCACTATGCCCGCAAAGGCATCATCACGCCGGAAATGGAATATGTCGCCGAGCGCGAGAATCTGGGCCGGGAGCGCCTGAAGGAATATAAGCGTGACGGCGAAAGCTTCGGCGCGTCGATCCCCGATTATGTGACGCCCGAATTCGTGCGCGACGAAATCGCTCGTGGCCGCGCCATCATCCCCAACAATATCAACCATCCGGAGTCCGAGCCAATGGCGATCGGGCGTAATTTCCTGGTCAAGATCAACGCCAATATCGGCAACAGCGCGGTCGCATCGGACGTGGCGGCGGAAGTCGACAAGATGGTCTGGTCGATCCGCTGGGGCGCGGACACGGTGATGGACCTCTCCACCGGCCGGAATATCCACGACACGCGCGAATGGATCATCCGCAACAGCCCCGTGCCGATCGGCACCGTGCCGATCTATCAGGCGCTGGAAAAGGTCGGTGGCGTGGCCGAGGATCTGACCTGGGAGGTGTTCCGCGACACGCTGATCGAGCAGGCCGAGCAGGGTGTGGACTATTTTACCATCCATGCCGGGGTGCGCCTGCCCTATGTGCCCATGGCGGCCAAGCGCATGACCGGCATCGTCAGCCGCGGCGGATCGATCATGGCCAAATGGTGCCTCTCCCACCACAAGGAGAGCTTCCTCTATGAGCGGTTCGACGAGATCACCGAGATCATGAAGGCCTATGACATCGCCTATTCGCTGGGCGATGGCCTGCGCCCCGGATCGATCTACGACGCGAACGACGAAGCGCAGTTCGCCGAGCTGTATACGCTGGGCGAGCTGACCAAGCGCGCCTGGGAACAGGATGTGCAGGTGATGATCGAGGGCCCCGGCCATGTGCCGATGCACAAGATCAAGGAGAATATGGAAAAGCAGCTGGAAAGCTGCGGCGAAGCCCCGTTCTACACGCTCGGGCCGCTCACCACCGATATCGCGCCGGGATATGACCATATCACCAGCGGCATCGGCGCAGCGCAGATCGGCTGGTATGGCACGGCGATGCTCTGCTACGTCACGCCCAAGGAGCATCTCGGCCTGCCGGACCGCGACGATGTGAAGGTGGGTGTGGTCACCTATAAACTCGCCGCCCATGCCGCCGATCTGGCGAAAGGCCACCCGGCTGCGCAGGTGCGCGACGATGCGTTGAGCAAAGCCCGGTTCGAATTCCGTTGGCGCGACCAGTTCAACCTCTCGCTCGACCCGGACACCGCCGAGCAGTTCCACGACCAGACGCTACCGGCAGAAGGCGCCAAGACGGCGCATTTCTGCTCGATGTGCGGTCCGAAATTCTGTTCGATGAAGATCAGCCAGGAAGTGCGCGATTTCGCGGCGAAGCAGAACAGCGACAGCTATCTGGCCGCCGAGGACCTGAAAGGCGAAAACAGCCCTGCCGAGCGTGATGCGAACGAGGAAGGCATGGAAGAGATGAGCAAGCTCTACAAAGCCAAGGGCGAGCATCTCTATCTGCCCGAAGACGAGGTGGAAGCCGCGTCGAAGGATTGATCACGCGAAGCTGCAAAGGCGAGAAGACAAAGAAAAGGCGGTGCCATAAGGCGCCGCCTTTTTCGTTGCCCGATGCAGTCTGCTGGTCGGGCCCGTTCGAAGGCGTGGGGACAGGAAACAGACTGCCGAGCGTAACCGGGCTGACTGAAGGCGCTCAACAAATTGGGGCCTCCTTCCCTGAAATATACAAAAATCTGACGGACTTGTCTTGGACATCTTGGCGCAGCAGCTACTGTATCTGAGCGAACATGCACGCCTGCTTTTGTCAGCAGTGGAAGGCAGTCGCTTCCATTGCGGCAGCGGAGTCGAACGTTCGAACTTGACTGTCTAAAGTGGCACGCAGCGATCCGTGGGGCTGCGAAGACTTGACTCTTAAGCAAAAGTTAACCATTGATGAATCGATTTCTCGAGTTCGGAGTTCACGCCAAGTCACATAATAGGGGATTTGATATGACGAGCCTGGTGAAAAAAACGGCAGCCATGGGCGCGGCGGCGCTGATGTTTGCGGTTCCCAGCGCAGCGAATGCGGCTGAATTTGTTATCGACGTTAACAACGTGCCGAGTGTTGATGGCTTGTTTGAGCCTGGCAACGCGCTTTTTTCGTACGATATCGGCGCAGGCGCGCAGGTAACGAACGTGGCCTGGAATTTGTCGCTCACTACCTTCGGCCTTAGTTGGCTTTCAGAAGCGCAGCTTGGCCTTTACAGCACGGCCCTCGACGGCGTCATTCTGACCTGGGGTCCGGGTGACGATTTCGCGGGAAGTTCGAGCTATGCGGGCTCCCTCGATCTGGTTGGGGAAGGACTGGACTTTTTCGCCGGCAGTGACGGTCTGGTATTTGCGGAGTTTTTCGAAGACTTCGACGATGACCCTGGTTTTGCTGATGCCATTTATACGGGTGGTACGGTTACAGTAACGTACGAGCCGGCAATCGCCGGTGCGGTTCCTGAGCCGGCGACTTGGGCCCTGATGCTTCTGGGCTTCGGTTTCGTTGGCGGCGCGATGCGTCAGCGCAAACGTCAGAATGTTTCGGTCAGCTACGCCTGAGCCCAGTCTTCTTTGCGGATGACAATGTCCGTTATATCATGGAGGCCTCGTCACGAAAGTGGCGGGGCTTCGCTGTTTCCGGGCTCGCCTTTCCAGACCGCATGACCGCGCCCTGGCACGCCTGCGATAGCCGATAGCCCGCCCTGCTTCGGCGGCGCGATCGACAAAGCCGTGGACGCGCCGCTTTCTGTGCGCGAGGATGCCGGCGGTCACAGGGCATCGAGGAACAGGGCGGGGATATGAGCGATAGCGCAGCGGCAGACATTCTGAACGACCGGCGCGAACGCCGCCGCCTGCCGCTGATCGGCCTGGTGCTCTCCGCGCTCTATGTGCTGGGTCTGATCGTCTATCTGATCATACAGGGCCAGAACCCGGCCGATCTGCAAATGAACGAGCTGGGCGATTTCCTCGGCGGCGTATCCAGCCCGCTCGCCTTCCTGTGGCTGGTCCTGGGCTTTTACCAGCAAAGCCGCGAAATCCGCATGAGCAACCAGGCGCTGCACCTGCAAGCCCGCGAAATGCGCAGGAGCGTGGACGAGCATCGGCGGATTGCGGGCGGGGGCATCGACGAGAGCAAAGGCTGAAACGCCGCCTTTAACAAGCTGAGCGGGCGGCGACTCCAGACCGCGCTCGACATCACGCAGGCGGGGTCGAGCGTTCCTCTGCGCCGTGGCGGTGCAGGATGATGTCGAGGATCGCGGGCCGCTTGCCCTCCTCCCAGGCGCGTTCGTGGAAGAAGAACACCACCGCGTTCACCAGCGGCTCGACCAGCGCGATGCCGCCGGCCAGCGCGAAGGAGCCGGTAAAGGCATAGGCCACGCTGAACCCCACGATCAGATGGAGGGCGAGGAAGCTGAGGGTCTTGGAGAGATTGCGCTGCATGTCCACCGTCCTAGCGCCGCATCGGCATCGGCGGAAACGATCAAACATGCTTTTACTGATCGATTGGGGCGATCAACATCCCCGTTCCGGCACGCTGCGTCACGCGCAGCCATCCTCCTTCATCGGATCATGGCCCCAGTTTTTGAGGCTGTACGCCCAGTCCGATCCCTCCGGCTCATCCGGCACCTGCGCGCAGTGGCGGTTGATATAGCCCACCACCTTGGCCATCCAGTCCCACTGATCGTCCGTCAGATCGGCCTTGTTGGTGCGCTTGATATCGACGATCTTGCGGCCGGATTTGTGCCCGGTCGACTCCCCGCCATCGCTATCGCCGACCGATTTGGACTCGTCCGTATCGAGCCAGTCCTCCAGTGCCTTGGGCGCCATGTTCACCTTGTCGTTGAAGGTGGTGAACAGCTCGTCGCGGTCCTGATCGTCGGCCATGGGGTCTCCTGTGTGTTTCAACAAGAAGGCGTGGGAGGTGTAAGGGGTTCCGTTTTAGGTTTCGTGCCGAACAAGACGACAACGCCGTTTCGTCACGCACGCAATTGCGCCGCGTCAGGTATAAAAACACGCAAGTTAGGGGGCCTATAAAACGTCGACTAGCGCGGTGGTTTAGCAGAAAGTCGCAGAATTGCAGCTAAGGCCCAGATTAAACAAATAAGCGCTAAAGAAGAATATATTAGCCAGCCCAAAAACAACGAAAGTGCTACCGATTTGTCAAGGCGATACATGCTAAAGGCAATGAGTGAGACAAATATCATCCCGCAAAAGCGCCACAGCGTAGATTGAAGAATCCCGATCAACTGCTCTAAGCTTTTTTCGCGGCGAACAAAGTGAAACTGCGGTCCGTCGAGTCTGCCAATCAGGAAGCCCCCCGCGGCGAGGCTGAATCCAAGCAAGGTTGCTGATATTGTTGCTGCCGAAAGGAAAACTCGATCATCCACCGGGATCGAAGATCGAAGCGATGCAAAATAAACAGAAAAGACGCATAATATCAGTATAAATACATCTATTCGCCTTCTGCAATTTAGATAAGCAGACATTACATATCTCGAGAAAAAGCAGAGTCTGTAAGGCGATCAATATTCTCTATGTAAGCCTTCTGCAACAATCTGTATGCTTCTTCTGTATCCACACCAGCGGACCGACTGTTGCTTTTCGCGAACTCCTCTGTCGTAAGCATCTTGCTTTGAAGAATATCGATGTATCTTGCTGTACGACTTTTGCCATCATAGCCGCGAGCGCTAATGGTGTTGAAACGATTAACTTCGTGCGGTCGATTTTTCACCAAGCTAGCAAGCCGTCTTGTGAGCTCTAATAGTCTTTCGCTCCCTTTATCTGCTGTCAGTTTTAGACCGATACGTTTGGTCGCACCTAGCGCTTCAGATGCCTTAATTGCCGCATAGAGCCCGTGGTCAGCTTCTCTAGCAAGTTTGGCTGACTCGGGCGGCAACTCTACTTCTAACATTCGGACTGTATGAAGTTTCCTTACGACCTCAAGAATGTCTCGTTCAAACAAAGTAAGAAATTTTGGCGGGGAGTTCAGTCGACCTTTTTCATGAAAGTAAGGGGTCAACTGTGAAAGCTTTGGTCCATCGGAATTCCACTCGGCCGCGACAAAGCCATCATCAAATATCGTAATGTGAGAGAGATCGGCGAGGCCAGCGTTCTCATCGATATCTAGAGTGCTCAGTTCGCCTGCATGTTCTACTTGAGGAAGTGCGTCTCGCCTTATCTTTCCGAAGCGCATTTTGAGCGGGTACTTCAAGCTATCGGGATAGAGCGCATACCTATTTTTTGACAATGTATCTAATCGATATCTTCCCGAGTCAGTAAACGAAAGTCCACTGATCCGCTCGCACGCGCCAGGTAACGATTCTCTAATTTCAGCGAAGTGCTCAACCCTAAAAAAGTAAATCTTTCTAGAAACTTTTGCAACATCACTTGCCATTAGTTAGGCTCTGTTGACAAACTGATTGGTCCAGAGGCGAGCGGCGGCGATATGTATGAAGCCGAGGTAGCTTGCTGATGTTTTGTCGTATCGGGTTGCGAGACGGCGTGAGCATTTGAGCTTCGCGAAGCACCGTTCGATGCGGTTTCGCAACGCGTAGGTGACGGTGTCGTGGGGTATTGGCTCTTTGCGGTTGGCCTTGGCCGGGATCACCGGCGTTCCGCCACGTAGCGCAATGGTGCTTCGGATATGGTCGCTGTCGTAGCCCCGGTCAGCCAAGAACACGCGAGCCGTCGGTAGGTCATCATCCACCAGAGCATCGAAGCCTTTGAAGTCGGAGACCTCGCCGCCAGTTACTTCCGCCCGGACAGGGAGGCCGTGAGCGTTGGTAATGAGGTGAATTTTGGACGTGAAGCCACCTTTTGAACGGCCAAAACCCTGTCTTTGAGTCCCCCTTTTGCGCCCGCTGCCAAGTGGTGCGCGCGGATAACAGTGCTGTCGATCATCTGGACGCTGTCTGGCACCGCGCCGCTGTCATTGAGGGCATCGAGCACCAACTCCCACAGCCCTAACAAGGTCCAGCGCCGAAACTGGCGATAGACGCTCGACCACTTGCCGAACTCTTCAGGCAGATCACGCCAGGCAGCACCAGTGCGAGCAATCCAGAAAATGCCATCCAGAACAAGCCGGTGGTTGGAGGCAGGCCGACCGCCTTGCCCACGCACCGCCATCAAAAAGGGTTCAAAGAATGCCCACTCCGCATCCTCCATCAGCAACCGCGCCAAGATAACCTCCGCAAAAGCTATCTTGAATCACAACTCAGCCCGTTTGTGAATCCAGTTTGTCAACAGGGCCTAGAAGGGCTCTGTCAGGATTGCCGATGCCCGAACACCATTCTGCGGTAACGCTCGCGGACCCAAATACCTCGTCGAAAGCGCTGTGTGCCGCCACCAGTTCCTTCTCGACAGCGCGCTCCTGTTCCGCACCCGATAGCATATTAGGTGTGACCAAATCCGACACCGAAAAGCGGGGCCATGCATATGAAACCACCGAAACCCGCGCGTCGAGCCTACCAGCCAACATGCGGACCCGGTTCAGTATTTTTACCAGACTGCTGTGCGGGGACGCATCAACGGTCAATTCACGATAAGCCATGGCTCTACTCCGACTTTGTTTCTTTGAACTATAAGCCTCGCCTGGGATTTAGGCGGTACACCAATTATAGCGATGGTAATCTATAAAGCATTCTCATCCTCGAGGCACTCAAGAGCCGAATTGGCACGGGGCTCGGCCGTCTTATCGAGTTAAATCGACGGGGAGATATCTAACGATGTCGCGAGAGCTTCTCGATGATCACACAGTCTGACACACTGCCGCCCCTACAAGACTCCGTAATCTGCAGCAGCTCTTCGCGCAGTGCCGTAAGTTCCGCAAGGCGCTCGTCCACGCTGTGCAAATGCCGATACGCTATATCTGCGGCTTTCTGGCACTCCCCATCCGGCTCGTTTTTCAGCTCCAACAAGGACCGCGCTTCGCCGATTGAGAAGCCCAATTTGCGTGCTCGGCGAATAAACGACAGCCGTTCTATGTCCCGATCCTCGTATGTCCGCTGGCCTGCCGCAGTGCGCGCGGCTTCGGGCATAATACCGATCTCTTCGTAGAATCTGATCGTATTGATCTTGGTGCCCGTCGCCTTTGCAAGGCCTCCGATAAGCATATTCCTTCTCCTTCAACGCTCAAATCGCGAACCATTCGCAATTTTCGCTTGCTCCTACAGTTACTGTAGGTCCTACTTAGGGTGGTATGACGGAAACCGAAACATCCGATTGTGGCTGCACGGGCGACACGCAAAGAGCCGCTGATGATCCTGCCTATCGCCGCGCCTTATGGATCGTGGTCGTGCTCAATCTGGGTTTTGGCGTTATTGAAGCCTTCGGCGGCTTCCTTGCCGACAGCCAGGCGTTGAAGGCCGACGCGCTCGATTTCATCGGTGATGGATCGATCACCTTGATCGGCATCCTCGCGCTTGCCTGGAGTGGCCGGACACGGGCGCGGGTCGCGCTTACTCAAGGCCTCTTCTTGGGAGGACTGGGTCTTGGTGTAATTGGTTTCGCAGTCTGGCGCTCGCTCACCGCCGTGGCGCCCGAGGCGGGATTGATGGGCGGGATTGCCGTCGCGGCATTGGTCGTCAACATCGCTGCCGCGCTGGTGCTCATGCGATTTCGCGATGGCGATGCCCATGTATCGGCGATCTGGCTCTTCAGCCGCAACGACGCGGTTGCGAATGTCGGCGTCATAATTGCCGCGGCGCTCGTCGCATGGACAGGGCAGGCCTGGCCCGATCTGATGGTAGCGGCGATCATTGCACTCATCTTCCTGCACTCGGCTTACCTTATTGTCCGTCGGGCAGTCGATGAACTGAACGCGCAGCATGGCGCAGATGCAGGGGTACCTATTTCGTGACGATACTGCGTGCCCTCGTCGCAAGTCTCATCGCATTCTGCGCTATTGCAAGCGCAGCGCCTGCCTTTGCAGGGACACAGGACGAGGTTCAAACAACCTGGCGCCTGCTCGATTACATCGCAGTGGACTACGCCGAAGCGGTCGAAGACGGCGAAGTCATAAACGCGCTGGAATATGCCGAAATGCTGGAGTTTTCCGCTTCGATCTCCGCGCGCATGACTGCTCTGCCTGCGGGTCCACGACGTAGCGAACTCGTTTCGGAATCCAGAAGCCTTGCCGAGACAATTACCGCGAGGGTGGAGCCGGCAATCGTTTCGCGCGATGCGCGCAGACTGGCGAGCAAGCTCATCGGGGCCTATCCCATACCGCTCGCGCCTGACACGGTTCCCGACCTTGCGCGCGGTGCCGCTCTGTACGCCCAATTCTGCGCCAGCTGTCATGGAATGACCGGTGGCGGTGATGGCCCGGCGGCAGATGGCCTCGATCCTGCACCAATTGCTTTTGATGACGTGGCCCGCGCCCGCGAACGCAGCCTTTTCGCGCTCTACCAAGTCATCGGGCAGGGTCTGGAGGGGACAGCCATGCCCGGTTTTGCGGAACTCTCTGCAAAGGACCGCTGGAGCCTAGCCTATCATACAGGGTCCATCGCGTTTGCAGAAGTGGAGCGCGGAAGAAGGATATGGATTGAAGACGCGTCCATCCGTGCAATCATTCCTGATTTGACGACCCTGTCTGGCCTTACACCAGCAGCAGCAAACGAAGCCATTGGCGCGGACCGGGCAGAGGCAGTCATTGCATTCCTGCGCGCTCATCCCGAAACCCTAGAGAAAGGGACAGCAGGCTCGTTAACTTTAGCTCGCGATCGCTTGCGCGAAAGCCTCGCCGCTTATGAGGCGGGGAATGTGGAGGAGGCGCGCGAACTCGCGCTGTCCGCCTACCTAGACGGTTTCGAGCCGCTGGAGGGAGTTCTAAGCACGCGCGATGCCGGACTTATGGCGTCGATCGAAACCGCCATGGCTGAGCTGAGATCGGCGATTGGCCGGGGAGCGCCGGTGGCAACCGTCGCGCAAAAAGTAAGCGCGCTCGACGATCTGTTCTTCCGGGCCGAAACCGTGCTCGCTTCCGACAATGCCAGCGAGACGGCGGCATTTCTGGGTGCTTTCACGATTTTATTGCGTGAAGGTCTGGAGGCGCTGCTGATCGTGATCGCGATGATCGCATTCCTGCGCAAGGCCGAGAAAACGGAGGTCTTGCGGTACGTTCACGGTGGATGGATTGCCGCGCTGGGTGCCGGCGGACTGACTTGGGCGGCCGCGACATACCTTATCGGGATTAGCGGAGCTGGCCGCGAACTGGTCGAAGGGTTTGGATCGCTCTTTGCCGCTCTCGTTTTGCTTTCGGTCGGCATATGGATGCACGGGAAATCGCAAGCGGGCGAATGGCAACGCTATATCCAGAAGACAATGCAGCGGGCGCTGGGGCGCGGTTCTGCATGGTTCCTGTTCGGCCTCGCCTTTCTTGTGGTCTATCGCGAAGTGTTCGAGACCATCTTGTTCTTCGCAGCGCTTTGGTCGCAAGGGCAGGCCGGAGCGATCTTATCAGGGGCTGGGGCGGCGATCCTGCTCCTCGCGCTCATCGCCTGGGCCATGCTGCGCTACAGTCGGCGACTACCGATCTCGACCTTCTTCGCTTACAGTTCGATCCTGATCGGCATTCTTGCAGTCGTGCTGGCCGGAAAAGGGATCTCCGGGCTGCAAGAAGCTGGGCTGGTCGGTATCACACCGCTTCCGGGCATGCCTCGCGCCCCGATCCTCGGCCTGTCACCGGCCCTTGAGCCTGTGTTGGCGCAGCTGCTCACCGTTGTCTTCATCGGGTTCGCATACTGGCTCAATAAAACGAAAAGCCTGCGGGCTCAGCGTGTCCAAACCGGGAATGGCTGAAGGAACTTCCATGCGCGGCTCGGGAAGGTGATATGATCAATAGACGCTCTATTCTTGGCGGTATGGCGCTTGGCGCTGGCGGTCTTGTATTGGGCGGTCTCGCAATCCGCTCCCAAGGCGGTGGCAGTCAAGCATTCTCCCCCTTCACCGGGGAGGGGTCCTCGCTTGCCATACCACAGCTTTATGCCGGAGAGCGGCGAGACGGCGTACGGACCTTCGATCTTAATCTGCAGGAAGGTGTATCCCGCTTTTTCGAAGGCCTGGAAACGCCCACAATCGGTATCAATCAGCCATTTCTTGGCCCAACGCTTGAGATGCACGATGGCGAGAGTGTGCAAATGAATGTGCGAAGCGCGCTTTCGGAGACCGCGACGGTCCATTGGCATGGGTTTCATTTGCCGGCGCGCGCCGATGGCGGGCCGCATCAACCCATCGAGCCAGGGGGCAGCTGGACCGCGGAATTCGACGTTCGCCAGCGTGGTTCAATGTTCTGGTATCATTCGCATGCTCACCGACGTTCGGGACCGCAAGTCTATCAGGGACTGGCCGGGATGATCTATGTCCGCGACCAGGCGTCCGAAGCGCTCGACCTTCCGAACGATTATGGGGTCGATGATATACCGCTGGTCATCCAGGACCGTGCTTTCGCAAGCGATGGCAGCTTCATTTACTCGACGCGCATGCGCAACGTCATGATGGGAATGATGGGCGACACGATGCTGGTTAATGGCGTGGTCGAACCCGTTTTCGAGGCCAAGACGGACCGCTTGCGACTCCGCCTGGTCAATGGCTCAAATGCGCGGTTTTATCGTTTCGGCTTTGATGATGGCCGCAGTTTCCACCAGATCGGAAGTGATGGGGGTTTGCTCGAGGCGCCCGTGCAAACCGACAACGTCGTCCTCGCCCCCGGAGAACGCGCGCAGGTGATCGTCGATGTCAGCGATGGCAGGCCGGTTTCGCTAGTCGCTGACGGTCTGGAAATCATGGACATGGGCATGAGAGGCATGGGCGGAAATAGGGGCCGGGACATGATGGGTTCGGACCGCATGCGCGGATCTGAACGGCCTATGGGCGATTGGATGAACGGCGAACGCGAGAGCCGCGGCGGAATGATGGGCGGCGGGATGATGGATGAACGACGCCGTTTTACCATATTGGACATCCGTCCTGCCGAGCGCCGGAGCCAAGTGATCACGATGCCGCGCAGGCTCGCCACATTGCCTCGGATAGACCCCACTGCTGCGGTACGCACGCGCCGTTTCGTGCTCGAGATGGGCATGGGTATGCGCATGATGCGCGGCGGCGGATTTACAATCAACGGCAGATCGATGGACATGCAGCGCATCGACGAGTCGGTGAAGGTCGGCACGACCGAAATCTGGCAGGTCGAAAACGCCTCCATGATGGCGCACCCATTTCATATTCACGATGTGCAATTCCGTATTATCGACAGGGATGGCCGCGCACCGGCGGCGGCTGAACAGGGGCTCAAGGACACGGTTGTGGTATTTCCTGGCGAGGCCGTAAGGCTACTCTTGCGGTTCGAAGATTATACCGATCCCGATTTGCCTTATATGTATCATTGCCACATTCTCGAACATGAAGATGCCGGGATGATGGGGCAATTCGTTGTCACCTCCTAAACAAAGCCGAGGGCTCGAAACCAATTCGGGACAAACATCTGGACATACAATTACAAGAGAAAGATTCAGTTCATGAAAGCAACCGATCTCATGGTCGCCGCCCTCGAAGCCGAAGGCGTAGAATATGTCTTCGCCGTGCCGGGCGAAGAGAATCTGGATCTTCTTGAATCGCTCCGCACTTCGTCGATCAAGCTGGTGGTCACGCGTCACGAACAAGGCGCGGGCTTCATGGCGGCCACTTATGGACGTCTGACCGGCAAAGCCGGGGTGTGTCTGGCAACCTTGGGGCCGGGCGCGACCAATCTCACGACACCAGCGGCCTATGCCGCTCTCGGGGCCTTTCCTCTTGTCATCATTACCGGACAAAAACCCATCAAGGTCTCGAAGCAGGCACAATTCCAGATCGTCGATGTCGTTTCGCTATTCACCCCCTTGTGCAAGATGGCCAAGCAGATCGTCAATGGCGAACGGATCCCGTCGCTGGTTCGCGAAGGCTTCAGGAGAGCGCAAGAAGAGCGGCCTGGCGCGGTTTTGCTGGAATTGCCGGAAGATATTGCGGATGAAGAAACGTCCGAACCTGTCGTTGCGCCCCATCCGCGCCAATATGCCGTGGCCGGAGATACAGCGCTCGATGAAGCGGCTGAGCGCATTCTGTCCGCAGAACGCCCGCTGCTGCTGATCGGTGCCGGCGCCAACAGGCGCAGCGCTTGCAAGGCGCTGCGCCTGTTCGTCGACGAGACGCAGTTTCCTTTCTTCAATACGCAGATGGGCAAAGGCGTGCTCGACGAAGCAAACCCGCTGTATCTTGGAACCGCGGCGCTGTCGTCGAACGACTATGTTCATTGCGCCATCGACCGCGCGGACCTTATCGTCAATATCGGCCATGACGTGGTCGAAAAACCGCCCTTCTTCATGGAGCCCGGCGGACGCACCGTCATTCATATCAATTACAAGGCGGCCGAGGTCGACCAGGTCTACTTCCCGCAGCTTGAAGTCATCGGCGATATCGCCGGTTCAGTGGAACGATTGGGAACCCGGCTTCGTGGCAAACAGCCGAGTGACCCGGCAGCCTATGCCAATGTCCATGAGGACATCGCTGCACATATCCGCCGCGGCAGCGACGATCGCCGATTTCCGATGGTGCCCCAGCGTATCGTCGCCGACGTGCGGAAGGTCATGGAACGGAACGACATCGTCGCACTCGATAACGGCATCTACAAAATCTGGTTCGCTCGTAATTACATAGCTCACGAACCCAATACCGTGTTGCTCGACAATGCGCTCGCGACGATGGGGGCGGGCTTGCCCTCGGCGATGATGGCAGCGATGTTGTCGCCGAATCGCCGGGTACTCGCCGTTTGCGGCGACGGCGGTTTTATGATGAACTCGCAGGAGGTGGAAACTGCGGTCAGGCTGGGCCTCAACTTGGTGGTGCTCATTCTCAACGACTCCGCTTACGGTATGATCCGGTGGAAGCAGGAACAGCTTGGCTTCCCCGATTACGGACTGAGTTTCGCCAACCCGGACTTCGTCACCTACGCCAAAAGTTATGGCGCAACCGGCCACCGCGTCGCCAGCAGCGAGGCACTGATTCCTACTTTGAACGAGGCCTTTGAAAGCGGCGGCGTCCATCTCGTGGATCTACCGGTCGACTATTCGGAAAACCGAAAGGTGCTCATCGATGAACTTGGTGCGATGGAATGCCCACAGTGAGCTGGCAGGTTCTCAATCCCTTCGGCCAGGAACCCATCGGCAGTGTGGAGCTGGTTGGTTGGCCGCAGGTCGATCGCTGGCTGGATGAAGCGAGCGCGCTGCATGCAAATCGCAAGGCGCTGCTTCCCATCCACGAACGGATTGCCATCCTGCAGCGCGCCAGTGCGCTGATGCGCGAACGCGACGAGGCGCTAGCACTGCAAATCGCGCGCGAGGGCGGGAAACCCATCGTCGATGCGCGTGTGGAAACGAGCCGGGCAATTCAAAGCGTCGAGTTGTGCGCGCACGAACTTTTCGCCAGCGGAGGCCGTGAAATCCCCATGGACCTGACCCAGGCGGGCGAAGGACGAAAAGCCTACACATTCCGCGAGCCAATTGGACCGGTCGTGGCGATTTCGGCTTTCAACCATCCGCTTAATCTGATCGCGCATCAGGTCGGTCCAGCAGTGGCGACGGGCTGCCCCGTCCTGGTGAAACCGGCCAAGGACACACCGCTTTCCTGCCAGAGCTTTGTTGAGATCCTGTACGAAGCCGGTCTGGATGAACACTGGTGCCGCTTCGCGCCGTGTACGGACGATGTTGCCGAGCGGATGGTCACCGATCCGCGCACGGCGTTCTTCTCGTTCATTGGATCGGCCAGGGTGGGATGGATGCTGCGCTCCAAGCTCGCGCCGGGGACACGCCTAGCCCTCGAACATGGAGGTGCAGCACCGGTTATTATCGACGAGCAGGTTCCGCACGATGTCGTGATCCCGGCGCTCCTGAAAGGCGGTTACTATCATTCAGGCCAAGTTTGCGTATCGGTCCAGCGCGTGTTCGTGCCGCAAAACGAATTGGCGGATTTCGCGGCCAAACTCGGGGCGGGCGCGGAAAAGCTGGTGGTCGGCGATCCGGTTCGCGATGACACCCAATGCGGCCCTCTCATTCGGCCCGCCGAAGTCGATCGCATCGAGACCTGGGTCGATGCGGCCGTCCAGGGTGGTGCCAGCATTGTCGCGGGAGGGAAGCGCATCGGTCCCACCCTGTACCGCCCAACGGTCCTTGTGAACCCAGCCCGCGATGCCAAGGTCTCTCAGGAGGAGGTTTTTGGACCCCTTATCTGTGTCTACGGATACGATTCCATCGATACCGCTATCGAGCAGGCGAACGCGTTGCCTTACGCCTTTCAGGCAGCCGTCTTTACCGAGCGGGTGCACATAGCAGATTATTGCGTCGATGCGCTGGCCGCCTCTGCCGTAATGGTCAACGATCATACCGCTTTTCGTGTCGACTGGATGCCGTTTGCCGGTCGCCGGCAGTCCGGTCTCGGAACTGGCGGCATCGGCTATACGATGGCGGATATGAGCACGGAGAAGATGGTGGTCAAAAACACTCCGTCGGGTTCTTTCGCTCCCGAGGTAAGCGGCTGATCGGTGGTTCGTAGCATTGCACGAGCATGCGACCATTGCCGCTTCGCGGTACCAGCTTTTCATGAGTGGTTGGAGCTTGCTGCCCTCACGCGGCAGCGCAGCGGCTACATAAGAGTCCCACGCCCAATACTCTTGAAAAGAAGGAGAACAAAATGACGTTGGCATCCGCGAAAAAAGCCGCACTCGCCATCATCCCGGCGACATTCGTGCTCGACCAGCTATCCAAGGCGGCAACACACGGTTTGGTTGGAGCGGGCAATGTCATGGTAGTATTTCCGGGCTTCAATCTTGTCGCCTTTACAAACAGCGGTGTTGCGTTCGGCCTAGCTGGTGACGCGGCACCCGTGATCCTTATTGCGATTGGAATAATACTTTCCGGATTGCTCGGAGCCTGGCTGTTCCGAACGCAATCTACCGCGCATTCGGTCGGCCTCGGGCTCGCCATCGGCGGAGCATTGAGCAACGTTGCGGATAGGCTGATGTTTGGCGCGGTGAGGGACTATATCGACCTATTCTGGGGCACGCATCATTGGCCCGCATTCAATCTGGCCGATATCGCAATTGTGATCGGACTATCCCTATTGGTCTTGGTGGGCGAGGAACAGCCAGAAACCGGCGAAGCCAAACATATTTGACTTCGCCAAATCAGAAAGCCGACGGGGATTGTCCCGACAATTACGACAGCAGGTCAGGCGAGGTTCCTTGCGCCCCCAAGAGGAGCAATTGCAGATACGTTTCTCGCGACAATCTTTCCGTCGCGGCTAGGCGGCGCTTCATCGCGAGACGCCTTGAAGCTCCAGTAACTGTAGCAGCCATTTAAACAACGTACCGAGACATCTATCAAAAGGAGACTTTATAAATCTTAGAGATGGATGCTAGTATAACCTACATTCAAAAATCCACCGAAACCGACGCCTTCACTGTGCGCGGACGACCTTGTAAAAGTGCTGCCGAAAAGCTGTCAAACGCTGATGCCCAATAGCGGTCATTCGCGATATTATCGATTGTCGCACGTAGCGTGACCGGCGTATTGCCCGCCGCAAAAACATATCGCGCACCAACATCGAAGCGAGTCCAGTCATTGATCTCCAGCGTGTTTGCCGTATCCACCCATTGATCGGATGTGTGAACGGCTCTGCCTGTTAGCGTCATGCCGGGAACGAAAGGAAGATCCCATTCGATGTCCGCATTCGCCGTGAAATCGGCAACGCCGGGAACTGCATTGCCGCCATCGAGCTCGGCATCGGTAATCGCCGCACCGGCGATGAGACGCAGGTTCGGCGCGATCTCGCCATTGACGGTCAGTTCCAGCCCCTGGTGGCGTTGATCGCCAAGGTAGCCGAAGCTGCCGTCAGGCAAAATACCTTCGCCTGGACGCTCAATGTGATAGGCCGCAAGACTTGCGAACAGGGTGCCGAAGCGAACCTTGCCTCCCAGCTCATATTGGACCGACCGACGCGGAGCCAGTGTCTCACCCGGATTGGTCACGATCAATGGGTCCAGCGGAGCGCTAGGCCCCTGTTGCAGGGCCTCGATCCGGTTGGCGAAAAACGACAGGCCGGGCGCTGGCTTGACCACGAGACCCACCACCGGCGTTATTGCATCCTCCTGATAGATCGAGTCCAGATCACCGCCATTGTAGTAGTTGAAGTTCTGCTGGCGGATCGCCTGCAAACGAAGACCGCCGGTCAGCAGAATGCGATCATCCCAGAAACCCACGGTGTCGGACACAAAAGCGCTTAGCAAGCGCGTGTCGGTGATCGGAAACGGATCGTCCAGATCGCCGCCGACGAAGCCGGTGCCCGGCACGGTGACTTGGGGTGTGTCGTAAAGATTGGTGCCAAACCCGCCGAAACCGCCTAGGAAATCGAAGGCATTGCGGTTGGTCTGCCAGTTGGCGTTGCCGCCAAAGTTGATCTCGTGGGTTACTGTCGATCCAAGCGCGATGCGCATCCCTGCTTCGACCGCCTCATTATTGTCGGTGCGAGGGACCAGCAGAGCGCTGCCAGTTGCATCACCTGTGACCGCATCGTTCACGGTGATGCCGCTATAGATGCCGTCTTCCCGGCCATCGCGAGCACCGGCGCGCGCATACAGCAAGACATTGTCGGCAACATCATATTCAAGCGAAAGCGTACCGAAGACATCACGCAAATCGCTGAAGGTAAAATCCTGCGCATAGTTCGCGTCGGCGTCGGGCACGGTCGGTATCGCTTCGCTGGCGATTGTGACCTTGGGCCGCAGGCTGTCCACGCGGATTTCCTGATACGCCAAATCCAAGGCGGCACGAAAAGGCCCGCTATCAAAATCCAGCGCCGCACCGAGCACGAGCGCCTTGCGATCTTCCCGGTCGATTGCAACTTCTCCGCTGCGATAGGCACCATTCACCCGCAGTCCCCACTCGCCGCCTTCGCCCATGCGGCGCGCAACATCGAAACTGCCGCCGAAATGCGTATCGCTGCTGTAGCCCGCCGTGACCCGGTTGAGCGGGTCGTTTCCAGCGCGCTTCAATTGCAGATTGACGCTGCCACCAAGCCCCGATCCGCCGGGCGCTGCGCCGTTGAGAAACGCGCTCGCGCCGTTCAGCACCTGCACGCTGTCAAAAAGCTCCGGCGCGACGAGCTGGCGCGGGGCGACGCCGTATAGTCCGTTCAGGCCGACATCGTCCCCGAACAGCGGAAAGCCGCGCACCACGAACTGCTCCGCCGCATTACCAAAGCCGAAAGTGGTGCGGATCGTGGGATCGTTCTCCAGAACATCGCCCAAGGTCTGCGGCTGCTGGTTGAGTATGAGGGTTTCATCGTAACTTCGGATTGTAAACGGAAGGTCTTCCGCCGGTTTGTCGCCAAGCGCACCTGCATCACCACTGTTGAGCACGACGGAAGCGTTATCGGCCTGAGCGGTCACGACGATAATGTTCTCCTCACCGTCCTGCTGCGCATAGGCAGGACATGCCAGTGCAGTACTGATGGCGATGGTGGAAAGGGCGGAGAGGCGATACATCATCCATTGTCTTTCGTTTCAGGTTTTTGTGAGAGTTTTGGTGATTGTCGCCGCTTGAAGGCGATGAGGATTGCGATTGGAGCGCCTGACACGAACACCCATGCGAAGCCCTCGCGCCAACCGTCGCCGGTCAGGCCGATAACAAGACCAACAACCGTCAATGAGGCGATAACAGCTGGCCATGCGAAGATCGCCGAAGACCGACGGCGGCGAACAGGTCGAGTTGTCATTTCAAATTCGCCGCATGTGGATGCGCTTGCAGGATTTCCGAGACGCGGCGATCGACATGGCCAGAACCGCGCCGCAGCCAGAGCATAACGCCGGTCCACAGCACCCAGATCGTCACGAGGGTAAGAAGCGCCCAAAGCAGCTTGAGCGGAAGGCCCCCATAATCGCCAAAGTGCAGCGGTTTGGACAACATGAGTGCTTGGTTGATGATCGGCATGGATGCCGCATCGGTCAGTTCACCGGTCTCGGCATCGACGAGGGCCGGGGTCAGAACATGGCTGGTGAGCGGCCGATCGCCCTGAAAGAAGATCGCGTAGTGATGACCGCTGCTCCATGCTCCGCCGGGAAAACCGATGAATTGCGGCGAAAGACCGGGTAATGCTGTCTGGGCAGCGGCCATGGCAGCATCGATTGATCCGTAATCACTTGGGACAAGAGGCGCAGACCCCTCGTAGGCGGCAGTCATCTCCGCCAGCTCGCCTTCGCGCCACGCATCGGTCAGCGGATCGGCAAAGGCGTTGATCGCGCCGGTGAGGCCAATCACCAGTGCCCATCCAAGAGTCACGATGCCGAGGAAATTATGCTGGTCGAGACGGCCCAGGCGCTTGGTTCGACCCGTCCGCAAGGTAGCGAAAGGCAGACGCCGCATGAATGGCGCGTAGAGCACGGTGCCGGAAACAAGCGACAGGACGAATGCGAGGCCCATCACGCCGAGAAACAGCATCCCGGGGAGGCCAAGCATCAGATCGGTATGGAGCGACAGGACGATGTCCATGACGCCGCCCGAAGGTGCAGGGCCAAGGGTTTGTCCGCTCGTTCTGTCGAAAAACAGCAAGGTCATATCCTCTCCTGCTGCATCGGGAGAAGGGCCTGTCGTCACAGTAAGCAGCGGGCTGTCCTGACTGAAAGCCATAAACAGCGGAACCTCATCGGGACGGTCGGCAAGCGCCGTAGCCAGCACCTCATCCAGCGGCAGACCCGCCTGTGCGGAAGGTGCGCCCGCCAGAGTACTGTCGTAGTCCTCATCGAAGGCCGCGTCGATCTCGTCGTGGAAGATGAGCGGGAGGCCCGTGACGCACAGCATCAGGAGGAACAGCGTCGATACGATGCTGCTCCACTTGTGAGTAAGATACCAAATTCTGATCGCGTCGCGGGTCACTGCCATGCCAATATGGCGGCAATGGGACAACGTCAATGCGAATGATTATCAATAGCAGAGTACTGAATGGAAGGATGTACGCGAAGGCCCAGATCGCGTCGCTCCGTGCTCGTCGTCCCGAAGGAAGTCTTGCGATCCATCCAGATAATGCGGCAAACCGAGACTGCTAAATATGCTCGATCTCGCGGAACCTCTGGTGTCTCACGGTTCAAAGTCGGCACAAATGCGAGCCAAGGGAAGGAACTCCGCGACGAAGATGAACGAAATCAATTGCTCTTGGTGCCTTCTTTTACGCGCGGGTGCTTGTCGGACCCGCCTTTTCCGACTTGATTCATAGCTCCCAAGGCAGCTCTCTGACGACGCTCATCCTCACTTTACATAATAGAACAATATGGTAACAGCGGCCATGCTAGAAGGGTAGGGTTGGAGCTTATGATGCGATTTCGGAACCGTCGTGAACCGACCTATAGAGCCGATCCATTTCCGCGTCGAAGCGTGCCCACAATGCTTCACCTTCTTCACCCAGAAGCGTCGCAGCAGCCCGAAAACCGTTCTCTTCGTGGATGGCAGCAAGCTCATCATCCCAGCAGAACTGCGACTCGGCTTGCAAGCGCACCAACACAGCCTCTAGCCGCTGACGCACTCGCGCTAAGACATCAGACGATACCGCCTCACGGGCCTTCGGTGTATTCTGGAACATATCGACTTGGGTATACGCCATCAATTGGCTCTACGCTGCGACGTTGCGATGTGCAATAAACGCGCTATGACTACGATCAATTATGCCCAGTAACTGGCGCCAGGACCGACTTCCCGAAATTGTCGCCTTAATGGCTTCGCGCCCGCGTCACGAGGCGCTGCGCGGTCTTGTCACGGAATTGCTTCGAGATGGGTTCGACGCGCGTTTCAGCGAACTTGAGCATGAACGCTACCTCATTGACAATCGCGGAGGGGTCGATGTCGCATGGGGTGCGACTGTTATCGAACTCAAATCAGATTTGAGAAACGAAGAGCGCGATGTCGAAGCCAGAATGCCTGATTACCTTCGCGACGCAGCAGCTCGTAGCGGCTCAGAGCGTTCGCCAGTCGGACTGGCAACCGACGGAGCTACAATCCTCGCGTACACACTCGATGCCGATGAGCTTGTCGCTATAGGCAGGTATCAGGTTGATGCGGCAAAACCCGATGAATTGCTCGCTTGGCTGGAGCCGCTGATTGCGCCCCAGCCCGACGTCAAACCGACACCCATCGCAATAACACTTGCATTCGGTCGGCATAGCCTCGCATTCGGTAATGCTCGTAACAGGCTTGCCACTATGTGGGCCACGGTCTCCAATCACCCTGAAGTGCGCCTTAAACGCGAACTTTGGGACGGCCTCCTGCGACAAGTGTATGGCGATGACGTCGGCAGCGACGCGCTGTTCCTCCAGCACACTTATCTTACAATTCTCGTGAAAGCGATTGCGGCACGTGTCCTGGACTTGCCTGTCGACGACGCGCCAGCGGTGCTCTCCGGTCAGCTGCTCGCCGATGAAGGAATAGTCGGCGCGGTGGAGGCCGACTTCTTTGACTGGCTTCTACTAGCGGAAGGTGGCGCCGAGCTGGTTCGGGCACTCGCCAACGAGACCGTCCGCTTTCGTTTGCGCGACGTTGAAATCGACGTGCTTAAGAGCCTTTATGAAAGCCTCATAGATCCAGATGAGCGTCACGATCTCGGCGAGTACTACACACCTGACTGGCTCGCGGCGCGCATTGTCGCCGCCGCCGTCGATAATCCGCTCGACCAACGCGTCCTCGACCCCTCCTGCGGCTCGGGCACGTTTCTCTTTCACGCTTTGCGCCATCTCACTGCCGCTGGCAGGGCAGCAGGGACTGCGCCGCGCGACATTGTCGCTATCGCTGGGAACAATGTGTTTGGGCTCGACGTCCACCCGGTTGCCGTCACGCTTGCGCGGGTTACCTGGCTGCTCGCGCTTGGAGAACTGCTCGAACACCGACCGGCCACGCTTAGCGTACCCGTGTTCATGGGCGATGCAATGCAATGGAATCTACGGCCACTCGGGCGCTCGGCCGAGGTGCTAGTAGAAGTTCCGGACGGTCCCCCGCTACGCATTCCCGCTGGTGTAGCTAGCGAGCAGCAGTTGTTTGAAGCGGCGCTCGACGAGCTTAACCGCGGCTCGCAAACGCTCGCCGAGCCCGACCAAATTGAGCAAGCTATCGTCCGCGCCGGTGCGGATAGTGTTGACGCCGCACTTCTGGGTGAAACTTTCGCCCAACTAAAGGATCTCTACACCAGCGGGCGCAATGGCATCTGGACCTTCGTGCTCCGCAATCTGCTGCGACCTGTTTGGCTGTCCCATCCAGCGAACAGGGCAGACGTACTAATCGGCAATCCGCCATGGATCGTTTACCGCCATTTGAGCGCATCAATGAAAGACCGCCTTCGTGAGGCGCTTACCGATTACAACCTCTGGGTCGGTGGGAACCTGGCAACGCATCAGGACATGTGCGCTCTCTTCTGGGCGCGCGGCGCCGATCGTTACCTCACCGAAGGCGGCCGGATCGCGATGGTCCTTCCCTACTCCCTGACCAATGCGCCAGTTTTCGCGGCTATTCGCGATGGCAGCCTTGAAGGTGTGAAAATTGCGGTCTCCGGAGGCTGGGGCCTAGAACGCGTTTGGCCAATCTTCGGCGCGCAATCAGGGTCGAGCACGACTAGCACCTGTGTGCTTTTCGGGACACGCGACAGCGATGCAACTTTGCCGGTAGAAATCGACCGCTGGGTAGGAATTTTGCCTCGCCGCGATGCGAGCAATGAAGAAGCGGAAGCTGCGCTAACGCATTCGCGGACGCGATGGCCACGCGCGCGCACCCTTGTTGCCGCGTCACCTTATAGACAGCGGTTTCGTCAAGGCGCAGTGTTCAATCCGCGGCGCTTTTTCTTGGTTGAACCGGTGGCTGGCAGCAGAATAGGGGCGCGCCGTGATGCGCCCCGTGTCCGTGGTATCGCAGGAAACCTCGACAACAAGCCCTGGACAGAGGTCGACCCTCCCGAGGGTCCCATAGAAAGCCCATTTGTTCGCGGAGTTGCCGTAGGAAGCTCGATTGCGCCCTATCGGCTGCTAGACATTCCGCGCGGTATCGTGCCATTCGAAGATGGTGCCGTGATGAGCTCCCAGATGGCAGAGGAAAGAGGCCATCGCGGTCTGGCATCCTGGCTAAGCGACGCTGAAGAAAAATGGAACGAAAACAGTAACAAGCGAGCGGACGGGACACCAAACGCAACGCTATCGGAATCGATCGACCACCTAAGCAAGTTGTCGAAACAATTCCCGGTTTCGTCAATCCGCATCCTCTATCCAGCGTCGGGCACGCGTCTCTGTGCGTGTTGGATCGAAGACGAAAATGTTCTCATCGATAAGAACGCCTATTGGTGTGCTGCAAGCTCCGTCGACGAAGCGGCTTATGTCTCGGCAATTATTAACAGCCAAACCGTTCTTGACCGCGTCAAGGATCTACAGCCGGTCGGCCAGCGCGATCCCCGGCATTTTGACAACCTTGTCTGGACCTTGCCCATTCCGGAGTATGATGCCGAAGATCAGCTGCATCTCGATCTTGCTGAAGCTGCCCATTATGCTGCCGGCATCGCAGCGCCCATCGATTTGCCAAGCGATGTTTACTTCACGACACAGCGCCAGATGATCCGGACAGCTCTCGAGGCGGACGGCGTTGCGACTGTTGTAGAAAGGCTCGTTGATGCCTTGCTCCCTGGATGAAGATCTACAATGACGCGGCGCAAATCGGACCGCAGCGCAACAGAGATTATTTCGCATGAGGCTGCCGGTCGAATTCCGGTGCGCCGTAAGGCGGCAGGCAGGATCGATCCCGAGACACGCGCAGAGCTGCGAATTGCCGACGCGCTATCGGTCGGCGCACATCCAGATATTCCGCCGGTCAGCAGAATCGGGTTTGATGCTGCGCTCGATGCGCTGGCCCTGAACAGCAAACTTGCCATTGCCAGCGACATCAATTGCTACGTTGATTGGTGCCTCGCTGAAAAGCGAACGGCCTTCCCCGCTGAGGCTGAGACCATCGTCCGCTACATTGAAGAGCGCGATCGCCAGAAAGCGAAACCTTCGACGATCGCACGGCGCATAGGGAGCATCGCCACCGCTCATTCCATGCTCGAACTCGACACCGATGCGGTTCACTCACGCATGGTCAAGAACCGGCTGAAGGCGATTAGAAAAAAACGCGGTGCAAAGGTGCGCCAGGCCCAAGCCATCAGGTTCGGAGATGCCCTCTCAGCTGATAGTTCCCCTGTAACCATTGGCGCTTTGCTCGAGCTTTGCAGCGAGACACTTACAGGCCTTCGTGATGCGGCCATGCTCTCTGCAGGGTACAATGCCGGTCTCCGAGTTAGCGAGCTATGTGCGATCCAGGTTGAAGATATAGAAAGCGCGGAAGAAGGAACGGGCAGCCTGTTCATCCCCGAATCCAAAACCGACCAAGAGCGAAATGGGGCCTACGCCTGGCTTTCTGCAGATACGATGCGGCGGATTAGGCGCTGGCTTGATGCAGCATCGATCGCGGAAGGGACGGTTTTTCGCAGGGTTCATGTGACGCGGAAGAAGGGGAAGGCAGCAGAGGGGGGACATGACGCTGGATCAATTCCGATCCAGCAGGGAATGGCGGTCTATACAGCCGGGACAGAACCACTCACCAGGCAAGGTGTGAATGGGATCTACAGGCGGATCATAAAGGAAGCGTGGGCAGCTGGACTGGTTGACGTGCCAGGAGGTGACATTGCCGCATACATTCGAACAATTTCGACACATTCTCTCAGGGTCGGTCTCACTCAGGATCTGATTGCCGAAGGCCAGGACGGGGTGGCAATCGCTCAGGCGCTACGTTGGAGTTCACCTTCAACAGCGCAGAGATACGGCGCGCAGCTACGGGTAAGATCAGGCGCCGTTGCGAACACGTTCAAGGGAGTTTGGAAATAATGCGTTTGCGTGAACGTGCCACACTTCGGGATCTGTCCGCTGGTTCCAATCGGGTTCGACCGTTGGTCCGCGTGCGACTGGCTCACCCATTTTTATATCTCAGCGAGTCCCTGTCAGCCGCGCTCGAAAGCAGACTTTCTGCTTCAGCCCCTAGTTGCGGACGTTAATGCAAACTGATTCTAATGCCCGCTTTGCGCCCATTCCCGGTCGTTCGCCGAGCCGTTGGTCAAGCCCGAAAGCCGCCGTTCGTTGATTCAGCATTGGTGGGCGCTTTTAGATGCCTAAACGCGATAAGCCGACGCTTGTTGATGAAGGTTGGGGCAGCAGCTGCGCTCGAATATCCGCCGTTCAGGCGCCATCTCCCGCGATCCAAAAGCCGCCGTTTGATCGAACGCAATGCTGTCACAGACTTCTACGCTTGGGATTTCACAGCTTAAGTCGCGCGGAAATCCCAGGCTCGCCACCTAAATCATTCCGCCCCTCGGCAAACGCGTGTGCGCAGCTGGAGGCAAGCCGCGTCCAGCGGTTGCTCCGCAATAGCACCACATGCGTAGCTTCGCCACCGCTGCCGGGTCGTGCCTGGAACGACGTTATCTGCAGCTGCGGCGTTACCGTCGCCAGGCCGACAGGCGCTGGAACACGGAAAGTTTGAACGAGAAGGCTGAAACTACGGAGGATTGACCTAGATAAGGCAGGTGGAAGAACCTGATCCCCAGCCCTTGATCGGGTCCGTCGAGCGCGAGGCGGTCGACTCCCTTCGCGGCTATTCGTACCAAATGCTTCGAAGCATCCAAGCTTGGCTTGACTTGGCCGCAGGCGAGATTCTGGTCCTCGAGGGTGCCGAGGACCTAGATCAGATCGGGCTCCAGGCGGCCACGACTGAGCAGGTGAAAGACACGGCCGGTTCGGGCAACGTCACCCTTCGCTCTAAGAGCGTGCTTGAGGCGATCGGCAACTTCTGGGGCCACCTCGAGCGCAACATGGGCACGGCCGTGCGCTTCAGGTTCCTTACGACCTCGGGCGTGGGACGCGAGAACGGCCGGCCGCTTGGATTGGACGAGCGCGGTTTGGACGCATGGCGGCTCATCCAGGCTGCGCCGACAGGCCTCGGCGCGGGGCGACTGGCAGCTGGCATCCAGTCCTTCCTGCAGGATCAGGCGACACTGCCGGCCACGATGCGCGGGTGGCTCGGCACCGCCACTCATGAGGAATTCATCTCCCGCATCGTGACGCCCATCGAGTGGGTGACCGGATGGCCAGACTGGCAGGATCTGCGACGCACCGTTGAGGCTAAGCTGGTCGAGCTTTGCGAAACGCGCGGTCTGGGCTCGTCGGAGGCGCTAGCTGCGCTCGACGCGTTGCATTTGGAGGTATGGCGGGTAGCCACCACCAAGGGCGCGCGGGTGCTCCGCCGGGGGGACCTACTGAGGATCGTCGATGCGGCCGGCACTACGGCGGTACCCAAGGCGCAGCTGCTCGCGCTCATGCAGGCATTCACCAAGGGCGCGCCCGGCGCGGCGACGATGGCTGTAGCGCCAGAGCCCTTCGGTGCTCCGCCCATCGCAAATCCGAACCGGCACGCCAGGCCTGTGCTCGAGAGCCGCATCTCCGCTGCAGGCGCTGCGGGTGCCGTCCTCATCCACGGCGCGACAGGCATGGGGAAGACCGGTCTCGCGTTGGCGGCGATAGGCTCCGCCCGGCCCGTCACCTGGGTCGATCTCCGCGACATCCCGCCGCTTGGCGCGCGCGCGCGGATCGAGTCACTTGCGACGCGGCTGTTGGAGGCCGGCCCGGAAAACGTGGTGCTCGACGACCTGCCCCTTACGGGTGATCCGCGGACGCTCGAAGCTGCGCTCGGCAACCTGCTCTCCGTGCAGGCCCGAACGGGCGGTGCGCTTTTTGTGACCGCCTCCGGCCCGCTTCCTCCCCGACTGGCAGCCCAGCTCGGTCTCGACACGTCGCGCACGTTCGCGGCGCCCGCATTCGAACAGGACGATATCCGGGAGCACCTACTCGCCTCGGGTTGCCCCGAAGAGCTGGCGGTCGACTGGTCCAAGATCCTCCATGCGTCTACGAGCGGGCACCCGCAGCTGGTCGACGCACGCGTTGCCGCGCTGCGTGATGCTAGGTTCCCGCCAATAAGCATCTCCGAGCTGGTGGTAACTCCGCCGGAAATTCTGGATGCCAGGGCCGAAGCGCGCAGTATCGTGGCGACCCGACCGCCTGATGATCGCGAGCTGCTGGCCCGCGTAAGCCTTCTACTCGGCCGCGCGCCCAGGGAGCGGCTCATGGCGGTCGCGCGCATAGACCCGCCGATCGCTGAGCCGGGCGACGTCATCGACCGGCTGACCGGGCCATGGCTCGAGCGCATGGGATCCGGCGATCTCCGACAGTCGCCGCTGCTGCGCAACCTTGGCAACGACACCCGCGGGCAGGACTGGGCGGTCGCCATGCACAGGGGCATCGCGTTTACCTTCCTGCGCGCAGGCAGCATGTTCGCATCCGACGTAATGGAACTCGCGACGCATGCGATGCTGGGTCGCACGGCCGCATCAATCATCCCCCTGCTGCCTTCGCTGCTCCAAGCGTCGGAAAAGGTCTGGGGCCAGATCGCCGATACGGCGTCGATGCTGACCTACTTCGGGATTGGCGAGGGGATCTCGCCCCCGTTTCCCGAGCCAGCCGACACGGCTGCCTTTCGGGTCCTGCAGGCCCGCATCGCCGTGGAGATCGGAGACTGCGAAAGGCTGAACGCCGTCCTTGACCGAGCCTTTGAAGAGGCGGAAGTCAAGCCTACCCGGTCGGCCGTAGGCGAGGAATTCTTTCACCTACTGCTGCTCTGGCAGGTGCTGCAGAAGCCCACTGGGCTGCCGCTCGAGCGGCGTCTAACGATTGGGGTCCGGTTCGCTCGGGTGGGCGAGCGAGTCGCTGAGAGCATGCGTGGCCTCGTACTGCCTGATGGAACCGCGGCGGATGACGCTGGGTGGCCGGATCTGACGGCGTTCCTGCCCATGGCGCTGATCCCCGTCGTCACCGACGCGGAGGAGCTCGCTAGGCTTCTGGACCTGATCGAGCGCATGGACGTCGATGACCGTGCGGTCGCCCTGCGCGGATACGCGGGCGACGGGGAGGCCGCCGCGATGGCGCTCGACCGCGTCTGGCTCGGCGAGGCCAGCCGCCCCGAGCCCCGTTGGACCCTGCTGGCGGCGACGCTGGAGCGGGCGCAGCGGCTCGCGGGCGAGCTCGAAGCCCCCGAGCTAGCGTCGGCGGCGGCACCGCTAAGAATCCGAGTCGTCGATGAGAACTTGCGCGATCCAGCGGGGGCGCTGACGCTGGCCGACGGGATCGCCGCAGCGATGGGGGAGTCGCCGCGCGTGCTGGCGGCAAAGGGACGGGTTCTCACGCGGCAAGGAAGAGCGCCTGAGGCGCTACCTCTTTACGAAACCGCGATAGGCGCCTTCCCGCTGACCATGTCGTGGAGAACCGACGTTCTGCGCGATGCGGGCTTCGCCGCTGGCAAGGCCGGGGACTGGACGCTCGCGGCTGACCGCCTCCTGTCCGCCATAGGCAGCCTGGATCCGGCCGAGCCACCGGTGCGGCGCATCGGGCTGTTGTTCGATCAAGCCATCGCGCTCCATCTCGCCGGATGCACCCCCGAGGCGGTCGATCGACTTGGCGATGCCACCGACCTGCTCGTGGCGGACGGCCGGGCAATGCCGCCGGAGCCGCTCGTGTCCGTCCGCCAGTTCGGGTCCCAGGTCGTGAACACGATCGCGTACAGTCTCAAACCCGACGCCGTCCCGGACCCGGAAGCCATGGACTTGCGGCGGGTGTTCGGTTCGGCGAGTGCGATGGAGGAGCTGAGATGGGGTGGCCAGACGCCGGCGAACCTCGATCTCTTTATACTGATCATGGTGGAACTGGACATGCTGCGTCCCGCACCCTGGCCAATCGCCGCGCGGTTGGCGGGGCGGCTTCGCGGCGCGGAGGACCTGCTGGCGCAGTTAGGACAGGGCGCTCCACTCGCGCGCTTGGCCGTCGACACTCTGGAGGTGGCCGACAGTGCACTCGACGCGGTGCGTGAAGCGCGCGCAATCACCTTCGCGGAAGCGGAGCGGGCCGCTGGACGCGAGACCCTGGGTCGCCGTCTTGACGAGGCGCCTGGTGAGCCGCCCGCGCGTACGAGCGAGATGATAAAGGTCCGGTTGCTGTCGCGCATCGTTCCACTGCTGGCGAGGAGGGCACCCGAAGCGATACCCATTGCAAGATGGCTTGTAGACCTTCCCGTGTGCGAGGCGACGGCAGGAGCCCGCGCTATGCTCGAGGATCTGGAGCGATTGCTGACCGGAAGCGAGAAGGCCGCCTCTCGGATCCTTACCGGGAATGGGACATGGGAGGGGCACCTGCTTGCTACTCTCCTTGCTCCGCTCCAAGCCGTGTTAACGCCGGAGAAGCTGCTCATTTGCCACTCCGTGGCGGCGCGGTACCTTCGCCAGCCCGGGCTGGGCATGTTCGTCGCGCGCGAGTTCTCGGACGTGGTGACTGATGGGTGGTTGGCAAGGTGCGACAGTCCAGCACAGCTGGTCGCGCCACGAGTGACAGTGCCTGCGATCCGCGCAGCGGCGACAGGCACGGTACCCGGGTGGCCACGCGTCGCCGCAGTCCTGAGTGCCGCGATGTCGGCCGTGGCGGCTTCTGCCGCGACGTCGGTCAGGGAAGCTATTCGAGAAATCAGCGAGTAGCCCGAGCGGACTTTTCGTCACATGTGAAATTGCCTCGTGCGGCCGATGCGGGGTATAGTGCTCCCGCCGGGGTCGCGTCACGCGAACCGACAGTGCGAGGTGGAATGCAACTCAGGACGACATCGGCCTTCGCCCTCTATGTGGGCTCCTACCTGCCGCTCGGGCTAGTGCTCCTCGTCCAAGACGTCGATCCGGTTGCGGTACGCCGGGGGTTTTGTCCGCCGTCGGCGTGGTTCGGCGAAAGCTGCGTCGTGCCGCTGATGCACCCGTGGTGGGCATTCGGCACGGTGGTGGTCGGAATCGCGTGCCTCATCCTCACAATGCTAACGTTGGGGGCCATCGGGACGCCGCGCCAAGTGAGTGTGGCGGAGGCGAAGCACATTCCGGCCGACCTCATCAACTACGCGATGCCCTACATCGTATCTTTCATGGGTCTCGATTACGGGTCACCTACGCGCCTGCTCGGCTTCACGGTGTTCTTCTTTTGGATTTTCTGGATCACCTACCGGTCTGGGCAGATCGTAATGAACCCGATCCTGATCGTGTTCGGCTGGCGGCTGTACGAAATCAAGTATAGTTTCATCGGGATAGACAAGCCTAGGCTGGGACGCGCGTTGTTTCGCGGCGAGGTCGAACCTGATAAAGTCTATCGCAAGGGCAGCCTACAAGATGTGATGATCCTTCGCGAGCTGCAAGAGGGAGAGACCAATGGCTGACTTGGCGGGATTGAAGGCTTTCGACCTGGCCGCCGCGGATCTTACGGTCTGGGTCTACAAGAAGTCGACCCGGGATGGACTTCCTGTCTTCAACGGACGGTGGGTCGGCATCACGGACGACTTGGCGGCATCGTTGAGGGGGGCGGTCTCCCAAGCGCTTCAGGCCGTGACCGAGACCATCGAGTACGGGATTCTCGCGCAGAACAACGAGGGCAGCGTTCTGACGCTCGGAGCTGACGAGACGCACATCGCCTTAGTCGACGGCCAGGCCGCCGAGCCGGTCGAGAAGCTGAAGGTGAGGCAGCTTAAGCAGATCGCCAACGCCGACTTCTACATGTTACGATTCGCGACCGCGGATGGCGTCCTACTTGCCGTGCGCAAGACCAATGCGACGTGGAGCACCAGGCGAACGGCGGGAATCCTTCGCGTCGTTTTTGAGGACGAGGAGCTCGACATCGACGATCGCCCTGCCTTCAGCCTAGAGCCGTTCTTCGACTTCTTCGTCTTCGGAGGCGAGGTGTTCGTCTCTCACAAAGGAAGGTTCGAGTCTGTCCTCGCCTATCGCGCGGGCCACGTCGAGGCCTTTCAGGAGCTGGTCGCCGAACCCGATTTCCTCGACATATTCTCGGATGTCGCCGCCATCACTGAATTCGTCGGTGCAAACAAGATCCACCTTCGGCGGGCGATAGCGATACGCGAGAAGGGGCATTTCCGCAGCGCGGAGTTCATGCAGAACCTCCGTGCGCAGTGCGCGGCGATGGGCCTGACCATTACGTTCGCAGACGACGGTCGCATCGTGCCCACGCCCGAGACGTGCCGTGACATCTTCCAGGCGCTGCTCGATCACCGTCTCGACTCCCGACTGTCGATGCAAATGTACGATGTGCAGAGTACGGAGGCGGTGGCTTGACCGGCAGCGGCCCGGCAGCCTTTCGCGCGGCAAGCATGGGCTAGGAAACGGCGTGGGTTACCGTTGGTCGTTATGTCCGCACGCTGGCCCGATGAGGCCTGGTTACGAGGATCGCGAGATCGCCGAGGATCAAGACTCGCGCCCGCTGCCCCCCGAGGATGTGTTATCGTTCCCCCTCGTCGATCGCTGGCGGAACCGCTTCTGGCGAATGGTCGGGGACGTCGTGACCGAAGACGTCACCGCAGAGTTCGTTCGCAACCCGCCGGAATACGTCGTCTCCGACGACCTTGGCTGGCTTGACGAGATCGTGATGCGCGTCACCGGTACGGCCGTGGACATGAAGGAGCTAGTCGCGACGCGGCTGGTCCGCGATTATCGTGCGTTCAGGGCGGCGCATGGGACCCGCACCGACGACGTCGGCCAGTTCTACAAACGCGGCCTGCGCATTCTTCGCGCTGGCGAGGTTGAGGACCGGGCGCGCGCGATATTCCTGGGCGGAGCCCTCGGCGGCGCAACCGAGGAGCGGCTGGCCGCCGCGATCGACGACATTGGCGCGCGCAGGCCGGAGGGTGGCCGCGAGGGCGTCCTTTATTTCTGCGCCGACGAGCGAAGCCTCGTCACCAGAACTGGCGGCTGCGGCCATTACCTCGTCTACGGCAGCGAATACCTCTTCTGTCTGGGTATGAGAGTCGTCGACCGGTGGGAGGCGAAGCGGGTACTCAAGTCGATCGGCCGCCCAACAGTGCTTATCTGCGATATCCCTATGACGCTGATGCGCGAGCGGCTGATACGTGAGTTTGGGGGGATGATGGTGGAGCGGGCATTCTGCGAACAACTACCCGATCAGGAGAGCCATTCGGGCAGCCCATGGGCTGGCACCGCGCTAAGCATTCCGGACGATCTGCCAAGCGACTGTATCGTCGGTCACTACCATCCGGCCATCGTCCACGATCCGCTTCATTAGGTTCGACCGAAAAGATGAGTTTTCTCGATCTCGACCTACAAGCGGTAATTCCGCATACGGCCCAACAAAGGAACTTACAATGGGACTAGCCCCTGCATAGGTCCTCGATTTGCTAACCGGCCAGTTGCAATATTATTTCGATTCCGAGATGCTCTTAGCGTCCAGAATCACGCGGACGGTTTCCTCTGGCTGATCCCACAGCGGGAAGTGTCCGCTACGCTCGAACCAGTGCATCGTCGCTTCAGGGAAGGCTTTGATCGCGCGATCCGCCTGCTGCGGTAGACACAGCCGATCCTTGCGTCCCCAGCCGATGACAACGGGCGCAGCCGTTTCCGCAGGGCCCTCCTGCATTGCCCCATTGGCGAGATCCTTCACAAGCGAATTGACGGTGCGCGTATTAGCCAATGACTTTAGTTCACGCGCGACGAACGCCGGATCGAGCGCCCACGGCCTTGCTGAGAGCTGGGCCATGAGCGCGGTCCGGCCTGCGACATTTTTGGTTATGGCAGAAAGCGCCGGTCGCAGCGCGCGAACCAGAGCAATCGATGGTGTTATGGTGGCTTTGAAGAAGGTGCGCTCCCACCCCTTCCAGAAGCCGCCAGGATCCAGTGCAACAACCGCGCCCGCTTGGCCGCGCCGCGCCATCTCGAGCACCAAGCGCGCACCCAGCGAGCTGCCAACCATATCGATACCTGTGAGATTCTCCGTGCCGAGCCAGTCGTTCAGACTGCGCGCTAGCCCGCCAAACGTGCCGCTGTCGGCCTCTTCGGGCGTCTGCCCGTGGCCAGGCAGGTCCACGGCGATTACCTCCCTGACTTGAGAGAGCGCAGGCGAGATCGTATCCCACGAGCCGCAGGTAGCCCCCAGTCCGTGGACGAGAAGAAGGGGTTTTCCGCGCCCCGTGCGCGTGAAATGCATGGTCATGGAACGGTAACGTCTCACACCGACTTATGGGCCCGTGGATGTCTATATTGCCGAAGGTGAGGCCAAGAGCGGATGGTCCGCTTCCGGCCCAATTGCAGTCACTGCAGCGTATGTCAGAGGAGACGGATCTCATGCATTCTCTCGCCGCGCAGAAGCGCACGGTTCCAAAGCTCTTGATCAATGGCGTCCGTGATCAGCATTAAGTTCATTGAGCCGGTCTCGACTGGCCCCTCGTCGTCCAGCCAGCAGTGCATGGCTTCTACCAAATGTCGGGGGATTCTGCTGACCAGCGTATTCACTATCTTCGCAACGTCTGGTTCCATGAACGGACGAAACTCACCGGGCCCGATAAATTCCTCGACGCACATCTCGTCCCACAAGGATCGGCAGCACCATTCTTGATAAACGCCGGAAGCCTTGATCCGCTGGAGACGGTTGATCGCGCAGCGAACCTGATGTGCAACCTCTCCATCGCATAAACTCTTGAAGGCGGCTCGATGGTGCCTCAGCTGGTTTTTTAGATAATTAGTCTCTTCAAACCGAATGCTCGGCTCAGAAAGTTCGTCTCTGAACATCTGCATGTACGGCGATCGCGGCGACTGTGCGCTAATCACAAGACGTACCCATTTTCAGCATTTCAAAAGCGTCCGACGAACAATCGGCACCGGCAGCCGCCACTTCATCAAATATATGCTCGAGTGCAGCATGCGTGCCGCGAAGCTGATTTACGGCAGCGCAAGCAAATGACACATATGCAAGTTGTCGATCCATGCTCCAATCCCTAGGAGGGCTGCTCTGCAAATCCCGCAAGTTAGCTATCTTGTCGGCAAGCTTCACCAGACGGCCTCCAGGGCTCATCAATCTAATCTTGCCAAGCTGCTCACGCCTTCGCTGTTCACGCGGCAAAGAGGTGTCGTCGCTTACCTCCGCGACAATGGCGGCGACCCCTTCGCCAAACAGTGTTCGAACCTCATCGATCGTAGCGTTCGTATCCTCGACTACGTCATGAAGTAATGCGGCAACCAGCGTGTCTGGATCACTGATCCCGCCATCGTTCCGCAATATGCTGGCAACGGCTAGGGGGTGGTTTATGTACGGGGTAACCCCGTCACCTCGGGTCTGTCCGCAGTGGCGGTCGGCGGCGTAAACAGCGGCTCGTATTAGCGCAGATGAAAGGACGTGTTCGCTCATCGGTATTTCCTTTGGAAAGCCGAGCGTCTTTTGACCTCTACCCGTCCAGTCGGGAGAACGTCATAAACGTTCCCGGCCGGACGAGATGATCGTCCTGTTTGAGATTTGCTGAAGCCTTTAAAGGCATCCGGCATAGCCGAGATAAACGCTGCAACGAGTATAAGCAATGGCGAATGTCCACGAACATTGATGTGCCAAAACTTTTGTCCCGTATTTGTACTTTTTTTAACATGAGAAAGTTTAAATTCAGGACGTCTTCAAGGTGAAATTCGGGTCAAACATATTTATTAGGCTCTCCCAAATAGGTCTTTCTCGGCATGCTAAATGGATCTGGTATTCAACCTCCGATACCCGTTTGAGACATCTACCACCAAACATCCGGACGGCAGTCACTCACCCCTCTTCTAGACTCTATAATAAGGGGCTTAGAGAAAGGGTTATAGCGATTTACCGCACCGCTTTGCAGCCTCGCGGGAACTTGCTGAAAGGTTGCGCGAGATTTGGCATCGTCTCCCTGAGACTGGTCCTCGCGTTGGCTTGGCCCGAATGCCGTATCTGCGCCTTGACTGCTCATCTGAGTCCTTGAGGCAGTACCGCAGCACCCGTCCTAAATTGCTTAGATAGCGCTCGGACGAATTAGCAAGTCGGTAGCTTCCACCGATGGGCTTGGTCTTAATGAACCCCTTGCACCAGATACCTCCGGCGCACCCAAGCCATTTGCGTTGACGGTACCCAAACCATCGTGCCTTTGAAGGAGGCACATGCATCAGCACGTGAGCGTGCAGACCCAGTTTGGTTCCGTTCTCGATCACATAGATGTATGCCGAAGGATGCCCCCCTCGGCGCAGGGCCTCACAAGCAAGCTTGAGAAACACACCGGTAGCGCGGCGCGCGTCTGTCACACCGGTAAGCTCCCAAGCAATGGTAATCATCCGGTTGAGCGCCAGCCCAGCTACAATGGCATAGGTTGTGGCTTGGATCAGCTCGCCCACTTCCTGCTCCTCAAGCTGGTAGCTGATCATCACCACGACCATCGCCCAAGCTGACCTATCAAGATGGACTGAGAACTGAGTCTTTTACGCGCGCGCGAGTCCCATAGGACATTCGCAATTTTATCCGCTGATTTCTGCGCAAGCGTGGATCCAAAGTCCATGGACGTCGCGCGAGTGGTCATTCGCCCGCGGTTCCGCTCTTTATGCCAAGCAATTTCTCGACCGATCTGGCCAGAACAAGACGGCGCCTACCAATTGATATCACTTCGAGCTCACCGCGGTTGATCAATTCATAGATGCTCGAACGGCTGAGCGAGGTTAATTCACAAACATCCAAGATTGAATGCGCTAATGGGTTTACGTTCCTGTCCATGTGTATCTCCAAACTTATTAGGAGACGTAATGATGCCCAATGAGAACTCAGCGTTCGATGAAATTACGAAGATCGTTTTTTCAACGCATTTAACGCCCTCGTTCGCCGCTCCCAAAGCTCACGAAGTTTTTCGTTTTTCAAAGAGGCCTGTATGGCTTCGCGGATCGTACGAGCATTAACCGTTTCGCCTTCTGCCAAACTTTCAAAAATCGACTTTTCCGTTTCTTTGGTTTGCCGACGATCCCAATATTCAAATGTCCAGCGGCGGATGTCGCTTGCTCTTTCAAGCACCTCAATCGGCGCTTTTTTTGCGTTACTTCCTCTGACACGCTTTTTTGATAGAAGCTGAAAGCTGGATGTCCCATGCTGCCTCAGGCAATCAATTAAGAGCGCAGTCACGCAGTGGTCGATCATTCCGCCCTTTTGCTCAATATACGCGGCTAATGGCTCCAAATCACCATGTTCGAGAGCTTCGAGCGCTTGGTATGAGTGCACTTCCTGCGTTAAATCCCACAATTTTCTTCGTTTATGATAGCTTTCAAAGCGCAGTGACATATGCGCCCCAGGCATCCATCAGGACTTTTCGTTTTTCTAGGAAAGCTGTCCGCTTGTAAGCGGCCACCGTCTTATCGGCGATCGTGTGTGCCAAAGCGGCCTCTGCAACCTCGGCAGGGTAATCGGTGGTATCTGCCACCCAGTCACGAAAGGTCGAGCGAAACCCGTGGACCGTGAAATCCAGGTTCTTATCGCGCAGCACCTTCAGTAAAGTCATGTCCGAAAGCATCGAACCTCTCTTCTGCCCCGGGAATATCAGATCAGTATGGGAATATCCAAGCCGTTTTACGTGTCGTAGAAGATCAATCGCGGGCTGGCTAAGCGGGACAATGTGGGGCCGTCCGGCCTTCATCCGCTCTTCAGGAACGGTCCACAGCTTCGCGGATATATCCACCTCGTCCCAGCGAGCGCCCCGGACTTCGCCAGATCGACAAGCGGTAAGAATTACAAACTGCAATGCCAGCCTGCCCATCGAGCTTTTCCCGCTCAAAGCGTGGTAAAAGCCCGGCAATGCTTGATAGGAAATCGATCTATGATGAATCACCCGTTTGCGCTGAGCTGGCAGAGCCTTCAGGATCGCGCGCATCGGCAATTCAGTGTCTCGCCATTGTTTTGCGACTGCAAAATCGATGACCGTGCCAATGCGCTGTTTCACTCTCCTTGCCGTCTCCGGCTTTGACAGCCAGATTGCCGACAACAAGTCTCGGACATCACGCATCCCCACTTCATTAATCGGAACGCTGCCGATAGAAGGAAATGCGTATCGTTCGAGCGTCGAGATCCACTGCGCCTGGTGCTTACCGTTCTTCCAGCCCGCCTTCTGCTCCGCATGAGCTGATGTCGCAGCCTCGGCAAAGGTTGGAACGGCATTGCCCAGACGACGCTCTGCAACGGGGTCTTTGTCCAGCCGAACCGCAGACCGATAGATGTCGGCTCGCGAGCGCGCCTCCGCTAGGCTAATGTCAGGAAAAGGCCCGAGCCCAAAGTCTCGGCGCCGCTTGTTGGCCTGAATCCGCAAGATCCAGCTCTTCGTACCGGATGGGGAAACTACCAGCATCAAACCGCGGCCGTCGCCATAACGGCCTGGCTTGGACGCATTCTTCACCGCCATGGCGGTGAGGCCACTCAATGCCTACCCACTTTCATGCCCACACCATCAGCCGGATATGTGGGAATGTCAACGCACGCCAGCGGAATGGAACAGCGACAAAGTGCCCAGATTTTCAACGTTTTTGAACGTTGACGCATCTTCGTGGATTAAAAGATGGCGGAGCGGGTGGGATTCGAACCCACGAAAGAGTTGCCCCTTTACACACTTTCCAGGCGTGCGCCTTCGACCACTCGGCCACCGCTCCGCATTTCCGGCTGGAAGCGGCTGCCTCTAATGGGTTGAGCGTGCTTTCGCAAGCCGCTGCTTTGTGTCAGTCTGTCACCCATGAAAAAACATTGCCTCGCCGCCCTCATTTGCGCCCTCACCTTGCCGTCCTTCGGAGCGTTTGCGCAGGGCGCGCCGGCTGCGTCTCCATCGCCCGGAGAGATCGTGGCACAGGCGCCTGCGTCCGAATGGGTGGCGATCGCGCCGGAGGATTTGCTGGTAATGGAGCTGTCGGCAGATCGTGACCGCAAACCACGCCGCGTCGTGATCCAGTTGATGCCGCCGCCCTATTCGCAAGGGTGGGTGGGCAATATCCGCAAGCTGGCGGCCGCGCATTGGTGGGACGGGACCAGCGTGAACCGCGTGCAGGACAATTATGTCGTGCAGTGGGGCGATGCGAGCGAGGAAAAGCCGCTACCGCGTGGTTTGGCAACGGTGCCGGAGAGCGCGTATGTCGCATTTACGCATATCACGCTGAGAGAGTTGCCGGTCCAGATGACTGCTGAAGAGCGCGCCGAGGCGCTGGCTTCGGCCGAACAGCACCGGCTCGAACATTGGGTCCAGCGCGATGCCTATGCATCAGAGGTCAAGTTTTCCGAAGGCTGGCCACTCGGGATGGACGACAAAAGCAGTTGGCCGGTCCATTGCTACGGCATGGTCGGTGTCGGCCGCAATCTCTCGCCCGATACCGGCACGGGGGCCGAGCTTTACACCGTGATCGGGCAGGCACCGCGGCATCTGGATCGCAACATCGCGCTCGTCGGACGGGTCATCGAGGGGATGGAGCATCTTTCCAGCCTGCCGCGGGGCACGGGCGATCTTGGCTTCTACGAAGATCCTGCGCAGCGCGTGCCGATCGTCTCGGCGCGCCTGGCCACGGATCTGCCACAGGCTGCGCAGCCGAAATTCCAATATCTTTCCACAGAAGGCGCCACCTTCGAACGCTATGCCGATGCGCGCGCAAACCGGCGCGATCCGTTCTTCAACGTTCCCGCAGGCGGGGCGGATATTTGCAACATCCCCGTGCCCGTTCGGAAAGTTACGGAAAACTGAAACAAAGTAACAGCTTGGGAGTCGCTTTCCGTTTGGCGCCTCGCTAAGACACGCGTCTTATATCCGAGTTTGCAGGAGCCCCTCATGCGCGTTGGTACCGTCCGGGAAATCAAGAATCATGAATATCGCGTAGGCCTGACGCCCGAGAGTGCGCGCGAGCTGATCGTGCATGGGCATGAGGTGATGGTGGAAACCGGCGCCGGCGAAGGCATTGGCTCGCACGATCATGAATATGAGGCAGCCGGCGCGACCATCGTTGCGAATGCCAAGACCGTGTTTGCCCAGGCAGAGATGGTGGTGAAGGTGAAGGAACCACAGCCGGCGGAGCGCGCCATGCTGCGCGAAGGGCAGATCCTGTTCACCTATCTGCATTTGGCGCCCGATCCGGAACAGACCAAGGATCTGGTGGCCAGCGGCGCGACCTGTATCGCTTATGAAACAGTGACCGACGAGCGCGGTCAGCTGCCGCTACTGAAGCCGATGAGCCAGGTGGCCGGGCGGATGTCCGTACAGGCCGGCGCCAGCGCGCTGGAAAAGGCGCATGGCGGCCGCGGCGTGCTGCTGGGCGGTGTGCCCGGTGTGGCGCCGGCGAATGTCACCGTGATCGGCGGCGGCGTGGTCGGCTTTAACGCCGCGCAGATGGCCGCGGGCCTTGGCGCGCAGGTGACGATTCTCGATCGCGATCCCGAAGTGCTGGAGAAGCTCGGCAATTATTTCGAGGCGCGGGCAGTCACCCGCTTCTCGAACCGTGCGAATCTGGTCGAATGCGTGGCGCAGGCGGATCTGGTGATCGGCGCGGTGCTGATCCCTGGCGCCTCCGCCCCCAAGCTGGTGACGCGCGAGATGCTGAAGACGATGCAACCGGGTGCGGTGCTGGTCGATGTCGCGATCGATCAGGGCGGTTGCTTCGAGACTAGCAAGGCCACCACCCATGATGACCCAACCTACATGGTCGACGGCGTGGTGCATTATTGCGTGGCGAACATGCCGGGCGCGGTGGCGCGCACCAGCACCTATGCACTGAACAACGTCACTTTGCCGCACACGTTGAAGATCGCCGATCTGGGCTGGAAGGAAGCGCTGCGCCGCAATCCGCATCTGGCCGAGGGGCTGAACGTGTGGAACGGTTCGGTCACCTATCAGGCGGTGGCCGAGGATTTGGGCTATGATTATGTGCCAGTCGCGGACGCGCTGGCCTGAGCGACAGCATCACCTTGCATGGCACGCTGAAGCGCAGTGCCGGGGGCTTCGTGCTGCGGGCCGATGATGGCGCACGCTGGGGGCTGGAACTTGGCCGCACGCCCGTCGATCTGGTGGAAAAGCGTGTGCGCGTGGCCGGCGTGGCGATCGATACCGACGTACTGCAGGTGCATGCCATTGGGCCGGACGTTGGATAATATCGCGACGCAGAACCCCACTAGCCGGAACCAGTTGCTCCCGTCGCGACTTGTCTGACCATGATCAAACTTGCTCTTATCTGCCTCGTCATTGCTCTTGTTGCCGCCATCTTTGGATTTGGCGGCGTATCCGGTGCGTTCGTCAATATTGCCATCGCGCTGTTTGTGATCGCGATGATCTTGTTCGTGGTCTTCCTGGTGCTGGGGCTGATGGCTGGCAAAAAGGTGAAGGACACCGTCGACCGCATGTAAGGCGACCGCATGTATGGGCAGCAAAGGGTAGGCTAGCGCTGCCAGCGCGGCCTACAGACCCTCCATCTTCTTCTGCCGCCGCCTTTGCACCGAAGATCCATGGCCCATCGCCTCGCGATATTTTGCCACGGTGCGGCGCGCGATTTCGAATCCCTGTTCCTTCAGCAATTCGGTCAGGCGATCGTCGGACAGGATGCTCTTGGCATCTTCGCCATCGATCAGCCGCCCGATATGGCTTTTTACCGCCTCTGCGCTCGCCGATTCTCCATCGTCGCCAGATGACACGCCGCTGGAGAAGAAATATTTCAGTTCGTAGACGCCGCGCCGGCAACTGAGATATTTGTTGCTGGTCACCCGGCTGACCGTGCTTTCATGCATCTCGATATCTTCCGCCACCTCCCGCAGGGTCAGCGGGCGCAGTGCGGTCACACCCTTGCGGAAAAACGCCTCCTGTCGCTTCAGGATCGCGCTCGACACCTTGATGATGGTGCGTTGGCGCTGGTCCATCGCCTTGATCAGCCAGTGCGCCTCGCTGATGCAGTCGCCGATCCAGCTCTTGGTCGCCTTGTCCGCGCCAGCCTCCAGGTCGGCCTGATATTGGCGATCCACCAGCAGCCGTGGCAGATTGGCTTCGTTCAGCTCCACCCGCCAGCCATCCGCACGTTCCCGGATAAACACGTCAGGTACGACGGGCGGCAGGGTTTCGCTGTCGAACCGGCTGCCGGGCTTGGGATCATATCCCCGCAGCTCGGCAACCATGTCGGCAAAATCATCATCATCCACCGCGCAAAGCCGCTTGAGGCGCGTAAAATCACCCTTGCCCAGCAGCTCCAGATTATCGATCAATTTGGCCATGCAGGGGTCATAACGGTCCGCCTCCCGCGCCTGGATGGCGATACATTCCGAAAGATCGCGCGCGCCGACACCCGTGGGATCGAACAGCTGCACCGCCTGCAGCACGCGTTCCACATGCACCGCATCCACACCCAGCCGCGCGGCAATGACGTCGGTTTTCTCCCGCAGATAGCCGCAGCTGTCGATCTGCTCGATCAGCGCCAGCGCGATGCGGCAGTCCAGCGCACCGAAACTGGCATGCGCCTGCGCTTCCAGATGCTGGTGCAAGGTCGCCTCCGGCGCGGCCATGCGATCGAAATCGGGGCCTTCGCCCGGCTCCGACGATGGCAACGCCCCGCCGGTGCCAGGCGCGCTGTAGCTTTCGGTCTTGTCGCCGCGTGCCTCGACCGGGTCCACGCCCTCATCCGCGCGCGTCTCCGCCGGCGCGTCGGCAATGCGGCGCTCTTCCTCTGGCCCGCGGCTTTCGCTCGCCAGCAGCGGATTGCGCTCCATCGCTTCGTTCAGATAGGCTTCGACCTCGAGATTGGACAGCGCGAGCAGTTTGATGGCCTGCTGCAGCTGCGGGGTCATGACCAGCGACTGGGACTGGCGTAGATCGAGCCTCGGTCCCAGGGAATTCATGACGTATGCTTGTCTCTCGAAACGCTGTTGGTCACAGGCCTATGGATCACAGGGCAAAGCCCTCGCCCAGATAGAGCCGGCGTACATTGGGGTCGGCGACGAGATCCTCCGGCGATCCGGCGAACAGCACCTGCCCGTCATAGATGATACAGGCACGGTCCACGATTTCCAATGTCTCGCGCACATTATGATCGGTGATGAGCACGCCGATATCGCGCTTCTTCAGATCCGCCACCAGATCGCGGATGTCGGCAATGGAGATCGGATCGATGCCGGCGAAGGGCTCATCCAGCAGCATGATCGAAGGATCGGCGGCCAGTGCGCGGGCAATTTCGCAGCGCCGCCGTTCGCCGCCCGACAGTGCCATCGCGGCCGATGCGCGCAGGCCCGTCAGGCCGAATTCGCCGAGCAGCTGCTCCAGCCGCTCGTCACGCACCTTCTTGTCCGGCTCGACCATCTCCAGCACGGTACGGATGTTCTTTTCCACCGTCATGCCGCGGAAAATGGAGGTTTCCTGCGGCAGATAACCGAGGCCCAGCACCGCGCGCCGATACATGGGCAGGCCAGTAATATTCTCACCATCCAGCACGATGCGCCCGCTGTCCGGCTTCACCAGCCCCATGATGGAATAGAAACAGGTGGTCTTGCCCGCGCCATTGGGGCCGAGCAGACCGACCACCTCGCCCCGCGCGACCGAGAGCGAAATATCCGACAGGATCTGGCGCTTGTCATAGCTTTTGGCGATCGACACGACGGCCAGTCCGCTGTCGAGCGCATCTTCCTGCATCGCCGTTTCCGGCCGGACGGCGCGGCTCATCTTCTGGCTCGATATTTGGTCCATGGCAGTCGGCTCTTGGATCGCAGGAGGATCTTGCATGGTTCAGGCCATGCGGCGGCGCGGCGCAAGCATCAAGGGCTAAGTCGATGAACGGGCGCGCTCATTGGCCCTGCTGCGGCACCGTGAAGCTTCCGGTGACACGGCCGGGGCCGGCGCTTTCGATCCCCTCCGGCGCCGCGCCGCCCGCGCCGCTGCCGTCGATCACCGCCTTGCCGCTATCCAGATCGATCACCACGCGCCCGCCATTCAGGCGGTTGCCGCGCTGGGTGAGCGTGACATTGCCGACCAGCGTGATCAGCCGCCGATCCAGATCGTAGATCGCCGCGTCGCCGGTCGCGCGCTCGTCGCTCTTGGTGATCACCACGCCGCCGGTCGCGTCGATCCGGTTCACATCGATGCCCGAGGCATTGCTATAGGCAATGGTCATGCGGGTGGACCGCAGGCTCAGCCCGGCCTGCGTCACCAGCACGCCGCCGGTCAGCACGACTCGGTCGGCGCGGTCCTGAATCTCGATCCGGCCGGCGTTGAAACTGACCGGCGCATTGCTGTCGTGCCCGGCCATCACCTGCGCACTGGCGGTGGAAAGGAGCAGGGCTGAACCGACCAGGCCGGTCAGAAAAAGAACGATACGCTTCATCATGACCGGTCCCTAGCGCAATTGCCCCTGATTGACGCGCACTTTTGCATCCCCATCGAGCGCGATGGTGCCGTTGGCCAGATTCACCGTCAGGCGCTGCGCGGTGAAGGGGCCCAGCCGCGTGCTGCCGGATACATTGCCGGACACGGTGAGCGTGCGGTTGGCCAGATCGGCCTTCATGCGATCCCCCTTGAACGTGCCGATATCGGTGCTGCCCGTCACGCCGCCGGTGGCATCCAGCGTTTGCGGACCGAAGGCGAGTGTGGCGTTGCTGGTGGTCAGCCGATAGCCCGGCTCCGCCTCGAACATCAGCGGCCCCGGGATCTGCGCTCGTTGGGCCTCGATATCATATGTGCCGCTGCCTGCGCGGATCGAGGCGGGGCCATCGTCCAGCGTCAGGCGGGCCGAGAGATTGTCCAGCTGCACCTGCCCCGGGGTGGCGTTGCGCTGCAGCGCACTGCCGGCACTCAGCGCGAAGGGGCGGCCCTTGTCATCGCTGCCACGATAGAGCGCGTTCTTGGCCTCCAGCCGCTCGGGCGCACGGTCCACCTTGTCCTTGTCCAGCACGAAGCCGCTTTCATCCCGGCTGATCAGGGGCAGCAGCAGCAGGGCGGCAACCAGCGCGCCGACCGCGGATGGCAGCGCCACCCGCAATATCGCGATCACCCGGTCGAACGAACCGCCCGGCGCGGCGAACTGCTTGCGCTTCGATCGTTCCCGGTCGGCGCGGTTGCTCATGCCCCGGCACCTTGCGATGCAGGCGCATGGCGCGCAGGACCAGCCCGGCCGGAACGATCAGCTATGGGCGAAAATATCGTCATCCGGCCATCCGGCAATATCCAGCTGCGCGCGCATCGGCAGGAAATCGAAACAGGCCTGCGCCATCTCCATGCGCCCTTCGCGTTCCAGCCGGACGATGAACTGCTCGCGCAGACGATGCAGGAAGCGCACGTCCGATGCGGCATAATCCTTCTGCGCATCGCTCAGCTGCGGCCCGCCCCAGTCGCTCGACTGCTGCTGCTTGGATATGTCCTGGCCCAGCATCTCGCGCACCAGCTCTTTCAGCCCGTGCCGATCGGTATAGGTGCGCACCAGCTTGCTGGCGATCTTGGTGCAGAACACCGGCGCGGCCGTCACCCCCATATAATATTGGATCGCCGCCAGATCGAATCGGCCGAAATGATACAGCTTCACCCGCGCCGGATCGGCCAGGATGCGCTTCAGATTGGGCGCATCGTAGCTGGAGCCGGGGTTGAAACGGACCAGATGCTCATCCCCGTCGCCATTGGAAATCTGCAACAGGCACAATCGGTCCCGCGGGGTGCGCAGGCCCATCGTTTCCGTATCGACGGCCAGATCGCCTGTTTCCAGGACGCCATCGGGCAGGTCTTCTTCGTGAAAATGCACGGCCAAGGCGGGGATATCCTATATAACAGATGAGTGAGGAGAGAGGTGGGACGCGGACGGGCGGTGATCTTTGGCCCAGAGCCGCCATCATGGCAACCTTGGTTGGCACCGCATCCAGATGGTGCGGCGCGCCGCATATGCAACGCTTTGTTATGCCTTGGAACCTTGCCGCCATCGCCGCACCGTGCGCGGCCCGGGTCAGCCTGTGGAAAACAGCTATCGCAACGCCGATCATTTTACGATATGCAAGAGCCTAGATGCGATTCCAATTTACGGACGCATCTGGCGTTGCAGTCAGTCGTCCTTCGCTGCTTCGCCCGAACCGGGGGGCGAAGCAAGGTGATTTTTAAGACATGAGTTTTGACCGTAAGCGGCGCGGCAAGGGCCGTGACAAGCGCGATAGTTTCGGCGACGAGAATTTCGACGGCTATAGGGACTCCGGACCATTTGACGGCGGCGGCGGCGGCCGTGGCGGCTTCGATGGTCCGCGCAACTTCGGTGATGATCGCGGCGGCGGTGGCGGTGCACCACGCGGCGGCTTCGGCGGCGGTGGCGGTGGCGGCGGTTTTTCCGGCGGCGGCGCACCACGGCGCGGCGGCGGCAGCATGCCGGCGCAGGTCGTCGGCTCCGGCGAAGGCATCGTCAAATTCTTCAACGGCCAGAAGGGCTTCGGCTTCATCCAGTGCAACGATCGCCCGGATGACGTGTTCGTGCACATCAGCGCGGTGGAAGCTGCCGGCCTGACCGGTCTGGCGGAAGGCCAGCCGCTCAAGTTCACGCTCGTCGATCGCGGCGGCAAGGTGTCGGCCAGCGATCTGGAGATCGAGGGTGAGCCCATGCCGGTCGAATCGGTCGAGCGGGCACCACGTCCCGGCGCACCGGGTGGCCCCGGCGGCGCACCGCGCGGCGCCGGCGCACCACAGCGTGAGCTGACGGGTGAAAAGGCCAAGGGTACGGTCAAGTTCTTCAACGATGTGAAGGGCTTCGGCTTTATCGAACGCGAAGATGGCGAGGCCGATGCCTTTGTCCATATCAGCGCGGTCGAGCGGTCCGGCATGTCCGGCCTGGCCCAGGGCGACCGGGTGGAGTTCGACATCGAAGTCGATCGCCGCGGCAAATATTCTGCGGTGAATCTGCACGCGATCGACTGATCCGGCCTTTTCGCAGATGAACATCGAGGGCGGTCCCGCGGGGCCGCCCTTTTTGCATGTCCTTCACCTGCCGCCCGGTCTCCGGCCTTCCCGCCGTCCAGTCACCTTGTCCACATCGCTGCCCCCCGATGCCGGTAGCAACGAAATGGTGCAAAGTTGACAAAGTGAACACGAAAGGATTGCGCGGCCGCGCAACGATATTTCCTACAAGATCAAAGAGCCGGTCCCCTGGGGGAAAACCGACCCGATCAGGGATCTTCCTACATTGCAATAGCGCGCAGATAGCATAGCATCATGGTCTCGGACGGCGGGGAGGCCATGATGAAACTGCACATATTGATGACCGCTTGGTTGCTCGCTCTGCCAACCACACTTCCGGCCAAGGCCGATCAGAACAGCACGCCCGCTGCGCTGCAAGCGCCGGTGGCCGATGAAGATTGCACATTGCCGCCAGGCTGGGACGCGGTCGAGCAACGCGATCCGCGCTTCATCCTGTTCGGAGAACTGCATGGTACGGACCAATCGCCTGCCTTCTTTGGACGGGTCGTCTGCGCGCTGGCCATGCGCGGCCAAAGATTGCTCATCGGAGTCGAGCATGATTCGATGCAGAATGCCGCGTTTCAGGCCGCTTGGGCTTTGCCGCCAGCGCAATTTGGCGAGGCCCTTGGCAAGGCCGGATGGTTGGGCCGATCCGATGGCGTAGCGAGCCGGGCCATGTTTGCGATGCTCGTGCGGCTCCATAGACTCAAGTCGGCAGGCTATCCGATTTCGATCACAGCCTTCAATGGCGCCAAGGACGAACAACAGGAGATGAAATTTGCCCATCTATCCGGGCAAAATCCGCATGAGGCGGCGCAGGCGGAAAATATCCGAAATGCAGCCGATGGCGGGGTGTTTGATCGCGTGCTGATCCTTGTGGGCGGCGCGCACGCTAAAAAAACGCCCATGCAGCGTGCCAATTTCCTGTTTGAACCGATGGCGATGAAGCTGGCGCCTGCCGATCAGATTCTCTCTCTCGACATGCGCTACGCCGGTGGCAGCTCATGGCACTGCACCATGAAAAGCGGTGCGAAAATCGGTGCGGATGGCCGGCCGCCGCTGGGCGCCGTCCAATGCGGCAGCGTCGTTTCTCCCGAACTAACCGATCTGGACAGACCCGATTTCATCGCGCTGGCACCATTTCCCGGCGAAAAACGGGATAACGGCTTCGATGGTTTCTATTGGCTGGGACGCATCAACGCGTCGCCGCCTGCGATAGAGTAAGGCCGCTGGCCAGCGCCGCGACCACCGAGCCAAGAAAAAAAAGGCGCCACCTCGCGGCAGCGCCTCGCCGTTCGTGGTGATGGCCGTCGCTCAGTTCTTTTCGAGCGTCGATGCCAGGAACCAGGCGCGTTCTTCAGCCATGTCGGTCCAATCGTCGATCAGTCCGTCGGTGGCGTTGTCGCCGGTTTCCTCGCACAGTTCCTTGGCTTCCTTGAGCTTGGCGACATAGGCCAGATTGTCGAGGCGCAGCAGATCGAGCATCTTTTCGGCCGGGATATCGGTCTCGTCGCTATCCTTGATCGACTGATGCTTGGAGATCGAGGCGATGGACGTCAGCGTCTTCAGGCCGATCTTGCGCACGCGCTCGGCAATTGCATCGGTGGTGCCGTGGATTTCCGCCGCCTGCTCGTCGAGCAGCAGATGATAATCGCGGAAATGCGGTCCGTGCATGTGCCAGTGGAAATTCTTGGTCTTCAGATACAGCGCATAGCTATCGGCCAGAATGCCGTTGAGCGCATCGGCGAGCGCTTTTTTGCTGTTGTCGTCGATACCGGGGTGCTTGTCCGTCATGGGAGAGCGGTCCTTCCTGTGATTTCAAATCGTTTCTATGCAAGAACAACCCGCAGACCGTGCGATGGTTTCCACCGATTGATCCGGTTACAGAGATGCACAAGGTCGATCACACCAGATCGAGCGCGACTACCGTCAGAAACCCGCCGAGCGCCGTGAACAGATAGCCGCCGATACGCCGGACCCGGATCAGCGGCACGGCGCGCGCGATTTCCTCACGAAACACGATGGCCGGCACACAGGCGATCGCCAGCCCCAACAGGCCGCCGACCGCCACGAACAGCGGCATGTCCGTGCGCGCGGCGATGGCGAGGATCAGAAACTGGCTTCGGTCCCCGAGCATGGAGAGGCTGAACGCCAGAAAGCTGCCCAGCAGCGCGCCCAGTTTGTGGACCGGCCCGGCCACATCCTGCTGAGACCCAAGCATGGTGAGCCCGGCGAACAGACAGGCGAGGGCATAGAAGAAGGTCAGCACATCCTGGCTGACCCAGCCGTGCATGAGGCCGCCCAGAATGGCCGACAGCGCGACGTTCAGCACAATGGCCAGCAGCAATCCGGCTAGGACCGCGCCGTCCTGCCGGAAGTGTGCGGCGGTCAAGGCGGCAAGAAGCTGCGTGCGGCCCCCGGATTCCGCCAGCAGCACGGCCAGCATCGTGGTCAGGAAGCCATCCATGCCTATCCGAAGATGCGATAGGCCGCCGACGCCAGCAGCGCTTCCGATTCGGCCTGGGTGGCCTGCCCGCAATCGACCGCGTCGCGCATCAGTGCGGCATAGTCACGGTTGAAGCGGGCATGCTGCCCCGGCTCGATCGCCCGGCTTAGGCCGCGCAGGCACTGCTCGGTCACCGCGACCAGCGCATGGAGGCGGCAGGCCCGCGCATCGGTGCGCAGCTGCTGCAGCTTGATCAGGAAATAATCGGGGTGGCGCGAGAGGCTGATATCTTCCAGCTCGTCGATCAACCCGCAAAAGACCAGCCGCGCCGATATATCATGCTCGCTGGCCGGATGATGCCGATCGAAATTCTCGTGCCGCTGGAACATGCGCCCCTCCTTTGCCTGCCCTGGCCATGCCGCCGATGGGAAGCTGCCAGTGGGAGGAGCGATAGCGCATCATGGTTAAGGGCCTGTGAAATCGCATATTGAAATCACAGGACGATATTACTGGCCGAAATCGCTGGCCGTAACACACGGGCTGACATTGCGGGCGCGCCGCATGGCCCGGCGGACCTAACCCCAAGGGGTGATTTCGCGGCAGGGCGTGATGGTCCAGAAGAGGGTCATCGCCGGGGACGATCTGGCGAAGCACAACAAGGAACCTGCCATGGCTAGCATCAAGATCCTCATTCGCTCTGCCGCTCCTCTCGGCATGATGCTGATCGCTTTGCCGGCCATGGCGGCGACCGCGCCGGACCTGTCCGCCAAGGACAAGGTGGTGCAAGATCTGATCACCCGCACCAAGGCGGTGTGCGCCAAGGACATTCGCAGCGACGAATGCGGCGCCTATCAGCGCAGCCTGCTGGTGACGGTGGCCGCGCTGGAGGCGAAGGAAAACGCCCGGGCCGGCCAGCGCCGGGACGTTACGCAGTCACAGTTCGACGCGTTGCTCTCGGTGGTGGACAATGCCGCGATCACCCAGGATTCCTGAGGGCCCGCAATTTTATTAACCAGCTTCTGTTAGCACCTGTCATCTAATCCCCCCATCATCAGGGCGGGTGCTAACAGGAGCTTGGGGCTTGGGAAAAACCGCCATCATCGTGGACGATCACCCGATGTGCCGGAAGGCCACCGCCCTGGCCTTTGCTGCCGCCGCACCGGGCACCCATCTGGTAGAAACCGGCTCCCTGTCCGATGCGCGCCGCATGGCCGCCGATGCCGACATGGTGACCATGGACCTTTCGCTGCCCGATAGCCGCGGCCTGCTCAGCCTGTCCGAATTTCGCGACCAGTTCCCCGATCTGCCGATGCTGGTGATCAGCGGCACCGCCAATCCCGCGGTGGAACAGGAGCTGTCCGTACTGGGGGCCGACGGGTTCCTCTCCAAGGAAGCGTCCATGCCGGAGATGGTGGAGGCGATTCGCACCGTGCTGGGCCGTGGCCGCTGGTTTTCAGCCGGGGCGCAGGATGCTATCGAGGATGCGGATCGCACCGAAGTGCAGCGCATCCGCACGCTCACCGCCGCGCAGCTGCGCGTGCTGCGCGCCATGAGCGACGGCTCGCTCAACAAGCAGATCGCCTATGATCTCGATCTGTCGGAAATCACCGTAAAAACCCATGTGAAGGCCATTTTGAAAAAACTTGCCGTCCCCAACCGCACCCAGGCCATCCTCATGCTGGCGCGGGCCGAACAATGAAGGCCTTTATCGCACCGGTGCCCGGCGCGCATGCGCTGCTGGATCAGGAGCAGCTGGACGAGCTGATCGACACCATCGGGTTCGAGCCGTTCATGGATTTCGTGCAGAGCTTCATTGCGGAGCTGCGGCTGCGCCCGCGCATCATCGGCGATCATTTCGCCAAGGGAGACCGCGATGCCACCCGCTCCAGCGCGCATTATTTCAAGGGCGCGGCGCTCAGCGTGGGCGCCGCACGCGTGGCCGCCCTAACCGGCGCGATCGAACGGGCGCCGGAAGACGATACCGGGCCGCTCATCGCCCAGTTGCACCGCGCGTCGATGCAGACCGAACAGGCGATCCACGAACTGATCGACGCCTGATCCGGCCTTCCTGTGAACCCGCTCGCTGACGGGGCATTCGGCACCGCCAAAAACCGCACTTTATCCACAGCAACCTTGACTCCGCCGCCACAACAGGTCATCGGCACCGGCTTGTCGTGGTCGGCGTTCGAATCAGCCGCCCGCCCGAACTTTCAGGAATAGGATAGGTATCATGGCGAAGCCCGCCACCGTGAAGATCAAGCTCGTAAGCACCGCCGATACGGGTTTCTTCTACGTGACCAAGAAAAATCCGCGCAACATCACCGAGAAGATGACGTTCCGCAAATATGATCCCGTCGCGCGCAAGCATGTCGAGTTCAAGGAAGCCAAGATCAAGTAATTGATCCGGCGCTGAACGGGCTGCCTCCGCGCAGCGTTCAGCCATGATGTTCCGAAGAGACAGCACCCCGGCTTTTGTCGGGGTTTTGTCGTGCGCGCCGGGTGATCCCATGGGGGGCGTGCGCTTGTGCACGTTCGCGCCGCGCGCCCTTAGCGCATGGCCTCCTGCACAGCCTCCACGAACTTCATCACCGCCACCGGTTTGGAGACATAGCCTTCCGCCCCCGCCTCGCGGATGCGTTCCTCGTCCCCTTTGCCGGCATAGGCCGTCACCGCCAGGATCGGGATGGGCCGGAGCGCGCGGTCCGCCTTCAGCTGGACGATCAGATCCAGCCCGCTGACATGCGGCAGCTGAATGTCCATGATGATGAGATCGGGCTTGAACGCCCGCGCCGTTTCCACCGCCTCGCGCCCATCGGTCAACGGCTCGACCATGAAGCTGTGCGCCCGCAGCAGATCGGTGAACAGCTTCAGGTTCAGCTCGTTATCCTCCACGATGAGGATGCGTTTGGCCATGATTGCTCAACCCCTGCTTGCGCTGCGTCGCCAATTCTCTAAGCCAAGCGGGTGCGCTCGCCAACCTCCAACCCGATCTCCCACACAGACCCTGTCGCGCTGGCGCTCGATGCGCTGGCCTGGATCATGAGCGACGATGCGCGCGCCGTGCGCTTCCTCGATCTGACGGGCCTGACACCGGACGCGCTGCGCGCCGGATTGCAGGATCAGGCCACCCACCGCGCGGTGCTGGGCTTTCTGGAAGCCTATGAGCCGGACCTTGTAAGCTATGCCGAGGCACGCCAGATCGACCCCTCACAGATTCCCGCCGCAGCACGAAAGCTGGATGCATGACTTCTCCCGACCGGGCCGGACGGCCGCTGATCATCACCGATTGCGACGAGGTGCTGTTGCACATGGTGGTGCCGTTCGCCGAATGGCTGGACGAGGCGCATGGCATCCACTTCGATCTGGATCATGGCGGCTTTGCCGAGGCGCTGCGCCACAAGCATGATGGCACGGTGGTGGAGCAGGAAGAGGTCTGGCCGCTGCTGAATGCCTTTTTCGACGACCAGATGAACCGCCAGCAGCCGATCGACGGCGCGGTGGAGGCGATTCGCACGCTCGCGGCCAAGGCCGATGTGGTGGTGCTGACCAATCTGCTCGATCACCGGCAGGAGGCGCGCACGGCGCAGCTGAAGGCCGTGGGGATCGATCATGAGGTGCGCTGCAACCAGGGCGGCAAGGGCACGCCGCTGAGCGAGATCGTGGACCGGTTCGACCCGAGCGTGACTGTCTTTATCGACGATCTGCCCAATCACCATGAATCGGTGAAGAAACATCGCCCTGAAGTATGGCGGCTGCATATGGTGGGCGAGCCGCGGCTGGCTGGCAGCATTCCGCCGGCGCCCGACGCGCATGCGCGGATCGACCGCTGGGACGCGGCTCTGGAATGGATTGAAGCGCGGCTGGCCGAAGGCCACGCGCCAGTTGGAGAAACGGTATGAGCTTCGAATCGAACCTGTCAGATATCGGCATCACCTTGCCCGAGCCGGCGGCCCCTGTGGCCTCCTATCGCCCGGCGGTGATCGCGAACGGCATGCTCTATGTGTCCGGCCAGCTGCCCTTCATCGACGGCGCGATCGTGACCGGCAAGCTGGGGGCGGACGTCTCGCTGGAACGGGGCGTGGAAGCGGCCCGCGCCTGCGGCATCATGCTGATTGCGCAGATCAAGGCGGCGCTGGACGGCGATCTGGAGCGCGTGGTGCAGATCGTGAAGCTGGGTGCATTCGTGGCATCCACCCCGGATTTCTCCGATCAGCCCAAGGTGGTGAACGGCGCGTCCGATCTGATGGAGCAGGTGTTCGGTGAGGCTGGCCGCCACGCCCGCAGCGCCGTGGCCACGCCCGTGCTGCCGCTGAATGCCGCCGTGGAAATCGATGCCATTGTTGCGCTGCGCAACTAAGCTGCCCGCCGCACCGCATAACCGCATGAAAGCGCGCGCCCGCCACCGCCGTTCGGGAACGGCGGGCGGCTGATGCGTTTATCCGATCATGGCTGAAGACCGGATCATGGCGCAGATCGCCAAGGGCGTTGCCGATCTGCCGGCCGGGCAATGGGATGCCTGCAACCCCAGCGGCAACCCGTTTACCGGCCATGCCTTTCTGTCGGCCATGGAACAGTCCGGCAGCGTCGGGCCGGGCAGCGGCTGGAGCCCCGCGTCGATCGTGATCAAGGATGCGGGGGGCGCGCTGGCCGCCGCGCTGCCCGCCTATCTGAAATCCCACAGCCAGGGCGAATATGTGTTCGACCAGAGCTGGGCGCATGCGTTCGAGAGCGCGGGCGGGCGCTATTATCCCAAGCTGCAGATTGCCGCGCCCTTCTCCCCCGTTCCCGGCCCGCGCCTGCTGCTGCGCGACGACGCGCTGGCCGCGCCATTGCTGCAGGCGGCCGAAACGCTGGTGCTGCAGAACGGGCTCAGCAGCGCGCATGCCAGCTTCGTCGCACCGGACCAGATCGCGCTGTTCGAGGAGGCGGGCTGGCTGATCCGCACCGACAGCCAGTTCCACTGGAAGAACCGCGACTATGCCGATTTCGACGGCTTTCTGGCTGCGCTGTCCAGCCGCAAGCGCAAGAACATCCGCAAGGAACGGGCCGCCGCGCAAGGCGCGGTGCGGATCGAGCGGTTCACCGGCGATGCCATTCGCGCCGAGCATTGGGACGCCTTCTGGCTGTTCTATCAGGATACCGGCGCGCGCAAATGGGGCACGCCCTATCTGACGCGGCAGGCCTTCGATCTGCTGGGCCAGCGGCTGGGCGATCGCATCGTGCTGGTGCTGGCCTTCGATGGAGACCAGCCGATTGCCGGCGCGCTGAACCTGCTGGGGCCGGACACCATCTATGGCCGCTATTGGGGCGCGTTGATGGACGTGCCGTTCCTGCATTTCGAGCTATGCTATTATCAGGCGATCGACATTGCCATCGAGCGCGGCCTGGCCACGGTGGAGGCCGGCGCGCAGGGCCAGCACAAGCTGGCGCGCGGCTATGAACCGACGCCGACCTATTCGGCCCATTTCATTGCCGATGAAGGCTTTCGCGATGCGGTGGACGATTTCCTGCTGCGCGAGCGCCAGGCGGTGGCGCAGGAGATCGAATTTCTGAACGACATGGGGCCGTTCCGGAAAGGCAGCTGACGGCCGTCCCTGTTTTCCCGTGGTTTATGCTGCGGCCAGCCCGGCGCCGCCTAAAAACGACGGCTGGTTTTTGCGTAAGGTTACGCCGCCCGTCGATCGCCGGAGCGCAGCCAGGCACGCGCCTCGCGCTGTGCATCGGCAATTTCGCGCGCCGTCATGTCATAGGCGATTTCCGCCCGGCACATCATGCCCTCTTCGCTGCCGTTCAGCGCGGCAAGATTGAACCATTTATGCGCTTCCACCAGATCGATATCGACACCGCTGCCGGTCGAATAGGCCACGCCCAGATCGTATAGTGCGTCGGCATTGCCCCTGGCCGCATCGGCTATTCGGCTTTCGATCAGAAAGCGTGCGCTTTTCAGACTATTCCCCATCGTCCCTGCCCCTTCAGCTTGGATGGGACAGTTTCACCAGAATATGGTCAACAATTCGTTAACGCCAAATCAAGCGGGCATGGCGACCGGAATATTGTCGATCAGCCGGGTGCCTTCGATACGCGCCGCAACGAACAGCCGCGCGCCATCCTGCACGCGGTCCAGTAATCGCAGATCGTCCCCTGCCCGCATTTCCAGATAATCGATCGAAGTAAAGCCGCCCCGCAGCAGGCTGTTCTTGGCCTCATCCAGAACGGTGGCGGGCGCGTTGCCTGCGCGCAGCGCCGCCGCCGCCGCTTGCATGGCCGCGGGCAGCGCCGCCGCCTGCATGCGGCCCTCTGCCGTAAGATAGGCGTTGCGCGAAGACAGCGCGAGGCCGTCCGCATCGCGCACCGTGGGCACGCCGATAATCTCGATCGGGAAATCCAGATCGACCGCCATCCGCCGGATCACGGCGAGCTGCTGAAAGTCCTTCTGGCCGAACAGCGCGATGTCCGGGCGGACCTGGTTGAACAATTTGGCGACCACCAGCGCCACGCCATCGAAATGCCCCGGCCGCGACGCGCCGCACAGCCCCTCGCTCACACCATCCACGCGCACGCTGGTGGCAAAGCCGGGCGCGTACACCTCCTCGGTGGAGGGTGCCCAGAGCAGGTCCACCCCGGCGGCCTTCAGCCTGGCGGCGTCTTCTTCCAGCTGGCGCGGATAGGCGTCCAGATCCTCGCCCGGACCGAACTGCGCGGGATTGACGAAGATCGACACGGCCACCCGGTCGGCGGCGTCCCGCGCCGCTTCGACCAGCCGCAGATGCCCCGCATGCAGCGCGCCCATGGTGGGCACCAGTGCCAGTTTTCCGCCCGTTTTCAACTGGTCGACGGCGCTGCGCAGCGCCGCCAGGCGATTGATCAATTGCACCGCTATCATCCCTTCGGTAAGCCATGGCCCGACAGTCCGCCGATCGCATAGCAGCCGGTCGGCCAGGCGATAACGCATGTCAGCCAAGCCGGTTCGTCTCAAGGCCGAAGGCTGATCCAAGGGGGAATTCATGGCCGCGCAGGGCCCGCATCATATCGTTTTTGCCAATGAAAAGGGCGGCACCGGCAAGTCCACCACCGCCGTCCATGTCGCCGTGGGGCTGGCGATGCAGGGGGCCAAGGTCGCCTGTATCGATCTCGACAGCCGCCAGCGCACGTTGTTCCGCTATCTGGAAAATCGCGCCGCCACCGCTGCCCGGCGGGACGTGGATCTGCCCACGCCGTTGTTCGAGGCGCTGGAGCAGGACAGCCAGGACGAGCTGGAACAGCAGATCGCGCGCATGGGCGAAGGCATGGACTTCCTGCTGTTCGACACGCCCGGCCGCGACGATCCCCATGCGCGCTTCGTCGCCACCATGTCGGACACGCTGGTCACGCCGATCAACGACAGCTTCGTCGATTTCGATCTGATCGGAAAGGTCGATGCCGAAAGCTTCGAAGTGACCAAGATCAGCTTCTATGCCGAGCTTATCTGGGAAGCGCGGACCAAGCGCGCGCGGCAGGACGGCAAGTCGATCGACTGGGTCGTGCTGCGCAACCGCATGCACAATATGGAAGCGCGCAACCAGCAACGCGTAGGCTCCGCGCTCGATGCGCTGGCCAAGCGCGTCGGCTTTCGCGTGATCCCCGGCCTTAGCGAGCGGGTGATCTACCGCGAACTGTTCCCCAGCGGGCTGACCCTGCTCGACAAGGGGCATCTCGGCCAGCTGGGCACCAGCCATATCGCCGCCCGGCAGGAACTGCGCGCGCTGATATCGGCGCTGCACCTGAAACTGGCGGTCGACGCCTGACATGGGCAAGCTGCTGCTCCTCGCGATACTTGCGGCGGTCGCCTGGTTCTGGTGGCGGGGCAAGAATCAGCGGTTGCAGCGCCAGGAAAATCGCCCGCTCGACGATGCCGCGCGGCTGCTCGGCGTGGCGCCGCAGGCCGATGCCGATACCATCCGTGCCGCCTGGCGCCGGCAGGTCGCCGCGCTGCGGCCCGATCAGACCAATGACGCCGCCTCGCTGGAAGCGCTTACCGATGCGCGTGACCGGCTGCTGGCCCGTGCAACCGGGCGGCCCCGGCAATAGTTTGACCAACGACCTTCCATCTTGAGGACATTGTTTCATGGCCCATCAGTTCCACTCCACCTCGCTGCGTGAATATGACATTCGCGGTATTCTCGGCAAAACCCTGGGCGCGGAGGATGCGGATGCGATCGGGCGCGGCTTCGGCACGCTGATCCGGCGCGCGGGCGGCAACTGCGTCGCTGTTGGCTATGACGGGCGCGAAAGCTCACCGATGCTGGAAGAGGCGCTGGTCAAGGGGCTCACCGCCACCGGCTGTAACGTCGTGCGCGTCGGCCTCGGCCCCACGCCGATGCTCTATTACGCCGAAGCCAGCATGGACGATGTCGACGGCGGCATCATGATCACCGGCAGCCACAATCCGCCCGATTATAACGGGTTCAAGATGGTGTTTCAGGGCGGGCCGTTCTTCGGCGCGGACATCCAGAAGCTGGGCGCGATGGCGACGGCTGGCGACTGGGACGACAAGGGCGACACCGGCACGTCGCGCGAGCAGCCGATGCTGGACGCCTATATCGACCGGATCACCAAGGGCGCGGACCAGTTCGCCGAATTCCGCGTGGGCTGGGATGCGGGCAATGGCGCGGCCGGCCCGGCGCTCGAACAGCTGATCACGAAGCTGCCCGGTGAACATCACTGCATCTATACCAAGGTGGACGGCACCTTTCCCAACCATCATCCCGATCCGACCGAGCCGGAAAATCTGGTCGACCTGCAAAAGCTGGTCGCGGACAACGATCTGGATTTCGGCATCGCCTTCGATGGTGATGGAGACCGGATCGGCGCGATCGACGGCGAGGGCCGCATCATCTGGGGCGATCAGTTGATGCAGATCTTTGCCGCCGATGTGCTGGCCGAAGAGCCCGGCAGCACCATCATCGCCGACGTCAAGGCGAGCCAGGCGCTGTACGACAAGATCGCCGAACTGGGCGGCAAGCCGCTGATGTGGAAGACCGGCCACAGCCTGATCAAGTCCAAGATGAAGGAAACCGGCAGCCCGCTGGCCGGCGAGATGAGTGGCCACATCTTCTTCAAGAATGATTATTACGGGTTCGACGATGCGCTCTATGCCGCTGTGCGCCTGATCAAGGCGGCGACCACGCTGGGCAAATCCGTCACGCAGATGCGCAGCGACATGCCGGACATGATCAACACGCCCGAAATGCGCTTCCAGGTCGATGAAAGCCGCAAGTTCGCCGCGGTGGACGAGATCGTCGCGCGCATGAAGGCAGCGGGCGCGAATATGAGCGATATCGACGGCGCGCGCGTGAACACGGACGATGGCTGGTGGCTGCTGCGCGCTTCCAACACGCAGGACGTGCTCGTGGCCCGCGCCGAAGCGAGCAGCGAAGCCGGGCTGCAGCGCCTGATGGACCAGATCGACGAGCAACTGGCGCTGTCCGGCATCGAACGCGGCGAGACGGTGGGGCACTGAAGGCCCCGCGCGCGCCGCTTCGACATAAAAGAACAGCACGCCCCGCCCGGGCAAAAAATGTCCCGAGGGATAGTCTTTCCCTCCCGTTCGTTACGGCTACGAACGAGAGAGGAAGGAATGCTTTATGGATTGGGGACTAGCCACCATTATCGGGCCGATCATCCTGGTCGGGGCCATTGCCTGGGCGTTGATGCGCAACAAGAAGGACAGCAGTGCCGCCGATGAGCGCCGCACCGAACGCGCCACGCATGACCTGTACGATAAGTCCGATGCCGAGGATGAGAAAGACGCCCAGAGAGACCCGCTGGGCTAAGCCGACTCTATGAGCGACGCGCTGCCCCGCGCACTGGCCGACTGGTTCGCGGGGCGCGGCTGGCGCGTGCGCGATCATCAATCGGCCATGCTGGATGCGGACCGGGCCGGCCATCATGCGCTGCTGGTGGCCTCCACCGGGGCGGGCAAGACGCTGGCGGGCTTTCTGCCGACTCTGGCCGATGCGGCCGAGGGTGCGGTCGAGGGGCTGCACACGCTCTATATCTCCCCGCTCAAGGCGCTGGCGGTCGATATCCAGCGCAATCTGAAGGCACCGATCGAGGAGATCGGGCTCGATCTGACCGTCGAGACCCGCACCGGCGACACCCCTTCGGACCGCAAGGCGCGCCAGCGCAGCCGCCCACCCAATATCCTGTTGACCACGCCGGAATCGCTCAGCCTGCTGCTGTCCCATCCGGACAGTGTGACGCTGTTCGCCGATCTGAAGCGCGTAGTGATCGACGAGGTTCACGCTTTCGCCACCCAGAAACGCGGCGATCTGCTGGCGCTGTCGCTGGCACGATTGCAACGGATCGCGCCGGCCATGCGGCGGGCGGCGCTGTCTGCCACGGTGGCCGATGCCGATGGTTACCGCGCCTGGATCGCGCCCTATGGCGATATCGATTCGGTGGCGCTGGTGCTGGGCGAAAAAGGCGCGGACCCGGATATCGATATCCTGCTGCCGCTGGGCCGGGTGCCCTGGGGCGGGCATTCGGGCCGCTATGCCGCGCCGCAGGTGATGGAGCTGATCGCCACCAACCGCACCACGCTGGTTTTCTGCAACACCCGCAGCCTGGCCGAGCTGATCTTTCAGGATCTGTGGAAATCGAACGACGACAGCCTGCCCATCGGTATCCACCATGGCAGCCTGTCGGTCGAGGCGCGGCGCAAGGTGGAGGCGGCGATGGCGCGCGGCGATCTGCGCGCGCTGGTCGCCACCGCCAGCCTGGATCTGGGGATCGACTGGGGCGATATCGACTGCGTGGTGCAGATGGGTGCGCCCAAGGGATCGTCGCGCCTGCTGCAGCGCATCGGCCGGGCCAACCACCGGCTGGACGAGCCGAGCAAGGCCATTCTCGTGCCCGGCAACCGCTTCGAATATCTGGAGGCGCAGGCGGCGCTGGACGCGGTGGAGGCGGACGAGCGCGATCCCGACATCTTCCGCCCCGGCGGGCTGGACGTGCTGGCCCAGCATATCATGGCGATGGCCTGCGCCGCGCCCTTTCGCGAATCCGATCTGCTGGACGAGGTGCAAAGCGCCCTGCCCTATAGCGCGCTGACCCCCGCCGCCTTTGCCCGCATCGTCGATTTCATCCGCGACGGCGGCTATGCGCTGAAAAGCTATGACCGCTTTCGCCGCCTGGCCCCGGCGAGCGAGGAGGAAGCCGGGCCGATCGACGCGGGCGACCGGCGTTGGCGCGTCAGCCATCCCCGTTTCGTGACCCAGCACCGGATGAACGCCGGCATCATCGTCGATGCCGCCACGCTGGACGTGCGTTTCAAGAATGGCCGCAAGCTGGGCACGGTGGAGGAATATTTCGCCGCCTCGCTATCGCCGGGCGACACCTTTTTCTTCAGCGGCCTCAGTCTGGAGGTGGAGCGGATCAAGGATACCGATCTGTTCGTGCGCGCCACCAGCCGCCCGGCGCGCATCCCCACCTATGTCGGCGCGCGCATGCCGCTCAGCACCAATCTGGCTGCCCGCGTGCGCATATTCCTGGCCGACCGCAGCCATTGGCAGCGCTTTCCGGCGGATGTGCAGGAATGGCTTTCGGTCCAGGCCGAGCGCTCCGTCCTGCCTGAGCCGGGGCAGCTGCTGGTGGAAACCTTTCCGCGCGAGGGGCGCCATTATATGGTCGCCTACAGTTTCGAGGGCTGGAACGCGCATCAGTCGCTCGGCATGCTGATTACCAAGCGCATGGAAAATCGCGGGCTCAAACCGCTCGGCTTCGTGTCCAATGACTATGCGCTGGGCTGTTACAGCCTGGAGCCGGTAACCGACCCCGCCGCGCTGTTTTCCAAGGATATCCTGCACGACGAATTTACCGACTGGGTGCAGCAGAGCGCCCTGCTGAAACGCGCCTTCCGCGAGGTGTCCGTCATCGGCGGACTGGTCGACCGGCAGCATCCCGGCAAGCGCAAGACCGGCAAGCAGGTGACATTTTCGACCGACCTGATTTACGACGTGCTGCGCAAATATGAGCCCGATCATGTGCTGCTGGAAGCCGCCTGGGCCGACGCGCGCGCGCGTCTGACCGACATCGGACGGCTCGGCGATCTGCTCGACCGCGCGGCGGACACCATGGTGCATGTCGCGCTGGACCGCGTCAGCCCGCTGGCGGTGCCGCTGATGGTGCTGATCGGCCGCGAAAGCGTGGCGCAGGGCAGCGCCGATGATGAACTGCTTGCCGAGGCCGAGGCGCTGATTGCGGAGGCCATGACGCTGTAAAAGGGTGGCGGCCCCTGCGCGCGCCTTTCCCCGACAAGTAAAAGCGCAGCCGGATCACGACCGGGCCAACCGCGGCGAGGCGCTGCGTCCCTGTTCCGGATCGCGCGGCTCTGCTAGGCTGCCTGCCGTGACCTTTGAGGCCCCATCCCGCCTGTTCATCGGGCGTCGACGCTTCGCCCGCTTTGTGACGGGCGCCGTGGCTGCCGCCTTGCTGGCCGGGGCAGGCAGCGCCGCCGCGCAAGTCGCGCCGCTGCCCTTGCCGCCGCCGGTGCCGGCCACCCAGCCAGACCTGCCGCCGCAATTCCAGCCCTTCGAACTCGACCGATCGAACCGCGTTTCGGTGAAAGTCGCGGTCAACGGGACCGGGCCTTATTATTTCCTGATCGATACCGGCGCCGAGCGATCGGTCATTTCCCACGATCTGGCCCGCGCGCTGCAGCTGGAAGCCGGGCCGCCACTCACGCTGGCCACCATCGCGGGGCGGCATGAAGCCACCAGCTTCTATGTCGAACGGCTGGAAACAGGCGGCTTCGCGATCGATGCGCTGGAGGCGCCGGCGCTGCAGCGCCGTCATCTCGGCGCGCAGGGGCTGATCGGGCTGGACGGCCTCAACGGCCACCGGGTGGTGATGGATTTCGACGAGGACCGGATGACGGTGGAGGATACCGGTCGCAAGCTGCGTTCCGGCATCGCGGCGGATGGCACCATCGTGGTCAATGCGCAGCGGGTGCGCGGGCGGATGGTGATCCATCAGGCGCAGATCAACGGCATCACGGTCGATCTGGTGCTGGATACCGGCGCGCAGACCAGCATCGGCAATGGCGTGCTGCGCGATCGGTTGCTGGCACGGCGGGGCACCCGGACGAGCACCGGATCCCTGCAAAGCGTGACCGGAGACAGCATTGCCTCCACCATCGCGCTGGCCGAACGGATCGAGATCGGCGGCATCACGGTGGAAAATCTGCCGATCAGCTTTGCCGATGCCTATGCCTTTCGTGCGCTGGATCTTCACGAGAAGCCCGCCCTGCTGCTGGGCATGGACGTGATCAGCCTGTTTTCCAAAATCACCATCGATTTCGATAAGCGGCAGGTGCAATTCACCCGGCCCGGTGCCCGCACGGCGACGCAGCGGGCGCGGCGATTGGCCGATAGCTCGGCGGATCGGCCCTTGCGCCGGACCCGCGGCGCGCGCATAGACCGGTGATGGTTCCCCTTTCGTTCGCTGGCCACCGCCTGTTCGTGGCGGGAGACGCTGCCCTGTGGTGGCCGGCGCGCCGCGCGCTGCTGCTGGCCGATCTGCATCTGGAAAAGGGCAGCTTCTTCGCCGCCGCCGGGCAGATGCTGCCCCCCTATGACAGCCGCGCCACGATGGAGGCGATCGACGCGCTGGTCGCAAGCACCCGGCCAGAGCGCGTCTTCTGCCTTGGCGACAATTATCATGACGATGCCGGTGAAGCGCGGCTGGCCCCCTGCGCCGCGAGCATCCTGCAGCGGCTGACCGGCACGCTCGACTGGATATGGATCCGCGGCAATCACGATCGCGAAGTCCGTGGCCGCTGGGGCGGCCGGGCGGTGACCGAACTGGAAGAACATGGGTTGCTGCTGCGGCACGAGGCCGAACCGGGCGAAACCCGGCCAGAGCTGTCCGGCCATTTCCACCCCAAGCTGCGCATGACCGTCCGGGGCCGCCGCATCGCGCGCCGCTGCTTTTTGCGCACCGAGACCAAGCTGATCCTGCCGGCCTTCGGGTCGCTCACCGGCGGGCTGGATGTCGACCATCCGGAGATCGCGCGTGCCTGCGCCGCCCCGCCCGAAGCGCTGGTGGCGCTGGCCGACCGGCTGGCCTGCTTTCCCGTCGGCGCATCGCGCACCATGGCGCGCAAACGTGCCTGACCCATTGGCCTAACCCATTGTGGCGTGCCTTTTCTCTGGCATCCGCGCCTCCTGTTGCGCATAGGCTTATGGCATGATCCCACTTGACTCTCTGATGGTAAAGATCGCGCTGATCGGTGTCCTCGGCATCGGCGCGCAATGGGTGGCCTGGCGCACCAACCTTCCCGCGATTGCCCTGATGCTGGTGGCCGGCCTCATCGCCGGGCCGGCGCTGGGGCTGATCGAGCCGGAGCGCGATTTCGGCACGCTGCTGGAACCGATCGTCAAGCTGGCGGTGGCGGTCATCCTGTTCGAAGGGGGGCTGAGCCTCAATTTCCGCGAACTGCGCTATGCCGGATGGGGCGTGGCCCGATTGGTCATCATCGGCGTGCCGGTGGGATGGGTGCTCGGCACCGCCGCGGTGCATTATGGCGCGGGCCTGCCGCTGTCGGTGGCCGCACTGTTCGGCGGCATCCTGGTGGTGACGGGGCCGACCGTGATCGGGCCGATGCTGCGCACGCTGCGGGTACCCAATCGGGTGCGCGACATTCTGAAATGGGAAGGCATCGTCAACGATCCGATCGGCGCGCTGCTCGCCGTCGCGATCTATGCCTTCATCAGCTATCGCGGCGACAGCGTGGATTATGCCGGTATCGGTTTCGAGGTGATCGGCGCCACCTTTGTGGCCGGCCTGATCGGCGCGGCGCTGGGCTATGCGCTGACTTATATGTTCCCGCGCGGTCTGGTGCCGGAATATCTCAAGGCGCCGCTGCTACTCATCACCGTGATCTTCGGCTTCGTAATCGCCGACATCATCATGCATGAAACCGGGCTGATTACCGTGACGGTGATGGGCGTGGTGATGGCCAACAAACCGGTCCATTCCAGCCGCGCGCTGCACCGCTTCAAGGAAGATCTTGCGGTGCTGCTGATCAGCGGCGTGTTCATCCTCTTGTCCGCCACGCTCGACTGGGAAACGATGCAGGCATTCCAGGCACGGTTCGTCGTCTTCCTGCTGCTGCTCTTGTTCGTGGTGCGTCCGGTGACCGTGCTCGTCAGCCTGTTTCTGTCGGGCATTCCCTGGCGCGAGCAGCTGTTCATCGCCTGGATCGCGCCGCGCGGCATCGTCGCCATCGCCGTCACCGGCCTGTTCGCCCTGCGGCTGGTCGATCTGGGCTATGATGGCGCCGACGCGCTGGTCCCGCTGGTGTTCAGCGTGGTGATTGCCACCATCGTGGCCCATGGCTTTTCGGCCAGCTGGGTCGCCAAACGTCTCGGGATCGATCAGGGCAAGGGTGAGGCGATCCTGATGGTCGGTGCCAGCCGCTGGACCATCGATCTGAGCAAGTTCCTGAAAGGCCTGGGTTACCGCGTGGTCGTGTCCGACACGAGCAAGTTCGCCCTGCGCAGCGCCCGGCGGCAGGAGCTGGAAATACATCAGGGCGAGATTCTGGACGAGGCGCATGGCCATGAGCTGGACATGGCGCAATTCCAGCACCTGATCGTGGCAACGGAGAATGACAGCTACAACCAGCTGGTCGGCACCGATCTGGGGCCGGAAATCGGCTATGACCAGATCACACTGGTGAGCGCGGACGAAGGCACCCATAACCGGATCAGCCGGGGCCGCGTGCTGATGGAGAATGGCCCCACCTTCGAGACGCTGCAGGATCGTCAGCGCGACGGCTGGATCTTCTCCAAGACGCAGATCACCGAGAAGTTCACCTTCGAAAAGTTCGTCGAGAATCTGGATGCGGGCGAAGAGCCGGTGGCGGTGATGAAGCCGGACAAACGCCTGCTGTTCTTCTCCACATCGGCCCGGCCGACGATCGAGGAAGACGATATCATCATCAGCTTCGTGGCGCCCGACACCCCGGAAGAGCTGAAGGCGCAGAAGATGGAAGAGCGCGCCCGCAAGGAAGGCGCGCGCGAGAAATCGGCAGGACGCGAGGCGGCCAAGGGACGCGAAAGCGGCGGACCGATCCCCGATCCGGCCTGAGCCGTCCCGGCTACGCCAGCGGAACGCGCCGGCCCGAGAGACTTAGCTGCGCGGTCCGAACAGCGCCGTGCCGATGCGCACCTGCGTCGCGCCCAGCAACACGGCGGTGTCATAATCGGCGGACATGCCCATGCTGAGCTGATCCAAGCCATGCTCGGCTGCGAGCTTGCCCAGCAGCGCGAAATAGGGGGCGGGCTCCACCTCCTGCGGCGGAATGCACATCAGCCCGATCATATCGAGACCGGCGGTGCGGGCACGCTCCAGGAGCGCGCCGATATCGTCGATCGCGCAGCCGCCCTTCTGCGCCTCTTCGCCGATATTGACCTGCAGGAAGCAGGGCGGACAACGGCCCCCCGATGCCACCACCTTGCCCAGCGCCTTGATCAGCGAGGCGCGATCGACCGTGTGGAGGACATCGAACAGCTGCGCCGCCTCTTCCGCTTTGTTCGATTGCAGCTGCCCGATCATGTGCAGTACCACGCCGGGATAATCGTCGCGCAATTGCGGCCATTTTTCCGCCGCCTCGCCCACGCGGTTCTCGCCGAAACTGCGGTGCCCCTCTTCCAGCAGGGGGCGGATCTCCTGCGCAGAGCGCGTCTTGGACACGGCAATCAGATCGATCGCGTCCGGCGCGCGTGCCGCACGGCTGGCAGCGGACGCGATATCCGCGCGGACGGTGGAGAGGGGGGTCGCTTCGTTCATGGCTCAGGCCTATAGCTGCGGCCATGGCGAAGGGCAAAGCATCAGGAGGCGGTTCGCCCCGGCCAAACCGCCCGGTCGTCTGGATGATGACCGATCCGCGATTCGGCGATGCCCTGATCCGCAGCGCGCGCGCCTTGCCCTTCGGCAGCGTGATCGTGCTGCGGCATTATGATCTGGAGGAGAGCGCGCGCCGCGCCCTGTTCCGGCAATTGCACCGGATCGCCAAACGGCGCGGCATGCTGGTCTTTCTCGCCGATACCCCGCGCAAGGCCCGCCGCTGGCGCGCGGACGGCGTGCATGGACGATGGCAGCGCGGTCGCTGTGCAGGGCTTGCTGCGAGCGCGGCGGTGCATGATCGGCAGGAACTCCGTGCCGCCCGCCGAGCCGGTGCGCAATGGATGCTGATCTCTCCGGTCCATGCGACCCGGTCCCATCCAGGGCAGCCGGTTCTGGGCGTCGGCGGATGGCGCGCCATGGCGCAGCAGGCGAACAGACAGGAAAAAGTGATCGCATTGGGCGGAATGAACCGCGCCCGCGCCGCGATGATGCGCAACCTTCCGGTCGATGGCTGGGCCGCCATCGATGCGTTGATCAAGCGATAAGAAGAAAATGCCGGATTGCCGGGAAGCCGGATTGGCCGTGACGCCGCGATATCAGAAGCGGATCAGCGTTCCGAGATAGACGGCCTGGCTGTCCTGCTGCTCATCCACGAGCGGTGCCTGCTGCTCGCTTTCATAGCGAACCCCGGCGGTCACATCGACACCCTTGGTGATCGAATAGCTGCCGCCGACATCCAGGGCATATTCGTTCGCGCCGCCCATGCGACGCTGCAAGGTCCGGCCCGATGACGGCGAATCGAGCGTGACCCGCGTGTTGAACTTGCTGCGCTTGTTGGCGCGCTCTTCTTCATCGAGCCTGTACCCGGCGCCCGCGCTGATCTGCCCGATGGCGGGCAGGTTGCTCTTGCGGCTTTCGTTCGGCAGCGCAAAGCTGGTCCAGCCCTTCGCCGTACCGAGCTCATATTTGGTCGGCTTGACCGTCAGGGTCTCGCCATTGCCGGATGTGCGCAGCCCGGCTTCACTTTGCGCGATCACGTTGCGCACGGAAACGGCGCGCGGCGTCTCGTCCGATGACGCGCGGATCGCCACGGTGACGGCGCGCGTACGGGCCTGACCGACCCCAGCCGGCGTGAAGCGGAACTTCCCGCGACTCGCCACGGCGGCCTGCCGGAAGCGCTCGGCCGATTTCGCATCGAGACCGGCCGGCGTGAACAGACCGCTGGAGGAATTGAGCAGGATTTCGGAAAACTGGCGGCTCGAATCGTTGGAAACCGCCGGTTGCGCGGCCACCACGCCGGCACCGCACAGCGCCATGGCAGACGCCAGGGCGCCCCCCATGATCCAAAGCTGCTTGCGGCCCGACGACATCCTGCTTCCCCTGATATGCAATACTCTTCCAAGTCCCTTAAAGCGAAAGCGGTTCCGCTCAAAGCCTGGCAGATGCGGGCATTTGAGTTTTCATGCGCCGCTGTGTCCTTTATCTCACAGTTTCATCCTAGCCATCTCAGGTTAACCTGCGGTGACGCAGCAACCTTGCCCTTGCAGCGTGAGCATATATAGAAGCGCGCAATTCCCGTTACTCTCAGGCCAGAGGTTTTCCATGCGCATGACGCGCCTTACCGCATCCGCCATCCTCATCGCTTCCACGCTGGCGCTCGGCGCCTGTGGCGGGAAGGATCGCCCCACGGCCGATCTGGCCGCCAGCCAGGTGACCACGATTGGCGTGAACAGCTATCTGTGGCGCGCGTCGCTCGATACGCTGAGCTTCATGCCGCTGCTGCAGACGGACAGCGCCGGCGGCGTGATCGTGACCGACTGGTACGTCAATCCGCAGAGCCCCGGCGAGCGGATGAAGCTCACCGTGACCATTCTGGACCAGGACCTGCGGGCCGATGCGCTGCGTGTTGCCGGATCCCGCCAGATCAATAATGGCGGCACCTGGGTCGATGCGCCGGTGCGCGCGGCCACGGTGCAGAAGATGGAGCAGATCATTCTCGGCAAGGCGCGCGACCTGAGGCGCTCGGCCATCACCGGCTGATCGCAATCTGATGGCAGACCGTTTCAATCATCACACTGCCGATGCGCGGTGGCAAAAACGCTGGGACGAGGAGGCGAGCTTTTCCGCCGATCGCTATCCGGACCGGCCCAAATCCTATGTGCTGGAGATGTTCCCCTATCCATCGGGCCGCATCCATATCGGCCATGTGCGCAATTACACGATGGGCGATGTACTGGCGCGCTACAAGGCGATGACCGGCCATGCCGTGCTGCACCCGATGGGCTGGGACGCGTTCGGCATGCCGGCGGAAAATGCCGCGATGGAAAAGAAGGTCCATCCGGGAACATGGACCCGCGCCAATATCGCGCACATGAAGGCGCAGCTGAAACGCATCGGCTTCTCGTTCGACTGGAGCCGCGAACTGGCGACCTGCGAACCTGAATATTACGGCCATGAACAGGCCCTGTTCCTGGATATGTACGCCGCCGGCTTGGTCTATCGCAAGGAAAGCGCGGTCAATTGGGACCCGGTCGACATGACCGTGCTGGCCAATGAACAGGTGATCGACGGCAAGGGCTGGCGTTCCGGCGCGCCGGTCGAGCGGCGCAAGCTGAGCCAGTGGTTCCTGAAGATTACCGAATTTGCCGACGAGCTGCTGAGCGGTCTGGACGATCTGAAGGACTGGCCGGACAAGGTGCGGCTGATGCAGTCCAACTGGATCGGCAAGAGCCAGGGCCTGCGCTTTTCGTTCGATCTGGCGGACCGGTCCGACAAGGTGGAGGTCTTCTCCACCCGGCCCGACACCATTTTCGGTGCCAGCTTCGTTGCCGTGGCCGCCGATCATCCGATCGCGCTGGAACTGGCGGAAAAAGACGCCGCCCTGGCAGACTTCGCCGCCGAATGCCGCCGCAGCGGTACGTCCGCCGCCGAGCTGGAGACCGCCGAGAAAAAGGGTTATGACACCGGCCTGAAAGCGGTCCATCCGCTCGATCCGGAATGGACGCTGCCGGTCTATGTCGCGAATTTCGTGCTGATGGATTATGGCACCGGCGCGGTCTTCGGCGTGCCCGCGCATGACCAGCGCGACTTCGAATTTGCCAGCAAATATGATCTGCCGATCAACCGCGTGGTATCCGCTGAGGGTGATGCGGGCGAACCGGTGGGCGACAGCGCCTATACCGGCGATGGCAGCATCGTGAACTCCCGCTTTCTGGATGGCATGGCTATCGAGGACGCCAAAAAGACGGTGATCGACCGCGCCGAGGCGCAAGGCTGGGGCGAGGCGACGACGACCTGGCGGCTGCGCGACTGGGGCGTGTCGCGGCAGCGCTATTGGGGCACACCGATCCCGATCATCCATTGCGACGCGTGCGGCGCGGTGCCGGTGCCCAAGGACCAGCTGCCGATCGTGCTGCCCGAGGATATCGATTTCGAGACGCCCGGTAATCCGCTGGACCGGCACCCGACCTGGTCCAGGGTCGATTGCCCATCCTGCGGCAATCCGGCGCGGCGCGAGACCGACACGCTCGACACCTTCGTCGATTCCAGCTGGTATTTCATCCGTTTTGCCAGCCAGCCGGACGACAAGCCGTTCGACAAGGCGGAGGCCGAGAGCTGGCTGCCCGTCGGCCAGTATATCGGCGGCGTGGAGCATGCCATCCTGCACCTGCTCTATGCGCGCTTCTGGACCCGGGCGCTGCGCCATATCGGCATGATCGATCTGGCCGAGCCGTTCCAGAGCCTGTTCACGCAGGGCATGGTGACGCATCAGACCTGGTCTGCCGGGGACGGCAGCTGGCTCTCGCCAGACGAAGTGAAGAAAGACGGCGCGGACTGGATGCGCATTTCCGACGGGACGCCGGCGACGGCAGGCCGCGTGGAAAAGATGTCCAAGTCCAAGAAGAACGTCGTCGATCCGGACGCGATCATCGACCAATATGGCGCAGACGCGGTGCGCTGGTTCATGCTGTCCGACAGCCCGCCCGAGCGCGATCTTTTATGGTCCGACGCGGGGATCGAGGGCGCCTGGCGCTTCGTGCAGCGGATCTGGCGGCTGGTCGGTTCTGCCGACGCGGCGCAGGGCGAAGACAAGGCGCTGCTGCGCAAGCTGCACCAGACCATCGCTGGCGTGGGCGAAGATATCGAGGCGCTGTCTTTCAACAAGGCGGTCGCCAAGATTTACGAGCTGACCAATGCCGTGGAAAAGGCCAAGCCCTCTGCCACCCGGACCGAGACCGTCCGTACCCTGCTGCTGCTGCTGTCCCCCATGGCGCCGCATCTGGCGGAAGAGTGCTGGGCGCGGCTGGATCAGGACGGCCTGATCGCCGATGCGCCATGGCCGCGTTTCGATCCTGCCCTGCTGGTGGAGGATGAAGTGACCGTGGCCATTCAGGTCAAAGGCAAATTGCGCGATACGCTGACGGTGCCCAAGGGCCTGGACAAGGACGCCATGGAGAAGGCCGCGCTGGCATCCGAAAAGGTGCAGCGCAGCATCGATGGTGCGCCGGTGCGCAAGGTGATCGTGGTGCCCGACCGCTTGGTGAACATCGTCCTATGATCCGCTGGTTGCTGCCCATGCTGGCGCTCACGCTGCTGTCCGGCTGCGGGCTCAAGCCGCTTTATGCCGGCGGCAGCAACGGCTTTGTGGGCAGCGCGCTGGGCAGTGTGGAGGTGGAGCCGATTGCCGGGCGCGGCGGCTGGCTGGTGCGCAATGCGCTGCAGGAACGGCTGCAGCTGCTCGGCACCGGCGCGCCGCGCTATCGCCTGACCGTGAAGCTGGATGACGAGATCGAAGGCTTCGGCGTGCGCAGCGACGATGCCATCACCCGTGAACGCCGGACGCTGCGCGCGCGCTATCAGGTCACCGATCTCACGACGGGAGAGGTGCTGCTGGACGCGACCGAGGGCAGCGATGCCGGCATCGATGTCGTCTCCTCCGAATATGCGGTGATCGCGGCGGAGAATACCGCGCTGGAGAATATCGCCGATCGGCTCGCCAGCCAGATCGTCACGCGCCTGTCCGCCGAGGCGGCCCGGGCGCAGGCCGAGTCCGCACCATGAGCGGGCCGGTGCCAGAGACGGCATGAGCAGGTCCGGGGGCCGAAAACTCAGCGAGCGCGATCTGATCGCGGCCATCGGCCAGCGCCCCGACATCCGCCTCTTCCTGCTGTTCGGCACCGATCCGTCCACGATCGAGGATATTGCGCGCAAGCTTTCCGCCGAAATGAAAGACGCAGAGCGGCTCGATCTGGATGGCGCGCAGATCCGATCCGAACCGGCGCTGCTGGCCGATGAGGCGGCATCGATCTCGCTGTTCGGGGACAAGCGCTATATTCGCCTGCGGCTGACGCGCGATGAAGGCTTTGCCGCGATCGAGAACCTGCTGGATGCGGCGGAGGCGGGCTCACCGGTGATCGCCACCACCGGCAACCTCACCCCGACCAACAAGCTACGCAAGCTGGGCCAGAGCCATCCCGGTGCGATGATGCTGGCCTGCTATCCCCCGACCGAGAATGATGCGATCGCGCATGTCGCGCGGCTGGCCGAAGCCGCCGGGCTGCGCATGGACCGCGATCTGGCCCGCCTGGTGGCGGAGTCCACCGGCTTCGACCGGACCCTGGCCGCCAATGAGATCGACAAGATCGCCCTCTATTGCGACGCCGCGCCGGATCGTCCCGCAACCGTGGACGCCCAGACCATCGCCCTGCTGAGCGCCGAGACGCTGGAGGAGGATATCTCCGGCCTGCTCGGCGCCGTGATGGCCGGCAATATCAGAGCGACGAGCGAAGAGCTCAGCGCGGCCAGCCAGCTCGGCGTGAACGAGGTGCGGATCGTCAAGGCGCTGCAACGGCGCGTCGTGCAGCTGGCCGGGCTGCGCGCGGAAGTGGATGAAGGCGCGCAGATCGGCCCGCTGGTCGACCGCACGCGCAGCATCTTTTTCAAGGAACAGGGTGCCTATAAGCAGGCGCTATCCTGCTGGTCATCGTCCAAATTGACGCGGTTGAACGCGCGCCTGTTCGAGATCGAGCAGCGGCTGATGTCCGGCGGATCGGCGCTGGCCGGCCCCATGCTGGCCAATGACCTGTTGATGATCGCACGCGCCGCCAATCCGCGCGGTCATTGATCCAAGGCCAGTACGGCCGGATCCCTGCGCCAAGCGCCGCCAGCGATACCGGCCAGCCGGAGCTACCAGCAAGCCAATCAGGGAACGCGCGCAAGCCATCACGCGTTCGGCATGCAGAACCCCGATATTGAAGATATTTCCAACTCTTCCCACATGGATGCCATGACAGACGAAAAGACCATGACCGAAGCCGAGTGGCGCGAAAAGCTGGGCGACGAACGCTACCATATCCTGCGCGAGGGCGGCACCGAACGCGCCTTTACCGGCAAGCTGAACGGCGAGAAGCGCGACGGCACCTATTTCTGTGCCGCCTGCGGCAGTGAACTGTTCGAATCGGCCGATAAATATGACAGCGGCTCCGGCTGGCCCAGTTTCACCGCGCCTGCCACCGACGATGCGGTGGAGGAAGTGCGCGATACCAGCCATGGCATGGTGCGCACCGAAGCGCGCTGCGCCAGTTGCGGTGGCCATCTGGGCCATGTTTTCCCGGACGGCCCGCCGCCCACCGGCCTGCGATACTGCATGAACAGTGCCTCGCTGGATTTCGAACCGGACGAAGACGACGCCGACTGATCCACCGGATCGACCAACGACGCCGACGATCCGTCATTCAGCACCCATACAGCGCCACGGCGCTTGTGAGAGCGTCCTGCTGGGCGTATCGGATGGGGTGAATGGCGAGGGCGACATCATCGAATAAGCGGAAGGGTCCGGTCCTGCGCATCTTGACGCGCATGGTCCAGATCGGAGTTGCTTTGGGCCTGATCGGCCTGGTCGCCCTGGTGGTGATGGTGGCGGTCGCCCGGTCCGAATTGCCGGGCTACACCGATCTCAAGAATATCGAGCAGGGCCAGATGATCCGCGTGCGTGCCGCGGACGGCTCCATCATTCAGGAAATCGGGCCGAGCTATGGCCGCTGGCTGCCGAGCGACCAGATCCCTGCGGTGATGAAGGACGCGATGATCTCCATCGAGGATCGCCGCTTCCGATCGCATCTCGGGCTGGACCCCAAGGGCATGGCCCGTTCGGCCCTGTTTGCCTGGCAGAACCGCAACACCAACCGCCGTCTGCAGGGCGCGTCCACCATCACGCAGCAGCTCGCGCGGACCATTTTTCTCAACAACAAATATACCGTGGGCCGCAAAGTGCGGGAGGCCGTGCTGGCGATGGCGCTGGAGAGCAAATTCTCCAAGGACCAGATCCTCGAACTGTATCTCAACAAGGTCTATTTCGGCGGCGGTGCCTATGGCATCGATGCCGCCAGCCGCAAATTCTTCGATCATGACGCCACCACGCTCAGTCTTGGCGAAGCGGCGATCATCGCCGGACTGGTCAAGGCGCCGTCCAACTACTCCCCCACTGCCGATGCGCAGGCCGCCATCGGCCGTGCCTCCGTCGTGTTGCGTGCGATGGAAGACAATGGCGTGATCAGCCCGGGGCAGGCCGCATCCACCGAGCCGGCCGACGTGGCGCTGGCGCCGGAGCCGCCGCAGAACAGCGTGCGCTATTTTACCGACTGGGCGCTGCCGCAGCTCGACATGCTGATCGACGAAACCATCCAGCCGATCGACGTATGGACCACCGTGGACCTGTCCATGCAGCGCGAAGCGACCGCGGCGATCCAGTCCAACGTGCCATCCGGCGCGCAAGGGGCGCTAGTCGCCATGGAAAATGACGGGGCCGTGCGCGCCATGGTGGGTGGATCGGACTATGTCACTTCCAACTACAATCGCGCCGTCACCGCGGTGCGCCAGCCCGGATCGAGCTGGAAGCTGTTCGTCTATCTCGCGGCGCTGGAGGCTGGGTACAGCCCGGACGATGTGGTCACGGACGAGCCGGTGCAGATCGACGGCTGGACCCCGCGCAACAGCGGCGGCAGCTACTCCGGACCGATATCGGTGCGCAACGCCTTCGCCTTTTCCAAGAATACGGTGGCCGCGCAGATCGGCAATGAGCTGGGCTTCAGCACGGTAGCCGGCATGGCCCGGCGCTTCGGCATCACCACGCCGATCAACACGCATCCGGCCATGGTGCTCGGCACGTCCGAGACGCGGCTGATCGACATGACGCGCGCCTTTGCCGAGATATCCGGCGGGGGCCGCGCGGTGGAGCCCTATGGCATCCTGAAGGTCGTCACCGCCGATAACGAGGTGCTGTATGAACGGCGCGAAGAACCGGGCGCGCCGCTGGTGGACGACTATGTCGCCGCGACCATGACCGACCTGTTGCAGACCGCGGTCAACACCGGCACCGGCCGCGCCGCGCAGATCGGGCGGCCGGCGGCGGGCAAGACCGGGACGACCACCAGCAACAAGGACGGTACCTTTTTCGGCTTTTCCAGCGGGCTCACCACGGGCGTGTGGATGGGCCGGGACGATGCCAAGACGGTCAGCGGCCTGCAGGGCGGCACCGCCCCTGCGCGCGCCTGGGCCGCGTTCATGAAAGCCGCCACGTCCACGCGCCCCTCCACGCCGTTCGATACCGAGGTTACCCTGCCCGACTGGCAGCTGGAGGACGATCCGGACTCCTATTATGGCGCGCCGGAAGACGGCGAGTTCGTGGATGAATATGGCCTGCCCATCGAAGGCAATCCGCCCGCGCGCGAAGGGCAACCCGATCCGCGCAGCGAACCTGTTCTCGATGACAGCTGGATCGACCGGGCGCTGGGCCGTGGGCAACGCCGCCCGGAACCGCGCCAGGAGCCCCGCCGTCCCGAACCGCTACCGCCCCCAGCCCAGCCGCGGCCGGACGAGCGGCCCAGCGACAATGGTGAGGATGGGCTGATCTACTAAAGTTTCCGCCGGTCAGGCACCGATCATGTGCAGGCCGGTGCCATGCGCTTTCAGCCAGGCGTCGCAGCTTTTGCGGTCCCCATCGAAAATCCGGTCGAGCAGCGCGTAGAATCTGGCGCTATGATCCATATGCGTCAGATGCGCGACTTCATGGGCGACCACCGAACGGCGCACCGCATGCGGGGCCATGACCAGCCGCCAGCCCATCCGGATATGCCCGTGGCTGGAACAGCTGCCCCAGCGCGATCGCGCATCGCCGATCGACAGCTTTGGCACCGCGCAGCCCGCGCGCGCGCAGTAAAAGGAAAGATCGTCGGCCATCAGCCGCCGGGCCTCGCGCCGCAACCAGCGCTCCACCCTGGTCGCGACATGCTCCGGCGGCCCGCCGACCAGCAGGCGATCGTCGCACAGGCTGACGATACGCCCATGGCCTGGATCATGCACGATCTCCACCGGATCGCCGCAGAAACCGATGGTCGATCCGGCGTCCAGCGCCACCGGCTGGGCCGCCGCGGCAAAGCGCTGGGCCAGCCAGTCATGCCGGGACCGGGCAAAGGCCAGCGCCTCGGCCGTGCGCAATCTGGTCGGGCCGCTGATCTTCACTTCGCCGCGCACCGGATCCGCCCTGAGGCTCATGCGCCGTGCCTGGGCCATCCGCCGAATCCGCAGCGGATAGACCTGCCCGTCGATCTCGACGGTGGGCTCTTCAGTGCTCCAGAACATCGTCGTCCAGAATATGGTCTTCCAGCGGCCCCGCCACGCTTTCCGATATCGCACGGCCCCGCACGGAGATGCCGGCCTCGTGCACCGTCTCCGTGCTACCGCTGATCAGATAGTGCCAGTCGCGCAGCGGCTCCCCCTCGGCGCGCAGCCGATAGGCGCAGGTCTTGGGCAGCCAGGGAAAGCGATCGATCTTGCTGCGGGTCAGCCGGATACAGTCCGGCACAAGGAACCGCCGCCGGCGATAGTCGGAACAGCGCGCCGTGCTGGTATCGAGCAGGCGGCAGGAGACGTTGGTGTCGTAAATCTCACCGGTCTCGTCATCTTCCACCTTGTGCATGCAGCATTTGCCGCAGCCATCGCACAGCGCTTCCCACTGCGCCCGGTCCAGCGCTTCGATCGGTTTTTCCCAGAAGCGATCGGTCATGAAACCCAGCGGTCCAGTTCATCGGCAATGGCCTTGGCACTGCCTTCGTCCACCTTGGGCGTGGAGGGATCGTCGACCGGCAACACCGCCAGCGGTTTGCCGTCGCGGCCCATCAGGAACGGCGTTTGCGAATGCGCCATCAGATAATCGTCCGGCCCGCTGCCCGGCTCCTTGCTGTAATAGACCGCAAATTCCTGCGCCACCTTGGCAATCTGTTCGGGCGTTCCGGTCAGCCCGATCAACCGCTTGCCGAAATTGCCGACATAGTCCCCCACCACCGCGGGCGTGTCCCGCTCCGGATCGACGGTGATGAAGATCGGCTGGATATCCCGGCCAAGCGTGGGGTTCTCTTTGCTGAAACGGCGAAGGCCTGCGCTGATATGCTGCAGATCCACCGGGCAGACGTCCGGGCAATAGGTGTAGCCGAAATAGACGATGCGATATTTCCCATCGAAATCGCTGAAGGAGACCGGCTTGCCGTCGCTGCCGGTCAGCGTGAACGGCCCACCGATGCTGGCCCCTTCCAGCGGCGGACGCTCCGGCGCGGAGGGCGCGGGATCGGACGCCTGACATCCGGCAAGCGCCATCGCGGCGACCATGCTTGAAAAACGGGCTTTGTTCATGACAGGCTTTCTTTTGGTCTGCTAAACAGCACCGATCAACCATCAAACGGTACCATATCCATGCGCCCTATCATGATCGCCGTCCTCCTCGCATCCAGTTTCACCGGTCTGGCGGTGCCCTATCATGCCGCCCAGGCGCAAAGTCAGGTGTCGCCAAGCTACAGCTTTCTGGAAGCGGTCAAGAAACGCGATGGCGAGAAGGTCACGTCGCTCCTGCAGGTGCCGGGCACCAATGTGGTCAATGCGCGGCAACGCGACGACGGACGCACCGCCATGCACATGGTGGTGGAACGGCGCGATTCCGCCTGGATCAGATTTCTGCTGGCAAAGAACGCCAACCCCAATATCGGCGATGATGACGGCAACACGCCGCTGATGCTGGCCACGCAGCTTGGCTATCTGGACGGGATGGAAACCCTGCTGACCTATGGGGCCAAGGTGAACCAGACCAACCGCGCCGGCGAAACGCCGCTGATCCGCGCGGTGCAGTTGCGCGATTCCGAGACGGTGCGCATGCTGCTGAAACATGGCGCGGATGCGGATATCACGGATAATGTGAGCGGACGGTCCGCTCGCGATTATGCGCGCCTAGACAACCGGGCGCGCACCATTCTCGATCTGCTGGAAGCCAAGCCCGATGCCCCTTCCACCAAGGCCAATGGCGAGCTGGACTTTTCCGGCATCAAATAAAGCGCGGCCACCGGCATGACGGGGCGGATCGCCATCGCCATCGCCATCGCCAACATCAGTCGCTCGGTTCCACGCCCCAGGCTATTTCCGGATCCTGCATCTGCGTGTGCCGACGCATGGCGATGCGTGCCAGGCGTTCGGTTTCCTTCTTGCGCCGCGCCGCAGCCAGCGGCACGCTGACGGCCTGCCGCACGATGGCCGCATCATAGGCATCGGCCACGATCAGGCCCGTGCGCTCCGGCTCGAACCCCTCCCGCGCCAGCAGCGCCTCATCCATTTCCGGCGGAACGGCCCAGTAAAAACGGTCGCAAAAATCCAGATAGTCGCGCCATTTCTGGTCCCCCAGAAGATCGGCACGCGAGCATTTGATCTCCACGATCACCACCTGCCCCTTGGCGTCCAGCCCCATGCCATCGGCCCGGCGGCCATTGCGCAACGGGACTTCCGGCAGAAGGAACAACTGATGGCGGGCAAACATGCGCCGCAGTCCGCGCGTTACCGCAGCTGCGCCGGTGAGATCGATTCGAGGGGCCATGTCCAACATGGACCTGCCATAGAACAGGAGGGGAACATAATAAAGGCCCCTGAGCGGGGCCTTTAGATCAGATCGTCATCACCGCTCAGCGGTAGAAGATATGCTTGTCCACCGCGCCGACGCGGGTGAGCCGCCAACCGGGCGAGACATATTTGGCGTGGAAGAACAGCGCATCATCCACTTCGCTCTGCCAGGCACCGTCCAGCGCAATGCGGGCGATGGCCTTGGCGCGCTTCCACGAGGCGCTTGCCTTGCGGATATGGGGCATCTTGCCGCCGCGCACGAAGCTGAATTGGCTCTTCTGATACACCACGCCACAGATCGAGTTCGGCCAGCGGGACGAGGCGGCGCGGTTCAGGACAACCTTGGCTACGGCCAGCTGGCCCTCCAGAGATTCGCCCTTGGATTCGAAATAGATGGTGCCGGCAAGGCAGCGCTCTTCGGCATCGAGCGCGGCATCGGCGCGCTGCATGGATACGAGCTGCGACAGGCTGCTGGCCTGCGTATCGGGGATTGCTGCGACCTCGGGCTGGCTGCGTTCCGGCACCGGTGCAATCACGGCTTCGCTATAGAATGTAATGTTGTCGGTGCTCGGCCCTTGGGCATCGTCTGCACCTTCCTGCGCATCGGCCACGGCCTGATCGGCCTGAAGCTCGGCAAGAACACCGGGATCGACATTGATCTCGCCGGCGATGAGTGTGGTCTGCTGCTGCTCTTCGGCAGCAACGGCAACACTGGTATCGGTCACGACGACGGCGGATACCAGCAACATGGAAACAGCCGCGGCACCCGCAGCCTTCAGATAATTGAACATCAATTTCACATATTCGTGCGGCAGACACCCGCGCAGCAGAAACCTAAAAATTACAACCCATTCTGCTGGGGATCATCTTCCGACTCGCGTGTTTGTCGATTTTCGCCCCCCTGGACGGAACCGTTGACCACTTGCGCTCGTTTCTGGCGTCGCATTTACTCATGCTCCGGCAGGAGTCAAACCAAGTCGCGCAGTAGCGCGATGAACCGTTCCGCCTGCGGGACGTCCAGTTCAATCAGCCATAGATCCTGGTCCACCGCACGCATTTTTGCGGTCGCGGATTCCAGTTCCTGTTCATTTTCAATATGTTGCGTATCCAGGTTCGACCAGCTGGGTGGGCCGTCCCAGCTGGCCGCCCTGCGTATCAGCCGCAATTGCTGGTCTCTTCCGCGCAGGATGATCACGATGTCACCGGCGGTCTGATCACCCTTGGCAAGAATGGTGGCAAAGCCTCCCTCGCGTTCGCACAGGCGCCGAATCGCGCCGATATGCATATGCGCGGCCAGCCGTGGAGCGATCATGCCCCGTTGCTATAGCCGGGCAGGCCGGCCAGCGGGATGCGCGAGCGCATGAATGTGCCGGTGCCGCGTCCGGCCTCTTCCCCATCGGCATCGATCAGGCGGGCTTCCCCCACATAGATGCGCTTGCGGCCGCTGATCCAGCGGCCCGTCGCACGCAGGCGGCCCGGCTGGATCGGGCGGGTGAACAGCAGATTGAACGCGGTCGTCAGCACGAACCGATCGGTCACCAGGCTGTTCACCGCGTAAAAGGCGGCATCGTCCAGCATCTTGAAATAGGCCGATCCGTGCACGGCCCCGGCGGCGTGCAAATGGCGTTCATCGACGTTGAACCAGATATCGCATTTGCCCGGACCCATGATCTCGATCTCGGAATCGAACAGATGGTTGATCGGCGCAGTCCGATACAGCGACTCCAACGCGCGAAAATGCGCGTCCTGCCCGCTGGAGGCCTCAGGCGGCGTCGAACTCATAACGTCCAGCCAGCAAGGCATAAATGGCATCGGCGTTCGACGCGCCGCGAAGCCGGGCTAGATTGCCCTCATCCCGCAAAGTCCGTGAAATTCCGGCCAGCACCTTGAGATGTCGTGCGCCGTCCGCGACAGGCGACAGGAGGCCGAACACCAGATCGACCGGCCGTTCATCGATACTGGCATATTCGACCGGCTTTTCCAGCCGCACGAACAGACCGACGGGATCGGTGATCTGCGCCAGCCGGGCATGCGGAATGGCGATGCCATTGCCAAAACCGGTCGAACCGAGATTTTCGCGCTGCTGAAGGGCCGCGGTGACGGCATCGGCATCCACGCCGTAGCTCGCCTCGGCACGGGCCCCCATCAGTGCAAACAAAGCCGCCTTGCCGGAGATGGCGGCATCGGCCACCACCGCCTTTTCATGCAACCCACAGCTATAGTCGATCAACATAGTAAAAGAACTCACGCCCAAAAGCGGCGCTTCCAGTAAAGCCTGTGTGTTGTGACCCGAATTGTCCCAACATCTCCGGGGATTGGCAGCTGTCAGGACGCGGTTTGCGGTTCCACCCATCCGATCGTGCCATCGTCGCGGCGGTAAACCATATTATGGCGGCCGGTTCCAGAGTTTTTAAACAGGAGTGCTGGCGTGCTGCGCATGTTCAACACCATAACCGCATCGGAAACCGACACTTCGGGGATGTTTGCGCGCAGTTCCGCGACGATCGGTGGCGAATCGCTGGCCTCATGCGATTCTTCCTCGGAATCGAACACCGTATAGGCGGCTTCCTCTTCCTTCAGCGCATGGGCCGCCTGGCTATGGCGATCCTTGATCCGGCGCATATAGCGGCGCAGCTGCTTCTCGATCTTGCCGAGCGCGCCGTCGAACGCCTTGTGCGCATCCTGCGCATTGGCATCGGCCTTTAGCCAGAGACCCTGCATCACATGGGTCACGATGTCGCAGGTGAAACTGTCATGCGGGCCGCGGCCGAACGTCGCCTGGCCAGAAATCGTGTCAGGGAAATATTTGTCCGCAACCGCAGTCATGCGATCCTCGACATGCGCGCGCAGCGCTTCGCCTGTGTCCACCTGATGACCGGAAACCTGAATCTGCATGGGATTTTTCTCCTTCTTAATGTTCTGAAACGGTCGAAGGACCGAAACGGTTCAGTACAAACCGTCAGCGACGCGCACGGCCGCTGCTCCAAAGCGCCCCCGGAATATCAGCGACAAGCTGTGCATGACGCGCCAATTCCTCGTCATTCGGTGCATGGTGGCGCGGCGCGCGGGCCGGACCGGTCGGCAACAGGCTGGTGGGCGTCTGCACCGCCTGTCCCGCGTCGCCGGACTGACTGCCCAGACCGAGGCCGATCTGCCGCCCGCCGGTCAGCTCGATATAGAGCTGGGCCAGCAATTCGGCATCCAGCAGCGCGCCATGTTTTACCCGGTGACTGCGATCGATCCCGTAGCGCGTGCACAGCGCATCGAGCGATGCCTTGGCACCGGGATGCTTGCGCCGTGCAATCGCCACCGTGTCGACCATGCGGGCATAGTCCACCGGAGCCAGTCCGCAGCGATCCAGCTCCATGTTGAGAAAGCCGAAATCGAATTTGGCATTATGCGCCACCAGCGCGGCATCGCCCAGAAACTCCAGCAGCTCTTCGGTTTTCTCGGCAAAGCGCGGCTTGTCCCGCAAAAACGCATCGCCCAGCCCGTGGACGCGCTCGGCCCCCGGATCCATCGGACGTTCGGGATTATAATAGCAATGATAGGTGGCACCGGTCATCACCCGGTCGATCATCTCGATGCATCCGATTTCGACCATCCGGTCGCCATTGTCCGGGTCCACGCCCGTCGTCTCGGTATCGAAGATAATCTCTCGCATGGGTGGTCTATTCACCTGTGGGCCATGTCATTCAAGGCCGGGATTGATCCCGGCTGCCGCCAAGGCGCGCGATCAGCGCTTTCACCTGCCGGCGCGTCTCCTCCAGCGTGGTGCCGGTATCGATCACATGATGCGCCCGCGCGCGCTTGTCGGCATCGGGCAGTTGCAGTTTCATAATATCGGCAAATTTCTGCTCGGTCATGCCGGGCCTGGCGAGCACGCGTTCGCGCTGCTGGCTAGCAGGCGCGCTGACGACCACGATATGATCGACGCCGTCCGCGCCGCCCTTTTCGAACAACAGGGGGATATCGAACAGGATCAGGGGCGCATCGGCATGGGAATCGAGAAAGCCCAGGCGGCGATTGGCAACGGCGGGGTGCACGATGGCTTCCAGCCGGGCCAGTTCGTCCGGCTTTCCGAAGACCATCTCCCCCAAGGCGCCGCGGTCCACGCCATCCGGCCCCGTGGTGCCGGGAAAGGCGTCTTCGATCATGGGCAGCAGCGCGCCGCCTGGACCCTGCAAGTGCCGCACCACGGCATCGGCATCGAATATCGGCACGCCAAGTTCGGCAAACATCGCGGCAACGGTGGATTTGCCCATGCCGATCGATCCGGTCAGACCAATGATGGCGGGCCGTGTGCTCTGATCGGGCGGATGGCTCATGCCGTCAGCTTCTCGAACAGCGCCTCCTGGCCTTCCTCCGGCGCCGCTTCCCCGAAGAACAGCTCAAAGGCAAAGGCGGCCTGCGCCACCAGCATGGAAAGGCCATCCACTACCTCCAGTTCGCGGTCCTCGGCCTGGCGCAGCAGCGCAGTTTCCACCGGCTTGTAGACCAGATCATAGACCAAGGCGCCGCGTTTGAGCGGTTCCAGATCGAGCGCCAGGGGCTCCTGTCCGCTCATCCCCAGGGGGCTGGCGTTGATCAGCAGATGGGCCGCCGGCAGCTTGACATCCATCGCCTGCACGCCGCCTTTCAGACCGAAATGCGCCAAAAGACCCATGGCCTTCAACGGGTTGCGCGCCACCATCGTCACCTCGCCGATGCCGCCTCTGGCCAGCGCGAAAAGAACCGCCCGCGCCGCGCCGCCCGATCCGATGACGATGGCATGGCGCCCGGACCAGTTGCGCTCCGCAATCGGTGCCCAGAAGCCGGCGGCATCGGTATTGGTGCCGGTCAGCAGGCCGTCCTCGCCGCGAAACACGGTATTGATCGCGCCGATCGTGTCTCGCACGCCGCCTGGGTCGGCCACATGATCCAGCGCGGCGATCTTGTGCGGAATGGTGATGTTGCACCCCATCCAGTCCGGATCTTCGCGCCGCTCGGCAAAATAGTCCGCCAGCCCGTCCGCAGATATCTCGGCGATGCGATAATCGGCATCGATCCCGAGACGGTTGAGCCAAAAACGATGGATCAGCGGCGATTTGCTGTGCTTCACCGGATTGCCGATCACCTCGGCATAGGGCTGGCCGGTTATCTGTTTCATGACGGCATCATCTTTCGGGCGCGTAAAAAGGCCAGCAGCGGCAGCAGCGGCAGGCCGAGAATGGTGAAATGGCTGCCGTCGACGCGCGAAAACAGCTGCGCCCCCCGGCCTTCATATTCGAAGCAGCCGCTGGTGTGGCGGATCGAATCCCATTCCGCCTCCACATAAGCGGCAATGAAATCGTCCGACAGGGTGCGGACGTGCAACCGCGCGGTATCGACATGCCGCCAGACCGCCGCACCGTTTTCGGCAATCACGGCGGCGGCATGCAGCTTATGGGTGCCGCCCGACATGGCGGACAGCTGCGCGCGCGCCGCCTCCGGATTCTCGGGTTTGTCCAGCCGCGTGCCGTCCGCCAGCTCCAGCATGGAATCGGCGCCCAGCACCAGCTGATCCGGCGTCGCCTGCGATCCACGCAGCGCCTTTGCCTCGGCCAGGGCATCGGCCAGATCGCGCAATTTCAGATCGGACAGCGCGTCCTTCAACGCATCTTCATCGACCCGTGCCGGTTTCACGTGGAACGCGACCCCCGCCGCTTCCAGTATGGTTCGCCGGATCGCACTGCCGGACGCCAGGACAAGCGGCGCGATCAAATGATATTGCCCTGGCGCTTGCGGCCGGAAAGCTCCCGGTCATTCGCCAGATTGATGATCGCCGCCGCCGTCTCCTCGATGGAGCGCCGCGTCACGTCGATCACCGGCCAGCCGCGATCGGCGAAGATGCGGCGGGCGAATTTCACTTCGGCGGACACCTTATCCCCCTCCACATAGTCAGTTTCCGGCATCTGGTTCAGCGACAGCAGGCGGTTGCGGCGGATCTGCACCAGCCGGTCCGCGCTCGTCGTCAAACCCACGATCAGCGGGTTGCGCAGATGATAGAGCGTATCGGGCGGCGGCGATTCCACCACCACCGGGATATTGGCGGTCTTGTATCCGCGATTGGCCAGATAGATGCTGGTCGGCGTCTTGGAGGTGCGCGACACGCCCGCCAAGATGATATCGGCCTCTTCCCACCCTTCCTGATGCACCCCATCATCATGGGCGATGGTATATTGGATGGCCTCCACGCGGGCGAAATAGGCGGCGTCCAGACTATGCTGCCGCCCGGGCCGCGCCTTGGCCTTCTGCCCCAGCATGTCGGACAAGGCATCGGTCACAGCATCCAGCGCCGGGATAGCGGGCAGACCGAGCGCCCGGCAGCGCTTTTCCAGCTTGCGGCGCGTCTCGACATTCACCAGCGTGAACAGCACCATCCCCGGATTTTCGGCCACATCGTCCAGAATGCGTTCCAGATGCACATCGGAGCGCACCATCGGCCAGAAATGCTTCACCACGTCGATCTCGTCGAACTGCACCAGCGCAGCCTTGGCGATGTTATCCAGCGTTTCCCCGGTCGAGTCCGAGAGCAGATGAAGGTGAAAGCGTTCCATGGCCGCTGAGCTTTGTTGGCGAATCGTGGATAAATCAAGGGATAGCGCTGGGGATGATCTGCGCTGCGGACAAACGGCATGGTGCAACGCGAGTCGCCCAGCATTCGTCCACAGCCTGGCTTTGTTATCCCCATGCTGTTGAAAACATGGGTAGCCCGGTGCGACTCGTTGCCGGAGTCCCCGGCGCGATGGAGTCAATCTGTTGGCAAACATGGTGGATGGACCTAGAGCGCCGCTTATCCACGGCCCATCTCCCATCATCTATCTCTCTTTTAAATATATAAGGATTTAGGAAGCCCGGCATGACTGCGAGAATCGATAAACCATTGCTCGCCGTGCTGCGCGGGGAACGCCGTGATCCGCCCCCCGTCTGGCTGATGCGCCAGGCCGGCCGCTATCTTGCCGAATATCGGGCATTGCGGGCGGAAAAGGGCGGCTTCCTCGATCTGGTCTATGACAGCCCGTCCGCCGCCGAGGTGACGCTGCAGCCGATCCGGCGGTTCGGCTTCGACGGTGCGATCCTGTTTTCCGACATCCTGATCATCCCGCACGCGCTGGGGCAGGATCTGCGCTTCGTGGCGGGCGAGGGGCCGCGCCTGACCCCGATCCTGGCCGATCATGCGCTGGACGCCCTGACGCCCGATTTCAGCCGCTTCGAGCCGATCTACGAGACGGTACGCCAGGTCCGTGCCGCCTTGCCGCCGCAGACCACCATGCTGGGCTTTGCCGGCAGTCCATGGACCGTATCGACCTATATGGTGGCAGGCGAGGGCAGCCGCGACCAGAGCCTGACGCGCCGCATGGCCTATGCCGAGCCAGCGCGTTTTCAGGCACTGATCGATCGGCTGATCGAGGTGACGGCGGATTATCTCAGCGGCCAGATCGCGGCGGGAGCCGAAGCGGTGCAATTGTTTGACAGCTGGGCCGGATCGCTCAGCCCCGCGCAGTTCGAACGCTGGGTGATCGCGCCCAACCGCGCCATCGTCGAACGCGTGCGGGACCGTCATCCGGATACCCCGATCATCGGTTTTCCCAAGGGTGCCGGCGGCAAGCTGGCCCGCTATGCCGAGGCAACCGGCGTCGATGCCATCGGGCTGGACGAAACGGTTGATCCCGTCTGGGCAAATGACGTGCTGCCCAAAGGCCTGCCGGTACAGGGTAATCTCGATCCCCTGTTGCTGATCGCGGGCGGGGAGGCGCTGGAATCCGCGGTGGCGACCATCCGCCATGCCTTTGCCGATCGCCCGCATATCTTCAATCTGGGTCATGGCATTCAGCAGGACACGCCGATCGCGCATGTCGGAAAATTGCTTGGGCTGCTCGGCAAATAATTCTACAAGATTCGAATGGAAACATTGTCCGTGCTGTATCTCTGGCTGAAGGCCGCCCATCTGATTTTCGTCATCTTCTGGATGGCTGGCCTGTTCATGCTGCCCCGGCTGTATGTCTATCACCAGGAGGCCCTGTCCGGCTCCGAAGAGGCGGAGAAATTCGCCGAACGGGAGCGCAAGCTGCTGAAGATCATCCTCAATCCGTCGATGATCCTGGTCTGGATCTTGGGGCTGACGCTGGCCTTCACCATCGGTGCTTGGAGCACGGGATGGTTCGGCGCAAAGCTGCTGCTGGTGATCGGCCTGTCCGGCTATCACGGCTATCTCATCGGTTATGGCAAGAAGCTGGCACGCGGCGAGCGGCCGTTGAGCGGCAAGGCGCTGCGTTTGTTGAACGAAGTGCCGGCCATCGCGATTGCGCTCATCGTCGTCCTGGTGATCGTCAAACCCTTCTGAGGCCATGCATCCACATGGCGGCGGCGGAACAGCCCGATCGGATGCCCGATTCACCGGGCCCGATTGACAGGCCCGGCGGCGGAGCCTAAATCCGTTGCCATGCAGCCCGTCCGGGCTTTGTTTCGCGCGCCTCGCCAGCCTGGCGCCGCGCGCCGAATTTTCCAGTTTCAACATTGTCCCGCGTCCTGCCGGGTTTGGAATCCATATGCATCTTCAAGAACTCAAAGACACTGCGCCCGCCGCCCTCGTTTCGATGGCCGAAGAAATGGGCGTCGAAGGTGCAAGCACGCTGCGTAAGCAGGACCTCATGTTCGCCATCCTCAAGGAATGCGCGGATGATGGTGAGGAAATCCTGGGCCTCGGCACGATCGAAGTGCTGCCCGATGGGTTCGGCTTCCTGCGCAGTCCGGAATCGAACTATCTGGCCGGGCCGGACGATATCTATGTCTCGCCGAACATGGTGCGCCAGTTCGGTCTGCGCACCGGCGACACGGTGGAAGGCGAAATCCGCGCACCGCGCGATGGCGAGCGTTATTTTGCGCTGACCAAGGTGATGAAGGTGAATTTCGACGATCCGGACGCCGTGCGCCACCGGGTGAATTTCGATAACCTTACGCCGCTGTATCCCGAACAGAAACTGACGCTCGATACGCTCGATCCCACGGTGAAGGACAAGTCCGCGCGGGTGATCGACATCATCTCGCCGCAGGGCAAGGGCCAGCGCGCGCTGATCGTCGCGCCGCCGCGCACCGGTAAAACCGTGCTGTTGCAGAATATCGCCAAGGCCATCACGGACAATCATCCCGAAGTCTATCTGCTCGTGCTGCTGATCGACGAGCGGCCCGAGGAAGTGACCGACATGCAGCGCTCGGTGAAGGGTGAGGTCATCAGCTCCACCTTTGACGAGCCGGCCAATCGCCACGTCCAGGTCGCCGAAATGGTGATCGAAAAGGCCAAGCGGCTGGTCGAGCACAAGAAGGATGTCGTCATCCTGCTCGATTCCATCACCCGTCTGGGCCGCGCCTACAACACTGTGGTGCCAAGCTCCGGCAAGGTGCTGACCGGCGGTGTCGACGCCAATGCCTTGCAGCGGCCCAAGCGCTTCTTCGGTGCGGCACGCAATATCGAGGAGGGCGGTTCGCTGTCCATCATCGCCACCGCACTAATCGATACCGGCAGCCGCATGGACGAGGTGATCTTCGAAGAGTTCAAGGGCACCGGCAACAGCGAAATCGTGCTCGACCGGAAGGTCGCTGACAAGCGCATCTTCCCCGCGCTGGACGTCGGCAAGTCCGGCACGCGCAAGGAAGAGCTGCTGGTGGAGAAGGACGTGCTCAGCAAGATGTGGGTCCTGCGCCGCATCCTCATGCAGATGGGCACCATCGACGCGATGGAATTCCTGCTCGACAAGATGAAGGACTCCAAGAGCAACGAAGATTTCTTCGACTCGATGAATCAGTAGGCAGCCGCTACAGATCGCCATTAAGATGCGGGCCATGGTCGGATTCGCCGATTTTGGCCCGTGATGCGGGCTGGCCCGTCACGTTCCAGGAGCTTCCATGTTCGAATTTCTCCTATTCGCCCAAGCGGGTGCATCGGCCGGAATCGGCTCGCTGTCGGAAATCTGGCAGCATATCATCGCCGATTTTTCGAACATCACGCAGCCGTCGCAACTGGCCGCGTTCGGTCAGGTGCTGGCCATCGATCTGCTGCTGGCGGGCGATAACGCCATCGTCGTCGGTGCGCTGGCGGCGGGCTTGCCGGCGGAAGACCGTAAAAAGGTCATCCTGATCGGCATCGGTGCGGCGCTGGTCCTGCGCATTTTCTTCGCCCTCATCGTCACCTGGCTTCTGGGGATCGTGGGTCTGGTGTTCGCCGGCGGCCTGTTGCTGATCTGGGTTGCGTGGAAATTCTATCGCGAACTGCAGGAGGGCGGCAGCGCGAGCGGAGACGAGGTCGGTGTCAAACCGGTCAAGAGTTTCGCCGCCGCCGCCTGGGCCGTTGCCGTGGCCGATGTATCGATGAGCCTCGACAATGTATTGGCTGTGGCCGGCGCAGCGCGCGAGCATCCCGGCATTCTAGTGGTTGGCCTGATCCTGTCGGTCATCCTGATGGGTGTGGCGGCCAACATCATCGCCAAATATATCGAACGGCATCGCTGGCTCGGCTATCTGGGCCTGATCGTCATCCTCTATGTTGCCGGCAAGATGGTCTATGAGGGTCTGGTCGGCGGCGCGGACACAACGGGCCTGCTGACGCTGTTCGGCTGAACCGGAATCGACGATCGTCCCTAGGTTGTGGACGATCGCCGTCGGATTGCTCGTTCAAGCAGAGTGGTAGCTGACCTGTTCTGGATGACGATGGTTTCCAGACCGGTCTGCACAATGCGTGAGGCGCTTTGATCAGGCTGCGACCGACCGGAAGCTGCTCGCCTGCGCCGCGTTCCACATCGCGGCATAGGATTCGCTGGCGCTGCCACCGAGCAGTTCTCCCTCGCTCAGAAAATCATAGACCTTGTCGATCGACTGGGAGCGCATATCCGAAATGCGCTCATGGAAATGTTCCGGCCGGATGTCGCGCGGGTGCTGCAGACCCATGGACACCATGATCATGTGCAGGGCCTTCACGGTCTGCTGGTGGAAGCGTGCCACCCGCTCCGCTTTATCTTCGACGACGAGGCCGCGTTGCCTGGTCGGATTCTGGGTCGCCACGCCTGTCGGGCAAAGGCCGGTATGGCACCGCATGGACTGCACACAGCCAAGCGAGAACATGAAGGCACGGCCGGCATTGCACCAGTCCGCGCCGAGCGCTGCATTGGCGGCCAGTCCCGCGCCGCTATGCACCTTGCCGGACGCGGCCAGCTTGATGCGATCTTTCAGGCCCGATCCGACCAGCGCGTTGCGCACGATGATCAGCCCCTCGCGAAGCGGATAGCCGACGCGGTTGGACAGCTCGACCGGCGCCGCGCCGGTTCCGCCTTCGCCGCCATCCACCACGATGTAATCGAGCAGGATGTCCGTCTCCAGCATCGCTTTCATGATCGCCATGACTTCGTGCGGCTGGCCGACGCACAATTTGATACCGACCGGCTTGCCGCCGGACAGGTCGCGCAACCGCGCGGACCATTCCAGCATCTCGATGGGGTTGGAAAAGGCACTGTGGCCGGCGGGGGACACGCAGTCCTGTCCAACTTCCACACCGCGGGCTTCGGCAATCTCTTCGGTCACCTTGGCGCCGGGCAAAACACCGCCATGGCCCGGTTTGGCACCCTGGCTGAGTTTGATCTCGATCATCCGCACCTGCTCATGCTGCGCGTTATCGCGAAACATCTCGGCGTCGAAATGGCCCTGACCGTCATGACAGCCGAAATAGCCGCTGCCGATCTCCCAGGTCAGATCGCCACCATGCTTGCGGTGATAGCGGCTGATACCGCCTTCGCCGGTGTCATGATAGAAGCCGCCCAGCTTCGCGCCGAGATTGAGCGCCTCAATTGCGTTCGAGCCGAGCGATCCGAAGCTCATGGCCGATATGTTCAGCACGGATGCCTGATAGGGTTTGCTGCATTGCGGGCCGCCCACCAGCACGCGCGGATTCTTGTCGGCGGAATCATTGGGCGCGATCGAATGGGTCATCCATTCATATTCGGAGGAATAGACGTCCAGCTCGGTGCCCATCGGGTGATCGTCCAGATCGCCCTTGGCGCGGGCATAGACCAGCGCGCGCTCGTCGATGCTGAACGGCCGTCCGTCCAGATCGCTTTCCACGATATAGCTGCGCAGATAGGGCCGCAGGGCCTCCATGATCCAGCGGATATGGCCGGTGATCGGGAAGTTGCGCAGCAGCGTGTGGGGCCGCTGGAAGAAGTCCCACAACGCCAGAAGCGTCAAGGGCACGAGAATCCAGAGCACCCAATAGCGCCCCGGATCCAAGAGGCAGACGACCAGCATGGCCAGAATGGCGACCGGCAGCACCAATCGCCAGCCGTCTTTCCAACGTAACCTGGTCATCGCGGCGATCCTCAGCCCAGATGCTGCGCGAAGAAGTCCATGCTGCGCTTGTCGGCGGTTGCAGCATTTTCCTCGTCCCGCCGGTTTCCGAACTCGGTAGCGAAGCCATGGTCCATGCCGGGATAGTCATGGAGAGTCACCTTGGGGTGATCGTCCAGGCCATCATGCATGGCCTTTTGCGTCTCCTTGTCCACAAAGCCGTCTTCTTCGGGAATGTGGAGCATGAGCGGGTTGGCAATGGCGTCCTTTTCACCAAGCAGGCCATCTACCCCGACGGCATAATAGCCGACCGTGGCATCGCTGTCGGTGCGCGCGGCGGCCATATAGGCCAGCCTTCCGCCCAGGCAGTAACCGACCGCGCCAACCTTGCTGACGCCGAACTCGCTGCGCGCAAAGCGGATCGTCGCTTCGATGTCGCGGATGCCTTCATCCTGGTCGAACTTCTGCATCAGATCCAGCGCCTCCTGCATTTCCCCCTCGATGTCGGGATCAAGCTCGATGCCCGGTTCCAGCTGCCAGAACAGATCGGGCGCGATGGCGAGATATCCGGCCTCCGCCAGCTTGTCGGCCTTGCGCCGGATGCCCGCATTGACGCCGAAGATTTCCTGAATCACGATGATCGCCGCTTTCGGCTTGTTCTCCGGCTCGGCGACATAGCAATTGAAGCTGTTGTTGCCGTCCAGGGTGTCGATGCTGCGCATGGCGGTCATGGGGAATTCTCCTGCTCTTTCGGGATGGCCGATCCATCCCTATGTATCGCAGACGCAACGAGCGGCCATGATGGCCGTTCCGCAACGAGAGGCATGGGCGTCATGAAAATGAATATCGAGATCGACTGCACGCCGGAAGAGGCCCGCCGCTTCATGGGTCTTCCCGATGTGACCAAGGCCAACGAGATTTATGTCGACAATGTCGCGCAGGCCATGAAGGGCGTGACGAACCTCGATCAGCTCGAAAGCTTCGCCAAGCAGGTCGCGCCGATGGGTCAAATGGGCCTGAAGATGTTTCAGACTTTCATGGAAGGCGCAGCGGCCAACAGCATGCAGGGCACGTCGAAGAAGTCCAAGGACTGACGCTTCCGGGCCATGGCTGATACGATTTTTGCGCTGTCCAGTGGGCAGCCGCCCGCCGCCATCGCGATCGTTCGAATCAGCGGGCCGCAAGCGCTGACTGCGCTTGCGCAATTGTCCGGTCGCGTGCCGGAACCGCGAACGGCGGCGCTGCAGATGCTGCGCGGCGGCGATGGCGCGGTTCTGGATCAGGCCGTGGTCCTCAGTTTTCCCGGCCCGAACAGCGCGACGGGCGAAGACCTGGTGGAACTCCATCTGCACGGTGGACGCGCGGTTGTGCGGGCCGTGGAAGGTGCGCTGGATCAGATCGCTGGTTTGCGCGCCGCGGAGGCCGGCGAATTTACGCGGCGCGCCTTTGCCAATGGCCGTATCGATCTCGGCCAGGCCGAAGCGCTGTCCGATCTTCTGTCTGCGGAAACCGAATGGCAGCGCCGCGCCGCAATCGACATGGCGGGCAGTGGATTTGGGCGGCAGGTGGAACAGTGGCGCCAACATTTGCTCCAGCTATCAGCCATGGTCGAAGCCGAACTCGATTTCTCCGATGAAGACGATGTCGCGTCCGAAGGGCAGGCGGACGACCAGGTGTCGGCCGACGCGCTGGCGCTGGCGAACCAGCTTTCGGCGGAGGCGGCAAAGCCAACGGTTGAGCGCTTGCGCGACGGCATAAGGGTGGTGCTCGCCGGCCCGCCAAATGCCGGCAAGTCCAGCCTGATCAATGCACTCGCCCAGCGGGACGCCGCGATCGTTTCTGACATGGCCGGGACCACCCGCGATGTGGTGGAAGTGCCTATCGCGCTTGGCGGTTTGGCCTTTGTGCTCAGCGATACGGCTGGGCTGCGGGACAGCACCGACGACGCGATCGAGAAGGTTGGGATCCAGCGTGCGCACGCTGCGATGGACCGGGCCGACATCATTCTATGGCTTGGTGAACGGGGGCACGGGCCCGATCATGCTGCGCTGATCGAGATCGACAGCAAGGCTGATCTCGGCGGGCTGGCCAAAGGCGATGACGCGCTGCCGGTCTCGGTGGTCACCGGTGACGGGCTAAGAGCATTGCAGGATCGCATCGTCGCGTTGGGCAAGACGCTGGTGCCGCGTCCTGGAGATTATGCCTTGAACGCTCGTCAGCGGGACGAATTGCGGGAGGCCGCGAACCAGCTGGAAGATGCGGCCAAGGCGCGCGATCTTCTGCTGCGCGCCGAGCATCTTCGGCTGGCACGGCTGGCCTTCGATCGCCTCACAGGCCGGACACATACGGAAAATTTGCTGGATCATATTTTCTCCGGCTTTTGCATCGGAAAATGATGTTCCACGTGGAACATGGGGCGATCTCATTTTGACCTCTAAAGCTGCACGCGGTAGGTCTGCACCGTGACCCACACATTCGATATCATAGTCGTCGGTGGCGGACATGCCGGCGTCGAAGCTGCTGCAGCCGCCGCGCGGATGGGCTGCAACGTCGCATTGCTCACGCTCGACCAGACCAAGATCGGTGCCATGTCCTGCAATCCGGCCATCGGTGGTTTGGGCAAGGGCCATCTGGTTCGGGAAGTCGATGCGCTGGATGGCCTCATCGCGCGCGCTGCCGATGCGGCGGCCATCCACTATCGCATGCTCAACAGCAGCAAGGGCGCCGCCGTGCGCGGGCCGCGCGTGCAAGCCGACCGGCGTCTCTTTCGTGATGCGATCCAGACGATGGTCCGGGCGCAAAGCCATCTGACCATTGTCGAGGGGGAGGCTGCCGAGCTTGTGGTGCAAGACGGCGTGATCGCCGGTCTGATCCTCGCCAATGGGGATCGCATTGCTTGCCGCGCGGTCATTCTCGCCACGGGCACTTTTCTCGGCGGAAAGATGTTCCGCGGCGAGGAGCGAATGGACGGGGGCCGTGTCGGGGAGGGCGGTGCCACGCGTCTCGCAGCGCAAATGCGGGACATGGCGCTCCCGATGGCCAGATTGAAGACCGGCACGCCGCCGCGGCTCGATGGCCGGACCATCGATTGGGCAAAGCTTGAGCAGCAGCCGTCGGACGATGGCCATTGGACCATGTCCCCCTTGTCAGGCGCGCGTTCGGTGCCGCAATTGTTCTGCGCCATCACGCGCACCAATCAGCGCAGTCATGACATCATCCGGTCTGGGCTGGATCGATCGCCGCTTTTTTCCGGCCATATCGATGGCGCGGGTCCGCGCTATTGCCCGTCGATCGAGGACAAGATTCATCGTTTCGGCGACCGGGACGGGCATCAGGTTTTTCTGGAGCCTGAGGGCCTGGATGATCATGCCATCTATCCCAACGGCATCAGCACATCTTTGCCGGTGGACATCCAGCACGCGATGCTGCGCTCCATGCGCGGCCTCGAACAGGTCGAGATGGTCGTGCCCGGCTATGCCGTGGAATATGACCATATCGACCCGCGCTCGCTCGATCATGGGCTGCAATTGCGGGCCATGCCTGGGCTCTATTGCGCGGGTCAGATCAACGGCACCACGGGTTATGAAGAAGCAGCGGCCCAGGGGCTTATGGCCGGCCTCCATGCTGCGGCCCAGCTTCTCGGTAAGTCAGGCCCCGCGCTCGACCGAGCTAACAGCTATATGGCGGTCATGATCGACGACCTGGTGCTCCAGGGCGTGACCGAACCCTATCGCATGTTGACCGCACGCGCCGAGTATCGTCTCCGGCTGCGATCGGACAATGCCATGACGCGGCTGACGGGCATGGGCATTGCACTCGGTTGTGTCGGGGCGGAGAGGGCTGCAAAACATGCGAGCATGGCGGAGCGCAAGGCAGCGGCGCTTGACCAGCTGAACCAGCGCTTCGATCACCCGCACGGTGGCGGGAAGGCAGGGCCGCCGAAAACCGGTGCCGAATGGTTGGCGCATCCGGAATATCATGCGCGGGACTTCGTCGACGATGCGTTCGGCGCTGAGCTGCTCGACGAGGTGACCGAAGATATCCGCTATGCGCCCTATCTGCTCCGCCAGGATAATGAGCTCAATCTGCTGCAACGGAACGATGCGTTGCGGCTGGACCGCGATATGGATTACCGGCGGATAGCCGGCCTTTCGAACGAAATGGTGGAGCGGCTGGAGGCCGCGAGACCGCAGAGTTTGGGCGCGGCCGGCCGCCTTCGCGGCATTACCCCGGCTGCACTCACCGCAATTCTGGTTGCGTCGAAAAAGTTGACCGTAGCGTGACCAAGGATGCCGTTTGTGAATGGCTGTCCGCGACGCTCGGTGTTTCACGTGAAACATTGGGACAGCTCGACCAATTTGCTTCCATGCTGGTCGCGGAAAACAGCCAGCAGAATCTCATTTCTGCGTCGACCGTCGCAAATTTGTGGGAGCGCCACATCTTCGATAGCGCCCAACTCGCGCCCCATTTGCCAAAGACATTGAAAGGGCCGATGCTGGATCTTGGCAGCGGTCCGGGATTGCCTGGCCTTGTGCTGGCAATCTTGCGGTCGGATGATGTTGTCCTAGTCGAATCGCGCAAACGGCGCTGTGCGTTTCTGGAAGAAGCCATCACCGCGTTAGGCTTGAGCGCCAGAGTGACGGTCGAATGCAGCCGTTTGCAGACGATCGCGCCAAGACCCGCAGGCGCGATCGTCGCACGCGCTTTTGCGCCGGTGCTTGAATTGCTCGATCTTGCGCGGCCGTTTTCCTGTGAAGACACAGCATGGGTGCTTCCACGTGGAAAAAATGCTGCTATGCATTATGCCGAACTGCCGCGAAAACATAAGGTCATGTTCCACGTGGAACAAAGCTTGAGCGATCCAGACGCCGGCATTCTGGTAGGGAGGGGCGCCGTATGAGGTGCATCGCAATAGCCAATCAAAAAGGCGGCGTTGGAAAAACCACCACCGCCATCAATCTCGCGACCGCACTGGCGGCGACGGGCGCGAAAGTATTGTTGATCGATCTCGATCCGCAGGGCAATGCGTCGACCGGGCTGGGGGTTGCACGGGATCAGCGCGACTGGACCAGCTATGAATTGCTGATCGGTGAAGCCGATCTGGCGGAGTGCACGGTCAAAACCGACGTGCCCGGATTGTCCATCGTGCCGGCGACGGTCGACTTGTCCGGCGCGGAAATCGAGCTGGTCGATCGCGATCGCCGTTCCAACGCCCTGCAAACCGCCATCGCATCGGCTTCCACCTATGATGTCTGCCTGATCGATTGCCCGCCGTCGCTAGGCCTGTTGACGGTCAATGCCCTGGTCGCTGCGCATTCCGTATTGGTGCCTTTGCAATGCGAGTTCTTTGCCCTGGAGGGGCTCAGCCAGTTGTTGCAGACCGTCGAGCTGGTGCGCACGCGGTTCAATCCGGATCTGTCCATATTGGGCGTGGCGCTCACCATGTATGATCGGCGCAACAGGCTGACGGAGCAGGTGTCAGACGATGTGCGGTCCGTGCTCGGCCCGATCGTGTTCGATACCGTCATCCCGCGCAATGTGCGCCTGTCGGAAGCGCCCAGCCATGGCCTGCCGGCGTTGATTTACGATCATCGCTGCGCCGGTAGCATGGCCTATATCGATCTGGCGCGCGAATTGATCGAGCGTCTTCCGAAAGAGGATATTGCCGCATGAGTGCCGCCGGAGAGAAAAAACGCGGCCTTGGACGGGGTCTCGACAGCTTGCTGGGCGATGCCATCCGCGATCGTCCGTCGAACGACACGCCAGTGGCGCCAGATCAGTCGAGCGTTCGGCTGCTTCCGATTGCCGATCTGAAGCCGCATCCCGATCAGCCGCGGCGGCATTTTGCCCAGACGGCGTTGGAGGAACTGGCCCAGAGCATTCGCGAACGCGGGATCATCCAGCCGATCGTCGTGCGGCCTGCACCCAGTGGCAAAGGCTATCAGATCGTCGCTGGCGAACGGCGGTGGCGCGCGGCACAGCGCGCCGCCCTGCATGAGATCCCGGCCATCATCCGCGATTTCGGCGATAGCGAGACGCTGGAAATCGCGCTGATCGAGAACGTGCAGCGCGAGGATCTGAACCCGATCGAAGAGGCGGAGGCCTATCACCGTCTGACGGAAGACTTCGGCCATAGTCAGAAGGCCCTGGCGGCATTGGTCGACAAGTCCCGCAGCCATGTGGCGAACCTCATGCGGCTTCTCGATCTGCCAAATTCGGTGCGTGCCCTCATGCTGGAAAACCGGCTACAAATGGGCCATGCGCGCGCATTGATCGGTTTTGACGATGCGGAAGGGTTGGCCCACCGAATTGAACGCGATGGGCTGACGGTTCGTGACGTGGAAAAAATTGTGCGGCAATCGAAGGGCGGGGCCGAGCCACGGCGCCGCGCATCGACCAACTCGCCAAAGAGCGACGATCCGGATATCAAGGCGCTGGAGACCCAGCTGTCGGATCTGCTCGGGCTCGACGTGGCCATCGCCAGCGAGGGTTCGTCCGGGCGCATGACGATTCGGTACGGAAGTCTGGACCAGCTCGATATGCTCTGTCAGCGGCTGAGCGGCGGAGACTTTTAGCAAAGTCGCGCAGCGCTACTTCGTGACCCACTCGCAAGATCTCGCAATAGAAACAGCGGTTTGCCCCGGGATTGCGCGCCCAATGGCTTCCTAAAGGGCGGACCTCATTCGGGCAGGGAACACGCACGGCATGACGAGAGACCGCCAAGCCAAAGCGATGGCTAGGCGCTTCGCGGTATTCAGAGACATCAGATGAATTTGGTGCGGTCGAGAAGACTCGAACTTCCACGGGCTTTCGCCCACAACGACCTCAACGTTGCGCGTCTGCCATTCCGCCACGACCGCACACCGTGGACGTCGACATTCGAACCAGTAAGATCAGCGCATTGCTGTTCTGCGTCGCAATGTAGGGATGCGGCAGTTCGGCCCGTCTGCATTGCCACTTGTGGATTTAATCGGACGTGATGCCAGACAAACTCTCGGTCGGTGGGGGCGCTTTTCCTGCCATGATATCAGGCGTCGCGTTTTCGATCCAATCGGCCAATGCGCGGACCAACTCGGCCACGTCGCAGCCTCTGGGGGTCAGGGAGTATTCTACATGCGGCGGCACAACATCGTAGACGGTGCGGCTGACAAAACCGTCTCTTTCGAGCGTTTGAAGGGTCTGGGACAGCATCCGGTCACTGACCCCGCCCACGGTACGGCGCAATTCGGCAAAGCGCAGCCTACCGGTTTGCAGCGCGATCAGCACAAGAACGCCCCAGCGGCTTGTCACGTCCTTCAGGATCTGGCGCGACGGGCATTGCGTAACCAAAAGGTTGCCCTTTAGCCCCCCCGATTGGATCGTCTCACTCAGGCTTGGCATGTGGCCTCTCAAAAACTCAAACTAACATTTTAGTACGTACTTACGGATGGTAAGTGAAGTCGCTATCTAGTTTTCCATCAGTTTTGAAGGAGTACCACATGACTATCGCGATCACAGGCGCTACCGGCCAGTTGGGCCAAATTGTCGTTGAAAAACTCAAGGTTCAAATCGACGCAGAGCCCATCGTCGCCCTTGCGAGAAACCCCGAAAAGGCCACTGAGCTTGGCGTTGAAGTCCGCGTGTTCGACTATAACGCCACCGAAACACTTGCCCCTGCCTTGGTGGGCGTCGACCAGCTGCTGCTGATTTCAAGTTCCGAAATCGGCCAGCGTGTCGCACAGCACAAAGCGGTGATCGACGCCGCCAAAGCCGCGGGTGTGAAACATATCGCCTATACCAGCTTTCTGCGCGCAGCCGAAAACCCCACTCCTGTGACATCCGAACATGTAGCCACCGAAGAGTTGCTTGCGGCCTCCGGCCTGTCCACAACCTTGCTGCGCAACGGATGGTACACGGAGAACTACGCGATGGGTTTTGCCGCTGCGCTTGAGCATGGCGCATTGATTGGAGCCTCGGGCGATGGGAAAATTTCAGCCGCGACGCGCGAAGACTACGCCGCTGCTGCCGCCGCCGTCTTGATGGATCCCGCAAAGCAGGGAAAAACCTACGAACTAGCCGGTGACGATGCATTCACCTTGGCCGAGGCCGCTGCCGAATTGTCCAGACAGGCTGGCAAGGCAATCCCATACGTCAACATGACAGAGGCAGACTACGCTGCTGCGTTGGCGCAAACCGGTATGCCGCCTGAATTTGCTGGTTTCCTTGCCGCGATGGACACCGTCACAGCGACCGGTGCTCTGTTCGAAGACAGCAAAGATTTGTCCGCTCTTATCGGGCGTGAAACAACACCACTTTCCGCTGTGGTCACATATTTACTAAGTTCGTCCGGCACCTAGCGCCAGACGGCCACGCCGACACACAACGACCGCTTCAAAACCGCCGTCGAAAGGCGCGTGAAGCGGTCGTCGGATGTCAGAGGGCGAACGGCAGCTACGTCCGCCACACTTCCCATTCGCGGCCGGCTCGATTTTGCACCTACAGCGAGCGACTGGTCTGACGGGCCGCACCGCAGCATCGAGACAGAGGGTCGGATGTCTCCTTTGGGCCGCTTGTGACAACCGATGTTACCACTGCTGAGGCTGGTTCCGCGGCAGACTGGCTCCAGTCACCGGGGTCTGTAGTGACGAGGTGCGGTCGCGCGGGCAGATGCGTATACGATGGCGATCATCAAAGAAGATGCAACCAGCGAACCTGATCTTCGGCATTCAAATTCGTGCAAAGGTCGTCTCGGCTTATCGGGAAGTGCCGTAAAGCCGAGACGAAACCACTGGGATACCCGCTCTGATCCAGTGACATACACAGCAGACGCAAGCGAACTCATCGCAGGGGATATTATGGGGGATGTCGGAAAACCCTACCCATCTAACCCGTTGATTCGTCTTTAAAGTCTTGAAATAATTGGTGCGGTCGAGAAGACTCGAACTTCCACGGGCTTTCGCCCACAACGACCTCAACGTTGCGCGTCTACCATTCCGCCACGACCGCACACCGTCCGCAGGTAGGCCGGAGCCATTAGCAAAGGGGTCTGGCGCGCGCAACCAGATAAGCTGGGCAGGGCTATGATATTTCGTGCAAAGATTTTCCCGCGAACTGTCGATCACTCGGAATCGCGGGCCCAGCCGATGAACAGTTCGGTGGCCGAACGCGGCACGTCGAGCTTGGCTTCGTTGAATTCCGCCTTGCCGCCCGGCGCTAGGCTGCGCACCGGCGGGTTCATCGTCCAGCTATAAACCGTGCGGCCCTGCACGTCCTTCAGCACCACTAGCATGGGGGGCACTTGTTGCTCGATGGCGCTGCTGTTCACGATGGTCCCGCTGGCGGCGAAATATTCCGTCCCATCGGTCAATGTCTGCCGGTCCTGCTTGGCATCGAGCACGATTTCCAGTGCGGGCTGCTGCGCGGCAAAGGTCATGCCGCTGCTGAGCCAGCCCGACTGCCAGAGAAGGAAACCGCCCCCGGCGATCACCAGCGCGAACAGCAAGGCAGCGATCGTCCACAGCCGCGCCGGATTGCGGCGCGGGCGGAAGGGCGGCTCATGCGCAAAGCTGCTGCGGCGATTCTCAACGGATCGTTCATAGCGGGGCGGGGTGATCGGCGGTGGAGCGGGCTCTTCAGCCATTTTCGGCGGTGCCTCTGCCCGACGCGGTTCTGGCGCTGACCTCTCCGGCGCAGGCGCGTGACGGGAGGTCTCATCCGGCACCGGGTCGCTCTGGTGCTCTGTCTCCAGATCGAGCGCGGCAGCTTGCTGATACCAGCTATGCTTGCACGAGGCGCAGCGGACCTGCCGCCCCGTCGCGCCGATCGCGGCGTCCGGAACGACATAGCGCGTGTTACAGGCAGGACAGATGAGCAGCATGCGGCCCATAAACATCAGGCGCGAATCAAGCGCAAGCAGCGATACGTTTCTGGCGGGGGAGGCCAGCCGCCGCACGTGGCGCTTTACCCGGCCCCCGGCTTTTGCCATCTGCTGACAGGATATGGATCAGGTGGTGGAATTCCAGAATGTCGGCCTGCGCTACGGCACCGGCGCTGAAACGCTGTCCGATATCAGCTTCACGCTTTTTCCAGGCAGCTTTTACTTCCTGACGGGCACCTCTGGCGCTGGCAAAACATCGCTGCTCAAATTGCTTTATCTGGCGCAGCGGCCGAGCCGCGGCGTGATCAAATTATTCGGCGAGGATGCGGTGACGATGCCGCGTCGGCGTCTGCCGGGGTTCCGTCGCCGTATCGGGGTGGTGTTTCAGGATTTCCGGCTGGTGCCCCATCTTACCGCGTTCGACAATATTGCTCTGCCGCTGCGCGTGGCGGGCGTGCCGGAGGGCGATCTAGCCGGGCCGGTGAAGGAAATGCTCGACTGGATCGGGCTGACCGAGCGCGCCACGGCGCGGCCCGCCACCTTGTCCGGCGGGGAGCAGCAGCGTGTGGCGATTGCGCGGGCGGTGATCGGCAGGCCGGAGATTCTGGTGGCCGACGAACCCACGGGCAATGTCGATCCCGATCTTGCCGTGCGGCTGCTGAAATTGTTCAGTGCCCTTAACAAGCTTGGCACCACCGTGGTCGTGGCAACCCACGATATTCACCTGATCGGCAAGATCGGCGGCGCGCAGATGATGCAGCTGGATCGCGGCCGCCTGTCGGATCCGACGGGCGCGCTGCGCTATCCGCCCAAGCCGCTGGTTCTTGGCGCCTGAACGCGCTCATGTTCCGTGGCAGAACCCAAAGCGCGCCGAACCGCCAATTGATGCCGGAGGGCCGGCTGAGCGGGCCCATGCCCTGGGTCATCGCGATCATGGTGTTTCTCACGGTGCTGGCCGCCGCCGCCGCGCTTACGCTGTCTTCGGCCACCACGTCGACGGGCGAGCAATTGTCGCGCGAAGCGACCGTGCAGATCCTGGCGCCCGACCCCGCCGTGCGCGATCGGGAACAACGGGCGGCGCAGCGGGCGCTGGTGCAGCTGCCACAGATCGTGCGCGCCGATGCCGTGCCCCCCGCCGATGTGGAGGCGCTGCTGGCACCGTGGTTCGGCGGCGGCAGCATTGCAGAGGATATTCCCCTGCCGGCGTTGATCGATCTGACGCTTGCCCGTCCGGTGGACGACATGATGCTGGCCAGTATCAGCGCGGCTGTACTGGATGTGGCCCCCAGCGCGCGGATCGATGCCGATAGCGCCTGGCTCGAACCCGTTCTGCAGGCCATGCAGTCGCTGCAATGGCTGGCCGCCGCGCTGATCCTGTTGCTGGCCATCGCAACGGCGGCCACCGTGGTGCTGGCCGCACGCAGCGCGCTGGGCAGCCATAGCGCTACCATCGCCATCGTTCATCTGCTGGGCGGCACCGATCTGCAGATATCCCGGCTGTTTCAACGGCGCATGGCGCTGGATGCGACATTCGGATCTGTTCTGGGTTTTCTGGCCGGGGCGGCTATGCTGGTGGGGCTGAGCCGCCAGCTGGCCGCTCTGGAGACACCATTGCTGAACGCATCGACCTTTTCACCCTGGTTGCTCGCACCGCTTCTGGGCATTCCGGTCATCACCGTCCTGCTGGCCATGCTGATGGCGCGGCTCACCATCCTCGGCGCGTTGCGGAAAATGCTGTGATCGTCCGCCTGCTCTCGGTGCCCGTGCTGGCCTGGATCCTGGGATTTGCCTGGTTTTCGCTTTTGCTGCCGGAACCGGCAAGCGATCAGAAAACGGATGCGGTGGTGGTTCTGACCGGCGGGGCCAACCGCATCGACCGCGCCTTGCAGGTGCTCGAAGACGGGGATGCCGATTATATGCTGATTTCCGGCGTGGACCCAGATGTGCGCGTGGCCGATCTGGAAGCGGAATATGACTGGCCCAAAAAGCTGGAAGATTGCTGCATCGATCTTGGCTTTCGTTCGATCGATACGCGCTCCAACGCCACGGAGACCGCCCGCTGGGCCGCGCGCCGCGACGTCCGCTCGATCCGCCTGGTCACCAGCGACTGGCACATGCGCCGGGCCGAGCTGGAACTGGCCAAGACCTTGCCGGCGGAGATCCTGCTGGTACCGGACGCGGTGCCGACCCGGCCGAGCTTTGCGGCGCTATTTCGGGAATATAACAAATATTGGCTGCGGCTTGCCGCGTCGCTGCTGGGAATTTGACGATGACGCTTCGCCGCATTCTGTACGCCATCATCTTTTACGGCGGCAGCACGATCTATGTCCTGCTGGGCACGATCATGGCCTTCGTGAACAAGGAACTGCTGGCGCGCATCGCGGAGAACTGGAGCTGGTTTCAGAACAACTGCATGGCGCATATCGGCGGGGTGACCGTGCGCATCGACGGAGAATTGCCGCGCGAGCCATTTCTCTACGCCATCAAGCATGAAAGCTATTTCGAAACGATCGATATGCCGCGCCTGTTCGATCGGCCAGCCGTCATCGCCAAGGGGGAATTGCTGAAAATTCCGCTCTGGGGCGTGGTGGCATCCACCTATGGACTGATCGGTATCGATCGGGCGGGCGGCGCCAAGGAGCTGCGCGCGCTGATGAAAACCGGACGGGCCATGTCCGCGGCAGGGCGACCGATCGTGATCTTTCCCGAAGGCACCCGCGCCTTGCCTGGCGAAGCACCACCGCTGCGTTCCGGCTTTGCGGGTCTGTACAAACTGCTCAACATTCCGGTGGTGCCGATTGCCGTGAACAGTCGGCAACATGTCGACCGCAACGGCCTGCCCGTGCGCAAGGGCGTGATCACCTATCTGATCGGCGAGACGATACCCCCCGGTTTGCCCCGCGAAGAGGCCGAGGCACGCGTGCACACAGCCATCAACGCGCTCAACCTGCCGGGCGCCTAACCGTTCAGATAGGCGCGTAGCGCGGCCACCACGGCGCGATTGTCCTCTTCACTGCCGATCGTGATGCGCAGCGCATGGGGCAGGCCCTGCCCGGGCAGATGGCGCACGGCATAGCCAGCCTCCGCCAGCGCTTCCTGTGCGCCCTCCGCATTCTTGCCGCCCTCGAACAGCACCAGCAGGAAATTGGCGTAGCTGGGCACCGGACGGACGCCGTGATTGCCCAGCGCCGTGATTTCTTCGGTCAGCCAGGCGCGCCATTTGCGATTATGCGCCCGGGTTTCCTGCACGAAATCGGCATCCTGGACGGAGGCCTCGGCCATGGCCTGCGCATCGCTGGTCAGGTTGAACGGTCCGCGGATCTTGTTGAGCGTGGCGATGATATCCGGATGGCCGGTCGCCCAGCCCACGCGCTCTCCGGCCAGCCCGTAGATTTTGGAAAAGGTGCGCGTCACCAGCACATTGTCCGCCGCCATGGAAAGCTGCAGCCCGCCATCCTGCTCTTCTTCGGACAGATATTCGACATAGGCATGATCGAGCACCAGGAGCACATCGGCCGGCAGCGCCGCATGCAAACGGGCCAGCTCCGCCGCGCTGGACAGCGTCCCGGTGGGGTTGTTGGGATTGGCCAGAAAAACCACCCGCGTATTGGGCGTGACTGCGGCGAGCAGCCCGTCGATATCCGTTCCATAATCGCGGTCCGGCACTTCCACCGGTGTGGCGCCGCATTTGCGCGCGATGATGTCATAGAGCGAAAACCCATAGCGCACATACAGGATCTCATCGCCCGGCCCGGCATAGCCTTGCGCGGCCATCCCCAGAAGCTCCCCCGATCCGGTACCGCAGACGATGCGGGCCGGATCGATCCCGTTCGCCTTGCCGATCGCGTCCCGTAGCGCGCGGGAATCGGGGTCGGGATAGAGATGCCGGGGGCCGTCCAGCGCCGCCATGGCTTCCATCGCGCGCGGCGATGTACCCAGCGGATTCTCATTGGCCGACAATTTGATCAGCGTCTGGCCGCTGGCCGCCTTGCTCTTGCCGGGGACATAGGCGTGGATGGCATCGATCCAGGCTTTGGGTTTTGGTGCGCTCATGATCTGTCATCTAGCGCGCCGCCCGGTCCGCGCCAAGCACGCCGCGCCATTGCAAGCCGCGCCGTGCTTGCTAAGGCACCAGATGATGGATGAGCGTTTCGGATTGGACCGCAAGGTGCGGCTGTTGGGGCCGGTCCCGCTCGATAGCGGTGGCAGTTTCGCGCCGGTCGAAATCGCCTATGAAACCTATGGCACGCTCAACGAAGATGCGGACAACGCCATCCTCGTGTGCCACGCGCTGACCGGCGATCAATATTGTGCCTCCACCCATCCTATGACGGGCAAGCCCGGCTGGTGGGCGCGCATGGTGGGGCCTGGCAAACCCGTCGATACGGATCGGTTCTGCGTTATCTGCGCCAATGTGCTGGGCAGCTGCATGGGCAGTTCTGGCCCGGCCAGCGAGGATCCGGCCACCGCTGTGGCCTATGGCATGGATTTTCCGGTCATCACGCTGGCAGACATGGTGCGGGCGCAGGAATTGCTGATCGGGCATCTCGGCATTGAGCGCCTGCATGCCGTCATCGGCGGATCGATGGGCGGTATGCAGACGCTGACATGGGCCTCGCTGTTCCCGCAGCGGGTGGCGCGGGCCGTGGTGATCGCCAGCGCGGCGCGGCATTCGGCGCAGAACATCGCCTTCCACGAAGTCGGGCGGCAGGCGATCATGGCGGACCCCAAATGGCGCGGCGGGGCCTATTATCATGAAAGCGATCCACCGACGGCGGGGCTGTCCGTCGCGCGCATGGCCGCGCACATCACCTATCTGTCCGAAGCGGGGCTGACTGAGAAATTTGGCCGCCGTCTGCAGGACCGTACCGACAAGAGCTTCGGCTTCGATGCGGATTTCCAGGTGGAAAGCTATCTGCGCCATCAGGGATTGAGTTTCACCGGCCGGTTCGATGCCAACAGCTATCTGTATATCACGCGCGCCATGGACTATTTCGACCTGGCCGATGCCCATGACGGCCGGTTGGCCGGCGCCTTTGATGGCACGAAGACCCGGTTCTGTCTGGTCAGCTTCGATAGCGACTGGCTGTATCCCACCGCCGAATCCCGCCGGATCGTCCATGCGCTGAACGGGGCGGGCGCGGATGTCAGCTTCGTCGAGCTGTCGAGCCCCTTCGGTCATGACGCCTTCCTGCTGGACAATCCGGAGCTGGACCGGGTGGTGTCCGGCTTTATCGGTGCGTCTGCATGAGCGCCCCGCTGCCCCGCCGCCTGCGCCCGGATCTGGCCATCATCGCGCAGCATATCGAACCGTTCGCACGCATGCTCGACATCGGTTGCGGCCATGGTGATCTGATGGCGGAACTGCGCAGCCGCAAGCAGGTCGATGCGCGCGGTCTCGAGATCGATCCGCATCTGGTGGCGGACGCGGTGGGGCGGGGGCTGCCGGTCGTGCAGGGCGATGCCGGACGCGATCTGGCCGATTATCCCGGCGACAGCTTCGATTATGCCGTGCTCAGCCAGGCGCTGCAGACGATGAACCGGCCCGATGTCGCGCTCGAGCAATTGCTGCGTATCGGCAAGGCGGCGTTCGTTTCCTTCCCCAATTTCGCGCATTGGCGGGTGCGTGCCAATCTGGCGTTTCGCGGGCGCATGCCGGTCAATCGCGCCTTGCCGGAAAGCTGGTATGAAACGCCCAACATCCACCATTTGACCATTGCCGATTTCCGCTCCTTGGCGCGTCTGCGTGGCTACCGGATCGAAAAGTCCTGGTATCTGACCGGCGGCCGGGCGCGGGGCGAGCGCTGGGCCAATCTGATGGCCGATCAGGCGGTGTTTCTGCTGACGCGCTGAACAAGCGCGTCAGTCGCGTGCCGCCAGCCCGTGCGCGATCAGCCGCTCGGCCTCGGCAGACAAGGCGTCCGGGTCCGCATCCTGCCCCCAGACGGCATAGCGCAGCCCCAGAAACACGTTCATCCCCATGATGGCCCAGGCGTGCAGTTCCCCGACATCGCCGCGCAGCTCGCCCGATTCGCTGCCCGCGCGCAGCCGCCCCTCGATCCGACTGGCAATGGTTTCATAATGGCGGCGATAGCTGGCGGGATCGACGAATTCGGCTTCGTCGATAATGCGATAAATTTCCTTATGCTCGTGCGCGAACTCTAGAAAACTGCGCAGCGCCAGCCGTTCGATGGCGAGCGCGCCCTTTTCCTGCCCGATCGCTTCGGCGGCATGACGGCCGACGCGGTGAGACATGTCGCGCACCAGCGCCCGGAAGATGGCATCTTTCGAATCGAAATAGGTATAGAAGCTGCCCAGCGCGGTCCCCGCCGCCCGCGTGATCGAACTGATCGACGCTTCGTGGAATCCTTTTTCGCCAAATTCATCGGCGGCAGCATCGAGCAATTTGCGCTGGGTACGCCGCCCCCGCTCGGTACGTGGCTGCTTGACGTCGTCCCCGCCCGTCCTGCTGTGCATCATCCCCATCCTTTCGCGCCATGCCGGCCGCCCCTTATCACCCCGATGGGGGACATGGTCGATCATTTCATTACGCGCATGTTTATCTGTAGTTGAAAGATGGTTCAACTTTCATTATGCACCTCGTTTATAGAGACGGGCCGATCCGTCCATGCCTGTAGTGAGGGGATATCCGATGGCTTTTTCGACAGCTCAGTGGCGCGTGGCGCTGTTCTCCGGTGTAGCGATGGCGGCGCTCGGCAGCGTACCGGCAACCGCCCAGACCAACGCGAATGATGACATGGGAGCGGCCGTTTCCGCTTCGTCCGCACCGCAGGACGAGAGCGACAATCTTTCCGATCCCGGCAGCGTGATCGTGGTGACCGCCCGCCGCCGTGAAGAACGGCTGCAGGACGTGCCGATCGCCATCACTGCCTATTCGGGCGAGCAGCTGCAGCAATCCGGTGCCATCGACATCACGGACATTGCGCAGACCACCCCAAGCGTCACGCTGGAGCCCTCACGCGGCACCAACAACACCCTTACCGCATTCATTCGCGGCGTGGGGCAGCAGGATCCGGTGGCCGGGTTCGAGGCCGGTGTCGGCATCTATCTGGATGATGTCTATCTGAACCGGCCGCAGGGCGCGGTGCTGGAGATCTACGATGTCGAGCGCATCGAGGTTCTGCGCGGTCCACAGGGCACACTTTATGGCCGCAATACGATTGGCGGCGCGATCAAATATGTGACCCGCCGTCTGGGCGATACACCCAGGCTCAATCTGCGCGCCACCTATGGCACCTATAATCAGGCGGATATCACCGCCAGTTTTGCCATGCCGCTCGGCGATAGCGGATTTGCCATTGGCGGTGGTGGAGCGGTGCTCTCGCGCGACGGTTTCGGTACCAACCTGACCACCGGGCTGGAAAATTACGATAAGCAGATCCGGGCGGTGCGCGGGTCGATCGAATATGATCGCGGCCCGCTGTTCGTGCGCTTGTCGGGCGATTATACCGATGACAATAGCAATCCGCGTGGCGGCCACCGGCTCATTCCCGGTTTGAGCAGCGGGATCCAGCCGCTCGACGACGTTTATGATACCCGCGGTGGCCTGAACGATCCCAAGCAGGACGTGGAAGCCTATGGCGGTTCGCTGTTCATGGAGCTTGAGGCCGGCAACTATGTAACGCTCCGCTCCATCACCGGCTATCGCAAGGATGACAGCGCCACCCCGATCGATTTCGATGCGCTGCCCGCAGTCGATGTCGACGTGCCCGCTTTTTACAACAACAAGCAGTTCAGCCAGGAAGTGCAGGCGCTGTTCAATGTGGGCAATTTCAACGGGCTGGTCGGCTTCTATTATCTGGATGCCAATGCACGCACCGTCTTCGATGTGCGTCTGCCCGGCGGCGTGACCGCACTGACCTTTGGCGATGTCGATACGGAAACCTACGCCGTCTTTGCCGATGCCACCTATGATATCACGCCGCAATTCGCCCTGTCGGTGGGCGGACGCTATACCTGGGATGAGCGTTCCTCCAACATCAACCGCGCGGTCTATCTCGGCGGGGGCTCTCCGTTTTTCGGCGGCACCGGTAGCCTGTTCGTGCAACAGACCGATTTTGACGGAACCCGCAATTTCAAGAAGTTCACCCCCCGCGCCTCACTCAGCTTCAAGCCGACGGAAGACCATCTGCTGTACGCGAGCTATTCCAAGGGCTTCAAGGGCGGTGGCTTCGATCCGCGCGGCGTGGGATCGGCCGCGCCCGATCTGAATGGCAATGGTGTCAGCGGCGCGCAGGGCGATCAGGACGATATCTTTCAGTTTTTCACTTTCGATCCCGAAACGGTCGATGCCTATGAAATCGGCTATAAGGGCTCCTTTTTCGACCGCCGGATCAATGTCGGCATCGCCGCGTTCCGCTCCGATTATAACGAAGTGCAGATCCCCGGTTCGGTCGGCGCTACCGTCAATGGCCAACAGACCTTTGTCGGTGTGACCACCAATGCGGGGCGCGCACGGATCCAGGGTCTTGAGTTCGAAGGCAATGCCGTGGTCGCGCGCGATTTCGCCGGTCCGTCCAGCCGCTTCAACATCAGCGCCACGGCGGGCTATCTGGATGCCGAATATCTGCAGTTCATCGATGCACGCGGGATCGATGTGGCGGACAACCGCGCCTTTCAGAACACGCCGGAATTCACCGCTAGCGGCACGCTCAGCCTCTCGCTTCCCGTGGGGCAAGGCTATGTCGACGCCAGCACCACGGCGGCTTATCGCAGCAAGACACAGCAGTTCGAATTGCGTAACCCGCTGCTCGATCAACCGGGCTACACGCTGTTCGACGCCAATGTCGTCTGGCACGCCCCGGGGGACCGCTTCACTCTGGGCCTCCATGGCCGCAACCTGTTCGATAAGCGTTATATTGTGTCAGGCTACAACTTCCTGGCGCAAAATCCGGACACGGGCGCCTTCGTTCCGAACCCCGCAAATGGAAGCCCCTATACCTCCACGCTTGGTAGTGAAGGGGTGCTGACCGCCTATTATGGCAATCCGCGGCAGGTGTTCGTCACGGCGGGCATCAAATTCTAAGTCGCCTAACCTCTCATGACGCTGCCGGACCCATCGCACTGGCAGCGTCTTTCTGATCGGACCCCGCATGGCCAGCCCCGTTGCAAATTCCCCCGGTAGTCGGGCGGGCGTGCTGGCCATGCTGCTGTTGGTCTACACGTTCAATTTTCTCGACCGGCAGATCCTCTCCATTCTGGCGGTGCCGATCAAGGCGGACCTGCAGCTCACGGACACGCAGCTAGGCGCGCTGGGCGGTATCGCCTTTGCGCTGCTCTATTCCACGCTGGCGATCCCGCTGTCGCTGCTGGCGGACAAGAGCAGCCGCAGCTGGGTCATCACCATTTCGCTCACCGTCTGGAGCGGATTTACCGCGCTGTGCGGGCTCGCCACCGGATTCTGGCAGATGTTCCTGTTCCGTCTGGGCGTCGGCGTGGGCGAGGCGGGCGGCGTCGCGCCGAGCTATGCGCTGATCGCCGATACCTTTCCGCAGGAACAGCGCGCACGCGCGCTGTCCATCTATTCGCTCGGCATTCCGCTAGGATCCGCCGCCGGCGTCCTGTTCGGCGGTTATGTCGCCAGTGCGATCGAGTGGCGCACGGCGTTCATCGCGGTCGGCCTGGCCGGGGTGCTGATCGCTGTGCCGTTCAAGCTGCTTGTGAAAGACCCGCCGCGCGGCCGATATGATGATCATGCGGGCGATGCGCAGCGACCCGCCTTCGGCACCGTATTCGGCATCCTCTCTAGAAAGCCCAGCTTCTGGCTGCTCGCCTTCGGTGCCTCGTTCAGTTCGATGTGCGGTTATGGACTGGCCTTCTGGCTTCCCAGCCTGATGCAGCGCAGCTTCGGGCTGGATCTGGTCGGCACATCGCAATTTATCGGTGCGGTGCTGCTGATCGGCGGCAGCGCCGGCGTGCTGGCGGGCGGCTGGCTGGGGGACCGGCTGGGCGGGCGCGACAAGGCCGCCTATGCGCGCCTGCCCGCCATCGCCTTCGTCATTGCGGTGCCGCTGTTCGCCGCGGGCATGCTGTCGAGCTCGATCTGGCTGGCTTTTGCGCTGTTCCTGCTGCCGCAGGCGCTGGCCTATGTCTGGCTGGGCCCGGTCATCACCGCCGTGCAGCATCTGGTGCCCGCCAATATGCGCGCCACAGCCTCGGCCAGCTTCCTGTTCATCAACAATCTGATCGGGTTGGGTCTCGGCTCGCTGATCCTGGGCGCCGTGTCGGATGCGATCACCGCGCAATATGGCGCCGAGGCGCTGCGTTACACCATGGTCGGCGCGCTAGGCTTCTACCTGATCGCCGCGCTGCTGATGGCCTTGGCAGCCAAGCATCTGCGTAAGGACTGGGTGGGCTGAACGCCCATCGTCATTGCGAAAAACCGTAAACGACGCGGCCATCCAGAGCGGATGCAGGGCTGCCAACGCCCCGTCCCGCAAGCAAGCTGAACTCTACCGCTCCTTGGTGGCGCTGAACTTCAGGTCCGGGTTCTTCTCTTCCTGATAGCCGACATCCCAGGCCGATTTGGCGAGGAAGACCGCATTGCCGTCGCGGTCGCTGGCCAGGCTGCCCTGGTTGATCCGCTTGAACGCCTCGATCTTGTCCTCGTCTCCGATCAGCCAGCGGGCTGTGTCGAACGGGGCCTGCTCCAGCGCGGCCTCCACCTTATATTCCGCTTCCAAACGAGCCACGAGCACCTCCAGCTGCAACTGCCCGACCACACCGACGATATGGTTCGCGCCGATCTCCGGATAGAAGACCTGGATCACGCCTTCTTCAGAAAGATCGTCCAGCGCCTTGCGCAATTGCTTGGTCTTGGTCGGATCTTTCAGCTGCACGCGGCGCAGGATTTCCGGCGCGAAATTGGGCAGGCCGGTGAAGCGGATGCTGTTCTTCTCGCTTAGCGTATCGCCCACGCGCAGCGTGCCGTGATTGGGAATGCCGATGATATCGCCCGGCTGCGCCGTATCGGCAATCTCGCGGTCCTGCGCGAAAAACAGGATGGGGGAATGCACCGCAATCGGCTTGCCGAGGCCGGAAGGCGTCAGCTTCATGCCGCGCTTGAACGTGCCCGAGCACAGCCGCATGAACGCGATTCGGTCGCGGTGCTGCGGGTCCATATTGGCCTGCACCTTGAAGATGAAGCCGCTGACCTCGTCCGTTTCCGGCCCGATCACGCCCTGTTCGGACGGTTGCGGGCGCGGCGGCGGGGCGTAGCGGGCGATCGCGTCGATCAGTTCGGTCACACCGAAATTCTTCAATGCGGAGCCGAAGTAAACGGGCGTGAGATCGCCATTCCGATAGGCTTCCAGATCGAAATCGGCATAGCCCGCCTGGGCCAGCTCGGCCTCTTCGCGCAGCTGTTCGGCGCGCTGGATGGTCTCGTCCAGCTTCGGGTCGTCGAGCCCGGAGAACTCCGCCGCTTTGCCCTCATATTCCTTGGAAGGGCCGCTGGGCATCGCCAGCCGGTTGCGCTCCAGATCATAGACGCCTTCGAACAGGCCGCCCATGCCGGCTGGCCAGCTCATCGGGCAGACGTCGAGCGCCAGCATGTCGGCCACCTCGTCCAGCAGCTCGAACGGATCGCGGCCCTCCCGGTCCACCTTGTTGACGAAGGTGAAGATCGGCACGGAGCGCAGGCGGCAAACCTCGAACAATTTGCGCGTCTGCGGCTCGATACCCTTGGCCGCGTCGATCACCATGATGGCCGAATCGACCGCGGTCAGTGTGCGATAGGTGTCTTCGGAAAAATCCTCATGCCCCGGCGTGTCGAGCAGGTTGAAGGTGATGATATTGCCGTCCGCATCCGGCCGCTCGAACGTCATGACCGAGCTGGTGACCGAGATGCCGCGCTGCTGTTCGATCTTCATCCAGTCGGACCGCGCGCGCCGTGCCGCTCCGCGCGCTTTCACCTCGCCCGCCAGATGGATGGCGCCGCCCTGCAGCAGCAGCTTTTCGGTCAGCGTGGTCTTGCCGGCATCGGGATGCGAGATAATCGCAAAGGTTCGGCGGTTGGAGGTGGGGGTGGTCATGATGGTTCCAATAGCACAAAATCCGTTCGCCCTGCGCTTGTCGAAGGGCCGTACGTTCTTTCCGCCGACGTTGCGAAAAAGAAGGACGGTGCTTCGACAGGCTCAGCACGAACGGCAATATCTGTTTAGCCGCGCAATTCAGCGCCCTGCTTGGCCGCCGCCTTGATGACCTTGTCCGAAATCGCGCTCAGCGCTTCCTCGGTAAAGCTCTGTTCGCCCGGTTGCAGCGTGACCTCGATCGCCAGGCTCACCTTGCCTTCGGGCACGCCGGCGCCTTCGAAGCGGTCGAACAGGCGCGCGGCGATGATATGCGCCTTGTCCGCGCCGCGGATGGCCCGCACCAGCTCGTTCGCGGGCGTGTCGGCGTCGATCAGAAACGCGAAATCGCGCGTGACGGGCTGCAATGCGGGGGGCGCATAGCCGTCGCGCCGGTGGCCGCTTTTCGCCTTCAGCGGGATCGCGTCGAGGAACAGTTCGGCGGCCATGACCGGCCCCTTCAAGCCCATGTCGCGGGTGAGGGAGGGATGCAGCGTACCGAAGGCGGCGAGTATATTCTTCGGCCCGAGCCCCAAGGTGCCGGACTGGCCGGGATGATAATGATCGCCGGCCTCGCCCATTTCCATCAGCTTGCGCACATCAACGCCTGCCGCTTCCAGCAGCGCGCTCGCTTCCGCTTTGGCATCGAACGGCCCGAAGCCTTGCGCCTTGCCGCTTTGCCAGTCGCGCGGGGTGCGCTCACCGGCCAGCAACAGGGTCAGCGTGGCACGCTCGTCGCTTTTGCCATCGGCCGCGCGGAAGTAGCGCCGCCCAACTTCGAACAGCCGCACGCTGTCGGCGGACCGGTCCATATTGCGCTTCGTGGCGGAAAGCAGCCCCGGCAGCAGCGAGGGGCGCATGATCTTCAGCTCTTCGCTGATCGGATTGGCGACGGTCCAGTCACCGCCCCCGAATGGCGCGGCTTCCTTGGCGCTAATGAAGGACCAGTTGACCGCCTCGTTCAGGCCGCGCGATGCGGCGAGACGGCGCAGGCGGCGTTCCAGCTTCTGCTCGGGCGAGGCGGTGGGCTTGGCCACACCTGGCGTACGCGGCAGCGGCGTGGAGGGTAGCGCATCGAGCCCCACCATCCGCACGACTTCCTCCACCAGATCGGCCGAGCCTTCGACATCGCGGCGCCAGCTGGGCACGATGACCGTCCAGGGCGCGCTACGTTCCACGTGAAACCCGAGGCGCTCCAATATGTCCTGCTGGCGATCGTCTTTTACAGCGATGCCGCCCAGCGTTTCGGCGCGCGCAGGGTCATAGGCGATCGTCCGCGCATCGAGCGGTGGTGACCCGGCGCGGGTGACCGCGCTCGCCGTGCCGCCGCAGAGCGACAGCACATAAGCGGTGGCGATCTCCAGGCCGTCATCGAGAAAGGCCGGGTCGACGCCGCGCTCGAACCGCGTCCGCGCGTCGCTGGTCAGCGTCAGCTTCTGCCCTGCGGTCGCGATACGCTCGGGCGTGAAATAGGCGCACTCGATCAGCACATCGGTGGTGCCGTCCGCCGCGCCGCTATGCTCCCCGCCCATGATGCCGCCGATATCGTGCACCTGCCGGTCGTCGGCGATCACGGTGATGGCGGGATCGAGCGTGTAGGTCTTGCCGTTCAGCGCCAGCACCTCTTCGCCATCCCTGGCACGGCGCGCAACGAGGGCGCCGTTCAGCGTGCCGCGGTCATAGACATGCAGCGGGCGGCCCAGATCGATCATGATGTAGTTGGTGATATCGACCAGCGCGCTAATCGGCTTCTGTCCGATCGCGGTGAGGCGCTGCTTCATCCAGTCCGGGGCGTCACCATTCACAACACCGCTGACGGTGCAGGCGTAGAAGGCCGGGCAGCCTTCCGGATCATCGGTCCGCACATCGGGGCCAGCGCCGGAGCGGCTGACATCGGCTGGCATGGCGAGCGGCTTCAGCGTGCCGAGGCCGGACGCCGCCAGGTCGTGCGCAATGCCGCGCACGCCCATGCAATCCTGCCGGTTGGGCGTGATGGCGACGTCGATCACCGGATCGTCCAGCCCGGCATAATCGGGATAGGCCGCGCCGGTGGGCGCATCGGCGGGCAGCTCGATAATGCCCTCATGCGCGTCGGAGATTTCCAGCTCCTTTTCGGAGCACATCATGCCGAAGCTTTCCACGCCGCGGATCTTGGCGGCTTTCAGCTCGAAACCGGCACCGGGCACATAGGCACCGGGCGGGGCGAACACGCCCTTCATGCCGGCACGCGCATTGGGCGCACCGCAGACGACCTGCCACGGCTTGTCGTTGCCCGCTTCGACCGTCAGCAGCTGCAGCTTGTCGGCATTGGGGTGCGGCGCGGCGGATACCACCTCGGCCACGCGGAAATCCCTGAGCGCTTCGGCGGGGTTCTCCACGCCTTCCAGCTCATGGCCGATGGCGGTCAGCTTGTCGGTGATGGTCTTGAGATCCGCATCCGTATCGAGATGCGCTTTCAGCCAGTTCAGCGTGAACTTCATGCGCCCACTCCCGTGCTCAAGGTGGGGATGTCGAGCGTGGAGAAACCATAATGTTTCAGCCAGCGCAGATCGCCATCGAAAAAGGCGCGCAGATCGTCCATCCCATATTTCAGCATGGCCAGACGATCGATGCCGCAGCCGAAGGCGAAGCCCTGATATTCCTCGGGGTCCAGTCCGCAGGCGCTGGTCACCTTGGGATGCACCATGCCGGACCCCAGAATTTCCAGCCAGCCGCCATTGGGCCCTTCCGGATCGCCCCCGATCACGCGCTTGCCATTCTCCACCGAGAAACCGACATCGACCTCCGCCGATGGTTCGGTGAAGGGGAAGTAGCTCGGGCGCAGGCGCAGCACGATATCGTCCCGCTCGAAAAATGCCTTCACAAAGGTTTCCAGCGTCCATTTGAGATGGCCCATATGGATGCCCCGATCGATCACGAGGCCTTCGACCTGATGGAACATCGGCGTGTGCGTCGCGTCCGAATCGGAACGATAGGTGCGGCCGGGGGCGATGATGCGGATCGGCGGCTTCTGCGACGTCATGGTGCGGATCTGCACCGGGCTGGTGTGCGTGCGCAGCACCATCGGCGTGCCGTCCGGGCCGTTTTCCGCCGTGTAGAACGTGTCATGCTCAGCGCGCGCCGGATGCGTTTCCGGAATATTGAGCGCGGTGAAATTATACCAGTCGGTTTCGATCTCCGGGCCGGTGGCCACGGCGAAGCCCAGATCGGCGAAGATTTCCGCCAGCTCGTCCATCACCTGCGCCACCGGATGCACGGAACCAGCAGGAGCCACCGGCGCGGGCAGGCTCATGTCGATGCGCTCCCCGGCCAGCTGCGCATCGAGCGCGGCGCGCTCCAGCGCATCCTTGCGCGCCTGAATGGCATCGGCCACCGCGCCGCGCGCGCCCTGGATGATCGGCCCCTGCGTCTGGCGCTCCTCGGGGCTCATCTTGCCCAGCGTCTTCAGCTGTTCGCTGATGGCGCCCTTCTTGCCCAGCGCGGCCACGCGGACCGCTTCCAGCGCGTCCAGATCCTGCGCCGCATCCACTTGGGTCAGATAGCGGGCCTTCATTTCATCGATGTCAGTCATGGCGTTCTCGCTAGATCATCTGCGCACAAGAAAAAAGCGCCGAACCCCGTGGGGCGGCGCTTCTTTCACATTCGATATGGAATCGATCAGTCGGCGGGAAGCGCGTCCTTGGCCTGCTTGACGATCACGCCAAAGGCTTCGGCTTCGTTCATCGCCAGATCGGCCAGCACCTTGCGGTCCAGCTCGATGCCGGTCAGCTTCAGGCCGTGCATGAACTGCGAATAGGTGATGCCTTCCACGCGGACGGCTGCGTTGATGCGCTGGATCCACAGACCGCGGAACGTACGCTTCTTAACCTTGCGGTCGCGATACGCATATTGGCCGGCCTTTTCGACGGCCTGCTTGGCGATGCGGATGGTATTCTTGCGACGGCCATAATAGCCCTTTGCCGCTTTGAGTGTGCGCTTATGCTTTGCGCGCGTGGTTACGCCGCGTTTGACACGTGCCATGCTATATTCCCTTCAGATGTTCTAAGATGTGGTCGCCGGGGCTCAGTTGAGGCCGTAGGGCGCCCATTTCTTGACCGTCTTGGTATCGGGATCCGAAAGGACCTTGGTACCGCGGTTCTGGCGAATATATTTGGAATTATGGCTCATCAAACGGTGGCGCTTGCCAGCCACACCATGCTTGATCTTGCCAGTGGCGGTGATCTTGAATCGCTTCTTCACACCACTTTTGGTCTTCAGCTTGGGCATTTCGGTCTCCTTGGATAAGGGGGATCGGCAGATGCCCGAAGGCGTGCCGTTCCTTTTGCGGACGAACATGGCAGCCCTAACCGGCCAGCCCGTCCCATTCTGTCGAAGCGGTGGCAGCTAGCCGTTTATGGCAGCCATGGCAAGCCCCGGCGGCACCTTCAGCCAGCGGCCTCGAGCGGCCGAATGCGGAGACAAACGCGTGCGAACCGATCCGCCGACGCTGCGTTGTTCCGGTCTATCAGGAGCTTCAGCTTATGAACCGATTTAAAGACGCATCCATCCTCATCACCGGCGGTACGTCCGGCATTGGCCTGGCCACCGCCAAGCGGCTTTCCGGCGAGGGCGCAAGATTGCTGCTGACCGGCCATAGCGCGGACCATATCGATGCCGCGCGCAACGCCCTGCCGGATGCAACGGTGATCGCCAATGATGCGTCCGATCCCGATTCGGTGGAGGCGCTGGCTGAGGCGGCGGCCAGCTTTGCGCCCGGCGGGCTGGACGGGCTGTTCCTGAATGCCGGTTACGGAGCGTTCGAGTCGCTCGGCGATATCGATGCCGCGCATGTCGACCGGCATTTCGATCTCAATCTGCGCGGACCGCTGCTGCAGGCCCGCGCGCTGGCAGACCGGATCGGCGATGGCGGCGCGATGCTGCTGGTGGGATCGGCCACGGTCGGCGGAGCGCGCGCCGATACGCTGGTTTACAGCGCGTCCAAGGCGGCGTTGCGGCAGGCGGTGCGTTCGCTCGCCAGTGAATTCGCGCCGCGCGGCATCCGCGTCAACATGGTCACCCCGGGACTGACCGAGACGCATTTCCACACGCGCGGGGGCATGCCGGACGACGCGCAGAAGACCTATAAGGAAAAGGTGGCCGGGATGATCCCGCTGGGCCGGATCGGCGTGCCGGACGATGTCGCCAAGGTGGCGGCGTTCCTGCTGTCGGACGAAGCCGGCTATGTCACCGGCGCCGAGCTGAGGGTCGATGGCGGCCTGACCATGGCCTAGACGTCCGGTCCGGGTGATCGGTCTAGTGTTCATGCACCATGGGGGGAATGCTCTCCAGGGCCTCCAGCACATCTTCCAGCCTGGCCGGATCGCCCAGCGCGATGATTTCACCGTCGCTCGCCGCGTGCAGCGGATCGCCCGCCCAGTCGCACATCAGCCCGCCCGCACCATCGACGATGGGCACGAGCGCGGCGAAATCGTGCAGTTTCAGGCCCTGCTCCACCACCAGATCGATCTGGCCGCTGGCGAGCAGGCCGTAATTATAGCAGTCGCCGCCCCAGACGAGGCGGCTGTGCGCCGTCTTGGCGGCCAGCGACATGAAACGGTGGCCGCCGGTGTCGGAAAACAGGTTCGGGCTGGTGCTCGCCAGCGTTGCGCCGGACAGCTCGGCGCAGGTGCGCACATGGATGGGCGTGCCATTGAAGGTGGTGCCCTTGCCCGCCGCGCCAACCCAGCGTTCGCGCCCGATCGGCTGGTCAATAATGCCCAGCACCGGCCAGCCATCCTCCAGCAGCGCGATCAGCGTGCCGAAGATCGGGCGGCCAGCCATGAAGCTGACCGTACCGTCGATCGGGTCCAGCACCCAGGTGCGCCCGGTGCTGCCTTCCTTGATGCCAAATTCCTCGCCATGCACGCCGTCGCGCGGAGCCTCGGCATCCAGTAAACGCCGCATCGCGGTCTCGGCAGCGCGGTCGGCCTCGGTCACCGGGGAAGCATCGGCCTTGGATTCGCTGGCGAAATCGGCGCGGAAGAACGGGCGGATCGCCGCTCCGGCGGCATCGGCCAGACGGTTGGCGAGATCGAGATCGGCGGGCGTCATGATGTCAGTCGAACAGGCTGGAGACCGAGCTTTCATCGGCGATGCGGCGGATGGCTTCGCCCAGCAGCGGGGCGATGGTGAGATGGCGGATGCGCTTGGCGTCCTTCACGGCTTCGGTCGCGCTGATCGAATCGGTGATCACCAGCTCCTTCAGCTGCGAACCGTCGATGCGCGGGGCCGCGCCGCCGCTGAGCACGCCATGGGTGCAATAGGCGGCGACATCGCTGGCGCCCTGCGCCTTCAGCGCGGCGGCGGCGTTGCACAGCGTGCCGCCCGAATCGACGATATCGTCGATGATGATGCAGAAATGATCTTCGACATTGCCGATGATGTTCATCACTTCGGATTCGCCGGGCTTTTCGCGGCGCTTGTCGACAATGGCGAGGGGGGCGTTGTTGAGCCGCTTGGCCAGCGCGCGCGCGCGCACCACGCCGCCCACATCGGGGGAGACGACCATCAGCTGCTCGTTCCCGAAGCGCGCCAGAATGTCCGCGCTCATCACCGGCGCGGCAAACAGATTGTCGGTCGGGATATCGAAAAAGCCCTGGATCTGCCCGGCATGCAGATCGATCGACAACACGCGGTCGGCCCCGGCCTGGGTGATCAGATTGGCGACCAGCTTGGCCGAGATCGGCGTGCGCGGGCCGGGCTTGCGGTCCTGCCGGGCATAGCCGAAATAGGGGATGACGGCGGTGATGCGCTTGGCCGATGCGCGGCGCAGCGCATCGATCATGATCAGCAATTCCATCAGATTGTCATTGGCCGGATAGCTGGTCGACTGGACCACGAACACATCCTCGCCGCGCACATTTTCGTGGATCTCGACGAAGATCTCCTCATCGGCGAAGCGGCGCACGCTGGCGTCGACGATGGGCAGCTCAAGATAGCCCGCGATGGCGCGGGTGAGCGGCAGATTGCTGTTACCGGAGATGATTTTCATGGGGCGCGTCCCGCTGTCAGATGACGTTGGGATGACGCCCTAACGTGCCCGCCCGCTTATGCCTAGTGCGCGCGGGCCTGGAGGCGCGGACAATTGCGCGCGCCGATCCCCTACCGCGCAGCCGCATCGGAGCAGGGCGCCGCCAACGCTGTTCCCGCAAACGCTATTCACACGGACAGCATGTTACGGTATAACATTAGTCCGCGGTTGAGGAGCCGCCTGTATGGAGGAGAGTGAGGATGAGTTTTGTCGATCAACGCGCCACGGGGCGCGATGCGAAGGGAATGACGGCGGCTGTCGTCATTCATGCCGGATTGCTGGCGGCGGTGCTGCTGGCACCGGCGGCTGTGCAGGAAATGCGCGAGGCCAAACCGTTCGAGGCGGTGAACGTGCTGCCGCTCGATCCGCCACCGCCCCCTCCGGAGGTGAGGAGCGAACCCGATACACCGGCCCCGCCCGCACCGCCGCTGTTCAACCCCAAACCGCTGGTCGATGTGCCGCAACCACCGGTCGATGGCCCGCGCACCAGCCCAGAGCCGCAACCGATCCCGATGCCGGTTCCGGGCATCACCCTGGGCGGCACCGGCACGGTCATCGCGCCGCGCGTGCAGCCGACCCCGACGCCCACACCGGCCTCGGTGCTGCGCGAGGCGGTGCGCGATCCGCGCTATGCCCGTAATTTCCAGCCGGATTACCCGTCCAATCTGCTGCGACAGGAGGTGGAGGGCAGCGCCACGGTGCGCGTGCTGATCAGCCCGGACGGCCGCGTGTCGCGCGCCGAAGTGGTGCGCGCCAGCGCGCCGGAATTCGGTGAGGCGACGCGGCGTCAGGCGCTGGCCAAATGGCGCTTCAAGCCGGCGACCGAGGATGGCACGCCGGTCCCCAGCTGGCAGACGCTGATGGTTCGGTTCACCATCACGCCATAGCGCCACGATCGGCACGGATCGGCGCGTCTGCCCACTGGCGCAGGGCGCCCATCCGTCCTACATTTGCGCGCATGGCGTCGATGAATTTCATTTCGCAGGTCAGCCCGCGCAAGGCCTATGCCGATTTGCGGCTGTTCCTCTCGCAGGAGCAGCCGTTCAAGCTGCTGTTTCTGGCGCTGGCATTGATCCCGGCCATCGGGCTGGTGGTCGCGCTGATCTTGGATGCGAAGGCCAAGTCCGCCCCGCTGCCGCCGGAAGTCATCTATGTCGAAAGCTGGCCGATCGACCGCAGCATGGCGGTGATCATGAAGGAACGCGAGGAGCGCCGCATCGCGCGGGCCGAGCGCGAGGCCAAGGTGAAGAGCAATTACAAGGTGCTGGGCCGCGCGGTCGGCATGGATGTGGAAGAGATCGAGGCCGAGGCGGCTGCCGAGCGCCCGGTCACGGCGCAGACCGGCGGCCAGACCGATACGGCCACGCCTGCCCGGTCCGGCCCCGCCGCGCCCGATCCAGCGCCCACCGCCCGATGATGCATCGCGATCGGGACGTCATGGCCGCCGCGCTCTTTTTGGGGGAGCGGGGGCGTGGCCGCACCGGGGCCAACCCGCATGTCGGCTGCATCATCACCCGCAGGGGGCACGTCATCGCGCGCGGCTGGACCCAGCCCGGTGGCCGCCCCCATGCCGAAGCGCAGGCGCTGGCGCAGCTGTCCGGCTCGCTGGAGGGGGCCACGGTCTTCGTCACGCTCGAACCCTGCGCGCATGACAGCCCGCGTGGCCCGGCCTGCGCGGATCTGCTGGCCGATGCCCGGCCCGACCGGGTGGTGATTGCGGCGCATGATGCCGATCCGCGCACCGAGGGGAAGGGCATCGCCCGCCTGCACGATTCGGGCATCATGGTTACGCACGGCGTCATGGCGGCCGAGGCGCATCGCTCGATGGCCGGTTTCTTCACGCGCCAGCAGCATGGCCGCCCGCATGTCACGCTAAAACTCGCCACATCGCTCGACGGGCGGATCGCCATGGCCGACGGTGCCAGCCGCTGGATCACCGGCGATCGCGCGCGCGCCCATGGCCACAGCCTTCGCGCGCGCAGCGACGCCATTCTGGTCGGTGGCGGGACTTTCCGCGCCGATGCACCGCGGCTGGACGTGCGCATCGCCGGGCTGGCGGATCGCGCGCCGCAGCGCGTGCTGCTGACGCGCGGCGATGTGCCAGCTGGCTGGACCGGGATCGATGCGCCGGAAAACATCGCCGATCTGCCCGGCAATTATCTGCTGGTCGAAGGCGGGGCCGAGACCGCCGCCGCCTTTCTGCGCGCCGATCTGGTGGACCGGCTCATCCTCTATCGCGCGCCCATCCTGATCGGCGATGGCCGCGCGGCGCTGGGCGATATCGGGCTGGACCGGCTGGCCGATGCGCATGATCGCTGGCACCTTGCCGACACGCGCATGCTTGGCAGCGACCGGCTGGAGGTCTACGAGCGCTGACATGTTTACCGGCATCATCACAGACATCGGCACCATCCGCAGCATCGATCAGCGCGGCGACATCCGCGCCACTATCGGCTGCGCCTATGATCCATCGGATTTCGCCATCGGCGCCTCCATCGCCTGTTCGGGCGTGTGCCTGACGGTGGTGGACAAGGGCACCGATGATAGCGGCCACTGGTTTGCGGTCGATGTGTCGGGCGAAACCGTCTCGCGCACCGCGCATGGCCAGTGGCGCGAAGGCCGCCGCCTGAATCTGGAGCGCGCGCTGAAGGTCGGCGATGAGCTGGGCGGGCATATCGTCACCGGGCATGTCGATGGCGTGGGCGAGATCGTGGCGCTGGAGCCGCAGGGCGATTCCACCAAATTCACCGTGCGCGTGCCGGACGCGCTGGCCGCGCATATCGCCGGCAAAGGCTCCATCTCGCTGGATGGCATATCGCTGACGGTGAACGATGTGGAGGACAAGCCGGGCGGCACGGTCTTCACGCTCAACATCATCCCGCACACCGCCGAGCAGACCACCCTGGCGGATGCCGAAACGGGGCAGGCGGTGAATCTGGAGATCGACATTTTGGCGCGCTATCTGGCGCGCTTCGAACAGGTGAAACGGGCCGCCTGACGGGCCCCGCAAAGGACAATATTCATGGCGAAATTCCTCATCGTGGAAGCGCGCTTCTACGACCATCTGAACGATATGCTCATCCAGGGCGCAAAAGCCGCACTGGAAGACGCCGGGCATCATGCCGACGTGCTGACCGTGCCCGGCGCGCTGGAAATCCCCGGCGCGCTCGCCATGGCCGCCGAAAGCGGCCGCTATGACGGTTTCGTCGCCATCGGCGTGGTGATCCGCGGCGAGACCTATCATTTCGAGATCGTGGCGGGCGAAAGCGCGCGGGGCGTCATGGCGCTGACCATGGACGGCATCGCCATCGGCAATGGCATCATCACCGTGGAAAACGAAGCCCAGGCCACCGCCCGCGCCGATCCTGCACAAAAGAACAAAGGCGGCGAAGCGGCGCAGGCGGCGATCGCCCTGCTGGATTTGCGCGGCAAGTTCGCGGGTTAACGAGGGCCCGTGTGCGCCGTTGGATGGCGGCAGAAAGACAGATCGAACCGATGATGGCCTAACGCTGTGCCGGACGCATGCGCGAGGGCACGGCAAGCCGATTGAATAGATTGATGACGCCGAGGGCGACCGTCATCCTGGCGATCATATCCGCCGCAAAATGCCGTTTCATCTCGGCATACACGTCGTCGGGCGCATGGCTTTCCGCTAGCAGCGTGACGCTCTCAGTCCATGATAGCAGCGCCCGTTCCCGATCATCGAATGCAGGCGATTCGTACCAGGCAGAGACCTGATGCAGTCGTTGCGAGTCCATGCCATCGGCAAGGGCCTCTTTCACGTGGAGGTCCACGCAGAAGGAACATCCATTGATCTGCGACGCGCGCAGCTTGAGCAAATGGAGAAGATCGGCGTCGATGCCGGATGCGGTCAGTGCGCGGTCGAGCGCTGTAATGGCCTCGTAAAGATCGGGAGCAAGCGTTGCTATGTTGAAACGCTGTACCATCGGCTGGCTTTCCTTTTCCGTTTGAAACGCCCCTTTATCATCTATATAACTTATCGACGATAAGGGTCAAGCCGCTGTCGACGCGTCGCTTGCACCTGACCGGACGGAGACTATCCTTGATGCATGAGACGAATGAGCGACGGGGTCGAAGCGGGCCTGCACTGCATGCTGGTACTGGCCGGGCTGCCCGAAAATGCGCTGCTATCCGGCAAGCATCTGGCCGAACTGCACGGGCTGTCGGACAGCTATCTGCTCAAACATCTGCGCGCCCTCACATCAGCCGGTGTGCTCGACGCTGTGCAGGGGCCCAAAGGCGGCTACCGTCTCGCCCGCCCGCCGGACCGGATCAGCCTGCTGGATGTAGTGGAAGCGATCGACGGGTCCGAGCCTTTCTTCCTTTGCCGCGAAATTCGCCGACGCGGACCGGGCAAAGCGACAAATCCATGCGTTTATGCGGCCGACTGTTTCATCAAGAAGCGCATGCTCAATGCCGAAAGAATATGGCGCGATGCGCTATCGACGCAGACGGTGGCCGATATGGTGCGGGACGGCGAAGCGCAGATCGACGATCACAACAAGGCTGCGGTGGCGAATTATGTGGCGGAGCATCGCCGCTGAATGGACATCTCGGCGAGGCGCGCTTGAACCGAGCCGACCAGTCGATGATTGGGCGCTGACAAGATGTCCACACGCCACTTTTTCCATCATGACGGCATGCGTCTTTCCTATCTGGATAGCGGTGGTCCTGGGCCGATCATTCTTGCTCTCCATGCTCTCTGGATGGAGGCGACCTCCTTCGAAGCCGTCACACGCCGTCTGTTCCCAAACTGGCGCGTGATTGCGCTGGATCAGCGCGGCCATGGGCGGAGCGATCACGCACGCGATTATTCGCGTGCGGCATTTGTCGGTGATATCGGCGCGCTGCTCGACCATCTGCAGATCGAAGATCCCGTCCTGCTAATGGGTAATTCGCTTGGCGGGACCAATGCCTTCCAGTTCGCCGCTCGTTACCCGAGCCGCGTGCGCGCCATGATCATCGAAGAGGCCGCTGCCGAGGAACATGGTGGCTTTGACTTTCTGCAGACATGGTCCGGCAATTTTCCCGGCAAGCTGGATGTCGCCCAAGCGGTCGGCGACCGATTATACTGGTCCGTAGCCGCCTCGGTTCGCCAGACGTCGGACGGCTATATTTTCGCGTTCAACGCGCATGATATGATCGCGGTGGGCGAGGGGCTAAACGGTAATTGGTGGGACGACTGGCTTGCCAGCGACTGTCCGGCTCTGGTGATCGGTGGCACCGACAGCAGGGTTGTGGATCATGCCGTGCTGCAGGCTATGGTACAGCGACGGCCCGATAGCGATTTGACGATGATTGACGCTGGCCATGTGGTCCATGAAGACAATGTCGCCGCATTCGCACGCACGGTGACAGCGTTTCTCCAGTCAATCGATTGATGGCCTGGCGCAATTAGCACAAACCGACGTTTGTATTTGCCGACTCATCCCTTGATGCATGGACCGGCCGAGCGTGACGTGACGGGGTAGCCACGCCACTTGGTGGGAACGCTGTCCTACACGCCCGTCGCGCTCTATCCTGCCGCAATGGCTCGGTTCATTTCCGTCCGGCACATGCGCCATTCGTCGCTGCCAAAACACGCTTCGACAGAATTTTGGCGGAACGGGGTGTGCCGAGTGCGAACTTCCGGCCGGGCCGAATCAGGCGATCGATCGCAGCGCTTCGACGAAGTGCGGGATGTTCCGCTCGTTCAGACCCGCCACGTTGATGCGGCCGGAAGCAGCCATGTAGATGCCGTGGCTCTTACGCAGGGCCATTACCTGATCCTTGTTCAGGTTCAGCGTGGAGAACAGCCCGTTCTGTTCGCCCACTGCAGCCAGGTCGACCGTGCCGATGGTGCCATGCTGCGCCAGCGCGGCGCGCATGCGGTTCAGCCGCGCGCGCATCTCGGCCACTTCGGCGTCCCATTCGCGGCGAAATTCGTCATCGGTCAGGATCACGCGCACCGTCGCCGCGCCATGATCCGGCGGCATAGACCAGTTGGCGCGCGCATTGGACAGCAGATGGCTGAACAGGGTGGCAGCCTGGTCGTCGGTCTTGGAAATGGCGTACAGCGCGCCCACGCGCTCCCGATACAGTCCGAAATTCTTGTCGCAGCTATAGGCCAGCATCGATTCCGGCGCGGCGGCAAGCACCTTGCGCAAGCCTTCGGCATCTTCCTCGAACCCGGCGCCCAGGCCCTGATACGCCAGGTCGATGAGCGGAAACAGGCCGCGTTCGGCCACCAGATCGGCAATCTGCGCCCACTGGTTCAGATCATAATCGATCCCGGTGGGATTGTGGCAGCAGCCATGCAGCAGCACGACGTCGCCCGCTTCGGCTGCCTTCATGGCCGTCAGCAGCGCGTCGAAATCCAGCGTTTCGGTCGCGATATCGGCATGGGTGAAGGTGACCGGTTCCATGCCGGTTGCCTGAATGATCGGCGCATGATTGGGCCAGCTGGGCGTGCCCAGCAGCACCTTGGTCGCGCCGGCCTTGGCCAGCGTTTCGCAAGCCAGCCGCACCGCACCCGTGCCGCCCGGGGTCTGCACGCCGCGCAGACGATCGCCAAAAGCATCGCCCTGTCCGAAGATATAGGGCCGCAGCGCCGCGACGAAGCCGAGATCGCCTTCCGGGCCGAGATAGCTCTTGCTGTCCTGCGTCTCATGGAGCCGATGCTCGGCCTTTTTGACCCCACGAAAGACCGGGGTGCCTCCATCGGAATCGCGGTACACGCCCACGCCCAGATCGATCTTTTCCGGGCGCGCATCGTCACGATACAGTTTGATCAGCGCGAGCAGCCCGTCAGGGGGAAGGTCTTGCAGCTGTTCGAACATGGCGCGCTCCGGCTTGTTGGGTTCGCGCCGTGCCATGCCGTGTCTGCCGCGCCGCTGCAAGAGCGCAGCGCCACGCGGTCCGCCGCTATCGGAGCATTTGAACGATCAGAAAGGGAGCCAGCGCTGCTTCTTGGAGAATTTCATATAGCCGACATTGGCCCCCAGCCGCAGGCCGGCACCCACGCGGACCGGGATCAGCACCTTGTCTCCACTGCGCATATAGCTGACGTTGAACCCGCCCAGCAGATAGGCCGCGCCCTCACCGGCGGGGAAGCGGCGGTACAGCTCCTCGCTGTCGTACAGGTTATAGACCAGAATGAAGGTGCTGCCGGCATTCGCGCCCGCATCGAAACCCACCGACGGCCCGGTCCAGTAAACCGGACGCTCGCCCTCGATCTTGTGGAACAGCGTGCCGGAACCATAGCGCACGCCCACGATGAAGGCTCCGCCGCCTTCCCGGCCCACGATATAGGCATTGGGCTCGCCTTGTTTGGCCAGAATATCCTCGATCACGCCGCCCAGGCCCTTGGCGCCCTTGCCGAACACGCCCTGCGCCGCGCCGATCAGATCGTCCTTCTGATAGGTATCCGCCCGGCCGGTAGGGGCGGGCACGGGGGCCGGCGCGCGGGTGCCATCGGCCTGCATCGGCGGTGGCGGCAGTGGCTGGCCCTGATAGGCCGAATCGGGATCGGTCTGGCCGTTCATGAGAACATTGTCCTCGGCCGGCACATCATAGGGATTATAGGTGGGGGCCGCCGCATCGTCCGGCAGGCGCTGCTCATCCGGGGCTGGGCCAAGATCGGCATCGATCGCCTGATTCGGATCGATCTCCCGAATTTGCGCAGAGGCCGGCTGGCCCATCATGAGGAACGCCGCCGCTATCGGCAGCAGATGTCGCACTATCGCATTCGTCATGGCGTCATTCTCCCTCAAACCCATCGGCCCGTCCAGTCCCCGCCTGGCATTCCACCTTGCCATCGCCCCGCGGCAAGGGCGGTCAAAGCGCGTCAGGCCGTGCTTTGCGGTCTGCCTAAGGCACAATGTACGCCGCGTGAAGGAAGACAGGTGGATTCTGACGTTGCGGGACCGAAAGACCGCGGTTATAGGACGCGGCTTGCCAAGCCAAGCGGGACACGTGGGTGAGTGGCTGAAACCAGCGGTTTGCTAAACCGCCGTACGGGTTAATTCCGTACCGAGGGTTCGAATCCCTCCGTGTCCGCCACCTCCCCTTCCATATCCTTCCATAAGTGTCCGCAAAGCCCCGCAACCCTTGACGTTTGCGCTATTTTCGATTCGATTGTGGTCCAACCGTTTCCGCACCAATCCATGTCGATTGGGGGTAGATCGGGGGTATCGAAACAATCGGTTTGGGGGTAGCGGATGCTTACGGACAGACAGGTGCGGACGGCCAAGCCGCGCGATAAGGCTTACAAACTGGCTGATCGGAACAGCCTGTTCCTGCATGTGAGCGCCAAGGGGCATAAGAGCTTCCGCTATAAATACCGATTCGACGGCAAAGAGCAGTTGCTGGTTATCGGCGCATTTCCGGACGTAGGACTGGGCGATGCGCGCGAGGCGATGGAAAGTGCGCGCAAGCTTCTGAAGGAAGGGCGCAACCCGAAGCACGGCGTCGCCAAGAAGCGGCTGCTGGGTGACATGAGTTCGGACTATAGCTTCGAGACGATCGCGCGTCGCTGGTATGCACAGCAGGTCGATGCGTGGAAGCCGGTGCATGCGCAGGATGTGATGCGCAGCATGGAGCGCGATCTGTTCCCCGATCTGGGACATCTGCCGCTGGAGGACATCGATACACAGCTGCTGCTGGCGGTGCTCTACAAAGTGCAGGACCGCGGCGCGATCGAGAGCGCGCACAGGCTGAAGCAGCGCGTGCGGTCGGTCTACAGGTTTGCCAGAGGCATGGGGATCAAGTGCGAGAGCCCTGCCACCGATGTTGGCGAGGCGATGAAGAAGGTGCCCAAGGCCAAGCGCTATCCGGCTCTCACCGACGTGGATGAGATCCGACGTTTCCTCGCAATCATTGACGATGCAGGCGCATCGCCGGTTACTCGGCTGGCCTCACGCTTCCTCGCGTTGGTTGCGCAGCGACCTGGCATGGTTCGCCATGCTGAATGGGTGGACATCCATGGCATCGATTTTGCTTCGTTCGATAGCGACAGCAGCGAAGCCACCTGGGTGGTGCCTGCGGAAAAGATGAAGCTCGAAGCAGACCAGCGGCAGGACGATGACTATGATCACCGGGTGCCGCTCAGCCAAGCAGCCGTGGCAACACTCCGGGCAGTTCATCGCCTGAGCGGCAATTGCCCCTATATTTTTCCAGCGATCACCTCCGGCCTGCAGCCACTTAGTGAGAACGCGGTTGGCTACCTATACAACCGCGAGGGCTACAAAGGCCGCCACGTCCCGCATGGTTGGCGCTCCAGCTTCTCCACCATCATGAACGAGGCGATCGGCGTGGAGCTTGGTCAGGACATTCGCGTGATCGGCGACAGGCTGATTATCGATCTAATGCTGGCGCATGTACCGGCAGGCATGTCCGAGAGCGAGTTTCGCTATAACCGGGCCAAATACATGCCGCGGCGCCGGGAGATGGCAGAGGAATGGGCAACGCTAATTATGGAAGGCGCTATCGAACCCAATGCAATTATTCATAGCCCCCGACGGAAAAGAAGGACTTAAGGGCGGCTGTCTTTTCTCTGCTCTACCCAATGATCGATCTCGCGTTCCGACCACAGAGCTTTGCCGCCATCGCCTACCCGATTTGGGAAATGGCCGTCCGACATCATCGCGTAGATTTTGGATCGACCGAATCCGGAAAGCTCTTTGACCTTTTCCAATCCGATCAGACGATCTTG
>NZ_ATUR01000003.1 GCF_000420305.1 Novosphingopyxis baekryungensis DSM 16222 | reverse complement strand
CAATCAAATGATTATCTGGCTGAGATAATTCGTCCACAAGCTGACGATCGTACGGGCTGGCCTTTTGGCTGCTCCGGCATTGTCGTTGGTGGTGTGGACTCTCAAGCGTGAGGTAAGGGCATTTGGTGGATGCCTTGGCATGTACAGGCGATGAAGGACGTGGCACGCTGCGATAAGCGTGGGGGAGCCGTGAGCAGGCTTTGATCCCGCGATTTCCGAATGGGGAAACCCATCCTCACCATTTCTCTTCGCTGCTGGATTTATCCAGTATCGGAGCGAGGTGGATAGGATATTACCGAAGTGAATAAAATAGCTTTGGTGAAGCGAACCCGGAGAACTGAAACATCTCAGTACCCGGAGGAAAAGACATCAACCGAGATTCCGTTAGTAGTGGCGAGCGAACGCGGACCAGGCCAGTGCCTGTTGTTTAGTTAGCAGAACATTCTGGAAAGTTTGACCATAGCGGGTGACAGTCCCGTATGCGAAAGCGAAACAACAGGACTTGAGTAGGGCGGGACACGTGAAATCCTGTCTGAATATGGGGGGACCACCCTCCAAGCCTAAATACTCGTACATGACCGATAGCGAACCAGTACCGTGAGGGAAAGGTGAAAAGCACCCCGATGAGGGGAGTGAAACAGTACCTGAAACCGAATGTCTACAAGCAGTGGGAGCCTCTTTATGGGGCAACCGCGTACCTCTTGCATAATGGGTCAGTGACTTAATCTGTCGAGCAAGCTTAAGCCGTTAGGTGTAGGCGCAGCGAAAGCGAGTCTGAATAGGGCGAATGAGTTCGACGGATTAGACCCGAAACCCGGCGATCTATGCATGACCAGGCTGAAGGTGCGGTAACACGCACTGGAGGGCCGAACCGTTTAATGTTGAAAAATTATCGGATGAGTTGTGCTTAGGGGTGAAAGGCCAATCAAGCCGGGAAATAGCTGGTTCTCCGCGAAAACTATTGAGGTAGTGCCTCGGACGTTTTCCTATGGGGGTAGAGCACTGGATGGGCTAGGGGGTCGCGAGATCTACCAAACCTAACCAAACTCCGAATACCATAGAGACAAGTCCGGGAGACAGACGGCGGGTGCTAAGGTCCGTCGTCAAAAGGGAAACAGCCCTAACCTACAGCTAAGGTCCCCAAGTCACGTCTAAGTGGTAAAGCATGTGGAATTTCCAAAACAACCAGGAGGTTGGCTTAGAAGCAGCCATCCTTTAAAGAAAGCGTAACAGCTCACTGGTCTAAATAAGAGATTCTGCGGCGAAAATGTATCGGGGCTCAAGACGTGCACCGAAGCTTAGGGTGTGATCGTTTACGATCACGCGGTAGCGGAGCGTTCCGTAAGCCGATGAAGCTCTCTGGTAATGGAGGGTGGAGGTATCGGAAGTGCGAATGCTGACATGAGTAGCGATAAACAGTGTGAGATGCACTGTCGCCGAAAGACCAAGGGTTCCTGCTTAAAGCTAATCTGAGCAGGGTTAGCCGGTCCCTAAGACGAGCCCGAAGGGGGTAGTCGATGGGAACCACGTAAATATTCGTGGGCCTGGTGGTGTGTGACGGATGGCGTAAATTGTTCGGACTTATTGGATTGTCCGGGCGGTGATGTTGTCCCAGGAAATAGCCCCACCGTATAGACCGTACCCGAAACCGACACAGGTGGTCAGGTAGAGTATACCAAGGCGCTTGAGAGAAGTATCCTGAAGGAACTCGGCAAATTGCCTCCGTACCTTCGGAAGAAGGAGGCCCCGGCTATGCGCAAGCACTGTCGGGGGGCACAGGCCAGGGGGTAGCGACTGTTTAGCAAAAACACAGGGCTCTGCTAAGTCGGCTTCAAGACGACGTATAGGGCCTGACGCCTGCCCGGTGCTGGAAGGTTAAGAGGAGGAGTGCAAGCTCCGAATTGAAGCCCCAGTAAACGGCGGCCGTAACTATAACGGTCCTAAGGTAGCGAAATTCCTTGTCGGGTAAGTTCCGACCTGCACGAATGGCGTAACGACTTCCCCACTGTCTCCAGGATATGCTCAGCGAAATTGAATTCTCCGTGAAGATGCGGAGTACCCGCGGTTAGACGGAAAGACCCCGTGCACCTTTACTGCAGCTTCAGAGTGGCATTAGGAAAGAACTGTGTAGCATAGGTGGGAGGCTTTGAAACTTGGGCGCCAGTCCGAGTGGAGCCAACCAGTGAAATACCACCCTGTGCTTTTCTGATGTCTAACTAACTACCGTTATCCGGTAGTAGGACCCTCTGTGGCGGGTAGTTTGACTGGGGCGGTCGCCTCCTAAAGAGTAACGGAGGCGCGCGATGGTAGGCTCAGGACGGTTGGAAACCGTCTGTTAGAGTGCAATGGCATAAGCCTGCCTGACTGCGAGACTGACGAGTCGAGCAGAGACGAAAGTCGGTCATAGTGATCCGGTGGTCCCTCGTGGAAGGGCCATCGCTCAACGGATAAAAGGTACGCCGGGGATAACAGGCTGATGATTCCCAAGAGCTCATATCGACGGAATCGTTTGGCACCTCGATGTCGGCTCATCACATCCTGGGGCTGGAGCAGGTCCCAAGGGTTTGGCTGTTCGCCAATTAAAGTGGTACGTGAGCTGGGTTCAGAACGTCGCGAGACAGTTTGGTCCCTATCTGCCGTGGGCGTCGAAATTTGAGAGGAGTTGACCCTAGTACGAGAGGACCGGGTTGAACATACCTCTGGTGTACCTGTCGTGGCGCCAGCCGCGCAGCAGGGTAGCTATGTATGGACGGGATAACCGCTGAAAGCATCTAAGCGGGAAGCCTCCCTCGAGATTAGATTTCATAGAGTCGTCGTAGACCACGACGTTGATAGGCTGGGTGTGGAAGTGCGGTAACGCATGAAGCTAACCAGTCCTAATTACTCAATTCGCGCTTGAGAGTCCCACCATCAATGACAGTGCCAGTCACAAGACTGGCGATGTCAGAACATGACGGATTGCTCAGCCGGAGACGCTGATAGAACAGTAAAAACGTGCATCGATTAAAACCTCTTTTTGCGCCGGCTTCATTGCTTGGTGACCATAGCGTCTGTGACCCACCCGATCCCATCTCGAACTCGGACGTGAAACCAGACAGCGCCGATGGTACTATTGCTCAAGCACTGGAAGAGTAGGTCGTCGCCAGGCATTGCAGCCGGCGCATCAAGGGAAAACCCATTCATAATGACATCGTCATACAGCTGACAGAGCCAACGAAGCCGTTAGGCTTCGCAAGGCCGAACGGCCGCCCGCAGCGCCGCAGGCGCGAGGATAGTCAAGCGAACGGATGTTCGCGCCGGCGCTTGAGGCTCTACAAAAAATGTCGCGGGATGGAGCAGTCCGGTAGCTCGTCAGGCTCATAACCTGAAGGTCGCAGGTTCAAATCCTGCTCCCGCAACCAAATACAACAGCCTCGCCCTCCGGCGGGGCTTTTTTTTTGTCCAAAACCCGCGTGGTTCGGCGGCAGCGCATCCCGGTCTTGGCAAGAAAGCCCAAAGCCGCTTATGCAGAGGGTCTGCGCGGTTAGGGAATCGATCCATGGCACGGCCCCATGAGGCGGCACCTCCTCACGCCCATCACCTGCAGTCGCGCCGGTTCATGTGGCTCTACGGCCTCGCATGGGCCGGCGGCGCCGTGTCCTATGTGCCTGACTAAGCATGTGCGGACCGGTCGCTCCTATTGGTACACTGTCACTTGCCAATAGCGCGATGCCTCGCGCGACAAGCTTTAACAGGTGTTTCCCGTATCGGCAGGGCTCAAAGCTGGAAGGGCTTTTATTCCTGCTCCCCGTGGATCGCTGTCGCCATTAGCCTATAATGCCATGGCGCGAGCGCCACTGTCGTCTCGCTATCGACTTCGATTGGTAGACCGGTGGCGAAATCACGGTAGGTTCCGTTTTGTAATGTCGATGAAAAACCGACGTTCACGGGCTGATCGGAAAAATTGAAGAGCCCCAACACCTTATTACCGTCCTTTTGCCGCACCCAACTCAAGACCTGCTTAGGTTGGTCATTCTCGACCTTGATCATGCGTGCGCCCCACGGGGCATTATGAAGAGCCGGATTGGCATCGCGGAAAGCGATGAGGTTACGGAAAAGATCGGTCAATTCGCAGCCCTTCGCTTGGCTCCAATCGATTGGGTCTCGCTCGAAAAACTCTAGCCGCTTGCGGTTGCACGCTTCCTGCCCGTTATAGATGGTCGGCAGGCCTTCGCCGGTGAAACTGAGCGCGATCATGGCGGGCAGAGCGGCGCCGAAATTCTCATATTGCGTGCCCTCCCACGCATTGCTGTCATGATTGGCGATATAGGTCATGCGCATCGCCTCTTTGGGCCACGCACTCTCATTCTCACTATAATAGCCGTAAAATGCGGTTGCATCGGCTTCCCCTTTGGCCACGCGCTTGGCGGTCTGGTGCCAATCCCAAGCGTAGACCGCGTCGAAGGCCTTGCGCGTCAGCTCCGGGTCTTTCCACTCGGCCAGCATGAAGACTGGCTTGAGCGCATTCAGATCGGCGCGGGCCTGCTCCCAGAAATCGATGGGCACATAGCCCGCCACGTCAGCGCGGTAGCCGTCGATATCGAATTTGCGCACCCAATAGGCCAGCGCCTCCGTCATCGCCTTGCGCACGCCGGGTTGATCGTAATCCAGATCGATAATGTCGGACCAGTCCCACCATGGGGTTGGGTGAAAATCGCCCTTCCAGTCGCGCTCATACCATTCGGGATGCTCCGTCACCCAGGCATTGTCCCAGGCGCTGTGGTTGGCAACCCAGTCCAGAATGACCTTGAAGCCCATCGCGTGTGCGGCGTCGATAAAGGCATGCAGGTCCGCCTCGGTACCGAACTCGGGGTTGACCGCGGTATAGTCCTTTACCGAATAGGGACTGCCGAGCGTGCCCTTGCGGTTCTGTTCCCCGATCGTCTGGATCGGCATGAGCCAGAGAATGTCGACGCCGAGCTCCTTCAGACGCGGTAGTTCGGCCATGGCGGCGCGGAAGGTGCCCTCCCTAGTAAATTGCCGCGTGTTGATCTGATACAGCACCGCCTTTTCGGTCCATGGAGCATGCTGCAGCGTGACATAGGGTTCGGGCGCATAATCGGCGAGCGTGCGCTGGTCGATCGGCGGACGGTCTTGCGCCGCGGCAGGCGCTGCGAGGAAGGTGACCGCCAACAGCGTGGTTCCGAGAGTAGATTTCATAGCATGGCTCCTTGTGCGGCGCCGGTCTTGCCCACTCTGGGCACGCGCAGCATGGCAAGCGCGGCGGCGGCCATCACGATGGCGGCAAAGGCCATGGTCCAGATCGGTTCGGTCGGGAAAAAGGTTTTCAATACGCTGCCCATCACGGTGGCTACGATCAGCTGCGGCACCACGATGAAGACGTTGAACAGACCCATATAGATGCCGAGTTTCCGGCTCGGCAGCGTGCTCGCCAGAATGGCGTAAGGCATGGCGAGGATCGACGCCCAGGCAATGCCGATCAGCACCTCGGACGCAATCAACCATTGCGGATCGCGGATGATCAAAAAGCTGGCATAGCCCAGCGCGCCCGCCAGAAGACAGGCCATATGCGTGCGTACCCGGCCGATCGCTGCTGCCAGCCGCGGCAGCACGACGAGGGCGAAAATGGCCGCCACGCCGTTGTACACCGCGAACAGGATGCCAACCCAATTGCCGGCCTCGTTAAATGCAGGCGAAGCTGGATCGCTGGTGCCGAAGGCATATTGGGCGACCACCGGCGTGGTGTAGATCCACATGATGAACAACGCCGACCAGCTGAAAAACTGCGCGAGCGCCAGCTTCTTCATGATATTGGGCATACCGGAAAAATCGCCGACGATATGGCCGAGCAGATTGGCCTCACGCCCCTGGCGCGCCATCGCAACGGCCGCGATCGAGGCTATGCCATAGGCCGCGAGGAGACCGGCCAGCAGGAACAGCTCCTTTTCCAGATCGAATTCGGCGACTACAAAGGCGATGATCGCGCCTGCTGCAATCCACAGGATCGACGCGGTGTGGCTGCGCGCCGCCAGGGCGCGGACCGGAGAGACGGCGGGGTCCTCACGCGCTTCCTCGGCAAAGGCTTCCATCTCCTCCGGGCTATATTCTTTCGTCGTGAAGACGGTCCACAGCACCGCGGTCAGCAACGCTGCGCCACCGAACCAGAAACTGTAGCGCACCGTGTCCGGCACCCCGCCGCCTGCCGCGACATTCGAGACGCCGATCGTCTCCAGCAGATACGGAAATACCGATCCCACCACCGCGCCCGATCCGATGAACGCGGTTTGCACCGCATAACCCGCCGTATGCTGATCCTTGCCGAGCATGTCGCCGACGAAGGCGCGGAAAGGCTCCATGGATATGTTGAGCGAGGCATCGAGAATCCACAGCATCATTGCGGCGAACCAGAGAGCCGGGCTGTTGGGCATCACGAACAGCGCCAGTCCGGCCAGCACTGCGCCTGCCAGAAAATAGGGACGGCGGCGTCCCAGCCGGCTCCAGGTTCGATCCGAATAATGACCGATGATCGGCTGGACCAGTAGCCCGGTCAGCGGGGCTGCGACCCAAAGTGCGGGGAGATTGTCGAGCGATTCTCCGAGCGACTGAAAGATGCGGCTCATGTTCGCATTTTGCAGCGCGAAGCCGATCTGGATGCCAAAGAAACCGAAGCTGATATTCCACAGCCCCCAGAATCCCTGGCGCGGCTTGCCCGCTTGTGTTGCGATCTGGTCCATATACCCTCTCCCGGCTGGACGGATTCTTATGTTATCGGGGCAGAGCGTGGCGGAGCGGGTGGCGCCGCGCAATCGCGGCCGGGCCGGGAGCGGCCATGTATTCGTATGCTAAAGCTGTGAACTGTCGCGGACGATCAGCTCCACAGGCAGGAGTTCGGGCCTTACATCCTTGTTATCGATGCGCGCGATCAGCGTATCCACCAGCACTTCGCCAGCCAGCCGGGCATTTTGCTGCACGGTGGTGAGCGGTGGGCTGGCCTGCGCGGCGGCGGGTATGTTGTCGAAGCCGACCACGGCCACGTCCTGTGGCAAGGCCAATTCGCGATCCTTGAGCGCCTGCATTGCGCCGATGGCGATCAGATCTGACGCGCAGAACAATGCATCGAAGGCAGTGCCGCTGGCGAGCAGGTGCTCCGCCGCCGATACACCGCTGCTTTCCAGCGTCAGCGCATCGACCTGCAGATCCCGATCGAACTTGAGTCCCCGTGCCGCCAGTGCATCGCAATAGCCGCGATAGCGGGCGCGAAATTCGGGATAGCCATCGTCGCACCGCCCGATGAAGGCGATGCGGCGACATCCGCCATCCAACAGATGTTCGGTCGCTATCCGTCCGCCTGCGCGATTGTCGCAGCCGACGGTCAGTCCGCTATCGTCCGCTTCCGGCGCACCCCAGCGCACGAAATGGGTGCCTTGCGCTTTCAGGCTGCGCAGGCGCGGGCGGTAATCGGCATAATCGCCATAGCCTAGCAGAATGATACCATCGGCCTTGCGGCTGTCCTCATAATCGGTGTGCCAGTCGCTCGACAGCTGCTGGAAACTGGTGAGCAGATCGAAGCCGGCCTGCGCGCAGCGGCGCGTGATCGATCCGAGCATGGACAGGAAGAAGGGGTTGATCAGCGTATCGTCCGCCGTCGGGTCCTCGAAAAACAAAAGCGCCAGCGTATTGGCGCGCTGCAGCCGCAGCGAACTGGCATGCTTGTCGACCGAATAGTTGAGCTCGCGCGCGATCTTCTCGATCCGCTCGCGCGTGGATTTACTGACCGCATTGGACCCGCGCAGTGCGCGCGATACGGTCGGCTGGGACACGCCCGCCAGTTCGGCGATATCGAACGACGTGATGCGCTGGCTCACGCTGGCCTTTCATCCTTCTCCTAGGCGCTTGCTCCTGCGGCGGCGCTGGATGCTTAGCCTAGGCGAGGGCGCATATTATGCAATCGGCCGCAGTCCGAAGGCGGCTGCTTTTCCAGGGCATGTGACAATTATGCGTATACGTATGCTGTCTAGCGCGATCCGGAACTGCGGCTCATCAGGCACTTAATTGCCAAAGCACGCCGCAAATCTTGGTCTAAAGAAACAGGCAAGAGACGGCGGATATATCCTGGAGGGGAAATCTGATGACCATGACCCGTTTCGACGCGCGCCTTCACGCCCATCTCATTCGCGGCGTCAGCGCGGCCGCCCTGGCCAGTGGACTTTTCCTGTCCGCACCCGCCTTTGCGCAGCAGCAGGCCGCGCCGGTGCAGGCCAAGGATGACCAGACGGTCGAGGAAGAGATCGCCGATACGCCGGAGATCGTGGTCAGCGGTTTCCGCGGGGCGTTGGAAACCGCCGTCGCCGAGAAAAAGACCTCGGACCAGGTGGTGGAATCGGTGTCGGCGGAAGACATCGGCAAACTGCCCGATGCCTCGATCGGCGAATCGATTGCGCGTCTGCCGGGTATTACGTCGCAGCGCCTCAACGGCCGTTCCAACGTCATCTCGATCCGCGGCTTCGGCCCCGATTTCTCACAGACCCTGCTGAACGGACGTGAGCAGACGTCGACGAACGACAATCGCGGGGTCGAGTTCGATCAGTATCCGGCCGAAGTCGTCAGCGAAGTGGTGATCTACAAAACCCCCAGCGCGTCGCTTGTCGGTCAGGGGCTGGTCGGTACGGTGGACATCCGCACCATCCGCCCGCTGGATTATGGACGTCAGGTTCTGGCGGTCGGCGCACGCGGTTCCTACGCCGACCTCGGCGCGCTCAACGCCGGTTCGCGCGAGTTCGGCTTCCGGGCCAACGCCACCTATGTCGATCAATTCGCCGATGATCAGATCGGCGTTGCGCTGTCCGCGGCCTATACCGAAGAGCCCTATCAGATTCAGGAGTTCAACGCCTGGGGCTATTTCGATCCCGATGGCAGCGGCAATGTGGTGCCCGCCGGTTCCAAATCCTTCGTCACGTCCACATTGCTGAAGCGCCTTGGCTTCAACGGTACGGTGCAGGCCCGCGTTAGCGACCAGATCACGTTGACCGCCGACGGCTTCTATTCGAATTTCAACGACGACCAGTCCAAGCGCGGCATCGAGCTGCCCTTCTCCTTCTTCGGCACCACCTTTGGCGGCGGCGGCAATGTGGTGGACGGGCAGTACACCACTGGGACGTTCAACAATGTCCAGGGCGTGGTCCGCAACGATATCTTCAATCGGAAGGCGGATCTGTACAGCGGCGGCCTCAACGCCAAATATGAAGGCGACAATGGCTGGAACGCATTTCTCGATTTCGGCTATTCGCGCACCGATCGCAAAGAGCTGAGCATCGAAAGCTATTCCGGCACCGGCTATAACTGGAACCCCAATGGTCCGCAGACCGATGCGACCGACACCATCGGCTTCACCTCCGGCTCGTCCGGGTCCGTCTACACTCATCAACTGGATTACAGCGATCCCAGTCTAATCAAGCTGACCGATCCGCTCGGCTGGGGCGGCGATGTGATCCAGGCCGGCTATTCCAACGATCGCATGATCAAGGATGAGCTGAAGCAGTTCCGTGCCGAGGTGGAGCGTGAGCTGGGCGGCGACATTCTACGCAGCGTGCAGCTTGGCGCAAATTACACCACACGGACCAAATCGCTGACGCCGGACGAAAGCTTCGTCACCCTGCCCAATGGCGCGACGGAAGTGACGATCCCCGGCGAGTTTCTGCTGGAGCCGACCAATCTCGATTATCTGGGGCTCGGCCCCGTCGTCAGCTATGACGCCCGGGATCTGATTTCGGCAGGCGTGCTGACGCTGCAGCCCAACATGTCCAACGATGTTCCGGCCAAGGCCTACACCATCGATGAGGATGTGCTGACGCTATATGCGCAGGCCAATATCGATGCGCCGTTCGACGGCGGCACATTGACCGGCAATATCGGTATTCAGGCGCAATATACGGATCAAAGCTCGCGCGGGATCGCGTTCCTGAACGGTACGCAGGTGGATGTGTCCGGCGGGGACAAATATTGGGAAGTGCTGCCCAGCATGAACTTCTCGGCGCGTTTCGACAGCGATTTCGTGATCCGGGTCGGGTTCTCGCGTCAGATCATGAAGCCGCGGCTTGACGATATGCGTGCGGCCATCAGCTATGGCCTGACGCAGACGCCTTTCGGCGCCATCATCGACGGCAATGGCGGCAATCCGGAGCTACGCCCCTATATCGCAACGGGCCTCGATCTGAACTTTGAGCGATATTTTGGTCTCGGCGGCTATGTCGCGGTGCAGCTGTTTGCCAAGACCATCACCAGCTATATTTCCAACGACCAGATACCGTTCGACTATAGCAATTACCCTCTACCCGCTGGCCAGACACCCATCAGTCTTATCGGGCGCCTCAGTGCACCGGCCAATACTGGAAATGGTTCGCTGAAGGGCGTGGAATTGGCAGGGACGCTGCCATTCGGTCTATTTGTCGATGCGCTGGATGGCTTCGGTGTGACCGGCGGCGTCGGCTATACCGATAGCAAGGTAGAGGATGTGAACGGCAATCAGGGGCAGATCCCCGGCTATTCCGATCTGGTCGCGAACGGCACCGCCTATTTCGAGAAATGGGGATTCAACGCCCGCGGCAGTGTGCGCTATCGCTCCAGCTTCCTGGGTGATTTCACCGGCTTCGGCGGATCGCCGACGCGCCGTCAGGCCCTGGGCGAGACGATTATCGACGGCCAGATCGGCTATGATTTTCAGGATGGGAGCGCGTTGTCCGGCCTGTCCATCTATCTGCAGGGCCAGAACCTGACCGACGAGCGCTTTGCATCCGCTACCAGTGAGGACACCCCGCTGCAGGTGATTGATTACCAGATCTATGGTCGCCGTTTCCTGGCCGGATTCACCTATAAGTTCTGATCGCCCATGATCGCCGCATCTCCGGGGACGCGTACCGGAGATGGGGCGGCATGGATGAGGGGCAGTGATGCGTAACAATTCCATCCGATCGGTCCTGATCCTGGGCGGCGGCACCGCAGGCTGGACGGCCGCCGCCGTGCTGGCCAAGGCATTCGGGCGGCAAGTGGCGATTACGGTGGTGGAATCGGATCGCATCGGCACGGTTGGCGTGGGAGAGGCGACGATCCCGCAAATTCGCCATATCAATGCGTTTCTCGGGTTCGACGAAGCCGATTTTCTGCGGGCCACCAAAGCCAGCTACAAGCTTGGCATCCAGTTCAATGGCTGGGGCGCGGAAGGAGAGAGCTATCTTCACGCATTCGGCGATATCGGTGCGCCGCTGGGGCTGACCCCGTTCCACCATTACTGGCTGCGCGGGCGCGATAGCGGCGTGGCCACGGTGCTGGACGATTATTCGCTCAACGCCGCCGCAGCTTTGCAGGAGCGGTTTGCGCCGATCGAACGGATCGGCCAGACGCGGCTGTCCGGTATGCGCCCGGTCTATCATTTCGATGCCGGGCTCTATGCTGCTTTTCTGCGCCGTTCGGCCGAGAGCGATGGCGTGCGCCGGATCGAGGGCGAGGTGGCGGATGCCACACGCAAGGGTGAGCGTGACCATATTGCCTCGGTCACACTGCAATCCGGCGAGACTCTGGCGGCCGACCTTTTCATCGATTGCTCGGGCTTTCGCGCCGTGCTGATCGAAGGCGCGCTGGGCGCGGCCTATGATGACTGGAGCCATTGGCTGCCCTGCGACCGCGCGGTGGCGGTGCCGTGCGAACATGGGGCGCGGTTCCGGCCTTTTACGCAGGCGACCGCGCGCGCGGCGGGCTGGCAATGGCGCATCCCGCTGCAGCACCGTGTGGGCAATGGGCTGGTCTATTCCAGCGCCTATATGAGCGACGATGCGGCGCACGCGGCGCTGCTGGCCAATCTGGAAGGCGCGCCGCTGGACGAACCGCGCCAGCTACGCTTCACCACCGGGATGCGCGCCGCGCCATGGACCGGCAATGTGGTGGCGCTGGGGCTGTCGGCAGGCTTTCTGGAGCCGCTGGAATCCACCTCGATCCACCTTATCCAGTCGGGCATCGACCGGCTGATCAAAAGCTTTCCGGACCGCAGCTGCGATCCCGCATTGGCCGCCGAATATAACCGCCAGACCCGGTTCGAATATGAGACTGTGCGCGATTTTCTGATCGCACATTATCATCTCAACCGCCGGGCCGAGCCCTTTTGGAAAGCGGTGCGTGCCATGGCAATTCCGGGGGGTCTGGCGCAGAAAATCGCGATCTTCCGCGCCTCCGGTCAGATCCATCGCAAGCATGACGAACTGTTCGCCGAAACCGCCTGGCTGCAATTGCTGCTGGGGCAGGGGGTGGAGCCTGTGGCCTATCATCCGCTCGCCGATGCGCTGGAGCCGCAAGCGCTGCAGCGCTTTCTTTCCGACATTGCAGCGCTGATTGCGCGTGAAACCGCCAAAATGCCCAGTCACCGCGACTTTCTGGATCGCGTTTTGGCCACCGTTCCAACACAGGAGCCAATCCATGGCTAAGTCCACCGGCCTTATTCTGAGCCTCGCCGCTATGGCGAGCTGCGCCTTTGCCGGCACTGCTGCCAATGCGCAGGATGGCCGCGCCGCAACGCTCGAACACATGCGCGCACGGCCTCCGGAAGCGGAGATCGTCTATTTCGTGCTGCCCGACCGGTTCGAGAATAGCGACAGAACCAATGATCGCGGCGGACTGAACGGGGATCGCCTCACCACCGGTTTCGATCCGGCCGCCAAGGGCTTTTTCCATGGCGGAGATCTGGCGGGCCTGACGGCTCGGCTGGATTATCTGGAGGGCCTTGGCATCACCGCCATCTGGTTCTCGCCGATCTTCCAGAACAAAGCGGTGCAAGGTCCAAAGGGCGGCGAAAGTGCCGGCTATCACGGCTATTGGATCACCGATTTCACGCGGCCGGACCGCCATTTCGGCAGCCCGGCAGACTTCCAGACCTTTGTCGATGCCGCCCATGCGCGCGGCATGAAGGTCTATATGGACATCATCACCAATCACACCGCAGACGTGATCCAGTATGCGCAAGGCAAGGCGGCGGGCTTTCCCTATCGTTCGCGCGCGGACTATCCTTATTCGGCGAAAGGCGGGCCGGACGGCGCGCGGATCAATCCGGGCTTTGGCGGCGACCAGCTGATGACGCGGGAGAATTTCGCCCAGCTTACGGACCCTACCTACGCCTATACGCCCGTTGTGCCAGCCGCCGAGCGGACGGTGAAGACGCCAGCCTGGCTCAACGATCCGCAATATTATCACAATCGCGGCAATTCGACCTTCACCGGTGAAAGTTCACGCTTCGGCGATTTTTCCGGACTGGACGATCTGTTCACCGAGCATCCGCATGTGTTGACGGGCATGATCGATATCTATTCGGACTGGATTGACCGAACCGGCATCGACGGTTTCCGCATCGATACGGCGCGCCATGTGAACCCCGAATTCTGGCAGGCCTTCGTGCCCGCCATGCAGGCGCGGGCCAAGGCGCGCGGCATCCCGAATTTCCATATCTTCGGTGAGGTGTACAAGGACGTGCCGGACAACGGCTATATCGCGCAATATACCCGGCGCGACGCACTGCCCGCCGTGCTCGATTTCGCGTTTCAGGCGGCGATGCGCGAACTGCTGGGGCGCGGCAAAGGCACGCATGTGCTGGCCGAAACGTTCGACGGAGACGTGCTGTACGAGGGCGGAGAAGCAACCGCGCGGACCTTGCCGACCTTTCTCGGCAATCACGACATGGGCCGCTTCTCTACGTTGCTGAAGGAAGACATGCCTGGCGTAACGCAGGACGAACTTCTGGCGCGCGTCTCGCTCGGCCATGCCATGCTCATGACGCTGCGTGGATCGCCGGTCATCTATTATGGCGATGAGCAAGGCTTCGTCGGCGATGGCAACGATCAGTCGGCGCGCGAGGATATGTTCGCGTCGCGTACGGCGGTGTATAATGACAATGCGCTGATCGGTACCGATGCGACCACGGCGTCGGAGAATTTCGACACCAGCCATCCTCTCTATCGGCTGATCGCCGCGCTGGCCGCCATCCGCAAGGCGCATCCCGCGCTGAGCGAAGGGCGGCAAGTGGTGCGCGGCTATGAGCAGGAGCCGGGGCTGTTCGCAGTCTCGCGCTTCGACCCCGAAAGCGGCGCGGAATATCTGATCGCGTTCAACACCAGCGCCCAGCCGATCCGCCGCAATGTGGTGGTGGAGACCGGCACAAGCGCCTTCACCGCGCTGGCGGGGACCTGTCCGGCCGCTCCGGCTGCACCCGGCTCTGCGGCGATCGAGCTGCCCGCTTTCGGCTATGCCATCTGCAGGGAGGCATCGGCGCGATGACACTGGGGGCTCCCATCACAGACAGACAGAAGGACACCGAGCGCGCCGACTGGTGGCGCGGGGCGGTGATCTACCAGATTTATCCGCGCAGTTTCGCCGACTCCAACGGCGATGGCGTGGGCGATCTGGCCGGAATTACCCAGCGGCTCGGCCATGTCGCCGATCTGGGCGTCGATGCGATCTGGGTCTCGCCCTTCTTCACATCGCCGATGCGGGATTTCGGCTACGACATCTCGGATTTTCGCGGGGTCGACCCGATTTTCGGCACGATCGCCGATTTCGATGCGCTGGTGGAGCGGGCCCATGCACTGGGCCTCAAGCTGATGATCGATCAGGTCTGGTCGCACAGCTCCAATCAGCATCCCTGGTTCGAGGAAAGCCGCCAAAGCCGTGATAATCCGCGTGCCGACTGGTATGTCTGGCACGATCCCAAGCCCGACGGTTCGCCGCCGAGCAACTGGCAATCCGTCTTTGGCGGCCCGGCCTGGACCTGGGACGCGCGGCGCGGGCAATATTATCTGCACAATTTTCTGGCCGAACAGCCGGACCTGAATCTGCATCATCCGGACGTGCAGGACGCGATCCTGGACGTGGCCCGCTTCTGGTTTGCACGCGGGGTCGATGGCTTTCGCATCGATGCGCTGAACTATACGATGCACGATCTGCAATTGCGCGATAACCCGCCAATGCCGGACAATGGCAAGCCGCGCACACGGCCTTATGATTTTCAGCTGAAGCAGTTCAACCAGGGCCATGACGGCATAGCCCGCTTTCTGGAGCGGGTCCGCGCGGTGGCGGATGACTATGGCGCTACCTTTACCCTGGCCGAGGTCGGCGGGGATTTTGCCGAGACGCAGATGAAGCAGTTCACGGCGGACGATAAGCGTCTGAACAGCGCCTATGGCTTCGATTTTCTCTATGCCGAAGAACTGACCCCGCAACTGGTCTGTACGGCACTGGCGGGGTGGCCAGGCGATGCGGGCGAGGGCTGGCCGAGCTGGGCGTTCGAAAATCACGATGCGCCCCGCGCGGTTTCCCGCTGGGCCGATCCGCAGCATATCGATGCCTTCCTGCGCATGAAGGCAATGTTGCTCCTGTGCCTGCGCGGCAACGCCATCCTCTATCAGGGCGAGGAGCTGGGTCTGACGCAGGTCGATATTCCGTTCGAGCAGTTGCAGGACCCCGAAGCCATAGCCAATTGGCCGCTCACGCTATCGCGCGACGGGGTGCGCACGCCGATGCCATGGCAGTCCACGCATAATGGCCTGGGCTTTTCCAGCGGGGAACCATGGCTGCCGATTGGGCCGGACCATGCCGCGCTGGCGGTCGACAAACAGGCCGCGGATGCGCAATCGATGCTGCACTGGACGCGCGCCATGATCGCATTGCGCAAGGCCAATCCCGCGCTGGCGCGAGGAACGTTGACCGGTTGCCACGCTGCCGGATCGCTGCTCAGCTTCCGGCGAGCCTATGATGGCCAACAGCTGCTATGCCTGTTCAACCTGTCGTCCGAACCGCTGTCCTGCACGCTGCCGAAAGGCGGTGCGATCCTGTCCGCCACCGGCGATCATGGCGGTGATATGCTTGGACCCTATGCCGCCCTCGTCATCCAGTTGGAGACCGTCTGATGCGCTCTATCCTTGCCGCCCTTCCTGCGCTTTCGCTGCTTTTCTCCGCGCCGGCTTTGGCTGAGGAAGTGGCCAGCGCCAGCTCACCCGATGGCCATATCACCGTCAGCATAGACTGGGATGGGGAGGGGCATTTTAGCTATGCCATCGCGCGGGACGGCACGCCGCTGATCGAAAATTCCCGGCTCGGTTTCCTGATGGACAACGCGCCGCCGATCAGCCGCTTTCTGGAGCTCGCCGACGTTCAGACTGACAGGGCCGACATGACGTGGGAACAGCCCTGGGGCGAGAACCGGCAGGTGCGCGACAATCACATCGAGCTAAGTCTCGAGCTCCTCGATACGGCGTTCGAGGATCGCAGCCTGACCGTGCGCTTTCGCCTGTTCGACGATGGCGTGGGCTTCCGCTACGAATTTCCCGAGAGCGCCGGGCGCACCGAAATTGCCGAGGAGTTGACCGAGTTTAACATCGCCCAGCCCGGCACCGCCTGGTGGATTCGCGGCGGCGACTGGAACCGATACGAATATCTTTACGACGAGACGCCGATCGACGCCGTGGGTACTGCGCACACGCCGATCACGTTCAAGCTGGCCGATGGCACGCATCTGGCGTTTCACGAGGCGGCGTTGGTCGATTATGCTGGCATGTGGATGCGCCGCATGGACGGCCGCCGTTTTCGCGCCGAACTTTCGCCCGGCAGCGGGCAGGCCAAGGTGGTGCGCGATGGCGCCTTCACCACGCCCTGGCGCACCATCCGTATCGCCAAGGATGCCGCTGGTCTCTACGACAATAATATCGATCTGAACCTCAACGAGCCGAACAAGCTGGGCGATGTGGGCTGGGTGAAGCCCTACAAATATGTCGGCATCTGGTGGGCGATGCACCTCAACGAATGGACGTGGAACAGCGGGCCCGATCATGGTGCCACGACGCAGCACGCCAAGGACTATATCGATTTTGCCGCCGAGAACGGCTTTCGCGGCGTGCTCATCGAAGGCTGGAACAAGGGTTGGGACGGCAACTGGTTCGGCAATGGATCGGACTTCAGCTTTACCGAAGCCTATCCCGATTTCGATATCGAGGAAGTCACGCGCTATGGCCTGTCCAAAGGCGTGCATCTGGTCGGCCATCACGAAACCGGCGGCAATATTGCGGTGTATGAGCCGCAGCTTGAAGACGCGATGGCGCTGTACGAGCGGCTGGGCGTGGACAGCGTGAAGACGGGCTACGTCGCCGATGCGGGCGGTGTGAAGCTGCTGCCGACCGGGGACGCACCTTTGCGCTACGGCTGGCATGACGGGCAGGAAATGGCGCGCCATCATCTGAAAGTGGTCGAGACCGCCGCGCGCCATCGCATCGCTGTCAATCCGCACGAGCCGATCAAGGATACGGGCTTGCGCCGCACCTATCCCAACTGGGTGAGCCGCGAAGGCGCGCGGGGCATGGAATATCAGGCCTGGGGCGTGCCCGGGAACATCCCCAGCCATGTGCCCAGCCTGATTTTCTCGCGCATGCTGTCCGGCCCGATGGATTATACGCCCGGTGTCCTCTCCCTGAAGGGGCGGGACGGACGCGATCTACCGAGCACCATCGCGCGTCAGCTGGCGCTCTATCTGGTGCTATATTCCCCGATCCAGATGGCCGCCGATCTGCCGGAAAATTACGCCCGCTATCCCGATGCGTTCGCCTTTATCAAGCAGGTGCCGACCGATTGGGAGGAAAGCCACGTGCTGCAGGGCGAGGTGGCCGACTACGCCGTGATGGCGCGCAAGGAACGCGGCGGGCAGGACTGGTATGTCGGCGGCGTGACGGACGAGAATGCACGCAGCGTTTCCGTGTCGCTCGATTTTCTGGACGCGGACAAGAGCTATACCGCCACGATCTATCGCGACGGCGCGGACGCGGATTATCGCACCGAAACACGCCACAGCATCGCGATAGAGAGCAAGCCTGTGCAGCGCGGCGACATGTTGGATCTCACCATGGCGCCCGGCGGCGGATTTGCCGTGCGGCTGACGCCGGTGGGGTGAACGGCATCCACCGCATCGTTATTCTGGGCGGCGGCAGCGCTGGCTGGATGGCCGCATGCCTGATGGCCCAGCGCTGGCTCGGCAAGCATGCGGCGCGCCCGGTGGAGATCACGCTCGTCGAAAGCCCGGCCATCGGCATCATCGGCGTGGGCGAAGGCTCTACGCCGCAGCTCAAGGCTTTTTTCGACCGGCTGGACATAGCCGAGGCCGATTGGATGCTTGCCTGCGATGCCACCTACAAGCTCGGCATCCGTTTTCATGGCTGGTCCGAACGTCCAGGCTTTGAGCGCTATTTTCACCCCTTTCCCTCGGCGATCGATGTGCACACACAGCCGCATTTCCAGCGGGCCTGCGCCTTGCAGCGTGGCGGAACCGCAGCGCCCGCCCATCCCGACCGCTGGTTCCTGCCGACCGCGCTTGCTGATGCGAAGCTTGGCCCGCATGCCGATCGGCGATTCCCCTTCGATCTGAGCTATGGCTATCATTTCGATGCGCACAAATTGGGCGCGTATCTGCGCGATCAAGCCACGGCAAAGGGCGTGCGCCATCTGGAACGCCGCGTGATTGAAGTGGAACAGGCGGAAAGCGGCGATATCGCCGCGCTTCTATGCGAGGGCGGGGAACGGATAGAGGGCGATTTTTTCATCGACAGCTCTGGCTTCGCGGCGGTGCTGGCTGAAAAGACGCTGGGTACGCGCTTCCTGCCCTTTGCCGAAAATCTGTTCAACGATCGCGCCGTAGTGCTTCCGACGCCCGCCGCCACGGACGGGATGCCGATCGCCACCAGCGCCACCGCGCTCAGCGCAGGTTGGGCCTGGTCCATCCCGCTGACATCGCGGACCGGCAATGGCTATGTCTATTCCAGCAGCCATCTGTCCGATGATGCAGCCGAGACCGAGCTGCGCCGTCACACCGGCACGCTGGACGGGTTGGTGGAGGCGCGGCACTTGCGGATGAAAGTCGGGCGGCTCGAGGATAGCTGGCGCAGCAACTGCCTTGCCGTCGGTCTGGCGCAAGGCTTTCTAGAGCCGCTGGAAGCAACTGCGCTGCATATCGTGCTGGCGACGGTGGAGGAGTTCATCGCTGCCTATGAAGCTGGCGGTTTTGCTGCGCAGCATCGCGGCGCTTTCAACACCCGCATCGCACGGCGCTATGAAGGCATCCGCGATTATATCGTGGCGCATTACAGGTTGAACCAGCGCGGCGGAGAATATTGGCGCGAAGCGGCGGCCATGGATACGCTATCCGACGATCTGAAAGCGTTGATGACCACCTGGTTCACCGGCCAGGACATGAACGCTACGATTCAGCGGCTAGACATAGCTCGGTATTACTCCAACCTCAGTTGGCACTGCCTTTTCGCTGGATATGGAAGTTTTCCAGATCAGTCGAAGCTGCGTGAAGGCGCATACAGGTTCGACTTATCTAAAGCTGCCGACTTTCTTGATCGAGCGGCCCTAAACTTTGCTTCTCATGATGTTCAGCTGACCAGCTTCAGGACTCACCAATCCAGCTGCAAAATAGGATTGTAGCGAAGCAAAATCCGGGCATGAACTGGTGCGTGCCTCAATGGGAACGGACGTAGATGCGTCATCGGCCCCAAAGCACTTCTGACATGTTTTCGACTTTGCGCCGCAGGCGATAAAGCACATTGTCATGCTGGGTCTGGACTTGGCGAAGGGATTTTGAGCAATGCAGCGAGTGGGTTGCGCTCGGCCCCGGCTCAGATTGTCGATTATGCCAGTGTTGGCGATGATTGCGTTGGCAACCGCGCGTTGGCATGGTCGCGCAATGATCAGAACCTTTTGCTTGGCGACGACCGCTGCCGCTCTCACGTTTTTGTCCGCCCCCATCTCAGCGCAGGATGCGGGGGGCGACAAGGCCGATGCCAAAGAGCAGGTCGATTATATCGCCAACTCCACCTCGCGCAGGCTTTCGGGTACCTTTGGCGGCGCGCGCATGGCGTACACCGCCACCGTAGCCGAAACCGTGCTGAAAAATGAGGATGACGAACCGGCCGCGGCGATTGTGGTGACGTCGTATGTCGCTGAGCCGAATGACACAGCGCGGCCGGTCACCTTCCTGTTCAATGGCGGGCCGGGCTCTGGCTCTGTCTGGCTGCAGATGGGCGCCTTTGGCCCCAAGCGGGTCGCCATTCCTTCCGATGCGCGTGATGATGGCGCCCCGCCTTACCCTATCCTGGATAATCCGGATTCGCTGCTCGATGTGACCGACCTTGTCTTTATCGATCCGGTGGGGACCGGCTTCTCTCATCTGATCGGTAAGACGGAGGGCAGTGACTATTGGGGTGTGACCAAGGATGCGCGCTCCGTCGCCGAGGTGATCCGCAAATGGCTGAGCGACAATGGCCGTTGGAACAGCCCCAAATTTCTGGGCGGCGAGAGCTATGGCACCACCCGGTCGGCCGCCGTGGTCGACCAGCTTGAGGGTGCCTATAATGATGTCGCGCTCAACGGCGTAATTTTGATCTCCACCGTGCTCGATTTCGGCGCGGGCGCGGAGACAGAGGGCGCAGAACTCAGTTACATCACGACCTTGCCGTCCATGGCAGCCACCGCCCATTATCACGGCAAGGCCGGGGCGGGTGCCACGTCGGTTGCGCAATTTGTGGAGGAGGCGCGCCGGTTCGCTATTGGACCCTATGCCAGCTTCCTGCTCAAGGGGCAGACCGCGACGGTTGAGGAGCGCACAGCCATACGCGGCGAGCTGGCGCGCTTTACGGGCCTGTCCGAGTCATATCTCGACCAGGCTGATCTTCGCGTGAGCTCCGGCCGGTTCTACAAGGAATTGCTGCGCGACCGCGGGATGACCATAGGCCGGCTGGACAGCCGCTATACCGGCGTGGATTATGACAAGGCTGGTGAAACACCGGACAATGATCCCAGCTTTTACGGCATCGATGGTGGCTACAATGCCGCGATCAACCATTTCATGCGCGATACGCTGGGCTACAAAACCGACGAGGACTATGTTGCGATAGGCAATGTCGGGCCATGGGACTGGAGCCTGGAGGGTGGGCGCGATCGCAACGCCTATTTGACTGTGGCGCCGTATCTCGGGCGCGCCTTGCGTGAAAATTCAGGGCTGCGCATCTTCGTCGGGCAGGGCTGGTACGATTTCGCGACGCCCTTTTTTGCGGCCGAATATGCGCTAACGCGCACCGGCATTCCGCAGGACAGGATCGAGTGGCATTATTATGATGCCGGCCACATGATGTATGTGCGCGACGAAGACCGTCAGGCGCTTTCGCGGGATATACGCGACTTCATCCGGGCCCGCTGACTGCGCTGGGAAACTTGCAAATAGAAACTGTAGTTTTGGCAGATAATCTATCGGTCATGCAAACGCCTGGTTGATGCGGTCTTATCCGAACCGAAATTTGTCCACGCCGCCTAGGCATTGCAGATCCCGATCGCCTGTTTGTCACCGGAGGCTCCGGCGGTGGTGTGCTGACGAGCTGGATTGTCGGCATGACAAAGTGTTTGAAGGCGGCTGTGGCGCAGAAGCCGCTGATTAACTGGACGACTCAGGCGCTCTGAGCTGACAATCCAGCCTATCTCGGCCCTTATACGGCTGGATTGGAGCAAGGCCCTCCCAGTCGGCTGCAAAGGCCTCCGCAATTCTCGCATGGTTCGAACGATATCAGGGCGGCTGGACCAGGCCTGGCGAAAGCGCTGTGCCTAGCGGTGAGTAGCTGGTCGTGAACGCCTACGTCGGAAGGGATCAACCGACTTGCATCATGCTTTCGGACGCTAGCGATTATAGGGCCGATCCATCGCGAAGCTGCCATTGTCGAGGATCACGATCTCACAGCCGTTCTTGGGCCTGTCACGAACTGCCGGCTCACGACAAGCCGGTTGCAAGAAGCCGACAGTTGAAAGCAGGAACGCTGGGAAACAGACACGCTTTCCTCTGCCCTCATTTTTGAGAGCGCTTCCGGGCCGCCTAGGCGCTTTGCCGCACCACCAGTTCTGGTTGCATCACGAGACTCTCGGTCTCCTCGCCCGCCAGGCGGCGTAGCAAGAGATCGACCATGCCGAACGCGCCAGCCCGTATATCCTGTCGAACGGTGGTGAGCGGCGGGGCGGTCTGTTCGGCCAGAGGAAGATCGTCGAACCCGACCACCCTGATATCGTCCGGCACCGCAATCTGCCGCCCGGCCAATTCTGCCAGGCAGACCATGGCGAGAATATCCGTCGCGGCGAAGATGCCGTCGATTGCGCCCGCATGCTGATCCATATGGCTGGCCACTTCCTTGGCCATGCGGTCTGGGGCCAGATGCGTGGGCAGGGTGATCATCGGCACATCATGCGCATCGGCAACCGATTTGGCGCCGGTGTATCGCGCGGCGAATTCCGTGGCGGTCGGGTCGCCAAGAAAGGCCAGTCTGCGGGCACCCTGCGCGATCAAGCGCTCGGCTGCCTGCTTGCCGCCCAGCCGATTGTCCGATCCGACGACACAGTGGCGCTGGCCCTCCTGATGATTGCCCCAGACGACCATGGGACGATACCGACCGGCAACCTCCTCGATACGCGCGAACTGGTCGGACTGGCCGATCACGAGCACGCCATCGACCATGCCGGATCCGATGAAACGGTCCAGCCAGTCCTCGTCACGGTCAGGGATCACGCGGCGGAGCATCAGGTCATAGCCCTTCTCCGTCAGCGCATCGGCAAGATAACCGAGCAGGGTCATGAAGAACGCATCGGACACCTGCTGGCGCCGGTCATGGCCAAGCGGGATGGCGATGCCGATCACGCCGGTTCGCTGACGGCGCAGATTGCTGGCGACCTGATTGAGGCGAAAGCCATGCTGCTGGGCGAGCGCCTCGATCTTCTTGCGCGTATCGCCCTTGACCACGCTCTTGCCTGCGAGCGCGCGGCTGACCGTGCCGGTGGACACGCCTGCGATCCGCGCCAGATCGGCCAGAGTGCGCACCGGCCGGTCCGCTGTGGCCGCATCGGGCGCCGCCGGCCTGTCTGTGTCTGGTTCCGACATGTCCGCTTCGCCTAGCACAGTCTGCCCCTAAGCCCAGCGTTTAGCTGGTGACCGGCATGGGCTTGCGCGGCACGCGATGGCCGGCATCGACGAACAGCGTGGCGATAGCGCCGAGCAGCATCAGCGCGCCGCCCAGCATCAGCGCATGACGCGGATCGCCGCCCAATAGGGGCTCATAGATCAGCGGCATGGTCAGCGTCTCGATGAGCATGGGGATGACGATGAACATGTTGAAAATGCCCATATAGATGCCGTTGCGCTCGGGCGGGATCGAATCGGCCAGCATGACATAGGTATTGCCCATCATGCCCGCCCAACCGATGCCGATGCCGAGCATCAGCACGAACAGGCCGATTTTATCGTCCATGCCGGGAATCAGCAGCATCGCCGCGCCCGATGCGGCCAGGCAGGCGGCGTGCACCGATCGCGCACCCAGCCGCCGCACGATGGGGATCAGCGCCAGCGCGGACAGGAAGGCGATGAAATTGTAGAAAGCGCCGATCTGCTGCGCCGTCAGCGCCGCCTCGCGAAACCCGGCGCTGGCCGTGTCGCTGGTGCCGTAAAGCGAGCGGGAAATGGCGAAGGCGATATACTGCCAATAGACGAACATCGCATACCATTGGCACAGCATGGCGAGCGCCAGCTGGCGCATGGGTTTGGGCATCTCGCGAACGGCTGTGCCGATATCGGCAAAGGTGGAGCGCACCGTGAGCGGCTTGGCCGCGAGATCGGCCTGCTCCGCTTCCGTCAGCGGCAGTTCCGGCACCCGCCAGACCGACCAGACGATGGTGGAGATGGACAGGACCGCGCCGATGATGAAGGCGATGCGCACGACCACCGGAATGCCATTGGCGTCCAGCACATTGCTCGCCACCATGCCGGTGAGCAGGGTGGGGGCCAGATAAGACAGGGTCTGGGCAAGGCCGGTAAAGGCGCTCTGAGTCAGGAAGCCCACGGAGCGCTGGTCCGGCGCCAGCCGGTCGGCCACATAGGCGCGATAGGGCTCCATCGTGATGTTGTTGCCGGCATCCAGGATCCACAGCAAGGATGCGGCCATCCACAGCGCGCTGGAATAGGGCATCAGAAACAGGCTGATCGAACAGATGATCGCGCCGATCAGGAAATAGGGTGTGCGGCGGCCGAAACGGGTGCTGGTGCGGTCGCTCATCGCGCCGATGATCGGCTGCACGATCAGGCCGGTCATGGGGCCGGCGAGCCATAGCAGCGGCATCGTCGCCTCGTCCGCGCCAAGGAAGCCGTAGATCGGCCCCATATTGGCCTGCTGCAAACCGAAGCTGAACTGCAGGCCGAAAAAGCCGATGTTCATTTCGATGATTCGCAGCAGCGAAAGCCGCGGTTTACCGATGCCTGCCATCAATTCGGTCCTCTCCATCGATGCTGTCGCGCATCTTGTCGTGGTTCAGCAGATACACCAGCCATCGACTTTTGCAAACGATTGCATAAATTGTTTGCAAACGATTGCACAAACGGTATTCAAGACTGCGAATCGCGCTATCAAAGCGTGGACGAGAGGAGCTTGAGATATGAGACTTCGCCATTTGCTGGCTGCCAGCGTTGCCTTCACCGTTCTGTCCACCCCGGCCATGGGTCAGACGACCGCACAGGCCCCGGCCAATGATGACGAGGCTCCGCCGCAGCTGGACGATATCGCCATCGTGGTGACCGCTGTGGCGCGCGGCCAGAATCTGCTGGAATCGTCGGTGTCGGTCAGTTCGCTGAATGCGGACACGATCGTCGACCTGGCACCGCGCTCCTCTGCCGAGCTCATCCGCCAGATACCGGGCATCCGCTCGGAAAGCTCCGGCGGTGACGGTAACGCCAATATCGCCGTGCGCGGCCTGCCGGTGGCGTCCGGCGGCGCGAAATTCCTGCAACTGCAGGAAGACGGCCTGCCGATCCTCGAATTCGGCGACATCACTTTCGGCAATGCCGACATCTTCCTGCGGACCGATTTCAACATTGCCCGTGTCGAAGCGGTGCGCGGCGGTTCGGCCTCCACCTTTGCGTCCAACTCACCGGGCGGCGTGATCAACTTTATTTCGAAGACCGGTCAGAGCGAAGGCGGATCCTTCGGCGTGACCGCAGGCCTCGATTATCGCGAGTTCCGTGCGGACTTCGATTATGGTGGCCGCATCGGGCCGGACACGCTGTTCCACATCGGCGGCTTTTCGCGCATCGGCGATGGTCCGCGCGACGTGGGCTATGACGGTAGCCGGGGCGGCCAGATCAAGGCCAATATCACGCAGCAGTTCACCGGCGGCTATATCCGCCTTTACGGTAAATATCTGGACGATCATTCCGTTGGCTATCTGCCCAATCCGGTGCTGGTGACCGGCACGAACGAAAATCCGGAATATAGCAATGTTCCGAATTTCGACATCAACTCCAGCTCGCTGCACTCCGCCAATTTCAAGCCGGTGCAGTCGCTGGACGGCAATAATAACCCTGCCGTCTACAATGTGTCCGAAGGCATGCATCCCGTGGTTGCCGCCGGCGGCCTGGAAGCCGAATATGATTTTGGCGGCATCACCATCACCGAGCGCTTCCGTTATTCGGACATTAGCGGTGCATTCGTATCGCCATTTCCCGGCAGTGTCGGCGGTGCGCAGGCGGCAGCCGATTCTGTCGGCGGGGCAGGCTCTACCTTATTCTATGCCAGCGGCCCGCTGAGCGGTCAGCAGGTCGCCAATCCCTCCGCGCTGGGCGGCAATGGGTTGGTCGCCAGCATCGTGCTGTTCAACACAAGGCTGAACAGCCTCGATAATCTCACCAATGATATCCGTGCGACCGGCGATTTCGATTTTGCCGGCGGGTCGGCCACCGTTACCGGCGGCTTCTACTTCTCCCGGCAGGACATCAATACGGACTGGCTGTGGACCTCCCATCTGTCTTCGGTAGAGGGCGAAGGGCAGGCCGTGTTGCTGGACGTGCGCAATGCCGCGGGCGATCTGGTGACGCAGAACGGTACGGCCGGCTTCGGTGCCACCTTCTTCGGCAATTGCTGCCGCCGCTCCTACGATCTGCAATACACCACCAAGGCACCGTTCGGCTCGATCAGTCTGGAGCTGGGCGACCTCACTCTGGACGGCAGCGTCCGTTATGATTTCGGCGATGCGCGTGGCACCATATCGGGCTCGGATCTGGGGGGCGGCCGCAACGGCATCACGTCGTTCGATTTCAACAATGATGGCGTGATCGATCCGGCCGAGGCGCAGACCAGCTTCATCCCGGCCAACAGCGCTCCGGTCGATTATAATTACGACTATTTCTCCTACTCGATCGGCGCCAACTATCTGCTGACCAGCGATCTGTCGGTGTTCGCGCGCTACAGCAAAGGCGGGCGGGCCAACGCCGATCGCATCCTGTTCAACGATAATAATGTCAGCACCACGACCGGTGAACTGCGCAGCGACGCGGTCGCCATCGATTTCGTCAAGCAGGCCGAGGCCGGCGTGAAATATCGTGGCGGTGGGCTGGCGCTGTACGCCACCGGTTTCTACGCCGAGACCGAGGAGGAGAATTTCGAGGCCACAACGCAGGCCGTCTTCAGCCGCTCCTACGAAGCTTATGGCGTGGAGCTGGAAGGCTCTTATCGCATAGGCGCTTTCAGCCTTTCGGCTGGTGCCACCTATACGGATGCCGAGATCAAGGACGACAATATCAGCCCGGCCAATATCGGCAACACGCCGCGCCGCCAGGCCGATCTCGTTTTCCAGGCTACCGCCGCCTATGACAGCGAGTTCTTCGGTCTGGGCGTCAATGCCGTCGGCACCACGGACAGCTATGCGCAGGACAGCAATCAGCTGGTCCTGCCGGGCTTCACTTCCATCAACGCCTATCTGAATGTGCGCCCGGTGGAGAATGTGACGCTAGCGCTGAACGCGAACAATGTGTTCGACATCAACGGCTTTACCGAGGCGGAAGAAGGCGCAATCCCCGCCAACGGCATTGTTCGTGCACGCTCGATCAATGGCCGTACGCTCTCGGCCTCGCTCCGGTTCGATTTCTAGGCCAGTCGATCCTTTCCGGCCGGCCGGAGGCAGCGCTTCCGGCCGTTCCACCAATCGAGCATGAGAATTGAGCATATGACCACGGCATGGACGGGTGCGGACCTGCGCAATATCGATACCAGCCAGCTTGCCCGCGTTCCGGTTTTGAACAATCTGGATGGTCTCCAGCCGATCGGGGGGGAGGGCATCTATTATTGGGATATGTGGCCGGTCCAGGCAGCCGACGGCATGATGGCAGACATTGCCGGGCGCGAGATGTGGATGGTGCTGAGCGCGCCCGATCGCGGTGATCCGGCCCTGCGCCATTTCGAGGCGAAGATCCGCTGGCTCGAGCGGATCGATGGGCGCTGGCACGACCGCGGCCCCGTGCTGCCGGATTTCGACACGGATTATGAGCGCGAATGGGCGGGCACGGCGCTGCTCGACGGGGACCGCCTCACGCTGCATTTCACCGGTGCCGGGACCGATGCGCGTCCGGGCGGCTATCAGCAGCGTCTGTTCGAGACCTCCGCCACGGTGGACGCGGACGGTGCGATCGGCGAATGGTCGGTTCCGCAGCCATCGCTGGATGCGATCACGCCGGACTATATGGCGGCCGATCAGCACGAGGGCGAGGCGGGCAAGATCAAGGCGTTTCGCGATCCGGCCTATTTTCGCGATCCGGCCGATGGCGCTGAATATCTGGCCTTTACCGCGTCGCTTGCGGGATCGCAGAGCGCCTTCAACGGCGCGTTCGGGCTTGCGAAGCGCGTGGATGGCGCATGGCAGCTGGTTCCCCCGGCGATCCATGCCGACGGCGTGAACAATGAGCTGGAGCGCGCACATCTTGTCAGTCACGCCGGGCGCTATTACGCTTTCTGGGTGACGCAGCGTTTCACCTTTGCACCCGATCTGCGCCACGCGCCCAACGGTCTTTATGGCATGGTGGCGGACCGGCTGGACGGACCCTATCGCCCGTTAAACGGTAGCGGTCTGGTCATCGCCAACCCCGAAGATGCCGGTTCTCAATGCTATAGCTGGTTCGTGTCGTCCGATCTGGTCGTTTCCAGTTTCGTCGATATTTGGCCCGGCGGAGATGCCGTTTCTGCACCCGAAGCAGCCAGCGGGCCACAACCGTTCGGCGGCGTGCCGGCGCCTTTGCTACGTCTGACGATAGATGGCGATCGCTGCACACTGGCCGATGAGGCCTTTGCATGACTTGCCGAGATGCTCCCCTGTTTGGCGGTATCGAGGCGGGCGGCACGAAATTCGTTTTGGCCGTCGGCACCGCGCCGGACGCCATGATCGATCGCCATGTCATTCCCACACGCGATCCTGAGACGACGCTGGCCGAGGCGGTCGCGTGGTTTACCAGCCAGGGACCTATCGCTGCGCTGGGCGTCGCCAGCTTCGGTCCAGTCGAACTCAGCCGACATAGCGAGCGATGGGGCCATATCCTCGACACCCCCAAACCCGATTGGTCCGGCTTCGATCTGGTGGGCCATTTAAGTCGCGCGCTCGAGCGCCCGATCGGCCTGGATACCGATGTAAATGCCGCCGCATTGGCCGAATATCGCTTCGGTGCGGGACGCGGTGCCGCCTCCATTGCCTATATGACGGTCGGCACCGGTATAGGGGTCGGTTTGGTGATCAACGGCGAAACGGTGCATGGCGCAGGCCATCCGGAATTTGGCCATTATTTCCCACGCCGTGAAGCAGGCGACCGCGATTTCGCCGGGATCTGCACTTTCCACGGCGACTGTCTGGAAGGGCTCTCAAGCGGACCAGCCATCGTGAAGCGCTGGGGCAAAACCCTGTCCGACCTGCCGCCGGAACATGAGGCCCATCATCATGTCTCCGGCTATCTTGCCCAGGCTTGCCACACCCTTTTTGCCGCCATGGCTTCCGAAGTAATCGTGATTGGCGGCGGCGTGGCCAAAACACCGGGGCTGGTTGCGCGGGTCGCCAGCATGACCGCAGATATCGGTGCAAATTATTTACCGGGCCACAAGCAACATGTCGTGCGCACGCCGGCTCTCGGTATCGACGCCGGTATCACCGGCGCTCTGGCCTTGGCCTGTAATGCCTCATTATAAGTGATCGAGCTCAGAGCGATGTTCTCGATGCTGAGCGGGGGCTGGATCCATGGCCTGACGCACTGACAGCAAAGCGTCCTATGCTTTTCCCCGCGCCTGATCAGCGGTGATAGCGCCCCAACCGATGAGGCTCTTTCGTCCAAGGCCCGCGTGGCTCGGCGTTTTGTGGCAGTTTGTGCGGGACGGATTGCCGTTCCTTGCGTTACATCTGCAAACGGGGCGTCAGGAAAGGGCATCTTCATGCACGTCCGCTTTGCTCTGCTGGGCCTCGGCCTTTTGGCATCGCCGCTGATGGCCACGCAGTCTGCTGGCAGCGGCGACGCTACGGCGGTGGTCGATGGCGACAGCATTGTCATCCCCGTGGCTGTCTATGGCAGCGATGCCTGCCCCAAAAGCGAAGGAGAGCTGGTGGTCTGTGCCCACCATCCCGAATCCGAGCGGTACCGTGTTCCTGCGGCGGTCCGCGAACAGCGGACGGGTGCCGGCGATACGGCCTGGGCGGTGCAGGTGGAGGGCATGGAAGACGATGCCCGTTATCTCATTCCCGGCAGTTGTACCGCGGTTGGCCCGTCCGGCTCCACCGGATGCACGCAACAGATGCTGCGCCAATGGTTCCGCGAGCGGCGTAGCAGCAACCCCGATTGATGGGACCTGGGACTGACTGGCCCGCGCTGCGCTAGCGGCCAGCCGTTACCTCTTCCAACCCCGGCACGAAAATGCGGCGGCCGCCGCCAAATTCGTTGCGCACCACGATGTGCCCGGACCGTTCGAAATGATCCAGCAAGCGGCGGATGCGTCCGGTGCTGCTGCTGCCGTAGACGCGCGCCAGTTCCTCTTCATCGGGCTCGTCCAATCCCTCGGCCGCCGCGCGGGCGATGACGAGGAAGGGGGCCAGCACATCGTCGCTGAGATTCGTGCCGAGCGATTCGATCTGCGCACGCAGGGCCGGATCCAGATGATCCAGGCTGGCGCTGGCGATCGCGAAGCGGCGGCGAAATTCCGTAAGATCGAGCGGAATGGCCACGCCAGGATCCTGACGGCAACGGGTGGCAAAATCCTGATAGAGGCGGGATGGGGAGCGGAACGTCGCGCCATCTTCCTGCGCCATCTGGCTTAGGATACGGTCGATGGCCTGCTGGCTCTCGGTATGGCTGGGCATGTCGGCAGGCTCTGCAGTCGCCACGCCTGGGGCTGCGCGTTCGATATGCTCGGCCACATCCGCAACGGGCCGTGGCGGGGGCGGTGGAGGCGCGGGCGGCGCGGCAACGGCCAGCTCTTCATGCAGCAGCGCTTCCATATCGGCCGCCTCGACATCGGGCGGTGGCAGCAGACCGCTTTCCACCGTGCGGGGACCGGACTGCACCGGGCCGATCTTCACCGCAAGCGGGCGCCGGCTGATGGCGGGGCCGAGGCCGAGGAAATGGCCGCGCTCCAGATCGCGAATCCGCTCCGCCTGCCGCCGTTCCATGCCGAGCAGATCGGCCGCGCGCTGCATGTCGATATCCAGAAAGGTGCGGCCCATGAGAAAATTGGAGGCTTCCGCCGCGACATTCTTGGCCAGCTTGGCCAGCCGCTGCGTGGCCACGATCCCCGCCAGCCCGCGCTTGCGGCCCCGGCACATCAGATTGGTCATGGCGGACAGGGTCAGGCGGCGCGTATCCTCGCCAATCTCGCCGGCCACGGAGGGCGCGAACATCTGCGCCTCGTCCACCACCACCAAGGCGGGAAACCAGTGATCGCGCGGGGCATCGAACAGGCCGTTCAGGAACTGCGCGGCGCAGCGAATCTGCTGTTCGACCTCCAGCCCTTCCAGCGAGAGCACCACCGATGCACGATGTTCGCGGATGCGCAGCGCCAGCGCCTCGATCTCCGCCGGGGAATAGCTGGCGCCGTCGATCAGCACATGGCCGAAATGGTCCGACAGCGAGGCGAAGTCGCCTTCCGGATCGATCACCACCTGCTGCACCAGCTTGGCGCTTTCTTCCAGCAGGCGGCGCAGAAGGTGCGATTTGCCCGATCCGCTATTGCCCTGCACCAGCAGGCGGCTCGCCAGCAACTCCTCGATATCGACGGGGATGTCGGAGCCGTCCGCCGCCTGGCCGATGATGATATCGCTGCGCATGGCCGCCACGCTATCCGGTTCGACGCCGCAGCCCAAGAGCGCTTGCGTGCCTTGGGTCAAAAGCGCGGGCAGAGCCTGTGGATAGTCTCAGCCGGCCAGCGCTGCCTTGACCGCGGGCGTGAGGCCCTGGACCATCACCTGCACCCCTTGTGGATTGGGATGGATGCGATCGGGCAGCATCAGCGCGTTCTGGCCCAGCACGCCCTCCAGGATGAAGGGATAGAGCGGCACATCATAGCGGCGCGCCAGATCGGGATAGATCGATTCGAAGGCGGCGCGATAATCCGGGCCGAGATTGGGCGCGGCCAGCATGCCGGTGAGCATGGCGGGAATCTCGCGCCGTTGCAGTTCGTCCAGAATGGCGGTGAGATTGGCGCGCGTCTGCACCGGATCGACGCCGCGCAGCATGTCGTTGCCGCCAAGGCCAACCAGCACCAGATCCGGCTTGCGGGGCAGACCGTCCAGCGTGAAGGCCAGCCTCTGCCGGGCCGCCGCGCTGGTATCGCCGGAGACCCCGGCATTGACGACCTGCGCGGGGGTGCCGCTGGCATCCAGCGCCTGTTCCAGCTGCGGGGCCAGCCCTTCCTTGGGGCCGAGCTGATAGCCGGCATACAGGCTGTCGCCGAAGGCCAGGACGAGCTTCTCGTCTACGGCGGGCGTCGCGGCTGCGGTGCTGGCGCCTGCGTTCTGCTGCGCCTCGCTTTGGGCAGGGGCGCTGTCCGCGCCGGGCGAACAGGCGGCCAGCGACTGGAAAAGCAGCGCGGCGGCTACATATAGGATGATATTTCTTTTCAAGGATCGACGCTCCCTCATGCCGGATACCCCTATTGTCGTGCGCGCCCGCAATGTCACGCTATCGCTGGGCGATGGAGAAGCGCGCGTGGACATTCTGCATGGGATCGATCTGGATATCCAGCAGGGCGAGAGCGTGGCGCTGCTCGGCCCGTCTGGCTCCGGCAAGAGCTCGCTGATGGCGATCCTGTCCGGGCTGGAGCAGGCGTCCGGCGGGACGGTCGAGGTGGCGGGCGCGGACTTCCGGTCGCTGGATGAAGATGCGCTGGCGATCGTACGGCGGGACCGGCTCGGCATTGTGCTGCAAAGCTTCCATCTGCTGCCGACCATGACGGCGCAGGAGAATGTGGCGGTGCCGCTGGAGCTGAGCGGGGCCGATGATCCCTTCGGTACGGCGGCGGCGGAGCTTTCGGCAGTCGGCCTTGGCCATCGCATGGCCCATTATCCCTCACAGCTTTCGGGCGGCGAGCAGCAGCGCGTGGCCATTGCCCGCGCCGTCGCGCCGCGTCCGTCGATTATCTTTGCCGACGAGCCGACCGGCAATCTGGACCGGGCAACCGGCGGCGGCATTGTCGATCTGCTGTTCGAACGGCGCGCCAGTGCGGGCGCCACGCTGATCATCATCACCCATGACGAGACGCTGGCCGAGCGCTGCGACCGGGTGCTGGAAATGCAGGACGGGCGGATCGTATCGGACAGCGCGGCCGCGTCATGAGCGCCCCGGTCGCCGCGCTTCCCTGGAGCACCGCCTGGCGTCTGGCGCGCCGCGATCTGAGCGCCAGCCTGCGCGGGCTGCGCCTCCTGTTTCTGTGCCTGTTCCTGGGCGTGGCGACCTTGGCCGCGATCGGCAGCCTGACCGCGTCGATCACCGGCGCGCTGAGCGATCAGGGCGGCGCCCTGCTGGGCGGCGATGTCGAGATATCGATGAGCCAGCGCAGCGCCGATGGAGCCGAGCGTGCCGCCTTTGCGCAGGCCGGCACCGTCAGCGAGACTATCCGCCTTCGCGCCATGGCGCGGGCCGTGGCGGGCGGGGAATCGGTGCTGACGGAGTTCAAGGGCGTCGATGGCGCCTATCCGCTCTATGGCCGGCTGACGCTGGCCGATGGCGCGCCGATGCCGCCGCTCGCCGCCGATGAAATCCTGATCGATCAGGGACTGGCCGAAAGGCTGGCGCTGCAGACAGGCGCGCAGCTTCGCTACGGCACGGCGGATTACACCGTGCGCGGCATCATCGGGGACGAGCCGGACCGGGTGGGGGAGGGCTTCACGCTGGGGCCGGTGGCCATCGCCTCGCTTGCGGGATTTCGGCGGGCCGAGCTGATCCAGCCGGGCAGCATGTATGAAAGCAAATATCGCGTGCGCACCAGCGGGGGCCCCGCCCCGGATGCGCTGATCGAACGGTGGGAGCAGCAGTTCCCGAGCGCCGGGCTGGAGTTCCGCACGCGCGACCGCGCCTCGCCGGGGGCCTTCCGTTTTTTCGAGCGGATGGGCCAGTTTCTGGAGCTGATCGGTCTGACCGCGCTCATCATCGCCGGCATCGGCGTGGGCAATGGCGTGGCGTCCTATCTGGCGACCAAGCGTCCCGGCATCGCCACGCTCAAGGTGCTCGGTGCCGGATCGAAGGACATTGCGCGCATTTACGGTCTGCAGGTCGGCCTGGTCGCGCTGGCCGCCATCCTGCTGGGGCTGATCGCCGGTGCGGCGCTGGTGCCGCTGCTCTCCGCCCTGATCGGCGATCTGCTGCCGGTGCGGCCCGAGGCGGGGCTGTTTGCGCTGCCGCTGATCAAGGCCGCCACCTTCGGTGCATTGATCGCGCTGGTGTTTACCCTGCCGCCGCTGGCCCGCGCACGCACGCAGCCGGCCGCGTCGATCTTTCGCGGCGTGGTGGAGCGCGGGCGCAGCGGTTGGAAGGCCGTGCGCTGGCCGGTGGGTCTGGCCGTGGTCGCGATTGCCGCGCTGGCCATCGCCACCGCGCGCGACCCGCTGTTCGCCGCCGCCGTGCTGGCGGCAAGCCTGGCGGTGCTGCTGATCCTGCTGGCGATTGGCTGGGCCATCGCCCGCGCCGCCGCCAGGGCGCCGCGCCCGCGCAATCCCTTGCTGCGTCTGGCGCTCACCAATCTTCACCGCCCCGGATCGCAGACCCCCGCGCTGGTTGTCGCCCTTGGCCTTGCGCTGACCTTGTTCGTCACGCTGGCGGGCATCCAGACGAGCCTGAACAATGAAATCGCAACGGTGGTGCCGCAACGCGCCCCGGATTATTTCGTGCTCGACGTGCCGGTGGAGCAGAAGGCGCGGTTCGGGCAGATCGTCGATCGCTATGCGCCCGGCGCCGATACCAATGTGGTGCCAACCCTTCGCGGCACCATCGTGGCCTATAAAAATGTTCGCGTCGCCGATCTGAAGGAGTTGCCGGAAGGCGCATGGTTCCTGCGCGGCGAGCGCGGTGTGACCTATTCGGATCGTCTGCCGGAGGGCAGCGAACTGACATCGGGTCGCTGGTGGCCGCAGGACTATCGCGGGCCGCCGCTGATCTCGCTGGACGAGGAAGCGGCCAATGTTCTCGGCCTGAAGATCGGCGACAGCATAACCGTCTCCATTCTGGGACGCGAGACCGCGTTTACGCTGGCCTCCACCCGCAAGGTGAACTGGGATACGATGGGCTTCAACTATGTGATGGTGGTAACGCCGGACACGCTGGCCGCCGCGCCGCACAATCTGGCCGCCACCATTGCGGCGGCCCGCACCGACGGTCTGCAGCGCGCAATCGTCGATGCCTTCCCGTCGGCCTCGATCATTCCGGTCGGCGAGGTGGTGGGCCAGATCACCACGCTGATGCGCCAGATGGCGACGGCCATCCTGGCTGCGGCCTCGGTGGCGATCCTGGCGGGCCTGGCCGTGCTGGTCGGCGCGATTGCCGCCTCGCGTCAGGCGCGCAGCTATGACAGCGTCATCATGAAGACGCTCGGGGCCACCCGCCGTCAGGTGCTTACGGCGCAGGGGTTGGAATATGCCATGCTCGCAGGGGCGCTGGCGCTGGTGGCGCTTGCGCTCGGCACGCTCGGCGCCTGGGTGGTGATCGTCCAATTGTTCGAATTCAGCTGGCGGCCGGATTGGCTTGTCGTGCTCGGCGTGCTGGGCGGCGGCGCGTTGCTCACGCTCGGCATCGGTCTTGCCGGATCGGTGCCCCTGATGAACGTGCGCCCGTCGCAGGCGCTGCGGCAATTGTAGATGACGCGTCGCGGCTATGGCTGCGCGCTGGGCCGCTTTGCAAGGCGCTGTCTATTGTTTTTCACGCAATTCACCGTGCCGCCATTTCACTGAAATATGCCAGACTTAGATTTTGCTTAACAAGCGATTAACGCCATTTTGGAGAGTCGCATGTTGTTCAAAGCTTTTGCCATACCCCTGATCGCTCTTTCGCTCGCAGCCCCGGCATTGGCCGCTGAAACGCTGGAAGTCGTCGCCAACCCGCAGACGAATCGAAAGGTCACGATTTCCGCCTTCGATCCGATCGGGCAGAGCTTCACGGCGCAAACCAATACGGTCAGTTCCATCGGATTTCAGTTCAGCGTTCTCAACACCGGTTCCGCCAACAGCCCGCTGACACTGTCGCTCTTTCAGGGCGAAACCCTGACCGGCGCATCGCTGTTCACGCAAAGCTTCGTGCTGCCAGGCTCGATCGTGTCGCGCAACGATGTGGAATGGGTCGACATAGCCTTGCCGGATGTCGTCCTGACGCTCGGTTCGCTGTATACTGCCGTGCTGAATGCGAGCTCGTCGCGCGCGGCCCTCGTCGTGGGGCCGGCCTTCGACGTGCGCAGCGGCCAGTTGCTCGGCGGCGATGCCTATACGGGTGGCCGACTCCTCACAAATTCCGCCAATATCTACAGCAATTGCCAGGGGCCGGGCAATAATTGCGACGCCAATTTCCGTGTCACCGGCGATGTTATCGCGGCGGTTCCGGAACCGTCGACATGGGCATTCCTGGTGCTGGGCTTTGGAGCGGTCGGTGCCGGTCTGCGTCGGCGCACCCGCAAGCTGAGCTATGTGTCTGCCTGATCTGCATATCTTTAGAAGGGATCATCCCATGACTTTATCAAAATTGTTCGTCGCCTCGCTTATTCTCGGCTGTGCGCCGGTCGCGGCCCATGCCGCCGGAAAAACGCCCGCCAATCCCGTTGCGCTGACGACGCTGGATTATAGCCAGAATTTCGACGGCCTTGCAGCCAGTGGCACAGGAAACAGCGCGCTTCCCGATGGCTTTCAAGTTGTCGAAACCGGATCCGGCAGTGCAGCGGACGGATTCTACCGGGCGGGTAGCGGGTCGTCGAACGCTGGAGATGTCTACAGCTTCGGCAATTCTGCGGACCGCGCACTGGGCAGTCTGGCGAGCGGCAGCAATGACGCGATCTATTTCGGGGCCATCTTCATCAATCGCCTTGACCGGATCATAAGCGATTTGCGGTTTGCCTATACCGGCGAGCAGTGGCGCGCTGGCAGCTCGAATGACGATGGCCTGATCTTTCAGCTTTCGACGGACGCATCCGAACTGGATAATGGCACCTGGCGCGATGTGGATGCATTGGCGTTCACGCCGCTGGTGCTGAGCGGAAACACGGCCCTGAATGGCAATGTGAATTCGGTCGATATATTCGGCACGATTGCCGGTCTTTCCATTGCCGACGGCGCTTCCTTCGGCTTTCGCTGGTTCGATTCCAACTCCACAGGCAGCGATCATGGCCTGGCCGTGGACGATCTGCGGATCACCGCCAGCCTTGCGCCGGTGGCCGGTGCCGTTCCGGAACCGTCCACATGGCTGATGCTGCTGCTTGGGTTCGCTATGATCGGGTTCACGATGCGCGGCGCAGTACGCCGGTCGAACAAGCGCTTCGAAGCCACACTCAAAAAAGTGGCTCACGTTCCTGCATGATCGTGCCCGGACGACGGACATGATTTCATAGGATGATGCAAATAAGCAGGGGCAACGCGCAATATGCTCGGGGCATCACGACTGGGTGATGCGATGAAGCTGTGCGGCTGCTCCTGCCATCGCACCCTCGGCTTGCGTCCTGATGCGCGCCGCGAAAGGCCGCGCCATGACAGGTGCGCAGCAATGACAACGTGATCATGAATACGCTGGGCGTCGGGCTGGCCGGATCGGTGCCGTTGGTGAATCTGTGGCCATCGCGGGCGCTGAGGCAACTGTACATGACGCATCGCGCGAGAAGCGTCGCCTGGCAAATCCAGATTTTGGATGCTTGGTGGCCAATTCCCGGTAAAGCCAACGCTCTATGAAATCGCACGTCAGCAACCTTGGGAGCAAAAAAAGCATTCGGTGGTTTGTTCGATAAGACCGGCGCTCGGCACAGGCGGCGCCCGGTTGCATAGGAAACGCGGGAGGACATGGTCTTGGTCAGAATAATGGCATTGTTGCTGGCGATCCCCGTGCTGGCCTCCTGCAGCCGTACGCCGCCCGACAAGGCCCCGGTGCGGGTGACCACGCCGATCGAGATCGAGGCGGCGCCATCCATCATCGCCATTCCGGTCACGGCGCGGCTTGGCACGCTGGCCGCCGCGCTGGACCGGTCGATACCCAAACAGCTCTGGTCGATCGATCGACCGGGGCAGACCTGCGTGGCACCCAAGGGCGTCGATCTGGGCATTGCCACCATCAAGACGCCGCGCATCAAATGCCGGATCGTCGGCACGGTCACGCGCGGCCATCTTCGCCTGTCGGGGTCTGGCCGCACCATCGAGGTTGCCATTCCGCTCAACGCCGTGGTCCGTGCGGAGGATATCGGCGGCGTGATCAGCCGGGAGACCGCAACGGCGCGGGCCATGGCGCGGGCGGAGATTCGCCTCGATCTGGCCGAGGACTGGACCCCGCGCGGCAGCGCCGATCTGCATTATGACTGGACCGACGAACCGCATGTCGAATTTCTTGGCCAGCGGATCAATTTCGCGGACAAGGCCGATGCCAAACTGAAGCCGGTGATCGCCAGGCTGGAGCGCGATCTGCCAGCCGAGCTGAAGAAGCTCGGGATTCGCGAAGAGGTGGAAAAGGCATGGCAGTCCGCCTTCACCATATTGTCGCTCAACGATCAAAACCCGCCGGTGTGGATGCGGGTCACCCCGCAGACGCTGGCTTATGGCGGGTATCGCATCGATGGACAGACCATCCGGCTCAACCTGGGCATGAAGGCGCTGACGGAGGCCTTTGTCGGCAACAAGCCCGCCCCGCCGAACCCGGCACCCTTGCCCAATATGACCAGGATGGACAGAAAGCCGGGCAAGGTGTCCTTCGTGGTGCCCGTGGTCGCCGATTACCGGCAGCTGGAGCCGGTGTTGCTGCGCGCGCTGGTCAAGCGATCCGCGCGCCCCTTCTCCCTGCCCGGCGTGGGCGACGTCCGTGCCGAATTCCGCAAGGTCACGATCTATGCCACCAAGAATGATCGCATTGCCGTGGGCATCGTCTTTGCCGCGCGCGAGATCGGATCCAGGGATGCGGCGACCACCGGCACGGTCTGGCTGACCGGCGAACCGACCAATGCGAAAAATTCCCGCGCCGTGCAGATCGAGGATCTGAAGGTGAGTGGCACGACCGACATGACCGGCGGCGATCTGATCCTGCAACTGGTCAATGCGCCGGGGATCAAGTCCTTCGTCGCCGCGTCGCTCGCGCAGAATTTCGAGAAGGATTTCGACGATCTCCTGCGCAAGGTCAAAGCCGCGGTCAGCAGCACGCAGGAGGGCGATTTCGCCATCAGCGCGGATATCACGCGGGTGACCACCGGCAAGATCAGCGTGACGGGCGCGGGTCTGTTCCTGCCCGCCAGGATCGAGGGGACGGCGCGCGTGGCGCTGCAATGAGTGGGATGGGGCCGGGGATGGCCACCGGCCCTCTGTTTCGGTTTGCTGGCGATGGCCGGGTGACGCCTCCACGCGGACGCCTGCTGAAATCCAGTGCTGTCCTACATCGACCGGCGTTCCTATATTGGCTGGATGACCACGGATTCCTTTTTCCTGACGGCGGCCGCGCCATGGCTTGAGGCTGGCCATGCGGGCGGGGTGTCTGCCGGTCCCGAATCGACTGGCCGTGGAGCCGCTTTGCCGCGGCGAGCTTTTTGCGTCTCTGGACTGTGTGACCTGTGTGAACCTGTGGGCGCGTTGCATTGAGGCGGCTGCCCTCCATCCGCAGCGCCATCGCCGAAGAGGTGCGCGGCCTGTTCCGGGAGGAAGGGCAGGGCGCATCGGTCTATGACGGGCCGGGGCTGTTTGCCGAGGGCGCGGTGATCCGCGACGTGCATGGCGATGTGATGACCATGATGATCGGCGGCATCGCGGCGCTGTTCCTCCAGATGTTACATCCGCTCGCGCTTGCCGGGGTGTGGGATCACAGCAATTTCCGGCAGGACATGCAGGGGCGGCTGCGGCGCACGGCGCGCTTCATCGCCACCACCACCTATGGCGATCTGGCGCAGGCCGAAGCGGCAATCCACAAGGTGCGGCAGATCCATGGCTATGTCACCGGCACCTTGCCGGACGGCACGCCCTATCGCGCGGATGATCCACGGCTGCTCGGCTGGGTGCACATCACCGAGGCGGTGAGCTTTCTGGACGCCTATATCCGCTACCGCGAACCGATGATGAGCCGCGCGCGGCAGGACGCCTATTTCGATCAGATCGCCGATATCAACACAAGGCTGGGCGCGGTCGATCTGCCACGCAGCCGGCGCGCGGCGATGGCCTATATGCGCGATTATCGCACCGAACTGCGCCGCGACGAACGCACGGAAGCGGCCGCGCAGGCGCTGCTGCGCTATCGGCCGCAGCGGCGCAGTCTGGGGCCCATGCAATCGCTCAGCGTGCAGGCGGGTATCGATCTCATGCCGGGCTGGGCGCGGCGCATGCACGGATTGTCCGTCTCGGCGCTGGCCAAACCATTGCTGCGCACCGGCGCGCTGGGGGCAACGCACACCTTGCGATGGGCGCTCGCCGCGCCTTGAAGCGCCGCCGGCCCGGTCCGGATTGCGCGGGGGCAGGGGTGGCAATCGAGCGACGCAGGCGTTCAATTGACGCAGCGGAAAGATATCCGTTTCCGATCCCTGAATATTCGTCTACCGTCCCCATCGCAGGTTAGTGCGAGCGTAAGGATGGCGTTAGGGTCATGAGAGTTCTGATAATAGACGACGAGCCGTTGATTGCGGCCGATATCGAAATGACCCTGTTGGATGCAGGCTATCAGGTCGCAGCCAATGCACAACATCTCTCGACCGCAATGGAAGCGATCGAGCAGAATGCCGCCGATTTCGCGATTCTCGACGCCAATCTGGGCGGCAAGAGCGCAGAGCCCATCGCCGACGGGCTGAAGCAGCGCGGCATTCCCTATGTGATTTTGACCGGTTACACCCGTGAACAGATCGGTGCCTGGGCGCAGGACAGCGTCGTGATCGGTAAGCCGATCACCTCGGAAATGCTCCTGGCGCACCTTCCGCCTGCGGTGGCCCTGAACTAGGCAGTGGATGGGCGCGGAAGGGCGCGCTTCCGAGCGGCCTATTTGCCAAAAGGCGCAATATTGTCGCGGTAAAAACGCTCGGCATAGCCATAGGTGTGGCCGCAGATGTCTTTCAGAAGATCGCGGTTCAGGATTTCGATCTGCCCTCTGCTGAGCTTGATCGCGCCCTGATCTTCCAGATTATGGACACAGTTCGTGACGGTAGGCCGGTAAGACGAAATCATCTGCGCGACGTCCTCGTGCGTAATTGTCAGGATATCTCCAAAAGTGCGATCGTGACACATCAACAGAACACGGCTGATGCGCTCTTCGACGCCCTGCTGGTCCATGCACGCAATCGTGCTGTTTTTCTCGATCAGCTGAAAATACAGATATTGGTCAAACAATCTTCTGACTTGTTCGCTATCCCCGACCCAATCCAAGAAGAGACTGCGTTCAATCAAATGGGCCTTCAGTATGCCAAGCTGCGGGACCACCAAATAATCCGTCGGCAACTGAAGGCGCAGCAGAGATCCCAGAGGAAACATACCCTCTATGCCGATCATGCCGACCTCGGACACTCGGCCGGACTTTCGGGATTTCACGAATGTCCCCACCACGCCTTCTTCAATGACGAAGATATGCTCTCCGTAAATGAATTCGTCGTTGATCGGGACGCCAGCAGGAAGCGCCACCTGCTTGGCCGGCGGAATCAAGTTCTTATCGGTTGCTGCAAGTATAGCACCCATGAGGAGATTGGATGTCTGCACAACTAATAAATCCGCATGCAGAACAACGCTCCACAAATCACTCGGTCGCAATCAGTGTATTCTGGCATACGTTCAGTGTAGTCCTGCATAGGGTAGCAAATATCAGCTCAAAGATTGATCGTTTACGTTTCGTAACCCTATGCAGGTTAATAATATTTGGCAATATTCAAAACCGATATGGCGTTGTCAGCGAATGCGACGCACCTACGGCCAAGAAATACATGTGCGGGGATGCCACACGGGAGCAGAAATAAAGGCTCGGCTCGGTCTACCGGCTGGCCAGGCTTTCCCACGCCTTGAGCTCTTTCTTGGATGGCGCACCCAGGATATCCAGCGCGTGGCGCAGGCGTTCGCGCACGATATCGCGGCCCAGATGGACGGTCGCTTCGAACAGCGGAACGGACGTCGGGCTGCCGGTGATGGCGATGAAAAAGGCACGCATCATGAACTTGAACTTGATGTCCAATGTCTCTGCCGTATCGCGCAGAACGCCCTCCACGGATGGTTTGTCCCATTCGGTCAGCGCGTCGAACTTCCACAAGGCGAGCTGATACGCCTGGCGCTGCTCATCCGGCTCCATTTTCACATCGCGTAGCGTGGGTTCATCCATATCGAGGCGGTTCTGGAAAAACATGGCGGTGAGACCGCCAAGATCACCAAGCTTTTCGACCCGGCTCTGGGCCATCTCGGCAATCGGAAGCAGATATGCTTCATTCAACGCCCAATCGCGCACGCGGTTGAGGAAGGCAGGCGCATCCATGGTTTCGCGAAGATAGCGCGCGTTCAGCCAGTCAAGCTTGCCGACATCGAATACGGGTCCGCCGAGCGAGATGTTGGTGAGCGCAAAATCCTCCCGCAGCTCGGCAAGGCTGGTCATTTCCTCACCGCCGGACGTGGATTTGGCCGCCAGGCCTAGGAAGTTGATCAGAGCCTCTGGCAGATAGCCAGCGCGCTGGAAGAACAGGATGCTGGTGGGGTTTTTACGCTTGGAAAGCTTTGATTTGTCTGCATTGCGCAGCAACGGCAGATGAGCCCATTTCGGGGGCTCCCAGCCGAAATAGGAATAAAGCAACTCGTGCTTCGGCACGGAGCTGATCCACTCTTCGCCGCGAATTACATGGGTGATGCCCATGGCATGATCGTCCACGATATTGGCCATGTGATAGGTCGGGAAACCATCCGATTTCATCAGGATCTGCATGTCCACCTTGGACCATTCGATGGTGATCGGATCGTCGCGCAATTCGTCCTGAAAGGCGCAGACGCCTTCGCCGGGGATCTTCATGCGCAGCACGAAACTGCCGTCAGGGCTTTCTGCCTTGGCGTCGGCGCGGCCTTCTTCGGTCAAACAGCGGCCATCATAGCGCGGCGGCTGACCGGCCTTCATCTGCGCCTTGCGCATCGCATCGAGACGCTCGGCCGTGCAATAGCATTTGAAAGCGTGGCCGTCGGCCTCCAGCTTTTGCGCATGCTCCTGATACAGCGCGGTGCGTTCGGACTGCCGATAGGGACCATGCGGTCCGCCGACATCCGGCCCTTCATCCCAGCTGAGACCAAGCCAGCGCAGCGCATCCAGAATCATCCGTTCGGACTGCGGCGTGGAACGAACCTGATCGGTATCCTCGATCCGGAGGATGAACTGCCCGCCATACTTCTTGGCGAACAGCCAGTTCATGAGGGCGATATAGGCCGTGCCGACATGCGGGTCCCCGGTGGGCGAGGGCGCAACCCTGGTGCGGACGGGGCGGGTGCGGTCGGTCGTCATGGCGAGGGCCTTTTCAATGCGATGGAGCGATTTGAAGTGCTCCTATCAGCGCGCCCTGCATGCGCCAAGCTTACACGCGCAACGGCTCCAGTGCGAACAGCTTGGCGTCGGCATATTTCGGATCATTGGCATTGTAGGTGCTTGCCGGCAGGAACGACTGATCGTGGGAGGAGAGGTCCTTCAGGCCGTCCAGCTTATAGGTGCCGATCTTGTGCTCCTTGGGCGGCTTGCCGTCCCGCTCCAGCGCCACGGCGTCAACGAACAGATCTTCATGCCGCATCCACAGAACATGGGGAGCCAGTTTCACCTCCTGCCGGTTGTAGGTGGCCATCACACATTTCTGGCGGGCGATTGCTTCGAGCACGATTTTGTTCGGTTCCATGTCAACAAGAATGATGCCGAGGGCCGCCGGTTGCAAGGATTTTGTGCGCTGCACCATATTCGATCGGAGTGGTGCTATGTTTCATACGGCGCTTGACATTTTGCAGCGCAGCATCCACTTGGCGGTCAGCGAGAACGGCCAGACCGTCTTGGGCGCGCGCAGCGTGTGAGCCGGAATGATCCGGCATCGGCCGTGCCTCTTTATCGCGATCCTTTTCACGGCAGCCCAATCACGCGGGTCGCTTTTTTAGCGATCCGGCCGCACGCGCGGCGCGATCATCCGCATTTGCGTTTCAGACGCATACAGGGTGAGGCGCTTCGGGGCAGTCGTCTTTATTGAAAGACCTTATGACCAAATTTTCCGATTTCGCGCTTAGCGCGACGCTTCAGAATGCCCTCAAGAGCGAAGGCTATGAAGACCCCACGCCAATCCAGGCGCAGGCAATTCCGCTGGCATTGGAAGGCCGCGATATTCTCGGCATCGCACAGACCGGCACCGGCAAGACGGCGGCATTCTCGCTGCCTTCGTTGCACCGTCTGGCAGACAAGAAGCTTGGCACCGGGCGCAACCAGTGCCGCATGCTGGTGCTCGCACCGACGCGTGAACTGGCGAAGCAGATTGCCGACAGCATGGTAAATTACGGCCGCGGCACGGGGCTTTATGTCACGACCGCTTTCGGCGGTGTGCCGATCAACCGGCAGAAGCGTGCGCTCGCCAAGGGCGTCGACGTTCTCGTCGCGACGCCGGGTCGTCTGCTCGATCTGTACGATCAGAAGTCCCTCGACTTGTCGATGGTCGAAATCCTGGTGCTGGACGAAGCCGACCAGATGCTCGACCTTGGGTTCATGCAGCCGCTCAAGCGCATCGTGAAATTGCTGCCGTACAAGCGCCAGAGCCTGTTCTTCTCGGCCACCATGCCCAAGAGCATTGCCGAGTTGAGCCAGCAGTTCCTGCGCGATCCGCAGAAGGTTTCCGTGGCACCGCAGGCCACCACCGCCGAAAAGGTGGAGCAGCGCGGCATGTTCGTGCGTAGCGAAGACAAGCCGAAGATTCTGGCGAGTTTGCTGCGCAGCGAAGACCCGGACCGCGTGCTTGTCTTCATGCGCACCAAGCATGGTTGTGACCGGCTCATCAAGAGCCTGGATCATGCCGGCATCGATGCGGTCGCGATCCATGGCAACAAGAGCCAGCCGCAGCGCGAAAAGGCGCTGAACGCCTTCCGCAAGGGCGGCGTCAGCGTGCTGGTCGCCACCGATATCGCCGCGCGCGGTATCGACGTGTCCGGCGTAAGCCATGTGTTCAATTACGAACTGCCCAATGTGCCCGAGCAATATGTCCACCGCATCGGGCGGACCGCCCGTGCGGATGCCAGCGGCATCGCCATCGCGCTGGTCGGCCCCGAAGAACGCCAGTGGCTGCGCGACATCGAGCGCACCATCAAGATGAAGCTCGATATCGAGCCATTGCCCAAGGGTTTCGACAAGCCAGAGATCGAGGAGCTGCCACCGCCACAGATGGGCGGTCAGCGCCAGCAGCGCTTCAAGCCGCGCGCGGCTGGTGGCGGAAAGGGTGCCGGACAGCCGCGCGGTGAGCGCAAGGCTGGCGGCGGCAAGCCGCATCGCGGCAAATCCACGGGCGGCGCTGGTGGAGGCGGCAATCGCCGCAGCGCCAATCGCGGCAGCGGCGGGGGCGGTCGGCCGCAAGGCTGATCGGTTTACGGCTGCCGAAAGGTCGTAAACGGCACGGCCATTTCACCGCCACAACGGCCCTTTGCGATCATCCTGTTGGATGCGGTTGCAATAATGGATCCCGACGGCGGCCAATGGCAGCCTTAATGCTATGATAGAAAAGCCGCTGTCCTATGTGCCCGCCAAAGGGCAGTAGGACAGCGGCTTTTTCGTTTCTGAGCCGTCGGCTCCTTTTGCCAGCGGCGCGCCCCATTGCTTCCCCTAATGGCGAATGCAGTGAGTGTGGTTCCTGATCAGGCGGCGCTCATCACGCGGCGGCCGCTCTGCACGACAGCCTTGTGACTGCCAGACAGCGCAGCCGAGCGTTCGCGGATGGTGCCGACAAATTCCCAGGTGGCGCTGGCGGTGTCTGGCGTCAGTTCCACGGACATATAGCCGCGTTGGCCGAGGTCAGCCCATTTTAGCGTGGGATTGGTCTCGTAGAGCGCGGCGGCAACGGTATCCGCTCCGACCCCGCTAAAATAGCTTTCGAAGCCGGGCGAGGTGACACTGTGGCCGGCAAATTCGACGCCGGCTGGCTTGCCCTCCGTTGGCAGATCGAAGGCCCAGCCATTATGGCTGTCGCCCGATAGCACGATCAGGTCGGCATCGGCGGCCTGTGCAGCTTTCAAGGCACGGTTGCGCGCAGCGGGATAGCCGTCCCAACTGTCGAAATTGAGCGGCAGACCGGCCTTGCTGGCCATCGCACCGATCGCGGCGCGCTGCTTGGCAATCTCCGGTGCGCTTTCGGGGATCCAACCGAGCGCCTGTGGCGGCAGGCGCAGATTGCCCATAACGGTCTGCTGCGCCCAGACCTGCCATTTCTGGCCGGCGCCGACGGAGCGTTTCAGCGTGTCCGCGAACCATGCCTCCTGATCCATGCCGAGCATGGTGCGGCTTGGGTCGCGCCATGTCTGGTCGCGGAAGGCGGCCAGGGTGGCTTCCACATTGGTCTGGCCTTTCAGCGCAGCGCCCAGATCGAGCTGCTCATCGCGCGCGTGCAGACGGCTTTCCGTTAGCAAGATGGTGGCCAGATCGCCGATGCGGTAGCTTTTCCACTGATCGTGGTCGTCGGGCAAATCACTGACCGGCATCCATTCGCGATAGACACGGCGCGCGATCCGCTTGCGCGTTTCATAATCGCCTTCGTCCGCCTGGTGGTTCTCTGCGCCATGTTGCCAGCTGTCATTGGCGATTTCATGATCGTCCCACTGCGCGATCATCGGCCACATCTGGTGCAGACGCTGCAGATCGGTATCGGCACGGTAGCTTTGATAGCGCAGGCGATAGTCCATGAGCGTCAGGATCTCATTGCTCGGCTGGATCGTCCGGCCAGGCAGAGCCTCTGCAGCGGATGGGTATTTGCCAACCTGATATTCGTAGAAATAATCGCCCAGATGCATGACCAGGTCCAGATCGTCGCGCGCGCAGGCGGCGGCATAGGCGTTGAACCAGCCGAAGGACAGGTTGGAACAGCTGAACACGCCCATACGAAATTTGGCGGTTTCCCCATCGGGCAGCGTGCGCGTGCGTCCCTGCGGGGAGGCGCTGCCATCCGGGGCGATGAAGCGGTAATAATACCAGCGGCCAGGCTGCAACCCGTCGACCACCAGCTTGGCGATGGAATCGCGGTCACGCATCGCGGTGACCGATCCGCCGCCGACCACCTTGCCGGTGGCCGGGTCGGTGACTTCGGCGGTCAATCGGGTATCGCCGCTGCTGACATAGCGCGTCCAAAGCAGCACCGAACCCTGCGTCGGCTCGCCCGAGGCGACGCCGTGGGAAAAACCGCTGGCCGATTGAAAGGCCAGCGCCGCACCGGGCAGTGATAGTGCGGCAATGCCGAAGGTGCCTGCCTGCAGGAGAAGGCGGCGGTCGAGGTCTAGGGTCATGACAAAAGTCTCCCGGTCGGAAAAACAGTGGGCTGCGCCGCGATCCTGCCCATGGCTGGGGCATCTCACAAGCGGGCGCAGCCCTGGGAAGTGATCGTTCAGAAGCGCGCGGAAAGCTGCACGCCGTACAGGCGCGGTTCGCCAGCGATATAGGTGGTGGTGCCGAACGAGCCGCCGGTATTGCCTGCGTCGATCAGATAGTCTTCGTCCAGCAGGTTGCGGGCAAAACCGGCGATTTCATAGCGGCCATCGTCGAAGCTGACGCCGCCGCGCAGATTGACGAGGGTGTAGCCATCCTCGGTGGTCAGCGGGCTGTTGGGCACCTCGAAATAGACCCGGCTCTGGAAGGTGACGGTCGGCGTCAGGAAGATGCCGATGCCGCCGCCCAGATCCTTGTCGAAATCGATGCCGCCGGACGCGCTATGTTCGGGCGTCAGACGGAAGCGGCTGTCGACGAACTGGGTGACCGATGTGTCGGCAGGCTCGCCGATCTTGGCATCGATATAGGCATAATTGGCAAAGATCCGCAGATCGCGGGAGACGGCGTAACTGCCTTCCACCTCGATGCCGAAATTCTGCGCCTGCCCGGCGTTGAAGTTCTGTGCATTGCCGGCATCGTCGATCAGGGAAACCTGGAAATTATTGTAATCCTGATAGAAGGCGCCAAGCGATCCGGTGAACCCGTCGAAGCTGCCCTTGATGCCGCCCTCGTAATTCCAGACGGTTTCCTCCGCGATCCGGGTAACATTCGCCACCGGACCACTGGCCGTACTCCTTGCGCCAAGTTGAAGCACCGGCGAGCGGCGGCCCTTGGAGATGGTGCCGTAGAGGTTCACATCCGGCGAGATGCGGTAGAGCGCATTGAAACGGGGCAGGAAGGCGTCATAGTCATCGCTGACGCGGAAGGTTTGCCCGGCGGTATCGACCGAACCGAGCAGCGCCACGCCGGGCGCGCCCAGACCGGCGAACACCTGGCTGCCGGGCTGGTTGGAAAAATAGGTCGATAGCCGCTCTTCATAGAGATAGCGCAGCCCAGCCGTCAGCTCCAGATTGCCGAGCACGGCGGTGGCATCGGCGAACAGCGAATAGCTGCTGTTCTTGCCGCCATTCACGAATTCGCTGGCATAGGGGATGATGGCCGCCGCGCCCTGCGTGAGCAGTCCGCTGACGGCAGCGGCATTAAATTCGCCATTGGGGCCGATGCAGACATTGTCCAGCCCGCCGAATGCCGGGGCCACGGCCTGTCGCACGGGGTTGAAGGCAGGGAAGGGCGCGCAGGCGATATAGGTGCCCTCATCGGTGGAGAAGGGAACGCCTTGGGTGCCTTCTTCATGGAAGATGTTGAAGCCGGCAAAACCGCGCAAATTGCCGCCGTCATAGTTGATGCGCGTCTCATGGCTCATCTGCTCGCCCTTGGAATCCTCGGCAAATTCCAGGAAGAACAGGCCCGATCCGTCGGCGTCGAACACTTCCAGGCTGTCGAACTTGCGATAGCCGGTAATGGAATTCAGCGACCAGTCGTCCGACATGGGGAATTCGATGCTGACATTGGCGTCATAGACTTCGCGGTTCAGGCCGAGCTTTGGTAGGCCGAGCACTGCCTCGCTGAACGGCGATCCGCCCAGTTCGGCGAAGCTGTAGGGGCTGGTGTCGCCGCCCGTCGGCGCGATGGTGCCGGATTTGAACGCCGTGCCGGGATTGCGCTGCTGTTCATAAGTGAACACGAAATCGATGATGCCGTCCTCGGTCGGGCGCAGACGCAGCGATCCGCGCACGCCCAACTGGTCCACACCGTTCAGATCGTCCTGCACAACCCCAACTTGCTGCGCGCTGACGGTGCCCGGCTGGCCAGCGATATTGCGCACATAGCCGTCGCGATATTTATAGGTGGCGGCCAGGCGCCCCTGCACCTTTTCGCTGCCGCCATTGATGACGCCGGTGGCCTGCACCGCGCCCAGATTGCCGTAACTCACCTGCCCAAAGGCGCTTTCGTCGGACGTGGGGCGGGCAGTGATGACGCTGATCGCGCCGATGGTGGAGGCGGTACCGAACAAAGTAGCCTGCGGGCCTTTCACCACTTCGATCCGCTCGATATCGAACAGATCGAAATAGGATCCGCGCGAGCGCGATACGTCGACGCCATTATAATAGATCGATACGCGCGGCGCGATCTGCGCGCTGCCCGAATCGGAGGTAATGCCACGGATCACGAAGCCGGGGTTATTGGGGCTCTGCTCCTGCACGATCAGGCCGGGAATATAAGCAGCCACCTCGTCGAATTCGTCCACGCCGATCCTGGCCAGCGATTCCCCGCTCAGTGCGGTCACGGTCAGCGGTACATCGGTAATGCTCTCGGCACGCTTCTGGGCGGTGACCACGATCTCGTCATTGACGCCGGCATTGCCGGGCTGGTCCGCATCGAGAGTGGCGGCGGACTGCGCCTGTGCGGTGGCCGAGAGGCCGGCGGTGAGCGATATGGCGATAGCAAGATGGGAGATGGTGCGCATGGAAGAGAGCCCTCTGTTTTGGTTGTGCGCTGCCCTTGGCGACGGGCGGTGACAGGGGCGTGAAATCTGTGCGTCCGGAGCAAGTCATCGGCGGCGCAAATCTGCCGAACTGGGGAATTTGCAAGACGGCGCGCAGCTTTTGGCGCTAACGCTTCGTAAGAATGAACGATCGCCTGCTTGGGCCGGCGATCTGCAAGGAGCCCGTACGGACATTGGCCTATCTGCAATCGATCGGCACTGCGGTGCCGGATACCGTCCTGGAGCAGGGCGATGTGATGGACATATTGGCTGCTGGGCGCGGCAGCCCCTTGCCCGGACGGATGGAGAGCATCCTTGCCAATACCGGCATCGCGCGGCGCCATATTGCGCGGCCCGTGGACTTTTACATGCAGCCGCGCAGCTGGCCCGAGCGCGCACAGGTCTATGCCGACACCGGGGCGGCGCTGGCGCGCCGTGCGGCGAATGAGGCGATGGACGCTGCTGCTCTGTCACCCGCCGATATTGATACCATCGTGTTCGTATCCACCACCGGCACGATGACGCCGAGCCTTCCCAGCCGCCTGATTGCCGACATGGGGTTCAGCCCCGATACGCGCACGGTGCCGCTGTTCGGTTATGGCTGTGCGGGCGGCGTGCTAGGCCTGTCGATTGCGTCGCAGCTGACGCAGGGCGGCGGGCACACGCTGTTCGTGGCGCTGGAGCTGTGCAGCCTGGCCTATGATCATCAGCGGATGGACAAGAAGGACATCGTTGCTGCCTGCCTGTTCGCCGATGGCTGCGCCGCGGCCATCCTGTCCGCCGATCGGCCTGGTGCGCAGATCGGCAGTTTCGCCCAGCGCGTCTGGCCGAAGACGATCGACATGATGGGCTGGGACATCGGCGATACCGGCTTCGACCTGGTGCTGGCCAAAAATATTCCCGCCTTCGTGACGCAGGAGTTTGCGCCCATGTGCAATGCATATCTTGCAGGGGAGGGGCTCGCTCTCTCCGATATGGGAGAGCCTGCCTGCCATCCCGGCGGCGGACGCGTGGTCGATGCGTTGGCCGCCTATTTCGTGCCGGATGCACCAGACACAGGCGCAGCGCTGCCAGCCACACGCGCGGTCCTGCGCGATTATGGAAACATGTCGTCGCCGACGGTACTGTTCGTGCTGCAACGTCTGCTGGCCGAACAGCGCGAGAAGCCGTTCCTGATGACGGCGCTTGGTCCCGGCTTCACCGGCGCCATCGGCATGGTGCGGCCATGACCCCGCTGGTCGACTGGCCGATCTGGGCGGTGGCCTTCATCGCCTATGTTTTCTTGCAGCGTATGATCGAGCTGGTCATTGCGCGGCGCAACACGGCGCGTCTGCTGAAGGAAGGTGGAGAGGAATTCGGTCAGCGGGGCTATCCGCTGTTCATCATTCTCCACACGCTGTGGCTGTTGTGCGTTGTGGCATTGGCGGTTCCTGGCTCCGAGCCGCCATCGTTGCTGTTCGCGCTGTTCGTGGTGGTGCAGGGACTGCGCTATTGGGCGCTGGTGACGCTGGGCCGCTGGTGGACGACGCGGCTGGTCAGTGGGCCGGACTTTCCGAGGGTGAAGCGGGGGCCATATCGCTTCCTGTCCCACCCGAACTATCTGGTTGTGGTGCTGGAAATAGCGCTGGTGCCGCTGATTCTGAACGAAGTGACGGTGGCGATCGTCTTTTCCATCCTGAATGCGATGCTGCTATTCTGGCGCATTCGCATGGAGAACAGCGTGCTCGCCAAGCGCGGGGGCCTCGACGCAAAGGCGTGATGGCGCTACGTACCGGCAACCATCGGCAATGGCCGTGCCGCAAGCGCCCTGGATTTTGCCCATAACCCATACGGCAGGGCGTTGACCGGCGTCTTGTTTGCCTGTAGAGGGCGCGCTTCCGTTAAGGCCGTGTTTTTCTGCATGGCCGAGATGGAAGCAGCCGATAGGGCTGAAAACAAGCGCGCCCGGGGCGGACGGATCATGGGACTGGTTCCCCCGTCATTACCCACGCAGCCGGGTGCTCTAGTAACCGCCGCCATGGCCTTCATGGGCGCAAGCGATGTTCGTTTGCGCCAACCGGTCGTGGCACACAGAATGATAAGGTGAAGCATTTATGCCGACTATCAACCAGCTGGTCCGCAAGGGCCGCGTTCCGCAGAAGGCCAAGAGCAAGGTCCCTGCCATGGAGCAGAACCCGCAGAAGCGCGGCGTTTGCACCCGCGTCTATACGACGACTCCGAAGAAGCCGAACTCGGCGTTGCGCAAGGTGGCCAAGGTTCGCCTGACCAATCAGCGCGAAGTCATCTCCTATATCCCGGGCGAAGGCCACAACCTCCAGGAGCACAGCGTTGTGCTGATCCGTGGCGGCCGTGTGCGCGATCTTCCCGGCGTGCGTTATCACGTCCTGCGCGGCGTGCTCGATACGCAGGGGGTCAAGGACCGCAAGCAGAGCCGTTCGAAGTACGGCGCGAAGCGTCCTAAATAAGCACCGGGTTCAGGAGAAAAATTTATGTCACGTCGTCGTCGCCCAGAAAAGCGCGAGATTCTTCCCGATCCTAAGTTCGGGGATGTCATCCTTTCGAAGTTCATGAACAACCTGATGTATGACGGCAAGAAATCTGCCGCCGAACGCATCGTCTACGGAGCGCTCGACACCGTCGAGGCGCGCGCCAAGACCGATCCGGTTCAGATGTTCCATGATGCCCTCAACAACATCAAGCCGGGCATCGAAGTCCGTAGCCGCCGCGTGGGCGGTGCCACCTATCAGGTCCCCGTCGAAGTGCGTCCGGAGCGCGCTCAGGCGCTGGCGATTCGCTGGTTGATCTCGGCTGCGCGTGGGCGCGGTGAGACCACCATGGTCGGCCGTCTGTCCGGCGAACTGATGGACGCAGCCAATAATCGCGGCAACGCCGTGAAGAAGCGCGAAGATGCGCACCGGATGGCCGAAGCCAACCGTGCCTTCTCGCACTATCGCTGGTAAGCGCCCGCCAACTTGAACGAACGGAAGAGGGGCTGGCACATACCGGCCCCTCTTCCTATATAGCCCCCGAATTCCGAACACCCCGACCGCATTCCTGGAGTAGCCAGCATGGCCCGCGATTATCCGCTCGAAAAATACCGCAACATCGGCATCATGGCGCATATTGACGCCGGCAAGACCACCACGACCGAGCGGATCCTCTATTACACCGGTAAGTCCTACAAGATCGGCGAAGTGCATGATGGCGCTGCGACGATGGACTGGATGGAGCAGGAGCAGGAGCGTGGCATCACGATCACCTCCGCAGCAACCACCTGCTTCTGGAACGATCACCGCATCAACATCATCGACACCCCCGGCCACGTCGACTTCACGATTGAAGTCGAGCGTTCGCTCCGTGTGCTCGATGGCGCTGTGGCCTGCTTCGACGGCGTGGCCGGCGTGGAGCCGCAGTCCGAAACCGTGTGGCGCCAGGCGGACAAGTATAAAGTCCCGCGCATGTGCTTCATCAACAAGCTGGACCGTACCGGCGCGAACTTCGAGTTCTGCGTGCAGTCGATCATTGATCGTCTCGGCGCGAAGCCTGCCGTGCTGTACATCCCGATCGGTATCGAGAGCGACCTGAAGGGTCTCGTCGATCTGGTCGAGAACCGCGGTATCGTCTGGGAAGACGAAGATCTCGGCGCGAAGTTCGAATATATCGAAATTCCCGACGATCTGAAGGACAAGGCGCAAGAATATCGTGAGCGTCTGATCGAGCTTGCCGTCGAGCAGGACGATGATGCCATGGAAGCCTATCTGGAAGGCAATGAGCCTGACGTGGCCACGCTGAAGAAGCTGATCCGCAAGGGTACGCTGGACCAGAAGTTTGTGCCCGTGCTTTGCGGCTCGGCGTTCAAGAACAAGGGCGTGCAGCCCCTGCTCGATGCCGTGGTGGATTATCTGCCCAGCCCGCTCGACGTGCCGGCCATCAAGGGCGTTCTGCCCGATACCGACACCGAAGACACGCGTCCTTCCAGCGACGAAGCGCCGTTCAGCGCGCTGGCGTTCAAGATCATGAACGATCCGTTCGTGGGTACGCTGACCTTTGCGCGCATCTATTCCGGCGTTCTGGAGAAGGGCACCGTGCTCAACTCCGTCAAGGACAAGAAGGAAAAGATCGGCCGCATGTTGCTGATGCATGCCAATGATCGTCAGGATATCGATGCGGCCTATGCCGGTGACATCGTGGCTATTGCGGGCCTTAAGGAAACCACGACCGGTGACACGCTGTGCGCGTCGAACAAGCCGATCATTCTTGAGCGCATGGAATTTCCCGAGCCGGTGATCGAGCTGTCGGTGGAGCCGAAGACCAAGGCCGATCAGGAGAAGATGGGCGTTGCGCTCAATCGCCTGGCTGCCGAAGATCCGTCCTTCCGCGTGTCGACCGATCACGAATCGGGCCAGACGATCATCAAGGGCATGGGCGAGCTTCACCTCGACATTCTGGTCGATCGCATGAAGCGCGAATTCAAGGTAGAAGCAAATGTCGGTGCGCCGCAGGTGGCTTACCGCGAATCGCTGAAGCGCGAAGTCGAAGTCGACTACACCCACAAGAAGCAGTCGGGTGGTTCCGGCCAGTTCGGTCGTATCAAGGTGACGGTAACCCCGGGTGAGCGTGGCCAGGGCATCAACTTCATCGACGAGATCAAGGGTGGTAATATTCCCAAGGAATATATCCCCTCGGTCGAGAAGGGCATGCGCGAGACAGCAGAGACCGGCTCGATGATTGGCTTCCCGATCATCGATTTCGATATCCGCCTGACCGATGGTCAATATCATGACGTCGATTCGTCGGCACTGGCGTTCGAAATCTGTGCTCGCGGCGCAATGCGCGAAGTGGCGCAGAAGTCGGGCATCAAGCTGCTCGAGCCGGTCATGAAGGTTGAGGTCATCACCCCGGAAGAGTATCTGGGCGACGTGATCGGCGATCTGAACTCCCGTCGCGGTCAGATCCAGGGCACAGAAGTGCGCGGGATCGCCCAGGCTGTTGAAGCCATGGTGCCGCTGGCGAATATGTTCGGATACGTGAACCAGCTTCGTTCGTTCTCTCAGGGACGCGCGCAATACAGCATGCAGTTCTCTCATTATGAAGAAGTGCCGCAGAATGTTGCCGACGAGGTGAAAGAGAAGCTGGCCTAAGGCGTTCGGATCGGCTATCGGGCACGCTTTCGCGTCCCGGTATCCGGCGTCCGGAAGCGTGCGCAGCCAAGTTTAAGACTGTTGACTTGGGTTCAGGTCGCCGCCAATGCGCGGCGCTTCAGGGCCCGACAAACGACATTGCAGAAGAAGGTAGGGTAAAATGGCAAAAGCAAAATTCGAGCGGAACAAGCCGCACGTAAACGTAGGCACCATCGGTCACGTCGACCATGGCAAGACCACGCTGACCGCAGCGATCACGAAGGTGATGGCTGAAACGCATGGCGGCGCGGCCGTTGACTTCGCCAACATCGACAAGGCACCCGAAGAGCGCGAGCGTGGCATCACCATCTCGACCGCTCATGTGGAATATGAGACCGCTGAGCGTCACTACGCGCACGTCGATTGCCCCGGTCACGCCGACTATGTGAAGAACATGATCACCGGTGCTGCCCAGATGGATGGCGCGATCCTGGTCGTGAACGCTGCTGACGGCCCGATGCCTCAGACCCGCGAGCACATCCTGCTTGCCCGTCAGGTTGGTGTGCCCGCTCTGGTCGTGTTCATGAACAAGGTCGATCAGGTCGACGACGAAGAGCTCCTCGAGCTGGTCGAACTGGAAATCCGCGAGCTGCTTAGCTCCTATGATTTCCCTGGCGACGATATTCCGATCATCTCCGGTTCGGCGCTTGCTGCGCTCGAGGGCCGTGATGACAATATCGGCAAGGAAAAGATCATCGCTCTCATGGATGCGGTCGATTCCTACATTCCAAAGCCTGACCGTCCGGTCGACAAGGACTTCCTGATGCCGATCGAGGACGTGTTCTCGATCTCCGGTCGCGGTACGGTTGTGACCGGCCGTATCGAAACCGGCATCGTGAACGTTGGCGACGAAGTGTCGATCGTGGGCATCAAGGACACCAGCAAGACCATCGTGACCGGTGTGGAAATGTTCCGCAAGCTGCTCGATCGTGGTGAAGCTGGCGACAATATCGGTGCACTGCTTCGCGGTACGGCCCGTGACGATGTCGAGCGTGGTCAGGTTCTGGCCAAGCCCGGTTCGATCACGCCGCACACCGAGTTCGACGCTGAGGTGTACGTGCTGTCGAAGGACGAAGGTGGCCGTCACACGCCATTCTTCGCCAACTATCGTCCGCAGTTCTACTTCCGCACGACCGACGTGACCGGCGAAGTGATCCTCCCAGAGGGCACCGAGATGGTTATGCCTGGCGACAATGTGACCATCGGCGTGAAGCTGATCGCACCTATCGCCATGGACGAAGGTCTGCGTTTCGCAATCCGTGAAGGCGGCCGTACGGTCGGCGCAGGGGTTGTCAGCACCATCAAGGTGTAATAAGTACTGCGCAGCCGCCCGGATCCTTGATTCGTCACTGATCCGGGCGGCTCGTTATTTCAGAGGCCGCCCCGGCTTTCCGTATGGATGTGGGGCGGTTTGTTTTTTGGCTCTTTCGCATCGGTAGTGTTTGGACGTTATGGAAACGCAGAATATTCGCATTCGCCTCAAGGCCTTTGATCACCGCGTGCTCGATCAGGCGACGGGAGACATCGCCGATACTGCACGGCGCACCGGCGCGCTCATCCGTGGGCCCATTCCGCTGCCGACGCGTATCGAGAAATTCACGGTCAACCGCGGCCCGCATGTCGACAAGAAGTCGCGCGAGCAGTTCGAGGTTCGCACCTACAAGCGGTTGCTCGATATCGTGCAGCCTACGCCGCAGACAGTCGATGCTTTGATGAAGCTTGATCTTGCTGCTGGTGTAAATGTTGAAATCAAGCTGGCCTGATCCAGAAGGATCGGTTGGTATCCGTTGATCGGGGTTGCACTTTGATCAGCGTTGAGGCATTGGCCCTCTACTATCTTTGGGAAGAGCAGGTCTCTTCCGCGACATAGGGATACCGCACGGTTTCGTCCGTGGCCTGCGTCCCCCGTCTCGCCTCTCCAGCGCTCCGGCGCGTTGAAGCATTTAGCCCGGACGGGGCGACGTTACGAAAAGCTGGGCTGAAATAGGGTTCGTCGGAATGATCCGGCGGGCCTTCACGCCTTTCGGGAATGGTCCCGGCAGGCCTCTGTTTAAAGGAGCATTGATCATGCGCACTGGCGTGATCGCGAAAAAGATGGGGATGACCCGCCTCTTCCAGGAGGACGGCCAGCATGTGCCGGTCACCGTCTTGTCGCTAGAAAATTGTCAGGTCGTCGGCGAGCGCCGCATGGACCGTGATGGCTATTTTGCCGTTACGCTCGGTGCTGGTGAGCGCAAGGCCAAGAACGTCAACAAGCCCCAGCGCGAAATCTTCGCGAAGGCTGAGGTGACCCCCAAGGCGCGCGTCGCGGAATTCCGCGTAGACAGCGAAGAGGGTCTTCTTCCCATCGGTGCCACCGTTACCGCGGATCACTTTGTGGCCGGCCAGATGGTCGATATTCAAGGTCGTACGCAGGGTAAGGGCTTTGCCGGTGCCATGAAGCGTCACGGTTTCGGTGGTCTTCGTGCTACCCATGGTGTGTCGCTCTCCCACCGTTCGCACGGTTCGACGGGTAACCGTCAGGATCCGGGCAAGGTGTTCAAGAACAAGAAGATGGCCGGCCATATGGGCGACCGTCTGCGCACGCAGCAGCATCTCGAAATCGTCCGTACCGACAGCGAGCGCGGCCTTATTTTCGTTCGTGGCTCCGTGCCAGGTTCGAAGGGTGGCTGGTTGATCGTCAAGGATTCGGTGAAGGTGCCGGCTCCTGAGGGTCTTCCGTTCCCCGGCGCGATGAAGCGCAACGCCGATCAGTTCTCCCACGACGAGGCTGGCGCTGGCATGATCGAGAGCGCAGCCGCGCATGAGCGTCAGGCTGGCCCGACCGATGCCGAGATCGAGGCAGCTGCTGCCGAGATGGAAGCAAGCCAGAAGGTTCAGGAGCAGGCTGCATTGAACGCCGAGAAGGTGGAAAATCAGCCGACGGACAGCGACAAGCCTGTCGAAGATCAAGAGAAGGAGGGCTAAGCCGTGAAGCTGAAGGTTCAGACCCTCGACGGTAAAAACGCCGGCGCCGATATCGAGCTTTCCGAAGACGTATTCGGGCTCGATCCGCGTGCAGACATTCTGCACCGTGTCGTCACTTGGCAGCGCGAGAAGGCACGTGGCACCGCCCGTCCGACGCGTGAGCGCAGCGACGTTGCCCGCACTGGCAAGAAGTTCGGCAAGCAGAAGGGTGGCGGTACCGCCCGTCATGGCGATCGTGCTGCACCGATTTTCATCGGTGGTGGTAAGGCCCATGGTGCCCGTCTGCGTGACTTCAATCCGTCGCTTAACAAGAAAGTTCGCACGCTCGGCCTGAAAATGGCGCTGAGCGACAAGGCGAAATCCGACAAGATCATCGTGCTCGACACGTTGGAAATGAAGGATGCCAAAACCAAGGCGCTCAAGGAGCAGGCCGCTGGCCTCGGCTTCGGCAAGCGTACCCTGGTGATCGACGGCGAGACCGTGGATGCAGGCTTCAAAAAGGCTTCGGCCAATTTGTACGGCATCGACATTCTGCCAGCGATCGGCGCGAACGTGTACGACATATTGCGGGCCGAAACGCTGGTTCTGACCCGCGCAGGGCTCGAAAAGCTGGAGGCTCGTTTCAATGGCTAAGGCAAAAAGCGAGATCGATACGCGTCATTATGACGTGATCGTCGCACCGCACATCACCGAGAAGTCGACGCTTCTGTCCGAAAACAATGCCGTGGTCTTCAAGGTCGCCGGCAGTTCCACCAAGCCGCAGATCAAGGCTGCTGTGGAAGCGCTTTTCGACGTGAAGGTCCTTCGCGTGAACACGATGGTCCAGAAGGGCAAGACGAAGCGCTGGAAAGGCCAGCCTTACCGCCGTTCGGACGTCAAGAAGGCCGTTGTGACTTTGGCTGAAGGCCAGAGCATCGACGTGACCACGGGAGTCTGAGATGGCGTTGAAAAGTTATAAACCGACCAGCCCCGCACGCCGCGGCCTGGTGCTTGTCGACCGGAAGGAGCTCCACAAGGGCGGCCCGGTCAAGGCACTCACCGAAGGCAAGCGCAAAACCGGTGGCCGGAACAACAAGGGTCATGTGACATCGCGCGGCATCGGCGGCGGTCACAAGCAGAAATATCGCATCGTCGATTTCAAGCGTCGTAAATGGGACGTGGAAGCGACGGTCGAGCGTCTGGAATATGACCCCAACCGTTCCGCTTTCATCGCGCTGATCAAGTATAGCGATGGCGAGCAGGCTTACATCATCGCTCCGCAGCGCATGAATGTTGGCGATACCATCATCGCAGGCGAAAAGACCGACACCAAGCCTGGCAACGCGATGTTGCTGAGCCAGATGCCGGTCGGTACGATCTGCCACAATATTGAGATGAAGCCTGGCAAGGGCGGTCAGATCGCTCGTTCCGCTGGCACCTATGCGCAGCTGGTCGGTCGCGATCGCGGCATGGTCCTGATGCGCCTCAACTCGGGCGAGCAGCGTTATATTCACGGCACCTGCATGGGCACCGTGGGCGCTGTGTCCAACCCGGACAATTCGAACACGACGCTCGCCAAGGCTGGTCGCAACCGCTGGCGTGGCAAGCGCCCGCTGACACGCGGCGTTGCCAAGAACCCGGTTGATCACCCTCATGGTGGTGGTGAAGGTCGTACGTCCGGTGGTCGTCACCCTGTGACACCATGGGGCAAGCCGACCAAGGGTATGCGGACCCGCGACAAGAAAAAGGCGTCGGACAAGATGATCGTCCGGTCGCGTCATGCGAAGAAGAAGAGGTAATCCATGGCACGTTCTGTTTGGAAAGGGCCGTTCGTCGATCTCTACCTTCTCAAGAAGGCAGAGGACGCACAGGACAAGTCCAGCCGCACGCCGATCAAGACCTGGTCGCGCCGGTCCACCATATTGCCGCAGTTTGTCGGCCTGACCTTCACCGTCTACAACGGGCACAAGTTCATTCCTGTGTCCGTCAATGAAGACATGGTTGGCCACAAGCTGGGCGAATTCGCGCCGACGCGGACCTTCCACGGTCACGGCGCTGACAAGAAGGGCAAACGCTGATGGGACAGGTCAAGAACCCCCGCCGCGTCGAAGAGAATGAAGCGCTGGCCGTCGGTACGATGGTCAAGGGCTCGGCGCAGAAGCTGAACCTTGTGGCAGGCCTTATTCGTGGCCGCCGCGTGGAAGATGCGATGAATGTGCTGCAGTTCTCCAAGAAGGCCATGGCCGAGGATGTCCGCAAGGTACTCGCCTCTGCAATCGCCAATGCCGAGAACAACCACAATCTGGATGTCGATGCGCTGGTCGTATCGGAAGCCAGCGTCGGCAAGTCGATCCGCATGAAGCGTTTCCGGGCCCGTGCCCGCGGCCGCGCCAGCCAGATCATCAAGCCGTTCAGCCGCATCCGTATCGTGGTGCGCGAGCAGGAAGAGGAGGCGTAAGCCATGGGTCATAAAAGCAATCCGATCGGCCTGCGCCTTCAGATCAACCGGACGTGGGACAGCCGCTGGTATGCCGAAGGGCATGACTATGGCCGTCTTCTGATGGAAGATCTCAAGATCCGTCAGCACATCATGGCAACCGTGCCGCAGGCCGCGATCTCCAAGGTCGTGATCGAGCGGCCTGCCAAGCTGTGCCGCGTGTCCGTTTATGCGGCGCGTCCCGGCGTGATCATCGGCAAGAAGGGTGCAGACATTGAAAAGCTGCGCCGCGCGCTGAGCAACATGACTCAGAGCGACGTGTCACTGAACATCGTCGAGATCCGCAAGCCGGAAGTCGATTCCAAGCTTGTTGCGCAAGGCATCGCCGATCAGCTGATCCGCCGTATCGCGTTCCGCCGCGCCATGAAGCGCGCCGTGCAGTCCGCCATGCGTCTGGGTGCCGAAGGCATCAAGATCGTTTGCGCCGGTCGTCTTGGCGGTGCCGAGATCGCGCGTACGGAATGGTATCGTGAGGGCCGCGTTCCGCTCCACACGCTGCGTGCGAACGTGGATTATGCCGAAGCCGAGGCGCTGACTGCCTATGGCATCATCGGCATCAAGGTGTGGATCTTCAAGGGCGAGATCATGGCCCATGATCCCATGGCAACCGACCGGCTGATGATGGAGGCTCAAACCTCCGGCGTCCGGCCTGCTCGTTGATCGCCAGGGTTAGAGGATAAGGTAAAGCAAGATGCTGCAACCGAAGAAAATGAAGTATCGCAAGGCCTTCAAGGGCCGGATCAAGGGCAAGGCGCCAGGCGGCACCACCTTGAATTTCGGTTCCTATGGTCTTAAGGCGATGGAACCTGAGCGGATTACCGCGCGTCAGATCGAGGCGGCTCGCCGTGCGATCACGCGTCACATCAAGCGTCAGGGTCGTCTCTGGATTCGCGTGTTTCCAGACGTTCCAGTGTCCAAGAAGCCTGCCGAAGTTCGTCAGGGTAAGGGCAAGGGTTCGGTCGAATATTGGGCTGCACGTGTGAAGCCCGGCCGCATCCTGTTCGAACTGGACGGCGTGGCTGGTCCGTTGGCCGCCGAAGCGTTCGAGCGTGCAGCGATGAAGCTGCCGATCAAGACCAAGGTGGTCGCCCGTCTTGGCGACGAATCACACCTGAAAGGCTGAACATGAGCAAGATTGTCGAAGATTTTCGCGCCAAGAGCGACGATGAGCTCCAGACCGAGCTCGGCCAGCTGAAGAAGGAGCAGTTCAACCTGCGCTTTCAGTCTGCGACCGGCCAGATGGAAAAGCCCGCGCGTGTGCGCGAAGTGCGTCGCTCTATTGCGCGCATCAAGACGCTGCAGACGGAACGCGCCGCGACGGCCCAGAGCCAGTCTGCTGCGTCCGCGAAGAGCGCCTGAGGAAGGATAGAAGAATATGCCCAAGCGCGTACTTACCGGCACGATCGTGTCGGACAAGATGGACAAGACGGTCGTCGTGCTCGTGGAGAGGAAGATCAAGCATCCTCTTTACGGCAAGATCATGCGCCGCTCGAAGAAGTACTCCGCCCATGACGAGGACAACAAGTTCCGCACCGGTGAGGTGGTCCGCATCGAGGAGACCAAGCCGATCTCCAAGAACAAGACCTGGCGCGTGCTCGAGCAGGTCGGTGGCCGTGCGGAAGCCGATGCGCCGGCAGCGGTAAATGAAGTGGTCGAGCCGGCGGAAGCCTGAGCCCGATCTTGAAGTAACTAGGAACTACCGGGCCCGTCCCGGCAAGCCAGGAAGAAGGAACCGGATCCATGATCCAGATGCAATCCACTCTAGACGTCGCGGATAACAGCGGCGCCAAGCGCGTCCAGTGCATCAAGGTGCTGGGCGGGTCGAAGCGTCGTACCGCCAGCGTCGGCGACATCATCGTGGTGTCGGTGAAGGAAGCTGCCCCGCGTGGCCGCGTGAAGAAGGGCGACGTGCACCGTGCCGTCATCGTGCGCACCCGCAAGGATGTGCGCCGTCCCGATGGTTCGGTGATCCGTTTCGACGGCAATGCCGCCGTGCTGGTCAACAACAACCAGGAGCCGATCGGTACGCGTATCTTCGGCCCCGTGGTTCGCGAGCTTCGTGCCAAGCGGCACATGAAGATCATTTCGCTGGCTCCGGAGGTGCTCTGACATGGCGATGGCTAAGATCAAGAAGGGCGACAAGATTGTCGTCCTCGCAGGCAAGGACAAGGGCCGCACCGGTGAGGTGACCCGGGTTATGCCCAAGGACGGCAAGCTGCTGGTGGACGGAATCAACGTCCACGCCAAGCACCGCAAGCCGACGCAGGAAAACCCGCAGGGCGGCATCGACCGCAAGCCGGCGCCCCTGCACATTTCGAACGTGGCACTCGCCGATCCCAAGGATGGCAAGCCGACCCGCGTTCGTTTCGAAGAGAAAGACGGCAAGCGCGTTCGCGTCGCCGTAAAGTCCGGGGAGACAATCGATGGCTGATTATGTGCCGCGCCTCCGCAAGAAATATGACGAGGAAATCGTCAAGGCGTTGACCGAGAAGTTCGGTTACACGAATTCTTTTGCCGTACCCAAGATCGAGAAAGTCACGATCAACATGGGTGTGGGCGAGGGATCTCAGGACAAGAAGAAGGTCCAGAGCGCTCTTGAGGAAATGCAACTGATTGCTGGCCAGAAGCCGGTGATCACCATGGCGAAGAAGTCGATCGCGCAGTTCAAGCTGCGTGAAGGCATGCCGATCGGTGTGAAGGTAACGCTTCGCCGTGAGCGCATGTACGAATTTCTGGACCGTCTGACCAACATCGCAATGCCGCGTATTCGCGACTTTCGCGGGCTGAATCCGAAGAGCTTCGATGGCCGTGGCAATTTCGCCATGGGTCTGAAAGAGCAGATCGTGTTCCCCGAGATCAGCTATGATCAGATCGACCAGGTTCGCGGGATGGACGTTATCGTGACGACATCGGCCAAGACCGATGAAGAAGCACGCGAGATGCTGCAACTGTTCGGCTTTCCGTTCCCCCAGGATGAAACCCAGGAGAAGGAGGCGGCCTGAGGGCAACGCCTCTTTTCCTTAAGAAAGGAAGAGAACTTAAGTCATGGCGAAACTGAGTTCCGTTAACAAGAATGAGCGTCGCAAGCGCATGGTGAAGAAATTCGCCGGCCAATATGCAAAGCTCAAGGCACAGGCAAAAGACCAGTCTCTCGATGAGAGCGAGCGTCTGATTGCGCGTCTGAAGATGGCGGAAATTCCGCGCAACGGGAATCCCACCCGCGTGCGGAACCGTTGCGAGACGACGGGCCGTCCCCGTGCTTACTACCGCAAGTTCCGGCTTTGCCGCATTCAGCTGCGCGATCTGGCCAATAAAGGCTTGATCCCCGGTGTGACCAAGTCGAGCTGGTAAGGATTTAAATCATGGCATTGACCGATCCCCTGGGCGATATGCTCACCCGTATCCGCAACGGCCAGCAGGCAAAGATGGACAGCGTTATCTCGCCGTCCTCCAAGCTGCGCCAGCGGGTGCTCGACGTTCTTCAGCGCGAAGGTTATATTCGCGGTTACACGGCTGAAAATATCGGCCGTCGCAGCCAGCATGAAGGCATCCGCATCGAGCTGAAATATTTCGAAGGACAGCCCGCGATCCAGCATGTCGCGCGTGTCTCCAAGCCTGGCCGCCGCGTATATTCCGGCAGCCAGGATCTGCCACGGGTCCGCAATGGCCTTGGCATCACCATCGTCTCGACGCCAAAGGGCGTTCTGTCCGACGCGGAAGCGCGCGAACAGAATGTTGGCGGCGAGGTTCTCGCGGAGGTATTCTGATGAGCCGCATCGGTAAAAAACCGGTCGCACTGCCTTCTGGCGTGACGGCAAAGATGGACGGCGCTGTGCTCTCGGTCAAAGGACCGAAGGGCGAGCTGACCATGCCGACCCTGGACGAGGTGAAGTACGACCTGAACGATAACGAGGTCGCGGTGACCCCGGCCAACCAGACGAAGCGTGCGCGCTCCTTCTGGGGCATGCAGCGTACCCAGGTCCAGAACCTAGTCGATGGCGTGACCGAGGGTTTCTCCAAGGTGCTCGAGATCAACGGCGTTGGTTACCGTGCTAATGTTCAGGGCAAGATCCTGAAACTGCAGCTCGGCTTTAGCCACGACGTCGATTTCGCCATTCCCGATGGCATCGATATCAAGACGCCGGATCAGATCACGATCGAGATTTCCGGCATCGACAAGCAGAAGGTTGGGCAGGTTGCTGCCGAGATTCGCCGCTGGCGCAAGCCGGAGCCTTACAAGGGCAAGGGCGTGAAGTATCGCGGCGAGTATATCTTCCGCAAGGAAGGGAAGAAGAAATAAGCCATGGCGAAAATGTCTCTTTTCGAACGCCGCCGGGCCCGGGTCCGCGCGAAGCTCCGCAAGCAGGGCCTCAACCGCCCGCGTCTGTCCATTCACCGGACGGGCCAGCATATCTATGCACAGATCATCGACGACAAGGAGGGCAAGACGCTTGCCTCCGCATCGTCGCTGGACAAGGGCGCGAAAGCCAAGAACGCCGCTACATCGGATGGCGCTGCCGAAGTCGGCAAGCGCGTGGCCGAAGCTGCGAAGAAGGCTGGCGTGACCAATGTCGTGTTTGATCGCGGCGGGTTCCTCTTTCATGGCCGGGTCAAGGCGCTGGCGGATGCCGCGCGCGAAGGCGGACTGGAGTTTTAATGATGGCTGACGAACAACCCAACGAAGGCGCTGCCAAGCCAGGCACGACCGGCGAGGGCAACCAGCCCGAGGCGGTTCTCGATCCCAAGGCGAACCAGCAGACCATCGAGAACACACGCAACGACACTGGCCGTCAGGGCGCCCGTGGCCGTGGCCGTGGTGGCCCCGGTGGCGGCGGCCGTGACAACAATCGCGGTGGTGGCCGTGGTGGTCGCGACAACAATCGTGGTGGCCGTGGCGGCCGCAACGACGATGGCGGCGAAGAGCTGATCGAAAAGCTCGTCCACATCAACCGCGTGTCCAAGACGGTGAAGGGCGGTAAGCGCTTCGGTTTTGCCGCGCTGGTCGTGGTCGGTGACGGTCAGGGGCGGGTCGGTTTCGGTCACGGCAAGGCACGCGAAGTGCCGGAAGCGATCAACAAGGCAACCGCGGCGGCCAAGAAGGCCATGGTCCGCGTTCCCCTGAAGGATGGCCGCACGCTGCATCATGACGGCAATGGCCGCTTCGGTGCGGGCAAGGTGACGCTGCGTTCGGCGCCTGCCGGTACCGGCATCATCGCCGGTGGCCCGATGCGCGCTATCTTCGAGAGCCTTGGCGTTGCCGATGTGGTGACCAAGTCTGTCGGCACGTCCAATCCCTACAACATGATCCGCGCAACCTTCGAAGCGCTCACCGATCAGACCAGTCCGAAGTCCGTCGCGGCGCGCCGTGGCAAGAAGATTGCGGATCTGCTCGGACGCGGCGGTGCCGATCAGCAGGCAGCCGAGGCGGAAGCCGCGGCGGTCACGGAGTAATCAGCATGGCTAAGAACGAAAAAACCATGATCAAGATCCAGCAGACCAGCTCGCCGATCCGCCGTCCCAAGGACCAGCGCAAGACGCTGGCTGGGCTCGGCCTCGGCAAGATCGGTCGTGTGGTTGAGCTTCAAGACACGCCCGAAATTCGCGGCATGATCGCCAAGCTTCCCCATATGGTGAAGGTTGTCGAGGGCTGAATAGCCTTTCTACAAACGGTCTTTAACAAGTCCGGGTCTTTTGGTAAGGAGCAAGCCTCCGACGCCGAAAGGCCCGGGCCTGTTTCAGGCCCATGGACATTTTTACATCCCGGGCCAGCCGGCCTGGACGTCCCCAGCGCGAACAAAGCGAAAGCGAGTGCAGACTTATGAAACTCAATGATATCCGTGACAATGACGGTGCCCGCAAATCCAAGATGCGGGTCGGCCGTGGCATCGGTTCCGGCAAGGGCAAGACCTCCGGCCGTGGCCAGAAGGGCCAGAAGAGCCGTTCCGGCGTTGCCATCAAGGGATTTGAGGGTGGCCAAATGCCGCTCCACATGCGCCTGCCGAAGCGCGGCTTCAACAATCCGTTCGGCAAGGATTATGCCGAAGTGAACCTGGGCATGGTCCAGAAGTTCATCGACGCCGGCAAGCTGGACGCGAAGAACGCGTTCGACCATGCCGCGCTGAAGGCTGCTGGTCTGGCACGCGGCGGCAAGCATGGCGTGCGTCTGCTCGCCAAGGGCGAACTGACCACCAAGGCAAACTTCGTCGTTGCCGGTGCATCCAAGGGTGCGATCGAGGCGGTCGAAAAGGCCGGCGGTACGGTCGAAGTCATCGCCAAGAAGGTGGATGCCGACGCCGAAGCCAAGAAGCAGAAGAGCGCCGACAAGAAGGCCGCCAAAGCCAAGAAGTAATATCCACGCCCGCTGCGGCTGTGCTGATCGACCTTCCTTCGCCTTCGTGAGAGGGCGGAAGGACAGAAATTAGCATCGCCGGAGCGGGCGGTTTTTTATGCGCAGGGGGCGCTTTGCAATGCCTCCCTTGCCAGCCGGGCCTGCGGGCCCGATATAGACGCCTTGCGAATGGTCTGTACCCGCGCCGGGAGTCGCGGCGTCGGAACATCAGGGCGGGAACGTTAAGAGGGTATCGCGCATGGCTTCCAAAGCCGAACAAATGGCTGCCAATATCAGTCTTTCGAAATTCGGTAAGGCAACCGAACTCAAGCAGCGCCTGTGGTTTACGCTTGGCGCGCTGATCGTGTTCCGCCTGCTAAGCTTCGTCCCGCTTCCGGGTATCGATCCGGTTGCGCTTGCCGCACTCTACGCGAACAACGCGCAGGGCGGCGTGCTGGATATCTTCAACACCTTCTCCGGCGGTTCGCTGCAGCGCATGAGCCTCATCGCGCTGGGCGTGATGCCGTATATCACCGCGTCGATCGTGGTGCAGCTGGCAGCATCGCTATCTCCATCGCTGGCCGCGATCAAGAAAGAGGGCGAGGCCGGGCGCAAGAAGCTTAACCAGTATACCCGTTACGGCACGGTGTTCCTGACCGCGATGCAGGGATATTTCCTTGCCGCTGGCCTGGAAACGCTGGCCGCGTCTTCCGGCATGCAGGCAGTGGTTGAGCCTGGCCTCATGTTCCGCGTCGTCGCGGTCATCAGCCTGGTCGGCGGCACCATGTTCCTGATGTGGCTGGGTGAACAGATCACCGCACGCGGCATCGGTAACGGTATCTCGCTGATCATCATGGCCGGCATCATCGCCCAGATTCCAACGCTGATCGGTCAGCTTGGCGCCGGTCTTTCCGAAGGCAGCCTGGGCGCCGGCATGGTGCTGATGTTCGTTGGCATGTTCATCGTGCTGATCCTGCTCATCTGTTTCATGGAGCGCGGACAGCGCCGGGTACTGATCCAGTATCCCAAGCGCGCCACGCAGCGCGGCATGATGCAGGCGGATCGCAGCCATCTGCCGCTTAAGGTCAATACCGCCGGGGTGATCCCGCCGATCTTCGCTAGCTCGCTGCTGCTGATGCCGGTGACGATTTCTAACTTCGCCGGTCGCAATCTGACCGGTGACACAGCCTTTGGCGACGTGATCATCACCATCAATCAGTATCTGGCCCACGGGCAGCCGCTCTATCTGCTGCTCTATGGTCTGGGGATCGTCTTCTTCTGCTTCTTCTACACCGCGGTGGTCTTCAATCCCGAGGAAACCGCAGATAATCTCAAGAAGCAGGGCGGGTTCATTCCGGGCATCCGCCCTGGCAAGAACACGCAGGATTATCTGGATTATGTGCTCACGCGCATCACGGTGCTGGGGTCTGCCTATCTGGCGGTTGTCTGCCTGCTGCCGGAATATGTGATCGGCGCAACCGGTCAGACGCAGTTCTTCGTGATCGGCGGGACCAGCCTGCTGATCGTCGTGAACGTGACGATTGACACAGTCAGCCAGATCCAGAGCCACCTGATCGCCCATCAGTATGGCGATCTTATCAAGAAGGCGAAGTTGAAGGGCGGTCGTTCGCGTCTATAAGACGCCGCGCGGGAGTCGCCGGACGGGCGACGCCGCGACGTGAATAAACGAGCCGGGACGGGGATTGATTATGGCCAAGGACATCATTCTGCTGGGGCCTCCTGGCGCCGGCAAGGGCACGCAGGCACATCGTCTGGAAGCCGAGCATGCGATGGTGCAGCTCTCGACTGGAGACATGCTGCGCGCCGCGGTGAAATCCGGAAGCGATCTCGGCAAGCAAGTGCAGGCCGTGATGGATGCCGGTGAGCTGGTTTCCGATCAGCTGGTCAGCGACCTGATCGACGATCGACTGGACCAGCTTGGTCCCGACACCGGCGCCATTTTCGATGGCTATCCACGCACCGAAGCGCAGGCCCATGCGCTCGATGATCTGCTGGATCGGCGCAATCGCAAGCTGGATCATGTGATCGAGCTTGAAGTTGACGAGGAAGCCCTGGTCGACCGGATTACCGGCCGCTACACCTGTGCACGCTGCGGCGCTGGTTATCATGATCGCTACAAGCAGCCGGAAACTGCGGGCGTCTGCGACGAATGCGGAAGCGAGGAATTCAAGCGCCGTCCGGACGATAATGAAGAGACCGTGCGCAAGCGCATGGCCGACTATCGTGCCAAGACGGCGCCAATCCTACCGCTATATGATGCGCGTGGCATCGTGACTCGCATCGACGGCATGGGCTCCATGGACGCGGTACAGGCCCAAATCGAAGAGGTTCTGAAAGCCTGACCGATGCGCATTGGCGCGTCTGCCTGACCCACCGGTCGTCCTTCAAATCCCAGCTGCTACCGGATACGGTCTTGGCGCTTGCCGTGCTTTGGCGCGCCGGGCTACGGTAGAGCCATGAACAGATATCTTGCGCTCGCTGCTTTTGCCGCCTGTCCGGTCCTGCTTTCCGCTCCCGCCGCTGCGGAAGTGGAGGCGCAGTCGGGCATGGGCTTTGCCGTCAAACATCAGGCGCAGGTGGAAGCATCTCCGGACGATGTCTGGGCCGTCTTGGCTGCACCGAACCGCTGGTGGGACGAGCGGCATAGCTTCACCGGCGATGGCGACAATTTCTTTCTCGATATGCAGGCGGGCGGGTGTTTCTGTGAGCGTATCCGCGAGCAGCGCGGTGGCAAACTGGAGAACAGCGGCAGCGTACAGCATATGCAGGTGGTTTATGTGGAGCCGCCAAAGGTGCTGCGCATGACCGGCGCGCTGGGGCCGTTGCAGTCCGAAGGGGTAAGCGGCACGCTGACCATCGGTCTGAAACCGAGTGAGGGCGGCACATTGATCACCTTTAAATATGTCGTTGGCGGCTTCATGCGATATCCGGTGGCTGAAATAGCCCCGGCGGTGGATGGTGTCATCGGGCAGCAGCTGTCGGGCCTGGCCAGGCTGGTCGACGCAGCGGCTGATGCGCCCGCAACCGGCGCTGCCCAAAAGACGGTTCCCGGCGATAAGTGAGGACGGCAAGGGTAGGGGCCGGAACCGATAATCGGCGACACCGGTTGTTTGGGTAGATCCATCCCAAGCATATCGAGAGGCCTGTTATTTCCCGCAAATGCCCAACGCTCGAAGACTTCATGCAAGGCGTGAAGGACCGCAACCCCCATCAGGATGAATTCGTTCAGGCCGTCGGCGAAGTCGCCGAGGATATTTACGAATGGATCCAGGACCGATCGGACTATCACAATGCGCAGATCCTGCAGCGCATCGCGGAGCCGGACCGGATCATCAGCTTTCGCGTGGTATGGGAGGATGATGACAAGCATCTGCAGGTGCAGCGTGGTTGGCGCGTTCAAAACAACAACGCGATCGGCCCCTATAAGGGCGGCCTGCGCTTCTCGTCCGGGGTGAATGAAAGCGTTCTCAAATTCCTGGCTTTTGAGCAAACCTTCAAGAATTCGCTGACCGGTCTGCCTATGGGTGGAGGCAAGGGCGGGTCGGATTTCGATCCGCATGGCAAGAGCGACGCCGAAATCATGCGTTTCTGCCAAAGTTTCATGACCGAGCTATACCGCCACATCGGCCCGGATGTTGACGTGCCCGCGGGCGATATCGGCGTGGGATCGCGCGAAATCGGTTATCTGTTCGGGCAATATAAGCGGATCACCGGCCGCTGGGAGGGTGTGCTGACTGGCAAAGAAATGCCCTATGGCGGCAGCCGCATGCGGCCCGAGGCCACCGGCTTTGGCGCGGTCTATTTCCTGCGCGAAATGCTCGCGGCGCAGGATGAGGAATTGAAGGGCAAATCGGTCATTCTGTCGGGCAGCGGCAATGTGGCACTATATGCCGCGCAGAAGCTGATCGATTGCGAGGCCAAGGTGCTTAGCCTGTCGGACAGTGACGGCACGATCGAGATCGAGGACGGTCTGACTGGTGATCAGCTGGATTGGATCCAGACCCTGAAATTCGAACAGCGCGGCCGTATAAGCGAGGCGGCGGACGAATTTGATGACATCACCTATCATGAGGGCAAACAGCCTTGGCAAATGGATGCCGACGTCGCGATGCCCTGTGCCACGCAGAACGAGATCGATGAAGGCGCCGCCAAAGCGCTCACCGGCAACGATATCGCCTATGTGGTGGAAGGGGCAAATATGCCGACCACGGCAGACGCGATGGACGTCTTTCGCGCAAAGGGCGTGACGGTTGCTCCGGCCAAGGCCGCCAATGCCGGGGGTGTGGCGGTGTCCGGCCTGGAGATGAGCCAGAATGCCGAACGCATGCACTGGGACCGCGAAAAGCTGGATGATCTGCTGACCGAAATCATGACCGACATCCATGACAAATGCCGTAAGGCTGGCGAATGCGATGACGGATCGGTCGATTATCGACGTGGTGCGAACATTGCCGGGTTTGAAAAGGTGGCCGACGCAATGCTTGCCTATGGCGTGATGTGACCAGCGAATGGGAAATGCCCGAAAGGGCGCGTGAGCCACGCAGCAAATTGTCCCAGCCGGTGGAGATTGGATGGGCGGAGCTGGTGCAGTTGCCGGATCTCGGGCTGCACCATATTCGTGCCAAGATCGATACCGGCGCGGCCACGTCGTCGATCCATGCCACGCGCTTGAAGCCGATCGAGACCGATGACGGGCTGATGGTCGAGTTCTGGACGCGCGTGCATCAGGATGAGCCCTCTTGCAAAATTACCGCGCCTGCCGTGGCGCGGCGCAAGATCAAATCCTCCAATGGAGAGGTGCAATTGCGCTATGTTATCGAGACAACCATGCGCATGGGCGATTTTACGTGGACCGGGCATCTGACTCTCGCCAATAGGCGCGCAATGGCTTTTCCGATTCTCATCGGGCGGCGGGCATTGGCGCGGGGTTTTCGCGTGAATTGCGCGCGGCGCTGGATGCTGGGCCGCCCTGAGGAGAGAGACGCATGAAAATCGCGATGCTGGCGCGCAACGCCAATCTTTATTCGCACAAGCGTATCGTGGAGGCGGCGCGTGAACGCGGTCATGAGATCGATATTCTCAATACGCTGCGGGTGACGATGGACATCGTGTCCCATCGCCCCGGCGCGCGCCATAATGGTGAGCCGCTGCTCGGTTATGACGCGGTGATTCCACGCATCGGCGCGTCCATCACGCAATATGGTCTGGCCGTTCTGCGGCAGTTCGAGATGATGGGCGTGTGGCCGTTGAACGAAAGCGTCGCCATCGGCCGCAGCCGGGACAAGCTGCGCTCGATGCAGATTTTCGCCAAACATGGTCTAGGCCTGCCGGTGACCGCCTTTGCGCATGATCCCAAGCAGACCGACGAAGTGCTCAAGATGGTCGGCGGCGCGCCGGTGGTGATCAAGTTGCTGGAAGGCACACAGGGCATCGGCGTGGTGCTGGGGGAGACCGAGAAATCGGCCAAGTCGGTGATCGAGGCGTTTCGCGGCGCCAACGTCAACATCCTGGTGCAGGAGTTCATCAAGGAGGCGGGGTCTTCGGACATTCGCATCTTCATCATCGGCGGCAAGGTGGTTGCCTCCATGATGCGCACGGGCGCCGAAGGGGATTTTCGTTCCAATCTGCATCGCGGCGGATCGGCCAAGTCGATCAAGATCACGCCGGAAGAACGCTCCACGGCCGTTCGCGCGGCCAAGGTGATGGGGCTCAACGTCGCAGGCGTCGATATCCTGCGCTCCAATCACGGGCCGGTCATCATGGAAGTGAACAGTTCGCCCGGGCTGGAAGGCATCGAGAATGCCAGCGGTATTGACGTGGCAACCAAGATCATCGAATTCATGGAAACGCACAAAGCCAATGGCAGGACCAAGACCAAGGGGCAGGGCTGACGCTCTGCCCGCCGGCGGTCGGAATGAAGACGGCGTGCCGCTGGCCAAGTTGCGCCACACCGCTTGACAGCATGGCGACTCACTCCTAAATCAAGCAGCATCCGAAAAACGGAAGGTACCAGCAGCGCCTGCTATGCGCCGCTGGCTTTCGTGCGTTCGGTTTCACGCGATGAGATAGGGCGCCCGTCCGGGCCCTCCCTGTGGAGCAGGAGTTTAAGAATAAATGGCACGTATCGCTGGGGTCAATATCCCCACTAACAAGCGCGTAATTATTGCGCTGACTTATATCACCGGAATCGGCCGCACGAAGGCCGTTGAGATCGCGGACAAGCTGGGCATCGACCACAGCCGCCGCGTTCAGGATCTGACCGACGCGGAAGTGTTGCAGATCCGTGAAACGATCGACGCTGAGCACACCGTGGAAGGCGATCTTCGCCGCGAGACCGCGATGAACATCAAGCGTCTGATGGATCTCGCTTCCTATCGCGGCTTGCGCCATCGCCGGGGTCTCCCCGTCCGTGGCCAGCGCACGCACACCAATGCGCGCACCCGCAAGGGTAAAGCCAAGCCGATCGCCGGCAAGAAGAAATAGGACCAGAAAACAGTCCGGGGGACTGTTTTCCCTATTTCTCCGCGGGAGGCTTCGGCCTCCGCAGAGCGACGGGAATGGCAACATCCCCCTTCAATTTTTGAAGGAATACCCAAATGGCACGTGAACCCCAGCGTATTCGCAAGCGCGAGCGCAAGAACATCACCGCCGGCGTTGCGCATGTGAACGCCAGCTTCAACAACACCATGATCACCATCACCGACGCGCAGGGCAATGCGATCAGCTGGTCCAGCGCCGGCATGATGGGCTTCAAGGGCAGCCGCAAGTCCACGCCGTACGCCGCTCAGGTGGCGGCCGAGGACGCAGGCAAGAAGGCCGCCGATCACGGTGTCCGCACGCTCGAAGTCGAAGTGAAGGGCCCCGGTTCGGGTCGCGAGTCCGCGCTGCGCGCACTACAGGCGGTGGGCTTCACCATCACCTCGATCCGCGACGTGACGCCGATCCCGCATAATGGCGTGCGCCCATCCAAGCGCCGGAGGGTCTGAACCCCCTTCAGGGTCCGGCAGTGGGGCTTCCTTTCGGGGAAGCCCGCTGATCCGGGCCGCCGGCCGGGGGCGGACGGCGCTGCTTTCATCCCGCCCCGCGCACATTCACATGAGGGTCCTCTGATGCTCCGGGGCCCGAACTTTAGGGGAATTCCATGGCTGTCAATATGAAGAACTGGCAGGAACTCAAGAAGCCCAGCAATCTCGAACTGAAGTCCGCCGGCGACGTCAAGCGCAAGGCCACTCTGGTTGCCGAGCCGCTTGAGCGTGGCTTTGGCCTGACTCTCGGTAACTCGCTGCGCCGCGTGCTTCTGTCTTCCTTGCAAGGCGCAGCCATCACCTCGATCAAGATCGAAAATGTGCTGCACGAATTCTCCTCGCTCGCCGGTGTGCGCGAAGATGTGACCGACATCGTCCTCAACGTGAAGCAGATCGCGCTGAAGATGGAAGGCGAAGGCCCCAAGCGCCTGCAGCTGTCGAAGACCGGCCCCGGCGAAGTCAAGGCCGGCGACATTGCCGTGTCCGGCGATATCGAGATCATGAACAAGGATCTCGTCATCTGTCATCTCGACGAAGACGCGACGCTGAACATGGAGCTGACCGCCGATAGCGGTAAGGGCTATGTACCTGCCGTCGCCAACCGTCCGGCCGACGCGCCGATCGGCCTGATCCCCGTGGACAGCCTGTATTCGCCTGTACGCCAGGTGGCGTACAAGGTGGACAATGCCCGCGTTGGCCAGGAACTGGATTTCGACAAGCTCTCGCTGACGCTGGAAACCGATGGTTCGGTGACACCTGAAGACGCCGTGGCCTATGCCGCGCGCATTCTTCAGGATCAGTTGCAGATCTTCGTCCACTTCGAAGAAGCGATGACGCAGTCCAGCGCGCCGGTCGGCCAGGCCGCTTCGCCCATGGGTGAAGAGTCCGATGCTAACCAGCTCAACCGGTATCTTCTCAAGAAGGTCGACGAGCTCGAGCTTTCGGTGCGTTCGGCCAACTGCCTCAAGAACGACAACATCATCTATATCGGCGATCTGGTTCAGAAGACCGAAGCCGAGATGCTGCGCACGCCGAATTTCGGTCGCAAGTCGCTGAACGAGATCAAGGAAGTGCTGTCCAGCATGGGCCTGCGCCTCGGTATGGACATTCCTGGCTGGCCGCCGGAGAATATCGAGGAAATGGCCAAGAAGCTGGAGCAGGAACTGCTCGGTTAAGTCATCCGCCACCCCGTCGACGGCGGGGTGGCCATCTATGGGATATGGCTCTTCCCATTAAAAGAGCCTGGACTGGGTTACCTCATACGGACCCCTTACGAACGGAGATACAATCATGCGTCATAAAATGGGCAAGCGGAAGCTTCAGCGGACCAGCTCGCACCGTATCGCGCTGCTGCGCAACATGGCAGCGGCACTGATCAAGCATGAGCAGATCGTGACGACCGTGCCGAAGGCCAAGGAACTGCGTCCCTATATCGAAAAGCTGATCACGCTGGCGAAGAAGGGTGGCCTGTCCAACCGTCGCCTGGCGCAGAGCCGCCTGATGGACGAAACGCAGCTCGCCAAGCTGTTCGACACGCTGGCCGATCGCTATTCGGACCGTAGCGGCGGCTACAGCCGTGTCATCAAGGCCGGTTTCCGCAAGTCGGACATGGCGCCGATGGCCGTCATCGAGCTGGTGGACCGTGACGAGAGCGCACGCGGCCAGGATAGCGGCCCGGTGATGAACGCCGACGAATATGAGGACGAAGCGGCCTGAGGCCAATTCTTCCCAAAGCTGTTATCTGACAGCTTGTGTTCATCTGAGCGCACTATAACAGAATTCGGGTCATGGCATCGACGGATGTCATGGCCTTTTTCGTATCTACAATCCGGAGCTCCCATTCATGCGCACATCCTCGCTGCTTACCGCCACCGCTCTTGCGCTCAGTCTGCCCGCCGCCCTTTGCGCGCAGACAACGGAGCGCGCGACGACGAACAGCGATACCGCAGCGCCAGGCCTGACCTATCCCGAGACCCGCAAGGGCGATGTGGTGGAAGAGCAGTTTGGCGTGAAGGTGGCCGACCCCTATCGTTGGCTGGAGAATGACGTGCGGGAAGACCCGGAGGTGGCCGCCTGGGTGCAGTCCGAGGTCGATACCACCAACGCCTATCTGGCGACCTTGCCAGGGCGGGATGCCCTCGCGCAGCGCATGAAGCAGCTTTACGACTATGCGCGTTTCGGTGTGCCGACGGTCAAGGGTGGGCATTATTTCTATACCCGCAATGACGGGCTGCAGAACCAGTCGGTGCTGTATGTGCGCGATCAGCTGAACGGTGAGGGCCGTGTGCTGATCGACCCCAATCCATGGTCCAAGGACGGCGCGACCGCGCTGGCCGAATGGGTGCCGAGCGACGACGGCACGCATCTTCTCTATGGCATTCAGGACGGAGGGACCGACTGGCGCACCGTCCGCGTGCTGGATGTGGCCACTGGTGAGCCGACCGGCGACGAGATCAAATGGGTGAAATTCTCCAATCTCGACTGGACCAAGGACGGCAAGGGCTTCGTCTATTCGCGCTTTCCCGAGCCGGCAGAAGGCGAAACCTTTCAGGCGCTGAACGAGCAGCAGGCGGTATATTATCATGCGCTCGGCACGCCGCAATCGGCCGACCGGCTGCTTTTTGCCACGCCGGACGAGCCCAAGCTCAACCATGTGGCCGAGATGACCGATGATGGCCGCTTTGCCCTGGTGACCAGCTCCTCCGGCACCGACAGCGCCTATCGCCTGAACCTGATCGATCTGACCGCCGAAACGCCGGCGGCGCGGGTGATCGTGCCGGAGCTGAAGAACGATTGGCGCATGCTCGGACAGGTCGACGACCAGCTCTATTTCGCCACCAACAAGGACGCGCCCAGGCTGCGTATCGTAACCATGCCGGTGACGGGGACCGAGGCCGATGTGACCGAGATCGTGCCTGAAGGCGAATCCGTGATCGACAGCGCGTCGATCGTCGGTGGCAAGCTGGTGCTGAACTATCTGGTCGATGCCAAGAACGAGGTGACGATCGCCGATCTGGACGGGTCCAACCGGCACAGCCTTGCGCTGCCCGGCATCGGCTCGGTCGGCGGCTTTGGCGGCGATGCCGACCAGGACGAGACCTTCTTTGCCTTTTCCAGCTTCACGCAGCCCGGCGCGGTCTACCGGCTCGACATGGCCTCCGAGACGCCCATGGTCTGGGAAGCGCCCAAGCTGGCCTTCAACCCCGATGATTACGTGACCGAGCAGCGCTTCTACGCCAGCAAGGATGGCACCAGGATTCCGATGTTCGTGGTGCGCCGAAAAGACGTGACCGGGCCCGCGCCAACGCTTCTTTACGGTTATGGCGGCTTCGATATCTCGCTGACGCCCGGCTTCTCTCCGCTTCGCATGGCGTGGATCGACAAGGGCGGCGTGTTCGCACAGGCCAATCTTCGCGGCGGCGGGGAATATGGCAAGGCCTGGCATGACGGCGGGCGATTGCTCAACAAGCAGAATGTGTTCGACGATTTCATCGCGGCAGGCGAGTATCTGAAGGCAGAGGGCTTTACCGGGCCGGAAGAGCTGGCGATCGAGGGCCGCTCGAATGGTGGCCTTCTGGTGGGCGCCGTCGTCAATCAACGGCCTGATCTGTTTGCTGCCGCGCATGCCGCGGTGGGCGTGATGGACATGCTGCGCTTCGACCGGTTCACCGCCGGGCGCTACTGGGTCGATGATTATGGCTATCCGGACAGGGAAGAGGATTTCCGCAACCTCATCAGCTATTCGCCCTATCACACGATTGGCAAGGTGAAGGCGGATTACCCCGCCGTGATCGTATCGACCGCCGATACGGACGACCGCGTCGTGCCGGGACACAGCTTCAAATATATCGCGCGGCTGCAGGCAACCGAGACGGGGCCGATGCCGAAGATCATTCGGATCGAAACCCGTGCCGGCCACGGTTCGGGCAAGCCGACCGACAAGCTGATCGCCGAATATGCCGATATCTACGCCTTCCTGGCGAACGGCACCGGGCTGGACCTGACGAAAAACTGATCATCGCTGCCGGGCCCGTCTATCAAGCGGCGGAGTCCGGCAGTCTGTTCATGTAAATAGCTTCCTTTATTAACAATCGCTGCCAGTGCAGTTCAGAACGGGGTCACAACGACCTCGCTAGAACGGACCATGCAGCGGGGAAGATATAAAGGAGCACGACCCATGACATATTTGAAGAAAACGCTAATCGGTTCGGCTGTCGGTGCGGCCGTGCTCATGTCCACGGCGGCCCCCGCCAATGCGCAGGTCTTTCGCGACCGGGATCGTGGCGGCATCGGCGCCGGCGAAGTCATCGCCGGCGTGGCCATTTTGGGTGGGCTTGCCGCCATTATTGCGGCGGCCAGCGACAATGACGACCGCTACAATCGCTATCCCAATACGAATGGCTATCCGACGCGTGGCTATAACGACAATCAATATTATCGCGGCAGCGCGCAATATAATCGCGGTTCGCAGGCCATCCAGCAATGCGTGCAGGCCGCGCAATATGAGGGCCGCCGCTATGGCAGCGATGTTCGTGTGACCGAAGTGCGCGACGTCGATCGCCTGCGCCGGGGTGTGCGCGTGCGCGGCAATATCGTGATCAATGAATATGATCGCCGTGGCAACCGCTGGGGCAATCGCGGACGCAACAATTATGACCGGGGCAGCTTCACCTGCACCATCCAGCGTGGCCGCGTGGTCGATGTCGATATTCGCGGCATCTGATCGATAGGTGAGAGCAGACAGAAAAAAAGCCCGGTATCGCTACCGGGCCTTTTTCTATTGGTGATCGGGAAGCGGGATCAGTTGAACCGCTCGCCCTTGTCCGCCTTCTCGCGAAGCAGTTTGGAAATCTTGAAGTCGAACTTGTCTTCATGCTTTTCCAGCCCGGCGAGGATTTTCTTGGCGCCTTCCAGATCGGCCCAGAACATCGGGCCACCGCGATAGACCGGCCAGCCATAGCCGTAGATCCACACCACATCGATGTCGCTGGCGCGCTGGGCGATGCCCTCTTCCAGAATGAGCGCGCCTTCGTTCACCATGGGGTACAGCGTGCGCTCCATGATTTCCTCATCGCTGATCTCGCGCACTTCGGCGTTCGATTTCTTGCGGAAATCCTCGATGATCTCTGCCACGCGTGGTGACGGGGAGGGGCGGCGCTTCTCGTCATAATCGTAGAAACCGGCGCCCTTCTTCTGACCCCAGCGGTCTTCTGCGGCCAGCGCATCGCGGATATTCTCGATGCGGGTGGGATCGCGGTGCCAACCGATATCCACACCGGCCAGATCGGCCATCTGGAACGGCCCCATGGGCATGCCGAAATCGGTATGCACCTTATCGATCTGGCTGGGTGTCGCGCCCTCCATCAGCAGCTTGTTGGCTTCCACCTGACGCGGCTTCAGCATGCGGTTGCCGATGAAGCCATCGCACACACCGGCAACGACGGCGACCTTGCGGATTTTCTTGGCGACATCCATCACCGTGGCCAGCACGTCCTTGTCGGTCTTTTCACCGCGCACGACTTCCAGCAGCTTCATCACATTGGCAGGCGAGAAGAAGTGCATGCCCACTACATCACCGGGGCGGTTGGTGGCCGCAGCGATCTCATTCACGTCAAGATAGCTGGTGTTGGACGCCAGGATTGCGCCCGGCTTGCAGATGCGATCGAGATTGCCGAAAATCTCCTTTTTCACATCCATATTCTCGAACACCGCTTCGATGATCAGATCGCAATCGGCCAGATCGTCCTGGCTCAGCGAACCGGTCAGCTGACCCATCCACTGTTCCACCTGATCATTGGTGAAGCGGCCCTTGGCGGCGCTGTTCTCATAATTTTTGCGAATCACGCCCGTGCCGCTGTCCAGCGCTTCCTGCTTCATCTCGACGATGGTGACCGGATAGCCGGCCTGCAGGAAGTTCATCGAAATGCCGCCACCCATGGTGCCCGCACCGATCACGCCGACCTTCTTGATCTCGCGCAGCTGAATGTCGGACGGCACATCGTCAATCTTGGCCGCCTTGCGTTCGGCAAAGAACAGGTGCCGCATGGCGGCGGACTGGCTGCCGAACATCAGCTTGCCGAACTGCTCGCGCTCGAACGCGATCCCTTCCTTGAAAGGCATCTGCGTGGCCGCTTCCACGCATTTGATATTGGCTTCCGGCGCATCGAAGCCATGGAATTTACGCGCATTGGCCTTGCGGAATTCGTCGAACACACCAGCGTCCGCCTTGGCTTCCATCTCGCTCACGCGCGGAATGGGGCGGGCGTCCTTGATTTCATTGGCAAAGGCAATGGCCTCCTCGCGCAACGTATCTTCGCCCGCCAGGCGGTCGATCAAGCCGGCTTCATGCGCTTTCTTGGCAGAGATGGGATCGCCCTTGGCGGTCATCTCCAGCGCCAGCTCGACCGTCGCGACGCGCGGAAGGCGCTGCGTGCCACCGGCACCGGGCAACAGGCCGAGCTTCACCTCGGGCGTGCCGATCTTGGCGGACGGCACGGCGATGCGATAATGGCACCCCAGCGCCGTCTCGCAGCCACCACCCAGCGCGGTGCCGTGGATCGCGGCAACGATCGGCTTGCCGAACGCTTCCATGCGCTCGATCACGGCGGGCAGCAGCGGCTCGACCGGCGGCTTGCCGAATTCGGTGATGTCGGCCCCGGCAAAGAAGGTGCGGCCTTCGCAGCGCAGAACCAGCGCCTTGATGCTGTCGTCACCCTCTGCCTCGTCCAGCGCGGCGGTGAGGCCGGTGCGCACGGCGGCGCCCAGTGCGTTCACCGGCGGATTGTTGGACGTGACGATCAGCAGATCGCCTTCGCGGGTGGTGGAAATGGGGGAGTCTGTCATATGTTTTCCTTGTTTTGACGGATGGGATGGAAATGGTGATCGCCGCATCGGCAGGGGCTTGCCCCTGACCGCCGGTTATTCCAGCGCGGCGTAGATCATGGTCTTGAGTTCCCGGCGCACCGGATAGGTGGAGCTGGGCATCAGCTGCGTCATGAAGATCATGAACAGCTCTTCGGCCGGGTCGATGAAAAAGGCGGTCGAGAACATGCCGCCCCAGTAGAAATCGCCGGCCGATCCGGGCGTCAGCGTCTTGTGCGGGTCCATCGTCCCGGCAAAGCCGAGGCCGAAGCCCACGCCGGCATTGTCCGCTTCGGAGAACAGGCTGACGGACAATTCGGTCAGATCCTTGCCACCGGGCAGGTGATTGGCGGTCATGAGATCGAGCGTCTTGCGACCGATCACACGGGCGCCTTCATATTCTCCCTGACCGAGCAACATGCGGCAGAAGCGTTCATAATCGCCGATGGTGGAGGCCAAGCCGCCGCCGCCCGAGGGCATGGCGCGCGGATTGGCCCATTTGCTCATCGGGCCGCCGGGATCGAACAGCTTCTTTTTCTCGGCGCTGTGGAAATAATAGGCATCGGCCAGGCGGTCCGCCTTGTCCTTGGGCACCTCGAAATGCGTATCCTCCATGCCCAGCGGATCCAGCACATGCTCTTTCAGATAGGCGTCGAACGGCTGATCGGCGATCCGCTGAATGACGCCGCCCAGCACATCGGTGGAGATGGAATAGTTCCAGCTTTCACCGGGATCGAACAGCAGCGGATATTCGGCGATCTTCTTGAGGAAGGTCTCCAGATCATATTGCGCATTGAAGCTGTCCAGCTTGTCTCGCCGATAGGCCGCATCCACCGGCGTGCGCTCCTGAAAACCATAGGTCAGGCCGGAGGTGTGGCGCAGCAGATCGATCATCTGCATCGGGCGCTTTGGGCGGCGGGACTGGAACGGCGCTTCGCCGCCACCGGCCTGGAACACGCCCAGATTCTTCCATTCGGGGATCACGTCATGCACATAATTGCTGAGCGCTACCTTGCCCTGTTCCACCAGCTGCATGAAAGCGATGGAGGTGAGCGGCTTGGTCATGGAGGCGATGCGATAGATCGTGTCCTCGGCCAGTGGCTGGCCTTCACGCGCATCGCCTTGCAGCGAATGAAAGGACGGCCCGTCCTTGGTGCCGACAAGCACGGCGGCGTGCGGCATGCGCCCGGTATCGAGATATTTCGCCTTCAGAAAGGGCGCAATCCGTTCGAGGCGATCCTGATTGAAAGCCGTGCTCATATAAGGGGTGTTGCTCCTGTCATCCGGGTCTCGCTTTGCAATGGACGAACGCATGGGCCCGCCGATATGTTCACACCATGTGCGGTCATGCGGCCCCGGCGCGCTGCGCAAACATCCAGGCGGACTGGACAAGATCGGGCATGCGGGCAACCGTTTCCTTGGCATGCGCACTGGACGCGGTGCCATCGATCATGCGCTTCTTGATGCCCTGGACGATGCCGGCCAGCCGGAACATGTTGAACGCGAAATACCAGTTGAGATCGGGTATGCTCGATCGGCCGGTCTTCTGTGCGTAGCGCGCGATCATTTCGTCCATCGTGGGAATGCCAAGGCTTTCCAGGTCTACCCCGGCAAGGCCCGCACGTCCCTCGCTCTCGGTTTCCCAGTTCATCAGCAGATAGGCGACATCGGCCATCGGATCGCCCAGCGTGGACAGTTCCCAATCCAGCACGGCGGCGACCCGCGCCTCGCTTTGCGCGAAGATCACATTGTCGATCCGGTAATCGCCATGGACGATGCTGGTGCGCTCCTGGCTCGGCAATGTCTGCGGCAGCCATGCGATCAGCTTGTCCATCTCCGGCAGATCGTCGGTCTGGGCGGCTTTATACTGCTTGGTCCAGCGGCCCACCTGACGTTCGAAATAATTGCCCGGTTTACCGTAATCGCCAAGACCGGCGGCTTCATGATCGGTCTGGTGCAGCTCTGCCAATGTGTCGATCAGCGCGAAATAGATGTCGCGCCGTTCGTCCTTCGTCATGCCGGGCAGCGTGCCGTCCCATAGCGACCGGCCCTGTACCATTTCCATGATGTAGAACATCGAACCGACCACGCCGTCGTCCGTGCACAGGCCATAGGGCTTGGCCACCGGAAATCCGGTGGGGTGCAGCCCGGCGATCACCTTATATTCCCGGTCGACCGCATGGGCCGACGGCAGCAGTTCGCCAAAGGGCTTGCGGCGCAGCACATAGCTGCGGTCCGGCGTATCGATGCGGTAGGTGGGGTTGGACTGGCCGCCCTTGAACTTGGATATGTCCATGGGGCCGGCATAGCCTTCGACATGGGCCTGCATCCACTGGTCCAGCGCCGCTCGATCGAGCTGATCCTTCTCCGGCACGTCCATGGTGCCGATCACGGTATCGTTCAGGTCTTCGCTCACCATGTTTCTCCTCAATCGAACCGGATGACGGAGCGGGCGGTATCGCCCTGCCGCAGGCCATCCAGCGCGCCGTTGATGCCATCGAGCCGGATTTCCTCGGCCACCATCAGATCGAGATCCAGATCGCCGCGCAGATAGAACTGCACGAGGCGGGGCAGATCGATCGGGGGCACGCAGCCGCCCAGCAGCGAACCCTGCAATTTCTTGGCGGACAGGAAGGTATGGCCCGGAATCGAGACCGATTTGCCCGGCGCGATCATGCCCAGGATGGTGGCGGTGCCGCCGCGCTTCAGGATATTCCACGCCATCTCCGCGGTGGCCGGCTGGCCGACGCACTCGATGGCATGATCGAACCCGCCGCCGCTGGATTTCAACAGGCTCTTGGTGGCGTTGTCTTCCATCGGGTCCATCGCATCGGTCGCGCCGATTTTCAGGGCAAGTTCCCGCTTGGAGGCAATCGGGTCGATCGCCACGATGCGGCCCGCGCCGGCGATTTTCGCCGCGTTGATGGCGCTGAGGCCGATGCCGCCGCAGCCGATGATGGCCACGGTCTCGCCGGGCCGCACCTTGCTGTCGTTGAACACCGCGCCCGCGCCGGTCAGCACCGCGCAGCCCAGCAGCGCGGCCTTTTCCAGCGGCATTTCCTTGTCGATCGCCACGCAGGCATTTTCATGCACCAGCATCTGTTCGGCATAGGCGGACAGATTGATGAACTGCGCCAGCGGATCGCCGTCCAACGTCAGACGCGGCGGCGCACCATCCGGGCGGCGAATGGCCGAGCTGGTGCACAACGTGTATTTGCCGGACAGGCACATGTCGCATTTGCCGCAGAATACGGTGAAGAAGGTGACGACATGATCGCCCGGCTTCACCGTGGTCACTTCGCTGCCGACCTTTTCCACCACACCCGCGGCTTCATGGCCCAGGATCACCGGCATGGGATGCGGAAATGCCCCGTCCGCAAAATGGAGATCGGACCGGCAGACCCCGCAGGCCACGGTGCGGATCAGCACTTCATGGGGCATGGGATTGTCGGTCTGCGCGTCGACGATTTCCAGCGGCGTCTTGGGAGCGGTCAGCAAAGCGGCTTTCATGGGATTCCTTTTGTCGTCACACCGGCAAAGGCCGGGGTCTCGGATAGAGCGTCGTTCGGATCAGATTATTATGGGGCTATTTGTGATTCCGGCCTTCGCCGGAATCACACTCCAATATAAATAAGCCCTGGCGCCTGATCAGCCGGGCATGCCGGCAGGTGGCTGGGCGCGGCTGGCCTTGGCGGCCTGGATCGCTTCCTTGCCGCCATATTTGCCCAGTTCGATGCGGGCGATGGCGCGGTTGTGCACCTCGTCCGGCCCATCGGCGAGCCGCAGCGTGCGCTGTCCGGCATAGGCCTTGGCGAGACCGAAGTCTTCGCTCACGCCGCCGCCGCCATGGGCCTGGATCGCATCGTCGATGATGCGCAGTGCCATGTTCGGTCCCTGCACCTTGATCATCGCGATCTCGGCCTGCGCCGCCTTGTTGCCGGCCTTGTCCATCATGTCGGCGGCCTTCAGGCAGAGCAGGCGGCTCATGTCGATATCGATCCGCGCACGGGCCACACGCTCTTCCCACACGCTGTGTTCGGCAATCAGCTTGCCGAAGGCGGTGCGGCTCAGCAGGCGGCGGCACATCTTTTCCAACGCTTCTTCCGCCGCACCGATGGTGCGCATGCAGTGATGGATACGGCCCGGCCCAAGGCGACCCTGCGCGATTTCGAACCCGCGGCCTTCGCCCAGAATGATGTTGCTGGCTGGTACGCGCACGTCCTTCAGCGCGATTTCCATATGGCCATGCGGCGCATCGTCATAACCGAACACCGGCAGGAAACGTTCGATGTCCACGCCCTCGGCATCCAGCGGCACGAGGATCTGGGACTGCTGGGAGTGACGCGAGGCGTCCGGATCGGTCTTGCCCATCAGGATGGCAATCTTGCAGCGCGGATCGCCCGCACCGCTGGACCACCATTTGCGGCCATTGATCACATATTCGTCGCCATCGCGTTCGATCCGGCACTCGATATTGGTCGCATCGGAGCTGGCCACATCGGGCTCGGTCATCAGGAACGCGGAGCGGATTTCGCCGTTCATCAGCGGCTTCAGATATTGCTCCTTCTGCTCGCGCGTGCCGTAGCGGTGGAACACTTCCATGTTTCCGGTATCCGGCGCGGAGCAGTTGAACACCTCGGACGCAAAGCCGATTCGGCCCATCTCCTCGGCACAGAGCGCATATTCCAGATTGGTCAGGCCGGGGCCTTCGAATTCGAAGCTGTCGTCGACATGCGTCTGGCCGGAATTCGGCGGCATGAACAGGTTCCACAGACCCTGGCCCTTGGCCTTTTCCTTCAGGTTTTCGATGGTCTGGATGACTTTCCAGCGATCGCCCTGGTTCATCTCGGCCTGCACATCGCCAATGGCGGGGCGGACATTCTGCTCGATGAAGGTGCGGATACGGTCGCGCCAGTGGCTCTGGCGTTCGGTCAGGTCAAAATCCATAAAAGGTCATCCTCTCGAAATACGAAGCAGTTGAAGTGTTATGCCGGGTTAGTGACAGATCGGCGATGCTTTTTCCAGCATGCAGTATGGCGATCGGCTTATGTGGCGGGCGGCTCGGCAGTGGCGGCCACCTTCTGCAGCCCTTCGGCGTCCGGCTCTTCCCGGCCAGATAGCGGATAGCGCAGATAGGACAGGGCCGAGAGGGTGCCGAGGATCGCCACGGCCAGGCCGTAAACGAGGATCAGGCGGGACAATATATCGTCCGGCACGCTGCCCGGCGCGGCTTTCTCCGGAAATCCCACCGCGCCCAAGATCATACCGCTGAGGAAGATGCCGAGACCGGTGACCGATTTCTGTACGAAGAAGAAGCCGGCATAGAACAGCCCCTCGGTCTGGCGTCCAGTGGCTTTGGCGGCGTGATCGGTAACGTCCGCCACCATGGAAGCGGTCAGGATCAGCGAGGAAATGAAGGCCGCATTGCCGATGCCGATCATCGACAGCACCAGCGGCAGCAACAGGGGATCGCCATTGTCCGGCGCTATGCCGAAGAAGCGCAGCCAATAGGCGCCGCTGCCGAACAACACGGCCACCACCGCGGTGGCCGCCGCGCCCCGCTGTTTGCTGGTGCGCTTGGCAATCGGCGCGATAACGAGAAAAGCCACCACCGCACTGCCGAACAGCACCAGCGCGAAGATCAGGAACTGGGCCGCAGAAAACTGCCAGATGAATTCGAGCAGATAATTGGTGAGCGCAAAGGTGATGCCCTGCGCGGCATAGCCGAACAGCGCAGCGATCATCAGGGTCATGAACGGCCTGTATCGCAGCGTCGCCACGATATCGCGAATGCTGTCGGCGGTCTGCGGGCGGCCCGGTATCGGGCGGGCAAGGCGTTTGTGGGTGCCGATGGCCGATACCAGAATGGAGACGAACATGATGAGCGCGCCGATCATGGCGTAGCGCGGATAGCCTGCGGGGTTCAGCGTGCCATTGGGATAGCCGGGACCGGGCACCAGTATCACGCCATAGGCCAGCGCCAGCATCAGAATGCCGCCTGCCCAACCGAACAGATAGCGATAGCGCACCACCAGCGTGCGCTCGGTATAGTCGCTGGTCAGTTCCGGCGTCAGCGCCAGTGACGGGACTTCGTTGCACGACAGCGACGCGCGTACCAGCAGCCCGAACGTGAACAGATAGCCCAGGGTCACGCCCATGCTCGCTTCCGGCGGATTCCACAGCATCAGCCAGCTGAGTGCGATCGGCAGGGCGGAGCCGTAGAGCCACGGATGACGACGGCCCCATCTGGTTCGGGTGCGATCCGACAGGCTGCCGATGACCGGATCGATAAAGGCATCGGCAATCAGCGCCAAGCCGATGATGAGGCCCACCGAGTCGGCCGGAAGTCCCACGATCTGGTTGTAGAACAGCAGCAGGAACACGGAAAAACCGTTATCCTTGATGCCGTAGGCGACCGCGCCGAACCCGTAAGCCAGCTTGGTGCCAAGCGGAACGGGCGCGCTGGGCGCGATATGGATAGTCGTGGCGATTGCCGCCCCTCCTTTTTCAAGATTTGTTTTATGTTCTTTTTTCTGCCCCATGCTGACGCGCGCCAGCATGTGCGTCAATCGCATTCGCCATACCCTTTTTTCGAAAAAGCAAAACGAACCCTTGCGTCGCGGCCCCGAATTTGGTGCAATTGCGGGGAAGATGGCCGCGTTCCAAAAGGCGCCGCCCAAAGGAGACCGAAGACATGAGCGATCTGGACACATTCCGCGCCGAGACCCGCGCCTGGCTGGAGGCAAACTGCCCGCCCGAAATGCGCCAGCCGGTGCAGAGCGAAGACGATATCTGCTGGGGCGGGCGCAACTGGACCTTCAAGAACGAAGCGCAAAAGCAGTGGCTGGATGCCATGGCGGGGCGCGGCTGGACCGTGCCGGACTGGCCGAAGGATTATGGCGGCGGCGGTCTTTCGCCCGAAGAAACCAAGATCCTGCGGCAGGAAATGGGGCGCATCAATGCACGCAATCCGCTGAACAGCTTCGGCATCTCCATGCTCGGGCCCGCCATGCTGCATTTCGGCACCGAAGAGCAGAAGAAGCATTATCTGCCGCCCATCGCGCGCGGCGAAGTCCGCTGGTGCCAGGGCTATTCGGAGCCGGGCAGCGGCTCGGACCTCGTCTCGCTGCAGACCTATGGCAAGGATGAGGGCGATCATTGGGTGGTCAACGGACAGAAGGTCTGGACCAGCTATGCCGACAAGGCGGACTGGATCTTCTGCCTGGTCCGTACCGACAAGGAAAACAAATATCAGGGCATCAGCTTCCTGTTGTTCGACATGGAATCGGACGGCGTCACGACCAAGCCGATCAAGCTGATCAGCGGCAACAGCCCGTTCTGCGAGACCTTTTTCGATGACGTGAAGGTGCCCAAGGACCAGATCGTCGGGAAGGAAAATCGCGGCTGGGACGTGGCGAAATATCTGCTGGGTCATGAACGCGAGATGATCTCCGGCACCGGTGGCGGAGACCGCGCGGGATCGCTCGGAGCGGTCCTGGCCGAAACGGTCGGCAAGGACGATGCCGGCAAGCTGGACGACCCGATCCTGCGCGCGCAGCTCGCCATGTTCGACGTCGATGCGCTGGCCTTCACCGCGATGAGCGAGCGTTTCACCGATGAGATGAAGGCGGGCAAGGGGCATCCCGCCCAACCCAATATGCTGAAATATGCAGGCACGGAGCTGAACAAGCGCCGTCATGCGCTGATCATGGAGGCGGGCGGATCGGACGCGCTGGAATGGGAAAGCGAGCGCTCGAACGAGGGCGGGCGTCCCCGCAGCTGGCTGCGCACCAAGGCCAACAGCATCGAAGGCGGCACGAGTGAGATCATGCTCAATGTGGTCGCCAAGCGCATTCTGGAACTGCCGGGGGCGTAATCATTATCTCCCCCTCCTGATCGCAGGAGGGGGCGGGGGTGGGCTGCGGTCCTGGTGCGCCAGGCTGCAGGCCCACACCGCTGCGACCGGATGCCGCCAACGGCCCCTGGTCTCATTGCCCCTCCCATGAACGGGAAGGGAAACATTCAGAGGACATCACCAATGCCACTTTATCTCAACGACGATCAGGCCATGATGCAGGACAGCGCACGGCCCTTCATGGCGGACGAGGCGCCCGTCGCGCATCTGCGCGAATTCCGCGACAAAAACTGCAAGGACGGGTTCAGTCACGATCTGTGGCGAAAGTTCGGCGAGATGGGCTTTACCGGCATCCTCGTCGGCGAGGACGATGGCGGGCTCGGCATGGGCCATGTCGAGGCTGGCGTGGTCATGGAAGAGATTGGCCGCAATCTGACGCCTTCGCCGTTTCTGGGCACCGCGGTGGCCGGCGTTACCGCGCTGAACGAAGCGGGATCGGCCCTGCGCGAGAAATATCTGCCCGGCATCGTGGCCGGAGAAACCGTGCTCGGCATGGCGATAGACGAGGGCGGCAAGCACCGGCCCGAGCGCATTGCGATGCAGGCGGAGCGCGCCGGCAATGGCTTCAAGCTTAGCGGCCGCAAGCAGTTCGTGCTGCAGGGCGGCAGCGCGGACGCACTGATCGTGGCCGCGCGCACCGGCGGCGCCGCTGGTGAGACGCAGGGCATCACCCTGTTCGCGGTCGACAAGGATGCCGCCAATATGCGCATGGAAAGCGCCCGGCTGGTCGACAGCGCCATGGCAGCCCATGTCGATTTCGACGGCGTGGAAGTGACGGCAGATGCGGTGGTCGGCGAAGTGGACGAGGGCTGGACGGTGCTGCGCAAGGTGCTGGCCGCCGCGCGTGCCGGTTCGGCGTCCGAGCTGATCGGCGTGGGCACCGGCGCGATGGACCGCACCGTAACCTATCTCAAGGAACGCAAGCAGTTCGGCCGGTTGATCGGCGAATTCCAGGCGCTGCAGCATCGCGCGGCGCATCTCTATAGCGAGATGGAAATTGCGCGCGCTGCCGTGCTCAAGGCGCAACAGCTTCTGGATGAAGGCAGCGACGATGCGGAGCTTTGGGTCTCCATCGCCAAGGCGAAGGCCGGCATCACGTCCGATCTGGCCGTGCGCGAAGGCGTGCAGATGCATGGCGGCGTCGGGATGACCGATGAATATGATATCGGCCTGTTCATGAAGCGCGATCGCGCGCTGGCCGAATATATGGGCGATGCCAATTATCATGCCAACCGCGTGGCAGAGCTTAGCGGTTACTAGGGCAGGCCATGCCGCAGCTGCCCGCGCAATCACATTAGGAAACAGACGTGCCCCTCGATAAAGACACCTATGATCAGCTCATCGAAACGGTCAGCCGTTTCGTCACCGAACGCCTGCGTCCCCTGGAAGGGCAGGTGGGCGATAAGGACGAGATCCCGCAGGACGTTATCGACGAGATGAAGGAACTTGGCCTGTTCGGGCTGACGATTCCGGAAGAATATGGCGGCATCGGCCTGACCATGGCCGAGGAGATCGGCGTGGCCATTGCGATGGGGCATACCTCGCCCGCCATGCGGTCCAGCTTCGGCACCAATATCGGCATCGGCAGCCAAGGGCTGGTGATGGCCGGCACCGATGAACAGAAGCAAAAATGGCTGCCACGCATTGCCAGCGGAGAGCTGATCACCAGCTTCGCGTTGACCGAGCCCGATGCCGGGTCCGATGCCGGTAGCGTGAAGACGCGCGCCACGCTGGACGAAGCCAAGGGCGTGTACCGCCTCAATGGATCGAAGCGGTACATCACAAATGCCGATAAGGCCGATTTGTTCACCGTCATGGCGCGCACCGGCGGGGAAGGAGCGCATGGCGTCTCCAGCTTCCTCGTCCCGCGCGATCTGCCCGGGCTTTCCGTTGGCGCGCATGAAAAAAAGATGGGCCAGCAGGGCGCGCATGTCTGCGACGTCAATTTCGACGATGTCGAAGTGCCGGTGGAAAACCGCCTCGGCGCGGAGGGCGAGGGCTTCAAGGTCGCCATGCGCGTGCTCGATCGCGGGCGGCTACACATCAGCGGCGTCTGCGTAGGCGCTGCCGAGCGGCTGATCGAAGATATGGTGGGCTATGCCAGCGAGCGGCAGCAGTTCGGCAAGCCGATCTCCAGCTTTCAGATGATCCAGGCGCAGATCGCCGACAGCAAGGCCGAATGCATGGCCGCGCGCGCGCTGGTGGAACAGACCGCCCGCAAGCGCGATGCGGGTGAGAGCATCACGCTGGACTGCGCGGCAACCAAGCTGATCGCATCGGAGATGGTGGGCCGCGTGGCCGACCGCGCGGTGCAGGTCTATGGCGGGGCCGGCTATATCGCCGATTACGGAATCGAACGTTTCTACCGCGATGTGCGGCTGTTCCGCATTTATGAAGGCACCAGCGAGATCCAGCGCAGCATCATCGCCCGTGAGACGCTGAAGACCGGCGGCTGACCGCGAGGCGGCATCACGCTTTGTCCGCCGGGCCTGTCCTAAAGCCCGCTGGGGGCGCTACGGTGCACCATGTTTCACGGCCTGGCTCATTGCGCGCAATCGCTATGATGCTGCTGCGGGCGATGAGCGTGGCCCGTTTGACTGGGAGCGTATCGCGTCTTTTGCGAACTTCCGGACAATCACGCCATATTGATCGACTACATCGATAACCAGAAATCTCAGGAGAAGACCCATGGACATCCCCAAATTATTCTCGCTCGACGGCAAGGTAGCGCTGGTGACCGGCGGCTCGCGTGGCATCGGCCGGATGATCGTCGAGGGCTTTCTCGGCGCGGGCTGCGCGCGGGTTTATATCAGCGCGCGCAAGGTCGAGCAGCTGGAGGCCACGGTGGCCGAGCTTGGCGACAAGGTGATCGCCATTCCCGGCGATGTCGGCACGGTCGAGGGCTGCCGCGCACTGGCCGAGGCTATCGGCGCGAAGGAAGAAAAACTCGATATCCTGGTGAACAATGCCGGTGCCGCCTGGGGCGCGGAGTTCGAGAATTTCCCGGAACAAGGCTGGGACAAGGTGATGGACGTCAATGTGAAGGGACCGTTCTTCCTCACGCAGGCGCTGCATGGGTTGCTCAAAGCCGCCGGATCGATGGATTCGCCGGCCAAGGTCATCAACATCGGTTCGATCGACGGGCGCAAGCTCAATCCTTGGGAAACCTATAGCTATCAGGCGTCCAAGGCCGCGATCCTGCACCTGACCAAGCGCATGGCCGCGCGTTTGATCGAAGACGGTATCGTCGTAACCGCGATTGCGCCGGGGGCCTATCAGTCGGACATGAACAAGGCGGCGCGCGACTTTGGCGACGCCGTGGCCAAGGGCATTCCGGCCCGTCGGATCGGCGAGCCGGAGGATATGGCTGGCGCGGCCATCTATTTGGCAAGCCGCGCGGGCGATTATGTCATCGGTTCAACCGTTACGGTGGACGGCGGCATCGTCGATGCAGGGCTGCCGCACAACAGCATCGATCCCAGCTGACCGGTTTGCGGGGATGGTGAGGGAACGCCAAGGCGCACCCCGCCGTTGTCCACGGGAATGAAAGGAAATGATCATGCCTAGGCATCCCGATGAAAATGCGAACGAAACCGAAGAGCTGGAGGGCTATGATCCCTCGCAGCGTGCCGAAATTCTGGAAACGGAAGGTCGCAATCACAAGGACGGCGCCATCGTCGATGATCTGACGCCCGATCGTGGCCAGTCGATCACCGAAGGCGAAGCGGTGGAAGAGGAACTGCACCCGGTCGGCACCATGCCGGACCAGGACATCGTCGACATGATGGACGAGGACTCGTCCGAAAATAAGGAGAATGCACGATGAGCGGCAGCGGATATGGAAATCATGCGCAGGGCGAAAAGCCTGACGCGCCGGAAGGGCCAGCAGAGCCCGTTACCCCGAACAAGCCGCAAGGCCCGGACGGCGCGGCCGATACGCAGTCGACCACGACGCCGGACGCCTATCCGGACGATGATGGCGGCAAGCCGGATTATGGCAGCCCGCACCGGAAATAAGAGAGAGGAGAGCAGGGTTGCGGTTTCCGCAATTGGAGGCAAGCAAGCTGCAATTGTCTTTGCCGCAGCGCGGCATATGTAGGCTGCATCGCCGGTAACAACCGGCCCTTCCTCCGGCGGGTGGCTTTCCTCCTCCTCCTCTCCCAGCTCCAGCCGGAGTGATGAGAAAACGGTCTCTGGGCATGCCTCAGGGGCCGTTTTCCTTTTGGGCCATCGCCGATTTGATCGGGCGGATCGTGGGAATGCGATCACCCATAAAAAAAGGGCCGCGCCCAATGGCACGGCCCCCGATCAGTCTTTCGGGATTGCTCGGTCAGCCGACGGAAAATTCGCTGTTCAGCGTGTGCTCCAGCGTGATGTCGCAATTGAGCAGCTTGGAGATCGGGCAATTCTTCTTCGCGCCATTGGCGATCTCGGCGAACTTGTCTTCCGGAATATCGGCGATCTGGGCGGTCAGCGTAAGCTCGCTTTTGGAGACCTTGAAGCTGTCTCCGTCTTTTTCCAGCGTGACCACGGCCTTGGTATCCAGAACGCCGTCCTTGAAACCGGCATCGGCCAGCGCGAAGGACAATGCCATGGTGAAGCAGCTGGCATGGGCACCGCCAATCAGCTCTTCCGGATTGGTGCCGGGCGCATCTTCGAAGCGCGTGTTGAAGCCATAAGGCTGGTTTTCGAGCGCGCCCGATTGGGTGGACACATGGCCCTTGCCGGATTTGCCAAGGCCTTCGTAGCGGGCAGAGCCCCAATTGGTCATCGCCATGATTTCATATTCCTTCGATTTAAGTGATGTGTGATCGCTTTATCGGCCCAGATCAGCTGCAGCTGAACATCGCGATGATGGCGGCGAGGGCCGATGGTGCGGCGGTCAATGTCAGAAAGCGCATCGTCAGCCGACCCAGGGTCATCATTCGTCCATCCATAAAGCGGGTTCGCCAAAGATAACGTCGCTGATGTTCTTGAGGTTCCGTTTGCGGGCCGGCGGGGCGCGCTGGGGCTATTGTTCGCCGATGCTGGCAGGGTCCGGCGAATCGTCCGGGCGCCCGTTGCCGGGGGCGGTATTCCCGGACCGTCCGGTTGCGATATCCATGATCCGCTGCTCGGTATCGGCCACCGGATCGGCTTTCCGGACAGACCGCTCCGGTGCCGGCGCGATGCGGGTGGATGGCGTTTCGGTTCGGGTGTAACCGCGCGGCAGCAGATTTTCCGGGCCATCCGTGTCCGCTTGGGTCGATGGCCGCGCGCGGTCCGTTCTGGCGGGGGCGGGCGGATCGATCATGCCATAGTCGCTGCGGGGCAGGTCCTGTGCCTCCATGAAATTGCCGTCGTCCATCGAAAATTCGATCCGGTGCGCCGGCCGGGCAGCTTCATAGGGCTCGATCGCTCGCGCCCCGGCCACGGTGGGTTTCGCGATGCGCTTTTCACCGGGGGTATAGGGTGCATAGCGCGTATCGACCGCGTAATCATCCTGATGGTAGATATCCCGGCCCAGCGCATAACGCTCGGTCTGGACCCGATCGTCCGACGCCCGGCCGGAGGTGAAAGGGCCGCCAAGCAGCTTGGCGCCGAGCAGTCCGGCAAAAAGCGCGACGAGCAAAAGACCGCATACAATGGAAAGACGCTTGGCCATCGGACGTCCGATATAAGCGCGCTGGCTAAACATCGGAAGGCCAGATTTTGGAGGGCCGAAATTTGGAAGGTTACAGTTCGGAAGGTCTCGCATGGCCGAAAGAATCCGGCGGCATCACGATCAGCCTTGGCCGATATCTTTCACCGTGCCTGCAAATTCCTCGAAATCACGCGCCTCGGTGAAGTCCTTGTAGACCGAAGCGAAGCGGATATAGGCCACGCTGTCGAGCTGTTGCAGCCCTTCCATCACCATCTGGCCGATGCGCCCGGCGGGCACTTCGCTGTCGCCGCTGGTTTCCAGCTGCCGCTGGATGCCGGACACCAGCTGATCGATCCGCTCCTGCGGCACCGTGCGTTTGCGGCAGGCGAGCGCGATCGATTTTTCCAGCTTGGAGCGATCAAAGCTTTCGCGGCGGTTCTCGCTTTTGACCACGGTGACATCGCGCAGCTGAATACGCTCAAAGGTCGTGAAACGCGCAGCGCAGCTTTCGCACTGCCGCCGCCGCCGGATGGCCGCCCCGTCTTCACTGGGGCGGCTATCCTTCACCTGGCTGTTGTCATGGGCGCAATAGGGACAGCGCATGGCGGTCTTTCAGATCGGCCTTACTGGCCTTCGTAAATCGGGAAGCGATCGCACAGCGCCTCGACGCGCTTCTTTACATCGGCTTCCACCTTCGGATCGCCCTCTTCGCCCTTGTCGCGCAGGCCTTCCAGCACATCGGCCACCATGTCGCCGATTTCCTGAAACTCCGCGATGCCGAAGCCGCGCGTGGTGCCGGCGGGTGAGCCGACGCGGATGCCGCTGGTCTTGGTCGGCGGCAGCGGATCGAAGGGGATGCCGTTCTTGTTGCAGGTGATCGAAGCGCGCTCCAGCGCCTCGTCCGCATCCCGCCCGGTCACGCCGAGCGGGCGCAGATCGACGAGCGCGACATGCGTGTCCGTGCCGCCCGCGACCAGATCCGCCCCGCGATCCTTCAGCCGCTGTGCCAGCGCCTGCGCGTTTTCGATCACCGCCGCCGAATAGCTGCGGAATTCAGGGCGCAGCGCCTCTCCGAAGGCCACCGCCTTGGCGGCGATGACATGCATGAGCGGTCCGCCCTGCAGACCCGGGAAAACGGCGCTGTTGAATTTCTTGCCCAGCGCCTCGTCGTTCGAGAGGATCATGCCACCGCGCGGCCCGCGCAGCGTCTTGTGCGTGGTGGTGGTGACGACATGGGCGTGCGGCAGCGGGCTGGGATGCATGTCCGCGGCCACCAGTCCGGCGAAATGGGCCATATCGACCTGCAGATAGGCGCCTACCTTGTCGGCAATCTCGCGGAAGCGCGGGAAATCGATATGCCGGGGATAGGCAGAGCCGCCAGCGATGATGAGCTGCGGCTTGTGTTCCAGTGCCAGCCGCTCGACTTCGTCATAATCGATGAGATGCGTGTCTTCGCGCACGCCATATTGCACGGCGTTGAACCATTTGCCCGACATGGACGGCGCCGCGCCGTGGGTAAGATGGCCGCCGGCATCGAGGCTCATGCCCAATATGGTGTCACCCGGCTTGATCAGGGCCAGCAGCACTGCGCCATTGGCCTGCGCGCCCGAATGCGGCTGGACATTGGCATAAGCGCAATCGAACAGCATTTTCGCGCGATCGATCGCCAGTTTCTCCACCGTGTCCGATGGCGCGCATCCCTGATAATAGCGCTTGCCCGGATAACCCTCGGCATATTTGTTGGTGAACACGGAGCCCTGGGCTTCCAGCACGGCCTGGCTGACGATGTTTTCCGATGCGATCAGCTCGATCTGCCTGCGCTCGCGCCGCAATTCGGCGGAAATCGCCTCCGCCACGGCATGGTCGGATTTCACTAGCGCGGAATCGAAGAAGCCATCGGGGCGAATCTTGCGGTCGATAACGGTGCTCATCGGGCATTCTCCTGGGCAGGTGGGTTGCTGAGCTGGTCGACCCTGCGTTGATGACGGTCGCCCAGAAAATCGGTGGTGAGGAAAGCGTTCAGGCAGGCCTTGGCCTGTTCGATGCCGATGAGCCGTGCGCCCATGGCGATGATATTGGCGTTGTTGTGCGAACGCGCGAGCTCGGCGGACAGCGGCTCGGACACGAGCGCGCTGCGGCAATCGGGGTTGCGATTGACCGCGATGGAAATGCCGATGCCAGATCCGCACAATGCCACGCCGCGTTCCGCCGCGCCGGATGCCACGGCCTCGGCCAGCTTGTAGCCATAGAGCGGATAATCCACGCTGCTGCTGTCGGCAGGGCCAAGGTCGACCACATCATGGCCGGCTTCGCGCATCATGTCGGCGAGCGCGGCTTTCATCTCGATGGCGGCATGGTCGGAAGCGATGGCGACACGCATAAATGCTCCTCGTGCTGATCGGGCGAGTCCGTTGGCGCACCATCTAGCGACGCCGCGCCAGCACGCCAACCGCTATATGGCCCTTATCCTATTGCCCGCAGCATATGGCGATGCGGCACGCAATCGGCTAGGTCATGCTGCATGGCCAATGCAATCCTGTCCGTCCTGATGATCGCCGGCATCGCGCTGCTGGCCGGTGCCTATGCGCTGCACCGCCGTGGTGGAGAGCGCAAAAAGGTGCTGCTCATGGTGATCGCGGCGCTGGTCATGTTTGCCAATCTGGCGATCTGGTCGGTGCCGACCAGAAGCGGCGAGACGCTGGCAGGACGCGCCGCCGACGCGTCCTGAAGGCCAATTCCATGGCCGGTGTCACCGGCTCATTTGATCGGTGAATTGGGGTCCAGGCGCATGTCGAGATAATTGTCGACCGAGGCCATCAGCGCGTCCTGTTCTCCATCATACAGGAAATTGGCGCGCGGAATTTCGTCATGGTGGATGGTGATGTGTTTTTGCGTGCGCAGCTTGTCGACCAGCTTCTGCACGCCCACGGGCGTGACGATATCGTCTTCCTTGCCCTGGATGATGATGCCGGAACTGGGGCAGGGGGCCAGGAAGCTGAAATCATACATGTTGGCCGGCGGGCTGATCGAGATGAAGCCGCGAATTTCCGGACGGCGCATCAGCAGTTGCATGCCGATCCACGCGCCAAAGCTGTGGCCTGCGATCCAGGTGGTCTGCGCTTCTTCATGAAAGCTTTGCACCCAGTCCAGCGCGGAGGCAGCGTCGCTAAGCTCGCCAATGCCGTTGTCGAATTCGCCCTGGCTGCGGCCGACGCCGCGAAAGTTGAAACGCAGCGTGAGGAACCCGCGCGCCTTGAACGTCTTGAACAGGTTCTGGGTGATCCGCTCATTCATCGTTCCGCCCGCCTTGGGGTGGGAATGCAGGATCATCGCAACCGGCGCGCGTGGACGCGGTGCTGGTGCAAGACGGCCTTCGAGCCGTCCTTCGGGACCGGGAATAATGACTTCGGGCATGGGAGGAATAGTCCGCTAAGAGGGGGCGTCTCGTCCGGACGGACGGAGCGATAATTGATCCGCTATATAGAATTTGCCACGCAAACTGCAATAAAGATGGACGTTCATGACCAATTGCCCGCTCTACCTCGATCATGCTGCCACCACGCCGGTGCTTCCGGCGGTGCGTGAGGCGATGAACGACGCGATGGAACGCTGGGCCAACCCCAGCTCCCCGCACGCTGCCGGGCGCAGCGCCGGGCGCGCGCTGGAAGAAGCGCGGGCGCGCATCGCAAAAGCGCTGGACTGGGACGGCGAGCTGATCCTCACCAGCGGAGCCAGCGAATCCATCTCCATCGCCTTGCAGCGCGCGTCCGTCCCGGCGCATGCCGTGGGCGCGACCGAGCATGACGCCGTGCTGCGCGCGGCCCCGGATGCCTTTCGTCTGCCGGTCGAGCCAGACGGCGTGATCGCGTTCGAGGATCTGAGCGAATTTGCGGCGCATAGCCCCGGCGGGCTGTTTGCCGTGCAGCAGGTGAATAATGAGACCGGGGTCATTCAGCCGCTGGACGATATCGCGCAGATCGTCCGGCTGAACGAGGGCAAGCTGTTTGCCGATTGTTCGCAAAGCGCAGGCAAGCTGCCGCTTCCCACAGCCGCCGATGTGATCGCCATTTCCGCGCATAAGTTCGGTGGCCCGCCCGGCATCGGCGCGCTTTTGCTCCGCGATCTGTCGCTGCTCCGGCCGAGCGGCGGGCAGGAGCAAGGCTATCGCGCGGGCACGCAGAATGTACCGGGTGCCATCGGCATGGCGGTCGCGCTGGAACAGGATTTCGGCTGGCTGGCGCGCGCCGCAAAACTGCGCGCGATGCTGGACGACGAGATCGTAGCGGCGGGCGGGGAGGTGGTGGCGCACAGCACGCCGCGGCTGCCCATGATCGCCAGCTATCGCATGCCGGGCAAAAGCGCACAGGCGCAGCTGGTACGCTTCGACATGGCCGGTATCGCCGTTTCGGCTGGCAGCGCCTGCTCTTCCGGTACGATCAAGCCGAGCCATGTGCTGACATCCATGGGCTGGAGCGCCGAGGCGGCGGGCGAGGTGGTGCGCGTCAGCTTCGGCCCGCAAACCAGCGAGACCGATATCGATCGGTTTCTGACCCTCTGGAAGCAGATGACCCCATGAGCGATCCGATCTATCTCGATTATCAGGCGACCACGCCGATGGCCCCGGAGGCCGCCGATGCCATGCGCCACTGGATCGATGCGGGCTTCTGGAACCCGCATAGCAGCCATGGCGGCGGGCGGCAGGCGGCAGCGGCGGTGGAAGTGGCGCGCGATCAGGTGAGCGGATTACTGCCGGACGGCGGGCAAACCATCTTCACCAGCGGGGCGACCGAAGCGATCAATATGGGGCTGATCGGGGCCATGCGTTCGGGCCAGCGCCGCACCATCGTGACCATCGCCACCGAGCATGCCGCCGTCCGCGACACGGCTTTCTGGCTGGAACGAGAAGGGTACAGGCTTGTCCTTTTGCCGGTTGGGCCGGACGGACTGGTCGATCTGGAGGCGGCGCGCGCGGCCATCGATCACGATACCGCCATCGTGGCGGCCATGGCGGTCAACAATGAAATCGGCGTGATCCAGCCGCTCGATGCCCTGGCGGATATGGCCCATGGCGCGGGCGCGCTGTTCTTCTGCGATGCCGTGCAGGGCTATGGCCGCATCGCGCTGCCTGTGATGGCGGACATGATCGCGATCAGCGCGCACAAGATCCACGGCCCCAAGGGCATCGGCGCGCTGTGGCTGCGCGATCGCGTGCAGATCGAACCGCTGATGCATGGCGGCGGGCAGGAGCAGGGGCTGCGATCGGGCACGCTGTCGCCGGCCTTGTGCGCAGGCTTTGGTGCCGCCGCCGCAATTGCGCGCGTGCGCCGCAAAGAGGATGCCGAGCATGTGGCCCGGCTGTGGGAAGAGGCATCCGCGCTGTTCGCCGACTGGACGGTCAACGGGTCGACCGGGCAGCGCTATCGCGGAAATCTGAACATTCGCCGGGACGGGCTGGACGTCGGCAGGCTGATGTCCGACGTGCGCGGCGTGCTGTTTTCCGCCGGATCGGCCTGCGCCAGCGGGTCGGGCCGCCCCAGCCACGTGCTGGAAGCGCTCGGTCTCGCCGATACGCAGATCAGAAGCTCCATCCGTCTCGGTTTCGGGCGGTATAGCAGCGTGCAGGATCTGCGGATTGCTGCGGACTTGATCAATCGGGCCGCAAAGGCGCAATAAGGCATATGGTGAAAGTTACATTCCTGTCGAGCGATGGCGAAACCGAGCAGCATGTGGAAGGCGCGCCGGGCGATAATCTGCTCCGGCTGGGCCAGGCCAATGGCCAGCCGCTGGAAGGCACCTGCGAGGGGCAGATGGCCTGTTCCACCTGCCATGTCATTATCGATGCGAACTGGTTCGACAAGCTGCCGCCCGCCAGCGAGGAAGAAGAGGATATGCTCGATCTGGCCGCCGGGGCACGCCGCACCAGCCGCCTGAGCTGCCAGATCGACCTGACCGAGCAGCTCGACGGGCTGACGGTGCGCATTCCGGGCGAAAGCCGCAACATGCAGGGGGTCTGACGGGGTGCGCCGGCTGCTCCTTCTGGCGGCATGCGCCGGGCTTGGTGGCTGTTCCGTGCTGGCACCGGTAACGGAAATCCTTGCGCCCAAACCGTTTTTCGCCCCGCCGTCCGATTTGGGGGCGCAGATGGTCGCGATCGAGACGGAAACCGGCGGGCGCCTCGGCGCTTTCGTTGTCGATGCGGACGGTAAATCCTTGCTGGCCTATCGCGCCGATGAGCGGTTTGCGATGTGCTCGACATTCAAGACGCTCTTGGCCGCGATGGTTCTGGAAGGCGTTCAGCAGGGCAGTTACGATCTCGATCAGCCACTGGCGTTCGATCCGGCCGATCTGGTCGGCTATTCGCCTTATGTCGAGCGATATGCCGCCGTCGGCTCGGTCACGCTGGGCGGCGCGGCGGGCGCGGCGGTTTCGCTGAGCGATAACAGCGCGGCAAATCTGCTTTATGATCTGGTCGGCGGGCCGGGCACACTGTTCCAGTGGCTGCGCACGACCGGCGACAAGGTGAGCTGGCCATCGCGGCTGGAGCCGGATCTCAACGAGAATGCGGCCGGAGACATGCGCGACACCACCACGCCCGCCGCGATGGGCAAGACGCTGCATCGGCTGCTGACCGGAAACCGACTGAACAACATCTCCAAAGCGCAGCTGGAAACATGGCTGCGTGCCAGCGAAACGGGCGGCGCGCGGATTCGTGCCGGCCTGCCCGCGCGGTGGGTGGTCGGTGACAAGACCGGGACCTGCGGCTTTCCCAACCCGGCCTATAATGACGTGGCGGTGGTGCGCCCGAGCCCGCGCACGGAGCCTTATGTCATTGCGGTCTATCTCGATCGTCCGGCCACCGATGCGGCAGCGGCGGATGCGGCCATCGCCAAAGTGGCGGCCCTGGCGGCCAGCGGAATTGCAGCCGATCGCTGATCTTGCATTCGCGCCGGGTCTTCGCCATATGCCGTTCGGGAGTCGGGCGGACGTGGCATTCGCCAACCCGGTCAGGTCCTGACGGAAGCAGCCGTAACGATATTCGCTGCGGGTCGTCCGGCTCCTACTTTTCCTGACAGGTCAGTGCACTGCACGATGCGCGCGACAGCGCGGCACCGTTTATCCACGGATTTTGCCGCGCGCGGTTCGACAGGGGGCATTTGCCACCCTACATTGCGCCTCGATGCCTGATTCCAACGATCTCGATCTGACGCCGCGCGATCCCGATATGCCGGAGGATGCGCTGGGCCTTGGCCTGCCCGAGCCCGCCGCGCCGCCGCCTGCTGCCGCCCCCGCGGCGGCCAGCGTGCCCGAAACGGTGACCGGCACGGACCCGGCTTACCGGGTGCTGGCGCGTAAATATCGGCCGCAAAGTTTCGATGCGCTGATCGGCCAGGATGCGATGGTGCAGACGCTGGCCAACGCCATCAAGCGCGACCGGCTGGCCCATGCCTTTCTGATGACGGGCGTGCGCGGGGTCGGCAAGACGTCGACTGCGCGCCTGATCGCCAAGGCGCTCAACTGCATCGGTCCGGACGGGCAGGGCGGCCCGACGATCAGCCCTTGCGGTGTCTGCGAACCGTGCCGCGCGATTGCGGAGGGGCGGCATATCGATGTGATCGAGATGGACGCCGCCAGCCATACCGGTGTGGACGACGTGCGGGAGATTATCGAGGCGGTGCGCTATGCCGCCGTGTCGGCGCGCTACAAGATTTACATTATCGACGAAGTGCACATGCTGTCCAAAAACGCCTTCAACGCGCTGTTGAAGACGCTGGAAGAGCCGCCGCCGCATGTCAAATTTCTGTTTGCCACGACCGAGGTGCAGAAAGTGCCGGTGACGGTGCTGTCGCGGTGCCAGCGCTTCGACCTGAAGCGTATTCCGGTGGACCTCTTGGCGCGGCATTTTGCCGAGATCGTCGAGAAGGAAGGCGTCACTGCGGCGGACGAAGCGGTCGAGCTTGTCGCCCATGCCGCCGAAGGATCGGTGCGCGACGGGCTGTCCATTCTCGATCAGGCGATCGCGCATGCCGATATGGACGGCGATGGCCGCGTTACCGCCGATCAGGTGCGCGACATGCTGGGCCTGAGCGATCGCGGCGCGATCCGGCGGCTGCTCGGGCTGCTGCTGTCCGGCGACGTGGCGGCCATGCTCGGCGCGCTGAAGGAACAGCATAGCCTGGGGGTGGAGCCGCTGGCGATCCTTTCCGGCCTGCTTTCCGAAGTGCATCTGGTGACCATTGCCAAAGCGGGGGGCCATGCCGATCCGTCGCTATCCGAAGAAGCACGCGCGGCGCTGAAGGAATGGGCGGACCGCCTGTCCTTCCCCGTGCTGCATCGTCTCTGGCAATTGCTGCTGAAAGGGCATGATGAGGTGCGCGGTGCCGCCATGCCGATGCAGGCATGCGAGATGGCGCTGCTGCGCCTGATGCACGCCGCGACCTTGCCCGATCCGGGTGAGCTGGCGCGAATGCTGACGGAAGGCGGCCCGGCGCCTGCCGAGCCGGAATCGGCCCCGGCGCCGCCGCAAATGTCCGCACCCGATGCTGGCGACACCAACCCAGGCGAGAGCCCGCCGTGGAGCGGCGCCAGCGACACGGCACAGGCCATGCCGGGAGATTTCGCCGCATTGATCGATCTGGTGGAGCCCGAGCGACCGCTGGTTGCCGCAATCATGAGCGACGCCATGCGCCTGGTGCGCTATGCGCCGCCGGAGCTGATCTATCAGCCTGCCGGGCGCATGCCCAACGGGTTCGAGAATGATGTGCGCGATGTCCTGTTCAAGCTGACCGGCGAGCGCTGGACGGTGGGAGAGGGCGCGGGCGAGGCGGCCCCTTCGCAGGCCGAGCAACAACGACAACAGGCGGACGCGGCGCGCAAGGCGCTGATGGAATCGCCCTTGGTCAAGGCGGCGCTGGAAGCCTTTCCGGACGCCGTCATTCTGGAAACACAGTCGGACAATGATCCGCAGCAATGGAGCGCAAGCGCATGAAAGATATGGAATCGATGATCAAGGCCGCGCAGGAAGCGGCGCAGAATATCCAGAAGCAGATGGAGGAATCCCAGGGCAAGCTGGAGACGATCGAGGTCGAGGGCGTCGCCGGTGGCGGCCTCGTCAAGATTGTCGCCACCGCCAAGGGCTCGATCCGCTCGGTCGCGATCGACGACAGTCTGATGGTGGCCAGCGAAAAGCAGATGCTGGAAGATCTGGTGGCCGCCGCGCTCAACGATGCGCGCGACAAGGCCGATGCCGCCGCGCAGAAGGAAATGGGCGATATGACCGCCGGTCTGCCGCTGCCTGCGGGCTTCAAGCTGCCTTTCTGAGGCGCGGTTGAAGGGCACGGGGCCGCCCACCATATATGGGGTTACGCCGCATGGGAGTTTGCGGCGCTGGGAGTAGATATGAGTCAGTCTTTACCGCTGTTGCCGCTGCGCGATATCGTTGTGTTTCCGGGCATGATCGTGCCTCTTTTCGTCGGTCGTGACAAATCCGTCGTCGCGCTGGAAAAGGCGATGGAGAGCGACAAGGAAATCGTCCTCATCGCACAGCTCGATCCGGCCGAGGATGATCCGGGCCGCGACGATCTGTATGAAATGGGCGTGACCGCCACGATCATGCAGCTGCTGAAACTGCCCGATGGCACCGTGCGCGTGCTGGTTGAAGGCAAGCAGCGCGTCGCGTTGGAAGATATTGACGAGCGGGACGGCTATTGCGCCGCGCAAGTCAATTTCCCCGAGGAAGCGCCGGCCGAGGGCAAGGACGTGCAGGCGCTGATGCGCTCGGTGGTCGATCAGTTCGACAATTATTCCAAGCTCAACCGCAAGCTGCCGGCGGAAACCGCCGTGCAGCTTAGCGAGATCGACGATGCCTCCGCGCTGGCCGATGCCATTGCCGGCAATATCAATATCAAGGTGGCCGACAAGCAGTCGCTGCTCGTCGAGATGGATATCATGAAGCGCCTGGAAATGGCGTTCGCCTTCATGGAGGGCGAGCTTGGCGTGCTGCAGGTCGAAAAGAAGATCCGGGGCCGTGTGAAGCGCCAAATGGAAAAGACCCAGCGCGAATATTATCTGAACGAGCAGATGAAGGCGATCCAGCGCGAGCTGGGATCGGACGACGGCGAGGATGGCGATGAGCTGGCCGAGCTGACGTCCAAGATCGAGAAGCTGAAACTGTCCAAGGAAGCCAAGGCCAAGGCGCAGTCCGAGCTGAAGAAGCTGAAGGGCATGCAGCCGATGAGCGCCGAGGCGACCGTTGTGCGCAACTATCTTGATACGCTGCTTGGCTTGCCCTGGGGCAAGAAGTCGCGGCTCAAGAAGAACATCGCCGAAGCGCAGGACGTGCTCGATGACGATCATTATGCGCTGGAAAAGGTGAAGGACCGGATCGTCGAATATCTGGCGGTTCAGGCGCGCACCAACAAGCTGAAGGGGCCGATCCTGTGCCTCGTCGGCCCGCCCGGTGTGGGCAAGACCTCGCTCGGGCGCTCCATTGCCAAGGCCTGCGGACGCGAATTTGTCCGCCAGTCGCTGGGCGGCGTGCGCGACGAGGCGGAAATCCGCGGGCATCGGCGCACCTATATCGGCTCACTGCCGGGCAAGGTGGTGTCGAACCTGAAAAAATCCGGCACGATGAACCCGTTGTTCCTGCTCGATGAGATCGACAAGCTGGGCCAGGATTTCCGCGGCGATCCTGCCTCTGCGCTGCTCGAGGTGCTGGACCCGGAGCAGAACGGCAAGTTCCAGGATCATTATCTGGAAATCGACATCGATCTTTCGGACATCATGTTCGTCTGCACCGCCAATACGATGAACCTGCCGCAGCCCTTGCTGGACCGGATGGAGATCATCCGGCTGGAAGGCTATACCGAGGACGAAAAGGTCGAGATTGCCAAGCGCCATTTGATCGAAAAGCAGTTCGATGCGCACGGGCTTGCCGAAGGCGAGTTCGAGCTGACCGAAGACGGCCTGCGCGATCTGATCCGCTATTATACGCGCGAAGCCGGTGTCCGCACCCTGGAACGCGAGATTGCCAAACTGGCCCGCAAGGTGCTGCGCGGTATTCTCGAGAAGAAATATGAGCGGATGACGGTGACGCCGGATAATCTCTCCGATTTTGCCGGTGTGCGCAAATTCCGCCACGATATCGGCGAGGAAGAGGATCAGATCGGTGCGGTCACCGGGCTGGCATGGACCGAGGTTGGCGGGCAACTGCTGACCATCGAGGCCGTGACCGTCAGCGGCAAGGGCCAGATCCGGTCCACCGGCACGCTTGGCGATGTGATGAACGAATCCATCCAGACCGCGCTCAGCTTCGTGAAGGCGCGCGCACCGAGCTATGGCATCAAGCCCAGCCTTTTTGCGCGCAAGGACGTCCACATCCACCTGCCCGAAGGGGCGGTGCCGAAGGACGGGCCATCGGCGGGCGTGGGCATGGTGACGGCGATCATCTCGACGCTGACCGGCATTCCGGTCCGCCGCGAAGTTGCGATGACCGGCGAGGTTACGCTGCGTGGCCGCGTGCTTCCGATCGGCGGCCTCAAGGAAAAGCTGCTGGCGGCGCTGCGCGGCGGCATTACCAAGGTTCTGATCCCGGAAGAAAACCGCAAGGATTTGGTCGAGATCCCGGACAACATCACCTCCGGGCTGGAAATCGTGCCGGTGAGCCATGTCGATGAAGTGCTGGCCCATGCTCTTACCGAGAAGCTGGAAGCGATCGACTGGACCGAAGCCGATGAGCTGGCGGCCTGGTCGCAAAGCGCGGTGCAGCCGGATACGGCGGCTGGCGTGCAGGGGCCAAAGGTTACGCACTGATCGCCGATACACCCTCTGTATCTGTTTCCGGCCCATGGCGGCGCGGCGGCGATACAGAGGGTGGGACTGGCGCTGAACCGCAGAATTGCGGGATTATCCTTTGACAGTCCGCTCTGGCTGCTTCTAACTCGCCGCTACGGCAAAGCCGCGATTCAAGCGAATTGACAAAAAAATTAGAAGAGGGGGTTCCCGCCAATGAACAAGCAAGATCTCGTCAATCAGGTGGCCGATACGAGCGGTCTGAGCAAATCCGATGCCAGCAAGGCCGTGGAATCGGTGTTCGACACCATCACGTCCACGTTGAAAGACGGCGGTGATGTGCGCCTTGTCGGTTTTGGCACATTCTCCGTGTCGCAGCGCAAGGCCTCTACGGGCCGCAATCCACGGACCGGTGAACCGATGACCATTCCGGCATCGACGCAGCCGAAGTTCAAGGCCGGCAAGGCGTTGAAAGACGCCGTCAACTGAGCCAGCCGGCGCAATCGCGCTCGGCAGACGTTATGAAGTTTGAAACGGGTAGCCTGCCGGCTGCCCGTTTTTTTTGTGTCTTTAATATGTGGGCGACTGTGCACCCAAAGGCGGCGCGTTTGCCAATGGCCCTCCCCGGTGGGGGAGGGCCGGCAGATCAGTTGACGATGTCCATTTCCGCGATCAGCGCATCGGCATTATCGACCTTGTCCATCGTCCACAGCATGTAGCGCGTGTCGACATGGATGGTGCGGGTGGTTCTCGGGTCGAAATCCCAATCCGAATTCACGCTTTCGAATGTGCCATCGAACAGCAGGCCGACCAGTTCGCCGCGCGCATTCAGCGTGGCCGAACCGGAATTACCGCCGGTGGAATCGAGGTCCGACAGGAAGTTTACCGGCACGGAGCCCAAGCCCTTCATATCATAGGCGCCATAGTCTTTGGCACGGATCAGATCGAGTTCCTGCGCGGGCGCGTTGAACGGTTCTTCGCCGGTGTCCTTGGCGGTGATCCCTTCCAGCGTGGTGAAGGGCGCATAGATCAGGCCGTCCTTGGGGGACCCGCCAAGCACGGTGCCATAGGTCACGCGCAGCGTGCTGTTGGCATCCGGATAGGTGATCTTCCCGTTCTGGCGCTGCCATGCGGTGATGGCTTCCATATAGGCAGGGCGCAGCGCCATGCCGCGGCCAGCGCGGTCCTTGCTTTCATCCTCCTGCGCCCGGTCCCGCGCATACAGCGCGACGGCGAGTTTCAGGAACGGGTCCTTGCTGGCTTCGATCTCGCTCGCGCTGGCGTCCATCAGTGCCAGACGTTTGTCCGCTTCACCGAGGGAGGTGCCCGCATAATAGCTGTCCAGCTTCTTGCCCAAAGCGGCGTCCGATAGCGTCGGCGTCAAACCGAGGGCCTCGTCAAACACGGTCACATGCGCCGCTTCGGGCTGCGCCTTGTAATCGTTCAGGAACATCATCCATTCCGCCTTGTCGACGGCAGGATCGAAGCGCCGGTCGAGCGCCTGCAGGCCCTGGCGGAAGAAGGTCATGTCCCGTTCCTGAAAACCGGGCGCACGCTCCGCATTGGGCTTCTGCTTTTCCTTGGCGAGGCGATAGAGGCGCTGCGCGGTGCCCAGAAGCTGGGAATTGGTCGCAAAATTATACCAGAAATCCTGACGGGCCGCCGCTGCGGACTCCGCCGTCAGGGCATCCAGACGGGTGATCGCATCGCCATAGCCGCTGCGCGACGGATCGGCGGCAATCCAGGCGTTCAACGCCGTTTCCCGTTCGCGCCGCCGATCGACGAGCCCCACGCTGCGCGCCCCTTGGATCTGGCCGCGCAAGTTCTTCTCATAATTGTTGAGGCCGGCGAGACGCGCCTCATATTTCACGCGGGCGTCCGATCCTTCGGGCGCGGTCGTCTCGATCGTGTCGATCCAGTTGTTCAGCAGCGTGATATAGGTCGGATATTGCCAGTCGAAGGTGTTCTCCACCTCGGCAAGCCGGGCATAGCGGCTGGTGGAGCCGGGATAGCCGGCAGCCATCACGAAATCGCCTTCCTTCAGGCCGCTCGCGCTGACCTTCAGATGATGCTCCGGCTTGTAGGGCACATTGCTTTCGGCATAGTCCGCCGCCGATCCGTCCGGCGCGACATAGGCGCGATAAAAGCCGAAATCGCCGGTGTGGCGGGGCCACTGCCAGTTATCGACATCGCCGCCATATTTGCCGATGGAATCGGCGGGCGCATAGACCAGCCGGACGTCGCGAATTTCCAGACGCTTGATGAGCTTGTACTGATCGCCGCCATAAAAGCTGGCGACCTGACAGCGATATCCCGGCGCTTCTTCGCATTCGGCGACGATGTCCTTCATCCGCTGTTCGATGAGGTTGTAACGGGCCAGGCCGCCGAGCGCCTGTGTGCCCTCGGTCATGCGGGCGGTCACATCGCTGTCTTCGGTGGTGACGTAGATCCGGCTGCCGGGCGCGGCGGGCACTTCGTCCGCCATGCTCTTGGCCAGGAAACCGTTTTCCAGATAATTCTGCTCGGCCGTGGAATTATACTGCACCGATCCCCGCACGCAGTGATGATTGGACACGACCAGACCCTGCGGAGACACAAAGCTGGCCGAGCACCCGCCCAGCGAGACGATGGCACCCATCGGAAAACCGGTCAGGTCGGCCAGCCGCTCGGGGTCGATCTTAAGCCCGGTTTCCTTGAGATCCTCGGCAATCTCCGGCAGCTGATCGGGCGTATACATCCCTTCCTTGGCGGCGGCGGGCAGCGCAGTAAGCGCACTTCCCAGCAGCAGAGCGGTTGCAAACGTCTTGGCGTGCATCTCTATCATCCTTTCCCCGGACGCGGCTTGGGCGCGCCCTTCTATTGTGGGCGAAGGGATAGCCAAAGCAGGCCGAGAGGCAAGCCGGTTTGACGCGCCAAAGGCAATCGGTCCGGTTCGGTCCAGCCTTGGCTCTAGATGGCAGCGAGACCCGGATCGACGCCGGTCATCTCCACCGACAGATCCCACAGGCGCTGGGCCGCTGCATTGTCACGGCTCGCCTTGGACGAACCGACCTTCACCGCCTTGCCGCGCGTTTCGAACATCTGGTTCGGCCCGCAATAATCGCCGCCGGACACACCGCGCGCGGTGGCCGCCATCAATGTAGGCCATGCCCCCTGGGCGGAGCTGTTGAACAGCGCCCCTGTCGCCGGGCCGAGTTTCTGCATCGGGGCGGGCAGATGGCGGGTCAGCTCCGTCGCGGCCATGCCCGGATGCGCGGCGACCGATATGGTCTTGCGTCCGGCACCGGCCAGCCGCCGATCCAGCTCATAAGCGAACATGAGGTCCGCCAGCTTGGACTGCGCATATCGCGCCCAGGCGTCATAATGATCGTCGGCATTGATATCGTCGAAATCGATCTTGCCGCGCTTGTGCGCGATGGAGGAGGTGGTGACCACGCGGCTGCCGCGCGTCTCACCCAGTTTCGCCAGAAGCAGGCCGGTGAGGGCGAAGGGCGCCAGATAGTTCACGCCGAATTGCGATTCGAACCCGTCCTCGGTGCGGCCCATGGGCACCGCCATGATCCCGGCATTGTTGATCAGGACATCGAGCCGGGGTTCCTGCTTCACCCGCTCGGCCGCGATGCGGACGCTGGCCAGATTGGCCTGATCCAGGGCGATGAACTCCAGCCGGGCGATCGGATGCTCCGCCTTGATGCGGTTCATGGCTTTCTTCGCACGCTCTTCGGAGCGGCAGCCCATCAGGACGCGCGCATGTTTGCCTGCCAGCACCCGCGCTACATGAAAGCCGACCCCGGAATTGGCACCGGTTACGAAGATCGTTCGCCCACTCTGGTCCGGTACGTCTTTCTCGGTAAATCCACTCATCGCGATGCTCCCTATGGTCCTTTGGCAGACAGCGCGCGGTGGGCCAGATGGTTTCGTTTCAGGCCGTCCGCTTTGCCCCGGCCGCGCGGACCGCTTCCACCGTGGGATAGCCGTTTACCGCCATCAGCAGATCCGCCTCGGCCAGAATGCAGCGCAGCACATGCTCCGCGCCTGCCGCGCCGCCCAGCGCCAGGCCATAAAGATAAGGGCGGCCCACGCCGACCGCCGTGGCGCCGAGCGCCAGCGCCTTGATCACATCGGTGCCGGAGCGGATGCCGCTGTCGAACAGCACCGGCACATCGCCGCTGGCGTCCACCACATCGGGCAGCATATCGATGGCCGCGATGCCGCCATTGGCCTGTCGCCCGCCATGATTGGAGCAGTAGATCGCGTCCGCGCCCTCATCGATCCCGCGCCGTGCATCGTCGCCATGGCAAATGCCTTTGAGGATGATCGGCAGCTTCGTGATGGACTTCAGCCAGGCCATATCCTCCCAGGTCAGCACCTTGCCGAAGGTGGCGGCCCAAGTGAAGATCGCGGCCTTGGGGTCTTCCTCCGGCGGCTTTTCCAGGCGCGAGCGGAAGACCGGATCGCTGAAATAATTCTGCAGAACATGGCCGCGAAGCTGCGGGAAATTGGCGGTGTTGAGATCGCGCGGCCTCCAGCCGGTGACCCATGTATCGAGCGTCACCTGGATCGCCTTATAGCCTGCCGCCTCGGCGCGGCTGACGAGGCTTTCGGCCAGTTTCTTGTCCTTGGGCGTATAGAGCTGGAAGAAGGCGGGCGTATCGCCGCAGGCGGTCAGCACGTCCTCCAGCGGATCGTTGGACAAGGTGGAGCTACTGAACGGCACGCCGGTGGCCGCCGAGGCCTGCGCCGCCGCGATATCGCCATGCTCGTCCTGCGTGGCGATTCCGTTGACGCCGATGGGGCTCATGAAAATGGGCGTGGGGAGTGTCATGCCGAGCAGGTCGATCGACAGATCGCGTTCCCGGCAATCGACCATCATGCGCGGCGTCATGCCCCAGTGGCGGAAGGCGGCGGCATTCTGGCCTTGCGTATATTCATCGCCGCAGCCGCCCTGCACATAGTTCAGCACCGAAGGCGGCATCGCCTTTTCCGCACGCGCGACGAGGGTGGCGTAATCGACCGGGATCTTGGGGATGATGCCGGAGAGGCCCGCATTGTAGATCTGGTTCTGATAGTCGCCATAATGGGGCATGGGATGTCCTCTGCTGCTGTTTCCGCGCAACGACGTCGTGATTACCGGCGCGCCGCCGCCGTCTCCTCGCGGATGGCCTTGAACTCCGATCCGTCCTTCCAGCCGGGCCAGCGGTCCGAACGCGCCAGATCCGCGCCGATAGCGTACATCAGGGAAATATCCTGCACCGCGCCGGCCAGATCCCAGTCGTCGGACACTGCGTCGCACGCCTGATGGTAGCAATTGCCGGTATAAGCATCGACCCATGCCTGGCCCGCTTCCTTGCCGCCATCGACCAGATCGGTCGCCCCGCTGATGCCCATCATGAGCAGCACCGGCACGCCGCGCTTGGCCATGGAGAAATGGTCCGCGCGGTAGAACAGGCCGCGCTCGGGCAGGCTTTCCGGTGTTACCGTGCGGCCCTGCGCTTTGGCATAGGTCGCCAGATCATCCTCCAGCGTGCCCTGACCCTTGCCGATCAGCAGGACATCCTTTGCCTTGCCCGCCGTCTGAAGGATATCGAGCGTCAGATTGGCGACGGTCGTTTCGATCGGATAGATCGGATCCTGCGCATAATATTCGCTGCCCAGCAGCCCGCGCTCCTCGGCAGTCCATGCGGCGAACACCACGCTGCGTTTGGGCGCTTCGTCCGCCTTCATCAGCCGCGCGATTTCCATCATGCCGGCAATGCCCAGCGCATCGTCATTGGCGCCCGCGCGGTAGATTTTGCCATTCTCGTCCGGCGGGCCTTCGCCATAGGCATCCCAGTGCGCGCCATACATCACCACCTCGCCGGGGCGCGTTGTGCCGGGGATCTTGGCGAGGACATTCTGGCTCTTCACCACCTCCTGCGTCACCGGGAAACGCGCGGTCATGGTCGCCTTCAGCGGCACTGGCCTGAAGCTGGCCGAGCGCGCCTGCGTGCGCAGCTTTGCCAGATCCTGCCCGGCATCGGCGAACAGCTTTTGCGCGGCATCGCCGGAGATCCAGCCCTGCAGCGCCAGACTGGTGACGTCTTCCGGCTGCCGCACGATATCGTAATTCTCGCCGCCCGGACTCTCCACCACGTTCCAGCCATAGCCCGCGGCCTCGGTCTCATGCACGATCAGCGCGCCGATGGCGCCGCGCCGCGCGGCCTCCTCGAACTTGTAGGTCCAGCGGCCATAATAGGTCATGGTCCGGCCCTTGAACTTGCCGCTCACCGGCTCGTTTTGCTGCGCAGCAAAATCGGGATCGTTGACCAGGAAGACGGCGACCTTGCCCTTCAAGTCCTGCCCCTTGAAATCGTCCCACTGCCGCTCCGGCGCATCGACGCCATAGCCGACGAAGACCATGTCTGCCCCGTCAATCGCGGCCATGTTTTTGGGTTGCAGCGTGGAGACATAGACATCCCTGGGAAAGGTCCAGTCGGTCGTCTGGCCGCCAACGGTCACCTGCAACGTCTCGGGCGTGCCAAGCTGCGTGTGCAGGAGGGGGACGGCTTGCGTCCAGCCGCCGTCCACACCGCCCGGCTCCAGCCCCAGCGCCTCGAACCGGCCGATCAGATAGCCTATGGTCTTGTCTTCACCGGCCGTCCCGGGCGCGCGGCCTTCGAACTGATCCGATGCCAATGTGCCGGCAATCTCGGTAAGCGTCTCGGCGTCGATCCCGGTTTGCCCGGCCTGCGCGGTGCGCAGCGTTTCGGGGGCGGTCTGTGCCAGTGCCGGGGCTGCGGCGGTGGTCAGAAGAGCGAGGGCAAGGGCTTTGGCGGTTGCAGTCATGAAGGGCAGGGCTCCGGCGGGTGGAAAAGGAAAATGCAGTCTAGGGACAAAAAGCCGGTTTTGGCCATCCCCCGATGCATTTCAATCCGCGCGCCGGTCCGCACCCTTCCATGCGAAGGGCCGGGCCGGATCAGACCGGGGTGACCTCCACCGACTGGGCGTTCATCTGCGCAAAGCCATAGGCGGTGAGAAAGGATACGTCGGCCGCGTCACGGCCCACGCCGATTTTGGCCATGCCGCCCTCTTCGGCCATGCCGGTGGCGTCCACCAAATGCCATTGGCCGCCCAGGAAGACTTCGGCCACCGCGTGGAAATCCTGCGGTTCGACGCCCAGTGCGTAGACGGCTGCCACGCGCGCCGGAATGGCGGCGGCGCGGGCCAGCGTCACCATGACATGGGCATAGTCGCGGCACACGCCTTCGCGCTTGACGAAGGTTTCCAGCGCGGTCGTATCGCTGCTACTGGAGCCGGGCACATAGGAAAAGCAGTCCTTGATCCAGTCCCGCATGGCGATGATCTTGGCGCCGCCCTGAAGCGATCCGAAATCGGCCTCGACAAAACTCTGGAACTGGTCCGAAGGGCAGTAGCGCGATGGCCAGAGATATTCGACCGTCTCGCCCGGCAACTGATGCGGCGGCACATATTCCAGATCGCCGAGATTACCCAGAATGCGGTCGATCCGTACGGTGGACTCATAATCGAAAATGCACTGGCCCTCGGCGCGCAGCCAGATCCGCTCCCCGATATCGTTATGCCCGCCAACCCGCGCGAAATGCGCGCAGTTCGGCAAGGCGATATGCGCTTTTTCCACCGCCTGTTCTGGGATGATGGCCGCTTCGATCTGCAGCAGAATGTCGGTCGGTTGCTCGAAATAATAGTCGAGCCGCGAATGGATATGGATTTTCATAAAAGCCGCAACGTTACGCTGGGCAAAATGGGGCCGAGCCTATCAAATATTCCTGGCGTGCACGGCGTCATGTGGCGGCCATCTCTTCCAGCGCGGAGACCAGGGCATCGGGCGCGCTGTAGAAAGGCGAGTGATCGCTGTCGATCGTGACAACGGGATCGCACGGAAGGCTCGCCAGCATGGCGCGCTGCAAGGCGATCGGCACCGCCTGATCATCGCTGCACGCAATATAGCCGCGCGAAACACGGCCGAAACGCGCCGCACTCAGCTGCGCGGGCGTGGCGAAGCTGGTGGCGGGTTCGGGCACCAGACGGTCCACCGATGCCGCCGCATCCTGCGCGCCGCAGCGATGGTAGAGCAACGGCACCGTCATGCCCCGCTTGACGACCATGAAGCCCTCGGCCGCGCCTGGTTCGATCACATCGGGTGTAACGCCGCCTTTCACGGTGGCGGCGGTGCGGCCGATGCTCGCGCCGTCCGGCAGCAGGAATGCCGCAAGATACACCAGGCGCGCAATCTTCTCCGGAATACGCTCGGCCACTTCGCTGATGAGCAGCCCGGACCGGCTATGCCCGACAAGGACGACCGGATCGGATTGCGCCTCGATCAGCTCGACCAGCTGCGCCGTCCAGGCGGCGATGGTCATCTGTTCGGCCACCTGCGGCTGGCCGCGTGCCATGCCGATCAGATCCGGCGCGGTCACGCGGTGACCGTTCGCTTCGAGCAAGGGGATAACCGTTTCCCAGCACCAGGCCGCGTGCCATGCGCCGGAGACGAGGACGAAATGCGCCATGTCAGCAGCCTCCCTTCGAAAAACGGGCGGCCGGCGGATATGGGTGAACGTCTGGGGCTTGGGTCATCCCGCTGGCCTATCCCAGCGCGGGCGCGCATACCAGCCATGTTGCGCCATCCCCCTTAGATTGCGTTAACCAATTTCTGCGATGGCAGGATGATGACCCTATTTGCGCGTTCGCATATCCCCGCTTTTTCCATCCTGCGCGTGGCCATTGCCGGCGCTTTGGCGCTGGCCGCGATCTATATTCTTCTGGGGTGGATGAACGTCCAGCTGACGTTCCAATATGGCCGGATCGCCGCGGTCTGGCTGCCCAATGCCATGCTGCTGGCGATATTGCTGCGCACGCGCGCCGCATGGCCGGACATGTATCTCGGCATTGCCTTTGTGGCCAATGTGCTGCTGAACCTGGCCTTTGGAGACGACCTGTCCACCGCCCTCTTGCTTGGCATCGGCAATTTTGTGGAGGTGGCGCTCACGCTGTGGGTGGTCCGGCGCTTTTACGGTCAAAACCCCGATATCGCCGAGCCGCGCATGCTCAACATCCTGCTTGGCATCAGCATCGCCATGCCAGCAATCTCTGCGGTTTTTCCGGGGCTTGCCCTTGCGTCTCCCGGTAGCTGGTTCGACCAGGAAAGTGCGATCAAATGGTATTCGGCCCATGCCCTGGCCATGGCCACCGTCGTGCCGACGATGCTTATTCTCATCGATGGCTGGCGCGCGCGCAAACGTCCCTCGGCGCAGGATCTTATAGACTGGTCCAAGCTGATCGTCGGCACCGTCCTCGTGGCCGCGGCGATTTTCGGCCAGACCAGTTATCCGCTGCTGTTTCTGGCCTGTCCTCTGGTGCTGGTGGCCGCGTTCCGTACCGGCTTGCTGGGGACGGCGGTGTCCATCGTCATCGTATCGGTCATCGCATCGGCGGCAACACTGCAAGGTAGCGGCCCGATCATGCTGGTCGATGGCGATCTGGGGTACAAGCTGGCGACGTTGCAGCTGTTTCTGGTCACCTGCTTCATGATCGGTCTGCCGGTCGCCACCGTGCTGCAGGGGCGTGCGTCGATCGCTGCCGAGTTGCTGGAGAGCCGCAACCTGTTCGATCAGGTGCTGCAGAATATGGGCGAGGTCGTGTTCAAGACCAATGCCCGGGGCGAATGGCTGTTTCTCAACAGCGCCTGGGTCAACATGACCGGCTATTCGGTGGATGAAAGCCTTGGATGGTCCACCAGCAGATTGCTGGTAGAAGAAGACAAGATAGCCTCCCTTGCGGATTATGGGCGGCTGGTCGGCGGGCATATTGACAGCATGACGCTGCACCAGCGGTTCGTGCACCGCGATGGATCCATCCGCCATATCGAGGTGATGGTGCGCCGCCTGGGCGACGAGCATGGCAATTTTACCGGCACTATCGGCAATATCCGTGACGTGACGGACACAATCGCACAGCAACGTGCGCTGATCGAAAGCGATCGCCGCTTTCAGGCGCTGGCCGATCTGGCCCCCGTCGGTATCTTCCGTACCGAAGTCGACGGCGGTTGCAGCTATGCCAACCGTGCCTGGGAGAACATGGCGGGCATCGCCAACGGACGGTGGAGAGGCACCGGCTGGAGCAGTGCCATGCATCCGGACGATCTGGACCGCGTTGCGCAGGGCTGGGGCTCAGCCGTTGCCAACCGGACGGAATATGAGGGGGAGTTCCGCTGGCTCCATGAAGATGGCGCGGTCACCTGGGTCAGCGTCATGTGCGCGCCGGAAAGCGATATGGACGGCAACTATGTCGGCTATATCGGCGTCACCATCGATATTACCGAGCGCAAGACCAGCGAGGCCGAACTGGCGCTCCGTCAGCAGGAACTGACGACATTGGCGAACAACGTGACCGATGCGGTCATGCGGCTCTCGCTCGACGGCATATGCCTGTACGCCTCGCCATCATGCGGAAAGCTTCTGGACATTCCGCCGGAGCAACTTGTGGGCCAGAACGTCATGACCGGCTTCCACCCGGACGATGAGGACAGGGTTCAGCAGGCGCTGGGCGACATGATGGCAGGCCAGATGGAAGAACTGATCATTGCCTATCGGGCTGAAGATCGGACCGATCGGGGCAGCTATGCCTGGCTGGAGGCCAATTGCGGCCTCGTGCGCGGACAAGATGGTACCCCGGCAGAAGTCATCGCGTCCATCCGCAACGTGACCATGACCAAACAGATGGAACAGGATTTGCGAGAAGCCCGGCGCAAGGCCGAGCATGCCGCGCGGGCCAAGACGGCTTTCCTAGCCAATATGAGCCATGAGATCCGCACGCCGATGAATGGCGTGATCGGTTTTACCGAGCTTGTTCTGGCCGGTGAACTGGAGAGCGACCAGCGCCGCAAGGTGGAACTGATCGCCGATTCCGGCCGGGCCATGATGCTGTTGCTCAACGACATTCTCGACATGGCGAAGATCGAGGCTGGGCAGATGGATGTGGTGGAAGAGCCGGTCAATATCGTGCGCCAGTTGCATGTCACCAGCGAGTTGATGGCGGGCGCTGCGGCGTCCAAGGGCCTCGATATCCATCTGGATATCCCCGGCGATCTGCCGGAATGGATCGTCGGAGATACCCTGCGGCTTCGCCAGATCCTGCTCAACCTGCTCGGCAATGCGACGAAATTCACCGAACAGGGGAGCATCGCCATTGCCGCGCGCGTGGCCGGTTCGCACGACGGCGACATGCTGGAGATCGCCGTGAAGGACAGCGGCATCGGCATCGCGGAAAGCCGGTTGCAGCGCATTTTCGATCAGTTTGCGCAGGCCGACAGCGGTATCGCCCGCAAGTTCGGCGGAACCGGCCTCGGTCTGGCCATCAGCGCCAGCCTGGCCAAGAAAATGGGCGGTACGATCAATGTGGAAAGCGAGCCCGATGTCGGCTCCACCTTCACCCTGCGCATTCCCCTGACACCCTGCGCAGCGCCCAAGCAGGGGGCGGACAAATCGTTCGACAATCAGGCGCCGACCCCGGCATCGGACCAGATCGGCCGCGTGCTGGTGGCCGAGGACCATGACATCAATCAGGAATTGATGCGCCAGATGGCCGATCGTGCCAACATCGCGATCGAGATCGCAAGAGACGGGCAGGAAGCGATCGAAATGGTCGAGGCGGCGCAGCAGGCCGGCACGCCATTTGCCATGGTGCTGATGGACATGCAGATGCCACGGCTCGATGGTCTTTCCGCCACCAGAGCGCTGCGGGCCAAGGGGTTCGATGCGGCCACCCTGCCGATCTTTGCCCTGACCGCGAACGCCTTTTCCGAAGATATCGACGCCTGCCGCGACGCTGGCATGCAAGGCCATCTCACCAAGCCGCTGCGCACGCGCGATTTCGTCGCCACCGTACGCCGTTGGGGCGGTGTGCGCGGCGAGACGGCCGCCGCGCCCGCCACGAGCCGGAAGAAATCGCTTCGAGAGCGTTATGCCGATCGCAAGAAGGAAGCGCTCGAGATATTTTCCAGGGCCTTGCGGGAAAACAGGATCGATGACGCCGCGATCGACGAGTTGGCCGATCAGCTCCACAAGATATCCGGCACGGCCGGTTTCTTTGGAGAGGCGGATCTGGGGGAACAAGCGCGGGACTATGAAGAGCGGCTCAAAAAGGCGGCGCCCGACAAGCGGACGGACATGATCGCCGAAGCGGCTGCGCTGCTGGACAATGCGGCCTGACTTGGCATGTGGCAGAACTTGCGCTAGCAGCGCGGCGATATAGAAAAAGCGTTTCGATACAGCTTGATATCAGGACATCGGCCGGAAATGGTAATTTCTGCAATGTTTTGATAACTCATGCATGCTAATAAATGCGCTCTCGAACAAAGGACATGCAGACGTTGGCGAGCTTGGCATTTCTCAAATCCAAGAAGCAGCGTAGCGCAGATGCGGATGTCGATGACGTCGGCCACCGTGTTCTTGGCTGGCTGCGCGAGAAGGAGCTGAGTTCCACTCCGTCCAACTATTCTCTGATCTACGATTATATCGCACGCCCGGATGGCCTGTTGGCCCGGGCGATCGACAGCATCCTGATCGCAGGTGACATGATCGATCAGTCCATGCTGGATCATATTGCGCAGGGCATGGCGGCAGCCTCCACCGACAATGGCGCACAGGAAGAGCAGAACAGCGTCTTGCGCCATCAGGCCCGGCAACTGGCCGAAGTGACGCAGGGCGCGGCCGATGCGAACGAACATTTCGGCCGTGGTCTGGCGTCCGATCTCGATGGGATTGAGAATAGCCCGGATCAGCTGATTTCACAGGTGCAGCAAATGATCGCGCGGACGGAGCAGACGGAACAGCAGCTTGCCCATGCGCTCAACAAGATCGATCTGCTGCGTGAAGAGGTGGAGGCCGAACGCGGCAATGCCGGCTGCGACGCGCTGACCGGCCTGCTCAACCGCCGTGGCATCCAGCCCACTCTGGATGCCGTTTCCGCGCGCGATGTGGTGGCGATCATCGATCTGGATCACTTCAAGAGCATGAATGACAGCCATGGCCATATGGTCGGCGACCGCATTCTGAAGCTGGTTGCCACATCGCTGAAGGCGAGTTTCAGCGATCACGCCCTCGCACGCTGGGGCGGCGAGGAATTTATCGTCGCGATGAAAAACACGTCGTTGAAGGATGCGACCAGAATGGTCGACGATGCGCGCGCCGATCTCAGCAAGCGCCGGGTCCGCCTTCGCGAAACGGATGAGCTTATCGGCTCGATCACCTTTTCCGCCGGTCTGGCGCTGATCGGCAAGGACAATTGCGACCAGGCGCTGAAGCGCGCCGACGAAGCCCTGTATCTGGCAAAGCAGAATGGCCGCAACCGGGTCGAGGCGGCACGCGCCAATCGGCCCGGCTGATCGCCGGGCTGAAAGGGTTCGGCTGAAAGGGCTGGGCAGGCGGGCGGCGCGCGGCCAGCTCAGGCGTGGAGGCGGCGGTTCAACCCGCCTTTCCGGTATCCGCTGCGCTGTCGCTGCCGGGCGCACTATTTCCCTGCGGATCGAGGATCAGCGTACGGCCTTCGACGCGCCAGGATTCCAGCTGCGACAGAAAATTCATGCCGAGAATGTCGACGCCCAGCGCTGGCGTGACGACGGCGTTCAGATCGCGCGCCACGATCCCGCCCACTTGCAATTGTGCGATCCGCACGCTGCTGGCCTGCACGGTGCCATTGGCGGTGCGGATCAGGACGGGCACCATCCCCGGCCTGCCTTCGACCCCGGCCTCCTCAGCGGTCGCCGGGCTGAGCGCCGTCATCGTTGCACCGCTGTCGATCAGCATGCGCCGTTCCACTCCGCCGATATCGACCTCCGCCCAGAAATGGCCGTCGGCCGCCATGGGGATGCGTACCTCTTCGCCCACAACCTCCTGCTGCTGAATGCCCAGCGCTTCGGTCATCCGCGCCAGCGTGGGATCATAGGGGGCATATTGCATCAGCAGATAGATCCCGATGGCCATGATCCCGAGGGAAAACAGCCCGCGCAGCGCCCGGCCGATGAACGGCAGGCGGAACAATATGCTCAGGAGAACGGCAACGCCAAGCGCCACGAGCGCCACCGACTGCCAGTCGGACAGATCTGAAAAGGTCATGCCGATGAAGATAGGAACGCGGGCTTCGAAGAACCAGCTATGGCGGCCGATAGCGCCGATCTGCGCCACGCATTTGGAGGCCCGAGCCGGAATCGAACCGGCGTGCGAGGATTTGCAGTCCTCTGCGTCACCACTCCGCCATCGGGCCTCGAATGCGGAAGCGCACGCCATTGTGGATTTGGGGCGGGCTTGTCAAGCGCCGGGTCGTCACAGCGTTGCGGATTTCGCCGTTGGACCGCGCTGGTCATCCGTTCGTCCAAAAGCGGGTTGGCGCTGCCTTGGGCGGCGGTTAAGAGGAGGAAGGGAATAGCTGTATTGCAATACTAACACAGCTGCTATAGGGCTTCATTATGCATGATAATCATTTCCAGCTAATGCGCGACGCGATGATCGACAGCCAGCTTCGGCCGTCGGGCGTCAATGATCGCGCGATCATCCGTGCCATGGCCACCGTGCCGCGCGAGGAATTCGTGCCGGCCAGCCGGACCGAAGTGGCCTATGCCGACCGGTCCGTGCCGCTTGGCGATGAGCGTTATCTTGCGCCGCCGGTCGCCCTTGGGCGGTTGCTGACAAAGGCGGAGCCGCGCGCGACCGACCGGGCGCTGATCATCGGCGCGGGCACCGGATATTCCGCGGCCGTGCTGGCGCATGTGGTGGCGCATGTCACGGCGCTCGAATCCGACGGCAATCTGCTGGAAGCCGCCCGTACGCGCCTGTCCGGTAAAGCCCATGGCCAGCTCGGCGACATCGAACTGGTCGACGGTCCGCTGACCGACGGGCATGCGCCCGGCGCGCCATATGATCTCATCCTGATCGACGGGGCGGTGGAGGACGTGCCGGACACCATTGCCGCGCAGCTTGCGGATGGCGGTCGCCTGGTCTGCGGTCTGGTGGACAACGGGCTCACACGGTTGGCGATTGCCCGCAAGCGCGGCGACGTCGTTCGTCCTGTCGCGTTCGAGGATAATGAAGTGCCGGTGCTGGCGGGATTTTCCCGCGCCAAGGCGTTTCAGTTTTAACATGACCAGGCGCGCGCGATATCTGGCGGCGGCCGCCGTTGCCGGCCTGCTGTCTGCTCCGGCCGCTGCGGATACGCTGCGCGAGGCGCTGGTCCAGGCCTATAGGAACAATCCCACGATTACCGGGCAGCGCGCGCAGCAGCGCGCAACGGATGAGACGGTGCCGATCGCCAAGGCCGATGGCCGGCCGCAGGTGAACGGGCAGGGCACCTTTCAGGAAAGCATCTACAATTCCAATCCGTTTTCGAGCCGTCAGGCGGTGGCGGCACTCGATCTGGCCGTGCCGATCTATAATGGCGGCGCGGTAAAATATTCCGTGGAAGCGGCCGATCAGCGGGTGGAAGCCGGCAGGGCCACCTTGCGTGGAACCGAGAGCAGCATCTTCAGCCAGACGGTTGCAGCCTATATGAATGTGGTGCGCGACGAGGCGATCGTGCGGCTCAACCGCGCCAATGTCGGTGTGCTGACGATCAATCGCGAGGCGACGAGCGACCGCTTCCAGATCGGCGATCTGACCCGCACCGATGTGGCGCAGGCCGAAGCGCGGCTGGCCATTGCCCAGAGCGACCTGGAAACCGCCCGGTCCAACCTGATCCAGTCGAAGGAAAATTACATACAGCTGGTGGGCGAGGCGCCGACAGGTCTTGAGCCGCCGCCGCCATTGCCCAATCTGCCCGAAGCCCCCACCATGGCGGTGGACATCGCGCTCGACAACAATCCCGATCTGATCGCCGCGCGCCAACGGCGCGAAGCGGCGGCCTATGATGTGCGTGTGGCGCAGGCCGGTCGGTTGCCGCGCGTGTCCGGCTTTACCCAAGGCAGCTATGCCAATTTCCTTGGGTCGGTCATCACCAGCAATTTTGCGCCCATCGGCCAGCAGGATCCCGGCAATCCCAATATCGTCATTCCGGCGGCGCCAAATTCGCAGGAAAATCTGGCCGTCGGCGTGCGGGTGAATTTGCCGCTCTATCAGGGTGGCCGGGTCACCGCGCAGACGCGGCGGGCACAGGCGCTGCTCGGCGTGGCGCAGGAGCAGGAAATCGCCACCGAGCGGTCGATCATCGCGCAGGTGCGCGGTGCCTATGCCAGCTGGCAGGCATCGCAGCAGGTGATCCAGTCCAGCCAGATCGCGGTGGAATCGAATCAACTGGCCCTGGAAGGCGTGCGGGCCGAGAACAGCGTGGGCAATCGCACCATCCTGGACATTCTGAACGCCGAGCAGGAGCTGCTCAATTCGCAGGTGCAGTTGGTCGCGGCGCGGCGCAATGCCTATGTCGCCGGCTTCACGCTGCTCGCCGCCATGGGCCGTGCCGAGGCCGAGGATCTGGGCCTGGAAGGCGGCACTTTGTACGATCCGCTGACCTATTATGATGATGTGCGCGGACGGCGCGGCGACTGGTCACGCGAGGATGATCCGCTGCCGGTGGCATCGCGCACCGTTGACACCGTGCCCCAGACCGCCCCAATAGAGCCCTTGTCCGAAGACATCGGGCCGGGCAGCGCCGCGCGCAATCTTTACGGGCCGCGCCGGCCGATCGATTGAAGTCCGTCAGGGTGCTGCCGCACCGTCCTTGGGGAAGGGCGGTTGGCAAAGCCGGACAGGGGAGCAGAGCGTGAGCGAGCGGGAGCCAAGCATGGAAGAGATCCTTTCCTCGATCAAACGCATCATTGCGGAAGACAATCGCCGTGCCACCGAGTCGCGTCAGCGGCCCCGTGCCGATTCGGTCTTGGAACTGACCGAGGATGACAGCGTCTCGGACAAGGAGGATGACCGGGATGGGGCAGACGATGACGGCCTGCTGGAAGCGGACAAGGCCGACACGCTGAGCGCATCGCTTTCCGCGCTGGCCACGCTGGCCGAACCGGGGGCGAGCCCGCAGATCGTGCGATCGGGCGAAACCTCGATCGAGCAACTGGTGCGCGAGATGCTGCGCCCGATGCTGAAGGACTGGCTCAACCAGAATTTGCCGCCCCTTGTCGAGAGCATGGTGCAAAAGGAAATTCAAAGGATCACCCGCAAGGGCTGATGCCGTGACCGCCTGCGCCATCCTGCTCGGGCTTGTCGCTATTCTGAAATTCACGCCTGACATCGCGATGGCCAGGTGGCTGTCGCGCTGGTGCGTCGAGGAACCGGCGGCGATTCTGAATCGCTTTGGCCCCGGCCAGATGATCGGTGGCATGGCGTTCATCCTATTGATCTGCGTGCTGATCCATGCCGAGGCGGGGGAGGCGCTCCATCTGCTGGGCATGTCTTCGCCCGAGATCGTGATGCTGTTCTCCACGTTCGAGATCAACCTCTATGCCGATCTGGTGGCGACGGGCCTGACGGCTTGGTTTGTGCGGCCCGGCCTGTCGGTGCGCCGCTGGATGGGCACGGCATCTGGACGCCGTTCTGGCCAGCCCCGGTCGCGTGCCAGGCGCAGGCGCAGACGGATGCCTGGCAGAAAGGCCGCCAATGACGATGAACCGGGATATGGGCGCATCGCCGCCTGATTTCCCGGCTTGCCGCTGCTGGTGACCCGCCGTAGCGTGGGCCCCATGAACAAACTGCTTTACTCCGCCGCTGCCGCCGCGATTCTGGTCGCCGCCGCGCCATCCCCCGCCGCCGCCCGTGCCATGACCGAGATCGATCTGAACGCGATGAAGCGCCTCGGCGCGCCGGTCGTCTCGCCGGATGGCACCACCGCCGTCTATCAGGTCACCAGCACCGATATCGAGGATAACAGCCGCTCGACGCAGCTCTACAGCCTCGATCTGACGCAGCCCGAAGCGGTGCCGGTGCCGATCGCGGACCTGGCCGATGCCTCCGAAAGTTCGCCCGCTTTTGCCGCCGACGGATCGCTCTGGTTCATCAGCGACCAGTCCGGCAGCGATCAGGTCTGGCGGATGGGGGGTCCCGGCGCGGCGCCGGTTCAGGCCAGCGACGTGATGGCCCCGGTGGCGGGCTTCAAACTGTCGCCCGATGGCCGGCGCATCGCTTTGTGGAGCGCGATCCCGAAGGACTGCGCCAGCTTCGGCTGCCCCGCACCGCAAAAGCTGGCGGACGAGGCCAAGCAATCGGGCCGCGCCTATGACGAATATTTCGTGCGCCACTGGACCAGCTGGGCCACGCCGGGCACCTATAATCGCATCTTCGCCTTCGATGTGGTGAACGGCACGGTGACGGGTGGCGGCGTGGCGCTGGACGCCAATGTCACCGGCAATGCACCGACCGATCCGTTTGGCGGCGGAGAGGAAGTGAACTGGAGCGCGGACGGACAAACATTGTTCTACACGCTGCGCGAAACGGGCCGGATGGAGCCGCGCTCCACCGATACGGACATTTATGCCGCCGCCGCCGATGGCAGCACCCTGACCAATCTGACCGACGCCAATCAGGCGACCGACACCATGCCCACGCCGTCCCCCGATGGCCGCTGGCTGGCCTATGCCGCCATGGCGCGGCCCGGTTATGAGAGCGACCGGCTGGTGCTGATGCTGCGCGATCTGAGCAGCGGCACGACGCAGGCGATCACCAATGGCTGGGACCGCTCGGTCTCCTCCATCGCCTGGGCACCGGACAGCAGCCACATGATCGTGACCGCGCAGGACACGCTGGATCATCCCGCCTTCATGGTCGCGCTGGACGGCACCGTCTCCCGCCTCACGCAGCGCGGCAGCATCGGCGATACCATGCCGCTGGCCGATGGCTCGATGCTCTATACCAAGAACTCGATCCAGGCCCCGAACGACCTGTTCCGCATGCTGCCCGGCGGAAACGAGCGGCAGCTGACGGCGGTGAACGCCGATCTGTTCCGGCAGATCGATCCCGTCGCGGTGGAGCGGTTCAGCTTCAAGGGTGCAGATGGCGACACCGTCTGGGGGCAGGTGATCAAGCCGGACGGGGCGCCCAAGGGCACGCCGACGGCCTATCTGGTGCATGGCGGGCCGCAGGGCAGTTTCGGCGACGGCTGGAGCTTCCGCTGGAATCCGAAAATCTTTGCCAGCCACGGGCTGTCCACCGTTACCGTCGATTTCCACGGCAGCACGGGATATGGCCAGGCCTTCACGGACTCGATCAACAAGGATTGGGGCGGCAAGCCGCTCACCGATCTGAAACTGGGCCTCGCCGCCGCCGCCAAGTTCGATTCCTCCGTCACGCCGGACAATGCCTGCGCGTTGGGGGCCAGCTATGGCGGCTATATGATGAACTGGTTCATGGGGCAGTGGCCGGATCAGTTCAAATGCATCGTCAACCATGCCGGCCTGTTCGACATGCGCGCCTTTTATTACTCCACCGAGGAGCTGTGGTTCCCCGAATGGGATTTCGGCGGCCCCTATTATGAGCAGAGCGCGCTGTACGAAAAATGGAACCCGGTGCACCATGTCACCGCGTGGAAAACGCCGGTGCTGTTCACCCATGGCGAAAAGGATTTCCGCATCCCCTACACCCAGTCGCTGATGGGCTTCACCGCGGCGCAGCGGCAGGACATTCCATCCAAACTGCTGGTGTTCCCGGAGGAAAGCCACTGGATCAACAAGCCGCAGAACAGCATCCAGTGGCACCGCAATGTGTTTGCCTGGCTGGACAAATGGCTTGGCCGGGATGGCGCGCCGGTAGCGAGATAACGAACGTCATTGCGAGGAGCCGCAGGCGACGCGGCAATCCAGAGTAGGTGCAGCGCGGTAACGGCTCTGGATCGCTTCGCTGCGCGCGCAATGACGCGTTTTAGTTCGGATCGGTAACGCCCAGCCGACAATGGAGCGTTGCGATGCGGCATCGGCGCTGGCATTGCTCATCCCATGACCGACGAACAAAAAACGCTGCCCAAAACCTTCGATCCGGCCGAGCTGGAAACGCGCTGGTATGCGCATTGGGAGAAGAACGGCCTGTTCCGCCCCGAACGCGGCGATGCCGAGCCGTTCACCATCGTCAATCCGCCGCCGAACGTTACCGGCGTGCTGCATATCGGCCATGCGCTGGACAATACGCTGCAGGACATCATGGTCCGTTATGAGCGGCTGCGCGGCAAGGACGCGCTGTGGGTGGTCGGCACCGATCATGCCGGCATCGCCACGCAGATGGTGGTCGAGCGCAACATGGCTGCACAGGGCGAGAAGCGCACCGATCTCAGCCGGCAAGACTTCATGGCCCGCGTCTGGGCGTGGAAGGACGATAGCGGCGGCCAGATCACCCGCCAGCTGCGGCGTCTGGGTTGCTCGATGGACTGGAGCCGCGAGCAGTTCACCATGGACCCGCATTTCTCGAAGGCGGTGACGCATGTGTTCGTGGAGCTGCACAAACGCGGGCTGATCTACCGCGACAAAAGGCTGGTGAACTGGGACCCGGCGCTCAAGACCGCGATCAGCGATCTGGAGGTCGAGACGCGCGAGGTGCAGGGCAAGTTCTGGCATTTCCGCTATCCGCTGGCAGACGGCGCGAAAACGGCGGCGGGCGCGGACCATATCGTGGTGGCGACCACGCGGCCCGAGACGATGCTCGCCGACATGGCGGTGGCCGTGCACCCGACCGATGAGCGCTATGCCTCGCTGGTCGAAGCGGGCGCCAAGGTCGTGCTGCCGATCACCGGACGGCGCATCCCGATCGTGGCGGACGAGCATGCCGATCCCGAACTGGGTTCGGGCGCGGTGAAGATCACGCCGGGGCATGATTTTAATGACTTCGACGTAGGCCGGCGCGCCGGGATTGCGGCTGCGGACATGTTCAACATGCTGGATGCCGAGGCGATGCTGGTGCAGGTTTCGGACGGCGCGATCCCGGACGACTATATCGGCATGGACCGGTTCGATGCGCGCAAGAAAGTCGTCGCGGCGATGGACGAGCTTGGCCTGCTCGGCGAGGTCGAGGACCGCGTGATCCAGACGCCGTTCGGCGATCGCGGCGGCGTGGTGATCGAGCCCTGGCTGACCGATCAATGGTATGTCGATGCCGAAAAACTTGCCGGCCCCGCAATGGACGCGGTCCGCTCGGGCGACGTCGAGATCGTACCGAAGAGCTGGGAAAAGACTTATTTCAACTGGATGGAGAATATCCAGCCCTGGTGCGTCAGCCGCCAGCTGTGGTGGGGCCACCAGATCCCAGCCTGGTATGGCCCCGACGGCACGCCCTATGTCGCGGAAACGCCGGAAGAGGCGCAGGCGGAAGCGGGCGAGGGCATTGCGCTCACGCGCGACCCAGACGTGCTCGACACCTGGTTCTCCTCCGCGCTGTGGCCCTTCGCCACGCTCGGCTGGCCGGTTGACGGCGCGCCGCTGGTGCAGAAACATTACCCCAATGATCTGCTGATTTCCGGCTTCGACATCCTGTTCTTCTGGGATGCGCGGATGCTGATGCAGGGGATCGAGTTCATGGGCACGCCGCCGTGGAAGCGATTGTACCTGCATGGGCTGGTGCGCGCGGCGGACGGCTCCAAGATGAGCAAGTCCAAGGGCAATACGGTCGATCCGCTGGGGCTGATCGATCAATATGGCGCCGATGCGCTGCGCTTCTTCATGGCGGCGATGGAAAGCCAGGGCCGCGACATCAAGATGGATGAGGGCCGGGTCGAGGGCTATCGCAACTTCGCGACCAAGCTGTGGAATGCCGCGCGCTTCTGCGAATTCAACGGCATCGGCGGCAGCGACACCGTTGCTGCGCCGGACGCGACGCTGGCGGTCAATCGCTGGATCATCGGCGAAGTGACGGAGACGGTCGCCAGGCTGGACCGGGCGCTGGCCGATCTGCGCTTCGATGCCGCTGCGGACGCAATCTACCATTTCGTGTGGGACCGCTTCTGCGACTGGTATCTGGAGCTGATCAAGCCCGTCATGGGCGGCGATGATGCCGAACAGGCGGACGAAACCCGCCGCGTGGCCGGCTGGGCGTTCGATCAGATCCTGGTGATGCTGCACCCGTTCATGCCGTTCGTGACCGAGGAACTCTGGCACGCCATGGGCGCGCGCGGAGAGCATCCGTTGATCACGGCCAAATGGTGCGACACACAAGCGGACGTGGATGACGCGGCCAAACGCGAGGTCGAGTGGATGATTACGCTGGTGCGCGAGCTGCGCGCAGCGAAATCGGAGCTGGGCATTCCGCCCGGCACGCGGATGACCGCCTATGCCGCCGATGCCAGCGCCGATGTGACGGCGCTGGTGGAGCGGCAAGGCGCAACGATCGACCGCCTGGCGCGGCTCGATGCGGTGCACTTCACGGATGCGCCCGCCGGCGCGGCGATCCAGATCATCGTCGACGGCACCACCTTTGCCTTGCCGCTGGACGGCGTGATCGATCTCGAGGCCGAACGCACGCGCCTCACCAAGGCGCGGGAGGCAGCGCTGAAGGAGCGCGATTCGCTGGCCAAGCGGCTCGGCAATCCGCAGTTCGTGGAAAAGGCCAAGCCCGAGGCGGTGGCCAAGGCGCAGGCCGATCATGACGAGAAAGCATCGGAAGCGGAGCGGCTCGAAGCGGCGCTCGCGCGGCTGGGCTAGCCAGCCGGTGTGGCCGGGGGCCTAGCGCCCCTGGCTGCGCCAGCGCTTCACGATGCGCGGCGTCATGTCTTCCTCGCCGCCGGACGTCTGCCATAATTCGGAGAAGATCGGATCGTCCGAGGCCGGGCGCTTGTCTTCCTCCAGCGTGTCGAGCGCGACGCGTATGGGAATGGCCACACCCTCTCCGCAGACAATGCATTCGCGGTTGCGCAGCGCCGGGATGGAATCCAGAAATCCGCGCGATCCTTCGGGCATGGCCGCGCGCACAAACGCCTGATCGCGGTCATTGTTCAGCCGCATCGAGATGATGGTGCCGCACTGCGACAGCACGCCTTCGCTCAGATCCGATGGGCGCTGCGTGATCAGGCCCAGCGAGACGCCATATTTGCGCCCTTCCTTGGCGATGCGGCTGAGCACATCGCGCACCGCGCTGTGCTGCATGGTCGCATCATTGGGGATGTAGCGATGCGCTTCCTCGCAGACGAGGAGGATGGGCCGCTGCGGTTCATTGCGGGACCAGATGGCATAATCGAACACCAGCCGGCTGAGCACGGCGACCACGGTGGAGGTGATGTCCGACGGCACGCCCGATACATCGATGATGGAGATCGGCTTCCCGCCGCCCGGCAGGCGGAAGATCTTGGTGATGAACTGCGCCATCGTATCGCCCACCAGCATGCCGGAGAACATGAAGCCGTATCGCGGATCGTTCTTCATCTCTTCGATCTTGGTCTTCAGGCGCATGAACGGCGCGCTGGAGGTGGCCTTGTCCAGCTTGCCCATCTCGTTCTGCAGAATGTTGAGCAGATCGGACAACAGATAGGGGATCGGGCTGTCCACGGTCAGCCTGCCGATGGAATCGGCGATGCGGTTTTTCTGGCGCGCCTGCAGCAGGCAGCGGGCGAGGATGTCCATGTCCGTCTGCCGCTCATTGCCGCGCGTGGTGACGAACACCTCGCAATGCTCCTCGAAGTTCATCAGCCAATAGGGCATGGCGATATTGTTGACGTCGAAGATCTTGCCGTTCGATTTGAACGCGGCGGAATATTCGCCATGCGGATCGATCATCACGATATGGCCTTCGGGTGCCTTTTCGCAAATCCGGTGCAGGATCAGCGCGGCGGCCGTCGATTTACCGGTACCGGTGGAACCGAGCAGCGCAAAATGCTTGCCGAGCATGGCATCGATATACAGTGCGCCGCGAATATCGGCGGTGGGAAAGACCGTGCCGATCTCGATATTGGCGCGCGCATCGGCGGCATAGACCTGCTTGATGTCCTGCGAGGTGACGGCATAGACCTGCGATCCCGGTACGGGATAGCGGGTGACGCCGCGGCGGAACTGGTAGATCCGCCCGGTCAGCTTTTCTTCCTCGCCCTCGCCCAGAAAATCGACCTGGCCGACGATCGCCCGCTCGTCATCGCTGCACAGCTTTTGCGTGCGGATATTGGCGAGCAGCCAGCTGTCGTTGACGCGGATTTTCACTTGGCTGCCGACCTGGCCGGCCATGGCCAGGCTGCTGTCATTGCTGGAAGACAGCGCCCGCAGCTTCTCGGCATCGAGCAGGATCGAGGAGGCCGATCCGTCGATTTCCGCCACATAGCCGATCGCGATGTCGGTGCTGGGCCGCATGGCTGCTGCAGCGCCCGGCTTTTTCAGTGCATCCGGGTGCAAGACAGGCCCGCGAACTTCTTGAGATTTCTCGAAATTCTGTCCGCTCATGTCCACGCAAGGCACCCGTTACTGTTACTGGCGATCTTGCGTGATAGGCCCGGGGTCTAAACAAAGCCTTAGCGTGGCCGTGCGCAACGGGCGCTTATTGTCTGCGCTGGAACAGCACGCCCGCCAGCCAGCCCAGGCCCAGCGACAGCAGGATGGCGGCCAGCCCGTAGAGAAAGCCATAGCGATCGGCAGCCAGCGAGATGAACTGTTCCACGCCGCGCTTTGCCACCACGACTTCGGTCTCCTCGGCCGCCTGCACCTTGCCGTTGCGCACGAGATAGGTGCTGGCATCATAGCGCCCCTCCGGTACGCTGGCGGGAATGGCGATGCGCGCGCTGTATAGAAGCTTCTGCGAAATCTCGACGCTTCCGGTCGATTGCGCGAAGCGGCCATCGGCCATGTTGGTGGCGATCAGGCCATCGCGAAAGCGCAGCTGCTCCTGCGTATCGCCCACCTGCAGCGGGGAAAGCTGCAGATGCTTGAGCCCGATTTCATACACATAGGCTTCACGGTCATCCATGATGTCAGCGATGGGCCGGGAGGAGGCGACAGCATAAAAGCTTGGCGCGGTGCGATAGCTGTTCGATTCCGCATTGACCCAGATCAGCCCGCCGAGCTTGGCCTTTTCCCGCACGGTAATGGGCGTTCGCGGCCCCTCGATCACCACCACGATGTCGATCTGGCCATCGGGTATGCGGCCGCCCGGATAGGCGATGGCGCCGAACAGCAGCAGCTCTGCGCCGGTAAAACCGGACCGCAGTTCGATCTGATGCTGGCTGACGTCGGGCACCAGGATCGGCGCCTGGCCCTGCTGCTGCGCGGCGGCGGGCGCGGTGGTGCCGACCAGCAACAGGCTCGCCAGCGCGCAGGCGGGCCGCCAGCTCATAGCGGCTGCACCGTAAAGATCTCCGCCGGACGCCAGCCAAGGCCGATCACCATCCGCAACGCCACCAGCAGAACGATGCAGGACAAGGCGAGGCGCAGATATTCGGGCGGCAGTTTCTGCGCGAACCGCGCGCCGATCTGCGCACCGGTGACGCTGCCGACCAGCAGGAACAGGGCCAGCACGATGTCCACCGCATGGGTGGTGACCGAGTGCATCATGGTGGAGGCGATGGTGACGAACAGGATCTGGAACAGCGATGTGCCGACGACCACGCGCGCGCCCATGCCCAGAATATACAGCATGGCCGGCACCATGATGAAGCCGCCGCCCACACCCAGCAACATGGTCAGCACGCCGGTCAGAAAGCCCAGGATCAACGGGGCGATGGGGGAAATATAGAGGCCGGAACGGTAGAAGCGCCAGCGCCAGGGCAGGCTGGCGACCAGCGGATGGTGCCGCCGCTTGCGCGCGGGCAGGGGCTTGCCGCTGCGCAGCGCGCGCACGCTGCGCCAGCTTTCCAGCGCCATGGAGGTGCCGATCCCGCCCAGCATGACCACATAGATGATGTTGATGACGGTATCGATCTGGCCCAGCTCGGTCAGCAGCGCGAACAGCCCCGCGCCCGCGCCGGTGCCGAAGATGCCGCCGAAAACGAGCACGCCGCCCATGCGGAAATCCACGCCGCCGCGCTTGAGATGCGCGAAGATGCCCGAGACGCTGGCCCCGGTCACCTGGCTGGAGGCCGACGCGGCGGCCACGGTGGGGGGAATGCCGTAGAAAATCAGCAGAGGCGTGGTCAGGAAGCCGCCGCCCACGCCGAACATGCCCGACAGGAAGCCGACCAGCGCGCCAAGTGCGATGATGACAAAGCCGTTCACGGCGAGATTCGCGATCGGCAGATAAATGTCCACGGGAACCAGACCTCCGGGCCTTCGCGTAGACCCGTTGTGCGCCGCGATAAAGCGTCAGGCGCGTGCGCGGGAAAAGTTTTTCAATATTGCGCGGCGATCGTGAGCGCCGGTCCACTGCCGGGCGCGGCGGCCCCGGCCATGCGAAAGCGATAGTCCGCAGACATGGCCAGGGTCAGCGCGCCGACCGGCAGGCGCAGGGCCAGGCGCGGCCCGATGTCCAGGCGCTGGACGTCCTGCGTCCCGCCAGACCAGGCCCCGCCGCCAAGCGACAGCGCCGTCGGCCCGGCGGCGGCCACGGTCCGCATGACGCTGGCCTGTCCGTCATAGAAGCCGTGGAGGCCATTCTGCCGATACAGCCCGGCCTGCCCATAGAGCTCCAGCGCGAAGTCCGCCGGCAAGGCGATGGGCGGCGGACCACCGGCCATATAGGCGATGGCGGTGCCGATCCCGTCGGCGCGCCGGCGGTATTCCGCCGCGACCGACAGACCGCGCGTCGGCGTCCAGCGCAGGCCTGCGCCCGGTTCCAGCGACTGCGGATCGTCTGGGGCATAGCTGAGCCTGGAGAGGATCTCGATCGGTGTCCCGTTCACGGCAGCGACGGGCAAAGCCGCGATCGCGCCCGCCTGCGATCCGCCATAGCGCGTGCCGGTGATCGCGGCAGGGCCTCTGCCGGCACGGTAAAAACCATAGGCATAGAGATTGAAATATCGGCGCGGGCTGGCCGGGCCGTGGTCCTGAAAAACCGTCCGCGTTTCCGGCACGGCAGGCGCGGCGACCATCTGGACGCCGGGCGCGTGCGCACCGTTTGCAAGAAAAGGCGCGTCCGGTGTGCGCGGACCCGACCGGCCCTGCGCGGCATCGGCTGCGGCGATCCGGGGGCCGAGGCGCGCAGGCGTCTCGCCGCCATAATCGCGCCCGGCGGGGTCCTGGGCTATGCCCGCAGCTGCCGCGATCGGCCTGGCCGGCATGGTGTCTGGGTCGCCGTGGACCAGCGTGCGCCCGGTCCGCGATATCGGCGGGGACTTTATACCCGCCCGGTCCGCATGATGTTCCCAGGACAGCAGGACCAGCCGTGCGCCGATCCATAGAACCAGCAGCAGCATCATGGACCGCAGCGGCCGCCCTCGCGTCGGCCGCATCATGGTTCCGGGTCCGCCGGGAAATAATGGCTGGTCTTTTCCCAGCGCAGCCGCGCCCCGAAGCAATAGGCGACATATTGGCGCAGCGCGCGCGACGCGGCGGCAATGGCGATCAGATTGCCGATCAGCAGCCGCGGCGGGCACCACAGCGTCTCGCGCCAGCCATAAACCCGGCCGACCAGCGAGCATCGCACGGCCAGCCGCCAGAGAAGCGCGCAAAAGGTGAGCGCGACGAGCCATGTCGCATCCGAGCTGAGGCCCTGCGGACGGTAACCGGCGGGCCAGAACGCCGACAGCCACAAGGGGATAGTGAGCGCGGCGGTGACATAGGCTATCAGCACCAGGAAGGCGTCAAAGATGCTGCGCCGGTCGCGCAGCCGCATCCAGCATTCGGCCGGGTGGCGGGTCCAGCCGAGCCGGTCCCACCCGGCCAGGGCGATACCGCTCAGCCAGCGTGCCTTCTGCCGCGCGCTTTGCACGAACTGGCCGGGAAAACAGCATTGGGTGCAGATCAGGCTGCCGTCGCGCCCGGTGACGTGCATGATCGCCTGCCGTCCGCCAAGCTGGCGGATCTTGAGGCCCAGCTCATAATCCTCGGTCAGGCTTTCGGCATCGAACGGACGGCCCTGTTCGCGGCCCGCAATGGTTTCCAGCATGGCGCGCGCAAAGGCGCAGCCTACCCCGGCGGAGGGCAGGCCCGCGCCAAGCCAGCTGCGCACCACCAGCTGCTTGTCATGCGCCTCCACAAATTCATCGCGATAATGCCCGCTGACGAGGGGTGAGCCGGGGATCGGCACGGCCCGCACCGGTAGCTGGATGAGATCCAAATCGTCCATCAACCGGTCGAACAGGATCAGTTCGTCGGCATGGACCAAGTCTTCGGCATCGTGCAGCACGACCGCCTTCACCGTCTGCACATGGCTCCGTTCGAAGGCCAGCAGGGCGTTCCAGAGATTGTTGAGGCAATCGGCCTTGGTGGTGGGGCCGGGCAGGGGGTTGATCACCGGTTCCAGCTGCGGATTGCCGGCGGCCAGCGCCGCAACCGCGTGCAGCGTGGCCGGATCATTGGGATATACCCCGGCAAAGATGCGATAGGGCTGCCCCTCCCACTGCCGCGCGCAGTTGGACAGCATCTGCGCGCACACGGCGCTTTCGTCCCACAGCGGCAGAAAGATCGCGATCAGACCCGGCGTGGGTGAGGGCGGAATGTGCGCCAGCTGTACCGGCACCGCCCGCCGCCACGGACGGCCGCGCTGCACGACCCATAGCAGATCGATCGCCATATCGTCGATCGCACCGAGCAAGAACCAGATGCCGCAAAACAGCAGCAACTCATGCTGGGTGGCTTCGACCCAGCTGAGCCATTCCCCCATAAATTCCCCCCGGAATTGGAGGTAAATCACTCCAAAATGGAGAAACTGTCAAATATTTTTTCGATGATCGCGCCATCGCAAAACTGACTTGAAGCGGCGATAGAATAGCGGGTCGCACAAGAGGATATTGCCATGTACCGCCTGCTTCCACTCGCCGCCTTTCCGTTGCTGCTGCTTGGCTGTAGCGACGTCGATGAGGGCACCACGGTGACCACCGTGAACAGCGAACAGTCCGGGGAAGCGGAGACGGTGATCGAGGCGGACAATGGCTGGCGGCTCGCCGCCTCGCAAAGCGCGGGCGCAACCGCCGTCTATACCGAAGCCGGGGCCGCCAGCGGCACCGTCTCCATTTCCTGCCCGATCCGCAATCTGATGGAGGTCAGCCTGGCGGGCGCGCAGCCGCTCGGCAATGGCGAAGCCGTGACGGTCAGCTTCGGCGCAGGCGATGGCATCGCGCTCAACGTGGTGCCCACCATCGATCGCAGCGCAACCGGCAATGCCATTCCCGGCGGCATGAAGGCCGCCGGACCCAAGCCGGAGGGACTGGACGGCATGATGCAGTCCGGCGATGTCGCCCTGCGCTATGGCAGCAAAACCTACGGTCCTTATCCCGCCCTCCCGGAAAATATCCGCATGCGCCTGCTCAGCGAATGCTGACAAAATTTCCGGTTTGAGACGGTCCGGGTCGTTCCTGCCACAATCCTGTCATGATGGAGCCAATGGCTTGCAGGCGGCTTGAGCGACCGTTGCCGGGGGAATGGACGTTCACCGACCTTTTACCAAAGATACGGTACTGCGCCGGGATGTTATCGCTGGCACAATTTCAGTGTACGCTGCTCAGTCTTGTGCTCCTGTCGAGTTGCGCAACCGATACTCGCAGCATCCAGCTCGCTGATATCGATTTTCGGGACATGCGAGCCGTACAGGACGTCCGAAGTGGGTTAAGCCCTAAGGACGGCGTTGCCTTTGCGAACTATGTTGTCAGGCATAGAAGTTCATCTTCCAGATTTTGCGGTCGATTATTGACCGGACTGGATGGCAGGCAGCCCGAAACGGTTGGAGAGGCGATCGATCTGGCAAAAGCGCGAGAGTTGGAAGAGCGCGCCGCTGCCGAGATACAAAGCAGACCCAAACATCCTCTCGAACTGGCTCAGATCGAGTGGGACGAGCTCATCGCAGAGCGGGACATATTGATCGATGAGCAGACACTTCTTCGGGCCGAGCATGGACCGGCGGCGGAACGAAGCATCGAATGGACATCGATCCAGACGAAAATGACCGAGATCGAAGACCGCCTTCTGGCAATCAAGCCAAAGCTATACGGACTGGAGCAGACAGACGGCAATTAGCTCGCGGTCGCGAGACGCCTGGGTGAATCGCACCGATCATCATAGCGTTCGAGCCGATCATCATGACGTACCACGGGCGGGGCGGCCTTTTTGGGCAAAATCACACCACGCCAACAGCGCTAGACATGCCACCACTGCCTACGGCACGGTATGTTCCTGACCAAGATGATTTGCCTTGCCGCCGCCGCCCTTGTTTCCGGCTGTGCGCCGATGACATCGGGCGATGCGCCCGTCACCGCCGGCCATGCGCCAACCTCCGTTTCCGCCCCACAGGATGTGGCGCTGGATGCGCTGGCGGCGCGCTATGTGACATTGCAGCTGGCCATTGGCGCGCAGGAAGACGGCTATATCGATGCCTATTATGGCCCGGCGGCGTGGCGAGACGCGGCGGAGGCCGATCCCGCCGGCAAGCCGGACCTGTTGGCGCGCACGATCGCGCTGCGTGCTGCCATCAACGCGGCTGCACCGAAGGATGCGGTGGGGCGGCGGCGCGCGACATGGCTGGCCGCGCAATTGAGCGCGGCGCAAACGCGGCTGCGGATGATGATGGGCGAGAAACTGTCCTTCCAGGACGAAGCGGAGGGTCTGTTCGGCGTGATGCAGTCCGGCGATGTCCCCCTGCGCTATGGCAGCAAAACCTACGGTCCTTATCCCCCCCTCCCGGACAATATCCGCATGCGCCTGCTCAGCAAATGCTGAATAGGCCGGTGCGCTGAAACTATTGGGACCAAGTCTGCTTTAGGGAACTGTACGACTACAGGGAACGTCTTAGATTGGGGTGGGTTTGCGACTGTCCGGTTTTAATGCGATCATTTCAGACAGCGGACGATCCGAATTCCTGCTCCAGCGGGAAAATTGTGAGAAAGTTGAAAAGCCAATCACTCGATTTCGCCGAATAAACGGTCAGACCACGCGTATATCATTCGGTCGCAGGCCATGTCGCGCGTCGCAATGCAGATGAATGTGAGCTCATCCTCCGGAAATCTCTGCGCCGCCACGTTCATTCCATATCCGAAGCCACCATGCCCCCAGAGTGGGTGCTTTCCCCCCTGAGTGACAAAGCCCAAGCCGTACCACCCAGTCTCGTTAGATTGAGTAGCAAACGCGAGCGTGTTGCTCGACAACAGCACGTCCGACCTGAGGGCATTGAGAAATCGCAGTAGGTCGGTCGCACTTGCCACGCCGCCCCCGGCCGCCGAACCGCGCCATGGAAGCACATCGGTCGCGGCGAGAAATTCGGGCTCGCTTTCGAAAAAGGTTGTATAGCCGACGGGAACATCCGCGATATGCTCCAAGTCTGGAAACGACGCATGCGTCATTCCAGCCGGGTCGAAAACATTCTACTGGATGAAATTCTGATAGTACTGTCCTGATACTCGCTCAATCACCGCGCCAAGCAGAATGAAGCCGTAATTTGAATAATCGAACTTGCTGCCTGGTGGAAAATCAGGCGCACGGCTGCCGTTTAGCTTGATCAGATCATCAATGGTCCGGACCCACGCCCGGTTAGCGCCGTCCTCACGCTGAAGGATGCCGTCCTCACCAGTCCCTCCACGGTGGCTCAGCAACTGCCTGATCGTTACCTTCGCCATTTCACTGTTCGGATAATTCGGCAAGTAACGGGAAAGCGGAGCGTCCAGTTCGACTTGGTCTTTCTCGACAAGCTGCAAGATACTCACCGCGGTGAACATCTTGCCGGCGGATGCCAAAAACATCGGTGTCTCAAGAGTGATTGGCCGCGCGTCGTTTTTGCTGAAGGTCCCTGCCGTATAGGTCCACGGCTCCTCCCCATCGCGCGCCACGATCATGGATCCAGCGAAGCTATCCAGCCCCGCCAATCGATCCGCGATGTCCCGAGTGGCCGCTAGCGTCCGCGCCTCGGACATAGCAAAAGGCTGGAGCTTGAAGTTCTCGAGCGTCTCCCCATTATCTGCTACTGCAAAGCTCACACGGAAAAGAGCCGGAAAGCATCGTTGGCTTAAAAGAGCGCGAAAGGACTCGTCGCTGTCGTTTTCAATTCGCGCTAGGTCGAACCCACAGGTTTCCGCACGCATATTCCGAGCGGTTAGCGCATCGGCATCACCTAGATGGTCTCCATAAAACTTCTGGATTGTCGCTTTGTCACCTGAATTGAAGGCGGTGAGCCAATTTCCCAAATGGTTTGCTGCAGGTTCGGCGGCCACACTTGCGGACATGCAGGTGAGTAACAAAACGCCGAGCGCCTTCACAATTCTCATCATACGTCCCTCCAGAAGTGTTTTCGATAGCATCAAATGAAGCCCATCATGCTTCGAATTTCCGGCGTAAAAAAATTGATGGCATCAGCTTTGGGCGGCTTAGGCCGTTAACTCGCCCAGCCACACTGCTAACGATGCAAACGGCTGCTCATCGGCAGCCTCATCAATAGCTTCAAAAGTCCGCTTTCGGGTCGTCAGCCGCCTTACCGCTTCTGACGTGCGCCCCCAGCTTTTCTCCAGCTGGGACTAGAGCCGGGCCACGTTGTTGCGCATGAGCGCGGTTGAAGCAGGCCATTGCTTTTGCAGTTCAGCGGCGAACGCCAGGGCGATCGTCAATAAGGCATTTCGAAGCGCACGGTACTGAGAAAATAGCCGGTCATCGGCTGGCCTTCGCTATCGCGCGCGGGTTCGAATGTCGCGCGTTTGCGGATGGTGGCGCAGGTGACATCGCGAAAGGCATCGCCCTCTGTCCCGCCCTGAATATTGCAGTCGGCAACCTTGCCATCAGGACCGACGGTCAGCCGGAAGTGAACGATGCCCTGACCGCCTTTGCGCAGCATATCGGACGGATAATCTTTTGAGGTTATCCATCTGACCGGTTCGTTGATCGGCTTGGGATTGTGCGTGCGGGCGGCATAGCGTTCGGCGTCCACACCCCAATGCGTCACCAGCTCTTTCAGGCACTGGTTGAAGGCCCGATAAGGTTTGCCGAGTGCGCCTGTCTCCAGCTTCACCGGGCGGTGGAACGGGGCATCGAACCAAAGATAGGTCGCCTTGTCGGCTTCATCGAGATCGGCCTGCGCATCCGCCTGTTCCGCCGCGCTGTCGAAGAGGCCCTCATCGGATTCCACCGACGGGTCCCGATCCTTCTCGGGCCGGATATAGAGGCCGTCTGCAGCGATCAGGGCGGGCGTCTCGCCGAGATTTCCCTGGAAAAACATGATGTCCTGCGGTTCCGCGCCATCATGGAACCGTATGGCGACGTCACCGCGACCCGGCAGGCGTTTCATCATGGCACCCGACAGCGTCATGCTCATGCGCGGCGATGGCGAATAGCGGGTCAGCAGCAGAACGACCTTATCGTCGCCTTCGCCAAAGGCGCGGGCAAGCTTGCAGGATGTCGGCGAATAATCGAGCTGCCAGTTGGAGCTGGGCGGCAGGATTTGCGCCTCCTTGGCCGCGCTTGCCGCTGTGCTAGCGAGCAGCATCCCCGTCCATGCGGCGCCCGCGATCGCCCTACGCGACCCAAAGTTCGTCTTCATCAAATCTGGCGCTCCCCCACCGATTGCGATCATGCAATGATGGAAAGGATCAGATCAAATATGACCGGGTAGGGCAAGGCAATTTCACGTCATGGGAGCAAAAAGCCTATTGTGCTTTGCTGCCGGGTTGCACCTGTCTACTTTGTTATATTATTACGCTGCGTTGACATCGAACCGTGGCCACTTTGTCAACTTTGCGCAGGATCATTACCTATCGTCGCTCAGCCATTCTGGGTCACCACCTTGAACAGAATCCAGCCGATCAGCGCTACCATGACGGCCCAGGTGGCGATTACGCCCAGGGCGCGCAGCTTGGGTGGACCACCCTCATGCTTCTGGTGCAGGCCTATGATATGGGCGGCGCGCGCGCCGAGGAAGACCACGGCCAGCGCGGTGAGCGCCCAGTGATTGGCGTCGCTCAATTCCAGCACCCCGATCATCAGGATGACGATGGGCGCATGTTCGGCCAGGTTGCCGTGGGACCGGCTGGCGGCGATAAGCCTGTCGTCCTCACCCATCCCGAACGCCCGCTTTGTGCGGAAACGGCTGCGCACCGTGGCGAGCGCGGTGGCCAGCAGCATGATGGCGCAGATGGCGGCGGTCAACGCGGTAACAGGTAAGGTCATGATGGCGGGGCCCCGGAGATGATCGTGCGGGGCAGGCTATGCGGCTTTTCAGGCGGCGGCAAGCGATCCGCAGGTCTTGCAGGCCGGGTCCTTGGGCAGACGCATCGTATACATGTCCGGCTTCAGCCCGTCATAGACGTGCAGCTTGCCTTTGGCGTCTTCTCCAAATCCGGTGATGGCGCGGATCGCCTCCATCGCGCCGAAGCTGCCGACGAGCCCGCAGAGCGCGCCAAGCACGCCCTGATCGGCGCAGGTGTCGCAATCGTCCGCATCATGGGCATCGCCCACGAAGCAGCGGTAACAGGGCGCGTCGGGCAGATGGCCGTAGAAGCTGCCGACCTGCCCCTGAAACATGCCGATCGCAGCGGACACCAGCGGAATGCGCGCGGCCACGCAGGCGTCGGATACGATGAGGCGCGTCATGAAATTGTCGGTGCCGTCCAGAACGATGTCGGGCTGCGTGTCGGCCAGAAGAGGCGCGATATTGTCCGCCGTGATCGCCTCGGTAATGGCGGCCACCGCTACGTCAGGATTGAGCCGCGCCACGGCCGCCGCCGCCGTTTCGGCCTTGGGCGCACCGATATCGCCGGTCCCGTAAAGCGGCTGGCGTTGCAGGTTGGACAGCGAGATCTGGTCATGATCGATGATCGACAGCCGCCCCACGCCAGCCGCTGCCAGATACTGGACCGCCGGACAGCCGATCCCGCCAGCGCCCACCACCAGCACATGGGCGGCCAGCAGCGCTTTCTGTCCAGCGCCGCCCACTTCGCGCAGCACGATGTGCCGGGCATAGCGGTCCAGTTGATCGTCGGTGAGGCTGGTCATGCAATCAGGCGGTCAGACCCCAGTGGAGCCAAAGCCGCCGTCTCCGCGCTGGGTATCGTCAAGCTCGTCCACCTCAACCAGCGTACCGCGCTGCACCGGTGCGACCACGAATTGCGCAATCCGGTCGCCCCGCGCGATCACGAAGTCCGCGTCTCCATGGTTGGCCAACAGCACCTTCATCTCTCCGCGAAAGTCGCTGTCGATCGTGCCAGGCGTGTTGAGCACGCTGATCCCGCGCTTGAACGCAAGGCCGGAACGCGGGCGGACCTGTATCTCATAGCCGGGCGGTATGGCCGCCGCGAAGCCCGTGGCGATCAGGGCGCGGGCGCCCGGCGCCAAAGTGGCGTCTTCGGCGGCCGAAACGTCCATGCCTGCCGCGCCCGCCGTTTCATAGCGCGGCAAGTCAAGACCCTCGCCGTGGGGCAGGCGCTTGATCGCAATGTCAATCGGTTCGAAGCGCATCGGCCACTTTCTCCATCAATTTGCGCGCGACGGTGCTCTTGGGCGCGCTGGCCCAGTCTTCCACCCCGCTCTGCGTTACCAGATGCACGGCATTGTCGCTGCCGCCCATGACATCGCCGGACACATCATTGGCGACGATCCAGTCGCAGCCTTTCCGCGCCAGCTTGGATTGCGCATGGGCGACCACATCATGGGTTTCGGCCGCGAATCCGATCAGCAGACCCGGACGATGATCGCTCCGGGCGAGGCCCGCCAATATGTCCGGGTTCTCGGCCAAGGCGAGCGGGGCAGGGCCGGTACCCGACTTTTTGATCTTGCGATCGGTTTCTTCCGCAGCGCGCCAGTCGGCCACGGCGGCCACCAGAATGGCTGCATCCATCGGCAGAGCCTCTTCAACAGCCGCCTGCATCTCCCGCGCGGTGTCCACGTCGATGCGGATAACACCGGCGGGCGTGGCCAGATTGACCGGCCCGGCGATCAGCGTCACATTCGCACCCATATTGGCGGCGGCTTCGGCGATCGCGAAGCCCTGTTTGCCAGAGCTGCGATTGGCGATGTAGCGCACCGGATCGATCGGCTCATGCGTGGGCCCGGCGGTGACCAGTACGCGCTTGCCGTGCAATGGCCGGTGGCTGTCCGGCGCAAAGGCGGGCTGGCCGGCCAGCGGGTCGGCAGGTTCGGTCGTCGGTGCATGCGGCTGGGCGAGCGCTGGATCGAAGCCGATGCCGAGCTTTGCGCAGATACGCCGTGCGATCGACGGCGGCTCGGGCAGACGCCCGGGCCCAAACTCACCACAGGCCATGGACCCGCTGTCCGGTTCCATCACGTCTACGCCGTCCGCCGTAAGCTGAGCCCGGTTGCGCGCCGAGGCGGGATGGTCCCACATCCGTACGTTCATGGCTGGCACGGCGAGCACGGGCTTGTCGGTGGCAAGCAGTACGGTGGTCGCCAGATCGTCGCAGATGCCGGCCGCCATCTTGGCCAGCAAATTGGCGGTGGCCGGGCAAATGACGATGAGGTCGCTCTGGCGGGACAGCTGGATATGGCCGATCTCGCGTTCGTCTTTCAGATCGAACATGTCCGAATAGACCTGATCCTCCGTCATCACGCCCATGGACAGCGGTGTGACGAATTCGTACGCGGATTTGGTCATCAGCGCGCGCACGGCAATGCCTTGCCGCCGGAGCAGGCGCACCAGTTCCAGCGATTTATAGGCGGCGATACCACCACCAACGATGAGGAGGATGGATTTCTGGCTCATACGCTTAGACCTATCCACCACATGCCGGCCGCGCCAGCGGCAGCGGCGACCAAGGCTGTTGCGACATAGCGCAAGCCGGCGCCGCGCGGACGGTCGCGGTCCCAGATCAGCTTGATCTCCGGCAATGGCGGCGGGGGCGGGGCGCCGCCCTTGTTCGGCAGCGTGTCGTCCAATCGGCGGATGAGATCGGGGATCAGGCCCAGCGTTTGTACGTTGCGGCGAATGGCATCGGCGGCGGCGGCTTCCGGCCCCAGCTCGGTGCGGATCCATTCGCGCACGAATGGGGCGGCGGTGTCCCACATATTGATGCCGGGATCGAGTGAGGTGGCCACGCCTTCCACCATCACCATCGTCTTCTGCAGCAGCAGCAGATGTGGCTGCGTCTGCATGTCGAAATCGCGCGTGATGGCAAACAGGCCGTCCAGCATCATGCCGACGGACAGCTCACTCACTGGCTTGCCGCGCATCGGTTCGCCCACGGCGCGCAAGGCGGTTGCGAACTCTTCGAGATTATGATGGGCCGGCACATATTGCGCCTCGAAATGAATCTCGGCCACCCGGCGATAATTGCCGGTAATCAAGCCGTAGAGGATTTCGGCCAGCCAGAAACGTGCCTTGCGATCGATCCGGCCCATGATGCCGAAATCGATGGCCACGATCGTGCCGTCGGCGCGCACCAGCAGATTGCCCTGGTGCATATCTGCGTGAAAAAAGCCTTCGCTGATCGCCTGTCGCAAAAAGGCATGGACCAGCCGGTTGGCAAGCAGGTGTGGATCATGCCCGGCGGCGCGCAGCTTCTCGCGATCGGCGATCTTGACCCCGTCGACCCAGTCCAGCGTCAGCACCTTGCCAGCCGTCCGGTCCCAATCGATCTCCGGCACCTCGTAAAAGGCCTCGGACTGCATCGCGTCTTTCAGTTCGCTGGCCGAGGCGGCTTCGCGGCGCAAATCCAGCTCTCGCATGGTCCAGCGCTTGAAATTGGCGATGATGAGGCGCGGGCGCAGACGCGCGGCCTCCCCGCCAAAGGCTTCCAGATGGGCTGCGGCCCATTCATAGGTTTCGATATCGCGCAGGAAGCGCTTGTCGATGCCCGGACGCTGCACCTTTATGGCGACGGTCCGGCCATCGGTGGTTACCGCCTTATGCACCTGCGCAATCGAAGCGGAGCCGATGGGATCGGGGTCGATCGACTGGAAATGCTTGTTCAGCGGCGCATCCAGTGCGCGCTCGATCTGTTCGCAGATCTTGTCGAACGGCTCGGGCGGCAGGCTGTCCTGGAGGTTCAGCAGATTATGCGTGGCCTCTTCGCCAACCAGGTCGGGCCGCGTGGCCAGGGTCTGGCCAAGTTTGATCGCGGCGGGACCGATCTCGCGAAAAGCCGCGGCATAGTCAGGCGTTTTGGGCTGCACCGTGCCGAAGCGCGCAATCCGGCAGAGGCGGCGCACCGGCAGCGGCGTCTGGCGTGCCGTCTCGATATCGCGCAGCGCCCCGTGGCGCGCGAGGATACGGCCCCATTTCAAAAGGCGGAAGATGTGGGTGCGCGCGGCGGTCATGTCTGGATCGATCGCTCGCGCATCAAATCTTCCAGCCGCTGTGGATTGCGACGAGTCCGCCCAGGATCGGTTCAGCCTTCGCCTGCACGAAACCGGCGTCCTCGATCATGCCCTTGAACTGCGCCATGCCGGGAAAACGGCGGATCGATTCGACGAGGTAGCGATAGCTGTCTTCATCCTTGGCGATCGCCTTGCCGAGCTTGGGCACGAGATTCATCGAATACCAGTCATAGACATCGGCAAAACCGGGCCACAATGTTGTGGAAAATTCCAGGCAGAAGAAGCGCCCGCCATAGCGCAGCGTGCGATGCGCTTCGGCCAGCGCGGCCGGGATATCGGTGACATTGCGGATCCCGAACGCAATCGTATAGGCATCGAAATGCCGATCGGGAAAGGTCAGCGTCTCGGCATTCTGTTCTGTCCAGACCAGCCCGTCGAGCCCGCGCTTGACCGCACGCTGCATGCCGACTTCCAGCATCTCGGGATTGATATCGGCCACCGTCACATTCGCGCCCTTGGCCTGCAGGCGAAAGGCGATGTCTCCGGTGCCGCCCGCCATATCGAGAATATCCTCGCCCTCGCGCGGTTTGACGAGACGCACGAAGCGATCCTTCCAGAGCCGATGCATGCCACCGGACATGGCATCGTTCATCACATCGTAATTTGATGCGACGTTGGAAAACACACCGCCCACGCGCCGGGTCTTCTCATCGGGGGCTACTTCCTCGAAGCCGAAAGAAACGGTGTCTGACATCTTGCTGGTCCTCGTGCGATCCTTGGCGAGCGTCCTAGGGACAGCGCCGCGCTTTTGCTAGATGGCGGTGACCACAATGCGAAACAATGGCGCGCCGCCATCAAGCGCCTATATAGCTGGCCATGCCGGAACTCCCCGAAGTCGAAACCACAGTGCGCGGCCTGGCAGCGGTCATGGATGGGAAGCGAATCGCCGGGATCGAGGCCCGGCGGCCCGATCTGCGCCGTCCTTTCCCGGAAGACCTGCGGCAGCGCATGACCGGGGCGACCATCAGCGGCCTGGGCAGGCGCGCCAAATATGGGCTGATCCATACCGATCGCGGAGACACGATGATCTTTCATCTTGGCATGTCCGGTCGCTGGCGGATCGATCCGGATAGCCTCGGCACGCATGATCATCTGGTGATTGGGCTTGAGAGCGGGCATTTGCTCAGCCTCAATGATCCACGCCGCTTCGGCTCGGTCGATCTGATTGCGACCGAAGAGGTGAATGTCTGGCCGCCATTCGCGGCGATGGGGCCGGAACCCCTCGGGCCCGATTTCACGGCGCCCTATCTGCAGCGTGCGCTGGATGGCCGCGTTGCCGCCATCAAACTGTTGTTGCTGGATCAGCGGATCGTCTCCGGCCTCGGCAATATCTATGTGTGCGAGGCGCTCAACATGGCGCGGATCGCCCCCGGGCGGCAGGGCGGCAAGATCAGTCTGCTACACTTGGAACGGCTGGTTGAGGCAATCAGAGCGGTGCTAATCGCCGCGATCGACGCCGGTGGATCGACTTTGCGCGATTATGCCCGCCCCGACGGGGAGCTTGGCTATTTTGCAAAGCAGTGGCGGGTCTACGGCAAAGAAGGACAGCCATGTCCCTGCGGCGGTACCGTACGCCGCCGGAGCGAAGGAGGCCGCTCAACCTTCTACTGCGCGCGCTGCCAGCGCTGAGGATCCTTGCGCCGATGCCTTGCCTTGCGCCAAGCCTTCCGTCAGGAGGACCGCAACAGATTCTGACAACGCAAGGGCCCCTTACATGACCATTATTTCACAAATCATCGGCCGCGAGATTCTTGACAGCCGTGGCAATCCCACGGTGGAGGCAGATGTATTCCTGGCCGATGGCAGCATGGGGCGTGCCGCCGTGCCGTCCGGGGCGTCGACCGGCAAATATGAGGCGGTGGAGCTGCGCGATGGAGACAAGGCGCGTTTCGGCGGCAAGGGTGTGCTGAAGGCAGTCGAGGCCGTCAATGGTCCCATCGCGGATGCCATTACCGGCATGGATGCGGTGGATCAGGTGGCGGTCGACCGGGTGATGCTGGCGCTCGATGGAACCGAGAACAAGAGCAGGCTGGGCGCCAACGCCATCCTCGGCGCATCGCTGGCGACGGCGCATGCTGCGGCCAACAGTTTCGGCCTGCCGCTGTATCGCTATGTTGGCGGAGCGAACGCCAAGACCATGCCGGTACCGATGATGAATATCGTCAATGGCGGCGCGCATGCGGACAACCGGCTGGATTTTCAGGAATGCATGATCATGCCGGTGAAGGCGGACAGCTTCCGTGAGGCGCTGCGGATGGGGACCGAGGTGTTCCACAGCCTGAAGTCTGCGCTATCCGCCAAGGGCCAGAACACGGCGGTGGGCGATGAAGGCGGCTTCGCACCCGACCTGCCTTCTGCCGATGAAGCCCTGGACTTCATCATGGGCGCCATGCGCGATTGCGGGTTCGAGCCTGGCCGCGACATGGTCATTGCCCTCGACGTGGCGGCCAGCGAGTTTTTCAGGGATGGTGCCTATGCCTATGCCGGGGAAGGCGTCACGCGTTCGGTGTCGGAGCAGGTGGATTATCTTGCAACGCTGCAGGCCAATTATCCGATCCTGTCGATCGAGGACGGCATGGATGAGGATGATTTCGACGGCTGGAAACAGCTGACCGACAAGATCGGTTCGGTCTGCCAGCTGGTGGGCGATGACCTGTTCGTGACGCAGGAAAAACGGCTTCGCGATGGTATCGATCGCGGATTGGGCAATTCGATCCTGATCAAGGTCAACCAGGTCGGCTCGCTTACCGAGACGCTGGAAACCGTCGATATTGCCCATCGCCACGGATACAGCGCGGTCATGTCGCACCGCTCGGGCGAGACCGAAGATACGACCATCGCCGATCTCGCGGTCGCTACCAATTGCGGGCTGATCAAGACCGGTTCCCTGTCGCGATCCGATCGGACGGCCAAATATAATCAGCTGCTGCGGATCGAGGAACAGCTAGGCGAGGCGGCGCATTTCGCTGGCGCCGATTTTATGCGTCGCATGGGCCAGAACTGAAGGATATCCTGTCATGATCGAACGTAATGGACTGAAGATAGACGAGCAGCTGGTCCGCTTTGTGGAAGACAAGGCGCTGCCCGGTAGCGGGATCGAGGCGAACGCGTTCTGGGGCGGCCTGGCCGATCTCTATGCCAAATTTGCCCCGCGCAATCATGCTCTGCTCAAAACACGCGCCAATTTGCAGGCGAAGATCGATAGCTGGCATCAGCAGCATGATGTCATCGCCGAGGGCTCCGCTTATCACGCCTTCCTGCGGGACATCGGCTATCTGGTCGCAGACCCGGAGGCATTCACCATCGGCACCGGCAATGTCGATCCGGAAATTGCGACCCTGGCGGGGCCGCAGCTGGTGGTCCCTGCGCTGAATGCGCGCTTCGTGCTGAACGCAGCCAATGCTCGCTGGGGCAGCCTCTATGATGCGCTTTACGGCACGGATGTCATTCCGGGTGAAGCGAAGCCGGGCGGCTATGATGCCGAACGCGGAGCCAAGGTCGTCGCCTGGGCCAAGTCGTTCCTGGATGAAGCGGTGCCATTGGCGTCGGGCAGCTGGGCCGATCTGGAGAACCCGGACGGCGACATAGCGCTGGCCGATGCGCAGCAGTTTGTCGGCACCAGTGAAGATGGCAAGGGGCGCCTCTATCGGCACAATGGTCTGCACATCGAGGTGCGGTTCGACCGCGCCCATCCGGTGGGCAAGGACGATCCCGCCGGCATTGCGGACGTCATTCTGGAATCGGCGCTCAGCACGATCGTGGATCTGGAGGATTCGGTTGCCGCGGTCGATGCCGAAGACAAGGTCCTTGGCTACACCAACTGGCTGGGCCTTATGCGCGGCGATCTGTCGGAAAGTTTCGAAAAGGGCGGCAAGACGATCAGCCGCACGCTGAACCCCGATCGCGCCTATACCGCTCCCGATGGCAGCAGCTTCACGCTGCCGGGGCGCAGCCTGCTTCTGGTGCGCAATGTCGGCCATTTGATGACCACGCCGGCAGTCCAGCTGGCCGATGGGGGGGATGCACCCGAAGGCATATTGGATGCGGCAATGACGGCGCTCATCAGCCTTCAGGACGGTAAGGCAGGACGTACGAACAGTCGTGCCGGCTCCACCTATATGGTGAAACCGAAAATGCATGGGCCGGAAGAAGCGGCGTTTACCGACGAGCTGTTTGCGGCGGTCGAAGATATGCTGGGCATGGCCCGCAATCGGCTGAAAATGGGTGTGATGGATGAGGAACGCCGCACATCCGCCAATCTTGCAGCCTGTATCCATGCCGTGAAGGACCGGATTTTCTTCATCAACACCGGCTTCCTCGATCGCACGGGCGACGAGATGCACACCAGCATGCACGCCGGTGCCATGGTGCCGAAGGGTGAGATGAAAAGCAGCGACTGGATCTCGGCATATGAAGACCGCAATGTTCAGATCGGTCTCGCGCATGGCTTTTCCGGCCAGGCACAGATCGGCAAGGGCATGTGGGCCGCGCCGGACCGTATGGCCGACATGATGGAGCAGAAGATCGGCCATCCCAGGACCGGCGCCAACACCGCCTGGGTGCCGAGCCCGACGGCAGCGACGCTGCATGCCGTGCATTATCACCGGGTCGATGTGTTCGCACTGCAGCAGGAAATTGCACAACGCGAGACACCGGGTCTGGAAAAATTGCTGCGCATCCCGCTGGCAAGCGACACCAATCTCCCAAGCGATATGGTCGAGCGGGAACTGGAGAATAATATCCAGGGCATATTGGGTTATGTCGTGCGCTGGATTGATCAGGGCGTCGGCTGTTCCAAGGTGCCGGATATCAATGACATCGGCCTGATGGAGGATCGCGCGACCTTGCGTATTTCTTCCCAGCATGTCGCCAACTGGCTGAAGACCGGTATTGCCACGGCGGAGCAGGTCGACGCCGTTTTCGCGCGTATGGCGGAAAAGGTCGACGCACAGAATGCTGATGATCCGGCCTATCAGCCGATGGCACCGTCGCTCGATGGCATTGCTTATCAAGCCGCACGCGCGCTGGTATTCGAAGGCGAGGAGCAGCCCAGCGGCTATACCGAGCCATTGCTGCACGCATATCGCCTGCGCAAAAAGGCACAAGGTTGACCGAATATTGAAAAGCCCGTCCCTCCATTTTACCGGAGGGGCGGGCTTTTTATTGCTGTGGCGCTATGTGAGAAAGCGCCGACGAAAAGCCTTGGTCAGGCTTCGGCTTTCTCGCCTTTTTTCAGCACACCGCGGTCCATCTGGTCGCGCTCGATGCTTTCGAACAGCGCCTTGAAATTGCCTTCGCCGAAGCCTTCGTCCTTCTTGCGCTGGATGATCTCAAAGAACACAGGCCCGAACATGTTGCCGGTGAAGATCTGAAGAAGAAGGCGTGGATCGCCGTCTTCGGTCGATCCATCGAGCAGAAGACCGCGCGATTTCATCTCGTCCACCGGCTCGCCATGGCCGGGCAGACGCTCGGCCAGCATGTCGTAATAGGTGTCCGGCGGCGGGTTCATGAAAGGCAGGCCGTTGGCGCGCAGCTGGTCGATCGTGGCATAGATATCGGGCGTGGACATGGCGATGTGCTGGATGCCCTCGCCGTTGAAATCGACCAGATATTCCTCGATCTGACCGCCGCCGCCCTCGCTTTCCTCGTTCAACGGGATGCGAATTTTGCCGTCGGGCGCGGTCATCGCCTTGGAGGTGAGGCCGGTATATTCGCCCTTGATGTCGAAATAGCGGATCTCGGTGAAATTGAAGAGCCGCTCATAAAAATCGGCCCAGAACTTCATCCGTCCGCGATAGACATTGTGGGTGAGGTGATCGACGATCGAGAGGCCCGCGCCTTCGGGATTTTTGTCGACGCCATCGAAATAGCGGAAATCGATATCGTAGATGTCGGGCTCGCCATTTTGCCCATAGCGATCCACGAAATAGATCAGGCTGCCACCGATGCCGCGGATGGCGGGAATTTTGAGCTCCATCCAGCCAAGATCGCCGGTCGCAGGCTCGGCACCATTGTCCACCGCATGTTGAAACGCCTTGGCCGCGTCTTCCACGCGCCAGCCCATGGCGCAGGCACCGCCAGTATGGTGCTCGCGTACGAAATGCTGGGCCTGGCTGCCGGGCTCTTCGTTCAGCAGGAAGTTGATGCCCTTCTGGCGATAGAGCGTCACCGCCTTGGAGCGGTGCTTGGCGATCGGCGTAAAGCCCATCTGCCGAAAAATCGTGTCGATCTGCTTGGCGTCACCCGCGAATTCTAGAAATTCGAAACCGTCGAGGCCGGCGACATTGTCGGGGAGCTTGGTTACATCGGTTGGCATGTGTCGAGACTCCAAATTCGTTTCATTTGTAACTATGTTACCGCAATGAGCGCTTCAGATCAATCCGGAGACCATGCAGCCGACCTATTGCGGCTCGACGAGTTCCTGCCTTACCGGCTGTCCGTTGCGTCCAATATCGTCAGTGAAACGATCGCTGCCACCTATCGATCCCATTTCGGGCTGACGATTCCGGAGTGGCGATTGGTGGCCGTGGTGGCGGAGGGGGCAGGGCTGACGCAACGGGACATCGTCACCCGCACGCGCATGGACAAGGTGACGGTGAGCCGCTCGGCGCGCGCCTTGGTGGATCGCGGGCTGTTGCTGCGGCGCGCGCGATCAGAAGACCGGCGCAGCCACGAACTGGTGCTGACCGATGCGGGCGAAGACCTGCATCAACGGATCGGGGCGCAGGCGCGCGCCATAGAGCGCGCTATCTTCGGCCGGTTCGACCCGGAAGAACTGGCGGGGTTCGATTCGATGCTCCGGCGCGTCAATGACGCTGCGCTGGCGCTGCTGGAAGGCGAAGGTTAGGACGTTCGCCTTCGTTGCAACGGAGCGCCGGGCGGGCGATTAGCGACCCTTCCACTGGCCTTCGCGCTTTTCGATGAAGGCGGCCATGCCCTCGGCCTTGTCCTGTGTGCCGGTCAGGATCTGGAACAGGCGGCGCTCGTGCAGCAGGCCCTGATCCAGCGTGGTCTCATAGGCGGCATTGACCATTTCCTTGTTCACCATGGCGGCCAGCGGGGGCATGGCGGCAATGGCAGCGGCGCTTTTCATCGCCTCGTCGAGCAGATCGGCGGCGGGGACGATGCGCGCGACCAAGCCGCCGCGTTCGGCTTCCTCGGCGTCCATCATACGTCCGGTGAGGCACATCTCCATCGCCTTGGACTTGCCGACGGCGCGGGTGAGCCGCTGCGATCCGCCCATGCCGGGGGCCACGCCCAGCTTGATCTCCGGCTGGCCGAACTTGGCGCTGTCCGACGCCAGAATAAAGTCCGCCATCATAGCCAGCTCGCACCCGCCTCCGAGAGCGAAGCCGTTCACCGCCGCGATCCATGGCTTGCGCACGGCCTTCACGATATGGCTGGTCCAGCGCGAGAAGAAGTCCTCGGCATAGAAATCGGCCATCGGCTTGTCGGCCATTTCCTTGATGTCGGCCCCGGCGGCGAAGGCTTTTTCGCCAGATCCGGTGAGCACAGCGCAGCGCTGGCCATCATCGTTCTGATAGGCTTCGAACGCCTCGATCAGCTCGTCGAGAATCTGCGCGTTAAGTGCGTTCAGCGCCTTGGGGCGGTTCAGCGTGATCAGCGTGACCGCGCCGCGCGTTTCGGTGGTGATCGTTTCGTACGTCATCTTGCTCTCCGCTTCAGCGCGCCAACGGCGTCCACGCCTCGCCCGCGGGCAAAGGTGCGAAAATCTCGTCGATCAGCGCATCGCTCACCTCGGCGGGCGTGGCCGGGTTCCATTTGGGGCTGTTGTCCTTGTCGATAATCAACGCGCGCACGCCTTCCAGAAAGTCGTGCCGCCCGACGACATGTGCGCCGATGGTATATTCCTGGGCCATTTCCGCAGCGAAATCCGGCATGTCCGCGCCTTCCTTCAGCTGGCGCAGCGCCACCTTGCAGGTCTGCGGGCTTTTTGTGCCGAGCGTGTCGCGCTCCTTTTGCGCCCAATCGCTATCGTCCTTCTCCAGCGCCTCGAGGATATCCTCATAGGAGTCGCTGGCGAAGAAGCGGTTGATGCGGGCCATATTCTCGGTGATGCGCGCGTCGGGTGCGGTGACCGACAGCTCGCCGAGGATCCCGGCGATTCGCTCGGGCCGCTCGGCAATGCGTTCCTTGGCTTCGTCCAGCTTTTCGGATGGCAGATAGTGCGTGGCAAGGCCGAGCGCGAGGCACTCCGCCCCGTCGATCCGCGCGCCGGTGAGCGCCAGAAACTGGCCGACGCGCCCCTCCAGACGCGGCAGATACCAGCCCGCGCCGACATCCGGGAACAGGCCGATGCCGGTCTCCGGCATGGCGAAGCGCGTGTTTTCGGTCGCCACGCGGAAACGTGCGGGCAGCGAGATGCCGACCCCGCCGCCCATGGTGATGCCGTCCATGAAGGCGATGACGGGCTTGTCATAGGTGAACAGCTGGTGGTTCAGGCGGTACTCCGAATGAAAGAATGCACGCGCATCCTTGCCGTCCTTTGCTCCGCTTTCCGCCAGCATGCGGATATCGCCGCCCGCACAGAAGCCGCGGCCTTCGCTGTGATCGATCATCACCGCCTGCACGGCGTCGTCATGTTCCCAGGCGGACAGGGCCTCGCTCATGCCGAAGCACATCGGGGTGGTCAGTGCGTGGATCGCCTTGGGCCGGTTCAAGCTGATGCGCCCGGTCAGGCCCTCGGTGCGGATGATGAGTTGGTCGGTCATGTCAAAAAGCTTTCCTTCGTCATCCCGGCGAAGGCCGGAAACCCAGTCGGCGCTGCGCCATCTGAAACCCCGGCCTGCGCCGGGATGACGGATAAGATTTGCCCAATAGGGGTTTTACTGCCGCAAAAGATCGCGCGAGACGATCATGCGCATGATCTGGTTGGTGCCCTCAAGGATGGAATGCACGCGCAGATCGCGCCAGAAGCGTTCGATCGGATAATCCTGCAGATAGCCATAGCCGCCGAACAATTGCAGCGCATCGTTCACGATCTTGCTGCCATTGTCGGTGGAAAGGCGCTTGGCCATGGCGGCGAAGCGGGTCTTGTCGGGCGCATTCTCGGTCACCTTGGCGGCGGCAAGATACAGGAGTGCGCGGCTGGCCTCCAGATCGGTGGCCATATCGGCCAGCATGAACTGGGTGTTCTGAAAGTCCGCGATGGCTGTGCCGAATTGGCTGCGGTCCTTGGTGTAGGCGATCGCTTCGTCCAGACAGCGCTGCGCCCCGCCCAGCGAGCATGCGCCGATGTTGAGGCGCCCGCCGTCGAGGCCCTTCATCGCGATGGAGAAGCCTTCGCCCTCATCGCCGACACGGTTCTCGACCGGTACGCGCACATCGTCGAAGATCACCTGCGCGGTGGGTTGCGAATGCCACCCCAGCTTCTTTTCCGGTGCGCCGAAGCTTACGCCGGGCATGTCCTTCTCGACGACCAGACAGCTGATACCCTTGGGGCCGTCCACCCCGGTGCGCACCATGCAGACGTAAATCTCGTTCTCACCGCCGCCGGAAATGAACTGCTTGGAGCCGTTCAGCACATAACGGTCGCCATCCAGCTTCGCGCTGGTCTTGAGCGCCGCCGCGTCGGAGCCGGAGCCGGGCTCGGTCAGGCAGTAGCTGGCGATCTTGTCCATGCTGACCAGATCGGGCAGATATTTGTCCTTCACCGTCTGGCTGCCGAACGCATCGATCATCCAGCTGGCCATATTGTGGATGGAAATGAACGCGCTGGTGGACGGGCAGCCATAGGCCATGGCCTCCATGATCAGCGCCGCATCCAGTCGTCCAAGACCGATCCCGCCGGACTCCTCGGACACGTAAATCGAAGCAAAGCCGAGTTCGGCGGCTTTGCGGATCGTGTCACGCGGGAAGATATGCTCTTCGTCCCATTTGGCGGCATGGGGCGTGATTTCGTCGGCGGTGAATTTGCGCGCCATGTCCTGGATGGCGCGCTGTTCGTCTGTCAGATCAAATTGTGTCATGGACACGCTTCTATTCAGATGGCCAGCCGCGTCCAGCCCTGATTGGCGGAACGCGGCAGCCCTGGGTCAAAGCGAAAGTTTCAGGCTCAACCGGATGTCCCGTCCGGCGAGCGGGGCATAGTCCTTCAGGAAGCTGGCATGGCGGCGTGCAACCACATCCAGAAGATTGTTAGCCGACAGGATCAGGGTGGTCTGATTGTCCTGAAAGGGCTTGTAGGAAAGCGACGCGTTCACCAGCGTGAAATCGTCGGTCGGCGTTTCGATGGCGGCAACCCGCGTCTGTTCCGAGCTATATTCCGCCTCGATACGGCCGGTCAGGCGATCCGACTGCGCCTCGATACCGCCCAGAAAGCGAAGCGGGGGAATGCGCGGGGCAGGGCCAACATTGGTGATGGTGGCATGAACATAGTCCGCCAATCCGTCCACATTGACGGCAAAGCCGCCCAGTTGCAGCAATTGCGCCGATCCTTCGATTTCAAAGCCGTAATAACGCGCGTCACCCTGATTGAACTGAAACACCGGCAAGCCGTCTTCGATGGCGGTAGTCTGCTGATCGTAGATAAAATCGTCGAACCAGTTGTAGAAGCCGGAGAGGGACAGGTTATAGCCGTCGCCGGATCCGCGCAGCGAAGCCTCGAGCCCCTTGCTCCGCTCCTTGGTAAAGGTCGGATCACCGATCTCGAAGGCCTGCGTGCCGGCATGCGGACCGTTCGGATACAGCTCTTCGGCAGATGGGGCGCGTTCGCTGTAGGTCGCGCTCAAACCGGCGCGCCATCCATCGAAGAGGCCGTAGCTGGCCCCCAGGGACCCGGAATAGGCATCGAACGTGCGGCGAATATCGCCATTACCCAGATCTTCGTCGGCAAAGGCGCTGATGACGCTATGTTCGAACCGCCCGCCGACTTCGGCGCGTAGCGGGCCGAGGTCAAAGCTTTGCAGGGTGAAAAGGCCATATTGTTCGGTGCGATTGCGCGGCAGGAATTTCTCTTCGCCGATCACGTTGAAATCGCGCACGAGCAGCTGGCCGCCAACGGCGCCTTCCCAATTGCCACGGCGGGCCTGGACCAGCTCCACGCGCGCTTCGATGCCTTCGTTGAAAAAGCTGGTACCGATCTCGCCAGTGTCCTCCAGCTCATCATGCCGATAATCGGCGAAGCCCGCGCGCAGCTTGATCTGGCGTAGAATGCCGCCGCCCGTGTCGACTTCGGCGCGCAGATCGGCGCGGGTCTGCTTGACATCCAGCATGACGGCCTCGGCTTCCTCGCCGGGGTTCAGGGCATAGCGGACGGGCACACCATAGAGGCTGTCATACTGATTGACGGAAAAACCGATGCTGCCGCCGCTGTCGATAAAGGCCAGGCCCGCCGCGATGTCGGACGTTTCGGAGGCACTGTTGGGCAGCTTACCCTTCAGATTGGCGAGCGCTGCGATCTCCGGATCGGCGCTGGCAGCGGCACGGGCACGCAATTCCGGCGTCAAAATGAATCCGCCAGTCTCCAGATCATCGGTCTTGATGTAGCTACCATCGACATGGCCGACGAACTTGCCGCCGACGGGCACATCTAGAGCGCCCGCAACCGAGCGTTCGTTTGCGGCGCTGCCATAGGTCGCGATGCCATCGAGATGGAAAAATTCGTCGGGCACCCGGCGCGGAATGCGCGAATCGATCACATTGACCACGCCGCCGATGGCCGATGAACCGTAGAGCAGGGCCGATGGGCCGCGCAGAACTTCCACGCGGTCGGCCGTCAACGGATTGATGGCCACCGCATGATCGACGCTGGTGTTCGACACATCGAAACTGCCGATACCGTCGGAAAGCACCCGCACGCGCTCCCCCTGAAAACCGCGCAAGACGGGGCGGGAGGCGTTCGGACCGAAGGACGTTGCGGAAACGCCGGGCTGGCTCGCCAAGGTTTCGCCAATGGTTGGCTTCAGTTCGCGCGCCAGCTGTTCGCCGGTCAGGACCGAAGTGCCGGACAGCACATCGAGGCGATTGCGCTGATAGGGCGCCGTCACGATGATCTCGGCAGGTGCCTCATCATGATAGGCCGATAGATTTTCTCGCTGTTGCAACGAATTTTCAGGCGCGGCAGCCTGCGTTGATTGCGCATGAACGGGCGCGGCCAAGCAGCTGCCGGCGAGCAGGGGGATCAGCAATTTCATAGGGCAGAACCATTTTTGAGAGGCGGGAGAAGCGGCTCTCATACTGGAATGTTACAACATATCAAGCAAGGTTTCGCCGGAACGCTGTATTTGCAAGATCAGCCGTTATCTGGCGTGGAACGGTCGGTCGTGGTCGGCTGGGTGGATGGCGTGGCGAACCCGCGCACATCCATTTCGCGGTCCATCGCTTCCATCTTATTGGCCATTTCCGCATCAAGCGCTTTGGTGCGTGCGTCGATCACGCTTTTCGTGGCGTCATATTGCGTGTCGAAATCCGGCTCTTTTTGGCATGCGACGCTGCAGAGCGAAGCCACCAATAGTGGCGCGATGCGCAACACCGCCCGCATCAATAATCCTTCTTATACTGCACGCTCACATTGGAGCCGCCGAAGCTGCCGAAACTGCTCAAGGCCGAAAGGAACGGCGTCAAGGTGACCTCGAGCTGCGTCGCCGTGAAGCCGCGGGCGTCGGTGATAATTTCGATATAGACATCATCCGTCAGATATTTGCCTGCCGCAAGTGCCGTGCCGCGCCCGCTCGCATCATCCCCGCCAAGAATGCGCAAACGATCGATCCCGGTGGCTGCCTGAAGCTCACCCAGCGGATTGAACCCGCCACCGCCGCCGCGCAGGCTGTTGAGCGATGAGGCGAGCTGAACCGCCTGGATGGCGGAAAGATTGGCCACCGAGCTGCCGAAAAGAATGCGACTGATGATTTCGTCCTGCGGAAGCGCCGGCGTGGACGTAAAGGCGATCTGCGGATTTTGTGCGCGGCCCGTCACATTCAGGATGGCCGTAACTCCATCGACATCGGACTCGGCGGCAATCTTGATCGTGGGATTGGTCAGTTCACCGCCATTGAACGTGATCTGGCCTTCAGTCAGCTCGAAGGAATTGCCAGCAAAGCCGTAGGTGCCACGGACCAGCGAAACCTCACCGGCGATCGCCGGATTGGCAGTGGTGCCTGTGATGCGCAGATCCGTCGCCCATTCGGACTCCAGCCCCATGCCGGAAATATAAATCTGGTCGTCCGCTTTGATGTTGACGGCGAGGTCGAACACCGTCGGCAGGCCGGCGCCGGGCTGCGCATCGCCGGTAACCTTCTGGCGGCCGAGCGGCGGCTTGCGGCGCACGCCGGTCAGCACCGGCACCTGGGCGCCGCCCTGACGGATTACCTTGTAACGCGTCTCGGGCAGACGGATGGTGCCTGCAATTTTTGCATTGGAGCCCGGCTGGTTGGTGATGCGGATATCGCCGGTCGCCGTCGAAGAGATATTGTCGCTGCGGGCCAGACGGGCATCGTCCAGATTCAATTTCAGATCCAGCGGGAAGCCCGCGTCGGAACTCAGGCTGACATAACCGGAGCCACTGACCGTTCCATTGCCAGCCACCGCGCGAAGCGTATCAAGCTGAAACCGGTCATTGGTAAAGGTCCCCGCAAGCTTCATCTGGCTGAGCCGCGTGCCATAGACCTCATTCTCATAGGTCAGGTCGTTGGCGCGCACGAGGCCCGTCAATTGCGGTCGCTGCACACGGCCGCTGAAATCGGCAGCAAGGCCGATCGTACCCTTCAACGTCTGGTTCGGCACTGCCGCAAAGCTGAACAGGGTGCTTCCCGGACCATTATAACGGATGCCGCCACCCAGCGGTGCGGTGAGCACGCGCGTGACCCAGCTTCCGCTGTCAGGTGGCAGGGGATTGAGCGTGGCGACCATGCGGCCGATGACCGTACTGCCCTGGCGCAGGACGGCGCGCGCATCACCGCCATTTGGCAGCAGCTTGCCCACGAAATTCACATCGACGGGGGTGGAGACGGCGGACAGGCTGGTGCGGGTGAAGCGTTTGATACTGATCCGCGCATCCGCAGAGGGGAAGCTGCCATCGGACGCCTGATTGAAATCGAGGCTGCCATTCGCCTTGCCGCCGAGGCCGAGGCCCGGCGCGATGGAATTGGCAATGGACAGATCGACATCGTTCAGGCGGCTTTGCAACGTGAGACCGTCGCCATATTGACCGGCCAGTTGCAGCGATCCGCTGGACAGCAAAATGGTGGTGGGTTGCAGCCGATACTTGCCTGCTCCCGGAATGATCCGCGCGGGGTTCTTCGTCTTGAAATCGATGCTGTTGGCCCGGCCATCCAGCGCGATCCGCCACAGATCGGGCTTGAGATCGGCATTGGCAGCGATCCGGAATGGTACGCTATTAAGTCCCTCCGCATAAATCTGCGCGGTCCCGTTGCCGCCCTGATAATTCACCTTGGCGCGGGCGGCGTTGATATTGAGCTCGCCATAATTGGTGTTGGCGAATTGCACATCGGCCACCACGGAAGGCTGATCGTATAGCGTAACGGTTGCATCGATGATCGCACGGCCAATCGACACATTGAATTTGCCGGGTAGTCTGGCGTTGTTGGCGCGGGCATCGATAACGGCCTGTTGCACGTCGGATACGGACGCCAGCTGCACGACACCGTTAATGCCCGAACCGTTGGCATTCAGGCGCCCGGCAAAGGGGCCGGCTGCGGTCTGCTGCACGCGCCCGTCAAAGACGACGCCTGCAAAATTGGCGCGGGCGATATCGATGGTCAGCGCATTGCCGGTGATCACCGTCAGATCCGCATCGAACGGACCGTAATCCGTATCGCCCTTGGCCAGCACCGCATATCCCGCATTGCTGCCATTCACGCGCGCCTGAAAATTGGCCAGACCGATCCCGAAGCCTGGTCGATCGGCCGTCAGGACCGCGGTAGGATTGGTCATCGTGCCCGTCACGCGCAAGCCGAGCGGGCCATATTGGCGCGAGACGCCCTGACCGCTGAACGCAATCTGTCCATCGGGAGAATAGCTGCCCGATCCGCCCGTAAGCCGAAAGGCAGGCGAGGCGACATTGAGATTGCGCAAACGGGCCACGCCATCGCTACCGAACGCGAAGTCCGTCGATATCAGGGTGTCACCGCCCAGAAAATCGCGCGCGCTTTCATTGAAAATCTGCGTCGTGCGCACACGCAGCTTGCCGCCAAGCGTGAAGCCGCCTTGATTGTTCGCGCGCAGGTCCGCCTGCGTGTTGATGTCGATCACACCCACGCTGTCGATGCGGTAGTTGTTGAGTTGCCCCTGAAGGGCGCCCGTGTAGAGGCCGGTGTCGAGATTCGCGATGATCAGCGCCTCGGCCTGCAACCTGTCCGAGCGAATGCGCAGATTGTCGCTCAGAATGCGTGGACCATCCACGGCGATATCGCCATTCAAACGGACATTGGTGAGCAGCTCGCCGGCGGTTGCATTGAGCCCGGTAATCCGGGCTGCCGTGGCGTTGACCGGAATCAGGATGCGGTCCGCCTTGACCGTTGCCGACCCTTCGGCAGATAGGCGCTCCACCACGATATCGTTGAAGCCAAGCGCCGCGGCATTCAACTTGTACGCGACGGCGGGGGTGCGAAAATCCCCGTCCAGCACGAGATTGGCACGAATGCCGCGGCCGCTGAGGTTTTCTGCCAGCGTCGACGGCTTATTCAGCAGAAAATCGAGGGTGAAGTCGTCAAAGGCATTCTTGCCCAGATCGATCAGGCCGTCAGCGGTGAGGGCGAAATTTTCGGACGAAACAGTGCCCGCCAGATCATAGCGGCTGTTGTCCACCTTGGTGGTCAAATCGATCCGCGTGATCGGCGACAACAGCGCCTGGGTGGGGCCGGTCGTCAGCAGGCCGGGATTGGTTTCGCCGCGCACGCGGAAAGTGCCGTCGCGCGCCGCCAAATCGATGGAGGCGAACCGATCCGCACCAAGATTGGCGAGCAGCTTTCCGTCCCAACGCTGCCAGTCGCCAGCGCCTTTCAGCTGCGCCCGAATAGGTTGGTCCAGATTGGCAAAACTGTTCACCAGACCGTCGGCTGGCGCATCAAGATTGAGATCGATCGCAAGGCGGTTCTGCTCGGGCGCCGCATCCAGCTTCACCTGGATCACGTCACCACCGGCAAGACCTTGCTGCCGTAGCGTCTTGGCGTCCAGCATGAGCTTGGCCACCTGGTCCTTGATGGTCACGCTGCCAGCCAATGATGCGATGCTGCGGCGGCCGGCGACCGGTTCCTCCAGAATCAGCTGCCGAACATCCAATGTGTCGACATCGATATCGAAACCGGGAAGCAATGGGCCGCTATCGTCTTCCGACGGAATGAGTTCTGGCAAACGTCCCAGGCGGACTTGCGGCGTGGAAAGCGTGCGAATGTCCAGCAGATTGCCGGTCACGAACTTGAATGGCCGCCAATCGACCCGCACTTCGGGGGAGGTGGCAAACACCCCCTTCGGATCAGACAAGGTGAGGCCAACCACGGTCATATCGCCATAAAGCGATCCGTCGATGCGTTCGATGTTGATATCGAGGCCGGACGCCAGCTCCAGATTGTTGATCTGCCCGACGGCAAAGGAACGACCGGGGCCGGTGTTCAGGCCCAGCACGATAGCGACCAGCAACAGCAAAAGCGCCGCCACGCCGATGGCGATCCATTTGAGGATTTTCAGCGCCACCGGCTTGCCGGTCGGCTCGGCACGATTGTCCTCGTAATTTTCCGCCTCGATCTGGGCTTCCGCCGCGTCGTTCACGGGTTCGTTGATGCTATTTTCAGCCATCAGAAAGCCTGCCCGATGGAGACATAGACCGACACGATACTTTCATTGGGCTGCCGGTTGATCGGCGTTGCGATATCAAACCGGAAAGGACCGAAATTGCTGTAGAAACGCCCACCGATCCCCACGCCGTAGCGCAGATCGTCGCCTTTTGGCAGCACGCTGTCATAGACCTGTCCGGCATCGACGAACGCCACGATACCGAAATTGCCGAAACGATAGCGGCCCTCGATCGCGGCTTCGTTCAGGCTGCGGCCACCGATCGGGCGCCCGGACGGATCCTTGGGGCCGAGCTGCTGGAAGCCGAAGCCGCGCACGGAGCCGCCGCCGCCGGCATAATAGCGCCGCGATGGTGCCAGATCGTCGCGATCGATCCCGGGAATGGAGCCGGCGCGCAAACGCCCGGCCAGCACGAAACTGTCACCCAGCGGATAATAGGCGCTGCCTTCCAGCAGGGTACGTGCATAAATGCGGGTGCCGTCATTCAGCGCGACCTCTGGCGACAGACGTGCCGAGATGCGGTAACCCTTGGTTGGGTTTAGCAGGTCGTCGGATTGATCGAACGTCACCTGACCTGGCAGGGCACCGATGAGATATTGCTGCCGTTCGCGCGCACCCAAGGGTACATTATAGCCTTCTTCGGACGAAGCCACGATCTCGAACCCGTAGCTATAGGTGAGGGGCTTTTGCCAGATTGGCGTGGAATCATAGGAAATCCGGCCAGCAATCCTGGCGGTGAGCGCATCGAACGCATCGAAACTGCTGCGCAGCGCATTGATCGACAATTCCGCCGTACGATCGCGCTTTCCGGCGTTGGACCGGCGGAAGGTGAGGCCCGCGCCCTGTTCCTGCGTTCCGGCCACCGCGCTGGCAATGAGCGCGCCCTCCGGCCGGAAAAGGTTGCGGTGCTGCCAGCTGGCATCCACCCGAAATCCCTGCCCGGTGCCATAGCCAGCGCCGCCCGCTATGGTGCGCGGCGGCCCGGCATTCTGCACGACTTCGAGTTCGACATATTCGGTGCCATCCGGTGCAATTTCGCCGGTGCGCTTTGGCTCCACGGTCACGGTGTTGAACAGCCCGGTCGCCACCAGAGCCTGTCGCAAATCGTCGGTCATCCGGCTGTCATAGAGATCGCCGCGATCGAACCGCGCCAGCAGGCCGACATGCTCGGCATCGAACGCAAGATCGCCTGTTGTGCTGAACCCGCCGAAGCTGGACCGCGGCCCTGGCGTGATCGGCAAGGTATAGGCGCCGGTCGCGGGCACGGGATCGAGCAGGATATCGCGCTGACCCAGGCTGAAGAAGGGATAACCTTCTTGCGGCATCGTGACTGACAATTGTGCTTCCGCGGCCAGCACGCGGGTGGCAACGATCGGTTCGCCGACATTCAGTGCAAAATTGCTGCTGAGCAGATCGTCCGGCACAACCGGTGGTGCATCGAGCTTGATCGAACCGAAGGTATAGCGGGTGCCGGGGCTGACGTTGAGGGTTGCCGTCGCCTTGCCCCCGGTCTGATCCGGCAGTGCCAAGCCGCCATTGACGCTGGCGTCGTAATAGCCTTCGCTTTCCAGAATCGTTACCAGCAGTTCCTGATCGCTGGTCAGACGCGCTTGCACTTGCGCAGCGTTTGCGGCTTTCCCGTCACCGTCTTCCAACGCCGAAAGATCAGCGAAGGTCGACTCTATGCTGACGTCGTCGACGACATCCTCGACCGGCTCGAGACCATCGATCCGAAAGCTATATTTGATCTCGACATTGGCATTGTCAGGCGTTTCGCCCTCGATCGTGACGGGCTCGACCTGGAAGTCCGCCAAGGCCGGTAATGGCTCGGCAATGGCCGGATCGGTGATCGGCGCATCGGCCAGTTCCTCCACTGCATCCCCGTCCTGCGCCGCGGCGAGGCTTTCTGGAGAGCCGGCTTCGGTCGCTTCGGCCTGCTGCTTCGTCTCGACATCCAGCGCGTCCTGGCGGGCTGTGAATGCTTCCATCGATTCGAGCGGGGCGTTCATTGCAGGATCGAGTTCGGGAAGCACATCCTCGAACTCTTCATCGGAGATGATCGGACCGCCATCTGACGCTTCCGGCTCCGCTGGATCGGGCGTCTGGGAATTGACGTCCGTTTGCGGAGCGGCGTGCGCCCGCGATGCGGCAGGATTCGGTTCAGCCGCGACCGGCATGTCCTGCTGTGCAAGCGCGGCTGCCGGCACCACGGCCATTGCGCAAATCAGCGCATATTTAAGAGGGCGACTTGCGCCCTCGCCGTGATACACCGGCACCAATCTCACCCCTGATGCATTAAAGTCAGTGCCCTAGCATGGCTATTGGGCCGGGGTTAAGAAAAAAAACACGGGGATTTGATGGTGGACGAGACGATAGGGGCAGCAGCCCGAAACGGCGATGCGGATGAGCTGCACGCCGGCCATGCGGCCAGTACGCCATGGCAGCTGTCTGGCAGAGCGTGGTGGCAGGTGCTCAAGCGCTGCTTCGTGATGAACGGCTTCCACAATCTGTCGTTGCTGGCCGCTGGCGTGGCCTTTTACACATTCCTTTCCGTGACGCCGCTGCTGGCATCCACCGTCCTGCTTTATGGTCTTATCGGGAATGCCCAAACCGTCGAACGGTCTATGCAGACTGTTATCGAGGTGGTGCCAGCCGATGCCGCGCGTCTGATCCAGGAACAGCTCACCGCAGCGGTGGAAACCAGCAGCGGCGTGGCCGGGCTTGCGCTGGCGGTCAGTCTTTTCCTGGCCATCTTTGGCGCGTCGCGGGCATCGAAGGGGCTGATCGGCGCGCTGAATATCATCAATGGCGAGCATGAATCGCGCAACATCCTCAAGTTCAACGCCACGGCCTTGGGGTTAACCTTGGCCGCCGTGTTCGTGGCCGTGGTCGGCATCGGATCGGCATCCGTTTTCGCCGTGCTGCAAAAGATCGATGTGGGCTTTGCCAACACCGCTTTGTCGACGGTGATCAAGCTCAGCACCTGGATGTTCGCGCTGCTTCTGGGCAGCTTCGGCTTTGGCCTGATCAACCGGTTCGGGCCGGATCGGCGGGCGGCCAAATGGCAGTGGCTGACCCCCGGATCACTGCTATCGACATTGCTCTGGATTGGCGTGTCCTTTGGCTTCAGTCTCTATGTCGCTTTTATCTCCGACTATAACGCGACCTATGGATCGCTCTCAGGGATCGTGGTGTTCCTCATGTGGCTGTTCCTTAGCTGCTATTCCCTACTTCTGGGCGCTCTGTTGAATGCAGAGGCCGAGCGGCAGACGATGCGGGATACCACCATCGGATCGGAGCGCCCGGCAGGTGAACGGGGCGCGAATATGGCTGATGTGCATCTGGAAGATGAGCTCGACCCGCGCCTGTTGGAAAAGCGCCGACAGCGGGAAATTGCCCGCGCCGCCAAAAAAGCATCGCGCAAAGGGTCTAACCTGTCGGAGGATGCGCGGCCGGACTGAACGTTCAGGCCTTCGTCCGCTTGCGCTCTTCGGGCGGCAGCGTCTTGGGTTTGTACCGGCACAGATCGGCCACGCGGCAGCGCCAGCATTCCGGGGTGCGCGCCTTGCAGACATAGCGTCCATGCAGGATCAACCAGTGATGGGCGTGAACGCGGAAAGGGGAGGGCACCGCCTTGTCCAGCTTCTTCTCTACCGCGAGCACCGTCTTGCCCGGAGCCAGCCCGGTGCGGTTGGACACGCGAAAAATATGCGTATCCACAGCAAAGGTTTCCGCGCCGAAGGCCGAGTTCATCACCACATTGGCGGTCTTGCGGCCGACCCCCGGTAGCGCGGTCAGCGCGTCGCGATCTTCCGGCACTTCTCCGCCATGATCGGTCACCAGGGCCTGTGACAGCGCGACGACATTCTTGGCCTTGTTGTTATACAGCCCGATGGTCTTGATATGTTCCTTCAGGCCCTCGACGCCCAGATCGACCATGGCCTGCGGGGTCTTGACCTGCTCGAACAGCCGCCGCGTGGCCTTGTTCACGCCGATATCGGTGGACTGGGCGGAGAGCGTGACGGCGACCAGCAACTGATAGTCATTGCCATATTCCAGCTCGGTCACCGGATGCGGATCATCCTCGGCCAGCCGGGAGAAGAAGTCGATGACATCGGCTTTTTTCACATCGTCCCTCCAGCGCCTCCACCACTTCCCGTCCGCTTCGCCCATATAGGAGGCCGGGGAGAATGTCCGTCAAATCCCAAGCACATTGGCCATGTCGAACCGGCCCGGCGCATGGCCGGCCAGCCACAGCGCGCCGCGCACCGCGCCCTTAGCGAAGATGCCACGATCCTCGGCATAATGGGCCAGCTCGATGCGCTCCTGCGGCCCAGCGAAAATGACGCGGTGGTCGCCCGCCACCGATCCGCCGCGCAGCGAGGCAAAGCCGATCGCGCCGTCCTTGCGCGGCCCGGTAATGCCGGTGCGGCCGCCCTCGGTCACAATGTCCAGATCGACCTGCCGTCCTTGCGCCGCCGCCTCGCCCAGCAGCCGCGCCGTGCCGGAGGGGGCATCGACCTTGTGGCGGTGGTGCATTTCCAGGATTTCGATATCCCAATCGTCACCCAGCCGCTCGGCCGCATCCCGCACGAGCGCGGCCAGCATGGTAACGCCAAGCGACGTGTTGCCGGTCTGGATGATGGCGATTTCGCGCGCGGCGTCATCGATCAAATAGTGATGCCGCTCCTGCAAGCCGGTGGTGCCGATCAGGATCGGCGTGCCCGACGCGACGCAGGCATCGAGCGTGTCCTCCAGCGCCTCTGGCGAGGAGAAATCCACCAGCACGTCTGCCGTCTGAGCCAGGCTGCTGGCGTTCCCGCCGTGATCGATCCCGCCCGCCAGAGTCACGTCATCGCGGCGGGCAATGGTCTGCGCGATGGCTTGGCCCATGCGCCCTGCGCTGCCGATAATGCCGATGGCGGTGCTGCTCATGATCCTATGGTCCTTCAGGCTTCGCTTGGCGTAGCGGGGGCTTTGGCGCGCAGGGTCTGGGTCTTGAGCGTTGGCTTCTTGCTCAGTCCGCCCGACTCCATGATCTGACGGCGATACTGATCGCGCTTGTCGTGGATCGATGCGATCACCGGTCCCATCGGCACGCCAAGATCCACCAGCACCGCTTCGGACAGTTGCAGGGAGGATTCCAGCGTTTCCGGCACCGCGTCGGTGGCCCCGGCACGATAGAGTTCGGCAGCATGATCGGCATCGCGGGCGCGCACGATGATCGGCAGGTCCGGCACCCATCCGCGCACACGCTTCACCACCGCGGCGGCGAGCACCGGTTCATCCATGGTGATGATCAGCGCGCGGGCATGGCCGAGCTTCAGCCGGTCAACCATTTCGGGCCGCGCGACATCGCCGAACATGATCGGATAGCCCTCCCGCCGCCCGGCGGCCACGCAGTCGATATCGGAATCGACGCACAGATAGGGCTGGTCATGGGTTTTCAGCATGTCCGCCACCAGTTGCCCGACGCGCCCGAAGCCGATGACGATGGTGCGCGGCTGATCCTCGGGAGTGTCGTCCGGCTCGTCATGCTGGCCAAGCTCGATCCGGCGCGAGACATCATGGCCGATGCGGGCAAGGATCGGGGTGATGGTCAAGCCGATGGCGGTGACGATGGTCCAGAAAGCGGCGGTTTCCGGCTGGATGATCGCGGCTTCGGCAGCGGCGGTGAGCACGATCAGCGTGGTTTCCGACGGGCTGGACATCAGCACCCCGGCTTCCGTGGCGGTGCCGGTGCGCGCGCCGGAGATCTTCAGCAGCGCGCCGGTCACCAGCGTCTTGACGATGACCACGCCGGCAACGGCGGTGAGGAGTGACGCCCAGTTGTCCGCCAACACGCGCAGATCGATCTGCATGCCCACGGTGATCAGGAACACGCCCAGGGCAAGGCCCTTGAACGGTTCGGTAATCACCTCGACTTCGCTGCGATAATCGGTCTCCGCAATCAGCAGGCCCGCGATGAGCGCGCCGACGATGGGGGACAGGCCGACCGCGCTGGTGGCCAGACTGGCGGCGATGACGACGAGCAGCGAGGCAGCCAGAAAAAGCTCCGGGCTCTTCGTGCGTGCCGCCTGCCCGAACAGCCTGGGCAGGATCAGGCGGCCAAGCACCAGCATGCCGACGATGACGGCGGCACCCATCCAGATGGTGGTCATCAGCCCTTCCAGCCCGTCGCTCGCGGCATAAGGCGCCAGCGCGCCGAGCAGGAAGATGATCGGCACGATGGCCACATCCTCAAACAGCAACATGGCCAGCGCCGAGCGTCCGACCTGGCTGGTGGTGCCCGAAATCGGCAGCACCAGCGCGGTGGAGGAGAGGGCCAGCGCAAGGCCAAGGCCCAGAGCGCCCGCAGTCGGCTGGCCCATGGCGTACAGCGCTAGGCCGATAATCAGGCCGGAGCCCAGCAATTCCGCCGCGCCGACGCCGAACACCAGCGCGCGCATGTCCCATAGTCGCCGGAAACTTAGCTCCAGGCCGATGGTGAACAGCAGCAGGATGATGCCGAATTCGGCAAAAGGTTCGATCGCCTCACGATCCGTGATGGTGACATAATAGAGCCAAGGCGCGCGATCGACCAGCGAGCCGAGCCCGCCTGGGCCGACCAGGATGCCGACGAGGATGAAACCGATGATCGGCGTGATCCGGAAACGCGCGAAAAGCGGGATGACGATACCCGCCGCCCCCAGGATGACCAGCGCGTCGCTGACCTGATCGTTCAATCCACCATGCATCATGGGAGCTGTTTACCCGGCGCGGCGCGAATCGCAACGCCCGCGAAGGGCAATATGCGTGCTTTTGGAAGTTAGCATGCGACACACCCCGTTCCGCCATAATTCTGCCGAAGCGTGGCAGAATGTCGATGAACGGGGTGAAGCAGCGGGTGAGGGCAGAGTAGGGGCATGCCCCAGGGGTACCCGGCCAGGGGTGTGTAGGACAGCAGGCGAACAGCCGCCCGCGGCCCCAGCGGTCAGCCGCCGCCGGGCGTGGCGGGGCCGATAGGCTCGCGGCGGGGGCGTGCACGGCGTTCCTTGCCCACGCTCTTGTCCCATTCGATATGATAGAGATCGAACCGGCGATCGGTCAGGTTGCGCACCGTGCCCTCGCTGCGCGCCCATGCCAGATCGGCCAGGTTCACATCGCTGATGGTCAGCGTCTCCACATTCTCCGTCGCCTCCGCCGCGATGCCATCGCGCGCGAACGGAAAATCGCAGGGCGTCAGGATGCAGCTCTGCGCATATTGAATGTCCATATTGTGCACATTGGGCAAATTGCCGACATTGCCGCTCATCACGACGTAACACTGATTTTCGATCGCGCGCGCCTGGCAGCAATAGCGCACGCGCAGATAGCCTTGGCGGCTGTCGGTGCAGAAGGGCGTGAAGATGATCCGCGCACCCTCGTCCACCAGGCGGCGGGCGAGTTCGGGGAATTCGCTATCATAACAGATCAGCACGCCGATCGGGCCGCAATCGGTCTGGATCACGTCGATGCTGTCGCCACCCTTGATGTTCCACCAATAGCGTTCGTTGGGCGTGGGGTGGATCTTCTCCTGCTCGTGGATCGCGCCGTCGCGCAGGAAGACATAGGCGACATTCTGAATGTCGCCGTCTTCCGTGCGGGTGGGGTGGGAGCCGCCGATGATGTTGATGTTATAGCTCATCGCCATGCGCGCGAATTCCTTGCGGATCTTCGGCGTCCATTTGGACAGGATCTCGATGGCTTCCTGCGGGCTGGTTTCCTTCTCCTCGCTGGACAGCAGCATGAGCGTGAACAGCTCGGGGAAGACCACGAAATCGCTTTCATAATCGGCCGCGACGTCCACGAAATATTCGATATTCCGGAGGAAATCCTCGAAATCCTTCACCGCGCGCGCCTGCAATTGCACGGTGGCCAGGCGCACCTGCTCCACATCGCGCGGCACGCGGAATTTCTTGGGGCTGTCATGGTCCACATAAGGGTTCTTCCACATCATGTGGGCGGCGAACGCCTTGCTGGCCTTGTCCTCGGGCAGATAGTTTTTCAGGACGCCGATCGGCTCGAACCCGTTGGCCATCTGAAAGCTGATGACCTGATCGCGGATCTTCTTGGTCTGCACCTGCTCCAGATAATCGTCCGGGCTTTCCACCTTCTTGGCGCGCAGCGCGCGGGCATAGCCGGGCATGCGCGCGCCAAACAGGATGCCGCGCAGCTCCAGCCGTTCGGCCAGCGTACGGCGCTCTTCATAGAGGCGCTTGCCGATGCGGGTGCCGCGCGTCTTGGGATCGACGCACATTTCATAGCCATAGAGCCAGTCGCCTGCCGGATCGTGGCGCGAGCCAAAACCGTTGCCGCTGATCTCTTCCCAATCATGCGGTTGCAGGGCGATGGCGCCCGAAATGCGGGAGGAGGCGCAATAGCCCACCGTCTCATCGTCCAGAATGGCCACGAAATTGCCTTCGCGGAAATTGTTGATCTGGCCGCGCAGTTCTCCATGCGTATAGGGCGGCATGTCCTTGTACACGCGCCGGATCAGGTGAGCGATGGAAGGAATGTCGGAGATCTTGGCCTGACGGACTTCAAGGCGGGCTTTGGCGGAATTGGACATGGGAGAATGCCTTCAGAAATGAGAAGGCCCCGAAGCTTCCGTTACAACGCTTCCTGGAAGAAGGGTGTGCGGCAGGCTCGGGACCTTATTTAGGGTCAGTTGACCAGATAGAGGCGCGGGCGGCTTACTGCCAGTCGCCCATCGCCTTTTCCAGATTTTCGCGCACGGCTTCGAAGAATTGCTCGGAGGTCATCCAGCTCTGATCGGGGCCGATCAGGATGGCGAGATCCTTGGTCATCTTGCCCTGCTCGACGGTTTCCACGCAGACGCGCTCCAGCGTTTCTGCAAAGCGCGTCACGTCCGGCGTCTCGTCGAACTTGCCGCGATATTTCAGCCCGCCGGTCCAGGCGAAGATCGATGCGATGGGATTGGTCGAGGTGGCCTTGCCCTGCTCATGCATGCGGAAATGGCGGGTCACGGTGCCATGGGCGGCTTCCGATTCCACCGTCTTGCCGTCCGGTGCCATCAGCACAGACGTCATCAGGCCGAGCGAGCCGAAGCCCTGCGCCAGCGTGTCAGACTGCACGTCGCCATCGTAATTCTTGCAGGCCCAGACGAACTTGCCGGACCATTTGAGCGCAGAGGCCACCATGTCATCGATCAGGCGATGCTCATAGGTCGTGCCCGCCGCCTTGAAGCGCTCGGCAAAACCTTCCTCGTCGAATACCTGCTGGAAGAGGTCTTTGAAGCGGCCATCATATTTCTTCATGATGGTGTTCTTGGTGGAAAGATAGACCGGCCATTCGCGCTGCAGACCATAGTTGAAGCTGGCGCGTGCGAAATCGCGGATCGAATCGTCCAGATTGTACATCGCCATGGCCACGCCAGCGGACGGGAACTGGAACACTTCCTCATCCTGCACGCTGCCATCATCGCCTTCATAGATCAGGCGAAGCTTGCCGGGGCCGGGGATGATCATGTCGGTGGCGCGGTACTGATCGCCAAAGGCATGGCGACCGATCACGATGGGGTCGGTCCAGCCGGGCACGAGGCGCGGCACATTGTCGATCACGATCGGCTCACGAAACACCACGCCGCCCAGAATGTTGCGGATGGTGCCATTGGGGCTCTTCCACATCTTCTTGAGGTCGAATTCTTCGACGCGCTGCTCGTCCGGCGTGATGGTGGCGCATTTTACGCCAACGCCATATTCCTTGATCGCATTGGCCGAATCCACCGTGATCCGGTCATCGGTCTCGTCGCGCTTCTGGATGGAGAGATCGTAATATTTCAGATCGACGTCCAGATAGGGCAGGATCAGCTTCTCGCGGATCCATTCCCAGATGATCCGGGTCATCTCGTCGCCATCAAGTTCTACGACCGGGTTTTTGACTTTGATTTTCGCCATGAATGGATGTCTTCCGCTGAAATGGGGCGCAAACGCCAGAGGGCCGCGCGATCTTGGTTGTTGCGGGCTCTATGCAAGCCGCCCGCAAAGTTCAACCATTTGAGCCCGCAGACGATCCGGTGCAAGTTCGCTCCTGCATTTGTTTGTGCCCGGCATGTGGATCGCCAAGGCCGGTTGTAAGGCCGAACGCCCCGGCCTAGAACAAGCGCAATGAACAATCGCATCCTGACCAACAAGGGAGAAGGGGAGGCCAGATGGTCGCTTCCCTCCATCCATCCCGAGGGCCGTAAATTCGGCCTGATCGCCGCGGGCATCACGCTGCTGTGCTTCCTCGTGCTGCCGGATATCTTCGGCTGGCTGATGGCGGGCCTCACCATCTGGACCGTGGCTTTTTTTCGCGATCCGGTGCGCGTCACACCGCGCGGCGACGGTCTGGTGATCAGCCCGGCAGACGGACTGGTCACACAGATCATGGAAGTTCTGCCGCCGCCCGAAATGCGCGGCGCCGACGGGCTAGGCGATGCGCCGCTGCTGCGCGTGTCGATCTTCATGAGCGTTTTTGACGTGCATGTGAACCGCGCGCCGATCGGCGGGACGGTCAAGCGCGTGGCCTATATCGCCGGCAAGTTCATCAATGCGGATCTGGACAAGGCGAGCGAGGACAATGAGCGCCAGCATGTCCTGATCGAACGCGGGGACGGCGTGCGCATCGGTCTGACGCAGATTGCAGGACTGGTCGCCCGGCGAATCGTGCCGTTCGTGAAGGACGGCGACATGATGGCCGGCGGCCAGCGTATCGGCCTGATCCGGTTCGGCAGCCGGGTCGATGTGTTTCTGCCGGCCGGGACGTTGCCCAGCATCGTCAAGGGCCAGCGCGCCATTGCCGGGGAGACGGTGCTGGCGCAGCTTGGCCAGGCACCGATGATCGAGGGAATTGCGCAATGACATATGGCAAACGGCAGGGGCATTACTGAGCATGGCCAAGGGCACGGCATTTTCCAACGCGATCCCGCTCCGCGCGCTCATCCCCAATGCGGTGACCGCGCTGGCGCTGTGTACGGGGCTTTCCGGCGTATGGTTCGCGATCTCGCAGCGCTGGGACATGGCGGTCGGCGCGATAATCCTGGCTGGCATTCTGGATGGTATGGACGGGCGCATCGCGCGCCTGCTGAAAGGGCAAAGCAAATTTGGCGCCGAGCTGGATTCGCTGTCGGACAATATCGCCTTTGGCGTGTCTCCGGCTTTGATCACCTATTTATGGTCTTTGCAGTTCATGCCGAAATTCGGGTGGACGATCGCGCTGTTCTATGCCGTGAGCTGCGCGCTGCGCCTCGCACGGTTCAACGCGCGCATCGACATGGAGGCGCATCCGCGCAAGGAAATGGGTTTTCTGACCGGCGTGCCCGCGCCCGCTGGCGCAGGTCTGGCGCTCTTGCCGATCTTCGTCTGGCTGGCTTTCGACATTGAGGAAGCGCGCAGCTGGGTCGTTACCGGCCCTTGGTTGCTGGCCTCAGCGGCCCTGATGGTGTCGAGCTTACCGACCTATAGCTGGGGCTCGCTACGTTTGCGGCGCAATATCCGGTTCGAGGCTATCGCGCTGTTCGCCTTGCTGGTGGCCGCACTGATCGGCGCGCCCTTTATCACGCTGGTGCTCGTCTGCGCCATCTATCTGGCGCTGCTGCCCTTGGCGTGGATCAGCTACCGATCCGCTATGCGGCGGCGCGAAGCGAAGAGCGGCGCAGCGGGCTGACCTTTACCGGGCGACGGACCTGCGATGATGCCTTGCGTGGCTTGGCGATCATCACGGATGCCGGTCGTTCAGGCACCAGCAGCGCCATGATCTGAGCGGCGTGGGCGCGGACGGTATGTGCCATGGACCAGATGGCCAATATCATGGCAGAGATGAAAAGCGTGGCTGCGATTGTCGAGACCATAACCTGTTACCTTTAGACGTCCGCCATGTGACAGACCTGTGGATAATCTGTGGAGCGAATTTTTGTTCCACGATTACGTGCATTTAATCGAAGGGTGCGGATGACCGCCCGCCCTGACATCCTGTGTTCCCGAAACGTTCCAGCGGGTCAAGTTATAAGTTCTTGCTTCGTTCCATATTTTAACCTTGCCAAACAGGCGCGGTGCCGATAACCGCCCGCTCCATTCCACATGGAAAGCACCATACCCGGTGCCGACCCCGGCCTTTCAGGCGGGGATGTTCGGTTCTTTCGCTTTCCAGAGGTACAACCGGTTAAGGAGAATGATTATGGCGGCCCCTGTCGTCACCATGCAGCAATTGATCGAGGCTGGCGCCCATTTCGGCCACCAGACCCATCGCTGGAACCCGCGGATGAAGCCGTATATTTTCGGCGACCGCAACGGCATCCACATTATCGACCTTTCGCAGACCGTGCCCCTGTTCGCGCGTGCGCTTTCATTCGTACAGCAGACCGTGTCTGCTGGCGGCAAGATCCTGTTCGTCGGTACCAAGCGCCAGGCGCAGCAGCCGATTGCCGATACCGCGCGCGCATCCGGCCAGCATTTCGTCAACCATCGCTGGCTGGGCGGCATGCTCACCAACTGGAAGACGGTGTCCGGTTCGATCAAGCGCCTGAAGACGCTGGAAGAGCAGCTGTCCGGCGATACGTCCGGCCTGACCAAGAAGGAAGTTCTTCAGCTGACGCGCGAGCGTGACAAGCTGGAGCTTTCGCTCGGCGGCATCCGCGACATGAACGGCGTGCCCGATGTCATGTTCGTGATCGACGCCAACAAGGAAGAGCTCGCCATCAAGGAAGCCAATGTTCTCGGCATCCCTGTAGTCGCGATCCTCGACACCAATGTCGATCCGTCGAACATCGCTTTCCCCGTTCCCGCCAATGATGACGCCGCGCGCGCCATCCGCCTGTATTGCGAGGCGATTGCCGCCGCAGCGCAGGGTGGCAAGCAGGGTGCGATGGAAACGTCCGGTGAAGATTTCGGCGCAATGGCCGAGCCGCCGGCGGAGCCGGCTACGGCTGCGGAGCGTTATGCGGCTGAGGAAGCTGCGCAGAAGATCGAGGCGCTGGCCAAGAAGAACGACGGTGCGCCTGCACCTAAGGCCGACGCTGCGCCTGCAGCTCAGGCCGTGCCGGAAGGCCAGAAGCCTTCGGCCGAGCATCCGGCAACCGAGACCGAAGCCAAGGCGGAATCCGCCAAGGATGCGGCCGAAGTGCTCAAGGACGCACCCAAGGTCGAGGGCTGAACGCAGCCAGTTCGGCGGCATGGCATTGATCATGCCGCACGAATGACCAGATAGACTGCTAACAGGGCGCGCGGGTACCGGAGCAATCCGGCCCGCGCGCCATTTTCCGTATTTGATCAAGGCATAAGGACATCACAGACATGGCTATTACCGCCGCCACCGTGAAAGAGCTGCGCGACCGTTCGGGCGCTGGCATGATGGATTGCAAGAAAGCGCTCGCCCAGACCGACGGCGATGTGGAAGCCGCCGTTGACTGGCTGCGCACGCAGGGCCTGGCCGCTGCACAGAAAAAGTCCAGCCGCACCGCGGCCGAGGGTCTTGTCGGCGTGGCCGTCGACGGCACCAAGGGCACCGCGCTGGAAGTGAACAGCGAAACCGATTTCGTGGCCAAGAACGAGCAGTTCCAGGATTTCGTGCGCAACGCGACCGAACTGGCGCTCAAGCATGGCGCGAACGACGTCGAGACCATCAAGGATGCCGATTATCCAGGTGGCGGCACGCTGACCGAGAAGCTGACCGGCAACATCGCCACGATCGGCGAGAACCAGACGCTGCGCCGCGCGAAGACCATCGAGGTCTCCAAGGGCAAGGTCGTATCGTACGTGCATAACGCCGCTGCGCCGAATCTCGGCAAGATCGGCGTGCTCGTGGCACTGGAAAGCGAAGCGGGCGACGACGTGCTCGAGCCGCTTGGCAAGCAGCTGGCCATGCATATCGCAGCGGCCTTCCCGCTGGCGCTGAATGCAGACGGTCTGGATCAGGACACGATGGAGCGCGAAGCTGGCATCGCCCGCGAAAAGGCGGCCGAGAGCGGCAAGCCTGCCGATATCGTCGAGAAGATGGTGCAGGGCTCGATGAAGAAGTTCGCCAAGGAAAATGCGCTTCTGAGCCAGGTGTTCGTGATCGACAACAAGACGCCGATCGAGGACGTGGTGGCGCAGGCCGGCAAGGACGCCGGCACCAAGATCACGCTGACCGACTATGTCCGCTTCCAGCTCGGTGAAGGCATCGAGAAGGAAGAGAGCGATTTCGCCGCAGAAGTGGCTGCTGCCGCCGGCGTCTGATCCTTTCGATCGATAGCGGCGAATTTTCCGCCGCGGCCACTTGGCCTGAAGGCGCGTGCCCCCTAAGGTGCGCGCCTTCATCATGTCCGGCTTCGGGCGCGCGCCGTTTTTCGACGCGCCAGCCGGGCGAAACAAAGAGGGGATTTCATGCGCGGCTTTAACCGCATCCTGCTGAAACTGTCCGGCGAGGCCCTGATGGGCGATGGACAGTTCGGCATCGATCCCGAAACCGTTTCACAAATGGCTGCCGAGGTTAAGGCGGCCAAGGATAATGGCAGCGAAATCTGCCTGGTCATCGGCGGCGGGAATATCTTCCGCGGCATGGCCGGTGCCGCCAAGGGCATGGACCGGGCGCAGGCCGACTATATGGGCATGCTTGCGACGGTCATGAATGCCCTGGCGATGCAGAATGCGCTGGAGCAGCTGGGCGTGGAAACGCGCGTGCAATCGGCCATCGAGATGGATCAGGTGTGCGAACCGGTGATCCGGCGGCGCGCGCTGCGCCATCTGGAAAAGGGCCGCATCGTGATCTTTGCCGCCGGCGTGGGCAGCCCCTATTTCACGACCGACAGCGGCGCGGCCCTGCGCGCTGCCGAAATGCAGTGCGACGCGCTGTTCAAGGGCACCAGCGTGGACGGCGTCTATAATGACGATCCGAAGAAGAATCCCGATGCGGTGCGCTTCGATACCGTCAGCTATGGGCAGGTGCTCAGCGACGATCTGAAGGTGATGGACGCCAGCGCAGTGGCGCTGTGCCGGGACAATGACATTCCGATCGTGGTCTTCTCGATCCGCGAACGCGGGAACCTGGCCAAGGTTCTGGCGGGCGAGGGGACAGCCACGATCGTGCGAAACAAGGAGACGAACTGATGGCGCAATATGACAAGGCCGATCTCGATCGGCGCATGCACGGGGCCGTGGAATCGCTGAAGAGCGATCTTGGCGGGCTGCGCACGGGCCGTGCGAACACCGCATTGCTCGATCCGGTGACCGTGGAGGTTTATGGTGCGAACATGCCGCTGAACCAGGTGGCCACGGTGTCCGCACCGGAGCCGCGCATGCTGTCCGTACAGGTCTGGGACAAATCGAACGTCACGCCGGTGGAAAAGGCGATCCGCTCCGCCGGGCTGGGCCTCAACCCCATCGGCGATGGCACCACCATTCGCCTGCCGATCCCCGATCTGACCGAGGAGCGCCGCAAGGAACTGGCAAAGCTGGCGAGCAGCTATGCCGAAAAGGCGCGCATCGCCATCCGCAATGTGCGGCGCGACGGCATGGACATGATCAAGGCGGACGAGAACAAGAAGGAAATCGGCGAGGATGACGCCAAGCGCCTGTCCGACGAGGTCCAGAAAATGACCGACGATCATATTGCCGAGGCGGACGCGGCGGCGGAATCCAAGGAAAAGGAAATCCTCACCCAGTGAGGGGATGAGGCCGGTGGAACAGGACGCACCAACAAAAGGGTCCGGCAGCGGCGCGGCTGCCATGCCGCGCCATGTCGCCATCATCATGGATGGCAATGGCCGCTGGGCCAAGAAGCGCTATCTGCCCCGCGCCATGGGCCACCGGCGCGGCGTGGAGGCGGTGCGCGAGATCGTCCGCGCGGCAGGCGACATGGGGCTGGAAGCGCTCACGCTCTACGCCTTTTCCTCGGAAAACTGGAAGCGCCCGGCGGATGAAGTCGGCGATCTGATGGGGCTGCTCAAGCATTTCATCATTGCCGATATCGATGAGTTCGCAGCCAATGGCGTGCGGCTGAAGGTCATCGGCCGCTATCGCGAACTGGCGCCCGATATCGTGGCGCTGATCGACGACGCGATCGCGCGCACCAGCGGCAACAGCCGCACCACGCTGGCTGTGGCCCTGAATTATGGCGCGCAGGACGAACTGCTGCGGGCCACCGCCTCGCTGGCCGGGCAGATTGCCGATGGCACGCTGGCCGCTGACAGCCTGACGCCCGATCATGTTTCGGCGCAGCTCGATACCGCGGACATGCCGCCGCTCGACCTGCTGATCCGCACTTCTGGCGAACAGCGCCTGTCCAACTTCCTGTTGTGGCAATGCGCCTATGCGGAGCTTTGGTTTACCGACACCCTGTGGCCCGATTTCACGCGGCAGCATCTGGCGTCCGCCTTGGCCGATTATGCCGCGCGCGAACGGCGTTTCGGCGGGCGATGAGCCTGACCGCCGCCATCCGCCCGCATTTCCAGCGGGAACTGGTCCGCCGGGCCACCGTGGGCCTGGCGCTCATCGTGCTGGCGCTAGGCGATATCTGGCTGGGCGGCCTGTATTTCTGGGCGCTGGTGTCGCTCGGTTCCATTCTGATGATGGGCGAGTGGTCCGATCTGGTGAAGGAGGGCTATAAACGCCGTCTTGCCCAGGCGGCGATCACGGTGCCGCTGCTGCTGCTGGCCCCGCAGGCCCCTTTTCCGGGGCCGTCGATCACGGTACTGCTCGTCTTTGTGCTGATGACCGGCGTTCTGGCGATCGGCGCGCAATCGGTGCGGCTGTCGCTCGGGCTGTTCTATGCCGGGTTGCCGGCGGTGGCGCTGGTGTTCCTGCGGGAGCTGGATTTTGGCCACGAGATTGCGATGTGGGCGCTCTCCCTGGTGTGGGCCACGGATATCGGCGCATTCTTTGTGGGCAAGAGCCTCGGCGGCCCCAAAATCTGGCCCGCCATCAGCCCGAAGAAAACCTGGTCCGGCGGCATTGGCGGCATTTTGAGCGCCCTTGGTTGCGGCCTGCTGTTCCATTATTTCGGGCGGCTGCCGCTGGAGCTGGCGCTGTTCAGCGGCGTGCTGTCCATTCTGGCGCAGGCCGGCGATTTTTTCGAAAGCTTCCTGAAGCGCCGCGCCGGGGTGAAGGATAGCGGCGATCTGCTGCCCGGCCATGGCGGGGTGATGGACCGGCTCGACGGGCTGGTCCCGGTCGCGCCGCTGGTGGCTTTGCTCTGGCTTTGGTGGATGATGTGACCGCGCGGACGATCAGCATTTTTGGCGCGACGGGGTCTGTCGGCACCTCCACCCTCGATCTCGTCCGGCGGGATCGGCAGGCCTATGCCGTCCAGGCGCTCACCGCCCATGGCGATGTCGATGGTCTGGCGAAGCTGGCGCGCGAGTTCGATGCCAAGCTGGCGGTGATCGCGGACGAGCGGCGCTATGAGGATCTGAAAACCGCCTTGTCCGGCACGGGCACTCGCGTGGCCGCGGGCAAGCAGGCGTTGGTCGATGCGGCGGATATGGACCCCGACTGGACGATGGCCGCCATCGTCGGCTGCGCCGGGCTGGAGCCGACCATGGCCGCGATAGAGCATGGCCGGACGGTGGCGCTGGCCAACAAGGAGTCGCTGGTATCCGCCGGCGCGCTGATGATGGCCGCGGTCGAGCGCAGCGGGGCCACCCTGTTGCCGGTCGATTCCGAGCATAATGCGCTGTTCCAGTGCCTGGCCGGTGGCCGCATTGCCGACGTGCGCCGCCTGATCCTGACCGCAAGCGGCGGGCCGTTCCGGGACTGGACGCGCGAACGGATGAAAGCCGTCACGCCCGCGCAGGCCGTGGCACATCCCAACTGGTCGATGGGCGCGAAAATCTCCGTCGACAGCGCCACGATGATGAACAAGGGGCTCGAACTGATCGAAGCCTTTCATCTGTTTCCGGTGGGCGAGGAGCGGATCGACATCCTGGTGCACCCGCAATCGGTGGTGCATTCCATGGTGGAATATAAGGATTGCTCCACGCTGGCGCAGATGGGGCCGACCGATATGAAGGTGCCGATCGCCAGCGCGCTGGCCTGGCCCGCACGGATCGAGACGGGCTGCGGTCCGCTCGACCTCGCTGCGGTCGGCAGGCTGGATTTCGAAGCCCCGGATGAGGATCGCTTTCCCGCGCTCCGGCTGGCCCGCGCGGCGCTGCGGCAGGGCGGCACCGCGCCCGCCACGCTGAACGCCGCCAATGAAGTGGCCGTTGCCGCGTTTCTAGGCGGGCGCATCGCTTTCCTCGATATTGCGGCGCTGGTGGAGCGGGTGCTCGACGCGGCGGACATCGCGCCGCCCTCCGGTCTTCAGGACATATTCACCGTGGACCGGTCTATCAGGGCGCGTATGTCGGAGTTGGTGGGAGAATATTGCGGTGGTGACTGAAGGTCCTGGCGTTTTGCTGACGCTGCTTGCCTTTGGCATCGTGATCGGCAGCCTCGTGTTCGTGCACGAATATGGGCATTATTGGGCCGGGCGGCTGTTCGGCGTGAAGGCCGATGCCTTTTCCATCGGATTTGGCAAGGAACTGGCGGGCTGGACCGACAGCCGCGGCACGCGCTGGAAGATCGGCGCGCTGCCGCTGGGCGGCTATGTCCAGTTTGCCGGCGATATGGGCGCGGCCAGTCAGCCCAATCCCGCCTTCGATTCCCTGCCGCAGGCCGAGCGCGACCAGATGTTTCAGGCCAAGCCCCTGTGGCAGCGCGCCATCATCGTGGCCGCCGGGCCGATCACCAATTTCGTGATCGCGATCCTGATCTTTGCCGGTTTCTTCCTGGCATTCGGCCAGCCGGTCACGCCCAGTGTGGTGCCCGCGGTGCAGGAAGGCAGCGCGGCGCAAAGCTATGGCCTGCAGCCGGGCGATCGCATCCTGTCCGTCGCCGGAACGCGCACGGACACCTTCGGTGCGATGGCGCGCGAGGTGTCGATCCACCCCGACGAGGCGGTGGTGATCGAGGTGGAACGGGCAGGGCAGACGCTGGCGCTGAACGGCACGATCGGCAACCGCTTGGAGCGGGACCGTTTCGGCAATGATTACAAGTTCGGCATGCTCGGCGTGCCCTGGCCCAAGCAAATCATCCGCGAGGTTCCCGTCTGGGAGGCGCCGATCGCCGCGACCAAGCAGGTTGGCGAAGTCGTTCGGCTGATGGTGACCACGCTTGGTCAGGTTATCAGCGGCCGCCGTTCGGTGAAGGAACTGGGCGGACCGCTCAAGATCGCGCAAGTATCGGGCGAACAATTGAGCCTCGGCGTCTATGCATTCATCGGCTTCATCGCGCTCATCTCGATTAACTTGGGGTTCATTAACCTGCTGCCAATTCCGATGCTCGATGGAGGCCATCTGCTGATGTACGCATTGGAGGCGGTGCGCCGCAAACCGGTTGAGCCGCAGGCCGTGGAATGGGCCTATCGGACGGGGTTCGCGGTCGTGATCGCATTCATGCTGCTGGTGACCTTCAACGATCTGTCGTCCTTCGGCCTGTTCTAAGGCGAAGCTTTCTTGATCGGGCCGCGCACATGGTGCAAGGCGACGCCCGATTGCAAAGGCCCCGGTAAACCTGGCGGCCAAGGGTCCGGCTACGGCTGGTAAGGGAACGGGATTTAGATGACAGCGAGTTTTCCTAAGCGGGACCGCAAGCGGTTCGTGGTCGCTCTGCTCGGCGGAACGATCCTGACGGCGGTGGCCATGCCGGCAGCGGCGCAGGAGCAGGCGTCTGGACAGACCACGCCCACACCGCCTGCGACCGGCACCGCGCAAAGCGATGCGACCCGTCCCGGACAGGACGTCATCCGCACCATTGCCGTCGCGGGAACGCAGCGGCTCGAGCCGCAGACCGTGCTTACTTATGTCAAACTGCGGCCCGGCCAGGTCTACACGCCCGAGGCCGCGGATGAGGCGCTGCGCGATCTGGCGCAGACCGAGCTGTTTGCCGATTACAGCATCCGCAACGACAATGGCGCGGTGCTGATCACTGTCGAGGAAAATCCGGTCATCAACCGCATCCTGATCGAGGGCAACAAGCGCCTCAAGGATGAGAAGATCGTGCCGGAAATCCGGCTTGCGCCGCGGCAGATATTCACGCGTTCCAAGGTGCGTGCCGACGTGGCCCGCATCATCGAGCTGTACAAGCGCCAGGGTCGCTTCGCCGCAAGCGTGGAGCCCAAGGCCGTCCAGCTTGACCAGAACCGCGTCGATATCGTGTTCGAGATCACCGAAGGGCCGAAGTCCAAGGTCCGCGCGATCAACATCATCGGCAATGAGGAATTCGGCGACAGCGCGCTGCGCAGCGAAATGGCGACCAAACAGTCTCGCTTCTTCCGCTTCTTTTCCTCCGCCACCAGCTACGATCCGGACCGTCTGGCCTATGACCAGCAGAAGCTGCGCCAATTCTATCTGACCGAGGGTTATGCCGATTTCCGCGTCGTCTCCGCCGTGGCCGAGCTGACGCCGGACAAGGAAGACTTCATCATCACCTATGTGGTGGAAGAGGGCGAACGCTACAAATTCGGCGATGTGTCGGTGGAAAGCGAAATTCGCGATTTCGACAGCGCGGCGCTGACCCGCAATCTCGCGATCAAGGAAGGCCAGTGGTATAATGCCAAGCTGGTCGAGGATACCGTCGAAAGCCTGACCGAGACGGCCGGCCTGTTCGGCTATGCCTTTGCCGATGTCCGCCCGAATTTCGAGCCGAACCGCGAAGACCATACCATGGCGGTCACCTTCGTGGTCGCAGACTCCGACCGGACCTATGTCGAAGAGGTGGAGATCAACGGCAACCGCGTGACCGAAGACAAGGTGGTGCGCCGCGAATTCCGTCTGGCGGAAGGCGATGCCTTCAATAGTTTCCAGGTGCAGCGTTCGGCCAACCGGATCAAGTCGCTCGGCTATTTCCAGGAAGGTCTGGAGATCAAGCAGCGTCAGGGCAGCGCGCCTGACCGCATCATCCTGTCGACCGATGTCGAAGAACGATCGACCGGTGAGCTGACGCTGTCCGCTGGCTTCTCCAGTATCGAGAATTTCATTTTCTCCGGCTCGATCCAGCAGCGCAACTTCCGCGGCAAGGGGCAGACCCTGCGCGCAAGCGCAAGCTATTCCAGCTACAACAAGTCGGTGCAGCTGGGCTTTACCGAACCTTATCTGTTCGACCGGAACATCGCCGTCAGCGGCGATATTTTCCGCAAGGATTTCAGCAGCTTCTTTTTCGGCGCGAACAATGATCGCACGACCAATTACAGCCAGGTATCGACCGGTGCGCAGCTGGGCCTCGGCGTGCCGATCAACGAATATCTCTATGGCTCGCTGCGCTACAGCCTGGTGAATGACGATGTGTCGGTGGCCGATCAGTTCCGCAGCGATATCGACGGCGATGGCAATCTGGAATGTGATCCGCGCCTGATCAACCGCTATCTGTGCGACGCCGAGGGCAATCGCATCACCTCGCAGATCAGCTATTCGCTCAGCTATGACGCGCGCGACAACCGTTTCCGCCCGACGCGCGGGCAGTTCGCCACGCTGACGCAGGATTTTGCAGGCCTGGGCGGCGATGTGAAGTTTCTTCGGACCAAGCTGCAGGGTGGCAAATATTGGCGGCTGTTCGGTGACTTCGTCCTCGCGGCGACGGCAGAGGGCGGATATATCCACCCGCTGGAAAACCGCGGGCTGGAATCGCAGGGCGTCGATGACATCCGTCTGACCGACCGCTTCTTCCTGGGCGAGCCGCAAATTCGCGGTTTCGACATTCGCGGCGTCGGCCCACGCGTGCAGCGTGCGCCGGTGCTTTGCGCGGGCGCCGAGGGGGCCGATCCGGTCCCGTGCGGCGCCAGCAATGTCGTCTCGGACATCGTGCTGGACGATAATGGCAATCCGCTGTTCCCGGCCGATCGCAACCAGATCCAGGACAACGCCATCGGCGGGCGGGCTTATTATCTGGGCCGTCTCGAACTGCAGATCCCGCTGGGTGCGGGGGTTGCGGAACTGGGCCTGCGTCCGTCGATCTTCGTCGATGTGGGTTCGCTGTTCGATATTACCGCCCCGCTTACCGACACCTTCCTGCCCGGCGATCCGCGTCTGACGACCACGCCGACCGACAGCAGCGGCAATGTGTTCTGCATCAGCCCCGACAGCAGCGCGCCGGTGGCTGGTTCCGGCATGGTCTGCCCGACGGGCACGACGGTGTTCACACAGACGGGCACGCCCTATCAGGAGCGTTTCGTCGGTGACAGCGCCAAGCCGCGTATCTCGGTTGGTGCCGGCGTGAACTGGAATTCGCCTTTCGGTCCGCTGCGTATCGACGTGGCGACCCAGCTGATGAAGCAGGAAGGCGACGACCCCAAGACCTTTACATTCAATGTAGGAACCCAATTCTGATGAAACATCTTGTCAAAGCCGCGTCGCTGGCTCTTGCGGCGACCACTGCCACCGTTTCCTTCACCGCCCCTGCCGCCGCGCAGCAGGTGAAGGGCATGGCCTATGCCGATCTGGAAGCTGCGGCCCGCCAGTCGACGGCCTACACCACCGCCCAGCAGCAGCGCCAGACGACCTATGCCGCGCAGATCCAGCAGGCACAGGCTGCCCGCCAGGCCGATGCCGCCCGCCTGCAGCCGCTGGCCGACCAGTTCAACACCGCCCGTCAGGCCGCCACGCCCGATCAGGCGCAGCTGCAGACCCTCTATGGCCAGATCCAGCAGATCCAGCAGCAGAGCGAAGCGAATCTGAACCAGATCCTGCAGCCGCTCGCACTGTCCGAAGCTTATGTGAACGAGCAGATCGGTGCGCAGCTGAAGGCTGCCGTCGACGCCGCGCGCGCGCGCGCCAAGGTTTCCATGCTGTTTACCGCAGGTGCCGTGATCGATGCCGATGAGGCCTATGACCTGACCGACGAAGTGACGGCGGAACTGAACCGCCTGATCCCATCGGCTCAGATTGTGCCGCCAGCTGGCTGGGTGCCCGCTGCGCAGCGTGAGCGCCAGGCCGCGCAGCAGCAGGTTCAGCAGCCGGCCGCCGCGCCCGCCGCTGCGCAGCCCGACAGCCGCTGATCCGGAATAGCGTGATGGCCGACACTATGGATTATGACGTTCGCAAGGTGATGGCGGTGCTGCCGCATCGCTATCCCATGCTGCTGGTCGACCGTGTGGTCGCGCTGGAAAAGGGCGAATCGATCAAGGCGGTGAAAGCCGTGACCATGAACGAGGGTTTTTTCCAGGGTCATTTTCCCGGTCGGCCGATCATGCCTGGCGTGATGATCGTCGAGGCGCTGGCGCAGGCGGCCGGCGTTCTGGCGATGGAAAGCTTCGATCTGGTCGGCTCCAACAAGCTGGTCTATTTCATGGCGATCGAGCAGGCCAAGTTCCGTGCGCCCGTGGAGCCGGGCTGTCTTCTGGAACTGGACGTATCTTTCGTGCAGAAGCGCGCCCGCGTTTGCCGGTTCGAAGGCAAGGCGACCATCGAGGGAAAGCTGGCCGCCGAGGCGAGCTTCACCGCGATGATTGCCGATCCGCCCGCCAGCGCATGATGGCAGTGCGGCGTGCCGCATCGCTTGCAAATTCCCGCGCGCGCCGGTAAGGCCCGCGCTTTCCCGCCGGGGCTGTTCGGAAATCAGCCCGCAACCGGAGCGCAGACATGAAGAACGACATCCACCCCGACTACCACATGATCACCGTCCAGATGACCGACGGCACCAGCTATCAGACGCGCTCCACCTGGGGTGCCGAAGGCGATACGCTGGCGCTTGATATCGATCCCACATCGCACCCGGCCTGGACCGGTGGCAATCAGCGCCTGCTCGATCAGGGCGGCCAGGTTGCACGCTTCAACAAGCGTTTCGGCGGTCTCAGCCTCAAGAAATAAGCAGGCCGGGGCGGTTTTCGTCCCGTTCACTGCCATATTCAGCAATCCGTGCCGCTGCTTCGTGCAGACGGCGCGGATTGCTTTTTTTTTGCCTTCGGTTTCCGGCGAATGTCTACAAGGTGAGCTGGGGCATCAGGCTGCGCCACAGCAGCAGCTTGCGGCGCAAAAGCTCGTGCGCGCGTGCGGGCGTAACCGCGATGAACCGCACTCTGCTACCGGGGCGGAGCTGGCCGATGCTGGGCCGATCGGCCCGAACAATCTGGGCGATGCGCGGATAGCCGCCGGTCGTCTGCGCATCCACACCAAGCAGAAAGGGGTTGCCGGACGGCGGCGCCTGTATCGTGCCGGGAAAGACGGCCGCACTGGCAATATCGCCGGGGCTGGCATGCAGCGCGGGGCCGGACAGTTCGCAGCCGATGCGATTGGCGCGCTGGCCGATGGTGAACGCTTCGGAGAAAAAAGCACGCCGTTGACCTTGATCCAGCCGGTCCAGTTCCGGCCCGGCAAGGCAGTGCAGGGCAACCTCGTCCGTGATTGGCGGGCGATAGGGATGCGGGACGGTCCGTTGATCGGGCAGGGCAGAAGTGCGTAGCGGCAGACTGTCGCCAGCGCGTAGAATATGGCCACCGACGCCGGCAGGAAGATAGGCCGAGGTGCCGCCCAGCGTTTCCGGCAGATCGAATCCACCCGCAACGGCAATATAGCTGCGCACGCCGCTGCGCGCGCCATGTACCCTCAGCGCGGCACCAGCCGGCACGACATGGCTTTGGCCAGCCTCGATAGGGGTGCCATCGATATCACCGCTCGTCGCCGCGCCGCAGAAGGCGATCGTCGCGGCGTGGTCGAAATGCAGGCTGACGGCAGACAGGGTGATTTCGAGTCCGGCCATATCGGGCGCGTTGCCGACGCACCAATTCGCCAGCGCCAGCGAAATGGGGTCGGCCGGGCCTGCGCCGGGCAGGGCGATATGCCGCTGTCCAGCCATCGGCTTTCCCTGCACACTGGTCTGCAGTCCGCCGTCCAGGATATGCATATGTCCGCTCATGCCTTCAGCGCCTTAAACCGCGCACGGCCGATGGCTTCAAAGCGGATGGGCGTACCGGCGGCGAGCAGGCTGGCGGGCTCGCGAGCGGGATCGAAGAGCCGGAGCGGCGTGCGGCCGATCAGCGGCCAGCCGCCGGGCCCTTCAAACGGATAAAGCCCGCACAGGCCGCCCAGCAATCCAACCGATCCGGCGGGCACGGTCTGGCGCGGCTGATCGAGACGGGCGATGTCCAGAAGGTCACCGTCCGACCGGCAATAGGCAAAGCCGGGCTGGAAGCCGAGCATGTCCACCGTCCAGCGTTGCGCGGCATGCCAGGAGGGTATGTCATCGGCATGGATCTGAAGCATGTCGGCCACATGGTTGAGATCGGGGCCGAAATCCTCCTCATAACAGACTGGAATGATGACGGTCTTTGCTGTGGCTTCAGAACCGCTCTCAACTCCGCCAAGGTGGCGCTGGAACAGCAGCCGGGCCGTGGCGGGATCGGTCCGCTCGGGATCGAACTGCACGGCCAGACTGTCCAGGCCAGCCACCACCTCGGTCCAGTCGCTATGGCGGCGCAGTGCTTCGGCGGCAGCCAGCCGCATGAAGCGATCGGCGATCGGCGCGCTGATCCAGTCATCCGCCAGATACATGTCTTTGGATGCGTCGGTCATGTGCCAGCGGCGGGCCGGATCGTCAGATTGGCCTGCTCGAGCGCCGCCCGGATGGCGCTGGCGCTCTCCAGCGCGGCCTCGCTGTCGCTGTGCAGGCATAGGCTGTCCGCCCTGATCGTCAGTGCGCTGCCATCGGACGCCTCGATCGCAGCCCCCGTGGCCAGCGCAACCGCCTGATTGGCGCGCTCCAGCGAATCGGCGAGCACTGCCCCTGGCTCGCTACGAGAAAGCAACCGAGCGTCGGGCGTGTAGCGGCGGTCGACAAAAGCTTCGGCGATGAACGGCAGGCCAGCCGCTTGTGCCGCGTCCCGCACCGCCGATCCGGCGAGGCCAACCAGCGCCGCGCCGGGAAAGACCTGCGCGCATGCGTGCGCAACGGCCATGGCCAGATCGGTATCGTCGGCCATATCATTATAGAGCGCGCCATGCGGCTTGACGTGATGCACGGCATGGCCGGCATCGCGGGCAGCCTCGGCATAAGCGGTCAGCTGCTGGACAATCGAATCGGCCAGCGCGTCCGGCGTCATGTCTATCGACTGGCGGCCGAAATTCGCGCGGTCCGGATAGCTTGGATGCGCGCCGGCCGCCACGCCGCGCGCCTTGGCCGCCGCCAGCATGGTCGCCATGCTATCCTTGCTTCCGGCATGGCCGCCGCAGGCGATGTTGCAGCTGCTGACGATATCGAGAATCGCGATGTCGCGATCCTCCGACTCAGGCATTTCGCCGAGGTCCGCGTTCAGATCGATGGTTTGTGTCATGGCCATAATCCCAGCGCGCGGAGCACCAGCCGGGTTCCCAGCAAGAGACAGATCAGCCAGACAAGCGCTGCGCCGGAGACCAGCGCGCGGCTGATGTCGGGCGATCGATAGGCGAGATAGACGAGCAGGCCGGCGACCAGCGGCAACAGCACGCCATTGGCAACTTGCGCGATCAGGATCACCGCCACCAGATCCGCATTGGTGGCCGCCACCAGCGTACCGATCAGCACGATCAGCGTGGCGGTGCCGCGAAAAACCAGCCGTTCCGGATCACCGCCCGGCCATAGTTCGGACAGGATATAGCCCGTCGCCATCGGCGCGGTCACCGCGGAGGTCAGCCCTGCGCCGAACAGCCCCAGCCCGATGGCATAGCGGGCCAGTGGGCCATAGACCGGCTCCACCTGCCGCGCGATATCGGCGGCGTTCGTGATGTTGCCGCCCACGCCGCTGGCTGCGGCGGTCACCAGAATGGCAATGGACACCAGCGCGCCGATGCCGATGGAGACGATGGTTTCGATTCGCACGTCGCTGGCATCGTCCGCCGGTTTCCATCGCTCCCGCGCGGCGGCGGCGTGCAGAAACAGATTATAGGGCACGATGGTGGTGCCGATCAGCGCGATGGCCGTAAACAGTCCGTCTTCGGGGATGCGGGGGACCAGACCGCGCGCCACGGTGCCGAGGTCCGGGGCGACGGCGATGCAGGCGACCAGAAACGCCAGGCTCATGAGCATGACCAGCGCCACCAGAAACCGCATAAGCCAGCGCAGATTGCCGAGCGCCAGCAGCAGCGCAGCGGCGATGCCGATCATCAGCGCCGGCCATGGCGCGGCGGCGGTCATCCCGAGCGCGGCAAGCCCCAGCGCGGCCCCGCCGATATTGCCGCTTTCATAGGCGGCATTGCCGAGGCCCAGGGCGGTCACGATCAACAGGCCCATGGCGAGTTTCACCGGCGGTGCGGCGATGCTGCCGACCATGGCCTGCGCCAGCCCCTGTTCGCGCAAAACCGCTATGCGCGCGGCAGTATATTGCAGAACGATGGTCGCCACACCGGCAAACACCAGCGCCCAGAGCAAGGCCATGCCAAAGCCCACGCCCGCCACGGCGCAGGCGGTGACCGTGCCGGGGCCGATAAAGGCCGCCGCCACCAGCATGCCGGGGCCGGGCCTATAGCGGGCCACGGATCGCGTCGTTTAGAAAATAGGGCGCTGTCATGGCTGCTATCGGTAGCGCCATTCGCTTCTATTCGGCAACGGCCTTGCGCAACGCCGCAACGGGTTCTAAAGAGCGCGTTCGCGGCAGCAAGACTGCCCATGGCGATCGTAGCTCAGTTGGTCAGAGCGCCGGTTTGTGGTACCGGAGGTCGCGGGTTCAAGACCCGTCGATCGCCCCATTTTTCCCCAGAAAATTGCTTGCCGTCCGAGGTCTGGAAAACGGTGACAAATGCGGCTTATAGCATTATTGCGCCGCCGAGACCGTAAATTTCGGTCTCGCACCATCAACGACGAACAGGACGCCGCCCATGCAATCGCTTTGGTCCCACCCAGACTATGATGCGCATGAGACTGTGCATTTCGCCAATGATATCGGCTCCGGCCTGTCGGCGATCATCGCGGTCCATTCCACCCATCTGGGGCCTGGCACCGGCGGCACGCGCTTCTGGCATTATGCCGACCGCGCCGACGCGCTGACCGATGTGCTGCGCCTTTCGCGGGGGATGAGTTACAAGAACGCCATGGCCGGTCTGCCGCTCGGTGGCGGCAAGGGCGTGATTCTGGCCGGCGAGGCGCGGCTGAAGACCGCCGACATGCTGGCCGCCTATGGCCGTACCATCGATTCGCTGGGTGGCCGTTATGTCACCGCCGAAGATGTCGGCATCAATACCGAGGACATGGTCGCCGTGGCCAAGGAAACACGCTATGTTTCCGGCCTGCCGCAGACCGACGCGAGCGAGGCGGGCGGCGATCCCGGCCCGTTCACCGCGCGCGGTATCTATCTGGGCGTATGCGCCGCCGTGCGCCATAAAATGGGCCGCGATTCGATGGATGGCGTGCATGTTGCCATTCAGGGCGTTGGCAGTGTGGGCGGCGGACTGGCCAGATTGCTGGCCAAGGACGGCGCGAGCCTGACCATTGCCGATATGGACCGCGATAAGGCCGCCGCGCTGGCCGCCGAAACCGGCGCGCGGCAAGTTGGCCTGGACGAGATCATGCGCGTGGAGGCGGACGTGTTCAGCCCCAATGCGCTGGGGGCCATTCTGGACGAGGTTTCCATCGCCAATCTCAACGTGCCGATCGTGGCCGGCGGGGCGAACAATCAGCTTGCCCGCCCGGACGATGCGCAGCGCCTGTTCGATCGCGGCGTGCTCTACGCGCCAGATTATGTCATCAATGCCGGCGGCGTGATCAATATCGGTCTGGAATATCTGGGCGAAAGCTCGGCAGACGAAGTGAATGCCAGGATCGACAATATTCCGGCCCGGCTGGAGGAAATCTGGCAGCGCAGCGAAGTCGAGGGCGTGCCGTCTGCCAATGTGGCCGACAAGATGGCGCGCGAGCTGATCGGACGTTAGACGGGCAGGGCCGTCCGGCCCGTCTTTTCATCCAGCGGAAAAAGGCCTATTTCGCCATTCAGCCCATGCACCGCTTTGCCAACCCGACCCGTTTCCTGAAGCTCGCCCGGCCGCTGACCTGGATCTGTTTCTGGTCCGGTCTGGCGCTGGTTCTGGGCGCGTGCATCTGGGGGCTGGCCGCCGCGCCAGCCGACCGTCTGATGGGCGATACGGTACGGATCCTCTATATTCATGTGCCGACTGCCTGGCTTGGCATGGGCGGCTGGGTGGCGATTGCCCTGGCCAGCATCGTGCAGCTTGTCTGGCGGCATCCACTGGCCGGGATCGCGGCGCGCGCGGCGGCTATGCCAGGGGCGGTGTTCGCAGGGCTTTGCTTGCTGTCCGGATCGATCTGGGGCCGCCCGACCTGGGGCGCCTGGTGGGTGTGGGACGGGCGGCTGACCAGCATGCTGATCCTTTTCTTTCTCTATATCGGCTATATCGCGCTGGTGAATGCCAGCAGCGAGCGCGGCCAGACCAGCCGCACCGCCGCCATTTTCGGCATCGTCGGCGCGGTCAACATTCCGATCATCAACCGCTCGGTGGTGTGGTGGGAGACGGTGCATCAGCCGCCCAGCATCACGCTGTCCGGCTCCAGCATCGACAGCGCCTTTCTCTGGCCGTTGCTGGCCAGCGTCATCGGCTTTTCTCTGCTGTTCGGCGCCATCGTGCTGATGCGCATGCGCGCGGCGCTGGCCGATATCCGCGTCGAGGCGCGGCTGCAGCGGTTGGCGGCGGCATGAGCCAGTGGAGCTATGTCTGGCTGGCTTATGGCGCGGTGCTGATCGGGCTGGCGACGCTGCTGGCCCTGAGCTGGAAGGCGATGCGCAAGGCAGAGCGGCAGGCCGAATCGTTGAAGCGGCCGCGCTCATGAAGGCCCCTCAGCAATGAAGGCCCATTTGTCATGAAGGCAAAGCATCAACGCCTGACGCTGGTCGTCGTCGCCGCGGTCGCGCTGATCGGCGCGGTCTTGCTGGCGATGCAGGGCCTGCGCAGCCAGGCGGCCTATTTCTATCAGCCCGCCGCGCTGCTGAAGGCGGATGTGCCGCCGGGCCAGCCGATCCGTCTGGGCGGTCTCGTGCTGCCGGGATCGATCGCCAAGGCCGCTGATGGCGTGACCACCCGGTTCAGCGTTTCCGATGGCAAAGCCACGGTGCCGGTGACCTATCGCGGCATCGTGCCGGATCTGTTTGTCGAGGGATCGGGCGTGGTCGCAACCGGGCGGTTGGACGCGGGTGGTGTTTTCGTCGCGGACAATCTTCTGGCCAAGCATGACGAAAATTATGTGCCGCGCGAGCTTGGGAATATCGATCGGGAAGCGGTCATCAGCGAAAGCGAAACCCTGATCAAGTGAACGGGTGCGCGCCATGATTGCCGAAGCTGGCCTGGCTGCCCTGTGGCTCGCCGCAGCGCTGGCGCTACTGCAGACGCTGGCCGGGTTCGGCGGTCTGGGTGACCGGCTGGCACCGCTCACCGGCGCACTGCGGGGCATTGCGGCGGCGCAAGGCCTGCTGAGCCTCACGGCCTTCCTGCTGCTGATCTGGCTGTTTGCACGCACCGATCTGTCGGTGTTGCTCGTGGCCACCAACAGCCATGTCGATAAGCCGATGCTCTACAAGATCGCCGGAACATGGGGCAATCATGAAGGCTCCATGCTGCTCTGGGTCACGGTGCTGGCGCTGACCGGCGGCCTGATCGCCCTGATGGAGCGCAAGCTGGACGCGCGCAGCTTTGCCGCGACCTTGGGGGCGCAGGGCGTGATTGCGCTGGGTTTCTATGCCTTTCTGCTGTTTTCCTCCAATCCCTTTGCGCGGCTGAGCCCACCGGCGGCGATGGGGCAGGGGCTGAATCCGCTGCTGCAGGACCCCGGTCTCGCCTTCCATCCACCCACGCTCTACATAGGTTATGTCGGGCTTTCGGTGGCCTTTTCCTTTGCCGTTGGCGCCATGCTGACGGGCAAGGCCGGCCCCGCTTTCGCCCGCGCGATGCGGCCCTGGGTGCTGATCAGCTGGATTTTCCTGACGCTGGGCATCACGGCGGGCAGCTACTGGGCCTATTATGAACTGGGCTGGGGCGGCTGGTGGTTCTGGGATCCGGTCGAGAACGCCTCGCTGATGCCATGGTTGGCGGCCACTGCGCTGCTGCACTCCGTCTCCGTCCTGGCTGCGCGCGATGCCTTGCGCGCCTGGACCATCATGCTGGCGCTGACCGGGTTTGCCATGTCGATGATCGGCACCTTTCTGGTGCGCTCCGGGATTCTTACCAGCGTGCACGCTTTTGCCGTCGATCCGGAGCGCGGAACCTTCATCCTGGTGCTGTTGGCGCTGTATATCGGCGGCGCGCTGACCCTGTTCGCCACGCGCATCGGAAGCGTGCGGCAGGGCGCGCCGTTCCATCTGTTCAGCCGGGAGGGCGGGCTAGTCGCAAACAACATCCTGCTGTCGTCGATCCTCGCCATCGTGCTGATCGGCACACTCTATCCGCTGATCGCCGAGGGGCTGTTCGATGAGCAGCTCTCGGTCGGCCCGCCCTATTTTAACAAGACGACGATGCCGGTCACGCTGGTGCTGATGCTGTTTCTGGCGGCCGGGCCGCTGCTGCGCTGGCGACGCGACGGATCCGGCAGCCTTCCGCGCAAGCTGCTGCTGCCGGCCGGGGCCAGCGTGGTGGCGCTGGTGCTGCTGATGCTGTTCGCGCCCGATGCGGGGCTGCTCCCGCTGCTGGGGCTGATCTTTGCCGCGGGTCTGGCCATTGCCAGCCTGGTGCCCTTATGGGGGCGCAACCTGCTGCGCACGCCGCTGCCGATTTACGGCATGGTGCTCGCGCATCTTGGCGTGGCCGTTGCGGCGGCAGGCATGGCCTCGGAATCCGGGTTCACGCAGGAGCGGCTGCAGGCCGTGCGCTATGGCGAAGAGGTGGAAGTCGGTGGCTGGACGGTGCAGCTGCTCGGTCTGGATCCCGTCGCTGGCCCCAACTGGACGGCCATCGAAGCGCGTGTGCTGGCCAGGAAGGGCGAGGGCGAATGGATCCTGCGGCCGCAATCGCGCAATTATCCATCGCCGCCCATGCAAACCAATGAGGCCGCGCTGTTGAGCCGATGGAACGGCCAGCTTTACGCCACGCTCGGCACGCAGGATCAGCAGAGCCGCTGGCAGCTGCGGCTGTGGTGGAAGCCGTTCGTCTCGCTCATCTGGCTGGGTGGCATCCTGATTGCGCTTGGCGGCTCACTGGCGCTGCTGGGCCGCCTGTGGCGCGGTTTTCGCGCACGCTATACCAAGCGCGTGCAGGAAGGTTTCGCATGAGCCGCCGCTGGATTTTGTGGACGCCGCTGGTCGTTTTCGGCTTGATCCTGATGCTCGTGCTGTGGGGCATGAACCGGGAACGGGACGATTTTGTCCGCTCCCAGCTGATCGGCGATCAAGTGCCAGCTTTCGATCTGCCGCCGGCGGTGGCGGGCAAGCCCGGACTGTCCAGCGCGGACCTGGCAGAAGGGACGCCGCGGCTGGTCAATTTCTTCGGCAGCTGGTGCATTCCCTGCCGCGCGGAGGCACCGCAGCTCGAAGCGCTGGCCGAGGCGGGCGTGCCGATCGATGGCATCGCTCTGCGCGACGAGCCGGCCAAGGTGGCGCAGTTTCTAGACCAATATGGCGATCCCTTTCAGCGTATCGGTGCCGATCGCGATGGGCGGTTGCAGGTGCTGTTCGGAGCCTCGGGCGTCCCGGAAACCTATCTTGTCGGATCCGACGGGACGATCCTTGCCCAGCATATCGGCGATATCCGTGCCGAGGACGTGCCCGGACTGATCCGCGCATGGAAGGCGGCGCCATGAAGCGGGTATCAGCCATGATCGCGCTCTTCCTTGCGCTGTCGATCCCAGACATCGCCGGTGCGCAGCAGGATGGCGGCGTGGATGCGCCCTTTGCCAACACGCAGCTCGCCGATCCTGCGCAGGAAGCGCAGGCACGCGATCTGATGTATGACATCCGCTGCGTGCAGTGCCAGAGCCAGTCGATCGCCGACAGCGATGCGCCGATCGCGGGGGCCATGCGCAGCGAGGTGCGCAGCCGCATCGCCAATGGCGAGTCGCCGGACGCCATCCGCGATTATTTCATCGCCCGCTATGGCGACTATATCACCTTCGATCCGCCGGTCAGCGCGCTGACCTGGCCGCTCTGGCTGGCGCCGATCCTGATCATCGCCTTCGGCCTGTGGCTGGCGCGCGGGCGGTTCAGGCGATGACCGGCTGGCGGTTCAGGCGATGACCGGCTGGCTGTTCATGCTGGGCCTGGCCGCGCTGCTGTTCGCGGGGCTCTGGGCCTTTGGCGGCATGCGGCGGCCTGCGTTCGAATTTGTCGCGGCCGCGCTCTTCCTCGCCTTTGCCGGTTATCAGTGGCAGGGGCGGCCGGGCCTGGCAGGGGCACCCGCGCAGCAAACCGAAGACCGCGAGGAAGTGACCGCGTCGCTGATCGCCCTGCGCAGCGATATGGATCGCAATTTCACCGTGGCCAAACGCTATATCGTTCCGTCGGACGGTTATGCGCGGCGCGGGGACTATCAGGGGGCGGTGCAGATTCTGCGCGGGGGCCTGAAGAGCGATCGCAGCAATGCCGATCTGTGGACGGCCATCGGCCTGCAGCTGATGATCGCGTCTGATGGGCATTTGCCACCGGCTGCCGAACTGGCGTTCGACCGGGCCAGGGCCATCGACCCGCGCCATCCGGGGCCGGTTTATTTCACCGGGCTGGCCGCGCTGCGGGAGCAGAATCCGGAGGAAGCCCAGCGCTTGTGGAGCGATCTGATGACGGGCGATTATCGGGCCGGGCCATGGCGTGACAAAGTGGCCGTACAGACGCAGGCGCTGGCCGAGATGCTGCGCGCCCCGGCGGCCAATGCGCGGCAGCGGCCAGCCGCGCCGGGCGGGCCTGCTGCGCCGCGCTAAGCCGCGATTGCGTGGGTCAGATGGCCATGCTAATCGCGCCGTTTCGACGCCAGAGTCGGCGTGGCCATGTTCACGGGTTTCAGGGCAGTAACGATATGCGCGCTACGGTTATTTTCCGCATGGCCGGCCAGATCTGGCATGCCTGACGACGCGCAGATGGTGAGCGCCCATACGCGGCGCGATGCGCCGAGCGCCAAGGCAAAGCTAGCGTTCAGCGCGGTCGGCATCGTCTTCGGCGATATCGGCACCAGCCCGATTTATGCGTTTCGCGAGACCTTTGTCGGGCCGCATCCGCTGGCCATCGATCGTATCCATGTTTTCGGCGTGGTTAGCCTGATCCTGTGGTCGATGATTTTGGTCGTTGCGGTCAAATATGTCGTCATCCTGATGCGCGCTGACAATAAGGGGCAGGGCGGCACGCTGGCGCTTCTGGCGCTGCTCATGCGGCAGGTCAATTCGGCCAAGCGGGGATCGTTGATTGTGGTCTTGGGGGTGTTTGCCACCGCCTTGTTCTACGGAGACTCCATGATCACCCCGGCCATTTCGGTGCTGTCGGCCGTGGAGGGCCTCACCGTGGTCCAGGCCGGCCTCGAGCCCTTGGTGGTGCCGATCGCGGTGGTGCTCCTGATCATGCTGTTCATGATCCAGAAGAGCGGGACCAGCAAGGTCGGCGCGCTGTTCGCGCCGGTGATGATTGTCTATTTCCTCGTGCTGGCGGTGCTCGGCATGATCCAGATCGTCAATAATCCCGTGATTTTATACGCGATCAACCCTTATTACGCGCTGCAATTCTTCATGGTCGACAAATGGACCGCGTTTCTGGCGCTTGGCTCGGTCGTGCTGGCGGTGACGGGATCCGAAGCGCTCTATGCGGATATGGGCCATTTCGGCAAAGGCCCGCTGCGGCTCAGCTGGTTCGGCTTTGTGATGCCGGCGCTGCTGATCAATTATTTCGGGCAGGGCGCGATGATCGACGGTCTGGACGGTGCGGCGGCGCAGCAGGCGGTGGAAAATCCGTTCTTCCTGCTGGCCCCGGATATGCTGCGCCTGCCGATGGTGATCCTGGCCACCATGGCCACCTTCATCGCCAGCCAGGCCGTGATTTCCGGCGCATTCTCCGTCACCCACCAAGCCATTCAGCTGGGCTTCGTGCCGCGCCTGTCGACGCAGCACACCAGCGAGTCCGAACAGGGGCAGATCTATATCCCGATCATCAACTGGGTATTGATGATTGCGGTGCTGATCCTGGTGATCACCTTCAAGAACAGCTCCAATCTGGCATCCGCCTATGGGATCGCGGTGACCGGGGCGATGCTGATCGATACCTGTCTGCTGGCGGTGCTGCTGGTATCCGTGTGGCGCTGGAAGCTGTTTTGGGTCGTGCCGCTGGTCGCCATTTTCTTCTTGGTCGACGGGGCCTATTTCGTGGCGAACACCACCAAGATCCCGGATGGCGGCTGGTTCCCGTTGCTGATCGGTGCGGTGGCGTTCACGCTGCTGACGACATGGTCCAAGGGGCGCAAATTGATGCGTGAGCGGATGATGGAAGTCGCACTGCCGATCGAGATCTTCACCAAATCGGCCAAGAGCAGTGCGACCCGCGTGTCCGGCACGGCCATCTTCATGTCCTCCAGCACGCGTGGTGTGCCCTCGGCCCTGCTGCACAATATCAAGCACAACAAGGTGCTGCATGAGCGTGTGGTGATCATGACCGTGGAAATTCAGGACGTGCCGTTCGTGGATGAGAGCGAGCGCTATCATCTGACCGATCTGGGCGACGGGTTCTGGCGCATGATCCTGCATTACGGGTTCATGCAGGAAACCAATGTGCCGCTGGCCCTGCTGGCAATCGATGATTGCGGCGGCAAGTTCGACATGATGCAGACCAGCTTCTTCCTGTCGCGGCAAACGCTGCTGCCGTCTGAAAAGCCGGCGATGGCGATGTGGCGCGAGAAGCTGTTCAGCTGGATGCTGCGCAACGCGGCGACGGCGATGGAGTTTTTCCGTCTGCCGACCAACCGCGTGGTCGAACTGGGCAGCCAGGTGCGTATCTGAATGAGACGCCCCGCCGCACGGTGGCGGGGCAGGGGGCGGCGCTAGAGACGCAGCTCCAGCAGAAACTCATCGTCGCGATGATTGCCGACCCAGAAGTCGATATCGGCAATCTTGCGAAAGCCGTAGCGCGCGTAGAAGGCCTGCGCGCGGACGTTTTCGGCCCAGACCGACAGCTGCACCGCGTCCGCCCCGCGCTGCCGCGCTTCCGCCAGTGCCCAGGCCATGAGCAGTGCGCCGATGCCGGCGCCTGTTCGGCCAGGGGCAGTGTAGAGCTGTCCGAGAGCGATCGCGTTGGCGGCATCGCTATGCGCGCCATAGGGGCTGGTCAGGGCCAGTTTGCAGAACCCGGCCAAACCATCGCCATCATCGGCCAGCTGATGCAGCAGATTGGGATCCGCGATCTCGCCCGCAACGACATCTTCGGCATAGGCGCCGGTCAGAAACTGCTGGAGATCATCCGCACTATAAAGATGGGCGAAAGCCGCGTCGAAACTGTCGCGTCCCAAAGCGGTCAGGGCCGCAGTATCGTCAGGCGTCGCGTTGCGCAGGATCATGTCGGTCTACGCCCGGCTCAGGCGAGCATCGAACGCGCGCCCTTCACGAACTTTTCGGTGCCGTCCTTGCTGGCGACGTCGGCACGCGGCGGCACCTGCATGGCGCGTTCCACGGCCGGCCGGGCGCGGATGCGATCATGCCAGGCCTTCACCTTCGGATAATCGTCCAGCGTCAGTTCGGGCCATTTGTGCGCCGCGATCCAGGGGAAACAGGCCATGTCCGCAAGGCCATAAGCCTCGCCGATATATCCGTCTTCGCGCAACTGGCCTTCCAGCACGCCGAACAGCCGATAGCTTTCCCGCTCATAGCGTTCGATGGCCGCTGGAATCTTTTCAGGAAAATAGCGTTTGAACACGTTGAGCTGGCCCATCATCGGGCCAAGTCCGCCCATCTGCCACATCAGCCATTGAACCTGGACGGACCGTTCCTTGGCATCGTCCGGCCAGAATTGGCCGAATTTCTCGGCCAGATAGAGCATGATCGCACCGGATTCGAAGACAGCGAAATCCCCGGCGTCCCGGTCCACGATAGCCGGTATGCGTCCATTGGGATTGATCGCCAGAAATTCCGGCTTTTTCTGATCGGCCTCGGCCAGCGACAGGAAATGCGGCGTATAATCTATGTCCGCCTCTTCCAGCAAAATGGAGATCTTGTAGCCATTGGGCGTGGCGGCGGTGTAAAAATCGATCATGGCGTAGCGCTCCAGTCGCGTTGGTTCGGCACCGTTCGCACCACGACAGGTGCATCGAACCCCTGGGCGCTGATGGTCACTTCCTGCGGGCCCTTCTTGCCGCTGGCGGCGAGGCAGGCGGCGATATCGAAGATTTCATCCTGCGCGTCGGTGCTCAGCGCTTCCCAACTGGCCCGGTCCACCGTGGGGCTGACCCCGCCGGACACCCATACACCAAGATCGCGATAATATTTCTGGCGTGCGGCGCAGCTGACGAGACGCGTCTGCTGCACATGCACTTCCTGCTGCGCCGCCTCGGTCGGCACGGGGCCGAGCGGGGTCATATCGCTATCGTCCTTGGTTTCTTCCGCCTTCATGGCGGGCGCATCACCGCAACTGGTCAAGGTTGCGGCCAGAAGCGCCGCCGCCAGCATGGTTTTTAGGGTCACTTGAAATCCTCTCACAGCCTTGGCCGTTGCCCCGCTGCGTATAACTTGCAGCAAGCCACAAGGTTTCTCAAGCGCGATAGGCGGCATCCAGCGCCTTTTTGGCTGCGCGATATTCCCCTTCAATCCGGTCCACCAGATCGGCCACGCTGCCCTTGCTCTTGACCGCGCCGATGCCCTGGCCCGAACCCCAGATATCCTTCCATGCCTTGGCCTTGCTATTGCCGCCGGAGCCGAAGTTCATCTTGCTCGGGTCGCTTTCGGGCAGATCGTTCGGATCGAGGCCGGCCGCCTCGATCGACTGGCGCAGATAATTGCCATGTACGCCGGTAAACAGGTTGGAATAGACGATGTCGGACGCATTGGCCTCGACGATATTGTCCTTGTAGCCATCTTCGGCATTGGCTTCATCGGTGGAGATGAAAGCCGATCCGATATAGGCGAAATCGGCGCCCATCGCCTGCGCGGCGAGCACCGACTGGCCATGCGCGATGGAGCCGGACAGGGCGACGGGCCCGTCGAACCAGGCGCGAATTTCCTGCATCAGGGCAAAGGGCGAAAGCGTGCCGGCATGGCCGCCAGCGCCTGCGGCCACGGGGATCAGTCCGTCCGCGCCCTTCTCGATGGCTTTGTGGGCAAAGCGATCATTGATCACGTCATGCATCACGATGCCGCCCCATTCATGAATGGCGGCGTTCACTTCCTCGCGCGCGCCGAGGCTGCTGATGGTCAGCGGCACCTTCCATTTGGCGCAGGTCGCAAGATCCTCTTCTAGGCGGTTGTTGGTCTTGTGGACGATCTGGTTGACCGCATAGGGCGCGGCGGGCCGGTCCGGATTGTCACGATTATGCGCGGCCAGCGCTTCGGTGATCTGGTGCAGCCATTCGTCCAGCTGGCTTTGCGGCCGGGCGTTCAGCGCCGGAAAGCTGCCGACGACTCCGGCCTTGCACTGGGCGATCACCAGTTCCGGACCGGAGACGATGAAAAGCGGTGACCCGATAACGGGCAGGCGAAGTTTGTCGAAAAGAGGGGGAAGGGACATGCGCTCTCCAAAGGCCGATGGCTGTTTGAAACCTGTTAGAGCGCAAGGCGGCATGGCTGTCAAAACCCATCATGCGGCGGCGATGGACAATGGCCGGATCAACCCCGGTCACTGGAACACCAAGACGGCTATATTTCCGCCGGTATTTCGCCTGGTTCGGCATCGGGCGCGATGTCCTGCTGCGCAGTCTTTGCGGCCTCCTGCTGGCGGCGTTTTCGCCGCGCGGTCTTGCGCTCTACCGCCCGTTCCCGGGCACGCACCGAGCGGCGCTCCAGAAACACCTTCATCATCGCCACGATCGGATCGGCGAGCGCCAGACCCAATATGCCGAACAGCGCGCCGAACAGGATCTGTGCGCCCAGCACCAGCGCGGGGGCCAGATCCACCGCCTTTTTGGCCACATAGGGTACGATGATATAACCATCGATGCCCTGAACGACGAGATAGACGAACAGCGCATAGAGCCCGGTGTTGGTATCGGTGGAAAAGCCGACGAGGATGATCAGCGCGCCGGAAACGATCGCTCCGATATTGGGCAGGAAGGCGAGCAGGCCGGTGAGGATGCCGAGAAGCGCCGCCATCGGCACGCCGCCGGCCAGCAGCAGCGCCCAGGTGCCGATCCCTTCCACCGCCATGCCGATCAGCCGTCCTGCCATCAGCCGCCGGAGCGTCCATCCGATCTTGCGCATCGTGCCGTAAAAATGCTCGCGCTCGGCCATGGGCAGCAGCCAGGCCACGCCATGCTCATAGAGCCGCGGTTCGGCCGCAAAAAAGATGGCGAGCACCAGCATCATGGCAATGCCCGCGATCGCGCCGACAAAGCTGGTCACCGCGGCGGTGACCGGGCCGATCGAGCTGAATGCCTGATTGGCAAAGCCCATCAGATCATCGGGAGAAAAGCCAAAGCCGAGCGATCTGGCATAAGTGCCTGCCGCATCGACCTGCGTCAGGACGACTTCCTGCAGCGAACTGGCCTGTGCGGTCAGTTCCGATCCCATGCGAAAGATCGTCCAGAGCAGAAAGGCCGTCACAGCGAGCACGACGATGGCGAGACGAAGGCCGCGCGGCCCGGGCATGACGCGGCCGAGCAGGCGCGCGCCGCCATCCAGCATCGAGGCCACCACGATTCCGCCGACAATCAGCAAGATGGGCTGGGCCAGATAGCCGACCAGTGCGAACGCCACGGCCGTTCCGAGCCAGACCAGCGCGCGTTTGAGTTCTATGCGTAAGACCGGATCGTACAGTTCGGTGGGGCCGACTGCTTCGATATGGAAGTCCGGATCTTCCGGCTCGCTCATCTTTGCTGCTCGATGGCGGGGCTCTCCGCAGCCGGCGCGGGAAGCATGCGCGGGTGAAGGGTGCGCCAGCTGCGGCCGTCGCGCAGCGCAGGCCACCAGCTGAGCGGGTTCCACGTCTCGCTACCGTCGAGCGAGAAGGTGATGAACTCGGCGCGGCCACCGATATTCTCGATCGGCACCGGCCCGCCCAGACCTTCGGGCAGGGACACGCGGCTGTCGGCGCTATTGTCCCGATTGTCTCCCATCAGATAGACATGGCCTTCCGGGATGACGACGGGGGCCACATTGTCGGTGCGCTGGCGGCGCGCATCGAGGATTTCATAGGTCGCGCCATTGGGCAGTGTTTCGCGGATCGTGTTGACATAGCACAGAAGATTGCCGTCCGGGCCAGGCTGACGCGCGCCGGGAAATTCCTGCTCGGTGCACGGATTGTTGGCGTCCACCGGGATGGGATCGGTCGCCACGGACTCCTGCGGCACGGGCACGCCGTTCAGAATAACCTGACCCTCGCGCACTTCGAGAATGTCGCCAGGCAAGCCGATCACGCGCTTGATCCAGTCTTCCTTGCGTGGGCCGGGTGGGTTCAGGATCACCACGTCGCCGCGCTCCGGCAGGCTGCCGAACAGGCGGCCCTTCATCGGCGGCAACACCCGGAAGGATGGAGATACCCAGCTATAACCATAGGGGAATTTCGACACGATCAGCCGGTCGCCGATCAGCAGCGTGTTCATCATCGAGGATGACGGGATGTAGAATGGCTTGGCGATGAAGGTGTGGAAGGCCAGCACCGCCAGAATTAGGATCAGCAGGCCCTTGATCTCTCCCCACCAGTCGATGGGCGCCTTTTTGTCCTTGGATGCCGCATCCGCTGCCGCGCTATTGTCTGTGACCTTGTCGGACAAGAAACTGCCTGCCTTTTAGAAAGAAGAAGTGGAAGCTGTTACGCGATCCGGCTGCCAAGCGGTAGCGCCTCGATGATGATAAACGCCTGCGCCCATGGATAATCGTCGGTGAGCGTCAAATGAACATGCGCTTCGTGACCTTGCGGGATCAGTTTGTCCAGCGCGGCCTTCGCGCCGCCTTCCAGCGCCAGCGTGGGCGCGCCGGACGGTTTGTTGACCACGCCGATATCCTTCATGAACACGCCGCGCCGGAAGCCGGTGCCAACGGCCTTGGAAAAGGCCTCCTTGGCGGCGAACCGCTTGGCATAGGTGCCCGCAATGGTGAACGGACGGCGGCGGGCCTTGGCGCGCTCGATGTCCGTGAACACCCGCAGCTCGAAACGCTCGCCAAAACGGTCGAGCGAGTTCTGGATCCGCTCGATATTGCACAGGTCGGAGCCGAGCCCGATGATCATCGCGCATCGTCCATCAGCGCGCGCATGCGCCGCACCGCCGGTTCCAGCCCGGTGAAGATCGCCTCGCCGATCAGATAATGGCCGATATTGAGCTCTGCCAGCTGCGGGATGGCGGCAATCGGCATGACATTGTCATAGGTCAGCCCATGGCCGGCATGTGGCTCGATACCGTTTTTCGCGGCGAGCGCAGCCGCATCGGAAATTCTGGCAAGTTCTGCCGTGCGCTCTTCTCCTTCGGCCAGGGCGTAGGCCCCGGTGTGGAATTCGACCACCGGCGCGCCCAGCCGCATGGCGGCCTCGATCTGCCGCGCTTCCGGTTCGATGAACAGGCTCACGCGGATTCCGGCGTCTGCTAGGCGGGCGCAATAGCTGGCCAGATGGTTGTGCCGTCCAGCTGCGTCCAGCCCACCCTCGGTGGTGCGTTCCTCGCGCTTTTCCGGCACGATGCATGCCGCATGCGGACGGTGGGCGAGGGCGATTTTCAGCATCTCCTCGGTCGCGGCCATCTCCAGGTTCAGCGGCAGATCGGTCGCATCCTGAATACGGCGGATGTCCGCATCGCGGATATGGCGGCGGTCTTCGCGCAGATGTGCGGTGATGCCGTCGCCGCCGACACGCGCGACGATTTCCGCCGCGCGCACCGGATCGGGATGCTCGCCGCCGCGCGCGTTACGCACCGTCGCGACATGATCGATATTGACGCCAAGGCGCAGACGGGCGGTCAAGACTTGCGACTGCCGGGCTTGATCGCCGGGATGGCGGCAAGCTCCGCCGGCACTTCGTCCGGCGCGTAGGTCGGCACATTGATCTGCACCAGCGGGAAGAACGGCACACCAAGATCGACGGTGCCGCCCGAGCGATCGACGAGCGATGCCTCGGCGATCACCTGGCCGCCGGCCTTGTGCACAGCCTCGATCGCCTCGCGAGAGGATTTGCCGGTGGTGACGACGTCTTCCACCATCAGAACTTTCGCCCCCTGATCGAGCGTGAAGCCGCGCCGGAATTCGAATATGCCATCGGGTCGTTCCAGAAAAATGGCATCCTTGCCAAGCGCGCGGCCCATTTCATGGCCGATGATCAGGCCGCCCATGGCCGGCGATACCACCATGTCGATCTCCGCGCGGATATCCCGGCTGATGGCCTGCGCGGTCGCGATCGCCAAGCGGCCAGCGCGTTCGGCATTCATCAGCACCCGCGCGCACTGCAGATAGCTGGCGCTGTGACGGCCGGAGGAGAGCAGAAAATGCCCTTCCAGCAACGCATCACAGGCGCGAAATTCGGCGAGAACCTCTGCTTCGTTCATATCGGCTGATCGACTCCTGCATCTCATGACGATTCCGCAACGGTATGACTGGCGGATTTCAGCGGATAAGCGAGTATTTGACGCTGACGAAAAAACGCCTAGTTAAGCTTGAGACGGGATGCAACCGTGGCTATAGCCCGCTTGCCTTCCGCTTCCGCTTTACGCCCCATGCAACGCCGCAAAGCGTTCATATGGCGTGCTGGCAGGCGCATCGAATCAAACGGGGTACCAGGGTCAACCGAATGAAAAGTCCAAAGACACTTCTGATCGCTTTCGCGCTGGCGTTGATGCCTGCAGCGGCCGGCGCCACGGTTTCGCCCGCCTCTGCGGTGCCGGCAGAGGCCGCGCCGAAGGAAACGGCTGCGCCGCTTCCACAACCTGGCGAAGCAACCGACGGCTCGATCGCCACCCAGCCTGCCGCTGCGGTGTCCGACGATGGTTCGTTGCCCGGTTACACGCCGATGAAGCCAACCGCCGGCATCGGCATGCCACAGGCGGAAGAGGTGAACTTTCAGGAGCAGTTCAGCGAGAACGGCAAATATGCCAAGAACATCAACAGCTACATCCTGCTGCCGCTGTGCATCGTGATCTCGCTGGTGGTTCTGGCGCTGTTGTTCTGGGTCATCGTGCGGTTCCGCCGCTCGGCCAATGCGGAGCCTTCGCGCACCACGCACAATACGGCCATCGAGGTGATCTGGACTCTCGTGCCCGCCCTCATCCTGGTGGGCATCGCCATTCCGTCGATCGATCTTCTGGCCAAGCAATATGACCCCGCACCAGCGGGCGCGGTGACCATCAAGGCCACTGGGTATCAGTGGTATTGGGGCTATAGCTATCCCGATAATGGCGGGTTCGAGGTGATCTCGAACATGCTGCCGGAAGATGAAGCGGTTGCGCGCGGTGAGCCCTATATGCTGGCTGCCGATAACCGTATGGTGGTTCCCGCCGGCGTTCCGCTGCGCATTCAGACCACTGGCGCGGACGTGATCCACAGCTTTGCCGTGCCCTCGCTTTGGTTCAAGCTCGATGCCGTTCCGGGCCGCCTGAACGAAAAGGAGCTGACGATCACCAAGCCGGGTGTCTATTACGGACAGTGCTCGGAGCTTTGCGGTGCGCGTCACGGCTTCATGCCCATCACCGTCGAGGCGCTGCCGCCAGCGCAATTCGCAGCCTGGGTTCGTGCCCAGGGCGGCACCATGCCCGGCGACGAAGAAGCGGCGCCTGACGCCCCGGCAACCGACGCCGTGCCAGCAGAAGGCGGCGTATCCACCAGCAATCCAGCGGCGCTCCAGCAGGAAGCCGGGCAGCCCGGTGCTGCCACCGACGTAGCCGAATAAGGACAGCCAGAGCCATGACGACCATAGCTGCGACCCCCGGTGATTTCTCCCATGAGGGCGATCACCATGATGCAGACCACAAGCCGAGCTTTTTTGCGCGTTGGTTCATGTCGACCAACCACAAGGATATCGGCACGCTGTACCTGATCTTCGCCATCATGGCGGGTGTTATCGGCGGTGCGATTTCCGGCCTGATGCGCGCCGAACTGGCGGAGCCTGGCATCCAGTATCTGCAGACCTGGGCTACTTGGCACAATTCCATGGCGGGCCAAGGTGCCGCCAGCCTGGATGAAGCCTATCATATGTGGAACGTGCTGATCACGGCCCATGGCCTGATCATGGTGTTCTTCATGGTCATGCCCGCCATGATCGGCGGCTTCGGCAACTGGTTCATTCCGCTCATGATCGGTGCGCCGGATATGGCGTTCCCCCGCATGAACAATGTCAGCTTCTGGCTGACGGCGGTGGCCTTCGTCATGCTGCTCGGCTCCAGCTTCGTGCCCGGCGGCACGGGTCTCGGTGCGGGCACGGGTTGGACGGTGTATGCACCGCTTTCGACGTCCGGTTCGATCGGTCCGGCAGTGGATATGGCGATCTTCTCCCTCCACCTTGCCGGTGCGGCGTCGATCCTCGGCGCGATCAACTTCATCGCCACCATCCTCAATATGCGTGCCCCCGGCATGACGCTGCACAAGATGCCGTTGTTCGTGTGGTCGGTGCTGGTCACGGCATTCCTGCTGTTGCTCGCGCTGCCCGTTCTGGCCGCGGCCATCACCATGCTGCTGGTCGATCGTAATTTTGGCGGTGCGTTTTTCGATGCCGCTGCTGGTGGTGATCCCGTGCTTTATCAGCATCTGTTCTGGTTCTTCGGTCACCCCGAAGTGTACATCATGATCCTGCCCGGGTTCGGCATGATCAGCCAGATCGTGGCCACGTTCAGCCGCAAGCCCGTGTTTGGCTATCTCGGCATGGCCTATGCCATGGTGATGATCGGCGTGATCGGATTTGTCGTCTGGGCGCACCACATGTTCACCACCGGACTCAGCGTGAACGTGAAGATGTACTTCACGGCGGCGACCATGGTGATCGCGGTGCCCACGGGCATCAAGATCTTCAGCTGGATCGCAACGATGTGGGGCGGCTCGATCAGCTTCAAGACGCCCATGCTTTGGGCTCTGGGCTTCATCTTCATGTTCACGGTTGGCGGCGTAACGGGCGTTGTGCTGGCCAATGGCGGCATCGACGATGCGCTTCATGACACCTATTATGTGGTCGCCCATTTCCACTATGTGCTGTCGCTGGGTGCGGTGTTCAGCCTGTTTGCTGGCTTCTACTACTGGTTCCCGAAGATGAGCGGGAAGATGTACAATGAATTCCTCGGCAAGCTGCACTTCTGGGTGTTCTTCCTTGGCGTGAACGTGCTGTTCTTCCCCATGCACTTCCTGGGCCAGTCCGGCATGCCACGCCGTATTCCGGACTATCCTGCCGCCTTTGCCTATTTCAACCAGATCGCCTCGTTCGGATATGTTATCATGGCGGCTGGCGTGGCCATCTTCCTGATCAACATCATCTACTCGCTGGCGGCCGGCCGCCGGGCGGAAGGAAATCCCTGGGGTGAGGGCGCGACGACGCTGGAATGGACATTGACCAGCCCGCCGCCGTTCCACCAGTTCGAGACATTGCCGCACATCAAGTGAGGCAGGTCTTCGGAGCTTTTACAGATCGGGGGGCCGGGCGTAATGTCCGGCCCAACGTGCTTTTGGGAAACGCATGAATATCGGTGAGAAACCTTTTGCTATGACCGGTGTGGCCGCCCGCGATATCGCGATGCCGTCCGAATGGCGGGACTTCTGGGCCCTTACCAAGCCGCGGGTGATGAGCCTTGTGGTTTTTACCGCGCTGTGCGGCCTTCTGGCGGCGCCAGGCACCATCAATCCCATCATTGGCTTCACCGCGATCCTGTGCATCGCCGTAGGGGCAGGGGCGAGCGGCGCGCTCAACCAATGGTATGAGAGCGATATCGACGCCAAGATGAAGCGCACGCGCGGGCGGCCCCTTCCGGCTGGGCGCATGGGCCGTGAGGCCGCCTTGCAATTCGGGCTGATTCTGGCGGGATTTTCCGTCGGCACCATGGGGCTGGCGGTCAACTGGTTCTCCGCCGGTCTGCTGGCCTTTTCGATTTGGTTCTATGCCGTGGTCTATACCATGTGGCTGAAGCGCGCGACGCCGCAGAATATCGTCATCGGCGGCGCGGCCGGCGCGTTCCCGCCCGTGATCGGATGGGCAGCGGTGACCGGGGACATCACGCTGCTGCCGTTCCTCATGTTCGCCATCATTTTTCTGTGGACGCCGCCGCATTTCTGGGCGCTCGCGCTGTTCATGAACTCGGATTATACCGAGGCTGGCGTGCCCATGCTGCCGGTGGTCAAGGGGCGCAAGGCCACCCGCTTGCAGGTGTTCCTCTACAGTTTTCCCATGGCCGCCGCCGCGATCGCGCCGTCGCTCCTGGGACTGGCCGGCACCTTGTATCTGGCAGGATCGGTTGGCCTGACCGCCATATTTCTCGTGAACGCGCTGCTGGTCTTTCGAAACCAGACGGAAGACACCGCGGCGATGAAGCCGGAGAAGCGGCTGTTCGCCTTCTCCATTCTCTATCTTTTTCTTCTCTTTGCCCTGCTGGCGGCAGATCGGATGTTTTTCGCATGACCGACCATGAAGATCGGCCCCTGACGCGGGAAGAATCGCAGCGCGTGCGCGCCGGCCAGCAATCGCGGGCGAATATCCTGGCAGTGCTGCTCGTGGCGCTTGCCGTGCTCTTTTTCGCCATCACCGTCGTGAAGGTCGGAGGCTGGCTTTGATGGGCGGCGTGCAACCTGACAAGCAGCGGGAGCGGCGGAACAAGCGCGTCGGCATCGTCATGGGCGGCGTGGCGCTGGGCATGGTCGGCATGGGCTTCGCGTCGGCCCCGCTTTACCGTCTTTTCTGTCAGGTGACCGGTCTGAACGGTACGGTGAGCCGGGCGGAAGCCAGCGAACTCGATTTTTCGCAGGCGGTCAAAGGTCAGACGATCCAGGTGCGCTTCGATGCGAATCACCGTGATGATCTGCCATGGGATTTCAAGCCTGAGCAAACCACGGACACCGCCACCGTCGGTGCGCGGGATCTGGCGATCTTCATCGCCAAGAACAAATCTAACCGCCCGGTGACCGGCACCGCCACCTATAATGTGACACCGGCGCAGGCGGGCAAATATTTCACCAAAATCCAGTGTTTCTGCTTCACCCAGCAGACGCTGCAGCCCGGCGAGCAGGTCAGGATGCCGGTGATTTTCTACATCGACCCGAAGATCGCGACCGATCCGGATACCCAGTCGGTCGAAGAAATCACGCTGAGCTATACATTCTACCCGGTAGACCCGGATAAACAGGGCGGCTAAGGCTGCTGAAGCAACAGCGCCGCAGAGCACTTGAAGGACCACGAGGGAAGCGACACGACATGTCCGGTACAAAGAACCACGATTATCATATCCTGCCGACCTCGCCCAATCCGCTGATTGGCAGTGTTTCGGCCATGGTCATGTTCTTTGGCCTCGTGCGCTGGATGCATGACATGCCTTATGGCACGCTGATCTTCGGTGCTGGCGCGCTGGGGCTGGTGTACACTTTCTTTGCCTGGTGGGCGGATGTGATCGCCGAAAGCCATGCAGGCGATCACACGCCGGTGGTGCAGCTGCATCTGCGCTACGGCATGATCCTGTTCATTGCCTCCGAAGTCATGTTCTTCGTCGGATGGTTCTGGGCCTGGTTCGATTTCTCGCTTTTCCCATCGGCTGCCGAAGTGATTGGTGGCCAGTGGCCGCCGCAGGGCGTGGAAGTGCTCGATCCGCTCAAGCTGCCGCTGCTCAATACGCTTATTCTGCTGTGCTCCGGCACCACCGTCACCTGGGCGCATCATGCGATGATCCACGGCGATCGGCAGGGCCTGATTCGCGGGCTTGGCCTGACCATCATCCTGGGCCTGGCCTTTTCGACCTTCCAGTTGGTGGAATATATCGAGGCACCCTTCGCCTTTTCCGGCCTGAACTATGGCTCGGCCTTTTTCATGGCGACGGGGTTCCACGGCGCCCATGTGCTGATCGGCACGATCTTCCTGATCGTCTGCTTCGTCCGCGCGCTGAAGGGCGATTTCACGCCCAAGAAGCATTTCGGTTTCGAAGCGGCGGCCTGGTATTGGCATTTCGTCGACGTCGTATGGCTGTTCCTGTTCATCGTGATCTATGTGTGGGGCGGCTGGGGCGCGCCGGTTTACGGCGGATGATCACCGCGCCCCTGGGCGGCGCAGCCTGATGGCTGAAACGCCGCCGGAATTTCTGGCTGCAAGTTTGAAGGGTCTGTGTCCGCGCTGCGGAGCGCAGACCCTTTTCGCTGGCGTGCTGCAATTTTCCAAAACCTGCCCAAAATGCGGGCTTAACTTCGAAAAGTTTAACGTGGGCGATGGCGCGTCCGCTGCGCTGATCCTGCTAATCGGCACCGTGTTCGTGGCGCTGGCAATTATCGTGCAGCTGAGTTTTTCGCCGCCTTTCTGGGTTCATATCATCCTGTGGGTGCCGCTGGCCACGGCGGCCACGATCCTATCGCTGCGCGGTACCAAGGCTGCGATGCTTTATCTGGAATATCGCAACGATGCCGGCGAGGGCCGGACGGGATGAAATTCCCCGCCGTGGCGACCATCATCGTGGGCGCGGCGATTGCGCTGATGATCGGGCTTGGCATCTGGCAGTTGCAACGCAAGGGCGAGAAGGAAGCGCTTCTGGCCCAATATGCGGCCGCCGCCGATTTGCCGCCGGTAAGCTGGCAGGCCACGCTGCCGCCGGGCGATCCGATGCTTTACCGCCGATCTTCGGTAAACTGCATCAGCGTGACCGATTGGCAAACCATCAGCGGCCGCAGCGCGCAGGGTGAGGCCGGTTTCATGCAGATCGCCGAATGCCGGACCGGTGGAGCAGAAGGCCCCGGTGCCGCCGTGGCGGTCGGCTGGACGGCGCGGCCAGATCATCCGCAATGGACCGGCGGCGTGGTCGACGGAATGATCGCCCCCTTTGGCGATCGCATCAAGCTGGTGTCCGACGGCGCCATTCCCGGCACGAAGACGCTCGCACGCCCGTCGCCCAAGGATATTCCCAACAATCATCTGTCCTATGCCATTCAGTGGTTTCTGTTCGCCCTGATCGCGGCGGTCATTTTTGTGCTGGCGGTGCGGCGCAAGCAGCGTGACGCCAAGCCCCATGAGGGCGCGGCGCGCTAGCCCTTCCGGCAGGGACCATCTTGCCGCTGCGCCGCCGCAAGGCTAGTCGGGGCAGCATGGACTATATCAGCACCAGGGGGAGCGCGCCGGCGCTCGATTTCGAGCAGGTGACGCTTGCGGGTTTGGCGTCCGATGGCGGGCTGTATGTTCCGCGCGAATGGCCGCGTTGGAGCGCCGCAGATTTCGAGTCCCTGCGCGGTCTCAGCTATGTCGAGACCGCGGTGCGGGTCATGACACCTTTCGTGGGCGATGCGCTGACGCAGGACGAGCTGCGCAGCCTCTGCTCGACGGCTTATGGCGGATTTGCGCATGATGCCATCACGCCGCTGGTCCAGCTGGACGGCGCGCACTGGCTGCTTGAGCTGTTTCATGGCCCCACATTGGCGTTCAAGGATGTCGCGCTGCAGATGCTGGGCGGCTTGTTCGAAACATTTCTGGCCCGGTCCGGCAAGGCGCTGACGATTGTGGGCGCTACCTCCGGAGATACCGGGTCGGCGGCCATCCAGTCGCTGGCCGGACGCGAGCGGATCGAGATTTTCATGCTGCACCCGCATGACCGGATTACCGACGTACAGCGCCGGCAGATGACCACCATCCATGCGCCGAATGTGCACAATATCGCGATCGAGGGCAGCTTCGATGACGCTCAGGCGATGGTGAAGCGCATCTTCGGGGACGAGGACATGCGTGCAAAATTCTCCATCTCCGCCGTAAATTCGATCAACTGGGCGCGGCTGATGGCGCAAATCGTCTATTATGTCTGGGCAGCGATACAGCTGGGCGCGCCCAGCCGGCGCGTCGCCTTTTCCGTTCCGACGGGCAATTTCGGCGATGCGTTTGCCGGTTACGCTGCAGCGCAGATGGGCCTGCCGATCGAGCGTATCATCGTGGCGACCAACAACAACGACATCATGCACCGCGCCTTCAGCCAGGGGGATTATTCCAAAGGTGCCGTGGAAGCGACCGGCGCGCCCAGTATGGACATTCAGATCGCCAGCAATTTCGAACGTCTGCTGTTCGACATGGAAGGGCGCGATGGCGCCAAGACCAACGCGCGCATGGCGGATTTCGACCAAAGTGGCCGCATGACCATTCCGCGGGAGATGCTGGACAAGGTCGCGCTCTTTTCTTCCTGCAGGGCGGACGCCGATGACATGTCCTCTGCCATGCGTTGGGCTCATGAACAGTGCGACGAAGTGATCGATCCGCATACCGCCGCCGGTCTGCACGCGGCACGGGTGGCCGATCTGCCGGAAGACACTGCCGTGGTTACCCTTGCCACCGCCCATCCGGCCAAGTTTCGCGAGACCGTGGAACGGGCGACCGGCGTTCGCCCGGCCTTGCCCTTGCGGGTCGGCCATCTGTTCGAACGCGAGGAGCGACTCGATATTCTGCCCGCCGATTATGACGTGGTGAAAGCTTATATTACGGAGCGTGCCGTTCCGTCGGCCTGACATTCCATGTCCGATTTCATCACCATGATTGCCGAACCGCGCGCCGATTTCCGGCTGCTGGATAGTGGCGGGGGCCGCAAGCTGGAGGCTTATGGCGATATCCGGGTCATCCGGCCCGAGCCGCAGGCCATGTGGTCACCGGCTTCGGACGACTGGCAGGCCGATGCCGAATTCGTGCCCGGCGCGGATGAGGACGGCGGCGGTCGCTGGGAGCATGGCAGCGGGCGCGCGGAAGGACAGTGGACGCTCGGCTGGGAAGAGCTGGCCTTTGCCGCCCATTGTACGCCGTTTCGGCATCTCGGCTATTTCCCGGACATGGCGACCGTATGGACCTGGATGCGTGGCCTGATCGCAGACAAGGCGGAGCCGGAATGCCTCAACCTGTTCGGCTATACCGGCGTTGGCACCTTGGCGCTGTCCGCTGCCGGGGCCCGCATGGTGCATGTCGATGCGTCGAAGAAATCGGTAAATGCCGCGCGCGATAATGCCGCGCTTTCCGGCATGGAGGATCGGCCGGTACGATGGATCGTCGAGGATGCCGCCAAGTTCGCCGGACGCGAGGTGCGGCGTGGACGCCGCTATGACGGGATCATTCTCGATCCGCCCAAATATGGCCGCGGGCCTGGCGGGGAAATCTGGCAGTTGGAACGCGATCTGCCCGGCCTGATCGCGGACTGCCGTGCGCTGCTCGACGCCGATAGCGAGTTCTGTTTCCTGACCGCCTATGCCGTGCGCATGTCCGCGCTGGCGATCGGCGGGTTGATGGAGGATCATTTCGGCGATCTGCCCGGAAAGGTGGAGTTCGGTGAGCTCGCCGTGCGCGAGGAAGCGCGTGGGCGACTGCTGCCGACGGCGATCTTCGCGCGTTGGAGCCGGCAGGGGTGATGCTCCATATGCTTTGCCTACAGGGCTTTTACGCCGAAACGAGGCGATGCCAATTCCAGCAGGAGAATGACATAGCGTGACCGATCGTCTCACCCTTGAAGTGCATGATCTCGATGTGGATGTGCTCACCGGCATCTACAGCCAAGAGACGCATCTGCCGCAACCGCTCCGCATTTCCATAACGGCGGAGCTGTCGCTGGAGCCGCGATACGAACCGGGCACGCCGCTATCCGCCTCCAAAAACTATATGGATCTGCGCGACGCGGCGACCGAGCTTCCGCAGAACGTGCATTTCACCTTGGTCGAAGCGGTGGCCGATCATATCATCGCGCGCGTAATGCAGGGCGATGAGCGTGTGCAGCGGGTGACGGTAAAGATCATCAAACTGGCCATTGCCGAAGCCGGTGAGGCTATCGGCATCACGCTGGAACGGCAACGCGCATGACCGGGACCGGACGAAAGCTCGCCATCGTGACCGGCGGGACCAAGCGCGTCGGTGCGGCAATTGCGGCGCGGCTGGCGGCAGAGGGCTATGCGCTGGCGCTAACCAGTCATAGCGGCAGCGCGCCGGAAGAGGCCTTGCAGGCCGTGCTGCAGCGTGAACAGACCAGCTGGCATGTGTTCGATTGCGATCTGGCCGACAGCGATCAGGTCGACGGCCTGATTGCCGAGGTGAGGGCGCATTACGGTCAGGTGCCGGATCTGCTGGTCAATTGCGTGTCGCAATTTGCCCAGGACGACTGGCAAAGCATCGAAGGCAATGATCTGCACGAGCAGTTCGCGACCAATATCTTTGCACCGGTTCTGCTGTCCCGATCGCTAGTAAAGGCTGCCGATGGCGCACGCCCGGCCATCGTGCACATTCTGGATCAGCGGGTGCGCAATCCACCGCGCGATCAGCTGAGCTATACATTGTCGAAGCAGGCGCTGGCCGAATCCGTGCGCACCCTGGCGATCTCCTTTGGCGTTCATGCGCGCGTGTGCGGTGTGGCGCCTGGCCTGGTTCTGCCCACGGACGATTACGAGCAGGATCAGCTGGACTATATCGCCACCCAGATGCCGCTTGGCCTGCTGCCCGATCCGGAAGACATTGCCGATGCCGTCGCCTGGTTGGCGCAGGCGCGGGCAGTGACGGGGCAAACGGTCTATGTGGATGGCGGCGCGCATCTGAAGCAGTTCGATCGCGATTTCGTGCACATGAAGCCGGAATGATGCGGCGGTTATCAACGCTTCTCCTTGTCACCGCAGCGCTCTCCGCCTGTGGCGGTGATCCGATCGAGGGCGGCGACCCTGCCGCGCAGGTGAAGGCAAGTGGCACGCCGGAGGTCCATGCGATCGTGCTGACCGATGCGCTCACCACTATGCGCAATCATCCCGACTTCACGATCTTCGCCGATCTTGTGCGGCAAGCCGGTCTGGCGCCGCGCGTTTCGGGGAAGGCACCGATTACCGTTTTCGCGCCAACGGACAGCGCGTTCGACAAGCTTAGCCCCGCGCGCCGGGCGGAGCTGATCGATCCTGCTCAGCGTGAGGCGCTGGCGGCTTTTGTCTCCGCGCATATCCTGGTGGGGCGTGCGAGCGCCCGTGATCTTGGCGAGGCCATCAATCGTTCGGGGGGATCGACCAGCTATCAGACGCTGGCGGGCAAGCCGCTCACGCTGACGCGCAGCGATCTGAACATGACGGAAAAGCCCAGCGCCAATAACGAGCAGGACGCGGAGATGGTGCCGTCCGCGGCCAACAACGTCCTGAATGTGGAAGAGCAGGGCGGCGGCGCATCGCTGGTGACCGCCACCGATATCGAGGCGACCAACGGGGTCGTGCATGCTCTGGAGAGCGTGCTCGTCCCGTGACCGCCGACGCGGTCTAGCCCTTCACCAGGCCAATCTCGCGCAGACGCTCCATCAGATAGTCATCGGCCAGCATGGGCTCGGGATAGCGGTTCGGCCGATCATCGCTGACGCATCCGGGCAGCGTTTCGATCGGGAAGTCGGAGCGCAGATGCAGGAAGAAAGGCATCGAATAGCGATGATGATGGGCGCGTTCACCCGCCGGGTTGCGCACCCGGTGCGTGGTCGACGGCAGCACGTGATTGGTCAGGCGCTGCAGCATGTCCCCGACATTCACCACCAGCGCGCCTTCCGGCGGGTCGACCGCAATCCATTCCCCATCCTTGCCCAGAATTTCCAGACCGGCTTCCTCGGCGCCCAGCAGCAGCGTGATCAGATTGATATCCTCATGGGCCCCGGCGCGGATGGCGCCTTCCGGGTCTCCCTCGATCGGGGGATAATGCAGCAGGCGCAACACGCTGTTGCCGTCCTCGATCGCGGCATCGAACCAGTTGGCGGGCAGATCGAGATAGCGTGCGATGGAAGACAGAATGCGCGCACCAATGCCGTCCATGTCCGCAAATAATTGCGTGAAGACGTCGCGGAAGCCATCCGGCCGATCCGGCCAGATGTTCGGCGGCATGGAATCGGCCAGCTTGTGCCCTTCAGGCAGCTCACGGCCGACATGCCAGAATTCCTTCAGGTCATGATGCGCCGCGCCCTTGGCAATTTCGGTCTTGAACGGCGTGTAGCCGCGCGCCCCGCCAATGTCCGGATTGTGGAAACGGCGCTTCTCGGCATCGTCCTGCTCGTACAGTTTCTCGGTCAGGTGCCAGGCCCGGTCGATCAGCGCGGCATCGAGCCCATGGTCCTTGACCATCGCAAAGCCATAGGTGCGAAAGCTGTTGCCCAGCGCGTCGCCAAGCGCATCGGGGTCGGTGGCGTTCAGTGAAATCAGCGGTATCTGTGTCATGCCACGCTATTAGCAAATGGAAGGATATTTTCATGCCCCAATTTTGGCTGATGAAGTCGGAGCCTGCCGAATATGGCTGGGACGACCTTGTCCGGCATGGCACGGCTGTGTGGGAAGGCGTGCGCAACCATCAGGCGGCGAACAATTTGCGCGCCATGGCGGTGGGTGATGAAGCGCTGTTCTATCATAGCGCCGTGGCCACACCGGCCGCCGTCGGCATCATGCGGATTAGCGCGGCGGCCTTCCCCGATCCCACCGATGATGGTGGCAGCTGGCCTGCGGTGCGCGTGGAGCCTGTGCGTCCGCTCGCTCGCCCCGTTTCGCTGCGGGCGATGAAAGGAGAGGGCGGCCTGTCGGACATGGCCATCATCCGGCAGTCCCGGCTTTCCGTTGCGCCGGTTCGTCCGTCGGAATGGGCGCGCATCCTGAGCATGGCAGAAGCGTGAAGATCTGCCATCTGCGGCTAACCGTTCGTCGCAAATGGCCGGAACAGTTGGAAGGAGCGCCCGTTTGATTGGGTGAAAGTCAATATCGGCTTCCCACAAGCAAAGGAAATTTCCATGGGTGAACTTACCGACAAGATCAAAGGCAATGCCAACGAAGCTGCCGGCAAGATCAAGAGCGGGATTGGCGACGCGACCGACAATCATGACCTTGAAGCGGAAGGCAAGTCACAGGAGGCCAAGGGCAAAGGCCAGCAGGTAAAAGGCCAAGTCAAGGGCGCTCTCGGCGACGACATCTGATCTTTACCTTCCTTGAAAGCTATTGAGAAGCCGCTCCGATTTGGGGCGGCTTTTCATTTGGGCTGCCGGAACGCTTCCGGACCTGTACTGTGCATCGCGCATCGACCTGCCGCGTTGCACGCCAATCGTCTTGCCTCGAGAGCCAATAGCCAGCTCGCGCGATTCGCAAAGCAGGCTACTGGCGGTTTCGCAACCCGGTCACCGTGGCACCGCCTGCGGAAAGGGTTTCCATCTCCGTGCGGGCGTGGATGAGGCGGATGCCGCCGGTTTCGCGTGCGGCTTCCAGCGCCTCGACAAACGCCTCCGTCGTTTCGACCGTCCAGACCTTTGCGCCGAAGGCCGCGCCGAACGCGGCGAAATCCGGATTGGTAAGCTGTGTGCCCGACAGCCGCGCTGGATATTCGCGCTCCTGATGCATGCGGATGGTGCCATAGCCGCCATTATCGACCACGATGACCAGCAGATCCGCGCCATATTGCGCCGCCGTTGCCAGTTCCTGTCCGTTCATCAGGAAATCGCCGTCTCCGGCCACCGCAACCACCGTGCGTTCGGGAAAACGTATGGCGGCAGCGACGGCGGCTGGGACGCCATAACCCATGGCGCCGGCGGTGGGGGCCAGCTGGCTCGGCATGTCGCCATAGCGCCAATAACGGTGCCACCAGCCGCTGAAATTGCCCGCGCCGTTGCAGATGATGGTGTCCGCCGGATAGCTTTCGCGCATCGCCTGCACGCCAAGGCCAAGGTCCAGCGCTGCGCCATTGGGCTGCGGATCGTTCCACGCCAGCCACTCGGCATGGGCCTGCGCGCCCGCATCGAAGCTGTAGAGCTCATCCTCCCAAAGCGCGGCCTGTTCGGCGAACTCGTCCATGCCCGCGCAGATCGGCAGATCGGTGCGGTACACGCTGTTCAGCTCGTCCGGATCGGGGTGGACATGCACCAAAATCTGGTCCGGATGGTCGGGCGTGATCACCGCATAGCCGTCGGTCGTCGCCTCGCCCAGCCGCGCGCCCACGGCAATCACCAGATCGGCCGCCTTGATACGCTCGATCAGCTTGGGGTTCGGGCCATAGCCCAGATTGCCGGCATAGACCGGGCTCTGCCAGTCGATCGCGTCCTGCCGCCGGAAGGCGGTGGCAACGGGCAGACCCAGCCGCTCGGCCCATTCGGCGAAATAATGCCGCGCCTTGGCGTTCCAGCCCGCGCCACCGATGATGCACACAGGGTCGGTCGCCTCGTTCAGCAGCTCGACCAGCGCCAGCATGGCATCGGCGCATAGCGGCTGGGTTGGCGGTACGACCAGCGGACGATCGGGCACCTCGACCTCGTCGCGCAGCATATCCTCGGGCAGCGCCAGCACCACGGGGCCGGGGCGGCCGGACGTGGCGACGGCATAAGCGCGCGCGACATATTCGGGGATGCGCGCGGCGCTCTCGATCCGCGCGGACCATTTGGCCAGCGGCGCGAACATGGCGGGAAAGTCGATTTCCTGAAAGCCCTCGCGCCCGCGCATCTCGCGGTCCACATCGCCGATGAACAGGATCATCGGCTGGCTGTCCTGCATCGCCACATGCACGCCGATCGAGGCATTGGTGGCACCGGGGCCGCGGGTGGCAAAGGCGATGCCGGGCCGCCCGGTCATGGTGCCGTCCGCCGCCGCCATGAACGCCGCGCCGCCCTCCTGCCGGCAGACCACGGTCTGGATGGCGTCGTCGCCGCGCTCGTCATGCAAGGCATCGAGCACGGCGAGGAAGCTTTCGCCCGGCACGGTGAAAATACGGTCGCAGCCCTGAATGCGGAGCTGGTCGACAAGGATCTGGCCGCCGGTGCGGGTCATAAAGGTCTCCGGTGCTTCACGGTGGTTCACAGTGGTTCACACTGTTCTGATGCGTTTTCGTCTCCCCCCGCAGGCCGCCCGCCATGGGGCGCGAACAGGCTTGAGGAAGGTAAGCGACGAGTCATGCGATCCGGAGTGACAGAAGAATTCCTACAAGGAAAGGGCAGGGGAGAAGGGGCCGCGCTTCTCCCCCGCCATGACGACCGGCGGTAAAGCCTTCTGCTTACCCCTTTGCAGGCGGACGCAGCGGCCCGCCCAATTCGATCATCTTCTTGTAGCCGTCCCGCGCCATCAGCCGCGCGCGATAGGCCGCCAGATTGGGGCGGCTGTCCAGCAGCCCGGTCGCCTGCATATGCTCGACCAGATAGCCCATATTGATGTCCGCGCCGCTGAATGTGCCGCCCAGCAGCCAGTCGCGGCCCGCCATATGCGCTTCCATATAATCGAGCAGCTTGGTCACTTCGGCGGATACGAAGCCCTCCAGCCGCTCGCCAAAACCGCCGAACATGGGTTTGAGCGAATTGAGGATCAGCGGCATGGCCAGCGTGCCCTCGGCAAAGTGCAGCCATTCCAGATAGGCGCTGCGCTCCTCGTCCGGCACCGCCAGCCTGCCGCCGCCATGCCGTTCGACCAGATATTCGATGATCGCCCCGCTCTCCACCATCACGCGGCCATCCACCTCGACCGTGGGCGCCTTGCCCAGCGGATGGATATCGGACAGTTCCGGCGGCGCGCGGAATTCCGGCGTGCGGTCATAGCATTTCAGATCATAGTCCAGCCCCAGCTCCTCCAGCAGCCAGATGATGCGCGACGAGCGGGAAATGCGGAGATGGTGGAGGATGATCATGGATGGGCCTTTCACTAAGTTGGCACCACCTTGGCAGATGATAGCAGCTGTTAGAAGCTCAATGCCCCACCGTCCCGTAGCTTTCGAACGGCTTGTCATGCTCGCCGAACTTTTCGACCATCGTCGCGCTGGCTTCGTTGAGGCCGATGACCTCCACCTGCTTGCCCTCGGCGCGCAGGCGTAGCACCACCTTGTCGAGCGCGCCGGTGGACGAAATGTCCCAGAAATGCGCGTGGGTGACGTCGATGATGACGTTGTCCACGCCGTCCTCGTTGAACCAGGCGGCTTCGGTCACGCGGTCGGCGCTGGCAAAGAAGATCTGGCCGGTGAGGGTGTAGCGGCGGGTCGCGCCCTCGCGTTCGCTGGTGATGGTCATTAGCTGGCGCACCTTGCCGGCGAAGAAGATGCCGCTCAGCAGCACGCCGACGAGCACGCCGATCGACAGGTCATGCGTCCAGACCACGGTGAACACGGTGGCGAGCATGACGATGTTCGACTGCCAGGGATGCTGGCGAATCTCGATAAAGCTCTGCCAGCGAAAGGTGCTGATGGAGACGAAGATCATGACGGCGACGAGCGCGGGCATCGGAATACGCGCAACCCACGGGCCGAGGACCACGATGAGGAACAGCAGCATCGATCCGGCGACAAAGGTGCTGAGGCGGCGGCGGCCACCGGACTTCACGTTGATGACCGACTGGCCGATCATGGCGCAGCCGCCCATGCCGCCGATCCAGCCGGTGACGAAATTGGCGATGCCCTGGCCCAGCGTCTCGCGCTGCTTGTTGCTGCGCGTCTCAGTCATATCGTCGACGATGGACGCGGTGAGCAGGCTCTCCAGCAGGCCGACGGCGGCCATGGCCAGCGCATAGGGAGCGATAATCTGCAGCGTTTCCAGCGTGAGCGGCACCTGCGGCAGATGAAATAGCGGGATGCTGTCCGGCAGCGCGCCCATGTCGCCCACTTTGAACACGTCCACATTGAAGACGATTGCGACGATGGCGAGCAGCACGATGGCTGCCAGCGGCGCGGGCACGATGCTGGTGATGCGCGGCAGGCCGTAGATGATGGCAAGGCCCGCCAGCACCATGGCATAGGTTTCCCAGCCCACGCCGGTCAGCTGCGGCAGTTGCGCCATGAAGATCAGGATCGCCAACGCGTTGACGAAACCGGTGATGACTGAACGCGAGACGAAGCGCATCAGCAGGTCCAGCCGCAATAGCGCGGCGATGCCCTGGAATATGCCCATCAAAATGGTCGCGGCGAACAGATATTCCACGCCATAATCGCGCACCAGCGGGATCACGAGCACGGCCACGGCGGCGGTGGCCGCGCTGATCATGCCCGGGCGGCCACCGGTAAAGCTGATGATGACCGCGATTGAGAAGCTGGCATAAAGCCCCACGCGCGGATCGACGCCCGCAATGATGGCGAAACCGATCGCTTCCGGAATCAGCGCCAGCGCGACGACGAGGCCGGCGAGAAATTCGGTCTTCGGATTGCTCAGCCAGTCGCGGCGGATGTTGTTCTGGATGGGCATGTCGGGCTCGCAGCTCTGGGTGTGGCGCAGGCGGGGCCGGCGCTTTGGCACGGAAATGTCGGATTTGCTGCACTGCAGCGCGGCTGACCAATAAGGCTGGGGACCGCGAAAGGCAAGCCGCGGCCCATGTCGCTAGCATCGCGAGACGAAGCCTAGTCCGCTTTCAAATTCCGTCCGCATCGATCGTCCGCTATCGGGCGGCCTTAAAACCACGGGACTATGACTGGAATGGGGTGGTTTGCTGACTTACGTTCAACACGGACGGAACGCATGTAGCGGGGAGTTCGATCAGTCGTGCGTGTTGCTGTCCCGTTCTGACCGATTGAGACGCCGTGATGTCGAGATTTGCCAGAGTAGCAAGACATAGAGTACCGTCATGAAAGCGACGAAACCGTATCCGATTGTTGTTCCGTTGGTGCGTTTCAGCCCGTCGGCAATCAGAAAAACAATAGGAACGCCGATGAAAAGACCTATTTGATTCCGTTTGGCCTCTTCGTCCGTCAGTCGATAAAACAGCATTGGTCCGCTCCCCAGGCAAGACGTCGATCGCCCCACGATGGCTCAATTGGCATATGTCCGCAAAAGGGTCGTTAGCCGAACGGCCGGTTTAAGCAAAGAAAGCGGCGATAGCGGACAGGGAAACCGTGGAAAGAACTTGTCCACGCGGCCTAGGGCATCTGCGCCTTCAGGAACGCCGCGCTATCCTGCAGAACGGGGCCTTTGCTGCGGAAGGTGGCGCTCAGCGCCATGGCGACTTCCTCATGCGTGAGGCCGGGATAGTTTTTCGTTTCCACCGTCGCCCCTGCCGCTGACAGCGCCTTGGCCAGATTTTCCGTGTTATAGGGCCGCACCAGCGTATCGTTTGTCGATGTCACCAGCAGCAGGGGCGGGGCCTTGCCGCTGACATGATTGATCGGCTGCGTGTCCTTCGGGTCGCTGGCCTGGCCGAAGGCGTCGATGGCACGCTGCTGGTCGAACGGATAGAAATCATAGGGCCCGCTGAGGCCGACGCCCGCCTTGATCGTGCCGTCCGGCACGCCCGCCGCCGCGTTCCAGCGCGGATCGAGCGCCAGCATCACCGCGATATAGGCCCCGGCGCTATGGCCGCTGACGCCGATGCGCTGCGGATCGCCGCCATATTGCGCGATATTCGCGCGCGTCCATGCCAGCGCCTGCGCGCCATCCTCGACGAACGCGGGGTAGCGCACGTCCGGCACCTTGCGATAATCCGGCAGGACCACGGTGAAGCCCTGCGCGGCAAAAGCGCGCGCGGCGAAGCCATAATCCTGCCGCTTGCCGTCCGCCCAGCCGCCGCCATACCAGAAGATGACCACCGGATTGCCGCCCATGGCCTGCGGCGCGGCCTCGGGGGTCCAGACGTCCAGCTTCTGCCCATGCGTGCCGAAGGCCACGCCCTCGGCCACGCGGGTCACGCCCTTGCCGCCGCCGCTGATCCCGTCGACGCTGTTGAGCAGGCCGGGGGCCGTGCAGCCGGTGAGCGCCAGCAGCAACGCGCCGCCCAGCATGCGAACGAACGATGTCATTGTTTCGTCTCCGTGGCGCGTGGGGCCTTGCCGGTCAGCCCGTCGATCAGATTGCCGTCACCCTCTGCGGTCCCCGCAGGCGGGGTGGCGCTGACGGGCAGGTCCAGCCAGTCGGTAACAGGCAGGCGATAATAATCGTCCAGCACTTCCAGCGGGAAGGCGAAGGGGCGGCCCCAATTGCTGTTCCACAGCATGGCCACGCCGGTCTTGGCGGCCGGATCGTAGATCATGGTGCTGCGATAGCCATCGACCGCACCGCTATGCCCCTGCAGCAGATGCCCCTGATAGGTGAAGCTGCGCCAGCCCAGACCATAGCCCGGATTTTCCAGCGCGCGGGACATCGCCCCGCCATAGACCCGGCGGGTGTCCACGCGCACGCGGTGCGCCTCGTTCAGCACGGCGGGGGAGAGCACCTTGGGCCACATCCCCATCTGTGCCTCCATCCACCGCTCCAGATCGACGATGCTGGAGCTGACCCCGGCGGCGGCCGGCACGCGGAAATAGGCATCGGACAACGTCCGCTCAACATGCCCGCGATGCGGTTTGGCCCAATGGGCCGCGCCGGTCAGCGCGGCCATGCCCACGCCCGCGCGCTTCATGCCCAGCGGCTTGAACAGCTGCTCTTCCACCAGCTGATCGTACAGCGCGCCGCCCGCCTTGCTCTCGATCTCGCTGGCAGCATCGAAGGCGATGTTCTGATAGCTGTGGCAGGTCTGCGGCTGGCATTGCAGCGGGGCCTGCGCCAGCCGCATGCGCAGCTCGGCGGCATTGTCTCCGCCCTCCAGCCGCCCGTCAAAGGCATTTTTGGTCAGGCCCGTCTGGTGCGAGAGGAGCTGGCCCACGGTCAGCTGCTGTTCGGCGCCGCCCGGCAGGCGCAGCGTGCTGCCCCATTGCGCCACCGTATCGTCCATCGACAACTTGCCTTCGGACGCCAGTTTTGCACCCAGCGTGCCGGCCACCCCCTTGGACAGCGAGGCCCAGCGGAACACCGTAGCCGGATCGACCGGCGTCTCGCTTTCGAAATCGGTGACGCCATAGCCTTTGACGAAGCTCAATCGTCCGTCTTCGATGATCGCCACGGCCAGCCCGACCATCTGCGGCTGGGCGGCCAGCGTCTGCAGGCGGCTGTCGAGCGCCCGATAGTTGATCCGCCCGGTCCATAGCGCCGGCTCGGTCGGCAAGGGCGGGGGCGGCTTGGCGATCGACGATTTGGCGACCGGTGCCCAGCTCTCGTCCGAACCGGCAAAGGCGCGGTAGAAAGTAAAGGCAATCAGCAGCAGGGCCGCCGCAGCAATGGCATAGGCCACCCGCCGCGATAATGTCATGTCACCCAAAATCTATACGCCCAATCTCGTCAGCCAAGCGGTTGCGCGGACCAGGATCCGGCCAGTCGCCCGAGCGCCAGCGCCGCATACAGCAGCGGGGGCAATGTGATGAGCGCTACCGCCCACTGCCGTGCGCGGCTGGCGGCGAACCAGCTTGCAGCTCTGTCGATCACGTCCAGACCCCTTTCTGGGCCAACAGTCGGCCCCGGCGCGATGCCCGCTCAATCGGCAAGGTACTTCGCGGTCGTTTTCTGGGCAACCTCGTCCGCCGTCACGCCGGGGGCCAGTTCGACCAGCTTGAACGGGCTCTCGCGGTCGGGCCGCTGGAACACCGCCAGATTGGTGATGATCATGTCGATCACATTGGTGCCGGTTAGCGGCAGGGTGCATTCGGGGATGAACTTCGGGCTGCCGTCCTTGGCGTTGTGATCCATCACCACGATGATCTTCTTCACGCCCGCCACCAGATCCATGGCGCCGCCCATGCCCTTGATCATCTTGCCGGGGATCATCCAGTTGGCGATATCGCCATTTTCGGCCACTTCCATCGCGCCCAGAACCGCCAGATCGATATGCCCGCCGCGAATCATGGCAAAGCTCTGCTCCGATCCGAAATAGGCGGTGTTGGGCAGCTCGCTGATGGTCTGCTTGCCGGCATTGATCAGATCCGCGTCGACATCTTCCTTCAGCGGAAAGGGGCCAATGCCCAACAGGCCGTTTTCGGACTGCAGCGTCACTTCCACGCCGTCCGGAATATGATTGGCGACCAGCGTGGGAATGCCGATGCCCAGATTGACGTAGAAGCCGTCCTCCAGCTCCTTCGCCGCGCGGGCGGCCATCTGATTGCGGTCCCAGGTCATTGTCGTTCTCCATTAGCGGCGGATGCGGGCATAGCCGCGTTCTGCTCCAGCGATTGGCCGGTCTGCGCCGGAATCGCAAGAGGCTCGGAAGACAGAAACCAGCCGGCGTTCCAAAGGCTGCCGATGCTGCTGGCGCTGAAGCTTTCATCGGGATAGCGGCCATAGATCAGCGAGAAATCGGTCGGTCGATGCCCGATCATGGCCACGACGCAATAGTTGCTGGCGATCTTCCATCGCAGCGCGTCGCTGTCGCCTGTTCCGCGATCGCCGACCAGCCACAGCGTGCTGCCATGCGCTACAGGGCCAAGCCCGGACCGTGCCAGAGCTGCTGCGATGATATCCGCATCGGTGCGCGGCGCGTCGATGCTGAACAGCACGGTCAGGCCGGCTTCGCGGGCGGTCTCGACCGCGTCCAGCAAGACCGGGAGCATGGTATCGGACGATCCGGCGGCGGCCTGCCGGTCCAGCATCACCAGAAAGGCATAGGGCAGGCCGTCGCACAAGGTGACTTGCGGGCTTGCCGGGTCGGTGTCCGGCATCAGCACGACCGACTGTCCGATTTCCCCGGCCTGCTGACGGCGACCGGCCTGCTCGATGAAAGCGGCCAAATAGTCCGCGCCTTCGATGGCATCTCCCGGCAATGCCGGTGACGAAGCCGATTGCTGGTTGCGCGAGTCCGGTTCAGGCAAGGCGGTAAGGTCTAGCAACTTCAGCGTCTCGCCGTCGCGGATGGACCCTCGGGACAGGGCGCTGCGGCCAATGGGCGGGGCACGTTCTTCCAGATCGCGCCCGATCAGCTGTTTGCCGCCATAAAGGCCTGCCGCGGCGATCGGCAGCGCGGCCGCCACACAGCCTGACAGCAGCGATGTCATGGCGATCAATGCTGTCGCCGCCAGTCGTTTTCCGGTTCCGGAGGCCGCGCGCCTATGGAGCATCGGCGTCCGGCGCCCAGCGGCTTTCCGCGGGATAAATATCGTCGAAAGTGCCGCGGATTGATGGGCCGTAGAGCGGATTGGCGAACAGGAACCAGCCTGCGCCCCACAGTTGGTCGACCGGCGGGCGGGTGGCGATCAGCTTGCGTTCGCGCGGGCTGAGGCTGGGGGCGTTGAAGACGTCCGAAAAATCGCCCAGCTGATCGCCTGCCATGGCGATGACGCAATATTGCGCGGCGATGGTGGCGCGGCGGCCGTCCTTTTTCGAACCGCCATCGTCGTCACCCGAAAGAAACAGCGTGCGGCCATGCTCGAAATCGCCAAGCCCCGCTGCGCGCAATGTTGCGACCGTGCCGGCTGCCGTATCGGCACGGCGGTTGGTGTTGGCGACGATGGTGATGCCCGCCGCGCGCAGCTTTTGCAGCGCCTCTACGGCGCCCGGCATAGCGGCCGATTTGCCCGCCCCGGTGCGTTCCCATTCGCTCCAGATCGCAGGATCGAATTCGCGGTCATTCTCGGCGAACCACCGCATCGCCCCTAGATTCCAGATGAGCGTTTCATCCGCGTCGAACAGCACTGCCAGCGGTTTGTCATCGCATGGCATAAAGCCGGCATCGATCCCCGGTCCATCGCTCAGCACCACGCTTTGCGCCGGGCGATCGGCAGCGCGGGCCAGGGCGAAGCGGGTCAGCGCGTCATAGGTCTGGCGCGTGGCGATCGTGCCTTCGGCGGAGCCGTACAGCCATTGTTGCCCGGCTGGCGGGCTTGGCGGCAGCGGAAGATCCGGGGCAGGCTGCCGCGTGCCGCGCGCGGCAGCGGCGGCCTGCATGATGGAGGGCACGGCGCTGGCGGCCTGCAGCACGCAGCCCGATAGCGTCATGCCGGTCAGCGCCAGCGCCGAGAGCGCGCCGGTCTTGCGAAATAAGCGGTGCATCGTCTTGCGCCGCGTCACGCGTCTTCGCGTTCCCGCACGGTTTCAAACTCGATCTTCTTGTCATAGGGCGCGCCGCAGATGAGGCGGTTGATATAGACGCCGGGCAGATGGATGCAGTCCGGATCGAGCTGGCCGACTTCGACGATCTCCTCCACTTCGGCGATGCAGATCTTGCCGGCGGTGGCCATCGGCTGGTTGAAGTTGCGCGCGGTCTTGCGGAACATCAGGTTGCCGGACTTGTCCGCCTTCCAGCCTTTCACGATGGCCAGATCGGCAAAGATGCCGCGTTCGAGGATATAGGTCTCGCCGTCGAAATCCTTGTGCTCCTTGCCCTCCGCAATCGTGGTGCCGACGCCGGTGCGTGTATAGAAGCCGGGAATGCCCGCGCCGCCAGCCCGGCAGCGTTCGGCCAGCGTGCCCTGCGGGCAGAACTCCACCTCCAGCTCTCCGGACAGGAACTGGCGTTCGAATTCCTTGTTCTCGCCGACATAGCTGCTGATCATCTTTTTGACCTGCTTGGTGCGCAGCAGCTTGCCCAGGCCTTCATTGTCGATGCCGGCATTGTTGCTGGCAATGGTGAGATCCTTGGTGCCCGCATCGCGGATCGCATCGATCAGCCGTTCCGGAATGCCGCAAAGCCCGAAGCCGCCCGCACAAATCTGCATGCCATCGAACAGGACGCCTTCCAGGGCGGCGGCGGCATCGGCGTAGATTTTCTGCATGGGGCTGGCTCTTTCTTCGTGCGGAAAAGAATATGCCTGCCGGACTAGCCCCGCCCGCGCGTCAAATCAATCGGAGGTGGCGCCGACCCGATCAGCCGACCATGATCAGCCGAACAGGGCGAGCCAGCCGAACAGCGCGCTGCCGGCCACAGCGGTCCAGATCGTCTGCTTGCGATAGCCGGGCGCCAGCAGGCCGACGATCAGTCCGCCGACCACCACAAAGAACAGCGCGATGCCCATGAGGATGCCGAAATAGCGGAAAATCTGCGGCCCATGGCCCTTGTGCAGCTCCATCATGCTATTGAGCAGATCCGGCTGCACCAGCGTGGCCGTGGTGCCTCCGTCCTTGGTTTCGAACTGCACATGATCACGCGAGGTGGGGCGCGTGCTGATGGAATCGCCGCGCGTGCGCAGATAATCGAAGCTGACATCGACATCGGCGGCGGCCAGATAGGCGCGCACCTTGGTTTCCAGCGCCGGATCGTCGCCCTGCAGCACCAAGCCTGCCGGGACGGGGAGGGCGGTCTCAGATGCCGAGCCTTCCACTTCCGCCAGATAGAGCCCACCGCTGATGGCCACCAGCAGGAAGGCCGGCGCCAGCAAGGCCGCCATATAAAGATGCACGCTGACGAGCGTGCGGCGCAGCTTGATCTTGTTCATGGGGGTAGGGCTTTCCAAGAAGACAGGCGGCTACTGCAAGCGCTACTGCAAACAGTCTGCCAAACCAAACTTAATCCATATTAACTTTGCCGTGTTGGCCGGGGGTGCCGGGCCAGCGCGTCGAATCGGCTGGCTTTAATGGGCCAGCTTCAGCCCTGGCCGCGCCCAATCCATTTTGGCCAACCGCCCGGTGCCGGACAGCGTGATATAGGCGGTTTTCCGATCCGCGCCGCCCCAGCAGATATTGGTGGTGAAGATGTCGTCCGTTGCCACGAACTCCACTAGTTCGCCTTCGGGCGAGATGACGCTGATGCCGCATTCGCCGATGGTGGCGACGCAGATATTGCCGCATTCCTCCATGCCCAGCGAATCGAAGAATTTGTATCCGGCCGGGCGGTAGACGGGGATGCCCGGCCCGCCGGGGCCCGCCGCATCATCCACCTTGCCCGGCGCGACGATGTTGAACTTCATCAGACGGCAGGTGTAGGTTTCCGCCGCATAGAGGGTGTTGCCGTCGGGCGAGAGGCCGATGCCGTTGGGATTGTTGGAGGGAAAGATCACCTCCTCCAGATGGCTGCCGTCGGTCTTGCCGTAAAAAATCCCGACGATGTCATGGCAGCGCGTGGAAAAGTCCTGCTTGCCATGATCGGTGAACCAGAAGCCGCCATGCGCATCGAACACGATGTCGTTCGGCCCGCGCAGGGTGCAGCCATGATCGCCGCTCTTGTACAGCACCTCCACCGCGCCGGTCTCGATATCGATCCGCTCGATCCGCCCGCCGCTATAATTCGGAGCGATTCCGTGGGGGGCGAGCATGCCGTCGCCGCGCACCCAGTCGAACCCGCCATTGTTGCAGCAATAGAGCTTTCCGTCGGGCCCCATCGCCAGGCCGTTCGGGCCGCCGCCCGGTTCGGCTACCGTCTGCTTGGTCCCATCCGGCTTCACCCGCGTGATGCAGCCCGCCTCGATCTCGACCAGGATGACGCTGCCATCATCCATCGCCACGGGTCCCTCGGGAAAGCGAAGTCCGCTGGCGACGATATCCATGGCAATGATCCTCTCTCTAGAATTCCAGGCCGATCCTTGGCGCCAGCCTTATCATGCCAGCGTAGAGCGTGACGGTGAGGACGCAACCCGATGCGAGCGCCGCCCAGAAATTCCAGTCCCGATGGAGCAGAAAGGGAATGAGCAGGAACATCGGCAGCGAGGGCAGCACGAACCAGAATGTGGCATAGCTGTGCGCAGCCATGGTGCCGGCATCCGGGTTGTCGCGCCATAGCCAGACCATGCCCAGCACCGATATCAGCGGCAGGGAGGCGATCAGCCCGCCAAGGCCGGGAAAGCGCCGTGCAATTTCCGACACCAGGGCGATGATCACGCCGGACAACAATGCCTTGAGCCAGAAATAGATCATGCCCTCTTCCGGTCGCTATAATGCCGGCGTAAGCCCAGCCATCAGGCGTTGCTGCGCAGCCGGGCCTTGCCACTATCGCGCTGCTTGGCCAGCTCGGCTTTCAGCTTGGCCGGGTTGCGCGGAAATACGAAGCCGAAGCTGACGCCGCCTTCCTTGCCGATGGTGGCATGGTGCAGCCGATGGGCCTGGACCAGGCGCTTGGCATAGCCGCCGCGCGGCACATAGCGGAAGAAACGCTGATGCACGATTCCGTCATGAATGAAGGTGTAGATCAGCCCGTAAAGCATGACGCCCACCGCCATCCAGAACGCCGGCGGCCAGGCGGCATCGCCCAGCACGGCAGGATTGCCGAGGGCGAACAGGGCGATCGACAGGGCCGCACCGAAGATGCCGAACAGATCGTTTTTTTCCAGCTTGTTGTCATGCGGCTCATGATGGTCACGGTGCCAGGCCCAGCCGAAGCCGTGCATGATATATTTGTGGCTGGCCCAGGCGACCCATTCCATCGCCAGCGCGCTGGCCAGCACGATCAGGATCTTGGGCAGGATCTCGTTCAGAAAATACATAAGCCGGTGTTCAATCGTCCTGTTGCGCACGATAGCGACCGGGCAGGCCCCACCAGGGTATGCCAGGTGCCAGATGATGCTCGTGATGATAGCCGAAATGGAAACAGCTGAAAAGTGATGCCGCCCAGGAATAGCCCAGCGATCGGGCATTGTGGCGATCGGCAAAACCATCATCTTCATGCCGGTGCGGGCGATAGGTGCCGAAGTAGAACAGCTGCAGACTGCTGGCGATGGCGGGCAGGGCATAGAACAGCAGGACATTCGGCACGCGCGCGCCGAGCAGCAGCACATAGGTCGCCACCACCGCATTGACATACAGGAAGCTGGCCAGCCCGAAATAGCGCTTCAGAAAGGTCAGATACCATGGCGCGAAATGGCGCGGATGATCGGCATCGAAATCCGGATCGCGCGCGCTGCCGGCATATTTGTGATGATCGAAATGCGCGGCGCGCAGCTTTTGCCAACCGAAACCGGCATATAGCAGCAACAGCGCCTGCCCGATGCGATCCCCGAGTCGCTTGTGCGTGGGTGCCAGCGATCCGTGCATCGCATCATGCGCGACGATGAACAGGCCGACAAAGGTCCATGTCTGCACCAGGATCAGCGGCACGGCCAACAGCCAGTTCCAGCCCGACAGGTCCAGAACGAATATGCCCAGCAGATGCGTGGCCAGCCACAGCGTAAAGATGCCAGCGGCCAGAGACAGGCCGATCGCGGATTGCAAGCGCGCGTCGTCGCGCCGGGTGGCGGAAAGGTTCATGCCGGTCATCTTGCCATTACATAGGCATAACCCGGCCCTGTTCATAGCGGGCATGGCAATTTAGCGGCAGCGCCAGCCATAGTGCGCTTGTGCTCTGGCCATGCGGCGCTACGTATCTGACCAGATCCATTTCAGGCCATACCCAAAACAGGAGAGACCCGATGAAAGCGCTTATTTCCCGGCAAACCGGCGGACCGGAAACATTGGAATTCGGCGATCTGCCGGACCGCGAGCCAGGCGAGGGCGAGATTCTGATCGACGTGAAGGCCTGTTCGATCAACTTTCCCGACACGCTGATCATCGAGGACAAATATCAGGTGAAGCCGTCGCGACCTTTTGCGCCGGGCAGCGAAGTGGCAGGCACAGTGGCCAAGCTGGGCGCGGGCGTCGAAGGGTTTGCCGTGGGCGACCGGATTATCACCGGCACCGGTTTCGGCGGGTTGGCCGAGCAGGCCGTGGGCCGCGCGGCCAATTGCTATCATCTGCCGGAGAAGTTCAGTTTCGCGCAGGGTGCATCGCTATTGATGACCTATGGCACGTCGATCCATGCGCTGAAGGATCGCGGGCATATCACGGCGGGCGATGAAGTGCTGGTGCTTGGCGCGGCCGGCGGCGTGGGCATTTCCGGCGTCGAGCTGGCCAAGGCCTATGGCGCGCGCGTGGTGGCTGGTGTTTCCAGTGAGGAAAAGGCGCAGATGGCGCGCGAGGCCGGCGCGGACGAGGTGGTGATCTATGGCCGCGCCCCGTTCGACAAGGATGCGAGCAAGGCTCTGGCCGGCCAGTTCAAGGACGCCTGCCAGAAGGACGGCTATGACATTGTCTACGACATCGTAGGCGGCGACTATTCGGAGCCTGCCGTGCGGTCGATCGGCTGGGAAGGGCGGTTTCTTGTCACCGGTTTTCCCGCAGGCATCGCCAAGCTGCCGCTCAATCTGACGCTGCTGAAAAGCTGCGATGTGTGCGGCGTGTTCTGGGGCGCCTTTGCCGCGCGCGAACCGGAGCGCAACCGGGCCAATATCGCCGAGCTGTTCGAGCTTTGGGAACAGGGCAAGATCGCGCCGCCGGTCTCTGAAACCTACGCGTTCGAACAGGCCGCCGAAGCGATCCGCAAGGTCGGCGCGCGCGAAGCCGTGGGCAAGCTGGTCGTCACCATCGGTAACTGAAACGGTTAGGCGGCGACTGAACCGGCCAGGCGCTAACGGAACCGGCCAGGCGGCCCTTCGTCCGACGCTTGTCGAGGGGCCGCGATTCCGCCATGGGAACTTCTGATCGTGGCCGGGCGTCTTCTCGCCTGGCCCGAACGGACATGTGGTGGATTGGGGAGTGACGTAATGACCGATTTCAGTGACCGCGAAAAAGCGTTCGAAAACAAGTTCGCGCGCGACGAGGAAACGCAGTTCAAGATCATGGCGCGGCGCAACCGGCTGCTCGGCGGCTGGGCTGCGGAAAAGATGGGGCTGACCCCGGAAGAGACCGAAGGCTATGCCCGCGAAGTGGTGCAAGCCGATTTCGAGGAAGCTGGCGACGACGACGTGTTGCGCAAGGTGCTGGGCGACCTTACCTCGGCTGGCATCGAAAGCGATGCGGCGGAGGTGCGCCGGGCGATGGAGGAAAAGCTCATCGAGGCGCGCCGTCAATTCATCGAAGGCAACTGAAGGACCAGCACATATGCCCATGGCAGCAGGCGATATCGAACGACTGATCAAGGATGCGATTCCCGACGCAAGCGTGCGGATCGACGATCTGGCGGGCGATGGAGACCATTATGCCGCGCATGTGGAGTCCGGCAGTTTCCAGGGTATGAGCCGCGTCAAGCAGCACCAGGCGGTCTATGCCGCGCTTGGCGGCCGGATGGGCGGGGAGCTGCATGCCTTGCAGCTCACCACCGCCGCGCCGCAATCGGGCGCAGCCGCCCCTCAAGGAGATTAAGAACATGGCCGAAGACGTCAAAAACCGTATCGACACGATGGTGAACAAGAAGGACGTGGTCCTGTTCATGAAGGGCACGCCGCTTTTCCCGCAATGCGGCTTTTCCAGCCGTGCCATCGCGATCCTGGATCATCTCGGTGTCGATTATGACAGCGTCGATGTGCTGCAGGATATGGAAGTGCGCCAGGGCATCAAAACCTATTCCGACTGGCCCACCATCCCGCAGCTGTATGTGAAGGGTGAGTTTGTCGGCGGATCCGATATCATGATGGAAATGTATGAGGCCGGCGAGCTGAAGAGCCTGATGGACGAAAAGTCCGTCGCCCGCGCCGAATAGGCGTCTGCGCCCGGCAACCGGTTCGCGCGCATGCGCGCCGCCGACGAAAAGAGAACCCGTGCTGGCCGATTGGATCGGTCGGTGCGGGTTTTTTACGTGCGGCTGTCATTTGGGGGGGAGTCGCGGGGGCAAAGGGTGCGAGATCAGACAAAAGCAACCGATCACCACCCGCGACAGGGAAGCACATGCACGGATCATGTAGCAGGAACCGTGCCAGATGGCCGTTCCTGTGGAAAAGCAGCCGGTTATATGGTTAAGCGATCGCCCGCCCGGCGTTTACTGTAAATATTTCCGACAGATCGACCGGTGACGGCGCTGCTCCCTTGGCTTTTGCGGACCGGGAGGCCACATGTTTGCTCATGAGTTGGCCAGACAGCATCCACGCCGGTGAAACCGAACAGCCCGAGCCGTTGGTCCGCCGCGTGCTCGCGCCCAATCCCTCCCCCTATACCTATACCGGCACCCAGACCTGGATCGTCGGGGCGGGCAAAGACGTGGCGGTGATCGATCCCGGGCCGGACGATGCCGCGCATATCGACGCGATATTGCGGGCGGTGGGCGAGGCGAGGGTCAAGGCGATCCTGTGCACGCACACCCACCGCGATCACAGCCCGGGGTCGCGTCCGCTGGCCGTGCGAACCGGCGCACCCATAATGGGCTGCGCGCCGCTGGTGCTGGCCGATGACGGCCCGCGCGCCGATGCGGCGTTCGACCCATTATATGCGCCCGATCATGTCATGGGCGATGGTGAGACCGTCGCGGGAGACGGCTGGACGCTGGAAGCGGTGGCGACGCCGGGGCACACATCCAACCATCTGTGCTTCGCGCTGCTGGAGAGCGGCGCGCTGTTCACCGGCGATCATGTGATGAAATGGTCCACCAGCGTGGTCAGCCCGCCGGACGGCAATATGGGCGATTACATGGCGAGCCTGAAGAAGCTGTATGAGCGCGAGCAGGACCGGGTCTATTATCCGGCGCACGGCCCCGCGGCCGAGAATCCGCACCAGCTGGTGCGCGGCATGATGGGCCACCGCAAGGCGCGTGAGAAACAGATTTTGAAGCTGTTGACGGAAGCCGGCCCGGTTGCGGTTCCGGCCATGGTCGACGTGATGTACAAGGGGCTCGATCCCCGGCTTCATGGCGCGGCCGAGCGATCGGTTCTGGCGCATTTGTTCGATCTGGAACAGCGCGGCGAGGCCCTGCGCAGCGCAGCCGCGACGGATCAGGGCGAGGCAGCATGGATGCCCGCATGAGCCATGGGGTTTTTCGCGGGCTGGTGATTGCCTTTCTGCTGCTATGTGCCGGGTTGCTCGGCTATCTGGTGTGGAGCAACTATACCGAGCGGTATATCGTGACCGAGGAAGAGGATGGCTCGGCCATCACCCGGTTGATCTCCGCCAGGATGAGCGGCACCAGCCAGCTCAAGGTCGCGGAGCTGAGCGGTACGGTGCAGGCCAATGCGGAGGATGTCCGCGGCTTCGGCCTGCTGAAATCGAACCAGATCGTGAAAATGCCCTATAGCGTCGGCTATTATGTCGATCTGTCCAGGATCGGCCCCGATGACCTGGAATGGGTGGAAGACTCCCGCACGCTGATCGTCAATGCGCCGGATATCTCGGTGGAAAAGGCGAATGTCGATGAAAGTCGCCGCTCACTGGTGCGCACCGACGGGCTGATCGTGACGCGGCAGGCCGCCGAGCAGCTCAGCCAGCGCACCTCTGCCGGCGCGCAAAACAAGGTGGCGCGCGAAGCCCAGTCCCCGCAGCGCATGGCGCAGGCGCGCGAACTGGGCAAATCGGTGGTGGCACGCACGATGCGGCTGCCGCTGGAGACGCTGGGCTATGGCGATGCGCGGGTGGTGGTGACCTATCCGATAGAGCGCACTGCGCAGGCGCGCGACGCGGTGGACGTCAGCCGCCGTCCGGAGGATGTCCTGCGCGATCGGCAGAAGGCACGCTAGTTCGACGCATTGGAACATCGGGCAAAATCGGCTTGCAGGCGGCTTGATGGAACGCGCTGCGCCGTTCACAGGTTGATGAAGCGAAAGGGCAATTCATGAACGCACAAACACAAGGCCGCGAAAGCTTCGTCGGCGTCGATATCCGCGCCGAGATCGATCGGCTGCGCAAGGATCGCAACGCGGTAATCCTGGCGCATTATTATCAGAAGCCTGAAATTCAGGATCTGGCGGACTTCGTCGGGGACTCGCTCGAGCTGTCGAAAAAAGCCGCCGAGACCGATGCGGACGTGATCGCTTTTTGCGGCGTGAAGTTCATGGCCGAGACCGCCAAGATCCTGTCGCCCGAAAAAACGGTGATCCTGCCGGACATGAATGCCGGCTGCAGTCTGGAAGATAGCTGCCCTCCGGAGAAATTCGCAGAATTCCGCCGCCAGCATCCCGATCATATCGCGCTCACCTATATCAACTGCTCGGCAGCGGTGAAGGCGCTCAGCGATATCATTGTCACGTCCAGCTCGGCCGAAACGATCATCCAGCAGATTCCGGAGAGCCAGAAGATCATCTTCGGCCCGGACCGGCATCTGGGCGGCTATCTCAACCGCAAGTTCGGGCGGGACATGCTGCTGTGGCCCGGCGTCTGCATCGTGCATGAGGCGTTTAGCGAAACCGAGCTGCTGAAGCTGAAGGCGCAGCATCCCGGCGCGCCGATCGCCGCGCATCCCGAATGCCCGCCCTCGATCATCGAACATGCCGATCTGGTGGGCTCCACCAGCGCGATCCTGGCCTTTGCCAAGGAGACCGACAGCGACACGGTGATCGTGGCGACGGAGCCGCACATCATCCATCAGATGGAAAAGGCGTTCCCGGAGAAGAATTTCATCGGTGCGCCCGGCGCGGACGGAAACTGCAACTGCAATATCTGCCCCTATATGGCGCTCAACACGATGGAGAAGCTCTACGTCGCCCTGCGCGATCTGAAGCCGGCCATCGACATGGACGAGGATATGCGGGTGAAGGCCAAGCGCAGTCTGGACCGTATGCTGGCCATGGCCGGTGGCACGGTCGGGCTGGGTGATCTTGGCGACATGGGGTTGGCCCCGGACCCACGCCGTTGAACGTCGACGGGGCGGGGGCAGTCTAGATGCGTGCCTGGCTGCGCCAGAAGGCGATAGAATTGCGCGGCAGCTACTGGTTTCTGCCCGCGCTGCTGACGACCGGCGCGCTCGTGCTGTCCATTGTCACCTGGTATCTGGACACCCGGATCGGATCGACATGGCCGGACAGCGTTTCCTTTTTGCAGGCGACCAAGCCGGAAGGTGCGCGTTCGCTGCTCTCCACCATCGCCGGCTCCACCATCGGCGTGGGCGGCACCGTCTTTTCCATCACGATTGCTGCGGTGGTCTATGCGTCGGGTAGCTACGGGCCGCGCCTGCTGACCAACTTCATGAACGATCGCGGCAACCAGTTTGCGCTCGGTATTTTCATCGCGACCTTCGTCTATGCGCTGATGATCCTCAGGGTGGTGCGGCTGGCCGACAGCAACGGCTATTTCGCGGCGCCAAGTGGATCCTTCGTGCCGCAGATATCGATGCTGGTGGCGCTAGGGCTGGCCCTGCTCTCGGTCGGCGTGCTGGTGTTCTTCCTGCATCATGTTCCGCAAAGCATTCAGATCAACAATGTGGTGGCCGATATCGGCCAGAGCGCGATCAGCGCGATCGAAAAACGCTATCCGGACGAATATGACGGGGCGGAATGGCAGGACCATGATGTGCGGATCGGCGAGGCGGTGCAGAGCCACAGGACCGGTTATATCGAGGTGATCGACTATGTAACGCTTGGGCAGGTGGCCGAGCGGCAGGGTGTGACCGTGCGATTGTCCGTGCGGGCAGGGGATTTTGTGCATCCGGGCATGGCGCTGATGTTTGTCGACGGCACGATGGGGGAGGATACGCCCGGCCATCTGCGCAGCGCCTTTGCCATCGGCCTCAGCCGCACCCAGTCGCAGGATATCGAGTTTGCGATCGACGAGTTGGTGGAAATTGCGCTGCGCGCGCTGTCCCCCGGCATCAACGATCCGTTCACGGCCATCACCTGCATGCACTGGCTGTCCGCCGTGCTGACAGCGCTTGCCGATCGTGATCTGGACCGGGATGCCGATGGCCAGCAATATGGAAAGAACAATGTGTTCTGTCTGGCGGATGACTTCGAACATTTCGTGGAGCGCAGCTTCGGTGCGCTTCGCATGAGCGCGGCGGCCAATGATCTGGCCTCCAAGCTTTACGTCGATGCGCTGGGCTCCGTCATGCTGCGCGCCAAGACGGAACAGCGCGATACCGCGTGCCGCACCCAGGTGCGCAAGCTGATGGAGCAGGCCCGTCACGTGCTGAACGGTCCAGCCCTGTATGAGCTGGAAAAACGCAGCACGGCCCTGCTGGAAAATGACCGCCGTCCGCCCTTCGGCGCGTCCAGCGGGGCGGTATTGCCCTGATGGCGCGCGGCAGTTTCTCGCCATGGCGGTGGCTGGCGTCGCTGACATGGGGCAGCTTCTGGGCGTTGCCCACGCTGCTGCTGATGGCGTCCATCCTGGTCGCGGGCCTGTTTCTCTGGGCCGATGCCGAAGGCCTGTCGGTCTGGCTATATGCGCAAGGCTGGCCGCTGGCGATGGCGGGCGGCACGGCGCAGGAACTGGCCAGCGTGTTGGTGGGTGTGCATGCCGCGTTCCTGACGCTCTATTTTTCGATCACGCTGCTGGTGCTGACCTTGGCGGCGAGCAATCTGGGCGTGCGGCTGATCGACCGCTGGATTGCCAAGGACATGACCCGCTGGACGCTGGGTTTCCTGCTCGGCGGCTTCGGCTGGGCGGTGCTGGTGCTATGGGCGGTCGATCCGGACGCCACTGGCCCGGAAGTGGCCCGCGGCAGCCTGACCGCGCTGCTCGGCTATACGCTATTTCTGACGGCATGGCTGGCCGGCGCGCTGCATGATCTTGGCCGGACCATCCATATCGATATCGATATCGCCGAAATCGGCACGGAAGGAAAAGAGCGGCAGGACTATTTCCAGAATGTCGCTCCGGCCTCGCATCCCGGCTTCGATGGCACGGTGTTTTGCGCGCCGAAGGACGGCTATATCGAAGGCGTGGATTTTCGCGCCTTGGTAAAACTCGCTGAAAAGGCGGGTCAGCGCATGCAGCTGGATATGGGCGTAGGCCGCTATGTGATGGCCGGCGAGCCGCTTGGCCGGTTTGAGACGGCCAGCGACCAGGGCGAGGCGGTGGCCAAGCTGTTTTCCTTTGGCCGCTTCCGGGCGGGGGCGCAGGGTGTGGTTTTCGATGCGCGACTATTGGTGGAAGTGGCCGCACGCGCCTTGTCACCCGCCATCAATGATTTTTACACCGGCATCGCCTGCTGCGACCGGTTGGGGACCATGATCGCGGCGCAGGCCCGGCTAGCGCGTCCACCCGGCTGGCTGGCGGACCGTCTCTATATTGGCGATCACAGCTTCGAAGGTCTGTTCGGCGGGCCGATGGCCGGATTGCGACAGGCGGCGGCGGATTATCCCTCGGTCTCCATCCGCATGATCGACCTGCTGGGCCGTGCCGATGGGGACGATCTGGCAACCGAGGAGCGCCGCTGTCTGCGCACATGGGCGCAGCAACTGGCCGATCACGCAGCGATGCGGGCACAGGTGGAGACGGATCGGCGCGACATCGCCCGGCGGCTTGCAAAGGCTTTTCCCGGCGCATCGGTTGCCGAACGCGCGCCATCGCCGTAGCAACAGGGTCATGATAGACAATTTTGATCGCGACGCCTTCGTCACCGCCGTCTTGGATGAGGATCTGCTTGGCGGGAGCGATGTCACGTCCGAAGCGGTGATTCCGCCGGGCACGCGTTTTCAGGCGGTGATGGATAGCCGGGATATTGCGGTGGTGGCCGGGATGGAGATTGCGGAGGCGTTTTTCCGGCGGCTCGATCCGGACGTGGAGATCGAGCGGCTGATTGAAGACGGCGCGCATGTCCCTGCGGGCACGAACCTCATGCGCTTGACCGGCAAGGCGCGCGCCATGCTGACGGCCGAACGATCGGCGCTCAACACCCTGCAGCATCTGACCGGCATTGCCACGATGACCCGGCACTATGTCGAGGCGATCGAGGGGACGGGATGCATTCTGCTCGATACCCGCAAGACGATCCCGGGTCTGCGTGCGTTGGAGAAATATGCCACGCGCATGGGTGGTGCGCAAAATCATCGCATGGGTCTGTGGGACGCAGCGATGATCAAGGACAATCATGTGGCGGTCGCGGGCGATGTCGCCACGGCGGTCAAGCGCGCGGCCGATGCCGGCATTGCCGATATCATTGTGGAAGTGGACCGGATCGACCAGATCGAACCGGCGCTGAGGGCGGGGGCCACGCATCTGCTGCTCGACAATATGGACGTGCCCGCGCTGCGCGAGGCGGTGGCGCTGGTCGATGGACGGGTGCCGACCGAAGCCTCCGGCGGGGTGACGCTGGACACGATCCACGACAAGGCAGCCACGGGGGTCACCTATATTTCCGTGGGGCGCCTCACCCAGTCGGCACCGGCCGCGGATATCGGGCTGGATTACGCCGCCGCTTGATCGCGGGGCGCGGAGCGGGCAGACCGCATCGCGGAACATCAATGGGGAGGGCCGCATGCGTCCGCAGTCGATCAAGCGCTTCGAAATTCTCTATGGCATCAGCCTGTTGCTCAGCGTGCTTGGCACGATATTGAGCTGGAACGCCACCTTGGCGCAGTTCCAGCAAGGCGCGGGTGTGCCGCTGAGCCCGTCGATCCTGATCGGTATTCTGGTCTTTGGCTACGCGGTGGCACTGCTTCTGCTCTATTTTACCGCGCATCGCGCCAGCAATGTGGCCAAATGGATTTTGGTGGCGTTCGCTCTGCTTGGACTGATCGGTCTGCCCGCGCTCGTCATGCCGCCCTTCACGCTGATCAAAATCGTCGGGCTCCTGTCTCAGTTGGTCACGATCGCGTCGCTTGTCTTTTTGTTCAAGGCCGATGCGCGGACTTGGTTCGCCGGAAGCGATCTGGATGATGAGGATGAAATGGGCGCGAGCTTCGAATAAATGCATGCCCTTCTGCGCGGCGTTGCCGGGGCAGGGGCGGCGTTAGCACTGGCCGCTCCGGCCGCGGCGCAGGGCTGGCAATGCCGCGCGCCTTCCGTTCTTCCGCGCAGCGAGGCTGTGTCCCGTCCACCGGATGCGCCCGTGCGTCGCGTGCCGATCGGCGGTTATATTTTGTCGCTTAGCTGGTCGCCCGAATATTGCCGCACACGCAAGACCAGCATGCGCGACGCCCTGCAGTGCAGCGGGCGCATGGGGGAGTTTGGTTTTATCCTGCATGGCTTATGGCCGCAGGGGCGGGGCCGGGCGCCCTGGCCGCAATATTGCCGCCCCGTGTCCGCCGTGCCACCTGCCACTTTGCGCGCCAATATCTGTCATATGCCATCGGTATCGCTAGTGAACCATGAATGGGCCAAGCATGGCAGCTGCATGGCCCGGCGTCCGTCGGCCTATCTGCGTGCATCGCGCGTGCTGTTCGATGCCCTAGCATTTCCGGACATGGACCGGCTCAGCCGCCGCGAGCCGACGGCAAAGGATGTGCGCGATGCTTTTGCGATGGCCAATCCCGGGCTGGAGCCGGAGGCGATAGAGCTGCGGCGCAACCGGCGCGGCTGGCTGACCGATGTGCGCCTGTGCCTTGATCGGCGCTTTCGTACGACCGGCTGTGCCCGGCGGACCATACCGGACGATACCGATATCAAAATATGGCGCGGCGGCTGAGCGCTGCGGCCGGACGTTGTTACTGGCCAGCCCTTATTGCTGAATCGTCACCGTTTCGGGATGATGCTTGTCCAAATGCTTGCGGATGATGCGCAGATTCTTCGTGTTCGAACGCCACAGGAAATCAAAGGCATCGCCCACCAGCGGCACCGCGCCGAACAAGGTATCGATGCCGATATTGCCGGCCATGCGCGTCATCTGGAATTTCGACATGCCCAGATTGCGCGCTTCCCAGATGAGGTAGCTGCCCATGGCGGCGGTAATGATATCGCCGACCACGGGTACGAGACCCACGATGAAATCCAGCCCCACGCGCCGATTGATGCCGGGGATAACGAACATGCCTTCCAGCAGCTTCTCCATGGCTTCGACCCGCTGGCGCACCGCCAGGGGATCGCGCGCGCGTGAACCGACCATCTCGTCGATCCGGTCCATCTGATCCCTGCTGACTTTCACCGTACATCCTTTTGCACCACCATGGCGCCTGGCTCAGGAAGTGGGTCCACCGCCCAGATATTGCAACAGATGCCAGCCCCGCGCATTGGGCGCATGGCCTTGCACGCCAGGCCGCACGATCGAGAAGCGATAGGGCGCGGCCAGCGGAATGAAGCGGCCGTCCGCCTGTATAGCGGCGGCGGCATCGCGCAGCAGGCGGCGGCGATCGGGCAGGGTTTCGACGTCCAGCGCTGTCCGGACCAGCCTGTCGGCCTGTTCATTGCAGATGGGCGTGGCGGGGCAGGAGAGGCGGGTCAGATACCACAGCGGTCCGTCATAATCGGCCACCTGATCGATCAGCCGCAGGTCCGCATCCTGCTGCGGGCCCACGCGCTGCGCTTCCAGCCCGATCACGGCCAGATCGGCGGCAATCCGGGCAAAGAGCAGCCGCCCGCCCGCCTCCACCGGCATGGCGATCCGCAGGGGCGGGGTGGGGCCATTCTTGTCGCGCCAGATGGCAACGCGGCGTGCGGCCTCGGTCCGGCGTTCCGCGAAGGTGGCGGTCGTCCATCCCGGCGGATCGATGGTCCATTCGCCGAACAGGTCAGGCGGCCAGATTGTTTCCGCTATGGCCCATTCCGGACGCTCGAACGGAGCCAGCAACGCCGTCCGGTCCATCGCCATGGCCAGGGCTTCCCGGTTCACCTGCTCTTTCAGAAACGCTGTCTCGTTCACCACCGACAGGCCGAACAGGCCGACCACCGGGTCCACACTGATCGCGGGCGCATCCACTCTGGCCGCATCCATCAGCGGGAGATGCGCGAACCGCCCGCCCTCCACCACATCCACTGCGCCCGTGGCATAGGCCGCGATGGCATTGGCGGCGGTGCGCCCGCGCAGCATGATGCGGGGCGGCACCAGCTCCTCGCGCGCATCCTCGAGATTATAACTGCGGTGCATGAGCACGGGTGTAGCACCTTCGGTGCTGCGCATCGGGCCGGACCCGGCGCGCCCTTTGACGATGCCGAACTCCGGCTGGGCCAGCAGCTCGAGCAAATTGGGGCGTGGCTTGGTCAGCCGAATTTCCAGCACATGATCGGTGATTGCATTGACCTGACCGATCAGCACCAGATCGCCGCCGAAGCCGCCTCTGCGCAATTCATCCAGCCGCTGCTGCAATATGGTGGCGACTTGCCGGGCGGTCACTTCGCCGGCGCCATTCCATTCGGCATCGCCGATCCGGAAGATGTAGCTGAGCCCGTCTTCGCTGGCGATCCAGCGTTCGGCCAGCCCGGGATTGATCCGGCCCTGTGCATCGAAGGAAACAAGCCCCTGCGCGGTTGCCGCGCGTAGCAGGCCTGCCCCCCGTTCAAGCGGCAATCGGCCGATGGCAAAATCGGCTTTTTCGTTGCCGATCACGGCGACCGAGATGCTGGCATTGTCCACACCGTCAGCGCATCCGCCGATCGGCAGCATGGCGATGAGGGAAAGCAGGACGAAGGGGAAACGCATGGCCCACGCTATGCCGCGTCCTCCCCATGCTCGCCAAGCGGTAAATCGGGCGACTGAACTGATGATTTGCTTCATCGGAGCCAAGCCGCCGACCTGTCGACGCATGGTTAAATGGCCGCCTGCGCTCCGCGATTCATGATCAATCTTCATCGAATCTTCAACATCATAGGCAAGTCATGGTGGACGGTGTGTTTGACCGCAGAGGAGATCGCGTATGAAGATCACGGTAAACAGGTTCCGCCGACAGCATGACAATGTCATGCAACAGGCCACGGCGATCCTGCATCTGGCTGACAAGCTGCACACCGAGACGTCCGGTTCCCTGGCACGTGAGATCGGCGCACGACTGACCAAAATTAGCAGCGATTTGCGCATCCATTTTGCCCAGGAAGACAGCCTATTATATCCACGGTTGATCGAATCGGATGATCCCGAAGTCGCAGCCGTTGCACGCACTTTTTTCGATGAGATGGGCAGCCTTGGCCCTGCGTTCGAGAAATTCTCGGCCACTTGGACGAGGATAGGCGCCATCGGTGCAGACCCCTTGCGCTTTCAGCGTGAAGCCAACGCCATTTTCCTGGCGCTTTCCGGCCGTGTCGAGCGTGAAAACGAGCATCTCTACCCACTGGCCGACCGGATTGTGGTCGCGCATCCGGAGATCTGTGTCTCGCAAAATTCTGGTGCGGACGGCGGGACTCGAACCCGCACTGCCTAGGGCAAGCGGATTTTAAGTCCGCAGCGTCTACCATTCCGCCACGTCCGCACGTGGGCCTGTCTGGCCCGAATGGCGGCACAGGCCCCTGTTGGTCAAGATGTCTATCAACCGGGCGTGCACTCCGGTAGACGCGCTGACATATGAGCATTCTCGAAATCAGCGGACTCGCCAAAGTCTATGCGAGCGGCACGGTCGCCCTGTCGGATATCGATCTGACGATCCAGCGCGGTGAAATCTTCGCGCTGCTCGGTCCCAATGGCGCGGGCAAGACCACCATGATTGGCATCATCTGCGGTCTGGTTACGCCAACCCGCGGCACGGTGATCGTGGATGGTAAGGATTTTCGCCAGTCCTACCGCAAGGTCCGCCGCAAGATCGGGCTGGTGCCGCAGGAACTGCACACCGATGCGTTCGAAAAGGTGATCGATACCATCCGGTTCAGCCGCGCGCTGTTCGGCAAAGCGGCCAATCCAGCCTTTATCGAGGAATTGCTGCGCGATCTGACGTTATGGGACAAGCGCGATGCGCAGGTGCAGGAGCTGTCCGGTGGCATGAAACGCCGCCTGATGATCGCCAAGGCGCTCAGCCATGAACCGGATATCCTGTTTCTGGACGAGCCGACGGCCGGCGTGGATGTGGAGCTGCGGCGCGATATGTGGCGGATGGTCCGCCGGTTGCGCGAGCGCGGCGTCACGATCATCCTGACCACGCATTATATCGAGGAGGCCGAGGAAATGGCCGACCGGGTGGGTGTGATCACCGGTGGCAAGCTGATCCTGGTCGAAGAAAAGCAGGTGCTGATGCGCAAGCTTGGCCGCAAGCGGCTGACGCTCAACCTCGATACGCCGCTTACTGCGATCCCGGTGGAGCTGGCCGAATGGCGGCCCGAACTGGCCGCCGAGGGGCATGAGCTGGTTTATGAATTCGATGCGCGCGCGGAAAAGACCGGTGTGCCGTCGCTGCTGCGCCGCGTCAGCGACCTTGGCATCGGTTTTTCGGATCTGAACACGCGGCAGAGTTCGCTCGAGGATATTTTCGTCGAGCTGGTACATAATGGGCAAACAGCATGAGCGACAACAATCTGCGCGGCGTCTGGGCCATCTACAAGTTCGAGCTGGCCCGGTTTCGCCGGACCTTCTGGACCAGCCTGGTCCTCCCGGTGCTCACCACCGCGCTCTATTTCATCGTCTTCGGATCGGCCATCGGCAGCCGCATGGGCGATGTGGGCGGCACCAGCTACGGTGCGTTCATCGTGCCCGGCCTGATCATGCTGTCGATGTTTACCGAGAGCATCAGCAATTCCAGCTTCGGCATCTACATGCCCAAATGGACCGGCACGATCTACGAGCTGCTTTCCTCTCCGCTCAGCGCGTTCGAGACCGTGCTGGCCTATGTCGGGGCGGCGGCGACGAAATCCGTCATCATCGGCATCATCATTCTGGCGACCAGCACCTTTTTCGTCGAGCCACGGGTGGATCATCCCGTGCTGATGATGGGCATGATGATCCTGATCGCCATCGCCTTTTGCCTGTTCGGTTTCATCATCGGCATCTGGGCAAAGAATTTCGAGCAGTTGCAGGTCATCCCGCTGCTCGTGGTCTATCCGCTCACCTTTCTGGGCGGTGCGTTCTACAGCATCAATATGCTGCCGCCTTTCTGGCAGACGCTGACGCTGTTCAATCCGGTGGTCTATCTCATCAGCGGCTTTCGCTGGACCTTCTTCGGGGCAGGGGATGTCTCCATCGCCGTCAGCATGGGTGCGCTGGCGTTGTTTCTGGCGATATGTCTCGGCGTGATCTTCTGGATGTTCCGGACGGGCTATCGGCTGAAGAGCTGATCCAGTCCGACATCTGGCCGACAGCGGATCATCTGAGCACCCGACCCATCGCGTAAGTCCGTCAGATCGCGCAATAATTCTTAACCAAATGCTATTAGGGCCCATTTCATGGGGGTGGTCGCTAATATGTGTCTGGAAATGTTTTGAGTAAGCAAACACATGACATGGCGGCGCGCAGCGACCAGCAGGGCGCTGCACGCTCAATGTCTCTCATCGTTACCAAGGGTACGCTGGACTGGGCGTATCCCCCGTTCATTCTGGCCAGCACGGCTGCGGCCATGGACATGAAGGTGACCATGTTCTTCACATTTTACGGCCTTGGTCTCCTGGAAAAGGATCTCGATCTCAGCGTTACGTCCCTCGGCAACAGCGCCATGAGGATGCCGGCTATGGGCGGGCATATCGCGATGCCCAACTGGATCGGAATGCTGCCCGGGATGACGGGGGTGACCAGCCGCATGATGAAGCGGATGATCGCCAAGAGCGGCGTGTCTTCGGTGGAAGATCTCAGAGAGGCTGCGCGCATCTCGGGGGTGCGCCTGATCGCATGTCAGATGACCATGGATCTGCTTGGCTACAAGACCGACACGATGATCGACGGCGTCGAGGTGGCGGGGGCAGCGACCTATCTGGAAAACGCCGTCGATTGCGACATCAATCTGTATATCTGATTTTCTGCGAACCGAGACGGCTGACCATGATAACCAAAACGCTCGATGCGCGGGGGCTGAACTGCCCTCTCCCGATTCTCAAGGCAAAGCAGGCTCTGGGTCAGCTGGAGCCCGGGCAGGTTCTGGAGGTACTGTGCAGCGATCCGGGATCGCTCGAAGACTTTGGTGCCTTCTGCCGCACCACGGGCAATGCGCTGCTGTCGCATGAACGCGATGGCGATCTCTTTCGCTACCATATCGAACGCAGAGGCTGAGGGCGCGGTGGCCAAGGCAATGCATCGCCTGTTTCCGGGACGGCATGAAAGAGCGGCGTCGCTCGGCAAAGCCGTAAAGGAGGGCGAGGAGACGCGCCCTTCCGCGGAGCAGCTGTCACGACAGCTCGAAGAAGCCGTGACAAGAGCGGAGCAGGCGGAGAGCGACCTGGCCAAAGAGCGTCTGCGCGCCGATGCGTTGGATGCCCGTCTTTCGGTTTCCGATCGCGGAGCGATTGCGGCGCTTTCCAGAGAATTTCGCGATACGGTCGCTACGATCGCTCATTCCCTCGGGACCGCATCTCACGAGCTGGAAACCTCATCCCACAAGATGCGGTCATTTGCCGAAACGACCGCCCGGGAATTGGTCGGGGTGACGGCAGCGGCCGAAACATCGGCGCAACATGCCCGCAAACTGGTGAGCGATGCCCGCGCGCTCCACGAATCCGTCGCCACGGTGGACATTTCCTGGGCGTATATCGCGCGTATAGGGGCCGAAGCGCGGCAGAGAACCGAGACCAGCGAGCAGACCATAAGGGAATTGGATGAAAGTTCCCGCAAGCTCGGCAAGGTTCTGGGCGTCATCGGTGACATTGCCGATCAAACGCGCATGCTGGCGCTGAATGCGACCATCGAAGCAGCGCGATCGGGCGCGGCTGGGCGTGCGTTTGCGGTCGTGGCCGATGAAGTGAAGTCGCTTGCCCATGACGTACGCGCGGTGACCGGAGGTGCGACTATGCTCATTGACGGCATGCGGGTCGAAACCGGCAACACCGAGGATGCGGTCAGGAACGTGAACAATGTCGTGGAACGGCTGTTGGACTCGGCGGATGCTATCAGTCTCGAAGTGAGCGAACAGCAGACCAAATCCGTGGCCATTCAGAAAAGCTCCGAAAATGGCGCGGAAGAGACCTCATCATTGGCGGGGCGATGCGACAAATTATCGAACGTGGCATCCGAGTCGATCCAGCTTTCGGTCGGCCTGGAAAGTTCGGCGACCACCCTGTCGCAGACCGTAGAAAAACTGGAAGCCGCGACAGAACGCTTTCTCGCCCAGATGGAGGCGGCCAATTAGCGGTGGACGCTACAGTCCCCGGTTCAAAGGCACGACATCTGCGGAGGGATAGCATCGTCGCGGCGCCCCGGTTTGGGCGTCGGATCAGCCCTCGTTGAGCTTTTCGCGGATTTCCTTGCCCGGCTTGAAATAGGGCACGCGCTTGCCGGGCACATCGACCGTTTCGCCGGTGCGGGGATTGCGGCCCTTGCGCGGATCGCGCGCGCGGGTGGAAAACGCGCCAAAGCCACGTAGCTCGACACGGCCGCCATCGGCGAGCCGCTGCACGATCTGATTGAATAACAGGTCGACGATCTTCTCGATCTCCTGTGTCTTCAATTCAGGGTTCTCGTCTTCGAGTTTTTTGATCAGTTCCGATCTGATCATCCTGGCACCTCCAAAGGCCTTTAGGGGACACGGTGCGCGGCGTACTAATCTATATTAGTATCAATGCAAGCTAATTGCGCCTGTGGCATCATATACAGAAAAAGATGCACCCCGTCTCGAATAATGGGGGTTAACGGAACGGAAACAAGAACGGCCCGCCTCCCGAGGGAGGCGAGCCGCCTTGACCGCTAAAGCGCGGTAATCCGAAACCGGATCAGTCTTCTTTTTTCTTCAGCGCTTCGCCGAGAATGTCGCCGAGCGAGGCACCCGAGTCGGTGGAACCGTACTGCTCGACAGCCTGCTTCTCTTCGGAGAGCTGCAGCGCCTTGATCGAGAAATTCGGCTTCTTGGACCGATCGAACCCGGTAACCATCGCATCGAACTTCTGGCCGACCTGGAAGCGATCGGGACGCTGTTCGTCACGGTCACGGCCAAGGTCGCTGCGCTTGATGAAGCCGGTGGCACCATCTTCGCCAGCCTGAACTTCCAGTCCGCCGTCGCGCACTTCGAGCACGGTAACGGTGGTGGTGGCGCCGCGGCGCAGATCGTCGCCGGCACCGGCCTGGGGCGCACCGCGCTCAAGCTGCTTGATGCCGAGCGAGATACGCTCCTTCTCGGGATCGACGTCGAGCACAACGGCCTGCACCATCTCACCCTTGCGGTGGAGATGCAGCGCGTCTTCGCCCGAAATGCCCCAGGCGATGTCGGACATGTGCACCATGCCGTCCACATCGCCGTCGAGGCCGACGAACAGACCGAATTCGGTGGCGTTCTTGACTTCGCCCTCGACCGTGGCGCCGACAGGATATTTCTCGGCGAAATCGTCCCATGGATTGCCCTGAGCCTGCTTGAGGCCGAGCGAAATGCGACGCTTCTCGCTGTCCACCTCAAGCACGACCACTTCGACTTCCTGGCTCGTCGAAACGATCTTGCCGGGATGCACGTTCTTCTTGGTCCAGCTCATCTCGGACACGTGGACCAGGCCTTCGATGCCCGGCTCCAGCTCCACAAAGGCGCCATATTCGGTGATGTTGGTGACGGTACCGTTGAGCTTGATGCCCTCCGGATATTTCGCCATCGCGCCATCCCATGGATCGGCTTCCAGCTGCTTCATGCCGAGGCTGATGCGCTGCGTCTCGCGGTTGATGCGGATAACCTGCACCTTCACCGTGTCGCCGATGTTCAGGATTTCGGTCGGGTGATTGACGCGCTTGTAGCTCATGTCGGTGACATGCAGCAGGCCGTCGATTCCGCCCAGATCCACAAATGCACCATAATCGGTGATGTTCTTGACCACACCCTCGATCACCTGACCTTCGACCAGCGACTGGATCAGGCCCGAACGCTGCTCAGCGCGGGTTTCTTCCAGAATGGCGCGGCGCGACACGACGATATTGCCGCGGCGACGGTCCATCTTGAGAATCTGGAAAGGCTGCGGAATGTCCATCAGCGGGGTCACGTCGCGCACGGGGCGCACATCGACCTGGCTGCCGGGCAGGAAGGCCACGGCGCCGCCGAGATCGACGGTGAAGCCACCCTTCACGCGGCCGAAGATGGTGCCTTCGACGCGGGCGCTCTGGTCATATTCGGCTTCCAGCTTGTCCCAGGCGGCTTCGCGGCGGGCGCGATCGCGGCTGAGCATGGCTTCGCCATTGGCGTTCTCGACGCGGTCGACATAGACCTCGACTTCGTCGCCAACGGAAATATCTGCTTTCTGACCGGGGCTCGCGAATTCGCGAAGCGGCACGCGGCCTTCGGACTTGAGGCCCACGTCGATCACGGCGAGATCATTCTCGATGCCGGTGACGGTGCCTTTTACCACGCGGCCTTCAAAGCCCTGATCCGCGGGGAGTGTTTCTTCGAGCATGGCCGCGAAATCGTCGCGGGATGGATTTGCCATGGAGGCCATAGAGGCTTGATCCTTGTATATACTATGCTGGCCAGCCGGTTGTGTCCGGCGGTCTTTGGCCAAACTGCCGTCCGCACCGGTTGTGTCGAACGGCATCCTTCGGGCGATGATCGGGGCAAAACGAAGTGCCGTGAGCCGAGGCGACATCGCCTGCAATCCAAAGCCAAAAAGGCACGTCAGGCAACCTCCATTACCAGAAGTCGCCGCGCACCTTTCAAAAACGGGCCAGCTTTAAGACCGGCTCTCTATCCTTCGTTCCACCAGAGCAATCGCCTGCCGGACAGCCTGCTCTATAGTGAGGTCCGATGTATCGAGCAAGAGCGCATCGTCGGCGGGCTTGAGCGGCGCTGCGGCGCGTTCCATGTCGCGCGCGTCGCGGGCGCGCAAATCGTCGGCAATCGCGGCCAATGTGACATCTTCTCGGCGCCTGTGCATTTCGGCAAAGCGCCGCTTCGCCCGGGCATCGACCGAAGCGGTGATGTAGAGCTTCGCGTCCGCATGCGGCGCGATCACCGTGCCGATATCGCGCCCGTCCAGCACCGCGCCCTGGGGCTGGGCTGCAAAAGCCACCTGCCGATCGAACAGGGCCTGGCGCACTTTGGGATGGGCGGACACCTGGCTGGCATAGCCGCCGATCCGCTCCGATCGCAGCGCCGGATCGTCCAGCAGGTCATTGGGGAACGCGATGTGTTCCATGGCCGCCGCTTCATCCTGCGCGTCGTCGCCCGCCTGCGCGACGCCATGCCCCACCGCCCGGTACAGCAGCCCGGTGTCAAGCACGGGCAGGCCGAAATGCGCGCCCAGACGGCGGGCGATTGTGCCTTTGCCGGACGCGGTAGGGCCATCGACGGCGATGATCATGCGCCAGCCAATCCGCGCAGCATGGGTTCGAATTGCGGGAAACTGGTCTGCACCGGGTGCATATCATCGATCAGCACGCCTTCCCGGCAGTGCAGCCCGGCCACGGCAAAGCTCATGGCGATACGATGGTCCAGCGCGCTGGCGACGGGCTGATTCGATCCGGGCAGCGTCTCGCCGCCCGTGCCCTGGATGATCAGGCCGTCTTCCGCTTCCTCGACTTGCGCGCCGATCGCGGCCAGGCCGGCGGCCATTACCGCCAATCGATCCGATTCCTTGACGCGCAGCTCTTCCAGCCCGCTGGTATGCGTGCGCCCCTTGGCAAAGGCGGCGGCAATAAAGAGAATGGGAAACTCGTCGATCATGCTCGGCGCGATCTCGGGTGGTACGGTGATGCCTGTCAGCACGCTGTGGCGCACATGAAGATCGGCCACCGGCTCACCACCAACCTCCCGCTCATTCTCAAACCGGATATCGCCGCCCATGTCCTGCAGCACCTGGAACAGCCCGGCACGCGTGGGGTTGAGGCCGACCCCGCGAACGATGACATCCGATCCCGGTACGATGAGCGCGGCAACGACGGGAAATGCCGCAGACGAAGGATCGCCCGGCACGACGATGTCTTGCGGCTGCAGGCCCACCTCGCCCGTGATGGAAATGATGCGCGTGCCGTCTGCCTCGCTTTCCACCGAAATGTCCGCGCCAAAGCCCTTCAGCATCCGTTCGCTATGATCACGCGTCGGCACGGGTTCGATCACGCGGGTGATGCCCGCTATGTTCAGGCCGGCCAGCAACACCGCCGATTTCACCTGGGCGGAGGCAACGGGCAGGCGATATTCGATCGGCACGGCGGGCACGATGCCGCGCACCATGGCCGGCAAGGTGCCACCAGGAGAGGCGGTAATATCGGCGCCCATCAGGCGGAGGGGATCGATCACCCGGCCCATCGGGCGATGGCTGAGCGATGCATCGCCGGTAAAGGTGCAGCTGATGGCATGGCTTGACACCAGCCCCATCAGCAGCCGCGTGGAGGTGCCGCTGTTGCCCATGTCGAGCGCGCCGGCAGGCTGCATCAGCCCGCAGACCCCCACGCCATGCACGGTCCAGATGCCGTCTTCCCCGCGCAGGATGTCCGCGCCCATCGCCCGCATCGCCGCTGCGGTGGCCAGCACATCCTCTCCCTCCAGCAGGCCTTCGATCCGGCTGCGCCCGATGGCGAGTGCGCTCAGCATGAGCGAGCGATGGGAGATGCTCTTGTCGCCGGGTACGGTCACGGCGCCGTGCAGCGATCCGGATGGCGCGAAATGGGTCGGGGTGGTGGTCATGACCAAGGATGCTTCGCGCGGCTCCGGCGTCCTGTCAACGGGCAGCGCGGTGCTTTGCCTCGGCGGATGCCGACAGGGGGCTTGCCAAAGCGCTCTTGTCATTTAAGAGCGCGCGCGCCACTTAACATTCACATGCCGCCGCGAATTCACGCGGCCCGCCTACCACGTTACCAAGGAAAGAGAGCCACATGGCCAAAGCCGAATGGGGACATAAACGCACCTGCCCGAACTGCGGCACGCGCTTCTACGATCTGGGCAAGGATGATCCAGTCGAGTGCATCGAATGCGGTGAGAAGTGGGAGCCAGAGCCGGTCCTGAAGTCCAAGCAGCCTATTCCTTATGAGGAAAAGGACAAGAAGAAGGAGAAGGCCGAGGAGGCGGATGACGATCTCGACATCGATGTCGATGAGGTCGATTCAGACGACACGCCGGACAGCGACGTGGACCTCGGCGACGACGACGATCTGGGCGTGACCAAGTCCAGCGACGACGACGACAACAAGGACGAGTAGGGCTGAGGCCTTCCGTTTGCGGACAGAAAAAAGGCGCTGGACCGATGGTCTGGCGCCTTTTTTAGTGCGCGGGGAGGGGGCGAAGTCGGGGAGCGAGATGAACGCCGTCGCCTAGCTGAGTCCTGTCACCATCCCGTTTATCATGAACTTGTCATAGGATGCAGCTGTGGCTTGGCCCGGCTCGATCACCACATCCGTTCTTCCTGAGCCTGTCGAAGGACGTGGCTGCTAGGGGTCTTATGCGTCGGAAAACAAAGACGGCCCTTCGACAAGCTCTGCGCGAACGGTTTTGAGAATGGGGGGGCGTAGAGAAGTAGCGAAGCAGCATCAACAAGGCTGCGCCGAGACATCCGGCGCTTCGCTTGGAATTTTCGACCGGATACAGTCCCCCGGACTGTTTCCCGTTGTCGAAAATGGTGGAGCCTAGCGGGATCGAACCGCTGCCCTCTAATATGCCCTGCGTAGGGTTCTCGTTGAGATTTAGGGAATGGTGGAGCCTAGCGGGATCGAACCGCTGACCTCTACAATGCCATTGTAGCGCTCTCCCAGCTGAGCTAAGGCCCCGTGCGCCGCGATCAGAGCGGCTATGTCCCTTGGGAGCGACGCCTCTACTCCGGGCGGTGCCTGCATTGCAAGCGGGAAATTCACAAGATCGCGCATGGAATGTTCCGCTTACGCATTGACGTAAACGTAAACTAGCCTTTAGGTTGCAGATCGAGACCCCAATAGCGTCCGTCACATCCAGGAGAGCCCCATGCCCGAAGCCTATATCGTAGATGCCATCCGTACCGCCGGCGGCAAGCGGGGGGGCAAGCTCGCGGGCGTGCATCCCGTCGATCTGGGGGCCCATGTGCTCGACCAGCTGGTCGCGCGCACGGGGATCGATCCCAAGGCCATCGAAGACGTCATTACCGGCTGCGTGATGCAGGGCGGCGAACAGGCCGTACATATCGGTCGCAACGCCGTGCTGGCCTCCAGTCTGCCGGAAAGCGTGCCGTCGGTGTCGATCGACCGGCAATGCGGCAGCTCTCAACAGTCGGTGCAGTTCGCGGCGCAGGCAGTGATGAGCGGTACGCAGGATGTCGTGATCGCCAATGGTATCGAGTCCATGACCCGCGTGCCGATGGGTTCCACCGCCGCGCTCTACATGAAGGAAGGGATGGGCAATTACAAAAGCCCGCGGCTGGAAGAAGCCTATCCGGATGTCATGTTCAGCCAGTTCATGGGCGCGGAGATGATCGCCGAGAAACATGGCTTCACCAAGGAAGATCTCGACCGTTTCGCCCTGCACAGCCATGAAAAGGCGGCCAAGGCGAGCCAGTCCGGCGCGTTCGACAAGGAGATTGTCGGCATCGAAGTGGAGACGCCCGAGGGCGAGATCTGCCATGATGTCGATGAAGGCATTCGTTTCGGCGCAACCCTGGAAGGCATCCAGTCGGTCAAGACGTTGCAGGACGGCGGCATGATCTCCGCTGCCAATGCCAGCCAGATTTGCGATGGTTCGTCCGCCGTGCTGATCGTGTCCGAGCGGGCCTTGAAGGATCACGGCCTGACGCCGCGCGCGCGCATTCATAACCTCACTATCACCGCAGGCGATCCGGTCATCATGCTGGAAGAGCCGTTGTTCGCCACCGAAAAGGCGCTGGAACGCGCCGGCCTCAAGATCGGCGATATCGATCTGTATGAGGTCAACGAAGCTTTTGCGCCGGTGCCGCTGGCCTGGCTGAAGCATCTCGGTGCGGACGCGGACAAGCTTAACGTCCATGGCGGTGCCATCGCGCTCGGTCACCCGCTTGGCGCCAGCGGTACCAAGCTGATGGCGACGCTGCTCAACGCGCTGGAACAGACCGGCGGCAAATATGGTCTGCAGACCATGTGTGAAGGCGGCGGCCAGGCTAATGTCACCATCATCGAACGGCTGGGCTGACGCCCGCGACATCATCCATCTCAGGAGAATCCCATGATCATCGATAAAAATACCGCCGCCGTCGTCACCGGCGGGGCGTCCGGCCTTGGTGCCGCAACCGCGCGGCTGCTCGCCAGCAAAGGCGCAAAGGTCGCTATTTTCGACATGAACGCCGAAAAGGGCGAGGCCGTTGCCAGCGAGATCGGCGGTGTGTTCTGCAAGGTCAACGTGACCAGCGACGACGATGTGGACGCTGGCTTTGCCAAGGCGCGCGAGGCCCATGGGCAGGAGCGGATCCTGGTCAATTGTGCCGGTGTCGGCAATGCCATCAAGACGGTGAAGCGCGACAAGGAAACGGGTGAGATCAAGGAATATCCCACCAGTGCTTTCGACTGGGTCGTTCAGATCAACCTGGTCGGCACCTTCCGCTGCATCACCAAATCCGCTGCGGGCATGCTCACGCTCGATCCCCTGGAAGACGGCGATCGCGGTGCTATCGTGAATACGGCCAGCGTGGCGGCCGAGGATGGCCAGATCGGGCAAGCGGCCTATTCGGCTTCCAAGGGCGGCGTCGTCGGCATGACATTGCCGATCGCGCGCGATCTGATGAGCGAGGCCATTCGCGTGAATACGATCCTGCCGGGCATTTTCGATACGCCGCTGCTGCAGGCCGCCCCGCAGAATGTGAAGGACGCACTGGCCGCGTCCGTGCCGTTCCCCAAGCGGCTCGGCATGCCGGAGGAATATGCCAAGCTGGCGCTCACCATGATCGAGACCGGCTATTTCAACGGCGAGGACGTGCGCCTGGACGGCGGTATCCGGATGGCCCCGCGCTGAGCGGATCATATCGTCGGCCACGGCATTATGAAGGGCGGGGGCGCAAGCTTCTCGCCCTTTTTCCTTGAGAGGACAATGAGATGGATCTGCAGAGCGATTACAGCGAAGTGTCTTACCGGGTGGAGAATGCGATCGCCACGATCACGCTGAACCGGCCCGACAAGATGAACGCCTTCACGCCGGTGATGATGGGCGAGATGATCAAGGCGCTGGACGCGGCCGATGCCGACGACCGGGTGCGCGCGGTGGTCATCACCGGCGCGGGCAAGGCTTTTTGTGCGGGCGCCGATCTGAAGCCGCAGGATGGCGGCGGTCCGTTCACATCGGACGAGACCGTTGACGATCTGTCGGACCATCGTGTTCGCGATACCGGCGGGCGGCTGACATTGCGCCTGTTCGAGATGCACAAGCCGGTCATCGCGGCGATCAACGGTGCGGCGGTGGGCATTGGCGCCACGATGACGCTGGCGATGGACGTGCGGCTGGCGAGCGACGATGCCCGTTTCGGGTTCGTGTTTGCCCGGCGGGGGATTGTGCCGGAGGCGGCGTCGAGCTGGTTTCTGCCGCGGCTGGTAGGCCTGCAGCGCGCGCTGGAATGGTGCATGACGGGGCGCATCTTCGGTGCGGGCGAGGCACAGGATGCCGGGCTGGTTCTGGGCGTGAAATCGGCGGACGAGCTGCTGCCGGCGGCCTATGCCCTGGCGCGCGAAATTGCCGAGAACAGCGCGCCGGTCTCGGTGGCACTGACCCGGCAGATGCTGTGGCGGATGGCCGGGGAAAGCCACCCGATGGCCGCGCATCGCATCGACAGCCGCGGCGTCTATCGTCGGTCCCGCTCGTCGGACGCCAAGGAGGGCGTGGCTAGTTTCCTGGAAAAACGCCTGCCGAACTATGAGGACAAGGTGTCCCGCGACATGCCGGATTTCTATCCCTGGTGGCAGGAAGAGGAATATCGCTGAGCGGCCTGCACCAGCCTAGTTTTTGATTTCCTCGTCATGCTGGCCGATGCGCGGTGGATCGGCATAGGTGCTGGCGGGCGTGGCGGAAAAGGCCACCGGATGGCGCATGGAGCGATAGCCGTGCATATGCGGTCCTTCGCGGTGCTGGAAGAAGTCCACCGCCTGTAGATGCTCCTCGGTCAGCAGATCGTCCATCCGGTTGTAGCGCATGGCGGGGATCTGGTGCTCGTCCAGCAGCGCCATCCATTCGTCCGTGGTTTTGGTCGCCGCGACCTCTTCGATGATGCCATATAGCTCGGCGGTGTGCTCCGTGCGTGCCTGATAGGTGGAAAAGCGCGGATCCTCGAACACGCCGTCGCGTTCGCCAAGCTCGAAGAATTTGGCCCATTGCTTGTCCGAATAGGGCACGATGCCGATATAGCCGTCCTTGGTGGGGTAGGGACGACGGCGCGGATTGGCGCTGCGGGTATAACCGAGCTTGCCGTCGCCCTCGTCGAAGGTCGCGCCGTAAAGATTTTCCACCATGTGAAACCAGGTGAAGGTCTCGAACATCGGTATCTGCACGAACTGCCCCTCGCCGGTGCGCTCCCGGTGCAGAAGGGCGGCCAGCGTGGCGTTGCTGGCAAAGACGCCGATGGTCTTGTCGACGATCAGCGAGGGCGCATAGACCGGCCGTCCGCCATCGCGCTGCTCGAACAGGGCGGAGAAGCCGGACGCGCCCTGGATCAGATCGTCATAGGCCTGGCGATGCTCGTGCGGCCCGCCTTCGCCGAAGCCGGCGGCATGGACATAGACGATGTTCGGATTGATCGCCTTGACGGCTTCATAATCGAAGCCCAGCCGCTCCATGCCCGCCATGCGGACATTGTGGAAAAACACGTCGGCGCTCGCGATCAGATCGGTCAGGATGCGTTTGCCGTCCTCTTCCTTGACGTTGAGCTCCAGCCCTTTCTTGTTGCGATTGAGCGCTGCAAAAATGGGACCGAGATCGCCGGTCGGCGACCAGCCGGCATAGCGCATCATGTCGCCCGGCGTGTTGCCGACGCGGTTCTCGATCTTGATGATCTCCGCGCCCATGTCCGCGAACAGCAGCGTGGCCAACGGACCCAGCACCACGGTGGACATGTCGACCACCTTGATGCCCTTAAGCGGGCCCGTGGGTTCGCTATCCCATTGCAGCTTCGGCCACGCCATCTCAGAAGGCCGGGATGCCGGTGATCGCGCGGCCCAGGATCAGCGCATGGACGTCATGCGCCCCTTCATAGGTGTTCACCGTTTCCAGATTCACCATGTGCCGCATGATGTGATATTCTGCCGAAATGCCGTTGCCGCCGTGCATATCGCGGGACTGGCGCGCGATATCGAGCGCCTTGCCGCAATTGTTGCGCTTCACGATCGAGATCATTTCTGGCGCGAACGTGCCCGCATCCATCTGGCGCCCGACCGCAAGGCTGCCCTGCAGGCCCAGAGAAATCTCGGTCATCATGTCCGCCAACTTCTTCTGATAGAGCTGGTTGGCGGCGAGCGGGCGCTGGAACTGGTGGCGCTCCAGACCATAATTGCGCGCGGCGTGCATGCAGAATTCCGCCGCGCCCATCACGCCCCAGCTGATGCCGTAGCGCGCCCGGTTGAGGCAGGAGAAGGGGCCCTTGAGCCCCTCGACGTCGAGCAGCGCATCCTCGCCAACTTCGACCTCGTCCATCATGATCATGCCGGTGGTGGACGCGCGCAGGCTCATCTTGCCCTCGATCTTGGGCGCTTCCAGACCCTTCATGCCCTTTTCCAGCACGAAGCCGCGGATCTTGCCGTCATGCGCTTCGGACTTGGCCCAGACCACGAACACGTCCGCGAAGGGCGCGTTGCTGATCCAGGTCTTGGAACCGCTGAGCAAATAGCCATTGGCCGTCTTCTTCGCGGTGGTGCGCATGCCCGCCGGATCGGACCCGGCGTCGGGCTCGGTCAGGCCGAAGCAGCCGATAAATTCGCCGCTGGCCAGCTTGGGCAGGAATTTGCGCTTCAGTTCCTCGCTGCCGAACGCCTGAATGGGATACATCACCAGCGAGCTCTGCACGCTCATCATCGAGCGATAGCCCGAATCCACCCGCTCCACTTCGCGCGCGACGAGGCCATAGGCCACATAGGATGCGCCCGCGCCGCCATATTCTTCCGGCACGGTGATGCCGAGCAGGCCGAGCTGGCCCATTTCGCGGAAAATCTCGATATCGGTATGCTCTTTCTCGAACGCTTCGAGCACGCGCGGCTGCAGCTTGTCCTGCGCATAGCCATGCGCGCTGTCGCGGATCATCCGCTCGTCATCGGACAGCTGCTGGTCCAGCCGGAAGGGGTCTTCCCAATCAAAAGGGGCCATGCCGGCCATAAAGCATCTCCATTGTCAGCGCGGATCGCATCGGAATGAGCGGGAAGCGCCAGTTTGCTCCGGCAGATATAGGACGAGCGACGGGCTTTTGCCAAGCGCAGTGCGAAACCGCCGCACGGCGGCGCCCGCCGAAAATTCGGCAATAGCAGGCGCAAGCGCGCAAGGCCGTCGAAGGCAGCCCGCCGGAAGTTCGCAAGTGACACACCCCGTCCGCGCCAAATTCTGTCCAGCCGTTCCGCAGGATCGATGAACCGAGCTTCTCGACGGCGTTTGCAGCTCGCGGTATGACGGCGTTTGCAGCTCGCGGTATGGAAAGGCAGCGATAGGAAAACATGGCTTGGCAGTGTAGGCGGCGCGACAGATGTAGGACAGCGCCTGATCGGCAGATTGATCGCCGCCCATGAACAATATGCTCCGTATCACATCGAAAATGTGAAAAAGCACTTGATGTCGTCACAGCGCGCTGTGATATCGTGGCCATGACACAGACACTCAAAAATCGCCTCACCGACCTGGTCGAATCTGGGCGCATGACCCGTGCAGGTCTTGCCCGCGCCGCCGGGCTGCACGCCAACACCTTGCGCAATCTTGGCGCTGCGGACTGGAACCCCAGTGCCGAGACGCTGGACAAGCTGGAGGCCTATCTCGCGAGCGATGGCGGCAGCGTCATGGCGACCGCGGAGGAGATCATCAACGAAGCGCTGAACGGGCGCATGTTCATTCTGGTCGACGATGAGGACCGGGAGAATGAGGGCGATCTGGTGATCCCCGCGCAGATGGCCACGCCCGATGCGATCAATTTCATGGCCACCCATGGCCGCGGGCTCATCTGCCTGTCGATGACCAAGAAGCGGGTCGACGAACTGGGGCTGGACCTGATGGTCCGCCGCAACGAGGACCGGCTGTCGACCGCCTTCACCGTTTCCATTGAGGCAAAAGAAGGCGTCACCACGGGCATCTCGGCCGGGGACCGCGCGCGCACGATCAATGTGGCAATCGATCCCAATCGGGGGCGCGCCGACATCGTGACGCCGGGCCATGTCTTTCCGCTGGTGGCGCGCGAAGGCGGTGTGCTGATCCGCGCGGGCCATACCGAAGCGGCAGTGGACGTTTCGCGGCTGGCCGGGCTCAATCCATCCGGCGTGATCTGCGAGATCATGCGCGACGATGGATCGATGGCGCGGCTGGACGATCTGGTTGGCTTTGCCCGGCGGCACAATCTGAAGATCGGCACGATCCGCGATCTCATCGCCTATCGCCGCAAGCATGACCGGCTGGTCGAGAAACGGGCCGAAGAGCGCTTCACCAGCCGCTGGGGTGGCGAGTGGAATTGCGTGGCCTTTTACAACAGCGCCACCGGCACCGAGCAGACTGCGCTGGTCAAGGGACATATCGATCCGGCCAAGCCCACGCTGGTGCGCATGCATCAGCTTTCGCCCTTTGGCGACATGCTGGGCGAAGAGGGCGAGCGCGGCGCAATTCTGGAACGGTCGATGGAAATGATTGCCGAGGAAGGCAGCGGCGTGATCGTGATTCTGAACCGCGCCACGCCCACTTTCATGAGCCGCGCGATCGACATGCGTCAGGGCCGCCGCCAGCCCCAGCCGGAAGAGCTACGCGATTATGGCGCGGGCGCGCAGATTTTGACGGAGCTTGGCGTGCAGGACATGGTGCTGCTCACCAATACGCACCACAGCCTGGTAGGGCTGGATGCCTATGGCCTCTCGATCGTCGGCGAACGCGCGATCGCCTGAATGCCATGGGCCGCGCACTGAACTGATCGATCGCAACCTGTCGTCATCCCGGCTTTCACCGGGATGACGATGTTCCTGCCTAGCGCTTACTTGGTCGGGTCGATCAGATATTTCTCGCCGGTCGACTTGTTCTGATAGGCCTTCACCACATCGGGCTTCAGCACGTCGGTCAGCGAGATCGTCTCGGTATAGCTGCTGGCGAAGGTGGTTTTCAGCTCATCCTTCACGCGGGCGCGCATTTCCAGCGCCTTTTCCATGCCGGCCTTGCCCAGGAAATTGGTCAGCAGCCAGCCGCTCACGCTCCATGTCAAACCAGGGCCACGGCCAAGGTCGATCGGTCCGGTGTCGAGCGCGCCATAGATATAGACCTGCTTGAACTGGCTGGAGCCGTAGCGGCTATATTCGGTCATGTTGCGCTGCGCCGCGGCTTCCATGGCGTGCAGGATCTTGCCCGCCAGCTTGCCGCCGCCCACCGCATCGAAGCCCAGAAAGGCCTCCGTCTCGGCAATCGCGTCGGTCAGCTTCTCCATGAAGTCATCCTTGCTGCTGTCGATGACATAGGTCGCGCCGATGTCTTTCAGCAGCTTCACCTGCGCATCGCTGCGCACGATGTTGACCAGCGGGATACCGTCCTTGATGCAGATCTTGTTGAGCATCTGGCCCAGGTTGGAGGCGGCAGCGGTGTGCACCAGCGCCTTGAAGCCATCCATCTTCATCTGCTCGGTAAAGCCCAGCGAGGTGAGGGGGTTGACGAACATCGAGGCGCCGTCCGCCACGCTGGCACCATCCGGCAGAATGATGCAGTCGCGCGCCTTCAGCTTGCGCACCGTGGTGTACATCGCGCCGCCCAGCATGCCGACGGTTTTGCCCATCATGTCCGATACGTCGGACCCGGCAGCGATCACCGTACCAGCGCCTTCATTGCCGACGGCCATGGATTCGCCCACACGGCCCTTCACCATGTTCATGGTGCCCTTGTGCAGATCCATCGTCAGTTCCGGACGGTCGGCGCTGCCGCCGCTCTGCATGGTGGAAAGGTCTGCCGGGCCGAGCAGCAGGCCGAGATCGGACGGATTGATCGGCGTCGCTTCCACCCGCACCACCACTTCATCGGCAGCGGGCGCATCGATGGTGACATCTTCCAGATTGAGCACGAGCGTGCCGGCCTCGGTAATCGTTGACCTGAGTTCGAGGCCTTGGTTGGTATCGCTCATGCAATCGTCTCCTTTATTGGGTATGAAGACCAGCATTTGGGCAGGCGGCAGGCAGAACGCAACATGCAGCGCGTTCGCAGCGGCCTCTTGCCGCACGGGACGGATGGGCAGCTTAACGGATGCTTTGCCCCCGCATTAACTTTCTTCGGTAATCGATTGGATGGGGCCGCGCGGTTAAAAACACCTCGTCATGAGTGAATTAGCGGCAATTTAGCGTTGCCGGGGCGGCAAAAATTTTCCGCCCTCAAGGGGATCTCAAGATTTTGTTAACCATCTTGCCCGCAAGAAGGGGCATCGAAAGTGCAGGCAGCCGTCACGCCGCTTCGCTTTCGACCTTGGGGCGGTGGCGATTTGATAAACGGGGTATGCATGTCAACGAAGATGATTTCCGAAATGGTGGTTGGTTCCAGCGATGCGATCGCATCTGTCCGCACCATGATCCGGTTTTCCATCAACGCCATGGCCTCGGTGCTCATCACCGGCCCATCCGGCTGCGGCAAGGAAGTGGTGGCCAACGCCATCCATCGCGCTTCCAAACGCGCCGACGGGCCGTTCATCGCCATCAACAGCGGCGCCATTCCGACCGAACTGATCGAATCCGAACTGTTCGGCCATGAGGGCGGCAGCTTCACCGGGGCCTCCGGCCGCCATATCGGCCTGTTCGAGCAGGCCGAGGGCGGCACGCTGTTTCTGGACGAAGTGGGCGAAATGCCGCTGTCCCTCCAGGTCAAGTTGCTGCGCGTGATCGAAGAACGCGCGATCCGCCGCGTCGGCGGCAAGAAGCAGATCCCCGTCAATGTACGCATCATCGCCGCGACCAACCGCGATCTGCAAAAGCAGATTGCCGCAGGCGATTTTCGCGAAGATCTTTTCTATCGGCTCTGCGTCATTCCCATTTGCATCCCGTCGCTGGCGGAGCGCCCGGAAGATGTTGCCGCGCTTGCCGAGCATTTCCTGAACCAGAGCGAGGACCACGGCGCACGTCCGACCATCAGCGACGAAGCGGTGGCGCGGCTGGCGCGCTACAGCTGGCCGGGCAATGTGCGCGAACTGCGCAATGTGATCGAGCGTGCGACGATTTTCTTTCCCGGCCAAACGATCGGCAGGGAAGAGGCCGAACTGCTGCTGACCGAGCGCAGCGTGGGATCGATGCATGCCGAGATGACCGATCTGGACGATATCGCACAGGACAATTCAGGCGATTCGCCGGTCCGCTTTACCGACGGTTTCTCCCTGCAGAGCCATCTGCAGGACGAAGAGCGCCGCCTCATGATTGAGGCGTTGGTCGAATGCGGCGGCGTTATCGCCAAGGCCGCCCGGCTGGTCGATCTGCAGCGCACCACTTTTGTCGAGAAAATGCGCCGCCACGGGATTACCCGCGACGATCGACAGGCCGCCTGATGTCTTGCTGATCACGCTCTGATTACAAGCTAGTCAGGCCGGTCATGGTGGTCCGGCGAACGCCGCCGGACCACCGACCCCTATCTTATTTGCGCCCGATCTGGGTCCATGCGTCGGATATTTCCGAGATGATTTCGCGTGCGCCGCGCAGCATCGGCTCGGTTTCCGCGCCCTGTGCGGCGTTCAGACGGTTGGAAGCCTCGCGGTAAACCACGGCCAGCGTGGTCGCAATTTCGCCGCCACGGTCGAAGTCCAGGCTCTCTTCCAAGGCATTCAGAATATCGGAGGCACGGGCGCGTGACTGGAACATGGCGGGCATGTCCCCGCGCTCCAGGCATTTCAGCGCCCGGTCGATGCGCAGCAGAAGCTGTTCGAACATGATCTCGACCAGCTCATGCGCATTGGCGGCGGCGATCCGGCTGTTCTTGTCAACATTGCCATAACTCTGGGCCATGGCGCGATTGGGTGCGTAGTACATTGGTCGTTTTCCTGTCGACGGATTAATCGTTGGTGTTGTTCCAGATCTTGGTCTGCTGCTCGACATATTGCTGCGTCTGTCGCAGGATCGCGAGCTGCTGATCCATATTGCCGAAAGTCTGCTGCAGATTGGCGCGGTAGCGATCGATATCGTCGCTCAGTTTCTCGCGCATTTCGGCAAGGCTTTTGGACACCTGGTCGAAGCGGGCCTTGGCCAAGGTCAGCGGGCTGTTCTTGTCCTCCAGCGCCGTTTTCACCTCGTCGAGCACGCCGGCAAGGCCGGGGTGTTCGGCGTCAGGTTCCAGCGGATCGAGCATGGCGGCAACCGCTTCCGGATCCGCCGCGATCGCCTTGTCGAATTGGGCACTGTTCAGGCTCAGCGTGCCATCGCGCTCCGTCCGCACGCCGATATCGGCCAGGGTGCGGAAGGGGCCATCGGTGGACAAAGAAGTACTGCTCATCTGGCCAAGACGGCGGGCCATATCGCGAATGGCGCGATTGCCGGCCAGCGGGCCACCGCTATCGCCATCCACGCCGGGCGCAGTGGCGCTGTTCAGACCCTTTTTGAGAGTGTTGAACGCATCGATGAATTCGGTCACGAGGTCGCGCGTGGTGGCGACGGGTTTGTCGCTGGAAATGGTGATCGGCTCGCCGGGCTTGGCGGCCAGAAGGTTCAGCCGCACGCCCTCGATCCCATCTTCGATCGAGTTGGAATTGTTGATCAGCTCCACACCGTCGACAATGATGATGCTGTTGGTCGCTTCAGCCACCACCGACATGCCCGTGCCGCCACTTTGCGGATAGGTGAAATCCGCCAGCGTGCCGGCGCCGGTGGTCGATGCGCTCATCGTAAAGCTCTGGTCCGCGCCTTCATTGCCGGACACGACCAGCCGCGCGCCGCGGCTATCAACCAGGATCTTGGCGGTCACGCCGGCATCGGCATCATTGATGGCATCGCGCAGGCCGGCCAGCGTGTTGTTGCTGGCATCAATGGTCACATCGAAGCTGCCGCTGCTGGTCTGCATCGTCAGCGTGCCTTCGCCCACTGCCGCTTGCCCGGTGGCATAGTTGCGGGAAATGACGCGCTGTTCGGACGCTAGCTGTTTCACATCTACCGATACGGGCAGGCCCTTGGGGGTCTTGCCATCGATGAAGCTGGCCGACGCCACGCCGCCGTCGCTCGACACCAGATTGCCGGTAAAGCGGCGACCATCGAGAATGGTGCTCAGCGCCTCTGAAAAGGTCTTCAGGGACGATGATGCCGAACCCAAAGCGGATATCCGGGCGCTGTTGAGCTGTTCCTTCTGACTGATCACAGCCTCGCGCGGCTGGCGCGTGGCCGCCACGAGATCATTGACCAGCTGGGCGGAATTCACCCCCGACTGGCCGCTGACGAGATTGGAAATACTGGATAGCATGAACGCCCTTTCTTGAAATCTGTAACGGCGATGGCTGTGAAAACTTTAGGGCGAAAGCCGCCCATCGGCGTCGAATTTGAGATCGTCCGGCACATCGATGTCGGGCCGTTCGGTCCTTGCCGTCAGCTCGGCATCCAGCCGGAAGAGGAAGGCGAGGAGGGCGGCCACGGCCATGTACAGCCGCTCGTCCACCAGCTGATTGGCCTTGGACGTGTAGTAGATGGCGCGCGTGAGCTCAGGATAATGCAGGATCGGCACCTTGGCCTCATCGGCCAGCTCGCGCATGATCAGCGCCAGCTCGCCCCGTCCGCGATAAAGCACCACGGGCGCCGCGTCGCGCGCCTGATCATAGCGCAGCGCCACGGCGAAATGGGTCGGGTTGACCAGCAGCACGGTGGCGTCTTCCACCGCCGCGCGGGCCGATCCGCTCATCATCTCATGCTGGCGTTGCCGGATGGCCTGCTTCACTTCGGGCGAGCCTTCGCTCTCCTTGTGCTCGTCCTTCACTTCCTGCTTGGTCATGCGCAGTTTCTTGGTGCGCTGAAACATCTGGGCGGGCACGTCGATCATGGCGATGAACACCAGACAGGCGGCCATCGCCATCAGGGTGTAGATGAACAGGCTGCCGAACGCGCCGATGCTGCTGCGGATATCGCCCAGCCCAAGCTGCACCATATCGCCGATGGACGACATGATGAGCATGACGCCGACCACGCCCATGACGACGACCTTGGCCAGCGCCTTGCCCAGCTCGATCAGCGCATGGGTGCCGAACATGCGCTTCAGCCCGGATGCCGGGTTCATCTTGTTGGGCTTCACGCTGATCGCCTGCCAGCGGAAGCCGAGCGACCCCAGCAGCGCCGGGGTGCCGACCGCCAGCGCCATCAGCAGCGCCGCCAGCGCGCCGAAGGGAAGCACCAGCGGCGCCAGCAGCTTCATGGTGCGGTCCGCCATGTCGAAGCTTTCCAGATCCTGCTGCTCGATCATCAGGCCAGAGCGCACGACCGCGGAGCTGGCCTCCACCAGCTGGCCGCCGAAGAGCGCAAACATGGCCGCGCCGCCAATCATGATCAGCGCCACGCCCAGTTCCTTGGACTGCAGGACATCGCCTTTCTTGGCGCTGTCCTTCAGCCTTTTGTCGGTAGGATCTTCGGTTTTTTCACCGCCACCTGAGGGAGAGTCGGCCATGCGCTAACCTCCCGCCGCGATCATGCGCGATTGTTCCAGCCCGTCGCCCATCGCATTCATGATGCCGTCCGCCATGATCGGCGCGGCCATCGCCAGCAACACCAGGCCGGACAGCAGCGCGACCGGCAGGCCGACGGCAAACAGGTTGAGGGCAGGGGCGGAGCGGGCCAGCATGGCCATGACGATCTGGATCAGGATCAAAGACGCGCCGACCGGCATGGCAATGAGCAGGCCCAGAGAAAACAGCGATCCGCCAAACTGGACCAGATTGTCGATCGCGATCAGGCTGGGAAAGGCATCGCCCGGCGGCAAGGTGCGGTAACTGTCGACGATGATGGCGATGAGCATGAGATGCCCGTCCATCGCCAGCAGCAAAAGCGTGGCGATGATCGACAGGAACTGGCCGACCACCGGGGTCGAGCCGCCCATTTGCGGGTTGTTCATGGAGGCAAAACCCAGCCCCATGGCGTTGCTGAGCGTCTCACCGGCCACGAACACGGCGGAAAAGCCGATCTGCAGGGCAAAGCCCATGGCCACGCCCACCACCACTTCGCCCGCCAGGAACATGAAGCCGGCAAAGCTTGCCAATGTTTCGGCAGGCATGGTGATATTGGCCGGGCCGGTGGCGGCCAGACCGATCATCAGCGCCAGGATGATGCGCACCTGCCGCGGCACCTGCGCCGCGCCGAAAAAGGGCGCGGCCATCATTGCAGCCCCCGGCCGGATCATCGCCATGACCCATTGCCACAGCTGGTCCTCCGCCCCGGCAAAGGCGGGCGACATCATGGCCGTGGCTCCGCGCCTGATGGGACGGCAGTCATCATCAGACCAGCAGTTCCGGAATGCGATTGAAGGTTTCGATGGTAAAATCGGCGATCAGATAGAGGATCGACCCGCCGAACAGCGCCAGCATCGCACCGACCACGATCAGCTTGGGCACGAAGCTGAGCGTTGCCTCGTTGATCGAGGTGGCGGCCTGCACCATGCCCAGCAGGATGCCGATGGCGAGCGCAGGGATCAGCAGCGGAGCCGCCGCGAGCGCGGTGATCCAGAGCGTCTGCTGCGCAATACCGATGACATAATCTGTCTGTTCCATGAAGGGCCTCAGCTGACAAAGGAGCCGGCAAGCGAACCCATGGTGAGGGCCCAGCCGTCGACGAGGACGAAGAGAAGGAGTTTGAACGGCATCGAGATGATGGTGGGGGAGAGCATCATCATGCCCAGCGCCATCAGCGTGGATGCCACCACCAGATCGATGATCAGGAACGGCAGGAAGATCATGAAGCCGATCTGGAACGCGGTCTTCAGCTCGCTGGTGACGAAGGCGGGCAGCAGGATGGTGAAGGGGATTGCCTCGGGGCTTTCCACGCCGTCCACCTTGGCGATGTCCATGAACAGTTTGAGATCGGTCTGGCGGGTCTGCTTCACCATGAAGGCGTGGAACACCTCACCGGAGACGGAGACGGCCTGCTCCAGCGTGACCTGATCGGCGCCATAGGGCTCGATCGCGCGGCTGTTGATCTGCTCGATCGACGGCGCCATCACGAACAGCGACAGGAACAGCGACAGCCCGATCAGCACCTGGTTCGGCGGTGTCTGCTGCAGGCCCAGCGCCTGGCGAAGGATCGACAGCACGATAATGATGCGCGTGAAGCTGGTCATCATCAGCACGAGGCTGGGCAAAATCGTCAGCAGCCCCATCAGGATGAGGATCTGCAGGGACAGCGTCAGCGGTGCGCCGTCGCCGGAGACATCGTCCAGCGCGCGGGTCAGGGCTTCGGACGCGCCCGGTGCCTGCGGCGCGGCGGATGGTGCAGCCGGCGCGGTAATCGGCGCGGCGGCGGCGGGCTGCTGCGCCGGGGGCACGGCTGTGGCCTGCGCGGACAGTTCGACGGGCAGAAGCAGGATCAGCGCGGTCAGCAGCAGCTTCAGGAGCGCGCGGACGCCGGGACGTTGCAAAAGGGTCGTCATCGGCTCAGCTCCGGTTCTGGCGGAGCGAGGCACGCGCGGCGAGCGCCTTGTTCATGATTCCGGAAAAAGGATTGGGGTGGTCGCTCACCCCGGCATCGGCCATCGGCAAGGCGGCATACGCCTGGCGTTCCAGCTCGGTCATGTCGCGGGCGGTGATCTGCTCGATCTTGCCGCGCGTGGCGGAGAGCAGAATACGCTGGCCGCCAAATTCCACCACGGCCAGCTTGCCGGAGGTGCCCATCGACAGCGTCTCGACCAGGCGCAGATCGCGCTGGCGGACACCGGGCACCATTCCCGGCTGATATTTACGGTATAACCACAAGGCTCCCACGATCATGGCCACCATCAGGGGCAGCATGATCACCAGCTTGAGGATATAATAGGTCACTAGGCACGCCTTTCAACTCTCGCACCTCCGACGTTCTTCGTGACAACCTCTGCCACGCGGATGCCGAAACGGCCGTCGACGGTTACGACCTCTCCTTTTGCAACCAGCGTGCCATTTACGTTGATATCGAGCATTTCGTTCGCCTGGCGGCCCAGCTCGACGACCGAGCCTTCCGTCAAGTTCATGATTTCACACAATTTTAAGGATACATTGCCGACTTCGACCGACAGCCGCACCGGAATGTCCGCCAGAAAGCGATAGTGATCCGAATTGGGATCGGCAAAGCTGGGGCCGTCCGCCCGGCAAGGATTTGCCGCACCGTTGCCGTCCTGCAGGCCGGCGGCATCACTCATGCTCGGGGCCTCCGTCATGTCATTCATGGATTGATCCTTTTTCGATATAGTCGATGCGGAAGGCGGCGAGGCCGTTTTGCTCGCCAAGGCTGCCGCGTGCGAAGGGCCGATCGCCGACAATCAGGGGAAGATTGCGGGCAGGCGGGATGGGTATGATGTCGCCGGGCTTCAGATTGGCCAGTTCCGGCAGGGTCATGGTGGGCCGTGCCAGCACCGATCGCACGGGCAGATAGACCTCGCTCAACGCTGCCCCCAGATCCTCATGCCATTGCGGGTCCAGCGGGATGGTCGCCACGTCCGGCACGACGGACCATTCCTCGCGCGCCGATTTGATCATCTCGACCGGATAGACGATTTCGATGCTGAAGCTGGTATCGCCGGCATAGGACAGGGTGAACGGCTGGATGACGAAGGCCGTATTGACGCCGTTCGGGCGTATTTCGTCCGGATCGTCGGTCAATCCGGCGGCAAGGCAACGGAATGGGCCGGTCTCCGCCCAGGCTGCGCCCAGCTGCGGGCCGATCGCGCTGGCGATGCGATGCATCAGGCGCATATCGGTGGAGGAATAGCTGTTCTTCTTGCTCTTGCTCCGGCCAATCGATCCGCCGAAAAAGGCGTCGACCAGCGCAGCAATAAAATCATGCGGAAGACGCAGCGCAGCGCGGCCCTTCATCGGCGGCAGCTGGAAGAAGGCCAGGCCCATCGATGCGCCCTGGGCTTCCAGCCAGTCGGCTTGGAGCTCGGTGCGCGGCGGTTCTGCGGTCACGTTCAGCTTTTCGCTGGTCAGCGGCTGCAGCGCCATGCGCAGCCCCCCGGCCAGCCGCTTGGCCGTACGCCGGATGATGGGCGTGATATCCGCTTCATCCGAATTGCGCGTCAGGAAACTGTGCGACGCATCGTCGCGCATTGACCCGGCGGCATTGTCAGGGGCTTTTTCCTGGGCGGCGGCCATGATCTTACTGCAGCACCAGCTTGGTGAAATACACTTCGTCGATCCCGCCGAAGCCGGTCTTTTCTTCCAGCGTCTCGTTGATCCGATCCCGCAGACGCAGTGCCAGGTTTTTCTTTCCGGCGACCGTCTCTAGCTCCATCGCATCGGTATCGGCCATTTCCAGCACGATCGCATTGCGCACGGCAATGTCATGATCGGTCAGGGCCTGGACGACGCGCTCGTCATAGATGGTGGACACCGCCATCTCGGCCTGCGCGAAGCCGGATCCGCCACGCAGGTTGGTCGTAAAACTTTCCTCGATGGGATGATAGGTGACCTGATATTCGGTCTTTTCCGATTTGCCGCCGTGGGTTGGCCCGTCGACGGTGCTGCCGTCCTTCAGCACGATCTTCGGCAGGTCCGGCTTGGCTTCGGCTGCGCCGTGACCGCCCATCATGTCGGCATAGAAAAACCCGCCGGCGCCGCACGCCCCGCCAATCAGGAGGATGCCAACCACCGGCAGAAGAATTTTCTTCAATTTGCCTTTCTTGGCGGGTTTCTTGTCTTCACTCATGATCGAACTCCGTGTTTCGAAGATGTGACGCGCTTGGCATCAGGCATAATGGATGTTGGAAGAGGGGCGCTGGCCCGGCGCCTGGCCGGGCAGGGGAGCATCATTCGGCTGGCCGCCAGGCGACCGGGGATCACGATGGCCGACACGGGCCTGCCCTTGCGATTGAGACTGCGATTGCGCATTCGCCTCCGACTGGCCGGCCTGATGTTGCTGACCCGCGGTGCCATTCTGGCTGGTGGCGGCGCTATCGCGGGCCGCCACCTCCACGAGCATGCGATGGCCGGCACTGCGCAATTCCTGTTCGATACGGCCATGCGCTTGCGCAATGGCGCTGCGGACGGACTCATTTTCGGTGGTAATGTGCAGCCGCTCGCTTCCCTGATCGATGGCGATTTCCAGCTTGCCCAGATGTTCGGGCGCAATCTGCAACAGCAGCGTGCCATCCTTGACGGCCATGCTGTTCATCGCCGCGCTGATGGCGCTGCCCACGCGCGGACCGAATTGCTGATCGAACGGAATGGGCGGTCCCTGCACATAGTCCGCCGTTGCTGTGGCGCCCGCGCCAGGCGCGGCCATGCTGCGCGTAAGCTGCTGCGTGAAGGCGGAGAACCGATCGGGTTGTGTCGTTCCCTCTGCGGAGTCGAGCGGGCTAGGCAACTCGGATTGAGCCGCTCCGTTCTGTGCCGCTTCGAGAGATTTTGCCGTGCGGGCCGCCGTAACATGATCGTCAGCAGCAGGCGGCTGGATGTTGGTATAGGCGATACCATTTGCGTCGTTCGAGGCTGCCGCGGTGCGTTCCGCGAGCCCAGGACGTTGCCTCAAGCGGTTGCCGGCTGGTTCCAGAAAGCCAGAGCGTGTTACATTTGCAGCGCTCATGGTTTCGTCTGGGGTGCGCGTGTTGGCAGCCGATGACGACGGAGTATCCAAAGGCGAAAGGCGCTCGTCGGTCGTGGTTCCTTCGGACAGGAGCGACCGATTTGCCGCCGATACAGCCGGGGACGTCTGCGACTCGATAGGATCGAACGGCGCTTGGCTAACTATCGGGCGCGCCAAGGGCGCGTCAGAACTATTGCGGGGAAGGCTTGCGTCAGGAAGAGGGAGGCCGGCAGCGCTGCCTTCGCCCGTCGAGTTGCCGTTCGCTGGTGATTTCACCGTGTGGATCAACTCCGGAACATCGGGAGCCAAGGAAACAATCGGGCGCGCCGGGGTTTCGGGCGACGATGAAGAGCCGCTGCCACTGGATAGTGGTGCGCCTTTCCACTCTCCGGTCGTTTCCGCAGCCATCATTTCGCTGGATCCATTCGTCGAGGCCGGGGCAAGGCCACCAAGCGCGCCGCGCGCTTGCTGAGCTGGCGAGGGCGTCTGCGGCAGCGCCAGTGACATGATAGCTGGAAGGCCGAAATTTTCGAACGGATCGTCAGCCCATTCGTCGCCTGTGTCCGAAACCGTCGTTCCGGCAGACTCCTTCGCCGATGGAAGGGCTGCACCATTGCGTATGCCCAATATTCCCGCGGCTGGAACCGTTGTTTGCTTTAGCGACTTGCTCGGATCTGCATCAGCGTCGTTACCCTTGGTGCGGTTGAGCGCGTCGGAATCAGCTCCGACCTTGGTCGCACCGGTTTGGACGCCAAATATCGACGATGGCGCAATGGTGGAGGTGCCGCGAGCCTGCATGATAGAGGCCTTCGGTCTGCCGCCAATAGGGAGGGAGGAAGCTGTCATCGATTTGGATGATGCAGAAACCGTGCCAGTTGGCTTGAAAGATCGTCCGGCCATCATGCCGAATCCGGAAGAAATATTGCTCACAGGCCCGTTCCCTTCATCTTTCGCGGCTTGGCGCGGGGCTGTTCGGACAGTTTGCGGTCCTGCTCCGTTGCCAGATCATTGGCGGCGCGGCCGACCAGACGATCGGCCATCTCGCGTTTTTGATAGGCGGCAATCCGTTGCCGCTCCATCTGTGCAGTTTTCTGCCGGGCCTGTTCGATCGCGCCGGCCATGCTGTCATCTGCCTGGCACAGGCGATCGACCAGTTCGAGCTGCGCATGCAGGCTGCGGCCCTCGCGGCACTGGGCACCGGCCTTGTGCATATGCACGGCCAATGCCTTGAGCTGGGTGCGCTTCTGTTCTAGGCTGCTTTCATTGCCGCGCGCCGCAGCGCTGTCTCCCGTGGCGATGCGCAGCTGCGTTTCGCGCATGCCAAGGATGCGCTGGCGACTTTTAAGTATCTTCTTCACGCTTCATTCCCCCGTTGTCCGAAACCGTGCTGCAGCGCGGTAACGCTGTCTTCCATCGAGACCGCGTCGCGTGAGCCCTGCCGGACATATTCCAGTAGATCGTCATGACGGGCGACGGCCTCGTCGATCGCCGGGTCGCTGCCCTGGCGATATGCGCCCATCAAAAGCAGATCGCGATTTTCCTCATAGGCCGACCAGAGCCGGCGGAAATTGGTCTGCGCCGTGCGGTGTTCGTCATCGATAATGTCCGCGGCCACACGGCTGAGGGATTTGCCGACGTCGATGGCCGGAAAGATTCCCTGTTCGGAGAGAAGGCGGGACAGGATGATGTGGCCATCCACGATCGCGCGCGCCGTATCGACCACCGGGTCCTCCATGTCGCCGCCATCGGCCAGCACCGTATAGAGCGCGGTGATCGAGCCGCCGCTGGCCTTGTCATTGCCGGCGCGTTCAATGAGGCGCGGGATGAGCGCCAGGGCAGAGGGGGGATATCCCTTCATCGTGGGTGGTTCGCCCATCGACAGGCCGATTTCGCGCTGCGCATGGGCAATACGGGTCAGGCTGTCGATGATCAGCAGGACACGCTTGCCCTCGCTGCGGAAATGTTCGGCGATGGCGGTGGCGCGCGCGGCGGCCCGCAACCGCAATACCGGCGAATAGTCGGCTGGCACGGCCACAGTCACGGTTCGTCCGCGCATCGGGCCGTCGAGCTTGGTCTCGACGAAATCGCTGACCTCTCGGCCACGTTCGCCGATCAGACCGACGACCGCGACATCGACATCGGCATTGGCGATGATCTGGCCGATCAGAACCGACTTGCCGACGCCGGATCCTGCGGCGATGGCGATGCGCTGGCCATAGCCAGCCGTCAGCAGACCGTTGATGGCGCGCACGCCCAGATCGATCGGTGTCGTCACGCGGCCCCGGTTGAGAACGTTGGAGCGCTTGCCAGCCAGGGGCCAGTCCCTGTCGGACATGATCGGCCCGGCGCCGTCCAGCGGTTCGCCCATCGGGCCGATCACGCGGCCCAGCAGCCCGTCGCCCACCTGTGCCATACTCGATTGCATGTCGGGTTCCACGCGCGCGCCGTTGCGCACCGATCCATCGCTTTCCAGCGGGATCATGAGCGCGCGCGATCCGCGAAAACCGGCGATCTCGGCCTTGATGGCCTTGCCGTCCGCGGTGCGAATGGTGCCGCCAAAGCCGATCGGATAATCAAATCCGGTCACTTCCATCATGCCGGCATCATGCGCCACCAGCCGTCCGATCCGCCGTGGCCCGGCGTTCAGATTTCCGATGCGATTGACGAGATGGGTCAGCGCCTTTTCCTGTGCGGCAATCATTGCGTGTCCAGCGCGGCCAGCATGGATTCCAGCTCATCGAGCACCGGCTGGGTGCCATGTTCGATCCAGCCTTCGCTGTGGCTCAGCGACAGGGTGCCGCGCGTCATCGACGCATCCTCTTCCATGGTCAGTCCGAAGTCCTGTTCGCCGAGCAGGGCCCGGTCTAGCGGATGCAGATGCAGCACGGCGTTGGTGCAATCCTTTTGCGCCATCGTGGCCAGGGTCTGGCAATGCTGTTGCAGCGTCTCGGCGCTCGGCTCGGAAAATCCGGCGGTGCGGTCGAGCAGCTGGCGGATGGTGCGCACCAGGGTTTCACATAGCGCATTGCCCGGCCGTGGTTTCAGCGCTTCGACGGCGCTGGCCAGCCGTTCCGAGCAGGCCATCAGTTCCTCATTGGCCTGGGCAATGGCTGCCTGACCGTCGGCAAAACCCTTACGGTAGCTGTCATCCAGCTGTTCCTGCAGATAGGCTTCAGCCTGCGCCATCTCATCGACTGGCGAGGCGGCTGTTTGCTCCGGTGCGGCAGGCTGCTGCGTGCCATTGCTCTGAAAAGCGCTGGAATCGTTCGACCAGACCGAACGAAAGGGCGATTGCTGCGGGGCGAAGCTGCGTAGGGCGAAAGCCTCAGACATAATCGTCTCCCTGACCACCCATCACAACTTCTCCGCTGTTGGCGAGCTGACGGACCTGCGCGATCACCTTTTTCTGGGCATCGAGCACTTCGGCCAGCGGCATCGGGCCTTTCTCGGCAATCTCGTCCTCGACGGTCTGCGCGGCGCGGGTTGACATGGAGCTCAGGATTTTTGCGCGCAGCTTCTCGTCGGCGCCCTTCAGCGCGGGAACGAGCAGGGCGCTGTCCACCGTGCGGATGACGGTGCCCAGGTCCTTGACGTCCATGGTGATAAGGTCGGCAAAGGTGAACATCTGGTCTTCGATCTCGGTGGCGAGGCCCTTGTCCCGTTTGGACAGGGCTTTGAGCATCTTGGCGCTGTTCTTCTTGCCGATCTGGTTCATGATGGCGGCGACCTCGGGGGCATTGCCTCCCTTGTCGATCATGCTGCCGCCGCTGCCCTTGGGCGCGTGGAAGGCGGTGAGAAGCTGCTCGATCGTATCGATCGCGTCGCTGCTGACCTGGCCCAGTGTGGCCAGCCGGTAAACGATATCATCCTGCAGGTCGGCAGGGAAATCCCCCAGCACGGCAGCAGCATTGTCCGCCGAGAGGAAGGACAGCACGAGCGCGATCATCTGTGGATGCTCGTCTTCCAGCATCGATACGATATCGGAGGGTGACATCCATTCCAGCGCTTCCAGGCTGGGCTGCGGACGCTTGGGCGCAGTGCGGCTGATCATGACCTCGGCACGCTGTTCGCCAAGCGCGGCGGTGAGCATGGACTGGATCTGCACGTCGGAGCGATAGCCCAGGGTCGTGCGGTGCTTCGCCCGGTTGACGAACCGGTCCAGCACGGTGTCGATCTCACCCGGGCCGATGTCGGACACCGAGTACATGATGCTGCTGAGCTGTTCGACTTCCTTGGGCTCCAGCCGGGAAAGAATGTCCGCCGCTTCCTTTTCGGAGAACAGCAGAAGAAGGATCGCCGCCGCTTGCTCGTCATTGATTTCGCGCAGCTCGGTCGATGGAACCGGCGCTTGCGTTGCCAGGTCGGAAAGGGCGGTTTCCTCTTTCTCAATCACGTCAGCCATTGGCTGCTTCCTTCGTGTTCTTGGCTGAATTCAGCAGGTCTCTGATCACAAGCGTGGCATGATCGGGATTCTGTTTGACGAAATCCTGGATCAGCAGCGCGCGCTCCTGATAGCTGTAGGCAGAGCTGATCATGTCGAGCGTGACCGGTTTGTCCGCGATGGCTTCCGGCTGCAGCGACGTGGGAAGGGCCGGCGTGCCGTCTTCATTTTCCTCGCCCGTCTTGCCCGCAGCGGCGTTCTTCAGCTCCTTGCGGCGCTTGAGCATCGGGCGGCCGATGAAGAAGATCAGCGCCAGTGCCGCGATCAGGCCGGAGACATTGCGCACCAGCAGCGACACCCAGCTGGCTTCATACCAGGGCGTGTTGGCTTCGACGATCGGCTGGAAAGCGCGCGAGGACACCGCCACCTGATCGCCGCGCTGCTGGCTGAAGCCGATCGCGCCCTTGATGAGCTGTTCGATCGCGGCAATCTCCGCCGGGCTGCGCGGTTTGCCATCGGCGCCATTGGCAATCGCCACGGCCACGGACAGGCGGCTGACATCGCCGGTCGCCTCCCGCACCACAGATACCTGGCGGCCCAGCTCGAAATTGCGGTTAATCTCTTCCTGACGCTTCTGCATTTCGGCAGGCGCGGTGGGATCGGCCAGCTGATCGCCTACGGTGGCATCGGCAGGCGGCTGATCGCTGACGGCGCCGGGAATGCCGCCGGCATTGCCGGAAGCGGGATCGCTCTGTTCCGTCCAGCTGCGCTTTTCGCTGCGCACAACGGACTCGTCCTTGGGGAAGGTTTCGCTGGTTGCCTGACGTTCCGAGAAATCCAGTTCGGCCGAGACTTCGGCTGCGAAATTGCCCGCACCAAGGATGGGCGTGAGCAAGGCGGTGAGCGACTGGCGATAGCGGTCCTCGATCTGCTGGCGCACCATCAGTTGCTGGCCCGCCTCGCCAAGCGGCCCGTCCGTGGCGCTTTCCGACAACAGGCGTCCGTTCTGATCGACCACCGATACACGATCGGAATTCAGGCCGGAGACGGAGCTGGCAACCAGATGCGTGATCGCCTGCACCTGCTCACTGCTGAGCGTGGCACCGGGCGCAAGATTGAGCACCACCGATGCGGCCGGTTCATTCCGTTCGCGGATGAACACGCTTGGCGGATCGACCGCCAGATGCACCCGGGCCGAGTTCACGCTGTCGATGGCTTCGATCGAGCGAGCCAGATCGGCCTCGCGTGCGCCGCGCAGCTTTTCGGTTTCCACCGCGCGGCTGGCCCCCATGGGCATGCTGGAGATCATGGTATCGCCATCGGGCGCGCTTTTGGGCAACCCTTGCGCGGCGACCAGCATCTTGGCGGCATAATAATCGTCTTCGGCTACGGTCAGCGCGCCGGTGTCGGTGTCCAGACTGTAGGGAATGGAATTGCTGTCCAGCGCCGCTGCCACGGCGGCCTTGTCATTTTCCGGCAGGCCGCGGAACAGATCGCGCTGCGGCGGCGCCTGAAACGCCATCCAGGCCGCAGCAGCCATTGCCACCACCGCCAGAAAGCCGATCAGCGGCAGCGCCTTGGCCACCGCCGGTTGTCCCAGAAATTCGCGCGCCTTGTCCATGAAGCCGGAGGCCATCGAACCGCTGTCGCTGATGCCCATGGGCTTCAGCCGCTGGGTGGCCCGCGTCAGTCCGCCACCGTCACCGGAACCGGCATCGCCGGGCTGGGAAATCGTCATTTCATTCATATCACACCGGCATGTTCATGATGTTCTCGTAAGCCGAGAGCAGCTTGTTGCGGACTTGCAAGGTAGCCTCGAACCCCACCGACGCCTTCTGCTTGGCCAGCATGACCGCCGCGATATCGGTGGTTTGTCCAGCGTCGTAAGCAGCGGCGGCATTGGCAGCGGTTGATTGCGATGCGTTCACCTGGCTCAGCGCGTCGCGCATGGTATCGGTGAACGGCGTTTCGGGCGCTTTGCCCGATCCGCCGATCTGACCGCTGCCGACCTTGGGTGCTTCGGTAACGTTCTGGAGGGTCTTGTTCTGCTGCAGGATCGCGTTGCGCGCGGCGAGCAGGCTGTTGGCCATCGGTTGCATGGATCAGTCCTCCTTCAGGCCGCTTCGGCCAGCTCGCGCATATCGGCGAGGCGGTAACGAAGCGTGCGTTCGGATATGCCGAGAAGCTCTGCGGCGCGGCGGCGATTGCCCTGCGTTTCCTCCAGCGTGGCGCTGATCGCGTCGAATTCGGCCAGACGGGCCTGGGTCTGCAGATCACGGCCACGCAGGACGCGGTTGGCGAGGGGAGTGGGGTCGGCACGGGGCGTCGTAGGCAAAGCGGCAGGGATGCTGCCGATCGGCGTTGCGAACGGGTCCGGGGCAAGATCGAAATCCTCCAGCGTGATGCTGTCGCCTTCGCGCAGCACCAGTGCACGCTGCAGCATGTTGCACAATTCGCGCACATTGCCGGGAAAAGCGTGGCTCATCAGGGCGTGGAGCGCCTCGGCATCGATCCACGCGAAATCCGCTCCGTCCTTCTGCATGGCGAGCAGCATGGTCGCGGCGATGGCGCAGATGTCCTGACGGCGCTCGTTCAGTGGTGCGATCTCGATCGGCATGACATTGAGGCGCCAGTAGAGATCTTCGCGGAAGCGACCCTCGGCCACTTCGGCGGTGAAATTGCGATTGGCTGCGGCCACGATGCGGATATCGACCTTCACGGCGCGGGTCTCGCCCACGGGCAGCACTTCGCCTTCCTGCAACGCGCGCAGCAATTTGGCCTGCAGCTCCAGCGGTAGCTCGGTGATCTCGTCCAGGAACAATGTGCCCCCATCCGCTGCACGAAACAGACCTTCGCTCTCTCCGCTTGCGCCGGTGAAGGCGCCGCGCTTGTGACCGAACAGCATGGCTTCCACCATGCTGGCGGGCAGGGCGGCGCAGTTGACGGCAATGAACGGGCCTTCCGCGCGCGGGCTGTTGTTGTGCACGAAGCGGGCCATGCCTTCCTTGCCCACGCCGGTATCGCCCTGGATCAGGACCGCCGCTTCGCTCGTCGCCACGCGGGCGGCATAGCGCATCAACTTGGCGCTGGCCGGTTCACCGACGGCGGGGCCGCCATGGCGCACGGCTTCGGCAATCAGAGCGTGGCCAAGTTTCAGATCATCGGGGCCAAAGGCAATCTGCATGGGCTGGGTCATGTCGCCAGGCACCAGCGTGGGCGCGCCGGGGCGGAAGGACAGGATCAGATCGCGATGCGATGCCTCGCTGCGCTCGTCTTCGGTCAAAATGCGGATGGGGCGCGTTCGCGTGGAACCGGCCGCGTCCTCCATGCGTATGGTGTCTATAAGAACAGCGTTCAGATAGGCCGTCAAAGTGGGCAGCATGGCAGCTGCGGCATCGCTGATGGCGGTTTTCGTTACGAACATTCTTACTTCCCCGGACTTTGGCACAGCGACATGGCTGGCTCCCTCATGGCAAGTGGATGCAAGGGGTGTGCCAAACCGCCAAATGGCGGCGCGCTGCGGCATATTGCCGTTGGCCCGGCATAGCTGATCGTCAAAGCGTCAATGCAGCGTCGCAAAGCGTCAAAATAATGGCGCTATATATATATAAAGCCGGCATTTGACGGTCTTTCAGGCCCGTCGATTTTCAATTTAAGCGATCCGAATTGGCACCGTTACCTTTTTCGAACCCGGCGAGACACGATGCCGGCCCCGGATTAGAACGAAGGAAATCGAAATGACTGTCATCGGAACCAACATCGCTGCAATGCGCGCTTCTTCCGCTTCGACCAAGGCCGAGATGGGCCTTTCCAAGGCGATCGAGCGTCTGTCCACCGGCCAGCGCATCAACTCGGCCAGCGACGATGCTGCCGGTCTCGCCATCGTCACCAAGATGACCTCGGAAGTACGCGGCCTGACGATGGCCAAGCGCAACGCCAATGACGGCATCTCGCTGGCCCAGACCGCCGAAGGCGGCATGAACGAGATCACCAACATGCTGCAGCGGATGCGCGAACTGTCGGTCCAGTCGGCCAGTGGCACATTGGGTGTGGATGATCGCGGCAACCTGCAGAAGGAAGTCGCCGCGCTGAAGCTTCAGATCGACGATATTGCCGGCCGCACCACGTTCAATGATGTCAGCCTGCTCGACAATGCCAATGTGATCAACATCCAGACCGGTTCCAAGTCCGGCGAGCAGGTCGGCATCCAGCTGACCGACGTGCGGGCCGCTACGTTGACCGATGGCACCACGACCGTGGCCGCAATCGACATCAGCACGACGGCAGGTGCCAACGCAGCGCTGGACTCGCTCGATGCGGCTCTTGCCACGGTGACAACGGCGCAGGCCGACCTCGGTGCCTCGCAGAACCGGCTGCAGGCCACCGTCAGCAGCCTGACCGACCGCGTGACCAACCTGTCGGAAAGCCGCAGCCGCATCCAGGACGCCGACTTCTCCGAAGAATCCACGCAGCTGGCCAAGTTCCAGATCCTGAACCAGGCATCGACCGCGATGCTCGCCCAGGCGAACAAGAGCCAGGAAGGCGTGATGAGCCTGCTGCGCTAATACACCAAGCCAGACTAACATAACTAAAAAGCGTAGCCCGCCGGAGTGATCCGGCGGGCAAAAACGCGTGTGTACTATGTTGTTACTGATCGGAATATAATAACCAAATAAAATGTGTGCTTTTGTTCTAAAGTTATCTTGGCAGGTGCCGTTACCACCTTCGAGGCAACTCTTGATCAGGGAGTTGTCCAGACTTCAATAAGGGAAACACACCTATGACTGTTATCGGTACCAACACCGCCGCGATGCGGGCGACGTCCGCGTCGACCAAGGCATCAATGGGCCTTTCGAAGGCCATCGATCGCCTGTCCACCGGCCAGCGCATCAACTCCGCCAGCGACGATGCTGCCGGCCTTGCCATCGCCACCAAGATGACCTCTGAAGTGCGCGGCCTGACGATGGCCAAGCGTAATGCCAATGACGGCATCTCGCTGGCGCAGACCGCAGAAGGCGGCATGAACGAGATCACCAACAGCCTGCAGCGTATGCGCGAACTGGCCGTTCAGTCCGCCAGTGGCACGCTGACGCTGGAAGATCGCACCAATCTGCAGGCCGAAGTCGGCGCGCTTACCAAGCAGATCGATGCCATTGCCAAGAACACCACGTTCAACGGCGTGCAGCTGCTCAACAATGCCGACGGTACTACGCTAACGGCGACGGCTATCAATATCCAGACCGGCGCGAAATCCGGTGAACAGGTGGCGATCGGTCTGACGGATGTCGGTATCGCCGCGCTCGGCATTGGTGATAACGCCGGTGCGGTAACCATCGATATCACGACGGATACGGCTGCTGCTACCGCTCTTGGCACGCTCGATGCGGCATTGAAGACGATCACCACCGCACAGGCCGATCTCGGTGCCTCGCAGAACCGTCTGCAGGCCACCGTCAGCAGCCTGACCGACCGCGTGACCAATCTTTCGGAAAGCCGCAGCCGTATTCAGGATGCCGATTTCTCCGAAGAGTCGACCAATCTGGCCAAGTTCCAGATCCTGAACCAGGCGTCCACCGCGATGCTTGCCCAGGCGAACCAGAGCCAGCAGGGCGTGATGAGCCTGCTGCGTTAATAGCACTGAAGCCACCCGCATGCGTTCGATGCGGGAAGGCTGAACAAGCGTCCGTCGGTAGTTACCGGCGGGCGCTTTTTATTGGATAAAGCTGGCCGGCATGGCCGCCATGCTTCAATCCATCGTCTGGCTGAGTTTCTTGCGCATATTATCGAGCGCGCCTTTCTTGATCTGGCAAACCCGCGCGGCGGTGACACCCAGCACAGAGCCGATCTCTTCCAGGTTGAGTTCCTCGATGAAGAACAGCTGCAGCACCATCTGCTCACGCTCGTTCAACGTTCCGAGGCCCGCGGCGACTAGCTGTGTCAGCTCATCGCGCTCCAGCGCCATATCGGCGCCATCGTCTTCGGATGCGAACCAGATGCTGTGTTCCGAATAGACCTCGTCCATCGATTCCATCTGAACATCGGCGGCCTGATCGAAGCGCGAGAGAAACTCTGCCGGTTCAAGGCCCATCTCCAGCGCCAGCTCCTTCTCGCTTGCGTCACGGCCGAGCTGCTTCATCAACTTGTCCTGCGCGCGGCGCAGCTGCTTGCGGAAATCCAGCGCGGAGCGGCACAGATTGCTCTGCGCGCGCAGATGATCGATCATCGCGCCGCGGATGCGCGTGCCGGCATAGGTGGAAAACTGGTGCCCCTGATCTTCATAACGGCGTGCCGCCTCGATCAGCGCGACCAGGCCGATCTGGATCAGATCTTCCACCTCTATGGTCGCAGGAGCTTTGCCAGAGACGTGCCAGGCAATCTTGCGCACCAGCGGGATATGGTCCTCGATCAGCTGCTTCGGGTCTTGCCGAACGGGCTTGCGCCCATAGGTCAAAGAGGAACTTGTCTGGAAATTCATGGCTCGCGTTCCTCTCAAAGTCCGGTGAAGCTGTGATGGGCTTGCGGCTGCGGTGCCGGTTCTGCGGGGCCACCGACCGTTGCGATGACTTCCACGGGCTTGTCATCCGGCAGTTCGCGGAAGCTGAGCACCGGTGTATCGGGGAAGCGCGGACGCAGCAGATCGGACAGCGCCTTGCGCGCGGCGGGGGAGGTGACCAGCGCGAAATTCTGCTGGCGCAGCATCAGGCGCTGACTGGATTCCTCGATGGCCGTCAGGATGCGTTGGCCGAGGCCGGGCTCGATCGGGAAGCTGGCATCGCCGGAAATCTTGATCGACTGGGAGAGCAGACCCTCCAGCTCCGGATCCAGCGTGACCACCGGCAGCGGCATGCTGACAGGGACGAGCGACTGGATGATGAGCGATCCGATGCGCTGGCGCACCCGCTCCACCACCAGCGGAATATCCGTGCTGCCATCGCCTGTCGCCTCGACCATGGCCGAACACAGACGGCGGAAGTCCTTGAGCGGTACGCCTTCGATCAGCAGCGCGCGGCAAACGGCGGACACGGCAAACAGGGACAGCGCCTTGGGGGTGAGCCCCTCGACCAGTTCCGGCGCGCGCTCCTTCAGATTGTCGAGCAGCATCTTGGTTTCATCCATACCGAACAGTTGCGCGGCATTCAGGCGGATCATGTGGTTGAGATGCGTGGCCAGCACGGTGGAGGCGTCGACCACGGTGTAACCCGCCACGATGGCTTCGGCGCGCATATCCGGGCTGATCCAGCGCGCGTCCATGCCAAAGGTGGGGTCCTTGCAGGCGCGGCCAGTGATCTCTTCGTCGATATCACCGCTGTCGATCGCCAGCATGTCTTCCGGCCAGATCACGTCTTCGCCGATCACGGTGCCGCCAATGGTGATGCGATAGGCATTGGGATCAAGCGTCAGATCATCCTTGATGCGCACCAGCGGAATGACGAAACCCAGCTCCTTGGACAATTGCTTGCGGATACCGGTCACGCGCTTCATCAGCGGCGCATCCTTGCGCTCGTCGACCAGCGGGGTGAGCGCGTAGCCAACCTCGATGCCCAGCATCGCTTCGTCCGACACGTCGCTCCAGTTGATGGTGCTTGGATTGGGGGCGGGGGCTTCGGGCACTTCTTCCTCTGGCTCGGGGCGGGAAAAGCGATAGGCGAAATAGCCGGCCACGGCGGCCGCAGGCAAAATCACCATGTGCGGCATGCCGGGCAGCACGCCCAGGATCGTCAGTATGACGGCGACGGGGATCCAGGCCTTGTGCGATCCGAACTGCGAGGCGATCTGTCCGGGCAGATCGAACGGGGAAGACACGCGGGTCACGATCGCGGCTGCGGCGATCGACAGCAGCAGGGCAGGGACCTGCGCCACCAGCGCGTCGCCGATGGCGAGCATGGTGTAGGTGGACGCGGCCTCGCCGATATCGAGCCCATGGCTGACCACGCCGAGCACGATGCCGCCGAGAATGTTGATGACCAGGATCAGCACGCCGGCGATCGCATCGCCTTTCACGAACTTGCTGGCACCATCCATCGAGCCGTAGAAATCGGCCTCGGTCGCCACGTCGACGCGGCGCTGCTTGGCTTCTTCCGGCGTGATGAGGCCCGCGCCGAGATCGGCATCGATGGCCATCTGCTTGCCGGGCAGGGCATCCAGGGTGAAACGTGCACTGACTTCCGACACGCGGCCTGCGCCCTTGGTGATGACGACCATGTTGATGATCATCAGGATGGCAAACACGAACAGGCCGACGACATAGTCGCCACCGATCAGCATGGAGCCAAAGGCTTCGATCACATGGCCGGCCGCATCGCCGCCTTCATGGCCGGACACCAGCACGACGCGGGTGGAGGCGACGTTCAGGCCAAGCCGCAGCAGCGTTGCAAACAGCAGCACCGTTGGAAAGCTGCTGAAGTCCAGCGGCTTGGACGCGTTCAGCGCCACCATCAACACCGCGAGCGAAATCATGATGTTGGTGATGAACCCGATGTCGAGCACAAAGGCGGGCACCGGCAAGACCAGGAACACGACTAGCAGCAGGGTGGCCATCGGCAGCAGGGCCGACCGGACATCCAGCAGAGCGCTGAGAGCGGAACCGGATGCGGGGGAAGAGGCGGCTTTCATGTGAGGCTTCAAGCTCCCATTGACGCGAGCAGCATGTAAGCCAGTCGCGCATTGTCGTTACGATTGAGGTCGGTGCCCGTGGGCGTGGTCCGCTGGCTGGCCAGCCGCAGATAATCGGCGGGCTGGACATAAGGCATGTCATTGCCGCCCGGCGGAGAGTTGCCGCCCATCGGCAAATTCGCGCCATTGCCGAGCTTGTCCGCGAACCGGTTGCGGATTTCGTCGAAGCTGCGGGCGCGGCCATTGGAGGCGTAAAAAATGTTGCGATTGGCCCCGGCGGCCTTGCCGAAAAGCGGCGCGGCGGCGGCATCGGGACTGGAGGCATGGGCGGACAGGAATTTGGTGGCCCCGCCTGCACCCAGAAAATGGGCAAGGTACAGATCGACGGGCGCCATCTCGCGGCCCAGGCGCCGCTCCAGATAGGCTTTGTTGTCGGAGGCGAATTCGCCGGCCATCACGGCCGCAACCTCTGGATTCTTGCGCAGATCCAGGATCGCCTGGCGCATCTGCGGATCGGCCACGTTGAAGCGACCGCGCGAATCTTTCTGGATGGCACCGGCTGCCCAGTCGAGGCCGTGATCGGCACCATGCTGGTCGACCACTGCCAGCCAGCTCTGGCTGATAAACTGATAGAGGCCGGTGGCCGAGCTGGTGGGGGCTTTGGCGTTGGGGTTGAGGCCGCTTTCGATGCGGGCCTGGCCCATCAGATAGTCGAAATCGACGCCAGTCCGCTTGGCGGACTGTGCAATGGCGCGGGTGATGCGATCACCGCCCATATTTGCATAGCTGTTGATTCCCGATGGCATGTGCCGACTCCTGTTTGCAGGAGAGAAGCAAAGTCCGTGCCAAGTTCAGCGACAGCGACCGGGAATGATGACAATGAGAAGTGGTTGGGAAAGGAGGCTAAAAAACTTGGCCCGCGCGGGGCGGGCAGGCGCGCTCAGGCGGCGCGCGGGCCGTAGCTGATCGGCTGCGTGTCGGCGCCCAGCAGCTCGAGCCGCTGGCGCGTATGATCGGTCAGTACGCGCAACCGATAGGCCGCGGCAACCGAGAGCTTTTCGATATGCTCGAACTCTTCACGCAAATCCGTGCTGGCGTAGAGCGCAGGGGTGGCCCGCAGTTCATCGATCAACGAGGATAATGTTCCCGTGGCGGTCAGGATGTCGGGCGCATCGCCGGCATCGAGCGCGGCGATCAGCTGCTGCTGCGCAGCCTGGATACGATGCGTCTGCATCACTCGCCGCCGAGCACGTCCATATCGATCATTTTCTGGGCCAGCGCCTGGATATCCAGCACATAATGGCCTGCCGCGATTTCAGCGCGGATCCGTTCGATCTTGGCGCCGTCTTTCGGGGCGCCCTGGCTGGCGATCTTCGCCGCATCCGACTGGCGGACGGCGCTGTCGTCATTGGCTGGGCGGGTTTCACCGACCGCGGAGACGGGTTTGCTGCTCGCGCCACGGATTGCTGCGGTGGAAACGGCAGAATAGCTATTGGGACGATCAATCTTCATGATAACCTCTTACTCTTGTCGCTATCGGTAACGGCAGCTTGGAGAGAACTTTAAGAAAAAAAGATATTGCCGCGATACGGGCGCGGAAAAGCGGCGGTCAGATACCGGATACCGATACTTCGCCAATGTCCACGACGCGGGCCAGAACCGGCTTGGACGAGCGGTCCGCGCGGACCGAAATCATGTCACCGATCTTACCGTTCGCATCCGCAATCATGGTGCGCGAGAGGGTGAAGCCGCGGCCTTCGACGGTCAGGCGAACGGCTTGACCCCGCACGATGGCATCGCGTTCCTGCTGGCGCGCCGCCATTGTTCGCGGTGCACCGTTATTGCTATTGGTTGCGCCGGACGTAGCTGCATCAAGGCGCAGAGGAACCCGGATCGACCATCCAATCGGCTCGCAACGGACCACGGCGGCCCCGAGCACCGGGCCTGAAACGCTCGGCGCATCTGGGCAGGCTTTCAGCTTCAGTCGCCGGTCGATCGGCGTGCGCGCCCCGCCCGGATCGCCAATCTTGGCACCGGCGTGCGCGGCCACCGCCACATCAAGATCATCGAGGCTCTGAAAATTTCCCGCAGCGGCAGGTGCCACGGCGAGAAGGGCCGTGGCGGCGCCGAGATAAAGCAGCTTGCTCTTGGTCATGATAGGGCCTTGCGATCACATGAGGGCATAAGGTTACAGAAGCGCCAGTGCGCCGCTCCTCCCAAGCATAAAGCAAAAGCCGTGCCAGCTAACGATCAGCCAAGGGTGACGATGATTTTTCCCTTCTCGGCCTTGCTTTGCGGCATGGATGGCCGGATCTGTTTGGTCGGATAGCCCGCGCTTTCCAGCGCATACATGATCGAAGCGGTGCGCGCGGCCGCCCGTTCCCAATTGTCCAGCCGGGCCTTTTCGTTATCGGCACCGACGGAAACGGCAATGGTGATGGGGCGCCCATCCGCCTGGCGGGCCAGATAGCGGACCCAGCTTTGCCCCTGCGTGGAAAGCCGCGCCTCGTCCGGTTCGAACAGGCGGGCGATACCGACCTCGATATGGTCGGTATCGCTGCTATGCCGCTTCGGTGACGGCGGCACGATCGAAACGAGCTTCGACTGCTGCAGCTCTCCGATGAGCGCAACAGATCCGAGCAGGATCAGCGACAGGTCGATAAACCCTACCAAAGTGCGTTTATGCGTCATTGCACGGCCTTTCTGCGGCGCGCGTCAGGCGGTTGCGCTTGCGGCTGGGGTTCGGATGGTTGGACGGAGGGGACGAGCGACAGCCTGCTGGCTGCTCCGTCGGGATATTCGCGCCGTGCCAGGGCGATCATGCGCTGCGCGATGCCGTTCTGCCAGTCGGCTTCCTGCCGCCCCAGCATTTCCAGCCGGCGCGCAATCGGCCCGGCGACGAGATGCGCAAAAACCAGCCCGTACAGGCTGGTCAGCAGGCATATGGCCATGGCGCCGCCGATGCCTTCCGCCGTCTCCATGCGCGCAAACATCTGCACCAGTCCCAAAATGGTCCCGAGCATGCCGAGCGCCGGGGCGGCATCGGCAATATCGTTCCAGACTTGGACGATGCGCGTGCGCTGGGTTTCCTGGGCCTCCAGCAGACGTTCCGTCGCCTGACGATAGGCTTCGAATCCCGGCGCATCGGACATGAGCATGCCGAGTTTGCGTGCAAAGGCGCATGTGGCTTTTACGCGATCTGCGCAGCTGACGCCGCGCCGACGTACGCAGTCTTCGATCATCACCACGGACAGGCGCGCGCGTTCGGCCTTTTTGCGGGGCGCGGCCATATGGCCAGCTGCCAGCATTGCGCTGCCCGCCATGCGCAGCCCGTTCTGGACGATGGCGACCAGCATGCAGCCGACACCGACCACGACGAGCGCTACCGGATCGAGATATTGTCCCAGGATTTCGTACGTCATCCACGACCCTTCACACAGCCACCCATTGCGGAGCGGCAAAAATTTGCCGGGCGGCAAGATGTTGCCGCTCGAACGGGTCTGAAACCCGGATAGCGCGACGACACCGCGCAAAAACGCCATTGCTGACGTTTTGGCACGGCCTTTGCTTACCGATACCCGGCAAACCATCGTCCTGGCACTACAACGGCAGGGCACGGTCTGGATTAAGTAGGAAAAGCGTTATGGCAGATAAAATTTTCGGCATTCACGGAGACGCCCTGCAGCTACGCTCGCAGCGGCTATCCATGCTCGCTTCGAACATCGCCAACGCGGCAACGCCTGGATACAAGGCCCGCGACCTCGATTTCGACAAGGCGATGCAGCAGGTGGTGGGCGGCAAGGATGCCGTGGGCGCCATGGAGACCAATGCGGGCTATCGCATTCCGCTGCAGCAGTCGCTCGACGGCAACACGGTCGAGCTTTCCACAGAACAGACCCTCTTCGCCGAGAACGCGGTCGGCTATTCCACCACGCTCTCCTTTCTCGAAGGGCGCGTGAATACCCTGACACGCGCCATCAGGGGAGAATAAGCCATGCCCGGTCCCATGAACATTTTCGACATCTCGGGACGCGCCATGTCCGCGCAGATTACGCGGATGAACACGACGGCGTCCAATCTCGCCAACGCCGGCACCACCTATAAAAGTGCCGAAGAAGCCTATCGCGCGCTCAAACCCGTGTTCCGCACCGCCACGGGCGGCGACGGCGTGGCCACGGTGGATGTCGAGAAAGTCGTCCAGTCCAATATCGAGCCACAGATGCGGCACGACCCCAACAATCCGCTGGCCGATGCCGACGGCAATGTCTGGGATGCCGGTGTCGATGAAGCCGCCGAGCTGATCGATATGATCGAAACTGCCCGGCAATATCAGAACAATGTGCAGGTGATGCAGACGGCCAAGTCGCTGATCCTCGATACCGTAAGGATGGGCCAGTGAGCACCGTAGAAAGCACTCTTCCGCCAGGCCTCGTGCGGGCACAGCCGGCCAATGCGACAGGCGGCGGCAGCCTCGATCAGTCAAGTTTCCTCAAGCTGATGACAGCACAGCTGAAATTCCAGGATCCGTTCGATCCGGTCGATAACAAGGAAATGGTCGGGCAAATGGCGCAGTTCTCGTCGGTGGCGGGCATTGCCGAGATGAACCAGTCGCTCAAGTCCATTTCCGCGTCCTTTTCCGGCACGCGCCTGTCCGAAGCGTCCCAGTTCATCGGCAAGACGGTGCTGGCGGACAGCAATGTTGCAGCGCCGGATGCCGACGGCATCTATCGCGGCGAGATTGATCTGGCCGGACGCAGCGAGAAGCTGACCATCGATCTGGTCGACAGCACAGGCAAGGTTGTCCGCTCGCGCACCGCCGGGCCGATCGAGGCGGGCAGGGTGCCCTTCTCCTTCGACAGCATGAGCGAAGCCGGCACACCCGAAGCTCTTGGCAATCTGACCGTCCGGGTGTCCGGCGGTTCTGCCAATTCCATCGCGACCTGGCTTCCGGTCAGCGCCGTCGGCCTGTCCCCGGCAGGAACCGGCCCCGTTCTGAATACCCCCGTCGGTCCGGTGGACGTGGCCACCGTTCGCGGCGTCAGTTGATCCCCGTCAGCGCCCCGATACCCCGATATTCCACCCAAGTTTCAACGTCGGTTTTTCAAAACCAGTTTATCTACAGGAGTTAATCCATGTCCTTTCTTACCTCGCTCAGCGGCTTGAAGGCAGCACAATCCGATCTTTCGGTGGTCTCTAACAATATCGCCAATGCCAACTCGAACGGCTTCAAGAAGAGCCGCGCGCAGTTCGGCGACCTGTTTGCCGCGTCGCCCACGCAGACGACCAAGATGATTGCCGGTCAGGGCGTGCAGCTGCAGGGTATCGTCCAGCAGTTCACCCAGGGCACGCTGGTATCGACCGACCGTACGCTCGATCTTGCTGTGGCCGGCGAAGGCTTCTTCACGGTGAAGAGCCCTTCGACCACGGGCGCAATCACCTATACGCGCAACGGTTCCTTCGGCATCAACAACGACCGGCAGGTGGTCGATGCGACCGGTAACATCCTGCAGATGCTGCCAGTGGACGCAAACGGCGATACGACGTCGACCAATCAGGCGGATATGATCAATCTGGTTCTGCCGGAAACCGATCCGACCGATCCCAACGCCGTGCTGGCCAACATCGCCGTCAATGCCAAGGGCGTAATCACGGCGACCTATTCCAACGGCAATCAGGAGCCGCTTGGCGCGGCTGCCATGGCCGCCTTCACCGCCGTCGAAGGACTGCGCCCGGTTGGTGACGCGCATTTCCAGGCAACCGGTTCTTCCGGTCAGGCAACGCTGTCGCAGGCAGGCACGGGTTCGGTCGGGACGGTTCGGTCCGGTTCGCTAGAGACCGCCAATGTCGACATTACCGAAGAGCTGGTCTCGCTGATTTCCGCGCAGCGCAACTTCCAGGCCAATGCGCAGGCGATCGAGACCGCGAACAACATGACGCAGACCATCGTCAACCTGCAGGTCTGATCCAGCTGGCCGTCAATAGCCGCCCGACTCTAGGAGCCTTCCATGGATAAAATGGTCCATCTCAGCCTTCGCGCCATGCAAGGGGTGATGAATCGCCAAACCGCGATCGCCAACAACATGGCGAATGCGGACACGACCGGCTTTCGCGCCGAGATCGTGAGCGCGCAGGCGCAATATGTTCATGGTGAAGGGCTGCAGAGCCGGGCGACGCCGAACGAATATGTGCTGACGGCCGATCTGAACCCCGGCGCGATCAAGTCGACGGGTCGCCCGCTCGACATCGCGCTTGGGGGGCAGAGCATGCTGGCCGTGCAGGCACCAGGCGGCGATGAAGGTTATACCCGCCGCGGAGATCTGATGCTGACCGAAAGCGGTCTGCTGACCACTGGCGATGGCCATCCGGTTCTGGGGGAGGGCGGTCCGCTGATCGTGCCCCCGGCCGACAAGGTCACGATTGCCGAAGATGGCGGAGTCTGGATCGTGCCGACCGGCGGCGATCCGAACCAGCCACAGCAGGTAGACCGTTTGCGCGTGGTCAATCCGAACGGCAGCGAGATAGTAAAGGCGGAGGATACCCTCTTTCGCGTTAAGAATGGCGGCGCGCTGCCGTCAGATCCTGATGCAAGGCTGCAAAGCGGTGCTCTGGAAGGATCGAACGTCAACATGACTCAGGCGCTGGTCGACATGATCGAGACCAGCCGAGCCTATGAGGCACAGGTCAAGCTTCTGAGTTCCGCCAAGGAAATGGACGATGGCGGGGCGAGCGTCATGCAACTGCCGGGCTGATGAGCGCCCGGAACCACGCCGCACCGATCGACCGACCAACGGAGATAAAGTCTTATGAGTAATTCCGCCTTGCAAGTCGCCCGCACCGGGCTTGACGCACAGAACACCAAGATGCGCGTGATCGCCAACAACCTGGCGAACGTGAACACCACCGGCTTCAAGCGCGATCGGGCGCAGTTCGAAACGCTGTCCTATCAGCAGGTCGTCCAGAAGGGCGCCGCAGCGGACCAGCAGAACAAGTTCGCCACCGGTCTGTCGCTCGGCACCGGCGTGGCCATTTCCGGTACCGCGCGCATCGATACGCAAGGATCGCTGCAGACCACCGGCAACGCGATGGATCTCGCGATCGAAGGCAATGGCTATTTTCCGGTGCAACTGCCCGATGGCGGCACCGCCTATACCCGTGCGGGCAATTTCAACCTGACTGCCGACGGCACGATGGTGACCAGCGACGGCCTGCCGCTGCAGCCGCAGATCCAGGTGCCGGAAGGCGCGACATCGGTAACGATCGGCGCAGATGGCACAGTTTCGGCCACTTTGCAGGGACAGACTGAACCCAATGAGCTGGGCCGGATCGAGATCGCCAACTTCGTCAACAGTGCCGGGCTGGAATCGATCGGCAACAATCTGTTGAAGGAAACGGCGGCCAGTGGCGCGCCGATCACCGGCGCGGCTGGCGAGGAAGGCCGCGGCGTTCTGCGGCAGGGCGCGCTCGAGGGATCGAACGTCAACATCGTCGAGGAGCTCGTTGACATGATCGAAACCCAAAGAGCCTATGAGGTCAATTCCAAGATGATTTCGGCGACCGATGAAATGCTCCAATTCGCCAACCAGCAGCTGTGAGATTGATGAATAGCATGAAAAATATCGCCATCCTTCTCGCAGCCACGCCGCTTCTGTCCGCTTGTTTAGGCACGCAGCAGGCCCGGCCCGATCCAGCTTATGCAGCCACCATCGCGCCGCCACCGGTTTACCAGCCCGTTGCCGCATCCGATGGTTCGATTTTTCAGGTGGCCAATGGCTATGCGCCGCTGACCTCCGGCGCGCGCGCGGCGCGCATCGGCGATCTGCTGACCATCGCATTGGTCGAGCGGACCCAGGCAGTAAAATCGAACAGTGCCAATGTGGACAAGAACGGCAGCTTCGGCATCACACCGCCGACGACCGGTCCGTTTGATCTGTTCAACCCCAGCGATGTGAGCGTGAGCGGCGGCACCAATTTCAAGGGCGGTGGCAGCGCGCAGCAAAGCAACGCCTTGAGCGGCCAGATCAGCGTTACCGTGGCGCAGGTTTTTCCCAACGGTACCATGCTGGTGCGCGGCGAGAAGCTGATCCGGCTCAATCGCGGCGACGAATATGTGCGCTTCAGCGGCCTTGTCCGCAGCGCAGACATCGGCCCGGAGAATATCGTGCCGTCCACGCGCGTGGCCGATGCCCATATCGATTATGGCGGCGCCGGTGAAATCGCCCAGGCCAGCAAGCAGGGCTGGCTCCAGCGCTTCTTCAACATTGTGAGCCCGTTCTGATGCAGACCATCCTTTCCATTCTTTTCAAGATCGGTCTGGTCCTGACCGCGGGCATATTGGCGAGCGCGCCGGTTTCTGCCGAGCGGATCAAGGATCTTGGCGGCTTCCAAGGTCTGCGCGCCAACCAGCTGACCGGTTACGGCATTGTCGTCGGCTTGGCGGGCACGGGCGATGACAGCCTGGAATATGCCACCGTGGCCATGAAAGGCGTCACCACGCGCTTCGGCCTGACCTTGCCGCCCGGGGTCAATCCGGCAACCAAGAACGCCGCCGCCGTGCTGGTGACGGCGGAGCTTCCCGCGATGGCCAAGCCGGGCCAGCGGATCGATATTACCGTATCGGCCATTGGCAAGGCGAAATCGCTGCGTGGCGGCACCTTGATCATGATGCCGCTGCTGGGCGCGGACGGGCAGATCTATGCCATGGCCCAGGGCAATCTTGCGGTGGGCGGCCTTGGCGTCCAGGGGCGTGACGGCTCCACCACCACCGTCAATATTCCCTCCGTCGGCCGCATCGCGGGCGGGGCGACGGTGGAACGCGTCGTGGCAACGGGTTTCGAGCAGACCCCCTATCTCACTTTCAATCTGGCCGAGGCCGATCTCACCACCGCGCTGCGGGTGGCCGATGCCATCAACGACAAGGTTGGCGAGCAGCTGGCTGCCGCCAATGACGCGGTGTCGATCACCATCCGTGCCCCCACCGATCCGCAAAGCCGCGTGATGCTGATGGGCGCGATCGAGAATATGGAAGTCACGCCTGCCGAAGCGCCGGCCCGGGTCATCGTCAATGCGCGCACCGGTACGGTCGTGATCAATGGCGCGGTGCGGATCAGTCCCGCAGCCGTCAGCCACGGATCGCTCACCGTGCGGGTGGATGAGGCGCCAGCGATCGTGCAGCCCGCGCCGTTCAGCCGTGGACAGACTGCGGTCGAACAGCGCAGCGACATCTCGATCGATCAGGAGCCGGTCAGCACATACATCACCGGCGGCGCATCGCTGTCCGAAATCGTACAGTCGATTAACGCCATCGGCGCCAGCGCATCGGATCTTGCCGCCATTCTGGACGCCCTGAAGCAGGCCGGTGCGCTCAAGGCCGAGCTGGTGATCCTGTGACCGGCCCTATCGCACCAAATCCGGTGGGCGTGACCGCGCCCGCCGCAGATCCCGCCAAGGCGGCGCGCAAGGAAGAATTGCGCGCCGCCGCGGAGGCGTTTGAGGCCGTGTTCATGCGCCAGATGATCGGATCGATGCGCAGCGCCGGTCTGGGCGATGATCTTTTCGGCAACCAGGCGACCGAACAGTTCCGCGATCTGCAGGATTCGCACCTGGCCGATGCCATGGCCAAGGGCAATGATTTCGGCATTGCCGATCTGCTGCTGAAACAGTTTGAGGGCACATTATGAGTGGACTGCTTTCCATCGGTCGCTCTGCGATCAGCAGCTATGGCGCTGCGCTTGAAACGGTGTCGCAAAACATCGCGAATGCGGAAAATGGTGATTATGTCCGCCGTGACGTGGTCCTTGGCGATGCCACGATCTCCGGCTCGCTCAATCCGCTCTATTCCGCGCAAAGCGGGTTGAGCGGAGTGCGCATCAACGGCGTGGCCCGTTCGGGCGACGAATTTCTCGAGGCGTCGGTACGGCTCAGCGGCGCGGCGTTGGTGCGCACGGAAACGCAGGCCAACTGGCTGAGCGCGATCGAGACCGGCCTGGACAGCGGCGGCGAGCATGTCGGCAAGCGATTGGCTGCATTTTATTCGCGTGGTCAGGAGCTGGCGGCAGCGCCGTTCGACAGCGCGCTGCGCGTGACCTTTATCAACGAGATTAACGCCACTGCCGAAACCTTCCGGCGGACGGGCGACAATCTGGAACTGTCTATCGAGCAGATTGGCCTGAAAGCCGATGCCGAACTACTGGGTATCAACGAGGCGCTGTCCAGCCTGTCGCGCGTCAACCTGGATCTGCGTCGCAGCACGCCGGGTTCGCAGGCGCAGGCCGGCTTGCTGGATACGCGCGATGTCGCTCTGGCGGTCATAACCGAGCGGTTGGACGCAAAGATCGAATTTGGCGCCAATGGCGTGGCCAAGGTCAGCTATAATGGCGAAACGATCGTCGAAATCGGCAATTCGGCGACCTTGTCCAGAGAAGACAAGCCGGACGGCAGTTTCAACATTCTGGTCAACGGTGCGTCTGGCAAGGTTCCGGGCAATGGCATGCTGGCGGGATTGAGCCGGGCGCGGACCGCCGCGACGACCGATCTGACTAATTTGAACAAACTCGCTGAAGATTTCGCCACACAGCTGAATGACTGGCATGCGGGCGGATTGACCGACGCCGGCACGGCAGGCGTCCCGTTGTTGACCACCGGCGGCGGCGCATCGGGGCTCAATCTTCAACCTATCGGCGCCGCACAGCTTGCGCTGGCTAGTACCGGCGGCGTTCCCAACGGAAACCTGCTGGAGTTGGACGGCCTGCGCAGCAGCGGCAATATCGAGCGGGACTGGAACCAGATCATCTCGGTGCACGCCAATCTGATATTGGCGACCAAGAACGAGCAGGCCTCTGCCTCCGCGCTGGACCGCAACGCCCGCAGCAATCGCGACTCCCTCTCACGCGTCGATCTCGATCGCGAAACCGCCGATTTGATCCGCCTGCAGCAGTCCTATGAGGCGGCCGGTCGGGTCATTCAGATGGCGCGCGAGACCACCCAGACAATCCTCGGCCTGTTCTGATGCCGCGGACATAGCAGCCCAAGCAGGAAGCCTAACCCATGGTCCAGTCGATCAACCGAAGCCGCCCCCGCGAGGCCGTTCAGCGTCAGCTTGACGTGATGAAAGCCATTGCCGACCAGCAGGCAGCCATTTCGAGCGGCAAGAAACTCGTCAGTCCATCGGATGATCCGCAGGGCTGGCTGGAAATCTCGCAAATTGCGGTTCGTCAGGGCAATGACACGGCGTCCGTATCCAATATATCGCGTGCGGAAACGCGGGCCGTGCAGGCCGAATCCAGCATGGTGGAAATCGCCAACGGCCTGACCCGCGCAAAGGAACTGATCGTCCTCGCCAATAATGAGGCGACCAACGGGGCCAATCAGGAAGGCATCGCCATCGAGCTGGAGGGTATCCTTGCGAACATGCAGGATATCATGGGCCAGGAAGATCCTTTTGGTGGGCCGCTGTTCGGCACCGTCGCCATCGGTGTGCCGATCGGCAGCAGCCGCAATATCATCGCCTCGCCCACTCTTGCCGCGCTGTCCGAAAATATTTCGGATGGAGAGGGGGGCTTAGTGTCGATCACGCAGATCATGCAGAACGCCATCAATGTGGTGCGTACTGGCACCATCACCGAACGGCAGAAAGCCTTGTCGCCGCTTGATAATGCCCTCGGCCGGATGACCGAAACGCTCACCGAGCAGGGCGTGGTGCGTGGACGGCTTGATAGTGCGCGGGCGCAATTCGACGAAAGCCGGTTGGTGCTGGCCCAGCGCCGCAAAGATATCGAAGAGGTGGACATCACCGAAGCGATCACGCGCCTGCAGGCGCTCGACGTCTCGCTGCAGGCGGCACAGGCTGTCTATGCCAAGATCAACTCCCGCTCGCTGATGGATTTCCTGCGCTGATGAATATCCCCGGTTAGCAGGCCATGGCCGCGGTTGATTTAAGATTCGGCAGCCCAATCCGTTAACCTAAAAGAACTATGACTGATCTCGCGCCGGGCGTTTGTGTCTTTGCGGCGAGCGGTCCAATAAAGGATTTTTCTTTACCATGATGCCAGCAATCGGCCTAGTCGTCCTGATCGTCATGGTGTTTGGCGGATTCATTATTTCCGGCGGCAATATCGGTGCCGTGCTGCACGCCTTGCCGATCGAGATGATGGTCATCGGCGGCGCCGCGCTGGCGGCCATCATCACCGGCAATAGCGGCGCGGATATCAAGGCGCTGGGCGGCGGTTTTGCCAAGGTGTTCAAGGGGCCCAAGTTCAAACGGCAGGACTATCTGGACTGCATCTTCCTGTGCGGCAAACTTATGAAGATGCTGCGCTCCGAAGGGCCGGTGGCGCTGGAGCCGCATGTGGAAGACCCGCAGAACAGCGCCGTCTTCGCCGAATTTCCGCGCCTGCTTGCGGACAAGACCCTGGTTTCGCTGATCTGCGACAGCTTGCGTCTGGTAGTTGTATCCTCGGGCGATCTCGATCCGCATTCGGTGGAAGATGTGGTCGATCAGCATCTCAAGACACATCATAAAAGCGTGATGGGCCCGGCGGACAATCTTCAGTGGCTGGCCGATGCACTGCCCGCACTGGGTATCGTGGCCGCCGTGCTGGGCGTGGTGAAGACCATGGGCGCCATCAGCGAACCACCGGAAGTTCTGGGTGAAATGATCGGATCGGCCCTGGTCGGCACATTTCTGGGCGTGCTGCTTGCTTATGGCATCGTTGGCCCGATGGCGAACCGCGTGAAGGCGATCGTCGAGGAAGATCACAAGATCTACGAGGTTGCCAAGCAGATCATCATTGCCAGCCTGCACGGCCATCCGCAGCCGCTGGTAATCGAAGCGGCGCGTTCCGGTCTGGACCATGCCAACCAGCCGAGCTTTGCCGATGTGTTTGACGGTCTGCGGGCGCGCTGACCGATGGCGAGCAAGGCAGACGCGGCCAATCAGCGCCCGATCATCATCAAGAAAATCATCGCCGACGACCATGCCGGTCACCATGGCGGGGCGTGGAAAGTGGCCTATGCCGACTTCGTGACGGCCATGATGGCGTTCTTTCTTCTGATGTGGCTGCTTGGTGCAACCGATGAGGACCAGCGCAAGGGCATCGCGGATTATTTCGCGCCCACGCTGATGGAAATGAAAGAGGGCAGCGCGGGATCAAACGGTCCCTTCGGCGGCGAGTCCATCATGTCGCGTGAGGATTATCCGCACGCGGCCGGCCAGACCGGCACCCGCACCATGACGATCCCGCAGGATGCGACTGGCAGCAAGGACGGCCGCGATGAGCTGGTTCGGCAGCAGGAAAAGGAACAGTTCGACAAGATCGAGAAGGAAATCCGCGATCAGCTGAACAAGGAAGCCGAACTGCGCAAACTGGCCGACAATATCCGCTTCATCCGCACACCCGAAGGACTGCGGATCGAAGTGGTGGATGCCGCCGACTTTGCGATGTTCAAGCTTTCCAGCGATGCGTTGATCCCGCGCGCCACCAAGCTGCTGCAGGCCGTAGCCGGATCGATCGACGGACTTCCCAATGCCATTGCGGTGCGCGGTCATACCGACAGCCTGCCCTATGCGTCCGGTAAGACGATGAACAACTGGCTGCTGTCTGCCGCCCGCGCGGAAGCGACGCGGCAGGCGCTCATGGCAGGCGGACTGAGCGAGAAGCGCTTCGACAAGATAGAAGGCGTGTCTGACCGGCAGCCATTCAATCCGGCCGATGCCGCCGATCCGCGCAACCGCCGCATGTCGATCACCCTGCTGACAGAGGCCGGCAAGAGCCAGATGGAAGCCGCGCTGGTCGATGGACGACGGCAGATCGACGCACGCAAGGCCGCTTCCGAAGGTTGAACGGGCAGCGCTATCCGGCCTTTCCCGTCTGATTATCGGCGAGGGTGACAAACAGGGTGCCGCGCGGTTACAGCGGGCCGGTGATATGCGCTTCCACCCCGTCCCGATTGTGCCGCCGAGGCGGCTTTGACGCTTTAATGGCGCAACCCGTCGTCCGCATCCCGGTGAACAATCCGCCGACCACCTGCGATGAGGGGCGCCGTTATGACTGAGCTGGAACTGCTTGGCTTTGGCGATGCGCCGATCGCGGCCAGTGCCTTTGGCAATTCGAACGATCCACCGCTGCTGTTGCTGCCCGGCAGCGGCCAGTCCCGCAGGGTGTGGGACGATGCTGGCCGGGCGCTGGCTGCGGCGGGCCGTTATGCAGTCAGCCTGGATCTGCGCGCGCCGCCCGGTCCGGACGCACAGCCCTATGATCTCGACACCCATGTGCGCGATCTTTCGGCCATTCTGGCCCGCTTCTCTTCGCGCCCGGTTCTGGTGGGCGCGTCGCTGGGCGGATGGATCGCCATGGCCGCGCTGGGCGAGGGAGAGCCCGATCTGGCGAGCGCGCTGGTGCTGGTGGATTCGCCCCCGCAGATCGACATCGCGGCGGCGCGCGATCACGGCGCGATAACCGAAGATATCGGCGGCGACAGCATGACGATGGAACAGATCGCCGAGCGTTTGCTGGCCGCCGCCGCGCGTATCAGACAGCCCGCGCTGATCGTGCGCGGCGCGCAAAGCCGCTTGAGCACGCCGGAATCCATGGCGCAGCTGGCCGCGGTGATGCGCGATCCGGAGCTGGCGGAGATCGAAGGGGCAGGCCATCTTGCCGCCGCCGAGCAGAGCGAGGTCTTCAATGCGCTGCTGCTGGAATTTCTCGAACGGCGCGTGCCGCGCGAGCCGCCCGAATATCTTCAGGGATCGGACAGCGGCACGCTGCGCGATGCGCTGGGATGTTTTGCCACCGGGGTTACGGTGGTGACCACGGTGGATGAACGCGGCGAGCCGGTGGGTTTGACGGCGAACAGCTTCACCTCGGTATCGCTCGATCCGGAATTGCTGCTGGTGTGCCTGGCCAAATCGGCATCGAGCCTACCTGCCTTTCAGGCGGCAGACCGGTTTGCGGTCAACGTGCTGCATATTGGACAGCAGCCGGTGTCGAACCGCTTTGCAAGCCGGGGCGCGGACAAATTCGCCGATACCGATGTCGAACAATGGGAGGGCGAAGTGCCCATCCTGAAAGGTTCGCTGGCCAGCTTCGAATGCGACAAATTCGCCATGCATGACGGCGGGGACCATGAAATCCTGATCGGCCGGGTCCGGCGTGTGCGCTATGAACCCCAGCGCGATCCGCTGCTGTATTTTCGTGGGAAATACAGGCGTTTGCACTTCGCTTGATAGGGTTTTTATGAAGAAGGACTTTGCACCGGAAGGTGGCAGGGGATGGCGTATGCCATCCGTACGGGCAGCGTCTCTGGGCCTAGCCATGGCTGCCTGGGCACACCCGCAGCTGCTATGCGCACAGCAGAGCGGTTCGGCGTCCGCGGGCGAAGACCGGTCAGGCGATGACGGCCCGCCCATCATCGTGGTGACGGGAGAAGGGTTGCGCGAAACGCCTGGCACCGCGGCTTATGGATCGGTCACTTTGACGCGCGACAGTCTGACATCCACCGGATCGGGCCGGATCGAAGATGCGCTGGCCAATGTCGCCGGTTTCCAGCAGTTTCGCCGCTCGGACAGCCGATCCTCCAATCCATCGGCGCAGGGCGTGACCTTGCGGTCGCTGGGCGGCAACGCCACCAGCCGCGCGCTGGTTCTGCTGGATGGGGTGCCGATGGCCGATCCCTTCTTCGGCTATATCCCGTTCAACGCCATCGCGCCCGAGCGCTTGGCCTCTGCCAGAGTCACGCGGGGCGGCGGCAGCGGGGCGTTCGGTGCCGGCGCGGTGGCAGGGACCATAGAACTGGAAAGCGGCGGGCCGGATCTGTTGGGCCAGATCGACGCCGCCGGCTTCGTCAATGACCGGGCAGAGACGCAGATCAGCGCCCTTTTGGCCCCGCGTCTGGGCAGCGGCTTCGCCGTACTGTCTGGCCGATGGGACCGGGGGCAGGGCTTCTACACCGCGCCGCAGCAGCAGCGCGATTCCGCGAGCGTGCGCGCACAGTTCGACAGCTATTCCATAGGCTTGCGCGCCGCAGTGCCGATAACATCTGACATAGAGCTGCAGGCACGCGGGCTTGGTTTTGCCGACCATCGCACCTTGCGCTTCAAAGGGGCGGACAGCAGCAGCAGCGGTCAGGATGCCAGTCTGCGGCTCGTGGGGCGCGGCCGCTGGCAGTTCGATCTGCTGGGCTATGTTCAGGCGCGCGATTTCTCGAACATCGTCATCAGCTCGACACGCTTCGTCAAGGTGCTCGATCAGCGATCCACCCCGTCGACCGGCCTGGGCGGCAAGATCGAGCTGCGTCCACCCACCGGTGATCACAATGTCCTGCGCATCGGGGCCGATCTGCGGATCAGCGATGGCCAACTGTTCGAGGATGCGTTCAGCGCCTTCACGGGTGTTATCACCGCGCGCCGCAATGCGGGCGGGCGCAACAGCGACATCGGCCTGTACGCAGAAAATGATCTGACGCTTGGGCCGGTGACGCTGACCGGGGGCGTGCGGGCCGATCGCTGGCAGATCGCCGATGGCTTCTTTCGCGAGCGGACGGGCAGCGGCGCCTTGGCGATCGACCGTCGCTATCCGGATCGCAGCGGCTGGGACGGCAATGTCCGGCTAGGCGCGTTGTGGGCCGTGAACCCGCATCTCTCCTTGCGGGCGGCGGGCTATACCGGCCTGCGCGTGCCCACCCTGAACGAACTGTACCGGCCCTTTGTCGTTTTTCCCGTCGTGACGCAGGCCAATGACGCACTGCAGAACGAGCATTTGCGCGGCGCCGAAATCGGTCTGGACTGGCGACCATCCCGCGCTTTCCATATGGCGCTGACGGCGTTCGACAATGATCTGCGTGATGCGGTGGCCAATGTCACGCTGGAGCCTAACCTGCGCCAGCGCCGGAATATCGACGCGGTCGAGGCACGGGGCGTGGAGCTGACCGCCGACGCGCAGTCCGGTATCCTGCGCCTTGCCGGTTCCGCCGCCTATAGCGATGCCGAAACGCGGGGCAGCGGTGTCGCCGCGGCGCTGGACGGTTTCCGTCCGGCGCAGACCCCCCGCTTCTCCGCCAGCACGACCATAGGGCTGCGCCCGGATGCGGGCTGGTCTGTGGCGGCCACCCTGCGCCATGTCGGGGCGCAGTTCGAGGATGATCTGAATACTGACGTGCTGCCCGCCGTCACCACGCTCGATGCCTTTGCCACCGCCGCGCTGTCCGACCGGCTGACCCTCGTGCTGCGCGGGGAGAATCTGTTCGATACCAGGGTGGTGACGCGCAACCAGAGTGGCTCTATCGATCTGGGCGCGCCGCGGGCCATCTGGATCGGCCTGAAAGCGGCGCTGCCGCGCTGACCATCAGGCGCGCGGATGGGCGCTGCGGTAGACGTCGAGCAGATGCGCCGCATCGACGGATGTGTAGATCTGGGTGGAGCTGAGGCTGGCATGGCCGAGCAGTTCCTGAAGCGAACGCAGATCGGCCCCACCGGCCAGCAGATGCGTTGCAAAACTGTGGCGCAGCGCATGCGGCGTCAGCCGCTCCGAAAGCCCCAGGCGGCGGCGCGCGCGCAAAACCGCGCTGCGCATGGCGGCGGGCTTCATCGGGCCGCCGCGCGCACCGCGAAATAGTGGCTCCTCTTTTGCCGCCGGAAAGGGCGTCAGCTCGGTATAACGGGCCACAGCGTCGCGAACGGCTGGCAGCACGGGCACGATCCTGGTCTTGCCGCGCTTTCCCGTGACCCGCAATGTTTCGCCCAGCGGCAGATCTCCGCCAAGCAGCGACAGCGCTTCCGATATGCGCAGCCCGCAGCCATAAAGCAGCAGCAGGACCGCCCAATCGCGTGCGGCAATCCAAGCCTGGGAGGCGGCTTCGGCCATGTCTGCGCCCAGCGCCATGATGTCATCGGGGGCAGACGGGCGGGGCACCGTGCGTTCGGCACGGGGCGCTTTGAGGCGGCGAAGAGTGGCGCTGTCTGTGCCGACATAGGTAAGAAAGGCGCGCAGGGCAGACAGTTCGCGCGCCGCCGAGCGATTGCCGATGCCATCGCCGCGCCGGCTGGCTAGAAATACCCTCAGATCATTTACGGAAATATTTGAAATAGCGTCTTTACTGCAAGAACCGGTTTCGTTCTCGAGGAAAGAGACCAACCGTTCTGCCGTGGTGACATAGGCGCGCACGGTATGCGGTGACCGGCGACGGTCGTCGTTCAGGAAAGCGGCATATTCGCGGATGAGCGTCTGGGCCATGGCGTCAGCCTATCCTAGCCGGGATCACACGGCTACCGGCTCGATCGTCACGATGTCGGCCAGAATGGCATCCAGCAGCGGACGCCCGGCCTCGCTGAGTGCCAGATGGGGGCCATTGCGGATGATCAGGCCATGGCCCTGCAACCGTGACACCGCATTGCAATCGACCAGCGCATCCGGGGCAAAGCCGAAGCGCGAAGCCATGACGTCAAGGCGCACGCCTTCGCGCAGGCGCAAACCCATGAGCAGCGCCTCCATGGCCTGCTCTGACAGGGACAGCGCGTTTTCCAGGCGCAGGCCATGGCCGTTGCGCGCCACCGCGCTCAGGAAATTTTCCGGCTTCTTGTGCCGTTCGGTCGCCATGGCGCGCCGCCGGCCGTGCGCCCCCGGGCCGACCCCGGCATAATCGCCATAGCGCCAATAGGTCAGATTATGGCGGCTTTCCTGGCCGGGGCGGGCGTGATTGCTGGTTTCATAGGCCGGCAGACCGGCCTTTTCTGTGTTGGTCTGCGTGCATGCGAAGAACTCCGCAGCCAGATCGTCGTCCATCGGCGCAAATTCGCCGCGGCGCACATCGCTCGCGAAGCGCGTGCCTTGCTCGATCGTCAGCTGATAGAGCGACAGATGCCCGGTGCCGAAACCGAGCGCGCGATCCAGCTCGGCCTGCCAGGCGTCCAGCGTCTGACCGGGCAGGGCGTAGATCAGATCGAAGCTGACGCGATCGAACTGCTCCTGCGCGGTATCGAGGGCGGCCAGCGCTTCGGTGACGTCATGCGCCCGCCCGAGGAACTGCAACGCGGCGTTATCGAGCGACTGGAGGCCTAGCGACACACGGTTGACGCCAGCCAGCGACAGATCCGCAAAGCGCGCCGCTTCGACAGAGCTGGGATTGGCCTCCAACGTGATTTCGATATCGGCAGCGGGCGTCCAATGGGTCGTGGCGGCGTCGATCAGCCGCGCCACGAGTGTGGGCGGCATGAGCGAAGGGGTGCCGCCGCCAAAGAAAATCGATCCCAAGGTCCTGCCCGGCATCAGGGCCGCCTCATGCGCCATGTCGGCCAGCAAGGCCGCGGCCATGGCATCCTCGTCGATCGCCGCGCGGACGTGACTGTTAAAATCGCAATAGGGGCATTTGCTGACGCAGAACGGCCAGTGAATATAAAGGGCAAGGGGCGCTGGCATGGTCACGCCGTGCCCATATCCGCTCACGCAACGCTTGTCGAAGTTCTATGCGCCGGTACGTCTTCATGATCTGGATCGGCAGATCGGGTCATGAAAATGAAACCTGTTTCCCCGTAGATTGGCCGCCGGCCGATGGTCCTGTTCCGGCTGGCAGGGAGTTCGGAGAAACGGAGAAACACAAACGATGAAAACGTCCATTCTGCTGCTGGTGCCATTTCTGGGAGCCTGCTTTTGCCCAGCCATGCCAATCCAGAGCGCCGGTCCTGTGGCGCAGGGCCCTGCGATGGAGCCATTACAGACTGCGGCGCCCATCCCGCAGCGGACCGCGCCGCCAACGCCCGCTGGCGCTGAGGGCTCTTTGCGGCAAGTCATGCTGACGCGGCACAACAGCGCACGGGCCGCCATGAACGTACCGCCGCTGGTTTGGAGCGACGCGCTGCAAGCCTCCGCGCAGGCCTATGCCGACGATATGGCCGCGATGAACCGCTTTGGCCATGCACAGCAACGGGGTGTGCCGGAAGGTGAAAATCTTTGGATGGGCACGCGCGGCGCTTATTCCTATTCCGATATGGTCGATAGCTGGATTGAAAAAGGCCAATATTATGTCAGCGGGCCCGCGCCGAACAACAGCAGGAGCGGGGTTCAGATGGGCCATTATACGCAAGTCATCTGGCGCGGCTCTACGCAGCTTGGCTGCGCGGTGTCCGAAAATCAGAGCAAAGAGTTTCTCGTATGCCGCTACGCGCCGAGGGGTAATGCCTTCGGGCAGGTGCCGGAGAAAAGCTGACGAGTTGGCTGCCGCCGCGCCGGATCATGGCCCTGTCTGGCAGGGCGGAAGGGGAGCGATCTAGAAGACGGCAGCCACCAGCTTGGCGAAGGCCACCGCGCGATGGTCGATCTCCTGCTTTTCGGCGGGGTCCATCTCACCGAATGTGCGCGTCTCGCCATCGATCATGAACACAGGATCATAACCGAAGCCTTTGCCGCCACGCGGGGGCCAGACCAATGTGCCGGATACGGAGCCTTCAAACAGCTCATGATGCCCGTCTGGCCACATGAGCGCCAGCGTGCTGAAAAAGCGCGCGGATCGGTCGACATCCGGGCCTTGTTCAGCCAATTTGCCCTCGACCTTGCCCATCGCCATGTACCAGTCCCGGCCAGGGCCACCTTCGAAGGCGGCCTTTTCTGCCCAGTCGGCGGTATAGACGCCGGGCGCACCGCCCAGGGCTGCGGCGCACATGCCGCTATCGTCTGCCAGCGCGACCTGCCCGGTAGCCTCCACCGCCGCGCGCGCCTTGATAAGCGCGTTTTCAGCGAAGCTGGTGCCGGTTTCGTCCGGCTCGGGCAGGCCAAGATGCCCGGCCGAAACCGGCTTCATGCCATAGGGGCCAAGCAGCGCGGTAATCTCGCGCAGCTTGCCGTCATTATGCGTGGCGATGATAAGATCGCCGGGGATCAGCTTGCGATGCATGGGCAATCGGCCTCCTGATCGTCATTCCGGAGAAAGCCCGGTTGGAGCAAAGCCCGGAATGACGTTTCATGAATGTTCGAAAGGGTCAGCCCTTTATGGCCGCTTCCTGCGCCTTGAAAATGTCCTCGCAACCCATTTTGGCGAGGCGCAGAAGGCGCAGCAGGCCTTCCTCATCATAGGTCGCGCCTTCGGCGGTGGCCTGCACCTCGGCGATGCGGCCGCCTTCGATCAGCACGAAATTGGCATCGGCATCGGCGTTGCTGTCCTCGATATAGTCCAGGTCGAGCACCGGCGTGCCCTTGTAGATGCCGCAGCTGACGGCGGCGATTTTTGCCTCGATCGGGTCCTGTGCGATCATGCCGCGCTTGAGCAGCCCGTCGACGGCCATGCGCATCGCCACCCAGGCGCCGCTGATCGACGCGGTGCGGGTGCCGCCATCGGCCTGGATCACATCGCAATCGAGCGTAATCTGATGTTCGCCGAGCTTCTTCATATCTACGACCGAGCGCAAGCTACGCCCGATAAGCCGCTGAATTTCCTGCGTGCGGCCGGACTGTTTGCCCTTGGCCGCTTCCCGCATGCCGCGCGTGTGCGTGGCGCGGGGCAGCATGGAATATTCGGCGGTGACCCAGCCTTCGCCCTTGCCGCGCATCCATGGCGGCAAGCGGTCTTCCACGCTGGCGGTGCAGAGCACCCGCGTATCGCCGAAGCTGACGAGGACGCTGCCCTCCGCATGTTTGGTAAAATTCGTCTCGAAACTGAGGCTACGCATTTCGTCGGCAGCGCGGGAAGAGGGGCGCATGGGAATCTCCTGTAATGATGGGAAGCGCCTTAGGCATGCGCGGGGCCGGTGGCCAGTGCATCGCGCCGATACGATGCAATTTGGCATTGCGCCGCCTAGCGACTAGATTGGCAGGCATGTCCACGCCGCCCATCACCGAATTGACCGACCGCACGCGCGACATTTTTCGCAGCGTGGTCGAGGCCTATCTGGAAAGCGGCCAGCCGGTCGGATCGCGCACCATCAGCCGTGCCTCCGACCTGAACCTGTCGCCGGCCACGATCCGCAATGTGATGCAGGACCTGGAAGAGCTGGGCCTGCTCGCCGCGCCGCACACCAGCGCCGGACGACTGCCGACCGATCTGGGCCTGCGTCTGTTCGTGGACGGCATGATGCAGGTGGCCGAACCGTCCGAAGACGAGCGCCAGGCCATCGAATCGCAGCTCAGCGGGTCCGGGCCGATCGAGCAGGCGCTGGCACAGGCGACCGCCATGCTCTCCGGCCTGTCGAGCTGCGCCGGCATCGTGCAGGTGCCCAAGCGGGAGCCGCGGCTGAAGCAATTCGGTTTCGCCCGCCTGTCCGAGACGCAGTTGCTCGTCATACTGGTGGGCGAAGACGGCACGGTGGAAAACCGCATCGTCGATCCGCCGCCCGGCGTGACCGACGCTGCGTTGATCGAGGCGTCCAACTATCTCACGCAGCATCTGGCGGGCATGACCCTGTCCGCCGCGATGGAGCGGATCGACGGCGATATCCGCGATCGCCGGGACGCGCTGGACCGCGCCAGCGCGGCGCTGGTACGCGAGGGGCTGGCCACATGGAGCCTCGACGGCGGCGACCGCCCCGTGCTCATCGTGCGCGGACAGGCTCGGCTGCTGGATGAAAGCAGCGCCGCCGATCTGGACCGGGTGCGCCAGTTGCTCGACGAGATCGAAAGCGAGGAAGAGATCGCCCGGCTGATCGACAGCGCGCGCGAAGCCAAGGCGACCAAGATATTCATCGGTTCGGAGAACAAGCTGTTCTCGCTCAGCGGCTCATCGGTCATCGCTTCTCCCTATAAGGACAGCGCCGGGCGCATCGTCGGCGTGGTCGGCGTGATCGGCCCCACGCGCTTGAACTATGGGCGGATCGTGCCCATGGTGGACTTTACCGCGCGGGCGCTGTCGCGTCTCGTCGACTGACCGTCCGCGCTCCCCCAATTTTTTCGAGAGATTTGAGAGACCCCATGGCTGAACAGAATGATCGCGACACTGCCGAGCAGGAAGCAGAACTGAAGGGCGTGCCCGAGGAATTGCGCGAGGAAACGGCAGAAGAGGCGCCGGAATTGCAGGAGCATGATCGGCTGGCCGAGCTGGAAAAGCAGATCGCCGAAGCCAAGCAGAATGTCCTTTACGCCCAGGCCGAGACGCAGAATGTCCGCCGCCGCGCGGAAAAGGATGCGGCCGATGCGCGCAACTATGCCGCCACCGGTTTTGCACGCGACGTGCTGTCCGTGAACGACAATCTGCAGCGCGCGCTGGATGCCATTCCAAGCGAAGTGCGGGATGAGGAAAAATGGCGCGGCCTGATCACCGGCATCGAGGCGACGGGCCGGGAGCTGGAAAGCGTGTTCAAGAAGCATGGCATCACCCGCGTTGCCGCCAAGGGCCTGCCGCTCGATCCCAATATGCACCAGGCCATGATGGAAATTCCGAGCGATGAAGAACCCGGCACGGTCGTGCAGGAAATTCAGGCCGGTTATATGATCAAGGATCGCCTGCTGCGGCCCGCGCTGGTGGGCGTGGCCAAGAAGGCCGAATAACGCTGGCGACGGCACGCCCGCCCCGTTGAGGGGCGGGGGCAGCCGGGAACATATGGCGCGCGCCGGACGTTGCCGCAGCGTAACAATCAGGAGCGTTTTTCCATGTCCCAGCCAGGTGCAGTCGCCTTCGACACCCCCGTCCGCCGCCGTGCCTTTATCGGCGGCGGCATCATGGCGTCAGCGGCGTTGCTGCTGCCAGGCTGTCAGTCGCTGCCGGGCTTCAGCCTGAACGAGGCGGTGCGCCGCCTCCTCACCTTGAGTTCGCAGAACGCTTTTGCGCAGCTGCTGCAGCCAGGCGGCTTTTACGACAATGAGCTGGACCGTATTCCACTGCCGGATCAGTTCGGCCAGGGCGGGGCGATCATCGGAGCAGTCCTGCGCAGCGCCGCGTTTCGCAATCAGTTGCAACGGCAGCTCAACATCGCCGCCTATGAAGGCGCCCAGCGCGCCGCGCCGCTGGTGACCGACGCGATTCGCAATGCCAGTTTCACCGATGCCACCGCCATCCTGCGCGGCGGCCCGCAGGCGGCCACCGGTTTTTTGCGCGGACGGCTGGGCACCGCGCTGATCACCGCGATGGTGCCGGAAATCGGCGGCGCCCTGCGGCTGGCGCAAAATGATGTGGTCTCCCAGGCCATCCGCGCAGTCAGCGGAGTGGATGTGCAGGGGATTGCGAGCAGCGTCGCGCGGTCGGCCGACAATGTCATCTGGAGCGCCATTGGACGGGAAGAAGCCAGCATCCGCGCCAATCCCCGCGCGACCAATGATCCGCTGCTGATCGGCGCGTTGGGAATAGGCGGCGCGCTCTAGCGCGCAGCTTTTTTCCACAGCTTTCTGTGCATCGAACCTGACAGCGCGGGCGGCAACGCCTAAGCTTGGCTTCAACACAGACAGAGCCGGAGCGCAGCCACATGAAATTCTTCGTCGACACCGCAGACACCGCCGAAATCGCCGATCTTGCCGAGACCGGCCTGCTCGACGGGGTCACCACCAATCCGTCGCTGATCAAAAAGGCGGGGCGCGATTTCAAGGAAGTGGTGGCCGAGATCTGCGGACTGGTCGACGGGCCGGTGAGCGCCGAAGTCGTCGCACTGGATCATGACGGCATGATGCGTGAAGCGGAAACGCTGCGCAAGATTGCGGACAATGTCTGCATCAAGGTGCCGCTCACCATGGACGGCTTGAAGACCTGCAAGAAGCTGACCGAAGACGGCACGCTGGTGAATGTCACGCTGTGCTTCTCGGCCAATCAGGCGCTGCTGGCGGCCAAGGCCGGGGCCAGCTTCATCTCGCCCTTCGTTGGCCGGCATGACGATAACGGGTTCGACGGCATGAAGCTGATCGACGATATCCGCCTGATCTACGACAATTATCTGTTCGAGACGGAAATTCTGGTCGCCTCCATCCGGCACCCGATCCATGTGCTGGAAAGCGCGCGCATCGGTGCGGACGTGGCGACCATGCCGCCCGCCGTCATTCGCGGTCTGTTCAAGCATGTGCTGACCGACAATGGCATCGCTGCCTTCATGAAGGACTGGGAAGCCACCGGTCAGTCGATCGGCTGACCACATTGGTGGCGCGAAGCTGCCAAAGTTGCGGACGGCGGCTGGACGGGGGCCTGGTTGGCACGCAGCGGCGCGCCGATCTTACCGGTGTCCCGTCCGGCGACGACCGAGCCCATGTCTGCACCCGTTGTCGGATGGCCGCGATGGCGTCCAATTGGCGCAAATGGGCCGCCTTCCTCGTTCCGGTTGCGCTCGCGATGGCGCCCATCGCCTGGCAGGAGCTGCGCAAGCCGGACCCGCTTGCAGACGGGCGCTATCTGAGCGCGGCTGATTATGATGTGCCGCTCACCCCGCCACGGGCCGGGGAAGCGGCAGTGCCGATCGGCAATCCGGGCCGGTGGGTGCGTCCGGAGGATTATCCGGCGCGTGCACTGCGCGAGGAACGGCAGGGTGTGACCGAGATCGATCTGCGCATCGATCCGGATGGCAAACCCTTTGCCTGTGCCGTCCGCGTCGGCAGCGGTCACGCCGATCTGGATGAGGCGACCTGCTTTGCTTTGCTGCAGCGGGCACGGTTCGAACCGACACCGAGCGGCGCCTTATGGTCCAACGCCATACGCTGGGAAATTCCGGACTAGGCGTCATGATGGCGGTCCTTGCGCTTAACGCTACGCAGCGCTAGCGTTCCTTATCTGTTCTTCAGGAGTCATGTTTTGGACCCGATCATTACCATCACTGCCGTCATCGTCGCGCTTCTGCTTGGCGCGGTGCTCGGCTGGGCGCTGGCCAAGCGCGGCGGGGACGATGGCAAGGCGGCGCTGGAGCTGCTCCGGTTGCAATTGGACGGCGTGTCGCGCGAGCGTGATGACGCCAAGGCGGAACTCGGCAATGTGCGCGGCGAAATGTCCGGGGTGCGCGCGGAGCTTCAGAATGTGCGGGACCGGGCGGAAGGGGACCGGCATGAGCTGGCCAGCCTGAAAGCCGGGCAGGAGGAACGCGAAAACGCCTATAAGCTACGCCTGCAGGAGCTTCGCGAGATCAATGAGGATGCGAAGAAGGCGCTCAGCGCGCAGTTCAGCGAAATTGGCGGCAAGCTGCTCGGCGAGGCGCAGGAGCGTTTCCTCAAGCGTGCGGACGAACGCTTCAACCAGCAGGGCGACCGCAATGAGGAAAAGATCAAGCAGTTGCTGGCGCCGGTCGGCGAGCGGCTGAAAAGCTATGAGGAGCAGGTCGGCAAGATCGAGAAAGAGCGGACCGAGGCCTATGGCACGCTCACCGGCCTGATCGGCGAGATGAAGGAAGGCCAGCAGCGCGTGCAGAATGAGGCGGCGCGGCTGGTCAACAGCCTGCGCAACGCTCCCAAGGCGCGCGGGCGCTGGGGCGAGCAGCAGCTGAAAAATGTGCTGGAGACCTGCGGACTGGCCGAACATACCGATTTCGTACTGGAACACAGCATAACGACCGAAGACGGTCGGCTGCGGCCGGATGCCGTGGTGAAAATCCCTGGGGGACGATCGCTGGTGATCGATGCCAAGGTGTCGCTCAACGATTATCAGGATGCATTTGGGGCGGAGGATGAAGATACGCGGGCTGCCTTCATGACGCGCCATTGCGTGTCGATGAAGAACCATATCGATGGCCTCAGTCGCAAGGCTTATTGGGATCAGTTCGAAGAATCGCCGGACTTTGTGGTGATGTTCGTGCCGGGCGAACATTTCCTGGCCGCCGCGTTGGAGCATCAACCTGATCTCTGGAATTATGCGTTTGAAAAGAAGATTTTGCTCGCCACACCTACGAACCTGGTTGCGATTGCGCGCACGGTGGCTGACGTGTGGCGGCAGGACGGTCTCGCGCGGGAGGCCAAGCAGATCGGGCAGCTCGGCAAGGAAATGTACGAGCGGTTGGCCACGGCAGCGGAGCATCTGAAACGCATGGGTTCAGGCCTCAACAGCGCGGTCGGCAATTACAACAAGTTCGTCGGCAGTTTTGAGCGCAATGTGCTGGCGACCGGCAGGCGGTTCAGGGATCTGAATATCGAAACCGGAAAGAAGGAACTGGAGGACGTGCCGGAACTCGATGCGTTGCCGCGCTACGGCGAGGTGGAGCAGGCGCAGGACACCAAGGCCGCGGCTGAATAACGCCGAGCCAACCCTCAGCGCCTTCGCGGATCAATAAGCCGGGGTCAGCAACGCTGCCCGGCTATCCGGGGTCGAAAGGATCATGTCGCCATTGGGGGTATAGCGCACCGCGCCGAGGCGGCGATACCGATTGCCGACGGGCTGCGCTTCGGCAGCATCGAGCAGATCTATAAAGGCCCGTTCCTGACCCATCAGACGCGGTTCGCACGCCATCCGCGTGTTGCGGACCGGGCCGAAGCTGATGGCCATGCCATCGCGAACATAATTGGCGGAAAAGCGATTGCAGCCGGTCGTGCCGCTCACGCTGTTGGCGGAGAAATCGAGGGTCGCCTCGGGGCTTTCCACGGGCAAGCCGTTGATGGATACAATGCGCCAGCGCGTGCCGGCCAGGCTTTGCGCGCCATAGGCCTGCCCCGCCTGCGGTGCGGGCGGTGGCGCATTCTCGTCCCCATAATAGCCCGCATCATTGTCCGCAGGGTATCCGCCGCCGGGCGCCTCCGGATAGCCATAGCGATCATTGGCGGGATATTGGCCATAGCCATCGTCATAGCCGCCCGCATTGGGGCCGAAGCCCTGGCAGCCTGACAGCAGAAGCGCGGCGGTGGAGAGCAGGGCGGCGGAGCGGATAGCGGAGAATGATGTCATGGCGCGTAAAACGTTCCGGCTCCGGAACCGTTCCGGCATGCTTCCACGGCATGTTCTGCCGGGTCAGCTACGGCGTAGCTGGTTCAGCACCTCATAGGCCATCACCGCAGTGGCCACGGCGGCGTTCAGGCTGTCGGCCTTGCCCATCATCGGCATGCGTACCAGCAGATCGCAGGCCGCTTCATAATCGTCGGGCAGGCCGCGCGCCTCATTGCCGGTCAGGATGAATACTGGCGGCGCATAACCGGGCGTCTGATAATCGGTCTCGGTCTGCAGACTGGTGCCGACCAGCTGGCCCGGCCCCGCGCGCAGCCAGGCGAGGAAATCGGCGCCATTGGCCCGCGCAATGTGCTGCGTGAACAGCGCGCCCATGCTGGCGCGCACCGACTCGACGGAAAAAGGATCGGTGCAATCATCCAGCAGGATCAGCCCGCCCGCGCCGACCGCATCGCCGGTGCGCAGCATGGTGCCCAGATTGCCCGGATCGCGAATTTCCTGCGCCACCAGCCAGATTGGGGACGCGTTGCGGTCCAGCGCGTCCAGCGCCGTCGGCAGATCGGCAAACACGCCCAGCACCGTCTGCGGATTGGACTTGCCCGAAAGTTTTTCCAGAATATCGACCGAGGTCTCGATCACTTCTCCGCCGCGCGCGTCTACGGCCGCTTCCAGCGCGTCGATCAGCGGATGCGGCTCGGCCCGGTCAGACAGGATCAGCGTTTCGGGTACATGACCGGCTTCCAGCGCCTCGGTCAAAATGCGCAGGCCCTCCGCCAGAAAGCGACCCTCACGGCGGCGGTGCTTCTTGTCGCGCAGGGACCGGATATGTTTGACCGTCGGGTTGGAAAACCCGGTGATGATACGCCGTTCGATCATCGCAGGGCTATTCGCCGAACCCGTCCATCACCAGACCGACCAGCTTGTCGGCAATGCGCTCCGCATCCGGTCCGTCGACGGTGATCTGGATATCGCTGCCCTTGCCGGCCCCCAGCATCATCAGTCCCATGATCGATCCGCCCGGCACGCCATGGCCGTCTTTCGATACCTCGACCGCCACATCGTCCGGCAGCCGCGCGACCAGCCCGACGAACTTGGCGCTGGCCCGCGCGTGCAGGCCCTTGTCATTGCAAATGGTGACGGTGCGCTGGGCATGTTCGCTCATTTATCGGAATCCAGAAGTTCGGATGCAACGGAGATATATTTGCGCCCGGCGTCGCGCGCGGCGGTGATAGCCTCGGCAATCGGCAGATTACGGCGCGCGCTGTCCAGCCGGATCAGCATCGGCAGGTTGACCCCGGCGATCACCTCGATCTTGCCCTTTTCCAGCAGCGAGATCGCAAGGTTGGACGGGGTACCGCCGAATAGATCGGTCAGGATGATGGTGCCCTTGCCGGTGTCGACTTCGGCCACGGCTTCACCGATTTCCCGGCGGCGCATCTCCATATCGTCGTTCGGCCCGATGCAGATGGTGGCAATGCCCTCCTGCCGGCCGACAACATGTTGCATGGCCACGCGAAACTCGGTCGCCAGATTGCCGTGGGTGACCAGGACGATACCGATCATGATGGCTGCATTTCCTTGCTGGGCGGCGAATCGTCATGATCGCCGCGCCGTAGATTTTCCAGGCTGTCGACCGGCCGTGACCCAAGATCGCGATGATCGACCGACGGCGCATAGCCTTGCCCGCGCAACATGTCGGCAAAAACTTCCGTAAAACAGACCGAACGATGCCGGCCACCGGTGCAGCCAAAGGCGATATTCACATAGGCCTTGGCTTCCGCTTCATATTTCGGGAGCAAAAACAGCACCAGATCGCGAATTTTGGCAAAAGCCTCATCGAAGGCGGGATCGGCGATCACATAGTCGCACACCGGCGCATCCTGGCCCGTCTGCGCGCGCAAGTCCGGCACCCAGTGCGGATTGCGCAGGAACCGCAGGTCGAAGATCAGATCGGCATTGTGCGGCACCCCGCGCGAGAAGCCGAAGCTGGTAACCGAAAGGGTGGTGCCGCGCGCATAGCCCTGATCGAAGCGTTCGCGCATCAGGGTCTTGAGGTTGTTGACGGCCAGATTGGTCGTATCGATCACCATGTCCGACCAGCGCCGGAGCGGCTGCATGATCGAGCGTTCCTGGGCGATGCCGTCCGCCGCCGGGCGATCATGCGCCAACGGATGCGGCCGCCGCGTTTCGGCGAACCGGCGGCCAAGCTCGCTTCCCTGACAATCCAGAAATAGCGTCGAGATGGCTATGTCGCCGCTTTCCTGCAGCTTTTTCACCTGCTCGATCAGTTGCTGCGGGCTGAACCCGCGCGTGCGGCTGTCGAACCCCAGCGCCAGCGGCAGATTGCCCTCCGCCTGGCCCTGGCCGCGCGGCATCTTGAGCAGGCGGCCGACCAGACGCAGCGGCAGATTGTCGATCGTCTCCCACCCCAGATCTTCCAGCTGATTAAGCGCGGTGGTCTTGCCCGCGCCAGACAGGCCGGTGACCAGCAGGATCGTGGTGGGGGTGGCAGGCTTGCTCATTCCTCGACCTGTTTAGACGTGCTTGTTGCCGCGTCAACCAGCCCGCGTAGCGCCCATTCCAGCTTGATCGGCGCGCTGCCCTCGAACGGGGCAAGCCGGATGACCGGACGGCGCAGACCCAGCCAGTGGCGATATTCGGCATGGGGCAGGCGCTCCACCGGCTGATCGCAAAGCGCCGCCATCATCATCGGCGCAGCGGCAAGATGGGGGGCGGAAAGCAGGCCGATCCCGCGCAGTTCGATCCGTCCGGACAAGATCCCGGGGCCGAAGAGGAGGAGGGCGTCGTCTTCCCGGCGCAGACAGACCTGATCGTCCGCGATCAGCAGCGCCCCGCGGTCGATCAGCCGCAGCGCCAGATCGGATTTGCCGGAACCGGGCTTTCCCAGCAGCAGCACGCCGCGCCCGTTCAGCGCGATGGCGGTCCCATGGATCTGCTCCTGGCCGGTCATGCTGGCGGATCGGCGCGTGGCAGGCGGATTTCGAAGCAGGCGCCGCCCTGCCGGTCGAACCGGTCGACCGTCTGGATGCTGCCCTGATGACCGTTGATGATCGTGCGCGCGATCGCCAGGCCGAGGCCGCTATGTTTGCCAAAGGCTTCGTCTGCCGGACGGCGGCTGTGAAAGCGTTCGAACACCGCGTCGCGTTGATCGGGCGGCACGCCGGGGCCTTCGTCCATCACCCGGATTACCACCTCGCGGGCGGTTTTGCTGACCAGGATCTCCACCGTGCCGCCGGTGGGTGAGAAGGAGACGGCATTGTCGATCAGATTTTCCAGCACCCGTTCCAGCCGCACATCCTCCCCCATCACCAGCGCCGTGCCGCCGGCGGGGCCGACGAAGCGCAGCGTCACATCCGGATCGGTGGCGCGCTGCCGCCGGGCGTCCAGCAGCTGCGCGACCATCTGCGCCATATCGATCTGATCGAACTTGGCGCGCGACAGTTGCGAATCGACCCGGCTGGCCTCGCTGATATCGCTGATCAACCGGTCCAGCCGCCGCACATCGCTGGACGCGATCTCGAACAGTTGCGCGCGCAAACCCTCATCGGTGACCATCTGGAGGGACTCCAGCGCGGACCGCAGCGAGGCGAGCGGATTTTTCACCTCATGTGCCACATCGGCGGCAAAGGCTTCGGTCGCGTCGATTCGGCCGCGCAGCGCGTTGGACATATCGGACACCGCGCGCGCCAGCATGCCGATCTCGTCGCGGCGGGAGGGCAGGCGAGGGATCGAAACCTCGCGCGCAAAACCGAGCCGTACCTTGACCGCATTGCGCGCCAGCAACCGCAGGGGCCGCACGATCGTACGCGCCAGAAAAAGCGACAGCCAGATCGATACCAGCAGCACCGCGATGGAGAACAGCGTGATCGTGAGCCGCTCCTCGCGGATGATGCCGCGGATATCCGCGGCGCGGGTGGTCAGCAGCAGCGCACCGTCGGCCGTCTGGCGCGCCGCGCTCAGCACATAGGCACCGTCCGGCCCTTGCCGCGCCACGCTTCTGCCGATGTCCGATGCGGCCGCAATTTCCGGCCAGTCATCGGCGCGGTCCGGCTGTGGATCGACATAATCGGGCGGGGCGGGCGATCCCACCAGCGCGTCGGTAACGACATCGATCTCGCGCGCCATGATCCGTCGCAGCGGGATCTGATCACGCTGCGCGACATCATAGGTTGGCGGGGCGAGGAGGAAGCTGTCGGCAATCTTGGCGCCGCTGGCATCATATAGACGCAGTCTGGACTCCAGCGCGACGGCGACTTCGGTCAGATAGGCATCGCGGCGGGATGCGGGCAGCAGCACAAGCGCCTGGGCCACGCTGTCCAGTTCGCGCAGCAGGGCCTGGCTGCGGATCTCCAGCAGCTGCGAGCGATAGCTGTCCAGAAAGAACAATCCGCCAGCCAGCAGCACGATGGCAAAGATATTGACCGCCAGAATGCGCGTGGTGAGCGACATGCGCCGCGACCAGCCCAGCGCTAGGCCGGCCGGCTCATTCGGCTGAGAAGCGATATCCGGCTCCGTACAGCGTATCGATCGCCTCGAACGACGGGTCGACCTCGCGGAATTTGCGGCGCAGGCGCTTGATGTGGCTGTCGATGGTGCGATCATCGACATAGACATCGTCCTGATACGCCGCGTCCATCAGCTGGCTGCGGGTCTTTACCAGGCCGGGCCGGGTGGCGAGCGTCTGCAGGATCAGGAATTCAGTCACGGTCAGGCTGACCGGCTGGTCTTTCCAGCGCACCTCGTGCCGGGCCTCGTCCATCGCCAGATCGCCGCGCTCCATCGGCTCGCCCGCCGCGCCGTCGTCGGGCGCTTCGGCCGCGCGCTGCATATAGTCGACCCTGCGCAGGATGGCCTTGATGCGCGCCAGCAGCAGGCGCTGGGAAAAAGGCTTGGTGATATAATCGTCCGCGCCCATGGCCAGGCCCAGCGCCTCGTCCAGTTCATCATCCTTGGAGGTGAGGAAGATGACCGGAAATTCGCGCTTTTCGCGAATGCGGCGCAGCAGTTCCAGACCGTCCATGCCCGGCATCTTGACGTCCAGCACGGCCAGGTCCGGCGGCGTCTCGACCAGCGCGTCCAGCGCGGCCTGCGGGTCCGAATAGATGCGCGTGACATAGCCTTCGGCCTGGATCGCGATGGAAACCGAGGCGAGGATGTTCTTGTCGTCATCGACCAGCGCGATGGTGGCGGCCATGTCTCGCTTTCATCCCTATCCGGTGTCTTTGCCGCACGAAAACCCGGCACTAATGTTCAGCGCCGATACGCGAAGCCGCACGGGGCTGCAAGCAAAGGTCCGGCTGCGCGAAGTGCAGTATGCACGGTGATGGAACAAGAGGGGCATCGCACAATTGACGCTCCGCGGAAGCTGATCTACGCCATACTCAGACCTCTAATGTTCTGCCAGGTTCGTCGACACCGCATGTCATGCAGGTCGGGCGTGCGTGGCCCATGTCTTAGGAAGAGTATAGGCCCATGACCAAGTCCACGTCCCGATCCCCCAATGTGTCGCTGTCCGATCAGGGGTTTTCCGTTGCGGCCGAGTGCCACTGGAACCTGCAGCGCGGCGCGCTGGTGGAAGCGGCCATCGTTCATGGCGAAGGCCGGCTGGCCAAGGACGGCCCGCTGGTGGTGGAAACCGGCGCGCATACCGGCCGCTCCGCCAAGGACAAGTTCATCGTACGCGATGGCGAGACCGAGGACACGATCTGGTGGGACAATAATGCGTCCATGACGCCGGAGCATTTCGCCAATCTGAAAGAAGATTTTCTCAAGGCGCTGGGTCAGAAGGATCGGCTCTATTGCCAGGACCTGTTCGGCGGATCGCAGCCCGAGCATCGTGTGGCCGTGCGCGTGATCAACGAACTTGCGTGGCATAATCTGTTCATCCGCACGATGCTGTGCCGCCCGACCGAGGACGAGCTGGCCGGTTTCTCCCCCGAATATACCGTGATCGACCTGCCCTCGTTCAAGGCGGACCCGGCGCGTCATGGCACGCGCGGAGAAACGGTGATCGCGGTCAATTTCAGCGAGAAACTGATCCTGATCGGCGGCACCCGTTATGCCGGCGAAATGAAGAAGGGCGTGTTCGGCCTGCTCAACTATCTGCTGCCGCCCAAGAGCGTGATGCCGATGCATTGCAGCGCCAATATCGGGCCGGATGGCGACACCGCCGTGTTCTTCGGTCTCTCCGGCACCGGCAAGACCACGCTGTCCGCCGATGCCAGCCGCACGCTGATCGGCGATGACGAGCATGGCTGGTCCGACAGCGCGGTCTTCAATTTCGAGGGCGGCTGCTATGCCAAGATGATCCGCCTGAGCGAAGAGGCCGAGCCGGAGATTTATGCCACCACCCGCCGGTTCGGCACGGTGCTGGAAAATGTCGTCATGGACGATGAGACCCGCACGCTGGATCTGGACGATGCCAGCCTGGCCGAAAACAGCCGCGGCGCCTATCCGATCGACTTCATTCCCAACACGTCGGAAAACAATCTCGGTCCGGTGCCGAAGAATGTGATCATGCTGACCGCCGACGCTTTTGGCGTACTGCCCCCGATCGCGCGGCTGACGCCGGAGCAGGCCATGTACCACTTCCTGTCGGGCTATACCGCAAAGGTGGCCGGAACAGAGATCGGCGTGACCGAGCCGGAAGCCACCTTCTCCACTTGTTTCGGTGCGCCGTTCATGCCGCGCCACCCCAGCATCTACGGCAATCTGCTGAAGGAGCGGATCGCCAAGGGCGGGGTACAGTGCTGGCTGCTCAACACCGGCTGGACCGGCGGCAAATATGGTACCGGCAGCCGCATGCCGATCAAGGCCACCCGCGCGCTCTTGAACGCGGCGCTCGACGGTAGCCTGAACGATGCCGAATTCCGCACCGATCCGAACTTCGGGTTCGAAGTGCCGATTGCCGTACCGGGCGTCGACAGCACGATCCTCGATCCGCGCGAGACCTGGGCCGACAAGGAAGCCTATGACGATCAGGCGGCCAAGCTGGTCAAGCTGTTCATCGACAATTTCGCGCCATTCGAGGCGCATGTCGATGACGGCGTGAAGGAAGCCGCACCGACCGCGAGCTGAGGAAACGGACGTTCGGGACGCGCCCTAGGCTGCGCGTTCCGGACGTCACCCCACCAAAAGCGTCTGCCGATGCTGCGTTGCAGCGCAGGTTCATCATGCCTATCGTTACGGCATGATCGATGTGCCCTTGCCCGCTATGTTCGACAATTTGCCTGTTACCGTGCGGCATCTGATCGACGTGGCAATTGCCGCCGGCTTGGCCGTTGTGCTGCACGGCGGGTTATTTCGACTGATGCAGCGTTTGACGGCGCGTTCGCAAAGTCGTTCGGACAAGATCGTGCTGCGCCGGTTGAAACAGCCGATCGGCTGGCTGCTCGTGGCGCTGGCGGTCGGCATCGCCCGGCGCGGCTGGCGGCTGAACCAGGATAGCGTCGACATCTGGCATCTGATCGAAGGGCTGATGCTGCCCCTGCTGATCGGCTGGACGCTGATCGCCATCCTGCGGGCCCTGCGCGAGGTGGTCGAGCTGCACGCCGATATCAGCGTGGAAGACAATCTGGAAGCGCGCCGCCGGCGCACCCGCACCGGCATCCTGGTGCGCATCGGCATTTTCCTCATCGTGCTCGTTACCGTCGCGATGATGCTGCTGAGCCTGCCCAGCGTGCGCAGCATCGGCGTCAGCTTGCTCGCTTCGGCTGGGCTGGCCGGTCTGGCGGTCGGCGCGGCGGCGCAGCCTGCGCTCAAAAATCTGATCGCCGGCATCCAGATGGCGTTTACCGAACCGATCCGGATCGACGATGCGGTGATCATCGCGGACGAATGGGGATGGATCGAGGATATCCGGTTGACCTATGTCGTGGTCAAGCTGTGGGACGAGCGCCGCCTGATCGTGCCGGTATCGAAATTCCTGGAAGAGCCGTTTCAGAACTGGACCCGCAAGGGTGCGGGCCTGCTCGGCTCGGTGTTCTTCTATCTCGATCCGACCGCCGATGTGGACCGGCTGCGCGCATATTTCGAAAGCTTCATCGCGGACGAACCGCTGTTCGACGGGCGCGGCAAGGTGGTGCAGGTGACCGATATGACCGCCGACGCGATCGAGCTGCGGATCCTCGCCACTGCCAGCAATTCGCCACGCACCTTCGATCTGCGCTGCGCCATTCGGGAAAAAATGCTCGCCTTCATCCGCGATGAAATGCCCGAAGCGCTCCCCCGGCATCGTGCGCTGGTCGAGCCGGAGGGAGCGTTGCGAACATCGATGACGCCGACTTAATCCTTCAGGTCGGACGATACGCGGCCGCCATGGCTCGCCAGTTCCTGCATCACTTTTTCGTGCAGCCACATGTTCATCTCGGCGCTGCCGTTGCGCTCTCCGGTGTAACCGAGTTCCTGCGCCAGCTCCTTGCGGTTTTCCAGACTGGGATCGATCCCGACGAGCTTCATGAGGTCCACGATCGACGTGCGCCAGTTCAACGTGTCGCTGCCCTGTTTGCTTTCCAGCATCTGTTCCACATCGTCCTGCGATATGGCCTTTTGCACCTGTGGTTGGGCCGGAGCGGTTGCGGGCGTTTTGGCAACCGCAGGATCGGCCGGACGGGGTGCGGTATTGGCGGTGGGGGCGGCCGGCTTGGCGACGGGCTTGTCCTTCTGCCCGAAAATCGCGTCTTTCATCTTGCCGAAAATACTCATCATGCGTCTCCTTCGATGCCCCATTATGGGGGATATCATCGGCAACGCACTGCTGGGTCGGAACGCCCAACAGGAAACGACCGGGCGATGAATTTCAGGGCGAGAGGGCCTCGCCTTCGCGCCCGCATTCAGGCGAGGGAGTAGCCGACCTGCACATTGCCACGGGTCGCCCGGCTGTAGGAACACAGGGCATCGGCCTGTTCGATCAGCATTTCCGCATCACGCCGCTCCATTCTGGGCAGCGAGACCTCCAGATCGACCGTGAGACCGAAACCGCCATCGATGTCCGGGCCGAAGCCGACATGTGCCGTCACCGCCGTGTCCTGCGACACCGGCATGTCGCATCGTCGCCCGGCCGACTTGAGCGCCATCATGAAACAGGAGGCGAATCCGGCTGCAAAGAGCTGGGTGGAATTGGTGCCGGCGCCGCCCGCGCCCCCCAGCTCCTCAGGTGCGGAGAGCTTCAGCCCAATTCGGCCATCTTCCGAACGCACAACGCTATTGCGGCCATCGCTTGCTGTTGCAATAGTTCGGTATCTAACGTCGATCGTCACACCGCACTCCTTAGTTATCGCGATAAAGAACTATAAATCGCGGTGGCGATTGTCCAGAAAATTGTTCGTCAGGCAAATGGCCGCCGGTTGCGGCATCAGAGGGTTTATTCATGGGCCAACGGCTTTCACTCGATCAGCAGCTTTGCTTTTCGCTCTACGCCACGTCGATGGCGGTCAACCGGGTCTATAAGCCGGTGCTGGATCGGCTGGGCATCACCTTTCCGCAGTTGCTGGTTCTGCAGGCCCTGCACGAAACCGACGACGGGATGACCATCGGTGCGATCGCGAAGCGATTGAGCCTCGATTCCAGTACCGTGACACCGCTGGCCAAAAGGCTGGAAAGCGGCGGAATGGTGACCCGGACACGCGATCCCGACGACGAACGGCAGATCATCGTCCGCCTGACCGAACGCGGTCAGGTCCGCTGGGAAGAGACCGAATGCCTGGCCGAAATGGTGGAGGACCGCACCGACATGACCAATGAACGCCTGCAGGAAATCAACGAGGAGGTGAAGGCCTTCCACGATGCCCTGATTTCCGCGGAGGGAAGTAAGGGCGTGGAAGAGGGCGCGGGCTAGATCGGCGCCTTGCGCAAGACCGCAAATTCCAGCGGCGGATCGAGCGGGACGGGATAAGGCTCGGTCTCGCCGGTCGGCGCATAGCCGCGCCGCTTGTAGAAGGCGATGAGCTCCGGCCGCCCGGTGATCACCCACATGGTCATGCTCCGGGCGCCGAATATCTGCGCCGCCTGCGTCTCGGCATGCGCCAGGATCTGTTTGCCCAGTCCGCCCTCCTGGGCCGCCGGATCGACCGTCAACATACCCAGATAGGCCCCGCCGGGCGCGCGGCGCGCGATATGGACCGTGCCGATCAGGCTGCCATCGCGCCAGGCCGTCAGCATTCGGCTGTCGGTCGATGCGATGATCCCGGCCAGTTCTTCGGCGCTGGTGCGCGGGGTGGCGATCAGGTCTGCCTCATGCGTCCATCCCTGCCGGGCCGTCTCTCCGCGATAGGCGCCCTCGATCAGCGCATGCAGCGCCGGGATATCGGATGCATCGGCGGGGCGGAAGGAGAGGGGTGCTGTCATGCGCCGTCTTTTGCCCGCTCGCGCCGGGCGCGCCAAGTCCTGTGTTGGTTCGGTCTGTTGACGGTCTTGGTTGGTTTTCGTCGCAACGGGATCGTTCGCGCGGGATATCCTGTGCGATCTGGGACTGCTCAGGATTCGATCAGGCCTTGCGGTTTTTCCAGCACCAGCACGCCGCCGTCGACATGCAGGACGCGGGCCGTTTCGCCCACGGCCAGATCGGGGCCGCGTGCGGGCCAGACACCGTCGCCAACCTTTACGCGCCCGCCATTGGCGCTGACGGCATCGATCACGGTGACCGAGGTGCCGACCAGCCGGGCCGAGCGGTTGTTGAGATCGGGATCGCTGCTGGCGACCGGATTGCGCTTGTAGACTTGGTTGCCGATCAGGATCGCGGCGAGCAGAAACAGCGCGAACAGGCCGATCTGGAAGACCGGGCCGAAATCATACATCCACGTCGCCACCCCGGTCAGCACGGCGGCGGCGCCGACGAACAGCAGATAGATGCCCGGCACCAGCATTTCCGCCACGACCAGCAGCACGCCGCCGATCATCCACAGCAGATAGGGATCGATATCGTCCATTCGGTCAGCTGCCGCGCGGCCCGTCGCCGGTGGCAAGACCGCCGCCGTCGCGGGTGCGTTCTGCCGCAAACGGGCTGGCGACGATCTGCGATGGCTTTTCCTTGGCCGTGGCTGCATCGGCATGGCCGCCCAGCGCCTCGCGCGCCAGCTCGCCGATACCGCCGATCGTGCCGATTAGCTGCGTCGCCTCCACGGGGAACAGAATGGTCTTGGCGTTGGGCGAGGTGGCAAAGCCGCTGATGGCCTTCACATAATCCTGCGCCACGAAATAGTTGAGCGCCTGCGGATTGCCGTCGCGGATCGCCTCGGACACCACCTGTGTGGCGCGGGCCTCAGCCTCGGCCTCACGCTCGCGCGCTTCGGAATCGCGAAAGGCGGCTTCCCGGCGGCCTTCGGCGGCGAGGATCTTGGACTGCTTCTCACCCTCGGCGCGCAGGATGTTCGACGCCCGGTCGCCCTCGGCGTCCAGAATCTGCGCGCGCTTGATCCGCTCGGCCTTCATCTGGCGGGCCATGGCCTCCACGATATCGGACGGCGGGCGGATATCCTTGATCTCGACGCGCGTGATCTTGACGCCCCAGGGCGTGGTCGCATCGTCGACGACGTGCAGCAGTCGCGCGTTGATCTGATCGCGCTTGGACAGGGTTTCATCGAGGTCCATCGATCCCATCACGGTGCGCAGATTGGTGGTCGTGAGGTTCAGGATCGCATTGTAGAGGTCGGACACTTCATAGGCCGCCTTGGGGGCATCGAGCACCTGGAAGAACACCACGCCGTCACACTGGATCATGGCGTTGTCCTTGGTGATGATCTCCTGGCCCGGAATGTCGAGCACCTGTTCCATCATGTTCACCTTGCGGCCGACGCCGTAGAAAAAGGGCGGCACGAAGACGAGGCCGGGGGTGGCGGTGGTGGTGTAGCGGCCGAAATGCTCGATAGTGTAATGGAAACCCTGATGGACGATCTTCACGCCCATCAATCCATAGACCAGAACCAGAAGCGCGATGGCGCCAACCAGATAGATCACCCGTAATTCCTCCCTTTGCGACGCCCATGTTTTGCGGCAAAGGGTGCCGCAAGGGAAGCTTTATTCGACCAAAGACGGTGCAGGAGCGACGATGTGGCAATGACGGTTCGGCTCCAGCATGTGCGTTCGGCGCTGTTCGTGCCCGGCGGGCGGCAAGGCGCGCTGGACAAGGCGGCGGGGCTGGCGGCGGACATGATCGTGGTCGATCTGGAAGACGCCGTTGCGCCCGATGCCAAGCGCGATGCCCGCGCCATCGCCGCCGGGGCCATCCGCGCCGGCTTTGGCGGTGACAAGCTGATCGCGCTGCGCATCAACGGTGTGGGGACGGACTGGCAACATGGCGATCTGGCGCTGCTGGCGGATCTGCCGCTGGACTATGTCGTGCTGCCCAAGGTGGAGGCACCCGCCACGGTCGATGCGCTGAACGGGCGGCTGGCCGTGCCCCTGCTGGCGATGATCGAGACGGCAGCGGCGGTGTATGAAGCGCGCGCTATCGCGGCAATGGAGCCGGTCGCCGGGCTGCTGGCGGGCACCAATGATCTGGCGCTCGATCTGGGCGTGCAGGCCGGGCCGAACCGCGAGGGGCTGGAAATGGCCCTGCAGCAGATTGTGCTGGCGGGCGCGGCGGCAAAGAAGCCGGTGTTCGACGGGGTGTGCAACCGCCTGGACGATGCGGAGATGCTGGAGCGGCAATGCCGCCAGGGCCGCGCTTATGGTTTTGCCGGCAAGACGCTGATCCATCCTGCCCAGATCGATACCACCAACCGCCTGTTCGCGCCGGACGAGGCTGCGCTGGAACGGGCCGCTGCGCTGATCGCGGCGGCGCAGGGCGGGGCAGTGCGCTTTCGCGGCGAGATGATCGAGGACCTGCATGTGGTGGAGGCGACGAAACTGCTCGCCCGCGCCGGACAGGCACCGATGCCGCACGCGGACGACCAGCGATGAGGCGCGCCGCGGCGTCCCTCGCTATCACTGGCCTGCTGCTGGGAACAGCGTTGCCGGCGGCTGCCGAGACTGCGCCGGCACCGACGTCGATCACGCCGGACGATCTGCGCCCGCATATCGCCTATCTGGCAAGCGACGAGCTGGAAGGCCGCGCGCCCGATAGCGAGGGTGGGCGCAAGGCGGTCTATTACATCGCCAGCCAGTGGAGCGCCGCCGGGCTGCAACCGGGCGCGGCGGGCGACAGCTGGTATGCGCCGGTGGACATGGTCACGGTCAAACCGCTGACCGGCAGCATGCAGTTCCACACAAGCGACGGCAAGACGGTGCCGACCCCGGAACGGATGCTGCTATTGTCGGGCCGGGATCGCAGTGCGGCGCTGCAGCGCGTGCCGCTGGTCTTTACGGGCTATGGTATCGCCGCGGATGCCGCCGCGCCCGATCTGTCGGGCAAGCTTGCGGTGATGCTGGCCGATCATGCGCCGGGCGAGCATCGCGATCTGGCCGCGCGCGCGGCGGCGCTGGCGGCCGCGGGCGCCAGCGGCGTGGTGCTGATCTTCGATCCCGGCGATCCGGTGTCCCGCCTGCGTGGCGGCTGGTATCGCCAGACCAGCATGCTGCTGGCCGATCAGGCGCGCCAGCCGGCCTTTTACGGCGGCATGAGCGACGATGCGGCGAGGCGGCTGTTCGCGGCCACGGGCGATACCCTGGCCGAGGCGCGCCTGCGGGCCGAAGCCGATCCAGCGCTGGCCGAGCCGATGGCGCTGACCGCCGATTTGTCCGCCAGCAGCGACGTCGCGCGCCTGTCGAGCTATAATGTCATCGGCAAACTGCCCGGCACCGATCCAAAGTCCGGCGCGGTGCTGATGCTCGCGCATTGGGACCATCTCGGCATCTGTCGCAGCCCGGAGGCGGCCGACCGCATCTGCAATGGCGCAGTGGACAATGCCAGCGGCGTCGCCGTGCTGATCGAGGTCGCCAGGCGCTTTGCCCAGGCCCCCCGGCTGGACCGCGATATCTATGTCCTTGCTACCACCGGAGAGGAAATGGGGCTGCTCGGTGCCAAAGCCTTTGTGGAAGAGCCGCCGGTACCGCTCGACCGAATCGTTGCCGCGCTCAATCTCGATACGCTCGCGATCGGCCCGGCGGGCAGCCCGCTGGCGATCATCGGGCGCGGCGAAACCCCCATCGCGAGCGATGTCGCCAAGGTGGCGCAGGCGCTCGGCCGCCAAATCGACGCGGACGACGACGCCAATGCCTATATCAAGCGGCAGGATGGCTGGGCGCTGCTGGAACAAGGCGTGCCGACCGTGATGGCCAATGGCGCCTTTTCGGACAGCGCGCAGCTCAACGCCTTTATCTCCGGCGCCTATCACGGGCCGGATGACGCGTTGACCGATGCCACCGAACTGGGCGGCGCGGCGGAGGATGCCGATCTGCACGTGGCGCTGGGCCGCTATTTCGGCGACAAGCAGCGCTATCCGGCGCGGGGTCGTGGCGAACCGCCCAAGCGCTGATCGCCCGCTGCCTGTCCAACTTGGGGTTGTGCCCGTAAGATCGTGCATCGGCCGACAGCAGCACTGGCGAAACGGCGCGCCTGCCGTTACATGGGCTGCCACGAATCCTCCGGCAGGCAGCACCCAACATGATTGATATCCCCCTTGGTCTCACCTTCGACGACGTATTGCTGCAGCCAGCTGCGTCCGATCTGGTGCCGAGCCAGGCCGACACGCGCACGCACATCACCAAGGCGATCGAGCTGAACATTCCGGTGTTGTCCGCCGCGATGGACACGGTGACCGAGGCGCAGATGGCGATCGTGATGGCGCAGATGGGCGGCCTGGGCGTGCTCCATCGCAATCTGTCGATCGAGGAGCAGTGCCTTGCGGTGCGGCAGGTGAAACGCTTCGAATCGGGCATGGTGGTGAACCCCATCACCATCCAGCCGGAAGCGACCCTGGCGCAGGCGCAGGCGATCATGGCGGAAAATCACATATCCGGCATTCCGGTGGTGGAAAAGGACGGCAAGCTGGTCGGCATCGTGACCAATCGCGATGTGCGTTTCGCCGCCAATCCCGATCAGCCGGTGGCCGAGCTGATGACGGCGGACAATCTGGCCGTCGTGCCAGCCGGTGTGACGCAGGAAGAGGCCAAGCGCCAGTTGCATCAGCGCCGCATCGAGAAACTGCTGGTGGTGGACGATCAGTATCGCTGCGTCGGCCTGATCACGGTCAAGGATATCGAGAAGGCGGTGATGAATCCGGAAGCGACCAAGGACGGTACGGGCCGCCTGCGCGTCGCCGCCGCCACCACCGTGGGCGACAAGGGACTGGACCGCACCCGCGCCCTGATCGAGGCGGGCTGCGACGTCATTATCGTCGATACCGCGCACGGCCATAGCAAGATGGTCGGCGAGGCGGTGGCCGCGATCAAGAAGATGTCGAACGAGGTTCAGGTGGTCGCCGGAAATGTTGCGACCGCCGATGCCACCAGGGCGTTGATCGATTCCGGCGCGGACGGCGTGAAGGTCGGCATCGGGCCGGGCTCGATCTGCACCACCCGTGTGGTCGCCGGTGTCGGCGTGCCGCAGCTTACCGCTATTCTGGAATGTGCCGAAGAAGGCCAGAAGCATGGCGTGCCCATCATCGCCGATGGCGGCCTGCGTACATCGGGCGATGTCGCCAAGGCGCTGGCCGCCGGGGCGTCCTGCGTCATGGTCGGCTCATTGCTGGCCGGGACCGAGGAAGCGCCGGGCGAAACCTTTCTCTATCAGGGCCGCAGCTACAAGAGCTATCGCGGCATGGGCTCGGTCAGCGCCATGGCGCGCGGCTCGGCCGACCGCTATTTCCAGCAGGATATCAAGGATCAGATGAAGCTGGTGCCCGAAGGCATCGAAGGGCAGGTGCCATATAAAGGCACCGCGCGCGACGTGATCCACCAGCTGGTCGGCGGCGTGAAGGCGGCGATGGGCTATACCGGAAGCCACACGATCCCCGATCTGCGCAAGGCCCGCATGGTCCGCATCACCAATGCCGGCCTGCAGGAAAGCCACGTCCACGATGTGGCCATCACCCGCGAAGCCCCCAACTACCCGACGCGGTAAAGCGTGCCTCGCATATCCGCATCAAGCGACGGCCAAGGTCGATAGTTCGATCAAATTTCCGGGCGTCGCATTGTATTGAGCGGGACCTTGGCGGCTTTGTCTTGCCAAGCCCGGTCTTTTCACGGGGGCGATGAACTGTTAGATCCTGTAAATACACGTTGCTGCAAGCGGCCATAGAGATATCCCTCACGGCGCGTTTTCAGTCACTCAGTAAAAAGGCCGGTTTGTGGAAACATTTTGGGATTGGATCACGGTTTTCGCCTTTGCGGGCCTGCTGACCTTATTGATGCAGCGATCATCCGAAGATGAACCTCGGGACAAGCTTTGGCAGTATATTCCGCCGGCTGTAGGATGCGCCGTGGCCAATTACGTCGGTAATGAAGGCTATGACATTGTAGCGGCGATCATTCTCGGCTCCGTAATTGGGTATATTTTCATTGTTTTGAAGGTGAAGTTGCCCTTTTTGCGGCAATGATCGTCCTGGCTGCGCTTGCTTGGACATCGTCCAGAATGTCGGCTGAAGGATCTAATGCAGCCTGAGTGATTTCATCTGCCTGCAGCGTTTCTGCTGCGCAGTTCTGCTGCACGCACACCGCATCTTAACCACCAGTCTGTAATATCTGCAGATGTACAAAATTTCGACACTGACGAAGATTGATGATCTCGGCGGTCAAAGCTCTGTTGATCTCGCAGGCCCTTCGAACCGGCGCGATGCGAAGCGCCGCCGACTGCGCTTGCAAGCTACGACAAGGTCATATGGGAATACTGAAATTCCCATCATCATTCGCAACATTTCGTTCCGCGGTTTGCTCCTGGAAACCGAGTCGTCGAATTTGAGCGTGAAAGACCGAGTCGAAATAAATCTTCCCGACGTCGGCGCTGTAGCAGCCTGTGTCGTGTGGCAAAGCGGACCGTTCGTTGGGTGCGAATTTTTCGATCCGATTTCAAAAAGCGACATCAGCACGATGTTGCTCAAGTCGCCACCCACAAAAGATTTGCCAACCGCGGAAAAAGACTCGATCGAAACTGCGCCCATCTATGACAAAAATCGCCCGATCGAGCCTGCGATCAATTTTTCGGCGGCTTTTACGATCGCGTTAGTTCTTTGGGCGCTAATAGCGGCTGTCGCTTACGTTCTGATCTCGGGATAAGTTTAGCATCGCCGATTGCGTCACTTGGCCTACTCAAGTGATTTAAGCCGCCACGTGGACTGCGGGCACATGACCTGCAACAGGCCAAAGAAGACAAGCGGGCATATCAGCGATTACCCAGCATCAGAGCATATGGCTGTCTCGAATTGGCCACGATAAATTGTGGAACGTTAACACCCGCTAGACGGCCGTGCTCCATCGAAGCTCGAGGTCAGCCGAAATGTCAATCGACACGATGGGTTATGAACGGTTTGCCGTCATCCCTAGCGTAGCGCGGGTTGAAGATATTAGGGGAGCGATGATGGTTTTTGTGAAAATATGACCCGAACGAGATGGCGTTCAGAAACCGAAGCCAAACATTGTGATTCAGGTTGAGAACTTCAAAGCTACCGTCAGACATCGGCCTGTGGGTTCGATAATTGAAATCGCCATAGATCAAGGCGTTTGCGATTTTAAACGGAACATAGAATGTGGCGAATAAAACCGGTCCCATCAGAACGAATATGAAGAACACTCTTGTGTATCGCACGACTGGTAGAAAGCGACCCAGAAGGGACCATGTTCGTTTGGTCTCGCGGTTGACGCCAAATATCTCGAAATATTTGTTCGTTAGATTGTCTTTCATCAAAGTGCCCATGCTGGTCATGTAGCTGCCGAAAGACAAGTGACCTGGGGCGTGGGCATCCTTTTCTGGATTGTCCGGCGCGGAATGATGTATCGTATGCGATATTGACCATCCGACAAATCCGGTGAGTTGAAACAAACCGCATATTTCCCCGATCAAGCGGCTTTGCCACGTTTGCGGGAAATTATCATGCGCTGCATTATGCATCAGGGCTGCTGACATAATGCCCAACAATATGCCGAATGCCATACAAGCAAGCGCGATCGGATTCAGGAATCCTGTCGGCATGAACGCGGCCAAAAGCATAAAATATAGGCCCGAGACGAAAATGAGGGAAAAGCTTGGGGCTATCAACAGCAGCATGCCCACGATCCAGAACGCTATATGATCGATACTGCGCACATGCGCTGTGAAAAACTCCGCGAGCAGAGTCAGCGGCCAGAGACACGCGATAGTATAGATATAATATTTTGGAAGGTAATGGGGATCGCTGCGGAAGCGCGCATAATGGGACTTTGCTTTGCCCGTCGGGGTGTTTCGACCCTGATAATCAGTTTCATCCATGCCCGACTGACGCGAAGCGAGCGTTCCCGATATTGGACTGTTAGGATATTTCATGGTCTTTACCCGCATCCCATCCCACGCCGAATGCCTTGCGATATATCGCCCCTTCATCAACCAAAGGTAAATGGGTCAGACGGCGTCGGTGAGCAACCAGGCGGGCTCATCGTTAATGCGCCGCGTAAGTCATTTCATCAAACAACGCCGCAAATGAGTTTCGGGAACTGGGAACTCTGTAGCCTGCCCCTGCAGGTAAAGAGGCCTTGGCACACGGGCCTTTAAGTCCGGAGAACTGCGATCTGCCGCATGCTTCTATCACCGGTTTTGCAATTTTACCGGTATCTTAAACGAATTCAATTATCATGGCAGCTCAGCCGAGGGCATCGTCTTGGCCAGTAATTGCAATGGTGGGGCTGTCGATACCAGGGGTTTTCACCGCGTTTGCGTTCGATTGTCCGGCGCGGTATCGCCTTTCGGCCTCGCCGATTTTAGGGTAGGGCCAGACGGTTGTTAATATGGGGAACCTGCCAATTCTTTGGAGCCAGGCGACCGTGAAGATGTGGAATTTATGCGATGCATTCTAGCGCTTCGCGACCATTTTCCGGATCGTCGCATGTGACGGTCGTCGCAATATATTCTTTTCAAGATCGATGAGCTTTTTCACATTTTGAAATAGTTCGACGGTAACAGTAATATATTTGTAGCACTGGGAGTGCAGGTGGAAATTCCGAAAGAGATAGTCGGCCAAAGGCAAACAATGTTGGACGCGGACGGCCAACATAATGGCTCGACATCTGCCCGGGACCGCAGGACTCTGCTGTATATGCTGTCCCTGGTGTTGGATATCGGTGCTGTGATCCTTGGCTATTTGTGCGCCTTGGAACTGCGCTCCGAACAATGGTTGGCTGCTGGCGGCCATTCCATCGTGATTATCATGCTGCCAATATTCGTCATGATGGAAATTGCGCGGTCGGCCCAGTGCGTTGAAACGCTTCAGCACCGGCTTCTCGCCATTCAGCGTTCTTTGGGCGCGCTGTTGGTAACAGGCGTCGTCGTCGTTGGGCTTATTTTTCTGCTCAAGCTGGATGATATCTCGCGCCTCGGGCTCATCATCACCTTTGCTTCGGCAGCCTTTTTCATTGTGTTGTCGAAAGTCCTCATGGATTTTCTCGTCAAACGCGTTCTCGGGGAATCGGTTGTTGCCACCATTCTGATTTTGGATGGCTTGGAAGCTCAGCCCGATGGCCCGGCGCATGTTATCAATGTGGCCGATGTCGGGCTGTGGCCCGATCTCAACACGCCTACGATGATCGATACGCTGTCACGCATGATTTCTCCCTATGATCGCGTCGTCGTCGCTTGCATTTTTGAGCATCGTGCAAGCTGGGCCACCTTTCTCAAAGGCCATGATGTCGGCGGGGAAATTCTGCTTGATCGCGATCTTTTGCATGGCGCGGTGGCGATCGGTACCTATGACCAGAGTGACACGATCATTCTGTCGCGCGGGCCGCTGGGCCTTATGAGCAGGATTCAGAAGCGTTCGCTTGACCTGGTGGTGGCTTCGCTGGCGACGGTCTTCTTATTGCCGTTGTTAATTTTGGTCGCTGTTGCCATCAAATTGGATAGCCCGGGGCCTATATTCTTTCGCCAGGTGCGGGTGGGGCAGGGCAATCGACAATTCCGGATTTTCAAGTTCCGCTCCATGCGCTGCGAGACCGCGGATGAGGAAGGCAACCGATCGGCCGATCGGGCCGATGACCGCGTGACGAAGGTCGGCTACTGGATCAGGCGCACCAGCATCGACGAGCTACCGCAGTTGCTCAATGTGCTGCGCGGAGAGATGAGTGTGGTTGGACCGCGGCCGCATGCGCTCGGGTCCATGGCGGGCAACGCGCTGTTCTGGCATGCATCGCGCCAATATTGGCTTCGCCACGCGCTGAAGCCGGGCATCACCGGTCTGGCGCAGATCCGCGGCTATCGCGGCGCCACGAACAAAGTTGAAGATCTTGAGGGCAGGGTCCGCTGCGATCTGGAATATCTTGCCACCTGGTCCTTATGGACAGACATCATGATCCTGCTGAAAACTGCGCGGGTGGTGGTGCACAAAAATGCCTATTGATCCCCTCGTTCCCGAAGCAATCACCATTTCGCCCGAACGGATACCTCAGTCGCAGCTCGTTAAAATCGAGAAAACAAGCGGAACAGCGTTTCTAAACGTGGCCGCGCGCGCATGGGAAGATGCCAAGATCCTGATGATTGGCGAGGCGCCAGGTGCTGGTCTGAAAGAGGCAGCGCTCTTGAAGGCTGCGCCGGGCGGTGGATGGTGGGAAGGCGTGTTCGTGCCGGACGCCTCGGCCAAGCTGGCGCAAATCAGTACGACGTCCGGGACCACAGGCCAGCCCAAAGCCATTGCGATCTCACGCCGCGCTATCAGCGATACGGTCGACCGGCTGATCGGAAGCATGGAATTGGATGCCTCCGTTCGCGAATATGTCGGCGTTCCCGTCACCTACAGCTTTGGGCTTGGCCGTGTCCGGGCCGTATCGGCTGCAGGCGGCACGGTTTTTTTGCCAGACAATGGCTTCCGACCGGATGAAATCGCTCATATGCTGCGCGATGGTGAGATTAACGCTCTTTCCGCCGTGCCCACCCAGCTGCGCACCATATTGGCCAATCCTGACATTATCGGCGCGGCGGGGCGCCGGCTGCGGTGGCTTGAGCTGGGAAGCCAGCATATGGCGGCCGAAGAAAAGCGACGCCTGACGGAGATATTTCCTGAGGCGATCATATTGCAGCATTACGGGCTGACGGAAGCGTCCCGGTCCAGCTTTCTGCGTATCGATCAGGCGGCCGATGAGGTGTTAAGCAGCGTCGGCCATGCGGTTGGCGAGGGTGCCATACGGATCGCGCAGGATGGGCGGATTGAGGTGCGCGGCCCGCATCTCGCTTCCGGAATTGTGACAGATGGCACATGTGATCCACTTCCGGTGGACGAAAACGGGTGGCTGCGCACGGCCGATTTGGGCGTCATGCGTGATGGCTGGCTGCATTTCCGTGGACGTGCGGACGATGTTGCCAATATCGGCGGCGTCAAGATTGCTGCCGAGCTGTTCGAACGGCAGCTTATGGAAAAGCTTCCTCCTGACACACCTGTGGCCGCCTGCGTCATTAAGGACCTTCTGCGCGGAGAAAAGCTGGCGGTGGTCACCATGGTGGGACAGAAAGTCGCTCTTTCACCCGGCATATTCGATGCGGTGGCCGAAGCGGGCCTGCGTGCGGGCGATGTCGAGCTGGTGGAGCTGGACGCCTGGCCCCGCACTGAAACCGGCAAGCTGCAACGTCAACAGCTGGCCGACAGAGTGCAGGCCCAGCTGGCGATGGCTACTGCCCCGGAGGCGATAGCTGCGAGCGATGACGGCGCCCTGACGGAGCAGGAAGCTCGCATCGCCATGATCTGGTCCGATGCGCTGGGGCTGTCAGTGGACCGGGACGATAGTTTTCACGATCTTGGCGGCGACTCGCTGTCAGCCGTGTCGGTCATGATCAGGGCCGAGCAAGCCGGTCTGCCGCCAGAAGTCATGCAGCGCATGTTCGCCGGAGAAACCGTCAGGCAGATCGCCGCTGCACTGGATGGCACGCCATCCCGCCAGCGCATGGATATCCGGGCCATCCGCGCAGACGCACTGAATGCGGTGCGCGGTCTGTTCGCATTGCTTATCGTGGTGTCCCATTGGGGACCGTTCTTCGTCGAGCGGACCGGGGCGGCGGGCGCGGCCATCTGGTCTGTTACGGCGCCGCTTTTGCGTATCGGTACGCCGGGCTTTGCCATGGTATATGGCATGGGGTTGGGGCTCTTTTTCTTCGGCAGGCTCGATTCCGGTCGCGATCGATTGCGCCAGCGCATTCGGGCCAATACTCGGCTGCTCGTCATCGGTGTCGCGTTGATCGCCAGTGCACAGACGTGGCGTCTGATTGCGACCGGTACCGGGTTCGGCCCGATCTGGCCCGAGCAATTGTTTTACGAAGTAATCCTGTTTTATGCGCTAATGGTGCCGACGTCGCTTTTTTGGCTGCGGCGGATTGCGGCAACGCGCGACCGCGTGTTCGGCAGTCTGATGCTCGCCGCTGCCGCTTACGGCGTCTTTCTGCTGCTATCTTTCCTGATGCCGGTGAACCCGTTTACCGGCTGGGCGAGCCTTGGCTGGCATATGCTCGTTGCGCCCTATGCCTATCCGCGCCTGCTGGCTGCGGCGGCGCTTGGCCTTGCGGCTGCGCTCTGGCTTCAGCAGTTTAAGGATGCCACGGACCTTCGCGCTTTGTGCGCCAAATGGGGCGCTGCGCTTGGCGCACTGGGCGCATTGCTGGTCGCTTCATTGCCGGGCGGGTGGACGCAAAATGCCGGCGAAATAGTCGCTATTCCTGCTTTTGCCGGTGCCGCGCTTCTGCTTTATGCTGGCGGTATTCACAGCGCCGAACATTGGCGCACGACCACATTTATGCGTATTGCCATTATCTGTGGAATGCTGGCTTTTCCCATATTCATCGGGCACGGCATGGTGATCCCGATAAAGGCAGCGCTGGAAAGCTACGGCATATCGGGGCTGATCTCGACTGTTGTTCCGGTGGGGCTCTTTGCAGCCATCATGGTCTGGCTCGGCCGGCGCATCCACAGGATGATGTTCGGCCGCGTCGGAACGAACTAGAGTAATACACCCATGCGCTTTGTCGGCATCCTTCTCGTGTTTCTGTCCATACCGATCTTTATCAGTATGCTGAAAGCGTATCCGCAACAGAGAAACTGGGCCTATTTTCTGTTCGGTATCCTGCCGTTAACGATGAGCGCATTGAATTTGGATGCGGCTCTCATCAGCTGGCCGACATGGACAGGCTATGCCAAGGGCCACGTCATATCCTTGCTCGATACCCTCGCGATCGCAATGATCGCGGTAAGCGCGCGGCCTTGGCAGCGCCTGCCGCTGATGTTTGCCTTCCTGGCCTATATTTTTGCGGTCATGCTATCGATGCTGTTTTCCGAACTGGCGATGAGCACCAGTTTTTACGTGTTTCAGCTCGCTAGAATGTTCATCCTTTTTGTGGCCGTGGCGAGCTTTGCGGGCAAGCCTTCTGCCGTCCGCTGGATGGCGCTGGGCCTGGCGTACGGAGCAATCTTCCAAGGCGTTCTCACCGTGGATCAGCGCTTGTCCGGTGTTGTGCAGGCTTCGGGCAGTGTAGGTCATCAGAACCTGCTCGGCATGATGCTTCATTTCGTCACCTTGCCCCTGTTAGCCCTTCTTCTTGGCGGCGATAGAAGGAAAATAATCATATTGGGGGTTCTGGCCGCCTTGCTAGCGGTTGCTCTTGGCGCATCGCGCGGCACTATTGGGTTTATCGGCGCTGGCATTCCTCTGCTTTTGTTGCTCTCGCTTTTCCGGCGCATCACCGTCCACAAATGGAAGATTGTCGCGATCGTCCTTGTCGCTGCGCTCGCGATTTCCCCAATCGTGTTAAAAAGCTTCGCTGAACGATTTGCCGTCAATCCCAACACAGCCGGGTCCAACGAGGAGCGCGAAGCCTTCGAGCGCGCCGCCAGTTCAATCTTATCCGATCATCCCATGGGCATCGGTGCGAACCAGTATGTCGTCGTTGCCAATTCAGCTGGCTATAATGATCGCGCTGGCGTGGTGGCGACCTATGCAAGCCGGTCTGCCAAGGTGCATAATATCTATCTGCTGATTGGTGCGGAGACTGGCTGGCTTGGAATCGTCAGTTTTGCCTTTCTCTTAGGGCTGGCGATATTCCGAGGGCTGAAATTCTCTTTTCAGTACCGCAAGGATCCAAGAGGCGAGATCGTTCTGGGTATGACGGTTGCGATCATGGTTGCCGCCGCGCACAGTTTCTTAGAATGGGTCTTTATCACCTATAGCGCACAATATTTGTTCGCTATCGCGCTCGGCATCATCGCAGGTATGATCCGCCAGGTGGAGCGTGAGAAATCCATGCAGCTGAGAATGAAACGGCGAATGATCGCCACAGGGTCCGGGCCGTCTGGCAAACCGAAGCCGCAATTCGGCTAAACCGACCGAGCCAAATTTAGCGCTGCGCCGTTTCGGCGGGATGCTCGCGTTCCGGGATCAAGCTTCTGCGCGGGTTCAGACGTTTGAGCAGCGGACGTTCAATCTTGTGGTGAAGCGCTTCGCCGACGCATAGCGACACGAGCGCTATCGGAATGGACATGAGAGCCGGATCGACCCGCTTCAGGAAGGGCAGGATATCGGCCAACGCCACGGCGCAGGTGATCAGGAGGATGTGGATCAGATAAAGCGCATAGCTGCTATCGCCGAAATGACCCATTTTGCGCACCAGCGGTACGACCGTTCGTCCTTTCTCGGTCATGATGGAGCCGGCAACCAGCAAAGTGCTTGGCAGTCCCCAAACAAGCACGGACGGCATGCGGTCATAACCATAAAACATGCCTGCGCCAAAGATTGCGATCGAGAGCGCGATGAGTAAGGGGCCACCGCCCTCGGGCAGGCGATTTTTCACGAGCAGCCAGCCGATCCATGCGCCGGCCAGAAATTCGATTAGCAGGCTGTTGGTGATGAGTTGCCACGCCGGGCTGTCCCATCGAATGATGACGCCCAGGACAATGGCACCCAGAAAGAAAGCGCTGAGCGACAATAGACCGCGGTTGAGGCCGAGAAGCATCGCCGTGCCGAAGCAGAGGTAGAAAAACAGCTCGAAAACCAGTGTCCAGGCTGGTCCGATGATCGCAGCGCCATGGCCCGGCAGAAGCAGCAGGGCGCCGATCACTTTACCCGGCTCCAGGGCATAGGGCAGGCCGATAAGCCAATATATGGAGAGATAAAGGCCTGCACTGATCCAGTATATAGGGTAGATTCGCAGTATCCGGCGCCGGAAGAATGCCTTGCCATCGAACCCGCCGGAGAACCGGCTGGTATAGACCATGATAAAACCGCTGATTACGAAAAATATATGTACGCCCACGGCGCCAAAGCCGAAAATGTAAGTTTCAAGGCTTTGCTCGGATGCGCTGAACCGGTTCGTCCAAGCGAGTTGTCCATGATATAAAACCACCAGCATCGCGGCGACAGCGCGCATCAGCTGGATCGAATGAATCTTTCCAAGAGATGTGGCTGCCGCGCGGGGCGTTGCGGTTTCGGTGTGAAGCTTGGACATTTACCTCGTGGAGCTCGAGCGTTTCATATTGCCACATATCTCTAATCGCAGTGGCCTTGCAGCAACGTAAAGTCTATGCCTTACCGGCATCAGGATCGTCATGAAGTGCCGGGAGGGTTGGTACGCGCCGTTGGATACTGACGACGACCAGCCTTGGGATTTGATTGCATGATGTCTTCTACATTAGCCGGCACCAGTGCTGATGGCGGGCCGGACCATATGGCGGCAACCGCTCGCGAAGGCATGGTCGATCTTATCGGGGTCGTCATGATCGGACGCAATGAGGGCGAGCGGCTGGTGCTCGGTCTGCGTTCGATTCCGTCTGATCTGCCGATCGTCTATGTGGATAGCGGGTCCACCGACGGCAGCGTGGCCTTTGCCCGTTCGATCGGCGCCGAGGTGGTAAATTTGGATATGCAGCAGCCCTTCACGGCTGCGCGCGCGCGCAACGAAGGCGCGGCGCGATTGCTGGAGCTGGAACCCCACATTAGGATGATACAGTTTCTCGACGGCGATTGTGAAATGGAGCAGGGCTGGTTGGCCGCCGCTGCGGAGTTTTTAGCGCAAAAGCCTTCGGTTGCAGCCGTTTGCGGGCGGCGACGTGAGCGCTATCCGGACGCTAGTTTCTACAATCGACTGTGCGATGAGGAATGGAACACGCCGGTGGGCAAGGCCAATGCCTGCGGCGGCGACGCGCTGTACCGGGTGGAAGCCTGGCGGGCTGTCGGTGGATTCGATCCGATCATGATCGCAGGCGAGGAGCCTGAGCTTTGTCAGAGACTGCGATCGAATGGCTGGACGATCTGGCGGCTGGGCGAGCCGATGACGATCCATGACGCCGATATGCATCATTGGCGGCAATGGTGGATGCGCGCGGTCCGGAGCGGTTTCGGCTATGCGCAGGTCATGCACAAATCCGGACAACACCTTTATTTGCGAGAAGTGACAAGCGCGCTTTTCTGGACTCTTGGCGTCGTTTTGGTGGCTCTTCTGGCATTTGCGCTGATCGGGCCGTGGGGTCTTCTGATGGCCCCGCTAATCTGGAGTACGCAAATGGTGAGGCTCACCGTGCGCAAGGGGGGGCGGCGGGCTTTTCATCTGCTGCTGGGCAAAATTCCCGAAACGATCGGGGTGCTGCGTTACGGCAGCAAAGCGTTACGCGGTGGTACGCAAGGGGCGATCTTCTACAAATGATACGCATTGCCTATCTGGTCAGCGACTATGGCGCGCCCTCGCATACCTTCGTCCGCAGGGAGGTAAGCGGGCTGCGCGCATTGGGCATCCATGTCATTCCCTTCAGCGTTCAGCATCGGGCGCCATCATCCGCGGATGCAGCGGGAGAGATGGTCGAAAGTCTGCTCGGCCATGGTGCCTTCCGCTATCTCGCGGCTCTCCTCTGGGCACTAAAGTTCAACCTTTTCCGTTTTTTCTCCAGCTGGAAACTGGCCTGTACCCATTGCCAGGCAGGTTTGCGCGGTCTGCTCTGGTCACAATTTCATTTTGTCGAAGCGGTATTTTTGGCGCAAGGGTTGCACCGACATCGCGCGGACAGGCTCCACAATCATTTCGCCAATAGCGGAGCGACGGTGGGCATGATCGCGGCCGATTTTCTGCGCATACCCTGGAGCTTGACGCTCCACGGTATCTCGGAGACGGACCATCCCGCCGGGGCGCTTCTGCCCGACAAGCTGCGCAGGGCCGATTTCGTGGCGTGCGCGAGTTTTTTCATGCAAGCGCAGGCCATGCGCCTGGTGGAGCCGGAGTTCTGGCCGCGCATGCACATCGTGCGCTGCGGCATCGACATGAGCAATGTTCCGGACGTCAGCCGCGCCGCTGCCGCTTCCGACATACCAAGATTGATAACCGTTGGCCGGCTCTCCCCAGAAAAAGGCTATTTTGGATTATTGGAGGCGCTTGCCGTCATGGCGAGCGACGGTATCGACTGGTCTCTCACCATTGTCGGCGATGGACCGGCATCGCAAAAATTGCGGGCACGGATCGACGAACTCGCATTGACCGATCGCATCAGGCTGACCGGTGCCCTGGTGGAGAAGGATACGCTTGCTGAGATCGCAAATGCCGACGTGATGGTTCTGCCCAGTCTGATGGAGGGATTACCCGTTGTCCTGATCGAGGCCTTGGCTTTGCAGAAACCCGTTCTCGCCAGCCGCGTCGCCGGCATTCCGGAGCTGATAGAAGAGAACCGCACCGGCATGATGTTCACGCCTTCGGACTGGAGCGATCTGGAGGACAAATTGCGGCAATTGCTGGCCAGCCGATCCTCATGGCAGGCGATGGGTGAGGCGGGTCATGCGAAAGTGGTCCGCTGTTTTCAGCTTGAGACTGCCGCTGCGACCATGGCGAGCTTAGTCGGCGGGGAGGAGGCTCGATGAGAGTGCTGGAGCAGTTTGATCGGGTACGGATCGTCAATCTGGCTAGCCGAAAGGATCGCAGACGGGAGATGGACCGTGAACTGGCCAAGGTCGGATTGGCCGGTGATCCGCGCGTCAGCTATTTTCCGGCGTTTCGCCCGGACGATGCCGGTCAGTTCACGTCGATCGGTGCGCGCGGGGTCTATGAAAGCCAGAAGGCGATTCTCCGTGAGGCCGCCGCTGCCGGAGAGTCGGTACTGATACTGGAAGATGATTGCGATTTCCGTCCAGGCGCTTCGGATCAGGAGGCCGTGCCGGGCTGGGACATATTTTACGGAGGCTATACCGCCGCCAATCCGGAAGATCTGGCAACCAGCGATATACAGGACGCCCATATGATGGGCTTTTCACGCGACGGTGCGCAGCAGGTTAGCGCATATCTGGAAGCGCTCCGCTACGATGGTATCCATCCACCGATCGATGCCGCCTATGTTTGGTTTCGCCGGGCCTATCCCGATGTCGAAACGCGTTTCGCTATCCCCCCGATGGCGGTCCAGCGTCCTTCGCGGAGCGACATCGCGACACTGGCTTGGTTTGACAAATTACCGCTTGTTCGGCAACTCGCGAGCCTTCAGCGCAGCGTACGCAAGCGTTTTACGAGGCTGAAAGGTGCAGCTTAAGCCCGCTCGCTAAACGCCATCGCAGGCAAGGTTTGCAAAGCCAACGCCTTATTCCGGTATGGGCACCAGCACCTTGTAATTGTCCGTGGGGTAATAGGGGCCGCGCGCCATGATCGTGCCGTCGCCGAGATTGCCGTCACTACAATTGAGCATGCGATCCAGGCAATTTTCCGTCCAGGCCTTCTTCGTGGGTCCGTCCCATGCGTCCCAAAGATCGGCGTGAAAAGAACCGCCAGGCTTCGTCCCCGCGTGATGATCGCTGGCAAGCGAGAGCTTGGTAACGTCGGTCCCAGGCGGAAGGATGTAAGCGATGGACAATGTGAACCGTGGAATGATGTAGTCATAGCCATCGGGACACTGGCTCTGATAATTTGTCTCCCTACCGCGGATCATGCCCGATATGTGAGCGCGGTGATCGGGTGTATCCAGATGTTTGCCATCCCAGCAATCGAGCGAATTCACAATAAGTTTGAATTCGGTGATGTCACCACAATGCGCGATCATCTCGTCAAAATCGGCATATTTGTCGCCCTTGCAATTGATGTAAGGGCCGCCGGTCGTTTCGCCGCCGAGCATATCATAGCCGATGATATATTTGATGCCGTGGGGCTGGCCGACGCAGCCCTTCTTGGACGCTTGGGTGCAGAAAGGATCCGACGCAGGACGCCGCTTGTAGTAAATCGAAGCATGCCTTGGGCGAATGGCCTGACCTTCTCCGTTCAGGAGCGCGGGAACCCAATAGGCAGAGCGATTAAGCTTGTTCTGGCAGGTGCTATCCCCTGTCGTCCGCAGGCTTTCATAAGTGCTGTCGGGAGACGGTTCGGTATTGCCGAAAAACTGATGCAAATGCCCAGCATTTTGTTCGCCGGGGTAAACAATAGGATCGAAGCGTTTGACATCTCCGGGACCGCAGAGGAACCGAAACGCACCCACAACATCCGGGGCATTGCTCGCCGTGCTGCGATATTTGCCAAGCTGGGAAGCCACAGCGAAATTGGATGGTATTTCCGCGATAAGCTCGCTGCCTGATCTCGCGGGCTCCGCCGTCGGTGACGGGGCCGGCGCTGGTGTCGGAGTGGGTACGGGAACGGGTGTCGGAGCATTGCTTGCCGGAACCGAAACTACTGGCGAAGGTGAAGCCGAACCCTCCTCGCCTCCGCAGCTGGCCAAAGCCATGAAACAGGACAGCATGATCGTTATCATGATGCGACGCTGTGCACGAACGACGACTGAGTCAAGATTGGTCATTTCCTGAAATTGGCAAGAAAGGTTTAAAAATGTGTGAGCAGGACGAGGCTCAAGCTCTTATTTCCATGTCTGGCCCTGCAGAAGGCGAGGTCAGCTATGCTACGCAGCCCATTGCCTCAACCACACTCATGCGCGACAACGCGGTTCCGCTCTGATCACATCTGGTGGGAAGCTGGGGGCACGTCAAAGCCACTATGTTCGTATTTTGAAAAAATCGTCTTAATAAGAATCGTCGAAAGATTGTTTATGGAAGTAAAGCAGCCTGTTCTGGCTATTGTAGTACCAGATCTTTATCACGCATCTGTCACTTTTTTCCATGAACATATTGCAGCGATTGCGCCTGGTAAAACAGTGGTCGTGCATATCTCAACGACCGGAGAAAAGGCAAAAACTGATGTGCCGGTAATAGAAATCGTCAGGCCTAAAAACTGGGTTGGCCCAGACATTCCGTTGCTGAGAACAGTTGTCAGGCAGCTAGATGAGATCCGACAATATCATTTGAATAGAGCACAGAAATCGGAAATTCAAAAATTCTTCATCGAAAATTCTGTCACGCATGTTCTTGCAGAGTTCGCCAATACTGCAGCAATGGTTTCGTCAGTGACGCGCAAGATGGGGCTGCCGCTGACATCCATTAGTCACGGGTGGGACATTAATGTCGTGGGCCAAATGCCTCAGTGGCGCGTACGCTACCGTCGGTTCTTCCGATCCGGTGTGCGCCTTGCTGCTGCGGGGCCTATATTGCGGGACCGCATGATCGACCTCGGTGCGCCAGAAGAAACCGAAGTCATTCCATGCGCAGTCCATGCCGATTGTTTTACGGCGGTTGATCAACGTGCTGCAAGCCCTACCAGAATTGTGATGGTCTCTAGGCTTACAGCGCAGAAGGGCCCGCTGCAGAGTATTGAAGCTTTTGCTAAAGCGGCGCGTAGAGCTGATGATATGATCTTGGAGATAGTGGGCGACGGGCCGCAAATGGCGGACGTTTGTAAGGCGATTGCAGATGCCGGGTTGCAAGACCGTGTTGTCGTGCATGGAGCTCTGACACATGACCAAACTCTAAAGATTCTGGCAAAGTCTCATATCTTCCTTCAGCACGGTATGACTTTGCCGCGTCAGGGAATTGAAACTCAGGCGGTATCCCTCGTCGAGGCAATGGGACATGGCCTTGTACCGATTGTCACAACGCATGGTGGAATGAAGCTACACGTGAAATCCGGTGAACGCGGATGGCTTGTCGACGAGGGCGATACAGATGCCATGGCGAAGCACCTTCTCGACATGAAAAACAGCCCTGAATTGCGTCAAAGCATCGGCTCTAATGCACGTAGTTACGTCCTTTCTAACTATACCGCCGACAAAGTATATCCCAAGCTTCGTCGCCTGATTGGTCTCCAATAATATTTACCCTGATGGTATCATTTTGTTTAAAGGGTGGAGATGAATAGTAGAAACCTTTCGACAAAATTAGATATTCCTATAACGTTGGGTCCACATCGAAGCGGCGGCACATTTTGTCGATGAAAGTTCCCGGTGCCGGCGGCGCATCGCGCAGGCCTTGAAGCCGCGAGTGCCACATATGGACCGCACGCGTATCTTCGGTCACCATCGCTTCCACGACCTCCGCTGGTTCATACAAAGCAAGCGCGTCCTTGTATCGGACCGGGTAGAATATATCGGGGGATTGCGCGCGGTCGATCAGCCCATTCTTTTTGATGGCATGGGTCAGCAATCCGGCGCTGAAGGTGCCCCACGGATAGTCTTCCAGTTCGATTGGACCCTCACGGAATCTCTGCCAGTAAAATTTCAGACGCCGTTTCGGGCCCCACCATGGCGGCACGGTATTGGGCGTCGGAATGGTCTGCAGATCATGGACCAGCGCGGAATCCGATGGCGCATAGATTACGGCGTTGTTGATCCAACCCTCATATTCAAGACCAAACAGATAATTGCTGCCAAAATCGAAGGGCTTCAGGAAAATGAAGTCCATGTCTACCCAGCAGCCAAGGCCCTTCGCCATTAGCTCGATCCGCCACAGATTGGCACCCAGAGCGACCGAGCCGCTGTCCCGATAGCGCAGCAGGCGTTCCTGCGGCATCACCTCGGCCGCATCGCGCACGTCGGTGCCCGCCGGTACGCCGTCCAGATTATCGGGATCGTAGCTCCACAGCGTAAATTCATGGCCGGTCTGCTTGGCCGATGCCAGGCACAGACGCTCCAGATAATTCAGCCGCGGCCCGACCCACAGGGAGTTCAAATGAGGGATGTTGCCCGACTGATGTTCCATATCGCTCATTATATACTCGCTTGGTGGAAGATGAGGCCTTAACCGGCCGCGTTGAGATAGGCCAAGCCGTCCCACTGCACGGCAGAAATGAAACCGTCGGCCAGGCCCACGGCATTGAGCAATACCCGAATTAGGACTGCTGACATCAACGCCATTAGCAGCAACATGGCATCCTGCGACCCGAACAGGACATTCTTGCTCTTGGCGTACCAGCTAAGCCAGAGATAGCGCGGTGCATCGGCCAAGGCGATGATCAGCAGCGCAATGGCCATGCCGGATGTCGTCAACGCGAGAGGGAGCGCAATGGCCGTGCTCAGCAGCCGCAAAAAGTTGCCACCCACCATTGGGCGAGAATGACCGGCGCCGAGCAAGGTCGTTTCCGTCACCGATGCGTGGATCGAGAACCACGAACCCAGCAGAAGGATCGGCAGAATCGTTGCTGCCAGTGCATAACGGGGATCAAACAGCAGATCGATGATGATATCCGATGAGGCGATGGCAACGCCTAGCCCGATATCGACCACGCCTAAGCCAAGGAACCGTAATTTGCCCAAGCGTCCGCGGTCGGTGTGAAGCAGATGCTTCGAGCGCGCCACGGCGGGCAGCACGACGAGGCGATTGACCTGAACCGCCATCTGAACGATCGCTTCGGTAAGCGATCTGGCGATGCTGTATATCCCGAAGATTACCACCGGAATCTGAGCTGGAAGATATAGGCGATCAAAGTTGCTGGCGAAAAAATAGATGACGGAGGACAGGAAAATCCATTTGCCGAAGGACATGATATTGGAGCGGTATTTTGGCGATATGCGAGGACGATAACCGGGCAGCGGCAATATTCGAAAACTTACCACGACGCCTATTGCCGAAGCTACGACACCAGCGATGACCAATCCCATTGCGCTGGGTATCATCCAAGCGAAAAACACCACACATGAAAAACCGATGAGCGCCACGACAATTCTGAAAATGGCAACGCGCACCATCTTTCGATCGCGCTCACACAATGTTCCTCCGGGACGCTCGAACCCGCTGAAAAGAGATGTAAGTGAACCGACGAGCAGGAGCGGCCCGAGTTCAGCTTTCCCGTAGAACCAGGCAACGGGAAATGCGGCGGCAGCACCGACCAACGTCAGCACAATACCTCGGATGATTTTCAGCGCCCAAGCAGTTTCAACAAATTCCTGTTTTGCGCCATCATCTGAAACGACGATGCTTTGACCAATCCCGACATCGCTGAGCAGTTCAATGCCGGTGCGGATTGTTGTGACGATCGCCATCAATCCAAAAATGACGGGCGAGAGCAAGGCGGCCAAAATAATGTTACTGAGAAAGCGGATAGCTTGCGTTGCGAACTGCACCGCACCGACGATACTGCTATCGCGGACTGCGCGGCTGCTCCGCAAAATGCTGGCCCATTCCCAGACAGAAGATACAGCACGACTTAACAAAATTGCCGCCTCTTTCTCGAATCTATCAAAATAACTGCAGCGTATATCTAGCCCGACCGCGTTAGCTGAAACTGCGTCACTATCAAAAAGCGCATAACCCTACGCAGAGGGCCTGCCTGAGTGCTGGTTGATATCCGCCCGTTTGAAACGATCTACTTGTTAAAGACGGTCTGACGGTCAAGTTTGTTCATAATAGCGCGAATAGTCGGCACCGCCGTAGCCGTAGCCATAACTATCGCCGAACCCGCCTTTGTAACGGTTCAGGATAGACCCGATGCATGGGGTGGGCTGCAGCATCGCGACAACCTCTTCCACCTGTTTGCGCGTGGTTTTCCCTGCATCGGCCACCATGATGTAGCTATCAAGCTGCTCTAAAATGATCATGGCATCGTCATTGGCGAAGACCGGGGGCAAATCGAACAGAATAATCGACGCTTCACTTTCGTTGCGGAACTGCTCGATCATCCGGCTGAATCCGGTGCCGGCAAGAAGCTCGGCCGTATCCTGGTCACGCTGAACGCAGGGAAAAAGCCCGAGATTGGTGCCGGATATGCTGTAACCCACATCGCCAAGGCGGTCGGTCTTCTGCTCGATGAAACTCTCCACCCCGACTTCCGGCGCGGTGCCGAGATATTCGGAAAGGGAAGCGCGCCGCAGATCGAGATCGACGAGGAACACCGGCTCTTCGCTCACGCGTGCCAGCGAGCTGGCCAGATTCATAGCAAGGAAGGATTTGCCGGCCGCCGGGCTGGCGGAGGTGATGCCCACCAGGCGATGATTATTTTCCTTCAGCTTCTTGATCAGGCTGGTGCGCAACAGGCTGAACGGGCGGGCCCGTGAATCACGGCTGTTGAAGCCGACGATGCGGTTCGCGCTCACGGCGTCCTTGCTCGGTGTGATCTCCGCGAGGTCGGACAGGTGAAGGATCGACCGTCGATCGGTCGTAATTTTATGTTCGGCCATGGCTTTTACCCTGAAATCGGTATGTCATTCAGCGCGCTGGAACGAAGCGGCGCCAACCCTTACGGGAAGCTCGCTTGGGCTGACGCACCTCGATCACCGGAATCACACCTAGTGGTGAGACACCGAAGATATTCTTAAGCGTGTTAGGATCACGTATGGGGCGAAACAGGAGTTCCACCGCGAAAGCGAGCAGAATCCCGAGGCCCAGGCCACCAAGAATGCCACCCGCCGCCAGCAACAGGCGGTTCGGCCAGATCGGTTCATCCGGAACGACAGGGGGCTCCACAACAGACAGACGCTCGGCCATCTGTTCGTCCTCAGCGCGGACGCCCGCTCGCGCACTCAGCAGCTGATTTTGAATCTGTTCGTATTGTGCATTCAGCGCGCTGAGGCTTTGCTGCATTTCACTCAGGCGTTGTTGCACGAGGGGTGCCCGCGATTGCGCTGAAAGTTGCGAATTCATCTGCGCAACCTGATTTGCTTTTGCCGCGCGCAGCGTCGCGATCTGGTTGTTGTTGAATGCGATCTGCTGATCGATCGTATCGACGGGAATTTTCTTCGTGTTGCTTTTTGCAAGCTTTTGAGCCTCTGCCAATGCTTGCTTGGCGAAGATAACATCGGGATGCGTTTCGGCGTAAACGGCACGTGCACTGGCCAGCCGTTGCTCCGCTGCGGAGACGATAGGATCACGCTGGTCACTGCTCTGGGCCATCTGGCGTTGTTGAATAAGCGACTGATTATCACGCTGAAGCGCGGCTATCTGCACGTCGTAGCTACCGCTGTCACCGCCGATCATCATACCATTGCCCGACAGCACCGCACCGTTACGTGCATTGACCTGTGCGATTTGTGATTGCACTTCCGAGATGCGCGTCTCCAGGGTCGCGGCCTGATCGGTCAAGAACTGGACGGTGTTGGTGGCCTGCTCCGCATTGCCGCGGGCATCGAGTTGCAACACGCGGTCCATGAGATCCTGCGTGACAGCCTGTGTTTGCACCGGCTCGCTCGATTCAAACGCAAGTTCGAACGCGATGGTGCTCCGTTCGCGGCTATTGCCAGCAGCGGCCGCTTGTGTCGGTGTAAGACTGATCGAGGAGCGCATATCGTCGACGAGTTCCGAGAGCGGTGCACTGCCGCGTTTGTCCGGATAGAGACCATAGCGCTCTATGAGTTCGATTAGATCTGGCCGCGCCGTAATTTGCTGTTGGATTGCTGCGATGCGACGATCGATCAGGTCTGTACCGTCCATACCCGTGAGCTCTTGCGGCAGTTGGGATGATTCCACCAGCATGATGGCATTGGATCGATAAGTAGGCGGTATCAGCAGAATAGCTGCGCCAGCACCGACAATGCCGAGGATCAGAGGGACAATGATCCACCATTTGCGCTGCCAGAGGATCGTGGGGAGATGCTGCAGAAAGTTACCACCTCCAGCAGCTTCTTCATCCAAAATGTCATAGGGATTGTTATTCATCGGCCTAGTTGTCCCAAACGATAGCTTATGCCGGCGGTCAGACCGTAATTTGCGGACCGATCAGGCGACGTTCCAAAAATTTTGCCGTAGACCGGCGTGACATACAAGGAGAGCCGCTCATTCAGGGTCTTGCTGTACCGTCCGGTTAGGCCAACCACCTTGTTGCCCGGGAAACTGACGCTGTTGGCGGAGAGGTTGTTTTGATCTGACTGGCTGTAGCGACCCGAGATCGACACATTTTCCGTTCGTGAAAGCTTCTGATCGAAGCTGAGAGAAGCAGATGTCGTTGCTTGAACGGTGCCCAATGCTGTTGGAGATGCATTACGGCTCAACGCCGCACAAAAGCCCTGGTTCAAGCCGCGATCGCACAAACTGACTGAACCTGAAAGGAAGGTTTGCGAGGTAGAGGAGCCCAATCCGTTCTCCGTCGAAACAAAAGAAGCGCCAATATTGGCCGTGAGAACCATCGTCTCGGTCAGTTGCTGTGTAGCGCCTATATTGGGCGAGAGGATTTTCGTATCGCCCACAGAACGGCCGAGATAATCAACCCGTGTGCCGGCAAGGCCCGCGTTCAGCGATGTTCTTGGCGAGACGCGATGGGCGTAGCTACCTGACGCAGAATAGCTTTTGAAATCAAAGCCGACGCCATTGTCAAAAAAGGTGTAGTTGCTGCCAATCTGCCCACCGATCGAGCTGACCTCATTGAGCGTATGATTTACGCCAAGAGAGCCGTTAATAGACGACGTACGCGTTCTTGTGCCAGCCACAGTAGGATCAACGAAATTCACATCCGGTTCCAACTCGGCACCAGGCAAGGCCAGATCGCCGGCATTGGCAAGCAGTGAGTTCTGAAACGCATTACGGGCAGTTTGCAGCGCAATGCCACCGGTAATGGAGGTGCGTCCATCCACCGCATATACGGCGTCTGATCCTATACGAAATGCTGCGTCGGTTCCAAGATTGGTGGAATATTGCGAAACACGAGCAAGCCCACTCACCGTCACCTCCCCGCGGTCGCCCTCGATAAAGACCCGAGGGTTGAACGTTATAATGCCGCTCAGTGCGGTTTCGCTGTCCTCGAGGAGAAAGGGATTTGTATTCACAGAGGCGCCAGCAGAGACGGTCGCCGTCACTCGTGTCACATTATCAGCCAGTGCCTGGGTTGAAAACGCAGCCAGGGCTGCGGTAACTACTAACGAACGTTTCTGCATGAACTTTCCCCCAAATCGAATTCCCAAGATCGCGAACGGCTATCAAGGAACGATAATGGTATCGCCAGTTTCGATACGGGGAATATTCGCATCGTTGATGCTGTTCGGATCGGTGCCGCTTTTGAACAATTGTGACATGCGTACCCGCCTGGAGCCGAGGTCCGACCCTGATTTGCGGATAATCAGAATATTGTCGAGATTTGCAAATTCACTTGGTCCACCGGCCATGCTCAGGGCTTCCAACACGTTGATGTAACGGCCCGGAGTGAAAGTACCGGGCGCATTGACCCGGCCCATGACAGAAAATTGCAGCCCCGATGGCGATAATACCGACACAGTCACCTGCGGAACCTCGCCGCGATACTGGCTGCTGAGTCCCCGTGTAATCAGCGCCTCAACTTCACCAGGCAAACGATCCTGCACGTTGATACGACCGACCAGCGGAAAGGCGACCGTGCCATCGGGCAGGACCTTGACCGTGCGCTGGAGCCGTTCTTCGCCCCAAACGTAGATTTCCAGTTCGTCGCCCGCATTGATCCTATATGGCCTGCCCTGTTGCGGGGTCGGCGCATTCTGCAGCGTCGTCTCCTCAGCGATCGCTGGCGATGAAGCAACTTCCTGCGCCGCTACAGTTGAGGAAAAAACCCCAAAAAAACTGATCATCGCGAAAAGCAAAATACGGAACATTCAAGAGGTACTCCAACAGTGATCGACAGCCTGCTGCGACACCCTATAAGGTCGTCCATGAAGTTTGACCATGCCATTAACCTTGCGGTTGTGGGACAGCCTGTGTTTGCCCGCGGAACGCTCTGGAAGGCCTTCGTTTCTCTGGCGGCCATTTCGCTCCTCATGATGCTGGCGGCCTGCGGCAATTCCTTCGCCAATGCGCAGGAAGATGCTGCAAAAGCGCAGTCCCTGCTCGAGCAGAACAGGATTGCCGAGGCGCGCATAGCCATAGCAGACGCCATTGCGGAACGGGACGACGAACCGGACTATCATCTGCTGCGTGGACGCATAGAGTACCGAGCCGGTTCGGTGCCGGGCGCCTTTGGTGCCTATAGCAATGCCCTGGCACTTGATCCGCAGAACATGGAAGCCTTGCAGGCAGTGTCGCAGCTAGGAATGCAGGTGGGCAGGTTGCGTGAGTCCAAGGAAGCAGCCGAAACGATTCTATCGCTCGATCCCAACAATGTGGATGCGCTGCTAACTCGCGGACTGCACAGCCTGGTCCGCAACCGGTTCGACGAAAGCATCGGCTACGCAGATCAGATCCTGAAAATCGATCCGTCGAGTGAGGGGGGGGCAATATTGAAGGCCCGTTCATCCTTTCGCAACGGCGACAGGGAAGAAGCGCTGACGTTGCTGGAGAATTTTGAGCGCGGATCGCGTGCATCGGCCGGCATGTCGCTCACCCGGCTGGAAATATACCGCGCGCTGAGCGACCGCGAAGGCATACGGCGGAGCTTCGCGGACTTGCGTGAGCGACTGCCCGATAATGACAATATTCGGATTGATGAGGCAAATTTCGCGTTCAAAGACAACCGTCCTGCCGATGCGATGCGCCTGACCACCGGGCTGCTGGCCAAGCCTGAACAGACGCGCGCCATTGCCGATCAGGCTGTCGATCTCTGGAATGAATATGGCGTCGACCGCCTCGATGGAACTTCGGTCCGGGCTATCGCATCCGCTGCTCCGGAGCCGGTGCGGCTGCGGGTCGCACGCTTTCTGGTGGATCATGCACGGGCCGCTGCGGCATCGCAGATGCTGGCTGGACTGCCGGGCACGGAGCCATCCGCGGTTGCCGCCTTGATGCTGGTGCGACAGGGCCGCGCGCAGGCCGGTCTTCAGCGCGCAGAGCGTGTGCTGGCGACAGACGAAACCAACTGCACCGCATTGATCGCGAGGGCCCAGGCGCTGCTGGAGACCGGCAATGCTTCCGATGCGCTCCGCTCGGCCCAACGGGCCTCCTATCAATGCCCGGCAGACATCGCAGCCTGGAGCGCGGCGGCAACCGCCTATTCGCAACTGGGCGATGTGGACAATGCCGAACGGGTCTGGCGGCAGGGCATGGACGCCAATCCCCAGAGCGCCCGTCTGGCGACCTTGACCACCAACTGGATGATGCAGCATGGTCTGAACCGTCAGGCGGTGGCCATCGCGCGCAAGCTGACACGGGACGCGCCGGCGCTTTCGAGCGGCTGGCGTCTCTATCAGTCGCTCTGCCGAAAAGCGGATGCTGGCTGCACAGCGCAGGCAGCGGAAGGATTGGCCAAGTCTGCGCAGATGTTCGGGGTGGACATTCCAGTGGGACAGACCCCGCCGAATGGACTCTATGGCCGCCTGGAAAGCCGCTGATGCCGGACAGGACATCGGCGCCGCGGATCGAATTTCTGGGCGTTCGCTTCAACCTGATACCTGCTGACCGGATTTTGAACGCCGTGTTGGCGCTCGCTGGAGATTCGACCTTTTCCTATGTGGTGACACCAAATGTCGATCATGTGGTTCGGCTGCACGGGCCGCAGGGAGAGCGGCTTGGCCCGGCGCTGGATGCCGCCGATCTGGTAATTTGCGACAGTCGGATTCTGGCACGGCTGGCAGTCCTGTCCGGCTGCTCCATGCCGCTCATGCCCGGCAGCGATTTGACGCGCGATCTGCTCGGCGCGGTGGCCGATCCCATGCGAATTGCGATTATTGGCGGAGACGCTGCACTGCATGCACGTATCGCCGCCGATTTTCCGATCATAGACTGGCAATTCCACGAGCCGCCGATGGGCGTGCTCAACAACGCGAAAGCGCGGGCCGATATCGCGCGATTCGTAGTAGAGAGCGGACCCGATATCACTCTGTTCGCGATCGGCGCGCCGCAAAGCGAAATCGTCTGTCAGGAGATCAAGACGGACGGGCGGGCCAGAGGCGTCGCTCTTTGTATCGGCGCATCGCTAGAGTTTCTGATCGGCGTCAAACAGCGGGCACCGCGCTGGATGCAGCGCGCCGGACTGGAATGGCTGTTCCGGCTGCTGAGCGAGCCACGCCGTCTGTGGCGCCGCTATCTGATCGAGGGGCCCAAGATCTTCCCTATCTGGTGGCGCTGGAACCGTCGTCGCTCTCACCCTCGCGCCGGGTCCGGTTCCAGCCGCGCTGGCGGTTGATGTAAAACCCCACATAAATGGGAATCTTCCAGAGCACATAGAGCGGTGTCTTGAGCAGGGCTGAAAAGGGCAGGATCGTTCGGCCCTCGCGCCACCATGCAAGAAGAAGGGCGAAGCTCAGGCCAGCGAAAGCCAGAGCGGCAACCCATAGCGGCAACCACTGGCCGCTCAGCGCGCACAGCAGCGCTATAAGTGCGAGAAACGCCACGGCCAGCAGCATCAGTAGGGCCAGCGGCGGAACCATAAGATGCGCACCCAAGGCGAATTGCAGGCGCGATCGGTGCCGCAGACCGGCCGTCATAAGCGGTAGGGCCTGCCGCGTGGCAGTCTGCAGAAACCCGTGTTCCCAGCGGCTGCGCTGGCCACGGCTGTCTTCAACCGATGCCGCCTGGCTGGTGACGAAGGATTGATCGTCCAGAGCGACGGGACTGTTTTCGGCCGCCAGCCAGAGACCCATCTGAAGATCCTCGACCGCATCGGCCGTGGCCAGCGGCAACCGTTCGAAAACAGGCCAGGGAAACGCCATGCCCGTTCCAAACAACAGGGCCCCCCGGCCAAGCCGCATCAGGCCACGCGCGCGCACCAGGTTCTTGATCATCATGGCAAAGTTGGAAATGCGCACGAGCGGCGCGGCATCGGCATGGGAGACGAGCAGGTTGGAAGCCTGCACCGGCTGACCGAGCGAGACGGCGAGAGCAGCAAGGCGGGCCGCGCTGCCGGGCGCCAGCGCACAATCGGCATCCATCACCAGCACAGCCTCCGGAGGATCGGCGCGCAATACCTCCCGTCCGAAGGCCAGCGCATAGCCCTTGCCACGGCGCTCCATGTCGAACCGTTCGGCGGTTTGCGCACCGGCGGCACGGGCCAGTCTGGCGGTATCGTCTGTGCAGTTGTCCGCCACTACGAGGATAGAGGCAGCCGGCGCCACTTTGCGCAGGGCCTCCACGGTCTGGGCGATATTCGCGGCCTCATTATAAGCCGGTACAAGGATTACGCTCGATGGCGGCGGTGTGCCTTTGACCAGAGTGCTGGCTTTCAACGGGGGCAAGCCAAGCAGCAGTTCCAGCGTGAGATAGCCGAGAAGCACGCAAAGCGGTGTCGCGAGTAGCCAGGCGGCCAGTTCCATCTTATTTGTCTTTCAGAAGCTGGCTGTCACTGGCAGGGATGCCATATCGGGGCGCTGTGTTACTGCGATCTCGAATTATGCGCTGTCGCTCAAGGCCGGATATAGTGCAGATTTCTACAATCGAGGGAGACGAAAAACCATGGCACGCGATTATTTCAGCGCTCGCAGAGTATTGGTCACGGGCGGTGCTGGCTTCGTCGGATCGCATCTGATCGACCGGCTGATCGAAGCGGGCGACGAAGTGTTGTGCGTGGACAATCTGTTCACCGGTTCCAAAGCCAATATTGCCCATCTGCACGACCATCCGCGTTTCGAGTTCATGCGTCACGATATCTGCTTTCCGCTTTTCGTGGAGGTCGATGCCATTTACAATCTGGCCTGTCCTGCCTCGCCCATTCATTATCAGCATGATCCGGTGCAGACCACCAAGGTTTCGGTCGTGGGCGCCATCAACATGCTCGGCCTGGCCAAGCGCATCAAGGTTCCGATCCTGCAGGCTTCCACCAGCGAAGTCTATGGCGATCCCACGCAGCATCCCCAGACCGAGCCCTATTGGGGCAATGTAAACCCGATTGGCCTGCGCAGCTGCTATGATGAAGGCAAGCGCTGTGCCGAGACGCTTTTCTTCGATTATCACCGCCAGAACGGCGTGAAGATCAAGGTCGCGCGCATCTTCAACACCTATGGTCCGCGCATGCATCCGTCGGACGGCCGTGTGGTATCGAACTTCATCATGCAGGCGCTGCGCGGCGAGGATATCACCATCTACGGCGATGGATCGCAGACCCGCAGCTTCTGTTATGTCGACGATCTGGTGGAGGGGTTGATGCGCCTGATGGACAGCCGGGATGGCTTTACCGGTCCGGTAAATATCGGCAATCCGGTGGAATTCACCATCAAGCAACTGGCCGAACAGGTGATCGAGATGACCGGGTCACGCTCCACCCTGGTGCAGCATCCCCTGCCATCCGACGATCCAACCCAGCGACGCCCCGACATCTCGCTGGCCAAGAAAGAGCTCGATTGGGAACCGACCATCGAACTGCGTGCCGGTCTGGAGAAAACCATCGCTTATTTCCGGCAGATCTCCAAGTGAGGCAGATTAGGTCCGGTCTGATCGGGCGCTCAGCAGACCGGCGATAAAATCGCGATATTGCGCGGCTATGTTGGGCCAGCCAAAGCGCGCAATATTGTCGGAATGCCGGTCTGTGGCAGGCGCGGCGAGGGCTCCCCGGAGTGCCGCCACTAGTGCCGGCTGGTTCTCGGTGTCGCAAAGATAAGGCGATTGGTCGCCGAGGATCCAGCGGAGTCTTTCGCTGTCATGTGCCACGATCGGCAGTCCACTTGCGTCCGCCTCGATGAAGACATTGCCGAACGATTCGAGTAGCGACAAATGCAGGAAGACATCGGCGGAGCGATAGAGGGCGGGCATATCGCTGGCGGGCAGGCTGATGCGCCGGAACCGGTCGGGCAGCAGCTGGTCTGCCAGGGCCTGCCCTTCTGCGCGCAAGGGGCCGTCCCCGGCCACCACCAGCACCGCATCGTCCATCTCGGCCACGGCGCGAATACCATCGAGAACGCGCTTGGTTTCGATAAACGCACTCACCATCAGGATGATCGGGCGATCCAGCGGCAATCCCAACTGCTCGCGAACGGCGGGACCGGGGTGGAAGCGTTCCAGATCCACGCCATTGGGAATCAGCGCACAATTATATTTTGAGGCGTTATTATCCAGATAGTCCGGATTGGTGCAGACCAGACCATCGCAGGCGAAGCTGCGATATTCGCTATTGTCGGCGACGGCGGGCCAGTCGCCATTTTGCGTCACGAATATCTGCAGCGGCTTGTGCCGGGACGGTCGGCGTAGCGTCCAGTGGGTGAAGGGGAAAGAGCAGGTTATGACCGCATCATAGTCGTCCGGGCGGTAAGCCCGCAGCAGCGATGCCGAAAAGCTGGCATCTTCCCATGCCGTTTCGCTGCGAAAAGGGGGGAAGGTGGGAAATCTCTCAAACCGTTCACGTCGAATGGAGGGCAGCTGCTTGTAACGATAGCTGGCTTCCGCCCGTTCGCCGCCGGAGCCCATGACGGTCACAGCATCGCCCGACCGTGCCAGATGCTCGGCCACCGATAAGAGGGCCACTTCTGCGCCACGCTCATAACGGTGAAAGCCGGGCAGGGCGAAGAGCAGGTTCATCACATGTCTCTTATTGCGGGAAATAGGGACGGTAAGGACTGTTCGGTAAAGGCGCTTTTAGACCGCTTATCCGGCTCACAGGTGCCGGAGTGTGGCCTATGTCCATCATAGAACACGGGGATGGACCGCAGTTGGCTAACGCTCCTGCCGATGGTTAGAACGCGCGGGTGGCGAAAATATGATGGACGGTCACTTTGCGCCAACGCCGCGGACCGCCGCTATTTTAGATGCCTTGCTCTCGCGAGCTCCGACCGTTTGTTGATGTATCTGCGCCGATTGGAAGCAGGCGGGCCTGTCCAGGCAGGCCGCCCGCTTCCATTTGGTATGGTCGATCAGTTGGCTGGCGCAGCGGCTTTGTCCGCAGCCTTGGGAGGCGCGAACCCATCCTGATATTTGATATCAGCCGCAGCCTTGGCCTGCTTCATACGCTGCTGCATGGAGTCTTCGAACTGCTTGCTCTGGAGCGCCTTGACCGCCAGCGGCCGTGCTTCCGTGCCCGCCAGGGGAGCGCTCCGTTCGCCAGTAATGACACCCACCATGACCATCCCATTTTCCGTCAGAACAAATGGCTCGCCCGCGGGCAGTGTTTGGATCTGCTTCAGCCGCTCATCGCCTAGTTTCGCGGTATCGAGCTGCGCCGAATCTCGCTGAAAATCCACGCCGAGCTGCTGCAAACGGCTGGCAACGGCGGCCATGCTATGGTCGTCCTTCAGCTGTTGCAGCTTACTCGGATCGGCCGGCATGGGAAACTGGATGCGATCCACGGTGAATACCTGGCGGTTGCCAAACATGGCGGGGCTTTCGGCAATAAATGCGTCGATCGCTTGCTGATCGGGCACTTTTTGTGACCGTTCGGCCTTCTGCCCCATGAGCTGAATCAGCAGGGCGTCGCGCAATTGCCGTTCGCGGATCAAAAACTCAGGTGTCTTGTCCAGACCTTCTTCTTCAGCAGTCTGCGCAAGAAGACGACGTTCAATGATGCGTTGTAAAGCAGCCTGCTGCACGACCTTTTTGTCGACACCCTCAGGAATATTGGCACTGCCCAGTTCGGCATTGATCTCCTGCAGCGTGATTTCATCGCCATTGACGACGGCGGCCACTTGACCGGTGGCCTCTTTGTTGCAGGCCTGGAGCGAAACCAGAACAAGCGCCAAAGCGCCTAAAGTACGACGTTTCATGAATTGTTTCCTTTATGTTGCCGTACCGAGCAGTACTCGGCGCAATGGGGCTGGGGCTGCGGTGATGAAGGCGCGGCTGAAATCCTGCAACTGATCCTCCGCCCGTCCGGCGTCAGCGCTCAAGACGGAGACCCGCATCATGATGCCGTCGGGGATATCGCCCTCAAGATTGGCTTGCATGACGGCGATCCGCTGTTCCGCCCAGCTGCGAGGATAGGCGCGTCCCAATCGTGTGAAATACGCGACTTGTTCGATACGGTTGGGGCTTGTGGCGGTGAAGAAGTTGGCCGGTATAGTCTTGCTGCCGACCTGAATATCCATTTCCCTTGTAGCACTCAGTTCGAAACCACCAACGGGATAGCAAACTTCCGGTCTATGGACCTGCAAAACGCCGTCCTGTGCGTTATTATACGCGAGGAGCAACATGACCGCAGGCAGGCCCGGCGCGGCATAAACCTGGGTTATGAGATTGTCATACAAACGATCGCTGAGCGTATCCGGCGGCGGGAGAACTACCCCGCTTTGCGAAATCGTTTTCCACTGGCCGAATTGCTCTGGAACCCAGCCTTCGAACTGGCTTTCCTTGATAACTGGGTTGGCAACGGCAGGCTGGCGCAAAAAAGCGAACCCCGATGCGCAAGCTAGCGCGCCACCGATCAGCGCATGCCGCCGCGACAATAATAGCGGCCGCGATTGCGGTTTGGCTGATTGAGGCTGAATGTCACTGACCATGGCTGGCATCTCCTGATCTGCGATCCATAAACCTATCCCATATCGGTTTGAGCACGCTGTCGAGCCCGAAGATGGTGAGCAAGGCAATTGCAAACATCAAGATGCCCGCAAAATTGTGCAAAAATCCCTGCGCAGCCGCCTCACCGGAATGATAGGTCAAGAGGATCAAGATCAAAACGCGGAAGAAATTGGCGATCAACGCGACAGGAATAATGAACAGGCCCAAAAACACGGCATAACGCCAGTCAGCTTGGTGGCGAATATAGATGTAAAAAAGTGAAATGGCGGTCAGCGAAATGATGGAGTTGATACCGGAGCAGGCTGCAGCAACCAGCAGCTCATATTGGCCCACATAGATGCGCACGCCTTCGCCGCCGATCGGATAGCCGAACATGGCAAGAAAAGCGATCGCCGCCTTCGATAGCCACATCTTCATCGGTATGGTTATCGCAGCTACAACGGTATCCGGCGGTGGGAAAATGAACGCCAGATAGAATAAGGGAAACAGCAGACGTTTCATCACGTCTATACCGACAATGCTGTACAGCACCGTCAGCAGCACGAAATACATCAAATAGCCTTCGATTTCCACGATCTGGGTGATCCGGGCGAAAATCTGCAAGGGTATGAGCACGGCCAGAAGCCCCCACACGTGCCAAGCCGGCGGCGTTCCAGCATATCCTTTCACCTCTTGCCAGCGGCGATATAATAGCCACAGGCCAGTAAGCAGCACGATTGGTCCATGCGCACCTTCTTCGCCGGTCCAAGACTGCTGCGTGACGAACATCATGGTAGGAACCGCGAAAAGAACGATCCCCAGAATCAATACGAGCAGAATGAACCCTGCTTGTGGCTTCTCCCGGACGCCAACCGGCCCGGCCGATACGGACTTCCACGCGGTCGCCATTGCCATTTCCCATCCTATGCCTAATATTCGTGGATAGAGTGCTGGCGACCTCATGCCAATGCCTCAATTTTCAAGAAACGCTTTGCGTGCCGGCGCGAGACGGTTTTGGTGTAAGCCGTTAGTCGGTCTTCTGTAATAAGACATGATCATGGCTGAATGTGACAGGTGCTGTTCGCAATGAAATTCAAAGCAAACTGGCGCGCTATGTCAGCCATGCAGCTTATATTCGTCATTTTGTTTGCCGTCATAGCTTTGGGTGCTGCAGTCTGGTGGCTGGTGGTCCATGATGCTGGTCGACAGCAGCAGGGTATCGATGCCGCGATCGATCAGGAACGGCTTGCCGGGCCAAAACCTCTTATCCCTGCGCCGCAGACATTCATGCCGCTGACAGCCGAAGAGGCGGCCGAAGCGAACGAGGAAATGCCATTTTCCAAGGAGCCCGTTGAGCCGGCTCCAGCGCTCGTCTTGCCGATGGGGGCGGGTGAGGGTGAGCGCGGAGCTTCGGTTGACTGCCTCACCGCGGCCATTTATTACGAAGCTGCAAATGAGCCGGCCAGTGGGCGACGTGCTGTGGCGCAGGTCGTCCTTAATCGCGTTCGGCATCCGGCTTTCCCACGTTCTGTCTGCGGCGTGGTTTACGAAGGCTCCGATCGCAAGACGGGATGCCAGTTCACCTTCACCTGCGATGGCAGCCTGGAACGCCGCCCTTCCAAGGCAGGATGGGAAAGCGCGCGAAAGCTGGCAGTCACCGCATTGTCGGGCGGTGTCGAACCGGAGGTGGGTATGGCAACGCATTATCACGCAGATTTCGTCGTGCCCTATTGGGCACCATCACTCAATAAAATCACCAAATTGGGTCACCACATCTTTTACCGTTGGAAAGGCAATTGGGGCCGGCGTCGCGCTTTCACCCAGGTTGCTCTGCTGGACGACCTTGAAAGTGCGAAGCAGCTAATAGGCGACCTGGAAACCATTGAGTATGACGAGAACATCTTTTTGGGCGTTCCACCCACGCTGTCCCAGAAACCACAATTATCACCACTGTTGGCTGATGATTTCATGCCGCTTGCACAGGCCGAGAAGATTTTAACGTCTACAAAAACTCAGGCTCGCGAGGCATCTGGCCTGAAAGTTGACGAGCGGCCTTCGCGCCTGGCGGCTGATCAAAAAGCGGGAGCGCTTGTCGATCAATAGGGTTTTCATTGCTGCCCCTATACATGCTCTGGTGATCAGAAAGCTGCGCCGTGGCTGAGCCTTATGATCGGCAACTTCCGTCCTAGATTGGTATGCGTCCACGCACGTTTCCGGGCTGACTGTAGCGACAAACCAGTATCTCTTCTCCACCGAGATGGGCAAGGCCGCACCCGACCGCTTCCGTGCGACGCCAGATCAATTGGGTGTAATGGCTGACATCCTCAACCCGGCCAGTGCTGCTATTGGCTGGGAACACCCCCGCCACATAGGACCGCTTCTCGGCGATCCACAGACGAACCATGGATTCGGGTGTAAAGGAGTCTGGCGTTCCCCCCCAGATATTTTCGCCTTCCAGCGGTTCACCCGGCCGATTGGGCGAATGTTCGAACTTTCCGGTAGCCGACAGATGATCGGCCCAGCGCTGCGCTCCTTCGGCCAGTTGATCATCCCACCGCAGCGAAGCCACACCCATTTTGGCACGTTCGGCATTGTGAGCCGAAAGAATACGGAGTTCGGCATTATCCAGACGGCCCTGCATTCCGGGCAGCATGAAAGAACAGGCTGTTAGGACCGAGAGTTTCCAGACCGTAGCAAACCGTACCATGATGCCCCTTTCTTCAGGGGCAAAACTAGTTCTGCGGTCTCAATGTCACGTACAGAAACAGGATAAAGAAATGCGGTTTACGATGTTGCCAAAGAAACTCTTAAAGCAGGCTAATAAAGGTCGGGCAGGGGAGCCGCTACCAACGGACCGCGCAAGCTAGGCTCCGAGCGCACGATCTGGACGCGATCACCGGCTTTGGCCGCATTGAAGAGTAGCTGTGCAAAGGGTTCCGGCAGGCCGATACATCCATGTGTCGCTCGCCGGGCCGATATCGGACTAGCGTGCAGTGCCACGCCGTCCATGGTCAGAAACATCGCGTACGGCATTGGCGCATCATAGCTACGCGAATGATAATCTTTTTGTTTCGACAGGATAGGAAAGACGCCGAGGGGAGAGCGCATCTTGTCATCGCCATATACGATGACAGCGGTACCAATCTCATGCCCTGCGCGGAAAACCGAAATCATCTGCCGTTCCAGATCGACAAAAACATTCAAGGTTCCCGCGGGCACGCCTTCCGCGTCCCAGCGATAATCACCATGCTTCAGCTTGGCATCCACTCTTAAAAGCGTCCGAGCATTTGCCGGTAATAAATTCTTGCTGGCAGCTAAAGCCACCTCCTCAGGCGTGAGGGGATATCGCTTGGTAAGACTGAAGCTGTCTCCACCTGATGTGAACTCCGGCGAGCCGTTCCGTACAGGCATTTCCTCGCTTGCAAATAGCTTTGGTTGTCCGACCAGAAGGAAACCGGTGAACAGGATTGCACCCAGGATTGACAACATTATCCAACGCATCTGCTATCTGCATCCTTTCCAAACACGCGCACTGCACCACGGCGCCGCAATGCTCCACCGCATGCGATAAAACCCACCAGCATCAGCATCCATGTGCCGGGCTCTGGCACTGGACTTGTTATAGGCGGTGTCGGGATGCCAGGACCAGCAGGCGGCGTTGGTGTTGCCACCGGGGGTTCTGGCTGTGGGCCATCTGGAGTGCCGGGTCCAGGGACGGCGGGGCCACCCCCTCCAGGGTTTCCGCCAATCACGCCAACTGGTGGTGCCCCAGGGCCCGTGCCGGAAAAACTGGGCACTCCGGCCGCGGGCGTCGCAGCTATTGCAGGAAAGTCCGCCAAATCAGAAATGGGCGGCGGTGTCCCGAGCCCGAGAAGGTCGGTCGGCGTTCCTGCCGTAAATGCCAGGCCATCTTCCGGTGGGAAATCAAAGACTTTGCCAAGGGCGCGCTGCCTTGGAGCTGCGTCGGCCGGCACATTTTCAATCTCGCCAAATATAGTGGCTTGGCGCTTTCCCTTTAATAGGTCAGTGAGACCACGTTCGCCGGGCGAACGCGCGAGAAGATCGAGAATGGCGGCCGATGTCTGCGCGTCGCTTGATGCCTGAGCGTTGGCAACGCCATTCAGCCGGTCGCTCCCAAAGCCCAAATTCAACATGGCGAGAGCCGATACGATCATCAGCTTGCCGACAGGGACGACCGTTCGCCGTTTCGTCCGATTGGGGTTCAATTTGTTTTTCACGGAAGCATGATACCCTATTATTTACACAATTGTAACCATTGCACACAAAACGGCTCAACCGCCCATAAAGGTCCCTGATGCGTGGTTAATGTCCGTCGCCTCAGCGCCCGATATCAGTATGGCAAGGGCCTTTTTTAGAGCGGTGAAAATCGATTCGAACTGATCTTCACTGGTCGATTCTTATGTGGGGGGCGTGAGGCTATCGGTGGAACCGGCCATCTGAATGGCAACTGGGTTCTCAGATAAAGCGGCGTGCTCTCTGGATGCTCTTTCAGCGGCGCAATCACCGCTTCATCAACGAATGTTGCGATCGATCATGGCCAATTCGCGAATTGATTCCGCTAAATTTCGCTGTCTCAGTCGCTGCAGTTGTTAGAATATTGCGTCGCTAAGTATTAAAAGCAGACCATGTGCTTTTTTGAAACGGATTCTGAACGTCCGCCGAAAATTGGCCTTGACCGGTGGTCATTCCTGTCGCAGCTAACAGGACGGTTAATAAAGCCTTAAGAAACGGCTGTGCCTGTTTGCAATTTTCAGGAATTGGGGAATATCGATGATGAAATCTACGCTGTTAGCAGCAGGTGCTGCGCTTGCGCTTTTCGGGGCTTCCGCGCCCGCCAATGCCGTCACTTTCGTACTGAACGATACAGGCGGCGCCGGTGTGGGCACGCAGGCGCGTGCCGGATTTGATATTGCGACTGCGTACTGGTCGTCGGTATTGACCGATAACGCCGTGATCAATCTCGACATTGGCTTCCGTGCGCTCAACCCCGGTGTTCTCGGTTCGACGGGCAGCAGCCGCACTTTGCTGTCGATCAACCAGGGCTACTCTGCGCTGTTTGGTGATGTGACGAGCGCGCTGGATGCGCAGGCTACCTCCAATCTGCAGCGCACAAGCCTCAGTGCACTGGATCCTTCCTTCGGTGCAGTCACTGCTGTTACGAACGCGATCAAGGCCGATCGTAGCGGGTACACCGATGCCGCGACGCGTATCGACAACGATGGCGGTGTGAATAACTCCACGTTGGCGATTACCAAGGCAAGTGCGAAAGCGCTCGGCATCACTACCGACGTTAACGGGAATGCTGTCAATTACGGCAGCAGTGATGGAACGATCACGTTCAGCAATTCGTTCGCGTTCGATTTCAATCCGACTGATGGTATCGACTCCAACGCGTTCGATTTCATTGGCGTTGCGATTCATGAGATTGGCCACGCGCTTGGGTTCGTAAGCGGCGTAGACAGCTATGATGCTTTCACATCGCCAAACGGCCCCAATGCGAATGCCGGCCTGCTCGAGAATTTCGTGGTTATGAGCCAGCTCGATCTTTTCCGCTACGGTAGCGAAGGAACGCTTGACTGGTCCACGCAGGGCAACCCCTATTTCTCGATCGATGGCGGCCGGAGCCAGCTGTTTGGCGACTCGCTTCTCGAAGATGGTCGTTTCAACGGTCGTGGTCGTCAGCAGGCGTCCCACTGGCGCGACAGCGCGGCTGGTGACCCGCAGCGGGGTATTCTCGATCCAACATCGGGTCGTGGTCAGCTTCAAGAGATCACCGGCCTCGACTTGGCCGCTTATGATGCCATCGGCTATGACGTGAACTTCGATGTACTGCGCAACGGTGCTAACTATCGTTACACCACAGCCGATGCCTATCGCGCCTTCGCCGTACCTGCCGTGCCAGAGCCATCCACGTGGCTGCAGATGATTCTTGGCTTCGGTGCCCTTGCCGGTTCCATGCGCTTCCGCAAGCGTGGGCTAAAGGGCGTTCGGTTCGCCTGATTGCTAATCGGACCGCGGTCTCTCGTCGTGCAATATGACGGGGGGCTGCGGGTCCGACTGCAGAATATGGGGTTTTGGCCCGAAAGACTCTGAAACATTTGAATTGATCTTAGTGCCATTCTGGAACGAACCCGGACACGACCAGTTAGGGCATTGCTATCGTTGAATTAATGTTTTAATAACTTTCAACGAGTCGGGCACTTTTGCAACTCAAATAGATCGGAATTATCATGAACATAGCTTTAAAAGCTTTGGTCGCAGCATCGGCACTTGCCATTTCAACAACGGCCAGCGCAGCAGACTTTTTCCCGGGAACGAACGAGACCGGATCGCCTTCGGCATTTTTCCAGGTTAATGGCGATCCCTTCGACGGCACCGTTTCGGCTACCTTTGGTCGTTCGGGCCTTCAGGCCGGTAACTTTACCGATCGTTTCATCTTTCGTTTGGGTCAGGACGGCCTGGGCAGCGGATCGCTGATCACGAACTTTGCCGGAATGCTCGGCAGCCGGACCGATCTTGATTTTATTTCCGTGATGTTCAGCAATGGCGTTAGCAATTTCGTCGTGCCGCTGGCGTCGCTGGGTAATGCGGAATTCGGCGCTTTGTCGAACATTCCTATTTTCACAGGGAACGAGAACATTTTGTCGATCAACTACCAGTCGCGTGGAAACGGTTCTTTCGGTGGTGATCTTTCGTTCTCGCCGAACGCCATGACGGCCGTACCCGAGCCAGCAGCTTGGGCGCTTATGCTCTTTGGTTTTGCGGGCATCGGCTTCTCGATGCGTCGTCGCACGCGTGAGAATGTTCGCGTAAAGTTTGCCTTCTGATAGGCTTTTGCCAAATCTGGCAATGTTCAAGGGCGGGAAGAAACAGATGTTTCTTCCCGCCTTTTTAATGCACTTTTTGACGGCTGGATGGGCCTGGAACGGCTAAAGTGCTCCCTAGAGACGTGACGTCGTTCGTTCGTCCCAGTCCATTTTCCCTGGCAAGCCGTGTCCGTATGCCAGCCTCTTCCGCTGGGCTGAAAAAATAAGGGTACAAAGACCGTTCGCCGGGGGTCTGTTTTCCGGCAAGCATCCGGATCGATTCACTGACCTGATCGACTGTAATGTGCATGAGCTGAGCCGGCGCGCAAACATGTCTGTTCGTTCGTGGAGCCCCTACTTTGCTAAATCCAAGCATCGTTTCGTAAAAACGGACATGTCGCGGATTCACTTCAATGAGCAAGTCGCTGCAGTTTAAGTGGCTAACCCCGTAAATATATATGATGTGGAACAATGCGGCCAGTAATGGCCGCGAGCGCGGGGATGGATCGAACGCAAACTTGGTCAGCTCACATATGTCCAGACGTGCTGTTGCACGGAAATAATCAATTTCGTCTCGGAAGGTCGAATCTAGCCCAAGGCCGTCACTTGAATCGGCGGTCAGCGTAAGGGTGCCAAAGATATAATCTTCCACGGACGCAATGAACGTCGAAGACTTTTGGGACCGGGCGAACGAATGATTCGAACCGAAACCCTTGCGTGCATAGATTTGGTTGAGCAGAAATTGCGCGTTGCTGCGCTGCCCGTCGGAATTTGCGAGCCTGAACATGACTTCCTGCAACGGACCGTTCTCTGCTCTTTGGAAATGCCGAGAACAGATCGTAGCATCGAGCGAAGGATCGGCTGCCTGATCCAGCGCGGATACGATCATGACGTGAACCGTAGCTGGCTTATGCGAAGCTGAGCGATGCGATCATGATGCTTCACTATTGCGAACGATTGACCCTGCATATTCCCGACCCTCTGTTAGTGGGTCTTTGTGCCGCGAATCGTTTAATGGTTGGACGCTGACTTTAGTTAATAGAAAAACTGATTTGTTAGGAGGCGTGAGGCTGCAAGGTCGAGGCCAATCCCGCTGCGGCCGGAGTTGAAAAGCTGACCCTGAAAAACGCGCTGGGTGAGCTATATGCCGGATGTGACGCTGATGCGAACGCCGCTGCTGTTGCGTAGCCGAGGGATGAGTGTGGTTTCTGTTGGTTGTAATCCACGATTACGGCCCGGGCATGCGCGAGGCTCATGAACGGCGTCTCATTGGGAAGTTCGCTGCGTATGCGACCGTTCATGCTGGCACAGAAGCTGGTCTGCATCGGTTTATCCGGTGCTATGTCATGCCATTCTACGCCGAACTTTAGGCTGCAGCGCTGGTTCGGCAGGGCAAGCACCGGGTCCGGCGCCCTCATTTCAACAGCACGCTTGCAACTGCGTCGCCTCCTGCGGCCCGGCGGCGAGCGTCAGAGCCTTTATGCTAGGATATCCTTGGCGACGCCGCCCTTCGGGTTAAGGCAGCCTGGCAGAGCATCATAGTCGCCAGCAGTCGCTTCAGCTTCGCGTTCTCGCGCTCAAGCGCCCTCAGCCAACGCGCATCGGGTGGCGAAGGCGTGCGAAGCACACAGCTTCAACCCGCCTCATGTGGCCTTCCAGCTCTAGATCGCTGCTTGAAACACGCGGTGCCGCCGAGCGAGGTCAGCGGTCGTAGAACCCGCCACGGCCTCCTTCAGCACGGCGATGATGCGCTCTTCGCTCATCTTCTTTCTCTTCATCTTGTCGGTCCTTCTGTTGGCGCCGGACACCAATCGAGCCTGGAGAAAAACAAGCGATCACGCCACGGCACGCCACGCTGAGCGGGCAATGATTCAAATCGCTGTCCTACCGGGCGGAGTTTGCTTATGCGGTCCTCATGCATTTTTCTTATTCTCAGCCCCTGCGTGGTTGCCATCATGTCATGTCCAGTTCCGTCGGCTGTGAGGGACCAGCTTTTCCCGCTCTGGACTGTGTGAACCGTGTGACCCTGGGGCGGCGGTCGTGACTCCGGCGGCGCGGGTGCAGTCGGCTATCGAGCTGCTGGACGAGGTGATCGTCTCGGCGCGCGATGGCGGACCGGCGGCGGATGTGATTGCGCGGCAATTCTTCAAGGCGCGCCGTTATGCCGGGTCCAAGGACCGGCGCGCGGTGCGCGATCTGGCGTGGAACGCCATCCGCCGCTGGGGCGACCGGCCCGTCAGTGGGCGCGCGGCGATGCTCGGCATGGCGGCCAGCCAGCCCGAACTGGCGGAAATGTTTGGCGGGGAAGGGCATGCGCCGCCCGCCATGGGCGCGGACGAACCGGTGGCCAGTGGCCGCACCATCCCCGGCTGGCTGGTCAAGCGCTTCGCCGCGCCGGTGCGGCGCGATCTCGATGCGCTGATGGAGCGCGCCCCGCTGGACCTGCGCGTCAATCGGCTGAAGACGAGCCGCGAGTCCGTGCTGGGCGATCTGGCCGATCTTGCGCCGGAGCCGATCGACACCGCGCCCAATGCGGTGCGTCTGCCGCCGGACAGCGACGTGTTGACCACCGATGCCTATCGGGACGGACGCGTGGAAATTCAGGATCTGGGCAGCCAGCTCATCTGCCAGGCCAGCGGCGCGCAGCCGGGCATGACCGTGCTCGATCTGTGCGCGGGCGCGGGCGGCAAGACGCTGTCCCTGGCCGCGCTGATGCAGAACCGTGGCCGCCTGATCGCAGCCGACACCGATCGGCGGCGGCTCAATCAATTGCCCGACCGGGCCGAACGCGCCGGGGCGACCATCGCCGAGACGCTGCTGCTCGATCCCGGCAAGGAGGCCGAGGCGCTCGCCGCCCTGGCGGGGCAATGCGATATCGTGGTGGTCGACGCGCCCTGTTCGGGCACCGGCACCTGGCGGCGCAACCCGGAGACGCGCTGGCGGCTGACGCCCAAGCGGCTGGAGGCGGTGACGGCGCTGCAGGCGCGGCTACTCGATCTGGCGGCGACGATGGTCGCGCCGGGCGGGCGGATCGTCTATGCCGTCTGCTCGCTGCTGGATGAAGAGGGCGCAGGGCAGATCGACCGGTTTCTGACAGGCCATGCCGGCTGGACGGCGATGCCCCATGAGGGCCCCGGCCGCGGCCATCGGAACGGAACGTTGCTCGATCCGTCTCATGACGGGAGTGACGGCTTTTTCTACGCCCTGCTCACGCCCAAATGACCGCAAACCGCGAAACGATCTGGAATCTCATCATGCGCTTTTCTCCCGCCGCCATCGCCCTGTCGCTCGGCCTTGCCATGGTGTCGAGCGCCGGTTTATCGAAGCCGGAACTGCCGCCGATTAGCGCGCAGGCGCAGGCGCTTGCGGCACGGGCTGCGGCGGCGCAGGCCGCAGGCGATAGCGCGCTGGCGATAGACCTGTACGAGACTGCGCTGGCGGTCGATCCCGCCTTCCAGCAGGCGTTCGTATCGCTGGCTGATATCGCCCGCGCACAGGGTCTCGATGGCAAGGCGGTGCGGCTCTACCGGGAGGCGCTGGAGCGCGACCCCAATGACGTGGCCGCGCTGGCGGGCGAGGGGGAGGCGCTGGCGGATCGCGGCGCGCTGGAGCGGGCGCGGGAGGATCTGGCGCGGCTGCGGCTGCTCTGCCGGACCGATTGCTCCGATGCGGACCGTCTGGCGCAGGCGATCGATCAGGCTGCCGCCGAGCCGGTCCGCTCAGCCGAGGCGGTAACGCCGGCCACCACGGTGGAAGAGGCGGAACGCCGCGCCGAGGAACAGCCCTGAGCGGCTGCCGTGCGGCCGCGGTGTCAGAAGCCGTAGACCAGGCTCACCCGGCTCAGCGTGCTGAGGTCGACCAGGCCCGGGGGCGGCGCGGTCTGATAGTCCAGCGTGTAGGATAGCCGGGCGGAGAGCGATCCGATCAGATTGGCATCGAGCGCGGTGGTGGAGGTGAAGGTGCTGTTGTCCGTGGCCACAAGCGCCTGTGCCTGTTCGGTCAGGGCGATGCCGCTGGCGACCGTCCAGCGGCTGTCGACGGCGCCAAGGCCGGTGATGACCTGCTCGTCGCCATCGCGCCGGTAGCGGGTGTAGCGATAGGCCGGGCCGCCCTTGAGCGCGATGCGCAGGTCGGGCTGCTCCACGACGGTCCAGCCGAGGCCGCCGGAGACGGCATAGCGCTGCTCCACGCCCTGCACGCGGTCCCGGTCGAACTGGAACTGGCCGAAGGCGAAGGCGCTGTCGTCGAACCGATACTGGCTCTCCAGCGCCGCCATGATGCGCTCGCGCGTGGTGACGCCGTTGCTCTCCTGATAGTCGACCTGTGCGCGCAGGGCGTGCGTCCAGTCGAGCCCCACCCGCTTGAGCCGGAGGGCGGAGTTCAGGCCGATGTCGCTGCTGGTGCCGGTGGAGCGGGTGAAGCCCAGCTGGCCTTCGCCCTCCCAGCGGTCCAGCAGGTTGGCGCTCTCAAGCTCCGCGCGCTTGCGCTCCGCCACCTTGGTCTTCCATCCGCTCACCATCGCATCGATGGCATCGGCGTCTTCGGGAAACGCCGTCTTGGCGTATTTGGCGACGGTGTCGACTTCGCTGGCATTGCCGCTCTCGATTGAACCTTCCAGCATGACGCGCACAGGATCGCTCAGTTGCGCAGCGGCGGGGCTGGCAAGCATCACGGCGCCGCCGGCCAGCCCGGAGAGGATCGGTCTCATGAAGTCCCTCAAGGTCAACGCGCGTCCAACCCCTCAGATGAGCGGGCCGAACTCATCGATGATGTCACGGTAAAGCTTGCGTTTGAACGGGACGATCAGCTGTGGCAGCTCGTCCGGATCGGCCCAGCGCCAAGCGCGGAACTCGGCATGGCTGGTGGCGATGTCGACATCGCTGTCTTCGCCCTCGAACCGCATGAGGAACCAGCTCTGCCGCTGCCCGCCATAGCGTCCGCCCCAGATCTTGCCGTAGAGTTCGGGTGGCAGATCGTAGAACAGCTCCTCGCTGGAGCGGGCCACGATGGTCACCTTGTCCGGCGCGATACCGGTCTCTTCGGTCAGTTCGCGCAGGGCCGCCTGTTCGGCGTCTTCCCCTTCGTCGATACCGCCCTGTGGCATCTGCCAGGCATCGCTGTCCGGATTGTCGATGCGCTGTCCGACAAAGATCTTGCCGGACCTGTTGGCCAGCATGATCCCTGCACAAGGCCTGTAAGGAAGATCGGTGGATGTGGTCACTGTGTCACTCCGATATCGGCCAGCGTCTCCTTCATCAGACCGAACAGTTTGGCGATATCCTCCTGACCGGAAGGGATCGCCTTGCGAATGCAGATGAAGCCATGGATCGTGCCTTCGGCCATGATGGCCCGCACCGGCACACCGGCCTCGCGCAGCTTGTCGGCATAGGCCAGCCCCTGATCGCGCAACGGATCGAGCGATGCAGTGACGATGACTGTTGGCGGCATTCCTTCCTGCGAAAGGTGGAGCACGTCATTGCGCTCATGACCGGCTTGAGCTGCATATTGCTCGCCGAACCATGCCATCGTCTCGCTCGTCAGAAGGAAGCCCTCCGCGCATTCGCGAAAACTGTCATAGTCCGCGCCCGAATCGACCACTGGATAGATTGGGAACTGTGCCACCACAGGCACCTCTGCCGGATCCTTGCGGAGCGCCATGGTGGTCACGATAGCCAGATTGCCACCCGCACTGTCGCCGCATGGGATCAGGCCGGTGGGCTTGAAGGGAAGCGCGGCTGGATTGGAGGCAATCCAGCGGGCCACCGCCTCGCAATCATCCGGCGCGGCGGGGAACGGATGTTCCGGCGCCAGGCGATAATCGACCGCAATCACCGGAAGGTCGAGCGCCTTGGCAAGGCTGGTGCAGAAAGGGTGATGGCTGTCCAGATTGCCGATGACGAATCCGCCGCCATGGATGAACAATATGACGGGGTTGTCCGCGCGGTCGGAACGCGCATCATAATAGCGCAGCGGAATGCGACCATCCGGTCCGTCACAATGCATTTCGGTGATGACGGCCAGGTGTTCAGGCGGCATGTCGGCCAGCGGCGTGAGCATGTTGTACGCCTGTCTCGCCTCGGCAGGCGTCCCCTCATGCGCTGCTTTTCCGCCCATCTGTTCGAGCATCTGGAGGAAATTGCGCACGTCGTCGCGAACGTAGAGGTCCGGCATATTGGTTCCTTTCGCCTGTCTTGAAGCTGTAGGTGGAGATGGTTGACCGGCCTGTCAAAATCTTATCGGTGAACCGCAGGCTGGGTGCGGCACAGATTTTCTAATTTGCGCAACTGCACTGCCTGTCCTACTTCCGGAAACCAGACAATGCATGACAGGAAAGGCCGGGCATGGCGACGGCGCTGAAGGATCAGGACAACGTAGCAAGCGCCGAGCGCGTGGTGGTGCGTTTCGCAGGCGATAGTGGAGACGGTATGCAGCTGACCGGTGGGCAGTTCACGCTGTCCTCGGCCATGGCGGGCAACGATTTTGCGACTTTTCCGGATTTCCCCGCGGAAATCCGGGCACCGCAGGGCACCTTGTTTGGCGTGTCCGCGTTTCAGATCAACTTCGGTTCGACCGCGATCGATACCGCCGGGGATCGGCCCGATGTGCTGGTTGCGATGAACCCGGCGGCGCTGAAGACCAATGTCGGCTCCTTGCGCGAAGGGGGCCTGATCATTGCCGACACCGGCGAGTTTGGTAAACGCAATCTGGACAAGGCGAAATATGAGGTCAATCCGCTCGAGGATGGCAGCCTGGCGCCCTATGATCTGCTGGCGTTCGATATCAGTGCACTGACGCTCGAAGCGGTGAAGCCGTTTGGTCTTGGCAACAAGGAAGCGCTGCGTTGCAAGAACATGTGGACGCTGGGACTCGCGCTCTGGATGTTCGATCGCGATCGGCAGCCGATTGTCGATTGGCTGAACGCCAAGTTCGCCAAGAAACCCGATATCGCGGAAGCCAATATCGCGGCGTTGAACGCTGGCCATGCCTATGGCGAGACCGCAGAGATTTCCGGTCCGCTCAAGCAGCATCATGTCGATCCGGCACCGGCAAGTCCGGGTCTGTACCGGACGGTGAACGGCGCCGAGGCGGTGGCGCTCGGGTTGGTGGCGGGCGCGCAGCTGGCCGGTCTGCCGATGTTCTTTGGCGGCTATCCGATCACCCCGGCCTCCGCGATCTTGCATCATCTGTCGCGCCTCAAGGAATTCGGCGTCACGACCTTCCAGGCGGAAGACGAGATCGCGGCCATCTGTTCTGCCATCGGCGCAAGCTATGCCGGGCAGCTGGGCGTCACCAGTTCGTCCGGTCCCGGCATCGCGCTGAAGGGAGAGGCCATGGGCCTCGCCATCATGACGGAACTGCCGCTCGTCATCGTGAACTCGCAGCGGGGTGGACCATCGACCGGTCTGCCGACCAAGACCGAACAGTCCGATCTGTATCAGGCCGTATTCGGTCGCAATGGCGACGCGCCGATGCCGGTGGTGGCCGCGCGCTCGCCCGTCGATGTGTTCGACTGCGCCATCGAAGCGGTGCGCCTGGCCGTGCAATATATGACGCCGGTCATGCTCCTGACAGATGGTTATATCGCCAATGCTGCCGAGCCCTGGAAGGTGCCGGACATGGACGATTACAAACCGTTCGAAGTGCAATTTCTCGAGGACGTGCCGGAGGGCGGATATCTTCCCTATGCGCGCGACAGGAAGCTGGCCCGCCCATGGGTGAAGCCCGGTACGCCCGGCCTGATGCACCGCATCGGTGGCATCGAAAAGGCGGCCGGCACCGGCCATATCGATTACAGCCCTGAAAACCATGCGCAGATGACCGGCATTCGCGCCGCCAAGGTGATGGGTGTGCAGGATTCGATTCCGGATCAGGATGTCACGCTGGGCGAGCCTGGCGGCAAGCTGGCGCTAGTCGGCTGGGGCTCCACCTATGGGCCAATTCATCAGGCCGTGCGCCGCATGCGCCGCGATGGCCATGATGTCAGCCATATTCATCTGCGCCACATCTGGCCGATGCCCGCCAATCTGGGCGATCTGCTGAAAAGCTATGATAAGGTCATAGTGCCGGAAATGAACACCGGGCAGCTGAAGACCCTTTTGCGCGATCAATATCTGATCGATGCCCAGCCGCTGACCAAGGTGACCGGACAGCCCTTCACGATTGCCGAACTGGAATTGGCGATCCAGGGCGCGTCGTGATGCCCGGACCCATTGAACCGGACGAGCTGAAACCCAAGCCCGTCCTCCCCCTGATCGCGATGCTGGCAGTAGTCGGCTTCCTGATCTGGAAGCTGTATTCCTGAGCGAGAGTTGATTCCATGAATGACATGACCCCCGTCACGACCACGCTGAAGGATTGGGAAACCGATCAGGAAGTTCGCTGGTGCCCCGGCTGCGGCGATTACGCCATCCTGAAGGCGGTGCAGCGCACGATGCCGCAGATTGGCGGCGATCCGGCCAACACCGTGTTCATCTCCGGCATCGGCTGTTCCAGCCGCTTTCCCTATTATATGGAAACCTATGGCTTCCACACGATCCACGGCCGCGCGCCGGCGGTGGCCACGGGCGTGAAGCTGGCCAACCCCGATCTGGACGTTTGGATCATCACCGGTGATGGCGATGGTCTGTCGATCGGCGGCAATCACATGATGCATTTGGTCCGCCGCAATCTCGACTGCCAGATCATGCTGTTCAACAATGAGATCTATGGCCTCACCAAGGGCCAATATTCACCGACCAGCCGCGAAGGCACGACCACACCGTCAACGCCATTCGGCTCGGTCGACCATCCAGCCGAGCCGTGCAGCTTTGCGCTGGGCTCGGGTGCCCGGTTCATCGCGCGGGGCTTCGACGTGTCGAAGGATCTGCCCGATGTGCTGAAGGCGGCGCATGCGCACAAGGGCGCAGCGTTCATCGAGATTTTCCAGAACTGCATCGTCTATAACAAGGACGTGTTCGGCGAATTTACCGAGAAGAAGAACGCAGCGACCGGCCAGCTCTGGCTGAACGATGGCGAACCGATGCTGTTCGACGGCGGCACCAAGGGCCTTGCGCTCAACAACGACACGCTGAAGCTGGAAGTGGTCGACGTGGCAGACGGCGACTGGCAGGGCGCTGGTGTGCGCGTGCATGATGTGAAGAACCGCATGATGGCGCAGATGCTGGTCGAGATGCCGTTCGGCCCGTTTCCCAAGGCGCTCGGCGTGCTCTATGACGATCCGCGCGAAACGTTCGAGAGCGCAGTGGTCGAGCAAATGGCAGAAGCCGCCAAGGGCAAGACGCCCAATCTGCAGAAGCTGGTGAGCAAAGGACAGACCTGGACTGTAACGGATCCCGGCCCCGACCTTTAGGGCCGCCGCAGCCGCGTGGACAATTTCACCCACTCGCTGGCTGGCTGGGCGCTGGGGCAGGCCGGGCTGAAGCGCAAGACCGGGCTGGGCATGGCCGCGCTTATCCTCGGCGCGAACATGCCGGATATCGATGTGGTGCTGGAACCGCTCTTCGGGCTGCCAAGCATCCAATATCATCGCGGATTTACCCATGGTGTGGGCGGCGTGGCCATCATGCCGTTCCTGCTCGCCTGCCTGCTGCTGGCGCTCGATCGCTGGCAGGGCAAACAGGGTGACCGGTCTGCCGAGGCGCGCTGGTGGCAACAGTGGAACCGCCGTCCGCTGGGGCGCGATACCGTACGCTTCGGCTGGCTTGTCGCGCTATGCTATATCGGCACGCTGACCCATCCGGCGCTGGATTTCATGAACACCTATGGCATCCAGCTGCTCGCGCCGTTCAGCGAGCGCTGGTTTCATGGAGACACCCTGTTCATCATCGATGTCTGGGTCTGGTCGATCCTCGCCTTCTCCATCTGGCTTTCCCGGCGGTGGGAAAAACGCAAGCGTACCGAATGGCGTCGTCCGGCAATCGTGGGGCTGTGCGCGGCGCTGGTCTATATTTGTGCCAATGGCCTGCTCAGCCTGAAGGCGGAACACGCCACGCGCGCGCTGGCGCAGGGCTTTTATGGCATAAGCCCGGATTTTGTGATGGCTGGCGAAGTGCCGATTGCCTTCTGGCGGCGTGAGATCATCTGGCGGCGCGGCACGACGCTTGGGCGGACCAGCTACGATGCGCTCTCCGGCAGGATGACCGCGGACGAAACACCCACCGACACCAATATGGCCGACCCTGCGGTGGCAGAGGCCGCGCGGCAGGATCGGCAGCTGGCGGCATTTCTCAACTGGTCGCTCGTTCCCGTCGCGCGTGCCGAACGCGGGCCGAACGAGACGCTGGTTAAGGTGGGCGATGCGCGGTTCAGCGATGCGCGTACCGCCAGCGGTTTCAGCCGGACGGTGCGGATAGCGGGCGATCAGTGAACGGAAGTCCGGATCGTGCATTGGGCAAAGCAGGCTGGCCGCTATAGAAACAATGGCGGCCAAGCCCGATCAATTTTCTGCTGGAGTCCAAGCGCATGCCCGATCCTGTCATCCTTTGGCTGCGCCGCGATCTGCGCCTGTCGGATCAACCGGCCCTGCGCGCGGCAGTTGCGGCCGGGCCGGTCATTCCGGTCTATGTTCTGGATGACGAGCGCGCCGCAGACCATGCGATGGGCGGGGCCAGCCGGTGGTGGCTGCACCATAGCCTTGCGTCGCTGAGCGCGGATCTGGAAGAAAAAGGCAGCCAGCTTATCCTGCGAAAGGGCGACAGCGTGTCCGTGTTATGCGCCATCGCGGCGCAGCAGGGTGTGTCGCAGATCCATGCCCTGCGGCATTATGAGCCATGGTGGGTCGAGGCGGAAAGCGAGCTGAAGGCGCAGCTGGACGCAGATTGCGCGCTGTGCCTCCATGATGGCAATTATCTGAAACCCCCCGGTAGCGTGACGACCGGCTCCGATGAGCCGTATAAAATCTACACGCCATTCTGGAAATCGCTGAAGGAGACGATGCCTCCCGAAGAGGCTCTCCGCGCCCCGCAAAAGATCGAGTGCCCGGACCAATGGCCCGATAGCGAAAGGTTGGAGGACTGGGCGTTGCTGCCGACCGATCCCGACTGGGCCACGGCCTTTACCGAGATGTGGACCCCGGGTGAGGAAGCGGCGCGGCGGCAAGTGAATGATTTTCGTCCGTCTGCCGCGGACTATGACGATCGGCGCAACCTTCCATCGGAGGACGGCAGCTCGCGCCTCAGCCCGCATCTGCATTTTGGCGAAGTGTCCCCAAGCTATGTCTGGCACCGTATCGCCGAGGCCAAGGGCGATGCCACGGTGTTCCTCAAGGAACTGGCCTGGCGTGACTATGCCCAGAATGTGATCATGCAGTTTCCCGATTATGGCGTGCAGGGCTATCGCGAACGCTTCGAAGAGCTGGAATGGCGCGACTTTCGCTCCTCGACTGTTCGGGACGAGTTCGATCGCTGGTGCCATGGCCAGACGGGCTATCCCATCGTGGACGCTGGCATGCGGCAGCTCTGGAAGCATGGCTGGCTGCACAATCGCGTGCGGATGATCTGCGCCAGTTTCCTGATCAAGCATCTGCTGATCGACTGGCGCGAGGGCGAGCGCTGGTACTGGGACTGTCTTGTCGATGCCGATTACGGCAACAACGCGGTCAACTGGCAATGGATCTCTGGCACCGGTGTCGACAGCAACATGTTCGTGCGGATCATGGCACCGCTGAGCCAGTCCGAAAAGTTCGACGCGGCCGACTATATCCGCCGTTATGTGCCGGAACTGGCCGATCTGCCCGATGATGCCATCCACGATCCCGAGGATGCCGGATGCAAGCCGGATGACTATCCCGCCAAGATCATCGGGCACAAGGACGCGCGCGAGCGTGCACTCGCGGCGTATGAGAAGATCAAGAATTAGCGCCGATTGACCGGCGCCAGATTGCGATCTAGCTTCCGGGCATTGATGTGCGGAGTGAGACCAGTGAACAAGCGCTTCTGACCTTTTGAAGCCCGGACGTTGCGGCGTCCTTTTGGCGCAGCCCACAACTGCGCGTTTTGTTCACGAAAGATTTTCCATGCAAAAATTGATAGGCAAGATCTGCCTTGTCACCGGCGCCGCGCGCGGGATTGGCGAGGCGATCGCACGCGCGTTTCACCGCGAGGGCGGCCACCTCATCATTACCGATATCGATGAATCTGCCGGCCAGGAACTGGCTGAAGAACTTGGCGGGCAGTTTTTCCGGCTCGATGTGTCTGAAGAGGCCGATTGGGACGATCTTGCGCGGAACGTCCCACAGTTGGATATCCTGGTAAACAATGCCGGGATCACCGGTTTTGAACATGGGCCAGCGGCGCATGATCCCGAACATGCCACCCTGGAAAGCTGGCGGCGCGTTCATGCCGTGAATAGCGACGGTACGTTCCTGGGCTGCCGGTACGCCATCCGCGCGATGCGGGCGCGCGGGGCGGGGTCCATCATCAATATATCGTCGCGCTCCGGCATGGTCGGCATACCCGGTGCGGCCGCCTATGCGGCGTCCAAGGCGGCCGTGCGCAACCATAGCAAGACTGTGGCCCTGTACTGCGCGCAACAGGGGCTCGCGATCCGTTGCAATTCCATTCATCCTGCAGCGATCCTGACTGCGATGTGGGAGCCCATGCTGGGGGATGAACCCGGCCGCCAGGCGCGCATGGATGCGCTCGTCGCGGATACGCCGCTCCGCCGTTTCGGTACACCGCAGGAAGTGGCGGCGCTGGCGGTGCTGCTGGCGTCCGATGAGGCCAGCTATATGACTGGTGCGGAGCTGACTTTGGACGGAGGGATACTTGCAGGATCTGCCGCGGCCCCCGGCAGCTAGCGGCAATTGCCTTCGCCCGCGGCTTGCGGCATGAGCAACGGATGAACGCGCCGGCGTCCAATAGGGCCAAGCATTTGACGAAGCAGCGCTTGGCGCTTGGCGGCAGCCTGCTGTCCCGTCTCCTCGCGCCCAGCATGCACCGCATTCTGGACAGGATCGATGCAGGGCTGGCCGAAGGCGGGATTGAGGCGACCCTTCCCAATGGCGAGTTCCGCATCCTCGGTTGCCGCGCGTCCGGGCCGGTGCCGCAAGTCGATCTGCGCGACTGGCGGGCACTGCTCCGGCTGATTACCGGCGGATCGGCAGGATGGTATCACGCATGGGAGCTCGGCGAATGGACCAGTCCCGATCCGGTGCCGTTGTTCGACCTATTCATGCGCAACCGGGTGTCGCTCGGTCAATCGGCACGATCACGCGGCCCATGGAAATTGCTTGGCAAATTGCGCCATTGGCTGCGCGATAACAGCCCTTCCAAGGCCCGCCGCAACATCGAATATCATTACGATCTCGGCAATGATTTCTACGAGCTGTGGCTCGACGATACGATGAGCTATTCCAGCGCTCTGTTCGACAATGCCGGTGCGGACGATGGCGAACGGCTGGAGCAGGCCCAGCTGCGCAAGATCGACGCCTTGCTGGACCGGCTTGATCTGCATGACGGCGCCAGACTGCTGGAAATCGGCTGCGGCTGGGGCGGGCTTGCTGTTCGCGCGTGCGAGCGCCATGCGCTCGATTATCGCGGCATCACGCTGTCTGCCGAGCAGATGGTTGCGGCGCAGCAGAGGGGAAGGGGCTGCTCTGGCGGATCGCAGCTGTCTTTCACCCTGACCGATTATCGCGACGTTTTGGGCGAGAAAGGGGCGGGGCGCTTCGATGCCATTGCCAGCGTTGAAATGGTGGAGGCCGTGGGCCAGCGCTACTGGCCCGCCTATCTCGACGCCATCGCCGCCAATCTGAAGCCGGGCGGGCGGGCCGGGTTGCAATATATCAGCATCGCCGATGACATTTTCGAGCATTATGCGGCCGGCGCCGATTTCATTCAGACATATATTTTCCCCGGCGGCATGTTGCTGTCCGAAAGCCGCTTTCGCGCGCTTGCCGAAGCCCGCGGGCTCATGTGGGAGAACCAACACTCCATGGGTCTGGATTATGCCCGCACGCTGCGGATCTGGCGGGAACGGTTCGACGCGGCCGTCGAGGCAGGGCGTCTGCCAGAGGGGTTCGACACCGATTTCGTGGCGCTGTGGCGCTATTATCTGATGTATTGCGAGGGCGGTTTTCGCGGCGGCGGGATCGACGTGGCGCAGGTGACCTTGGTGAAGGAGCAGGATCGATGAAATATATCACAGCTTTCGGGGCACTGGCCGCATTGTCGATGGGGGGCTGCGCACCGGTGTCGACTACCGATTTGGCGTCGGCCTCGACGTCGGCCCCGACGTTGGCATCGTCAAAAGCTGACACGCTGATCCTCTCTCCGGAGGAAATGGCGCGCGTCCAGAAGGCGGGGGCGGAGATCCTGTTCTGGTCCGATGAACAGCGCTCGGCCAATTTCCGGCGGATGGAGGATATTTTCCCCGGCACCACCGCAAAGGCGTCTCCCAAGCCGCTTGTGCTGCCCAAAGGCGCGCCGCTGGCCATGGACGATGCCGCCGTGACCACGTTCATGCAAGTACAGCAGGTCGCCGGACTGATGGTGATCAAGGACGGCAAGATCGTGCTGGAGCGCTACGGGCTAGGCCTGAAGCCGACCGATCGGTGGACCAGTTTCTCGGTGGCCAAAAGCTTCACCTCCACGCTGGTCGGCGCGGCGATCAGGGACGGAAAGATCGGATCGCTGCAGGACCCTGTCACCGCCTATATCCCTGAGCTGGGCGGCAGCGGCTATGACGGGGTCACCATCGAGCAGCTGCTCAGCATGACATCCGGCGTCGCATGGAACGAGGACTATACCGATCCGCAGAGCGATGTGGTCAAAATGTTGTCCATCCCGGTGGGGGCGGGGCAGGACCCGGTCACCGCTTACATGAAGACCCTGAAGCGCGAATATGCGCCCGGTACGCATTGGGAATACAAGACCGGCGAAACCAATCTGATCGGCACCTTGGTGTCGCGGGCCACCGGGGAGCGCCTCAGCGATTATGCCAAGCGCAAGATCGTCGATCCGGCGGGCTTCGCCGGTGATCTGTTCTGGATGGTCGATAGCGCGACCAACAATATCGGTGGCTGTTGCCTGTCGCTGCGCCTGTCCGATTATGCAAGGATGGGCCTGTTCGCGATGGACGGGGGCAAGGGGCAGGTACCGGACGGATGGTTTGCCGCGGCCGGGTCGTCGCAGGCCGATACCGGGATTGCGGGCCTCGGATATGGATATCAATGGTGGGTGTATCCCGGCGGCAATTACGGCGCGCAGGGCATATTCGGGCAGGCGATCACGATCTTTCCCGAACAGAATGTGGTGATCGCGGCGGTCTCCAACTGGCCGGTCGCCTCGTCACGCAAGCTGACCGCAGAGCGGCTGGCTTTCTTCCAGAAGCTCGCGGCTGGAACGCGTTAGGGGCCAAACCCGTCCCGAAGCGTTGAAACAGCGCACACGTATCCGCCACGGGGCAGGCGGATAGCAACAGGAGCAGCGCGTGGCGACCAAGGATAAATGGACCAAGGGGCGCGAGCAGGACGATCATGACGTTGGCAAGCGGCGGGAGGCCTATGCCCGTCTGTCCGAGCGCTTTGCCCATGAGGCCGCGATCATGCTGCCCACGATGCTCAAGGGCCAGGCCCGGCGCGAGCATGTGCGTGCCACCATTCTGGAAGACCATGTCGAGCGGATCGACAATCATGCCGAGGGCACGCGCGAGAAGTTCGCAGCGCTTTCCGCGTCGCTGTTCGCCTATTTCCGTGGCACCGCGCTGGTCTTCTACCGCGACATGGCGGGCGCCGATGCGGCCATGCCGGAGGTGATGCTGCTGGGTGATGTGCACCCGGAGAATTTCGGCATCATGCCAAATGCGGACCATGCGCCCATCTTCTCGGTCAATGATTTCGACGAAGTGGGGTACGGCCCGTTCAGCTGGGACATCAAGCGCGGCGCCACCGGTTTCGTGATCGCCGCGCGGGAGATTGGCGGGCATGGCAAGAAGAAGCGGCGCAAGATCGCCAAGGCTTTCGTCAAAGGCTATGCCGCCGCCATGGAGGAGTGCGCGCGCGACGAGATCGAGACGCGCCATGTCTACCGCATGGACAACAGCCCACCGCTGATCAAAAAGCTGTTCCATAGCGCGCTGACGGACCGGCACCGCTGGCTGAAGGACCGCTACCATAATGAAAAGGGCGACGGCTTTCGCACCAGCGAGGAGCTGACGCCGATCAGCAGCCGGCGCGACGAGTTTCAGGCGCTGATCGACGGGCTGGCCAAGAGCAACGGGATCGAGCCGGACAGCCTGCACGGCCAGCTGCGGGTGAAGGACGTGGCCCGGCGGCACGGGCAGGGCACCGCCTCGCTCGGCCTCGATCGCTTCTACATCCTGCTGGAGGGGCCATCGGAAGACGCCACCGATGACTGGATCGTCGAGTTCAAGCGCGCCCGCCGCAGCGCCATGGCCGGGCTGGTCCCCACGCCGGACCGGCAGTTCGAGGATGAGGCCGCCCGCATCGTCCATGGCCAGAAGGTGCATCTGCCCGATGGCGATGTGTTCTATGGCAGCGTGAAGATAGACGGCATGAGCTTCCTGTCGCGCGAGCGGGCGCCGTTCCGCGACGATATCGATCTGGACGACCTGTCCTATGACGAGTGGCTGGACTATGCCGATATCTGCGGCCGCGCCCTGGCCCGCGCCCATGCCCGGTCGGACGAGGTGGGCGATGTCGATTATGACGTGGAACCGGCCATCCTGGAGGCGATGGAGCCGCGCCATGTCTTCATAGACGACGTCACCTGCTTCGCGTGCGAGGCGGCCAAACGCATCCGCAAGGACCACAAGGCCTATCGCCGGGATCACAAGCGCGGCGCGTTCGAGCGATTGCCCTACAAGATCAGCTAGAGCCTAATAAGCGCGGCGAACCGCAGGGCCGCCCCATGGCGCATCACTCTCGGCCCGTTATAAAATTGCGCTAAGTTGACAAAGTGAACACGGATCGATTGCTCAATCCTGTTCCTTTCGGTCGTCCCCCGAATCCAACATGCCCGAATCCAACACCCCCGAATCCAACCCTCCCGAACCCAGCTGGCGGTTCGCCGCCGTCTCCTGCGTCGGCGCGTCCCTGGCGGCCCTGGCGCGCTCGTCCGGTGGGGGCAGGAGCGTCTCCTCCGCGCAGCCATCTTCACCGGGCAGCTGCCGGCCCCACGCCTCCTCCCCCTTGCGGACATGGGCGAGCGCCGTGTCCGCCGGCATCGCCGCCTCGGGCAGGCCGCGATGGCGGACCCAGCCCTGCAGATCGTCCAGCGGCGCCCAGTTGAGCGGATCGCGCGCCTTCAGCATGAATTGCAGATGGCGGTTGTCATGGCGTTCGCGAAAACCGACCATTCTGCCCTGATACCAGACCTGCTCCTGCACGCCGTTCACCGCCCGGTCGAACGCGGTGGTGACCAGCACATTGGTCGCCGCCTTCAACGCCGCGTCCCACGCCTTGCGGATATGGCCGGAATCGGCGCGGGCATAGAGCTTGTAGGCCGAAGAACGCGACATGCTAACGGCCCGGCAAGCGTCCGAGATGCTGGCGGTGGCGCGCAGCTCCTCCAGAAATTGCTCGATCCGCGCGGTGGTCCAGCCGTCATGGCGGCTGCGGCGCGGCGGGGGCGCATCCACGCCCATGTCCCGAAGCTCGCCCGGCGTGCACTGCCAATAGCTGGCCAGCGAGCCATCCGCCTGCCGCGGTGCGCCGCGCACGCGCGGATGATCGGGATGGTTGCTGGGCAGCGGCGCGCCGTCCTTGTAACAAAGCCCTGCCAGCCCCTCGGGGAAATAGACATCCGGCCAATGCCCATGGTCGGTCCATATGCGATCGACGAAATCCTGCGTGCTTTCCGCATCCCCCGGCCCGGCCTCCGCATCCGCCAACGCCTCGGCCCGCGCGGCGCGTTCGACAGGATCAGGCGCGTCCTCCCCGGCATGATGGTGGGCCGAAGGGCGATGCGGTTTCGATGAGCCTGTCATCGAACAGGATAGGGCAAAGATAGTCCTACATTGCAAGAGAGGGCGGCTTTGCGTCTTTACGTCGGTCATTCCGATTTTCGTTAGGCGAACCTGAAAGCGGTAGTAGCCGCGAGCCTCCGGCGATATCCGCTTTCGGGACTGCCCGAGCGGCCCCTGAATGACCGCCTTGGGGGTGGTTTTGTGACTGTCAGTTTGTGGGTGTCGAAAAGCGCCCTGGATTTGCGGCGCTGCAAATCTGACGACGGCGAGTCCCCCCCTGCGGAAACTAGGGGTACCTAGCCAACACTTTGCAAAGACATCGACAACGTGCTTCAAGACTTTTTTTGGTTCTTCTTCCAATCCCATTGACGTTTCGATGAACGTATCACCGTCACTTCCATATCGTCAGACAAAAGGCCGCTCACGTTCGTGCGCATTTTTTCGATGTCATAATCGCGATTTACATAGAAAACGACCTCGTGGCCTGTGTAGTCCGCCTCACGGCCATTGAACGTCTCCCGGATGGCTCTCCTCTCATCCCGTTCACCACCGCTCAGGTAAATCTCATAATACGCCGTAAATGCCTCTCTTGGCCAACGTGCGAAGCGTGGGTCATGGATGCCCAACTGACCGGATGCAATGAATACCGCCACCCCCTCTCGGCATCCCTGTAGATCCCGTCCCAACCGATTGGATGGCCGCCTTAGGGCATCGTATATTTTTGTAGAAGGTCCGCAATAGGGGCGTTAGGCGAAAGGCAGCTTTGCCCCTCCGCACTACCATTAACATTTGCCGCAGCAGTGGTTATGGTAGTTATGTCATGCGTATCGAACGAACCGGCCCTGTCGAGCCACTAACTCCGCGCGTCGAACGCTTTATCTTTGAAGCCCTGCGCGGCCAATCGCTCGACGACCCAGACAGTTCTGAGCAGCTTCGACCAGACTATGCCTGCTTCCGCGGTCTTGTCGCCATTGAGTTGAAAACACTTGAAGATGATGGTGAGGAGCGTGTTGAAAATCTCGTCGAGCAATTACGCAAGCGCCCGGATTGGCCGATCTTCCTCGGCAGCGCCCCGATGGACTCCTTTATAAAGAATACGGACGACCCAGACGGCATCGGTAAACAGGTGCTTGAAAGGATCGGGCGCGGCATCACTCGCCCGTTACAGAAAGCCAATCGCCAGCTCGAAGCGCATGAGAAAGATCACCCGCGCAAAAGCCTCGTAAAAATTCTGATACTAGTGAACGAGGATCACGAAGCGTATGACCCACACACCGTGTCATATATCCTTTGGCACGCCGTCCGGCGCCGAGACAAGGACGGCTCGCCGCGCTTCGCCCATGTCGATGCGATCATCTACTTCACCGAGCGCCATGCAACAATCGTGGAAAATCTCCTGACCTTCCCACTCACCGTGGTCGAAGGGAGCGGCATTCAATATGCGCCGTGGAAATCGGAGGTGGTTGAGTTCATCCAACACGCGTGGATACGCCATTGCGACTACCCCGACCTTTCCTTTGACGAACCACAAGCGTCCGACTTCACCACCATTGATCATATTCCTGAGCACGCACCTCGTCACGAACGATGGCGAACCGACTATCGTCGAAATCCGTATCTGCAGCCTTTGACCAACGATCAACTGCGCGATCGATTCGATGAGATCATGCTGGTCAACACCTTGAGCTTCCTCAAAAACCCACCCGTCACCATCTCAAAGGACCAAACAACTTTGGGCATAGAGCAGTTCACCCATCTTATGCTCGAAATGGCCAACCGCGCCATTCCTATGACCGCGTTTTCTTACGACCCTCGGCGGGATATTGCCGCGGCTCGAAGGCTCGGCCTGCCCGAAAGCGTTGAAACATGGATTTTGAAGATGGACGCAGAAAAACGACAACAAATCTGAATTGAATGTCTCCTTTCGGCCTCAGAAGGTTTCAAACCGGCCAGTCTGTTCCCGGCCCAATAACTGCCATTCTTTTTCGACGGCGCAACTCCAACGCGGACCTAGATTTGGTTCTTCTCTGCAAATGGCGCGGCGATTACGCGCTGCTTCGACAGCAATATCGTTCTAAAAACCACAGCCGCCGTTCGATTTCCAAATGCGTGGAGATCGACCGTCGGTACGCGCCGTCTGGACGGTCGGCTTCGCAAAAATTTGTGTCGCTGGCCTTGGGAATGTACCAGCGCTGTACGTGGCGGGCGGAGATGCTATAGGCCGCTGCGTTACAGAAGTCATTTTAACAGGATGTATCATGAAGAAACTGATTGCCGCCGTTGCCCTGTCCTCGATGTTCGTTCTCGCCGCTTGCGATGGCCCGAATGAGGAAGCCGCCGAACAGCAGGACGATGTGCTCGAAGCGCAGGGCGAAGTGATGGACGCGCAGGCCGGTGTTGCCGAAGCGCAGAGCGATCTGGCCGAGGAACAGGCCGAGATGGCCACCGATCAGGTGGGCGCTGCCAAGATGGAGCAGAAGGCCGAAGCCATGGATCAGAAAGCCGAGACGCTGGAAGACACCGCAGACGGTATCTGAGCTATCGTGATGGATCGGGTGCGGCAGGCGTCGCACCCCTCCCTGGGAGGTCCGCTGGTTCAGCGGGCCTCTTTTTCTGGAAGGATTGGGACCCGGCGTTCGGCGGGGCGGGCGATCAGCCCTCCACGCGCATCCGGTGCCCGGTCTCGAACCCGCTTTCCAGCAGCGCGGCGATGGCATCGGCCACGGCCTCGGGCGGTTTGACCGTCTCTGGGTCTTCGCCGGGATAGGCGTTTTCACGCATCTTGGTGCGGGTGGCGCCCGGGTCCACGATGGCGGCGCGGATGGGGCTGAGGCGTTTGACCTCCGCGGCATAGCTTTGCACCAGCACCTCCAGCGCGGCCTTGCTGGCGCCATAAGCCCCCCAATAGGGGCGCGGGGTCTGGCCCACGCTGCTGGTGATGGCGATCAGGCGGCCCGCCGCGCTGCGCCGCAGCAGCGGATCGAAATTGGCGATGAGCGATTGCTGCGCCACGATGTTGAGGGTGAGCAGCTTGTTGAACTGCTTGCCGTCGATCGCGGTGACGGGGGAGAGATTGCCGAGCATGGCGGCGTTCAGCGCCAGCAGGTCCAGCCGGTTCCAGCGCTCCGATATCGCATTGGCCAGGCGCGCGATGCTGTCGCTCTCGGTCAGGTCCAGCGGGGCGATGGTGGCCTGTCCGCCGGCCTCGAAAATCTGGTCCTCCACCGCCTCCAGCTCGCTGCTGGTGCGGGCGGTGAGGACGACATGCATGCCGTCTGCCGCCAGCCGCCGGGCCAGCGCAGCGCCGATCCCGCGCCCCGCGCCGGTGACGAGGGCGACGTTCTGGTCTGGCATGTCGGTCATGGGCATTCTCGCTCTTGAATACAGGTCCTCTCGCCGTGGCGGAGGGGGAGGGTTATTCCGCCGCCTCGGTCTCCACGGCGTTCAGCAGGGTCAGCTGATCGGGGCGCTCCAGCGCATCGTGATCGGTCAGGCGGGTCGGATAATCGCCGGTGAAGCAGGCATCGCAATATTGCGGGCGCTCATCGCGGCGATTGGCTTCGCCCAGCGCGCGGTAGAGCCCGTCGATGGTCAGGAAATCCAGGCTGTCGGCATGGATGAAGTCCTGCATCTCCTCAATGGTCTTGCGGTTGGCGAGCAGCTTGGACTTTTCCGGCGTATCGACGCCGTAGAAGCAGCTGTGGCGCGTGGGCGGGCTGGCGATGCGCATATGCACCTCGCGCGCGCCGGCCTCGCGCATCATCTGCACGATCTTCAGGGAGGTGGTGCCGCGCACGATGCTGTCATCCACCAGGATGATGCGCTTGCCGTTCACCAGCGGCTTGTTGGCATTGTGCTTCAGCTTGACGCCCAGATGGCGCACGCCGTCGCCCGGCTGAATGAAGGTGCGGCCGATATAGTGGGAGCGGATGATGCCCAGCTCGAACGGGATGCCCGATTCTTCGGCATAGCCCAGCGCGGCGGGCGTGCCGCTGTCCGGCACGGGGATGACGATATCCGCCTCCACCGGATTTTCGCGCGCCAGCTCCGCGCCGATCGCCTTGCGCACGCCATAGACCGAGCTGCCGTCGACGATGCTGTCCGGGCGGCTGAAATAGACATGTTCGAAGATGCACGGGCGCGGGCGATTCTCGCCAAAGGGGCGGTGCGAGGTGATCTTGCCCCCCTCGACCACCACCAGCTCGCCCGGATCCACGCTGCGCACATAATCCGCCCCGACGATGTCGAGCGCCACGGTCTCGCTGGCGAAGATGATGCTGTCGCCCAGCTTGCCCATCACCAGCGGACGGATGCCCAGCGGATCGCGGCAGGCGATCATCCCGCGCGGCGTCATGGTGATGAGCGAGTAGGCGCCCTCCACCTGCTTCAGCGCGTCGATGAACTTGTCCAGCAGGGTGCGGTAGCTGGAGGTGGCGACGAGGTGGATGATCACCTCGGTATCGGAGGTCGACTGGAAGATCGAGCCGCGGTTCACCAGATCGCGCCGCAGCGCCATGGCGTTGGAAATATTGCCGTTATGCGCGATGGCGAAGCCGCCGCTGGCCAGCTCCGCGAACAAGGGCTGCACATTGCGCAGGCCCGATTCGCCATGGGTGGAATAGCGCGTATGGCCGATGGCCGAACGGCCGGGCAGCGAGGCAATCACCTCCTCGCTGTCGAAATTGCCCGCGATATGGCCGGCGGCGCGGTGGTTGTGGAACTCCGCCCCGTCGAAGCTGACGATGCCGGCGCCCTCCTGCCCGCGATGCTGCAGGGCGTGGAGGCCGAGCGCGACCATGGCCGCAGCGTCCGACACATCGGCGACTCCGAATACCCCGCATTCTTCGCGCAGTTTGTCATCGTCATAGGGGTGGGTGGTCAGCATGCCGATCGCGGTACTTTCGCTGGAGTGGGCCTGTGCCACGCGCATATAGGGCGGGCCGGTTCGCTTGTCTCCCCTTGTCGTCATGCAATTGTCACGCGGTGCCTGCGGGGCGCGGCGCGAGTGGGCAGGGAACGACGCGCAAAAGACGTGCGTTCCGGATGGCAAAGGAGATGATGATCATGGCAGCGAAGAACGATCCCGGCCCATCGGTAAAGAACAAGGATACCTATGAAGCGTTGCGCGACGACGGTGCGTCTAAGGAGAAGGCGGCGCGCATCGCCAATGCGCAGGCCAATGGCTCGATCGATCATGACAGCCGCAAGCTGGAGGACCGCACCAAGGATGAGCTTTATGAGGAAGCGCAGGACATCGGCATCGATGGGCGTTCGGACATGACCAAGGATGAGCTGATTGCGGCAATCCGCAACAGTTGAACGGCGGGTGCGGGGCCGCTAGCTGCTTTGCCATGGACAATGCACGCGAATCCGGGCTCGCGCTCGATCCGAAATTTGGCGACGATGGACTGCTGACGGCGGTGGTGACGGACGCTGCCGATGGCACCGTGCTGATGGTGGGCCATATGAACCGCGAAGCGCTGGACCGGACCATCGAGAGCGGCGAGACATGGTTCTTTTCGCGCAGCCGCCAGACGCTCTGGAAAAAGGGTGAAAGCAGCGGCAACGTGCTGACGGTCGAGGACCTGCGGATCGATTGTGATCAGGACGCTGTTCTGGTGATCGCGCGCCCCGCCGGACCGACCTGCCATACCGGGGAGCGCAGCTGCTTCTATCGCCGCGTTACCGCTTCGGGATCGCTGGAACGGCTGTGAGGCACGTCCTGCCGCTGGCCCTGCTGCTCGCATCGCTATTGGCGGGCTGCGGACAGGACGAGGCAGGGCGGACGCCCCCAGACCCGACGGGCGCCGGCAGCGCACTGGAAAAAGCCGCCATCGCGCGCGGCATCGTGCCGGATCCGGACGCCGTGCAGCTGGTGGGCCGCTATGAACGGCGCAGCGATCTGGGCACCGACAAATTCTGCGCCGTGGCCAGCGGAGACGACCGCTTTCGCATCGGCGCGCTGGCGGTTTTTGGCGGCGCCAGCGTCTGCGAAGGACAAGGCGAAGCACGGCAGACCGGGGACGGAATGCTGATCCGCTTCGACCGTGCCGAGGGATGCGAGATTGACGCACATTATGACGGCGCCGAGCTGCGCTTTTCCGGCGATATACCGGAAAGCTGCGCGCAGCTTTGCAGCGCGCGGGCCAGTTTTGCCGGCACGAGCTATTATCTGGTCGAACCCGGCGCAGCGGCGGCCCGATCGACGCTGGGCAGGGGTGTGGACCGGCTGTGTCCATAGACCTCCGTGATGCTCTGTGGCGACGCTCGCTTTGTCTTGACGTTTACGCAAACGTAAAGTATAACAACAGGCGTTCCGTTCGTTTCCGGGGAGAGCCGCCATGTCACACAGCAGAGCTTCGCAAAGCAAAGCCGTTTCGGGCACGGCGACGATCGACACGCCGGGTGACGACCGGGAGCGTTACAGCATTTCCGATCTCAGCCGAGAATTCGACATTACCCCGCGCGCCCTGCGTTTTTACGAGGATCAGGGACTGATCGCGCCCGAGCGCGTGGGCCTGTCGCGTATCTATTCCAAGCGGGACCGGGCGCGTGTGGCCTGGATCCTGCGGGCCAAGCGCGTCGGGTTCAGCCTGTCGGAAATCCGCGAGATGATCGATCTCTATGATCTCGACGATGGCCGAAACAAGCAGCGCCGCGTCACGATCGAGAAATGCCGCGAGCGTATCGACAGCCTGACCCGTCAGCGAGACGATATCGAAAGTGCGATCGAAGAACTGACCGATTTCGTAGCGCAGGTGGAACTGGTGGAACGTGAGGAACAGCAATCCGCCAGGATCGCCCGCCGCGCCTGACCATTTCATCCCTTTTTATCAAACGACCTTAGCCGGAGAATTCCCCCATGCCTCAATATCGCGCCCCAGTGCAGGACACCCGTTTCATCCTCGACCATGTCGTCGGCCTCGATCGCTATTCGAACCTGGCCGGTTTCGAGAACGCTTCCGCCGACATGGTGGAAGCCATTCTGAATGAAGGCGGCAAATTCGTCAGTGAAGTGCTGTTTCCGCTCAACCAGAGCGGCGATCAGGAAGGGTGCACGCGCCATGAAGATGGCAGCGTGACCACGCCCAAGGGTTTCAAGGAAGCCTATGCGCAGTTCCGCGAAGGCGGCTGGGGCACGCTGGCCACGCCGGTGGAATTCGGCGGACAGGAATTGCCGCATGTGATGGCGATGGCGTTCGAGGAATATATGACCAGCGCCAACATGGCCTTTGCCATGTATCCGGGCCTGACCCACGGCGCCGTTTCCGCGATCCTGGCCAAGGGATCGCAGGAGCAGAAGGAAAAATATGTTCCCAAGATGGTGTCCGGCGAATGGGGCGGCACCATGAACCTGACAGAGCCGCAATGCGGCACCGATCTGGGCCTGATCCGGACCAAGGCCGTGCCAAATGACGATGGCAGCTATGCCATCACCGGCACCAAGATTTTCATCTCCTCGGGCGAGCATGACCTGACCGACAATATCATCCATTTGGTGCTGGCCAAGACGCCGGATGCGCCCGACAGCGTGAAGGGGATCTCGCTGTTCATCGTGCCCAAGGTGATGGTGAATGAGGATGGCTCGCTGGGCGAGCGCAATCCGGTCAGCTGCGGCTCGATCGAGCACAAGATGGGCATCCACGGCAACTCGACCTGCGTCATGAACTATGACGGCGCGACCGGTTATATGGTCGGCGAAGAGAACAAGGGTCTGGCCGCCATGTTCATCATGATGAACGCCGCACGGCTTGGTGTGGGTCTTCAGGGTCTGGGCGTGGCGGAAGTCGCCTTCCAGAACGGGGTCGCCTATGCGCAGGATCGCCGTCAGGGCCGTGCGCTGACCGGGCCGGAAGACACGTCCGAAAAGGCCGACACGCTGTTCGTGCATCCTGATGTGCGCCGCATGCTGATGGAAGCCAAGGCGCTGACCGAAGGCCTTCGCGCCCTGTGCATCTGGGGCGCGCTGCAGGTCGATCTCACGCACAAGGCGGTGAGCGACGAAGACAAGGAAATGGCCGACGACCTGATCAGCCTGCTGACCCCGGTCATCAAGGGCTATGGCACCGACAAGGGTTATGACATCGCCACCAATATGCAGCAGGTCTATGGCGGCCATGGCTACATCCAGGAATGGGGCATGGAGCAATATGTTCGCGATGCGCGGATCGCCATGATCTATGAGGGCACCAATGGCGTGCAGGCCATGGATCTGGTCGGGCGTAAGCTGGCCAAGAACAATGGCCGCGCCATTCAGGCATTCTTCGCGCTGGTCGATTCCGAATGCGCCGATGCCAAGGACGTAGCGGCGGTGAAGGATTTCGCCGAGCGTCTGGAAAAGGCCAATGGCGAGCTGAAGGCGGCGACCATGTGGTTCATGCAGAACGGCATGAGCAATCCCAACAATGTCGGCGCCGGTGCGCATAGCTATATGCACATCCTCGGCATCGTCGCGCTCGGTCTGATGTGGCTGCGCATGGCCAAGGCGGCCGCTGGCATGGAAGGTGACAAGTTCGCCGAAGCCAAGCTGATCACCGCGCGCTTCTTTGCCGAGCGGATCATGCCCGATGCCGGCGCGCTGCGCCGCAAGATCGAAGCGGGCGCGGACAGCCTGATGGATCTGGAGCCGGAGATGTTCGCGGCAGCCTGAAATCGCTGACGTCCTGCGTCAGAAGGTAAAGCGGCAGCCTGAAATCGCTGACGTCCTGCGTCAGAAGGTAAAGACGACGCCCCGGCCCCGTTCCAGTCGAACGGGCCGGGGCGTTGTCCTATCCGGGGGGCACGCCTCGCACGATCCCACCGGTCTTGCACTCGCTCGATCCGCGTCCTAACCCACCGCTCCCATTACAGAGCGAACAGGACGAGCGATGCGCGCATTCATTTTCCCCGGACAGGGCAGCCAGAAGGTCGGCATGGGCGCAGACCTGGCCGCCGCCAGCCCCCATGCCCGCGAACTGTTCGAGGAAGTCGACGACGCGCTCGGCCAGAAGCTGTTCGCGCTCATGAAGGACGGCCCGGCGGATGAGCTGATGCTCACCGAAAATGCCCAGCCCGCGATCATGGCGCTGTCCCTGGCCGTGCTGCGCGTGCTGGAGAAGGAGGGCGGCGTGAAGCTGGCCGATGTCGCCGGCTGCGTGGCCGGGCATTCGCTGGGCGAATATAGCGCGCTGTGCGCCGCCGGAGCGATCCCGCTGGGCGAAACCGCACGGCTGCTTAAACTGCGCGGGCAGGCGATGCAGCGTGCCGTGCCGGTGGGTGAGGGTGCGATGGCCGCGCTGCTCGGCGCCGATGTCGCCAAAGCCGAAGACCTTGCCGAAGCTGCCGAGGCGGAAGGGGAGATCTGTACCGTCGCGAACGATAATGATCCCACCCAGGTCGTGATTTCCGGCCATAAGGGCGCGATCGAACGGGCGGTGGCCATGGTGAAGGACGACAAGGAGCGCTGGGGCATCAAGCGCGGCGTTCTGCTGCCCGTCTCCGCGCCGTTCCACTGCCCGTTGATGCAGCCCGCTGCCGAGGCGATGGAAAAGGCGCTGGCCGATACCGCGATCACTGCGCCGGACGTGCCGCTCTTTGCCAATGTCACGGCGGAGGCGACGTCGAACCCTGACGTGATCCGCACCCTCCTTGTCGATCAGGTGACGGGCCGCGTGCGCTGGCGCGAAAGCGTCGCCGCCATGCACGACGCGGGCGCAGAGTATTTCGTGGAGATCGGCGGCAAGGTCGTCGGCCCCATGGTCGGCCGCATCGCGCCCGATGCTCAGGTGCTGAGCGTGCAGGGGATGGACGATATCGAGGCGCTGATTAAGGGTATATAGGTTCTCGCGAAGACGCAAAGGCGCGAAGATGTCCGACCTTGAGGCAATTGCTGAAGATGTCGTCGACGCTGCGTTTCATTTGCATCGCGATCTTGGGCCGGGTTTGCTGGAAAGCGTGTATGAAATGATCCTTGCTGCTGAATTGGAACGGCGCGGCCACAGGATTGACCGGCAAAAGCCGGTCGATATCGATTATCGGGGATTGTCGTTCAACGCAGCGTTTCGGATCGACCTGCTGGTCGACAACATTTTACTCATTGAAATCAAATCGGTTGAAAAACTGCATGCGGCGCATGCAAAACAATTGCTGACCTACCTGAAGCTTACCGGACAACCGCTCGGGCTGCTCGTAAATTTTGGTGGCGCGACCCTCAAGGAAGGGCTGCGCCGTATCGTGAACAATTACACGCCCTCCGCGTCTTCGCGACTTCGCGTGAATCAAAAAGGAGAATGACCATGTTCGACCTTAGCGGCATGACCGCCCTTGTAACCGGGGCCAGCGGCGGTATCGGTTCTGCCATCGCCGCCGCGCTCGCCGAGCAGGGCGCGACGATTGCGCTGTCCGGCACGCGGGAGGGCAAGCTGGACGAGGTGCGCGGTACGCTGAAAGGCGATGGCCATGTCAGCCTACCGTGCAACCTGTCCGATGGCGCTGCGGTGGACGCGCTGGTGCCGTCTGCGGTGGAGAAGCTCGGCAAGCTCGATATCCTGGTCAACAATGCCGGCATCACGCGCGATAATCTGGCGATGCGCATGAAGGACGAGGAATGGTCCGATGTGCTGCGCGTCAATTTGGAGGCCGCGTTCCGTCTGTGCCGCGCCGCTGCGCGTCCGATGATGAAGGCGCGCTTCGGGCGCATCGTCTCCATCACCAGCATCGTGGGCGCGACCGGCAATCCGGGGCAGGCCAATTATGCGGCGGCCAAGGCCGGGATGGTCGGCATGTCCAAGGCGCTGGCGCAGGAGCTGGCGAGCCGGGGCATCACCGTCAATTGCGTGGCGCCCGGCTTCATCCGGTCCGACATGACGGACGGTCTGCCCGACGCGCAGAAAAGCGCGCTGCTGACCAAGATTCCCGCAGGCGACCTGGGCGAAGGCGCGGACATTGCCGCTGCCGTCACCTATCTAGCGAGCCGTGAAGCCGGCTATGTCACCGGCGAGACGCTGCACGTCAACGGCGGCATGGCCATGCTGTAACGTGCCAGCATGGACCCCATGCGCGCGCCGAGGCGTTGTCCGTTGTGGCTGCGCAGATCGCGGGGCCTCTTGCGCAGCGGGCAGCGCCCAAGTAGGGCAATCCGTGACACAAGTTTTCAGACCATGAAGGGGCTCATTCCATGAGTGATGATATTGCCGAACGCGTAAAGAAGATCGTAGTCGAACATCTCGGCGTCGAATCCGACAAGGTAACCGAGGATGCGAGCTTCATCGACGATCTGGGCGCGGACAGCCTTGATATCGTCGAGCTCGTGATGGCCTTCGAAGAAGAGTTCAACGTCGAGATTCCTGACGACGCCGCCGAGAAGATCACGACCGTCAAGGACGCGATCGACTACATCCGGAACGTCAAGGCCGCCTGACGGCCGATGGTCGCCGCCTGACGGTGATGCTATCAATGCGGCCCTCCGATCCGGCAACGGGCGGGGGGCCGTTTTAGTTTGCGGCACGCGGGCCATGGCTGCGCGCCGAGTGAATGGGAATGAGGAATAACGCATGCGTCGGATCGTCGTAACGGGGCTTGGGCTGGTCACGCCTTTGGGGGCGGACGTGGAAACCGCGTGGAAAAATATTCTGGCGTCCAAATCCGGCGCGGGAACCATCACGCGCTTCGATGCGACGGACTATAAATGCCGCATCGCATGCGAAGTGAAGCCGGCGGACCATGAATATGGCTTCGATCCGAACCTGCGTGTCGATCACAAGGTGCAGCGCCAGGTCGATCCGTTCATCGTCTACGGCATCGATGCCGCCGGGCAGGCATTGGAAGATGCCGGGCTGACCGACGCGAGCGAGGAAGAGCGCTATCGCATGGGCTGCTCGATCGGATCGGGCATTGGCGGCCTGCCGGGCATCGAGAGCGAATCGCTCGTGCTGGACCGCAAGGGCCCCAGCCGCGTCTCGCCGCACTTCGTCCATGGCCGCCTGATCAATCTGATCTCCGGCCAGGTCTCGATCAAATATGGCCTGATGGGGCCGAACCATGCCGTCGTCACCGCCTGTTCCACGGGCGCCCACTCCATCGGCGATGCCGCGCGCATGATCCGTGATGGCGATGCGGACGTGATGCTGGCGGGCGGCGCGGAAGGCGCGATCTGCCCGATCGGCATTGCCGGCTTTGCGCAGGCGCGCGCACTCAGCACCAATTTCAACGATGCGCCCGAAAAAGGCTCGCGCCCCTATGACAAGGACCGCGACGGCTTCGTGATGGGTGAGGGCGCCGGCGTCGTCTGCCTGGAAGAATATGAGCATGCCAAGGCGCGCGGCGCGAAGATCTATGCCGAGGTGATCGGCTACGGTCTGTCGGGCGATGCCTATCACGTCACCGCCCCGCATCCGGAAGGCTCCGGCGCATTCCGTTCGATGGAAATGGCGCTGAAAAAGTCCGGCCTCAGCCTGGAAGACATCGATTATGTCAACGCGCACGGCACCTCCACGCCGCTGGGCGACGAGCTGGAGCTGGGCGCGGTGCGCCGCCTGTTCGGCGACGATCTGAAGAAAATGTCGATGAGCTCGACCAAGTCCGCCATCGGCCATCTGCTGGGCGGCGCGGGCGCGGTGGAGAGCATCTTCTGCATCCTGGCCATGCGCGACCAGATCGTGCCGCCAACGCTCAATCTCGATCACCCGTCCGAGGGCTGCGAGGGTGTCGATCTGGTGCCGCACGTCGCCAAGGAGCGCGAGGTGCGCGCGGTGCTGAACAACAGCTTTGGCTTCGGCGGCACCAATGCCAGCCTGATCATGACACGGGTCTGATCGTCAGGCAGTCTGTTTCAGGCGAGGACTGAAGGGCTTTTGCTTTTCAGTCCCACTGGATCCAGCTTGCTGACCGGGTGCTTTCGTGGGTCTGGCATGTGCAGGTTCGTGATCGCAAGACCTGCGCGAAACGATAGCCTCTAGGTCGTCGTTCGTGCCCGGCTGACGTTTTGCGAACGGCTCAATTGATGGCCATTTGCGCTTCTGCGTTGCGAGTTTGAACCCTTCTCGATGCGGTCTCCACAGCCCTTCTGCGGGGCCATGGGTGCAGCGGAGATACTGTTCTGGCAGATTCGCGCCCATCTGCCGAAAGCGCCGCCGATGCCACTTAAACAATCCTAAACAGGCCCCGTGGTAGCAAGACGCTCTTCGGAACAATGATGGTAAGCTGATGCGGCGTCACACCGAACCGATCGATGTCTACCGGGCCCTGGTGTCGGCCCTGGCAGATAATGTGCTGCCGACAGCGGCGATCGGGGCAATTTTTGCCGGCATCGGCCTTTATACCTACAGCAAGACCGGCGCCGCTGTTGCGATTGGCATTACCGTCGTCGGCATCATGGCCACCGCCCTCAAGATCTTGCTGATCCGCTTTCATCGGCGCGCGATGGTCGTTCGCCCGTCCTCGGACGCAGCCGTCAAACGGTTCGAACTTGGCCATGCGATCACCACATGGTGCATGGCGGGGCCGGTCGGTGCCCTCTGCGCGCTTTTGTTTTCGCTGCCCGCCCTCCAGTTGCACGTCGTTGGAACCGCGCTGCTATTTGGATATTGCGCGGGCGTCGCCACGCGTATTTCGGCGCGGCCATTGATCGCGATGAGCGCCGTGACCATCGCCGCCGTGCCTGCAATTGCGTCCGCTTTGATATTCCTGCAGGACGCCCGGCTGTTGATCATCGCCGTCTTTGCGCTGTTTCTACTGATCGCCCTGGAGACGATCTGGCATATTTACGGCAATGATCGCCGCCTGATTACCATGCGTCTGCAGATGGCCAATCTGGCCAGGCTCGATCCCCTCACGTCGCTGCAAAACCGTTTGGGATTACGCGAAGCATTCGACGCGCTGCCGCATGGTAACAATGGGCTCATAGCGGTCCACGCCTTCGATCTGGACGGCTTCAAGGCGGTCAACGACCAATTCGGCCATGCCACCGGGGACATTCTGCTGAAAGCCATCGCCGAGAGGCTGCAGCAGCTCGTCGGGCAAAATTATGCGGCCGCCCGCGTCGGCGGGGACGAATTCGTGGTCTTGCAGCCGGTTTCCGACCGCCAGTCCGATGCAGGGGCACTTGCGGGAAACATTCATCGGCAGCTGACAGAACCTTATGATGTCGGCACCGGTCGACCGATCACATTGGGCCTCAGCCTTGGTTTCAGTATTGCCCCGTTGAGCACGGCATCGCTCAACGCCCTGATGCGCGAAGCCGACGCGGCCAGCTATGAGATCAAACGAAATGGTGGCGGTTTCCAGCCCCACCCATCGCCTTCACGCGCTTCCGCCAAGCTTGGCCCATTTGTGGAGCCCAAATAGGGCGGCGCCGATCAGGCTGAGAGGTCGCTCTTCGGCAAAAAACCGACGGAAGCCGGACCGATCGATATCAGAACGCAGACCTGACTGGAAAGCCGACGCGACCGAGTGGCTGCGTTTGGGCGCTGGCGCAACGCCGGCTTGCCAAGATGCTTTGCGCCCTTGCGCATTGCCGCTACAGAATTCCTCATGCGCAAAATCGGTCTCTTTATCCTCGTTCTCGCCATCGGTATCGCGCTCTTCGTGGGCGGCAATTTCGTCTATGGCTGGACCGCCGACGGCCCAGCGCCGAAGGATCTCACGGTCGTCATCAAGGAGGGCTCCACGCTCACCAGAGCGGCCAAGACGCTGGAAGAGGCGGGCGCGATCAAGTCCGCCGAGGCCTTTCTCAACCGGGCGCGCCTGCTGGGCGGCGGCGCGGCGATCAAGGCGGGCGAGTTCTTCATTCCGGCCAAATCCAGCAACAGCGCGGTAATGGACATCTTGCAGGGCGGCGATGTGCTGAACCGGCTCGTCACCATTCCGGAGGGCATGCCGTCCGTCATGGTGCGCGATACGCTGATGGCCGAACCGCTGCTGACCGGTGACGTTCCGGTGCCGCCCGAAGGCTCCGTTCTGCCGGAAAGCTACAGCTTTCAACGCGGCGAGCCGCGTGCGGCGGTGCTGGAGCGCATGCAGGAAGCGATGACCAAGACGATGGCCGAGCTATGGCCCAAGCGCGATCCGAACATCGTGGTCAAGACGCCGCAGGAGGCGCTGGCGCTGGCATCGATCGTGGAGAAGGAAACCGCTTTGTCGGCAGAGCGCACCACGGTGGCCGCCGTCTACTCCAACCGGCTGCGGCAGAACATGATGCTGCAGGCCGATCCCACGATCATCTATCCCATCACCAAGGGCAAGCCGCTCGGCCGCCGCATTCGCCAGTCCGAGATTGCGGATGTGAACGCCTACAACACCTATGCCATGACCGGGCTGCCCCAGGGGCCGATCGCCAATCCTGGGCGCGCGTCGATAGAGGCGGTGCTGCATCCTGCGGACAGCGATGCGCTCTATTTCGTGGCCGATGGCACGGGCGGCCATGTCTTCGCCAGAACGCTGGATGAGCACAACGCCAATGTCGCCAAATGGTATGCCATCCGCCGTCAGCGCGGGGAGATGTAAGTCACTATGACTGAGGAAGCGCCCGCCGCCGCCCCGATCATCGTCACCGCCCTGATGGGAGCGGAGGATTTCGCCTGGGCCAATGGCCTGCGGCAGCGCTACTTTCCTCCCGAGCGCAACTATCTGGATGCGCATGTCACGCTGTTTCACCATCTGCCGCCTGCCTGCGCGCGCGAGATTGCACAGGCGCTGGCCGCTATGGCGGCGGATTACCCGCCGCCCGGAGCGCGGCTGAGCGAGGTCATGCATCTGGGCAAGGGCGTGGCCTATCGCATCGACAGCCCGGAGCTGCTGGCCATGCGGGACGAACTGGCGGACCGATTTCGCGGGCTGCTGACCCCGCAGGATCAGGCGCGCCCGCGCTTGCATGTGACCGTGCAGAACAAGGTGACGCCCAAGGAATCCAAGGCGCTCCATGCCGAGCTTTCGGCCGGGTTCGAGCCGCGCCCTTTTGCCATTACCGGTCTGGCCAGCTTCTATTATCGCGGCGGCCCCTGGGAAGCGATCGGCCGGTACAGCTTTCGCGGGCGCTAGGGTCTAGAGAAGCGCGACGTCTTTCAGGGTGCGCTCACCATCGGCCAGCTCATTGGGATCGGGCATCGCGCCTGCCGCGACCAGCGCACGCCCCTGCGCATAGTCCTTGGTCCGATTGACGCAGTCCAGCGCGATCAGCTGTCCGCCGCGCAGATAGGCGAGGGAAAAGCTGCGCTCGGCAGGATCGCCGCGCAGCACGCATTGATCGAACCCGGTCGACAGGCCCACCGTCTGCAACTTCAGATCATATTGATTGGACCAGAACCAGGGCACCGCGTCATAATCGATCGGGGTGCCGACGATGCTCATCGCCGCCACCTTGGCCATGTCATTGGCGTTTTGCACCGATTCCAGCCGGATATGCGCGCCGTCCGCATAGGGATTGCCATGCGCCGCGCAGTCGCCGATCGCATAGACATCGGGCAGGCTGGTGCGGCACTGGCTGTCGATATCCACACCATTGCCGCCTGCCGCGCCCGCACTGATCAGCGGCCCGACTTCCGGCACGATACCGATGCCGACCACGGCCATGTCCATGGGAATAGCTTCGCCGCTGGTCAGAATGGCCGCCACCGCGCGTCCGCGCTCATCCGTTTCGAACATCTCCAGCGTGGAATCCAGCCGCAGATCGACGCCTTGCGCGCGATGCTCGGCCTCGTAAAAGCGGGACAGGAGCGGGCCGGCCACGCGCGCCAGCACACGGTCCAGCGATTCCAGCACGGTCACTTGCTTGCCCAGCTTGCGCATCACCGCCGCCGTTTCCAGGCCGATATAGCCGCCGCCGACGATCACGATACGCTCGGCCGCGCCGAGATCCTGCCGAATAACGTCGACATCGCGCTTGCGGCGGATGGCGTGGACATTGGCGGCTTGTGCGCCCGGGCAGGGCAGCATGCGCGGGCTGCCACCGGCGGCCCAGATCAGCTTGTCGAAACCCACCGTCCGGTCATCGGCCAGCCGCAGCGTGCGATCCATGGAATCGATGCTGGCCACGCGCGCGCCACCATGAAACGCGATATGGCGCTCCGCCCAGAAGGCTTCGGGCCGCAGCATGATGCGTTCGAACGGCTTGTCGCCGGCAAGATATTCCTTGCTGAGCGGTGGCCGCTCATAGGGGAGGGCGCGTTCATCCCCGAGCAGCGCAATCGTACCTTCGAACTTGGCCTGCCGAAGATTGATGGCCGCCTGCGCACCGGCATGCCCAGCGCCGACGATGACGATATCGTAGCGCTCTTGAAGTGTATCGCTGTCCATGGCGCCGGTGATGCAGCGCGCAGCCATATGTTGCAAGACCTGGCTTGACCGCGCCCGCGATGGACACAGAAACGCCCGCGACCGTTGCCGATCGCGGGCGAAAAAGTAGCTATCCGGACTGGATCAGTCGAACTGTGCTTCCAGACGATCGGTCAGACGCTCGCCTTCGCTGATTTCGCGGTGCGCAGCCTCGATCACGGCGCGGGTTTCCGGCGTGAAGGACTTGTCTTCCAGGGCCTCGCGGAATTTCTTCTCGATATAATCCTCGCCCTCTTCCACACGTTCGGCAGCGCGCTCATTGGAATCGCCAAAGGCATCGGCAAGCGAGGTGAACGCGCGGTGCGCCGCACCCAGCGTGCTGCCGTCGGTCCGGGCCGTGCCGCCCAGGCGCTGAATTTCCGCATTGAGCGTGGCGACCGTCTGGCGGCGCTTGCCGGCCTGTTCGATCAGGGTGGTCTTGAGACCGCTGTTGGTCGCCTTTTCGGCGGCCTTTTCATATCCGATTGCGCTGTCGAACGCGGTGTCGGTGAGGGTTTCTAGCGTTTTGAGACCGTCTGCCATGATATTGAACTCCATACTTGTTGAGCTGATGAAACGTGGGCGCGGGGCAATGGGTGCCGGGCAAACAAAGGTTATGTCGCACGCCCGGCACGCGCCGCCGTAACCGCCACCCTTTCAGATCGTCGGGCACCATTCCGCCCTGCCGGATGCTGGCCGAACATGGGCCTTCAGGTGACAGCGCTATTGCCATGGCGCGAACGATGCTTAGTCCAGTGGCCATGCCGCATGCGTTCCCCACATTCTGCAAGCTTTCCTGCTGCCTTCTGCTCATGAGTTGCGCTGCCGACAAGGAAAGGGACGCAGGCGAAGAGGCGGTGACGGTGACCGCGCAGGCGGTGTCCTATCTTCCAGAGCAACGCCAGATCGAAGCGATCGGAACCGCGCGCGCGCAGGATTCGGCGGAGCTGTTCGCACGCAGCGACGGCATCGTCACGGCGGTGCTGTTCGACGGCGGCGATTATGTGCGCGAAGGCGCGCCGCTGGTTAGACTGGAATCGCGCGAGGAGCAGCTGGCCGTCGATCTGGCGCAGAATGCCGTGCGTGAGGCGGAGCAGTTGCTGGGGCGGTATCGCCGGATCGAGGATACCGGCGCCCTGTCGGACAGCCAGATCGAGCAGGGCGAAACCGCGCTGGTCTCCGCGCAGATTCAGCTGCGGCAGGCCAAGCTGGCGCTCGATCAACGCACGGTGCGCGCGCCCTTTTCGGGCAATATCGGATTTACCGAAGCGGATGTGGGCGACCGGGTGACGACCAGCACCCTGATTGCACAGCTCGATCGCCGGTCCACCCTGTTCGTGGATTTCCAGGCACCGGAGAGCGTGTACGACGCGATGACGCCGGGCCGCGCGGTCAGCATCACCCCCTATTCGATGCCGGACCGCACTTTTGAGGCCGAGGTGCGCGATCGCAACACCATCATTTCCAGCGATGAGCGCAATTTCACCGTGCGCGCCCGCGTGCCCAATGCCGGCGATACGCTGCGCCCGGGCATGAGCTTTCGCATCAATCTGGATCTGGAAGGGCGCGCAATGCCCGCCGTGCCGGAAGAGGCCATTATCTGGGGCAGCGAAGGCGCGCATCTGTTCCGCGTGGACAATGGCACCGCGCGGCGCGTGCCGTTGACCATTCTGTCGCGCCGGCAGGGAATGGCGCTGGTCGACGCGGCCTTGCCGCGCGGCGCCACCATCATTGCGCAAGGGGCGCAGAAGGTGCGGGACGGCAGCAAGGTTCGCGTGATTAGCCGGGACCGCGCCAAGCCTATCGATGCGCAGCTGACTAAGACCGGTCCAGGGGCCGGTTCTGGGGCCGGCCCCGCGCGCGCCGCACCTGCGCGCTGATGGAGGAAAAGTCCGATCTTCCCATGCTGGCGGTCAAGCGGCCGCTGCTGATCGCCGTGCTCAACTTGCTGATCGTGATCGCGGGTCTGGCGGCGCTGTTCGGCATCGAAGTGCGCGAGCTGCCCGATATCGATCGACCGGTCGTGTCGGTAACCGCCAATTTCCCCGGCGCGGCGCCCGAAACCATGGACAGCGAGGTCACCTCCATTTTGGAAGACGCCGCCGCCCGCGTGACCGGGGTGCGCGAAATCCGGTCGTCCAGCGAGGAAAACAACAGCCGTATCCGCGTGGAATTCTATCCCGGCACCGATCTGGATACCGCGGCCAGCGATGTACGCGAAGCGGTGAGCCGCGTGCAGCGCGACCTGCCGGACCGCGTCGAGCAGCTGCGGGTGGTCAAGGCCGATAACGATGCGCAGCCGATCATGCGTCTGGCCATATCCAGCCGCGTCCATGACGAGGCCGAGCTGACCCGCATCATCGACAATGATATCGTGCCCGAACTGCTGGCCGCGGACGGCGTGGCCAGCATCGATCAGTTCGGTGCGCGGATCCGGCAGATGCGTGTGGCGATCGATCCGATCCGCCTCAACCGCTATGGCCTGACGATCGCCGATGTGTCCGAAGCGCTGCAGAGCGCGCCGTTCGATGTACCAGTTGGCAGCTTTCGCTCCGAAGCGCAGGAGCTGGTCGTGCGGGCCGAGGCGAATGCCGCAACGCCCGCGCTGATCAAGAATGTCGCGATCAACGCCAATACCCGCATCGGCGACGTGGCCGAGGTCTATTTCGCGCCCGCCGATGCCACCAATTTCGTGCGGTTGAACGGCGAGCAGATCATTGGGCTGGGCGTGGTGCGGCAGGCCAGCAGCAACACCATCGAGATATCGGACGCGGTCAATGCGTCGGTCGATAGGCTCAACGGGCGGTTCGACGATCTGAAGATTTCCGTCATCTCCGACGATGCCGAGTTCATCCGCGTCTCGGTGGAGGAGGTGCTGATCACGCTGGGCTTCACCATCGCCATCGTGATCCTGACCATCCTGCTTTTCTTCCGCCAATGGAAGGCGACCATCATTCCCAGCGCCACCATCCCGGTTGCACTGATCGGCGTGCTGGCGGGCATCTGGCTCCTGGGCTTTTCGATCAATCTGCTCACCCTCCTGGCGCTGGTGCTGGCCACCGGGCTGATTGTCGATGACGCCATCGTGGTGCTGGAAAATGCGCAGCGATTGCAGGGCAAGGGGCTGGGCCGCAAGGCGGCAGCGGTCATCGGCACGCGGCAGGTCTTCTTCGCGGTGATCGCCACCACGGCGGTGCTGGTATCGGTGTTCGTGCCGATCAGCTTTCTGCCGTCCGAGGCCGGGCGACTGTTCCGCGAATTCGGCTTTGTGCTTGCGCTGTCGGTGATTATTTCCTCCTTCGTCGCCCTGTCGCTTGTGCCCGCACTGGCTGCCCGGCTGCATCTGGTGCCGCAGGAGCAGGAAGATGGAACGAAGCAGGAGGAAGGCGCCATCTCGCGCCGTCTGGGCGCGTGGGGTGGATGGCTGAACGCGCGTTACGAGCGCATCCTGAACCACTGTCTGGACAGGCCGAAACTCACTTTGGGCGTCGCGGTGCTGGCGGCGGGCGCGGCGGCGCTCCTTTACGGCACGCTCGACAATGAACTGGTGCCGGACGAGGACCGGGGCAGCATCATCGTCGATGCCAGCGGGCCGGACGGCGTGGGCATCGATTTCATGCAGGGTGAGATGGATGAGATCGAACAGGTGTTGCAGCCGCTGATCGACAGCGGGGAGATCGTCTCCAGCTTCTCGATCGTCGGGCGATATGATCCCAACCGTATCCGGGTCGATGCGACGCTGGCCGACTGGAGCCAGCGCGACCGCAGCCAGCGCGAGATCGTGGATTCGCTGCGCGATCCGCTGAAGGAGATCCCCGGATCGCGCGCCAGCGCGCGCGGCCAGAGTTCGCTGAATGTCGGCGGCGGGGGCGGGGACCGCATCGAGGTGGCGCTGACCGGCAGCAATTATGACCGTATCTATCGCTCCGCGCTCAAACTGTCCGAGGCGATCGACACCCGTTCCGATATTCTGTCGCAGAGCGAAATCAGCTATCAGCCGACCCAGCCGCAGCTATCCGTGCAGATCGATCGCGAGCGCGCCGCCGATCTCGGCATCGATCTGGATGATCTGGCGGCCACCCTGCGCGCCATGGTCGGCGGGGACGAGGTGGTGGATCTGAATGTCGACGATCAGGCGATCCCGATCCTCTTGTCCTCGGAAACCGTATCGGTCGCCAACCCGGCCGATCTGGGCAATCTGTTCGTGCGGACCCAAAGTGGCGGATTGGTGCCGCTGTCCACCGTCGCCAGCATCCGCGAGGAAGGCATCGCGGCCGAGCTGGACCGCACCGAGCAGCGCCGCGCGATCGAGGTGCAGGCCGATATCGATCCGGACGTGACCCTGGCCGATGCGGTGACGGAGATCGAGCGATTGACCGACCAAAGCGTGGCCGAGGATATCGACATGATCCTGCAGGGCGATGCGCAGACGCTGGAGGAAACGTCGAGCGATCTGCTGCTCACCTATATCTTTGCTTTCGTCATCGTGTTTCTGGTGCTGGTGGCGCAGTTCGAAAGCCTGACGAGCGCGCTGGTGGTGCTGCTGACCGTGCCGTTCGCGCTGGCGGCGGCGGTCTTTGCGCTTTCCCTGTCCGGCATATCGCTCAACATCTATTCGCAGATCGGGCTGGTCATGCTGATCGGCCTGATGGCCAAGAACGGCATTCTGATCGTGGAATTCGCCGACCAGCTGCGGCTGGAGGGCCGCAGTCTGCGGCAAGCCACCCAGGAAGCCGCCGCCATCCGTCTGCGCCCGATCGCGATGACGCTCATCTCCACCGTGGTCGGCGCGGTGCCGCTGATCATCGCCAGCGGGGCAGGGGCGGAAGCGCGGCAATCCATCGGCTGGGTCATCTTCGGCGGGCTGGGTCTGGCGGGGCTGTTCACCTTGTTCCTGACGCCGGTGATCTATCTTCTGATCGCGCAGTTCAGCAAACCGCAGACGCAGGACCTGTCCCGCTTGCGTGAGGAACTGGCCGAAGCGCGGGAGGACGGGATGCTGCCGGGCGCGGGGGCACCGGCATGAGGATGGCGCGCTTTCTTCTACCGGCCCCGCTATGCCTGCTGGCCGCCTGTGCCACGCCGCAGTCGCCAGCCCCGGCGGCAGCGCAGACCGCCTTGTCGGCAGATTTTTCGGCGGCCTACCGTCCGTCGCCGGGCGAGGCGGAGCTGTGGTGGCGGGGCTTTGGCGACCGGGAACTCAACCGTCTGGTCGATCGTGCGCTGGCGCAAAATCTGGATATCGCGGCGACCCGGCAAAGGCTGATGGCCGCCCGCGCGCTGCTCGACGCGGAACGCAGCGACCGATTGCCGCAGCTGGACGGTTTTGCCGAGGCAGGCGCCGATGGCGGCTTTCGCGGCAACAACAATGATCTGCGCGCTGCAGCGGGTCTGGCGGGGTCGTTCAATCCGGACATCAATGGCCGGCTGTCGGCGGAGATTGCGCAGCAGCTCGCGCGAACGCAGGGCGCGGCCTATCAGCTGGCCGACGCGCGCCGCCTGATCGCCGCCTCCGTGGCGCTGACCTATATCGAACTCAAGCGCAGCGAGGAACGGCTCGATCTGCTCGCCCAGTCCAGCGCGCTGCAGGAACGCACGCTCAACATCGTCACGCTGCGTTACGAGGCGGGGTTGTCCGCCAATCTGGACGTGCGCCGCGCCGCCGCCGATCTGGCGCGCACGCAGGCGCAGCGCGGCCTGATCGATCTGGCACGGGCCGATGCGCTGAACAGTCTGGCCGTCCTGATCGGCGAACCGGCCTCCACCGGGATCAGCTTGCCGGACGATGATGGCGGTATCCCCGAATATGCCGGTGGCCCGCCGCGGGGGGTGCCGACGGATCTGGTGCGCCGCCGCCCCGATCTTCTGGTTGCCGAGGCCAATCTTGCCGCGGCAGGCGCCGCCGTGGGGATCGAGCGCGCCGATCTTTATCCCAGCCTGGTCATTCCGGGGCAGATCGGCTTCGACGCCTTGGGGTCGGTCAGCATTGTCTCTTCGATTATCGCCACGCTGACCGCCGTTCTGGATATACCGCTGATCGATGGCGGTCGCCGCCGCGCGGAAGTTCGCTCTGCCGAAGCCTTGGCCGAGGCCAGCCTGTATGATTATCGTCAGCTGCTGCTGCAGATACTGGCCGAGGTCGAGACCTCGCTGGTTGCGATTCAAAGCTATGAGGAACGTCTGGACGCGCTGGCCGGTGCGATCGACCAGAGCGAGGTGGCGTTCAATCAATCCAACGCCTTGTACCGCGAAGGCCTGACATCCCTGTTCGAAGTGCTCGATGTGCAGCGCCAGCTGATCTCCAGCCGCCAGGATTATGTCGATGCGCAGGCCGATCTGGCGAGCGCCATCATCCGCATGTACCGCGCCGTCGGTGCGCCCAACATGCCGGAAGCGCCGCCGATCACCGCGGACTGAGCAGCGCGTCCACGGCACGCTGACGACACTCACCGTGCGGCGCCCGGCATGCGGCACGCTTCGTGCCGCGCGTTGGCATCGGTGAACTGGGCGAAACTATCTGATCGGATGGAACGTAAGGTTCATCGGGGTCAATGCCGACGGGCATGGCCGGCGGGCCGGCCGCCGACCCTCATAAACGATTATTAACGACCTGAGGCGCATGCATGCATGCATCGACGGCAAGAACTATGGAATATGATAACGACGTGGCTGATCTGAAAAATTTGCCGTTTGACCAAAGCATGATGCTGGATGCCCTGCCGACCGGCGTGGCTTTACTGGATGGCGCCAATCGGATCATCAATGCCAATGCGAGCTTCTGGGCGGCCGTGGATGCGGACCAGGGCGCTGCTTGCACCTTTCACGATCTTTTCTCCCTCGAGCCGGACCTGTTCTTTGGCAAGGGCGAGACGATCATGCTTGGCGAGAAACATTATTCGCTCGTGGTTCGCCCGCTCGCCGGTGCGGGCGCCGTCTGTCATCTGCATGAGGTGACAGAATGGATCGAGGGGCAGAACCGGGCACATGCCTCGTCCAACTTCGATATATTGACCGGACTGGGCAATCGCGGATCCTTTCTTCCAGAGCTTGAGCGCGCCTTCGAGAGCAGGACGCAATCGGCTTTGATCATGGTCGATCTGGATCACTTCAAGACGGTCAACGACACCCTGGGCCACCCGGTTGGCGATACGCTTTTGCGCAAGGTATCGGAGCGGCTGACATCGGCCCTGCGCAAATCCGACCGTGTGGCACGGTTCGGCGGCGATGAATTCGTGGTGCTGCAATGCGACGCCGAGCAGCCGTTCGGCGCCGAAATGCTCGCCAAGCGCCTGGTCGAACTGATCGGCCGCCCTTATGTGATCGATGGCCATATGATCGACATCGGTGCCAGCGTCGGCGTGGCGCTGCGCGGCGAGGCGGAGGATGCGATCGGCCTGATGAAACAGGCGGATATAGCCCTGTACCGGGCCAAGCGCGCTGGCCGCGGTCAATATTGCTTCTTCGAACCATCGATGGACGCCGCCATGCAGGAACGCCGCGCGCTGGAGGTGGATTTGCGCCGTGCGCTCGCCTTTCGGCAGTTCGAGCTTTATTATCAGCCGCAGATGGACCTGAAGACGCGCACGGTGACTGGCATGGAGGCCCTGATTCGCTGGCGCCATCCGGAACGCGGGATCGTCACTCCCGCCCAATTCATTCCCATAGCCGAGGAGACGGGGCTGATCATCCCGATCGGTGAATGGGTCATTCGCCAGGCCTGCGAACATGCCGCCAGCTGGAGCACGGCGATCCCCGTTGCCGTCAATGTATCGGCCAAGCAACTGGCAAGCGGCAAGCTGACCAACACGGTGCTCAACGCGCTCGCCAGCAGCGGTCTACCGCCGGAACGGTTCGAAATGGAGATCACCGAAAGCGTACTGATGTCCGACGTCGAGGGATGTGTGGCCACGCTGTACGCGCTGCGCGAACTCGGCATCAAGATTTCGATGGACGATTTCGGGACCGGTTATTCCTCGCTGAGCTACCTTCAAAGCTTTCCATTTCACACGATCAAGATTGACCAGAGCTTCATCCGCTCGATGGACCCGATCAAGAGCAAGGGCATTATCAGCGCGATCACCGCGATCGGCAGCCATCTGGGCATGACGACCATCGCGGAAGGCGTGGAGACGGCCGCGCAGCTCGATCAGGCGACCGAGAGCGGCTGCGGTTCGGCGCAGGGATATCTGTTCAGTCGCCCTGTTCCCGCTGACGAGATTTCGTCCATGCTGGAGCGGCTGGCGACGACGCCCGTGGGGCTGGACGACATTCTGGGCGATCCGGAACCGGCAGAGGCGCGTCCGATCGTGGCAACGGATCTGTATCGTCTTGTCTATTATAGTCGCAACATGGTGATGGGCCTGGACGAGGAGGTGCGCAGCACGGTCGATCAGATTCTGGCGACATCGCAGCGCAACAATGCGGCCGCCGGTATCACCGGCGCCCTGATGTTCACCGATGGTCTGTTCGCGCAGGTTCTGGAAGGCGGCCAGGCGGCCATCGAGACCGTATTCGAACATATCCAGCGCGACGAGCGGCATGGCGAGGTTCAGTTGCTGTCCTTCGGTCCGGTCGAAACGCGCGTCTTTCCGGGCTGGGCCATGGCATTTGTTGGCCAGAACGAAGCGTCGGCGGAAAAATTCGGTCATTATGCGGCCGACAGCGGCTTCGATTTCGCCGCTGCCGACGGCGACGCCATCACGTCCCAGCTTCGCGCGCTGTTATGCGACGAGGAAAGCCTGTCGGTCCGCGCGGCAGCCTGAACCGCGACCACTCCGTTCGGGCAGGCTATCGGCCTATGGCGTGAGGTCCTGCATGCCCTTTTCGCCTGCTCCGGCCACCGCTTTCCAGCATCCAGGATCAAGGCGTCAGCGGCTGTGCCGATCAGGCATATAATCGACAAAGCCGCGCATTTGGGCAACGAATAAGCGGGTCAGCCATTGCATGGGCGACGCCGGAGCTCTCCGGCCATTCTCCATGCAACAAGGACCTGCAGACCATGAACATTCTGATCGCCGGAGCCACCGGAAATACCGGTGCCAGGCTCACTCGACAACTCAAAGAGATCGGCCATTATCCCATTGCGATGGTGCGGGAATCCTCGGATCTCTCGAAACTGCCGGAAGGCATCGAGACGCGGCAGGCCGATCTGACGAATTTGTCCGCCGATGTCTGCCGGGATGCGGACATCGTGGTCTTCGCGGCTGGTTCGGGTGGTCACACGGGCGCCGATATGACCGACAAGGTCGACCGCGACGGTGCCAAAGCCCTTATCGATCTTGCTGCCAAGCAAGGCGTGAAACGGTTCGTGATGCTCAGTTCCATCGGCGCCGGGAAGCCCGATCCCAGTTCCGATCTGGCCCATTATCTGCAGGCAAAGCATGAAGCCGATGAGCATCTCAAGGCGTCCGGCCTGGAATATGTCATCGTTCGCCCCGTCACGCTGACCGAAGAGGATGGCGAGCGCAATATTCGCCTCGGTGACGATGTCGATCCCAAGGGCAAGGCCCATCGCGGAGACGTGGCAGCCGTACTGGCGCAGTCCACGACGGATCCAGCCAGGGCGAATGCGGTGTTCCTCATGGACAGCAAGATGTAATCACCAAGAGTATCCGGCGCGCGCGCCACATCGCCCGTTCCTCGGCGATCTAGCGTTCGAGCAGGCTGTCGACGATCCTGCCGGCATCATCATTGAGGTGATGATCGCCCGGCAGGGTGACTTTGCGTACCGATGGGTTGGTGATGCGGGGGCAGGCGTTGTCGCTGTCTTTCAAGCCGCCGATGCACAGGACGCTGCCAGCCATGCGCGCGACTTCCGGCAAGGTGGGGCGACTGGCGGCATCCTTAGCCACCAGCCAGTTGTCGAGATGGAACTGGAAATCGGCATTGTCGGAAAAACCGATCATCCCAACCCGTATGATCTGCTTCCGTCGCTCCGGCGGCAGCGCATCGTAGATGAAGGGCAGGACGTCCGCACCGAAGCTGTACCCCACCAGCAATATCTCGTTGCGGCCCCATTTCTGGCTGTAATGGTCCATCATGGTTTGAAGGTCGGTGGCGCTCTGCTGCGGCGTGCGGGCGGTCCAAAAATATTTCAGACTGCTCATACCGGCGACAGGAATGCCGCGCCGGGCAAGCTCGGCGGCGATATCTCGGTCCAGCCCGGCCCAGCCGCCATCGCCGGAATAGAGGATGGCCATCAGCCTGGGATTGCCAGCAGCCGTGGCGGGAATTTCCGTAATGGGCAGTCCGCCGGGCATATCGTCGGCTTCGGCATCCTGCAAAACGGGCATCAGCGTACCGGCGATCTGGCGTGGCCCGATCAGCTTGCCGCCGCCCACTTTCCGCACGAAATCGGACATCGGATCTCCGCCGCCGTCAAGGACCACGAACCACGGCTGATCGGCCTTGGGCAGCGCAGCAAGCATATAGCCATCCGGCCCCGCCGTACGCGCGGTCGTTTTGCCGCATCCGCGCATCGGCATGTCCACCGATTTCGGCAGGCCGATCGACATCGCTGCCTGATAAAAGCCATTCCCGGACTGTGCCTGGGCGATATAGGCCAGTGCTCCGCCTTCGCCGACGCCCAGCAGAACCGGCTGGATATAATGATCCAGGTTCAGCCGGTGCTGCACATCTTTGCCCACCGCATGCAGCTGGCTGGAAAAGTTCAGACAGGAAAACTTCTGCCGCACGCTGGCCTTGGCGGAGCGCTGAACCAGAAGCCGTGCGTCCACCCCCGCGACGATTATGCCGATATTCGATAGGTCGCGCGCCAACCGGTCTTCCTGCAAGGTCCAGCCGGCGCGGCCGGAGACCAGCATGGCCATTCCTTGCGGGTTGCCCTCGGGCTGCGTCAGGTACACCTTGCCCACGGGGCCATAGGCATAGATGCTTTGCCTGGCGGACGACGAACCGGGCCACCAGATGACTGCGAGAACGGCCAGAACCGCCGCCAGCAGCGCTATGAACCAGAAGTGCCGAAGCAGGCGCATCCTTTTCCCCTCTGCGCGATTGGATGATCTGCAAGACACCGGCCGAAGATGCCTGACAAGGGTGCTGATATGAAATGCCATGCCGATAAGCTTAAGCGCCCGCCTCGCCCCGGCGACGACTGGCTGCCCGAAGGTGCCGTGTCGTGAGAAATCGGCGCATGAAAAGGCTGTTGGGCTGGACGGGTGCCGCGCTGCTGACCCTCGCCATCGGCGGCGGGGGGTATCTGGGCTATCTCGGTTATTTCTCCAGCGATCCTTTCACGCCGGTTCCAGCGGCGGCGGACGCGCCAAAGGCCGATTATGCCGTCGCCTTTCTGTCGGGAGACATGGGCTTCAACGCCGGCATGGGGCCAAAAATCGCCGCGCGGTTCGCCGCCGATGGCGTTCCGGTGCTGGGCTTCAACTCGCTGACCTATTTCCGCCACCGCCGCACGCCAGAGCAGGTGGAGGATATAATCGCTCTGCTCACCCGTCGCACCATGCGGCAATTCGGTGTGCGGACCGTCGTTCTGGTCGGCCAGTCTTTCGGCGCTGATGCCTTGCAGCTCGCGCTGCCGGCCATGTCGCCGGAATTGCGGGACCACGTCGCCTTCGTCGCCCTTATCGTTCCGACAGACACGGTGTTTCTGAGGGCCAGCCCCGCCGAGATTTTCAACTGGATGAAACCGGATCGTCCGGCCCTGCCGACGGCACGGCAGCTGGACTGGGTGTCCGCCGCCTGCATCCATGGCGTGAGGGAAGAACATTCGCTCTGTCCGCTGCTGCATCGGTCCAATATCAACGATATCGCCTTGCCCGGCGGTCATTATCTGAATGACGATCCCGACGCGGTTTACGAGACGCTTGAACGGCAAATTGCCAAACGGGCACGTTAATGCGCGGCCAAGGGCTTGGCGGGAAACAGCCCTAGGGTTTGCCGGAAACCAACAAGGTCGTATCGATCAACGCCTGGGCCATGGGCAATCCCCGCGGTGCGGCCAGATAGCGCGAGCGCCATATGGGATGGAATTTCTCCTTATAGGCGCGCAGACCCTCATAGCCGTAAAGCACCTCGCCATGATGATAGAGCAGGCCCGCCGCGCGCGCCCAGAGCGGGGCAAGCCGCCGGTTCTCGATGCCGGAAAGCGGCGCCATGCCCAGGTTGAACCACCGATAGCCCTGGCTCTGCCCCAACAGAAATATGCTGACGAACAGATAGTCCATCGATCCGCTGCGCGCATCCGGTGCGTGGCGCATGAGGTCTATGGAGAGCTCTTCGCGGCCCGGCAGCGTCCATAGATTGGCAAAGGCGGTGATGCTGCCTGCGTCGTTGCGCACCACGGCAACCGGCGCGCCGCCGATATAGGCCGGATCGAACCGTCCCAGGCTGAAGCGTTTCTCGCGCTGCTTCTTGGCCGATAGCCAGCTGTCGGACACCGCGCGAAGGGCATCCATCTCGGCCAGCAAGGCATCGCCCTCGATCACCTCGAACCGCTGCCCTTCGCGCTCCATCCGGCCATAGGTGTTGCGCAGCGATTTGCGGGCCGCACCGCTCAGCGTAAAACTGGTCAGGTCCACGCGCGCTTCCTCGCCCAGTTTCATGATGCCAAGGCCAAGATCGATGACATGGGGCAGGGCGGCTGCGGACAGCTGGTAGAAGACGGCGCGCCCCTGCTCGCGATCGGCCACCTCGCGCAGTTGCCACATCAGGCCGCTCCAGCGCTCGGCAGGGCCGAAGGGATCACCCATGGCGATCCAGCTGCGGCCCTGCACCTGGTACATCAGAAACGCGCTGCCATCCTGCGACACGATGAAGCGCTTGTCCCCCGTGCGCGCCAGATGCGCCTCCGCATTATCGGTGGCGGCGATTGCCTTGTCCCAAACCTCATCTGGCAATTTGCCGGTGGAAAGACGGATATGGTGGGGTGAGGCCAGGCGCCAGAGGGCGAAGCCCAGCGCGACCAGCACGGACAGGATCAGGCCGCGCAGGAAACGAGGGGCATCGCCGCGCACGCCCAGTTCCCACCAGTTCTCCGCGCCATAGGCCCCGTTCCTATAGGCAAACAAGCCCAGCCAGCCGGACAGCAGAATGACGGCGACGACCGCCAGAATCCAGCGAAGCGAAAGCGGCTCGGCGGAAAAGGCGGTACGGCGGTAGAAGGCGGGCCCGGTCCATCGCAGGAGCGCGAACACGGCCAGCAGCGTGGCGGCTTCCTCATAGTCGATCCCGCGCAGCAGGGCGAAGGCTGCGCCCGCCAGGAGCAGCCCGCTGGCGGCATGGCGCGCCGCATCGAGCCGGCGGAACAGGCCAAAGCCAACCATCAGCAGCAAGGTGCCGATCAGGCTGGCGACGAGGTGCGAGAAGTTGACGAGCAGCAGCGGAAGGACACTCTCCACCGCTTTCAGGCGATCCGGAAGCGCTGGCAGGGTGCCACTGAGCAAAAGGATCGCGCCCGCCACGAAGACCAGCGATCCCATGGCAAAGGGCGCAATCGATGTCGCGACAGTGCGTGATCCGCGCGCCACGGTGCCGAAGCGCCGCCGGATATGTGCGCCCTCGCTGGCCGCCAGCACGCCCATCGCCAGCAGGAAGGGCAGGACATAATAGATCAGGCGATAGGCGATCAGCCCGGTCAGCATGTCCGATTTATCGATCTGCGGGAGCGCCAGCAGGATGATTGTTTCGAAGACCCCCAGACCGCCCGGCGCATGGGTGAGCACGGCGATCACCAGAGCGATTACATAAGCGGTCAGCAGCGTGGGGTAGCTCTCCCAGCCGAGCCCTGGCACCAGCACGAACAGCACGGCCGCGGAACAGGCGATATCGATGGCGGCGATGCTGAGCTGCGCCAATCCCGTGCCGGGCGAGGGCAGGGGCAGCGAAAACCGGTTCAGGGTGAGCAGCCTTTTGCCACGTGCGGATGCGGCGAGCGCCGCCATCAGGGTCAGCAAAATGACCCCGCCCATTGCGAGCTGCAGTGGCCCGGGCACGGCAAAGCCGCCGAGCGACAGGGCACCCGGCCGCAGCAGAAGCACGATCCCGAAAAGACTGAAAATGCCCGACCAGAAGGTCAGCGCCGCAATGGCGATCACACGCGCGACATTTTCCGGCGACACCCCTGCCTGCCGGTAAATGCGCATGCGCACCGATCCGCCCGTGAGCAGCGACAGGCCAAGCATATTTCCGACGGCATAGCTCAAGGCGCCGCCTTTTGCCGCGGTCGCCTAAGGCTGGCCGGCGCCCACCGTGCGCAGGGCCAGAAAGTCATAGATGGTCAGACAGGTGAAACTGCCTGCGGTAAACAAGATCGCCAGCATCACATGGGATGGGGCAATCGTGCGCAATTGTTAACGCAGATCGGCCACGTTGATTTCCTGGGACAGGGCATGGACGGCCATAAGGCCGAGCGCGGTTATCACCAGCATCACCAGCAGGCTGATCGCGGTCTTGTGCCGCACCCCGAATTCACGAAGGACGCCCATCTCGATCTGCACGTTCAGCCCGTCTGCCTGCCTGCTCACCAACGTGAGTCGCGTGCTGATACGCAACGGCGGCATCAATCGCTATCGGAAGTTTTGAAGGACTTCATTGCGCGTGGGCCGGCCTAGGCCGACCAGGCCGAGGCTTTGGCAAAAACGCCATCGTGAAATTGGTAGCGGAGGAGGGACTTGAACCCCCGACACGCGGATTATGATTCCGCTGCTCTAACCACCTGAGCTACTCCGCCCCAAAGGGCCCGGCGCGGCCAGTCGCCGCGCGGATCGCAGGCCTATAGGGCGGGGTTGCAGGGGCGTCAACAGGCCAGCTGCCTGTTCTTCCCGCGCTCAGACTTTTTGCAGACTGTCCAATATTTCCTCGCGCAACCAGCGCTGGGACGATGCGTCGGAGAAACTGTGCGAACTGGTGGCATGGGCGGTCAATCGCACGTGCGGATTGCGCTGTACCTTGCGGAAAAGCGGGCTTTTCCAGGCGGCCATGAAGGTGAGCGCCGTGGCATCGGCCTGTGCGATCAGGATGGTCGCCGGCGTTTCCAACGCTTCCAGCGCCGCCGCCGCCCGGGCGGCCAGCGGGGAGGGTGCCTGCCTTGCGCGCAGCCTGGCCAATCCGGCGGCAAATTTTCTCAGGTCGATCGCGCCGCCCATCAGGTCACGCAGCAGCCGGACCGGATTTTTCAGCCGCGCCAGATAGCGAGCGCGGATGGCGGCGCTGGATGGCATGGGGGACGGCATGGGGGACGGGCCATCCGCCGCACCGTCGGCCAAGTCCGGCGTTTCGGAAGGCTCGATCAGCCAGGGGTTGGCCAGCAGCAGCGCATCGATATCCAGATCGCTGGCACAGTGGATCAGCAGGGCGGCCGCGTCGCAATTGCCGAAGGCGACGATCCTGTCGAGGCTGGGACAGGCATCGCGAAATGCGGTGACGGCGGCGCGCAGCGCCGGCCCACCTTCCAGATAGCCCCGGTTCATTCCTGCGCTGTCCCCGATCCCGGGGCGGTCATAGCGAAAGACGGGGTGGCCCTCGCCAGCGGCCCAGGCCGCGAGCCTGGCCTGATTGGCGTGCCCGCCGCTGCGAATTTCATTGCCGCCGCTGACGATGAGCAGCCCGGTGGTGCCGGGCGCCTCATCCAGCGTAGCGGCCAGATGGTCGCCATCGCAGGAAAAGCTGATGAAGCGCCTCATGCCATCAACTGCGCGATATCGCTGACTATGGCATGGGCCATGGCCGCGTCTTCGCCCGGTTCGGCGCGCAGCCACAGAGCGGAGCCGGTGATGGTCGATGGGCCGGTTCCCGGCTTCACCTCCCGGGCAGGCAGCGCAGCGGGCAAGGCGTCATGCAACTCGGCCACCATCTGCGGGCCAAGCCAGTTGCCGGCCAGCTCGATCGGCGCGAGCCTGGACTGTTCGATAAGCTGCGCGGCGGTGACGGTCCGGCCATCCTCGCGCTCGCCCGCTATTCGTGTGCGCAGCAATGTCTTCAGCAGGCTGGCTCCCTTGGCAGGAGAAAGCCGCCAGCGATGCGCTGGGTCTGCCCCGTCATCGATCAGGCAACCGCCGCGTAAAGATGCCAGGCAATCTGGCTCCGTGACGGCTGCAGCGGCGACCACGGCATCCCGCCAGCGCGTCAGGCTTTGCGTATCGAGCTGGGCGAGACTTTCATTGCAGCCGGGCAGATCCATCAGCGCGGATGCGATATCGCGCTGCGCCAGCGCATGCATGGCCAGCACCAGCGTGCGGCGCATGCGGTTCATTTCATCGAACAGGGGCGGCACGAACAGGACCCTGGGGCTCCCGTCGCCAATCACGAGCAGCTGTTCGGCCAGCCCGTCTATAGTATAGGAGAGATGGCGCAGCGCGCCGGGCATCAATCCTGTTTCGCCTCGGCAAAGGCGACCAGATTGCCGAATGTCTCGAAGATTTCCGCATCGACATCGTCATCGTCGATCTCGATGTCCAGCCGGTCTTCCAGCTCGGTCAGCAGACCGGCCACCGCCATGGAATCAAGTTCGGGAATGGCGCCGAACAGCTCGGTATCGGCGTCGAACGCGGCCACACGCTCGGCATCGAGGCCCAGCACGTCGACCAGGACCGATCGAACCGCAATATCGGCTTGCATATCATGTGCCACAGGCTGGAATTCCCCTGAATAGAGCGCGTTGCAGCGACGCCCCTAGACATTGTCCGCGCGCCGCACAAGCGGCGCGAGCGCGCGGCCGAGTGAAGAGCGGATCATCTCGGGCCAGTTGGCCGGGTGAAAGGGGCGCATGGCCGTCAGGCGAAAGCGCGGGCGCACGGCCTCCATCCAGTCGCGCTTATACGCGTCCGAACCGGTGCCGTAATCGACCAGATCGACCTTGTCCTCATCGATCACATGCCGGAACAATGCGTGGGTCAACAGCGTGCCGGCGGACGCCTTGGCATGGCGTTCGTCATAGGCCAGCTTGTGGATCAGCGCTTCCCCATGCTCGCAGGTCCAGAACTGCGCCGCCACGCAGGTGCCGTCGATATAAGCGAGGCCAAGGCGCAGCGCGCCATGGGCACCTTCGATCCGCGCGATGGTTTTCAAGAAATCCGGGCTGCCTTCCTCGGGCTTCCAGCTGCGCGCGTAGACGGTCTGATAATCGGCCCAGGCGGCTTCATCGAAATGGTCGAGAATGCGCAAGGTGACCGCGCCGGACTTGCCCTTGCGCTTGACGGTGCTGCGCAGCTTGCCGGGTCGCTGCACCCAATATTCCTCAAAGCTGCGGCCGTTTACATGCAGGATGTGGTTTTCGTCACATTGCTCCACGTCGACCTGCCAGCCGGCTGCGGTGAACGCCGTGCGCATCTGCTGTGCATCGCTTTCGGCCAATGGAGAAAAGGTGACGGCGCGAGCCCGGGATCTCAGCGCCACCGCCGCATCACGCAGCAGGGGCAGGCGAAAGGCGGGATCTTCCAGCGCGTAAAAAAGTGGTGACCAGCGAAAGCTGTACCAATTTGCCAGCGCCTTCAGCTTGCCAGCATTCTCCTGCACCAGCGGCAGCCAGATCTCGCCCATAGGTTGACGCAGTTGCAGCAGTTGCAGCGGTTGATCTTCGAAGGCGGCGGCGTGCAGCGGCGCCAGCCAGTCGGCTCTGTCGAACAGCCTGGTCTGCGCCGGACGCGACAGCGCCGCACGGACGCTCGCATCCTGAAAATTATCGTGATATTCACCTTTTGACGCCACGTATTCCGCCATTCTTTCCTCTCCAAGCGGAGCTTCGGTTACCTGCTCATGTCGCATCCCGTTATCCTTCCGCTCGATCATCTGGCGCTGCGTGGCAAGCCCGATGATGATGCCCTGCATCTGCGTGGAGGCGCCATAAGCTATCAGGCGTTAAATCTCCGTATCGGTAAACTGGCCAGCTGGTTGCGCGATCACGGTCTGAATTCAGGTGACCGGGTGGCGAGCTGGATGGGCAAGACCGAAACAGCCTGCCTGATGCCGCTGGCGGCCGCGCGCGCCGAACTGATCCATGTGCCGATCAATCCGCTGCTGAAACGCGCGCAGGTCGATCATATTCTGGGCGATAGCGGCGCGCGTCTTCTGATCGCCGGCAAGGCCCGTCTCAGCACCCTCGAAACCGCCGATCTGCACGACGCCGCAGCGATCGAGGAAGGGCAGGCGGAGGCCGCTCTCAACGAAGATGGCGACAGTCTTGGTGCGTCATCGGATCATCGCAACGTGCACGACCTTGCGGCGATCCTCTACACATCCGGATCGACCGGCCGGCCGAAGGGCGTGATGCTGAGCCATGCCAATTTGTGGCTGGGCGCGCTGAGCGTGGCGCAATATCTGAAGCTCGCGTCCGACGACGTGACGCTGGCGGTGTTGCCGCTGAGTTTCGACTATGGCCAGAACCAGCTGCTCAGCAGCTGGGCTGCCGGCGCGTCGGTGGCGCCGCTCGATTATCTGACACCGAAGGATGTCGTGAAGGCCTGCGCAAGACATGGCGTGACTACGCTAGCGGCAGTACCGCCACTCTGGGTCCAGCTGGTGGAGCAAGGCTGGACGGACGACGCCGTTTCTTCAATGCGGCGGCTGACCAACAGCGGCGGCGCATTGACGCCGGGGCTGGTGGCCAAGTTGCGCGGCATCTTCGCCTCGGCCGAGATCTACGCGATGTACGGTCTTACCGAAGCATTCCGGTCTACCTATCTGGATCCCATGCTGATCGATGATAACCCTACCTCGATGGGCAAGGCGATACCGCATGCCGAAATCCTCGTGGTGGCTGCGGACGGAACGGAAGCCGCGCCCGATGAGCCCGGCGAGCTTGTTCATGCTGGGCCGCTGGTGGCGCAGGGCTATTGGCGCGATTCCGAGCGCACGGCGATGCGCTTCAAACCGGCGCCGGCCTTTTCGCATTCTGGCGGCACTGCCGTGTGGTCCGGCGATACCGTGCGACGCGGCGCGGACGGCCTGCTATATTTCGTGGGCCGGGACGATGCGATGATCAAGACGAGCGGCAATCGCATATCCCCCCAAGAGATCGAAGAGGCCGCCGATGCCAGCGAGGCGGTGGCCGAAAGCTGCGCGATGGGGCGCAAGGACGCTGCGCTGGGGGAGGCCATCGTGCTGTTTGCGCGCGGCACCGGAGACGAGACGGCGCTGCGCCAGCATCTGAAGGCCACGCTCCCCAATTTCATGCAACCGAGCGAGGTCATCTGGCTCGACGCGTTTCCTAAAAACGCCAATGGCAAGATCGACCGGACGGCGCTGCAGGCGCGGGTGGCTGCATGAAGAAGACCGGACCTATTCCAGACGGCTTTTCGGCCCTGGACGGCGCGCTGGCGATCGGCGAGGTGAAGATCACCGATGTGGCCGCGCAGGCGGGCGAGACACCGTTGTTCGTCTATTCGCGCGCATTGTTGAGCGAAACATTCGCGCGGCTACGCGCTGCGATGCCGCAGCAACTGGCCATCCATTATGCGATGAAAGCCAACCCCTTCGGGCCGCTGCTCCAGCATATGAATGGGCTGGTGGACGGGTTTGACATTGCCAGCGGCGGAGAGCTGGCGCTGGCGATAAACGCCGGCGTCGACCCGGCCCGCATCAGCTTTGCCGGACCGGGCAAGCGCGACGCCGAACTGGAAGCGGCCATCGGCCATGGCGTCACCCTCAATTGCGAATCCGAGGGTGAGGCCGAACGCGCGCTGGCTATTGCTGCGCGCATTGGAAAACCGCTGAAAATCGCCATTCGCGTCAATCCCAGTTTCGATCTCAAGGGATCGGGCATGAAGATGGGCGGCGGGGCCAAGCAGTTCGGGATCGACGAGGAACGGGTGCCGGTGCTGGTGCGGCGTCTGATCGATGCGGGCGCGGACTGGCGGGGTTTTCACATCTATGCCGGCAGCCAGGCGCTGAAGGCGGACGCGCTGATCGAAACGCAGAGCCAGACGATCGCTCTGGCGGCGCGGCTGGCGGAAGAGGCCGGCGTGACGCCGCCGCATGTCAATCTGGGCGGCGGTTATGGCATCCCCTATTTCCCCGGAGACGAGCCGGTCGATATCGAGGCGGTGGGGCGGGCGCTTTCCGCAGAACTGGCCGGGCGCGCGTCGATTTTGGCCGATACGCATTTTGCGATAGAGCTCGGGCGCTATCTGGTTGGCGAGGCGGGCGTCTATCTCACCCGGGTGATCGACCGAAAAATCAGCCACGGCGAAACATTCCTGATCACCGATGGCGGTTTGCACCATCAACTGGCCGCGAGCGGAAATTTCGGGACCGTCATTCGGCGCAATTATCCGGTTGCCATTGCCAACCGGTTCGATGCCACTGCCGAAGACGTGCAATCTGTGGTAGGATGTCTATGCACGCCGCTGGACCGGTTGTCGGACCAGGCCATGTTGCCCCGTGCCGATGTGGGAGATCTGGTCGCGATCTTCTGTGCCGGAGCATATGGCGCCAGCGCGTCGCCGGCCAATTTCCTCGGTCAGGGACCGGCGGCGGAACTGTTGATCTGAGCAACGGTCAGCACCGGCCAAGGCGGTCCCCTATGCGTCCAAACAGGCAGCATATTCGTTGCCAATATGGGTTCTTATGACAGCAATCGGATCCAATTCCGGTTCAATACTAATGGTCTGTTCACCCTTTTGGTGCATGCCATCATCAAGACATCCGTTCGTTCGATATGCGCGCGTGGCGGAGATCCAAAGAGGTACTTTATTATGGCGAACATGAAGATCAGGGCGGCGGCTTTCTTGTCCGGCGTAGCGCTGCTTTCGGCATGCGCCGGACCGGCGCCGGGGCCGCAACTGCCGCCCGCAACCTATGTGTCGCAGACCGAAGCGCCCAGCGAGCAATATGTTATCGGCCCGTTGGATGAGCTCCAGATCTTCGTCTGGCGCAATCCGGAACTGGGTGCCACGGTGCAGGTGCGCCCGGATGGCCGCATCACCACGCCGTTGATTACCGACCTGCCCGCCACCGGCAAGACGCCCAAGCAGCTTTCCGACGATATCAAGCTGCGTCTGGCGGAATATATCAACGATCCGATCGTGTCGGTAATCGTGAAGAGCTTTGCCGGCACCTTCTCTCAGCAGGTCCGCATCGTCGGTGCCACCGACAAGCCGGCCTCGATTCCTTATCGTGCGAACATGACGCTGTTGGATGCGATGATCGCGGTTGGCGGGCTCAGCGAATTTGCTGCCGGCAACAAGGCCCGCCTGATCCGTGCCGATCGCGAATCCGGCGTGCAGCGCGAATATTCCGTTCGGATCGATGATCTGCTCAAACGCGGCGACAGCAAGGCCAATGTCCTGCTGCGCCCCGGCGACGTGATCATTATTCCGGAAAGCATGTTCTGATCGCTCTGTTCATGAAGGAATGTCTGTCTTGAACGGTCTCTTCGACGAAATCCGTATCGCGCTCTACCGCGTGTGGAAACGGCGCTGGTTCGCACTGGCCGTGGCGTGGGGCATCTGTCTTCTCGGCTGGCTGGTCATCGCGCTGATTCCGAACGTTTATGAATCGCGTGCGCAGCTGTTCGTTGGCGATCAGGCGATGCTGTCCACCAATGTCATCGACGACCGTGCCGACCAGCGGCAGAAGCTGGACCGGATCCAGCAAACGCTGCTGTCTGCGGACAATCTGGAAAAGGTCGTACGCGGCACTGCGCTGGGCGATTCCGTATCGTCGGATGCGGACATGGCCGGCAAGATCGTGGCGCTGCGCCAGAATATCATGGTGAAATCCGAGCAGGCCAATCTGGTCGATATCAGCGTCATGCAGTCCAGCAGTGGACGCACGGACGGGGAGGCAGCCGGCTTGGCCCGAGATATTGCGCAGAAAGTGATCGATATATTTCAGGAGGAGAATATCGCGGGCGGTGCAGGCCGCACCGGCACGGCGCTGCGCTTTCTGGACCAGCAGTTGGCCGACCGGCAGCAGGAACTGCAGGCAGCCGAGCAGAAGCGCGTGGCGTTTGAAACCCAGAATCTCGGGCTGCTCCCGGGGGCCGGGTCCGCCAGCCAGCAGCTCCTGGCGGCCCGCACGGAACTGGGGCAGATCGATAGCCAGCTGGCATCCGCCCAAAGCTCGCTCGCCGCGCTCAATGGTCAGCTGGCCGGTACGCCGCCCACAATCTCGACGCCCATTCCAGGCGGCGGTGGAGGCAATCCGGCGGCCAATCAGATGGCGCAGTTGCAGGGCGAACTGGCTTCGGCGCGGGCACGCGGCTGGACCGACAGCCATCCCGATGTCATCGCCATGAAGAATCAGATCGCCAGTCTGCGCGGCGCGGCCAGCGCACCGTCCAATGCGGGCGCGGGCAGCTATCGCACGCCCAATCCGGCCTACAGCTCACTGCAGTCCATGCAGGCCGACCGCAACGCGGCGGTGGCGGCCTTGCGCTCCCGCAAAGCGGCCCTGGAGAGCGATGTCAGCCGTCTGATGGGCAGACAGTCCGCCGAGCCAGGCGTGCAGGCGGAATATGAGCGCATCAGCCAGGATTATGATGTGCTGAAGCAGCAATATGACAAGCTTTTGGCGGAACGCGAAAATATTCGTCTGCGCGGTGACGTGGAGCAGGAATCGGATCTCACGCAGTTCCGGGTGGTCACGCCGCCGAGCGCCAGCCGCGTGCCCGCCGCGCCGAACCGCCCACTCCTGCTGACGGGCGTGCTGCTGCTGGGCCTTGGCGGCGGCGCCGGGATTGCCTTTGCCATGTCGCAGCTGCGCACCAGCTTTCCCACGCCCGCCGCGCTGGAACGCGCCAGCGGTCTGCCGGTGATCGGATCGATTTCGGAAATGCTGACCGATGCCCAGCGTGCCGCCCGCAAAAAGCGCCAGCGTCTCTTCTATGGTGGCGCGGGCGCGCTCGCCATTGTCTTTCTGATGCTGATGATGGTGGAATTCGTCCAGCGTGGCTCGGTAGCGTGAAGGATATATGCATGACCAACAATGATCCTGCTGCGCATCAGCCCTCGCTCCTGGAGCGTGCCGCCGAAATCTATGATTTTGGTGCCGCGCTGCGTCGTCAGGTGGGGGGCGCTGAAGAATCCTATCAGCGCAGCCAAGCCAAGGCGCAGCCAGCGCCGGCCCGCCGCGAGCCCAGCCAAAGGGTCGAGATCGACCGTGCTACCCTGCGCCAGAATAATCTGATCGTTCCTGACGGAGCAGTCGGCAAACTGCTCGAAGAATTCCGCATCGTCAAACGCCAGCTGCTGCTATGGGCCAATGGCGCCAAGGGTATGGAGCCCATACCGCATGGCCGGCGCATTCTGGTCTGCTCCGCCAATGCGGATGAGGGCAAGACCTTCTGCGCCATCAATCTGGCGCTGGCTCTTGCCACGGAGCGCGACACCCGGGTTTTGCTGGTCGATGCGGATTTCGCGCGACCCTCCATTCTTCCGACCTTGGGCATCGATCCGCAGGATGCGGACGGCGTGACCATTCCAGGACTGATGGACGCGCTGGCCGATCCGGACCGCGATGTCGAAAGCCTGATCCTGGGCACCGACATACCGGGATTTACCATTTTGCCGTCAGGCATGCAGAACAAAGCCGATACTGAATATCTAGCGTCGCACCGCACGCAAACCGTGTTTCAGCGGCTGGAAGCAGCGGACCCGAACCGGATCGTCATATTCGACAGCCCACCCGCATTGGCGGCGTCACCGGCCGGCGTCTTGGCGATGCATGCCGGACAGGTGTTGCTCGTGGTCAAGGCCGACGAAACCAGCGATGCGGCGCTGCGCGATGCGCTGGGTCTGCTCGGCGGCTGCGAGCATATCCGCCTGCTGCTGAACGGAACGCAGTTTTCCACCACCGGCCGCAAGTTCGGTTCCTATTATGGACATGGAGCATCATGATGATGGCCCCCTACAGACTATCCATGGCGCTCACGCTGGCCGCCCTTGGCGCGCCGCTGGCCGCGCAGGATTATGGCGCCAGCTATGATGCACCGCCCAGCGACGGGGCAGGGCCGCAGCTGGAAACCGAAACGCTGGACGAAGTGCCGTCGACGACGCGTTCCTCAAGCCGCGTGCGCAGCGATATCACGCCCTATATCGAAGTGGATCAGGTGGCCTTTACCGGCGGCAATGGTCAGAGCGATATCGTCACCTACACCACCGTCGCCGCTGGCGTGGATGCGCGCATCAGCCAGCAGCGCGTCGAGGCCGGGATCAGTGCGCGCTATGAGCGGCTGATTACCTATGATGACGATCTGGCGGACAGCGATTATGTGACCGGCCTGGCATCCGGCAGCGTCAAGCTGGCGCGGGGAATTTCCGTCGATGCGGGCGGTCTTGCCGCACGCACCCGGGTCGATGGAGCCGGCGCGCGGCCCAGCAATCTGGTCGGCAATCCGGCCAATACCAGCCAGATCTATTCGGTGTACGCCGGGCCGACCATCGGGGTGCAGACCAACGGCGTCACGATCGGCGCAGCGTACCGGGCCGGTTATACCCGGCTGGAGGATGACGGCATCGATTCCGCTGTCGGCCTTGGCGGAGTGCTGCCCTTCGATGAAAGCACCAGCCATTCGGCCAGCGCCACGATCGGCCAGCAGGCGGGCGGCGTGCTGCCAATCGGCTGGGCAGTCGGCGGCGGATATCAGCGCGAGGATGCAGGCGCGCTCGATAACCGGTTCGAGAATGTCTATGGCCGGGTGGACCTGACCGTCCCCGTTAGCCCGACCTTGGCCGCCGTCGGCGGTGCGGGCTATGAGGAAATCGAGATTTCCGAGCGCGATGTGCAGCGCGATGCCAATGGCAATGTCCTCACCGACGATGCCGGGCGACTGATCGTGGATCGGTCCAGCCCGCGATTGCTGGCTTATGAGCAGGACGGCTTCATCTGGGATGTGGGCGTGCTGTGGCGGCCCAGCCGCCGCACCTCGCTCGAGGCGCGGGTCGGCCAGCGTTATGGCAGCGAGACTTTCAGCGGCACGTTCAGCTGGCAGCCCAATCAGCGATCCTCGCTCGGCGTGTCCGTTTATGACAGCGTGACCGGATATGGCAGCCTGTTGCGCGATCGCCTGGCCGGTCTGCCGACCGATTTCGAGTCCTTCCGCAATCCCCTGACGGGCGACGTCAGCAGCTGTGCGTTCGGCACGGCCACGGGCGTCTGTTTCGACGATGTGCTGCAGTCCGCCTCCGGCGTCGCCTTCCGCTCGCGCGGCATTACCGGCAGCTATTCCACCGATATGGCAGGATGGAAGGCCGGGCTGGCGCTGGGATATAACCGGCGCAAATTCCTGACTTCCGATAGCGGTGTGCAGGCGGCGATCAACGGCACGACCGATCAGAATTATTTCGCCAATCTGTTCCTTTCGCGGGATCTGGATGCGCTTTCGACGCTGACCGCCAATGTCTACGCCAATTATTTCGATCCAGGCTTTGCCGCTGGCGAGGTGTTCGCTCTGGGCGCAAATGCGGGATATAATCGCAGCATCTGGCGTGGCCTGGACGCGACGGCGGCGCTGGGTGTCGATTATTATGACAGCCAGGCATTCAATCTGAACAATGACGAGTTCACGGCGTCGGCACTGCTTGGCCTGCGGTACAGTTTTTAACGCGCGCGCAAGCAAGACGCGACAGGGGATCACGAGATGTATGATCAATTCTATGAACTGAGCGGACGCCCGTTCCAGCTGACGCCCGATCCGCGCTTTTATTTCGAAAGCGCCACGCATCGCAAGGCGCTCAGCTATCTGGGCTATGGGCTGGCGCAGGGCGAAGGTTTCATCGTCATTACTGGCGAGATCGGTGCGGGCAAGACCACGCTGGTGCGTCATCTCATGGAAACGGTCGATCCAGGGCGGCTGACCGCCGCGACCATCGTGACGACTCAGGTCGAAGGTCATGACCTGCTTGGCATGGTGACGGAAAGCTTCGGCCTTTCCATGGCGGGCAAGCCGAAGAGCGAGATGCTGCGCGGGCTGGAAGATTTTCTCCACGCCGAAGCGCGGGAGGGACGGCGCTGCCTGCTGGTGGTGGACGAGGCGCAAAATCTGCCCACGGACACGCTGGAAGAGCTACGCATGCTGTCCAATTTCCAGCTCGGCAATCAGGCGTTGTTGCAGATATTCCTGCTGGGGCAGCCGGAATTTCGGGACAAGCTGCGCGATGCGCCAGGTCTGGAACAGTTGCGCCAGCGCGTGATCGCCACCCATCATCTCGATGCGATGCAGGCGAGCGAGATCGAACCCTATATCATCCACCGGCTGTCCAAGGTCGACTGGAACGGCCGCCCGGACATCACGGTCGATGCCATAAGCCGCCTGTATGACGCCAGTGGGGGCGTGCCGCGCAAGCTGAACATGCTGCTGACGCGGGTGCTTCTTATGGGGGCGGTCGAACGCCGCGAACGGATCGACGGCGCGCTGGTCGATACCGTATTGGCCGATATTCAGGGAGATGCGCCCGTGGCGGACCGGGCTACCAACCCTCCGGAGACGCCGCGATCGGTCGATGCAGCAGCGGTGGCGGACATTCCGGAACCGTCCATCGAGCCGAACGAGCCGGTACAGGACGAGGCGCTGGAGAGCATCACGGCGTTCGATGGACCGAAGAACGCGCCGGTGCGCTTCTTTCGCCCTGACAAGCCGCCACCTGTTTATGATGCGCCCGAAGCCGATGGGGCTGCGGACATGGGCGATGATCCCATGATCGAAGCGGCCCCGGAAGATCCCGTGGCCGCGATCGCGCATGACCTTGGTGATATTTCGCAACAGGGCGCAGAAGAAACGTCCGCTGATGAGGCCGGCATGGCCGAACATGACGAACCGGCGATGCCCGCGATGGAGGCGACTGCAGAGGACTCCCCGCCCGGGCATGACGGGTCTCATGATAATCTAGGCGCTTCCGCAGCCCGCATCGACGAACTGGCGGAACGGATCGATCTATTGTCTGGCCGCGTGGCCGATCAGGAGGAAACCATCCGGCGGCTCGTGACCATTCTGCTGGAATATGTTGAGCGCGACGAAAAACCGGCGCATCTTCGCGCCGCCTGATCCATTTGGCGAGGAGCCCCACGCACCATGTTGCAAGGCCCGATCAAGAACGGACCGATCCTGAATGCCATGTCCGTCGATATCGAGGACTGGTTCCAGGTCGGTGCGTTCGAACATACAATCGACCGGACCGATTGGGACAGCCTTACCCGGCGGGTGGAGCGCAACACGCATGCGGTGATCGAGATGTTCGACCGCGCGGGGGTGAAGGCGACCTTTTTCACGCTGGGCTGGGTGGCCGAGCGGCACCCGGCGCTGATGCGGGCGATCGTCGATGCCGGGCATGAGCTGGCCAGTCACGGCTATGGCCATGAGCGGGTTTTTACACTGAGCCCGGAGGTTTTCTCCCGGAATATCGACCGCACGAAGAAACTGCTGGAAGATAGCAGCGGCGCCATGGTGACAGGCTATCGCGCGCCGAGTTTTTCCATCGATAAGCGCACGCCCTGGGCCCATGAGATTTTGGCCGAGCGCGGCTATGGTTATTCCTCGAGCGTGGCCCCGGTGCAGAGCGACCATTATGGCTGGCCGGAAGCTGGCCGCTTCGCCTTTCGTCCGGTCGACGGATCGGATCTGATCGAACTGCCGGTGACCACCGCCGAGTTTGCCGGCAAACGACTGGCGGCGGGTGGCGGCGGCTGGTTCCGCATGCTGCCCTATGCCTTCAGCCGCTGGGCGTTCAACCAGGTAAACCAGCGCGATGCCCGGCCCGGTATCTTCTACTTCCACCCTTGGGAAATCGACCCCGATCAGCCGCGCGTTTCGCATGCGCCGCTGAAATCGCGCCTGCGCCACTATACCAATCTGTCGGCCATGGAAGCCAAGATGGACCGGATGCTTGCGGCCTTCGAGTGGGGCCGCGTGGATAGCGTTGCCGAGCTGGAAAAGCTGCGGCTGGCATGAGCATGCCGTTTGTTCCGGAAACGCCGAGCATAACCGCCGCGCGGCTCGATGACCATGCAGCCATGGAGAAGGCGGCGCAATTTCTCGCAGGACGCGGCGATACGACGCCGTTCCACCGGCCGGAATGGCTGGCTGCCGTGGCGGCGGCTTGCGGTCAACAGGGCCTCTATCTGATCGCTGAGCGTGCAGGCCGCGTTTGCGGCGTCGTGCCGATCACCGAGATGCGTTCGGCGCTGTTCGGCAAGGCGCTGGCATCGTCTGGCTTTGCGGTCGACGGCGGCATTCTGACAGACGATCATGCCACGCGCAAAGCCTTGACCGAAGCCGTGCTCGCTCATGCCGGTGCCCATGATTTTCCCTCCGTGGAGCTGCGCGGCGGGGCATTGCCGGGCGGCCCGGAATGGCAGATCGACGAGACGACCTATTGCGGATTTTCCTGGGATTTGGCCGACAGCGAGGAAGCGCAGCTGAAGGCCGTGCCGCGCAAGCAACGGGCGGAGATACGCAAAGGCCTGAAAGCAGGACTGCAAGTGGAAACTGGCCGTGCCCGGCGCGATCGGGATTGGCATTATCAGGTCTATGCCACCAGCGTTCGCAATCTAGGCACGCCGGTCTTTCCGAAGCGCTTGTTTGCGGAGGTTCTGGACCGCTTCGGTGAGCATGCCGATATCCTGACCGTCCTGCACGACGGCGCGCCGGTGGCCAGCGTCCTCAGCCTTTATCATGACGGCGTGGTGATGCCCTATTGGGGCGGCGGGGTGCATGCGGCGCGCATGCTCCGGGCCAGTGAGATCATGTATTTTACCCTGATGCGCCACGCCGCAGGGCGCGGCTGCACCCGCTTCGATTTTGGCCGATCCAAGACCGGCACCGGTCCGTGGAGTTACAAGAAAAACTGGGGGTTCGATCCGCAGCCGCTGCGCTATGCCAGCTGGAGCAGGGACGGGCAGAAGCGGGACGTGAACCCCAATAGCCCGAAATATCGCGCCATGGTGTCGGCCTGGCAGAAACTGCCGCTGCCCGTGGCAAACATGATCGGCCCATGGCTTTCCAAGGGTTTGGGATGAGTATCCTTTTCCTCGCCCACCGGATGCCGTGGCCACCGGATCGCGGCGACAAGATACGGTCCTATCATATGCTGCGCTGGATGACCGAGCGCGCACCGGTTCATGTGGCCGCCTTCGTCGATCAGCTCGACGACTGGCAGCATGAGGAGTCGCTCAAGGCGGTTGCGCAATCCACGGTGCTGGAGCCGCGCCTGCGGCCAATGTGGAAAGCGGGTCTGCGCGCGCTGGCCATGCGGCGGCCAGTCTCGCTGGTCGCATTCGATTCGCCCACGATGCGCCGCAAGATCAATTTGCTGGTGAAGCGCGCACGGATCCAGACGATCCACATTTTTTCCAGCCAGATGGCGCAATATGTTCCCAAAAGCTTTCAGGGCCGGGTGGTCATGGATTTCGGCGATGTCGATAGCGCCAAGTTCGAACGCTATGGCCATGAAGGCGGCGGCCCGATGGGCTGGATCAACCGGCGCGAGGGCAAATTGCTGGCCGACGTCGAAAAACGGATCGCCCGCCGCGCCGATGCCAGTCTGTTCGTGAGCGAAGCCGAGGCGGCGTTGTTCCGGGAGCGCAGCGGGGCCGGGCGGGTACATGCCATCGGCAACGGGATCGACTTTTCCACCTTCGATCCGGCCAATCCGGACATCGTGCCGCTGGTGGATCGTCCGGAGGGACCACTGATCCTGTTCACCGGCCAGATGGATTATCGCCCGAATATCGAGGCGGTGGCGGATTTTGCCCGCAACGCGATGCCCGCGATTCGCACGGCGCATCCAGCCGCCCGCTTCGCGATCGTGGGGCGTGCGCCGAGCGCGGAGGTTCGCGCACTGGACGGATGTCACGGTAGTTTCGTGACCGGAGAAGTGCCCGATACGCGCAGCTGGCTGGCCGCTGCCGATCTGGTCGTGGCACCGCTGCGTATCGCGCGCGGCGTGCAGAACAAGGTGCTGGAGGCGATGGCCATGGCGCGTCCCGTGTTGGCGAGCGGCGCTGCGTTCGAAGGCATCGATGCGGTTTCCGGCGAGCATCTGATGGTGGCCGACGGCGCTGCTCAGGAAGCCGAGATGGCCAGCGCGCTATTGTCCGATCCTGCCCGCGCCACCCGCATGGGACAGGCCGCGCGCCACCATGTCATGACGCATTATGACTGGGGCAGCCAGCTGGCGCCGTTGGGACCAATCCTCGGCATATCCGATCCGGCAGCCAATGGTGCTTCGCTGTGACCGCTCTGGCCGCCCGCGTTGATAGCAACGCTTCCCTGTGGAACGCCACGCTGCCACTGCTCGGCGGCACCATGCTGGTCATCCTCGCGCTGTTCTGGCGGGATAGCGCACAGATTTTCGATATTTGGTGGAACATCTCCACCTACAGCCATTGCCTGCTGTTGCCGCCGATCATCGTCTGGCTGGTCTGGCAGCGCAAGGCCGAGCTGGCCGCGCTGACGCCCGCTGCATGGTGGCCGGGCCTACTCTGGGGCGCGGCGGGGGCGGCGATCTGGCTTGGCGGCGCGATGCTCGATATCAATTTTGCGCGCCATCTGGCCCTGCTGATCTTGCTGCAGAGCGCCGTGCTGACGCTGACCGGCCCTATGGTGGGGCGCGGGCTGGCCTTTCCGTTTCTTTTCTCCTTCTTTCTGGTGCCGTTTGGCGATGAACTGATTTATCCCCTTCAGATTGTGACGGCCGAGATGAGCATGGTTCTGCTCGGCTGGAGTGGTATTCCCGCGCATCTTTCAGGCCTGTATATCGCCACGCCGGCGGGCCTGTTCCATGTGGCGGAAGCCTGTTCGGGCGTGAAATTCCTGATCGCGATGGTCGCGCTCGGTGCTCTGGTTGCCAATCTGTGTTTTAACAGTGCGCGCCGCCGTATCGCGTTTCTCGCGGCATGCGTGATTGTGCCGATTGTCGCCAATGGCATCCGCGCCTGGGGCACCATCATCATCGCGCATTATCACGGGCTCGATTTTGCGGCGGGGTTCGATCATATCTTTTACGGCTGGATATTTTTCGGCGTGGTGATCGGACTCGTTCTGGCCGCCGCCTGGCCGTTTTTCGACAAGAGCGCGGACGCGGCCGCATTCGATCCGGCACGGTTGCAGGGCGCGTTTGCCGGAAAGATCGAAGAGCGGCCGGCGGCGGCAGCGCTGGTCGGCATTGCCGCGCTGCCGCTCGCCATCGCCGCTATGCTGTTCTAGGGCCGCTTCATGTGTGGCATCGCAGGTATATTTCACATCGGCACGGCCAAGCCGGTCGATCCGGCGCGCATCGGTGCCATGACCGATGCCATCGCGCATCGCGGTCCGGACGGCGAAGGGGTGTGGACCGCACCCGGCATCGGGCTGGGCCATCGCCGTCTGTCGATCATCGATCTGGAGGGCAGCCCGCAGCCGATGGGCTATGCCGACGGTCGCTTTCAGATCATCTTCAATGGCGAGATTTACAACTTCGCCGCCCTGCGCTGCGAGCTGGAAGCCAAGGGCCATGTCTTCGCCACCCACGGAGATACGGAAGTCATTCTGGCCGCTTTTGCGCAATGGGGTGAGGCCTGCCTTTCGCGGCTCGACGGCATGTTCGCGTTCGCATTGTACGATCAGCGGACCAGATCGCTGTTTCTGGCGCGTGATCGGCTTGGCGTAAAACCGCTTTTTTACACCGCCTTGTCCGACGGATCGGTTGCGTTTGCATCCGAGCTCAAGGCGTTGCTGGTGCATCCGCTGCTGCGGCGCGTGCCGGATGAGCGGGCGGTCGAGGATTATCTGGCGTTCGGCTATGTGCCAGACGATCGATCGATCGTGAAAGGCGTGATGAAACTGCCGGCCGCGCATTGTCTCACGCTTCGCAGTGGCGGCGGCCTGGCCGAACCGCAGCGCTGGTGGGACGTCGATTTCACACAGCGCTCCAGGGCCAAAGTGGGTGAGCTGGAGGAAGAGCTGGTTGCGCTGATGCGCGCTGCGGTCACGAGCCGCATGGTCGCCGATGTACCCTTGGGCGCCTTCCTGAGCGGAGGAGTCGACAGCAGCAGCGTGGTCGCGCTCATGGCCGAGTCCTCGCGCCGGGCGGTGACCACCTGTTCCATCGGGTTCGATGAAAAGGGCCTCGACGAAAGCGATTATGCGCGCACCATCGCACAGCGGTTCGCGACCGACCATCACGCGCGCACCGTGGGCGCGGACCAGTTCGAGCGGATCGACCGGCTGGCAGACATCTATGACGAGCCCTTTGCCGATGCTTCCGCGCTGCCGACGCTGAGCGTGTGCGAGCTGGCGCGCGAGCATGTCACCGTGGCGCTGTCCGGCGATGGCGCGGACGAGGCGCTGGCAGGCTATCGCCGCCAGGTGTTTCATGCCGCGGAAGAGCGCGTGCGGGGCCTGTTGCCGGCGGGATTGCGATCCTCCCTGCTGGGCGGGCTCGGGGCGATCTACCCCAAGGCGGATTGGGCACCGCGGCCCTTGCGCGCCAAGACGACGCTGCTCTCGCTCGCCCGCAGCGGGGCGGAGGGCTATGCCGATGCGCTCAGCGTGACCGGCCCGGATGCGCGGCAGTCGCTTTATGCCAGCCATATGCGCGGGGCGCTGGGCGAGTACCGCGCAGAAGACCGGCTGATCCGGCTTATGGAGAACGCCCCGGCGCGGTCTGGGCTGGACCGGGCGCAATATGCCGATCTCACCTTCTGGCTGCCCGGAGACGTTCTGACCAAGACCGACCGGGCGAGCATGGCGATGGGCCTGGAAGCGCGCGAGCCGTTGCTCGACCATCGGCTGATCGAATTTGCCGCGCGCTTGCCGGAGAAGTTCCGGGTGCGGCGCGGGCAGGGCAAATGGCTGATGAAAAGCGCCATGGAGCGCTATCTGCCCGAAGACATATTGTATCGGCCGAAAATGGGCTTTGTCACCCCGATCAGCGCCTGGTTTCGCGGGCCGCTGGCAGGGCAGGCGCGGGCCATGGGCAGCCGATCGGCGCTGGCCCGCACGGGCTGGTTCGATGGCGTTGCGCTGGACCGAATGGCGGAAGACCATATCGCAGGCCGCCGGGATCATGGGCGGCTGATCTGGCAGATGCTGATGCTCGAAAAATCGATGACGCGCCTGTTCGGGCTGTAGCTTTATGGTGCAATTGTCTGTTCGCCCGGATAGCTGGCGCCGACGAAATAGAGGCCGTCCGGCGGCGCGTTGAAGCCCAGCGCATGGCGATCCGCCGCGTCCAGTGCGGCCTTCATATCCTCCACCCGCCATTTGCCTTCCCCCACCATCTTCAGGCATCCGACCATTGATCGCACCTGATGATGCAGGAAAGAACGGGCCTGCGCGCGGATGCTGATCGCATCGCCGTTCCGCTCCACATCCAGCCGGTCGAGCGTCTTGACCGGGCTGGCGGACTGGCAGTGCGCGGAGCGAAAGGTGGTGAAGTCATGCCGGCCGAGCAGCATATCGGCCGCCGCCTGCATGGCATCTTCATCGAGCGGCGGCTTCACCTGCCAGATCAGGCCGCGTTCAAAGGTCAGCGGCGCGCGGCGATTGATAATCCGATAGATATACCGCCGTTCGGTGCAGCTGAAGCGGGCGTGCCAATCCTCTGGCACCAGCGCGCAGCCGATTACGGCAACCGGATCGGGCCGTAATTTGGCGTTGAGCGCTTCCATCATGCGAAAAGCGGGCAGCGCCATGGCGATGTCCGCATGCGCGCGCATGGCCAGCGCGTGGACCCCGGCGTCGGTGCGCCCGGCGGCATGCACCGTCACCTCTTCGCCGGTGATGGTACGGATCGCCCGTTCCAGAGCGGCCTGCACCGACGGGTCGCTATGCTGGCGCTGCCAGCCGACATAGGGGCGGCCGTCAAACTCTATGGTGAAGGCGTAGCGGGGCATGGGTCAGGCGAGCATGGTACCGACGGGCAGGGCATTGCCGCGCAGAAAATCGTCCAGCGACATCGCCGGTTTGCCCGCGCGCTGGATGAGCGCGGGGCGGATGGCCCCTGTGCCGCAGGCGATGGTCAGCCGATCGTCCAGCACCGTGCCGGGCGCCCCATCCTTGCCCTGGAGCGTGGCGGCATGCACCCGGTAGCGCTCGCCGTCATGCTCGAAAAATGCGCCCGGCACGGGATTGAACGCGCGCACCTGGCGAAGGACCGCGTCGCCCGATGCGGCAAAATCGATCCGTGCCTCGGCCTTGTCGATCTTCGCGGCATAGGTCGCGCCATGTTCCGGCTGTTTTTCAGCGGGATAGCTGCCGATATTGTCCAGCACCTCGGCCATCAGTGCGGCCCCGCGCACGGCCAGTTCGTCGGTGATCTCACCCGCTGTCCGGTCCGCGATCGGCGTGGCCGCCATGGCGAGCATCGGGCCGGTATCCAGTCCGGCTTCCATCTGCATGATGGTGACACCGGTCTCCGCGTCGCCAGCCAATATCGCGCGTTGCACCGGGGCCGCGCCACGCCAGCGCGGCAGCAGCGATCCATGGACGTTGAGACAGCCGAGGCGCGGCGCATCGAGGATCGCCTGCGGCAAAATCAGGCCATAAGCGGCGACGATGGCGACATCCAGCTTCAGCCCGGCGAAATAGGCATGTTCATCGGCGCTGCGCAGCGAGGTGGGCGTGCGCACCGGCAGGCCCAGTTCCTGCGCACGGGCATCGACGGGCGTGGGCGTGACCTTTTTGCCCCGGCCCGCGCGGCGCGGCGGCTGCGAATAGACCATGGCGATGTCGTGCCCCGCCAGCTGCAGGGCGTTGAGCGTCGGCACGGCAAAGTCCGGCGTTCCCATAAAGGCTAGGCGCATTGGTTCTTCGGTCCCGTCTGTTGCAAAACGTTTGGCCTCATACGCAGGCAGGAGGGCTATCCGCCAAGCACCGCGCTGCATGGATAACCGTCACGGCCGTACTTGGCAGGAACGGTGTGGCGTTGTTGGTGCTTTCATTCAACCTCCGCATTTCCTACCTTTCGATCATGGCATCTCAAGAAATCGAAGCGTTGACACAGGCGCTGGCCCGGCTGCCCGGTCTGGGCCCGCGATCGGCGCGGCGCGCGGTTCTGCATCTGATGAAGAAGCGTGAGGGTTCGCTGCTGCCGCTCCTCTCCGCGTTGAAGGCGGTGAGCGAAACGCTGACCACCTGTTCCACCTGCGGCAATGTGGACACCACCGATCCGTGCGCGATCTGCCTCGATCCACGGCGCGATGCAAAGTCGCTTTGCGTGGTGGAAGAGGTCGCCGATCTCTGGGCGCTCGACCGATCGCGCCTGTTTCCGGGCCGCTATCATGTGCTCGGTGGCCGGCTGAGCGCGCTGGAAGGCGTGCGGCCCGAGGATCTGTCGATCGATCAGCTGATTGCGCGGGTGACCGCCGGCGGCATCGACGAGGTGGTGCTGGCGATGAACGCGACCCTGGAAGGGCAGACCACCGCGCATTTCATTGCCGAGCGGCTGGAGGACAAGCCGGTGCGGCTGACGCAGCTGGCCCACGGCATGCCGGTGGGCGGCGAGATGGACTATCTGGATGAAGGCACCTTGGCGCAGGCGCTGCGCGCGCGTCGCCCGATCGGCTGAACGACGCGCGAAGGGTGACAGAAGCGACAGGCCGCGCGGGTGAAAACCCGGTGAGCCGTGGGCCATCGTCGGCCAGTGGACAGGACGGGCTAGGGCGGTGCGCATGAGCGGAGTGTAGCGGATGGCGCACCTTGTAGGACAGAACGTAGTTTGCCCCGCGTCTCCCCTGCTTGACCGCTGCGCGCTGCGATCTTATCTCACGCCCATGGCTATAAGACCGATCCTTGAAGTGCCGGACCCCCGGCTGAAAACCGTTTCCACCCCCGTGACCGAGTTCGACGACGCGTTGCGCACGCTGGTGGAGGACATGTTCGACACGATGTACGATGCGCCGGGCATCGGCCTGGCTGCGATCCAGGTGGGCGTGCCCAAGCGCGTGCTGGTGATCGATCTGCAGGAGCCCGATCCGGATGCGGAGCCGGAACCATGCAATCATGACGGCCATGCGCATACGCATCAGCCGGTGAAGCGCGATCCGCGCGTGTTCATCAATCCGGAAATTCTCGATCCGTCCGACGATCTCAGCGTGTATCAGGAGGGCTGCCTGTCGGTTCCCGATCAATATGCCGATGTCGAGCGTCCGGCCACCATTCGTGCCCGCTGGCAGGATCTGGACGGGAAGGTGCATGAGGAAGATATGGACGGTCTCTGGGCCACCTGCCTTCAGCATGAGATGGACCATCTCGAAGGGGTGTTGTTCATCGATCATCTGTCACGTCTGAAGCGCCAGATGGTGTTGAAAAAGCTCAACAAGCTGCGCAAGGAAGCCGCATAAGAAAACCGCCTCATCCGGGAGGAGAGGCGGTTTTGCTAAATTCTATAGAATGATCGGGTCGGCTGTACTTCAGCTGCCCTTTTTCATGACCGCAAGCGCCTTGCGGCAATCTTCGATCGTTTCGCGGCACATCGTGGCGCAGCGCTTGCAGTGGGGATTGTCATGCTTTTCGCATTCCTCGGCGCAGCGCTCGCACGCCTGGATGCACAGTTCGAACATGCTCATGATCAACTGCACATTGCCCGCCGTGCGGCGGCTGGCGGTGCGATAGGTTGCGGTGCAGATGTCCGAACAATCCGAACAGGCGCGGATGCATTGGCGCATATCGCCGTCCTCGGCGCTATCGGCATCGGCGCAGCTATTGGCGATCGCGGCGCAATACATGGCGTGGCGCACGGCCAGGCCGAGCGCCGCGTCCTCATTCTGGACTTGCGGATGGTCGGCAATCATTTCGGCGATAGACATGAATTTCTCCTGATGGGTTTCAGGAGATCAACCGGGCGACGGCGTGCTTCGTTCCGCCGCCCGGAAAAATCGCGCAGGAACAGCCCGGTCAGAAACCGCGCGGCGCAGGATCGATCGTGACGAAACGGCCACTCTGAATCTCCTGCACCTCCAGATTGCGTTCGTTCAGGCCGTTGGGCAGCAGGCGGAAGCTGCCATCGATGCCGATAAACCCTTCGGGATCGGTGAGCCGCTGGACGGGGAAGGGCGTGCCCACCTTCCAGTTCTTGGCGATATTGGCGACCAGCAGCACCGCGTCATAGCCCAGGCTGGACAGGCGGAAGGGCATGCGGCCGAAGCGCGTTTCATATTTATCGGCATATTGGCGATAGAGATCGTCCGAAACGCTGGCGAAGATTCCGCCGCGCATGGGGATGGACCCGGCCAGGGCGCTTTCGGTGTTCCACAATTCGGTGCCCAGGAACTGCGCGGTTCCGGCACCATTGCGGCGCAGCAGCGGAGCGGCCGCCATCGCGGCGCGCCCGGTATCGGCAATCAGCACGGCGTCGAACGGCCCGGCTGCCGCAAGCGCCTTGGTGGCCGCATCCACGGACTGGCTGGTCCGGTCATAGGGCTGCACGCCGACCAGCATGCCACCGGCGGCGCGCACGGAACTGTTGAGCGCGCCGGTCGCCCGCTGGCCATAGACATTCTGCGGCACCAGCCCGGCAATGCGCGTCTTGCCCTGAGATACGGCATAGCGGACCACACGGTCGATCGACTGGCTGGGCAGATGGCCCAGGATGAAGACGTTGCGGCCCGCCACGCCGGAATCATTGGAGAAGCTGAGGATGGGGATATTGCGCTGCTGCGCGACACCGGCAACCGTGACCACATTGTCCCCCAGCAAGGGGCCGAGGATCAGGCTGTTGCCGTCCGCCACGGCGCGCTGGGCCGCGGCGCGGGGATCCTTGGCGGTATCATAGGTGGTCATGCGGATATTGGAGGCGTTGATATCGAGCAACGCCAGCGTGGTCGCATTGGCGATCGACTGACCGATGTCGGCATTTTCGCCAGTGGTCGGCAGCAGCAGCGCAACCTTGTGGCGGCTATTGTCTGCGGTGATGACATTGCCCGGCTGCTGCGAAGCGGAGCTGGGCGGCGCGGTATCGGTGCGCGGTGGAGGACGGCGCCCGCCGCTGGGCACCAGAGTCTCGCACCCCGTCAGGAAGATCAACCCGGCCACAGCGCCCATTTTTTTCAGACCGCCCTGCGTCAGGCGGCCCTTTTTCAGGAAGGTCGTGACGCGACCTTTTCCGGCGATATCTGCAACGCCTGCTTGCCGCGCTATAACTGCTTCTGTCATGACCTACCCTCATGCAAACCGATTTTTCTCCCGGCATCTATATCGTGGCCACGCCAATCGGCAACCTGGCAGATGTCAGCGCCCGCGCCGCCGCCATATTGGAGGCCGCCGATATCGTGGCGGTGGAGGACAGCCGGGTGACGGCCAAGCTGTTGCGCCATCTGGGCCTGCACAAGCCGATGCGCCCCTATCATGATCATAGCGGCGAGCGGGAGCGGGACGATCTGATCGCGGCGGCACAGCAAGGCGTGGTCGCGCTGGTGAGCGATGCCGGCACGCCGCTGATTTCCGATCCGGGATACAAGCTCGTCCGCGCGGCGCGGGAGGCCGGGGTGATGGTGTCCAGTGCGCCAGGGCCGAACGCGGCGATCATGGCGCTGTCGATCAGCGGCCTGCCGACCGACCGGTTTCTGTTCGCCGGATTCCTGCCGACCAAGGAAAAGGCGCGGGCCGATATATTGACGGAGTTCAAACCGCTGCGCGCCACGCTGATCTTTTATGAAAGCGGGCCGCGGCTTGGCCGCACGCTGGCGGCGATGGCAGAGCTGCTGGGCGGATCCCGCGAGGCCGCCGTGGCGCGGGAGCTGACCAAGCGGCATGAGGAGGTGGTCACCGGCAGCCTGGGCGATCTGGCCGCGCAATACGACGCGCAGACGCCCAAGGGAGAAATCGTTCTGATGGTCGGCCCGCCGGTGGAGCAATCGGTGGAAGCGAGCGAAGACGATATCGAGGCGGCGCTGCTGGAGGCCCTGGAACGCCTGCCGACGTCCAAGGCGGCGGGAGAGGTGGCACAGCGCTTCGGGCTCGACCGCAAGGAACTGTATGTCCGCGCCACGGCGCTCAAGAGCCGCGGATGAACCGGCGGCTCGCGGCGGAACGGCGCGGGCGGCGGGCGGAACGGATCGCGGCCTGGTGGCTGCGGCTGCACGGCTATCGCATTCTCGGCCAGCGCGTGCGCAATCCGCGCGGGGAGATCGACATCGTGGCCCGGCGGGGCAGGGTGGTGGCCTTTGTCGAGGTCAAGGCGCGCGCCAGTGAAAAGGAACTGGAAACGGCCATCGATGCCTATCGCTTCCGCCGGGTGGTGGCCGCGGCGGAAGTGGCCATCCCGCAATATTGCGGGGAACGCTTCGATGCGCGGTTCGATATCATCCTACTTGCGCCGGGCCGGTGGCCGCGCCACCTGACCAATGTCTGGCACGCTGGCCAATGAACGATCGAAGGAAACCGTGATGAAAGCCGCCATTCAGATGGACACGCTGGAGGGGATCAACATCGCCGGCGACTCCAGCTTCGCGATCTTGCTGGCCGGGCAGGCGCGCGGCGTGGAGCAATTCTATTATGATGTGCGCGATCTCACCTGGCACGACGGTCGGCTCACCACCCGCGCTTTTCCGGTGACAGTGCAGCGCGTCGAAGGCGATCATTATACGCTGGGCGAGCCAGTGACGCTCGATCTCGGTAGAGATGTGGACGTGGTGCTGATGCGGCAGGATCCACCGTTCGACAGTGGCTATCTCACCGGCACCTGGCTGCTGGAGCAGATCGCCGACGAGACGCTGGTAATCAACGATCCCAAGGCCGTACGGGACGCCCCTGAGAAAATTTATGTGCTGGATTATCGGCGCTTCATGCCGCCCACGCTGATCACCCGGCGGCTGGACGAGGTGCGCCGCTTTCAGGCGGAACATGGGGCTATCGTGATCAAGCCGCTGCACGGAAACGGCGGCAAGGCGGTGTTCCGTATCGGCGAAGATGGCGACAATCTGTCCGCGCTGATCGAAATGTTCAACCAGACCTGGAAGGAGCCGCATATGGTGCAGCCCTTCCTTCCGGATATCGCCAAGGGGGACAAGCGCATCGTGCTGATCGACGGCGAATTTGCCGGCGCGATCAACCGAAAGCCGGGCGAGGGCGAGTTCCGCTCCAACCTTGCGCAGGGCGGCTATGCCGAGGCGGCACAGCTGACTGAGATCGAGCAGGACATCTGCGACGCCATGGGGCCGGAACTGCGGCGGCTAGGCCTCGTCTTCGTCGGCATCGACGTGATCGGCGGCAAATGGCTGACCGAAATCAACGTGACGTCCCCCACCGGCATCGTGGCCATCGACAAGTTCAACGGGACCGACAGTTCGGGCATGATCTGGGACGCCATCGAACGCCGTCTCGCCGAACGCGCCGCTGCATGAGCGCCGCGCAGTGAGCAGCTGGATCATCCACATCGTTGCCGCCGGGGGCTATTGGGGCATCGCTTTCCTGATGTTCCTGGAAAACGTGTTTCCCCCGATCCCGTCCGAAGTGATTATGGGGTTGGCCGGCATCCAGGTTGGTCAGGGAAAGATGGATTTCTGGACGGTCATTCTGGCCGGGACGATCGGTTCGACATTGGGAAACTACGCCTGGTATCTGCTGGGCCGTGTCTACGGGTTCCGGCGTCTGGAGGGCTTCGTCAATCGCTGGGGCCGCTGGCTGACGGTGGACTGGGAAGATGTGCAGAAGATCAATGCGCTGTTTACGCGGCACGGTGGAAAGATCGTTTTCGTTCTGCGCTTCATGCCCGCCTTCCGCACGATCGTGTCGCTGCCCGCCGGGCTCTTTCGCATGGGAACAACCCGGTTTCTGGTCGTTACCTTCGCAGGCGCGGCAATCTGGAATGTCATTCTGACCGGCGCAGGCTATTATCTCGGCCGCAATTTTGAGGCGATCAACGATTATGTCGGGCCGATTGCGACCGCGACGATGGTGTTGATCCTGATATTCTACCTTTATCGCGTGGCCACCTGGAAGCCGCACGACCAACGCTGAACGCTGGAGCGGGCGGCCATGGACCATATCGCAGACAACACGCCGATCATCATCGGGGTCGGCCAATATGCCGAGCGGCTCGACGATCCCGGCTATCGAGCGCTTTGCCCCATGGATCTCGCTGGCGAAGCGCTTGCTGCGGCCATGGCCGATTGCCAGAGCGCCGATGATGTCGGTGCGGCCATCGATACCGTCGCGGCCATTCGCCAGTTCGAGATATCGACGCCGGTGGCCAAGGCGCCCTTCGGCGGGTCGCACAATGTGCCGCGGTCCATTGCGCGGCGGGTAGGGGCCAATCCCGATCGCGCCATTCTTGAGATTGTCGGGGGGCAGGGGCCGCAAAAGCTGGTCGGCGAACTGGCGCAGGATATTTTCGAAGGCCGAAGCAGCTGCGCCACGATTGTCGGGGCGGAGGCTATCTCCACCATGCTCGCCTTGCAGGCCAGGGACGAACGGGCGGATTGGTCCGAGGCGGTGCAGGGCTCGCTGGACGATCGCGGCTATGGCATGAAAGGCCTGATCGACACTCCCCTGATCGCACATGGTGTCGGCGCGCCGATTGCGGGCTATGCCCTGCTGGAAAATGCCCGGCGCGCGCGGCTGGGGCGCGGTCTGGAAGACTATCGATCGGATATCGGACGTCTGTTTGCGCCGTTCACCGATGTTGCGGCGGCCAATCCTTATGCCGCCGCGCCGATCGCCTGTTCAGCCAGCGAGCTGGCAAGGGTCACGGAACGCAACCGCATCGTCGCCGAACCCTATACCCGGCTCACGGTGGCCCGTGATCAGGTGAATCAGGGGGCGGCAATCCTCATCGCCTCGGCCGGCAAGGCACGCGCGCTTGGCATTGCCGAAGACCGCTGGGTGCATATCCACGGGGTTTGCGACGCCAAGGAAGCCTCCGTCCTGTCGCGCGCGGAGCTGAATGTGAGCCAGGCGGCCATCGCCTCGGTCCGCGGCGCGCTCGATATCGCCGGGATCACTCTGGACGATCTTGCTTATATCGATCTTTACAGCTGCTTCGCCATCGCGGTCTTCAACCTTACCGATGCGCTGGATCTTGCGCCGGACGATCCCCGCGGCCTGACCCTGACGGGCGGGCTGCCTTTCTTCGGCGGTCCCGGCAACAATTATTCCGCGCATGCCATCGCCGAGGCGGTCCAGCGTTTGCGGGCCGACCGCGAGGCTTATGCCATGATCGGCGCGAATGGCGGCATCATGAGCAAATATGCCACCGGCATCTATTCCTGCCGCCCTGCCGACTGGTCGGCAAAATCGCGCTGGACCAGTCTGCCCGACGAACCGCCAGCAATCACTGTGGTCGATGAGCACCATGGCCATGCGACGATCGAAAGCTACACGTTTTTACCGCGACGCACAGGGGATCGCGGCGTGATCGTGGCACGAACGGCCACGGGCGAGCGCCTGGTTGCCATGGCCGATCCCGATCATCCGGCCACCCTGGAAAGGCTGGCTGAAGGCGATGCGATCGGCCAGAACGTTTCCGTCCAACCGGGCGGTGATGGCCGCTCGCTGTTTCGCTTTTTATAGAAATGCCCGGAGTTCGGCGATGAACTGATCGAACTGGTCATGATGGACCCAGTGACCGGCCTTCTGATAATTGGAAACCCGGGCATTGGGGAAATGCTCTGCGCGCCCATCCTCTTGCGGATTGGACGCCCAGCTATCCTCTCCGTAGATCAGCAGGGTTTCGCAATGGATACGGGTCCACAGCGCTTCGATGTCGCGATAATCCATGTCGATCACCGGCCAGAGATGGACATAGGGGTCGAACTTCCAGCTATAGCTACCGTCTTCGTTGCGCATGACGGCATGGAGCGTCAGGTGGCGGGCCTGCTCGTCCGAAAGGTAGCGATTGGCCTCGCGCATCCGGTCATAGGCCATATCGAAGCTCTCATAGCGTTTGGGCAGCCGGGCGGCGGCGGCTCGCTTGTCGCTGATCCAGCCGCGAATGCGCTCATCGAACGGCGTCTCCAGGCGTTTCTCCTGCATCTCCAGCGAGGGCCCGAGCCCTTCGATCGCGACGAGCTTGCGCACATTGTCCGGATACAGCCCGGCATAACGCAGCGCGATATTGCCCCCCAGCGAATGTGCCACGAGGGTAACGGGGGCAAGGCCGAGCTGGTGGATCAGCTGCGCCAAATCATAGACATAGCTGGTGATGGGATAATCGCCTGGCCCGTTCCATTCGCTATCGCCATGGCCGCGCAGATCGGGGCAGATGACATGCCAGTCATTGCGTAGCGCCTGCGCCGTCCAATCCCAGCTGCGGGCATGATCGCGCCCGCCATGCAGCAGGATCAAGGGCGGCGCGTCCGGGTTGCCCCAGTCCACATAATGCAGACGGGTCCGCTGGGAGATCAGGCTTTGCGAAGTGGGGCCGATAAGGTCCATGGCAGTCCTTGCTATTCGTGACCGCTAGCTTCGAACCAGTTACTGCCGGGCGCGTCAATATCATTGGACGCCGAAAATTGCGCCCTGCAGATTCCGATCAGCTCAATGGAGCATCCCCGCGTCACGCATCGAGAAATTCCGACCACCTATGATGATGTGATCGATCAGCCGGATATTGAGGGGTCCGAGCGCGCGCTGGATATGGTGTGTCACCCGCAAGTCGGCGCTGCTCGGCCTGGGATCGCCCGAAGGATGATTATGGGCCAGGATGATCGCGGTGGCATCAAGCTCGAGCGCCCGCCGGGCGACTTCACGCGGAAAGATCGCCGATTCGTCGACGGTGCCGTGACAGCAGACTTCATCGGCTACCAGCCGCGCCCCATTGTCCAGATAGAGCGCGCGAACCTCTTCGCGGCCGAGATGGGCCATGCGGGTTCTCAGATAATCTTGCAAAAGCCGGGAATCTGCCAGGATGGGCGCCGTCGAAAGTCTGGCGGTGAGGGCACAGACATGGGCTGCGCGTGCAGCGCTGATACGCTCGGCCACGTCATGCGGCACCATGGTTTGCAACAATCGCTGTTCGGCATCCAGAACCGCGGCGAGCGAACCGAATCTGGCCAGTAAGCGCCGCGCCTGATCGCAGGATGATGCCGGAAAAGCGCCGATCAGGCGTCGGAGGGCATGATATTCTTCCGGCGATGCTGAAACCATGTTCCCAGCGCCATCGATCCGATCGCTGGATAAGCCCAGAACCCCTGCGAAAGGGAATAGGCCTTCGCCGCGAATTCCGGCATCGCAGCGGCGGCCACATGGGTCATCAGGCCGACCAGGCAAAACCCGGCGAACCACATCGGCCAGTAACGATTGGTGCTCAGTGCCAATGTGGTAATGGCCAGCATCGTCATCCCGTCGATGATGAGCAGGCTCAGACTCGCATCGGCCCAGCCCAGGCCATGCGGGGCGAGATCCGATGTCAGAAAGCTGGCCAGGATCACGATCACCGCGCCGATCCGTTCCGGTTTTCCCCCGTAACAAAGAGCGTAGCCGCAGCATGATGTCATGAAAGCAAGATAGAAGAGATAAAGTACCACGGGATTGACTGAACCATTTTGGGGTGGGCACAGTCAATCCCGTGGCCTCCCCCCTCAGGCGGCGTCCGAAACCACCTGAAGACCGTTATTGGCGCTGTTCAGACCCTTGTCTGGCGAGCCGCCAAAATTCATTGCGCGCAGACCGATATTGGTCTGCGTCTCGAACAGACCGTTATGCGCTTCGACCATGTCCTGACGCGCGGCAGCCAGATGCTGCATGCTGGAGGCGGCGCGGGAAAAGGCTTCCTGGCCGACGACTGCGGAAAGATTGGCCATGCGGCGCGCTTCGGGCAGCGCCATGTTGAGCTGCGCTACGCGGGCAAAGGCCTCATCGATGGCGGCTTCGGCGGCGAGCAGTTTTGCGGCCACGTCACGGGCGGCGGCAATGCGTTCGTTTCTCATCACTAAACTCCCCAGAGGACACGCCGTGACGGCGCATCCGCACATGAACGCCGTTCAAGAGAACAGCGTGGAGAGAGCGCTGAGGCCACCCATAAGGCCGCTGAATATGACAACGCTGCCAACTGCGATCGCGACGATCCAGCCGATACGCTGCAATCCATTAAGCGAATTGCGCTCCCCCCGATAGGTCGGGACCGGGAAGTAGGAGGTATCGCGTGTCCAGTCTGATGCGAACGCATTGTCGCGCAGCCTGGTGGCGCTATCTCCGTCCTTCCCGACCTCGTCGGGTGACGGACCAGGAGATGGCGCAAATGCGGCGTATTCCGGAACATCCGGAGCTTGATATGCCAATGTCCGGACCATGTCCGAAGGCTGAATTTCCGCCTCTGTCTCCTGTTGGAAGACGCGGGCCGCCTCGAACCGGTCGACAGCATCGAGCTTGGCCATGGCGCGCTTGAGGCGGGCATCAACGGTGTGCGAGGAAATGCCGAGGTCGCGCGCGATCGTCTTCGAGCTCTTGAGCTCGGCCACGCCGCGCAGGCAGTCTTTTTCCTTGTCGGTAAGTCGACTGATCATGTCTGCCATCTTATCGTCCATGACCGTCTAGTCGAGCAGATCATTCGCAATATCGCGTAGCCGCGCTGCCAGATAGGGAACAGCCAGGATGTCGGTGCCGGTCCCCGCACTGGCTTCGACCGTGTCGGCAATCTCATGGAGCAGGGCCGGAACCTCCTTCGCCTGCACCCCGCGTGCCGCTGCCAGAGACAGCGTGCTGGCAAGCGCCGACGCCGCGATATCGAGAAGATCGAAGGAATCGGCACCATCGAGCGGAACGGGATTGGAGAAGGATGAAGCGATGTCGCGAAGTCTCATGGCATTGGCTTATGGCGGCGGCACCATCGCTGCCATCAGGAACTGCTCCATTTCGGATCAGGCCGGCGGCGCGATGAGGCCGATCAGCATGGCCGCAAGACCCATCACGGCGCCCAGCGCAATCTTCTGTTCCCGCAAGGATTGGGTTCGGGCGCGCAGAAGTGCGGAGGCCAGGCCGAAAGCGCTGGCGAGCACCAGAAGGAAGGGCAAAGCCTGCCAGCCCAGCCAGAGGCCGAGGGCCCCTAGCATCTTGGGGTCGCCATCACCCATGCCGTTCTTGCCGCGGAAAAAGCGGAAACCGGCGGCTAGGATCGCAAGACTGGCAACGCCCGCAGCCCCGCCAATCAGCCTTGCGGTCAATGGTTCGCCGCTGAGGAATCCGCCGACAAGCAATCCGCCGATGGCAAGCAGGATCAAAAGGACGTTGGGCAGCCAGAGATAGCGGTGGTCCAGCCAGATGAGCGGAATGAGCAGCCACGCCATCACCGCCCAGCTGGCGGCTGCCATCGCGGGCAGGAAAAGGAACGGTGCCGCCCCGGCCAGCAGCGCAGCCAGTTCGATCTGTCCATGCGCCGGGTCTATCTTCGCGCCGCAGCTTCGGCAGCGATGGCCGATCCAGAGGGCCGAGAGCAACGGCACCAGTTCGATGGCGCTCAGCGTGCGACGGCAGCTGTCGCAGCGGGACCGACCGCTCGCCACGCTTTCTCCCGCTGGCCAACGCAGGCACAGCGCCGCCAGAAAGCTGCCCAATATGGCGCCGAGTGATCCGAAGAGAATGGCCAGCAGCCATATCGGCAAGCCGGCTATGCTAGCGGCCAGGCTGGTCAGAAGCGGTCCTCGCTCTCCAGCACAAATCCGTCGCCTGTCTGCACCAGCCCGGCGGCCGCCAGCAGCGGGGCCACCGCAGACCGGTCCCCGCCCAGTTGCAAGCGAGTGCTGTAGCGGCCATCGCCGGCGATGCGTAGATCGAGCGTTTCCAGCCCGGACTGGCTGGCGAGCGGCACGAGCAGGCGGTCCCCATCGCAGCGCACCGTGCCGACCATGCCGCCCGGCAGGTCCAGCCCGGGCAAGAGCGCGGTGACGGTGGCCCGCACGGTGCCTTCGGCATGGATGCAGCGATCACCGACAAAGGCGATATCGATATCCTGCAGCACAAATTCCCCGATCGGCAGCGCGCCGAAGAGGCCGGCTGCGGGCAGGCTGAGATTGGCATTGCGGACCCCGAACCGCCCAAGGCCGCTATACATCTCCGCAGTCAGGGGCGGACGACCCAGCGCGCCTTCCCGGTTCAGATCGAAACGCAGCTGGCCGATAAACAGCGCCAGCGGATCGAGCCCGGCTGCCACGCCCCCCACGGACGTTTGGCCGACCGTGAGATCGTCGATATAGCCGCTCCATACCAGCCCGCCCACTTCGCGGGCGCCGATCCCGCGCGATCCCAGATCAGCCCAGCCCAGCGCAGCACGCAGGGGCATGAAAACCAGAAGCAGCAGCAGGAAGACCAGCAGCACCGTCAGCGTCAGCCTGGGGCGTTGGATGGGGGGCAGGCGGCGCGGCCGGGTCATGACACGCTCCGCAAGGTGGCACCCACGCTGAGGGTGCCGCCGCCATTGGGGGCAGGATCGACGGTCAGATTGTCGACCGCGATCCCCCGCGATTCCAGCCCGCCGAGCCATGCAAACACGGCCTGCGGCGTTGCAGAGCCTATGCGAATGGTCACTTGCCCGGCGCCAGCGGCATCGGCGGAATCCAGCGTGAAGCCGGCCGCCTGCGCACTTTGGCGGACAAAGTCGATCAGCGGACCGCCGGGCGCACGTCCGCTGGCGCCGTCGCTACCCTTCAAGGCCTCCACCTTGGCATCGATACGCCCATGGCGGATGACCGCTTCGGCGTATCGATCGCGCGCCGTATCGATCGCGTTGTTGAGCGGAATGGCGATGAGGAAGACGGCTATCAGGATGACGGATATCACCCCGGCTGCCGCCAGCAATATCTGTTCCCGCCGGGTACGCCCCAGATACCAGTCTCGGCTGCGGCGGATCATGGCGTGCGTACCGTGATATCGATGGCCGTGCCGCCACCAGCTGCTTCGCGCGGAGACTGGGTCAGCACATAACCGAGATTGACCTGCAGCGGCACCAGTACCTGGTTCAGCAAGTCGGCTTGCGGCGCGCTGAGCGTGGCGCTGAGCGTACCGTCCGGAGCATAGGCGACGCGGTTGATGGTCACGTTCGGCACCGTCTGGATTGACTGGAACAGCGCTGCCGCCGCCGCGCCGAAGCTTGGGCCGCCGCCGACGGCCATGAGCCGCTGGTTCAGCGCCTGTTCCGCGCCGACCAGATCGATCGCTTCCGGCACCACCGTGCGTGCCGTGGCCAGCGCCCGGCTATCCTGCCGATCCGCACCGAAGCTGTATTTGGCCCAGCTCACCAGCGCGATCAGAAGGGTGGCAAGCACGGCCAGCGCAAGCGTGGCCGCGATCAGCTGCCACTGGCGTTTGCCGAATGTCTGCATGGTGCGCCGCTTGGCGAAACGGCCTTGGCGCAGATTGAGCGGCGGATCGGAAAAACCGATTTCCAGAGCGGCGTCGATCTCGTCGTCGCGAAGTATCACGGGGGTGGCATCGCCCACGAACAGGTCGATCAGCGTGGTCTCGGCGGGCAGCACGGCCCGGCGCGCGCGCAGGAACCGCTCCGCGCCGATTTCGGCATCCAGCCATTCCTCGTCATCCACTGCCACCAGGAGGCCCACCGGTGTGACATAATCGGGATCGATCCCGATGGCCTGCAGATGCGCCAGTCCGCCGGACAGCGCCGCCGGAGCAATGGTGGCGGCGAGCACGTCGCCGTCCGCATTTTCCAGCGCACGGGTGGCTGCGTGCACCTGCTGCGTGCCGCCGATCGCACGCCGGGCCGCCTCGATGCGGCCGGCACCTTCGGCCTGTCTGGGCTTTAGATCTGCAAAGGACAGCCAGGAAATATGCGTAAGCTCGGTGGGCACAAGCGCCATGATCCGCTCGGCCGGGCGTGCGGACGGCAGGCCGGCGGCATCGCGCACATCCTCATCCTGGCCGCGCTGGGTGATGACGCCGCCGTCGATCCGCCACCAGTGCAGCGCTTCCTCTCCGCCAAGCGGCAGGGTGACGATCAGGCCGTCTGCTCCGCTCAACTGTCTTCCCCCCAATCGCGCCACAGGACCCGAACCGGGGCCTCACGCGCATCGATCAATGCCCGTTCCGTGACTTCGCTATCGCCCAATGTCACCACCGCGTCGAGGGTAAACCAATCGGTTTTAAGCTTCGTCTGGGTGGTCGCCTGCATGCGCGGGTTCAAATCCGCCAGCAACGGTTCGGACCAGAATTGCGGCAGACTGCCCCAGCCGCTGTCCGGCCGCCGAGACAGATAGGCCGCCGCCGCGCGCGTATCGAGATTGGCCTGCGGTATCAGCATAGCGAGCAGGGGAGCCTGTTCGGGCAGTAGCGTATTGACGTTGATCGGCGAGAGTTCGGCAATCGGCAGCGTGCAGACCCAGGGGCGCAATAGATCCCAATATTCCGGCATGACCCCGTTCACGGCGCGCAGTTCGCTACGGCTGATCATCAATTGGTTGGGCGGTACATAGCCGGTTTCCAGACCGCGATAATAACCATCCTCGGCCCCGCCGGGAATGGGCGACTGATCGCTGTCGATCCAGTCCGCTGCCGACGTGGCAATCACATAGGCGGCGTCCCGATCGATCCCGATATGCCCCATCAGGCTGACGAACTGCTGCAGCGCAAAGGGCACCGCGATCAGCTCGCCATTCGGGCTTTCCTTCACCAGACTGTTGAGGTTGAAGCAATTGCCACCATCGCCGACTTTGGCCACCGCCGTGCCGCCGGGGATCGGCAATTGCCGTTCGGTTCCCATCCAGCCGCCTGCCAGCGTGGTCTGCGCGGAATCTGCGCTCACCAGATCCTCGATCCGGGCCGTGGCGATCTGTTCCGCCGCCAGGGCAAAGGCGCGGGCCTGCGTGATCGATCCGGCATTGGCGGCAAGGCGCGTCGACAGTTGCAGCCGGTCGAGCGCGGTCGCCGCGATCACCGCCATGACGGCAACGAGCAGCAGGACCGTGAGGAGCGCCACGCCATTTTCGGGGGGCTTCTTCGAGGCCTTCCGTTCCTTCCCGATCATCGGAAGAATTCCGTCGAGTCTTCCGGTGTATAGTCCAGGCCCTGTTGTGCCGGATCGGCGCGCCCCTGCGGCCCTACGATCAGGCTCAGACGGAATTCGGCCAAGCCGCGTGGCTGGATGCGCAGCTCCACCGCGCGCGGCATTTCCATCGGGTCGGTCGGCGTCCAGTCGTCGCGCCAGCTGCCATCATAGCTGCGATAGCGCAGCTGCACCGTCTCGACGTCGCGCAGCAATGTGGCGGGCGGGCCTGGCGCAGCGCCATCGAGCCTGGGCCAGCTGCTGCGGCGCAGTTCGCCATCGGCCAGGCTATAGGCAACCCGCTGGATCGACGCGCGGGGCGATTGATCGTAATTGCTCCATCCGGCGCGGTTGAAGGCGAACAGCTCGCCCGGCACCGATGCGCCGTTCACCGAGAATGCCGACAGCGGATCGCCCAGTTCGTTACGCGAAAGGCGCGGCACAGCCTGCAGCAGGTCGGCAGTCAGTGCGCCTGTTGCACGGTTGATGATCGAGAGCTGATCCAGCCTGTTTCCGAGCACCTCCTGCCCGGTGGTGCTGGTGCGCAGCAGGGTCACGCCGGCCGCGGACAGCAGCGCAAAGATGAACAGCGCCACCAGCAGTTCAATGAGCGTGAAGCCGTTGGCGGGTGCAGGGCGCGCGGGGCCGGTCACAGCTGGAGCGGGCGCACGATGGTGAGGATATAGGGCGATCCGCCGTCCGGGCTGGCCACGCCGATATCGATGCGCATGATGCGCGCATCTTCCGTCATTTTGGCCTCGGTCTGCCAGGCCCATGGCACGCCGCCATTCACTTCGCTGCCCTGTTCGGTGCCGAGTGGGGGCGGGGCCGGATCGGTCAGGATATCGGTGGCCAGATTTTGCGCCACGATGCGCGCCATGGTGATGCGCTCGACATCGGCGGCGGTGCGGATGGTGTAGGCCTGCAGGCGGATGAGCGCCAGCGCGGCGAGCGAGAACACCGCGAGCGCGACCATCATCTCCAGCAGCGTGAAGCCATTTTCAGGCGGTTTGCCGCGCGGTGATGCCACATATTTGCTGGCGCGATCATTCGCCACCGACGCTCACCTCTCCGGCGGCGTTCACGCGCACCATGATCTGCCGGTCGCCGCGCACCAGGGTCACGTCGAGCGGGCTGCTGGGCAGGCCGGTGCTGTCGAAACTGATCCGCGCTTGGCCCTGTGCCTCGTTGGTGATCGCCTGCGTCCCAACATTCCAGTCGGTGGTGCGCATCACGGGGTCGGCGATCGGCTGCCACGCGCCGCCCACGCGCTGTTCGAAGCCATAGCCCGACGGCGCGACCCAGACCGCCATGCCGCGCGATTGCAGGATCGCCTCGTCGCGAATATTCGCAAGGCGGGCGGCGAATTTGCTGGAATCGTCGGAGATTGCGCGTTCGTCTCCCGGAAGGTTCAGCACCACCGCGCCCGCCGCCAGTCCGATGATGAAGATCACCACCATCAGTTCGACCAGCGTAAAGCCGCGCTGCGTACCATCGACCGGGCGCCGGCTGCGGCGGCCTGTCTGCCGCATCGCCGCGCGCTTATTGTTGATAGATATCCGCATTCTCGTCTTCACCGCCCGGCGCACCGTCCGCCCCTAGCGAGAATACCGCCGGTCCGCCGTCCGGGCCGGGGTTCTGATACTGATAGGGGCGGCCCCATGGATCATCCGGCAAACGCTGGATATAGCCGCCACGGCGGTAGCGTGCTGGCTGGGCCAGACCCGCCGGTGCGGATACCAGAGCGTTCAGCCCGTCGCTGCCGGAGGGATAGGTCAGATTGTCGAGCCGGTACTGCTCGAGCGCCTGGCCCAGTATGGAGATATCCGCCTGCGCCTTGGTGGTCATCGCGCGGTCCTGGCTTGGCAGGACGTTGATGATGACCACGGTGGCCAGCAGCCCGATGATGAAAATCACCACCATCAGCTCGACCAGCGTAAAGCCATTGCTTTCCGGGGATTTCGCCCGGCGGTGACGCGCGGTAAGCACGCGAAGACAGCGTTGAAGAGTTGGGAACATGTGGACCTTTCAGGCTCCGGTGAAATTCTGAAGCTGCAATATAGGCAGCAAAATGGCCAAAATGATGACAGCAACCATGCCGCCCATCACCACGATGATGGCGGGCTCCAGCAAGGATAGCGCAGTCGAGGTGAAATTGTCGAACTCCCGCTCCAGATAATCGGCGGCCCGTTCCAGCATGCCATCGAGCTGGCCGGAGCTTTCCCCGCTGGCGGTGAGATAGACGAGCAGCGGTGGAAACACGCCCGCCGCACGCATCGCGCCGGACAGGCTGCCGCCGCCGCGGATCGCCTCGACAATGCCCTCGGTCGCTTCCTTGAGCACGCTGTTGCGCACGGTCTGCGAGGTCAGGCGCAGACCTTCGAGCACGGGCAGGCGGGAGGCGACCATGGTACTCATGGTGCGGGCCATGCGCGCGGCATGCAGATCGCGCAGCAGACGGCCGAGCAGCGGCAGGCGCAGGATGAATGCGTCAAAACCATAGCGGATCTTGGGATCTTTCAGCAGCCGCCACATCAGGATGCCGCCCGCCACCAGCAGCAGCGCGATCACCCACCAATAGGCCGCCAGAAAGCCCGATATCCCGATTACGATCCGCGTGATCAGCGGCAGCTGCTGATCGACATCGTCGAACTGTTCGACCACGCGGGGCACGACCGAGATCATCAGGCCGAACACCACCATCATCGCCACCAGCGCCAGCACGATGGGATAGGCCAAAGCGCTGATCAGCTTGCCGCGCATTTCGGCCTGGCGCTCCAGCAAATTGGCCAGCCGCTCGGCGATCTGCGGCAGCGATCCGGAGGTTTCGCCCGCCGAAACCATCGCGCGGAACAGCGGCGGGAAGCTTTTGGGTTCGCGTTTCATCGCCTCGGACAGGCGCTGGCCTTCCAGCACGCCGGAATGGACGTTGGAGAGAATGTCGCGGACATGCTCCTTCTCGTTCTGGCGGCTGACGGTGCGCAGCGCCTCTTCGAGCGGGCTGACTTGGATCAGCGAGCTGAGCTGGCGCGTGAACAATGTAAGCTGCTTGTTGCCGAGCTTTTTGCCACCGACACCGAAGCTCAGCGACTGGCCAGCGCTTTTCGCCTGGGCCGGTTCGCAGCTGACGACATAGAAACTGCGTTCGGACAGGCGGCTGCGCGCGGCATCGTCATTGGCCGCACTGATCCGTCCGCGGCGTTCCTTGCCGGCGGGATCGAGCGCGACATAGGCGAAATCAGGCATCCACATCCTCGCGGCGGGAAATGCGGATGGCTTCTTCCGGCGTGGTCTGCCCGCTGGCGACCAGTTTGCGCGCGGCGCTCGACAGATTGGGCTGTTTCAGGAAGGCGTGCCGCGCAATGATCGCCTCATCTCCATTGTCGTTGATCAGGCGGCGGATCGTCTCGTCGATCCGCACCGCCTCGAACACGCCGATACGTCCGGCATAGCCCGTATTGTTGCACGACGGACAGCCAACCGGCTCATAGACGATGGTGCCGCTGTCGATGCCGAGCAGCGAGGCGACGCTGCCGCTGGCCTCTACCGGCTTGCGGCATTCCGGGCACAGCCGCCGCACCAGCCGCTGGGCGAGCACGGCGCGCAGGGTGGAGGCGAGCAGGAACGGCTCCACCTTCATATCCCGCATCCGCGTGATCGCGCCGATCGCGTCATTGGTGTGCACCGTGGAAAGCACGAGATGCCCGGTGAGCGAAGCCTGCACGGCAATGTCTGCGGTCTCTCGGTCGCGTATTTCGCCGATCATCACCACGTCCGGGTCCTGCCGCAGAATGGCGCGCAGACCCGCGGCAAAGCTCATGCCGACCTTGGGGTTGACCTGCGTCTGGCCGACCCCATCCACGGCATATTCTACCGGATCCTCGACCGTCAGGATATTGCGGCTGCCGTCGTTCAGCTGGCGCAAGCTGGCGTAGAGCGTCGTCGTCTTGCCCGAGCCGGTGGGGCCGGTGACGAGGATGATGCCATTGGGCTCGGCCAGCGCCTCACGCAGGATCACTTCGGCGGTGTCCGACATGCCGAGCAGGTCGAGATCGATCCCGGCATTTTCCTTGTCGAGAATACGCAGCACCACTCGCTCGCCAGCGCGGCTGGGCAGGGTGGAGACGCGCACGTCGAGCAGCTTTCCGCCGAGCGTAAGTCCGATTCGGCCATCCTGCGGAATGCGCCGCTCGGCAATATCGAGCCGGGCCATCACCTTGATACGGCTGACCACCACGGGCGCGACATGCGGCGGCATGCGCAGCTTTTCCTGCAGCATGCCGTCCACGCGCATGCGCACCACCAGCCCGGTCTCATAGGGTTCGATATGAATATCGGACACACCCTGGCGCGCAGCCTCTGCAATAATGCCGTTGATCAGGCGGATTGCTGGCGCATCGTCAGCGCTGTCGAGCAGATCGTCGGCCGTCGGCAGATCGCTGATCCCATCCGATCCGATATCGAGCGCGCCAGCCATTTCTGCGGCGCTGCCGTCCATCGCGTAATGATTGCTCAAATGCTTGTCGAAGGTTGGCACATCCACAAAATCGACATCGAACGGCATCGCCAGATGGCGGCGCACTTCCAGCAGGATCATGGGGTCCGCGCCCTCGCGGAGCGCAACGGAGAGGCGCTTGTCTTCCTGTTTCAGGAGCACGACGCCATGTTCGCGGGCGAACCCGTAGGGAATATCCAACAGCGGCGCACCGGTGCCGCCACTGGGCGGCGCGGCAAACGCCGTCTCCGGGATATCCGCGGCCGCCAGAACGCTCGGCGCAGGTTCGGCTTGCGAAGCTTTTCCGCGCCCGATCTTCACAGTCCCGTCCTCATGCAACCATCCTCACTGCGGTGTCGCGTCATAGACCGGTGGCAGCTCGCCACCGTCGACGTCGCTGGCGGGCACGGCCACTGGCACGACCACGGTGCCTTCGGCCGGCGGCGGCAGTACGTCGCCGGTGGCGCCGATCAGCACGTCTCCGCTCTGATAGACATAGGGACCGCCGGGCGGCACGGTGTCCAGATAATCGCGCACAAGCTGGTCCAGTGTCGGCTCCTCACCGGGACGGCGGAGCAGCTGCTGGTTGCGAATATAGCCATATCGCTGTGCCGTCAGGCGCGCCTGATCCGCACGGCTGCGCAGGATGGTCGGGCGGATGAAGACGAGCAGATTGGTCTTCACACGGCTGCGCGCGCGGGATTTGAACAGCTCGCCGATGATCGGAATATCCCCGAGCAGAGGGATTTTCTGGATCGTTCGCCGTTCATTGTCGTCGAGCAATCCGCCGAGCACGGCGATCTCGCCATTGCCCACGGTGACCGTGGTCTTGATCTCGCGTTTGTTGATGATGAGTTCGTTGAAATCATCGGACACCGGCCCGGCGATCGAGCTGACTTCCTGGTTGAGATCGAGCCGAATTTCATCACCGGCATTGATTTGCGGCGTCACAATCAGCTCGATGCCGACATTCTGCCGCTGGATCGTGCGGAAGGCATTGTCGAAATTGTTCGACAGCGCCTCACCCGTCGAGACGGGAATTTCCTGACCGAACAGGATCGAGCCTTCTAGCCCGTCGTTCACGGTAAGCGACGGCGTGGACAGCACGTTGGATTCGGTGTCGGCGCGCACCGCGTTGATCAGCGCGCCCAGAATGCCGCCGCCGCCAAGCGGGATGCCCAGGCCAAGGAAGCCGCCGCGCGCACCAAGCACCGCCTGCGCGGCATTGTTGCGCAGCAAATCCCCGGTGGAACTGTTGGTGGAGGTGGTGACGGTGGTGCCATTTACCACTGTGGTGGTCTGATCCAGCTCGTTCGCGAGAATACCCCCGGCGACATCCAGGATGTTCGGCTGGATGTTGCTGAAATTGGAAACGCCATAGCCGACATTATTGTCACCGAACAGGAACTGGACCCCCAACTCCTTGGCCAGCGAATCCGATATCTCGACGATGATCGCCTCGACCTGGATCTGGTTCTGGCGGATATCGAGCTGGCGGATCACCTCGCCCAGCGTGCGCTGCGTGTCCGGATCGGCGGCCACGATAATGGCATTGGTGCCGGCATAGCGCGTAATGATGGCTGGGCGGCGACCGGCGATGCCGCCAGCGCCTCCGCTACTGGTCGTCACGGTGCTGACCGCCGCTGCATTGCCGGACGATACGGTGGGGGAACCCTGCGTCACATTGCGCGCGATGGCCGGAATATCGGCGCTGGGCGCGGTCACCGTCTGGGATTGCTGTTGCCCGACCAGTTGCTGCAGCACGGGCAGCAGCGTTTCGGCATCGGCATAATCCAGTCGGTAGATCTTCACCTCGCTCGTGCTGCGTGAGCGCTGGTCCAGATCGCTGGCAATCTTGACGAATTCGGCCACGGAGGCTGCATCGCCGCGAAGCGCAATCGAATTGCTGGTGGGGAAGGGCACGACCGACACAGGGGCCACCGCGCCTTCGCCTGCCACGCCCTGCGTGGCCAGGGCCTGCAGCGACTGCGCGATCTCGCTTGCATCGGCGTTGCGAAGATTGACGATCCGGGTGGCGCTGTTGTCCCGGTCGATCTGACCGATCAGCTGGCGCATCCGCCGGATATTGTCGGCATAATCGGCCACGATCAGGCTGTTGGCGCTGCGGTTGGCGGTGAGCGATCCCTCGCGGCTGACCAGCGGACGGAGCGATTCGACGGCCTGCGTCGCGTCGATCGAGCGCAGACGGAAGACTTCGGTCACAAACTCGCTCGCCGAGCGCGCCCGGCTGCCGATGCGGCTGGGCTGCGTGGCCGCGCCATCGGCCTGCTGCACGCGATACGCGCCCCCGCTGGTCGGCACGGCCACCAGCCCGTTGGCCCGCAGGGTGGACAGGAAGATCTCGAAATATTCAGATCGGCTGAGCGGGCGTTCGGTTACCACGGACACCGTGCCCTGCACCCTGCTGTCGACGATGAAGGTGCGCCCCGTCACGCGCGCGGCTTCCTGCACGAAGGCGCGGATATCGGCATCGCGCACATTCATCACATATTGCGCCGAGACAGGCTCGGCGACGACCATCATGAAGGCGGCGGCAACCAGGGAAAACTTGCGTAGCAATTACTGCTCCAGATTGATGGCAAGGGGGACGGTGTCGGCACCGCGCTCAACCATGAGCGACAGCCGGGCACCGGGCTTGATCTGTTGTTGTACGAAGGCGGCATCGGATGCGGATGCGATCCTGCGGCCGTTGACCGACGTGATAATGTCGCCCGGCAGAAAACCCATGGCGCGATAACCGGCCGCATCGCTGCCCGGCGCGGCCACCACGCCGGTGATCTTGCCGCCCACCACCCGCGGATTGAAGGACACGAAACGCTTGATATTGTCCACGGTGCGCGCCGGGTTGCCCGCGCCGGACACGGTGGCGCCCGAAACGGCGGGGGCCGCGCTTCCTGCGTTGCTGCCGGGCGCGGCTGGCGCGGCGCCAACCACATCGGCCGGAACGGACTGGTCGAGATAGATCCGCTCCTCATTGCCTGCGCGGCTGATGGTCACATGATCGAAAGCGACACCGGTCAGGGTGACGCCGGGCTGGATTTCTTCGCCTACGGCAAAACTGTTCTGAACGCCGTCGCTGCCGGCAATAATCGCCGATCCGAGGCCGGAACTGCCGTTGGTCAGCGTGCCGAACAGTTCGATCTGCAGCGAGGTGATGACCGCCGCGCCGTCGCTGGCCGGGGCATTGCGTGAGAACGGATCGAAGCTGGTAAACAGTGCCTGGCGGGTGGCGAAGGGCAGGACGACCGCGCTGGCCGGTCGCCAATCGCCCACCGGAGAAACCGGCGTTACAATGGTCCAGCCCAGCCGCGCCATCTGCACGAGCAGCGCCAGCAAGGCGATGGTGAACAGCAGCGCGAACGGGGTCGGGCGCGGCACGGATCGCAGGCGGTCGGTACGGAAACCGGTCTCGAATAAGCTGCGCAAAAATGTTCCCCACCCAAGCGAGCCGCATAGGTTTACGGCAGGAGGCGCATGCCCCCGGTCCTTAGAGGACCTTGCTATGCGGCGGATGTTACAGTCAAGCGACAAGCGCAAGGCGGGTCTGTGTCATCAGGACGGTTGCCCGAAGCCTGGTCCGCCAAATGCAAAACGCCTTCCCGTTATGGGGAAGGCGTTTTTTCACGGTCATCGGTTAGGGTGTGTCAGAAACGCGCGGCGACGCTTAGCGCCAGCGTGGTGCCACGGTCATATTGCTGGCGGATAATCTCGATCCCGTTGTCCCCGGACGCGGGCTGATATTCGCGAAAGCGTGTGCCGGTGATGTTGCGGGCCTCGAACTTCATCTCGAAGGGCTGGCCGGAGATGGTCAGCTCCTCCCGCGCCACGATGTCCAGCTGCAGGCCGGGCTGCTCGATCACATCGGGCTGCCGATTGCCGCCGGCGATGGAGCGGGTGGTCACCCGGTCGCTGGCATAGCGCAGCAACATGGTGATCTGCTGCAGCCGATCCGTATCCTCGAAACCGATCTGCAGGTTCGCGATATGCTTCGACTGGCCGGTGAGCGCGGTGCCATCGAAGAACACTTCGGATGCCGGGCGCAGGCCGCGGGTATCGAACAATATGGTCTGGTCGCCGTCCTTCACCTGCAGATTGGAGAGGGTGTAGGTATAATTGGCACTGGTGAAAATGCGCTTGGTCTCGAAGAAGGACCCCAGATCGAAGAGATCGAAATATTTCACGATTTCCACTTCGCCGCCATAAAGCTCCGCCTTGGGGGCATTGGCAAAGGTGGTGCGCAAGCCCGTCTGGCCGGCCGGCAGATCGGATACCGGCTCGATCGGATTGTCGATCCGCTTGTAGAAACCGGCCAGGCTGAACCGCTGATCCCGGTCGAAATACCATTCGTAGCGCGCCTCGGCATTGAACAGTTCGCTGTCGACCAGAAAGGGGTTGCCGCTGAAGATACGGCCGGTGTCCGGATCGATGAACTGCGGACGGGCCAGCTCGCGGAACTGCGGGCGGGCAATCGTCTTGGACGCGTTGGCGCGCAGCTGCATATCCTCGGCGAAATTCCAGGTCACCGTGGCGGCGGGCAGGAAATAGTCATTTTTCAGCGGCGCCGTCTGGTCCAGATTGCCTTCGTTGAAAATGTCGAGCGCGGTTACCTGCTGTCTGGCCGTTTCGTAACGGACGCCGCCTTCCATGGTGACGAAAGGCAGGATCTCCGCCTCGGCGCGAACATAGCCTGCATGCACCTCAAGATCGGCCTCATAAGCTTGCGACCCGGCGGTGGTGAGCGCTTCGGTGAAGACGATGCCGTCGCCGGGAACGAGCGGGGTATAGAAACCGCGGATGTTCAGGTCCGACAGTAGAAAGTCCGGGCGCTGCTGCGGAACCGGCTGGGGCAGCGATGAGCCGAGCGGCAGGAAAGCAAAATCCCGGCGAGTGGCATCGCGGTTCTGGCTGTTATAGGCGTAGCCGGCGGACAGGACGAAATCGCGCGCCGTGGGCAGGGCATAAGCCACATCGACCGCGCCGCTCCAGACGTCCTCGTTCAGGTCCGAAAAAGCGATGCTGGCGCCCGATCCATTCTCCTGCAGATTGTTCTGATAGTCGCCAATCCGGTCATTATAGACATAGTTGAATTCGCGCTGATACGGGGCCTCGCGCTGCGAATTGGCATAGTTTCCGCGCAGATTCACGTCGAACGCGCCGAAGCGGAACTCGCCGCTGAGCACGGTGTCGATAAGCTGGCGTTCGATCCACATCGTCTGCTGACGCAGAATGCCGGCCCGGTTCGTGGGATCGATACCGCCGGCGATATCCAGATTGTCGACGGCGTAGAGCCCGCCTTGTTTCAGGGTGTCGCGAATATAGACATTGGTCCAGCGGATCTTGTGCTCGTCCAGATCGAGACCCATGCCATACAGGCCGCTGACGACGATGTTGTGATCGGTGCGGACAAGCCGGCCATCCTCGACAAGAACGGAGCTGGACGGGCTGCTGAAACCATCCTGCTGGATCGAATCGCGCGTGTTGAAACTGTTCGAATAGCTGGCATTGGCGATGATCCCGAGATCGGCCGCGCCGATCGGCACGGTATAGCCACCGCTCAGACTGGCGCTCCAGATCGGCGGGATATCGAAATTGCGCTGCAACAGCGATGTTTCTGCGTTGACCAGGCTGGTGCCGATATCCTGCAGATCTTCATTGGTGAAGGTGGAGCCGCTCTGGATTCGCGAACCGCTGTTGAGCGCGGACTTCAGGATATCGGGAATGTCGCGCGTGCCATCGTCAAAACCGGTCCAGTCGGACGCGCTGCCATAATAGGTATAGCCAAGCTTGCCGGTGGTTTCCGTGTTGATGCCGATGCCCAGACCGGCGGTCAGGAAATTCTCTTTCGGCAGGGCTGCGGAGGTCAGGTTGATGACGCCGCCGCCAAATTCTCCGGGATAGTTGACCGAATAGCTTTTCTGCACCGTTGCGCTGGCCAGAACGCTCGTCGGGAACAGGTCCAGCGGAACGACGCGCTTGAGCGGCTCGGGAGAGGGCAGGGGTGTGCCGTTGAGCAGGGCCTGTGAATAGCGATCGCCCAGACCGCGGACATAGACGAAGCCGCCATTGTCGACCGACAGGCCGGTTACGCGCTCCAGCGAGCTGGCGATATCGCCGTCGCCCTGACGGGCGATATCTTCGGCGGACAGCACGGAAATCACGGACGCAGTGCTGCGCGTCTCGTTGGGGATGAAACGGCCCTGGACGACAATCTCGTCCCCCAGGCCGCCTGCGCCGGGTGCACTGATGTCGGGGCTGCCTTCGTCATCCCGGTCCACGGACTGATCGATGGTGCCGTCTTGATCCCCGGTCTCGTCATCGGTCTGGGTCGGCTCGGCAACATCTTCACCGACGGGCGGCAGGATTTGCGGCGACGTCTGCGCGAATGCGGCGGCACTGCCAAGCGCGGTGGAGACCAAAAGCCCTGTCATGATCGCTGTTCTGACCATCGATTTGTCCTGTATTTTGCATGGAAAGAGGGCGGCGGACCAAATGGCCCGCCACCCCCGAAAGCGCCTTAGCGGTCGCTGAGCGGTGAATTCGCGCAGGTAAAGGGCGAATTGAACCCGACATAGGAAGCATTGCAGCTCCAGCTGCGATACCATGTATCGTTCGCGTCCTTGACGGCGCCGATATAATCGACCTGCTGCAGGAACGGGCTGAACGACTGGATGTTCGCCACGGCAGTGACACCATTCTCATTGGCACCGTTGATGAAAACGGACTGAAGAGAGGTGGTGAAATCGGCGTTGTTGTTGGTGCCGGCCGCGGTGCTGAACGAGTCCGCTTCAAAGGTATCGCTATCGCCGTTGAAGGCACCGCCGTCGCAATCGAACACCACCGAGCGGAAACGTGGCGGGCCATTCTCGTCCGGTCCCGTTGCCTGCACGGTTTGCGCACTATCGATATCGAGACAGGTATTGGGGCCTTTGACCACGCCGTTCAGCAGCGTGATATCCGGGCCACCGCGCGCCGTGATAGCGGAAGAGGTTTCACGGCCCTGCTGGATGAAGGTGAAGTTGGCCAGCGTGGTGTCCTGACGCGGCGTGGCATCTTCCGCGCCGTCTTCGGAGTCGATTTCCCACATCCGGTCGCCGAAGCCAGGATTCTGCACCCCGATCACGAACTGCGTCGTGCCGGTGAAGCCAAGGTCGGTATCATAGCTGTCATCGTCGGCGCCGGTCAGGATAAGGTGACGCAGATTGGCGGTGCCGCCAAAGATCTCGATGCCGTCATCGCCGGAATTGTGCGACTGAATATAGTCCAGGATGGTCCCGGATCCGACGCCGGCCAGGGTGAGGCCCTGCAGTTCGTTGTTTGGGCTGGCCGCGCGGCCGGTATAGCGGATCTGGATATACTGAATGGTGCCGCTGTTATCGGTCGACTGGTTGCCGCCGTAATAGTCGTTTGGTCCAGCTCCTTCGGCAAGCTGCTGACAGCTGGCGCTGCCGCCTGTAGCACCGGTGCCGAGGCAATTGGAAATCGGTCCGCGGCCGAGCAGCAGGATGCCGCCCCACTGGCCGTAATCCCTGTCGGTCGCCGTGCCTTCGACATTGGCCTGCGACGTGAAGATGATCGGCTTGGTGGCTTCACCGACAGCATTCATCCGTGAACCGCGGTTGACGACGATGAAGCTGGTCTGGCTTTGTGCGAACAGCGTGACGCCAGCTTCGATATTCAACGTGGCCGCTGCGCCGCCGCTGACAGCACCGTCACCGCCGACATCGCGGCCCACTTCCACGCGGCCGCTGAAGGCGTAGACCACGCCGGCCAGGTTCTGGACATTATAGGTGCCGCTGATCTGGTTCGGCAGCTGACAGCCACGCGCCTGATCATTGGGGCCGACCAGGCCGATGCTGGTGGTGCCAGAGGGGCAGGAGGCTGCCGGACCGGTGGTTGGCGAGGTCGGCGTTGGCGTTGGCGTAGGGGCCGGTGGTGGCGGCGGCGCCGAGGGCGGCGTGATGATTACCACATTGCCTTCACCAGGGGATGCGACATCGTCGGCTCCGCAACCGGTCAGTACGGCAGCCGCAGCCGTTACATACAAGATTGCCCGTAATTTTGAGTTGGTCATCGATTTGGTCTCCGCAACGAAACGTTAGCGCCCTGAGAGGGCCGTTCGAGAGACGATGCGTAGACGAATCCTGTCTGCCCCCATCGCCGTCGGCAGACCCCTAGGGATGGTCGATGACGGCCAGATGCTATTCGCGAGTAGGTTTGAAGACGCGGCTGTGACAGTGGCGTGAAATGAAAGGCCAAGTGGTTGAAAGAAAAGGCTCCGGCCATTTTCTTGCGTCATAGAAATGGAATCTGTTGCGCGTGCGTCACATTTTGAAAGGTAATTGTTATTGTTGCCTTGCAATACTCGAAATTCTGCTATGATGCCGGTGCTGGCAGGGGTGGCCGGTTATGTTTAGCCGACCGTAGGGGGTACGCCGAATGGTTCTGCATGCGCACATAGCCAATGATCACACGCCGAGCGGCATTGCCGAGATGGACTCGGACATTTTCTCGCGTGACTTCAAAGAGATTTCGCTGCGTCACGATGTCGAGGACGGTATTTTCTGGTGTCACATGAACCAGAAGGGCCGGCCCAGCTACACCTATGCGCTGGGGGCGGAGATCCAGCAGGTGCACGATTGGGTGGAGCGCCGGTCGGCCTTCGTAGACCAGGGGCCGTCGGACGATCTGCGCTATTTCGTCAGCGCGTCCAAAACACCGGGCGTTTTCAACCTTGGCGGCGATCTTCGGCATTTTGCGGAAAAGATCATGACGCGTGATCTGCCGGCGATGCGGGCCTATGCGGAGACCTGCGTGCGCATGCAATATGCCCATGCGACGGGTTTCGGCGCGCCGGTCATCACCATGGCGCTGGTGCAGGGAGACGCCCTGGGCGGCGGATTCGAACATGCCCTGGCGTTCGACGTGCTGGTGGCCGAGCGCAGCGCCAGATTTGGTCTTCCCGAAATCGTGTTCAACCTGTTTCCCGGCATGGGCGCCTACAGCTTTCTGCTGCGCCGTGTCGGCAGGAAGGTGACCGAGGAGCTGATCCTTGGCGGCAAGATCATGAGCGCAGAAGATCTTCACGAGATGGGGATCGTCGACATTCTGGTGGACGACGGAGCCGGCGAGGCGGCCATCATCGATTATACCCGCAAGCACCGTGCACGCTTTCATGCGGAACGTGCCGTCTATGCGGCGCGCAAGGCGGCGAATCCGGTCAGCCTGGACGAGTTGCTCGATATTACGAATATCTGGGCGGAAACAGCCATGCAACTGAGCGATTCCGATGTGCGCAAGATGCAGCGGCTCGCTAATGCGCAGGAGCACCGGATGGCGCGGCAACGCCCACGCGCGCTGTAAGACGCCGCGTGACTGGCCTGCAACCGCAGGCAGTCAGGCGGCTGCGCTCGTTCCGGCGGTTAGTTGCGCGAGTTCCTGTTCCACCATCGTGGCCAGCTCGGTGGTCCTGCCGACCAGCTTGGACCCTTCGCTGCGAAAATCCGGGGCGGAAATCACCTCCATCTGGTGACATAGCGCGCTCAACGTGCTGGCCCCCATGTTCGCGGCCGAACTCTTGATGGCGTGCGCGGCAAAACGAAACTTTTCCAGATCGCCGCGCGACACGGCCAATTGGAGATCGTGCAGAAGCTTGTGCACGTCTTCCGCGTAGCTTTCCGCAAGAGACGCCAGAAATTCGAGGCCGCCCATATCGAGCAGATCGTCTACCTGCGCGCGATCGAGGGCCACAAGTTGGACCAGCGCATCGCCGTTGAGCGAAACCACCTTGCCGAGCGGATCTGCCGAAATGGGGGCGGGGCAGGACTCGTCATTCGGGCAATACTGCTCGATGACTTCGAGAAGCTGGTCCCGCCGGATCGGTTTGGTCAGACGGGCGTCCATTCCGGCGTCTAGACACAGCTTTTCAGTTTCTTCGGTAGCGTCGGCGGTGAGCCCGAGGATCGGGACATGCGCTCTGGGGCCCTCGATCTGGCGCCACATCGCACAGACTTCGATGCCGGACATTTTGGGCATGTTGACGTCCAGAAAGACAAGATCCGCCGTATGCCGTTCCAATGCGGCCAGAGCGTCTTCCCCGTCCACGGCAAGGTCAACGCGGTGGCCCGCTGTTTCCAAAATGGTCTTCACCACCTCGCGGTTCGTGCGATTGTCATCCGCAACGAGCACCCGGCGCGGATGGGCGGCAAGCTGGGCGACATGCCTTGACGGTTCGGTGGATTCTTCCGGCAGTGCAGTGCGAAAGGATGTGCCGATCCGGGCGGCGCTGCGCAGCGTGGAAAAATCCGCCTGATCGGGAATGATCGATGCAAAAGCGGCGCGCAGGCGGATGTCATCCAGTTCGAGCGCCGATGTGGAGCGTTGCAGGACGACAGGAATTTTTGCCTGTTCGAACGAGGGCCAGAGGTCGCTGTCGGCCTGCACGGTTTCCAGAATCGATTCGTCGATGACGACAATATCGTACCGGGGCAGGTCGATGTCCGGAAGGAGATTGACCAGTTGCTCTGCATTGCTGCAGGCGATCCATTCGATCGCCACCCCGGCGGCGTCCGTTGCAATAGCGGAGCGATTTTCCGGGCTCAGCAGCAGGATGCTTTGTTCGGTTTGCTGCGATATTTGCTGATCGGCCAGATGGACGGGGCCACGATAGATAAAGCGGCTGCCGACACCAAGATCGCTCTCCACCTCCAATGTGCCGCCCATCTGCGTTGCCATTTGCTGGCAGATGGACAGGCCGAGACCGGTGCCACCAAAGCGGCCTGCCACCGTGGCATCGGCCTGCGTAAACGGTTCGAAAATCCGTTGCCGTGCATCGTCGGCAATGCCGATGCCGCTATCGCTGATCGCGAACCATAGCTGATGACCCATGGCACCGCTTTCCAGGCCGCATTCGATCACCACGCGGCCCTCATCGGTGAATTTCACCGCGTTGCTGGCGAGGTTGACCATCATGTTGCGCAGCATGTCGGCAGGGCCGTTGAGCAACCGGTCGCTTCCCGGCGCTGCATGACAGTGCACGCTCACGCCCTTGTCCGCCGCCTGTAACAGCACGATTTCACGCGTTTTTACGACCAGGTCGGGCAAGGTAAAATCGATCTGCTCGGCCGTTGCCTGTGTTTTCTCGCTGCGGGAGGCATAAAGCAGCTGATCGATCAGATAGAGCAGATGTTCGGCGGCGTGGTGGCTGCTGGCGACCATGCCATGAATGCGCGGCGTGAGATCCTCTTCCGCCAATTGGCTGCCATAACCGATGATGGCGTTCAGCGGTGTACGCAGTTCATGGCTCACGCTGGCTAGAAAATGTGTCTTGGCGCGGTTGGCCGCTTCGGCCTGATTGGTCGCTTTCCACAGGCCTGATATCAGCTTGGAACAATAGGCCGGCAAAATCAGAAGGCCGAAAAGCAGCGATGCGGCCAGAATCGGCATCGCCTGCCAATAAGGCGCAGATGCAAGGACAACGGCAAAGGAAAGGAAATTGGCGATCGATGCGATACACAGCCAGCGGGTGCCGTAGCGAAATCCATTGCCGAGGATCGACCAGATCAGAATGGGGTAGACAAAGGCCATCCCCTCCGGATCGTGCAACTGAATGGCGCTGGCCATCACCGCATCGAGGACAATGGCCATAAACCAGCGTATCCGGGGATTCACCGCCGTGAGACGCCCCAGCATCAGCAGGGTGTTGATACCAAGATAGATGCCGAATGCGGCGATGATATAAGTCGATAATTGCAGATAGATGCAGATGAGAGTGGTCACCACGCCAATGACGGCGCGGTTCAGCAATATCTGACGCTCTCCGGCCAGGCGTCTGTCGGATGATGGGATCTTCTCGCTAGAAAATAACCGCATCACGGCTGTGTTCCCCAGATCTTGCGTTCGTCGCTGTGCGTCAGCAGATGCGCGAGCTTCGCGCTCGGCATCGGCCGGCCCGTCAACCAGCCTTGCACTTCATCACATCCGGCGGCCTGCAGTAGATCGAATTGCGCCTGTGTCTCCACGCCCTCAGCCACCACCTTCATTTTAAGGGCGTGGGCGAGATGCGAGATGGTGCTGATGATGGCACGGTCGACCGAGCTTTCCGTGATGCGGCAGACAAAGGCCCGATCGATCTTGAGCCTGGTGGCGGGCAGATCGCGCAGATATTGCAGCGAACTATATCCGGTTCCAAAATCGTCGATGGAGATGTTGATGCCCAGGCTGCGCAGCTGTGCCAGCGCCTCCAGGATTTCCGCATTGCGCTCAAGAAATACCTCTTCGGTAATCTCGATGCACAGAAGGTCCGGTTCGATATCATATTTTTCGAGCCGGGTGACGATCTCCTTGACCACGTCCTGCGTCTGGAATTGCCGAGGGGACACATTGACCGATATGCGCGGGCTTCGAATGCCCTGATCGCGCAGCGAAACGATCTGCTTGCACGCCGCCTCGATCACCCATTTGCCGATGGCATCCATCATGCCGCTGTCATTGGCAACGGTGAGGAAGTCCTTGGGCAGCAGCCGCCCGCGGGTCGGATGGTTCCAGCGGATCAGCGCCTCGACACCCACATAATCTTCGGTCTCCAAAGAGACGACGGGCTGATATTCCAGTTCGAACTGGTCCAGCACGATGGCCTCACGCAATTCCATTTCGGTCTGCGCGTTGAACTGTGCGATGCGGTTCAATTCCGGTGAGAAGAAGCAAAACCCGTTACGGCCGCGGCTCTTGGCATCATACATCGCCAGATCCGCCAGCCGCAGCAATTCGTCGGCATCGTCCCCGTCGCCGGGAAGCAGTGCGATGCCGATGCTGGCACCGACGACCTGCTCTACGCCGTTGATCTGATATGGCCGGTTGATTTCGCGAAGCAGGGCGGCGCAGCGGCTGTTGATCTCGTCGACATTTTTCAGATTCCGCAGGACGAGGGCAAATTCATCGCCGCCGATTCGCGCGGCAATCTCATCGGGTTGCAGAAAAGCGTCCAGCCGCCCTGCCACTTCGCGCAGCAGAATGTCACCGGTCTGATGGCCGCGGGTGTCGTTGATGATCTTGAACCGGTCCAGATCGAGCAGCAGCAGGGCCGCGCTTTCGGAACCTTGCGCCGATTCCCCGAGCGCTTGCTCCAGATGTTCGCCGAGAAGGGCCCGGTTGGGCAGGCCGGTCAGAATATCGTGCAGCGCCAGATGGGTGCGATGCTCTTCGGCAAATTTGCGGGCCGTGATATCCACCGCCGTGGTCAGGATGCCGATGGCTTCACCCTCTCGATTCTTGAGCGGGTTCTTGTTGCAGTGAAAAATGAAGTCCAGCCCATCCTTGCTGATGCGCTCTTCATAATGCGGGAGCGGTTCGCCCGTTTTCAGGACTATGCTGTCCCGCCGGCGCTCGCGTTCTGCAAGCTTTGTGGTCGTCATCGAATAGACGTCGCGGCCGACCAACTCATTTGGCAGCCTGTCGTACATCGCGGCCTGATAGGCATTCAGGAACAGGCATTTGCCATCCTTGTCGATCGCATTGATCATGATCGGGATGGTATCGATGATCTGCTCCAGCATCGACTTGGCCGATTCCGTGCTGCGATCGCCAATCTCGCGCGGTGCCGATCGGCCCATGCTGTCGGCGCGCGCCGCCAGTTCTTTCTTCCGCTTGCGCTGCTCCAGCAGATGCAGCGAGCGCTCCTTGAACTCGGCTTGCGAGACGGGGCTCTGCAGAAAATCGGTGGCACCGGCATCCAGCGCCGCGATGCGACATTCGCGATCCTGATGGGCGGTGATGACGATGGCGGGCACTTCGCCGCCTGCCGGCATGGCGCGGACGCGGCGAATGAATTCGGCGCCCGTCATTTCCGGCATGCGATAGTCCACGATCAGCAGGTCAGCCTGCTCCTGATCAAGAAACTCGAGCGCACGCACGGGATTCTCGAAGCAGTTAACTTGATAGCCATCGCCCATCAGTTTGACGAACTGTGCATAAATGCGCAGATTCGTCGGACGATCATCGATTATGACAACGCGTGCCTTCATGACATGAGGCGTTAGGTCCAGTTGCTCTACATTTAGTTAACCAAATCCGGTGGCCGGCTGCCCGGCTGCAAATTTCTTTGGTTGCCGGGTGGCCTTTCGGCCTGATTGCCCGCAAGGATCCACGCCATGCATGAAACGACCACGCTTTCGGCCTTTGATGCCGCCTCCATCATCATCGTGGTCGCGGCCTTTCTTTCCTATATCAACCACCGATTCGTGAAGCTTCCCCATGTCATCGGGCTGACCGTGATGGGCTCCATCGTATCCGTGCTGTTGATCGTTCTGGACTGGGCGGTTCCGGGGCTGACCATTTCGGATCAGGTGGAAAGCTTCATCAACGAAATCGATTTTTCGCAGACCCTGATGGAGGGCATGCTCAGCTTCCTTCTGTTTGCCGGCGCGCTGCATGTCGATCTGGACGAGCTGAAGAAAGGCTGGCTGGCGGTGCTGCTGCTGTCCACGCTGGGCGTGTTGCTGTCCACCGTCATCGTTGGCGGCGCTTTTTTCATTCTCACCAGCTTCATCGGTTTGCCGACGGCTTTCATCTGGTGCCTCGTCTTCGGTGCCTTGATCAGCCCTACGGACCCGGTTTCCGTGCTGGGTATTCTGCGCCGTTTCGCCGTGCCGCCATCGCTGCAAGCCACGGTGGCCGGGGAGAGCCTGTTCAACGATGGTGTGGGCGTCGTGGTGTTCACCATTCTGTTGAGCGCGGCCATTACCGGTGCGGATTTTTCCTTCATGGAAGGGCTGACCTTGTTTGCAGAAGAGGCGGGCGGGGGCATCCTGGTGGGTCTGGTCACCGGTTATGTGGCCTATCGGGCGATGCGCAGTGTGGACGAATATGCACTGGAGGTGCTGATCAGTCTGGCGGTCGTCATGGGCGGGTATTCCTTTTGCTCATCCTTCCATCTGGCCGGCCCGGTGGCGATGGCGGTTGCGGGGCTGCTGATCGGCAATCAGGGCGTGACCTATGCGATGAGCGACGTGACGCGCGATTATGTGCTGAAATTCTGGGAGCTGATCGACGAGATGCTGAACAGCGTCCTGTTCCTGCTCATCGGGCTGGAAATCATCGTGATCGCCATCAGTCCGCAGCTGGCGATACTGGGCGTGCTCGCCATCCCCCTCGTGCTCATCGGACGGGCGCTCGCCGTCGGCGGGCCGATGATTTTGCTCCGGCCCCTGGGGCTGGTGGGCGAGGGCGGTTACAGAATTCTGGTCTGGGGCGGCTTGCGCGGTGGTATCTCGATCGCGCTGGCGCTCTCGCTACCAGCCGGGCAAACGCGCGATACCTTGCTGGCCGCCACCTTTTTCGTCGTGCTCTTTTCGGTGCTGGTGCAGGGCTCCACCATAGGAAAGATCGTCAAGAAGCTGGGCGATACAGCCGGTACGGACAGCACGCCGACCGGGCATTGAGGGCCGGGGTTCAGGGCTGCACGACGTCGTTCTTCATCGGTGCCAGCTTGGCCAACAGGCGGTTTTGACTGCTGAAGGGAATGCGCTTCTCGCGCATGGCCTGCTGCAGATTTTCCACCAGCGCGTTCAGATCGTCCATCTGAAGCCCCATGTCGCGATGCGCCGATTGCATGTCCCGCCCGCTATAATCGCAGCCGGCATTGAGCAGATAGCAGACCTGTTCGAACAGAGTGCGGCGCAACCGGACCATGTCATGCCCCTTGAAGGTTGCCGAGATGCGCGGGTCTTCCAGGCTGATGGCCACCAGCCGGTCCGTCACATCGCGGATGCCAGCCTGACCACCGAATTGATCGGCAAGACGGTTGCCGCCAACCGGGGTCGCACCGGCATTGGCGTTGCTTTGTCGATAGGGGGCGACGGGAAATTCGCCGGTCGCCGGATCGCGCTGCTCTTCTTCGATCCCCAGCTGCCGCGCCCAGTCGACCGGCGGCACGGCCTCGTCGCCCGGCAGTGCCACCGCTTGCGTGGTCAGCAGCAAGGACAAAAAGAACGACATGCTTTTCTCCGGTTTCAGAAGGCGGCCTGAAGCGAGAGCAAGGCGCCGCGTTGCTCATCGGCAATGGCGATCGTGCCCAGGTCCACATAGGCAGCGGTAAAGGTGATATGATCGCCAAACGACCATGCGGCATAGATATCCAGCCAGTCATTTTCCTCGGCGATGCCCAGATTGTCCGGCTTGGTCCGGTATTCCGCGCCCAGGACCAGATTGCGTGACAGCATATAGCCCACGCTGCCTTCGAACTGCACCGATCGATCGTCGGACCGGTCTCCACCAAAGCCAAGCAGCCCAAGCTGGTTGGCCTTGGTATAACGCAGCGTGGCGTTGACCAAGGTGCTCTGGGCCAGCAGGATCTTCGTGGCCGCCAGGTAGAAATCGGTGCCATCGCTGGATTTGGCCCCGACGAAGCGCGTGACCGCTTCATCCAGATTGTTTTTGTACTGCACACCGGCGGACAGCTGCGGAACCCAGGGCTCGCCATAAACCGCGTCGCCAAACAGACGCAGTTTCGCGCCGAAGACGTCCTGATTCAGCACATAGCTGCGGCCCAGGCCCAGGGCTGCGCCAACATCGATGAGATCCAGGTTCTGGCGCGCGTAGGATAGCTCCAGCCGGTTGAACAGGCCGATCGCCGCGCCATGGCTCTGCCAGTTATAATCGGGTAGCTCGGCAAAGGTCAGATGGGCTGATCCGCCAATGCCTTCCACCGTCTCTCGCCCGGCTATCACCGCCCAACCCGCCAATCCGCCGCCGGATGCGCCATCCAATGTAGCGACCCCGTTGGTCAGGCGCAATTTGCCTCCCCAGCGAAGCCCGCCATAGGAACGCCCCTGATCGACGGCAGGAGCGTCCGCCTGCGCCATATTGCGATCGATCGACGGTGGGGGCGGGGGCAGCGCGGCGTAGGCTGCCAGCGGTTCATTCGGTCGAGCCGGCGCATCGACCATGGTCATGCCACCCTCTTCAAGGGCAACGCTGTCTGCCGCAAATTCGCGGGTCGGCGCCGACCGATGAGGTGCCTCAATTTGCATGGCCGTCGGTTCGAGGGTGAACACAGCCGGATCATATATAAGGCTCTGCGCCAGCGCGGGCGTGGGCAGCAAGCCAAGGGTGGCAGCAACCAGACTGAAGAGGCCGCTTAAGATGGAGCGAATGCACTGCATCCCGCCCAGATAAGTTCTTCCGGTAAACAGCAGGTTACGTTGGTGTTCCGCCATACCAACTGCGTTTGCGATGACCCATTATTGGTATGCGGGCTTATCCAAATTTTTAACCTTTTGAAATATTTGGAGAGTCATGAATCGGACCGCGTCTATTTTAGCCTTGATCCTCGCCCTTGCTGCGCTTTTTGCGGTCTCGGCCCATGCTGGCGATGTTGCAACGCTCAAAGTGGTCGTCAAGGATAACAGAGGTTTGCCGATACAGGATGCCGTGGTGACGGTGTTTCCGGCCAAAGCTGCCGCGCCGCCCACCAGCTTTCTCTGGCCGAGCGCCATGGGCCAGAAAGACCTGAGCTTCGTGCCCGGCACCCTGATCGTGCCCAAGGGCACCCGGGTCGCCTTTCCGAATTTCGACCGGGTCCGCCATTCGATCTACAGCTTCTCCGATGCCGCAAAATTCGAAATCAGTCTCTACGGCCGGGATCAGACGCGATCGCAGGGTTTTCCCATTGCCGGCAATGTCGCGCTGGGTTGCAATATTCATGATCAGATGCGCGGCTATATCAAGGTGGTCGATACGCCCTATGCCGCCAAAACGGATCGCGAAGGGCGTGTCGTCCTTGATGGACTGCCGACCGGTGCCGTCGAGGTGCGGATATGGCATCCGGCGGCCATGGCCAGCAAGAATGAAGCCGATCACGATACGGTGCTGGGCGCTGGGCTGAATAGCCGCGCCGTGGTGCTTCCGCTGCGCCGATGACCGGCATGCCACTCCTGCACAAACTGCAGCGCCTGAACTGGCGCCCGGGCTCATTGGGCACGCGGATCGCATTCGTGTACGCGCTTCTGTTCGCATGCGCTTTTGGCGCCCTGGTCCTGATCGCGGCTGGTGGCCTCACCCTATATGCAGAGCGCAGCATATCGCGGGAAATGGCGGCCAACGCCGATGTGTTCGAGGAAGTCTTGAAATTGCGCGGCAATGAGCGGATGGCACAGGCCGATGTCCTGTCCGGCGATTTCGGGTTTCGAAAAGCGGTGGCGCTGGGCGATATCCCCACCATTGAAAGCGCGCTGGACAGTCTGAAGACCCGCGCAAATGTGCCTTATGCTTTCGTAGTCGGCGTCGACGGACGCTTCATCGGCAAGGTCAGCGACCTTCGACCAGCCGATCGTCGCGGGCTTGTGGCAGCGCTTGATGCAGGCCAGACGGGCGGGATTATCACCCTTGCCGACAAGTCGGCCGGCGCGGTGGCCGCGCCGATCAAATTGCCGGATCTGGCCGGTTGGCTGGTCCTGGGTGAGCCCTTGTCGGAAAAAGGCCTGGCAAACCTGGCCCGTCTGTCCGCCATTCCGCTCGAAAGCCGGATCACCAGCCTCGAACGGCTGCCACGCGCGGTACGCGGCACGACTGGCAGTGCGCCAGTCGAGGTCAAAGAAAATGGCGAGCGTATCCTCTATCGCGCCAATCCGGTGGCCTCCCTCGGCGGGGATAGCAAACCGGTGCTGCTGCTGCGGCATTCGCTGACGCAGGCGCTGGCGCAACATCGTTCGATCATCTGGAAACTGGCCCTGCTCGGCCTGCTCGGGATCGCGGCGACCATTGCGCTCAGCTGGATCATCGCGCGCAGCATCACGCGGCCGATCGCGACATTAAGCAAGGCAGCGAAGCGGGTGAGCGAGGGACATCATGCCGTCGTCGATGTGCGATCCAATGATGAGGTTGGACGGTTGGCGACCAGTTTCAATCGCATGATCGACGCGATCGAGGAGCGCGAACAGCGCATCACCCATATCGCCCTGCACGATATCCTGACCGATCTGCCAAACCGCAAATTGTTTGCCGAACAGCTGGAAGCGACCCTGGCCCGGGCATGTGATGAGCGGCATGTCGCGATCTGTTATCTCGATCTCGATAATTTCAAGGCAATCAACGATACCGTTGGCAATCCGATTGGCGATCAGGTGCTCAAGCAGGTGGCCCAGCGGCTCACCGCGTTCATGCCCGAAGCCACGGTTTCCCGTCAGGGCGGTGATGAATTTGCGCTGATGATCCCCGATATCGCCGCCGATGACGACATGCTTGGCCATGCCGACCGGCTGTTCCGCTGTTTTGAAAAGCCGTTCGTCGTCGATGGGCAGAACTTCCCCGTGCAAAGCAGCATCGGTATCGCCTTTTGGCCCCATGATGGGCGCGATGCCGAAACGCTTCTGAAAAATGCCGATCTGGCGCTGTATCGGGCCAAGCAGGAGGGCAAGGCCGGCTATCAGTTCTTCGAGCAATCGATGGACGATGCCGCCCGCCGGCGCCGTCAGCTGGAGATGGATCTGCGCAAAGCCATCAGCGAAGGGGCGTTCGAGCTATATTTCCAGCCGCTCTACAGCCTGGAAAAGGAACAGCTTTCGGGCTTCGAGGCGCTGCTTCGCTGGCAGCATCCCGAACGGGGTATGGTGTCTCCCGTCGAGTTCATTCCATTGGCCGAGGAGACTGGACTGATCATTCCGATCGGCGAATGGGTGATGCGCGAAGCGTGCCGACAGGCTGCCCATTGGCCGGGCGAACTGCGCGTGGCGGTGAATGTCTCATCGGTGCAGTTCAAGAGCACCAATCTGCAGAATGCCATCTTGCAGGCGCTTTCCCAGAGCGGGCTCGCGCCGAACAGGCTGGAAATCGAGATTACGGAATCCGTATTCATTGCGGATATCGACGAGACGCTGGGCCTGCTGCACAAACTACGCAGTCTTGGCATCCGTATTGCGCTGGACGATTTCGGCACAGGCTACAGCTCGCTGAGCTATTTGCGCAGTTTTCCGTTCGACAAGATCAAGATCGACCGCAGCTTTGTGACGGATCTCGCCAGCGGCCCCGGTGCCAGCGCGATCATTCGGGCCATCGTCACGCTGGCCGGGGCGCTGGGCATGGAGACATTGGCCGAGGGCGTGGAGCAGGAAGAGCAGATCGCAACGCTGCGGCAGGAAGGCTGCCAGCATGTGCAGGGCTACTGGTTCAGCCGCCCCGTGCCGGGCGCGCAAGTGCCGGCGCTCATTGCCCAATTTGGCGGCGTGGCGGTGGATAGAGAGGATGACCGGGCCGAAGCCGCCTGAGCCATGATGACTGGCTGTAAGACCTGAACGTCAGGCCGCAAAAGCGTCGGTCTCTCGAATCAGCCGGTCTAGGATGCCAGGTTCGTCGAACGCATGGCCCGCGCCTTCGATAATATGAAGCTGCGAACCGGGAATGGCCTTGTGCAGCGCATAGGCGCTGGAAGCAGGGCAGGGCATATCATAGCGGCCATGCACGATCACCGTCGGGATGCCTGCCAGGCGGTGGGAATCGCGCAGCAATTGCCCGTCCTCCAGCCAGCCTTTGTTCACGAAATAATGCGTTTCGATCCGTGCAAAGGCGATGGCGAACCGATCGGCGCTGAAATCGCCGACCAGATCCGGATTGGGCATTAGCGTGATGGTCGCGCCTTCCCATCCCGACCAGGCCTTGGCCGCCGCCAGTTGTTCCTTTTCATCGGAGCCGGTCAGACGGCGATAATAAGCGGTCAGAAGGTCGCCGCGTTCCCGTTCGGGAATGAGCGCGCGCAACGCTTCCCAGCGTTCCGGGAACATTTCCGACACGCCATGCTGATAGTACCAGTGCATTTCGGCATCGCTCAGCAGGTAGATTCCGCGCAGCACCAGCTCGCTGACATGGTCCGGATGCGTCTGCGCATAGGCGAGTGACAGCGTGGAACCCCAGGACCCGCCGAATACCTGCCAGCGGTCGACCCCGGCCATCATGCGCAGCTTCTCGATATCGGCCACGAGATGCCAGGTTGTGTTGGCTTCCAGCGAGGCGTGCGGCGTGGATCGACCGCAACCGCGCTGATCGAACAGCATGATGTCGTAGCGCGTCGGATCGAACAGCTGCCGGTGCTGCGGCGAGCAGCCCCCTCCGGGGCCTCCGTGCAGAAAAACGACCGGCTTTGCGCCCGGCGTTCCGCAGCGTTCATAGTAGATCCGGTGCCCGTCGCCGACATCGAGCATGCCGCTGTCATAGGGATCGATGGGCGGATAGAAGGTGCGAAAATCGGTCATGCAGAAATATTAGCAGGCGGGTTGACCTTGTCCAATGCACCGCGACAGTAGAGCATCCCGACAACGCCCCGTTTCGGCCAGTTTTCGGCAGCGCCCAGTTTTTCGGCAGCGCAATGCTGCTTTGTACCGTCATAAGGAAATCAAAATGGTAACGCCGCGCTCCTTCCTGTTCATCCCCGGCGATAGCGAGAAGAAGCTCGGCAAGGCGGACGATTGCGGCGCGGATGCGATCATTCTCGATCTGGAGGATTCGGTGGCGCAGTCCAACAAGGCGGCGGGGCGCCAGCTGGTGGCCGATTTTCTGAGCGAACGCCCGAAGGATCAACGCCGCATGCAAATCTGGGTGCGCGTAAATCCCGTCGACAGCGACCTGGTGCTGGACGATCTTTGCGCGGTCATCGGCGGGGCGCCGGACGGCATCATGCAGCCCAAACCCGACGGGCCGGCGCATGTCCGCCTGCTGTCCAATTATTGCGACGCGCTGGAGGCGCAGGCGGGCATCGAGGGCCCGGGCGTGCGGATATTGCCGGTAGCGACCGAAACCGCCTGCGCACCGTTTCAGCTGGGTGACTATGCCGGTGCCGGGCTCGGCCGTCTGTCGGGCCTGACCTGGGGTGCGGAAGATCTCTCGGCCGCGCTTGGCGCAAGCAGCAATCGGGGCAGCGATGGCGTTTGGGCCACCACCTACCAGATGGTACGATCGCTGACGTTGATGGCCGCGCATGCCGCCGATGTTGCGGCCATCGAAACGCTGCATGCGGACTTCAAGGACGATGCCGGTCTTCGCGCATCCTCGGTGCAAGCGCGGCAGGAGGGCTTTTCGGGCCGCCTTGCGATCCATCCGGCGCAGGTGAGCATCATCAACGACAGCTTCATGCCCACCGCTGCGGAAGTGGACTTTGCCCGGCAGGTTATCAGCCGGTTTGCGGACAACCCCGATGTCGGCACCGTCGCGATCGACGGCAAGATGCTGGACCGGCCGCACCTGACGGCAGCGGAAAAAACGGTGGCCCAGCATGATGCCTTTGCCGCTTAGTCACCGGGCGCGGAAAATCTTTCCCAGCGCGTCGGCCTAGAATTCCAGCACGATCTTGCCGAAATGCGCGCCCGATTCTTCGTGGCGAAACGCGTCGGCAATCTTTTCCAGCGGGAAGCTGCTGTCGATCACGGGCCGGATGTCCATCGCCTCCAGACCGCGCACGAATTCCTGCTGTTCGCGGCGACTGCCCACGATGAGGCCTTGCAGCCGCGCATGTTTTCTCATGAGCGTGGCCGTCGGCACGTCGCCGCCCATGCCGGTCAACACGCCGATCAGGGCGATATGGCCGCCCGTTTTCACCGCATCGATCGACTGTGGCAAGGTTCCAGGGCCGCCGACCTCGATTATATGATCGACGCCGCGTCCATCGGTCAGATCGCGGACGGCGGCGCCCCATTCGGGCGTTTTCTTATAGTTCAGGACGTGGTCCGCACCCATGGAGCGCACCCGTTCCAGCTTTTCGTCCGAGGAAGAGGTGGCAATCACCATGGCGCCCATGGCCTTGGCCAGCTGAAGCGCGAATATGGACACGCCGCCGGTTCCCAGCACCAGCACGCTGTCACCGGCTTTCACGCCCCCATCGACCACCAGCGCGCGCCAGGCCGTCAGCCCTGCCGTGGTCAGCGTGGCGGCTTCGGCATGGGAATATCCAGCCGGAACGTGCGTGAAATAGCGGGCGGGATGGACAACATATTCGCGGGCATAGCCATCGATCCCGTCTCCCGGCGTGGTGGAAAAGTCCGCGATCTCCGGTGGCCCGGCCAGCCAGTTGGGAAAGAAGGTGGACACCACATGGTCGCCCACGGCAAAATCGCTGACGCCATCGCCGATCGCCTCGACCACGCCTGCTCCGTCCGACATCGGAATGCGGCCATCTTCGGTCGGGGCGTTGCCCGATACGATGCCATAATCATGATAGTTGAGCGAGCTGGCATGGATGCGCACGCGCACCTCGCCCGTTTGCGGCGCGCCGGGATCGGGCAGATCGACCAGCTCCAGATTATCGAGCGAGGCGGGATGGCGTACTTTGATGGCTTTCATGACATGTCCTTTGACGGCTGTTGTCTGCAGGTGCGCCGAAGGCGCCCGTGCAGGCGATACAGGCCATCAACGGCACGCGACGCTGCGGGTTGCGCAGGCGCCCGCAATCTGTCGCCGCGTCCGATCAGTCCATCAGCTGCTTTATCAGATAGACATTCTGCAGCGCCAGCAATTTGGCACGCTGCTCATTGTCCACGCCGCCGGAATGCCCGCCGACCATATCTTCGTAATATAGATAATCATCGCCATTCGCGGCCATCTTGGCGGCGGCTTTGCGGCCATGGGCCGGGTGCGTGCGATCGTCGGCGGTGCTGGTGATAAAGAAGGGCTTGGGGAAATCCCTGTCCTCGTCCAGCTTCTGATAGGGGCTATAGGGTTCTATCCAGGCGCGCTGTTCGGCGATGCGCGGATCGCCATATTCGCCGATCCAGGACGCGCCGCGCCCGATCTCATGATAGCGCAGCATGTCGAACAGCGGAATCTGCACAATGGCCGCATCGAACAGGTCCGGTCGCTGCGTGAACGCGGTGCCGACCAGCAGGCCGCCCTGGCTGCCGCCCTGAATGCCAAGATGCGCCGGGCTGGTGATATCCCGGTCGACCAGATCCTGCGCCACCGCGATGAAATCGTCCCAGGTCCTCTGCTTGTTCTCCCGGATAGCGGTCTGGTGCCACATCGGGCCGAATTCGCCGCCGCCGCGCAGATTGGCCAGGACATAGGCCCCGCCGCGCGCCAGCCATAATTTGCCGGTGGTGCCGAGATAGGAGGGCAGGCGCGGCACCTGAAATCCGCCATAGCCGGAAAGAAGGACGGGCGTGCTGCCGTCCATTTTCATGCCATCCGGCTTGACGAGGAAATAGGGAATTCTGGTGCCATCGGCAGAGGTTGCCTCGAGCTGTTCCACCGACATACCGGCTGCATCGAAATAGGACGGGGCGGACTTGATCTGGTCAAGCTGCGCGGTCTGGCCATCGTACAGATAGAGCCGCGAAGGGGACAGGAAATCGGTGACGTTGAACATCAGCGTATCGGATTTGTCGTCACTCGCACCGATGCTGACGGTGGCATTACGCGGCACGTCCACGGCGCTGCTGACCCACGCCCCGTCAACGAAATCGAACTTCAGCGCCTTGCCGCGCACATTATCGAGCAGGCCCACATAAAGGCTTTCGGACGTGATCGCCGCGCCTTGCTTGGTCTGCCGATCGCCCGGTGCCCAGACCAGCGTTTTGGCCGCGCCATTCGGGTCGGCCTTCCACGCCTCCAGATCGGCGGCGACCAGCGCATCGGCGGGGAACGTCTGCTCGCCCACCGTCCAGTCCTCATCGGTCGAAAACAGGATCTGGCCATCGATGATGCCGAACAGTCCGGCCTTTTTCGGCATGTTCAGCGTCACCCATGCATCATCCTTGCGCAGCGCATATTGCCGTTCGTGAAAGCTGAGGCCGCGATAGGCGACCATGGCCTGAATCTCGTCCTTGTTGTCGCGCAGCGGATAGGCACCGGCAGACACATCATTGGGCGCGCCGCGATAGAATTCCTGCGCATCGGCCAGATCGCTGCCGCGCGTCCATATCTTGGTGACGAAGGGATATTGGCTCTCGGTCAGCGTGCCCTCGCCAAAATCGCGCGAGACCATCAGCGTGTTTTCATCGATCCAGGAAACGCCGCCCTGGCTTTCTGCAAGCACAAAACCATTTTCGACAAACTGGCCGGTCTTGCGATTGAACTCCCGCAGCACATTGGCGTCCTTGCCGCCATCGGACAGCGCGACCATGCACAATGGCGTATCCTTATAGCAGGTCGATCCGCCATAAACCCATTCGCGCCCCTCGGCGGCGGCCAGTGCATCGACGTCGAGTACCGTTTCCCACGCGGGATTGTCGCTGCGATAGCTCGCCAAACTGGTGCGGCGCAGGATGCCCTTGGGGTTCTCCTTATCCTGCCAGAAATTGTACATCATGCCGTCCGGGCCGAAGGACACATAAGGGATGCGGTCATCCGAATCGAGGATGGCCAGCGCCTCGGCCTTCAGCGTTTCGAAGCGCGGATCGCTGGTCAGCTCGGTCTCGGTGCGTGCATTTTCGGCGCGTACCCAGTCCAGCGCCCTGTCGCTGCGCGCCTCCTCCAGCCAGATGAAGGGATCGGAATCGGGGCCAGGCACATGGCTGTCCTGAGCTTGTGAAGGCGCTGCTGTCATCATCATTCCTATGGCAAGGCTCAGGAGGGAAGCTTTCGTTGCAATGGTCATAAAGCGGTCCTGTCGCTTGCCGGATCAAAGGTTGCGATACATGCCATCGGCTGCATCATCGTCGTGAGATGTGTGACGCATCGTCAGTGCAAGAGCAAGTCGCTGCCCACGGGGATCTTTGCAGACGATAGCCCAGACATCTTCATGCCGGTACGCTCATTAACCACTGTCCCAAGAGGGCAATAAAAAAGGGGCGCGCCTCTCGGCGAACCCCTTTTCTTATACTCTCGGCTACTTGCGGCGATCAGACCGCGTCGGCGTTGACCGTACCTTCTGCAATGCGGCTCATTTCCCGGTCACCTTCATAGGTGCTGTCCAGGCATTCCTGCAGGCGATCGGCATTGTCGTTCAGCTCCAGGCGGCGGGCAAAAGCGGCCACGCAACCATAGCCGGCGATGCCGTAATGGGTCATGCGCTGATATTGTGAAATGATCATCGCATCGCGCGCATCGTCATCCCCGAAATCCGCTTTCAGCACATGGGCATGCACTTCTTTGACGAGGCCTTCCATGCCCTTGCAGAATTCGCCCTTCGGATCGGCGTCATGGCCTTTCAGGATGGCTTCGAGGGTCTCGATGCCGCTGGCAATACCCTTCACGCCGTTTTCCAGAGCAGTGCGCAGCTCTTTGTTCTTGGCAACGTCGAGCATCTTCTTGGTCGCGTCGAGCGATTGACGATCGGCGCTGTGCATGTCCTGCAGCTGGTCGATATAGACGTCTTTAAGGGAATTAAGGGCCATGCGGTCTCTCCTGGTTGGTGTGAAAGGACAGCGTGTCACGACCGCATGTGTTCCGTGACCGGCTTTTCGAATAGCATTTGTTGTGCAGCTGAAGGCGCGCCAGCTTTATCACGTTATGACGATCGATTGATCGGCTGCATGCCGCGCCATTTCGCCGGCGAGCGATCCATAGGCGGAAGAATGATCGGTCAGATGTCTTGCTGTCCCATGGCCTCGCCCAAGCGCACCGGGCGTTCCGGTTCCCAATCGGGGTTGAACGTGATGACGCCCGGTTGCCAGAGCATGATCACGGTGGAGCCTAGCAGGAAGCGCCCCATTTCCTCCCCCTTTTTCAGCATCACCTCGCCCGTTTCATAGCGCCAATGCGCCACGGTGCCTGTGCGCTTGGGATTGACCACGCCGTGCCACACGGTTTCCATGCTGCCCACGATGGTGGCACCAACCAGCACCATGGCGAATGGGCCATGTTCTTCGGATTCGAACAGGCAGACCACGCGTTCATTGCGGGCAAACAGGTTCGGTACGCCGCGGGCCGTGACCGGGTTCACCGAGAAGAGAGACCCAGGCACATAGATCATCTGGGTCAGCATGCCGTCGCAGGGCATGTGCAGGCGGTGATAATCCTTGGGCGAGAGATACAGATTGGCAAAGCTGCCATGCCGGAACCGCGCGGCAAGTCCGGGGTCTCCGCCAAGAAGCTGCGTGGTCGTGAAGCGATGGCCCTTGGCTTGGATGATATGATGATCGTCGATCGTGCCAAAGCGGCTGATCGCGCCATCGACCGGGCAGATGAACGCCGCATCGGCCAGCGGTCTAGCACCGTCCCGCAGGGGGCGGGTGAAGAAGTCATTGAAACTCGCATAGCTGCCGATATCTGGGTTGGCCGCCTGCGTCATGTCGACGCCATATTTGCGCACGAACCAGCGGATCAGACGGGTGGTTGCCGCGCCGCCCTTTGCCCCGGCAATGCGCCCGGCCAATAGGGTCAGCCGCTTCTTGGGCAGCAGATGCTGCAGCATGATATTGAGGCGTTCGGGCATCATCGGGTCGTAAAATTCCTGTCTGGCGCAGCGCATGGGCATCGTCTGAGGGCATCAGTGCTAGCGCAGCGAGCCAGCCTATGGCCAGCACTGCTTCCGAAAGCACGCCGGGACGACTGCATCGGTGCGCAGCTCATTCCCGTGAGAAATCGAAGGCATTGGCGCCGCGCTGGGTTTCGTCGATCAGCAATTGCCGATGGGCCGGCGGCACGGCGCGCTGGCGGCAGTCCGGCCGGGTGCATGCGCGGCAATTCAGGCCGATCGGCATGGCCGCACCGTCCAGATCCAGCCCGGCGGCGTAGGTCAGGCTATGCGCATGGCGGGTCTCACAGCCCAGCGCGACGGCATATTCCGGCGCGGTCTGGCCGAAGGGCTGGCGATAGGCGGTCACCGTGCGCGCCAGCGTAAGGAAGCGGGTGCCATCCTCCAGCTCGACCAGCTGGGTCAGCATCTGTCCGTGCCGTTCGAACGCGCGGTGGACGTTCCAGAGCGCGCAGCCGCCACCGGCCCGTGCAAAGGGCTGATTGCCGGCAGAAAAGCGTTTCGAAATATTGCCGGCCCGGTCCAGCCGGATCAGGAAAAAGGGCACCCCGCGCGTGCCCGGACGCTGCAAGGTGGTGAGCCGATGGGCAACCTGCTCAAATCCCGCGCCAAAACGCGCCTCCAGCAGGGCGATGTCATAGCCTGTCTCCTCCGCTGCGTCATGAAAGCGCCGATAGGGCATCATCAAGGCGGCGGCGGCATAATTGGTGAGGTTCTGCACCAGCAGACGCTCGGCGGGCTTGGACGGCATATCGGCCCGCGCGGCGATGGCTTCGATGGACGATTTCAGCTCGAACCCGGCCAGCTGATAGGCCGCCTGGAAAGACCGGCTGGCATTGTCCAGCACCTCTGACAGCTGCACCTGCCGATTGTGGATATCAAAGCGCCGCAGATGCCGTGGCATCACATGGGCCGGCATGATCCGCACGGTAAAGCCATGCTTCACGCGCAGGCGATCGGACACGCTGCTGAGGAAATGCGGTCCGGCCAAGCGCAGCTCTTCTGCCAGCGCTTCGCACAATTCTTCCAGTTCTGCGAAATGATTGCGCGCGCCTTCGATGAATTCGCTCACCGCGTTCAATGGCGTGCGCCCCTTTCCGCGCGTGGGGGCGCTGTCGGCGTCGCTATCCCTGATGTGGTGCAGGCGAATCAGAGCCTGGGCAATGCCAGGCTGCGCTGCGACGAACTCCTGCAGCTCCGTCTTGCCGATATCCAGACCGGCCAGAGCGGGCGAGGCCAGCGCCTGCGCCACGTCCTTCTCCACCTGCTCATCGTCCTCGGCAATCAGCTCGCGCAGATCGGCGTCATAGGTTTTGGTCAGTTTCAACAGGAAAGGGGCCGTCAATGGCCGCTGATTGCGTTCGATCAGGTTCAGATAACTGGCCGACACGCCAAGTTCTTCCGCCATGCGTTTCTGGGCCAGGCCGAGCCGACCGCGCAGGCGCCGGACTCTGGGGCCAGCAAAAATCTTGCGATCGGGGAGGGAAAGGGTGTCGATCATAAGTAAACATCTTTACAGATTTACAGAATAAAACGGCATATCCCATACCAATCCACACGATTTTTACAACAAAGATTTGACGGGATGGTCCGGCGCCATCCATAGACTGAGGCAACAGTTTTCCAGTGTTGTCGTCCGCTCATACCGTCCGGCCATGGTGAACATGCTGTAAATCATATTGGAAGTTTGGAGTACTATCATGACCTACACCAATTCGATCACCGAGGCGCAGACGCTGATCAGCAAGAACGGCGCGCCCTGGGCCGATATCGAGCCGGAAGCCGTTGCCCGCATGCGGCTCCAGAATCGGTTCCTGACCGGTCTGGATATCGCCAAATATACGGCCAAGATCATGCGCGCCGATATGGATGCCTATGATGCCGATCCTACGCACTACACCCAGTCGCTCGGCGCATGGCACGGGTTCATCGGCCAGCAGCAGATGATCTCGATCAAAAAGCATTTCGGCGAAACCAAGGGCAAATATCTCTATCTGTCCGGCTGGATGGTCGCCGCTCTGCGCAGCGAGTTCGGCCCACTGCCCGATCAGTCGATGCACGAAAAGACCAGCGTGCCCATGCTGATCGAGGAGCTGTACACGTTCCTCAAGCAGGCAGACGCCCGCGAACTGGGGCTGCTGTTCAGCGATCTCGACGCGGCCAAGGCGGCGGGCGATGATGTGAAGGAGCGCGATCTGCAGAACAAGATCGACAACTTCCAGACGCACGTTGTCCCGATCATTGCCGATATCGATGCCGGCTTCGGCAATGCCGAGGCGACCTATTTGCTGGCCAAGAAGATGATCGAGGCCGGTGCCTGCGCGATCCAGATCGAAAACCAGGTGTCCGACGAAAAGCAGTGCGGCCATCAGGACGGCAAGGTTACGGTGCCACATGAGGATTTCCTGCAGAAGATCCGCGCGGTCCGTTATGCCTTCCTCGAAATGGGCGTCGAAGACGGTGTCATCGTGGCGCGTACCGACTCGCTTGGCGCAGGTCTGACCAAGCAGATCGCCTTCGTGAAGGAAGAGGGCGACCTGGCCGACCAGTATAACAGTTTCCTCGACGTCGAAGAGGTCGATGCGGGTAATGTCGGTCATGGTGATGTGCTGATCAGCCGCGATGGCAAGCTGGTGAAGCCACGCCGTCTGCCGTCCAACCTGTTCCAGTTTCGTGCGGGAACGGGCGAGGACCGCTGCGTGCTGGACTCCATCACGTCGCTGCAGAACGGCGCAGACCTGTTGTGGATCGAAACCGAGAAGCCGCATATCGGCCAGATCGGTGGCATGGTGAACCGTATCCGCGAGGTTATTCCCAACGCGAAGCTGGTCTATAACAACTCCCCCAGCTTCAACTGGACGCTGAACTTCCGTCAGCAGGTGTTCGATGCGTGGAGCGAAGCGGGCAAGGACGTCTCGCAGTTCGATCGCGACAAGCTGATGAATGTCGATTACGACAGCACCGAGCTGGCCAAGGAAGCCGATGAGCGCATCCGCACCTTCCAGAAGGATGCGGCGCGCGAGGCGGGCATCTTCCACCACCTCATCACGCTGCCGACCTATCACACCGCGGCGCTGTCTACCGACAATCTTTCCAAGCGCTATTTCGGCGAGGAAGCGATGCTGGGCTATGTGCTCAACGTTCAGCGCGAAGAGATCCGTCAGGGCATTGCCTGTGTGAAGCATCAGAACATGTCGGGCAGCGACATCGGCGACGATCACAAGGAATATTTCGCTGGCGAAGCGGCGCTCAAGGCGGGCGGCAAGGACAACACCATGAACCAGTTCGCCGCCTGAACGCACAAGATTGCATGAAGTAAAAAAGGGGCCTGCTCCAATCGCTGGGGCAGGCCCCTTTGTATGCGCCGAGCTGACAAGCCGCTAAAACCCAACCGACAGAATGCGGGGCACGTCTCCCGACCGGGAAATGAGGTCAAAAGCCCGCTCGTCGACACGTCTCAGCGCGCCGTCCAAGCAGGCATCTGACCGGACATAGGCTCCGGCGTCTATTGCAAATCATTCGCATTGACCTTGCGCAGGCGTGTCGGTAGGTCGCCCGTCGTGACGCGCCGCACCATCCGCACCTGGTTTCTGATCCACAAATGGACCAGCCTGATCGCCACCGCATTTCTGTTGATGCTGTGCGTGACCGGTCTGCCGCTGATTTTCAGCGACGAGATCGAAGCAGCAACGGTCGGCGATAGCGCCGCTGCCTTGACGGGATCGCCCTCCGCCCAAAGCGGCCTTCCGCTCGACGGCATCGTGGGGCAGGCGCTCCTGGAAAAACCCGGCAATGTGCCGCTGTTCATCGGCTTCAGCCAGGAAAGCCCGCTGATCACGGTAACACTCGGCCCCACCGCGGACGCGGCGGGCAAGGATATGTTGCTTCTTTTCTACGACCGTGCGAGCGGCGCGGCTCTGGGGCCGGCGCCGGTCAATCCGCTGATCGCGTTTCTGCTCGATATGCACACGGATCTGTTCCTCGGGCTACCTGGCATGCTGTTTCTGGGGGTGATGGGCGTGCTGTTCATTGCCGCGCTGGTCTCCGGCACCGTGCTCTATGCTCCGTTCATGCGGCGGCTGGCCTTTGGCACCGTCCGGCGCGGGCGCAGCCTGCGCGTGAAGCGGCTCGATCAGCACAATCTTTTTGGCATCGTGGCCCTTGCCTGGATGCTGGTGATTGGCATCACCGGCGCAATCAACGCCTTTGCCGATCCGTTGACCGATCGCTGGCGCGACCATGCGTTGGCGGACATGACCGCAGCCTTTGCCGATAAGCCCCCGCTGGCCCCAGCCTACTATGGCTCGATCGACCGCGCCATGGCGGCTGCCAAGTCTGCCTTGCCCGGTCGAAGCCCGCAATTCATCGGCTTTCCGGGCGGCGACTGGTCGACCGGCCATCATTATGCGATCTTCTTCCAGGGCGACAGCAAGCTGACCGAGAACCTGCTGACACCGGCCCTGGTGGATGCCAGCACCGGGCAGCTGAGCGATGCGCGCGACATGCCGGCGCTCAATCAGGCGCTGATGATGTCCAAGCCGCTGCATTTCGGCGATTATGGCGGTCTGCCGCTCAAGATCATCTGGGCGGCCCTTACCATGGCCACCATCTGGGTGCTCTGGACGGGTCTGCTTCTCTGGTGGCGGCGTGGGCGCGGTTATGTCGATCGGCGGGTGGATGAAATCTATCGCGGCGGCCGCGCTGCGGTGTCGGCATGATCCGGCCGCGGCAATCGCTCGCGCGCCTGTTCGCCGCGCCGCTCGCTATCGGCATGGCCATGATCGCCGGGCTCATCCTGGGCCTGACGGGCGATGGAATAGGCGATGTTGCCGCCTGGACCCTGACCGCCATCGCGCCGCTCATGCTTCTGCTGAAACTATATTCTTCCCAATCCTCCCTTAAATCGCACAATCCAAAAGGTCCCTTATGACGCGTTTCCTCGCTCGCTCCTCGCTCCTCATTCTGGCGGGCACACTGGCCACCGCTTCCCATGCGCAAAACATGGCCGAGGACGAAATCATCGTGACGGCGCAGCGCGACAACGCCACCCAGATCACCAATGGCGGCGACCTGGGCGTGTTCGGCGACAAGGCGGCCGAGGATCTGCCGTTCAATCTGCGTGCCTATGACGAGACGCTGATCCTCAACCAGCAGCCACAGACGCTGGGAGATGTGTTGGAGAATGATCCGACCATTCGCACGAGCTACGGCTTCGGTACGGCCGCCGAACTGTTCGTCATCCGGGGTTTTCCCTTGTTCGGCGATGATATCGGGCTGAACGGATTATATGGCATCACGCCGCGGCAACTGGTCGCGCCCGAACTGTTGCAGAGCGTGCAGGTCCTGAACGGGGCGAGCGCTTTTCTGAACGGTGCAGCACCGGGCGGCACAGGTCTTGGCGGCAGCGTCAATCTGCGCCTGAAACGGGCAGGGCAGCAGGATATCAATCGCGTCACCGCCAGCTATGAGGCGAAGAGCCGCTTCGGCGGCGGCGTGGATGTGTCCCGGCGTTTCGGCGCCGGCAGTGAATGGGGTGTGCGGCTGAACGCGACCTATCGCGACGGCGAGACCGCGATCGACGGGGAGGACCGGCGCACGGCGGTGATCGGCGGCGCGTTCGATTATGACAGCGGCCCCTTCCGCGCCGCCCTGGACGTGGCCTGGCAGAACATCCGCGTCGATCGGTTGCGGCATAAGGTAACGATCGGCAGCGCCGCGGTGCCCACCGTGCCGGATGCGGATGCCAATTATGCGCAGGCCTATACCTATACCGATCTGCGCGATGTCTTCGGAACGCTCAGCCTGGAATATGATGTGGCCGATAATGCCCTGCTATATGCCCGCGCCGGTGCGCGTGACGGACGCGAGGAGGGCATTTACGGCAATATCACCGTCACCGACACCGCGACAGGCGCGGCCAATGGCAATGCGCTCATCGTGCCGCGCACCGACAATAACGAAGCGGTAGAGGCGGGGCTGCGCGTCAAGCTGGGTGAGGCGGTGACGCATGAGGTGAATTTCGGTGGCAATGCCAGCTGGCAGGTGAACCGCAATGCCTATGATTTTCTCTACGGCCCCAATTTCGCCGGCTTCGCCACCAATCTGTACGATACGCCGCAGCTGGCGCTGCCAACGTCGACCCTGGTTGGCGGCGATCTGGACGATCCCTTCCCGATCGCACGCACAAGGCTCGCCAGCGTGTTTGCGTCGGATACGGCTGGCTTCTTGGACGATCGCATCCTGCTGACCGGCGGACTTCGTCTGCAGACCATCGATGTTGAAACATACAGCTATTTCACGGGCGCGCTGGATAGCGAATATCATGAGGATGCAGTCACCCCGGTCGCCGGGATAGTGGTGAAACCGGCCGGCGGCGTCTCGCTCTACGCCAATCGTATCGAGGCGCTGCAGCAAGGACCGACGGCCCCGCTCGATCCGAACATCGTGACCAATCCCGGCGCCGTCCTCGCTCCGCGCCGCTCGGTCCAATATGAGATTGGCGGCAAGGTTCGGCTCGGGGACGTTTTTCTCGGCCTGGCGGGCTATCATATCGAACGGCCGGGCGAGGGCGTGCTGAATGATGGCAGCTTTGGCTATCTAGGCGATCAGCGGCATCAGGGCGTGGAGTTCACCGTCAACGGTTCTCTGGCGCCCGGGCTGAGGCTGATCGGCGGCGCTGCCTATACCGATGCCAAGCTGGACGGCGGCAGCCATGTGCCCGGCGTGCCGGAATATACCGCCAATGCCGATGTCGAATGGGATCTGGGCTTCGTGCCGGGCCTGACATTGACGGGCCGGGTAATCCACACCGGCGAACAATGGGTGGATGCGGTCAACACGTTGAAAATCGACAGCTGGACCCGGTTCGACCTGGGTGCCCGCTATGTTCTGGCCGCAGGAGACGTGCCGGTGACGGTGCGGGTTTCTGCAGAAAATATCGCCGACAATCGCTACTGGGCCTCCGCCTTCGACAGCTTCTCCAACGCCTTGCTGCAGGGCGGGCCGCGCGCGGTAAAGGCTTCCATCACTGCCGGGTTCTAGGGCGCGGTGAGAGCGGGCAGGGGTGAGTTTGAGCCATCAGGCCATGAACGATAGGCTTGCAGTCCACCCCTGCCTGCAAGCGCGCCAAGGATCATAGCGACGACCGGGAGCATCAGCACCGGTCTGTTTAGATGGTGGAAGCGGACTAACATAGCGCGATCCAACGGAAAGCTTTTTTGCCCTCAAGCGACCGCAAGATTTCAGGCTGCAGCGCGTCTGGCCTCGCGCGCCAAAGCGAACAATGCCTCCGCTGGCATCGGCTTCCCGATCAGATAGCCTTGGGCATAATCGCAGCCTACCGTGCGCAGGAATTCGAGGCATTCTTCATCTTCCACGCCCTCTGCAACGACCGATAGACCAAGTTCATGGGCAAGGCCGACCGTGGAGCGTACGAGCATGGCGTCGCCGGAATCGCGATGGGCGAACTGCACGAAGCTGCGGTCGATCTTGAGCTCCGACAGAGGGAGGTTCTTTAGATAGGTGAGGCTTGCCTGGCCGGTGCCGTAATCATCCATGGAAATCGATACGCCCATGTCGCGAAACCGGGTCAATGCGGCGGCTGCAGCCTTCGGATCTGCAATAGCGGCGGACTCAGTGACCTCGAATATCAGGTTTTCCGGCGGGATCGTCGATCGCGACAGCATCGCTTCGGCGGCCGAAAGAAACGCGGCAGAAACGACGAGGCGCGCAGAAATGTTGACGGCGGACCTGACCTGCAAACCTTTTGCGCGCCACGAAAGATTGTCGTCGATCGTCCTTTGCAGAACGAACAAGGTCAGGCTGTTGATACGGTCGGTCTCTTCGGCCATCGGAATGAAAAGATCGGGCCGTAAAAAGCCTCTCTCCGGGTGGTTCCAGCGGACGAGCGCTTCGACACTGGTGATGCGATCATCTGCCAGCGCCAATTTGGGCTGATAAAGAACCTCCAGCTGGTTATCGGCGATGGCCGCGTCGAGCTCACCCATCAGCGATATCTCGCGTTCGAGCGCGGCCTCCTCCGCGGCGACATGATAGCTCCAGGGTTCACCTTTTTGCAGCGCCTGGCTGGCCGCATGGACTGCCTCGGACAGCGCCCGGCCCTGCCCAATGCCGAAGCCCATCTGCACATCGACCATGCGCCCGCCAATTTCCAGCGGGGAGCGCATCAGGGCGGCAAGCCCTGACAGCGTCGATTTCAGCTCGTCCTGCTCGCCATTGAATATCCAGGCGAGGGCGCGGTCCTCGACCCGGAACACGCTTTCGCCGCCATTTCCCATGGTCAGGCGCTCGGTGATCCGGCAAATCAGCTGATCTGCCTTTGTATCCCCCAGCACCGTCTCCAGCCGCTCATAGCCGCCGATGGTCGCCGCGATCGTGAAGATGGCCGGGTCACCCATCCTGCTGTCGAAGGCAAACCGGTTCGGCAATCCCGTTCTTGTGTCATGCATCCGCCGATGCCGTTGATCCGCCTGGAATTGCTGCACCAGCATGATCATGGTGGCGCCGAGGATCATCGCAAAGGCTGGAACAATGTCGAACAGCATTCTCGCCGCCGACCAGCCGAGCCAGTGGAGCATGGCAAGAAGGAACAGCGAAGCGGCCCCTCTTACCAGTCCGGTCTTGCGCGACGCAGCCAGCAATATCCAGATGGTGAGCAGGGTCGCGGCGAGCAAAAGAAATGCGCTCCCGGCCTCGACGGGCGTGCCGGAGTACAGGGTCTCAGCCGCCATGGCCTGGATCACGACGCCGGGAAGAACGCCGTGACGGGACGTGGCATAGCGATCGCCCATTTCGATGGCTGTAGCGCCGATCAGGACATCCTTGCCCACAAGCCGTGACGGATCAAAATTCCCGTTCTCGATAGCGACAAAGCTGTGGCGCGGTATCGATTCCGGTTCGATGGCACTATCAATGGGGAAGGGGTGCCCGACGGTGCCGCCCCGTCCAGCAATCTGCGCCGCTAGCGACGGCCGTGGAACGCCATCGGTCATGGTACCGAGCGGCATGCGTCGCACCAGACCATCTCGATCGGGCAGAACCGCCACCGACGCGATGACGGCATGTTTGCGGAGCACGGCTATGGGCAAGGCATCGAGGGTCCGCATATCGCTGGATCCGGCGACTTGCCCAAAGGTCGGCAGCGTTATCACCGCTCTGCTCTTGGCCAGGGAAGCGGCCAGCCTTGAATCAGCCACCGGTTCGGAGGGGCTGGAGAAGTCTACATCGAACGTGATCGAGCGGACGCCCGCCGCGTTCAGACGGTCCACGACCCTGGCATAGTGATCTCGGGACCATGGCCAGCGCTTGATTTTGGCCAGGCTCGCCGCGTCCATCTCAACGATGTGCAATTGCCCGCTTGCAGGGTGGGATTGCGCTGCAAAAAACGGGGCTCGAAACGCGTTTTCAATCTCGTCCGTCGCACCGGTGGCCGAAGCCGTGACTCCGAGCAACGCCATGATCAGTGCGATGAGTAGTGGAACGCGTAGGTGGATCAAAATTCCGCTCGCCCGTACAACCAAGCGACCATTGGGTGCGCCTATCGGAAGCCCGACGATACACTGGGACAGCTTTACAATTTGTTCATGACGTCAAACTGTAGTTTCTGGATACCACGCTGCTTGCTGCCCTTGTCGGCTTTGCTGTCGTTCCCAACATTCGAATCCTTGCCTGGCTTGGCAATCGTAACGTCGTCCACGTCTTTGACTGGCGTGTCGCCGTTCGCTGCACTGGCCTTGCCGCCCTTATCCTTGCCATCATCCTTGTCGGGCTTGCCGCCCTTGTCTTCGGCGTCGTCCTTGTCGGGTTTGCCGCCCTTGTCTTCGGGGTTGTCCTTGTCCGGTTTGCCACCCTTGTCTTCGGCGTCGTCCTTGTCGGGCTTGCCGCTCTTGTCTTCGGCGTCGTCCTTGTCGGGCTTGCCGCTCTTGTCTTCGGCGTCGTCCTTATCGGACTTGCCGCCCTTGTCCTCGCCGTCATCCTTATCGGACTTACCGCCTTTGTCCTTGTCGTCGTCCTTGTCGGACTTGCCGCCCTTGTCCTCGCCGTCATCCTTATCGGACTTGCCGCCCTTGTCCTTGTCGTCGTCCTTATCGGACTTTCCGCCTTTGTCCTCGCCGTCATCCTTGTCGGATTTGCCGCCTTTGTCCTCGCCGTCGTCCTTGTCGGACTTGCCGCCCTTGTCCTCGCCGTCATCCTTGTCGGACTGATCACCCTTGTCATCCGCCTTGCCGGGATCCGTTGCCGGTTCAATGCTGCCGTCATCTTGACCAGCTTTGGATTCGGAAGCGGTGTCCGACGGAGACTTTTCGGCAGGTTTGGCAAATGTCGGGTTCGTGGCCGGACTGACCAGGCTCGACGCAATGATGGTCGGCACATTGCCCGTTACCATGCCGTCGGTCGCTTTGCCCATATCGACGGGTTTGCTGGTTATGGCGGCTTCGATGAACCTCGCGCCAGAAGCGTTTGCGGAGGGTTGCACAGCGCTCGCCATGTCCTTCATCAGCAAACTGCCCGGAGCCGCGTTGCTCTCTGGTACGGCCGGAGCCGGCGCGACCGGCACCGACATATCCGTTGCGCCGGACTGCGGTTCCGGCACCGTCACTGTGCTGTCCGGTCGTAGCGGCGAATCCACGACGCGTGCCTGGTCACCATTGATGGAAAGGCGATAGCGATCGGATGCGGCGATCATCGCCACCGATCCCGGGCGCACAAGCTCGCGTGCGCCGCCATCCACGGTGGCGACTTCCACGACACCCTCGATCACCTGGAGAGAAGTATCGTCACGGCCAACTGTCACGGAGAACGTCGTGCCTTTGACGACGGCGGCCAGATAGGGGGTATCGACGGAAAAATGGGGTGACGCGCGTTTTTCCACGCGGAAAATGGCGTTGCCAAGGTCCTGAACGAAACGCGTGAACGCGGAGCCCGCCTGTTCCTGCGGGATGCTTATCCGGCTGTTGGAAGCAACCGTTACAAAGTCCTGTCCCTTCACTAGCACCGCGCGGCCACCCTGGCCGGTGACGATGCTATCTCCAGCTTGGACACTGGCGCCGCGCTTGGCGATAACCCGTTTGCCATCATGCTGCAGAAACACGCTGCCGCTGGCTTCGCTCACGCTCCAGCCTTCGGAACCGGCGATAGCCTGCGTACTGGCACCTAACAAAAAGGCGGTAGCAGCCAGACGACGTGTGAACTTGAACATGGAATTACGCTCCCTTGCATAATCCAATAGCTCGTCAGGTGTTCATCGTCGCTTTCCGGAAGTGGTTAGCAAAGTCCTTCACTTTGACGTTTTTTAAAGATCTTCGCGATAGATGAAGGGCTTTGAAACCGTTACTCTTCGAGGTCGGCGTGCGTTATCGATTTCTCTTGGCGATTGTATTCATCGCTGCCTCCAGCCCTGCACATAGCCAGCAGAACCTGGACAGGGTGAACCCCGCGCGTCTGGAGGATCAATCGCTCGAGAAGATCTCCGAAGAAACGGACAACGTCCCGCAGCTTGTAGTCGAAGAAGAAATCTTTACCGAAAATGGCGGCCGGACCGAGGTCGCTGCTGCGCAACCCGATCTTAGTTATGATGTGGGCGCGATCGATATCGTGGGCCTGCAGGGCATGTCCAGAAGCGCGTTTTCCGATATTGTCGGAAGCTTTATCGGTCGATCACTCACTTCGGACGACCTTGCTTCCCTGACCGATCAGATCGCACGTCGTGCACGCCAGCAATACCCCATGGCGAGCGCGGCAATCGAACCTCAAGCGTTGCGAGCGGGCGTTCTGAGGGTTCGCATCGACGAAGGACTGATCGACGAGATCAGATTGGACGGCGTGCAAAATTCGGCGGTGATGGCTGCTCTGCAGCCGCTTGCGAGCGGGCAGCCTGTTACAACCGCACAACTTGAACGGCGACTGCTGATCGCTGGCGACATCGACGGAATTTCCTTGGGGGAAACACGCATAGAGCGACAGGACGGCAAGACGATCCTGCTGGTCAAAGTGGGGCATGACGCTTTCCGGGCGCAGATCACCTTCGATAATGACAGCAGCAAACCGCTTGGCCCGCTGGAGTTGTTCGGCACCGCTCGGTTCAATGGCGTTCTTGCCGCTGACGACAGCTTGCAGATATTTGCGCTCAACACGGTGCCGCAGCTCAGCGAACTGTCGTTTGCACGCCTGCGATATGGCAAGAGGGTCAGCCCGGGCGGGACGGAAATCTCGTTGACCGGATCATACTCACGCAACGCGCCCGGCGCATATCTTGAGGCGTTCGATATTGAGGGCGAAAGCTGGTTTGCAGCCATCGGCGCACTTCATCCGCTGAAACGTTCCCGCCAGACCAGTCTGTGGCTGGATGCATCCCTGTCCTATCGCGAAATAGCGCAGCGCCGCACGGATATTCTGGCGCGAAAGGACCGGCTGACGGTCGCGCGCTTGGGCCTCTATGGCTATACCGATCTAGCCGGAGGGCGCCTTCGCATCAACACATCGCTTGCACAGGGTCTGGACCTTTTTGGAGCAACCAAGGGCTCCAACCCGCTTTCATCTCGGGACGATGCGGACGGCACCTTCACCACGATCACTTTTTTCGCCGACTGGAAAAAAGAAATCGTCAGCAACTTCGGCACGAACATCGCCGTCCGTTCCCAGCTTGCCAGCCAGCCGCTGTTGGTTTCGGAGGAGATGGGCATCGGCGGCGCCAGTTTCGTGCGCGGCTATGATTATAGCGAGCGTTCCGGTGATCAATCGGTCACCGGCTATTTCGAACTGAATTATGATTGGAAACATGACCTTGGCGTGGTCAGGGGACTTGAATTCTATGCGTTCGCCGATGGCGGCAAGGCCATGAACCTGGAAGGCGGCTTCGGTAGCGGCACGCTATTTTCGACCGGTGGCGGCATTCGCGCAGACGTCAATAGCCGCACCGACGCAGGTCTGGAGATTGCCGTTCCCCTGTCAGGCGATCGCTACGACACGGATAATCAGGACCCCCGCATCCGTTTTGCCATGACTCGCTATTTCTAACGGAGCTGATGTCGCGGCGTGGCACTACGACGCGCCGCGCTGGCCGATGCAAAACGGCTTCGTTGGACGCCAGGCTGCTCCACGGAGGATTGAGCTTGCTGCGAGGGATGAGCTGTTGAAATTGGTCGGGGAGAGAGGATTCGAACCTCCGGCCCCTGCCTCCCGAAGACAGTGCTCTACCAGGCTGAGCTACTCCCCGACCGAGCCGGAGACGGGCTCCGGCGCGAGGCAAGGCGTGCGCTATAGTCAGGGCGCGCGGGGGCTGCAACCATAATTCTAAGCTGCCGGAGACCACTTGAGCGCACCGGCTCAACCGCCTAGCGTCGCCGTCATGGCACAGCATTATGAGCAGCAATATCTCGATCTGATGCGCCGCATCTGGACCGAGGGAGACGAGCGATCGGACCGGACCGGTGTGGGCACCCGCGCGGTGTTCGGGGCCGACATGCGGTTTTCGCTCGCCGATAATGCAGTGCCGCTGCTGACCACCAAGCGGGTGTTCTGGAAAACAGCGGCGCGGGAGTTTCTGTGGTTCCTGTCCGGGGGCACGAACATCCGGCCGCTGCTGGAGCAGAAGGTGCGCATATGGACCGATTGGCCGCTCGATCGCTATCGGCGCGAAACGGGGGAGGCGATTGCGCAGGACGAGTTCGAGGCCCGCATCGTGGCGGACCCGGCATTTGCCGAGCGTTGGGGCGATCTGGGGCCGGTCTATGGCAAGCAGTGGACCGACTGGCCGGTCTATGAAGAGGCTGGCGAGGGGCTGTTCCGGCGACGTGCGCGGGGCCATGATCAGGTCGCTGAGCTGGTCCATAGCCTGCAGACGAACCCAGGCTCGCGGCGACATATCATAGAGGGCTGGAACGTGGCGGAGCTTGGCGCCATGGCGCTGCCGCCTTGCCACAAGACCTATCAATTCTACGTGGCCGATGGAAAATTATCCGGCCTGTTATATCAACGCAGCTGTGATCTGGGCCTCGGCTTTGCCTTCAACATCTTTTCGCTGGCGCTGTTTACGCGGATGCTTGCGCAGCAGACGGGGTTGGCGCCAGGCGAGATCGTCTGGAATGGCGGCGATGTGCATCTTTATCTCAATCATGCCGATCTGGTGGAGGAGCAATTGTCCCGCACACCAGCGGGCGCACCGCGCCTCCATATCGCGCGGACGCCCGGCAGTATCTATGATTATGCCATCGAGGATTTTTCAGTGACGGACTATGCGCCGCAGGAACATATCCGCGCGCCCGTCGCTGTTTGAGCGTAGCGGAATGCCGCCTGCCACGTCTTGCGCAAGCGGTAACATAATTATAAGGCGCAGTAATATTGCAATTGCAGCGGAGGGCAAAAGCCCGACGCACAGGAGAGAGCTTCGAACGAGATGGCCGCATCTGAAAAGTCCAATCTTCCGCCGCTCCAGCTGCATGTGCCAGAGCCCAAATTTCGCCCCGGCGACAAGGCCGATTTCAGTGGCATTCCGATCCCTGCCGTGGGCGAGACTCCGCGGCCCGATGAATCCTCCGCTCCTGATGATATGCGCGAACTGGCCTATGGCCTGGTTCGCGTGCTGGATGAGGAGCATCAGGCGGGCGGGCCATGGGATCCACGCCTGAGCAACGATCAGCTGCTCGAAATGCTGCGTACCATGGCGCTGACCCGCGCGTTCGACGAGCGCATGTTCCGCGCGCAGCGGCAGGGCAAGACCAGCTTTTACATGAAATGCACCGGCGAGGAGGCGACCTCCGTGGCCGCCGCCTTCGCGCTGGACCGGGAGGATATGTGCTTCCCGAGCTATCGCCAGCAGGGCATCCTGTTCGCGCGCGGCTATCCGATGATCGAGATGATGAACCAGATCTTCTCGAACAGCGGCGATAAACTTAAAGGCCGTCAGCTGCCGATCATGTATTGCTCCCGCGAGGATGGCTTCTTTACCGTGTCCGGCAATCTGGCGACGCAATATCCGCAGGCGGTGGGCTGGGCGATGGCGAGCGCCGCCAAGGGCGATACGCGCATTGCTGCCGCCTGGACGGGCGAGGGTTCGACAGCCGAGGGCGATTTTCATTCGGCGGCTACTTTTGCCGCTGTTTACAACGCGCCGGTGATCCTGAATATCGTGAACAATCAGTGGGCTATCAGCAGCTTCTCAGGCTTTGCGGGGGGCGAGCGCACCACCTTTGCCGCCCGCGCCGTGGGCTATGGCATTGCCGGCCTGCGGGTGGACGGGAATGACGCGCTGGCGGTCTATGCCGCCACGCAATGGGCCGCCAACCGGGCGCGCACCAACAACGGCCCGACCATCATCGAATATTTCACCTACCGCTCCGAAGCGCACAGCACGTCGGACGATCCTTCGGGCTATCGCAGCGCGCAGGAACAGGATGAATGGCCGCTCGGGGATCCGATCAACCGGCTGAAGCAACATTGCATCGCCCGGGGCATCTGGGACGAGGAGCGCCATTCCGCGCAGGACAAGGAGCTGGCCGAGCTGGTGCGCGTCACCGGCAAGGAAGCCGAGAAGCTCGGTGTGCTGGGCCATGGCATGCATCAGCCCTTCCGCACCATGTTCGAGGATGTGTTCGAGGAAATGCCCTGGCATCTGAAGGAGCAGGCTGAAATGGCGGTGTCGGAGCGCAAGGAAAAATTTCCCAAGGGCCTGCCGCGGGGGAACGAATAATGGCACGCATGAACATGATCCAGGCGATCAACAGCGCGCTCGATTGCGCGATGACCGCCGATCCCGATGTCGTCATCATGGGCGAGGATGTGGGCTTTTTCGGCGGCGTGTTCCGCGCGACCGCCGGCCTGCAGGAAAAGCACGGCAAGACGCGTTGTTTCGATACCCCCATTTCCGAATGCGGTATCATCGGCGTGGCCGTGGGCATGGCGGCCTATGGCATGCGGCCCGTGCCGGAAATCCAGTTTGCGGACTATATCTATCCCGGGCTCGACCAGATCATCAGCGAGGCGGCGCGCATGCGCTATCGCTCGGCCAGCGAGTTCACCAGCTCGATGACGATCCGCTCGCCCTTCGGCGGCGGTATCTTCGGCGGACAGACGCACAGCCAGAGCCCGGAAGCGATCTTCGCCCATGTGTCGGGGTTGAAAACGATCATCCCGTCCACGCCCTATGACGCCAAGGGCCTGCTGATTTCGGCGATCGAGGATAACGACCCGGTCGTCTTTTTCGAGCCCAAGCGTATCTATAATGGTCCGTTCGACGGCTATTATGATCGCCCGGTGAAGCCCTGGGCCAAGCACCCGGCGTCCGAAGTGCCGGAAGAGGCCTATCGTATCCCGCTGGGCAAGGCGAACGTGGTGCGCGAAGGCAATGATCTGACGATCCTGGCCTATGGCACCATGGTGCATGTCGCCCTTGGCGTGGTGGCCGAGCATGGGGTGGACGCCGAAGTGATCGATCTGCGGTCTATCGTTCCGGTTGATATCGAGACGATCGAAGCCTCGGTGAAGAAGACCGGGCGCTGCATGATCATCCATGAAGCCACGCGCACCGCAGGCTTTGGCGCAGAGCTCAGCGCCCTCGTTCAGGAGCGCTGTTTTTATCATCTCGAAGCGCCGATCGAGCGCGTGACGGGCTTCGACACGCCCTATCCGCACTCGCTGGAATGGGGCTATTTCCCGGGGCCGGTCCGTATCGGCAACGCGCTCGACCGGATCATGAAGGATTAATTCGATGGGACGTTACACCTTCAACCTGCCGGACATCGGCGAGGGCATTGCCGAGGCGGAAATCGTCGAATGGCATGTGAAACTCGGCGATATGGTCGAGGAAGACCAGCAGATCGCCGACATGATGACCGACAAGGCCACCGTCGAAATGGAAGCCCCGGCCACCGGCAAGATCGTGGAAATGGCCGGCGAGGCGGGCGATACCGTGTCGATCGGGTCCATGCTCGTAGTGATCGAGACGGAAGGCGAGGTCGAGGATGACGGCCATGGCTCGGCCGAACGCGTGGACGATCAGCCGGCAGACCGTGAAGGCGTGGCCGAAGCGGCGGATGCCGGCCCGGGCATGGACGTGGCGACCGTCGCGGCGGAAGATCCCGGTGTGCAGGACAATCAGGTCGATACCCCGCGCACCGAGGTTTCGCCCAAGGATGGGGCCAGCATTCCGGCTAAAGAGGCTGACGGTGCCCCGGCAAAGGGCGGCGACGACAGACACACGCCTTCCGATTCCGCCAAGCCGGCCGAGCGGATTCTGGCATCGCCTGCCGTGCGGAAGCGTGCCGAGGAGCTGGGCGTCGACTTGGCCGATGTGAAACATCAAGGCGAGCATGTCCGGCATGGCGATCTGGATGCCTATTTGAATTATGGCGGCGCGCAGGGCTATCGGCCCGCAGGCGCCTCCGCCAAGCGCGAAGACGAGGCCATCAAGGTCATCGGCATGCGCCGTAAGATCGCGCAGAACATGGCTGCGTCCAAGCGCGCGATCCCGCACTTCACCTATGTCGAAGAACTGGACGTTACCGCGCTGGAAGATCTGCGCGCCGATCTCAACAAGACGCGCGGTGCGAAGCCCAAGCTGACCGTGCTGCCGCTGCTGATCGTCGCGATCGCAAAGACCATCCCGGATTTTCCGATGATCAACGCGCGCTACGATGACGAGGGCGGCGTGGTGACGCGCCATGGCGCCATCCACCTCGGCATGGCCGCGCAGACCGACAAGGGCCTGACCGTTCCGGTGATTCGCAATGCGCAGGACCGAAATGTCTGGCAGCTGGCGAGCGAGATCGACCGCCTGGCCAATGCCGCGCGCGATGGAAGCATCAAGGCCGATGAGCTGCAGGGGGCCACGCTGACGCTGACCTCGCTCGGGCCGCTCGGTGGCATTGCCACCACGCCGGTGATCAACAAGCCGGAGGTGGCCATCATCGGCCCCAACAAGATCGTCGAACGCCCGGCCTTTGTCGATGGCGTGCTGGAAGCGCGCAAGCTGATGAACCTATCGATCAGCTGCGATCACCGCGTGGTCGATGGCTGGGATGCCGCCAGCTTCGTTCAGGCGCTCAAAAAGCTGGTGGAAACACCGGTGCTGCTGTTTGCAGACTGATATGCGGCCTGCTTAGCGTGCCTGGCCTCTGAACAGCAGGCCGGCACGCCTCGTGGCCGCGCCATCGACGGTCCAGCGGACATGGGTCACGTCTTCGGGCGTGGCGCGCCGTGTGCGGCCATCGCGGCCCCGCAGAACCAGATCATCCAGGCGGCCCCAGCTGGCGCCGCCATCCACCGATACAATGTCTCCGCCGCCGGTGAAGCGCACGCCCTCTGGAACGGCGCTGGTGAGCAATTTGCGGCTGTTACTGCCCTGATTGCCGGGCTGATAGCGCAGGCGAAAGACCAGGGTGTCGCCGCTGCGCACCTGCGCGGCAGGCTCCAGCCGAATCTGACGGCTGCCGTCCGCACGATGTTCCTGCCGCTCGACATAGACATCGCTGGGCACCGCGCTTTCGGCGCGGGCCATGGCCGGAATCGCCATGACCGCAAAAAGGATCGCAAGCCGCATCAGGGCGGCGCTGGGCGAAGCGCTGGAGCGCATATGATCGGCAATAGGCATCGTGGCCGGGTGATGCCGCGGAAGCGATAAGATATGGTAAACCAGACCGCTTTCGACGGGCCGATCGAATTAAATTTCGCTTCTTGGCATTTTTCTGTCGGCTTTCAGTTGACACCCAAACGCGCCTTGCCTAGTTGCGCTGCTCCACCGCATAAGCGGGTGTAGCTCAGTTGGTTAGAGCGCCGGCCTGTCACGCCGGAGGTCGCGGGTTCAAGTCCCGTCACTCGCGCCATTTTCCGGTTTCCATCCATCGAAGGAGGGGGCCGAGCGGCAGGATCCAGATGACCCCCATCACGAGATAGATCACCGTCTGCACATACCAGGGCAGGGCGGATATCCGGTCGACCTGCGACAGGACCAGCGCGGCCCATAGTCCGATGAAGATCAGGATGGCAAAGATGCCGACGGGCTTGCGCCAGCTGGGCCGCTGCTCTGGGGTCATGTGCTTACTTTCATCGGAGTGATCCATTCGCGTTCGGTCAATATATGGTCGAGAGGGATGTCCCAGGGGTCGGTGGGGATCTCGGTGACTTCCTGTACCGACCAGCCCACGCCCACCGCCACAGCATCCGCGTGCTGCGCCAGCAGCCGGTCGTAGTGGCCACCGCCCTGGCCCAGCCGGTTTCCGGCCCTGTCGAAGCCGATCAGGGGCATCAGCAGTACCGCCGGGTCCACGGTTTGCGCCGCATCTTCGGGCTGCCCGCCGCCAAAGGGAGCAGGCGACAGGGCGGTGCCGGGCATCCAGAGCTTGAACTGCATCGGCGCGCTGCGATTGGCGAACCAGGGCAGGGCGACAGGGCATCCCAGCGCATCGATCTGGCCAAGCAGCGTCATGACGTTGCATTCGCCCGCCACGGCCGCATAGCCGGCCACCACGGGCCGATGTGCGAACAGGGGCTTGATGGGGCTGGGCAGGATGCTGAAGGTGCGGGCCCGGTCCGTAGCGGACATCCGGGCAACATAGTCGCGGCGGACATCGCGCAGATGCCGCCGCAAGCTGGTCTTGTTCATCATCATGATGCCGTCATGGCATGGCGATGGAGGTAGCGGAACCACCATGGGTCGGTTGCTGGAATATCCTCTGACGCCAGTAGCATCAGGTGGGCGCCATATGTGCAAGACCAGGGTCTCGCCAGGGACGGCTCCCTTCGTTGTTATATCGCCTCAGGGATGTTCTCTCGAGCTCGTACCGGGCAGTTCCGCCAATAACCTATTTAGGCGTCCGGCGCCGCGTTCTCAAGGCGCGATGCAAGACCTTCGATCTGCCCGGCCAGATTTTCCAGCGCCACGGCCGAACGCTCGTCATCGCGATGGGCCGGCTGACGGCGCAGATCATGGACTTCGTCCGCCAGAAACAGCGCGGCGTACAGCAGCGCGCGCGTTTCGCTCAGCGCGCTGGGTTCGGCGCCTTCGCGCAATTTGTCGTCGATCAGGCCGCCAAGCGCTTCCAGCCGCTGTTCCTCGCCATCGGCGCAGTTCACCTGATATTCGCGCCCGGCGATGTTGAGCTTCACCTGTGGCATCAGTTGTCCCCGCCTGTGCCATTGCCGTTCGGCGCGAGCGTACCCAGCAGATCGTCCATATCGCTGACCGCGCGGCGCGCTTCGTTTTTCAGCGCATCGTGGCGGCGTGCCAGATCGGCAGAGCCGGCCCGGTCGTTATCCAGCGCCGCGCGCTCGATCCGAGCCAACGCCCGTTCGATGCGGCCGATCGCCATGATGATGCGCTCCTGGGTCATGTGGATATTTGCTAGCGCAGCGGGGCTGGCTGTCAACCATTGGCAAGGCGCTGCCCTATTGCGTGACCGCAGGGGAGCCTGCGGCGATCGGCAAGCTGAACCAGCAAGTGCCCATATGCATCCCGTCTAAGCGAGGCTGTCTTAGGGGCGCTGTCTTCGGGGGCGCGGGTTGACGCTGGCCGCGCGAATTCCCAAAGGATGGCGGCACAGAGCGACTCGTCCGCTGCGGGCAGGTCTGCGGAACCCAATCGGAGTAACTATGGCCGTTTCCAATCGCACGCTGGCCAATGCCATCAGGGCGCTTTCCATGGACGCCGTGCAGGCCGCCAATAGCGGCCACCCCGGCATGCCGATGGGCATGGCCGATGCCGCGACCGTGTTGTTCAAGGATTTCCTGAAGTTCGATGCGTCCGATCCCCATTGGGCGGACCGCGACCGGTTCATTCTATCCGCCGGCCATGGATCGATGCTGATCTATTCGCTGCTGCACCTTACCGGCTACGCGAAGCCCACGCTTGAGGACATCCGCAACTTCCGCCAATTGGGCAGCCCCTGCGCCGGTCACCCGGAGAATTTCCTGCTGGACGGCGTGGAATGCACCACCGGTCCGCTGGGGCAGGGCCTTGCTATGTCCGTCGGCATGGCCTTTGCCGAACGTCATCTGAACGCCGTGTTCGGCGACGATCTGGTCGATCACCGTACCTGGGTGATTGCCGGAGATGGTTGCCTGATGGAAGGCGTGAACCACGAAGCGGTGGGGCTGGCCGGTCACTGGAAGCTTGGTCGTCTCAATGTTCTGTGGGACGACAACCGCATCACCATCGATGGATCGACCGATCTGTCCACTTCGGAAGATATCCCCGCCCGCTACCGTGCCTCCGGCTGGCATGTCGTGTCCTGCGATGGCCATGACCATGACGATGTCCACCGCGCCCTGGCCGAGGCGAAGGACGATCCGCGCCCCAGCCTGATTGCCTGCCGCACCACGATCGGTTTCGGTTCGCCCAACAAGCAGGGCACGTCGGCCACCCATGGCGCACCGCTGGGCGATGAGGAAATTGCGCTTACCCGCAAGGAACTTGGCTGGGAGCATGGCCCCTTCGACATTCCCGCCGAGATCAAATCTGCATGGGAAGATATTGGCCGTCGCGGCAGCGAGTTGCGCAAGAGCTGGGCGACGCGTCTGGCCGACCATGTCGACCGCGCCGAGTTCGAACGCCGCATGGCTGGCGATCTGCCGCAGGATTTCTCGATGAAGGCGCATGTCCAGTCGCTGATGGACAAGCCGCAGACGATCGCCACGCGCAAAGCCTCCGAAATCGCGCTCGCCGCGCTCAATCCGCAGCTGCCCGAAACCATCGGCGGCAGCGCGGATCTGACCGGATCGAACAACACCAAGACCAAGGATATCGATGCGCTGACGCCGGCCGATTACGGTAATCGCTACGTCTATTACGGTATCCGCGAATTCGGCATGGCGGCTGCAATGAACGGCATGACGCTGCATGGCGGCGTCATTCCCTATGGCGGCACCTTCCTGATCTTCTCCGATTATAGCCGCCCGGCCATCCGCCTCGGCGCGCTGCAGCAGGCGCGGGTGGTGCATGTGATGACGCATGACAGCATCGGGCTGGGCGAGGACGGGCCGACGCACCAGCCGATCGAGCAGGTGCAGAGCCTGCGCACCGTGCCGAACCTGCAGGTCTTCCGGCCCGCCGATTCGATCGAGACGGCATGGTGCTGGCAGATTGCGCTCAAGAGCAAGAACACGCCGTCGCTGCTGGCGCTCAGCCGTCAGAACCTGCCGCAGATCGGCACCGAAGCCTCCGAAGAGGGCTGCGCGCGCGGCGGCTATCGCCTGAAGGCAGCCGAAGCACCGCGCCGTGTGATCCTGATTGCCACCGGATCGGAAGTCAGCCTGGCGATGGAGATCGCGGACAAGTTGGAGGCTGAAGGCGTGGGCGCGGATGTCGTCTCCATGCCCTGCACTGAGCTGTTCGATGCGCAGGACACCGCCTATCGCGAGGATATTCTGCCCAATGTGCAGCCGGATGAAATTCTGCGCGTTTCGATCGAGGCGGGCACCACCTTTGGTTGGGAACGCTATACCATGGCGAACGGCCTGAATTTCGGGATCGACCGTTTCGGTGCGTCCGCCCCGGCACCTGCCTTGTTCGAGAAATTCGGCCTGACCGCCGACGCGATCACGCCGCAGATTCTCAATGCGGTGCAGCCTTAAGATATTGGCCTAAACCATTGGCCGCGCTCAGCGGCCTATCATTCATCAGGAGATTATCACCATGGCAGTCAAAGTAGCGATCAACGGTTTCGGGCGGATCGGCCGCCTGGTGGCGCGCGCCATTCTGGAGCGGCCCGATTGCGGGCTGGATCTGGTGGCGATCAACGATCTGGCCGATGCCAAGGCCAATGCGCTTCTGTTTCAGTATGACTCTACCCATGGCCGTTTCCGTGGCAATGTGTCGGCCACCGATGACAGCATCAAGGTGAACGGCAAATCCATCGCCGTGACGAGCGAGCGCGATCCCGGCAAACTGCCGCACAAGGATATGGGCATCGACATCGTGCTGGAGTGCACGGGCTTCTTCCAGAGCCACGAAGCCGCCCAGCCGCATCTGGATGCCGGTGCCAAGCGCGTGCTGATCTCTGCGCCGGCCAAGAATGTCAGCAAGACCATCGTGTTCGGCGTCAATCAGGACAGTCTGACAGCGGACGATCTGATCGTCTCCAACGCCAGCTGCACGACCAACTGTCTCGCCCCCGTCGCCAAGGTGATGAACGATACCGTCGGTATCGAGCGTGGTTTCATGACCACCATCCACAGCTACACCAACGATCAGCGCATACTGGACCAGATGCACAGCGACATGCGCCGTGCCCGCGGCGGCGCGCAGAACATGATCCCCACCACAACGGGCGCCGCCCGCGCCGTCGGCCTGGTTCTGCCAGAACTGAACGGCAAGCTCGACGGATCGTCGGTCCGCGTGCCGACGCCCAATGTCTCGCTGATCGATCTGGTGTTCACACCCGGCCGCGATACGACGGTCGAAGAACTGAACGACGCCCTGAAGGCAGCGGCGGAAGGCCCCATGAAGGGTGTGCTTGATTTCACCGACCAGCCGCTGGTCAGCAGCGATTTCAACCATCAGCCAGCCAGTTCCACGGTCGACAGCTTGGAAACCGCCGTGCTCGAGGGCAAGCTGGCCCGCGTGGTCAGCTGGTATGACAATGAATGGGGCTTTTCCAACCGCATGCTCGATACGGCAGGCGTGATGGCCGGGCTGCTCTAGGAGTTCACCACGTACCAACCGTTCGTACCGCGCGACGTTGAGGCGGCTGTCCGTCTGGTTTATCGCCAGACGGACAGCCGACCATGATATCGCCGGTGCGGACGGATCATCAGAAGCAGCGCCTTACCGGAGAATATCATGACCGCCTTCAAGACCCTCGACGATCTCGGCGATCTCACCGGCAAGGTGGCGCTGGTCCGTGTCGATCTCAACGTACCGATGAGCGATGGCGACGTGACCGATGATACCCGCATTCGGGCGTTCAAGCCGACCGTAGACGAACTCTCAAGCAAGGGCGCCAAGGTGCTGCTTCTGGGGCATTTTGGCCGTCCCAAAGGAGAAAAGAACTCGACCATGTCGCTGTCCATGGTGACCGGCGAGGTGGAAGAGGTTCTGGGCCGGGAGGTCATGTTCATTCCGGAAATCGCCGGAGACATTGTGAGCCAGTCGCTCGGCATCATGCGCGATGGCGAAGTGGGTATCCTCGAAAACAGCCGCTTCTGGCCCGGCGAGGAAGCCAATGACGTGGATTTTGCCAAGGCGATTGCCGCCAATGGTGACCTTTACGTCAATGACGCCTTTTCTGCCGCGCACCGCGCCCATGCCACCACCGAAGGACTGGCGCATCTGCTGCCGGCCTATGCCGGGCGGGCGATGGAGGCGGAGCTGAAGGCGCTCTCGATTGCACTCGACAACCCGGTCCATCCGGTGGCCGCCGTGGTGGGCGGGGCCAAGGTGTCATCCAAGCTGGACGTGCTGCAGCATCTCGTCACCAAGGTGGATCATCTGATCATCGGCGGCGGCATGGCCAACACCTTTCTCGCCGCGCGCGGCGTGGATGTCGGCAAATCGCTGTGCGAGCATGATCTGACCGGTACGGCAGAGGCCATCATGGACAAGGCCGACGAGAGCGGTTGCACCGTGCATCTGCCCTATGACGTCGTGGTGGCCAAGGAATTCAAGGCAAACACGCCATCGCGCACGGTCAATGTGCATGAGGTCGAAGCTGACGACATGATCCTCGATCTCGGCTCTGCCGCTGCCGAATCGCTGGGCGATGTTCTGAAAAATTGCCGCACGTTGGTGTGGAACGGCCCGCTGGGCGCGTTCGAAACGCCGCCTTTTGATGAGGCCACGGTCGCACTGGCAAAGACCGCTGCCGCCCTGACGCAGGATGGCTCGCTCACTTCGGTTGCGGGAGGCGGAGATACCGTCGCAGCGTTGGCCCATGCCGGGGTCACGAAGGATTTCTCCTATATTTCAACAGCTGGGGGCGCATTCCTCGAATGGATGAAAGGCAAGGATCTGCCCGGCGTCGCCGCCCTGCGCGGCTAAGCAGGCTCAGGCGCTGTCGTGCTTGTTTCTGTCCTACAGGCCCTCATCGAGGTACAAGCGTCTGCATGACCTATTGCACAATCCCAGCAGTGATTGATGCACAGACGCGGGCTCCATTGGTCGACAGAAAACAACGGCTGGACGGAATTCTGGCGATACGGGGTATGACCAGTGCGAACTTTCAATCTGCCGTGAACCGTAAGCATGCTTAGCCGAATTGCGCCCGGGCAGATGCTTGCCTAAGGCAGCCGCACAGGAATGCAGAAACGTCCGGAGGAAAAACGATGTCGATTACACCTGAAGTCAAAAAAATCCTGGATCAGTATGAGTCCGACAGTCCGGGCGTAAAAGCCAATCTCTACCGCATCCTGATGCAGGGCGAACTTGGCGGCACGGGCAAGATGATCATCCTGCCGGTTGACCAGGGCTTCGAACATGGCCCGGCACGCAGCTTCGCGCCCAATCCGGAAGGCTATGACCCGCATTACCACTATCAGCTGGCGATCGATGCCGGGCTGAACGCTTATGCCGCGCCGCTGGGTGCGCTGGAAGCCGGAGCGGATACATTTGCCGGGCAGATCCCGACCATCCTGAAGTGCAACAGCGCCAACAGCTGGGCGAGCGCGCAGGACAGCGCCATTACCGGCAGCGTCGATGATGCGCTGCGCCTTGGTTGCGCGGCCATCGGATTCACCATCTATCCCGGCTCCGACGATTGTTTCGGCATGATCGAGGAAATCCGCGAGCTGCGCGCCGAAGCGGCGTCGGTCGGCATTCCGACGGTTCTCTGGTCCTATCCGCGTGGCGGCAATCTGCCCAAATCGGGTGAGCTGGCGCTCGATGTCGGTGCTTATGCCGCGCATATGGCCGCGCTGGCCGGCGCGCATATCATCAAGGTGAAGCTGCCGAGCGACCATATCGAGCAGGAAGACGCGAAGAAGAGCTATGAAGGCATGGACTTCTCGGCCCAGTCGGACCGGGTGAACCATGTGGTGAAAAGCTGCTTCAACGGCCGCCGCATCGTGGTGTTCTCCGGCGGTTCCAAAAAGGGCGCCGATCAGGTGTTTCAGGACGCACGCGACATCCGCGATGGCGGGGGCAATGGCTCGATCATCGGCCGCAACAGCTTCCAGCGCAGTCGTGAAGACGCGCTGGAAATGCTCGCCAAATTGGTCGCGATCTACAAGGGCGAGGAAGCCTGAGGCGTCAGCGCGCCTCGAACGTAAAGCGATAGGCCTCCGGCGCGGTTTCGGCGCCGGCGGTCTTCTCGGGGCTGGCGGCCACCAGCATGAACTGTTGGCCGCCCGCTGTGAACGGCTCCCCCAGCGTCGCCTGGATCGGCTCACTGGAGCCATCATGTCGCGCGCTGAGCGCAAGGACGAGACGGCCTTCCCACACGCAGCGCGCATTCACCGGGCAGCGGCTGTCCTCGATCAGCGCGGTGGGGGTGAGGGCGACGTGGCCAAGCAGCGCTGTCTGCTGAAGAGCCGCGCTCGCCTGCATACCGGCGGAGGCAGGAGCGAAGGCCGTGTCTGCCGTGGTGGACGCGCAGGCGCTCAGCGTCACCAGGGCGAGGGCGGCAAGAAACTTCGACATGGCTTGTCCTTTCAATGATGGGCAATTGCGGGCATCGCTTGCCGCTCACCGTGGCCGACGATTGCGCCCGCAGACTGCATGAAGGATGAATATGACCGGCTGCCAGCTTTACCTGATCTCCCCCAATGATGTTGGTGGCGACTTTCCGCAACGGCTTGAGGCTGCTCTGTCCGCAGGTCCCGTGGCCGCTTTCCAGCTGCGTGTGAAAGACAAGCAGAGCCATGAACTGGCCGCGCTCGCCCAGCCGCTGCTCGATATCTGCCGCGCCCATGAGGTGGCGTTCATCGTCAATGACGATGTGCCCATGGCCAAGCGGCTGAAGGCCGATGGCGTCCATCTCGGGCAGGATGATGGCGATCCGCGGGAGGCCCGGGAAGAGCTCGGCCCCGATGCGCAGATCGGTGTGACCTGCCACGGCAGCCGCCATCTGGCGATGGAAGCGGGCGAAAAGGGGGCCGATTATGTTGCCTTCGGCGCGTTTTACGACAGCGGGACGAAGGACGTGACCCACCGTGCCGAGCTGGACGTGCTGCATTGGTGGGCGCCGATCATGGAAATACCCTGCGTCGCCATCGGCGGGATCACGCCTGACAATGCGGCGCCGCTGATCGACGCGGGGGCCGATTTTCTGGCGGTGAGTGGCGCTGTCTGGAATCACGCTGATGGCCCGGCTGCCGCTGTCGCCGCCTTCGCCGAATTGTTGCAGGAGCGGGCGTGATTGGCGCGCCTTACGGAGCCAATTGACAGAAAGCTCGTTACTCAAGCGACATGATCCAGGCCGATGTGGCCGCGTACAGGAGTGAAGACATGCGAGTAGCGTTCACGGCAATAGCCACCTTGGCCCTTATGGGCTGCAATTTTGCCGACAGCGGGGAGGGCAGCGCGGCGGCGGACAATGATACCGCCCAGAAGGCTGCGCCCGCGCCGGATGATAATTTGGCCGATAGCATGGCATCGCGCGATCCTGCCCCCGCAGCCGATGCCGGCCCGGACGCCATGTTCACTGATACGCCGGTATCGGCAGCGCCTGCAGCCTCCGGCACCAGCCAGGCTGGAGGCAATAGCGCACCCGCCAACAGCACGGCGACCAGCTCCTCCGCGCCGCAATTTCCCATGATGAAGGCGCAGGTCGTGCTCGATCGAATGGGCTTTTCGCCCGGCGTGGTCGACGGCAAAAACGGCGCCAGCACCAAGAATGCGATCACGGGATATCAGGAAGCCAATGACCTGACGCCGTCCGGCACGCTGGACGAGGCCACGCGCCGGAAACTGGCGCCTTATGACAATATCGCCCCAACCCGCCAGGTGACGATCCCTGCCAACTGGTCGCAGATCAGCTTCAAGAAGGTGCCGGACGACGCGGAAGCGCAAGCCAAGATGGAGCGTCTGGGCTATAACGACATGGCTGAAAAGCTGGCCGAACGGTTTCATACCACTGCCGAGGTTCTGGCCGCGCTGAACGGCGCGAAGCAGCAATTTGCCGCTGGTGAGCAGATCACGGTGCCCAATGTCGGCTCGGATGCGCTGAAGAAAGGCGCTGTCGACGATGCCGGTTGGCAGCAGACCCTGCAGAGCCTGGGCGTGGGCAGCGAGCAGCCGAAGGTGGACAAGATCGTCGTCGACAAATCGGATGGCGTACTGCGCGCTTATGATGGGAGCGGCAAACTGGTGGCACAATTTACGGCCACGATGGGGTCCGAGCATGATCCGCTGCCGCTGGGCGACTGGAAGATCCTGGGCACGGCTTATAACCCGCCGTTCAGCTATAATCCGGAGCTGTTCTGGGACGTGAGCGACAGCAAGGACAAGCTGCAACTGCCGCCCGGCCCGAACGGTCCGGTGGGAGTCGTCTGGATCGATCTCAGCAAGGAACATTACGGTATCCACGGCACGTCCGCTCCGGAAACCATCGGCACGGCGCAGAGCCACGGTTGTATCCGCCTGACCAACTGGGACGCCGCGCGACTGGCGCAGATGGTACACAGCGGCACCAAGGCGCATTTCCAGGCCTGAACGAGACGCAGCGCAAATGAAGAACCGGTGGAGAGATATCAGGCTCGTCGCGCAGACGGTGCTCATCACATCGGCCATCTGGCTGGTGCTGTTCTTTCTGTTCGGGAATCGCATGCCCATTGCTCCCCTGGCTTTAGGGTCGGGTGCGCCGGGCGATAGGCAGGAGATCCCAGCGGCTGATGCGGTTGGCATGACTGGCGCATCAGCCGGAAGGCCATCGCCAGACCGCATGCCGGCCGGGCAAGGCAAGCGCGTGGCCTTAAAGCCCAACGGCGGTAGCTATGCCGGAGTCGCGCTGGCCATACCGGTCGAGGGCGTTCGTAAGAGCGATCTGGTCGATACATATCTCGATGCCCGCGGGAATGGCGAGCGGACGCATGAGGCCATCGACATCATGGCGCGCATCGGAACCCCGGTATACGCCGCGGCGCCCGGTACGGTCGAAAAACTCTTCTGGAGCGATCTTGGCGGCAACACGATCTATATCCGTTCGCCGGACGGACGGCGGATGTTTTATTACGCCCATCTGGATGCCTATCGCGACAATCTGCGGGAAGGCGATAATGTACGGACAGGTGAGCCCATCGCGACCGTGGGTGCAACCGGCAATGCAAACCCCTTCGGTCCGCATCTTCATTTCGCGGTGCTGAATGCCCAACCATCCGATAATTGGAGCGAGGGCGAGCCGGTGAACCCCTATCCCTTGCTGGCCAGATGAGGACCATCCTGGCTGTGCATTGATCCGGCCACCCGGCGCCACGGATCGATCCACAGCCATTGCTCTTCGCGGCGGAGGCCGTTAAAGCCCGCCAACTCGCGGAAGGAGCCATCGCTCCTGCCTGCTCTTTCCACTGCGAAACAAGGTGCGCTCTCCCATGAAGATCAGCGGCGTAGATATCCGTCCCGGCAATATTCTGGAATATGACAAAGGCCTCTGGAAGGTCGCCAAGATCCAGCATACCCAGCCGGGCAAGGGCGGCGCCTATATGCAGGTGGAGATGAAGAACTTGATCGACGGGCGGAAGACCAATGTGCGTTTCCGCTCGGCCGATACGGTGGAAAAGGTGCGTCTCGACACCAAGGAATTCCAGTATCTGTTCGCCGATGGCGAGCATCTGGTGTTCATGGACAAGGACACCTACGAACAGATCAACCTGAACGCAGAGATGCTGGGCGACGAAGCGCCGTTCCTCTCGGACGGCATGGATGTGACCCTGGAGCTTTACGACGAACGCCCGATTTCGGTGCAGCTGCCCGATACCGTGGAAGCGGAAATCGTCGAGGCGGATGCCGTGGTCAAGGGACAGACAGCTTCTTCCAGCTACAAGCCTGCCGTGCTCGATAATGGCGTGCGTGTGATGGTGCCTCCGCACATCTCCGCCGGCACGCGCATCGTGGTCGATGTGTACGCCAAGGAATATGTGAAGAAAGCAGAATGAATATGCGCAATCTCCCCATTTTTGCTGCTGCAATCCTGTCGACGATGCTGCCCGGCGCCGTATCGGCGCAGACCGATGCGGCTGCTCCGGCAGCCCCGGACGAGGATGCTCAGGTCACCATGGACCGCGCCGGCGTGATTTTCGGCATGTTCAGCCAGGCTGTGCGTAGCGAGGATATTGCTGCGGAAGAGAAGAACGCGCTGGTTGGCTGCATGTACGAAAATTCACTGAAAACCATCAGCGCCGAAACGGGTCGCATCCTCGGGGTCAATCCTGAGCTGGACGCCACGAAGCCGGGCGTCATCTACGCTGTCGCGGCGACCGTTTGCGGTGCGCGTCAGAATGGCAAGGCTGCCGCGGCAGAGCAGTCCGCACCCGCAACGCCAACGCCAGAAAGCCGCTGATGCCAGCCAAAACCGGTCTCATCACGGTTATGGAACGTGCCGCCCGCAAGGCCGGCACGCGCCTCCGCCGTGACTTCAGCGAAGTCGAGCATCTGCAGGTCTCCAAAAAGGGCCCGGCGGATTTCGTGTCGAAAGCCGATCAGAAGTCGGAGCGCACGCTCTATGACGAGCTTTTGAAGGCGCGCCCCGGCTGGGGCTTCGAACTGGAAGAGGGCGGCACGATCGAAGGGGAGCCGGGCGAGCCGCGCTTCGTGATCGATCCGCTGGATGGCACCAGCAACTTCCTGCACTCCATCCCGCATTTCGCGATCTCGATTGCGGCGCAGGAGTGCAATCCCGATGGAAGCTGGGGCGATGTGTTCGCCTGCCTCATTTATCAGCCGTTGACGGATGAGAGCTATTGGGCGGAGCGCAATCGCGGTGCCTGGCTGGGCGATCGCCGTCTGCGCGTTTCTGCGCGCCGCGACCTGAGCGAGTCCCTGATCGCAACGGGCGTGCCCTATAAGGGCCATGGCAATATGGATGAATGGCATGCGATCTTCGGTGCCATTCGCCCGCAGGTGGCTGGCATCCGGCGTTTCGGCGCCGCTTCGCTCGATCTCGCTTGGCTGGCGGCGGGCCGCTATGACGGGTTCTGGGAGAGCGATCTTTCCCCTTGGGATACCGCGGCAGGCTGTCTGATGGTGCGGGAAGCCGGTGGTTTCGTGACCGACTTTCGCGGACGCAGCCCCGCGATTGCCGATCGCCAGGTGCTGGCCGGCAACGACGCCTTGCACAGCAAGCTGCACAAACTGCTGGCACAGGCGCTCAAGAAGCAGCGTGAGGCAGCTGCCTGAGCCGGCGGCGCGCCAATCTGGTTGCGCTTTCGTCACGATGTTTTCCGCTGCCGCGCCCTTGCGGGCGGCGGTTTAGCTGCCTAGAAGCATGGCCAAACCAACAATGGATGAACCTTCGTGGTCGACCTCTCTCAATATCTGCCCATCTTGCTGTTTCTGGGCGTTGCCATCGCCATCTCGTCAATCTTCGTGTTTCTGCCTATGGGCGTTGCGCGGCTGACCGGCGCGCACAAGCCGACAGCGGCGAAGCTGGCCGAATATGAATGCGGTTTTCCCGCGTTCGAGGATTCGCGCAGCCAGTTCGATGTGCGCTTTTATCTGGTGGCGATCCTGTTCATCATCTTCGATCTGGAAGCTGCGTTCCTTTTTCCCTGGGCAGTTAGCCTGGAAGAGATCGGTATTGCTGGCTGGGCCACGATGATGGTGTTCCTGTTTGAGCTGATCATCGGCTTCATCTACGCCTGGAAAGTGGGAGCGCTGGAATGGGAATGATCGCCGATACCGAGCAGAACACGCCCGGCCAGAACTGGGGGCCGCGCGGGCAGGGTGAGGTTACGCCGCCCGACGCAGGGTTTTATAATGAGCTGAACAGCGAAGTGCAGGACAAGGGTTTCCTTGTTACCAGCACCGAAGATCTTTTTCAGTGGGCCCGCACGGGTTCGCTGTGGTGGATGACCTTCGGTCTTGCCTGCTGCGCTGTCGAGATGATCCACGTCAACATGCCGCGGTATGACATGGAGCGCTTCGGCGCAGCGCCGCGCGCATCCCCGCGTCAGAGCGACGTGATGATCGTGGCTGGAACGCTGTGCAACAAGATGGCACCCGCGCTGCGCACGGTCTATGACCAGATGTCCGATCCGAAATATGTGATTTCGATGGGCAGTTGCGCCAATGGCGGCGGCTATTATCACTACAGCTATTCGGTTGTTCGTGGTTGCGACCGGATCGTGCCGGTCGATATCTACGTGCCAGGTTGCCCGCCCACGGCGGAAGCCTTGCTATATGGCGTGATGCAGTTGCAGCGGAAGATCCGCCGCATCGGCACGATCGAGCGTTGAGGGGCGGGAACTGACGATGGCCGTGCTGCATTCCGCACCGAAATATGCCTCGAATGAGGGTGTGCTCGACACATTGTCCGCCGCGCTCGGCGACATGTTCGTCGAGGGCAAGGACAGCCATGGCGAGATCAGCATCACCGTGGTGCGCGACAGCATTGCCGATGCGCTGCGCCTGCTGCGCGACGATCATGCCTATCAGATGCTGGCCGAGATCGCTGGCGTCGATTATCCTGACCGTCCGGAACGGTTCGAGGTGTGCTACCATCTGCTCAGCCTGACCAGGAATCACCGTATTCGCGTGAAGGTTGCCACGGATGAAGACACCCCGGTGCCGACCGCAACCGTCGTCTGGCCGAATGCCGACTGGCTGGAGCGGGAAGTGTTCGACATGTACGGTGTGCTGTTCTCGGGACATCCCGATCTTCGCCGTATCCTCACCGATTATGGCTTTCGCGGCCATCCTTTCCGCAAGGATTTCCCGCTGACCGGCTATGTCGAGATGCGCTATTCCGAAGAGCAGCAGCGCGTGGTGTACGAGCCGGTCGAGCTGGCACAGGACTTCCGCAGTTTCGATTTCATGAGTCCGTGGGAAGGCGCCGATTATGTCCTGCCCGGCGACGAGAAATCGACAACCGGTGACGGCGTCGACAAGCCGAAGAAGACCGACAAGCCCGCCGATACCGGCGCCGGCAAGGCTGCCGAGAAAGAGGCGTCCAAGACCGTCTCCGAAGGCAGTCCGGCTGTGAAAGACAGCGGCGCGAAGGACCTTGATGCGCCGGACCAGACAAAGGGTGGCCATGCCAAGCAGCATGAACCCGAAAAAACCGTCGATGGTGACGGGAAGGACAAGGACTGATGGCGGACTATCTCGAAGAGATGCGGCATGAGACTGACGGCGCCGACCCGACGCTGGGTGACACCGACATCCAGAATTATACGATCAATTTCGGTCCGCAGCATCCTGCGGCCCATGGCGTGCTGCGCATGGTCATGGAGTTGGATGGCGAGATCGTCGAGCGTGTCGATCCGCATGTGGGATTGCTGCATCGCGGCACTGAGAAGCTGATCGAGTATAAGACCTATCTTCAAGCGCTGCCTTATTTCGACCGGCTCGATTACTGCTCGCCGCTGTGCATGGAGCATAGCTATGTGCTGGCCATCGAGAAGCTGCTCGATCTCGAAGTGCCGATCCGCGCGCAATATCTGCGCGTGTTCTTTGCCGAACTGACCCGCATCTCCAATCATCTGCTCAACCTCGGCAGCCATGTCATGGATGTGGGCGCGATGACGCCGAACCTGTGGTTGTTCGAGATCCGCGAAGACTGCATGGGCTTTTTCGAGCGTGCTTCGGGCGCGCGCATGCATATGGCCTATTTCCGGCCCGGCGGCGTGCATCAGGACGTACCGTTGAAGCTGCTCACCGATATCGGTGATTGGCTCGATACCAAATTCCCCAAGCTGTTCGAGGACGCGATCAGCCTGGTGGCCGACAACCGCATTTTCAAGCAGCGCAATGTGGACATTGCCGTGGTGCCGCGTGACGAAGCGATTGCGCGCGGTTTTTCCGGACCCATGATCCGCGGATCGGGCATTCCATGGGATCTGCGCAAGTCGCAGCCCTATGATGTCTATGATCGCATGGATTTCGACGTGCCGGTCGGCACCAATGGCGATTGCTATGACCGGATGATGGTGCGCGTCGAGGAATGTCGGCAGTCCGCACGTATCATGAAACAATGTCTGGCCGAGATGCCGGAAGGGCCGATTGCCAGCGACGACCGCAAGATCGTGCCGCCCAAGCGCGCCGAGATGAAGCAGTCGATGGAAGCGTTGATCCACCATTTCAAACTCTACACCGAGGGCTTCCACGTGCCCGAGGGTGAGGTTTACGTCGCCACAGAAAGCCCCAAGGGCGAGTTCGGCGTGTATCTCGTCTCGGACGGATCGAACAAACCCTATCGGTGCAAGATCCGCCCGACCGCATTCAGTCATCTGCAGGCAATGGATTATATGACCAAGGGCCATATGCTGCCGGACGCGACCGCCATCCTGGGCGCGATCGATGTGGTGTTCGGGGAGAGTGATCGATGAGCGGTCCAACCTACGCCAATGAAAAGCAGATTGCTGATCCCTTGGCGGCCGACGAGCGTCCCTATGCCGACTTCGCATGGACGGCCGAGAATGCCGAAAAAGCCAAAATGTATATCGCGCGCTATCCGGAGGGGCGGCAGCGCTCAGCGGTGATGCCGTTGCTCGATTTGGCCCAGCGGCAGATCGGTGCGGACACGCAGACGCAAGGCTGGCTGCCGGTGCCGGTGATCGAATATGTCGCCGCGCAGCTCGATATGCCCTATATCCGCGCCTATGAGGTCGCGACCTTTTACACCATGTACAATCTTGAGCCGGTCGGCCGCTATCATGTGCAGGTGTGTGGCACCACGCCGTGCCTTCTGCGCGGCTCTGACGATGTCATGGCCGCCTGCAAGAACAAGGGCATGGTGAAGGGCAAAACCACGCCAGACGGCATGTTCACGCTGACCGAGGTCGAGTGCATGGGCAATTGTGCCACCGCGCCGATGGTTCAGATCAATGACGACAATTTCGAAGATCTGGATTACGACAAGACCATGAAGGTGCTCGATGCTCTGGCCAATGGCGAAAGCCCCAAGGCCGGAACGCAGATCGAAGGCCGCCATACGTCCGAACCGGTGGGAGGCCCGACCACGTTGACCGCCATGGTCGACGCCAATCATGATTATCGGGGCGAATGGTGATGGAGCTTGTTCTTCCGATCATCATCGGCCTTATCGTCCTTTTTATCGCGCTCAAGCTGCTGACAGGCGTCGTGAAGACATTCGGGATCATCATCGCCATCGCGCTAGCCGTGGGCATCTATTTCGCCATGGGAGGCGGGGCATGAGTTTTGACTTTCTCGCCGACAAGGATCGGATTTTCACCAATGTCTACGGCTTCCAGGATTGGGGCCTGAAGGCGGCGGAAGCGCGCGGTGATTGGGATGATACCAAGGCGCTGATCGAGCGCGGGCAGGACAAGATCATCGAGGAGATGAAGGCGTCGGGCCTGCGCGGCCGCGGCGGGGCAGGATTTCCGACTGGTCTCAAATGGTCGTTCATGCCCAAGGAATCGAAGGACGGTCGCCCCAGCTTTCTCGTCATCAATGCCGACGAGTCCGAGCCGGGCAGCTGCAAGGACCGCGAGATTCTGCGCCACGATCCGCACAAGCTGATCGAGGGTGCGCTGATCGCCGGTTTCGCGATGCGCGCGCGCGCCGCCTATATCTACGTCCGCGGTGAATATATTCGCGAGGCAGAGGTCATGGAGGCTGCGATTGCGCAGGCCTATGATGCAGGCTTGATCGGCAAGAACGCATCGAAGTCCGGCTATGATTTCGACGTCTATCTGCACCGCGGTGCCGGCGCCTATATCTGCGGTGAAGAAACCGCGATGATCGAGAGCCTTGAAGGCAAAAAGGGTCAACCGCGCCTCAAGCCACCATTCCCTGCCGGTGCCGGTCTTTATGGCTGCCCGACCACGGTGAACAATGTCGAGAGCATTGCGGTGGTGCCGACGATCCTGCGCCGCGGAGCGGCCTGGTTCTCGAGCTTCGGCCGTGAGAACAATCACGGCACCAAGCTCTATCAGATCAGCGGCCATGTCGAACGGCCTTGCGTCGTCGAAGAGGCAATGAGCATTCCGTTCCGCGATCTGATCGAAAAGCATTGCGGCGGTATTCGCGGCGGTTGGGACAATCTGCTGGCCGTCATTCCCGGCGGCTCATCGGTTCCACTGGTGCCCGCCGAGCAGATCATGGACGCGCCGATGGATTTCGACGGTCTGAAAGCGGTCGGTTCCGGTCTTGGCACGGCGGCGGTCATCGTCATGGATCGTTCGACCGACATCGTGCAGGCCATCAGCCGCATCAGCTATTTCTACAAGCATGAGAGCTGCGGTCAGTGCACACCGTGCCGCGAAGGCACGGGCTGGATGTGGCGCGTGATGGAAAAGCTGCGCACTGGCGATGCCGAGATTTCCGACATCGACATGCTGCATCAGGTCACCAAACAGATCGAAGGCCACACCATCTGCGCACTCGGCGATGCGGCGGCCTGGCCGATCCAGGGGCTGATCAAGCATTTCCGTCCCGAAATCGAGCGGCGGATTCATGAACGCAATGGCGATACGCCGATGATGGAAGCAGCGGAATAATGCCTAAAGTCACCGTAGACGGACAGGAAATCGAAGTTCCCGCTGGCGCCACCGTGCTGCAGGCGTGCGAACTGGCGGGCAAGGAAATCCCGCGCTTCTGCTATCATGAGCGGCTGAGCATCGCCGGCAATTGCCGGATGTGCCTGGTCGAAGTGAAGCCTGGGCCGCCCAAGCCGCAGGCGAGTTGCGCCTTGCCTGCCGCCGACGGCCAGGAAATCCGCACCGATAGCGAGATGGTCAAGCACGCCCGCGAAGGCGTGATGGAGTTTTTGCTGATCAATCATCCACTTGATTGCCCGATCTGCGATCAGGGCGGAGAGTGCGATCTGCAGGATCAGGCCATGGCCTATGGCAAGGGTCGCAGCCGCTATGAGCTGAACAAGCGCGCGGTGACCGAGAAATATATGGGGCCGATCGTGAAGACGATCATGACCCGCTGCATTCACTGCACCCGCTGCGTGCGCTTTGCCGAGGAAGTGGCCGGTGTCGAGGATATCGGCGCGATCGGGCGTGGTGAGAATATGCAGATCACCTCCTACCTCGAACATGCCGTGCAGTCCGAGCTTTCGGGCAATGTGGTGGATCTGTGCCCGGTCGGCGCGCTGACCAGCAAGCCCTATGCGTTCGAAGCGCGGCCCTGGGAATTGAAGAAGACGCTCGGCATCGACGTGATGGACGCCGTCGGCACCAACATCCAGTTCGGCGCGCGTGGCCGCGAAGTGCTGCGCGTGCTGCCGCGTGTGAATGACGATGTGAACGAGGAATGGGCGACCGACAAGGCGCGTTACGCCATCGACGGGCTGATGCGCCGCCGCCTCGACAAGCCCTATGTCCGCCGCGATGGCACGCTTCAGCCTGTCAGCTGGCAGGATGCGTTTCAGGCCATCGCCGATGTGAACGCCGGTTCGTCCGTTGCGGCCATTGCCGGCGATCAGGTGGATTGCGAAACGATGTACGCCGCCAAGGCGCTGTTGAAATCGATGGGATCGGACCAGTTGGAAGGTCGGCAGACCGGCATGTCCTATGACGTCACCAGTCTCGATGCCGTGCGTTTCAACACGCCGCTCGCCGATCTGGAGCATGCCGATGTGGTGTTGCTGATCGGCAGCAATCCGCGCCATGAGGCGCCGCTGGTAAACACCCGCATCCGCAAGGCGATCAAGCGCGGCGCCAAGATATTTGCTTTCGGCGCCGAAACCGATCTGACCTACAAGGTTCAGTGGCTGGGAGATGATCTTGCCGGGCTGTCCAGCCTGCCGCAGGCCCTGGCTGATGCATTGGAGGGTGCCGAGCGACCGGCCCTCATTCTTGGTCCAGGCGCGTTGACCATCGATGGAGCGCATGGCGCCGCGTTGAAGCTGGCCGATCAATTCAAGATGGTGCGCGAAGGCTGGAATGGCTTCAACCTGCTGCACACCTCGGCCGCGCGCATGGGCGGACTGATGCTTGGCTATGCGCAGGCGGGCGGAATTGCCGATATCGTGCGTGGCAAGCCAAAGCTGGCCTTTTTCCTTGGCGCGGACGAGGTGGATTTCAGCCAGTTCGACAGCAGCTTCAAGGTGTATGTCGGCCATCATGGCGATGCTGGCGCGCATGCGGCGGACGTCATTTTGCCGGCTGCGGCCTATCCCGAAAAAGCGGGTACGTACGTCAATATCGAAGGCCGGGTTCAGCGCAGCGCCAAGGCGGTGTTCGCACCGGGCGATGCGCGCGAAGATTGGGCAATTTTCCGCGCTTTGTCGGACATATTGGGTCATCGCTTGCCGTTTGACGATTTCGATGGCCTTCGCGCGGCGATGTTTGCGGATGTGCCTGCGCTCGCGGATGAAGGCCTGGTGCCGTATGATTGGGCACCGCCGAAGCTGGCCGACAGCCCCAGCGGGGTCCCGAGCTATCCCATTCGTGACTATTATTTGACCAACGCCATCTGCCGCGCCAGCGAGACGATGAATCGCTGCTCGGCCGAACTGGTCCATGGCGTCGATATGCTGGAGGCTGCGGAATGACCGAGTTTTTCCAGACCCATCTCGGCGCCGGCTTTGGCTGGTTCGTCGCGAACCTGATCCTGATCCTGCTTATCGCGCTGCCGCTGATGCTGGCAGTGGCGATGATTATCTATGCCGATCGCAAGATCTGGGCGGCAATCGCGCTACGCAAGGGGCCCAATGTCGTCGGTCCTTTCGGTCTGCTGCAGAGCTTTGCCGATGGTCTGAAGGTTTTCCTGCAGGAAACGATCATTCCCTCCGCATCCAATCGCGGCCTTTTCCTGATGGCGCCGATCATCACCTTTACGGTGGCGCTGCTTGCCTGGGCAGTAATCCCGTTCGGGCCGGGCATGGTGCTGGCGGATATCAATGTCGGCCTGCTCTATGTGCTCGCGATCAGTTCGCTCGGCGTGTACGGCGTGGTGATCTCCGGTTGGGCCTCCAATTCCAAATATCCCTTCTTCTCGGCGATGCGCGCCGCAGCGCAGATGATCAGCTATGAAGTCTCGATCGGCTTTATCCTGATCAGCGTGATCCTGTGGGCGGGAACGTCTAATCTGGGCGGCATTATCGATGCCCAGCGCGGTACCATTCTCGGCATATTCAACGCCAATGCGCTGAACCCGCTGCTCTTCCCGATTGCGGTGCTTTTCTTCATTTCGTCGCTTGCAGAAACTGCCCGCGCCCCATTCGATCTGACCGAGGCGGAATCGGAGCTCGTCGCCGGGTATCAGACTGAATATAGCTCAATGGCGTTCGCGCTGTTCTGGCTGGGCGAATATGCCAATGTTATCCTGATGTGCGCGCTCAATGCGCTGCTTTTCTGGGGTGGATGGCTGCCGCCGGTCGACTGGGCACCGCTTTACTATGTGCCCGGCATCATCTGGTTCTTCCTGAAAATCGGCATCTGCTTTTTCATGTTCAGCTGGGTCAAGGCGACTGTCCCGCGCTATCGCTACGATCAGCTGATGCGTCTGGGCTGGAAGATATTTCTCCCGATCAGCCTGTTCTGGGTATTCCTGGTGTCCGGCTATTTGATGATCACCCGTTATGGAGCGCTCTCATGAGCTTCGCACAGACCGTCAAAGCCTATACGCTTTGGGAATTTTTGAAGGCGCACTGGCTGACGCTGCAATATTTCTTCAAGCCGAAGGCGACGATCAACTATCCCTATGAGAAAAACGCGCTGAGCCCGCGCTTTCGCGGCGAGCACGCTCTGCGGCGCTATCCCAATGGCGAAGAGCGGTGTATTGCCTGCAAGCTGTGTGAGGCGGTGTGCCCGGCCCAGGCGATCACGATCGAAGCCGAGCCACGCGATGACGGTTCGCGGCGCACGACGCGCTATGATATCGACATGACCAAGTGCATCTATTGCGGTTTCTGTCAGGAAGCCTGCCCGGTCGATGCAATTGTTGAGGGGCCGAATTTCGAATATTCGACGGAAACCCGCGAGGAATTGATCTACGATAAGGGAAAATTGCTGGAGAATGGCGATAAATGGGAGCGCGCCATCGCCGCGAACCTTGCCGCCGATGCGCCCTATCGCTAAGCCGCCGCCAGACCGATTCAAACGACAAACAATAATGTGAATCCCCGAGCCCCGAATATGATGACGGGCATTTCGTAACGAGATGGCGGTGCCGATGCTGGCAGCGTCTATGGGGCTCAAAAGGGATATGCAGGGACGTTGATCCAGACCTTTGCCTTTTATCTGTTCGCCACCATCGTGTTGCTTTCGGGCGCGTTCACGATCTTCGCGAAGAACCCGGTGCACAGCGTGCTGTGGCTCATTCTCGCGTTTTTCAACGCCGCGGGGTTGATGGTGCTTGCGGGGGCCGAGTTCATCGCGATGCTGCTCGTCATTGTATATGTCGGCGCGGTCGCGGTGCTGTTCCTGTTCGTGGTCATGATGCTCGACATCGACTTTGCCGAGCTGCGCGCTGGCTTTGCCCGCTATCTTTTCTTTGGCATTGTGCTGGCGGTCTTCCTCGCCATCGAACTGGTTCTGGGCCTCGAGGCGTTTCGTGCCGGAGCGATCAAGCTCGGCACGGCGACGAGCGCGCCCGTGGATGCGGCGGTGCCCAATCTCGAGGCGATCGGCGCGCTCCTCTACACCAAATATGTTTTCCTGTTCGAAGCTGCCGGGCTCATATTGCTCGTGGCCATGATCGGTGCGATCGTGCTGACCCATCGCAAGCGTAGCGGCACGCGGCCGCAGAATGTGGCCAAGCAAGTCCGCCGTCGTCCGCAAGATGCGGTGCGAAATCTGACGCCGGAAATCGGGCAGGGGGTCGACCTATGATCGGCATCGAACATTATCTCGTGGTCAGCTCGATCCTGTTCGTGATGGGTGTGCTCGGCATTTTTCTGAATCGCAAAAATGTGATCATCATCCTGATGGCAATCGAGCTCATTCTCCTGGCGGTGAATATCAACTTGGTGGCCTTTTCCAGCGCGTTGCAGGATCTGACCGGGCAGATTTTCGCCATGTTCGTGCTGACCGTTGCGGCGGGCGAAGCAGCCATCGGCCTGGCCATTCTCGTCATCTATTTCCGTGGCCGTGGCACCATCGCGGTCGATGACGTCAACCGGATGAAGGGCTGACGCGCGCCGTGATTCAGATCATCGTATTTCTGCCGCTGCTCGCGGCGATTGTGGCCGGACTGGCCAACCGATCCATCGGCAATGTACCCGCCAAGGTGTTGACGACGGGGGCGCTATTTGTGTCCTGCGCGCTGAGCTGGCCCATTTTCCTGGCTTTCATGTCCGGCAATGAAAGCGCCTATGTGCAACCGGTCATGACGTGGGTGCGCTCCGGCGGTTTCGATTTCGACTGGGCGCTGCGCGTCGATACATTGACCGCGGTCATGCTGGTCGTGATCACCAGCGTCTCTGCGCTCGTGCATCTCTACAGCTGGGGCTATATGGACGAGGACCCGGATCAACCGCGGTTTTTCGCCTATCTCTCGCTGTTCACCTTTGCCATGCTGATGCTGGTTACGGCGGACAATCTGGTCCAGATGTTCTTCGGATGGGAAGGCGTCGGCCTGGCATCCTATCTTCTGATCGGTTTCTGGTTCCGCAAGCCCAGCGCAAGCGCTGCGGCGATCAAGGCCTTTGTCGTCAACCGGGTTGGCGATCTGGGCTTCATGCTCGGGATTTTCGGCGTGTTTCTGGTGTTCGGGACGGTTTCGATCCCGGAGATTCTGGTCGCAGCGCCGGATCAGGCGGGGTCGAGCATCGGCTTCCTCGGCCTGCGGGTGGATACGATGAGCCTGCTGTGCATCCTGCTGTTCATCGGAGCGATGGGCAAATCGGCCCAGTTGGGTCTTCACACATGGTTGCCGGATGCGATGGAGGGGCCGACGCCCGTTTCCGCGCTGATCCATGCCGCCACAATGGTAACCGCCGGTGTGTTTATGGTCTGCCGGCTCTCGCCCTTGTTCGAAACCAGCCAGTTTGCGCTGAATTTCGTCACCATCGTCGGGGCCACCACGGCCATTTTCGCTGCAACGATCGGTCTGGTGCAGACGGATATCAAGCGGGTCATCGCCTATTCCACCTGTTCGCAGCTTGGCTATATGTTCTTTGCCGCGGGCGTTGGTGCCTATGGTGCGGCGATGTTCCATCTGTTCACGCACGCTTTCTTCAAGGCGCTGCTGTTCCTTGGGGCTGGCTCGGTCATCCACGCCATGCACCATGAGCAGGATATGCGGTTCTACGGCGGCCTGCGCAAACAGATCCCGGTCACCTTCTGGGGCATGATGGCTGGCACCTTGGCGATCACCGGCGTGGGAATCGTGGGGCTGGGCGGTTTCGCCGGTTTCTATTCCAAGGACGCGATCATCGAAGTCGCCTTTGCAGCCGACGCGCCTTATGCCGGCTATGCCTGGTTCATGGGCGTTTCCGCGGCCCTGCTGACCAGTTTCTATAGCTGGAGGCTGATGTTCCTGACCTTCTGGGGCAAGCCGCGCTGGGCCGATAGCGAACATATTCAGCACGCTATCCACGGCCATCATAATGATGTGGATCATGCGACGCATGCCCATGAAGAAGCTGCTGCCGATAACCCTCCGGCGCAGGAAGATGCTGGCAGCGCGCCACATGCTCATGCAGCCGATGCAGAACAGTTGCCGGACGGCACGGGTGGCTATCATCCGCATGAAAGTCCGCTCAGCATGCTGATACCGCTGATCGTTCTGTCCGTTGGCGCTGTTTTTGCGGGCTTTGTCTTCCACAATTTCTTCGTCGAGCCGGAAACGGCCGGTGCCTTCTGGCAGGGTAGCCTGGCGTTCAACGAACCGCTGATGCACGCCATGCACGAAGTGCCGACTTGGGTGAAATGGTCGTCCACGGCGGCGATGTTGCTCGGCCTTCTCGTGGCAGCGCTCATGTATCTGCGTGAGACCGATGCACCGCGGCAGGTGGCGGAAAACCTGAGCCCGCTTTACAAATTCCTGCTCAATAAATGGTATTTCGATGAGCTGTACACCCTCATCTTTGTGCGCCCGGCCTTCTGGTTCGGTCGTATATTCTGGAAGGGAGGCGACAAGGGCGTGATCGATCGCTTCGGCCCGGACGGCGTTGCCAATGTCGTGCGGTCGAGCTCTGGCCTCGCTGTGCGCTTCCAGTCCGGCTATCTTTATTCTTACGCGCTTGTGATGCTGCTTGGCCTGGTCGGGCTCGTCACTTGGGTCATGGTGCGCTGACATGAGCGATATCGGTTTCCCCATTCTATCGCTGTTGCTGGCTGTCCCGCTTGTTGGCGCCGCAGTCTGTCTGTTCGTCGGTGCCAGCGCTGCGCGCCTCGTCGCGCTTCTGGCAACCCTGATCAATTTCGTTATCGGGATCGTGCTGTGGGCGAGCTATGATCCAGCCGGTGCGCAGTGGCAGTTTGTCGAACGCGCGGATATTTTCGGGCCGTTTTCCTACGCGCTCGGCATCGATGGTATCGCGCTCATGCTGATCATGCTGACGGTGTTTCTGATGCCGATCTGCATTGGTGCGAGCTGGAACGCGATTGCCAAGCGGGTACCGGAATATATGTCCGCGTTCCTGTTCATGGAGACGTTGGTAATCGGTGTCTTCGCGGCGCAGGATATCTTCCTGTTCTACATATTCTTCGAGGCCGGCCTGATCCCGATGTATCTGATCATCGGCATCTGGGGTGGGCAGGACCGCATCTACGCAGCCTATAAGTTTTTCCTCTATACATTGCTGGGTTCGGTGCTGATGCTCATCGCCATCCTGTGGATGGTACGGGCCGCCGGTACGGCCGCGATTCCCGAGTTGATGGTGTATGATTTCGCACCGCAGGCTCAGACGTGGCTCTGGCTTGCATTCTTCGCCAGCTTCGCGGTGAAGATGCCAATGTGGCCCGTTCATACCTGGCTGCCGGACGCCCATGTTCAGGCGCCAACCGCTGGCTCCGTCATTCTGGCAGGTGTGCTGCTGAAACTTGGCGGTTACGGCATGCTCCGCTTCTCGCTGCCAATGTTCCCGGAAGCGTCTGCGCAGTTCATGTGGCTCATCTTCGGACTGTCGATGGTCGCAGTGGTCTACACCTCGCTGGTGGCGCTGGTGCAGCAGGATATGAAGAAGCTGATCGCCTACAGTTCGGTTGCCCATATGGCGATCGTGACGGTCGGTTTGTTTGCCTTCAATCAGCAGGGCCTCGAAGGCTCGATCATATTGATGCTGAGCCACGGTCTGGTATCGGGCGCGCTGTTCCTGTGCGTCGGTGTGGTCTATGATCGGCTGCATACGCGCGAGATCAGCCGTTATGGCGGCCTGTCGATCAACATGCCGACTTATGCCGTGTTCTTTCTGCTGTTCACCATGGCGTCGATCGGATTGCCAGGCACCAGTGGTTTCGTCGGCGAATTTCTGGCGCTGGCGGGCACCTATCAGGCATCGACCTGGGCTGCGCTGATCTGCACGACAGGCATCATTCTGGGTGCGGCTTACTCGCTTTATCTCTATCGTCGCGTTGCCTTTGGCGAGCAGAAGAATGTCGACGCTGCCGCAATGAGCGATCTGAGCATGCGGGAGCTTTGGCTGCTGGCGCCCTTGGCGGGCGCGGCGCTCTGGATGGGCATCTATCCGGAAAGCTTTCTGCAGCCTATTCGCAGGGACGTTTCGATGATCGTCGAGCGGATCGATCGCGCCAAGCCGGCAAGCGATTCCCAGCTTGTCGAGAATGTGGGTTGGACCGAGCGTTTCCGCACGGTTCGTGAAGAACATCATGAAAATACCGCCGCCGGGGGGGCGCATTGATGGATTACGGTCAATCGCTCCTGATAACCCTGCCTGAGATCATTCTCAGCATTGGTGGACTTGTCCTGCTGTTGGTGGCCGCATGGTCCGGGGCCAAGGCGACGCGCGCGGTGAGTATCTCCGCGGTGGCGCTGCTCGTTGCCGCAGGCGTGGCCACGCTGTGCTATACCGGCGATGCGTTTGGTGCCCTCTATAGCGGAGACCAGTTCAGCGATTTCGGTCATGTGCTCATCTATATCGCAGCGGCCATATCGTTGATGATCGCACCGCGGTTTTTCCAGCGAGCCGGCCTTGCACGGGCGGAATATCCCATCCTCATCCTCTATGCCTGTGTGGGCATGGGCATGATGGTATCGGCAACCGACTTCCTGACCTTGTATATCGGCCTGGAGCTGAACAGTCTGGCGGCATACGTGCTGGCCAGTTTCCTGCGCACCGACGAACGCTCCGCCGAGGCCGGGCTGAAATATTTCGTGCTGGGCGCATTGGCCAGCGGTATTCTGCTGTTCGGTATGTCGCTGGTGTATGGCTTTACCGGCTCGACGAGCTTCGTCGCGGTGCTTGGATCGCTCGGCGGTGGCATGGAGACTGGCGCGTTGTTTGGCATCGTTTTCGTGCTGGCGGGCCTGGCCTTCAAGATCAGCGCCGTGCCGTTCCACATGTGGACGCCGGACGTGTATGAGGGCGCACCGACTCCCGTTACCGCGTTTTTCGCCAGCGCGCCCAAGGTGGCCGCTACGGCACTGACGGTCCGTGTGGCGGTCGATGCGTTTGGCACGCAGACACTCGCGTGGCAGCAGATCATCATTTTCATCGCATTGGCTTCCATCATTCTTGGCGGCGTGGCGGCGATCGGCCAGACCAATCTGAAGCGACTGCTCGCATATAGCTCGATCAACAATATCGGATTTTTGCTGATCGGCCTCGCTGCTGGAACGCAGGAGGGCATATCTGCCGTTCTTGTGTATCTCAGCATCTATGTCGCGATGACCTTGGGCAGCTTTGCCTGCATCATGCAGCTTCGCGGGCCCGACGGCGAACCGCGTGAAGAACTGAGCGATATTGCCGGGCTTTCCCAGACCAACAAGGGTCTGGCGCTCGCCATGGCGATCTTCATGTTCTCGCTTGCTGGTATCCCGCCGTTGTTCGGTTTCTGGGGCAAGGTGGTTGTATTCGATGCCGCGATCGGTGCTGGACTGTTGCCGCTGGCCGTCATCGGTATTGCGGCGTCCGTGATCGGCGCATTCTATTATATCAAAATCGTCAAGCTGATGTATTTCGATGAGAGCCGCACCGTGCTGCAGACCGGAGACGGCAAGGCGCTGGCGTGGATCGGTGCGATCATGGCGCTGCTAGTGTCACCGCTTGGCTATTTCTCCATTCCCTTGCTCGGCGGCTTCGCCAATAACGCCGCCTCGGCGCTCTTCTGATCCCGCGCATCGATAGCGTCGCGCTCACAGCGTCGACCAACGACGACGTCATGGCTCTTGCAAGGGCAGGGGCGTCCGAAGGATATTGGCTTCGTGCCGATGTGCAGAGCGGCGGTCGCGGCAGGCAGGGGCGGCAGTGGCAGAGCCCCGTCGGCAATCTTTATGCCAGCACGCTTGTGCGATTGCGGGCGGAGGATCCATCAGCCGCAAGTCTGGCGTTCGTGATCGGCATTGCCGCCCATGTGACCTTGGCACCACTTGGCGGACCGCATGAGCTTAAGCTGAAATGGCCCAACGACCTTTTGTTGAACGGCGCCAAGTGCGCAGGCATGCTGCTGGAGCGGGAGAAAGATGGCGTCGTTCTTGGGATTGGAGTGAATCTGGCGTCCGCTCCGGAAATTGCCGGCCGGCTGACGGCCAGCTTCCACGACGGATCGGCTGCGCCTTTCGATCCTGCGGCGTTACTGGTCGATCTGGCTAGGAATTTTGCCGAAAAGCTCGCGCGTTGGCGCGCCGAGCCATTGCAGAGAACATTGGCTGACTGGGAATCGCGCGCTCATGCTATCGGCACGCCTCTGTCCGTATCGCTAAGTGCGGACGAGAAGCTGGAAGGGCATTATGACGGTTTGGCATCGGACGGGGCGCTGTTCCTGCGGATGACAGACGGAACGCGCCGGCAGGTGCACGCGGCCGATGTGGACATTATCAGGGAACGGATTTGACGTCATGTTGCTCGCCATCGATGCCGGAAACACCAATATCGTCTTTGCCGTCATGCAGAATGGCGAAGTATCTGCGCGTTGGCGGATCGCAACCGATGCGCGGCGGACGGCCGATGAATATGCGGTCTGGCTGCGCCAACTGATGCAATTGGCGCAGATCGACCCCGCCGCCATCAAGAGCGTTATTATTTCGACCGTGGTGCCGCGTGCCCTGCATAACCTAACCCTGCTGGCGCAGAAATATCTCGATTGCGATCCGATTGTCGCGGGGCGCGGTGAGGGCGATTACGGCTTGGTGATCGACGTCGATGAGCCGGGTTCGCTCGGCGCGGACCGGGCGGTGAATGCCGTGGCGGCGCATGCCAAATATGATGGCGATCTGGTGGTGATCGATTTTGGTACGGCGACTACGCTCGATCATGTCGATTATACCGGCGCCTATAAAGGCGGGATCATAGCGCCCGGCATCAATCTTTCGCTCGATGCCCTAGTTGCGGCGGCGGCCAAGCTACCCAATATTGCAATTGAAGCGCCCGCGACGAACAGCGTCATCGGGCGCAACACCGAAGAGCAAATGCACATCGGCGTCTACTGGGGCTATGTTTCCATGATGGAAGGCATCGTTCAGCGGATGCGCGCCGAAATCGGACGCCCGACCAAGGTGGTGGCGACCGGCGGACTGGCCCAGCTCTTCGATAAACATACCGACCTGTTCGATGCGGTCGAACCGGACCTAACCCTTAACGGGCTGGCAATCATTGCCGCCCGTGTTGAAAGCACAACATGAAACCGAAAAACGAACTTCTTTTCCTGGCCCTTGGCGGCTCGGGCGAAATCGGCATGAACGTGAACCTGTACGGCTGTAACGGCAAATGGATCATGGTCGATCTGGGTATCAGCTTCTCTGACCCCCATTATCCTGGCACCGATCTGGTGCTGCCCGATCTGGAATTTATCGAGCGCAATGCCAAGGATCTGCTCGGCATCGTTCTGACCCATGGGCATGAGGACCATATCGGTGCCATTCCCTGGCTCGCCGAAGAGCTTGGCGTGCCATTATATGCCACCAAGTTCACCGCCGGTTTGATCCGCTACAAGCTGCGTGAGCATGGGCTGGAAAAAGACATCAAACTCAATATTATCGAGGATGACGGGCATTTCCGCCTGGGCGATTTCGGCATTCGTTACATTCCGCTGGCGCACAGCATCGCGGAAGGCAATGGCCTGCTGATCGAAACGCCTTATGGCAATATTTTCCACACAGGCGACTGGAAGCTCGACGACAAACCGCAGATCGGCACGCCAAGCACGGCGGAAGAGCTGACCGCGATCGGCGATGAAGGCGTTCTTGCGCTGGTCTGCGATTCCACCAATGTGTTCAACGACAATGCCTCGGGTTCCGAGGAGATGGTACGGGAATCGTTGCTTGAGGCTTGCAAGGGCATCAAGACCCGGATCATGGTCACCACCTTTGCGTCCAACCTTGCCCGGTTGCAGACGCTGGGGGAAGTCGCCAAGGCGACGGGCCGCCAGTTGTGCGTCGCGGGGCGTTCGCTCGACCGTATGATCGAAAATGCCAAGGCGACCGGCTATCTCAAGGCCTTCCCGGATATCGTGCGCTTCGAAGAGGCCATGCAGCTGCCGCGCAACAAGGTGATGATCGTGGCCACCGGCGGGCAGGGTGAACCACGCGCGGCGCTTGGCCGCGTGGCGCAGGGCAATCACAAATTGTCGCTGGAAGACGGCGATGTCGTGCTGTTCTCATCCAAACAGATTCCCGGCAATGAAATTGCCATCGGGATCATTCAGAATCGGCTCGCCGAAATGAACGTCAAGATGATCACCGAACGGCAGGCCGACATCCATGTGTCCGGCCATCCCGGCAGGCCTGAGCTGAAGTCCATGTATGAGTGGATCCGGCCGAAAATCCTGCTGCCGGTCCATGGCGAGATGCGCCATATGAAAGAGCATGCTCGGCTCGGGCTTGAGCAGGGCATTCCCAAGGCGGTGGTGCAGAAGAATGGTGACGTCGTTCGGCTTGCGCCGGGCGAGCCGAAGATTGTCGGGCGCGAGCGTTCCGGCCGTCTGATCGTGGACGGGGACATCATCATCGCGGCGGACGGCGCGACCATGAATGAGCGTCGCAAGATTTCCCAGAATGGTCAGATCTCGGTGGCCCTTGCGATCGATGCGCGCGGCAAGCTGTCCGGCGATCCGGTGCTGCAGACGCAGGGCGTACCGATCGAGGACGAGCGCGATGAATTTCTGGACGAAGCGGTGGACGCGGCCAAGAAAGCCACGCGCAAATTCAGCGGCGATATTGCCAAGTTGCGCGAAGATGTGCGCTTGGCCGTTCGCCGTACCGCGCGGGAATGGACCGGCAAGAAGCCGGTGGTCGACGTGCTTATCGTGGAAGGCTGACCAGCTTCATGCAACCGGCATCGATGATCGCCATCTATGTGCTGTTCTGGGCGCTGACCTTGTTTGCCGTCCTGCCCTTTGGCGTGCGGACGCATGAGGAGCTAGGTATCGACATGGTGTCGGGCCAGGCCGATAGCGCGCCCGGCAATTTTTCTGCCGGCAGGATCATATTACGCACGACGGTGGTTTCCGCGATCCTGTTCGGCCTGTTCTATCTGAACTATCGGTTCGAATGGATCACGGCGGAAGACTTCAACTTCTTCCAGTCATTCGACCAGTAACCTGCCGAGCGCGCTGCAGGGCCATCTTCAGGCCCTGAGCCGCTCAATTGCCTGCGCCAGCGCGACATATAGCTTGCCGACATCGGAAGAGAGCAGGGTGACGCTGATCGCGCTGCCGTCCCGCGTGCTCATCAGGTTGCGCATGATGCTCTCGAAATCGTGGATATAGCGGTTCACCTGGTTTCGGAACTCGCGATCTTCCTCGTAATGCTGCGCAATGATGCGGACCTCGCCGGCATCCAGAAGCCGCACCGCACGCCGCGTAAAGACGCCGCGATCGCCTTTCAGATAGGCCGCCCAGGCCGGATCCGTCACGTCGTTGGACAGCAGTTTCGCCACGTCGATCGAGGTTGAATTCAGGGATTCGGTCAGCATCAGCACACGCCGTGCAAAGGCATCGTCGTCCGTCCCTTCGAATTGCTCATGCGCCCGTTCCAGACGGACCTCTAGGTTGCTGGTCATCTGGTCCAGCTTGGCCAGGCGCTCTTCCAGCAATTTCGTGGTTTCATCGGACTGGTGAAGTGCTGCGGCAACCATGGCGTTCCAGCGCTCTCCACCAGCCTCCATCTGCTCGGTCACGGCATGTTCCAGCGTTTCCGTGGTCCGCTGGCGCAGATTGTCGGCAGTGGTCTCGACCACGCCGTCCAGCGCGCTGCGTGCGTGATCGGCGGCTTCGATGGAACGATCGCGCACCTGCTCCACGCTGGCGGAAAGCCGCGCCTCGACGTCTTCGGCCAGCCGCTGCAAAGCGCCGCGCGCCTCCATCAAAGCCTGTTCGAGTGCTGCGCTGTCTTCACGCCGTTCGGTAAAGGCGGCCGCGCTATCCTCGTTCAGCCCGTCGATGAGTTCGCGCTGCTGCGACAGTACATCCCCGAAGGCGACCGCCCGATCCTGTACGCCATGGCTGTTGACATCGATCAGCTCGATGAGCGTCCTGAGATCGGTACCGCGGTCGTTGGTCTCGTCGATCTTGCCCAACACCCGTTCGACACTGGGCAACAGCCGGTCATCACCCAGCTGTTCGATCGCGGCCATCAGCTCGTGCGCCGCAGCGAGGCGGTTCTGAAGCGCGGCAAGGCCATCGTCATTATGCTCGATCTTCGCGCTCAGCGCATCGCTGTTGTCCAGCGCCGCCTTGATCGCAAAAGCAATGCGCGCGGTGGCTTCGCTTCCCCGTTCGTCCAGCTCATGGATACGCGCCCGAGCGCGCTCGGCGCTTTCCTCGATCTCGCGCGACAGACGCACGATCCGTTCGCCTTGTTCGCCGCCCCGCTCGGCCACATCGTTGATCCGGTTATCGAGCTCTGACAGCCGCGCCTGCAAGGTACTGGCCGATTCCATCGCAAGACGGCGCTGCCGCTCTGCGCTGTCGTCCAGGCTTGCGAGGAGGTCCGCAATGCTTGCCTGAAGATGTCTGGACAATTGCGCCGCCGCCCCTTCGGCATCCTGCAGGAAATCAGCGAGCCGCCGCTCGCTTGCAGCGCTGTTTTCGTCGATCGCTTCGGAGACGTTGGATGACCGTTCATGCAAACGGTCCGATGCAGCCCCCAGCCGTTCCGTCGCTTCTTCGATCGCGGCCGCCCCGCTTACAAGTGCGTCCAGCTGAATCCGCGCGCCTTCGCCTGCGGTGGCGATCTGGTTGGTAACGTCCTTGGCCGTGCTGGTGACCACCGGCAGATGATTGCGCAGCCGCTCCAGATTGCCGTTCGCGGCCTGGCTCACCTCGTCGAGCTTGGCGGCCTGGCGCTGGCTTTCCGCAAAAGCATGTTCGATGCTCTGCGCCGCCTCGCGGATATCGCGGGCGCGCGTCCGCCCCAGCATGTCGAGTTCGCGGGCCTGTTCGGCAAGAAATTCGCGCGCCAGGCTGATCTCGTTATTGACCGCCTGCATTCGATGTTGCAGCGCGGCGCCTGCGTCCTGCATGCGCCCGGAAACATCGGCAAAACGCCGGGCCTCGCGGTGGCTGGTGCGCATGGCCAGCAGCCAGATCATGCCGATCAGCAGGAGCGGAACCGCCCATTGCACGATCAGGTCCGCGGATTGACTGGCGCCGGGGCGGGCCTGCAGATTTTCGAACTGGGCAAAGATGAAGAAGGCGGTCCAGGCGGCTGCCAGGCCGATGAGCACGATCGGCAAGATCATCGATGCCGGCTCGGGCTCGTCCTCAATCCATTCCGCAGCCGACTCGACTGCATGGTCGCCCATCACAGGCGATTCGGCGGCCGGATCCGCGTCGTAAACATCTTCATTTGCGCTGATGGCCATGCCCGCGACCCCCTCAAGAACTGGGGTTAACCATAACCCGGAGGGATCGAAACGCAAAGTTAAGCCTGCATGATGTAGAGACGCTTCCATGTCTTATGACCATGGAGCTTTGGAGAGCGCGCTGGCCCAAGCTGTCGGCCAGGATGAGGATCTGGTCGCGCAGCTGCGCGAAGCATTTGGCGACAGCGCACGGCGTCAGATCGATCTGATGCAACGCGCGCGCTGCGACGCCAACTGGCTTTACGCGGCGCTGCGCCTGAAAGGCATTGCCGCAAGCTTCGGCGCTTCGCAAATTCAGGCGCTTGCCGAAGAGGCAGCCGATGGCGCTCCTGGTGATCCAGTGGTTCTTCGGGAGCTGACCATAGCCGTAAACAGCGCGGTCGATCCGGCCTGAGGGCGCACCGCGATTGCAAGCCCGTGCTCTGCGCTTTAGGGGAGCGGGCGGAGGCCGGTTTGGAAAAGTTTGCAATCCTGGCGCTTGTAACTGGACAAGCGTCGGCGCAGCCATCGATTCTTGGACGTTCACTGGTGGAGCATCTGGTCACCGGGCTGGAGCGCAGCGGCGTACGCCGTTTTCTGTTGGTCGGCGATCTGCCGGCGACGGATGCTGCGCGTCTGGTCGATCTGATCAAGAGCAGAGGGCTAGGCGCGTCCTACCACCGCACGCTGGCAGAACTGGACGCCGTCTTGCCGGTGGAGGCACGGCTTGTGCTGGTGGCAGCTGATGCATGGATCAGCGCGGAGACGCTCGCATTTGTTCAACAATTCGACAAAGCCGTTCTGGTGACCGAACATAGCGGATGGGAACGGCTCGACCGGGATCATTTCTGGGGCGGGGTGGCCACATTCGGCAGACGCGCTGTATCGGATGGGGCCGATCTGCCGGAAAGCTGGGATGTCGCATCCACGCTGCTGCGTCAGCTCACGCAGGATGGGGCACGCGGGATCGACAGCGAACAGGCATCGTCGCACCCCATGCCCGTGCGCGTTTCGAATGAGGAGGGTGCGCGACAGATCGAACGTGCAGCCGTGGGCGGCAGTCCGTCGGCGCATTGGTTCGACCGGCTCGTCACCGCGCCCATCGCGCGCGGCGTGCTGCTCCTGATGCGGCGCAAACCGGCTGCCCGATGGCCGTTGCTGCATCTGCCGCTGGCAGCAGCGCTTCTGGCTGCCGTGGGCGGGGCTATGGGGTCGATCACATGGGGGGCGCTGGCCGCGATCATGGCCCTTGCGGGGGATCGCGCGCTGGAACGCATCGATCCGGATCGCCGGGATCATCGCGGCGTGCCTTGGCGAAGCGCGGCCGGCCTTGGCTTGGTGGCAGCGGCCGTTCTTCTTCTGTCGCGCCGCGCGGATATATCCATCATCGCATGCGCCGTTCTGGTTCTGTCGGCGGCCTTATGTGCCGATCGCCGGTTCGACGGGCGTTGGGACATGATCGTGCCGATCTTGCCGGTGGTGGCCCTGATCCTGATGATCGCCAGCCTCCTGGCGGGACCGATGGCGATCGGCGTTACCAGCCTTGCCTGTCTGGCGGCGCTCGTTACTGAACGATGGGTTTCGCATCGCCGCAAGCGCACAGCCTTAAAGCCAAATTAACATCACTTTCCTATAGCCGGGCTTCTTTCTAGCAGGGCAATGATCGTGTCAGACGGCCAACGGCCATTGGAACATCCGCTGCGTGAAGCGGAGCGCATCGAGCGTGAACAGCCCGCTTTGCAGGCCGATCTCGCGGCGCGCCTGTTTCCCCGGTCCCAGATTGCGTTGGAAGACGCGACCGTGGCCAGCGCCCGCGCGATCCTGTTTACGCTGGTCAACGCGATAGAGGCCGATCTTACGGGCGAAGAACCCGGTCTTAGTTGGCCGATTATCGAGCGCAGCCGGCTGCTCGACCATCCGCCGCTCTTCAGATTCCTGATGGCGCACGCGGCCTGGCTCCGGCTTGGCCAGCGATTGCCGGCGCCTCTCTGGCAGCGGTCCAATGTCTGGCTTTCCGGCCATATCGACGATGATGACGAGTTGCTCAGTGAGAGCATCTTTTCCCTGCTGTCCGCGCGAAGCCGGACGGTCGAGGAACGGCTGTCCGGTCGATATGACCTGCCGGCGCCGATATTCCGGCATCTCGTGCGGCAGATTGACGCGGCACTGCTCAGTAGTGACAAGGCGGATCCGCACCGCGCCCATGACGTCGCCACGCTGCTGGCCGCGCATGACGAAGCGGCGGGGCTTCCTTATTTGTCCGCGCGGCTGGCCGTACAGCTGGCCCGTGATGAGAATTTCGAAGAACTGAGGGATCCGGTCCATGCAGGTCTGGACCTATTTGCAGGCTATCTTGCCTCGGAACTGGGCTGCTCCTGGCACGATGTCGTTCTGATGCTGGGCGAGGGCGGCGCGCGTTTGATGCTGTTGCTGCGCGCTGCCGCTTTTCGCCGATCGGAAGCGCAGGGCATCGCCGATCTGCTGTCGCCGACCGACCGCGTGCCGGATCTCACCCATTATAAGGAAGTGTCGAAAAAAGCCGCTCGCGCGTTGATCGCGGCAACCGGATCGGGCTTTGGCGATGCGTGAAAAACAGTTGAGCGAACCGATCTGCGGACGGTGCACCAGTGACGGTCTGCTGATGGAAGCGGATGTCGCCTTGCTGGAACTGCACCGGCAGGCAGGTGGCGAGGACGGCGGAATCCTGGCGCTTCCCGCGCTGCGCGCCCTGTGCGAATCCAGCGCGGCGCTGGGCATGAAACTGGCCCGGACGATTCAGGTGAGCGACGAGCGTTGCGACCACCGGCTGCTCGTGGAAACGGCCCCCGATCAGGAATCGGTAACGATCCGGATCACCGGGTGGCAGGAACGCGAGCGGGACGATGCGCTGCTGGAGACGCCGCGTTTCCGCCTGGACATGTCTGACCATCAGCCGGGAATGAAGCTGCAACTGGATGCAGCGTTGCGGGTGCTGGCCATCAGCGGCGCGCTGCCGAACACGCGGATCGGCCAGCCGGACATCGGACAGGCGCTGAACCAATGGGCGCAGCTTCAGACTGCGCCGCCAGCCAGCTTTCCGTTGCTGGAAGCCGTGGCGGAGCGGCAGGCGTTCAAGGCCCAGGCTGCGAAGGTGAACGGCTGCGCCGTGATGCTGGCCGGGCAGCCACTGCTTTCGGGCAAAGGCGAATTCAGTGGCTATCTCTGTCAGATAGCGGAGGCGAGCGTCACGCCGGGCCAGGCGGAAGCACCGCCGTCCCCGACCCAGCTTGTTACCCCCAATCTGAAACAGCCGCTCAGCCGCATCATCGCCAATGCCGAAACCATTCACGGGCGCTTGCGGGGGCCTTTGCGTGAAAATTACGCATCCTATGCGCGCGATATCGCTTCAGCCGCGCGACATCTGCGTGATCTGGTCGAGGATTTCGGCGATCTGGAGACTGTCGAGCATCCCGGTTTCAGGCTCGACGTGGAGCGGATCGATTGTTGCGAGCTTGCCCGCCGCGCCGCCGGCCTGCTCGCTGTTCGCGCGGCCGATCATGGCATCGCCATCCAGACGCCGGGAGAGGTCGATAGCCTGGCCGCGACTGGCGAATATAAACGCGTTCTTCAAATCGTCGTCAATCTGATTGGCAATGCAGTCAATTATTCACCCGATGGAACAATCGTGACGGTCGATGCCGCCATCATCGACGGCAACCCGGCCATCATTGTGCAGGATCAGGGAGACGGGATTGCCGAAGAAAACCGCGAACATGTTTTCGAGAAGTTCGAGCGGTTGGGACGTTCAGCCGATGGCGGAAGCGGCCTTGGCCTCTATATCTCGCGTCGTTTTGCCCGAGCCATGGGCGGCGACCTGATGGTCGACGGATCGGAGGTCGGGGCGCGTTTTGTGTTGATACTCCCCCCGGCCTGAACCGGGAGGAGCCAAATTTGAATATGACGACGGGCAGTTAGCGTTTGTCTAACCCGACATAGTCACGCTGCTTCGGCCCTGTGTAGAGCTGACGCGGACGACCAATGGTCTGGCCTGGATCGGAAATCATCTCGTTCCACTGCGCAACCCAGCCGACCGTTCGCGCGAGGGCAAACAGCGCGGTGAACATCGACGTCGGGAAGCCAATCGCTGACAGGATGATGCCCGAATAGAAGTCGACGTTCGGGAAAAGCTTCTTTTCCTGAAAATAGTCGTCGTTAAGCGCCATTTCCTCGAGCTGCAGAGCAACATCGAACACCGGGTCCTTGACGTTCATGGCCTGGAAGACTTCGCGGACGGTCTTCTGCATCACGGTCGCACGCGGATCGTAGTTCTTGTAGACGCGGTGACCGAAGCCCATCAAGCGGAACGGGTCGTTCTTGTCCTTCGCGCGCTCGATAAATTCCGGAATGCGGTCCGGCGTACCGATTTCCTTGAGCATGTTGAGCGCCGCCTCATTGGCGCCGCCATGGGCGGGGCCCCACAGACAGGCGATGCCCGCCGCGATGCAGGCAAAAGGATTGGCGCCGGACGAACCGGCGAGCCGCACCGTTGACGTCGAAGCATTCTGCTCATGATCAGCATGGAGAATGAAAATCCGGTCCATCGCACGTTCGATCACCGGATCGACCTCATAAGGTTCTGCAGGCACGCCGAAGGTCATGCGCAGGAAGTTGCCGGTATAGGACAGGCTGTTGTCGGGATAGACGAAGGGCTGGCCGATCGAATATTTATAGGCCCAGGCGGCAATCGTCGGCATCTTGGCGATCAGACGATGGCTGGAAATCATCCGATGCGTCGGATCCTTCACATCGGTGCTGTCATGATAAAAGGCGCTGAGTGCGCCGACCACGCCGCACATGACCGCCATGGGATGCGCATCGCGGCGGAAGCCGGAAAACAGCTGCCGCAACTGCTCGTGCAGCATTGTGTGGCGCGAAATCGTCCAGCTGAACTTTTCGAGTTCCTTGCCGTCCGGCAGTTCACCGTTCAGCAGGAGATAGCAGACTTCCATGAAGCTGGAATGCTCCGCCAGCTGACCGATCGGGTAACCGCGGTGGAGAAGAACGCCCTCGTCGCCGTCGATGAACGTCAGGCCGGACTCGCAACTCGCCGTGGATTTGAAGCCCGGATCGAATGTGAACATGTCCGACTTGCCGTAGAGCGAGCGGATATCGAAGACGTCTGGCCCTTCGGTGCCCTGCAACACGGGAAACTCATGGGTCTCGCCCTTCAGGTCCAGCTTGGCGATGTCGTTCATGCTATTCTCCGTATAAGTAATCCATTGGTCAGCAGCCCGAGGCCTGCAGGCGCAAGGCGATGCCTTGCCTGCAGATCAAGGTGCGGACGATAACGGTTTCCGATCAAGCGCGGTTGCTCGTCGAAAAGCGTTTTTCCGTGCCACGGAAATGAGGGCTGGCAGCCCTCAGGTCAAGGGCGTTGCACTGCACAATTCCAAAGCACGCTGGCGGCTGCCCCTGGTTGGCAATTCCTGCTATCGGCAACGGATGGAATCGGTGCCATATCACGAGGTTCTGGAGGCCCGCAGAGATGGCCGCTCAGAACGCTGGCCGCCGGTCTTGGCAGCCGTCGAACGATGGCTGGACGCAGAGCGCGAACAGCTGCCGCTGTGGGCCGTGGTCATGTTCGGCGCTGGGATCGCGCTCTGGTTTACCTTTGGCCACAGGATCCTGTCAGTTCTGTTGCTGGTGGCGCTGGCCGCTATGTGTTTTGGCGTTGCCACGGGCCTGCATCGGCGGCTCGGCACCGCTCTGGCTATTTCCGGCCTGATGCTGGTTTTGGGCGCCGGCAATATCGCGTGGCATGCCACGACGTCCGCGCCGAACAGGTTGGCCAGGCCCTATGTGGTCGCGGTGACCGGGCAGGTGACCAATGTCGCGGCACTGCCAGCCCGGCAGCTGGTGCGCTGGACCATCGCACCCATGGGGGCTGAAGGTCTGCCCTCGACCATTCGGCTCAATATCCCTGCTGACAGCCGGAGCGAAGCCGTGCGGGAGGGCGCCGTCGTTCGGATGAAAGCACGATTGATGCCGCCCGCCGGACCCGCTGTTCCCGGTGCCTATGATTTTGCCGCCCGCGCCTGGTTCGATCAGTTTGGCGCAACCGGCTCGATGATCGGAGATTTCGAGATATTGCGCGCCGGATCCGCGCAGACGCGATGGCAGCGATGGCGCAAGGCTTTGTCCCGGCATGTTCAGGCAAGCATGCCAGGGGCAGCCGGCGCGTTGGGCGCCACCTTGGCGACCGGCGATCGCGGGGCCATTCCGGAGGCCGATGCCGAAGCGATGCGGCGCAGCGGCATGGCCCATTTGCTGTCGATCAGCGGCCTCCACGTCACCGCAGTGGTCGGTGCGATCTATCTGCTGATCAGCCGCCTGGTCGCGCTGATCGGTCCGCTCGCTCTGCGTGTGCCGGTGCCGCTGGTGGCCGCCAGCGGCGCGGCGATCGGTGCGATTGGATACACGCTGCTTACGGGCGCGCAGGTGCCGACGGTGCGCGCCTGCGTTGCGACGTTGCTGGTCCTGATCGCGATGGCACTGGGACGGCAGGCCATCAGCTTGCGTCTGATTGCCACCGGCGCGCTGATCGTGCTCATCGTCTGGCCGCAGTCCCTTTCTGGCCCCAGCTTCCAGCTGAGTTTCGCGGCCGTCACGGCGATTGTGGCGCTGCACGAACTGCCCCTGATGCGCGCTTTTGTCGCCCGGCAGGACCGCGGTTTCGTGTCGCGGTGCTGGCGTTTCATCGCGGCCTTGTTCCTGACTGGATTTGTGGTCGAAATGGTCCTGATGCCGATCGCGATATATCATTTTCACAAGGCCGGTCTCTATGGCCCGTTCGCCAATGTGCTTGCCATCCCGCTCACAACGTTCGTCGTCATGCCGCTGGAGGCCCTCGCGCTGTTGTTCGATATTGTGGGCATGGGCGCGCCGTTCTGGTTCCTGTGCGAACATGCAATCGGTCTACTGCTCGACATTGCGCATATCACGTCCAGCCAACGGGGCGCGGTGGCGACCTTGCCGTCCATGCCATCCGCCATTTTCGGCATGACCGTCCTAGGCGGCTTGATGATCTGCCTCCTGAAAACCAAAATACGTTGGCTGGGTTTGCTTCCGATGGCCATGGGCAGCGCGGCCGCCATCGCAACGCCGATGCCGGACCTCCTGATTACCGGCGATGGCCGGCATGTCGCTTTTTCGAACGGGCAGGGCGGCATTGCGTTACTGCGCGGGAGCGCTGGCGATTATATCCGCGATATGCTGGGCGAAAATGCCGGAACCGAACAGGACGCATCGGCCATAAGCGAGGCCCGGAATGCCCGCTGCTCGGCGGATATCTGCATGGTCCAGTTGAACAGGGGCGGACGCGTCTGGACGATTGGTGCGACGCGCTCAGGATATTATGTGCCATCGCTCGAACTGGCGGCCTTCTGCCGCCGCACAGATATCATGATCAGCGATCGATGGCTGCCGGCAAGCTGCCGTCCGCGCTGGCTCAAGATCGATCGGCAGAGCCTGAAGCAAACCGGCGGCCTTTCGATTGATCTTGCCGCCGAAAAGGTGCGCACTGTCGCCGCTCAAACCGGCCATCTGCCATGGTCGACCCTCAATAACGCACGACAGGGCTCAATGCCGGACCAGTCTGCCTCCGCTGGATCGCAAAGCAATCTTTCGCACGCCCGGCGCAGCGCATATGCCAAAAGGCATCAGTGATAGCGGCGCAGAAGACCAGCCAGTTTGCCCTGAATCTCGACCTCGTCCGCGGCGTAATATTGCGGCATATAGCTGCTATTGGCCGGATCGAGCCGGATACGGCCATTTTCACGGTGCAGATATTTGAGCGTTGCGTCTTCATTGTGCACAAGCGCCACCACAATATCTCCGTCCCGCGCAATCTGTGTGCGCTGGATCAGGGCATAGTCGCCATCGAAAATGCCCGCTTCGATCATCGAGTCTCCCGACACTTCAAGCGCATAATGCTCGCCCGTTCCCAACAGGGCCATGGGCACGGAGAGCGAGCTCTGTCCCTCCATCGCCTCGATCGGAACACCAGCGGCAATGCGGCCGTGCAAGGGCAGTTCGATCACGTCATTGGCCGCCACCGGCATGGCTCCGGCCGGTCGATCGGACTGGGCCATGGGCGACGCGCCGCTCAGCTTGATTGGTGCGGCATTGCCCTTTTCCGGGATCTTCAGCACCTCCAGCGCGCGCGCGCGGTTCGGCAGGCGGCGGATGAAACCACGTTCTTCCAGCGCGCTGATCAGTCGATGCACGCCCGATTTGCTCTTGAGATCGAGGGCTTCCTTCATCTCTTCGAACGACGGCGAAATGCCGCCATCTTCCAGACGTTGATGAATAAAGGTCAGCAGTTCATGCTGTTTGGCGGTAAGCATGGATCGATCTCCGGTGGCCGAACATATAAGGAACGTTTAGGCAACCTTGGGGAGAACGTCAAGCATTACCCTTATATAAGGCAATATAGGGGATGATGGTGCCCGCTTCGACTGGCGGCGCATGTTCTGGACGCTGGATGAGCGCATCGGCAGCTGCGAGGGTATGAAGAAGGCCGCTGGACTGCGCACCGAGCACGGCAATGCTGCCATTGTCCAGCTGCGCGCGCAAAAATTCCGTACGGCTGCCGCCTGCGGGCAGAGCGGTGCGCAAATGTGCATATCCGACGGTCGGAAGCGGATCGGACGCGCCGGCCAGATGTCGCAGCAGGGGCAGAAGAAACAGCGTCGCGGTGACGAACGCGGAGCCCGGATTGCCAGGCAGGCCGATGACCACTTGTCGCCCGCGCGTGCCGGCCAGCAACGGCTTGCCCGGCTTCATGGCGATCTTCCAGAAATCGAGCGCTGCGTCCTCGGCGACCAGTGCCGGTTTGACATGGTCGTGATCGCCCACCGACGCGCCGCCGATGGTGACCAGAATGTCGGCATTATCCGCGCTTCTTATGGCTGCGCGAACTGAGGCCTCATCATCTTCCACGCCGCTGAGATGCTGCACATCGCCGCACAGACCCATCATCATGGCCGACAACATGGGACCGTTGCTGTCATAAATCTGATTGGCGGCGGCAAGGCTGCCCGGAGCCGCCAGCTCATTGCCCGTCGAAAGGATGGTCACGCTGGGCCGGCGCCCGACGTCGACCGTTCCGAGGCCGGAGCTGATGGCTAGCGCCAGCGCACCAGGCCCCAGCAATTGTCCTGCAGCCAGCAATTGATCGCCGCGCCTGAAATCGCCGCCAGCCCGCCGGATATGACGACCGATTTCTGCGGGACCATCGCCGCTCAGGCTGAGCCGGTCATCGTCCATCCCGGCATCTTCGCGCACCAGCACGGTGTCGGCCCCGTCCGGCAAGATTGCGCCAGTGGAAATCTTGGTCGCCTGTCCGGGCGCGACCTGACCCTCGAAGGGATGGCCAGCGCGCGATTCCCCAATGACGGTCCACGGGCCGGGCAGGTCTGCGAAACGAATGGCAAAGCCGTCCATCGCGCTATTGTCGGCGGGCGGCTGATCGCGCTGGGCATGAAGCGGTGCGGCCAGATAGCGGCCGGCGGCCCGCGCAACTTCCAGCGTTTCACTGCCCAGGGGATGGCCGAGCGCGAGAATGCGCCGCTGCGCCTGCGCAACCGACAGCATCAGGCGGCGCGCCAATCGCCCGATCGGCCGCCGGATTTGGCAAGAAGGCGCACACCCTCGATCGTCATGCCCTTGTCGATGGCTTTCACCATGTCGTAGATGGTCAGCAACGCCGCGCTCACTGCGGTCAGCGCCTCCATCTCGACGCCGGTCTTGCCGCCGATCCGCACCGTCGCCGCAGCGCGGATGCCGTGGTCACCATATTCGAAATCGACGGTGCATCCGCTCAGCTGCAGAGGGTGGCAGAGCGGGATGATCTCCGACGTGCGCTTGGCCGCCATGATTCCGGCGATCCGCGCCACGGCGAGCACGTCTCCCTTGGCCGCCTTGCCATCGCGCACCGTTTCCAGCGCCTCGGCGCTCATGACGATATGCCCCTCTGCCGTTGCCTCGCGCACCGTTTCCTGTTTGGCCGATATGTCGACCATGCGCGCACGCCCGGCGTCGTCCAGATGGGTGAGTTCAGCCATGCAGGAGGGTGCGCGTGGCCGCTTCGATATCGGGCTGCCGCATCAGCGATTCGCCGACCAGAAAACGGCGGATCCCATGCGCCGACAGGCGCTCCAGATCGGCATGGGTGTTAATGCCGCTCTCCGCAATTGCCGCCCGATCATCCGGGATCATAGCAACGAGCCGTTCGCTGGTCGCCAGATCGGTTTCAAAGGTCTTCAGATTGCGGTTGTTGATGCCGATCAGTGGCGACTGCAGTTCCAGTGCGCGCTCCATCTCGGCCTCGTCATGGACTTCGATGATCAGGTCGAGCCCGAAATCGATCGCCTCCGCTTCGATGGCCTTGGCCATGTCGTCATCCACCGCCGCCAGAATCAGCAGCACCGCGTCGGCGCCAATGGCGCGCGCTTCGGCCACCTGCCAGGGATCGATGGTAAAATCCTTGCGCAAGGCCGGCACGGAAACCGCGCCCCGGGCAATGCGCAGATAGTCGTCATGGCCCTTGAAGAATTCCTCGTCCGTCAGAACCGACAGACAGGCCGCCCCGCCAGCGGCATAGGCGATTGCCGCGTCGCGCGGATGGAAATCCTCTCGGATCACGCCTTTGGAAGGAGAGGCTTTCTTCACTTCGGCGATCAGCGCGAAACCGTCCGCCGCCGCTGCATCCAGCGCCTTGGCAAAGCCGCGCGGCTCCGGCGTTTCGCGCGCGATCAGGGCGAGTTCGCGGGCGATCCTCACGGTCTTGCGGGCGGCGACTTCGTTGCGCTTGTGCGCGATGATCTGGGCCAGTTTGTCGTTCATTGCCGTGCGATCCAGCAGTCCAGCAGCGCGTTGGCAAGCCCTTTGTCGATCGCCTCGGCAGCCTCCTCCACGCCATCGGCCCAGCTATCCACCGCGCCCGCCACCAACAAGGCGGCGGCCCCGTTGAGCAGCACGGCATCGCGGTACGCCCCGCCATCGCCCTGCAGCAGACGGCGCAGGGCGGCGGCATTGTTGCGCGCATCGCCGCCTTTCAGCGCCTCCAGCTTGTGGGTCTGCAGGCCGACCTCTTCCGGATGGATGCTGGCCTTTTCGATGTCGCGTCCGCGCACATGAAAGATGGTGCTGCTGCCGGAGATGGAGAGCTCGTCCAGCCCTTCGTCGCCGGATACGATCATGGCATGGCCATATCCCAGCCGGGCGGCAGCGTTGGCATAGGTTTCGGCCAGATTGGGGCTGGCCACGCCGATCAGATGGTGGCGGATACGCGCAGGATTGGCGAGCGGCCCCAGCATGTTGAAGATGGTGCGGCGGCCCAGCTTGCGGCGGATCAGCGCAATCGCCGCCAGCGCCGGATGGTGGTTCGGCGCAAAGAAGAAGGCGAGGTTCAACTCCTCCAGCGAACGCTGTGCATCTTCCGGGGATATATCGAGATTGACGCCAAGCTCTTCCAGCGTATCCGCCGCGCCTGTCTGGCTGGTCGCGGCGCGGCTGCCATGCTTGGCCACGGGCACATCGCAAGCGGCCACCACGATGGCGACCGCGGTAGAGATGTTCAGGCTGTTCGATCCATCGCCGCCCGTGCCGCACACGTCGATGGCGCCAAGCGGCGCGGCCACCGGGATCATGCGCGCGCGCATTTCCCGGGCGGCACCGGCAATCTCATCGGCGGTCTCGCCGCGCACGGCCATGCCGATCAGAAAATCGCTGATCGTGGCCTCATCCTGTTCACCATCCAGAATGGAGGCAAAGGCGGCGCTGGCCTGATCTTGCGAGAGCGGAACGGCGGGGTCTGGAAGCTGGGTCATCGGAACAGGGGCAAAGCACAGCGCGGCGGAAATATCCAGCGCGCTATGCGGGCAGCCGCTCCGGGGTCAGCCCGGCCAGGGTCATGAAATTGGCCAGCAGCGCATGGCCATGCTCGGTTGCCACGCTTTCCGGATGGAACTGCACGCCGTGAATCGGCAGCGCATGATGGCGAAAGCCCATGACCGTCCCGTCCGGTCCACGCGCATTGACCAGCAGGCTATCGGGCAGTCCTTCCTCGGGCACGATCAGCGAATGATAGCGCGTGGCCGTAAATGTGGCGGGCAGACCGGCGAAGATCCCGCTGCCATCATGCGTGATCGGGGAGGTCTTGCCATGCATCAACCCGCCGCGCACCACCTGGCCGCCGAAATGCTGGCCGATCGCCTGGTGACCCAGACACACGCCAAGTAGCGGCATGCCGGCATCCGCGCAGGCGGCCACCAAGTCCAGACTGATCCCGGCCTGATCCGGCATTTTCGGGCCGGGGGATATCAGGATGGCCGTGGCACCGCTGGCCATGGCTTCCGACACGGTGAGCGCATCGTTGCGCACCACGCGCGTTTCGGCGCCCAGCTCCATCAGATAATGGACCAGGTTGAAGGTAAAGCTGTCATAATTGTCGATGACGAGGATCATGGCTGCGCTGTACCGCGCCTATGGTCCGACGCCAAGCGAAAGGCTGGCATGCCGATCCTCATGCCGCTATGGCTGTCCGCCATGGAACCGGTACGCGCAAATCTTCCCCACCAGCTCGGCAAAGCAGGCGCCAGACAGCGGCTGGAAGGCGGCATCGGCAAGCTGGGCGACATGATTCCCGGCGGCGATGTGACCGAGCATCATTGGGAAGGTGACCGCCTGCATTTCACCGCCAAAGCCATGGGGCAGTCGATTGCGGCGATCTGCGATGTGCAGGAAGATCATGTTGCGGTGGAACTGACGCTGCCGCCGCTTTTGGCCATGTTTGCAGGAAAAATTCGTGAAAAGCTGGAGCGTTCGGGGCCCAAGCTGCTGAAATAGCAGTTCAGCGGTCCTTCGCGAACACCGCGACCATGGGCCCCAGCGGCGCGCGGCGATCCATCCGACCCGCTTCCGGATACCACAGGCCGGACACCGAACCATCGAGATATAGCGCATTGCGGCATTGCAGCTTGTCGCGAAACAGCCGGGCCAGACGTCCGAACGACACCGGGCCGTTGCTGATGACGAAAAGCGCCTGGCCACGCGGATTAACCCCTACGGCATTGCGCACATGCAGCGACGTGCCGTTCTGCGCTATTCTGGGATGCAACTGGCCGTCGATTAGCAGCATGGGGCCGGACTGGGTGGCAAAATCGGGCCGCGCGGTTACCTGTTCCGCAAAGCCATCACTGGTCAGGATGCGCCAGCGCCCGCCTTGGCCAAAGAACACCCCATTGGGAAGCAGATGGAAATTTCCTGGCCCCGCGGCGCGGTTCAGCGTCTGCAGGCGCTCGCCATGTTCCACATAATATCCGATGGGCAGGCCGGATTCGTCGAACATACCGGCATTCATGGCGAAGCGGAGCTTGGATGTGCGGGAGGCTAGCGCGCGTTCCAGTTCCGGAAAGCTGCGATAGGGCACGCCGTCATGATCGGCGTCAAACATGGCGATGCGGTCCTGCTTGGGGTCGGCCGTGCAGACGGTGAAATCATCGCCCTCAAAACTTTCATTGTCGCAGATCGGACGGACCAGCTCTGCCGGTTCGGCAGCGCGCTGCTGCCCGTCTTCCGATCCGCAGCCAGCCGCCAGCAGCACGAGCGCCAGAACGGCAAGCCGTGTCATTGGCCGAAGCTAGGCTCACCTGCGATCCGGACCGCTTCCTTCGCCGCGGACAGCAGAGCGCTGGCTTTGGCCTCGCATTCGCGCTGCTCATAGGCCGGATCGCTATCGGCGACGATCCCGGCACCGGCCTGCACATGCATCTTGCCATCCTTCACCACGGCGGTGCGCAGCACGATGCAGCTGTCCATCGATCCGTCGGGAGAAAAATAGCCGACGCCGCCGGCATAGGCACCGCGTGTTTCCGGCTCCAGTTCCGCGATGATCTCGCAGGCGCGCACTTTGGGCGCGCCGGATACGGTGCCCGCCGGGAAGCCGGCAAACAGCGCATCGAGCGCGTCCTTGTCCTGCGCCAGCGTGCCCGTCACGTTCGAGACAATATGCATGACATGGCTGTAAAATTCGACGAAATGGCTATCGGTTACTGTCACCGATCCACGCGCGGCAACCCGGCCCACATCGTTCCTGCCCAGATCGAGCAGCATCAGATGTTCGGCCAGCTCCTTTCCATCGCTTAGCAGACTGGCCTTGTTCGCCTGATCTTCGGCATCGTTTTTGCCGCGCGGGCGGGTTCCGGCAATGGGGCGAATGGTCACCTCGCCATCGCGCGCACGCACGAGGATTTCGGGGGACGAGCCAATCAGGGCGAAATCGGGCAGATCGAGATAATAGAGAAACGGGGAGGGGTTTACCCGCCGCAGGGCACGGTAGAGCGCGAAGGGAGGAAGCTCGAATTCAGCCGTGAAGCGCTGCGCAAGCACCACCTGAAAGATATCGCCAGCCTCGATATAATCCTTCGCGGCGGCCACCATCTCGCCATAGCGGCCCGGCGCAAGCTGCGGTTCGAACACCGGTTCGGCAGGCGCGTCTCCGGTCATGCCGTTGGCGGGCAGCGATGCGGAAAGCGTCCGCTCTCCTTCGTCGAGCGCGGTGATGGCGCCGTCCAGTATCACGTCGTATTCCAGCTCTTCCGATGGCCATACCGGGGCAATCAGGAACATCTCATCGCTGAGCCGGTCGAAGATCACGATCAGACTGGGCCGAACGAACAGCAGATCCGGAAGCGCCAGCGGATTTTCCGGCGGGCGGGGTAGTTTTTCGACCAGCCCGACGGTCTCATAACCGAAATAGCCGACCAGACAGGACAGTGCGCGGGGCAGGGCGTCCGGCACATCCATCGCGCATTCGGCAACCAGGGCGCGCAGCTCCGTCAGCGGATCGCCCGCCAGCGGCTGGAATGATGCCCGGTCTTGCCGCCATTGCCGATTGATCTCGGCGCTGGTGCCGTGCGCGCGGATGATGAGATCGGGATCGATCCCGATCAGGCTGTGCCGCCCCCGCACATTGCCGCCTTCGACCGACTCCAGCAAAAAATCACCGCGCCCTTCCACGCAGAGTTTCAGCGCGGCGGAAACCGGCGTTTCGGTATCGGCGATGCGCTTGCGCCAGAGCAGCGCAGGTTTGCCTTGGGACAGCGCGGCCTGCGCTTCAGCCAGGTTCCGGGTAACGGAATGGCCTCTATCGGCGGTCGGGTTCACCACGTTCAGAAGATCAGCTGTCATTACCCAACAAGCGCGCGCGCAGACGGTCGATGACCGACTGGTTGCGCTTGACGCCAAGCTCTTCGCGCATGGCGGCGACGAAGCCGGCGGAGAACTCCTGCGACAAGGCCCGCGACAATTGCTGGCTGGTGGCTTCGAGCAGCGGCGCATTATCCTTGGCGCTGTTGCGGATCAGTTCGTCCAGATGCACGACGTAGAAGCCCTGTTCCTGCGGCAGCGGAAGCAGCTTGGTGCTGCCCTGCGTCATCGAGAACAGCAGTTGTAACGGCGGCGGCACCTGATCCTGATTCTGCGTCAGCTGCTGGCGCGTGCCGGAGATCGGCTGGATTTGCTCGATCGGCGCGTCGTTGGCGGCCAGCGCCTGTTTCAGGCTGGTGCTCTTGTTCACGCTGTCGCGCACCTTTGCTGCCAAGGCGCGGGCGGCCTTGGATGCTTCGGAACGTTTCCAGGCATTGATGACGTCCTGCTTCACATCGGCGAGCGGCGGCGGCGCGGCCGCGTCCACCTTGGCGATGCCGATGATGGCGAAGCGCTGATCATCACCCAGCTGGATCAGCTGCGGATCACCGCCGGCATCCATCTGGAAGGCGGCGGCACGGATCGGAGCAAGCGCCTCGGGCAGCTTGAAATCGGGATTGCCGGGCGATCCGCCTGCCTGCAGCAGCGGGGGCGTCGTCTCAACCTTGGCGCCGACGGCTTTGGCGATTTCGGCCACCGTTGCGCCCTTGGCCAGCTGATCCTCGATCTCGCCGGTCTGTTCGTCGAGCATTTCACGCGTGCGTTGCGTGGTCAGGGTCTCGCGAATGGCCGCGCTCACGCTGGCGAGCGGTTTTGCGGCGATCGAGCGATTGCTGTCCGGACGCACGACATACCAGCCGAGATTGCCACGCGCAGGCGAGGCAACTTTGCCGATGGCGGTGGAGAACGCCGCCTGCGCCACCCCGTCGGACGTCTGCGAAGCATAACCGCTTTTGGTCACGCCCTCGGCCTGCGACACGGCCACGCCGATATCGTCTGCAATGGCGGACAGGCTCTCGCCTCCCGCCGCACGCTTGGCGACGGCCTGCGCGGCCGCCTCGGTCGGCACGATCAGCTGGCTGATGGTGCGCTCCTCGCTGGCGGCATATTGGGTCTGGTTGTCGCGATAATATTTGGCGATTTCGGCGTCGGAGACCTGAACCTTGCCCGCCATGCTTGCAGCATCGAACACGGCATATCGGATCGCGCGGCGCTCCGGCACGGTGAACCTGGCGCGGTTGGCCTTGTAAAATGTGTTCAGCACCTGATCGCTGGGATCGTTCTTGGGCACGAACGCTTGCGAGGGAATGACGCCCAGCTGCCCCTTGCGCTCTTCCAGAATCAGGGACGCGTAGGGCAGGGCCATGTTCCTGGCTGCCTTCGTTCCGGCATCGGACAGGCTCAAAAGCTGTTCAAGATACAGGCTGCGGCGGATATCCTCGCGGAACTGCGCCTCGGTCAGATTGTTCTGGCGCAGCGCGCCGAGAAAGGTCTGCTGATCGAAGCTGCCGTCCAGACCCTTGAACGCGGGAATGTCGCGAATCTCGGCATCGACCATGGCCTTGCTCACCGCCATGCCATGTTTCTGGGCATAGGCACTCACGGTCACGCGGTCGACCAGGCTGGCGAACACATCGTCCAGTCCGCCCTGCTGCACGAAGGCCGCCATGGTGAGGCCCGGATTTTCCCGCTGGACCTGGCTGAAGGCGGTGTTCACGGCCTCGTTCAGTTCCGCTTCGCTGATTTCTACCGAGCCGACCTTGGCCGCCGTGCCGCCGCCGACACCGGCGGGTGACAGGGAGCCGGACACATCGGACAGCGCAAAGGCCAGGCCGATGATGGCCACGAAGATGATCGCGATGATCGCGCCCAGCTTGCTTTCGAACAATTTGCGGATGGTGGAGATCATGAGTGGAGCGCTTTGGCCGTTGGAAAAGACATAGTTCGCGTCCTTAGGCGGGGTGGCGTTCGGGAGCAAGCGGGCGAAACCACCCAGGCATTGCACGGCGATGCGGGGGCCTCTGGCATGACACGGTCACGCGCGCTAAGGCACGACCAACGCCGCATGCGGCAACGGGATACAGCAGGGGATATGGCTATGGGCGCAAGGCGCAAATTCGTCGCGGGCAATTGGAAAATGCATGGCATGGCTGGTAGCTTGTCGGAACTTCAGCTGATCGCAGCCGCAGCAGACGCTTCGAAGTCGGTCGACGTGGCGCTCTGTGTTCCCAGCACCCTGATCGCACGCGCGGCAGACGCCGCCCCGACGCTGCCGATCGGCGCGCAGGATTGCCATCAGGCGGAACATGGCGCGCATACCGGATGCGTGTCGGCTGCCATGCTGGCCGAAGTGGGTGCGCGGCTGACGATCGTAGGCCATAGCGAACGGCGACAGGACCAGCAGGAGAGCAATGCGGACATCAAGGCCAAGGCCGAAGCAGCGCATGCCGCTGGCCTTTCCGTCATCCTGTGCTGCGGAGAAACCGAAGCGCAGCGCGATGCCGGTCAGGCGATCGCCCGCGTCACCGCGCAAATCGCCGAATCCATGCCTGACGATGCCTCTGCCGATTGGCTGACCATTGCCTATGAGCCGATCTGGGCAATCGGCACGGGCCGCGTGCCCCAGACCAGTGACGTGGCGGAAATGCATGGTGCGATCCGCGTGAAACTGCGCGATCTGATCGGTGAAGAGGCAGATGCCATGCGCATATTATATGGCGGGTCCATGAATGGCGGCAATGCCGCGGAACTGCTGGCCGTTTCCGATGTCGATGGCGGCCTGGTGGGCGGGGCCAGTCTCAGCGCCGACAAGTTCGTGCCCATCATCGAGGCTGCCGCCAGCGCGAGCTAAGGGCAACCGGCCAGCCGACTGGCGGGTAGACCAACCGCCTGCGCTTGCGAAAGCCACGCCGCACCGCTATGTGCGCCGTCTTCCAACGGACCAGAAACATTCATGACGCTTTTCCATTTTCTCATCGTCGTTCAGGCCATTGTCGGCGCGGCGCTTGTCGGCATCATCCTCATGCAGCAGAGCGAGGGCGGCGGCCTTGGCATGGGCGGCAGTCCGTCCGGCCTGATGTCCGCCCGCGGCGCGGCGAATTTTCTGACCCGTGGCACCACCATCCTCGCGATCGCCTTCGTTTCCCTTTCGATCGCGCTGGCCGTCGTGGCCGCCGATCAGAGCGCACCGGCGGACATCGACTCCAGCTTCCAGCGCCGTGCACCTGTACCGACCGAAGGCGGCGAGCTGCCGATCGGCGGCGGACCGGGCGTCGGTACGGTTCCGGGTGATCCCGTTCCGGCTGCAGCGCCTCCCGGTGCCACCGATGTCGCGCCCGGACAGGACGCTGCGGGCGGCAATGCCGTTCCGCTCGACAAATAATCCGGGGATAAAGCCCATGCGGCGCTGGACATACCGGCGTCGCCCCACTTAAGGCTCTCCTCCCATGGCGCGGTACATTTTCATAACCGGCGGCGTGGTCTCCTCGCTCGGAAAAGGTCTTATGGCGGCATCGCTCGCCGCCCTTCTCCAGGCGCGTGGCTACACCGTCCGCATTCGCAAATTCGATCCCTATCTGAATGTCGATCCGGGCACGATGAGCCCGTATCAGCACGGAGAGGTCTACGTCACCGATGACGGGGCCGAGACCGATCTTGATCTTGGCCATTATGAGCGCTTCACCGGCGTCTCGGCACATCAGAGCGACAATGTCACCTCTGGCCGCGTGTACCGGGACATCATCGCCAAGGAACGGCGCGGCGATTATCTGGGCGCCACGGTGCAGGTCGTTCCCCATGTGACCGATGCCATCAAGGAATTCGCGCTGGCGGATACCGAGGGGCTGGACTTCGTGCTGTGCGAAATCGGCGGCACGGTGGGCGATATCGAATCGCTGCCGTTCATCGAGGCGATCCGCCAGTTGCGCAACGAGCTGGAGCCGGAGCAGTCGGTTGCCATCCATGTCACGCTGGTGCCGTTCATTGCCGCCGCAGGCGAGCTGAAGACCAAACCGACGCAGCACAGCGTGCGCGAACTGGCGGGCCTGGGCATTCAGCCGGACTTGCTGCTCTGCCGCTGCGAACGTCCGCTGCCTGACAGCGAGCGGCGCAAGATCGCGCAATTCTGCAATGTCCGCAAGGAAGCGGTCATCCCGGCGCTGGACGCAAAGAGCATCTATTCGGTGCCGCTCAATTATCATGCCGAGGGTCTGGATACCGAGGTGCTGCGTGCCTTCGGGCTCGACCATTCGGCCAAGCCGGACCTGTCGCGCTGGGATGATATTTTGGATCGCTATCAGCACCCGGAAGGCGAAGTGACCATCGGTGTCGTCGGCAAATATGTCGGCTTGCCGGATGCGTATAAGTCGCTGTCCGAAGCGCTGGTGCATGGCGGCATGGCCAACCGTGTGCGGGTGCATATGAAATGGCTCGACGCCGAGCTGTTCGAGCAGGATTCGGATGATCTGGCGTCCAAGCTGGAGCCGATGCACGGCATCCTCGTGCCCGGCGGTTTCGGCGAGCGCGGCAGCGAGGGTAAAATCGGTGCGATCCGCTTCGCCCGCGAGCAGAAGGTGCCTTTCTTCGGCATATGCCTCGGCATGCAGATGGCCTGCATCGAAGGGGTGCGCAATCTGGCCGGTAAGGCTGGGGCATCGACCACCGAATTCGGGCCGACCGATGAGCCGGTCGTCGGCATGATCACCGAATGGATGAGCGAAGAAGGCCTGCAGCAGCGCAGCGAGGGCGGCGATCTGGGCGGCACCATGCGGCTGGGTGCCTATGAGGCCGCATTGACCGAAGGCAGCCATGTCGCGCGGATTTACGATGCGACCAGCATTCAGGAACGGCATCGTCACCGGTTCGAGGTAAACACCCATTATATGCCGGCGCTGGAGGAGGGCGGTCTCGTCTTTTCCGGCATGTCACCGGACGGCACATTGCCGGAAATCATCGAGCGCCCTGACCACCCCTGGTTCATCGGCGTGCAGTTCCACCCGGAGCTGAAGAGCAAGCCCTTCGATCCGCATCCGCTGTTCGCAAGTTTCATCGAGGCGGCGGTCAAGCAGAGCCGGCTGGTTTAGGCCAGGCAGTCCTATCGGCTGTATTTCGGACGCGCCGATATCATTGCGCCCGTTCGCCTCGAGCAAAATCGAGGGGGGCTGGCCGATGAGCGTCGCGTTGGATTGACCGCTGCCTCGACTTCGCTCGGCACGAACGGGATAGGGGCTGATCGGACGTAACGGGTCCGAAGGCCGATTTTGCATAAAAAAGGCGGCCGATGGCTCGGCCGCCTCCTGTCGCATTCAGGGTAAAGATCAGGCTGCGCGAATATGCCGCTGCTCGGCCTGACTGTCCTCGGCAGGCTCTTCAGCAGACTTGGCGGTCACGCCGTTCACCGCGATCTTGCGCGGTTTCAGCGCTTCGGGAATCTCGCGGAACAGCTCCACCGTCAGCAGACCGTTTTCCAGACCCGCATTTTCCACACGGATATGGTCGGCCAGCTGGAAGCGCCGTTCGAAATTGCGATTGGCGATTCCCATGTGCAGGAATTCGCGGCCATCCTCGCCTTCGTCCTTGGCGCCGCGCACGACCAGCTGGTTCTGCTGCGCGGTGATATCGATCTCGGCCGGCGTGAAGCCAGCCACCGCGACGGTGATCAGATAGCGATCATCGGCGATACGCTCGATATTGAAAGGGGGGTAATTATCGCTCTGCATGGTGCGGCCTGCATTTTCCAGCAGATCGAACAGCCGGTCAAAACCGACGGTGGTGCGGCGATAGGGGGTGAAATCGGTACGGTTCATTTCATCATTCTCCATTGGAGCAATATTGAAGATGGAGCCGGGAAACCCGCGCTCCGGTTGCTACGGGCCCCGCAAGGGCGACCCGCATGGAAAAGATGGTCGTTACGATAACGTTTTCAAGATGGTTTGATGCAAATTTTGCTGGCTGGGCAGGTGGCTGGCCAAGTGGCTGGACAGCCGCCATTTCCAGGAAGTGCAGGGCCCCAAACGCAAAGACCCGGGCGTTAACCCGGGTCTCCACGTGACGATGGTTCGTCCTGTTTTGGTCGCGCTGTGGCGGCGGTTCCCCCTGGTTGCCCCAGCCGTCGCCTGCGCGTGCCCTTCTCCCTGAACCTCGGCCCTTTGGACCGTTGCAGAAGCGCGAGAAAAGGAATGACTCAAGTTAAGCCGCGGTTCAATCGTTTCGCGCTTATGGAGCGGCGATTGAGGACACAACGTTGCTTTCCTGCAACAATGTCTGCCGCACATTGATTTCGTCCGCTTGCCAGTTCTGCACCGGAACCGTAAGGCGGCGGCCCATCCTATCGAAGGTTGCTATCCCCGCATGATCCTGTCCCGTTCCGAATGGATGGTCGCCAAGCGCTACCTGCTGCCAGGCCGTGGCGAAGGCTTTCTGTTCCTTGTCGCCAGCATCAGCCTGATCGCCGTCATGCTGGGCGTGGCATCGCTGATCATCGTGATGAGCGTGATGAATGGCTTTCGTGCCGAACTGTTCGACAAGACGGTGGGGCTGAACGGCCATGCGGTGGTGCAAGGCTATGGCGGGCGACTGCCGGACTGGCGCGACGTACTGAAAGAGGTGCGCGCAACGCCCGGCGTGACCGAAGCCTCTCCGCTGATCGAACAGCCCTTGCTCACCAGTTTCAACGGGCGCGTGGAGGCGGTGCTGGTTCGCGGCATGCTGCGCGACGATATTCTGCGCAATCCTACGCTGGATGGCAAAACGGTCGCAGGCGATCTGCGCGCGCTGGAGCCGGGCAGCGAGCGGGTGGCCATCGGCTCGCGGCTCGCGCAAAATCTCGGTGCCACCGTCGGATCGCGTATCACGATCATCAACCCGGCCGGGCGCGCGACGCCGTTCGGCACGGTACCGCGCGAGATCAGCTATCAGGTCGTCGCCATCTTCGAGGTTGGCGTCTATGATTATGACGAAAGCTTCATCATCATGCCGATCGAGGACGCGCAGACGCTCATGCTGCTGGGCGATCAGGTGGGCATGATCGAGCTCAAGACCCTGGATGCCGACCGGGTGGGCGAAATCCTGGCGCCGCTGCAGCCCAAGGTGGCGGGCCGCGCCGTGATTACCGACTGGAAGACCTTGAACAGTTCATTGTTCGAGGCGCTGGCGGTCGAGCGTGTCGCGATGTTCGTAGTGCTGTCGATGATCGTGCTGGTGGCCGTGTTCAACATTTTGAGCTCGCTGATCATGATGGTGCGCGGCAAGACGCGCGATATCGCCATCCTGCGCACCATGGGCGCAACGCGAAAGTCGCTGCTCAAGATCTTCATGACCGTGGGCATCACCATCGGATCGCTCGGCATTATAGCCGGCATGATCCTGGGATTTGTCTTCCTGTTTTTCCGCCAGAGCGTGGTCAATGTGATCCAGCTGGTGACCGGTCAGAACATCTGGGACCCCTCGGTCCGCTTCTTGACGGAGCTTCCGTCCAAGACCGATCCGGTCGAGGTGACCGCCATCGTGGTGCTGGCGTTCGTGCTGAGCGTCCTTGCCACGCTCTATCCCGCGTTCAAGGCGGCGAGTACCGATCCTGTCGAGGTGTTGCGTTATGAATGATGTCGTCCGCCTCACCGATGTCCGGCGCAGTTTTACGCAGGGCGATGTCACCATCGACGTGCTGCAGGGCGTGAATCTGAATGTTGCCGAGGGCGAGATCGTGGCCCTGCTCGGACCATCCGGTTCGGGCAAGTCCACCCTGCTTCAGGCGGTCGGTCTGCTGGAGGGCGGCTTCTCCGGCTCGATCCGGATCGATGGCGTGGAAGCGTCAGAACTGAACAGCGATGACCGCACGACCCTGCGGCGCGAGAAGATCGGGTTCGTCTACCAGTTCCATCATCTGCTGCCCGATTTCGATGCGCGCGAGAATGTGGTGTTGCCGCAGCTCATCGCCGGGGCGACCAAGCCCGAAGCGATCGCGCGTTCCGAACGGCTGCTATCGACACTCGGTTTGGCCAACCGGCTCGATCATCGCCCGTCCAAACTTTCAGGCGGTGAGCAGCAGCGCGTGGCCGTGGCGCGGGGGCTGGCCAATCGGCCCAAGCTGATTCTGGCGGACGAGCCGACCGGCAATCTGGACGAGAAGACCGCCGATGTGGTCCTGGCCGAATTCCTGTCGCTGGTGCGCGAGGAAGGCTCTGCCGCGCTGGTCGCCACGCATAATGAGCGGCTGGCCCAAAAGATGGACCGGCTCGTGCGCCTGCACGAAGGCCGCATCGCCTGATCGGTCAGGCCTCCGGTCCCATGGCGACTTTCTTGCGAATGTCGCGCACGGTCGACCACACACCATAGACGATCATCGCGGCCAGGAAGAACCACACCCACACCGGGATATTGCGGCCCACAATGGCCAGATAGACATAAGCGGAAACGAAAAATACGCCCGCGCTCAGCACCGGCAGGACGATGGGCTTGCCTGCGCGCTTGTTGCGCACCAGCCAGGCGATCGACAACAGGAAAAACGGGATCGCCCCCACATAGATGATGCCGAAGATCAGCGGATCGACGCCGTAATTTTCGCCCAGCGATAAAAACCAGTCCTTGGTCGCCTGCCACATGATCTTCGACTTTCCGTTTAGAATTAAAGCGCCGCCGCCCCTCGTCGAATCGGCTTAGCTGGGCTATCTGTCTCAAATATGTCCTACGCCCCTTTCGTTCCGCTGCGCGTCTTTTCGGCCTACACCATGTTGGAAGGGGCCACGGACGCAAAAGCCGTCGGCGGGCGGGCACGCGGCCTCGGTTTTCCCGCCGTTGCGGTGACCGATCGCAATGGCCTCTATGGCGCCATGGCGTTCGAAAAGGGATGCCGCGACGTCGGCGTGCAGCCGATCATCGGCACGCTGCTGGCCGTGGCGCGGCCCGGCGGCGATCCGGACCAACCGCAGATCGACTGGCTGGCACTCTATGCGCAAGACGGCGCGGGCTATGACAATCTGTGCGCGCTCGTGTCCGAAGCGCATCTCGGCCGGCCGCTGGAACACGCCCCGCATGTGATGTTCGAGGCGCTGGAAGGGCGCACCGATGGTCTGATCGCGCTGACCGCGGGCGCGGAGGGCGCCATGGCGCGCCATTATGAGGAGCGCCAGCCGGACAAGGCCGTGGCCTATGGCGAACGGCTGAAGTCGCTGTTTCCAGGCCGGCTCTATATCGAGCTAAGCCGCCGTGCCGACCCGATCGAGGAAGCGGCGGAAGAAGGCCTGCTCGATTTTGCCTATGCGCAGGACGTGCCGCTGGTGGCGACCAATCCCGTGCTGTTTTCCGAACCGAGCTTTCACCGCGCGCATGATGCCATGCTGTGCATTGCAGGCGGGCAATATGTGCTGGATGACAACCGCCGCAAAAGTCCGCGGGAAAGCTGGATGAAACCGGCGATCCAGATGCAGGAGCTGTTCTCCGATCTGCCCGAAGCGCTGAGCAACACCCTCGTGGTGGCCAAGCGCTGTGCCATCGGTGCGCCCAAGCGGCCCCCGATCCTGCCCAGCGTGGCCGGCGATCTGGAGGGGGAGGCGGCGCAGCTGGCCGCAGACGCACGGGCCGGGCTCGAACATCGGCTGTCTTCCTATAGCGATCTGTCCCAGGAGGATCGGCAATCCTATTTCGACCGGCTCGATTTCGAGATCGACGTCATCGTCAATATGGGTTTTCCTGGATATTTCCTGATCGTTGCCGATTTTATCAAATGGGCCAAGAACAACGATATCCCCGTGGGGCCGGGGCGCGGATCGGGCGCAGGCTCGGTGGTCGCCTGGGCGCTCACTATTACCGATCTGGACCCCATCCGCCTGGGCCTGCTGTTCGAGCGGTTCCTGAACCCGGAACGCGTGTCGATGCCGGACTTTGACATCGATTTCTGTGAAACGCGGCGCGGTGAAGTGATCCGCTATGTGCAGCAGAAATATGGCGCCGATCATGTCGCGCAGATCATCACCTTCGGAAAGCTTAAGGCGCGCGCCGTGCTGCGCGATACGGGCCGCGTGCTGCAGATGAGCTATGGTCAGGTGGATCGCCTCTGCAAGCTGGTGCCCAATCATCCCACCGATCCGTGGGATCTCGATCGCGCGCGCAAGGGGGTGGCCGAGCTGCGCCATGAGATCGAACGGGACAGCAATGTGGCCGAACTGTTCGAGCTGGCGGGCAAGCTGGAAGGCCTGCCCCGGCACAGCTCGACCCATGCTGCGGGCGTCGTGATCGGGGATCGGCCGCTGGCCCAGCTGGTGCCGCTCTATCGCGATCCGCGCTCGGACATTCCGGTGACCCAGTTCGACATGAAGTTCGTCGAAGTGGCCGGGCTGGTAAAGTTCGACTTTCTGGGGCTCAAGACCCTGTCCGTGCTGCAGAAAGCCGTGCGCTTCATCGAGGCACGCGGCGAAACCGTCGATCTGGCGGGCCTGCCGCTGGACGACCCCGGCGTGTTCGATCTGCTGAAACGCGGCGAGACGGTGGGTGTGTTCCAGCTGGAATCGGAAGGCATGCGCCGCACGCTGGCTGCCGTCCGGCCCACGGGTTTTGAGGATATCATCGCGCTGGTGTCGCTCTATCGGCCCGGCCCGATGGACAATATCCCGATGTTCGGCCGCCGCAAGAATGGCGAGGAGAGCATCGAATATCCCCACGCCCTGCTGGAGCCGATCCTCAAGGAAACCTATGGCATCATTGTCTATCAGGAACAGGTAATGCAGGCCGCGCAGATCCTGGCCGGCTATAGTCTGGGCGAGGCCGATTTGCTGCGCCGCGCCATGGGCAAGAAGATCCAGGCCGAGATGGACAAGCAGCGCGATCGCTTCGTCGATGGCTGCGCGGCCAATGATATCAGGCCGGACAAGGCCAATCAGCTGTTCGATTTGATCGACAAGTTCGCCGGCTATGGTTTCAACAAGAGCCATGCCGCCGCCTATGCGCTGCTCGCCTATCAGACGGCCTGGCTGAAGGCGCATTATCCGGAAGAATTCTTCGCCGCCTCGATGTGCTTCGACATGCATCAGACCGATAAGCTCGGGATTTTCGTGGACGACATGCGGCGCCTCGGTGTGGCCTGCCTGCCGCCATCGTTGAACCATAGCGAGGCGATGTTCTCGGTCGAGGAGCAGGCCGATGGCCGCGCCGTGCGCTATGCTCTGGCCGGGCTGAAGAATGTCGGTGAAAAGGCCATGGAAACGGTGGTGGCCGAACGCAGGGCTGCCGGACCGTTCCGATCGTTGGATGACATGACGCAGCGGATCGACCCGAGCCTGCTCAACAAGCGCAGCATCGAGACGCTGGCCGCCGCCGGAGCCTTCGACCCAGTGGAAAAGCACCGCGCTGCCGTTCAGGCCGGGGCGGAAACCATCCTGGCCGCCGCGCAATCGGCCAAGGCCATGCGCGACAGCGGGCAGGGCGGGCTCTTCGGCGGCGATGAGAGCGATGCGCCCGCCTTGCGTTTGCCGGGCGTGGCAGCATGGACTGCGGGCGAGACCATCATGCAGGAGAAGGACGCCTTCGGCTTCTACTTCTCCGACCATCCGATCGCGCAATATGCCGATCAATTGGCCGCGATGCATATCATGAAGCAATCCGATCTGGCGGGCCTTCCGCCCTTGCGACCGGGGCAGAAAAAGCAGATCAGGATGGCCGCGCTGGTGGAGAATGTGCGCCGCAGGGACGGGCGCCGTGGGGCGTTCTACATGGCGGAGTTTTCCGATCCGAGCGGTCAGTTCGGCGCCAGTTGCTTCGAGGATGCGGCCGGCAAGGTGCTCAGCGATGCAGCCGAACAATCGGCCTGTCTGATCCTGGATATCGAGCTCGATCTGCGCGAGGGCAGCGACAGCGCCCGGATGACGGTGCGCAGCGCGCAGCCAATCAACGCCGCCAGTGCGCCGGTCCGCGATCCGCGCCTGTGCCTGGAGCTGACCGTGGAAGGCGCGCAGGCCATGCCGGAAATTGCTGCCCTGCTCGGGCCGCTGCATGGTGGCCGCAGCGAACTGGTTCTGGACGTACCGGCAGCAGGAGGGCGCGCGCGAATCTCGCTGGGAAGGACATTCCGGGTTGACGAATCCCTGCGGGACCGGCTCAAGTCGCTGGACGGGATCAGCCATGTTGCGGAATTGAAGCCAGCCGGCTCGCCGCCCTTGCGTCTGGTCTCCTGAAGGCAGGCCGGCAATCGGCCGCCCCGTTTTAGGAGAGTGACATGCTCGGCAATATGCAGGATTTCCCGCTGCTCGTGACCAGCCTGATCGATCATGCCGAACGCGAGCATGGGGAGCGGGAAATCGTCACGCGCTGGGCCAATGGCCAGGAGCTGCGCAGCAATTGGGGCATAGTGGCGCTGGAAGCGCGCAAATTCGCGCAGATGCTCGGGCGGCTGGGCGTGCAGCGCGGCGACCGTGTGGCCACCATCGGCATGAACCATGCGCACCATATTTCCAGCTGGTACGGCACGGCCGGCATGGGCGGCATCCTGCACACCATCAATCCGCGTCTGCACGCCGATCAGCTGGTCTATGTACTGAACCATGCCGGTGACCGCGTTCTGCTGTTCGACAAGATGTTCCAGCCGATTGTCGAGGCGATCAAGGACCGGCTCGAAACGGTCGAGCATTTTGTGCTTTTCGATAATGCGCCCGCCAGCGACGGCTATGCCTGCTATCGCGATCTGATCGACGCCGAGGATGGCGATTATCGGTGGGTGGATGCGGACGAGCGTGATCCCGTTGGCCTGTGCTATACCTCCGGCACGACGGGCAATCCCAAGGGCGTGCTCTATGAGCACCGCTCCAATGTCCTGCACGCCATCACCGCGTTGCAGCCTGCCGTGATGGACCTCTCGTCCCGGTCGGTCATGCTGCCGATCGTGCCGATGTTTCACGCCAATGCCTGGGGCATACCCTTTGCGGCTGCGGCAGTCGGTGCGAAGCTGGTCTGTTCCTGCTCCAATGATGGCGGGGTCTTGTGGAAGCTGTTCCGTGAGGAGAAGGTGACGTTCAGCGCCGGCGTGCCGACCGTCTGGCTCGCCATGTTTGCCGATATGGACGCCAATGGCGGGGATTATGGCGCGTTGCAGCGGGTCGTGATCGGCGGATCGGCCGCGCCGCGTGCCATGATCGAGCGGCTGAAAAAGGCCGGCATCACCGTGGCGCACGCCTGGGGCATGACCGAAACCTCGCCCATCGGCACCACCGGCGCGCGCCCGCACAACTGGGCCGAACTGAGCTTCGAGCAGCAGGTCGATATCATCGCCAAGCAAGGCCGCCCCCCTTATGGGGTGGAACTGCGCATCGTGGGGGAAGACGGACAATCGCTGCCCCGTGATGGCAAGACCAGCGGCCGTCTGCAAATTCGCGGGCCATGGATCCTCCAGCGCTATTTCGGCAGCGAAGAACTGGCGATCGATGAGGAGAACTGGTTCGATACCGGCGATGTCTCCGTGCTCTTTCCCGACGGCACGATGCAGATCACCGACCGGGCCAAGGATGTCATCAAATCGGGCGGCGAATGGATCAGCTCGATAGAGCTGGAAAATGAGGCCGTGGGCTGTGACGGCGTGGCCGAAGCGGCGGCGGTGGGTGTGCATCATCCCAAATGGGACGAGCGGCCCTTGCTGCTGGTGGTGCGCAAGCCGGGCGCGACGATCGGTGCCGAGGACATATTGGACCATCTGCAGGGGCGGGTGGCGAAATGGTGGCTGCCGGACGAGATCAAATTTGTCGATGAACTGCCCCACACGGCGACAGGCAAGATCCTGAAGCGCGCGCTGCGGGACGAATATGCCGATTACAGTCTGGCGACCGCCGATGACTGAAGCCTTTGTCGATCCCGACCGCGCGCAGTTCGAGGCGTTCAAGGCGCTGCCCCGCGACGTGCCGATCGAGATGCTGAACCTGGTGCGGTTTCGCGATGCCGCCGCCTATCCCGCCGATCATCCACTGTCCGGCGATGCGCTGACCGGGGCACAGGCCTATAAGAATTATGGCAAGGAAAGCGGACCGGTGTTTGCGCGGGTCGGCGGCACGGTGGCCTATCGCGGCGGATTTCAGACCATGCTGATCGGCCCGGCGCAGGAGCGCTGGGACGCGGTCTTCGTGGCACGCTATCCCGATGCCGCCGCCTTTCTGGCCATGGTGACCGATGCGGACTATCGCAAAGCGGTGGTCCACCGGCAGGCGGCTGTAGAGACAAGCCGGCTGATCCGTCTGGTGCCAGGCAAGAGCGGCGAAGAAGGCGGTTTCGCCTGAGCCTGCCGGTCTCGTCGCGAAAGCTTTGACGCCGCCCTAGAGCAGACGCATCTGCCCGCCCAGATCCGGCCGCTTGAAGAGATCGCAGCGCAGATCGAACTTCCCTTTCACGAAACCATGGCGACGCCGCGCAATGTCTACGCGGGTGCGCAACAGATCCGCCCACGGTCCGCGCCCGCGCATGCGATGGAAAAAGGCCGGGTCATTGTCCCTGCCGCCGCGCAATTCCTGCACGATCCGCATCACTTTGCCCGCCCGGTCCGGATAATGAACCTCCAGCCAGTCGCGAAACAGCGGTGCCAGCTCGTGGGGCAGGCGTAACGGGATCGCCGAAATGCCCTTGGCACCGGCCGCCGCAGCTTCGGCTGCGATCGCCTCAATTTCATGATCGGTGATGGCGGGAATGACCGGCGCGATATTCACATAGGTCGGCACGCCGGCCCCCACCAGCGCAGCCACCGCCTTCAACCGCCGTGCCGGATGCGCGGCGCGCGGCTCCAGAATGCGGGCGAGGGCGGAATCCAGTGTGGTGACCGATATTGCCACTGCAGCCAGACCGTCCCGGGCCAGATCGGCAAGCAGATCGAGATCGTCCAGCGCCCGGTCCGATTTGGTGGTGACGCAGATGGGGTGCCGCGTCTCGGCCATAAGCTCCAGCACGCTGCGGCTGATGCGATAGTGCCGCTCGATCGGCTGATAGGGATCGGTGTTGGTTCCGATGGCGATGGGGCGCACCGCATAGCCAGGCTTGGCCAAAGTGGCCCGCAGCAAGTCGGCCGCGCCCGGTTTGGCGAACAGCTTCGTTTCGAAATCCAGTCCGGGCGACAGATCGTGATAGGCATGGGTGGGGCGGGCAAAACAATAGACGCAGCCATGCTCGCAACCGCGATAGGCATTGACGGACCGATCGAACGGCACATCGGGGGACTGGTTGAAACTGAGGATCGAGCGCGGATGTTCTTCGGTCACCTGCGTTCGTACAGGGCCGGGTTCGCCGTCGATCTCGCTGCGCGCGTCCCGCCAGTCGCCATCCATCTCGCGCGCGGCCAGACCAAAGCGTTGCGGCACATCCGACCGCGTCGCCCCGCGACCCTTGGCAACCATGCGATCGACCGACTCCGTCATGCCGCAATGATAGGCCGGGAACAGAAGAAGAACAAGGGCAAGGCCTCTTGCTCACAGGAAGCTGGCCCTATCCGGGCAACGCGGATCCTCTGACTGGCGGTTACGCGGTCAGCGCTCGCTCAGGCGCGGCATCAGCTCGACAAAATTGCAGGGCTTGTTATCGCTATTGAGCTGATCCGCCAGAATGCCATCCCAGCCATCTTTGACCGCGCCGTTGGAACCGGGCAGCGCAAAAATATAAGTCGTCTCGGCCAGAACCGCTGCGGCGCGGGACTGGATCGTGGACGTACCGATGGTCTTGAAACTGAGCCAGCGGAACAGTTCTCCAAAGCCGGGAATATCTTTGGATTTCACCCGCTCCAGGGCTTCGGGCGTTACATCGCGCCCGGTCAGGCCGGTGCCACCGGTGGATATGATACAGTCGATATCCGGATCGGCGATCCAGCCGCGAAAATGTTCTACCAGCAGGTCCGCGTCGTCGCGCACGATCGTGCGTGCTGCCAGATGATGGCCCGCGGCGGTGATGCGCTGCGCCAGAATGTCACCGCTACTGTCGTCCGCCGCGGTCCGCGTGTCCGAAACCGTCAGCAGCGCGATGTTGACAGGTTTTCCCATCAGCGAAGCGCCAGCTTTTGCGGGCCGTCCATGCGCACCCAGGCGGGGCCGCTCATGCCGGGAAAGCGCGGCCAGGCGTTCTGCGACAGGCCTTCCAGGCTGCTCGCTTCGCTGCCGGCCATCTGCTGATACACCCAGTAATTGCGCAAGATGATGCCGACATAGGCCCGCGTTTCCCAATAGGGGATGGATTCGATGAAGAGCAGCGGATCGCCCTGATCGCGCACTTCATATTTCCACCGGCCGACGGGGGCGGGGCCTGCGTTGAACGCGGCGATCACCTTGGGCAGCAGCCCTTCGGTCTGGCTCATGTCGCGCAACTGCTCGAGATAGCTCTGGCCATATTCCAGGTTCACTTCGGGCCGGTTAAGATCCGCAGCAGAGAAATAGGCGCCGCGCGCGCGCGCCAGATCCGAAGCGGTGCCGGGGCGCACCTGCATCAGGCCGCGCGCATCGGCGGGGCTGACCGCATTGGCCTGAAAGCGCGATTCCTGCAACGTGTGCGCGAACACCAGCGATGGATCGACGCGCCAGCCGTCCTGCGGCGCCCATTTGGGCGCGGGATAACGATCGAACGGGTCTGCGCTGGTGCCGCTGGGTCCATAATGCGCCAGATACAGCTGGGTGGACGGCAGGCTGAGCCCGCGTGCCATGGCCAGAAGATCGGCCCGTTCCTCATCGCCGCCGATTTTGGCGGCATGACGCAACACGTCGTCCGCCAGTGCAACTTCGCCAAAGCCCGCCAGGGCCGCGGCAATGCGGACATTGGGGTCGGCGCTGTTCGTCTTGATGGCAGCGACGGTCTGGCGCGTAGGCACGGGCCGGGCCATGCCCAACTGTTCCTGCGCCAGAATGCCGTAAAAGGTTTCACCATATTGCGCGGCGGTTTGCAGGCGCGGCTGCGCTTCTTCCGGTCGCCGCGCGGCCACGCTGGCCCGCGCGCTCCAGAACAGGCCGGCGGCGCGCGTTTCCTCATTGGCGGCCAGGCGGCCGACCCGATCGAATGCCTGCGCCGCATCGGCATATTCGCCCAGACGCCAGCTGGCCAGACCGCGCACCCAATCGGCCTGGGGGGCCCATTCACCCGTCCCGGTGCTGCCGATTTCGGCCACCCGGCGGGCGTTGCCGTCATCATTCTCGATATAATAGCCCCAGGCGACGCGCTGCTGCATTTCGGTGAGGGCGGAGGGGGACAGCGTGTCGATCCCGCTGAGCAAGGCCGTTTCGGCCCCCAGCGGATCGTCATTCTTGATCCGATCCACGATCGCGCTGCGCACCGCGCTGGCGGCGGCATCGCTGATCTCATTGGGATCGGCCCGGCGCGGGCTGGAGCCGAGATAGGACAGGCGGCGGACCTGGGGGGTTTGCGGCAGGAACTGCGCGCCGCGCTTCTGCGCAAGGCGGCCGAGCTGCTCGGCTTGCGGCAGATAGGGCGCATCGTTGATCAAAGACAGCAGCGGCCCCAGTTCCACGCGCGGGCTGTCCGGCGCCAGATAAAGCTCCGCGCGGGCCATGGCGTTGAGCGGGCTGTCCGGTGCGTTGGCGAGCATGGCCTGCGCGTCCCCCCAGCGCTTCTGCTCGATGGCGGTAAAGACCAGCGCGAAATCCGCGTCGCTTCTGATCTGCGGCACCTGCACCGCCGCTATGGCCGCCGCCGGCTGTTCGGGCGAATTCTGGGTGAACGGCACGGCCAGCGGCGCGCTGCCGTCCTGCGCCAGCGCCGGCGCGGCGATACAGGTGGATGCAATGAGGATGGAGAAAAAGGTCTTGGTCACCAGCGGCCTACTTTCAGGAGCTTTTGCAAATCTTCCCAGGCTGGCCGCTTGCATTGCGGGCGCTTGAGAAGGGTGCGCGGATGATAGGTTGCGATCAACGCCATCTTTCCGCTCTTTTGGTTAAATTCGTGTAAACCATCGCGCGCATGCTGAATGGTCTGGCCCAGCAGGGCCTCGCTCGGCCCGGTCCCGAGCAGGAGGAGGTTCTGCGGCTGCGCCAGCGCGATATGGTGGCGCATTGCATCGGCCAGCGGCGCGAAGTCCTGCGGCGGCAATCGGCCACTGGCCGGGCGGCTCACCGACAAACTGGCGCGGTAACAACTGGCCAGATCGATGCCGATCGCCGACAGCATGTTGCGCAGCAGAGCGCCGGTGGCGCCGCTCAATATGGTGGCGGCCGCCAGATCGTCGTCATCGGGGCAGTCGGAAATGATCATGAGGGGCGCTTCGGCGGCGCCATGCGGCAAAGCGCGCATGCTGCCATAAGCGGTGCCCGGCAGATCATCCACGCGGCGCAGGCGTTCGTGCAGGGCTTCCAGCGTGGCCGGGGGCGGTGCAAGCGAGGGCGCGGGTGCCGACGCTGCCGGACGCGCAGCAACGGTTTTAGGCGGCGTTGCTTGGGATGGGTTCTGATCTGGGACGTCGGGAGCAGCGCGCCGGTTCGTGGCGGCCCTGCGCGGCGGGGCCGGGGGAGCCTCCAGCCAGTTCACCGGCTGATCGGCGCAGAAATCCTCCACCCCAGCCAGCTGCCACCAGCTGAGGAGCGATTCCATTTCCGATTGTGATGTGGGGCTTGCGCCGGTCATTGCCGCAGTGAAGCCATATCCGTACCCCTCGCGTCAATTGCAAAGGAATGAAAAACCTGCAAAACGCCTTACATGCGGGACCGAACGATGTTGAACAGAAGAAAAGGAATTGCCGGATGAGCGAGCGCGAATCCATGCCGTACGACGTGGTGATCGTAGGTGGCGGCCCTGCCGGGCTGTCCGCCGCGATCCGCTTCAAGCAACTGGCAGACGAAAGCGGGACGGATCTGAGCGTCTGCGTGCTGGAAAAAGGCTCCGAAATCGGGGCGCATATTCTGTCCGGCGCGGTGGTCGATCCCAAGGCGATGGACGAACTGCTGCCGGATTGGCGCGATATGGGCTGTCCGCTCGCCGAGACTCCGGTGACCGAGAACCATCACCTCGTTCTGAAGAAGAACGGCTCCTATTCGATCCCGGAAATCGCGTTGCCGCCGCTGATGAGCAATGACGGGTGCTATACCGCATCGCTTGGCAACACCTGCCGCTGGCTGGGTGAGCAGGCAGAGGGCATGGGTGTGGAGATATTCCCCGGCTTCGCCGCGTCCGAAGTGCTGTACAATGACGATGGCTCGGTGCGCGGCGTTGTCGCCGGTGTGATGGGCATCGGCCGCGATGGCGAGCATAAGCCGGACTATGAGCCGGGCGTCGAGCTGACCGCAAAATATACGCTGTTCGCCGAGGGTGTGCGCGGCGGCCTGAGCAAGGGCCTGAAGGCGAAGTTCGACCTTGAAGCGGACTGTCAGCCGCAGGTCTATGGCATCGGGTTGAAGGAACTTTGGGATATCGATCCGTCCAAGCATGTGCCGGGCAAGGTGGTCCACACCCAAGGCTGGCCGCTGGACGAGGCCTGGGGTGGGGGCTTCCTGTACCATCAGGCCGATGGGCAGGTGGCGCTCGGCTTCGTGGTGGCGCTCAGCTATCGCAACCCGCATCTCTCCCCGTTTCAGGAGTTCCAGCGCTGGAAGCAGCACCCCGAGATCCGCAAATATCTCGAGGGCGGCAAGCGCGTGGCCTATGGCGCGCGGGCGATCAATGAGGGCGGCTGGCAATCCGTGCCCAAGCTCGCCTTCCCGGGCGGCGCCCTGATCGGCTGTTCCGCCGGCTTCGTGAACGTGCCGCGCATCAAGGGCACGCACACCGCGCAAAAATCCGGCATGCTGGCCGCCGAAGCCGCGTTCGAGGCCATCCAGGCGGGCCGCGAATATGACGAGCTGAGCAGCTATGAGAGCAATCTGCGCGGCAGCTGGATCGCGACCGAGCTGAAAAAGGTTCAGAATGCAGAACCTTGCGTCGACAAGTTTGGCGGTACCTGGGGCACCATGCTGGGCGGCATCGACATGTGGATGCGCACGCTGAAGATCGGCCTGCCGATCTCGATGAAGCATGAGCCCGATTATACCAAGCTCTGGCCTGCCGAGGCGTGCCGGGAGATCGAATATCCCAAGCCCGATGGCGTCATCAGCTTCGATCGGCTGTCCTCGGTCTATCTGTCCAACACCAATCATGAGGAAGATCAGCCGGTCCATCTGCAACTGAAGGACCCTGATCTGCCGGTGGAGAAAAACCTGCCGATCTATGACGGGCCGTCGCAGCGTTACTGCCCGGCTGGCGTCTATGAATATGTGCAGGAAGATGGCTCGGACCGGTTCCAGATCAACGCGCAGAATTGCGTCCACTGCAAGACCTGCGACATCAAGGATCCCTATCAGAACATCAACTGGGTGGTGCCGGAAGGCGGGGGCGGTCCCAATTATCCCAATATGTAATGCGGCATTGCTGTGACCGTTTCTGAAGTCGAGACCGCTTACGCCAAGATCAATCTGGCGTTGCACGTTCGCGGACGGCTGGACGATGGCTATCACGCGATCGAAACGCTGTTTGCCTTTGTCGACGATGGCGACCGGCTGAGCGCTGCCATGGCCAATACCATGTCATTGCGCGTCACCGGTCCTTTCGCATCGTCGCTCGATGGTGATGGTCATGATAATCTGGTGATGCGCGCCGCCCACAGCATGGCCGAGCAATTTGCGCCGGGCCGTGCGGCGGCGCTGTCGCTCGACAAGCATTTGCCGGTTGCCTCCGGCATCGGAGGCGGATCGGCGGATGCGGCGGCGGCGATCCGTCTTCTGGACCGGCTCTGGGGCCTGGATCGGCCACTGCAGGACTATGCCGCGCTGGCCTCGTCGCTTGGCGCCGATGTGCCTGCGTGCCTGTTCAGCCGCACCGCCTTGGGCACAGGGCGGGGCGACGATGTGGCGTTCGAAGAGATCGATGGGCTGGCGCAGGCCCACATATTGCTGGTCAATCCCGGCATCGGCGTGTCGACAGCGCAGATCTTTCAACGCTGGAATGGCCGCGATAGCGGCGCCCTGGCGCAGCGCAGCCTCGCAGCGCTGTTCGGCGAAGCCCGCAACGATCTGCAGGAGCCCGCCATCGCGTTGGTGCCGGAAATTGGCGCGCTGCTGGACCATTTGCGCCAATTCAGCCCGTCTGCGCGCATGTCCGGCTCCGGCGCGACCTGTTTTGCACTGTTCGACAGCGATCGTGACGCCATGATCGCGCACTCCGCGATCGCCGATCGCTTTCCCGGTTACTGGACCATGACGGCGCGGATGCGCCCTTTCGCTTGCGCTGATGCGTTGCCCGCGTCAGAGCGGGCCGCGACATGACCCGCACCCCGCTCCTGCTTCCCCTGATCCTTCTGTCCGCCTGTAATTCCAGCACCGATCCGGTGGCGGGCGAGCAGGCCATGATGGCAGGCAATGACAAGATCGAATGCGCTCTGGCCGGCAGCGAGGATTTTGCCCGCGCCTGCTCGACCGACCGTATATCCGGGGCCGACCGGGAAATCCTGATCATCCAGCATCCGGACGGCGGTTTTCAGCGTTTCGAGATCGTGACCGACGGGCGCGGCCTGATCGCCGCCGATGGCTTCGACGATACCGAAATCCGGCTGCTCGATGACGGCATGATCGAAGTGACGTCGGACGATAATCGCTATCGTCTGCCCGCGCGCATCCAGTCTGCGGACGCCGCGAAAAGCCCGCCGGCGCGATGACCGACGCACCAACCCCAACGGACCCCGGTCTCGTCCTGCGCGTCGCGGCCATGGGCGACGGGCTTACGGCCGACGGACGGCATGTGGCGCTCACCGCGCCTGGCGATCATGTGACGCCCAGCGGCGAAATTGTGCCCGGCCCGCATCATGCGCAGCCGCCTTGCCGTCACTTCCCCGAATGTGGCGGCTGCCAGTTGCAGCATCTCGATGAGAGCGCATTGTCAGACTTTGTCACAGAACGTGTTCTGAATGCGCTGGAGTCACAGGGAATTGTGGCCGATGAGGTCGCACCGGCCCACTTGTCTCCGCCGCGCAGCCGACGCCGGGCGGTGCTGCATGCGATCAATGGACCGAAAGGCCCACGCATCGGCTTCACGAGGGAGCGCAGCCATCATGTCGTGGACATGATGCAGTGCGAGGTGCTGGAGCCGCGGCTGTTTGCCATGATTGCGCCGTTGCGGGGCCTGCTTGCCAACCGGCTGCCCAAGGGCGGCGGCGCGGAAATCATTCTTGCCATCGCGGATCAGGGCGTAGACATCGCCATCAAGGGCGCACGGTTCGAAGGACTGGATGGCCATGACGCCATCATCGCCTTCTGCGAGACCCATGCACTGGCGCGGCTATGTCTCGATGAAGGCTATGGTCCGGAGCCGCGCTGGGAGCCGCGCCCGGTTACGATGCGCTTTGGCGCGGCCACGGTGCCGCTGCCGCCCGGTGCCTTTTTGCAGGCCACCGCAGACGGAGAGGCGGTGCTTCTGGACGCCGTTCTCAGCGCCATTGGAGATGCGGATACCGTGGCCGATCTGTTTGCCGGGCTGGGCACCTTTGCCCTGTCCCTGGGCGTGAGCCCCTCGGGCGAAAGCCGCCGCATCTATGCCGCGGAAGCGGACCGGGCCGCCATCGAAAGCCTGAAAGCCGGAGCCAATGCCGCGCGGCTTCATGCCGTCACCGAGCATCGTGACCTGTTCCGTCGCCCGCTGGAGACCGCGGAGCTGAACCGGTTCGGTGCGGTCGTGCTGGACCCGCCACGGGCCGGCGCGCGCGAGCAATGTCTGCGCCTGGCCGAGGCTACGGCCACGCGCATTGCCTATGTCAGTTGCAACCCGGCAAGTTTCGCCAAGGACGCCGCCCGCCTGGTGGAGGGCGGCTATCGCTTGCGCAGGATCACGCCGGTCGGCCAGTTCCGTTGGTCCACCCATGTGGAACTGGTGGGGGCGTTCGAACGCCCCAGCCCCTGACTAGAGCCCCTGACCACCGGCATGCCTATATCTTAATGCGCCTGAATTAACGCCATTACGGCCAGGATCGTCAGAATGATGCTGCCGAGCAGGAACAGGCCGAAGCGAACGGGCACGCTATTGACGGTGGACTGCCAGATGCTGTGCACGACGCGGATGACCACATAGGCCCAGGCCAGGCCCCATGTCAGATCAGTAGTTCCGCCGGTCAGGCTCAATATCACAGTGACGGCATAAAAGAGCAGAGGTTGCTCATGCAAATGGTTGTAGTTATGGGCTTTCCACTGCGTTTTTGCAGGAACAATCCCCTCTAGATCGCTGCCACGTCCTCCGGGCTGCGCGCCCATGTCGATCCCCGCCTTCGCAATCGCCGGCATCCGCGTCAGCAGCATCCAGTAGAGCATCACCAGCGTCCAGCAGATCAGCGCCGCAGCGGGAATCAGAATTGCAGTATCGATCATCTCTCTCTCCCTATTATTCGGGAGAAGGGATGCGCGCGGAAAGGGCGATCGTCAATCGCGGTGGCTGGCAATGAAAAGGCACTCCTGTTTCCATGTCAGGAACAGGAGCGCCGTGCGATCAGCGTTTGCCGATGGCCACCACATTGTCGGTGCCGGGTTCCGCAGGGACTTCACGGTAGAGGCTTTCCATCGGCTCGTCGGCGACCACCAGGCAGCCGCTCGTGCCGAACCCGTTGAACTGGGTGCGCATGGCAGACCCATAAGCGCCAAGCATGCCGATCTCGATATGATCGCCCACCTTGATGTCTTCGGGCAGCAGGAACGGGCCGGTCATATGATCCAGATCGTCGCAGGTAGGCCCGTAGAAACTGAACTCGGTCAGTTCGGCCTCGTTATCCTGCGCGCGCAGCAGCTTCACCGGGAAGCGCCAGCCGATATGGGCGGCATCGAACAGCGCGCCATAGGCACCGTCATTGATGTATAATTCGGTACCGCGGCGGCGCTCCACCTTGACGATGATGGAGTTATATTCCGCGCACAGGGCACGGCCAGGCTCACACCAGAGTTCGGCCGAATAGCTGATCGGCAGATCCCAATAGGCGCGGTATATGGTATCGAAATATTGCTGCAGCGCCGGTGGCTCCAGCCCCGGATAGACCGAGGGAAAGCCGCCGCCGACATCGATATAGTCGACCAGCACGGAAGCCTCGACAATGGCTGCGCGCACGCGCTCGATCGCACTCACATAGGCATGCGGGCTCATCGCCTGACTGCCGACATGGAAGCAGATGCCAAGGCCATCGGCGGCCTGCCGCGCGGCCATCAAAAGCTGCGGTGTTTCATGCGGTTGCGCGCCGAACTTGGCGGCAAGGCTCAACTGCGCATGGTCGCTCGGCACGCGGATACGCACGAACAGATCGAGGTCTGTCGCATGATCGGTGGCGCGCAGGATCTTCTGCAGCTCTTCATGGCTGTCGAGCGAGAAGGTGCGCACGCCATGTTTTGCATATGCCTCGGCGATCGCGCTCTCGGCCTTGACCGGGTGCATGAAGCACAGCTTGGCCTGCGGGAGCGCCGAACGAACAGTACGCACCTCGGCGATGGACGCGACGTCGAAATGCGTCACGCCAGCGCGCCACAAGGTGCGCAGCAGTGCCGGCGATGGATTGGCCTTGACCGCGTAGAGCGTCTTGCCGCGGAAATTCTCCACGAAAAAACGCGCCGCGCGCTCCGCCGCATGAGGGCGGACCAGCGTCACGGGTTCGTCCGGCGAAGTGGCCTGGACTACAGCGAGAGCGTCAGGAAAATCGTGCAATTCAAGGGACCCCCAAAGGATTTCGTTTCAGTTTTAAGCTGCCTTGCGGTTTGGAAGTCCCCATGGGGCAGCGGACGCGCGATATATGGGTGCGCCGAAGCGCTGTAAAGTGGTTTTGGTGTTTGGAGTATGAACGGCCCGGCCTGGCGACCGTTCCGCCGGTTCAGCTCAGCCGGTCGCGGAAGGTGGTCCAGTCAAAGCGGCGCACCTCGCGCAATTCGTCGGTTTCGCTGTCCCACAGCCAGATGCTGGGCAATGGCACACCGTTGAAGGTGCTGGTCTTGACCATCGAATAATGCGCCTGATCCAGAAAGGCGAAACGCAGCCCCGGCTCCATCGGGCCGGGCAGGCGATAGTCGCCGATGATGTCGCCCGCCAGACAGGACGGCCCGCCGAGCCGGATGACCGGGCCATCGCGCGCCTCGCCCAGCATGGCGGGGCGATAGGGTGCCTCGATCACGTCCGGCATATGGCAGGTCGCGCTGATATCGGTGATGCCCACAGGCATGCCGTTGTCCATCACGTCGAGCAATTCGCCAACGAGGATACCGGCGTCCAGCGCGATCGCCTCGCCGGGTTCCAGATACACCTCGCAGCCGGTGGTTTCGGCCACATCGTGGAGAAATTCCACCAGCTCGTCACGCGCATAGTCGGCGCGGGTGATGTGGTGCCCACCGCCGAAGTTCAGCCATTTCAGGTCGCCGATATAGGGCTCCAGAAAGGGCACGATCGCTTCCCAGGTGCGGTAGAGCGGCTCGAAGCCTTGCTCGCACAGGCTGTGGAAATGGATGCCGTCGATCGCGTCGATATGCGCATCGGCCAGCTGATCGATGGGAAAGCCCAGCCGGCTGTGCGGCTGACAGGGATCATATTTCGCAATCTCCCCCTCGGCATGCAGCGGGTTGATGCGCAAGCCAATGTCGAACTGCTCGCCGGCATCGCGCAGGCCGATGATCGCCTTGCTGTGCCGGGCGATCTGATCGGGCGAATTGAAGATGATATGGTCCGATATCGCGGCGATCTCGGCCAGATCCTCCGCCTTGAAGGCGGGGGAATAGGTGGCAATTTCGCCTTCATATTTGTCGAACGCCAAGCGCGCTTCCCACAGGCCGCTGGTGGCCACGCCGTCCAGATATTCGGCCAGCAGCGGTGCCACTTCCCACATCGAAAAGGCCTTGAGCGCCGAGAGAATCTTGGCGCCGGACCGGTGCTTGATGTCGGCCAGCACCTCCAGATTGGCGCGCAGTCTGGCCGCGTCCACGACAAAGGCGGGCGAGGGCACGCGGCTGAGATCGAAATGGGCGAAGGCGCCGGGATCACCGGCTTGCGTATTCATCATGCATAGGCCCATAGCCGCTGCGCCGGGGTGGCCGCAAAGGGAAAGCTGGTTTGGACGATCACGAAAGCGAAGATTATCTGTCACGCGGGCAGCTTTATGCGCTGGCGCTGGCCACGGCGGTGGTGGTGGCCAATGCCTATTATATCCACCCGATCGTGGCGCCGGTGGCGGCCGCCTTCGGGGTCAGCAATGCGATGATCGGCGCGGTGCCGGCGCTCAACCAGATCGCTCTGGCGCTGGGCATCTTCCTGTTTCTGCCGCTGGGCGACCGGGTGCGCAATGTGCGGCTGGCCACGGTCTTCACGATCGGCCAGTTCATCGCGATCGTCGCCATGGGGTTCGTGGAGGATTTCCGCCTGTTCCTGATCGCCTCGACGGTCCTCGGCCTGTTCACGATCACGCCCTATCTGATCCCGGCCTATGTTTCGAAACGGGTGGACCCCAGGCAGCTGGGCCATGCCGTGGCGATCGTGACGACCGGCGTGGCGCTGGGGATTCTGCTGGCACGATTGGGGGCCGGCGTGATCGGCGAATATTTCGGTTGGCGCACCATCTACTGGATTGCCGCGCTGCTGCTGGCGCTGGTCTGCGCCGTGCTGCCCTGGCTGATGCGTGAGCCCCGGACGGCGCGCGCACCGGAAGAGCAGATGAGCTATGCCGCGTTGCTGCGCTCCATCTTCACGCTGGCCCGCGGCAACCGCCATGTTCTTCTGTCAGGGTCGATCCAGGGCCTGAACTTCGGCATATTCCTGTCGGTCTGGCTCGCCATCGGCCTGCATCTGCCCGATATCGGCTATGGCGTGGATGTGGTCGGCTATCTGGCGGGCGTTTCGATCATCAATCTGGCGATCACGCCGCCGCTGGGCAAATGGACGGACCGGATCGGCCCGCGCAAGGCCCGGCTGATCGTGGCATGCATCCAGCTGGTTGCCGCCATCCTGCTGTTTTTGGGCGAGGACAGCCTGTGGATCCTCGTCGCGCCGCTGCTCATCCTGACCGCCGTCGGCCCGGTGATCGACATTTGCGGACGCGCCACCATTCTGATCGAGGAGCCCGCCATCCGCACGCGGCTGATGACAGTCTATATCATGCTGATGTTCATCGGCGGTGGCATGGTCAGCTGGGCGGCCACCGCCACCTATGAACTGTTGGGATGGACCGGCAGCTGCCTGCTGGTTCTCATGCTGGCGATCAGCGTGCTCGGCCTGTCGGCCCTGGCCCGGCGGCTGCCGAGGCCCGGAACCCAGGCCGGGCAGCCGTTGGCGGCCAAATCGACCGACTAGAAATCCAGCGGCCCGTCCAGCTCGGCGACCTGCCAAGGCAGGCCGTGATCGTTCAGCATGGCCATGAACGGATCGGGATCGAAATCCTCCATGTTGAACACGCCGTCGCCGCTCCATGATCCGGTGAGGATCATGGCCGCGCCGATCATCGCGGGCACGCCGGTGGTGTAGCTCACCGCCTGATTGCCGGTTTCGGCATAGGCGTCCTCATGGTCGCAGATATTGTTGATATAATAGGTCCGCCGCTCGCCATCCTTGGCGATGCCGGTGGCGATGTCGCCGATATTGGTCTTGCCCTTGGTCGTCTCGCCCAGGCTGGACGGTTCGGGCAGCACGGCTTTCAGGAACTGCAGCGGCACGATCTCGCGCCCTTCGTACATCACCGGGTCGATCCGCGTCATGCCGACATTCTGCAACACGGTGAGATGCTTGATATACTCCTCGCCAAAGGTCATCCAGAAGCGCGCGCGCTCGAGCTCGGGCAGGAATTTGGCGAGGCTCTCCAGCTCCTCATGATACATCATGTACATGGTCTTTTCGCCCACGCCCTCGAAGTCGAACTTCTGGGAGACCTGCATCGCAGGCGTCTCGACAAATTCGCCATTTTCCCAGTGGCGGGCGGGCGCGGTCACTTCGCGGATGTTGATTTCCGGGTTGAAATTGGTGGCAAAGGCCTGGCCATGGTCGCCGCCATTGCAGTCCAATATGTCCAGCTGCTCGATGGTATCGAGCTTGTGCTTTTTCAGCCAGGCGGCGAACACGCTGGTCACGCCGGGATCGAAGCCGGAGCCGAGCAGCGCCATCAGCCCGGCATCCTTGAACCGGTCCTGATAGGCCCACTGCCAATGATATTCGAACTTTGCCTGATCGCGCGGTTCGTAATTGGCCGTATCCATATAATGCACGCCCGTTTCCAGGCAGGCATCCATGATGTTAAGATCCTGATAGGGCAAAGCGAGGTTCACGACGAGCTTGGGGCCGAGCTGGCGGATCAGCGCCACGGTGGCGGGCACATCGTCGGCATCGATCTGATGCGTGGAGATATCGACGCCGGTGCGCTCCTTCACCGATGCCGCAATGGCGTCACATTTGCTCTTGGTGCGACTGGCCAGCGCGATTTCGCCGAAGATATCAGCATTCATCGCCATCTTGTGGACCGCGACCGATCCGACGCCGCCAGCGCCGATTACCAGAACCTTGCTCATATCATCTCCGCGAAATCTCTTGGGGGAAGGGGTGGGCACCGCATATAGACTGATGCCATGACGGGACAAGGATTGACCGACCCCAGGCGCAGCCCGACTGCGCAGGGCGTGGCCGTGGCCGCCGCCCGTGTGGCCGCGCTGTTGCCGCCAACGCCGCTGCTGCCGCTCGACCTTCATGGCGTCACCATCTGGTGCAAGGCGGAGTGCGATCAGCCGGTTGGCGCGTTCAAGATACGCGGCGGCATCCACCGCATCGCCGATCTGACCGACGCGCAGGCGGCGCGCGGCGTGGTCGCCTTTTCCAGCGGCAATCATGCGCAAGGCGTGGCCTGGGCGGCCAAGGAGCGCGGCATCGCGGCGACCATCGTCATGCCGTCGGACGCCCCTGCGGCGAAGGTGGACGGGACCAGACGCCTTGGCGCCAGCGTCATCTTTTACGAACGCATGACCGAATCGCGCGAGGATATCGCCGCCCGCCTTGCCGAAGAGACCGGCGCCACCGTCATCCCCAGCTTCGACGATCCCTGGATCGTGGAGGGGCAGGGCAGCTGTGGCCATGAAATCCGCGCACAGATGATCGCGCAGCTGGGGCAGGGGCCGGATCGCCTGCTCATCTGCTGCGGCGGTGGCGGCCTTGCTTCCGGCAGCGCGCTGGCCAATCCGGATGCGCGCATCGCGGTGGTGGAGCCAGACGGCTGGGACGACATGGGCGCGTCCTTGCGTCATGGCGTCATCCAGCCCGTCGGCCCCAACCCGCCGCCGACCGCTTGCGACGCGCTGCAGACGCTCAAGGTTTCGCCGATCACCTTCGACATATTGCGTGCGCGCGGCGCGGTTGGAATATCGGTGAGCGAGGAGGAGGTCGCCGCCGCGATGCGCATCGCCTGGACCCAGCTCGGCCGCATGGTGGAGCCCGGCGGGGCGGTGGCACTGGCCGCTGCGCTGGCTGGAAAGGTGGCGCTGAGTGACCGTACGGCGCTCACATTGTCCGGCGGCAATGTCGATCCGGCCACATTCACGCGATTGACCGGCATCGATCTGTCATGAGGCGGTCATGGAGCCAGACTAGCAGCCCTGATCTTCCGTCATGGCGGCCAAAGCGAAGCAATTCAGGGCGGGGGCAGGGCTGAAACTGGCATGGATTGCCGCGTCGCCTGCGGCACCGCACGATCGAGACCAACGGGTGATGAACCCATTTCAGGACATTGCAATGCCCGAAAAGAACAGGAAAATCGAACAGGCCGTGCTGGGCCATGAGGGCGGCGGCAAGCTGTGGGACCGCGCCTTCGCCTTCGCCTTCAAAGGCCTGGTCTATGCGCAGATCTGGGAAGACCCGGTGGTGGATATGGAGGCGCTGCAGATCGCGCCGGGGCACCGCGTTGCCAGCATCGCCAGCGGCGGCTGCAATATCCTGTCCTATCTCACCGCCGATCCGGCCGAGATTGTGGCGGTCGATCTCAACACCGCCCATGTGGCGCTCAACCGCCTGAAACTGGCGGCGGCGCAGAATTTGCCGGACTATGACAGTTTCCGCCGCTTCTTTGCCGATGCGGACCGCAAGGACAATGTCGCGGCCTATGAACGGTTTGTCCGCCCGCATCTGGACGAGACGAGCCGTGCCTATTGGGAGGGCCGCGATCTCACCGGGCGTCGCCGCATCGGAGGCTTTGCCAAGGGGGTGTACAAGCGCGGGCTGCTCGGCGGGTTCATCGGCATGGCCCATCTGGTCGCCAGGCTCTACCGCATCGATCCCAAGGAGCTGCTGGAGGCCGGGAATATCGAGGAGCAGCGCCGCATCTTCGAAACGCGGCTCGCGCCGATTTTCGACAAGCGCTTCATCCGCTGGCTGACCGATCAGCCCGCCTCGTTGTTCGGCCTCGGCATTCCGCCTGCACAGTTCGAGGCACTGGCCGGTGACGCCAAGATGTCGGACGTGCTGCGCGCGCGGCTGGAAAAACTGGCCTGCGATTTCGCGCTGGAGGACAATTATTTCGCCTGGCAGGCCTTCGGGCGCGGTTATGGCAAGGGTGCCGATGCGCCGCTGCCGCCCTATCTGCAGGAACGCCATTTCGACGCGGTGCGAACGCGCGCCGACCGGGTGACGGTGCGCCATATCAGCATGACCGAGCATCTGGCCGAAGCGGAAGACGCCAGCCATGATCGCTACATCCTGCTCGACGCGCAGGACTGGATGAGCGACGCGCAGCTGACCGACCTGTGGGCCGAGATCACCCGCACCGCGCGCCCCGGTGCACGCGTCCTGTTCCGCACGGCGGCAGAGGAGACGCTGCTGCCGGGCCGCCTGCCCGATGCGCTGCTGGACCGCTGGAATTATCGCGCCGAGGAATCGCTGGGCTATACCGCGCGCGACCGCAGCTCGATCTACGGCGGCGTGCATCTTTATGTGCTGCGGTAGTGGCTGTCCTACAGAAGCATGAAATGCTATGAGTTTTTGTCCGCAATGACCTGTAGGAAATAGAATTTCCTACATTGGACCGATGCAAACCCGCTCGCGCAATCGCCTCATGTTCACTTTGTCAACTTTGCGCCATTTTGTTGCGCCATCCTCAATCCGCCGGACCAGAACAGCCTCATGACCAAGCAAGCCCATGCCGCCCAGATGGACGCGATCTACAAAGTCCAGCGCCATTTCTATGACGTCACCCGCAGATATTATCTGCTCGGGCGGGACCGCCTGATCAGCCGCCTGCAGCCCCCGCCGGGTGGCACCGTGCTGGAGATCGCCTGCGGCACCGGCCGCAATCTCATCGCCGCCGCCAAAGCCTATCCGGATGCGCGGCTATACGGCCTCGATATTAGCGAGGAGATGCTGGTCAGCGCCCGCGCAGCCGTCCAGCGCGCCGGGCTGCAGGACCGCATCACGCTGGCCAAGGGGGATGCGACGGATTTCGATCCGCAAGCGCTGTTCGGCGTCAAAAGCGTGGACCGCGCCTATATCAGCTACGCCATTTCCATGATCCCCGACTGGCAGGCCGCCATAGGGCAGGGCGTCGCCGCGCTGACGCCCGATGGCCGCCTCCACATCGTGGACTTCGGCCAGCAGGAGCGGCTCCCACGCCTCTTCCGCAAGGGGCTCTATGCCTGGCTCGCCCGCTTCCACGTCGCCGCCCGCGCCGATCTGCCGCAGCTGGTCGATCGCTACTATCGCATGGGCCATGACGTCAGTTTCGAGCGGCTATACGGCGGCTATGCCTGGGCGGCGGAGATCGGCGCTAGGTCACCATCCGCTTAAGCGTGGCGATGCGGTCCGCCTCGTCCGCGGGCTTGTCCGTGCGGATACGCGATATGCGGGGAAAGCGCATGGCCAGCCCGGATTTGTGGCGCTTGCTGTCGTGGATGGAGTCGAAGGCGACTTCGAGCACCATGGTCTTCTCCACCTCACGCACCGGCCCGAACCGGTTGACGGTGTTCTGTCGCACGAACCGGTCGAGCATCTTGAGCTCCTCGTCCGTAAAGCCCGAATAGGCCTTGCCGACGGGCAGCAGTTCGTCATCTTCGGTCCAGCAGCCGAAGGTGTAATCGGAATAGACGGAACTGCGCTTGCCCGATCCGCGCTGGGCATACATCATCACGCAATCGGCGTTCAGCGGATCACGCTTCCACTTGTACCAGAGCCCGGTCTTGCGGCCCGCAATATAGGGGCTGTCCTTGCGTTTCAGCATAACCCCTTCAATCGCAGCATCCCGCGCGCCTTCGCGGATGGTGGCCAGCTGATCATAGCTCTCCGCCGGGATCAGTTGCGAGATATCGAACCGACCCTGATCTAGCGCTGGCACGAACGCTTCCAGCCGCGCCCGCCGCTCGGTCCATGGCAGCGCGCGCACGTCCTGATCGCCCTCGATCAGTATGTCATACAGCCGCACGAACGCGGGGAAGTCCTTGCGCATCTTGGCCGTTACCGTCTTACGCCCCAGCCGCTGCTGCAGTGCATTGAAGCTGGCCGCCTCTCCGCCCTGCACGTCGCCGCGGACCAACAGTTCGCCATCCACTACGCCATCTGCGGCAAAGGCCTCCGCGATATCGGGAAAGCTCGCCGTTATATCGTCGCCGCCGCGGCTGTAGAGCCGGACGGAGCCATGTGTGCCGACGATCTGCACGCGGATCCCGTCCCACTTCCACTCGGCGGCATAGTCGGCCAGATCGACGCGGGTTTCCTCCAGCGGATGGGCCAGCATGAAGGGCCGGAAATAGGGCGTGCCTTCGGGATCGGGCCGCGCGGTCTTGCCCTCGCCCCAGGCGAACAGCTCTGCATAGGGCGGGCTAAGCGCGTGCCACACCTCTTCGACGTCATCGACATTAAGCTCGAAAGCCTGCGCCACCGCCGTCTTGGCCAGCCGTGCGGAGACACCGACACGCATGCCACCGCTGGCCAGCTTCAGCAGCGCATAGCGCCCATTGGCATCGAGCCTGTCCATCAGACCGGCCAGCAGTTGCGGCGCCTTGGCCCGGCTGGTGTCCGCCAGCAGGTCGATGACGGTGGAGACGCTCAGATCGTCTTCGGCGGGCACACCGCCAACCGGCTCCTGCCACATCAGCGCGACCGTCTCGGCCGTATCGCCGACATAGTCCCGGCTCATGCGGAACAGTAGCGGATCGAAGCGTTCGTCCGCCATCGCCTTGATCTGGGAGCTCTTCACCGTCTTCAGGTCCAGCTCCCCGGTCAGCGCGGCCAGCGCCCAGCCACGGTCCGGATCGGGCGTCTGGCGCAGATAGTCCGCGATCAGCGCCAACTTGCTGTTGCGCGATCGGGTGTAGATCAGGCGGTCGATCAGTTCGGCGAAGGCGCGCATCAGTCGTCCTCATCCTCGCGGCCCACCATGGCCAGCGCGCGCGCCTTCATCTGCCGCATGCTGCACCAATGGACCAGCGCGTCCTCCCGCCCATGGGTCACCCAGATCTCACGCGGCGCGACATCCTCGATCGTCTGCGTCAGCTCGTCCCAGTCGGCATGGTCGGAGATCACCAGCGGCAGCTCCACATTGCGCTGCCGCGCGCGCTGGCGCACCCGCATCCAGCCTGACGCCATGGCGGTAACCGGATCGGGCAGGCGGCGGCTCCAGCGGTCGTTCAGCGCACCCGGCGGCGCCAGCACGATGCAGCCCTTCAGATCGGCCTTCTCCTGGTCCGCGACCAGCGCCAGCGGGCCGAGATCGACCCCCAGCTCCTCATAGAGGCGGCACATCTTCTCCAGCGCGCCATGCAGATAGATCGTCTCATGATAGCCCGCATCGCGCAGCTCGCCGATCACCCGCTGCGCCTTGCCCAGCGCATAGGCGCCCACCAGAATGCAGCGATCCGGATTGGCCGCGCGCGCCTCCAGCAGCTTGGCGACCTCCTCCGCGGTGTCCGGATGCTTGAACACCGGCAGCCCGAAGGTCGCCTCGGTGATCAGCACATCGCATGGCACCACCTCGAAGGGTGGGCAGGTCGGATCGGCCCGGCGTTTATAGTCCCCGGTAACCACCACCCGCTCGCCATCATGCTGCAGCAGGATCTGCGCGGAGCCCAGCACATGGCCGGCGGGGTGATAGCTGGCGATAACACCGCCGCCCAGATCCACCTCTTCGCCATAGGGCATTGCATTGCCTTCCGCGCCGACGCCGTAGCGCAGGCCCATGATGGACAGCGTCTCGGGCGTCGCCCACACCGCGCCATGGCCGCCGCGCGCATGATCGGCATGGCCATGGGTAACCAGCGCACGGGGGCGGGGAGTCGAGGGATCGATCCAGGCATCGCAGGGCTTGACGTAAATGCCGGTGGGGTGCGGCTCGATCCAGTTTTCAGCGGGCATCGATGGGAGATAGGGCGGCGGCCCGCCGCTTCCAAGCCGTGGGCCGTGCCAGGGTCACACAGGTCACACTGTCCAGAGCGGAAAAATGGCATCCCACCCGCCGCTCGAAAAGCGGAATGACGGGACAGGGCGGCAGGGAGCGACATCCACCATGATATGCGCCAGCCAAGGCCCTGTAGGACAGCGTTTTCTAGGACAGCGCTTTTTTAACACCAGCAGCAAAGCGGACGCGCCGTCAGAACGGATTGAGCGTATAGCCATCCTGCTGCAGCAGCGCATGCGCCGTCATGGCGGACAGCGCCATCTCCACACCGGGCAGCAGATCGGCCCGCGCGATGCCGGACGCGGCCGCGCTCTGCCCGCACAGGATCACCCGCACGCCATGCGCCTGCAACTGCGCGATCAGATCCGCATTGGGATTGGCCGCACCGTCATGCTGCGCGCCGTAAAAGGCGTCCTGCGTGAGATCGACCCCGGCCGGCCCATGGACCACCACCGCCAGCCGCAGATTGGCCTCCGGCACCCCGGCGGCGACATGCATGTTGAGAAAGCGCGCCAGCGACACCAGCCCGCGATTGGGCGCATCCGCCGTGCCCGCATCCATCAGATCGAACGCCACCTTGAAGCTGGCATCCGCCGGCAAAGGCGCGCTGACCTCCACATCCGCAATCGGCCCATAATCGGCAATCAACGGCCCGGGATGAAAAGACGAGGGCGCCGTCTGCGCCAGCGCCGGAGCGGCCATGAAGAGCGCGGTGGAGGCAAGGATGGTGCGGATCATGCTCGGTTATTACAACAGAGCAACGGCGATGCCCAGCGTGGATGGGCTGGAGGTAGGCGTGGATGGGCGGAGGAATTTACATCAAATGTGACTTTGCATAGCAACTCCTTGTGAGCCGGTTTCGGACTGTCTGTTACTGGCCGTCGATCTACGATAGTCTGTAATACCACTAACGCGTCGTTCGATTGAGAATTCTATGTTCCTATCCCTCCTTTTTCCAATAGCCTTATTAGCGTCAATGCCGGCTCATGCCGTTCAGCAGAGCGGCACCCAAACGGCAGAAGCCCCGGAGCAGTCGCAAAGAGCAGCCGCGCCGGAAGGAATGTATCGCGCGATAAGGGAGGATGGCTCCCCGCAACCGGTCGATGACCGACCGAGTATCAGGTTGCTTGCCGATGGCAGCTTCGCGCTGACGCTCGGCGGTCCCTACGAAAGCGAGACCTTCTCCGGGACGTGGCATCAGGAAGGCGATCAGATCATATTCGACAGCATCGTTTCCAAACCACCGATAACATTGGAGCGTGCGTCCTTGGAATCCCACAAAGCGCAGAGGCCGGGGCAAAACAATCGAAGTTCGGCGCAGCCGATGACGAAAATTCTGTTCAAGCCAAAAACGGGATGGCTTGCCGAAGCGATGCCAAGCTGGGAGGTTTGGTTGCAGTTCGAAGATGGCGGAACGGCAGAAGCGCTGGTTACCCCTTCCACCTTTGCGGCAACGGCGCCGCGGGCGGGTAAATTGCGCGGGATCAGGGTGAAAGGGACGGTCGGCCAAGGTGGCGGGGATGTAACCGTGCCAATTCCGCCGCATGCGGCTGATGCCGAGATATTCACCTTGGCTGTGCACCCTATTGCAATCGAGACCACTGGAACATCCGAAACGCCGCCGCCGCTGACCATTGGCGATGGAGGCCTATTTCTCGATGGGTCGCTGCTGTTCGTAAAAGAGACGCCCCGTTAGTTCGATCAGCGCTATGACCCAAGTGCATTATAATCTGATCGCTGTTAGTGAGAAGATATGTCGATCCACATGATGATGTTCATCGCGCTTTCCGGTGCAGCGCCAAACGCTCCGTCAACGCCTGCGGCGAGCACGGTAGACCGTGACTTGCGCTGCGTAACCGCCGCGTCCGTCCTTCAACATTTGAACGAGCTTCGCGGCGATGATGCCGATCGTCGTGCGTCGTTGCTGGCCTTTACCCTCTATTATATCGGCAAGGTAAAAGGCGCGCAGCCCGATATCGACCTTGCTTCGGCTATTGAGAAGTCCGGGCCGCTACCCGAGGAACCGGAGGCATTGGATGATATTATGGTATAATGCTTGGAGGAATTTCGCCAGGTGGGCGGCCAACTGAAAAATGCAGGCGAAACGCTGCAGAACGATGGCGAACAATAGATTGCCGAGGCCGCGCTGATCGACCAGGTTTCCTTACAGCTAACCCGTATCTTACCGATCATCCTGTTCCGGGCCGCTTTCATGCGGGAAGGCGGCATCGAACCGTTCCATGACCGGCAACCACTCGGCCGCACATTCTTCAGCATTTGCAATCAGCGTTTGCTCGGCGGCCTCGCTCTCGTTTTGGAGACTCTCGATCCAGAGCATTTCAGATCTCAGCCGCTCTCCCAGATCGATATCCGGTTCGGCCACCAGAATCTTCCGCAGCCAATAGCCGAGCCCGGCAACGCCCGTGCTAAAGAATTTGTCGGAATCAGCGAAGACGATCCTGTCATCAAAGGCAACGCCCATGACGATACTCATGCAGCGCAGATCATGCTGAACCCCGCTGTCCTCCCGCAACGGTTCGGCGGCAGAGGCCGTCGTGGTCGATACAAGACAGGCAGACAGTAAGAGCAGTTTCAGGCCTGGTCGCATGATGTCGCTCTCCAACTTGATTGATTTCCATTTGGCCTCAGGCTGGATACGCCCGATCGGCCTATAGCAAGCCCGCCGACCGTCAGCGCAGCGCCGCTCGCGGTAATGTCAGCCTGAAATATCGGGCTCTGCGCCACTGTTCGGGCAACGCCAATTTGGCGCTGCGCCCATTCGGCAGCATCACCTTCAGTTCGGTCAAATAGGTTCCTGTCGCAGCTGCGACAAGCGCAGCGCCGGATCGGGTGGTCGTCTCAAGGCGTGTCCCATCGCCCGTCAAGGCTACGACCTTAAGCCCGTCCGGATGCACATCGCCGTCAGGAACGCCGATATCCAATGCTACGAAGCGGTTCTCCGGATCAGATGTCGCTGCGCAGTTCGGCGCGGCAGGGCGGCCGGGCGGGGGCGCCATGGAAATGCCGCTAGATGTGCAGGCGTGCGGATCATCGCTCGATTGCAAAAATCTGGCTCTGTGGGCGTCTGGCCAAGCTCCGGATTCGGTCAAGCGCAAATGCAGTACCGTTTCGCTGGCTTCGCTATCGCGGCTATTTTCTTGTGATTGTGCATCTCCCTGGCCCTCGGTTCGCACAAATCGAACGGCTCCTTGGTACATCAGAAGCGCATTATCACGCACCGATACCACTATGTCTCGGGGGCCATTGGCAAGCGCTTGCAGATTGGTCTCGATGGTAAAGATGCGAGCTGCATTGTCTTCTGGCGGGATAGCGACGGTTTCACTTGGAGTGCCTGCCCCATAGAATGTGATGGCATTAATTGGTCCGCCTCGGCCAGCCGAGGTAAACGCCCAATTGCCCTTCCTGAGGGGTTCTTGCCGCTCACCACTGGGCAGTCGGAAGGCTACGCTGAGGTCATCCGAAAGGTCAATCTGCGACCCACCGAACGGCACCACATGCACCGCAACCAGATGCGGTTCGACCGATACATCCTGTGGACGGCAAAATTCGGGTATGCGTGGCTCAGGTCTGTCTGGAAGCGCCAGACCAGCGGCAGAATATATGGCTTTTGCACGTCCCCAGGCCTTCGCATAGCGTTTGGCTTCCTCGACGGCGTGGCGGATTGTATCCCGGTCGGCATATCCGCCATTGGGGGCCGCACGCTGCGCTGCTACCGACAACGCTTGGGCGGCAAGACGAGCCTCTCCCAGCGCTTCGTTCGCCTCTGCGGCCAAGGTTTGGTTTCCGCCTGGAGCAGGAATGGCGGACACCACATCGGACACTTCGAGCCATGGGCAGTAATCCTGCATATCCGCTTCGATTGCGGCCTGCTGCGCAGAAAGTGCAGCTTGCTCAGCCTCCTCATTCCATGGTCCGGCAGAAAGCAGACGATAGGTGGGGCCGATATCGAGCGGGTCCCAACTGAAGATCACAATGTCGCCGCGGCGCTGCCAGACGCCCTCATGCCGTAACGGCTTCTCCCGGAACTCCCAGGACAGAACGAAACCACCATCGCGATCCAGCGTCAGTTGCGCGTTTGGGCCTTCATCGCCCATTGCTTGCCAGTTGCCAGCCAGAGACTGAGCAAAGGCGGGCGTTTGGCTCATCAATATCGAAAGGGCGAACAGACTAAAAAATTGGCGCATCGGTGATGGGATGGACTGCAGCTTACGGCTTTTCAAGGGACCGACTGCACCATGCGATGACCTGAACGAATGGAAGAGATAGACCGAAACTTTGGTGCAAAAGGTGCCAATCAAGAGAGGCAGCTTTTAAAGGTTGTTTGTGCGTTCCAGAACGAAAATGGGGCGCAAAGCCGCCGTCACAAATGAGGGCGCGGAAACCTAACGCCTCACCCCTCCAACGCCAGCCCTCAAGCCGCCTTGATCATCTCCAGCTCCAGGCGGCCCCAGATCTCGGTCAGCGCGTCGGTCAGGCCGCGGATCATGTCTTCGTTGTGATCGGGGCCGGGGGTGAAGCGCAGGCGCTCGGTGCCGCGCGGCACGGTGGGGTAGTTGATCGGCTGCACATAGATGCCATATTCGGCCAGCAGGATATCCGCGATGCGCTTGGCCTTCACCGGATCGCCCACGAGCAGCGGCACGATATGCGTCTGGCTTTCCAGCACCGGCAGGCCGGCTTCCAGCAGATGGTCCTTGAGCAGGCGGGCATGGCGCTGCTGCGCGGCGCGTTCCTCGCAGGAGGATTTCAGGTGCCGGACGGAGGCGAGCACGCCGGCCACCAGCACGGGGCTGAGCGAGGTGGTGAAGATGAAACCCGGCGCATAGCTGCGGATCACGTCCACCACGGTCTTGTCCGCCGCGATATAGCCGCCCATCACGCCGAATGCCTTGCCCAGCGTGCCTTCAATGATGGTCACCCGGTCGGCGACATCGTCCCGTTCGGTAATGCCGCCGCCGCGTGCGCCGTACATGCCCACGGCATGCACTTCGTCGCAATAGGTCAGCGCGTTATATTGGTCGGCCAGATCGCAGATCGCGGCGATGGGCGCGACATCTCCGTCCATAGAATAGACGCTTTCGAATGCGATGAGCTTGGGCGCATCGGGATCGGTGGCGGCCAGCATCTCTTCCAGATGGGCCAGATCATTGTGCCGCCAGACGCGCTTCTCGCAGCCCGAATTGCGGATGCCCGCAATCATCGAGGCATGGTTGAGCTCGTCCGAAAAGATCACACAGCCGGGCAGGATCTTGGCGAGTGTGCTGAGCGTCGCCTCGTTCGAGACATAGCCGGAGGTGAACAGCAGCGCGCCTTCCTTGGCGTGCAGATCGGCCAGCTCATGCTCTAGATCGACATGATAATGGGTGTTGCCGCCAATGTTGCGCGTGCCGCCGGAGCCCGCGCCGACATCGTGCAGCGCCTCTTCCATCGCCGCCACGACCTTGGGGTGCTGGCCCATGCCCAGATAATCGTTGGAGCACCATACGGTAATCGGTTTCGGCCCGTTATGATGGGCAAAGCAACGGGCATTGGGATAGGCGCCCTTGTTGCGCAAAATGTCGATGAAGACGCGATAGCGCCCTTCTTCATGCAGCCGGTCGATGGCCTGAGAGAAGATGTGATCGTAATTCAGGCTCATGAGTCCATGCCGCTGGCTGCTACTATCTGGGGTGGACATAGAGACGGACCCCGCGAAAATCCAGCTTTAACGGGAACCGGCTTCGGTCTGGCCATAACGCTGATCGGCGGGGATGGCTCGCAATGGCCGCGCTACAGCGTTTCGAACCGGGTCAGGCCATAGGGCAGCAGCGCCTCGGCATAGCGGCTGGCGTCCAGGCCCGATCCGGTGGAGACGAACAGACCGTCCGCAGGGGGCGCATCGGCAAAATCCGTTTCGCACAGATGAAGGATGCGCCGCGCGATGCCATCGGCGCCATCGATGAAGCGCAGGCCGGGCGGCGCGGCGGCGGCCAGTTCTGCGGTCAGCAGCGGGAAATGCGTGCAGGCCAGCACGACGATGTCCATCCCCTCGGCATCGGGCGCGGCGAGCAGTCGGCCGATCACCCCTGCAAATACGGCCGTATCATTGGCTTGGCCGCGCAATTTGCGCTCGGCGGCCTCGACCAGCTCTGGCGCGGCGATGCGGATGAGCGTGGCGCCCCGGCCATGTTCGCGCAGCAGATTGTCGACATAGGTCTGGCGGATGGTCGCCTCCGTACCGATCAGGCCGATCACGCCGCTGCGCGTCTGCAGGGCGGCGGGTTTGACGGCAGGCACGGTGCCCACCACCGGGATATCGAGCGCCGCGCGCACCGCCGGCAGCGCGATGGTGGAGGCGGTGTTGCAGGCGATGGTGACCAGGCGCGGGCGATAGCGCTCGACCAGCCGGCCCAGCAAAGCAGGCACGCGGGCGGCGATCTCCGCCTCGGTCTTGCTGCCATAGGGCAGGCCGGCAAAATCGGCGGCGTAGACGATTGGCGCATGGGGCGCCGCCTTCTTCAGCGCGCGCAGGATCGACAGACCGCCAACACCGGAATCGAACAGGAGAATGGGGGCGGCGGGCAGCATTGGTCTCCATGACTAGGCCGGAGGGAAGGGCACCGCTGCTAACCGTCTTGTTGCCGCAATGCAAAGTGGTTAGGCCACGAATATGAGAGTGATACAGGCATGAACATGACGATTTGGTGGGCCGCGCTTCTGGGCTATGTCTTGGGCGCCATTCCCTTTGGCTTGCTGCTGACGCGCATCGGCGGCGCCGGCGATCTGCGCAGCATCGGATCGGGCAATATCGGCGCGACCAATGTGCTGCGCACGGGCCGCAAGGGGCTGGCCGCGGCCACCCTGCTGCTCGATCTGCTCAAGGGCCTCGCTGCGGTTCTGATCGCGCGTGCGCTGTTTCCCGGCAATCCGGAGCTGGCGGCGCAGGCGGCCGCAGCGGGCGCGTTCATCGGCCATCTTTATCCCGTCTGGCTGCGTTTCGACGGCGGCAAGGGCATCGCCACGCTGGCGGGGATCATGTTCGGGCTCTTCTGGCAGGGCGGGCTGGTCTATGCGGTGGTCTGGCTGGGGGTGCTGGCCATCCTGCGCATCAGCTCGCTCGCGGGCCTTCTGGCCGCCGCCTCCGCCCCGATTGCGGCCCTGCTGTTCGGCCGGGAATGGCTCGTGCCGCTCCTGCTTGCCTTTCTGGTGCTGACCCTGTGGAAGCACCGACCGAACGTCATCAGACTGCTGCAGGGACAGGAGCCCAGAGTGGGCAAGTCCTAGACGACGCATTTTCTCTGGGGGGAGAACGACATGGTAGACAGTTTCGATCGGCTTCGGCTGATCCGATCGGCCAATGTGGGGCCGGTCGGGTTCCGGCAATTGCTGGCCCGCTTCGGCAGCGCCGCCGCTGCGCTCGAAGCCTTGCCCGCGCTGGCCAGGCGCGGCGGCGGCCGGGCACCGCGACTCGCCGGACAGGCGCAGATCGAACAGGAGCTGCAACGGCTGCATGAGCTGGGCGCGCAGCTGCTGTTCCTCGGCACGCCAACCTATCCGGCGCTGCTGGCCGAGATCGACAACCCCCCGCCTGTCATCAGCTATCGCGGACGGCGGGACCTGCTGGACCAGCGGATCGTGGCCATGGTCGGCGCGCGCAATGCCTCTGCGTCCGCATGTCGGCTGGCCCGTGGGCTGGCGCGCGATCTGGGCGACGAAGGCTTTGCCGTGGTTTCCGGGCTGGCACGCGGGATCGACACGGCGGCGCATCACGGCTCGATGGCGCAGGGCACGATCGGCGTGGTCGCCGGCGGAATCGACATACACTATCCACCCGAAAATCGCGATCTGCAGGAAGCGATTGCCGATCAGGGCCTGCTGCTGGCCGAACAGCCGCCCGGCACCGAGCCACGCGCGCGCCATTTCCCGTTTCGCAACCGCATCATCGCCGGACTGGCGCTGGGCACGGTGGTGGTGGAGGCCGCGCCGCGTTCCGGCTCGCTGATCACCGCGCGGCTGGCGGGTGAGGCCGGGCGCGAGGTGATGGCGATCCCCGGCAGCCCGCTCGATCCGCGCTCTCGCGGTTGCAACCAGCTGATCCGCGACGGCGCGATCCTGGTGCAGTCCGCCGCGGATATTGCCGAGCAGCTCGCTCCGATGGATCACCGGTCGGTCCGCGCGCCGACGCAGGACTTTACGCCGCAGCCGGTCGATGCGCCGGACTACAGCCGCCAGAAGCTGCAGGACCTGCTCAGTCATGATTTCGTGGCGGTTGACGAACTGGTGCGCCAGTCCGGCGAGGCCCCCGGCGTGGTGCAGACCGTGCTGCTGGAACTGGAGCTGGCGGGGCGACTGGAACGGGGCGCTGGCGGCAGGGTGCGATTGACAGGCTGATCATTTCCGGCTTGACGGGCCTCCATATTCGCCAGCAGCCTCGTGCGTACATGCGAGACAATTTAGAAAAGCGCCCAACCTCATGCAGCTAGTCATTGTGGAATCGCCGGCCAAGGCGAAGACCATCGAGAAGTATCTCGGCAAGGATTTCAAGGTCCTGGCTTCCTACGGCCATATCCGCGATCTGCCGCCCAAGGACGGCTCGGTCGATCCCGACGACGGCTTTGCCATGACCTGGCAGAATTATGCGGACAAGGCCAAGCGCATCAAGGAGGTGGTCGATAACGCGAAGAAAGCCGATCGCCTGATCCTCGCGACCGACCCTGACCGCGAAGGCGAAGCGATCAGCTGGCATGTGCAGGAATTGCTGGCGCAGAAGAAGGCGCTGCCCGCGCAGGTGAGCCGCGTGACGTTCAACGCCATCACCAAGAAGGCGGTGACGGACGCCATGGCCGCGCCGCGCGATCTGGATCATGATCTGATCGATGCCTATCGTGCGCGCCGGGCGCTGGATTATCTCGTCGGTTTCACGCTGTCGCCCGTGCTGTGGCGCAAGCTGCCGGGCGCGAAATCGGCGGGCCGTGTGCAGTCGGTCGCGCTGCGTTTGATTGCCGAGCGGGAGCGCGAGATCGAGGCGTTCAAGCCGCAGGAATATTGGTCCGTCATCGCACGCATGCAGCATGACGGCCAGGCGTTCGACGCACGCCTGACGCAGTTCGATGGCGAGAAGCTGGAGCGCCTGTCGCTGGGCGGCGAGGGCATTGCGACCAAGGCCAAGGCGGCGGTGGAAGCGGCCAGCCTGATCGTCTCCAAGGTCGAGACCAAGCCGGTCACGCGCCGTCCCGCGCCGCCTTTCACCACGTCCACGCTGCAGCAGGAGGCTGCGCGCAAGCTCGGCTTTTCCGCCAGCCACACCATGCGCGTGGCGCAGCAGCTGTATGAAGACGGCGCGATCACCTATATGCGGACCGATGGCGTGCAGATGGACGGCAGCGCCATTTCCGATGCGCGCAAGGCCATCGCGGACCGGTTCGACGGCGGATATATTCCGGAAAAACCGAACTTTTACAGCACCAAGGCGAAGAATGCTCAGGAAGCGCATGAAGCGATCCGACCGACCGATTTCCGCAAGGACAAGGCCGGATCGGGCGATCATGGGCGGCTCTACGATCTGATCTTCAAGCGCGCCATGGCCAGCCAGATGGCGCCGGCGCAGATGGAGCGCACCGCGGTGGACTTCACCGACGGCACGGGCCAGATCGTGCTGCGGGCCAATGGGCAGGTCGTGAAATTCCCCGGCTTTCTGGCGGTCTATCAGGAAGGGCGCGATGACAGCGCCGATGATGACGGCAAGCTGCTGCCGATGATGCGCGAGGGCGATCGCCCGGCGGTGAACGCCGTGGACGCCGAACAGCATTTTACCCAGCCGCCGCCGCGTTTCTCGGAAGCCAGTCTGGTCAAGCGGCTGGAGGAGCTCGGTATTGGCCGTCCCTCCACCTATGCTTCGATCATCCAGGTGCTGAAGGACCGCGGCTATGTCCGCACCGAGAGCAACCGGTTCTTCGCCGAGGAATCGGGCCGATTGCTGACCGGTTTTCTCGAGCGCTTCTTCGAGCGCTATGTTGCCTATGACTTCACCGCTGGACTGGAAGATGAGCTGGACGAAGTGTCCGGCGGCCGTGCGGACTGGCAAAAGGTGCTCGCCGCCTTCTGGAAGGACTTCAAGCCCAAGACCGAAGAGGTGATGGAGCAGAAGCCCAGCGACATCACGGCGGAGCTGGACATCTTTCTGGCCCCCTATCTGTTCCCCGAAACCGACGATGGCAGCGATCCGCGCGCCTGCCCGCGCTGCGCCGATGGCAAGCTGGCGCTGCGCGGCGGGCGCTATGGCGCGTTCGTGGCCTGCTCCAATTATCCGGAGTGCAAATATACGCGGCAGTTCGCGCAGCCGGGCGGGGATGCGGGCGAGGCCGTGGAGCCGGAGGAGCTGGGCGTGGACCCGGCGACCGGCGCGACCATCGAAACCAAGACCGGGCGCTTCGGTCCGTACATCCAGTCGGGCGAGGGCAAGGAGGCCAAGCGCGCCTCCATCCCCAAGGATCTGCCGGGCGAGCTGGATCTGGAGATGGCGCTGAAGCTGCTGAACCTACCGCGCATCGTGGGCCAGCATCCGGAAACGGGCAAGGATATCGAGGCGGCGATCGGCCGCTATGGTCCCTATTTGCGCCATGACGGCAAATATGCCAAGCTGGCGAACACCGCCGAAGTGTTCGAGACCGGCATGAACGCTGCCGTCGCCAAACTGGCCGAGGCCGCCGCCAATAAGGGCAAGGGCAGGGGGGCTCGCGAGCCGCTCAAAATCCTCGGCAAGCATCCGCGTACCGAGGACGAGATCAAGCTGATGGACGGCCGCTACGGGGCCTATGTCACCGACGGCAACGTCAATGCGACCATCCCCAAAACGATCGAGCAGGACAAGCTGACGCTGGAAGAAGCGGCGCAGCTGATCGACGAGCGCGCCGCCAAGGCACCGCCGAAGAAAAAGAAGAAGGCCCCCGCCAAGAAGAAGGCCTCGGCGAAAAAGCCTGCCGCGAAGAAAGCTCCTGCGAAGAAACCGGCGGCAAAAAAGGCTCCGGCAAAAAAGGCCGCGCCCAAAAAACCGGCGGCCAAGAAAGCAGAGACGGAGTAGCCCGGCGCTGCCGACCAGCAGCGCCGTTTCTGCGCCCCGGCGGCCTTGCGCCTGGTCGGGGCCGCCGGCTTAATCCACCCAGTCGAGCCCGATATTCTCGAACTGTTCGCGGCTGTCGTCCCAGTTCGCCTTCACCTTGACGTGCAGATACAGGTGCACCGGCACGCCGAGCAGCTTGGACAGCTCGGCGCGCGACGCCTCGCCGATTGCCTTGATCCGCGCGCCCTTCTTGCCCAGCATGATCGCCTTCTGGCTGTCGCGCGCGACAAGGATCTGCTGGTGGATCTCCAGTGAGCCATCGGGCCGTTCCAGATATTGTTCGCTGTCCACGGCGCTGGCATAGGGCAGCTCGGCATGGAGCTGGCGATAGATCTGCTCGCGCGTGATTTCCGTGGCGAGCAGGCGCTGCGACACGTCGGACACCTGATCTTCGGGGAAATGCCAGGGGCTTTCGGGCATGGCATCGGCCAGCGCGGTCTTCAGTTCGGGCAGGCCATCGCCGGTTTCCGCACTGACGAACCATGTATGCTCGAACGTCACCGCGCCGTTCAGCTTCTCGGCGAGCACCAGCAGCTTGTCCTTGGCCGCGATATCCACCTTGTTCATCACCAGCCATTTGCGGCCGGGGCGCTGATTGATGCTCTCGATCAGCGGATCGAGCTTTGGGCCGGCGCCGGCCTTGGAGTCTACCACGAACAGCAGGATATCGGCATCGCTCGCGCCCTCCCAGGCGGCGCTGACCATCGCGCGGTCGAGGCGGCGGTGGGGCGTGAAAATGCCGGGCGTATCGACCAGCAGCATCTGCGCGTCGCCCTCTAGCGCCACGCCGATCAGCCGCGTGCGCGAGGTTTGCGGCTTGGCGCTGGTGATGGCCACCTTCTGCCCGACCAGCGCGTTGGTGAGCGTGGATTTGCCGGCATTGGGCGCACCGATCAGCGCCGCGACGCCGCAGCGCTGGCCTGTTGCCGATCCGTCGCCGGATGTTTCAGCGGACGTGCCGTCCATGGCCGGGTCGCTGCTCATATATATTTCTCCAGAAAGGATTTGGCGGCACGGGTTTCGGCCTCCTGCTTGCTTGGCGCGGTGGCGGTGACGGGCTCCAGGCCCTTGACGCTCACCTGCACCTCGAACGTGCGTGAATGGGCCGGGCCGGTCTTGGACAGGGTTTCATAGACCGGCGGGCGCTTGCCCGTGCTGGCGGCCCATTCCTGCAGCAGCGATTTGGGATGGCGCGGGGCCTGCCCCGCCGATGCAATCCGCTCCCGCCAGTGGCTTTCCACAAAGCTGCGGGCGGTCGCGATGCCCTGATCGAGAAACAGCGCGCCGATGATCGATTCCATCACGTCGCCCAGCACATTGTCGCTCTCGGCCGCGCCGTCGCTGCGCGCCTGTTTGCCGAGCGCAATCAAAGGGCCTGCGCCCAGATCGCGCGCCACATCGGCGCAGGTCGCGCCCGATACCAGCGCATTCAGCCGGTGCGAGAGCTTGCCCTCCGGCTCGTCCGGGTAGCTGGTATAGAGCATGTCGGCGACGGCCAGGCCGAGCACGCGGTCGCCGAGAAATTCCAGCCGCTGATAATCCGGCTTGCCCGTGCTGCCATGGGTCATCGCGCGCTCATAGAGCGGCAGATTGCCGACATGGGCAATGCCGATGGAGGCGAGCCAGGCGGGAAGCGGTTTCAAAAACCCTGTCCGATCCGTTCGCCACGCGCGGCACTGACCCAGGTCCAGGGCTTCAGCCATTCGGCCGATCCGTCGGTGGAGAAGATGGTCACCAGCGCCTGCCCGATCAGATTGTCCTGCGGCACAATGCCGATCGCGCCGCCGACTTCCGCGGGGAAGCGGCTGTCCGCGCTGCGATCGCGATTGTCGCCCATCAGAAACAGCGAGCCTTCCGGCACGGTAAAGGTCATCGTGTCATCGCCCATGCTGCCTTGCACCAGATCGAGAATTTCATAGCTTTTGCCCGACGGCAAGGTCTCACGGTAGCGCGGATAGCGGCAAAAATCCTGGCCATCGATCACCTCGTCGAATTGCGGGGAATAGCAGGGATAAGGCGATCCGGCCTGCGCCGCTGCGGCCATCATATTGGGGGTGACGGGCAGCACAAGATCGGCGATCCGCTGTTTGGGCACGGCCTTGCCGTTCAGGAACAGCACGCCGCTTTGCATGCGCACGGTGTCACCCGGCAGGCCGATGACGCGCTTGATATAATCGGTATGGTCGTCCGGCGGGGCTTTGAACACCACCACATCGCCCCGGTCCGGCTGATGGGGGAAGATGCGTTCGGGCAATAGCGGCACGTCGCCCGGCAGGCTGTAGCGCGAATAGCCATAGGGCCATTTGGCCACCAGCAGATAATCGCCGACCAGCAGGCGCGGGTGCATGGATTCGGACGGAATGTTGAACGGTGCGACGATGAAGCTGCGGATCGCCAGGATGATCAGCAGCACCTTGAGCAGATACAGGCCAAGATCGATCCATTCCGACCGCGGTGACGTCTTGTCCTGATGGGGCAATGCGGACGACGGGGCGCCGCGCGGATCGGCGGTGTCATCGTCCCGCGCGCTGTTGATCATGGGTAAGGCCGGAAAATATTGAGCGACAAGACTGGTCACATAGGCCGGTGACCGGCTAAAGGCCAGCCTTCACGACGGCATCTTGAGAGGGGCGGTAATGCGCGGCAATTGGCAGTTTCTGAAGGCGCAGGCGCGTCCGACCTTGCAACAGCTTTTCGCAGACGATGCCAAGGCGCGCGTGGCCGCCCTGACCATCGAGCAGGCGGGCATCCGGTTCGATCTGTCCAAGACGCATCTGGACGATACCCTGATCGACGGGTTCGTGCAGCAGGCCGGGGCGATGGATCTGGCCGGCCAGCGGCAGAAGCTGCTCGGCGGTGAGGTGATCAACCCCACAGAAGGCCGCGCGGCGGAGCATACGGCAGAGCGCGGCACCGGATCGCCCGAAGCGGTGGAGCTGGCCCGCCAGTTCCATGCCCGGATGCGCGCGCTGGTCGAGGTGATCGAGGCCGGGGCGTTCGGCAAGATCGAGACGCTGATCCATATCGGCATCGGCGGATCGGCGCTTGGCCCCAAGCTGTTGATGGATGCGCTGGGCCGCAATACCGGCGGTATCGAGGTGCGCGTGGTGTCCAATGTCGATGGCGCTGCGATGGCCGAGGCCATCAAGGGCATCGATCCCCGGACCACGTTGCTGGCCGCCGCTTCCAAGACATTCACTACCGCCGAAACGCTGCTCAATCTGGAAAGCGCGATGCAGTGGATGCGCGCGGGCGGCGTGGACGATCCGCATGGCCGGGTGATCGCGCTGACCGCCAATCCGGACAAGGCGGTGGAATGGGGCGTGGACGAAACGCGTATCCTGCCATTTTCCGAAAGCGTTGGCGGGCGCTATTCGCTGTGGAGCTCCATCGGTTTCCCCGCCGCGCTCGGCCTTGGCTGGGCGGGCTATGAGGAGATGCTGGAAGGGGCGGGCGCGATGGACCGCCATTTCGCCCATGCCGACTGGCGCGCGAACGCCCCGGTCATGGCCGCCTTTGCCGATCTATATTATACGCAAGCGCGCAGCGCACAGACCCGCGCGGTGTTCGCCTATGACGAACGGCTGCGCCTGCTGCCAAGTTATCTGCAGCAGCTGGAAATGGAATCGAACGGCAAGTCCGTGACTGCCGAGGGCGAGGCGGTGGATTATCCCACCTCGCCGATCACCTGGGGCGGGGTCGGCACCGATGGGCAGCATGCCGTGTTCCAGCTGCTCCATCAGGGCACGGTGCTGGTGCCGGTGGAATTCATTGCCGCCAGGGAGCCGGGTCACGATCTCGACGATGCCCATCATGAGGCGCTGCTGGCAAACTGCTTTGCCCAGGGCGCGGCGCTGATGGCGGGCAAGCAGACCGATGATCCCGCGCGCAGCTATGCCGGAGATCGCCCGTCCACCACGCTGCTGATCGACGATGTGACGCCCGCCATCCTGGGCGCGCTGATTGCCTTCTACGAGCACCGCACCTTTGTAAACGCGGTGCTGCTGGGCATCAATCCGTTCGACCAGTTCGGCGTGGAGCTGGGCAAGGACATGGCCCGCGCGATCGAGGAAGGCGGCATGGACGATTTCGATGCCTCGACCAAGGCGCTGATGGAAGCGGCGCTGGGCGATCCCGCGCAGTAGTGCGGCAACCCAAGACGCCGGCAATCATCCCCCGCGGAGAAGGCTGATTTCTCGTTTGGCGCCATGCTAGCCGAGATTGCGGCTTTCGGCGGCGCGGCGAGACATTAGATTAGCTTCGACATTCAATTCACGGAAAGCCCGATTTCATGGCCGAATATGACTACGACCTCTTCACCATCGGTGCCGGTTCGGGCGGGGTGCGCGCGAGCCGCGTGTCGGCCAGTCACGGCGCCAGGGTGGCGGTGGCCGAGGAGCACCGGGTGGGCGGCACCTGCGTCATCCGCGGCTGCGTGCCCAAGAAGCTGCTCGTCTATGGCGCGCATTTTGCAGAAGATCTGAAGGACGCGCAGCGCTTTGGCTGGGATGTGCCAGACAATTGCAATTTCAGCTGGTCCACGTTGCGGGACAATGTGTTCGAGGAAGTGGACCGCATCAACGGCGTGTATCGCGAGACCCTGACCAATCACGGGGCGGAAATCTTCGACGAGCGCGCCGAGGTGGTCGGCCCCCATGAGATCCGGCTGGCCAGCGGCAGGACGGTGACCGCAAAGACCATCCTGATCGCGACCGGCGCCACGCCGCATGTGCCGGACTGCCCGGGGCATGAGCTGGGCATCACCAGCAATGAGGCATTTCATCTGGACGATGTGCCGGGGCGTATCCTGATTGCGGGTGCGGGCTATATCGCCAATGAATTTGCCGGCATCTTCAACGAGCTGGGGTCCAAGGTGACCCTGATCAATCGCAGTGACGTGATCCTGCGCCAATATGATCACCAGATCCGTGACCGCCTGCTGCAGATTTCCATGATGAAGGGCATCGATTACAAATTTCATGCCGAGTTTAAAGGGATTGAAAAGACCAGCGCAGGGTGCCTCAAGGTATCGGTCAGCAATCATGAGGATATCGAGGTGGACTGCGTGATGTTCGCCACCGGGCGCGTGCCCCTGACCAAGGGGCTGGGCCTCGAACATGCCGGCGTGAAGTTGGACGACAAGGGGGCGGTGATCGTCGACCAGTGGTCCAAGACCAATGTCGACAGCATCTATGCCGTGGGCGATGTGACCAACCGCATGCAGCTGACGCCGGTGGCCATCCGCGAAGGGCAGGCCTTTGCCGACACCATGTTCGGCGACAATCCGCATCAGGTGGATTATGAGAATGTGCCGAGCGCGGTGTTCAGCCATCCGCCCATGGCCGGGGTCGGCATGACCGAAAGTCAGGCAAAGGAGACGTTGGGATCTGTGAAGATCTACACCTCCGATTTTCGCGCGATGAAGAATGTTCTGGCGAACCGCAATGAGCGCGGCCTCTACAAGATGATCTGCAATGGCGAGACCGGGCAGATCGTCGGCCTGCACATGATCGGACCGGAAGCGCCGGAAATCCTGCAGGCGGCGGCCATCGCGGTGAAGGCCGGGCTGACGAAGCAGGCGTTCGACGATACCGTGGCGCTGCATCCCAGCATGGCCGAAGAGCTGGTGTTGATGAAATAAGGGATATCGCGCCGCCGGTTGCCAAAGGCGCCGGGCTCTGGAATGACCGGAGCCGATAATCGACAGAACGGAACCGATCATGCAGCATATTCTCGATCAGCTTAAGGAAAAGCGCGCGCAGGCCGAACTGGGCGGCGGACAGAAGCGGATCGATGCCCAGCATGGCAAGGGCAAGCTGACCGCGCGCGAGCGGCTGGACGTGCTGCTCGATCCCGGCAGCTTCGAGGAATATGACCGCTATGTAGAGCATAACTGCGTCGATTTCGGGATGGACGAGCAGCATATTCCAGGCGACGGCGTGGTCACCGGATCGGGCACCGTCAACGGCCGGCTGGTGTTCGTGTTCAGCCAGGATTTCACCGTGTTTGGCGGCTCGCTGTCGGAGCGGCATGCGGAAAAGATCTGCAAGGTGATGGATATGGCGCTGAAGATCGGCGCCCCCGTGATCGGGCTGAACGACAGCGGCGGTGCGCGTATTCAGGAAGGCGTGGCCAGCCTTGGCGGCTATGCCGAGGTGTTCCAGCGCAACGTGCTGGCCAGCGGTGTGGTGCCGCAACTCAGCCTGATCATGGGCCCCTGTGCGGGCGGCGCGGTGTACAGCCCCGCGATGACCGATTTCATCTTCATGGTGAAGGATAGCAGCTACATGTTCGTGACCGGCCCGGATGTGGTCAAGACGGTGACGAACGAGGTGGTGACGCAGGAGGAACTGGGCGGCGCGGTGACGCACACGACCAAGTCCTCGGTCGCCGATCTGGCGTTCGAGAATGATATCGAGGCGCTGCTGACCGCGCGCGACTTCATCGATTTCATGCCGCTGTCGAACCGCGAGGAGGTGCCCGAACGCCCCACGGCCGATCCGTTCGACCGGACCGAGCCGAGCCTGGACCAGATCATCCCGGCCAATGCCAACCAGCCCTATGATATGCATGAGGTGATCGAGAAGACGCTGGACGAGGGCGATTTCTTCGAGGTGCAGCCGGCCCATGCGGGCAACATCATCTGCGGCTTCGGCCGGGTGGAAGGGCGCACCGTGGGCGTGGTCGCCAATCAGCCAATGGTGCTGGCCGGGGTGCTGGATATCAACAGCGCCAAGAAGGCGGCGCGGTTCGTGCGCTATTGCGATGCCTTCAGCATCCCGATCCTGACCTTTGTCGATGTGCCCGGCTTCCTGCCCGGCACCGCGCAGGAGCATAACGGCATCATCAAACATGGCGCGAAATTGCTGTTCGCCTATGCCGAGGCCACCGTGCCGAAGATCACCGTCATTACGCGCAAGGCCTATGGCGGCGCCTATGACGTGATGAGCTCCAAGCATCTGCGCGGCGATTTGAATTATGCCTGGCCCACCGCCGAAATCGCCGTGATGGGCGCCAAGGGCGCGGTCGAGATCATTTTCCGCAACAAAAGCGAGGAAGAAATCGCCGAGCGGACCAAGGAATATGAAGACCGCTTCGCCAACCCCTTCGTCGCCGCCAGCAAGGGGTTCATCGACGAGGTCATCATGCCGCATTCCACCCGCCTACGCATCGCGCTGGGCCTGCGCAAGCTGCGCAGCAAGCAGCTCGAAAATCCCTGGAAGAAGCACGACAATATTCCGCTGTGACGGCACAAGCAGTTCGCGCAAGGCCCGGCCTGCGACCGAGCTTTATGTGCAGATTGAAGCGCCTGAATAGCGCCCGACTGTAGTGCAGATTGATCGACACCTTCCCTTGAACCGCTTTTGCCGCTAGTCAGGCAAATGAAAGCGGGCAAAAAGGGAAGGGTTATCATGGGCATGCAGGAGCTGGACGTTCCTCTTGACCGCGATCTGTTCTTTCGCAAGATGATCCGGTCTTTCGCGGCATCGCTGGAAGCGACAGTGGGAGCTGACGAGGCGGCAGGTTATGTGGCCGTGGTCGGAAGCGAGATCGGCGAGTGGATAGAGGCCGAATATAGCAAATCGGCAGGCCGCGATTCCTTCGATCCGCAACAGATCGCCGAATTGCTGGTTGACCTGAAGCGTCGGATCGGCGGCGCGTTCCACATTATTTCGATTAGCGATGAGCAGATTCTGCTCGGCAACAGCGAATGCCCTTTCGGCCAGCTCGCCGACGGGCAGCCGGCGCTATGCCAGATGACCTCCAACGTATTCGGGCGGATTGCCGCCAATCAGCTCGGCTATGCGCGCGTAGTTCTGCAGGAAACCATCGCCAGAGGGGATGGCCAATGCCGCATCGCCATCAATCTGAAAGCTGATGATGACGATGATGATGACAGCCATGAGTTCTTTAAAATCGATCAGCCGCTAATTTAGGAAAACAGGTGCAACCGCTTTCCGAACCCATTTGCAATCGGGTCATCAACTCCCTGGATGGGGAGGTGATCGTGATCGATCGCTCGGGGCAGGTTGTCTTCGTCAATGATCGCGCCATCGAGACGCTTGGCGCTGTTCCGGACAAGAACCGCATCAGCGATTTCTTCGAGGGCGGGCAGGGTGGTGAGCGCTTGCGCCGCATCGCCCAGACCAGCATCTGGGCACCGGTCAATTTTACGCTGAAAAGCGGGCCGATGCGCGGCATGGAACTGAAGTTCCGCGGCCGTGGTTTCCGCGAAAAAGGCGCGCAGGAATCGCAGGTGTTGCTGGTGGCCGACCGCCACTGCGATCAGGGGTTCACGCAGCTTCGCAAATTGATCCGCGATCTGAACCGCGATCTGGCGGAACGCCAGCAGACGGCCAATCGCCTGCAGGGCGCGCTGGTGAGCGAAGAGCGCATGCACACGGAACTGATCCACCGCGTCAAAAACAATCTGAGCCTGCTGAGCGCGCTGATCAGCACAAGGCGCAACACCAGCCAAAGCGACGAAGCGCGCACCGCCCTGCAGGATCTGGAGCACCGGGTGCAGGCCATTGCTTCGGTGCATGAAATTCTGGACCGGGCGGGCGCGATCGAAATGGTGCCGGTGGCGGATTTGATCCGATCGCTGTGCCATTATCTGGAAAGCTCGATCATGCCGCCCAATGTGCAGATCGAGAACGACCTGGCCGAAATTGCGCTGCATGTGGACGATGCCACGCCGCTAAGCCTGATGGTCAATGAACTCATCACCAACGCGCTGAAACATGCCTTCCCCGATGACAAGCCGGGCCGCGTCCACATAAAATTGCTGCGCAATGGCCATGACAAGCTGGAAGTGGGCGTGCGTGACAATGGCAAGGGGATGAACGCGGCGCGTGATGGTGCCGGTTCCGGCAGCCGCATCGTCCGTGCGCTGGCCGGACAGATGCGTGGCGAACTGAGCCATGAATCGGATGGTGACGGCACCAGCTGGACATTCGTCTTCCCCACCTCCGCTACCGATCGCGGCACATGAAGCGCTGGCCTAATGACATTTGCTTGTTCTAGGAGCAGCAGCCTGAATGATCGTTTAGGAGATTTCGATGCAGCTCGGCCCGCTCAATCATATCGGTGTCGCCACGCCGTCCATTGCAGATAGCATCGCCCATTGGCGCGATGTGATGGGCGCTACGAACATCGGCGCGCCATTCGACATGCCGACGCAGGGCGTCAAGGTCTGCTTCGTCGATGCGCCCAATTGCCAGATCGAACTGATCGAGCCGCTCGGCGAAGACAGCCCGATCCACGGGTTTCTGAAGTCCAATCCGCTCGGCGGACAGCATCATGTCTGCTTCGAGGTGCCCGATATCCATGCCGCCAGGGCCGAGTTCGAGGCGGCGGGCAAGCGCGTGCTCGGCGAACCGCGCATCGGCGCCCATGGCACGCTCATCTTTTTCGTGCACCCGAAGGATATGGGCGGCATGCTGACCGAGATCATGGAGACGCCCAAGGACGCCCATTGAACTGGCTCGGCACGCCTATGTGTTGCCGAGCGACCGAATTTGCGGGCTGAAATGCCCTGACCGGCCCCGGGGCCATGGAGATAAAAATGGATTATGAAACCATCCGCCTGGCAATCGATGAGGACACGCATGTGGCCGTTATCACGCTGGATCGTCCGGAACGCCTGAACGCCGCGCCGCCGCAGATGGCCGAAGAGATTGTCCATGCGCTGGACGCCGCTCTGGCACATCGGGCGCGGGCGATCATGATTACCGGCGAGGGCCGGGCCTTCTGTTCCGGCGCCGATCTGGCAGGCGGGCGTGACCGCAGTGCCGGCATGGGCGGGGATGCAGCCCATGCTTCGCTCACCAACAGCTACAACCCGATGATGCAGAAGCTGGCCGAGCTTCCGGTGCCGCTGATTACGGCTGTAAATGGTCCGGCGGCGGGGATCGGTTGTTCGATTGCGTTGAGCGGTGACTTCGTGCTGGCCGGTCGGTCGGCCTATTTCCTGCAGGCCTTTGTGAATATCGGCCTGGTGCCCGATGGCGGGGCCAGCTGGACGTTGCCGCGCCTGATCGGCAAGGCCCGCGCTTTCGAGATGATGATGCTCGGCGAAAAGATCGATGCCGCCAAGGCGCTCGATTGGGGCATGATCTATGCCGTCATCGACGATGCATCGCTTGTGGCGGAGGCCACCGCGCTGGCGCAGCGTCTGGCCAAGGGGCCGACAAAGGCGCTCGGCCTCATGCGCCGCTGCGCAACGGAAAATCTGGACCGCGATTTCGCCGGTGCGATGGCGGCAGAAGCCGATGCGCAGCGCGATGCCGGCAATAGCGAGGATGCGCGCGCCGGTGCGATCGCTTTCCTGAAAAAGGAAAAGCCCGCTTTTTCAGGCCGATAGCGATTGGGCATAGGCCCCGCCGCCATGCCCCTCGCGCAGGGCGAGCGGGCGGGTATCGAATGAGCGCGGCGGCGACATGGCAGGACGAGGCTTCGACAAGCCAAGTTTGAACAGATAGAAGATGGTTCATGACTGACACACCGACCTATGACGACTGGAAAGCCCGCGCCGACAAAGAGGTGAAGGGCCGCGACCTCACGCGCGAGACGCCCGAGGGCATCACCGTGAAGCCGCTCTACACCAGCGCGGATGCGATCGATCCGGGCCTGCCGGGTTTCGAGCCCTATACGCGCGGGCCCTATGCCTCGATGTATACCGGGCGGCCCTGGACGATCCGCCAATATGCGGGCTTTTCCACGGCTGAGGAGTCCAACGCCTTTTATCGTCGCAATCTGGCCGCCGGGCAGAAGGGCCTGTCGGTCGCGTTCGATCTGGCCACCCATCGCGGCTATGACAGCGATCATCCGCGGGTGACCGGGGACGTGGGCAAAGCCGGTGTCGCCATCGACACGCTGGCGGACATGAAAATTCTGTTCGACCAGATTCCGCTCGATCAGATGTCGGTTTCCATGACCATGAACGGTGCGGTGCTGCCGGTGCTCGCCTTCTACATCGTCGCGGCGGAGGAGCAGGGCGTCGACCAGAAGCTGCTGTCCGGAACCATTCAGAACGATATTCTGAAGGAGTTCATGGTCCGCAACACCTATATCTATCCGCCAGAACCGAGCATGCGGATCGTGGCGGACATCATCGGCTATACCGCCGAACATATGCCGCGCTTCAATTCGATCTCGATTAGCGGCTATCATATGCATGAAGCCGGTGCGACGGCGGTGCAGGAGCTGGCCTATACGCTGGCCGATGGCATGGAATATGTCCGCGCAGCGATGGCCAAGGGGCTGCCGGTGGACAGCTTTGCGCCGCGCCTCAGCTTTTTCTGGGGCATCGGCATGAACTTCTTCATGGAAGTCGCCAAGCTGCGCGCCGCGCGCAAGCTGTGGCATGACATCATGCATGAATTTGGCGCAACCAACCCAAAGTCCAAGATGCTGCGCACCCACTGTCAGACCAGCGGCGTTTCGCTGACCGAGCAGGATCCGTACAATAATGTCGTGCGCACCACGATCGAGGCGATGGCGGCCACGCTGGGCGGCACGCAGAGCCTGCACACCAACAGCTTCGATGAAGCCGTGGCATTGCCCACCGACCGCTCGGCCCGGATCGCGCGCAATACACAGCTTATTCTGCAGGAAGAATCGGGCATCACCGATGTCGCCGATCCACTGGGTGGCAGCTATTATGTCGAAAGCCTGACGCAGGCCCTGGTCGACAAGGCCAAGGAGCTGATCGACGAGGTCGAGGCGGCGGGCGGCATGACCAAGGCCGTGGCCGAAGGGCTGCCGAAGCGGCATATTGAGGAGGCCGCCGCGGGCAAGGCCGCTGCGGTGGATCGCGGCGAGCAGGTGATCGTGGGCGTGAACAAATATCGTCTGCCCGAAGAAGACGAGATGGACATTCTCGATATCGACAATGCCCGTGTGCGCCGCGATCAGATCAAGCGGATCGAACAGACCCGCAGCGAGCGGGACGATGCGGCGGCGACAGCGGCGCTCGACGCGCTGCGCAGCGGGGCCGGCGGCGACGCGAACCTGCTGGCGCTGTGCGTAGAAGCGGCGCGCGCGCGCTGCACGCTGGGCGAGATGTCGTCCGCGATGGAAGATGTGTTCGGGCGCTTCGATACCGTGCCGAAGCCGGTCAGCGGCGTCTATGGCGGGGCCTATGCCGAAGACCCCAAATGGCTGCGCGCCGGTGCCGGTGTGGATGCCGTGGAGCGTCGCCTTGGCCGCAAACCGCGCATGATGGTCGCCAAGATGGGCCAGGACGGTCACGATCGCGGCGCGAACCTCGTCGCCTCGGCCTTTGCCGATTTGGGCTTCGAGATCGTCAGCGGCCCTCTGTTCCAGACCCCCGGAGAAGCGGCGGACTGGGCTGTGGAAAAGGATGTGGATATTGTGGGGGCAAGCTCGCTCGCCGCTGGCCACAAGACGCTGATTCCCGAGCTCATCGGCAAGCTGGCCGAGGCCGGGCGTTCCGACATCAAGGTGATTGCCGGCGGCGTGATCCCGGCGCAGGACTATGAGGCGCTGCGGGCCGCAGGCGTGCAGGCGATTTTCGGTCCCGGCACCAATCTGGTCGAGGCGGCGGGCGAGGTGCTGCAGCTGCTCGGACACAACCTGCCTCCACTGGAGGAGGCCGCCGAGTGACGCCGCAGCGCTGGCCGGATGGCGCGTCCTGCTGGTTCATTATTGCGGCGGCGCGCAGAAAGCTGGTCTATAGTCGGTGACGCTCGGCTTCTCCGTCGATGCGCTTTTGCCCAGAGCAAGAGGAGGCGGGCAGCTGAAGATGGGGCTTACGGCCTTGTCGGCCGAGGCCTGGCTGGATCCGGCACCGGACCTTGCGGCGCGCGTAGCCGGTTTCGCCGCCTTCCGGAAGGGGTGCAACGCTCACCGGAAGGGGAGGCACCGGGCCGCGAACTGGCCAGAATGCTGGGCATCGATGGCGGCCTGGCAGAGGCGGCGTTGGCCCATCATGAAGACATGTGTCTGCTGACCCGCAGCACGGACGAGCCCTTTTATCGGCTTGTCGGCACCGCCGTCGCCTTCCCCACAGACTGGATACCGGCACGCAAAATGGGCCTGTCGCTCACCGCCATGCACGCGCCGATCCATGGCTATGCCGAGCAGCTGGCCAGTGGCGTCGATCATTTCATGGCCAGGTTGAGCCCGGACCGGATCTTTGGCCGCTGCAACTGGTTCATCGCACCCACTGGCCGAATGCGATGGTTGGCCGCCGAGCAGCCGCAATCCGCCTTTGCCGCGGTGACGGCGCAGAATGCCGGCGAAATGCTGTTCGTGCGTTGCGAACGGCAAACGCTGCGCCGCCTGCCGGAGACGGGCGCCATCCTGTTTACCATCGGTGTCTATGTCGCGCCGCTCCGTTCGCTGTCGGACGCCAATGTCGCGCGCCTCGCCCTGGCGGTTGCGGCGCTGGTGCGCGGGGAGGGTGATCGTCGCGGCGCTCCCTGTTACAGTGAGGCGTTGAGGGGCTTTGCTACTGCGCGCGGCATCGCTATCGCATCTGCATGACCGAGATTCGTACCGACTGGACCCGCGACGAGATCGCCGCCCTTTTTGCTCTGCCCTTCACCGATCTGCTGTTTCAGGCGGCCTCCGTGCACCGGGAAAACCACGCGGCGGGCGAGGTGCAGCTGTGCACGCTGCTCAGCATCAAGACCGGCGGTTGCCCGGAGGATTGCGGCTATTGCAGCCAGTCTGTCCATGCCGACAGCGGCGTGAAGGCGACCAAGCTGATGGATGTGCGCGCGGTGCTGCAATCGGCGGCGCAGGCGAAGGACAATGGCTCGCAGCGCTTCTGCATGGGCGCGGCCTGGCGCAATCCGAAGGACCGCGACATGCCCGCGATTGTCGAGATCGTGAAGGGCGTGCGCGCCATGGGGCTGGAGACCTGCATGACGCTGGGCATGCTGACGCCCAAGCAGGCGGACATGCTGGGCGAGGCGGGCCTCGATTATTACAACCACAATATCGACAGCAGCCCGGAATATTATGAGCGGGTGATATCCACACGCACGATGGACGAACGGCTCGAGACGCTAGACCATGTGCGCGGCGCGGGCATCAATGTCTGCTCGGGCGGCATCGTCGGCATGGGGGAGACGCGCGAGGACCGGGTGGGCTTCATCCACACGCTCGCCACGCTGGAACGGCACCCTGAAAGCGTGCCCGTCAACGCGCTGGTGCCGGTGAAGGGCACCGTGCTCGGCGATATGCTGGCCGACACGCCCATGGCCAAGATCGACGATATCGAATTCGTCCGCACCGTCGCCGCCGCGCGCATCACCATGCCGCTGAGCATGGTACGCCTGAGCGCAGGTCGCGAGAGCATGAGCGAGGCGACGCAGGCGCTGTGCTTCACGGCGGGCGCGAACTCGATCTTCACCGGCGACAAGCTGCTGACGGCAGCCAATGCCGGCGACGATGCCGATGCGGCGATGCTGCAGCGCCTGGGGCTGAAGGCCATGGTGGCACAGGAGCCGATGCGGGCCTGCAAGGCGATGGAAGCGGCAGAGTGATTTCAGCATTGCTCTTGCTCGCTATGGTTGCTGCTCCTGGACAGGGCGAAGGCGCGCTTGATTGTGAGAACGCCATGACGCAGTCCGCCATGACAATGTGCGCGGCGCAAGACTATGACGCTGCCGATGCGGCGCTCAATGTGCAGTGGAAGCAGACTGCAGCGTTGATGAAAGCGCAGGATGCGTCCTTTGACTATGATGACAACCGACCAGGCTATTTCGATAGCCTGTTGGCATCGCAGCGCGCTTGGCTGCAATATCGCGATGCCCATTGTCGCCTTGTCGGTTACGATGGGCGCGGTGGCTCCATTGAGCCCATGCTTGTGAACGGCTGCCTGGAGCGCGTTACGCAGTACCGCACGTCTCAGTTGCGAGACCTGACGATCAATCAAATTTCACAGGAACCGCGTTCCGCCCTTGACCAATAATATGCCTGCCTTGGAGCAGGGTGAGGAAATCTGATGTTCAAGAAAATCCTGATCGCCAATCGCGGCGAGATCGCTTGCCGGGTCATGCGTTCGGCCAAGAAGATGGGCATCGCCACGGTCGCGGTCTATTCGGATGCCGATGCGCGCAGCCCGCATGTCGAGCTGGCGGACGAGGCGGTTCATCTCGGCCCGCCGCCTGCTGCGGAATCCTATCTGCTGGCGGACAAGATCATTCAGGCGGCCAAGGACACCGGCGCCGATGCGATCCACCCAGGCTATGGCTTCCTTTCAGAGCGCGAGAGCTTTGCGCTGGCCTGCAAGGAAGCCGGCATCGCCTTTATCGGCCCGCCAGCCAATGCCATCGCGGCGATGGGCGACAAGATCGAATCCAAGAAGCTCGCGCGCGATGCGGGCGTGAACACCGTGCCCGGTTCCGAAGGCGCGATCGACAGCACCGAGGACGCGCTGACCTGGGCCAACAAGATCGGCTATCCGGTCATGATGAAGGCCAGCGCGGGCGGCGGCGGCAAGGGCATGCGCCTCGCCTGGAACGATCAGGACGTGAAAGACGGGTTCGAGGCGACCAAGCGCGAAGGGCTCGCCAGCTTTGGCGACGACCGCGTGTTCATCGAGAAATTCATCGAGCAGCCGCGCCACATCGAAATCCAGATCCTGGGCGATACCCAGGGCAATATCGTTTATCTGGGCGAGCGCGAATGCTCGATCCAACGTCGCCATCAAAAGGTGGTGGAGGAAGCGCCATCGCCCTTCGTCTCGCCCGAAATGCGCAAGCGGATGGGCGAGCAGGCCGTCGCGCTGGCACGCGCGGTGGGCTATTACAGCGCCGGCACGGTCGAGCTGATCGTCTCTGGCGCGGACACCACCGGCGAGGGGTTTTACTTTCTGGAGATGAACACGCGCCTGCAGGTCGAGCATCCGGTGACCGAATATGTTACCGGGGTCGATCTGGTGGAACAGATGATCCGCGTCGCCGCTGGCGAGCCGCTCCCCTTAACGCAGGAAGATGTCGCGCTGACCGGTTGGGCGATGGAAAGCCGGGTCTATGCCGAAGATCCCTATCGCGGGTTTCTGCCCTCGATCGGGCGGCTCGTGCGCTACAGCCCGCCGGAAACGGACGAGAATGTGCGCGTCGACGATGGCGTGGCCGAAGGCGGCGAAGTGTCGATGTTCTACGATCCGATGATCGCCAAACTCATCACCTACGGCGAAGATCGCATCACCGCGATCGATCGCATGGTGGAGGCGCTGGGCCGGTTCGAAATTGTGGGCCTCGGCCATAATATCGATTTTCTCAGCGCGCTGATGCAGCATGAGCGTTTTCGCTCCGGCAACATCACCACCAATTTTATTGCCGAGGAATATCCGGACGGTTTCCAGGGCGCGCCCGCAGACCATGCACAGCTGCGCCGCCTTGCCGCGATCGGCGGCTTCGTGGCCACCGCGCATGCCGATCGCAATCTGCTGATCGACAGGCAGCTCGGCCACCGCCTGCAGCCGCCATCGCAGTGGCAGGTGAAGATCGCAGACGATGTCTTTGATGTCACGGTATCACAGGATGATGTGAGCGTGAATGGAGAGGGCACCGGACTGTCGATGGCCTATTCGCCGGGCGACCGCATGGTCGAGGCGGAATTTGGCGAGGATGTGATCGTGGTGGCCGTGCGGCCCACGCGGGCGGGTTTCCGGTTCAACAGTCTTGGCGCCAGCCACGATCTGCGCGTGCTGCCGGCCCATGCGGCGCAACATGCCCAGCACATGATCGAGAAGATTCCACCGGATACTTCGAAGCTGCTGCTATGTCCGATGCCTGGCCTGCTGGTGTCTCTGCACGTCGGTGAGGGCGACAAGGTCGAGCCCGGCCAGCCGCTGGCGACCGTGGAAGCCATGAAGATGGAAAACATCCTGCGCGCCGAGAAAGCCGGCACCATCGCCACGATCAATACGGCCGAGGGCGATAGCCTTGCGGTCGATGAGGTAATCCTGGAGTTGGAATAGGGGCAACAGGGCCCGTCGCGCCACTTCCCCTTCCATCAGGCTATGCGTTTTCAGCCGTCTCGGCCTTTCTGGTGATGCCAAGCGCCACGCTTGGCGCTAAAGCGCTTTGATAAGGAATGAGGACAGGCAGGGCGGGGATTATGTCCATGGCAAATGGCGTTGCGAGCGAAGGCGTCCACGGCAAAGATGCCGAGCCGCACGATAAAGAAATGCGGCTCGTCATTTCGGCATCGTCCGTCGGTACGGTTTTTGAATGGTATGATTTCTTCATCTACGGCACGCTGGCGGCCAGCGGCATCATCGGCCGTGTGTTCTTCCCAAGCGGTAATGAGACGCTGCAGACCCTGCTGGCATGGGCCGGGTTCGCGGTTGGCTTCGGTTTCCGTCCACTCGGTGCGATCCTGTTCGGCTATCTCGGTGACAAGGTGGGGCGCAAGGCCACGTTCCTCGTCACCATCACGCTCATGGGCATCGCGACGGCCGGCGTCGGCCTCATCCCTTCAGCGGCAACGATCGGTATCGCGGCGCCGATTCTCATCATTCTGCTCCGCATTGCGCAAGGCCTGGCACTTGGCGGGGAATATGGCGGCGCGGCGATTTACGTTGCAGAACATGCCCCGCCGCAGAAGCGCGGTTTTTTTACCAGTTTCATCCAGGCCAGCGTTCCGGGCGGTTTCATTCTCAGCCTGATCGTGGTGCTGGGGGTCAAGGCGCTGATACCCGCAGATGTCTGGGAAGATTGGGGCTGGAGAATTCCCTTCGTCCTGTCGCTCCTGCTGCTGGCGATTTCGTTGTGGATGCGTCTGAAGCTGTCGGAGAGCCCGATCTTCAAGAAGATGAAATCGGCAGGAGAGCTTGCGGGCAATCCTTTCGTGGAAAGTTTCACCTATCCCGGCAACAAGAAGCGCATTTTCGTGGCCCTGTTCGGCCTGTCTGCGGGGCTGACGGTGATTTGGTACACCGCATATTTCAGCAGCCTGAGCTTCCTCAAAGGCCCGATGCGGATCGATGGCACGGCGGCGGAGATCATCGTTGGCGTGGGCGCCGCGCTTGGTCTGTTCTGGTTTCTCCTGTTCGGGCGTCTCAGCGATCGGATCGGCCGCAAGACGCCGATCATGTGGGGCTATGGTCTGACACTGGTTCTGCTGTTTCCCATTTTCTGGGGTATCGGCGCGGTCGCCAATCCGGCACTGACCGACAGCTTCACGCGCGCGCCGATCGTCGTCAGCGGGCCGGACTGTTCCTACAATCCGTTCGCGTCTGAACAGGCAAGCGCCTGCGGACAATTGCTGGGCGATCTATCGGCGCGCGGGGTACATTATACGTTGCAACCCGGCGACGCGCTGTCCCTGACAGTCGGCCGGGCTGAGGTTGCCGCGCTGGACGCCGCCAGCATCGATACCGCGCTGGCAAGCGCCGGATATGATTTTTCGCCGATCATTCCCTCGGCGGGTGCCATCGCGATCATCATCGTTCTGCTCATGATCCTCGGTGGTCTCTCCGGCGCCACTTATGGCCCGATGGCGGCGTTGCTGACCGAGATGTTTCCGCCCAAGATCCGCTACAGTTCCATGTCGATCCCCTATCATTTCGGCACAGGCTATTTCGGCGGTTTTCTGCCGCTGATCGCCGCAGCCATCATCGCCTCCACCGGCGATCCCTATGCCGGCCTCTGGTATACATGGGGCGTCACCCTGATGGCTTTCGTCGTGACCTGGTGGGGCTTGCCCAAGACCTTGCCCGACTGGTCGCGCGAGACCGCAGCATGACCGAGCCGCTCGATCTGTCCGACATTCCATCACCGTTGCGGCTTCGGCTCGACGGCGATGCGCTGGTGCACAATTGGCGGACGCTTAATGACATGAGCGGGCGCGCCGTGGCGGGCGCTGCGGTGAAGGCAAACGGCTATGGTCTCGGCGCAAGGGAGGTCGTCGCGCGCCTGAGCGCGGCCGGGTGCCGTAATTTCTTCGTGGCGCACTGGCGGGAGGCTGCGGAGATCGCGGATCTGGTTCCTCCGGCTTCGATCTCGGTATTGAATGGCGTTCTGCCGGAAGAAGTAAGCGCGGCCCGGCGTATCGGCGCAAAGCCTGTCATCAACAGCATGGATCAGCTTGCCACCTGGCAGGCCAGCGGCGGCGGGCGTTGCGATCTCATGTTCGACAGCGGCATGAACCGGCTTGGCATTGAAGACCATCGCGCAGGCGCCGTCGCCGCTATGTCGCTCGACGTCGATACCGTGATGAGCCACCTGGCGTCCGCCGATGAAGATGTCCCGCAAAATGCGCACCAGTTGGCGCGTTTCCAGGCCGTTGCCAGCCATTTCCCGAACGCCCGCAAAAGCCTGGCCAACAGCGCCGGCATCGCGCTTGGAACGGACTATCATTTCGATCTGACCCGGCCGGGTTTGTCCCTCTACGGGGGTATCCAGCGCAAGCAACTGGAAGAACGCATCCGGCAAGTCGCCTATCCGGAAGCGCGTGTCCTCCAGATCCGCGATCTGCAGCCCGGCGACAAGGTAGGCTACAACGCCACCTTCACCGCCGACCGGCCGATGACTGTGGCCATCACCGCGATCGGCTACGCAGATGGTTATACGCGCGCGCTTTCTAACCACGGCTACTTTACTGTGGGAGAAAGCCAAGCCCAGGTAATTGGCTTTGTTTCGATGGATCTTTGCATATTAGCCTTGGAAGACGGAGTTCGAACGACACCTGTTTGGGTATGTCCTAGGTTCAATTTGCCATTATCAGCTGCTGCCAGCGGACGCTCGCAGTATGAATTGTTGACATCGTTGGGATACCGTTATGATCGCGTTTGGCTTAGCAAAGCCCATAAGACCAGCGAGAGCTTGAAAAGTTTGACCATCCGTTGAAGCGTCGGTGTTGTATCTTCGCAACAAAAATTCAACAATCGCGACATTGCATGGTTTTAAGTTGTCACCATCGGTCTTGTCCGGCATTTTCCGGGCTCAACCAAGCTTCGCTGGCAACATTCAGTAAGGCCATGGTGAGACTTTCAAGGCCGTGTTTCGGGCATGCCAAGGTTTTTCCTTAGGGGGACTATAGTAAAAATGAACAAGAATTCTGTAATCGTGCGCCGCAGCCTTTTTGCGAGTGCAACGGTATCCATGCTGGCAATCGCCGCATATGGAACACCTGCGCTCGCCCAGGCGGATGCTAACACTGCGGTAGTGTCCCCCGTCAGCGCCAATGGCACAGATTTGAGGTTGTGATTTAAGGAGGATTTGGGCTTCGTCGTAGTGACGAAGGAGCGAAGATGAAGCCCAAATCCTCGAAGTCCAAATTGCCTGCCGAGCAGGTGGTGAAAGACATCCGCCGCAAGACCCGTCGGCATTTTTCCGCTGAAGACAAGATCAGGATTGTGCTCGACGGCCTGCGCGGTGATGACTCCATTGCCGAACTGTGCCGTCGCGAAGGCATCGCCCAGAGCCTGTATTACACCTGGTCCAAGGAGTTCATGGAGGCTGGCAAACGCCGCCTGGCTGGTGACACTGCGCGTGCTGCGACCACGGGCGAGGT
>NZ_ATUR01000002.1:0-765000 GCF_000420305.1 Novosphingopyxis baekryungensis DSM 16222 | reverse complement strand
TCAGCCGCGCGCCCATCACCACCTTGCGATAGCGCTCCATCATGTCGGGCCAGATGACGAGGTTGACCACCCCGGTTTCGTCTTCCAGCGTGATGAAACATACGCCCTTGGCACTGCCCGGACGCTGACGGATCAGCACAACCCCGGCGACCTGCACATGGGCGCGGAAATTCCTGGTCCGCAGATCGGCATTGGCGGTGAAGCCGCGCTGGCGCAGATCGTCCCGCAGAAAATGCAGCGGATGTGCCTTCAGGCTGAGCCGGGTGGTTTGATAATCCGCCACGACATGTTCGGACAATGGCATTTCGGGCAGCAGATGCTGCGCCTTTTCCGCGCCTTCGTCCCGGGCGGCGGCGGCGGCAAACAGCGGCAGATCGATGGGCGGCTTGAGCGCGCGGGCGTCCCACAACGCCTGCCGCCGATCCAGGCCGAGCGAACGGAACGCATCGGCCGCGGCCAACCGCTCGATCGTGCCGGGCGCCAGCTTCGCCCGCTCCTGCAATTCGGCCACGCTGCGATAAGGGCCGGCGGCTTCGCGGGCGCCGACAAGCCGAGCGATGGCGACTTCCCTCATCCCATCCACCTGCCGAAACCCCAGGCGCATGGGAGGCTGATGGCCGCCCGCCCTGCATTCTTCCAGCTGATTGTCCCAGCCGCTGTCATTGACGTCGACCGCGCGTATTTCCACGCCATGCTCCTGCGCATCGCGCACAATCTGTGCGGGCGCATAAAAGCCCATCGGTTGCGAATTGAGCAGCGCGCAGGCGAAGGCGGCGGGATAATGGCACTTCATCCAGCTTGAAATATAGACGAGATGCGCAAAGCTGGCGGCGTGGCTTTCCGGAAAGCCATATTCGCCAAAGCCGCGGATCTGGTTGAAGCAGCGCTCAGAAAATTCAGGGTCGTAGCCGCGCTCGATCATGCGACCGACCATCTTGTCCTGCAATTCGTCGACCATCCCGCGCGAACGGAACGTGGCCATCGCCTTGCGCAGCTGATTGGCCTCGATGCTGGAAAACTTGGCCGCATCGAGCGCGATCTTCATCGCCTGTTCCTGAAAGATCGGGACGCCGAGCGTGCGTTGCAGAATGGAGGAAAGCTCATCCGGCGGCCCATGTTCCGGCGCGGGTTTGGGAATGACGACCTGCTCGTCGCCCCGGCGGCGCTTGAGATAGGGATGAACCATATCGCCCTGGATCGGACCCGGCCGCACGATGGCGACTTCGATCACCAGATCGTAGAACTGGCGCGGCTTGAGGCGCGGCAGCATGTTCATCTGCGCGCGGCTTTCCACCTGGAACACGCCCAGACTGTCGCCTTTTACCAGCATGTCATACACCCGCGGATCCTCCCGCGGCGTGGTCGCCAGCGTCAGATCGCGGCCATGATGGGCGCGCAGCAGATCGAAGCCTTTTTGCAGACAGGTCAGCATCCCCAGCGCCAGCACGTCGATCTTGAGGATGCCGAGCGCGTCGATATCGTCCTTGTCCCATTCGATGAAGCTGCGATCGGCCATTGCGCCATTGCCGATCGGCACGGTTTGCGTCAGCGGCCCCTGCGTCAGGATAAAGCCGCCGACATGCTGCGACAGATGGCGCGGCATGCCGATCATCTGCTCGGTCAGCCTGAGCACCCGGCGCAATTGCGGATCGGCCATGTCGAGCCCCGCTTCCTGCGCGTGCTTTTCCGCGATCTCTTTGCCGTAACTGCCCCAGACCGTCCGCGCGAGCGCGGCGGTGGTATCTTCCGACAGGCCCATCACCTTGCCCACTTCGCGGATCGCCATGCGCGGGCGATAGTGGATCACGGTGGCGCATAATCCGGCGCGGTGCCGGCCATAGCGGCGATAGATATACTGGATCACCTCCTCGCGCCGCTCATGCTCGAAATCGACATCGATATCGGGCGGCTCCTTGCGCTCTTCGGAAATGAACCGGTCGAACAACAACTCATGCTCATCGGGATCCACCGCGGTGATTCCGAGGCAATAGCAGACCGCGGAATTGGCCGCGCTGCCGCGCCCCTGACACAGAATCGGCGGATCGCAGGCGCGCGCAAAATCGATGATGTCCTTGATGGTCAGGAAATAGCGGGCAATCTGCAATTTGCCGATCAGGGCCAGTTCGCGCACGATCACCTGCCGCACCTTTTCGGGCACACCGCCGGGATAGCGCCAGTCCGCCCCTGCCCATGCCAGCCGGGCCAGCTGGTCTTCCGGCGTGCGATCCTTGGGGATCGGCTCATCGGGATATTCGTAGCGCAGTTCGTCCAGGCTGAAAGTGCAGGCATCGGCCAGTGCGCGCGTGGCCGTGATGGCATGTGGCCATCTGGCAAACAGGCGGATCATCTCTTCGGGCGATTTGAAATAGCGTTCGGCATTGGCGTGGAGCGACAGGCCTGCCCGGGCAATGGTCGTCTTTTTGCGAATGCAGGTCATCACATCCTGCAAGGGACGGCGTTCGGGCGCGTGATAATGCACATCGTTCGTTGCCAGCAAAGCCATGTCATTGGCCTTGGCCAGCGCATCCAGACGATGGATCCGCGCAACGTCATCACCGCGATAGAGATAGGCGGCGGCCAGATATTTCAGCCCCGGCAAACGCGCGGCAAGATCGGCCAGCGCGGTTTCGAACGCCGCGTCGATCCTGTCCGGCGGCATCAGGATCAACGCTATTCCTTCGGCATGATCGGCCAGCAGCGACAGATCGATATGCGTTTCGCCCTTGGCCTGCCATGCGCCATCGCGCGTGGCCATCTTCCCCGCCGAGAGCATCGTCGCCAGCCGCCCATAGGCCATCCTGTCCTGCGGATAGGCGAGGAACTGCCACCCCTCCATCGTGACCAGCCGACAGCCGATAACCGGCCGCATCCGCGCGGTCTTGGCTTCGCCGTGAAGGCGCACGACCCCGGCCAGGGTGTTCCGGTCGGCGATCCCGATCATGTCATAGCCAAGTCCGAACGCCGTCAGCACCAGATCCACGGCATCGGATGCGCCGCGCAGAAAGGAAAAGCAGCTCGTCACCCCCAGCTCGACATAATCGCTGCGTGGATTGCCGGCGAAATCCTCGTCCGAAAGCCGGGCCAGCGTGCGGCGATCCGGGGTCAGCGGCTGATCGGGCATCAGGCGAACAGCCCATGCAGATACCAGTCGGGCACACCGCCGCGCCCGTCCCCGATCAGCCCGTGACGGTAAATCCAGTACCGCCGGCCGGTTTCATCCTCGATCCGGTAATAATCACGCAGCCGTGCCGTGGAGCGTTCCCGCCACCATTCGGGTGCAATCCGCTCCGGCCCTTCCACCTTGGCGATATCGTGCAGGGCGCCGCGCCAGCGAAAGCGGCGGGGCAGGCCTTCGGGCGTGGCATAGATCACCGTGATCGGCTCTGCCCGGTCGAGCAATTTGAGCGGTCGCTGATGAAAGCCCAGATCATATTGCACCGCCGCCGGATCCGCATCGGGCGGCAGGCGTCGCTGCGCGCGTTCGGGCAAATGGCTCTCACGCGGGGCAAGGCGCGATACGCGGTCCCTGCCCAGCCGCGTCACCAGCCTGTCGAGCAGAACGGGAAACGCGGTTCCCCTGACGGCGGCGGCATCGAGCTGATCCTGCTGCCGGTCCAGCGCCTCAGCCCATATCGCCGTCAGCCGCGCCTGATCGATCCCGAAGCCGGCCTCGATCCCGTCCATTCGCTCCTCGAACAGCCGGGCCAGATGCTGGGGATCGCGCGATGGCGATGCCAGCTCCACGCTGCGCTCTATCCTGTCCCCGTCGACACGCCACAGATGCAGCAGCAACCGGCGCACGCCCTTGCGTTCCGCCTCCAGCGTCCGGGCCAGATCATCCGCGAGATCGCCGATGATGCGCGCCAGCAAGGAGACGTGGAGGACCGGCTCCAGCAGACGACGCTCGGCCGTGGGAGGATATTCTTCGATCAGCGGGACCAGCGGCTCATGGGTTCTGCCAAAGACCTGATCGAGCCGGGTAAGCGGATTGGCTGCCGGCGAACGCCGGTTACGGAAACGGCGCACCAGGCTTTCGCGCGGCACCGCCATGAGATCGCCGATCGTCTTGAGCCCCAGGCGTTTCAGCAGCAACCCGGCATCGGCGTTGAGCCGCAGGGCAGAAACCGGCAGCGGGGCCAAAGCGGCAGGCAGGGCAGAACCGTCCATCACCACGCGGCGCGGCCCGCCATAACGCGCCAGCGCCCAAGCCCCGCCAGTGGTCGGCGCAAGCGCCGCGTTGCAGCCAAAGCCCTGCAGCGCGAAACGGTTTTCGATCTGGGCCAGCAGCGCCGCCTCCCCATCGAACAGATGCGCGCCATTGGTCGCATCGAGCAATATGCCGTCCGGGCCATCGACCATGCTCCACGGCCCCCAGCGCTGGGTGGCCAGTGCCATCTTCTCCAGCATGCGCTGATTGCCCTCATGATCGGATGGCAAGGCAGCGAGCTGCGGAGCCAGCATCCGCGCGTCGGCCAGCCGCATGCCCGCCCGCGCTCCGCCCTCTTGCGCCAGCGCGTTCGCGGCATCGATGACAGGGCCATGCGCGGTTTCGGTGACCAGCACGACCGGGGGCAAGGCGGCAGCGTCATTACCCTGCCTGGCGGTGCTGCGACTCCAGCGATCGATCGCGAAGTTCGGGAACCAGATCGAGACGATGGCCCGGTTCATGCCCATATCCTTCCTGGCCGCCGATTCCGTGGGTCAGCGTAAACAGGCCGGGCCGCACACCCCGCCCCCGGAACAGCTCGGCCGAAACCCGCGGCAAGCCCGGCGCGGTGGTATTCCAGCTCTGCTCCGATGATGGGGCCGGTCGCACGCGCCAGCGCAGCCGGGCCGCCGACAGATTGGCATAGCCTTCGCGCCGTACCAGATAGAGCGGCACGCCATGCCGCTCCGCCGCCAGCACCAGCCGGCGCGACGCGGTGAAATCGAGCGCCTTGGGATCGCCCGCAATCTCGCCGATGACAAAGGACAGCGCGCCGCATCTTACGCCCTCCTCCATGGCCCAGAGCGCATCGGCTGCATTGCGCGCCGCGACATGGATGAGGTTGCTGCGCTGCTCGGCCGGAAGACCGTGAAGATAGGGCCGCCCGCCCCGCCGGATGCTGCTGGCATCCTGCACCCACAGCCAGGCGCCATCCTGGTCGATGCCATCCTGGTCGATATGGCGGCGATGCGTCCGCGCAAAGGCCAAAGCCAGCGCCTCGCCGGCAGCATCGTCGGCAGATGAGAATATCTCCCAAAGAGACCGCGGAAGCTCCAGCTGCGGCGACCATTCGTCATGGCTGTTGCCCAGCGATAAATCCCCAGTGCGCGCACCATGCAAGCAGGCAATCGCGGCATCATTTGCAGGCAATGGAATGGCATCGGCATGGGACATGGCAGTTCGAATCGACTTCCTGTTTGTTCCTTATATGTTCTCACCGTTCCGCCATGCAATCAAGGTGGCGTTTCACATGCTGTCAGGTCGCGAACCAGCACAGCGCATAACCGTCTGGACTGAACTCATTGCATTATCATCGCTCTCAGCGGGCAGATCATCGAAGGTCGCGCGCCTCTCGTCACCCTGGACAAGCGGTGCACCGCTATTGCGCTCGAACGGCACCGGACGCCGCCTGCGCCTCTACCGGATCTTCGTCGTTTTGCAGGGACGACGGTCGCCATCTAGGCCTTCGACAAGGGTGCCAAGTCCTCCTTGGTCGAACGATTTGCGACAACTGCCACGCCTGAACCAGCAAGGCTTCGCATAACATCCCTGAACTACAGCTACGGAAACACGCATTTCAAGGTATTGAAGGTTGCGGTGTTCACGCTTCGCAAGGAGTTCACGCCTTGCCTATTTCACTGGATAACGCCGCCGATATGGGTACCCAATGGCCGAGTGATCCAGTTCTTCCACGTAATTAGCCTGAAAATTTCGTGCCTTTGGCGCTGATGGCGGACGATTATAGTTTCAATGCAAGTGCGGCTAGGCTTCCGGTGCCCGTTCGCACTGGCATGGATCGGTTAGGGCCAATTGAGGATATCGACCGTTACATATTGCCCAGCCTTTTTGCCGTCGGACAAACGCCTATTTAAATCGTCAGACAGCGGTTGCATGATGATATATCGAATGAGGAATGATGATGGCAGCGAAAAGCAAGCAGACTGGAGATGGTGCCAAGCGCGAACCGGCCCATATGACCGTGGCCAAGGACCTGGGCACGTCGATCGTGACCGGCAAGCGGGCGCCGGGCAGCCTGCTTCCTAAAGAGCTGGAGCTGGCCGAGGACCTGGGTGTGTCGCGCAGCGTCGTGCGGGAAGCCCTGCGCATGTTGAGCGCCAAAGGCCTGCTGGAAAGCAAACCGAAGACCGGCACGCGGGTGCGCGAGCGCGGTGACTGGAACATGCTGGATCCCACCCTGCTGGCGTGGATGTTCGAAACGGTTCCATCGGCCCATTTCGTGCGCAATCTTTTCGAGCTTCGCATGATCGTCGAGCCTGCTGCGGCCCAACTTGCTGCGCGCAAGCGATCGGCCGAGCAATTGTCGAGCATGGGTCATTCCCTGGAGAATATGGCGATCCATACATTGTCCACGGCGGAAGGGCAGCTGGCCGATCAACGCTTTCACGCGGTCATCCTGGAAGCGACGGGCAACGAGCTGATGGTCAACCTTTCGGCCACCATCGGCGCGGCCGTGCGCTGGACCACATTCTTCAAATATCAGAGCGCCAGCAAGCCGCGCGACCCTATCGACGACCATCGCAAGCTATTTCAGGCCATTGCGGAAGGCGATGAAGAGGGGGCCCGCAGGGTAGCTGTCGAGCTGATTCAGCAAGCCGAGGACGATACCGAGCAAGCGCTGAAGGCCGAAGTCCTCAAATCATAAAGCGCCGTCGGGCGCCCCTATTCGCTGCACAAGGCCAGCATCGCTCACGCATGCGCGCAATCAATGACTATCGCGTGGCAGGCCTCTGGTCTGGGCAATACGCTGATATTTTTCCGAGCCTTCGAGGATGGCACCGCTGTCCATCTGGCCGACCACGCCGCGCTGCATTTCCTGCCATGGTGTCTGGCTTTCCGGATAGGCATAGCCGCCCTCTGCCATCATCTTATCGCGGCGCGTCTGCAGCTCTTCATCGCTGATCAGAATATTGGCGGTGCGCTTGCGCAGATCGATCCGCACGCGGTCTCCGCTTTGTAATAGAGCCAATCCGCCCATCGCCGCCGCTTCGGGGGCGGCATTCAGGATAGAGGGGCTGCCGCTGGTGCCGGACTGGCGCCCGTCGCCGATGCAAGGCAGCGAGTCGATGCCATTGGCGAGCAATTGGACCGGTGGGCGCATGTTCACCACTTCGGCCGAGCCCGGATAACCGATCGGCCCTGCCCCGCGCATGAAGAGCAGGCTCTTTTCGGTGATGCCGAGCGTGGGGTCATCGATCCGATGATGATATTCCTCCGGCCCGTCGAACACCACGGCGATTCCTTCGAACGCTTCGGGGTCATCGGGGTCCGACAGATAACGTTTGCGAAAATCGTCCGAGATCACGCTGGTCTTCATGATCGCGGAATCGAACAGATTGCCGGACAGGACGATGAAGCCCGCCGCCTTGCGGATCGGATCGGCGAAGGGATGGATGACCCGCTCGTCCTCGATCTCCACACCGCCGCAATTCTCGCCGATGGTCTTGCCGTTCACCGTCATCGCATCGCGCGCGATCAGATCCTGCTCCATCAGCTGATTGACCACGGCGGGCACGCCGCCCGCGCGGTAATAATCCTCGCCCAGAAATTCACCGGCGGGCTGCAGGTTCACGAGCAAGGGTATGTCATGGCCCACCCGCTCCCACTCACCGATCGGCAACGCGACGCCGATATGGCGGGCAATGGCCGCCAGATGGATCGGCGCATTGGTCGATCCGCCGATGGCCGAGTTAACGCGAATGGCGTTTTCGAAAGCGGGCTTAGTCAGGATGTCGGAAGGCTTCAGATCCTCGTCGACCATCTCCACAATCCGCTTGCCGGTATAATAGGCCACTTCCTGCCGGTCGCGATAGGGCGCGGGGATGGCGGCGGAGCCGGGCAGCGACATGCCCAGCGCCTCGGCCAGCGAGTTCATCGTGGTGGCCGTGCCCATGGTGTTGCAATAGCCGGTCGACGGCGCGGACGAAGCGACCAGCTTGATGAAGCCCTGATAGTCGATTTCGCCCGACGCCAGCAGCTCGCGGGCTTTCCATACGATGGTGCCCGATCCGGTGCGCTGGCCCTTAAAATAGCCGTTGAGCATGGGGCCGACCGACAAGGCAATCGCTGGAATATTGACGGTAGCGGCGGCCATCAGCGCGGCCGGCGTGGTCTTGTCACAGCCGATGGTCAGCACCACGGCGTCCATCGGATAGCCATAGAGCGCCTCGACCAGACCCAGATAGGCCAAGTTGCGGTCCAGCCCGGCGGTGGGGCGCTTGCCGGTTTCCTGAATGGGATGGACGGGAAATTCGATCGCGATGCCGCCCGCTTCCCGGATGCCTTCGCGCACCCGCTCGGCCAGCACGATATGGTGGCGGTTGCACGGGCTGAGATCGCTGCCAGTTTGGGCGATACCGATGATCGGCTTGCCGCTCTGCAGTTCTTCCAGCGAGAGACCGAAGTTCATGTAACGCTCCAGATACAGAGCGGTCATGTCCGGATTTTCGGGATTATCGAACCAGGCGCGGCTACGCAGCTTGGGCGGGGTCTTGTTGGTCAACGATTTGTTCCTCTCACCGGTCCGTCGAGACGCGGTAGATCATGCGATGGCGATAGGGCTTGCCCGGTTCGACCCGTGCCGAGCCGAAGTCTGGCTGATTCGGAGTATCGGGAAAGAGTTGCGGCTCCAGGGCGATGCCGTCGCTCATGCGATAGACATGGCCGTTCTTGCCAGTGAGCTCGCCCGTCAGGAAATTGCCGGAATAGAATTGCAGGCCCGGCTCGGTGCTGAGCACTTCGAGCACGCGGCCAGAGCGCGGATCTTCCAAACGCGCGGCCAGGCCGGGCTTTTCGGTACGCCCCTTGTCGAGCACCCAATTATGGTCCCATCCGCGCGCGATGGCGATCTGCGGATCGCGCCCGTTGCGTATGCCATCCGACAACATCCGCCCGGTGGTGAAATCGAACACCGTGCCGGTCACCGGGCGCAGCTCGCCAGTCGGGATCAGCTTCTCATTGACCGGGGTGTAGCGGGCCGCCGGAATGGTCAGGCGCTGACCATAGGTTCCATAAGGCGATCCCTCGCCCGCCATATTGAACAGCGCATGGTTGGTCAGGTTGACGATGGTAGGCCTGTCGCTCTTGGCGCCAAAGTCGATGGTCAGCGAGCCGTGATCGTCGAGCGAATAGGTGACGGTGACATCGAGCTGGCCGGGATAGCCCTGATCGCCATCGGCACTGCGCAAGGTCATCGTGACACTTGCAATCTTGCCCTGCTGGCGGACCGACTGGATGCGCCAGTTGCGCTTGTCGAAGCCCAGGGTGCCCCCATGCAGCGTGTTGGTGCCGTCATTCTGGCTGATCTGATAGTCTTTGCCGTCCAGGGCGAAACGACCATCGGCAATTCGGTTGGCATAGCGGCCAATGGTCTGACCCCAGTAATTGGGCTTGTCGATGAAATCCTGCAGCCGGTCATAGCCGATCGTCACGTCTGCCACGTTCCCGTCCCGGTCAGGCACGTTGAAGGCCTGCAGCGTGGCACCATAGGTGATGATGACGGCGCTGACGCCATCCTCGCCGGTCAGGGTTACGCTTTCCACCGCTTGTCCATCCGGCAGCGTTCCGAAGGAACCACGCTCGGCCGTCGCGGCAGACAATAGGGTCGGGGTCGCGAGATATAACGCTGTGGCCATGGCCGCGATCGCGCCGCCGACATTGCGGCCAGACGCCTGCATGAACATTGCTTTCATCACCTAATCCCCGTCCTTCTGCGCCGGTCTTTTGGGCATTGACCGGTCTTGCCAAAGGCATATAGTCAGACTTAATTACAACATGCAATAGGCGAGTGACGGCACAAGGTCGCACCGCCAAAAAGGGAGATGACGATGGCTGGACCGGTGGTTTCTGGAGACGGAGGAAGCGGCGCATCACCCTCCCCCGCCAAAGTGGCAGCCGGAGGAGCCGGCTACACCAGAGCCCTCACCTTGCTCGCCAGCCTCTTTTTCATGTGGGGCTTCATCACCGTCATTAACAATACGCTGTTGCCGCATCTGCGCAGCGTGTTCGACCTCAATTACACGCAGACCACGCTGATCGAATCGGTCTGGTTCATTGCCTATTTCGTGGCCTCCATCCCGTCGGCCAAGTTAATCGAGCGGATCGGCTATCAGAAGTCCCTAGTCGTCGGCCTGCTGATCATGGCTGCCGGATCGCTGGGCATGGTGCTGGCCGCCAGCCTGCCCTCCTATGGCGTCACGCTTTTGATGCTCTTCATCATCGCAAGTGGCATCACGGTGCTGCAGGTGGCCGCCAACCCGTATGTCGCGGTCATCGGTCCGCCGGAAACCGCCTCCTCCCGCCTCAATCTGGTGCAAGCGCTGAACTCTGCGGGCACCATGCTAGCGCCGCTGTTCGGGGCCTATCTCATCCTGGGGCGCTCCAAGGGCGGTACGTCCGAAGCGGGCACAGTGCTGACCCAGGCCGAGCGGCTGGCCGACGCGCAATCGGTGATCCTGCCCTATATCCTCGTGGCGGTGGTGCTTGTTGTCTTGGCGATCATCATTGCGCGCTTCCCGCTCCCCGCCATGGGATCATCCACAAGCCGCGCCTCCAAGGAAGACCGCAAGAACCACAGCCTCTGGAAGCACCGCAATCTGGTCTTCGGCGTGCCGGCCATCTTCATTTATCTCATCGCGGAAATCGGCGTTGCCAATCTGTTCGTCAACTTCGTCAGCATGCCCGATATCGCCAATCTGACGCATGAGCAGGCCGGGCGCTATCTGACCTTCCTCTGGGGCGGCATGATGGTTGGCCGTTTCGCCGGCTCTGCCATCATGCAGAAGGTGCGCGCCGAGACCGTGCTGGCCTTCTGCTCGATCGCCGCCTTCGTCGTGATGTTAATTACCGTGTTTACCACCGGAGAGGTGGCGATGTGGGCGCTGATCTCGGTCGGCCTGTTCCACTCGATCATGTTCCCGACCATCTTCACCCTCGGCATCCGCGGCTTGGGTCCGCTGACCGAGGAAGGCTCGGGCCTGCTGATCATGGCGATCGCCGGCGGCGCGCTGGTGGTGGTGCAGGGCTGGCTGGCCGATGTCTTCGGTTTGCAGACATCCTTCCTGCTCACGGCCGCCTGCGAACTCTACATCCTGTTCTACGCCGTCTGGGGCTCCCGGGTGACCGAGAAGCTGGCCATGCCGGCGGAACAGACCGGTACCGGCGAAGCCACGGCCTGACCGCGTTGCCCCCGTCACCGGCCCATGGCCGGCACGGGGGCAGCAACGCCGGTTTTAGGCTCCGGAACCGATGCTGGGCCAAGCGGGATGCCCATGCGGGCGTCCTTGACCGGCGCCTTGGCCTTTCAGATCATTGCGCCAAGGCGGGGGCCCGGGCCAATGGCAGAGGCTTTCCGGCAATATCCACCTCGAAACTGAACACTGCGCCGGCATGGGGCTGATCCGCCAGAGCCGCATCGTCCAGCCCGATGCGGGCGGAGGTGACAAAGGCGGTGCGGCCGTCGGCCCCGCCCAAAGCGACCTTGGTGATGTTGGCTGCCGGAAGATCGACCTGGCGTAACAGCGATCCATCGGGGCGATAGCAGCGCGCGCAATAGCCGCCCCAGATACCCACCCAGACATTGCCTGCGCTGTCCGTCGTCAAGCCATCGGGGTGCCCCTCTTCCGGCGCGACCGCCGCGAAAGGCCGGACGCTTTCCACGCGGCCATCCGCACCGAGCGAGGCCGCATGGATCAGTCCGCCCGCCGTATCGACATGATAGAGGATCGATCCGTCGGGAGACAACGCCGGGCCATTGGTGATCGGCACGGCGGCGATGCCGGTGTCCTGGACGTCGCATCCGTCCCAGCGATAGAAGCGCCCCGACGCCGCGCTTTCGCTATCGTCCATCGATCCGAACCAGATCCGGCCATCGGGCCCCGTGGTGGCATCGTTCAGCCGATTGCCCGGCAGATGCGGCTCGACATCGGCAAGATGGCGGAAGCTGCCCTGTGCTGGCGCGAAATGATGCAGGCCCGTCTGCAGTCCGGCGACGAACCCGCCGCCAACCGCCGGCAAAATCCACCCGATCTGCGCCGGCGCGGTCCATTGCCAATGGGCAGCCGCCACCGGATCGACCCGGTGGACATGCCGCCGCTTGATATCGACGAACCACAAGGCCCCCTCTCGCGCGTCCCACACCGGGCCTTCCCCCAGTAAAGCGCGGCCATCCCACAAGACGCGAACGTCCGTCATATCTCTCTCCATCCCTGCACCCCGGCGTGGGGCCGGACTGCCCCATCTAATTCCCGTGCGGCGGTTGTTGCCCGCCCCTTTGCTGCTTATAGGTTTAATAAGTCAGACAGAAAGGACAAGCATCATGGCCGATATCGATCCACAGGGAACATTCAACGCTATCGAGGCAGCAACGGGCAAGGCAATGGACCCAGGCTTCTCGCAGAGCACGACGCAGGATGTCGAGGCAGCCTGCCAGAAAGCCGCCGATGCGTTCGACAGCTACCGCGCGATGGATAGCGACAAGCGCGCCGCCTTCCTGGAGGCCATCGGCGATGAAATCATGGCGCTGGGCGACAAGTTGCTCGAGCGTGCAGGGGCCGAAAGCGGCTTGCCCGCCGCACGGCTGACCGGCGAGCGTGGCCGCACCGTGGGGCAGCTGAAGCTTTTCGCCAAAACCGTGCGCGAAGGCCATTGGCAGGGCATCCGCATCGATCCCGCCATGCCGGACCGCGAGCCGATGCCGCGCGTGGAACTGCGCACCCGCATGGTGCCGCTCGGCCCCGTCGCCGTGTTCGGCGCGTCCAACTTCCCGCTCGCTTTTTCCACCGCGGGCGGCGACACCGCCTCGGCGCTGGCGGCAGGTTGCCCGGTGGTGGTCAAGGGCCATCCGGCCCATCCCGGCACCGATGACATGGTCGCCGGCGCGATTGCCGAAGCGGCGCGCAAGACCGGCATGCCGGACGGCGTGTTCGGCCATGTGCGCGGCACCGGAAACGATCTGGGCGCGGCGCTGGTCAAGAACCCGCATATCGCTGCTGTCGGCTTCACCGGATCGCGCTCCGGCGGCCTGGCGCTGGTTGCCATTGCGCAGCAACGTGCGGTGCCGATCCCCGTCTATGCCGAGATGTCGAGCATCAATCCGGTCATCCTGATGCCGGAAGCGCTCGCCGACCGCGGCGCGCAGCTCGGCGCAGGATTCGTCCAGTCGCTCACCATGGGCGCGGGCCAGTTCTGCACCAATCCCGGCCTGGTGCTCGCCATAGAAGGTGAGGGTCTGGACGCGTTCGAACAGGCCGCCAGCGAAGCGCTGACCGGCCATGAACCGGCCCCCATGCTGACCGGTGGGATCCGCAAGGCCTTTGCCGAAGGCACCGAGACCATGGCCAGCCATAAGGGCATCACGGAACTGGCCTGCGGGGTATCGGGCGACGGCATCACGCGCGAAGCTGCTCGGCTGTTCTCCGCCAGCGCCGAGGCGTTTCTGGCCGATCCGGCCCTGGGCGCGGAAGTGTTCGGCGCGTCCAGCCTGATCGTGCATTGCAAGGATGCAAGCGAACTGCACAAGGTGCTCGAATCGCTCGAAGGCCAGCTCACCGCCACCATCCATATGGACGCAGGCGATCATGAGGCCGCCAAACCGCTGATCCCGGTGCTGGAACGCAAGGCCGGACGCATCCTCGCCAATGGCTGGCCCACCGGCGTGGAAGTGGCCCCCGCCATGGTTCATGGCGGCCCCTATCCGTCCACATCGGACAGCCGCACCACCTCGGTCGGCACGCTGGCGATCGACCGCTATCTGCGCCCGGTCTGCTATCAGGACATGCCCGCCAGCCTGCTGCCGGATGCCCTGCGGGACGGCACGGATCTGCCAAAGATGATCGACGGTACGCCTGCTTGACAGCCACGCCTTCCCCGCTATTGTCTGACAAATAAAGATGAAGGCGGGAGAGTGGCGTGTCCGGATACGGTGTCCTTTGGGCCGTTGACAGAACAAGCGATAACCGCCGCGCCCACCAGGTGGGGGCGGCGGTGTTTTTCTGCGCCCAAGCCCGCCCGGCGCCACAGCGCCTCAGGCCGTCCGCGTCTGTTCCGATCGCGTGCACCCATCCCATTCCAGAACCGGGCAGGAGGCCGCGCTTTCGCCCCGTCCCTTCCCCGCAGGCAAAATAAGGACATAGCATGACACAGCACTGGCGCTTATTGCAGCATCGCAGCGACGCAGGCGACCGCCGCGTCATTCTGGCGGGCGACGACGCCCGGCTTCTGCAGCCCTCCATCGCTTCCGTGCGTGCACTGGCAGCGCAGGCCATCGCCAAGAGTAGCAGCCTGCTCAATACCGCCAGAGCAAATCTCACCGATGAAACCGTGGATCTCTCCGCGGAATATGATGCGGGGCGGCTGCTGTGCGCCATCGATCATCCCGATGCCGCGCGCGTCATGCTGGCGGGCACCGGCCTCACCCATCTCGGCTCCGCCGAAGGGCGCGACAAGATGCACAAGGCCGCCGCCGATGCCGAACATCAGACCGATTCCATGCGCATGTTCCTGGAAGGCGTCGAAGGCGGCAAGCCCGGCGCAGGCCAAACCGGCGCGCAGCCGGAATGGTTCTACAAGGGCGATGGCCGCTCGATGATCGGCCCCGGCGACACGCTGCACGCGCCCGCTTTTGCCGGAGACGGCGGAGAGGAGCCGGAGCTGGCCGGCATCTATCTGATCGGCGAGGACGGCACCCCCTGGCGCCTCGGCGTCACGCTGGCCAATGAGTTCAGCGATCATGTTACCGAGCGCCATAATTATCTCTGGCTGGCTCATTCCAAGCTGCGCCAGGCCGCGCTGGGGGCCGAGTTGCTGATCGGCGACATTCCGGGCGATATCCGTGGCACCAGCCGGATAAGCCGGGACGGCAAGACGCTCTGGGAAAAGCCCTTTCTCACCGGAGAGGACAATATGTCCCACAGCATCGCCAATCTGGAAGAGCATCATTTCAAATATTCTCTCTTCCGCCGGCCCGGCGATATCCATGTGCACTTTTTCGGCACCGCCACGCTTTCCTGCGCGGACAATATCGAAACGCGCAGCGGAGACCGGTTTGAGATCGAGGCTGCACCGTTCGCGCTGCCGCTTGCCAACCCGCTGGCGTTCGATGAGGCGGAAACCGTAACGGTGCGCGCACTGTGACCGCGCCGATCCGTCTCGCCGTCATCGGCATGGGCAAGATCGCGCATGACCAGCATTTGCCCGCCATCGCCGCCACCTCCAATTTCGAACTGGTGGCCACGGTCAGCCGCCATGGCGAGAGCGTGAACGGCCTGCCCTTCTTCCACGATATCGCGGCGCTCGCCGCCAGCGACGTGGATGTGGACGCCGTATCGCTCTGCACGCCGCCGCAGGTGCGCCGGCAGATTGCCGAGACCGCCATTGCGCAAGGATGGCATGTCTTCCTTGAAAAACCGCCCGGCGCCACGCTGGCGGAGGTCGTCGCGCTGCGCGATGCGGCGGCAGCCAAAAACATCAGCCTGTTCGCCAGCTGGCACTCGCGCTACGCCGACGGGGTGGAGCCCGCACGCAACTGGCTCGAGGGCCGCGAGATCGCGCATGTGGCGATCACATGGCGCGAGGATGTCCGCGTCTGGCATCCCGGGCAAGACTGGATCTGGGAGCCGGGCGGCTTCGGCGTGTTCGATCCGGGCATCAACGCCTTATCCATCGCCACACGCATTTTGCCACGGCCGTTTTTTGTGGAAAAGGCCGATCTGGATATTCCGTCCAACCGCGCCGCACCCATCGCCGCGCGCCTGTCGTTCCGCGACAGTACGGGCCTGCCGATCGAGATGGACCTCGATTTCCGGCAGGAGGGTGAACAGAGCTGGGATATCGTGGTGACCACCGATGCCGGCACGCTGACCCTCGCCAAGGGCGGCGGCCAGTTGTCCATCGCGGGCGGCGACGCCCCCGATGATGCCGATGACCTGAAGGGCGAATATCCAGGCCTCTACCGCCGCTTCGCCGCGATCATCCGCGCCGGCGTCTCGGATGTCGATCTGGCTCCGCTGCGTCTGGTGGCCGACGCGTTTCTGACAGGCCGCATCAATCAGGTTGAGCCGTTTATCGAATAGCGCATGGCGCACCCTCCGGTGCGCCGCCGATAAAGACAAAAAGCCGGGATGGACGATGGCAAGATCGTCCTTCCCGGCTTTTTCATGCGCGGTGTTCGCGTTACCAGCGGCGGGACCTGTGGCCCCGCCGCCTGGCATCAATCGAAGGTGAAGCGAAGGCCGAGGGCGAATGTACGCGCGAGTTGCAGGGTGCCCAGATTGAACTGCTCCGGCCCGCCAAATTCGCCGAACCTGTAATAGGTCTGTTCCTTGCTCTCCAGCAGGTTCACCGCATCAAAGGTGATGCCGACATTGTCGAAAGCCGACAGGGTCAGCTGAAAATCAAGACTGTCTTCGGGCTGACGCCAGACGCCGATCGGGTTGGCGAACTGGCGCGTTTCATTGTTGCGCAGGAATTCCTGACGCCAGATATAGGACAGACGCGCGCTGAACGGTCCCCGGTCATAAGCGAGCGTTGCGTTATAAGACAGATCGGACACGTTGAAAAACGGCGATTCGTCCTGCCGCACGACATTGCCGTCCGCGTCGAATTCCGGAATGTTCTGGGTGGAGTCCAGCGCAGTCAGGCTGCCCGTAAAGCCCAGCCCGTCCAGCGGACCCGGCAAATAGTTGGGGAAATAGGTCAGCCCGACTTCCACACCCTTCAGCACGCCGTTGGATGCGTTCACTGGACGCGTGAGCAGAAACGAATCAGTCGCCCCGGCAACGATGTTGTTGTCCGGAATGAAGGTTAAGGTGGTTTGCGGCACGACGAGACCATCGACCTCACGCCGGAAGCCGGTGACGTAGATCGCACTGTCCGGCGCGAAATACCATTCGACCGCGACGTCGTAATTCTTGGACAAGGTCGGGCGCAGATCGGGATTGCCGGCTGAGCCGCTGCCATAACCGAGATTGGTCAGATCCCCGGTCAGGGTCGGGTTCGGGTTGAGGTCGGCAAAGGCCGGGCGACGCAGCGTCTCGCCATAATTGAAGCGCAGCTTGATGTCGTCGGTCAGCTCGTAACGGAGCGTAAAGCTGGGCAGAAACTCCTCGGTCACCGTACTCGCGCGGGTCAAGGCGCTGTCATTCAGACGGTCGAAATAATTGGATTTGGTGGTCGCGCTGACATAGCGCAGACCCGCCTGGGCCTGAAGCGGCCGGCCGAAGAGATCGATCTCGGTATCGACCAGGAAATAGGCCGACATCGTGATTTCGTCGATATCGAACACGCGCTCCAGCGATAGCGACTCCGACGTCGGCAGACCGTAAAGGGTGCGAACGACATCCGGATTTTCGCCAATGAAGTTCCCGTTGGGAACGACCCAGCTATGCGGCACATCGGCGACGCCATCGAGAAAATCGGAATTATAGAACTGATAATTGGCATCCAGGGTATCGAAGCCTACCCCGAGCGCGCCGGCGCTTTGATCGCGCACGAAAGTGGACGCTTTGCGGTCATCATAACGAAGGCCGGCCTTGATCCGGCGAAGGAATCCAAAATCCCAGTCATATCCGCCGTCGAGTGAGAGAGTGAGCGCGCTGCCCTCGCCGCGATTGGCGTTGTCGTACAGTTCGCCGACATTCCAGGCCGAGGGATCGTTCAGGAGCGTGTTATCCGAAAAGCTGAAGCTTGGAATGCCATCGGCCTGATTGAAATCGACGGTAATCTGACTTGCCACTCGGCTGATCCGCTGGGCAATGAAGGTCGTTTCCGTCGTGCTGTCCTGATAGGCGACATCGGCCACCAGGAAACCACGGTCGCCCACCTCCCATTGGCCGTTCAGGCCATAGACCAGGCTATCGGTCTTGGCCGAGCCGTAATCGCCGCTGTTGAAGCCGAACACATCGTCCACCACGCGCGTTTTGATGATGTTGGTTCCATCATACAGCCCGACCGGGCCGGGATTTCCCCACCAGTCGGCAAAGCTGAATTGCAGTGAGTTGAACGTGTTTCCACGGAAACCGGCGTAAAACACTTCCGCAGTATAAACCGAGCTGCTGTTCGGCTTCCACTGCAGCACAGCGTTCCCGGAAGGACGCTCGCGCTCACCATAGAGGTCGGAGCTGAACACGGCATCGCGTGACAGATAATAGGGCGTATCGACGCCATTGATCGACAGTGTGGAGCCGGGTGCGGTCGGCAAGCCAGCATCCAGACCGGGCCGCCAGTTCTGATTGTTCGGTCCGGGAAATATCCGTTCCAGAGGCGCCAGGCCCGATCCTGCAGGCGGCGTTTCGGTCGCAAAAGGGATGAGGGCGCCTGCCGTCGTGGACATGTTGCGATAATCGGTCTTGGCGTAGCTGGCGTTCACCAGAAAGCCGATTTCTCCGACGCCGGTGTCCCAGCGATCGCTGACAAGCAGTGCGGCGTTGGGATTAAACGTATCGGCCTGCTCATTATAAATAGCGCGGGCGAGACCGGATATGGTGAATCCGTCAAAATCCAGTGGACGCCGCGTCTTGACGTCGATCTGCCCAGCCAGGCCGGTTTCGATCTGGTCGGCGGAGCGTGTCTTGTATACATCAACCTGCTTTACAAGATTGGCGGATATATCCTGCAAGGCAAAGCCCTGGCCAGCGCCGGTGAAGATGTTGCGCCCGTTCAACGTGGTGAGCGAATCCGGCAAGCCGCGGATCGTGATGGCAGCCGCCTCGCCGCCGGCACGATCAGTCACCTGAACGCCAGTGACGCGCTGGAGCGCCTCGACAACATTGTTATCGGGCAGCTTACCGACATTTTCCGCGACGATGGAATCCACGATCTGCGTGGAATTGCGCCGTACGTCGAGCGCCCCGACGATCGATGCGCGCACGCCCGTGACGACAATGGCGTCATTGTCTGCCGTTGCGTCCTGATCGCCTTCGTCGGTGACGACGTCGACGCCCGAATTATCCGTGGTCGTCTGCGCATGCGCGGCGGATGCCAGGCCGAGCGCCAACAACGACGCGGACCCCAATGCAAATGCTCTGATTGCCATAGCTAGCCTCTCCTGTTTAGCCGGTATAGATCCCGCCTTTTTGTAAGCTACTAGCTATTTGTCTGATTTATTATTGGCAAGCGAAATTTACGCACACCTCATGTCTACGGTCGATCGTGGCGAATTTACCACGCTATTTGCTCTGAATTCGCCCGCGCGATGCCGATTCCGCCCCCATAGCCCGTTTGATCAATCCACACGCCATGAAGCAGACCGATCATTAGCCTGACCAATCTTCAGCGCGCCATCCGCAAACGCCAGCGCCTTGTTCGGCGCGTTCGCCAAGGCCAATGTTATCGTGGAGCCATCACTGCCAGCATGTCGGCGAAACCGCAGCATCGCAGCGCGATTGGTGGAAGCCGTGAGCGTGATCTTGCCGTCGCTGCTCAATCCGAGACAGTGATCCCGCCGCAGGATTGGCGACAGGCTGACCGTGCCATCCTCATGCGCGACGGACCGATATTGTGTCTGGGCCAATGGCAGCGATGCGACGACCGGTTGCTCGGCTTGATGCGCGAGATAGCGTTCCGGCGCGCCGACCGGCGAGAACCGCTCGGGCAGCGGACCGTTGCCGACCGGCACACCGAAATCGGGCGTGCCATCCGGCTTGAAATACAGCCGCTGTACGCGCGTGTGCCGATCCGGATTGAACAGCGGATCGCCTTCGATCTCCTTATAGTCCCGCCCATGATAGACCAGAATGTCGCGGCCCTGCTCATCCACGGTAAAACTGTTATGGCCGGGGCCGTATACGGATGTGGCGACGCTGCTCTGAAACACCGGCTCGCCGGATTTGGTCCAGGCATGGGGGTCCATGATATCCGCGTCCGCATCGGCGGTCAGCAAGCCGAGGCAATAGCGGTCATCGGTCGCGCTGGCCGAATAGGTCATGAAGAGCCGCCCGTTTTTCTCCAGCACGGCAGCAGCCTCGTTCACCTTGTATCCGCGCACCTCCCAATCGAGTGTCGGCACCGTCAGACGCGCCGCCTTGGCCCCCAGGGTCAGCGGCGTGGCAAGCGGCGCGATGTAGAGATTCGAATTGGTCTCGATATCCGGTTCGCGCTGTGCCCATACGAAATAGCGTTTCCCGCGATGCGTGAAGAGCGTGGAGTCGAGATTGAAACTGTCCCACGGCGTCTGAAATTCGCCGAGGATAGACCAGGTGCCAGACATCGGATCAGAACCGTCGCACACAGCGACATAGGTGCGGATGCGAAACACATCATCGCCGCCGCCGCTGGGGCCCGCCGCGAAATAGACGTACCAGCGGCCATCGATTTCATGCAGTTCTGGCGCCCAGATGAATCCGCCCAGCGGCCCGCTGGCCTCATGTCGCCACAGGACGCGCTCTTCGGCGTCGGCAAGTCCGGCGATGGCGCGCGCGCGCCGCAGGATCAGCCGGTCATATTCGGGCACAGACCCGGTCATATAATAGCTGCCATCGCCATGCCGGAAGATTTGCGCATCCGCGCGGTTCTTGATCAGCGGATTGTTCAGCCCTGCCAAGCCGGGGGCAGCCTTGGCGCTAAGCGCCGATCCAGCCCATCCATTTAGCGCGATCGGAAGGCCGACGGCACCAGCCGCGAAAGCGCGCCGGGTCAGGGTGAAGCTCATCATCTCTCTCCTTATGCTCGATCAGTTCCAGCGCCGTTCGCCAGCATGGCTCTGGTCACGGCATGGCGACCGGCCAGCCGTCCTCATCCCAGCGCAGCGGCGCGATCCGCAGGGTGGGCGCGCCATCCTTTTCCCGGTCATAGGCGTGGTAGACGACATAGGTGGTGCCATCCTGATCGGTAAAAACGCCAGGGTGGCCCGGGCCGCGAAAGCGTTCCTGCTCTTGCAGATCGGCGCGTAGCAATATGGTGCCGCCGCCCTCCATCATCGCGCTGCCGTCCCGGCCCAGATAGGGCCCGGTGACATCCTTGGCGCGCGCCACCACCGTATAATAGGTGCTGTTCACGCCTTTGCAGCAATAGTCATATGACACGAGCAGCCAGTAATCACCGCCGTGCCTGAAAATGAACGGGGCCTCGACCGGGGCGGGTCCGCCATTGGGGGCGGGACGCCGCGCGATCGCATATGGGGTGGCGCCGGGCGACGGTTTGCCCGTGGCCGGGTCCAGACGGAACAGCTTGATGCCAGTCCAGAAACTGCCGAGCGAGAGCCACTGCCCGCCCTCGGCATCGATCACCAGATTGGGGTCGATCGCGTTGAAATCATCGCCGGGCACCGACTGCACGACAAGCCCCTGATCGGTCCACGCATAATCGGGCGCACTCCGGTCCAGCGTCGGGCTGGTGGCAAGGCCGATCGCCGATCGATTGGAACCGAAGGTCGAGATGGAATAATAGAGCCGATATTGCCCATCGACATAGGAGATATCGGGGGCCCAGATGCCCTTGGTACCCGGCACCGCTTCAAGCGCCCAGTCGGGGATCTTATCCAAAACCGAACCGGCATCCTTCCACGCGATCAGGTCCGTCGATGTCTTGGCCTGGATATACTGGCCACCGGTGGCGAACAGATAATAGGTGTCACCTTCACGAATCAGCACCGGATCATGCGTCGGCACGATTGCACCGGTCAGCCGCGCATTCAGCGATGTTGGCGCGGCATCCGGTTGCGCCATGGCCGTGCATGGCATGCCGAGCCCGATCAATGCGCAGCAGGCCGCTACCATCGTGCGCCAAGGCGAGGTGGCGCGATTTCCGGCGGCGGCAGTCACTGGAGTTCCAGAACGACGACCGATTTGGCCGGCAATGTCACCATAAGCTTGCCGCCCTGCATGCTGGCGCCGTTGAAGACTGCTGGCCCGACCGTCTGCGGCGCATCGAAACTGTTATGCGCGTCCATGGCCTGCGCCGTGATGACCCGCCCGGTCACGCTACGTGCGGCCGCGCCGTCCAGCGCGATCGTGACGCGGTTGGCCTGCGTGGGGTCCGCATTGGCCAGACCGACATGGATTTTACCATCCCTGCCCCGCACCGCCGATCCGCTGACGGCGGGCAAAGCGAATGCGCCCTTGCTGTATGTCGGCGTGTCGATGGTGATCGGCAGCACCGTGGCGTCCTGCCAAGGCTTGTACATCTCGAACACATGATAGGTGGGCGTCAGCACCATCTTGTCTCCATCGGTCAGGATCATGGCCTGCAGCACGTTCACCATCTGCGCGATGGCGCTCATCCGCACCCGGTCCGCATGCTTGGCGAAGATATTGAGATTGATCGCCGCGATCAGCGCGTCGCGCAGCGTGTTTTGCTGACGCAGGAAGCCGGGCGTGGTGCCCTCATCCTGGGCATACCAGGCACCCCATTCGTCAACGGCGAGAAACAGGCGCCTTTCCGGATCATATTTGTCCATGATCGCGCTGTGCTTGGTCACGAGCTCGTCCATGCGCCAGGCCTGCTGCAGCGTGTCCGCCCAGGCCGTCTCGTCGAAACCGGTGGCCGGTGCATGCGGCGGCCAGCCCCCGTCGGGCAGCACATAATAATGCAGTGACACGCCGTCGAGCTGCGCGGCCGCAACGCGCATCATCGTTTCAGTCCAATTATAATCATCGACATTCGCACCGGCGGCGATTTTCAGCACCTTGGTGCCGTCGGGCGCCTTTATGAACGTCGAATAACGCCGCGTCAGGTCCGCCGCATATTCGGCCCGCATGTTGCCGCCGCAGCCCCAAAGCTCGTTACCGACCCCGAAATACGGCATGTCCCAAGGTTCGGGATGGCCATTTTCGGCGCGCTCTTCGGCCAGGCTGCCAGCGGGCGACGTGATATACTCCACCCACTCCGCCATCTCCCGCGGCGAGCCATCGCCGACATTGCCGGCGACATAGGCCTTCGCACCTATTTGACGGACCAATTCGAAAAACTCATGTGTGCCAACCGTATTGGGTTCGGTCACACCGCCCCAGTGCGTGTTGATCTTGACCGGCCGCTCACTGCGCGGGCCGATGCCTTCGCGCCAGTGATATTCGTCCGCAAAACAGCCCCCTGGCCAGCGGATCACCGGTACGGACAGATCGCGCAATGCGCTGACCACATCGTTGCGAAAACCGTGGGTATTGGGGATCGGACTGTCCTCACCGACCCACAGACCACCATAGATTCCTGTGCCCAGATGCTCGGCGAACTGGGTAAACATCTCTTTGTGATAAACCGGACCAGGTTGATCAGCCTGGATGGTAGCGCTGGTCGGCTTGCCGCCGGTATCGGCTTGCGCGGTGCTCGACAGCATCGATGCGCTGAGCAAGACAGCCAAGGCGCTGCGGTGCATGGCTCGACGAAACATTCTCTCTCTCCCGATGCCTGGATCCCACGACGAGGTCCGACTTTATTAAGTCCGACATATATAAGTTTTTCGGCTTGAGCAATTACTGATTGCAGAGAGGAGACGTCATAAGAGGAGCGCTATCATACGAAAATTCATCGGGTGATTGATCATGACGTGACCCCCTGACTTTTATCAACGAGCAATTAAAGTCCGGCCCTGACATAAGGACGGATAGGATGAAGAGAACGAGGTTTACAAAGGAGCAGATCATCGGCGTGTTGAATGAGGCTGGAGCGGTCGCGAGGATCGATGACCTCGCTCGTCGGCACGGCGTATCGGAAGCGATGACCTACAACTGAACGTCGAAGTATGGCGATTTAGAGATGTCCAAGGCCCGGCGCTTGAGGGCGAGCTTCGCGAGAAACTGGGCCAGGCATTCGTCCAGCGCAGCAAGGCGGGAATAATTGTCAGCGATAACGACGCCGAGCTCACCAGCAACAAGGTACTGGCATGATGCGGGGAGATGGGTGTGGAATGACATCAACTCGCGCCAGGCAAGCCGATGCAGAGCGGTTTCTGCGACAGCTTTAATTGGCGGATGCTCCACGACTTTCTCAATGAGGCGCAGTGCCTCAGCATGGCTTACGCGCGAGTCAAGATCGCTAGCCTGGTCGATGACTACAGCCACTTCTGGCTACACTCATTCCGTGGTTACAGGGCACCGGCTGCGTTCGACGTTCCGATGTAAAAGCAATGGGCTGCTTCATACCACGCCCTACGGGCTTCGCTATGCAGCATATTGCTTCAACCGTGCTCATGCGCAACAACGCGGCCCGGCTCCAATCACAGCTGAAGCAAAGCTCGAAGTCTCAGCAGTCCAAATACCACATTTTCTGTGGCAAATTGCGATAATTGATGCTCCATGATTTTGGGCCAAACATCGCACTCCCGAACTCGCCCTGCACGAACTCTTGTTGGATTAATGTCAGATGGCCAGCAGTAGTCGGAACCAGATCATAGACGGATGGCGGGGCGTAAGCGTCATTCTCGTCCTGGTCGGCCATGCAATAGGCTATCGGATCGGTGTAGACGTTGAGCCGATCAAAAATGTATTGCACAGCCCAGCAGATCTTTTTTTAAACCTCCTGTTACGTGTCGCAGGCAGTTTGGGCGAAGTTGGCGTAGAGTTTTTTTTCGTTATAAGCGGCTATCTCATAACAAGCCTTCTATTTTCGGAAGAGCGCAAGCGGGGAAAAATTAGCTTTAAAGCCTTCTACGTCAGAAGAATATTTCGGATTTCGCCAGCATTCTATGTGTATATCATAGCCGTGCTTTGCCTGACAGTTTGGGGACCACTTGTAGCCAAGCCGGAAGCTTTTGTAAGAAGTAGCTTATACATCTGCAACGTATCTGGCTTCTCTTGCTCTTGGTGGTTAGCACATACGTGGAGCCTGAGCGTAGAAGAGCAGTTTTACTTATGTTGGCCGATATTGTTTGCGCTGTTAGGCACGAGACGCAAAACCGGGATTGCAATAATTGCCACGGCACTAATCATTGGCTCTGCTTGGCTCGATATATTATTGCCTTTTGCCCATATCGCAATCGGCGCAGCGGTTGCGCTAATCAACAGCCTCAAAGAACTAATCACTCGACTTTCTTCAAAGGGAATAGTAGCTGTGATGGCCGTTATCTTATTGGTTAAACCTCTGACTTTTCCCGTTCCAATGATTTCTAATTTAGTTTTTATCTTACAACCTATATTGGTTTCTTTTATTCTTTTTGGAACGCTTTATAACCAATCCTGCTCGCGGTTTAGAATATTTCTGAGCAATAAGGTTTTGGTCAAAGTTGGCTTGATTTCCTATAGTCTTTATCTTTGGCAGCAACTCAGTCTTGCTCCGAACGATTGGGGAGGGCGTTCAACTGGAGCATCTGGCTTGTATGCAGATTATCCAGTGTTAACGTCTCTCATGTTCATTCCCATTGCAGTCATCTCCTATAATTTTTTAGAACTTCCACTGATTCGGTACGGACATAATATTTCCAACAAGCTTTTAGGCGCGCGCCCTCCAAATTTGCCTACCTAGGCCGTGTTGACAGAAGGGATTCCCAACCACCCGACTTCTGTTTCAAGAATGCTTTTGACTTGCGCGCACTTTCAACGGTCCCGCGCGCCTGCGCAAGACTGACATCCAGTGAAGCGCCGATGACAAGCAACTGCTCCTTCCCGTCGAATCGGTATTTGTATCGGAAGGTTCTATGGCCCTTGGTGCTTACATGAAGGAACAGGCTGTTTCGGTCCGTAATCTTGTAGGATTTCGGCTTCGGCTTTGCCGTCCGCACCTGTTTGTCCGTCAGCATCCAATACGCCCATCTGCCGCTTCCTGTACCCCCAGAATACCCCCATTTGCGTTGGCTCGGCGTGGAATTCGGTGAACGGAAAAAAACGAAAAACCAGAGATTCGGCAAGCTTTTCGGGGTATTATGGATGACCACGGATCGGGCTGGAAGCATAAATGGCGGAGAGGGTGGGATTCGAACCCACGGTACCCGTAAGAGCACAACAGTTTTCGAGACTGCCCCGTTCGACCACTCCGGCACCTCTCCGCAAGGCGAACGGGGCATTGGTCAAGGGCACAAGGCCCGCCACCGTTCGGCAAGGCGCGGCTCCTAACGCGTTCGATCCAACTTGCCAAGCGGATCAGTTGAATTTCTCGCGCGTTTCACCGATATGACAGGCCATATGAACAGCAATATCTCTTTCCCCAAGGCGCGGTTCGGCATCGGCGATGTCGTGCGCCACCGGTTTCTCGACTTTCGCGGCGTCATATTCGATGTCGATGCCGAGTTTTCCAACAGCGAGGATTGGTACGAGGCCATTCCCGAAAAGCTGAGACCGGCGCGCGATCAGCCCTTCTACCACCTGTTCGCCGAAAACGAGGATTCCAGCTACATCGCTTATGTCAGCCAGGGCAATCTGCTGGACGATCATGACGGCGGCCCTGTCGATCATCCCGAGGTCGGCCAGTATTTTGCCGCCTGGTCGGGCGAGAAATACGCCCTGCCCGCCCATCGCCGTAACTGATCGGACGCTTCAGTCCGGTCAGCTGCGGATTTTCCAGCCCGAGCGCAGCAGCAGATAGACGCCCGTACCGAACACAAGATTGAGCGCCAGCACGACCACCGCACCGATCATGACGGGCGAATCGGCCACGCCGAGAAAGCCGTAGCGAAAGCCGGAGATGATGTAGAAAAATGGGTTGGCATGGCTCACCGCCTGAAATGTCGGGGCCAGACGTTCCACCGAATAAAAGGTGCCGGACAACAGCGCGAGCGGGGCGATCACGAAATTGGTCACCGCGGCCGCATGATCGAACTTCTCGGCCCAGATCGACGTGAACAGGCCGAGGATCGCCAAAAAGGTCGCGCCGTTCAGGCCGAACCAGATCACCGCCCAGGGTTTGGCGAGATCGACCGAGACGCCGGGCCAAAGCGCCATGGCCAGCCACACCGCCCCGCCCACGGCGCAGGCGCGCGTCACCGATCCGGCGATCAGCGCGAACATCAGCTCGGCATAGCTCAGCGGCGGCAGGAGATAATCGACGATCGTCCCCTGAATCTTGCCCACCAGCAGCGAGAAGCTGGCATTGGCGAAACTGTTCTGCAGCATGCCCATGACGATGAGGCCGGGCGCCAGAAAGTCCACGAACGGCACGCCCAGCGCAGTGCGCCCGCCGCGCGCCAGTGCCACGGTGAAGATGATGAGATAGAGCAAGGTGGTGATGCCCGGCGCCCACACCGTCTGCAATTGCACCCGCATGAAGCGGCGCACTTCCTTGATATAGAGCGTTCGCAGCCCCGCCCAATTCACGCCGGATATGGTCGCCACGCCGAAGCCCGGTTGCGCCGGACCGGCCTGTTCCCTAAATTCGCTCTTTGAGGACATGGTGCAATCGCCTAACGAGTGCCGCTTCATGTCGCAACTGCCGTGCACGCGCGGCGATCGATTACAGCTAAGAAAGACAGTCATGGCCTGGACCGACGAACGGATCGACCTGCTCAAGAGCCTTTGGGAAAAAGGCCTTACCGCCAGCCAGATCGCCGAGGAACTGGGCGAGGTGAGCCGCAATGCCGTGATTGGCAAGGCGCACCGGCTGGGCCTGAAGGCACGCCCCTCCCCGGTCAAATCCAGCGAGTCGAAAGCGGCCGAGCCGGAGAAGAAGGCCGCGCCGGACAGCAAACCTGCCGCGCCCGAACCCAAGGCTGCCGAGCCGGCCCCCGCGATCACGCCGGACGAACCCGCGCCTGAAGCGGCAGCCGCAGAAGCCAAGCCGCAGCAGAAGATCGTTTCGATCGGCCCCGGCGGCTTCATGCGCCAGGGCCCCGGCGATCAGCAGCCGCCGATCCCCCCGGCCCCGCCGCGCCGTCTGGTGCCCGCCAAGCCGAGCCCGGAGATTGCCGACAAGACCAGTCTGCTGGAGCTGAACGAGCGCGTCTGCCGCTGGCCGATGGGCCATCCCGGCGAGGCCGACTTCCATTTCTGCGGACAGGACGTGAACCCGGGCTTCCCCTATTGCGTCGAACATTGCGGCCGGGCCTATCAGGCACAGCTGCCCCGCGGATCGCGCCGTCCCCCGCCGCCCTTGCCTTTCGGCGGCCCACGCGTGCGCTGAGTTGCAACAGACCGAATTGAAGATCGGGGGCGCGTCCAGCTGGATGCGCCCTTTTTCGTTCGGCTGGAAGTTCGCACTCGGCACACCCCGTTCCGCCAGAATTCCGTTCAACCGTTACTTTTCATCGATGAACCGAGGCGCGCCGATTGCTGCCGTTCCAGATTGCGCAGCCGCGCGATCAGACGGCCATTATCGAGCGACTGAAATTCCCCGCGCTGCCGTCCGCCATAGAAATAGGGCACGGTAGAGCCGCCTACTATATCCGGCACAGCCGCCGCCGCGGCCGCGATGCGGCCCGCAAAGGCCGCCTCGATCGCCCGGTCCCAGGCCGCCGCAAACCCTTCCGCCCCCACCTTCTGGCGCAGCTTATAGGCCGAACGCGCGCTGAGCCCGACGCTGGCCGCCGCAGCGGTCACCGATGGCCGCAGCGCAAGCGCCGCAATAAACGCCCGCTGCCGCTCCGGCGTCCAGCCATCACGGCGCGTGCGGATGGCGGCAGGAGTGAAGTCGATCGGGGCGGAGGGGGGTGCTGATGGGTCTGTCATCCACCAGCCTATGCCGAAGCGGCCCGATGTAGGACAGTGGGTTATGGAGAATGCATTCTGCCTTGCGACTTGGACATTCTGAGATGCTAGAAACAGATATCCCTCAGAACCGCGACTTAGCAATTCAGCGTCGCACCTGGTTCTTGTCGAGACCGCTTTGCGCCCTATTCTGTTGAAGAAGTCGCTGCCGGAGCTCGGTGTGGCTCGTGGCTGACAGCGGGCGAGCAGCCTCCCCCTCGCGTTCAGGCGGGTGCGAGGCTTGTGACCGGCTTCACCTTGGCGAGCTTGCGGAGGTTTTGGGCTGCGGCGGCGAGGTGGAACTCGTCTTTGGCTCCGTTGGGACCGCGCAGGCGCAAGCGGTCCAGTTTCAGGATGCGTTTGAGATGTGCGAACAGCATCTCGACCTTCTTCCGCTGGCGTCGTGAGACGAGATAGGCATCGCTGGTGGAGATATTGCGGGCCAGGTCGCGGGCGGCCTCGTGGACCGACCGCATGATCTTGCGCGCGGCAAGCTTCGGCGTGCAACGTTCCTTCAGATTGCAGGCGCCGCAGTCCTTCTCGCGCGCACGATAACGGATGAAGCCATCGGCGTTGGCGCGGGGACGCGGCGTGCTGAAGTTGCGGTTCGATGGGCGCAGGCGATTGCCACCGGGGCAGATGTAGCTGTCGTCGTCATGGTCGAAGGTGAACGCCGATCGCTCGAAAGTATCATCGCGCCGCGCGGACTTGTCGAACACCGGGATATGCGGCTCGATGCCCCGATCCTCGACCAGCCAGGCCAGGTTCGGCGCAGAGCCATAGGCGGTATCAGCCACGAGCTTCTCGGGCCACAGCCCGAAGTGTTCCTGCGTCCGCTCGATCATCCGGCGCTGCGCCAACACTTCGGCCTGACGGATCGCGGTTGTCGCCTCGACGTCGACGATGACCGCGTGGTCGAGATCGATCAGGTAATTGGTGCTGTAGGCGTAGAAGGCCCGCTCACGCGTGGCCGCGGTCCAGCGTGCAGCGGGATCGGTCAGGTTGATCCGCTTGGGCGTGACCGGGGTCGATCCGCCGAACGCCGCATCGTCGAGCACGTCGAGATACTCGGCAACCGCGCGACCGGTGGCTTCGGACGGAAGACCTTCCTCGCCCGGCACCGAACGCTGGCGGTGGACGTCGGCGCGGATCAGACTGGCATCGACCGCGAAGCCCTCGGCGCCCACCAGTCCCTCGGCCATGCAGCGCTCGACGGTCAGCTCGAACAGCTTGCGCAAGAGATCGCTGTCGCGGAACCGCCCGTGCCGGTTCTTCGAGAAGGTCGAATGGTCGGGCACCGCGCCATCCAGGTCGAGCCGGCAGAACCAGCGATAGGCGAGGTTCAGGTGGACCTCCTCGCACAGCCGCCGCTCGGACCGGATGCCCATGCAATAGCCGATGATCAGCATCCGGATCATCAGCTCGGGATCGATCGATGGCCGCCCCATCGCGCTGTAGAACGGCTTCAGGTGCTCGCGGATGCAGGACAGATCGACGAACCGATCAATCGAACGCAGCAGGTGATCGCCCGGCACGTGATCCTCGATGCGGAAGCTGTAAAACAGCGCCTCCTGCATCACCGTCCGCTCGCCCATCATCGTCACGTCTCCGCTTGCCTGCGGATGACTGAATCAGGACTTCACGCCGATCGCAAGCGGGAGTTTTTCAACAGAATACGCCCAATTCCGGACGTACAGAGTTTTCGAGCATCACATCGGAAGCTGCCATTCGTATCAGGCGAATAACCAGTACCCTTGCAATGCAAGTATAATGGTTATACAAGGTTATCATGACGCAGGCACAGACCCGACTTGATAATTCGGTGGCGCGCTGGGAAACCCAGCTGCGCAAGGGCGTGCTCGAAATGGTCATACTGTTGGCGCTTCGCGAACATGAGAAATACGGTTTCGAACTCATCTCCGGCATTGCCAAGCGCTCCTCGCTCGAACTGTCGGAGGGCACTATCTACCCGCTGCTATTGCGCCTGGCGAAAGAAGATCTGATCCAGTCGCGACTGGCGCAGGGAGATGGCGGGGCACCGCGCAAATATTACTCGGTCACGCCGTATGGTCGCCGCATGCTCGAAGCGATGACCACGGGCTGGGCTAAACTGGTTGCATCGGTCGATGCGCTGACCGCACCGGAGACCGATCAATGAGCACCTCTTTCGCGCCCGCTTTCACACAAGCAGACGCCCGCGCCCTTTGGACCGGCTATGTCTCCGAGATAGACCGGATGGTGGCGCTGATCGGGCCAGACGCGGCGGAGCTGGCGGACGATTTGCGCATGCATCTGGCGGACAGTTTCGCCAGCGAGGATGCCGGCTCGGAGGCAGCGCGTTTGCAGCGCGCCATTCAGCGGCTCGGCCGTCCGGAGGATTTCCTGCGTCCATTGCTGGCCGACGGACTGATTGAGCGCGGCGCCGCGCGCTATTCAGCGCCGCTCATCTCACGCGGACTTTATCACGCGATCCGCTCCGGCTCGGGTCGTGCCGGGCGCGCAGGACTGTTCGCCCTAGGCTATCTGCTGCTCGTGATCTTTGCGGCCATGACCGTACTCAAACCATTCTTCGGCGATCATGTCGGCCTGATCCGCGGGGCGAACGGTTCGCTGACCTTCGGTATGGTGTCCACGGGCGGCGGGGAAGACTTGCTCGGCCTATGGTCGGTGCCACTGACATTGGCGCTCTGTGCGCTGCTCTATGTTCTCCTTACGCGGTTGCTGCGGCGCAGCCTGCCGCCGACGTAATATCCTCCGAAAAAATTTACCCCATTACCTTGTAATACAAGAAAGGACTGTCATGACTATCCTCGGTTCCGGGGCCGCCGAAGCGCGCCCGAATTCTGCTGCGCGGGCATCCACCGTTCCGGCTTTCCTCGCACTCGCTTTCGGTTTCAGCTGGACCATCTGGCTGGTGGGCTGCCGGACAGCCGGATTCGCTGACTGCCACGCCGATGATCATCGCGCTTTATGCAGGCTCCTTCGGCCCGGGCCTAGCCGGCGCGGTGCTCAGCGCGCGCGAAGGAAGGCTGCGTGAATGGGCGGCTGGCTTCCTGCGCTGGCGCATGGGCTGGCTGGGTGTCGCGGCAATTGCGTTGCCGTTGCCGCTGGCCGTGCTCGGCCTGACCGCGGCGCTTGGCTACAGGCCGGTGCCAATGGAAGGGGTCCCCCCGGTCATGTCCTATCTCACCCTGTTCCTAGCAGTGGTGCTCAACGGCGTGGTCACCGCCGTGCTCGGCGCCGGTCCGCTGGGCGAGGAAGGCGGGTGGCGCGGCTATCTGCTGCCGCGCCTGCTCGACCGGCTCGGCGAAGTGCCGGCTTCGCTCCTGCTTGGGGTGATCTGGTCGGCCTGGCATCTGCCGATCATGGCACTGATTCCCGCATGGCGCGACGGCCTGAGCTTCGCCATCTACCTTCCCGCCTATACGGTGACAGTGATGGGCCTTTCGCTGCTGATGACCCGGATCTGGTTGCTGGCGCGCCGAAGCACGCTGGCGGCAGTGTGGATGCACGGCCTGATCAACGCCCTCGGCACCACCGCCTTCAGCGCGCAGCTGTGGGACGGGGGCTTTTCTGCTAAGGCAAACTTGCTGCATTTTACCTTGGCAATCTGGGTTGCGGCGGTGGTCCTCCATCTGATCCCAGAGATCCGTCAGCGCCGCTGAGCTCTACCTCCCCAGCAATGGACGCTTTCACTAATTTCTCGACAAGCGCGGAAAGTCGTCACACGGCCGCTTAGCGGAAAATGGCGGCTTTCCGAGCAAGTTTGATCAAAGAAGACTGACCGCAACCGGCCCAATTGCAGTCGCTATGGCAACGAAGCTCGTCGATCGCAGGCGATCTCTCCATTCCGGCTGACACATGTGCGGTCCGCATTGGCCCGGCCCGCCTCACCCTCTGTGGATAAACGCGCCACCTGCTTGCCAGCGCGAACACCCTCCCCCTATACCGGTCTTCATGGCCGATGATCTTTTCGGCGCCCCTGCGGGCGCTTCCGCTGACAGCTCCGGATATGACGCAAGCTCCATCGAGGTGCTGGAAGGGCTGGAGCCGGTGCGGCGGCGGCCGGGCATGTATATTGGCGGGACCGACGAACGCGCGCTGCATCACCTTGCCGCCGAAGTGCTCGACAATGCGATGGATGAGGCGGTGGCGGGGCACGCCAATCGGATCGAGGTGGAGCTTGGCGAAGGCAATCGCCTGACGATCACCGACAATGGCCGCGGCATCCCGGTCGATCCGCATCCCAAATATCCGGACAAGAGCGCGCTGGAGGTGATCCTCACCACGCTGCATTCAGGCGGCAAATTCTCGGACAAGGCCTATGCCACCTCGGGCGGCCTGCACGGCGTGGGCGTCTCGGTGGTCAACGCGCTGTCTTCGGAAACGGTGGTAGAAGTTGCGCGCAACAAGCAACTATATCGGCAGATATTCAGCAAGGGCGCGCCGCAGGGCAAGCTGGAGGAGCTGGGCGGCACGCCCAACCGGCGCGGCACGATGATCAGCTTCGTTCCCGATGACGAGATTTTCGGCAAGGGCGCGGCGTTCCGGCCCAAGCGGCTGTTCAAGCTGGTCCGGTCCAAGGCGTTTCTCTATGCGGGCGTGGAGATCCGCTGGAAATGCGCGCCGTCTCTCGCCAGCGACGATGTGCCCGAAGAGGCGGTGTTCCAGTTTCCCGGCGGCCTGTCCGATCATCTTTCCGAGCTTTTACAAGGCCGTGAATGCGCCACTTCCGAGTTTTTCTCGGGCAGCCAGGATTTTCCCGATCAACAGGGCCGCGTGGAATGGGCGATCGCCTGGCCGCTGTGGAGCGAAGGGATGACCGACTGGTATTGCAACACCATCCCCACGCCGGCCGGCGGCACCCATGAACAGGGTCTGCGCGCGGCGTTGACCAAGGGGCTGCGCGCCTTTGCCGATCTGGCGCAGAACAAGAAGGCTGCGCAATTGACCGCCGACGATGTGATGGGTGGATGCGAGCTGATGCTGTCCGTCTTCATCCGCGAGCCGCAATTCCAGTCGCAGACCAAGGACCGGCTGACCTCGCCCGAGGCGGCGCGGCTCGTCGAAGCGGCGGTGCGCGACCATTTCGACCATTTCCTGTCCGATAATATGGAGCGCGGGCGGGCGCTTCTGGGCTTCATTCAGGAAAAGATGGAAGAGCGGCTGAAGCGCAAGGCCGAGCGCGAGGTGAAGCGCAAGACCGCCACCAGCGCACGCAAGCTGCGCCTGCCGGGCAAGCTGACCGATTGCTCCGAAGCCGGGCCGGACGGTACCGAGCTGTTCATCGTGGAGGGTGACAGCGCCGGGGGATCGGCCAAGCAGGCGCGCGACCGCAAGACGCAGGCCATCCTGCCGATCCGCGGCAAGATCCTGAACGTCGCATCGGCCACCACGGCCAAGATCGTGGCCAATCAGGAAATCATGGATCTGATCCAGGCGCTCGGCTGCGGCACCCGCAAGGACTGCGATTCGGACAATCTGCGCTATGAACGCATCGTCATCATGACCGACGCCGATGTGGACGGCGCGCATATCGCCACGCTGCTGATGACCTTCTTCTTTCAGGAAATGCCGGACATCGTGAAGAACGGGCATCTGTTTCTGGCGCGGCCCCCGCTCTACCGGCTCACCAGCGGATCGACCAGCGTCTACGCAGCGAACGACGCGCACCGTGCCGAGATCGAGGCGACGCTGTTCAAGGGCAAGAAAGTGGACGTTGGCCGGTTCAAGGGGCTCGGCGAGATGAACCCCTCGCAGCTGCGCGAGACGACCATGGACCCCAAGACTCGCTCCATGATCCGCATCACCCTGCCCACCGAATATGAGCAGCGCGCAGGCGTGACGCAGCTGGTCGATCGGTTGATGGGCAAGCGCCCGGAAGAGCGGTTCGCCTTCATTCAGGAAAATGCGGCCAGTCTTGAGGAGGACGCCATCGATGCTTAAGATGTTTTCGAGGGCGATGCTGGCGTTGCTACTGGCCGCCAGTGCCGCGCTGCCAGCACAGGCGCAGGACATCGAACCGAGCGCGGCGTTCGAGCAGCGCGCGCAGGAGCTGGCCTCCATCATCAATGGCGCAGGCGATCCGAACGATTATTTCGCGCCCAGCTTTCTGGCGCAGGTGCCTGCCGCGCAGTTCCGCATTCTGAGCACGCAGATCACGGCGCAGCAGGGCCAAGCCGGCGCCGCCAGCGCGTATCGCATGACCACGCCCAATCAGGGTCAGTTCGATCTGGCGTTTGCCAACGCGATTGGCGACATCCGCATGACGGTGAGCGAGGAAGGCGACCACAAGGTTGTGGGCCTGCTCATCACCGGTTTCAGGACCGAGAATGACAGCATCGAGGCCGTGAGGACGGATTTCGAGGCGCTGAGCGGCAAGGCTGGCTTCACCGTTGCCCGCCTGACCGATCAGGGGCCGGTCACCGTTGCCGACTATAGGGGCGACGCGCTGCTGAGCACGGGCTCGGCCTTCAAGCTCTACATTCTGGCCGAGCTGGCCGATCAGGTCGCGGCGGGCGAGCGCAGCTGGTCCGATGTGGTAATGCTCGACACCAAGAGCTTTCCCAGCGGCGTCCTGCAGACATGGCCGCAGGGGTCGCCGGTCACGCTGGCCACCTTGGCGACCATGATGATCTCGATCAGCGACAATACGGCGACGGACATGCTGCTGAAAACGCTGGGCCGCGAACGGGTGGAGGCGCGGCTGGCCAAGATCGGCCATAGCGATCCCGCCGCCATCCTGCCTTTTCTGAGCACGGTGGAAGCCTTTGCGCTGAAAATGGACGGCAATGCCGATCTGCGGAACCGCTTCATGGCCGCCAGCGAGGCGCAGCAGCGCGATATCCTGGAACAGAATCAGGACAAGCTCGGCCTCGGCTCGGTCGACATCGTGCAGCTGACCGGCGCGCCGCGCTTCGTGGAGGCCATCGAATGGCCTGCCTCACCGCGCGACATGGTGGCGCTGCTGGACCATCTGCGCACCACCGATGCCCCGCTGGCCCGCGCGATCATGGCGGTCAATCCGGGCCTCGGCGCGGCGCATACCGATGGCTGGGACTATGTCGGATACAAGGGCGGTTCGGAACCCGGCGTGATTTTCCTGGCCTGGCTCGCCTGCGCGAAAAGCGGCGAATGCTATGCCATAGTCGGCGGCCAGACCGATCCGGATGCGGCGGTGGACAATGACGCCGTCACCGCTCTCATGGGGCGGTTGTTGCAGCTGACGCTTCCTGCCGAATAAGGCGTCTGCCGAGTAGCCGAAGCGTTCAGGCGTCAACGCCGCCATTCGCTGGCGAGCAAACCCCAGATGATGCTGTCGCGCACGCCGATATGCGTTTCCCACTCCTCGCGCAGATGGCCCTCACGCTCGAATCCCAGTCGTTCCAGCAGCTGGTTCGATGCGGCATTATCCGGATCGGTATCGGCCATCACCCGCCGATAACCTTCATCAGTAAACAGGCGATCGATCAGCGCGGTAACGGCCTCGCTGGCCAGACCCGTGCCCCAATGATGCCGCACCAGCGTATAGCCAATCTCCGTGACGCCGCTGCGTTTTTCCATCGCGGCCAGCGTCCCGATCGCCCGGTCCTCGTCACGCAGACAGATCGACCAGCTGCGCGCATCGGGCAGCGCCAGAAACGGCCGCATGTAATCGCGCACTTCGGCGACCGTCGTTTTGGGCGCGCTGGACCAATAGGTCATGAGGTCGACATCGGAATAGATATCCAGCAGCGCCTCGGCATCCTCGATCGCGGTGGCGCGCATATGGAGCCGCTCGCTGTCGATGGGCGTGGTCTGCGCCATCAGGCCGTCAGTGCGCCGACCAGCGCCTTGACCTTGGCCTGGCGCCATTGCGGCAGCGGGGCGAGCAGCCAATAGCGGCGGCGCGCGGGCTCGGCCTCTGCCCATGCCATGCCCGCCGCTTCGGCGAGCAGGCGCGGCACGCGGGCGCGGCCCAGGCCACCACGCGCGGCCTCCAGCGCCAGCCCGGCATCGGCCACCGACAGCCGCACATCGCCGCCATGGCCGCCTTCCCAGCAAATACGATCGCCCGTGCCGACCCACACCGCCTCGGCCTCGCCCAGCGGCAGGCCCTCGATCTCATCCGGTTCGGCGGCATAGCGCATCGCCAGATCGACATTGGCTTCGGTGAAATCGAGCGGCTCGTCCGCCGCGATCAGCTGGAAGCGGAAATCGGGATCGGTCTCGGCATAAGCGGCCAGGCGTGGCAGCAGCCAGTAGCGGGTGATATCGCGCGGCGCTGCAATGGTCAGGCGCTTGGAACTTTGCCCCTGCTGCATCGCGCGCACGCTATCCTCGAACTGCAGGAAGCCTGCGCGCAAAGCATCCAAGCCCCGTGCGCCTTCGGGCGTCAGCTCCAGCCCCTTGGGCGTGCGGCGGAACAGGACCACGCCCAGCGTATCTTCAAGCGCGCGGATCTGCTGGCCCACGGCGGCGGGCGTTACCGCCAGCTCATCGGCGGCGCGGGTAAAACTGAGATGGCGGGCGGATGCATCCAGCACTCGCAGGCCGTTAAGCGGGAGGAGCGTGCGTTTCATCGGGCGTTCGCCGGGGCTTCGAGTGGAAATTCGGGGATCATCGCCAGGATCGGGTCCGGCCCCTCGTCCACCATCATATAGTGGCCGCGCATCGATCCATCGGGCGTCGGCAGCGGACAGCCGCTGACATAATCATGCGCCGCGCCGGGGCGGATCACCGGCTGTTCACCGACCACGCCAGCGCCTTCGACCGGCGTCATCAGGCCCATGCCATCTGTGATGCGCCAATGGCGGGTGATCAGCTGTACCGGCCCCTCCCGGTGATTTTCGATGCGGATATGATAGGACCAGAACCAGCGGCTCTGCTCTGGCGCGGACTGATCCGGCAGATAGCTGACCGACACGCGCACGGTGATACCGTCGGTCGTTTCCTGATAGGGAAACATCAGCTCGATCATAGCCCGGCTGCCCCAAGCGCCCGGTCGAGATCCTCGATCACGTCCTGCACATCTTCCAGCCCCACGTTCAGCCGCAGCATGTCTTCGGTAATGCCAACCTCTTCGCGCGCCTCGGCCTCCATCCCGGCATGGGTGGTGCTGGACGGGTGGCACATCAGGCTGCGCGAATCGCCGATATTGTTGCTGATGTCGATCAGCTGCAGCGCATCGAGCAGCGCATGGGCCTGCGCGCGGCCACCGCCGACATGCAAGGACAGGATTGGGCCCGTCAGTTCCATCTGCTGCATGGCCAGATCGTGATAGCGATTGGCCATGAGCCCCGGATAATTCACGCGGGCGACCCGCTGTTCCAGAAACTGCGCCACGGCCAGCGCATTCTCGCTCTGCCGCCGGATCCGAAGATCGAGCGTTTCCAGCCCCTTCAGCACCACCCAAGCGTTGAACGGCGCGAGCGTTGGGCCGGTGTTGCGCACGAATTTCAGCAGATCGCCTTCGATGAATTCTTCCGTGCCGCAGACCGCGCCGGCCATCACGCGGCCCTGCCCGTCCATCATTTTGGTGGCGCTATAGGCCACCACGTCGGCGCCCAGATCGATCGGGCGCTGCAGCACGGACGTGGCGAACGCATTGTCGACCACGCTGGTGATGCCATGGGCCCTGGCCAGACCGCAGATCGCACGCAGATCCAGCACCTCCAATGTCGGGTTGGCCGGGGTTTCGAAGAAAAACACCTTGGTTTCCGGCCGGATGGCCGCCTCCCAGTTCTTCAGATCGCGCCCGTCGATCACCGTCGTCTGGATACCGAATTTGGGCAGCAGCGTATCGGTCAGCCAGCGGCAGCTGCCGAACAGCGCGCGGCTCGCCACCACATGATCACCCGTTTCCAGCTGACACAGCAGGCTGGCGCTCATGGCGGCCATGCCGCTGGCCATCGTGCGGCACGCCTCTGCCCCGTCCATCATGGCGATGCGTTTTTCCAGCATCTCCACCGTGGGGTTCTGCAGGCGCGAATAGGTCATGCCCGCCTGATCGCCGGCAAAGCGCGCCGCCGCGTCGCCCGCACAATCATAGGTATAGCCGGAGGTGAGGAACAGCGCCTCGGACGTTTCGCCCCATTCGCTGCGGGCGGTGCCGCCGCGAATGGCCTGCGTTGCCGGGCGCCAGTGGCGGGTAATCTCGGGGTCTTGGCCGGTCTGTCTTTTCATGCTTCCTGCTTTGGGATTTCAGCGCCCGCGCGTCAATGCGGGCGCTTGTCGCGGCGCACGCGATTTTCTATCGGGCGGGCACAGGGAGACGCGCAGACATGGCCGTGGGTTCGAAAATGACATTGCCGAACAGCGGCTGGCTGGAACGTCTGCGCCGTGGCGATCTGGGCGCGCAGGGGTGGGCAGCGCTGGGCGGGCTGGCAGCCTTCCTGTTCTTCCTCATCAACATCCAGCATCCCCGTTCGCTGTTTTTCGACGAGATCTATTATGTGCCTGCCGCGCGGCATGTGCTGGCGCTCAGCAGTCCGCTGAACGAGGAACATCCCCCGCTGGCCAAGTTCATCATCGCGCTGGGCATGCGGATATTGGGCGACAATCATTTCGGCTGGCGCGTGCCAAGCGCACTGTTCGGCGGCATCACGCTGTTCGCGTCGGTCATGTTCGCCTGGGAACTGTATCGCAGCGCGCGGATCGCGGTGTTGACGGGCGTGTTGCTGGTGGCGGGGCATTTGCTGTTCATCCAGTCGCGCATCGCCATGCTGGATATCTTCATGGCGGCCTTTCTGATGCTGGCGCTCTGGCAGGTCGCCGCAGCGGTGCGCGCCGAGCGGCAGGCGTGGCAGCGCTTGGCCTGGGCCGGGGTGATGCTGGGCCTGGCGATCGGCTGCAAATGGACCGCCGCGCCCTATGGCGTCGTCATCGGCCTCGGTTTTTTCATCTGGCGCGCGGCCATGCTGGGCAAGCGGGCATGGAATCCGAAGACGCTGCTGCTCGATCGCAGGGCCGGGCCGGTGCGCGGCGTATCGCTGCTGGAGGCGGGGCTGCTGCTCGGCCTGCTGCCGGCGCTCGCCTATCTCGCCTGTTATATTCCCATGTCCTTCTTCGCCGAAAACGCCGTGCCACCGTCCGAATATCTCAGCTATCAGGTGGAGATGGCCCGGCGACAGGCGGGCTATATGGCCGAACATACCTATTCCAGCCAGTGGTGGCAGTGGATCATCGACGAGCGGCCGATCTGGTATCTCTATGAAGAGGCCGAAGGGGCCATTCGCGGCGTGGTGCTGCTCGGCAACCCGATCATCATGTGGGGCGGGCTTGCTGCGATGGTGATCAGCGTGATCATCGGCAAAAGGCAGCGCAACTGGGCGCTGTTCGTGCCCACCGGGCTATGGCTGGTGGGCGTGGACATCTGGGCGGTACTGCCCAAAAAGGTGACCTTCTATCACCATTATCTGATCCCCAGCTTTTTCCTTACCATCGCGCTGGCGGCGGCGATCGACTATCTCTGGCTGCGCGACCGGAAATATGCCGCGCCTGCGCTCTTGCTGATCGCCATCCTGGCGGTGTTCGTGGATTTCTATCCCATCATCGCCGCGCTACCGCTGGGCGGCCCGCAGGCCTTCAACCACTGGATGTGGCTCGACAGCTGGCGATAGGGCCTAGTAGCGGCCCCAGACGAACCGGCTGCTCAGCGCAAAATTCCACACCGCGCCGACCAGGATTCCGGCAATGGCAGACAGCGTCCAGACCACGCCGGACACGTCGTACAAAAATGCCGCAATGCCGACATTGGCAATCGCGCCGACGCTACAGAAGAGGCAAAAGCTGATCCATCCGCGCAGCATCGGGGTGAAACCGGACAGCCGCTTGTCGCGATAGGTCAGCGCATTGTTCAGGAAGAAGTTGAAGGTCATCGCGGCAATGGTCGCGGCGGCCTGCGCGGCAAGGAAACTCGTTTGCAGCCCCTCGAACAGGCTCGTCAGAATCGCGAAATGCACCGCAATGCCGAGCACGCCGATGGTGGCGAACAGGGCGAATCGAACGGGCAGGATGCGCCCGAACATACGGTCGTACAGCGCGACGAGATATTCGAACGCCACCACCCGGTCCAGCTTGCTCTCCCCCTCCTCGCGCACCGAAAAGGTGTAGGGCAGTTCGGCAATCGTCATCGGCTCGCGCGCCACGGTGACGATGTCGAGCAGGATCTTGAAGCCGATGCCGGACAGCTTGGGCGCAATCCGGCGGAACCGGTCGGACCGCATCATGAAAAAGCCGCTCATCGGGTCGCTCAGCGTGAGGTTCAGCAATTTGGTGCCGAGCCGCGTGGCGAACTGCGATTTGCGCAGGCGCGCCTCATCCCAGTCGCCCGTGCCGCCGCCCTCCACGAAGCGCGAGCCGACGACGATATCGAGATTCGCATCGCCATTCAGCGCGGCGACCATCTTGGGCAGAAGATTGGCATCATGCTGCAGATCGGCGTCCATCACCGCCACCAGCGGCGCGCCGGTGGCCATCATGCCTTCGATACAGGCGGAGCTGAGCCCGCGCCGCCCGAGTCGTTCGATCACGCGGATCCGGCGGTCTTCGCGCGCCCGGTCCCGCAGCATCTGCGCGGTGTGATCGGGGCTGTTGTCATCGACGAACACCGCTTCCCAGGAGATGCCGGCGAGCACGCGGTCCAGCGTCGCGATGACGCGGTCCACATTGGACGATTCGTTGAAGGTGGGCAGCACCACCGCCAGCTCGATGGGGTGCTCTTCGGAATGATCGCCTGATTTCATGCGCGCTTCCCTGCCCTGCGGCCACGCCTCATTCAAGCATCCGTTGCAGGCGCGCGATCATTTGCGTGCGCCCGCTCATGACGTCGCCGCGCCGATCGGCCAGGAGGCTGCGTTCCAGATAATATCCGGTGAGGGCAAAGCCGGCCACGATATCCGGCCATTCAGGGCGGCGCTGCGCGTCCGTGGATGGCAGCAGGAAGGGCGGCAGGGGCAGCAGCCTGGCCTTGTATCCCTGCCCCGCCCCGCGTGAGACGGCGCGCGCACTGCGCGGGCTGACATAGGCCAGATCGTCCAGCTGGCCCGTCGCCGCGCAGCAACTGAGATCGAGCCCGAAGCCGAGTTCCGCCAGCAGCAGAAGCTCGAACCGCACCATGGCCGTGGCCCATCCGCGTGCCGACGGGGCATGACAGATCGCATCCAGCAGCGCGGACAAGGCCGAATAGAGCCGCGGATAGGCGTTCTCCTCGGGCAGCGTCGCCGCCGTGAGAGTCGTCGCCCAGTCCAGTGCGGCGGAGGCCAGCGGTTCGCCGATCCACGGGGCGCGGCTGGTGACCAGCTCCACCGTCAGCCCGGCCAGATGGTCCGCCGTGCGCGCCCGGAATTCCGCCGCCACCAGATTCGACGGGATCAGGATCGGTCGAATCCGGCGCGATCGCCCGCCGCGAACATAGCCCGCCACCAGCCCGTCATCCGGCGTGAAGAGCCGCACGATCGCGCCATGTTCGCCATGATGGCGGACCGAGCAGACGATGCCCTGGGTGGAAAGCTGCGGCATGCGGCTATCTACAAACCGCCGTCATTGCGGCCTTCGCCGGAACGGCAATCCGCTGATTGACGAACGCGCTCAACGCACATGGAAGAAGTCGTACACCGTCTGCGCCACGCTGTCGTTCACGCCCGGCGCGCGTTTCAGATCGTCCAGGCTGGCGCTTTTGACCGCGCGGGCGGTGCCGAAATGCATGAGGAGCGCGCGTTTGCGGGCGGGGCCGATGCCGGGCACCTCGTCCAGCGGGCTGCTGCCCATGGCCTTGGCGCGTTTCTGACGGTGCGCGCCGATAGCGAAGCGATGAGCCTCATCGCGCAGACGCTGCAGATAGAACATCGCCGGCGCATTGGGGGCCAGCGTCAGCTCGCGCCCGTCGGGCATGTGGAAAATCTCACGCCCGTCGCGGCCATGATGCGGCCCCTTGGCCACGCCGACCAGCGCGACATCCTCGATCCCCAGCTCCTCCAGCGCGTCCATCGAGGCGGAAACCTGGCCCTTGCCGCCATCGATCAGAACCAGATCGGGCCAATCGCCCTTGGTGCGGTCCGGATCTTCCTTCTGCGCGCGGGCGAAGCGGCGTTCCAGCACCTCGCGCATCATCGCAAAGTCATCGCCCGGCGCGGTTTCGGGGCGCTTGATGTTGAACTTGCGATAGGCATTTTTGCGGAAACCCTCGGGCCCGGCGACGACCATCGCGCCGATCGCATTGGTGCCCTGGATATGGCTGTTGTCATAAACCTCGATCCGGTCCGGCGGGCCTTCCAGATCAAACAGATCGGCCACCTCGGCCAGAAGACGCGTCTGGCTGGCGCCCTCGGCCAGCTTGCGGTCGAGCGCTTCCACCGCGTTGCGTTCGGCCTGCACCATCATCTTGCGCCGGTCGCCGCGCTGCGGGACGCTGATCGATACCTTGCCGCCAGCGCGTTCGGACAGCGCGTCGCAGAACAGATCCGGCTCCGCCAGTTCGCGGTCGAGCAGCAGCAAGCGCGCCGGAGGAACTTCCTCATAGAATTGCGCCAGAAAGCTGGCCAGCACCTCCTCTTCCGGCACATCCTTCACATGGCTGGGGAAGAAGCTGCGATGCCCCCAATTCTGGCCCGCGCGAATGAAAAAGGCCTGGATGCAGACCTGCCCGCCCTTGCTGGCCAGCGCAAAGATATCGGCATCGGACAGGCCCTGCGCGCTGATCGCCTGGCTGCCCTGAATGAAGGTGAGCGCCTTCAACCGGTCCCGGTACAGCGCCGCCATCTCGAAATCGAGATCGGTCGCCGCCTGCTCCATCTGCTTGCCCAGCTTTTCCTGCACCCCGGTGGACTTGCCGTTGAGAAAATTCTCCGCGTCTCCGACCAGCTCCGCATAATCCTCCGCCGATATCCGGCCCACGCAAGGCGCCGAACAGCGGTTGATCTGATAGAGCAGGCAGGGGCGCGAGCGGTTGTTGAAAAAGCTGTCCGTGCAACTGCGCAGCAGGAACATCTTCTGCAGCGCGTTCAACGTCCGCCCGACCGATCCGGCGCTGGCGAACGGCCCGAAATATTTGCCCTTCGCCCGCCGCGCGCCGCGATGCTTCTGGATCCGCGGAAAGGCGTGGTCCTGCCGCAGCAGGATGTAGGGAAAGCTTTTGTCGTCGCGCAGCAACACATTGTAGGGCGGGCGATAGCGTTTGATCAGCTGCGCTTCGAGCAACAGCGCCTCGGCCTCGCTCTCCGTCGTCACGATCGTCATCGTCCGGGTCTGCGAAACCATCCGCTGCAGCCGTGCGGGCAATTGCTGCCACTGGGTATAGTTCACCACGCGCGATTTCAGGCTGCGCGCCTTACCGACATACAGCACCTCACCCCCGCTATCGTGCATGCGATAGACGCCGGGCCGCTGCGGCAATGTTTTCCAGACATTGCGGATCGCGGCCACCCCCGCCTCCAGGTCCGGCTTGTCGGACCCGCGCACGGTGTAAGCGGACTTTTCTTCGTTGAACCGGCTCGGCGCGTTCGGTTGATCCGGGCGACCGGCTTTGTCGTCAGATGGCGGCATGGCCCGAACATAGGCGCGGCGCGCCCCCTGTGGAAGGGAGCGCGCCGCCCATGCGTTCAATTATGCGTGGATTGTCAGTGCAGGCTGGTGCCGAGCTGCTGGATCGTGCGATCCACCATCGCCTTGTCGGCACTGGCGTCATGCTTTTCGGCGATCAGGCGGCGCGCAGCCTCCGCAGCGGCGGTGGCGGCGGTTTCCCGCAGATCGGCGATGGCAGCGCGTTCGGCGACCGAAATCTGATCCTCGGCAATCCGCTTGCGGCGACGGATCAGCGCGGCGCTGTCTTCCTGCGCCTTGGCCACCATGGCCGCGGCCTGGCTCTCGGCCTGCTCGCGGATGTCGGCGGCTTCCTGCTGGGCATCGGCCAGGCGCTTTTCATATTGCGTGCGCAGCGCTTCGGCCTCGGCGCGCAATTCGGACGCTTCGGCCAGCTGGTGCCGGATGGCCTCGATCCGTCCATCGAGCGACTTGCCGATCGCTGCCGGCACCTTTTTCCAAAGGACCACCGCGATCAGCACCAGCATCGCCACCGAAACCCATGCCGTGGCCGTCATGCCGAGCGCGCTTGGCTCGTCATGCACCACGGTATGGCCAGCCTCGATGGCCTCGATCCCGGTCTGCGGCATGCCTTCGTCATTGAGCGGGCTACCGCCGCTGACGGGGGCTTCCTGGGTCACGACAGCGCCATTATCACCGGTCACCACCGTGCCGGAAACTGCGTCAGTCTGCGCCATGCATGACCTCCTTTACTTCGCGGGCCGCCTCGGCCGGATCGGCCTGAACGCCCGATACCTTGGCAACGAGATCGCGGGCCGCTTCGGCCGCGACCTGCTCGATTTCCTGACGCGCGGCCTTCCGGCGCTGGGCCAGATCGGCCATGGCCGAAGCCAGCAGCGCCTCATTTTCTTCATTCGCAATCGCAAGCTTGCGCTCGGTCTCCCGGGCGGCATCGTTACGGGCCTTTTCGACGGTGATATGCGCAGCGGCATGCTCGTCGTTCAGCTTCTTGCGATAATCTTCTTCCAGCCGGTCCGCCGCCTCATTGGCATGGCGGGCTTCGGCCAGATCGTCCTCGATCTTGCGATCGCGGGCGATGACCGTGCCCTGGATCTTTGGATACATACCGAGGCCGATGACGACGAAAATCGTCCCGAACACCAGCAGCAGCCAGAACAGCTGCGATGCGTAGGTTGCGGCAACCTGGGCTATCTGAGGCATGACATGCTCCGGTCAGAACCGGGCGGGAACGGCACCATGGCCATTCCCGCCTGATCTATCTCAAGCAACGAAGATGAGAATGATGGCAATAACGAACGACAGCAGGCCGAGAAGCTCGGCAGCTGCGAAGCCGATGAACAGACGGCCCTGTTCCTGATCGGCCGCTCCCGGATTGCGCAGCGCGCCTTCAAGGAACTTGGCGAACACATTGCCCACACCGAGCGAGGCGAGGCCTGCACCGATGGCTGCAAGGCCGGCACCGATCAATTTTGCTGCTTCTGGATCCATGATAAAACTCCCTAGATTTACGGCGCTCAGCCGATGGTTTCATGCGAGTGCAGGTGCACCGCATCGTTGATGTAAAGCGAGGTCAACAGCGCGAAGACATAAGCCTGCACGCCGGCCACCAGCAGCTCCAGCGCGGTGATGCCGAGCATCAGCGTGAAGCTGGGGATGCCGACGAGGAGGCCGTAGCCCACACCGGCATTGGTGCTGTTGATAATGAAGCCGGCCAGCACCTTCAAAAGGATATGCCCGGCGGTCATGGCGACGAAGAGCCGCAGCGCGAGGCTGAACGGACGCACCATGAAGGAAAAGAACTCGATCGGCGGAATGAGCCAGAGCAACCACACCGGCGTGCCGTCCGGCACGAACAGGGTGAGGAACTTGAAGCCATGCTTGGCAAAACCCACCAGCAGAACGATGGAGAAGCTGATGATCGCCAGAATGCCGGTGACCGTCAGGTGGCTCGTCACCGTGAACGGGTGCAGGCCGATCACGCCGACCGGCGCCATGCCGACAAGATTGGCGACCAGGATGAACATGAACAGCGAGAACACATAGGGCGCATATTTGCGGCCTTCTGGGCCGATATTGGTGGTCACCATGCCATCAATGAAGCCGGTGAAGCTTTCCACCATCATCTGCCAACGGCCGGGAATCAGCGAACGGCGCATGCCGCCCAGCATGAACAGACCAAGACACAGCATCGCCACGATCATCCAGAGCGCGCTGTTGGTGAAACCAATTTCATGACCGCCAATACGGAAGCCATCAAAAATGGTCTGCACCTCGAACTGGTGCATCGGATCGATCGTACCTGCTTCTGCCACTTGAAACCCTTATCCGATCTTTACGCCGGCACTATCCGGCGAAACGAACTTGCCGCATCGCGCCCGCCGCTATTTGCGCGTCGCGATCCGGTACACATTTCTGAACGCCACCCCAATACCCAGAAACAGGCACAGAAGCAGCAGCCAAGGCGACGTTCCGATCAGCCGGTCCAAAGTCCAGCCGATCAAACCGCCTCCACCGATCCCGCCAACCAGATAGGAAAGAACGCGGCTGCCGAGCTGATAGTTGTTATCAACCCCGTGCGCGTCTTTCCGCCCCGATCGGCCAAGCTCTTCGCGTTGTGCATCATCGATCCGCTGTTGCAGCGAATCAATCCGCACATCCTCTTCAAGCTTGGTTCGGGCGGGTCGTTTCTCTTCCATGGAAGCGTACCTTACTCGGAAAAACCGGTATCTGGCTAAACATGGCGAGAACCGCCCCGCAAAAGCGCGGCCCGTTTAGGAAAGGCGCGTGGTCAAGTCAACAGACTGGCGGGCAAGCTTTCCCGGTGACGGAGCGACTGCGCCGTTCCCCCAGGGATATGTTGCCGCCTGCCGTTACGGACAGCGTGGATCGCGCGTGGGCGGGCCATTGTCGCGGGTGGCCCATTGGCCGCCGGGCGTCTGATACTTTTCCCCGGGCGATGTCTGGAGAATCAGGCGACAGCCGGTGGTGAAGGCAAATTGCTCCACTGTGGAGCCGGCCCCGGCCGCGCTGCGTGTATAGGCTGCCTTGCGCTTGATATTGAGATCATCGACCAGCGCGCGGATGGCCGGAGAAGGCGAACCGACAAAACCCAGATAGCCATCCGGTTTTTCCCCGATCAGCCCCTGCGTGCGGGCCTCCTGATAGGCCGGATCACGCTGGGCATAGGCAGCCCCCGCCACCATCGTCAGCGCTGCGGCGGCCATGGCCATCTTCATCATGCGCTTTGCCATCAGAATATCTCCGCTTCTTTTTTGATCAGTGCCTGGGCATCACTATCGAGCCTGTACACGACTTCCTGCTGAATGTTGATGTTCAGCTCTATCACGATCGGCTTGGTCGGCGCTTCCACCTTGACACACCCCCCTAGGGAAAAGAGGCCGCCGTACAGGAGCGCCGCACCAAACCGACCGCAAACCTTTATAGTGTTCATGGCATGCTCTCGCTTTCCCTTGGCTGAACGCCCGGAGCGCTATCCTCCTCCAGCCGCTTCTGGATTTCATTCAAATTCTGCTGCTGTTCGATCAGGCTGGGCAGGTTCTGCTTGATCAGCAGGCTGGGGTCATAATAGCTTTTGACCGCGCCGATGAGCTGCAGGAATGGCCCGCGCACATTGACGTTGAACTGGATCGGCAGCTTGGCGATCTCCCGCGTGATGAAGTTGCGCTGTGCGCCCTCCCCCTGCTGCAGACCGGAAAACTTCACCTGCGTCACCATTTCGCCCCCAAGATCGCCGTCCAGGCCGATGGTGAGATCGCGGTAGCGGATCGACTTCAGCATGTCGAAGGCCAGATTGGCGAAATAGGACAGGTCCTTATAGGTGAGATCGCCGATATAGGCGATCGTCCCGCCGCCCTCGCGCGAGACCAGCCGCCCGCCCTCGATTCGTCCGCCGGACTGGTCGAAAATCATCGGCAGCGTGCCGTCGAAAACCCCGGTCGCCTGCAGATTGTCGAACCCGAAGCGCTGCAGGAACACCGCAATGTCCATACCGGTCACGTCAAAAGTCAGCAATTTCGGCGCATCGCCCGCCATATCCAATATGGTGGGGTCCAGATGAATGACGCCGCCGGCGAAGGGCCAGTCCGCCCCTTCTATCTGCACCCGCTGGCCCGGCAGCAGCCGGTAACGCAGCACGCCGTCGAACACATCGAGGCCGGGACTGACAGTGCCCAGCGTCAGTATCTGGCCCGGCGCGGTTTCCAGACCGAGGAGATCGGTAAAGCGGATCGTGCCGGCCAGATTTTCCACCGGGCCGAAGGGCGCGGCCAGATCCAGCCCATCGGTGGTGAACGTGCCCGTGCTGGTCACACGGTCTCCGGTCCAGTTAATCCGCCCGGTGCCGGATATGCTGCCATCGACATTGGCCACGGTGCCGAGCGCCAGCCGGGTCAGGGCGTCGGGCTGCAGATCCTTGTCGAACCGCAGCGCACGCACGGTGAAGTCCGCCTGCCCCGAAGCATCGCCGAAGCGATGGATCAGATCCACATCGGCGACCCGGGTGCCGGTGCGCGGTTCGGCCAGAACCCCGCTGGCGGTGATGCGGTTGTCGGCAAAGCGCAGCGTGACGTCGCGCGCGCGCATCGGTTCGAACCGGTTCTGCTGGGCGGCATCGTCCACGCGCAGGCTTCCGGCCAGATCGAACACGCCCTGCCGCAACGTCCAGTCGCCATCGGCTTCGCTCAGCAGCAGCGGCACATTGCCGATGCGCCCTGCCCCGCCGGTCATGTCGCCGCTCAGTCCCTGGCCGCCGAACCGCCCGGTAAAGCTTGCAGCATCGAACAGCGTGCGGCTTTCCGGCGTGCCGAGCCGCACCGCCAGCGCCTGCGCCGCGAAACCCTTCAGCGTCACGTCCACCCCATTGGCGGCGATGCTGATCGGCGTGCCCGCAAGCCGGCCTTCCACAGCGGGTGAGAGGACGCGGGCATCGGCGCGCGCCGGACCATTGCCCACGCGCAGCAGCGATCCGGAGCGGGGGCAGACGCGCAGGCGATCCGCGCCGAGGCTCAGGCTGGAAAGGCGGAAGGCATCGAAACCGATCGACTGGCAGCTATTCCACAGGGCCAGCGTGCCGCCACTTGCAATCAAGGCTTGCACCGGCAGATCGAGATTGGTGACATAACCGCCAAATAGCGGGCCGGTCATCCGCGCCCGTCCGGCAAGATCGGTCCCGCCGCGCACCGGACGGAAAGCCAGCTCCGGCAGGGAAAGCCGCGCATCGGCCGTGCCATAATCGGCCATCTGCAAGCGTCCGGCAAATCCATTGCCGGAAGGGGTCAGGTCCAGCACCGCTTCCGGCAGGCCGCCACCGGCCAGCCGGATCTGCCCGTCCAGCCGCGGGCTCCAGCCACTGGCCGTCCGCTCGATCCGCAGATCATCGACCAGGCGCGCCGAAGCACCGGACGCGGCGTCCGCGCGCAGACCTTTCAGAAGGGCATATTGCTTGCCCGCGCCGCCAACCGCCGCCTCTAGCGTAGCCGACAGATCGATCGCACGCAGCGCGGCGCGCCCTGCCGTGGCCAACTGGCGCAATATGGGTTGGAGCGGCGTGGACCCGAGGCCGCGCGCCGCCGCATCGACCGGCGCCACCAGATCGCCGGCCAGCCGCAGCCCCGTGACCCGTGGTTCGCCGTTGAAGCTGGCGCGCATTCCCTGATCGCCCTGGCTGAGCCGCAGCTGGCCTTTCAACGCCGCCCGCTGCGCGGAGAATTCCGGCCCGCCAAGGCCGTTCGCATCCAGATCGACCTGGAACTGGTTGCGCTGTCCATTGCCGTAAAAATCGACCGACCCGGTCATGCCGGCCACGCGGTAATCGCGCGCGGAAATGCGGGCGGCATCGAAGCGGGTATCGCCGGTCCAGCTTTTCAGATCGTCGGACAGGGTGAGCTGCAAAGCGTGCTCCATGCCGCCGACGGCAAAACCGTCGCACGTTACGCCGCCATTGCGCAGCGGCCCCGCGATATGCGGCTGCCCCTTCTTGATGGAGAGCGTGCCGAAAAAGGTCGATCGCCCGGCATTGCAACCGGCCAGCGTCAGCCGGTCCGTCACCGCGGCCACCTGCCCCTCGAACCCATCGGCCAGCCGACCCTGCCCCACCAGCTTCAGCCCGACATCGCCAAAATCCGTCGTTAGCCGGACCCGCGCGTCGGACAGCGTGGCGAAGATGTCGGGCAGGGAAAATGGGGCGGTGCTGGCCGGATCGCGAAACTTGTCGATCTCCCCGAAGCTCAGGCCCTTGTCCGTCAATCGCCCATATAGCCGCACTCCATCGGCGCGCACACGCAGCACCTTGGCGCCCAGCCCATTGGGCACCACGTCGATCTCCACCCAGTTGGCCGTCAGATCGGGCCGGGTGGGATCGCCGATCACCACATCCTCGATACGCTGGGTTTTCAGGCCGATTTCGGCGATCTTGTAGGCGGCGCGCACATCGCGCTTGGCCAGCTCGTCCTGCACGAAGCCGTCCGCAATCTGCGCGCGCTGCACCCAGGCGAACAGCAGCAGTGCCACGAACAGGAACAGCGCGCCGTAAAATATATGGCGACGCCGGAAACGCCGGCTTCTGGGTTGGGGCTCATCCGCAGCTTCCACGGGCAGGGCTTTGCTTCAAAGCCGGCGGGGTTTCAATCATTATGGCTTTCGCTACGTCAGTCGAGGGGGCGACGAATCATGAGCGAGACACAGGCACATCACGGCAAGGGGCATCGCGAACGCCTGCGCGAGCGTTTGTTGCGGCAGGGCGGCGATGCCCTGAGCGATCATGAGCTGATCGAATATCTGCTGGCGCTCGCCATTCCGCGCCGCGACACCAAAGCGCTGGCCAAGACGCTGATCGGGGAATTTGGCGGGTTTTCGGCGCTGCTGAGCGCCGACAGCGAGTCCATCGCAAAACAGCCGGGCATGGGCGATACCAGCACGGCAGCGCTCAAGATCGTGCAGGCTGCAGCGCTGCGTATGATCAGCGAGCCGGCGCGCACACGGCCGGTCCTGTCCAGCTGGCAGGCGCTATCGGATTATCTGCATGCCGATATGGCCCATCGCACCACAGAGCGGGTGCGCGTGCTGCATCTGGACAGCAAGAACCGCCTGATTCGCGATGATCTGGTCAGCGAGGGCTCGATCGACGAAGCGGCGGTCTATACGCGTGAGATCATCCGCCGCGCGCTGGATCTGGGGTCCGCCGCGCTGATCCTGGTGCACAACCATCCCAGCGGCGATCCCACGCCCAGCCGCGCCGACATCGCGCTGACCCGCGATATATTGGAGGCGGGCAAGCGGCTGAACATTCAGCTGCACGATCATCTGATCATCGGCAAGGACGGCCACAGCAGCATGCGCAGCCAGGGGCTGATCTGAGCGGGGGTCAGTAACCGTGCAGGAGGAAATCTACCGCGTCGGTAATTTCCAAGTGCCGCTCGCTGAGGCTGGTCACCATAGCGCCAAGCGCTTCCACGGGTACCGCAGCCAGGAATTGCGTGACCAGCACATGTGGCTCTCCCGCAACCGCCACCACCGGATTCAGCCGCTTGGCAACAATCGGCGCGATGTGGGGCCGTTGCACCGGAATGACGATCCGGTTTTCATATCCGGACAGGATGTCTGACTGGACGTCGAGGAGCAACGTGTCCGGGTCATCGCTTTCATGCAGATCATATTGCGCCATCAGAACTGGCGGTACTTTGCGAGCGGCAATCCATGCTTGCGGATATAATCGTTCGAACTCTCTATCGCCGCCCGATTCTCTTCCAGCCAGCGCCTGCCCTTCTCCGCGGCGACGGCCTTGCGCAGCCCTTCCTCTGCAGCGCGCGACAGATTGACGTCGAGCGCGCGCGCATCGTCGACAAGCGCGGCATCCAGCGAGAGATTGGTGGCCTTGCGGGGCGGCAGGGCATTCATGGCAAAGCTCCTTTCAACAGCAGCATACGCATAAACCTTGCGCATGCTGGCTGCAACTGCATTTGCTTTTGCCCGGAACGGCGCGCTCTGCTAGCCGCGCGGCATCGCTCGCAGAACTGAAGGTGCTCTTATGGTCCCCCGTTATTCCCGCCCCGATATGGCCGCCATCTGGGAGCCGGAATCGAAGTTCCGCATCTGGTTCGAGATCGAGGCGCACGCCACCGACGCGCTGGCCGAGCTGGGCGTGGTTCCAAGGGAAGCGGCCAAGGCGATCTGGGACAAGGGCGCGTTCGAGGTCGACCGGATCGACGCGATCGAGGCCGAGGTGAAGCATGACGTGATCGCCTTCCTGACGAATGTCGCCGAACATGTCGGCCCCGAAGCACGCTTCATGCATCAGGGCATGACCAGCTCCGACGTGCTCGACACCTGTCTGGCGGTACAGCTGGCGCGCGCCACCGATATCCTGCTGGAGGATATGGACAAGCTGCTGGACGCCATCAAACGCCGCGCGCTGGAGCACAAGTTCACCCCCACCATCGGGCGCAGCCACGGCATCCATGCCGAGCCGCTGACCTTTGGCATGAAGCTGGCACAGGCCTATGCCGAGTTCGACCGGAACCGCGCGCGGCTGAAGCTGGCGCGCGAGGAGATTGCCACCTGCGCCATTTCCGGCGCGGTCGGCACCTTTGCCAATATCAATCCCAAGGTGGAGGCGCATGTCGCCGAGAAAATGGGGCTGAGCGTGGAGCCTGTCTCCACCCAGGTCATCCCGCGCGATCGGCACGCCATGTATTTCGCCACGCTGGCCGTCATCGCCAGCTCGGTCGAGCGGCTGGCGACCGAGGTGCGCCATCTGCAGCGCACCGAAGTGCTCGAAGCGGAGGAATATTTCTCGCCGGGCCAGAAGGGCTCCAGCGCCATGCCGCACAAGCGCAATCCGGTACTGACCGAAAATCTCACCGGGCTGGCGCGCATGGTGCGCGGCTATGCCGTGCCGGCCATGGAGAATGTGGCGCTATGGCATGAGCGCGATATCTCGCACAGTTCGGTCGAACGCTATATCGGGCCGGACGCCACCATCACGCTGGACTTCGCCCTCGCCCGCCTCACCGGCGTTATCGACAAGCTGGTGATCTATCCGGAGCGGATGCAGGCCAATCTCGACAAGATGGGCGGCCTCGTCCACTCGCAGCGGGTGCTGCTGGCGCTCACGCAGGCCGGGATCAGCCGCGAGGATGCCTACCGGATCGTGCAGCGCAACGCGATGCAGGTGTGGGAGTCCGATGGCGAGAAACGCCTGCTCGATCTGCTGAAGGCCGATCCGGACGTGACGGCCAAATTGTCCGACGAACAGATCGAGGAGCGCTTCAACCTCGATTATCACTTCAAGCAGATCGACACGATCTTTGCGCGGGTTTTCGGCGACTGATCCAAGGCGATCTGCCGGGCTTCAGCTCGCCAGATCGTGCTTCTTGATGCAGTGGCGTATCTGATCATAGCTGAGGCCGAGCGCCTTGGCCGTCTGCCGCTGATTATAGCGGTTGGCGGCCAGCGCATATTCCACGATGCTGCGCTCATAGGCTTCGGTCGCCGCTTTCAGGTCGGTGATCTGCTCGAAATCGAGACTGCTCGATGCCGGCGCGTGATCCGCCACGCTTTCCGACAGATCCTTGCGCGCCTTGCCCTCTTCTGCGGACGCGGCAACGGCGGGGCGCCAGGGTGAATTGAACGGATCGAAAATGATGTGATCGACCGGGCCGTCGGCTTCCGACCAGCGATAGACGGCGCGCTCCACCACATTGCGCAACTCGCGCACATTGCCGGGCCAGGCATGGCGCTCCAGCGCCTCGGCCGCCAGCTTGCCGAAGCCCGGCCAGCTCTCCCAGCCGATTTCCGCCGCCATGCGCCGCCCGAAATGTTCGGCGAGCACGGCCACATCGCCTTCCCGCGCGCGCAGCGGCGGCAGCGTGACCACCTCGAAGCTCAGCCGATCGAGCAGATCGGCGCGAAAGCTGTTCTGCTCTACCATGGCCGGCAGATGGGCATTGGTGGCGGCAACGATGCGCACATCCACCCGCACCGGGCGCGACGATCCGATCCGCGTCACTTCGCCATATTCCACCGCGCGCAGCAGCCGTTCCTGCGCGCCCATCGACAAGGTGCCCAGCTCGTCCAGGAACAGGGTGCCGCCATCGGCCTCCTCGAACCGTCCTTCCCGGGCCCGCGTGGCACCGGTAAAAGCGCCCTGTTCATGGCCGAACAATTCCGCCTCGATCAGCGTTTCCGGCAAAGCGGCGCAGTTCATCGTGATGAGCGGACCACCCCAGCGCGGCGACAGGCGATGCAGCCGTTCCGCGATCAATTCCTTGCCCGTGCCACGCTCGCCGATGACGAGCACCGGACGGTTCAGCTCGGCGGCTTTGGACGCGCGCTCGACCGCGTCCAGGAAGGCGCCGGATTGTCCGATAAACTTGCTGCTATGGTCCATCCCCAAATAATGGCATATTTCACCAACCTGTCGCAATACAAACCTAGATATGTTATGCTCTTTTGGTGAAATATGGCCGAAAACCGCCGTTCTCTGAGCTTGGCACGCTTTTCGCAAAGCTGGTGATAGATGGAACATAAACATTTTCAGGGAGCGTCTCATGCGCGATTTCAAGAGCCAGCGACTGGCAGCCGCAGCCTTAGCATTCATGCTTATGGCATCGGTGGTTCTGCTGAACGCGCTCGGCCCCTCACTGATGGCGGCCGCCGAGCCGAGCCAGGCTGGTGGGCAGACCGCAACCTATCTGGCCTGAGCGCCCCCGCCCGTAACAGTAACCTAGGAGTACGCCTGATGAGTATTTTCTCCCGCACGCGAGACATCGTCGCCGCGAACGTCACCGAAATCCTGGACCGGTCCGAAGACCCGGCCAAGATGATCCGCATGATCATTCTGGAGATGGAAGAGACGCTGGTCGAGGTGCGCGCATCCGCCGCCCGCACCATCGCCGATCAGAAGGAACTGCGCCGCCATATCGACAAGCTCGATACGCTGCAGCAGGACTGGACCGAAAAGGCGCAGCTCGCGCTGTCCAAGGACCGCGAGGATCTGGCCAAGGCCGCGCTCGTCGAAAAGCGCAAGGCTACCGATATGGGCGATCAGCTGCGCGCCGAGATCACGGTGCTGGAAGACGCGCTCAAGGCGTCCGAACTCGACATCCAGAATTTGCAGAACAAGCTGCAGGATGCCCGCAGCCGCCAGAGCAACATCATGACGCGGCTGGAAAGCGCCGAAAATCAGGTGCGCCTGCGCTCCATGTATAATGGTGAAAAGGTCAAGGATGCCTTCTCGCGCTTCGATATACTCGAACGGCGCGTCGATGAAGCGCAGGGCCGCGCCGATGCCCTGCGCCTCGGCAGCGAAGGCCCCAAAACGCTCGGCGACGAAATCGCGGCGCTGGAAAACAGCGATCAGGTCGACGACGAGCTGCAGGCGATGAAGCAAGCCATGAAGAAGGAGGGCTGATCCGATGGAAGGCATTTTTGCAATTGCGGCCATCTTCATCGGGCTGCCCTGGCTGATCTTCCACTACATCACGAAATGGAAAACCACCGCCACCCTGACGAACGACGACGAACAGCTGCTGTCCGATCTCTACGAGACCGCCCGCCGCTATGAAGAACGCATCGAGACGATCGAACGCATCATTGCCGCCGATAATCCCGACTGGCGCCCCACCCGGCTGGACGACAGCCGCACCGATACCAACGATCCGCACCGCACTCTGGACACGATCCGCGCGATGGAAAGGAACCGCTAAGATGACCGGCCTACACAGCAAATTCTACCTCGATAAACAGAATGCCAAATGGAAAGGCGTCTGCTCGGGGATCGCGGATTATACCGGCGTGGACGTGGTATGGGTTCGCATCGCCACCGTGATCCTGACCATGGCCGGCGGATTTCCCTGGACGGTGATCGCCTATATCGCCGCCGCCTGGGCCGCCCCGCAGAAGCCGATCGACCTGTATATCGATCAGAATGATCGCAAATTCTGGCAGGGCGTGCGCCAGTCGCCAACCCGCACCACCCGTGAAGTCCGCTCGCGCTTTCGCGATGTCGATCGCCGACTGGCCGACATGGAAGTCTATTACACCAGCAAGAATACGCGCCTGGCAGACGAGATCGAAAGCCTGCGCTGATCTGAACGACACGCAATGCATATAAACAGGGGAATGATGAAATGGACTTTTTTGACAATCTCGGCTTCGTCCTGGTCGCCGCCATCGCCATCGGCGGATGGGTGATCACCACGCATCTCAAGATCAAGAACGGCTATCCGCTGGAAAATGGTTGGGGCAAGGCGCTCTATCCCAAGAACGACAATCAGGCCGTCGAGCGCATCAAGCTGCTCAGCCAGGAAAATGCCCAGCTGCACGCCGAACTTGGCGCGGTGAAGGACAGGCTGGCCAATGTAGAGCGCATCGTGACCGACAGCAGCCACCGGCTGAGCGATGAGATCGACAGCCTGCGCACTTCCGCCAACTGATCCCCCTCGACTGCCGAAAGGAAAACGCCGTCATGTTCAACAATCCCTTCTCGATGGTCGTCGCGATCGTCCTCATCGTTTCCATTGCCGGCGTCCTGCGCGCCAGGTTCAAGGCCCAGCATGGCATTTACGAGGATGACAAGGGCCGCGATGTCCGGGTGACCGACCCCAACGGCGCCCAGAGCCAGGCCGAGATCAAGCAGCTGAAAGAACGCATCGCGGTGCTGGAGCGCCTCATCACCGACGAACATGGATCACGCGAACTGGACCGCGAGATCGCCAAGCTGCGCGACAGCTGATCGCGCGCGACCGAAGAGGAGACCGTCATGACGACCGATCCGACCAACATTCTGGTGATATCCGGCTTTGCCTTCGCCGCGCTGCTCACCATGTCCCTCATCGCGCTGCGCGGCTGGCGCGAATGGATCCAGCTCAAGCGGGCTGAAATCGACGCCGTGATGTCGGAGGATCGCGGCTCACCCGCGGGCGGCGCACGGATCGAGGTGGCCGCGCTCAAAGAGCGGGTCCGCAAGCTGGAAGCGATTGCCAGCGGCATCGAATATTGAGGCGCGGCGGGATTGCTCTCGACAGCTCTTTCCACCGCCCCCGCACCGCTGCTACAGCCCCGTCATGACTGATCGCAGCCTTTCCGACATCCGCGAGGAATATGAATTTCTCGATCCCGACGACCGCTACCGACTGCTCATCGAGCTGGGCCGCGATCTGGAGCCGATGCCCGATGCGCTGAAGACTGATGCCACGCTGGTGCGTGGATGCTCGGCAGCGGTCTGGGTCTATCCCACCCGGCGCGACGATGGTCATCTCCATTTCCTGGCGGACAGCAACGCCGCGATCACCAAGGGCATCATCGCGCTGGTGCTGAAGACGGTGCAGGACGGGGCGCCAGCCGATGTCGCCGATGCCGATATCCAGGGGGCGCTGGAGCCGTTCGATCTGAAAAATCAGCTCAGCAGCAATCGCACCCAGGGCATCCCCAACATGATTGCGCTGATCCACGAGACGGCTGCACGCTTGCGATAGGCATTCCGGCGGGGTCTTCTCGCCGACCCATTGCGCGCTTCCATCTAGGGCGAGAGCGACCGCTGCTCATTCCGTTGCGGTCAGCTCCGCCGCCAGAACGTCCAGATCGGCATCGGGCCGCACGATCCGCCAGACGCCGGGCTGGCGGCTGTCGACCAGCATCACCGCTTTTTTGGGGCACACGTCGAGGCAGGGCACTTCGACCACGCCGAGCCGCCCCTTGCGGCCTTTTCCGGAACCCAGCCGCCCCCGCAATTCCGCCGCCAATTTGGTCTTGCCACCATCGCCAAAGCCGCCTTTCAGCTTCTTCGAGCATTTCTTGCAAACCAGAATGGCGTGACTCCAATTGGCGTCGACCTGCTGCTTCACCCCGGCTGCCACTGCTTGCGTTCTTCGGCGGCCTTCAAAACATCATAGGCCGCCTGCCCCGCCTGAAATTCGGCAGCCGCTTCGGCATTGCCGGGGTTCACATCGGGATGGGTCCGCTTGGCCAGATCGCGCCAGGCCTTTTTGGCGGTATCGAAATCGGCATCCGGCTCCAGCCCGAGCAATTCCAGCGCATGCATCTCATCCCGGCTGCGGCTGCCATCTCCGGGGCCCGCCCAGGCATAATGCGCCGATTCCTGATAGCCGCCAGCGTCGCGCTTTTCTTCGCGCGCGCGCTTGTCGGCCTCTTCCTTGCTCAGGCCTGCAAAATAATCCCAGTTGCGATTATATTCCCCCGCATGGGTTGGGCAGAAATACCAGCGCTCCGGGCTGTTGGGCGATTTTGGCGCCGGGCAATCGCCCTTTTCATTGCAGCCGACCCGGTCGCAGATGCGCACCGCCTCGGCCTCACGCCCTTCGCTATAGCCGCGCCAGCGGGGAAATCCCCAGTCGTTCGATCGTCTTGCTTTTGCCATCGCTTCCGTAGGTAAGGACATTAGCGCCGGATTTCCATCGCTTTGCAAAACAGCCTTTGTCTCGCCAAGCTTTCCGACCATCGTTGCTGCGAGCGATTATCCTTTGCAATGTAACCGAAAAACGATAGCCATGTGCTGTTATATCCCCACGATATAACATCTCGACAGGCCACCCAAAGCCTCCGCGCACTCAAACACGGACTGGACTTCTGTGACCAAATCCCCCGAATTTCTGAAACATTTGTGGCAGGATATTCCTGCCTCCATCGTTGTGGCCCTGGTTGCCCTGCCGCTATGTCTCGGCATCGCGCTCGCATCCGGCGCCCCGCTGTTTTCCGGCCTGATCGCCGGCATCGTCGGCGGCATTGTCGTGGGCATATTGTCCAAATCGCAACTGTCCGTGAGCGGCCCGGCTGCGGGTCTTACCGTGATCGTGCTGGCCGCGATCGAATCCCTGCCGACCTATGAGGCATTCCTGATCGCCGTGTGCCTGTCGGGCGTGATGCAGATGCTCTTCTCGCTCACCAAGAGCGGTGTACTGGCCGAGTTCGTGCCCTCTTCCGTCATCACGGGTATGCTGGCCGCCATCGGCCTGATCCTGATCCTGAAGCAAATCCCCCACGCGATCGGTTATGACGGTGATTTTGAGGGCAGCCTGAGCTTTTTGCAGACGGATGGGTTCAACACCTTGTCCGCCTTGCCCCATGCGATCGCGCAGTCGCTGCTGGCCGGTCCGCTGATCATCGCATCCATTTCGCTGGTGTTCCTGTTCTGGTGGGACAAGGCCCGGCCCAGCGAAGGTCTGCTGCGCTTCCTGCCCGGTCCGCTGGTGGTGGTGATCTTCGGCGTGCTGGCCAACACCCTGTTCATCGCCGCGGTGCCCAGCCTGGCCATTGCGCCGACGCATCTGGTGCAGGTGCCCGTATCCGAAGGTCTGCGGGACTTTGCCAGTCAGTTCGCCACGCCGGACTTCGGCGCCATCGGCCTGCCGCTGGTCTGGACCACGGCGCTGACGCTGGCGATCGTTGCCAGCCTGGAATCGCTGCTCAGCGTCAAGGCCATCGACGAAATCGATCCGCGCCGCCGCACCACCGACAAGAACCGCGAATTGCTGGCGCAGGGCGGGGGCAATCTGGTGTCCGGCCTGATCGGCGGTCTGCCGCTGACCTCGGTCATCATCCGCAGCTCGGCCAATGTCGAAGCGGGCGCCATCACCAAGACGTCGGCCGTTCTGCACGGTTTCTGGCTGCTGCTGAGCGTCTTTCTGATCCCTGTCGTGCTGAACCTCATTCCGCTGGCGGCGCTGGCGGCGATCCTGCTGCACATCGGTTACAAGCTGACCCGGATCGAGCTCTACAAGCAGCGCTACCGCCAGGGCTGGCACCAGTTTGTGCCGTTCGTGGTGACCGTGGTGGCCATTTTGCTGACCGATCTTCTGATCGGCATCCTGATCGGTCTGGCCGTTGGCTTCGTCTTCGTGGTGGCACGCAATTTCCGCACCGCCGTGAGCGTGGTGAACGATGGCGACAGCTGGCTCGTCAGCGCGCGGCGCAACCTGTACTTCATCCATAAATATGAATTGCAGAATAAGCTGACCGGCATTCCGGACGGTGCCACAGTCGTTATCAATCTGGACCGCGCGGAATTTGTCGATCCGGACAATTTCGACATCATCAACGCCTTCGCGCGCAACGCCGAATTCCGCGATATCGAGGTTTCGGTCCGCGGCGAATTTGGCGATCGCACCGACGAACTGATCAAGGCTCCGCGCAAGAAGGTGGTGTACTCATGAAAAGCTACAAGGAACTCCTCCTGTCCAACCGGGCATGGTCGCAGGAAATGCAGGAGCGCAATGCCGAATTCTTTGCGCAGCAGACCATCGGCCAGAAACCGGAGATTCTGTGGATCGGCTGTTCGGACAGCCGGGTCAGCCCGGATCAGATGACGCAGACCAAGCCGGGCGAGATCTTCATCCACCGCAACATCGCCAATGTGGTGCATCTCGATGACATCAATCTGATGTCGGTGGTGCAGTTCGCGGTCGATGTGCTGAAGGTGAAGCATGTCGTGCTGTGCGGCCATTATGGGTGCGGCGGCATCGCTGCGACGCTGAACGGCGGCGTTTCCGGCCCGATTGCGAAATGGCTGGAAAACCCGGCGGACGTCTATGCCGCGCATAAGCAGGATGTCGACAGTGCCGGCGAGAATGACGACCGCGTCAACCGGCTGGTCGAATGCAATGTCCGCGATCAACTGCTGACGCTGGCGCGATCGGACACCATTCGCGGGGCCTTTGAACGTGGCCAGCCCCTGCTGCTGCACGGATGGGTCTATGATCTGCGCGACGGCCTGATCAAGCCGCTGCTGGAACTGGACAAGGACAATTATGACCGGTCCGACCATCCCCCCAAATCGGTGCTGCTGCCACAGACCGACTAGGTGGTTTTATCGCTGAAACGCATCGAGGGGCGGTGGCTAGATAGCCGCCGCCCTTTTTGCATGATCGGGGCAGATCGATTGTCAGGGGGCCTGTAAGCCGGGTTTTGTCCACTTCGCTGACGAAGCTGGGCAATCATTCCTCTAGGCGACGGATTGCTCCGCCGCTCCAGCGACCAACCCGGGCGGCCTTCCGGATAAAAGCGGGTGTTGCCACCCTGTGCCGCCCCTATTCGGTCTTGCTCCCGGTGGGGTTTACCGTGCCGCGGCCGTTGCCGGCGCGCGCGGTGCGCTCTTACCGCACCCTTTCACTGTCGCGGGGCCGAAGCCTGCGCGACCTGCTTTCTGTTGCACTGTCCCTTGATGCCAGTCCGAAGACGCGCACCCGCCGGACGTTATCCGGCACCGTTTTCCGTGGAGCCCGGACTTTCCTCGCGCAGACCGGCATTGCTGCCGGCCCGCCCGCGATTGCCCGGCCCCCTGACAGATCAGCCGGTAGAGCTTTCCGTATCGCGTTCCAAGAGCAAAGCGAACAGCATGGCCCTCAGCTGCCCATCGGGCACGCCGGTGATCAACTCGGGCCGGAAGCGGCGCTCGAATGCGCGAATGGCCGCGGGCGCATCCGTCACATCATAGCCATAGCGGTTGAGCGCCATCAGGAAATTGGCATCGGCCCAGCCCGGATCGACATGCGCCTTGACCGGTTTTTCCGCCGCCAGACCCAGTTTTGCCAGCCGATCCCACGGAAACAGCTCGCCGGGATCGTCCTTGCGCGCCGGGGCGATGTCGCTGTGGCCGACCACATGGCACGGATCGACATGATAGAGCTGCACCAGTTCGGACAATAACGGCACCAGCGCATCGATCTGCGCCTTGGGGAACGGGCGATAGCCCCATTCATGGCCGGGATTGACCAGTTCGATGCCCACGCTAGCGCTGTTGACGTCCGTAATGTCGCACCAATAGCTTTTCCCGGCGTGCCAGGCGCGGTCTTCCTCGCGCACCATCTGCACGATCTCGCCTTCCTCGGTAATGCAATAATGGGCTGAGACGCCGCCCTCCGCGCTCGTCATCCGCTCAATCGCGCTCGCGGCGTCCTTCATGCCGGTATAATGCAGAACGATCATGGAGATCGGCAATGCGCGATCGTTGAAGTTGGGCGATGGCTTCCACAGCATGGATCAACGCTTTAGGTGGTCAGGCCCTGCTTGCATAGATGGCAGGCGGCAGGACGCGCCGTGGCGGCTGCCAGGCACCGCCCGTCGGCCCCGCAGGTCAGGCGGCGCTCAGATGCTGCTGGTCGGCATCGAACCGATAGAGTCCGCGATAATCCTTGCTCGATCGGAACAGATCGGTCTGCCCCATGATCGTCTCGGCAGCCCCCAGCATCAGCAGCCCTTCCGGCCTGATACTGCGTGCCAGGTTCCGGAACACACGTGGCCGGTGCTCCGGCAACAGATACATGATCACATTGCGGCAGAGCACCAGATCGAATTCGTTTCTGTTCTCCACCGGATCGAGCAGATTGTGCTGGCGGAAGCGCACCATGTCGCGCAGTTCCGGCTTGGCAACCCAGTCCTCCCCATCCTTCGCGAAATAGCGCAGCATGAGCGTGATCGGCATGCCGCGCTGGATAACGAGCTGCGAATAGCGCCCTTCGCGGGCCTGTTCGACGACCGAGGTGGACACATCGCTGCCGATGATCTCGATATCCCAGCCGTCCCATTGCCGGCGGTTTTCCAGGATCGACATGGCTACCGAATAGGCTTCCTGCCCTGTCGAGCAGGCGGCCGACCAGATCCGGATGCGACGGTCCGCCGCGCGGCTTTCGCGCAGCGAGGACAGCGCCGGGCCGGTGAGCAGGGCGAAGGCCGCCTGATCGCGAAAGAAGCTGGTCTCGTGGTTCAGCATCGCGTCGATGGTCTGCCGCTCGAGCAGACGATTGCCGCCCGCGGACAGCGCGGCAACCAGATCGTCGACCGAAGAGAGCGCATGGGCGCGCATGATGGGTGCCAGCATGGTTTCCACACGCCAGTAACGATCCGGCGTCAGAACCTGTCCTGCGTTTCGTTCAATGAGGTCGGACAGCATGGAAAGTGCCCCTTCGGGTACCAGGCGGTTCATGCTGCAAGGCCTTTCTTGGCGAGATGACTGCCCATGGCGGCAGGCGGCAGGACGGCCGACGCCAGCCCGGCATTCGCGATGGCACCAGGCATGCCCCAGACGACCGAGGATTGCTCATCCTGCACGATGACGGCGGCACCCTGCGCGCGCAGTTCGCCCGCACCGATCAGCCCGTCATGGCCCATACCGCTCATGATCACGCCAAGCGCATGCGCACCGAAACATTGCGCGACCGATTGCAGCATCGGGTCCACAGCCGGAAGATATCTGCTCTCGGTCAGGCCATGCAGGGCCTTCAACCGGGGCACGCCATTGACATAGGCGCAGCCCAGATGCCCCAGGCCAGAGGCGATATAGACATGGCCCCGCTCCATCGGCATGTCGTCCCTGCCCACTAGAACGGTGCGCGCGATGTGATGATCGAGCTGACGGGCGAAGTAACTCATAAAGTCCAGCGGCAGATGCTGGGTGATGAGGATCGGACAATCGATCGCCGGCGGCAGGGCTTTGAGAAACTGCTGAATGGCGATGATCCCGCCGGTAGAACTGCCGATCGCGATGCATTCCAACTCGCCGCCGCTGACCGGCGTTGGCGGCATTTCCGGCGCCCTTGTTGCGGGCTGTGGATGCGCCGTTGCGGGCACGGCGCGCGTTTTGCAGATCACGGCATCGATCTTGGCGAGCAGGGCATCGGTAAAGCGCAGGCGGTTGGCCGCGCCCCCCGGCTTGGCCAGAATGTCATGCGCGCCCAGCGTGAGCGCCTCGACCGCCTTGGGGGCCTGCTCCTCGATATGCGACGAGATGATGAACACGGCTGCGCCCTGGCTGCGTGCGATGATTTCCGGCAGCCCTTCCAGGCCGTTCCGGCCGGGCATCTCGATATCGAGCAGGATGATTTCGACTTTTTGTCTGGCGAGAAACTGAAGCGCCTCGTCCACCGAGGCACAGCTCCCGGCAAAGGCCAGGCGATTGTTCCGCAGGATGATCCGCTCGAACACCGAGCGCACCACGCTGCTGTCATCCACCACCAGAATGCGGACCGGCTGATCGCATCCGGAAGCCGGGGCTTCGGATGTCCGCTCTTGGGCATGCAGGGCGGCGGCAACGTTCATGGAATGTCAGGCAGCGCCCACGAGCTCAAGCTTGGATTGCAGCATGTCGCGGTCGAACGGTTTCATGATGAATTCGTCGGCCCCGGCGGCAATGGCCGCTTCGATCTGCGGCAGACCGTTTTCCGTCGTGCAGAAAATCACCTTGGCCGTCTGGCCCTTGGCGCGCACGGCCCTCAGAAAATCCATCCCGCCCATGACCGGCATGTTCCAGTCCAGCAGAATGACATCGGGATTAACCGTCTCGCATTGCTCCACGCCGTCCTGGCCGTCGACCGCTTCGCAGACCTGGAACTCCAGCGATTCCAGAATGTGGCGGGCCACCTTCCGGATCACCTTGCTGTCATCGACGACAAGACATGTTTTCATTGCGCATCACTCCGGGGCTATAATCTCCCGGGACCATGCACCAAACGCGTTAGCGCATCATTAATTCAGGCGGCCATCTGCCGGGGCAAGTGGATGAAATTGCCCAAGGAAACCACCATCATCATGTCGCGCCCTTCCACGGCGGCCACCCCGGTGGCCAATCTGGCCCAGGCGTCCGTCGCACCGCCGACATCCATGATCTGATCCGAAGGGATCGTCAGCACATCGTCCACCTTGTCGATCAGGAAGCCATAGACATTCCCGCCGATCGAACCGATGATCGCCGTGCTGTCCGCATCCAGCCGGGTTTGTTTCCGGGCAATCAGCTGCGCGGGATCGATCAGCGTGATCACCCGGCTTCGCAGCGCAAACAGACCGGCAACATGGCTCGGCGCAGCAGGCACCGGCACGGTTTCGCCGACCGATACCACCGCCTCCACATCCTGCGTGGGGATCGCCACCATCGTCCCGGCCATTTCAGCGATCAGATACAGATCCTTCACGCGACATACTCCTGTCGGATGCCGTCGGGCGCGATGCCGCCAGGCTCGGCCTTGTCGGCCAGCGCGCGCAGGATGGCTGCGCGGTCATAGCGATAGATGCTGCGGTCTGCCGACTGGCCCGGACGATCGTGCAGCAGGATGGTGCGCGATGGATCGATCGCTGCGCCGTTGCCGCCGTCCTCGCTCAGCAATTCGGCCCAGGCCGCCGCGCGCTGCTCCGGATCATGCGTCACCCGGTATCCCGCCGCCTCCAGCAGCGGTTTCAACACATTGCCCATCCAGCCCTGCTGATCGGCCTCCAGATAACAGAGTGCTCCGCCCGCCTGCCCCAGGTCACTGCCCTGCAGACGCGCACCTTCCGCCAGACAGGCATGCGCATCGATCAGTTCGATCTGTTCGCCTTCATGCTCGATCACCGCCTCGACCATGGGGGTGCCGATTGCCGGTCGCACGACTTCCAGGTCGATAATATCGAGGATTTCCTGGACCATCATGAGCACGCCGTTCTCGCCGCTCATCAGGCGGAGCAGTTTGACATTCTCTCCCTGCGGCTCGCCTTCGCACCCCAGGACGACGCCATGCCGGCCTTCATGGGCAAATCGCAGCGCGCCGCCGCGATGCCGCACGGTGCTGGCCGGAACCTCCTTCATCCGATCGAGCACGGACAGGCGCACCGCCTTGCGCTCTCCCGTCATCGACAGGAACATGAGCGCGCGTTTGGCCTTGTGATGCGTCGCATCGGCTGTCTTGGGCGCCGCCATGTCGATCTGGTCGGAAACCTTGCCCGCCTCGGCAATGCCCGATGCATCCAGCAGCATGATCGGCCGCCCGTTGTCGGGCAGCGAAATGCCGGCATAGAGGCCGGAGGCCATCAGCAGCGGCGGTGCCGGTTTGACCACCAGTTCTTCATGATCCACCACCGCATCGACCGCCAGCGCATAACGGCGCCCGCCCGAAATCGATACGACGATCACCGTACCGGGACCGTCGCTGTCGACCCCGAGCACGCCGGCGAGAGAAACGCAGGCCATGCGTGCGCCGCGGATCGACGCCACTTGCTTGCCGCCCGCCCGATCGATCCGCACCTGCCCGCCTTTCAGCGACAGGATTTCGGTCACCGTGCTGCGCGGGATGGCGAACAGGGTGTTGCCGCACCGCAGGGTGAGGCCTGGCATGATGCTGAGCGTCAAAGGCAGGCGCATCACGATGGTGAGCCCATGGCCGGGATTGTTGCGCAGTTCAATCGTGCCGCCCATCTGGTCGATCGCGTGGCGTACGACATCCATGCCCACGCCCCGCCCGGACAGATCGGTCACCGCCTCGGAGGTCGAGAAGCCCGGCTCGAAAATCAGCTCGGCCATGTCGCGCTGGCTCATCGTGGCGGCCTGCTCGGACCCGATGATGCCCTTGGCAATCGCCTTGGCGCAGATCCGCTCGGTATCGAGCCCGCGGCCATCGTCGGCCACTTCGATCACGATCTGATTGCCGGCCTGCTGTGCGGACAGGTGGATGACCGCCTGCGCGGCTTTTCCGGACGCGCGGCGCACCTCGGGCGTTTCGATGCCATGATCCACGCTGTTGCGCAGGATATGCATGATCGGATCGCGGATGACGTCGACCATTTCCCGGTCGATCTCGACATCGCCGCCCTCGACCTTCAGCAGAATATCCTTCTTCAGGTCCAGCGCGGTATCGCGCACCAGCCGGGGAAAGCTGACGAACAGCCGGTCGATGGGCTGCAGGCGGACGAGCCCGATCGAATCGCGCATCTGCGCAATGCTGGAGGACAGCCGCGAAAACAGCTGGTCGACCTCGATGCTGACATCGTCCTCGCGCAGCCGCCGGGCCATTTCATTGCGGGCCAGCACCATGTCGGAAATGCCGCTCATCAGATTGTCGAGCAGATCGAGCGACAGCCTGGCCGAGCGATTGCGCTGCAGCGCCGCGCGCTGGGGATCGCGCCGTTCGCGAGGCGGCTCGACTTCGGGCGCCGGCACCGGAATCATCGCCGCGCCGGAACAGACGTCGGCCAGCCGCTGGATCAGCAGATGATCGTCGTCGAATATGGCGTCCTGCGTGTCGAGCGCATTGGTAACCGCCGCAATCCGGTCGATGATCGCCAGCACTGCGGTGACCAGCGCCTGGGAGGCGACCAGCTCGTTCTGCCGAACCGCATCCAGGGCGTTTTCGGCGGCATGGCTGAGCGTCGTGAGGCGCGGAAGATCGAGAAAGCCGCAGCTGCCCTTGACAGTGTGGACGAAGCGGAAAATGCTGTCGAGCGTCTCCCGGTCGTCGGGCGCACGCTCCCAGGCGATCACGGCACCTTCTATGCTTTGCAGCGTCTCGCGTGTTTCCGCGATAAAATCGTCAAGAAGATCGTCCATCGTTCCGCCCGGTAGTTTCCGGACAGTCCTAAAGCGCATATGGTTAAGAAATCGCTTTCCCTGATGTGCCGCAGCCAGCCGCCACATCCGGGCGCGGCCATGCCCGCCCGCTCAGGACTTGATGAGCGCGCCCATCAGCAGCGGCTCGTTCGACCCGCCGGCAATCTGCACCATGCCGCCGCCGCGCTGGGCGAGCGTCTGCACCATATGGGCCGCCGCCGTGCGCGAATCGATCTGCGCCGGGTCGAGCCCGCCTTCCAGCGCGGCGCGCACCTGTGCATCGAGCACCAGTTTGGGCCCCTCGGCCCGCACCACGATTTCGGTCTCCCCGTCCCGGCTTTCCGCGCCCACGGCCAACGTGCCGCCCCGCACCAGGGCTTCGCGCGCAATCAGCACCATGTTGAGCAGGATCTTGACCGCCGCCTTGGGCAAAGGCCCTTCGGGCACATCCCATACCAGCTTGGTGCGCGCATCCTCCACCAGACCCTGCGCCACCGCGCGGGCATCGGTGGGGTCCACCGTCGGGCCGAAGCCACCCGCTGCGCCAAAGGCCAGCCGGAAGAATTTCAGCTTGTTCGCCGCCGCCGCGGCACTTTCGTTCAGCAGATCGATGCAACGCGCGCGCATGGCGGGGTCAGTTTCGTCCGCCAGCAGCTCCAGCCCGTTGTTCATCGCGCCGACAGGGCTCAACAGATCGTGGCAGAGGCGCGAGCATAGAAGGGCGGCGAGATCGACTTGGTCGTCGGACATTTCAGGCATGATGTTCCAGCATTAAGCGGTAAATGGTGCGCGCCGGACATGGCCCGCACATGCGTGCGGCGCAAGGCCTCACGGATCGATCTGCAGTCCGCAGCGACGAAATGTGTCGCCCGCCCTCTCCGGCGCGCGAAAAGCAGCGATCGCGCCCTGCGCAAGGATCAGCCAGATTCGCCCGTCCGGCGCTGCCATGGCCAGATCGGTCGGCGACGGGGCGGCACGGCCATTGGGGTGCGAATGATAATAGCCGATCACGGCCAGGCCATGCCCCTGCCGCGCGGCCCGTTCGGCACCGATCAGCGCGGCGGGATCGATCTCGAAATGCCGTTCCGGCTGCGCCGCGACATTGTCTGCCGCGCGCACCGCTTCGATCCTGTCCCCCTGCCCCAGCAACAGCCCGCAACATTCCAGCGGAGCGGCCCGATCGGCATGCGCGCGCATCATCGCGGCGGTCTGGTGTGCGATCCGAATGGTCATAGCCTGTCCCTTGTGCAACATGCACCGCGTGATGAACAGGATCGAAGGAACCGTCCCCCCCGGCAGGCTGGATGCGGCGATCGCCGACGCGGCGGACGATCTGTCGCGCGAGCGGGTGAAGGCGCTGATCGCCGAAGGGCGTCTGCAGATCGATGGCCGCACGATCACCGCCGGCTCCAGCAGGAAGTTCGAAGGCCAGGCCTTTTCGCTGGACCTGCCCCCGCCCGTTACCACCGATCTGGTGCCGCAGGACATCCCGCTCACCGTGGTCTTCGAAGACGCGCATCTCATCGTGATCGACAAGCCCGCCGGGCTGGTGGTTCACCCGGCCCCCGGCCACCCAAGCGGCACGCTGGTCAACGCGCTGCTGCACCACTGCGCCGGCTCACTTTCGGGCATCGGTGGAGAACGCCGTCCGGGAATCGTGCACCGGATCGACAAGGATACCTCCGGCCTGATGGTCGCCGCCAAGTCCGATCTGGCGCATCGCGGGCTGGCCGCCTTGTTCAAGGCACACGACATCGATCGGCATTATCTGGCGATCGTGGACGGCGTGCCCATGCCGCTGGCCGGAACAGTGGACGCTGCGGTGGGCCGCGCGCCCAACCATCGCAAGAAGATGGCGGTGGTTGCCGAGGGCAAGGGCAAGCATGCCATAACCCATTATGCGACGCGGCAGGCGCTGAAGCAGGCCGCGCTGGTCGATTGCACGCTGGAAACCGGGCGGACCCATCAGGTGCGCGTGCATATGGCGCATCTCGGCCACCCGTTGATCGGCGATCCGCTTTACGGACGAACCCCCAAGAAAAACATGGCCGCCGAGAGGAAGGCCTTCCCCCGCCAGGCCTTGCACGCCGCGGTACTTGGTTTTATCCATCCCTTGACTGCGGAAAAGCTGCGGTTTGAGAGCCCGATTCCTGCCGATATGCAGGAACTGTTAAGGGCGCTTTGCGTATAGATACAGGAAAGCGAAACCGGTCTGTTCTACGGTGCTTGATGAGGCCGTTGGGCGACCATCTGAAGGAAGATTATCATGGCTACCAGCACGAAAAAAGCGGTCGTCCCTGCCCTTGGGGGGGAAAACAGCCTCAATCGTTATCTGAGCGAAATCCGCAAATTCCCGATTTTGAAGCCCGAGCAGGAATATATGCTCGCGCGCCGCTATGCCGAGCATCAGGACAGCGACGCGGCAGCGCAGCTCGTCACCTCGCATCTGCGCCTCGTGGCGAAGATCGCGATGGGCTATCGCGGCTATGGCCTGCCGGTCAGCGAGCTGATCAGCGAAGGCAATATTGGCCTCATGCAGGGCGTGAAGAAATTCGATGCCGAACGCGGCTTCCGCCTCGCCACCTATGCGATGTGGTGGATCCGCGCCTCGATCCAGGAATATATCCTGCGCTCCTGGAGCCTTGTAAAGATCGGCACCACCGCCGCGCAGAAGAAGCTGTTCTTCAACCTGCGCCGGATGAAAAACCAGTTGCAGGCGTTCGAGGATGGCGATCTGCGCCCCGAAGACGTCAACAAGATCGCCACCGATCTCGGCGTGACCGAGGACGAGGTTCACTCCATGAACCGCCGCATGTCGATGGGCGGGGATGCCTCGCTCAACGTGCCGATGCGCGAGGATGGCGATGGTCAGTGGCAGGACTGGTTGACCGACGAGCAGCCCTTGCAGGACAAGGTCGTGGCCGATGCGCAGGAAGCCGATGTGCGCCATGACATGCTGCTCGAGGCGATGGACGGCCTGAACGATCGGGAGAAGCATATTCTGACCGAGCGCCGCCTGACGGAGAGCCCGCAGACGCTGGAACAGCTTAGCCAGGTCTATAGTGTCAGCCGCGAACGGGTCCGCCAGATCGAAGTGCGCGCATTTGAAAAGGTGCAGAAGGCCATGCTGCGGATCGCGGGCGAAAAGCGCCTGATCCCCGCCGCCGCCTGATTATACCCACTGCCGAACATATGACCGGCCTGCCCCCGTGGCGGGCCGGTTTTTTCTTGGGTTTCGCAGACGGACCCGCCATCCTTTCCTGATCAACCGCATCGCCGGGCGAATATGCCTTGAGCGACCGCCATCAGGAGACATGCTCTATCGCCCGCCTCTTCACCTGGCTGTTCAAGCTGGTCATCGCCTTCATCGCCCTGTCTGTTCTGTGGGTGCTGCTCTACGCCGTCGTACCTCCGCCCTTCACCATCACCATGGCAATGGACGAGCATAGCATCACCAAGGACTGGGAGCCGCTGTCCAACATCTCCCCCAATCTGGTGCGCGCGGCAATCGGCGCGGAAGACGGCAAATTCTGCACCCATAACGGGTTCGATACCGAGGCGATCGAAAAGGCCATGCGCCGCAACGCGCAGGGCGGCCGCATTCGCGGCGGCTCCACCATCAGCCAGCAAACCGCCAAAAACGCCTTTCTGTGGCAGGGCGGCGGCTATTTTCGCAAGGGGCTGGAGGCCTGGTTCACCTTCCTGATCGAGAATATCTGGGGCAAGCACCGGATCATGGAAGTCTATCTCAACCTCGCCGAGACGGGCATCGGCACCTATGGCGCCGAAGCGGGCGCGCAGCGATATTTCAACAAATCCGCCGCCGACCTGACGCCCACCGAAGCCGCCCGCATCGCCGCCGCCCTGCCACTCCCCAAGCGCCGCTCCGTCGTCAACCCCACCGGCTTCGTCCGCCGCTACGGTAACAGCATCGCCAAACGCATCGGCGTGGTGAAGCGCGACGGTCTGGATGGGTGTATCTACACATGACGACAAAACCCCGCAGTGAGTTCTGTCATTAGCGGGCCCATAAAAAAAGGCGCGGGAGTCACCTCCCGCGCCTTCAATTCTATCGCTAGTCGTTCCGTCGATCAGTAACCGATCACCAGAGAAACCGAGCCAGCGCGCGGCGGGCCAATCTGCACGAACGGGGATTGGGTGCGATCCAGAGATCCGCCGAAGCCACCGACATAAAGTTCGTCGAACAGGTTAGTGAGGTTCAACTGGATTGCAGCACTACGACCAAATCCGAGATCACCCAGATTGTAACGGACATCCAGATCGACCAGCGTATAACCATCAACGGTTGCACCGTAGCCAGCGATCGGCACGTTCTCGTCATTGACGAAGCGCTGACCGGTGTATTTCACCTGACCGCCTATTTCCAGATCACCAAAGGTAACCTGCGCGCGACCGCCAAGCGAGAAGTCGGGAGAGCCGCTCTCGCGCTTGCCTTCAGTCTGGTAGAAAAACGGCTGACCAACATTGCCGAGCGAACAGCCAAATGCCGCATTCGTAGGCGCGCCGTCACCATCGAGACCGCAGGTCCCGCCCTGAACGTTCTGCTTGATCTCGGATTTCAGATAAGAACCGAAAACATACAGCAGCAGGTTTCTGTTCGGACGGAAGGCAATGCTGCCGTCTACACCATATTTGTCGACCGCACCCAGGTTGCGGAAAATAACCTGATCGAGGATCGGGTCAAAAGCCGTTGCGAGGCGATTTTGATATTTGGTGTAGAAACCAGCCACCTGTGCCTGGATCTTGCCACTCGTGAAACGAGCACCGAGATCGAAGCTGTCCGTGGTTTCCGGATCGGGACGCGCGCTGCCGGCATTTTCGTCAAAGAATAGCGAAGCGTAGAGCGGATCCGTGCCGGGGACCGACAGGCCTTGGGCAAAGTTGAAGAAGACCGAAGCAGCAGGCGTGAATTTGTAGACCAGGCCTACGTTCGGCAACACCTTGTTGTAAGTATAATCGCGTGAAATCGGGGGAACGGCATTCGGATTGGCGGCAAGATAAGCCGTCGGATCCTGGTTGCCGATGCAGTCGATAAAACCGTTCGCCGAGGTGGTGAAGCAGTACTGGTTCAGCTCACGCTTGAAGAAAGGTGCGCGAACACCCAGCGTGGTGACCAGCCGCTCGTCGAAGAACCGCCCACGATATTCTCCAGATACCTGATTGAGAATGGCATAGGACAGACGATCACGCTTCTGGAGGATATTCCCGTTCACGTCCAACAGGGGATCATCGATCGGGAAGAATTCGGTCGGCTCCCCATTGCCAGCCTGCAGCGCGGTCGAACCAGTCTGCCTGTGGCGGGCATGGTCGAGCGTATACGCGATACGGACGCGATGATCCTGGTTGATCTCGTAAGCGAGCGATGAAATCACGCCATAGCGATCAGTCGTGGTGTGGCTCGGGTCATTGCCGGCAACGCGATCGAGCAAATCGCCGTCTCCGTTAAGATCACGGCCATAATAATATCCGCCGCGATAGAAGCCTGTGTAGGGTGTGCCATTGATGTTGGCGAAACCTTCACGAAGGTCCTCGGGACCACCGCCATTAGCTTTGACATACTGATAGCTTGGATCAACCGTCAGCGTAATGCCGTCCCCCAGCGTGAAACGCGACGCGCCACGGATGTTGCCGGTATCGGACGGGTTATAGCGGCGATCGAATTCGGCACCGCAGCCATCGCGGTCGCTATATTGCACCGAGGTACCTGGCGAGAACGTGCTGTTCGTGCAGGGATAATTGATGTCGTAAAAGCGACCCTCTTTGGAAGTCGGGAAATCCGGCAGTTCGAAAGAACCGAAAAAGTTATTACGGTTTTCATTATAATAGAAAGACACCGATGCGAAATCGCCGTCATTGCCGATTTCCTGGAACAGGCGGCCATTATATTGCTGCTTTTCGACCTTGCCATAATTGTTGAACGGGTTGTCATAAGACGTCCAGCTGGCGGACACGAACGCCTTGGTGCCAAAACCGGTGAGATCACCAGTATCGAACATCCCGAACGCGCGGATATAAGGGCGATCACCCGAACCGTTTGCAAGAATGTTGCCGTAGGAAGCACTGGCCACTGCGCCAATCTCGTCACCTGGCACACGCGTACGCAGGTTGATCGTTCCACCAACCGCGGAAGCGGTGGGGCTGTCCACGTCAGTCACGCCGAGGTTCACGTTCACTTCTTCCAGAGTCTCGGGATCGACCTGCTGGTTAGTGTAAATCGCGTAGTTGCCGGAATCGTTGAGCGGGAGGCCGTCGAGTGTCTGCGAAATACGATCGGACGTGAAGCCACGGATCGTGAACGAACCGCCGCCCGAACCGAAAGGATCGTTGTTCTGGAAGCTGACACCGGGAACAAGGTTCAGAATATCATTAACCGTCTGGCCAGGACGCTGGCGACGAATGATCTCCGAATCGAGAACTTGCTTCGCTTTCGACGTATCGGGAATTTCGATACCGCCGACCGATTGCTCCCGCGCACCCGTCACGATGATCGCATCATCGTCGTTGAACTCGATAGAGCCGGTGGACTGTGCGTGTGCCGGTGCGCCAAGCGCAATGGCCAAGGTAAAACTCGCCACGCTGGCGGCGAGATAGGTCTTGCAGTTCATGGGGTACCCCTTTGTACGTTCGAAAACTCCCGCGCCACGATAGCGTAGAACCAAATTCGTGACGGCGCGTTGAGGGCCCATTGGCGATGGAATTTGTCAGCTTTGTGAAAGCGCAGTTGTCATTTGCCCTGGATCAAGTTGCAAAAAACAAAAGAGCCCGAAAACCAGCGGTAATCGGGCTCTTGAGCGTAGCCGGCGGTTCCGCCGACAATCACTTTGGGTTGTTACTGTTGCAGCGCAGCAACAGTATGATCAGGCAGCGTCTTCCTTTTTCGCCTTGGTCGATTCGGCGAACACGCGGACGGGTTCCTTGCGACCCTCGGCCACATCCTTGTCGACCACGATCTCGCTGACGCCTTCCATGGATGGCAGATCGAACATGGTATCGAGCAGGATGGCTTCCAGAATGGAGCGCAGCCCGCGGGCACCGGTTTTGCGTTCGATGGCCTTCTTGGCGATGGCTTGCAGCGCATCGTCGGTGAAGCTGATTTCGACATCTTCCATGTCGAACAGCTTGCCATATTGCTTCACCAGCGCGTTCTTCGGCTCGGACAGGATCTGCACCAGGGCAGGCACGTCCAGATCTTCCAGCGTCGCGGTGACCGGCAGACGACCCACAAATTCCGGGATGAGCCCGAATTTCAGCAGATCTTCCGGCTCCAGCTTGGCCAGCACCTCGCCCGTGCGGCGCTCGTCCGGATCGGCGACATGCGCGCCGAAGCCCATGGACTTGCCTTCCATACGGTTGCCGATGATCTTTTCCAGACCGGCAAAGGCCCCGCCACAGATGAACAGGATGTTGGTGGTGTCCACCTGCAGGAATTCCTGCTGCGGATGCTTGCGCCCACCCTGCGGCGGCACCGACGCGGTGGTGCCTTCCATCAGCTTGAGCAGCGCCTGCTGCACACCTTCACCCGACACGTCGCGCGTGATCGAGGGATTTTCGGTCTTGCGCGTGATCTTGTCGATCTCGTCGATATAGACGATGCCGCGCTGCGCCTTTTCGACATTGTAATCGGACGCCTGCAACAGCTTCAGGATGATGTTCTCGACATCTTCGCCGACATAGCCGGCCTCCGTCAGCGTGGTCGCATCGGCCATGGTGAAGGGCACGTCAAAGGTCTTGGCCAGCGTCTGCGCCAGCAACGTCTTGCCGCAGCCGGTGGGGCCGACCAGCAGGATGTTGGACTTGGCGAGCTCGATCTCCGGGCTCTTGGCGGCGTGGTTCAAACGCTTGTAATGATTGTGCACGGCCACGGAGAGCACGCGCTTGGCGCGGGCCTGACCGATGACATAATCATCCAGAACATCGCAGATTTCCTGCGGCGAAGGGACTTCGCCCTCCTTCTTGTTGACCAGGCCACCCTTGGTCTCTTCCCGGATGATGTCGTTGCACAGCTCCACGCACTCGTCGCAGATGAACACGGTTGGCCCCGCGATCAGCTTGCGCACTTCATGCTGGGACTTGCCGCAGAAGCTGCAATAGAGCGTGTTCTTCGAATCGGAGCCGCTTAATTTGGTCATTCAGTTCGTTCCATTTCCGCCATTTCGGGGCGTATCGCGTCGACCGGAAAGACGCATCCTATCGCCGGTCGGCAGGGGCGCAAGAGCAATCAACGTCTCCTGTTACCCCATGCCCGTTAACAATTCAGCTTTATCGCGGACGCGCGCGGCCTAGCTGCCGGACTCGCTGTCCGGTGTGGCCGGGCGCTTTTCGAACACTTCGTCCACGATGCCGAAGGCCTTGGCCTCGTCCGCTTCCAGGAAGGTGTCGCGGTCCATCGCCTTTTCGATCTCCGCCAGCGGCTTGCCGGTATATTTGGCGTAAAGATCGTTCATCCGGCGACGAATCCGCAGGATTTCCTTGGCCTGGATCTCGATGTCCGATGCCATGCCCTGCGCGCCGCCCGACGGCTGATGCACCATCACGCGGGCGTTCGACAGGGCCACACGCATGCCCGGTTCACCGGCGGAGAGCAGGAAGCTGCCCATCGACGCGGCCTGACCGATGCAGACCGTGCCCACCTTCGGACGGATATATTGCATGGTATCGTGGATCGCCATGCCGGCCGTCACCACGCCGCCGGGCGAGTTGATGTACATCCAGATGTCCTTCTTCGGATTGTCCGATTCCAGGAACAGAAGCTGGGCGGTGATGATGGAGGCCATATGGTCTTCCACCTGGCCGGTCACGAAGATGATGCGCTCACGCAGCAAGCGGGAAAAGATGTCCCAACTGCGCTCGCCCCGGTTGGACTGTTCGATGACAACGGGGACCATCGCGTCGGTAATAGGATCGTGCATAAATATTCCGTGGCTGCTGGAGAGAATTGTTCTGGAGCCTAGATCGGATGCCCGGCCCTATGCGTCAAGGGCGGTAACCATCATCGCGCTGTCAGCGATGTGGCGGGTCCGGTTCGATCCGGCCCCGCGCCCTTGCGCATTGGCCAAAACGCATCGTCCCGGACCTGATCCGGGATCCAGGGAGACCATTTCGCATGGCCTGCCCCCGAACCCCGGTTCGAGCCCGGGACGACATGATCTTTACGCGGCGGGAAGGGCGCTGGCGCCCCTGCCCTTATTTCTTCGCTGGCGCCTTCTTGGCGGCAGGCTTCTTGGCGGGCGCCTTCTTGGCAGCCGGCTTGTCGTCCGCATCCGCGTCCTGCTCGTCGGCCTTCTTGGCGGCGGCCTTCTTGGCCGGTGCCTTCTTGGCAGGCTTTGCAGCGTCGTCCGCATCCGCCTTGGCGGCAGCGGCCTTCTTCGCCGGCGCCTTCTTGGCGGATGGCTTGTCGGCCTTGTCGTCTTCGGCGTCCTTGGCTGCGGCTTTCTTGGCCGGGGCCTTCTTCTTGGCGGCCGGCTTCTTCTTGGCGTCGTCCGCTTCCGGCTCCGCCTCGATCGCCGCTTCGATCTCTTCGCGGGTCACGGTGCGCTCGGTCACGTCCGCCTTGTCGAACAGGAAGTCGACCACCTTGTCTTCATACAGCGGCGCACGCAGCTGCGCGGCGGCCATCGGGTCCTGCTGCATATATTGCATGAACTGCTGGCGCTGCTCCTGCGGATAGCGGCCCGCGGCCTGCTGGATCAGCATGTTCATTTCGTTCTGTGAAACGTCCACGCCATTGTCCTGGCCGATGGCGGAAAGCAGCAGGCCGAGGCGCACGCGGCGCACCGCGATATCGCGATACTCGTCCTTCTCGTCTTCCATTTCCTTCAGCGCCGTCTCGCTGTCTTCTTCCTTGGCCGCTTCGGCCTGCAGCTGCTGCCAGATCTGGTCGAACTCGGCTTCCACCATGGTCGGCGGGACGTCGAAATCATGGCTGCCAGCCAGCTGATCGAGCAACTGACGCTTCATATGGGTGCGGGTCAGGCCGTTGAGTTCCTGCTCCAGCTGACCCTTGATCAGGCCGCGCAGCTGCTCTTCGCTTTCCAGGCCGAGCGATTTGGCGAAATCATCGTTCACCACCACTTCGGCGGGCTTGCGCACTTCGCCAACCACGATGTCGAACGTGGCATCCTTGCCCGCCAGATCGTCATTGCCATAATCCTTGGGGAAGGTGACGTTCAGCATCTTTTCGTCATTGGCCTTCACGCCGACCAGCTGGTCCTCGAACCCGGGAATGAGCTGGCCCGAACCGATCTGCACGGCCATCGCTTCGCCCTTGCCGCCATCGAACGGCACGCCATCGACCTTTCCTTCGAAATCGATGATGACCATGTCGCCATCCTTGGCCTTGTAGCTCTTGGCGGCCGGTTCGAAATTCTTCTGGTTCTCGGCCAGGCGGCTGAGGGCTTCCTCGATTTCGACATCGGTCGGCTCGACCGTCAGACGCTCGAGATTGAAGCCGTCGAGCGCAGGGGCCTGCACGTCGGGCAGCACTTCCAGGCTCATGTCCAGCGTGGCGTCTTTGCCGGCCTCATAGCCGTCCTGCAGCGAGACATCGGGCTGGATCGCGGGGCGCAGATTGTTGTCGCTGATGGTCTTCTGGATGCCGTCCTGGATGGAAGCGTTCAGCGCGTCCTGCATCAGCGCCTCGCCGTGCATCTTGCGCACCAGATTGGCGGGCACCTTGCCGGGGCGGAAGCCAGGCATGCGGACCTGCGGTGCGATCTTCTTCACCTCGCTGTCCACACGCGCTTCGATTTCGCTCGCAGGGATGGTGATGGTGTAGGCGCGCTTCAGGCCTTCGTTCAGCGTCTCTTTGCTCTGCATGACTGGTTCAAGCTCTTTCCGTTTATGTCTGGGCGCCACCGGACTGGCCGGCCCGCGCCTTCAAGAATTCCGTTTCGACCCGGATATGCCGGTCGCCTCCCGCGTAGCGGTTTGGTGCGGGCGAAGGGACTCGAACCCCCACATCTTGCGATACTTGGACCTAAACCAAGCGCGTCTACCAATTCCGCCACGCCCGCGCGGCCCGGGCCGAAGCCCGCGCGTCTAGCGAGATACGCGCATGAGGGCAAGCCATCTGCGTGGGAGCCAAGGCGCTTTTAGCGGGTTTCTGATACTCAGAGGAGAAAAACCATGCCCGTAGAACCCCCCATTCCGCCCAGCGAACCCCAGCCGAACCCGGCCCCGGCCCCGCCGATCCCGGAAACACCCGGCACGCCATCCGCGCCGCCCGCCAGTCCGCCCGCCGCGCCGCCGGAGAACCCCGGCGCGCCGAACCCCGGCGAACCCAGCGCCCCGCCGCCGGAAATCAGCCCGCCAACGCCGGATATCGATGTGCCTTCCCCGCAGCAACCGCCCGGCACCCCTGCCCCCGGTCAGCCGATGGCCTGACAGCCGGTCCCTGCGGCTTGCGGTCGCCAAAATCCGCTGTCGTTAAATTTGCGCATCGGGTCTGCTATGGGCCTAGGCCTATCTAAAGACGCAGGGAGCGGGCGCGATGCGACATATCATGATCTGGCTGGCGCTGGTGCTTTCCGCCGGCCTTGCGGCGGGTGCGCCGGCGGCGGCGCAGGACCTCCGCGTGATGAGCGTCAATGTGCGCTATCCGGGTCCGCAGGACGGGGAGAACCGGTGGGAGGCGCGGCGCGATCTGCTGGTCGATGTCATCCGCGACGCCGCGCCCGATCTCATCGGCACGCAGGAGCTGTTCCAGCTGCAGGGCGACTATATAACCGAAAGACTGCCCGCTTATGCCTGGTTCGGGGTCGATCGTCGCGGCGGCCATGGCGATGAGCATATGGGCATATATTACCGGCGCGACCGGCTGACTTTGCTGGATTCGGGCCAGATCTGGCTATCCGAGCGACCGGACGTGCCGGGCAGCATCAGCTGGGGCCATCCCTTTCCCCGCACGCTGGCCTGGGGGCTGTTCGAAACGCGCGATGGCCGGCGCTTCCGCCTCTACGATACGCATTTCCCCTATCGGCCGGAAGATGACGGCGCCCGCACCAAAGCGGCCCGGCTGATCGCCGACCGCATCGCCGCCGACGACGGGCTGCCCGCCATCCTGACCGGGGACTTCAACGCCGGGGCCGGCAGCGACGCACATGCCCTGCTCACCCGTCAACTCTATGATGTCTGGCAATTCGCGCCGCGGATCGACGGGCCAACGCCCGGCCATCATGGCTTTCTGGGCGGCACGCCGACGCGCCGTATCGACTGGATCCTGCTGCGGGGATTCGCGGTGACGCAGGCGCGGACCATCGCCGCGCATCGGGATGGCCGCTATCCCTCGGATCACTATCCGATCATGGCCGAATTGCGCTGGATCGATTGAGCGCCTGTGCCGCGCGCGCACAGGAGACGTCTATATGGCGCCAGTTTCAAGGGACCGGTCTTACTGCGCCAGCGCCCATAATTGCTGCCCGCATAGCGCGATAAACAGCGCCGCCGATGCCCCCAGCAGCCCGTTGGTCATCCAGCCATTGCGATGCTCGGCAGCGATGTCCCGCCGGTTGAGCAGCAGGATCAGCGTGATCGCCAGAAACGGCATGAAGAACGCCCCGAACGCGCTGTAGAGAATGACGAGGAAGAACGGCTTGTCGAACAGCAGCAGCAGCATCGGCGGAAAGGTGAGCCACAGCAGATAGAAGCGGAACGGCCGGCTGCGCTCGGCCTCTTCCGGGCGCTCCTGCGCGCCCTGCAACTGATGGACGAAATCGGAGAACATCAGGCTGACGCCCTGCCACACGCCGAGCAGCGAGGACAGCGCGCTGGCGGCGAAACCGATGAGAAAGGTGATCGCGATCGGGCGGCCAAAACGCGCGGCCAGCACGTCCGACAGACCAAGCAGCCCTTCATCGCCCGTGCCCAGCGCGATATCGGCCGCATAGAGCAGCTCCGCACCCACGATCAGCATGGCGATGACGAAGATGCCGGTGGCGACATAGGCCGTGCCATTGTCCAGCCGCATCATCGGGATCCAGGCCGGGCCGCGCCAGCCCTTGGCGTTCACCCAATAGCCATAGGCCGCGGTGGTGATGGTGCCGCCCACCCCGCCGATCAGGCCCAGGGTGTAAAACAGCGAATTGTCCGGGATGCGCGGGATCAGCCCCTCGGCAATCGCGCCCAGATCGGGCAGCACCAATATGGCAAGGCCCACCATGACGACGAACATCACCGCCACCAGCAGCTTCATCACATTTTCGAACGCCTGATAGCGGTTGAACCAGACGAAGATCAGCCCGAACAATCCCGCCAGAACGGCCCAGCCGCGCAAGGACAGGATCGGGAACAGCGCGGTCAGCGGCAGCGCCGTCGCGCTCATCGCGGTGGCCCCGTAGAGCGCGCCCCAGATGAGAATGTAGAAACCGAAATAGACGCTGGTCCAGCGGCCCAGCGTCTGCCAGCCCTGAAAGATCGTGCGTCCGGTCACCAGATGATAGCGCGCCGTGCCCTCGGCCAGCGCGATCTTGACGATACAGCCGATCACCGCCGCCCACAGCAGCGCATAGCCGAAGCGCGTGCCCGCGATGAGGGTGGCCACCAGATCGCCCGCGCCCACCCCGGTCGCCGCCGCCACGATGCCGGGGCCGATGGTGCGCAGCCGGGCCAGCCCGCGCGGCGGCACCGGCGCGTCGGCGCTGTCGTCGGCGGAGACGTGGTCGGCGGCGGCGTCGCCTTCTGCGCGCGCCGCCCCGGCCATGTCAGCCCAGCTTCTGCTTCAGCAGATCGTTGATGATCTGCGGATTGGCCTGGCCCTTCATGGCCTTCATCGTCTGGCCCACGAAGAAACCGAACAATCGGTCCTTGCCGCCTTTATACTGCTCCACCTTGTCCGGATTGTCGGCCAGCACCTTGTCGATCTCCGCCTCGATCGCGCTGGTGTCGCTGGTCTGCTGCAACCCTTCGGTGGCGGCGATCTCGGCCGGTTCGCGGCCGGTTTTCAGGACGATCTCGTAAATCTCCTTGGCCTGTCCGCCGGAGATATCGCCCGCCGCCTGCATCTGCAGGATCGCCGCGCTGGCCTCTGCCGTATCGTGCGAAAGGTCTGCGTCTTCGCCCAGGCTGTTGCGCACGCCCGGCGCAATCGACAGCGCCCAGTTGGCGGTGCTGGTGGCGATATCCTTCTCGCTCTTGCCGAGCTTGTCTGCGGTCACCGACAGCAGTTCCTCGAAGCTGCGATAGCTTTCCACATCGGCGGTCAGCACGGCGGCGTTATATGCGCTGAGGCCCAGTTCGCTTTCATAGCGCGCGCGCTTGGCATCGGGCAGTTCGGGCAGCGACGCCTTGCATTCGCTCAAGAATTCCTCGGTCAGCTCCAGCGGCAGCAGATCGGGATCGGGGAAATAGCGATAATCATGCGCATCTTCCTTGCTGCGCATCGAGCGGGTTTCGCCGCGCGCCGCATCGAACAGCCGCGTTTCCTGCACCACCGTGCCGCCATCCTCGATCAGATCGACCTGGCGGCGGGCTTCCACCTCCACCACCTGCTGGATGAAGCGGATGGAATTGACGTTCTTGGTCTCGGTACGGGTGCCGAATTCATCACCCGGTTTGCGCACGGACACATTCACATCGGCGCGCATGGAGCCCTGCTCCATATTGCCATCGCACGAGCCGACATATCTCAGAAGGCTTCTGAGCTTGCGCACATAAGCGCCCGCTTCCTGCGGGGAACGCATGTCCGGCTTGGACACGATTTCCATCAGCGCCACACCGCAGCGGTTGAGGTCGACATAGGACATGGTCGGGTGCTGATCGTGCAGCAGCTTGCCGGCATCCTGCTCGATATGGATGCGTTCCACACCGATAGTCTTCTGTTCGCTGTCCGGGTCCTTCTCGTCCAGCGTCACGACCACTTCGCCCTCGCCCACGATCGGGTGATAAAGCTGCGAAATCTGATAGCCCTGCGGCAGATCGGCGTAGAAATAATTCTTCCGGTCGAACCGCGAATAGCGGTTGATCTGCGCACCCATCGCCATGCCGGTGCGCACCGCCTGCTTCACGCATTCCTCGTTCAGCACCGGCAACATGCCCGGCATCGCGGCATCGACCAGCGAGACCTGGCTGTTCGGCTCGGACCCGAAATCGGTCGCCGCGCCGGAGAAGAGTTTGGAGATGCTGCTGATCTGCGCATGGACTTCCAGGCCGATCACGACCTCCCATTCGCCGGTTTCGCCCTGAATGCGATAGTCGCTCATGTCCACCACTCCTGCGGCTTGGCGTCGAAGGCCGAACGCTGTTCCAGCGCCAGGCTGGCGTTCAGCACGGTCTGCTCGTCGAGCGGTTTGCCGATCAGCTGCAGGCCCAGCGGCAGGCCCTGCTTGTTGAGGCCTGCGGGCACGCTGCTGGCGGGCAGGCCGGCGAGCGAGGCGGGAACCGAGAAGACGTCGTTCAGATACATGGTCAGCGGATCGCCCACCATCTCGCCCAGCCCGAAGGCGGCGCTCGGCGCGGTGGGGGCCAGGATAACGTCGCAGTCCGCCCAGGCGGTCTGGAAATCGCGGCTGATCAGCGTGCGCACCTTGCTCGCCTGCGTATAATAGGCGTCGTAAAAGCCTGCGCTCAGCACATAGGTGCCGATCATGATGCGGCGCTTCACCTCGGCACCGAAGCCAGCGGCGCGGGTGGCGGCGTACATTTCCTGCAGGTCCGCGCCCTCCGGCAGATCGCGCAGACCATAACGCACGCCGTCATAGCGCGCGAGATTGGAGGAGGCCTCCGCCGGGGCCACGATATAATAGGCCGGCAGCGCATATTTGGTGTGCGGCAGCGAAACATCGACGATGGTCGCGCCGGCATCTTTCAGCCGCTGCGCGCCTTCCTGCCACAGCCCGTCGATCTCGCCGTCCATGCCGTCGACCCGATATTCCCTGGGAATGCCGACGCGCAAGCCCTTGAGATCGCCAGACAAAGCCGCGTCCCAATCGGGCACCGGCGCGTTCAGCGAGGTGGAATCCCTGGGATCGAACCCGGCCATGGCGCCCAGCATGATCGCACAGTCGCGCACGTCGCGCGCCATCGGCCCCGCCTGGTCGAGCGAGCTGGCGAACGCCACCACGCCATAGCGCGAGCAGCGGCCATAGGTGGGCTTCACGCCGGTGATGCCGGTGAATGCGGCGGGCTGGCGGATCGATCCGCCGGTATCGGTGCCGGTCGCCGCCGGGCACAGCCGTGCGGCCACCGCCGCCGAACTGCCGCCCGAGCTGCCGCCGGGGGAAAGCTTCGCGTCGCCGCCGTCATTGCGCCGCCATGGAGACACTACATTGCCGAACGCGCTGGTTTCGTTCGACGACCCCATCGCGAACTGATCGAGATTGAGCTTGCCCAGCATGCCCGCGCCCGCTTCCCACAGCTTGCCCGAAACGGTGGATTCATATGGGGGATGAAAGCCCTTCAGGATGTCGCTGGCCGCGGTGGTCTCCACTCCGTCGGTGCAGAACAGGTCTTTCATGCCGATCGGCACGCCCGCCATGCTGCCGAGCTGGCCGCCATCGGCGCGCGCCTTGTCCACCGTTTCGGCGGCGTTGATCGCGCGCTCCGGCGTGGTGACCAGAAACGCGTTCAGCGCTCCGGCCTTCTCCACCCGCGCATTGAACGCCTCGGCCACTTCGACCGCCTTGAAATCGCCATCGCGCACGCCGTCGCGGATGGCGGCCACGCCCATATCGGTAAATTCGGTCATTATTCGATCACCTTCGGCACGCCGAAAAAGCCTTCTTCGCTTACCGGCGCATTGGCCAGCACCTCGGCGCGCTTGTTGCCGTCGGTCACGGCATCCTCGCGCAGACGCAGCGTGTTGGGGATGACCGCGGTCATCGGCTCGACGCCGCTGGTATCGACCTCGCCCAGCTGCTCGACAAAGCCGAGGATGTTGTTGAGTTCGGGCTCCAGCGCCCGGGCTTCGTCTTCGCTGATCGCGATCCGCGCAAGGCGGGCGATCTTCAGGACGGTTTGGGTATCGACTGACATGGCCCTGCCGCTAACACCGGCCCCGCCCGCCATCAAGAGGACAAGCGATGCGCGCGCGATCTTCAACCGCTATTCATCCGGCGATGCTAGCGGGGATGACTTTCGCGCTACAGCCTTTATGTGGCCTGCAACCAGAGATTGCGGAAAGACCGACTTGGCCAGAAAATTCCTCTATTTCATCGCCATCTGCATCGCGCTCATCCTGGCCGCGGGCATCCTGTGGTCGCGCTATGCAGACCGAATTCTGCAATATACCAGCGTGCCGGACGTGGCCTTTGTGGAGCAGGAAAAGCTGGCGGAAAACGTCTATGACGATCCGGCCATGTGGTTCGCCCGGCCCGGCCGCCGGACATCGGTGGTCAACTGGCTGCCGCCGGGCATGCAGCCCATGGGCAAGGGCGATGCGGCGGTATTTTTCATCCACCCCACCAGCTATCTGGCCAAGGATTACTGGAACGCCCCGCTGGACGATGTGGAATCGCAGAACCGGGCGGGTGTGTTCCTGCGCGGGATGGCGTCCGCCTTCAACGCGGCGGGCGACGTCTGGGCCCCGCGCTATCGGCAGGCCGCGTTCGGCGCCTTCATCACCGACAAGCCGGAAGGGCAAAAGGCGATCGATGCGGCCTATCAAGACGTGCTGCAGGCGTTCGATGCCTTTCTGGACGGCATCGGGCCGGATCAGCCGATCATCCTGGCCGGCCATAGCCAAGGCTCGCTGCACCTGACCCATTTGATGAAGGACCGCATCGCCGGCAAGCCGCTCGCCAAGCGGATCGTGGCGGCCTATGTCGTCGGCTGGCCGATCAGCGAGACGACCGATCTGCCGGCGCTCGGCCTGCCGCAATGCGAGACCGCCGATCAGCCCGGCTGCGTGCTGAGCTGGCTCAGCTATGCCGAGCCTGCCGATGTCGGCTTTATCGAAAAGGCGTATGCCGCCACCACCGGTTTCGACGGCCAGAGCCGCAGCGGCACCACCATGGTGTGCACCAATCCGCTGACCGGCCAGGCCGATGACGAGGCCCCGATCGAGGCCAATCTGGGCACGCTGGTGCCCAATGACGACTTGAGCGATGCCGAGCTGGTGCCCGCCTCCGTGCCCGCGCGCTGCGATGAGAAGGGCTTCCTGCTGATCGGTGATCCGCCCAGCCTTGGCTCCTATGTGCTGCCGGGCAACAATTATCATGTGTACGATTATCCGCTGTTCTGGGCCAATGTCCGCGCCGATGTCGCACGGCGGCTGGACGCGTTCGAGGCGCGCTGATGGACATGGTGGAAACCGCCGCAGGGTTGCGCGCGCTGTTGCCGCAGGGCGGCGCGCTGATCGGCCTGGATCTGGGCACCAAGACCATCGGCACCGCCTTTTGCGATGCGCAGTGGACCTTTGCCACCCCGGCCAAAACCATCAAGCGCCGCAAGTTCCTGGCCGACCGGGAGGAGCTGCGCCTGGCCATCGAAAGCCGCGATGCGCGCGGCATCGTGCTCGGCCTGCCCCGCAATCTGGACGGGACCGAGGGGCCGCGCTGTCAGTCCACGCGCGCCTTCGCCCGCAATATTGCCGATCTGGCGCTGCCGATCCTGCTCTGGGATGAGCGCTGGAGCACGCAGGCGGTGGAGCGCGCGATGATCGAACAGGATGTCAGCCGCGGCAAACGCGCCGAACGGATCGACAGCGCCGCCGCCGCCTATATCCTGCAAGGGGCGATCGACGCGCTGGTGCGCGACTAGCCTTCCGCAAAATCTGCGTCGCCCCTGCGCAGGCAGGGGCCCATCCCGCCTATCGATCCATCGCAACAACCGTCGATCTGCAGGAACCGACGATCGTGCCGCGGTGCCGAGAAACCATCGTTCCTGATTCCACCAACGCGGGATGGGCTCCTGCCTTCGCAGGAGCGACGATGTGCGGTGGGCATTGGTCCGTGATCGGCAGGACAGAGCGGAACGGCAAAATCTGCGTCGCCCCTGCGCAGGCAGGGGCCCATCCCGACTGTCGCTAGCGCGCAACGGATTTGGACCGGCGCACACCAAGATCGCGGCCATCGCGGTCCCGCTTTCACCCTTGCCTTTTCACCCGCGCCAGCCATCATCTGCTCATGCGCGGGGGCTGGGTGTATATTATGGCGAACAAGCCGTTCGGCACGACCTATATCGGCGTCACGGCCAATCTCCCTGCGCGCGTGCACCAGCATAAGTCCGGCACCGGATCGATCCATTGCCGCGACCACGGCCTGCACCATCTGGTCTATGCCGAAGAATATCCGACCATCGCCGAAGCGATCGCCCGCGAGAAGGCGATGAAGAAATGGAAGCGCCGCTGGAAGACCGATCTCATCAGCAAGGCCAATCCCGACTGGTCCGACCTGCTGCCCTATTGATACCTGATTGATTGCAACAGCCGTCGATCTTTATGGACCGACAATCGCGCGGGGGTGCTGAGATACCACCGTCTCCCATCCCACGAGCGCGGGATAGGCTCCTGCCTGCGCAGGAGCGACGGTATGCGGTGGGGCTTGGTCTGCGATGGACAGGACAGAGCGGGATCGCAAATTCTGCGTCGCCCCTGCGCAGGCAGGGGCCCATCCCGGCTATCGATCCATCGCAACACCCATCGATCTGCACGAACCGACAATCGCGCCGGGGTGCTGAGATACGATCGTCCCCGATCCCACGAGCGCGGGATGGGCTCCTGCCTGCGCAGGAGCGACGGGGGGATGTTCGGGCTGTCCTACAGCCCTTCATATCGGTTAAGACCCGGCTATGCCCGCGCGCACCGCCCTGCCCGACCTGCCAGTTTTCAGCATGCAGCCATGCGCTGGAATTTGCGCCTCTGGACAGTGTGACCTGTGTGAACCAAGTGAAGCTGGCATGGCTTGCCGCCCCGCGCCCCGGCCATTAGGAACCTGCCTTTAATGACAGCATCAGACACCGCCAGCCGCTATCCGCAAGGCAGCGCCGCCTTCCCGCATGCCAATCTGCTCGGCATTGCCGGGCTGCAGCCGTGGGAAATCCTGTTCGTGCTGGATGAGGCGGAGCAGTGGGTGGCCATGAACCGGCAGGCCTCCAAGCATGACGACCGGCTGGCCGGCCTTACCCTGATTAACGCCTTTTTCGAGAACAGCACGCGCACGCTGCTGAGCTTCGAGATTGCCGGCAAGCGGCTGGGCGCGGACGTGGTCAACATGCACGCCGCGCAATCGAGCGTGAAGAAGGGCGAGACGCTAATCGACACCGCGGTTACGCTCAACGCGATGCGCGCCGATGCCATCGTGATCCGCCATGCCAGCAGCGGCGCGGTGCAGCTGATCGCGGACAAGGTCGATTGCCCGGTGCTCAACGCTGGCGATGGCAGCCATGAGCATCCCACGCAGGCGCTGCTCGATGCGCTCACCATCCGGCGGCGCAAGGGGGATATCTCCGGCCTGCGCATCACCATCTGCGGTGATGTGCTGCACAGCCGCGTCGCCCGCTCCAACATGATCTGCCTTGGCACGCTGGGCGCCGAGGTGCGCGTGGCCGGGCCGCCCGCTCTGCTGCCGCCGGGGCTCGATGCGCTCAACGTGACCGGCTATACCGATTTCGATGCCGCGCTGGACGGCGCGGACGTGGTCATGATGCTGCGTCTTCAGAATGAGCGGATGGCCGGGCCATTCATCCCCTCCCCACGCGAATATGCCTATCTCTACGGGCTCGACGAACGGCGGCTCTCGCTTGCCGCGCCTGACGCGCTGGTGATGCACCCCGGCCCGATGAACCGGGGCGTGGAAATCAGCTCGACCATCGCCGACGATCCCAAACGCTCCGCCATTGTCGAGCAGGTGGAGATGGGCGTGGCGGTGCGCATGGCCTGCCTCGATATTCTCACCCGCCGGTCGCGCGGCATGGAGGGCTGGGCATGAGCCTCATCATCACCGGCAGCCATGTGCTGCACCCCGGCGCGGCCGACCCGGCAGCGCAGACACTGTATATCGCGGACGGGCGCTTCGTGGAGGACGCCCCGCAAGGCGCGCAGACGTTCGACGGCAAGGGGCTCATCGCCGCGCCGGGCATCGTGGATCTGGGTGTCTTCGCCACCGACAAGCCCGCCTTTCATTTTGGCGGCATTACCCGCGCGGCGCTGATGCCCGATCGCACGCCGCCGCTGGACGATCCCGGCGCGGTGCGCTCCGCCACCCGATCGGGCAAGCCGGACTTCTGGGTGCATCCGCTGGGCGCGGCGACCAAGGGGCTGGCGGGCAGCGAGCTGGCCGAGCTGGCGCTGATGAAGGACGCGGGCGCGCGCGGTGTGGCGACCGGGCGCGGCTGGATTGCCGATAGCGGCGTGATGCTGCGCGTGATGGGCTATGCCGCCGCGCTCGATCTGCCGCTGTTCGTGCATAGCGAAGACGGCGGGCTGACCGGCCATGCCGTGGCCACCGGCGGCGAGACGGCGACCAGGCTGGGCCTGCCGCAAGCCCCGGCGATGGCCGAAGCGCTATCGATCGCGCGCGATCTGATGCTGGCGGAAGAAAGCGGCGCGCATGTCCATTTCCGCCAGGTGACGACGGCGCGCGGGTTCGATCTGATCCGCGATGCCAAGGCGCGCGGGCTGCGCATCAGCTGCGGCATCACCCCGGCGCATCTGTTCCTGTCGGACATCGCGGTGACCGGTTTCCGCACCTTTGCGCGGCTGTCTCCGCCGCTGCGTGCCGAGGAGGACCGGCTGGCCTGCATCGCGGCGGTGGCGGACGGCACGGTCGACGTCATTTCCTCCGGCCATGATCCGCGCGGGCCGGAAGACAAGCGCCTGCCCTTTGCCGACGCCGCGCCGGGGATGGCGGGCGCGGAGACGCTGTTGGCGATGGCGCTGGGGCTGGTGCGCGACGGGCATGTCAGCATGGGGCGGCTGTTCGAACTGCTCAGCGGCAATCCCGCGCGCATTCTGGGCGTGGAAGCGGGCCGCATTGCGCCGGGCTGCGAGGCGGACCTGATCCTGATCGCGCCGGACGCGCCGTGGCAGGTCGATTCCTCGCGCATGGCAGCGCAGGCCGGCAATACGCCGTTCGACGGGCTGCCGGTTCAGGGCCGCGTACGCCACCTGATCAAGGGCGGCGTGGTGATCAAATAGGGGTGCGGACCGGGCGACCTTCAGCGCGAGGCGAGCACCCGGCCCGTCATCGTGCCAGCGGCATATTGTACCTGGCCACCGGCGCGCATGTTGCGCACGATACACGTCCCGCCTTCGGATTTCAGGCTGGAACATAGCGCGCTGGCACTGCCCGCATCATCAAAGCCCATCGCCGCCAGCCGATAGAGCGTGCGGCCCTTGACCGTGATCCGGGCGCTGGCGCTGCTGTAATTCTTCAGCGCGGCATGGCGCTTCTGGTACACCGACCACCCCCGTGCCGCGTTCTCGGGGGAGGAGAATGCGCCAAGCTGCACGACATGCGTGCCCTGCGCGGCGCCTGCGCTGCGCTTGGGCGCGGATGGGGCGCTGCTGGCGGACGCCATCTTGAGCGGGGTCGCCTTGGCGGAAGAGGCCGGGGCCTTGATGATCGGCGCGGCTGGCACAGCTGCCGGGGCAAGCGGTTCGGGCGCCACGGCCACATCGGGTTCGGCGGCAGCGGCGAACACCGCCTTGCCACCGGCCTGCGGCGCGGGACCGACCGCCGGGAGCGGCCCGTCGCGATGGGGAATGGCGACGGACGCCACCATCTCCACCTGCGGCTGGCTGTCGTCCAGCGCGATGCCCATCGGCCGGCCGACGTCGGACACCGGCACCACGCCAAGCAGGCTGGCCACCCGCGTCTCATAGGCACCGGGGCGCGCCATCTGCGCCCAGCTGGCGATGCGAGTGTCCACCTCCTCGGGCGCGAGGTCCTGCGCCGCCATGATGCGCGCCTCGCGCCAGCGCCCGTCGAGGGCATAGGCCAAGGCGAGGTTCTGGCGCGTCTTCACCGCCGCCATGTCGGACCGGATCGCGTTGGTCAGCACATCCACGGCGCGCTTGGTATCGCCGGCCAGGGCCATCGCCAGCCCGTAATCGGCCACCGGCAAATCGGTCTGGTTGGCGTCGAGCAGCTGCCGCGCGGCCCCCACCTGCCCCTGCGCGATGTCAGCCAGCGCCAGGCCGATCACGGCCCGCGCGTTGCGGTTGCCCAGCAGCATCGCTTCATCGAAGCTGGCACTGGCGGAGGAGAAGCGGCCGGCCGACAGGTAGGCCTGACCAAGCAGCGCGCGCAGTTGCGGGTTGCCGGGATCGGTCAGCACCGCCGCTTCGGCATAGCCGATCGCCTCGTCATGCTGGCCGTTATCGAGCGCCTTCAGCGCCTTCGCCTGCGCCTTGACCGCCGATTTGGCGGGGCGCGGCGCGTCCGACGCGGCGTTGAGCTGTCCCGGCGATACGGTCGAGCAGCCCACGGTCGTCAGCGCGAACAGCGCGCCGGTCGTGGCCAATCGGATGAAGATACTGCTTGTCATGGGGAGATCCTGTCTCGGTTTCACGGTCGCCGCTTTCACGATGACGGCTCTGCGCTGCGCGCGGGCACATGGCGGGTGAGTTCGTTCAGTTCGGGCATGCCTGCCAGCATCTCGTCCAGCGCTGCCGTCACCAGCTTCTGCGCGCTGACGTTGCGCACGGCGCAGGCCAGGCGCAGCTTGAGATGACGGTCCGGGTCGAGGCGCAAGGTGAAGGCGGCCTTGTTCTGCGCCGCTACGCGTGGCTTGCCTTGCGTTGCCTGTGGCACCGAGGGCTTCGGTTTGGTCCTTGGCTTGCTGGCCAGAAGTGGCTGCGCTGGCGTGTCGGCCAACGTCGGCTCGGCCATGGTCTCTTCGGCCAGTGTCTCCTCGGCGAGCGCGCTGTCGTCCGCCAGAACGTCAGCTCCGTTCAGCGCTTCGGTCTGCGGCGCTATCACGTCACGATCGTTCGCAGCTTCGGCTTGCGCCATATTGTCGGTGCTTTGCGGCACATCCATCGGGGCCTCAGCGTCGGACGCCGCCCGCTCAAGCGCGTCGTCCGTCGGCAGAGATGCGATGTTGAGACGCTCCTTCACCTCCCGAATCCTTGCGCTCTGTTCCGGATCGCTGTGGGGAATGGCCCCCATCAGGGGGTTCTGGCGAAACGCCCCGCGTTCGTCCTGTGCATCCGGATCGGGATCGACATCATAGCCCATGTCATTCCAGCCCAGGTCGTCTTGCTCCAGACCCGATGGCCGGTGGCTGGGCGCTGGACGGCGCATCGCGGGGCGGGCTGCGCCCTTGCGGGCCAGCAAACTCGACGACAGCGAGGCAATAGGTTTCAGATCGCTCATGCCTGCCCCCTCAGCTGCCGACTATGCGGCGGCCGAAACCGCCCATGGGCCGTGCGGCGGGCATGTGCTGTTTCAGCGCGCTTGGCGCAGCGAAGACGGTACGACGGAAATTCTTTTCGAGGCGATCGGAGATATAGTCCCACATCTGGCCAACTTCGGCGGCGCTGCGTCCGGCGGGGTCCACTTCCATGACCGTTCGGCCATCAATCATCGAGGCGGCAAAATCCGTGCGATGATGCAGGGTGATGGGGGCCACCGTGCCATGCTGCGACAGCGCCACGGCGGCTTCCGATGTGATCTTCGCCTTGGGCGTGGCGCCATTGACCACAAAGATGAGCGGCTTTCCTGCGCGCTCGCACAGATCCACAGTGGCGCCGACTGCGCGCAGATCATGCGGGCTTGGACGTGTCGGGACAAGAATGAGTTCGGCCACGGAGATCACGCTCTGGATCGCCATGGTAATGGCCGGCGGCGTATCGATCACCGCCAGCTTGAAGCCTTGTTCGCGAAGAATGGCAAGATCATTGGCCAGCCGCGCCACTGTCGTCTGCGCAAAGGCGGGAAAGTCGGATTCCCGCTCATTCCACCAGTCGGCCAGAGAACCTTGTGGATCGATATCGATCAGCACCACCGGGCCGGCTCCGGCCAGCTGGGCCTGAACCGCCAGATGGCCGGACAGGGTGGTCTTGCCCGATCCGCCTTTCTGAGATGCCAGTGCCAGAACCCGCAACGATATTCCCCTTCGCCAATATTCCGGCAAAAGAAATGGCAGAACACAGCTAAAATCCGGTTAACGTACGGCCGCGCCGCTCCAAGCTGCTGCAGGCCGCGTTCAAGCTGGCGATATGGCTATTTCCCAAATTCTTGGTTAAGCTAAGCTCTGGCAATATTTACCAATTATTGAGCGGTCCCGTGCCATGGCGCCATCGTCCAATGGAGTAGCTTTTATGTCGCATCGTTTTCTCGCTCTTGCCGCCATGGTCGTTGCCGCACCGCTGGCGATCGCCGCGCCGGCCCAGGCCGATGTAAAGGCGGGCGTGGATGCGTGGGCCGCGGGGGATTATGAAACGGCGGTTGGCGAATGGCGGGAACCGGCGCTTGCTGGCGATGCCGATGCGCAGTTCAACCTTGGTCAAGCCTATCGCCTTGGACGCGGTGTTCCGGCCAATCTGGATATCGCGCTGGACTGGTTCCGCAAGGCATCCACCCCGCGCGAAGGCGGCATCATTCATCGCAAGGCCGCAGACGAATATGGACTGACCCTGTTCCAGACCGGGCAGCGCGCTGCGGCCCTGCCTTATGTCGAACAGGCGGCGCAGCGGGGGGAACCGCGCGCGCAATATGTTCTGGGCACGGCCTATTTCAACGGCAAGCTGGTCGAGAAGGACTGGGTGCGCGGTTATGCGCTGATGAGCCGCGCGTCCGCCGCCGGCATTCCTGCGGCGCAGCGCAGCCTGGCCCAAATGGACAATTATATATCCGAGCCGCAGAAACGCGAAGCGCTGGCCATGGCCAATGCGATGGAAGCCGACAGCGCGATGGCGAGCAACGACACCGCCTTCCCTGCCGCCACGGCCCAGCCACAGCCGGTGGCCCGCCCCGTCGATCTTCCGCCGTCACAGACCGCCGGCACCACGTTCACCCCCGGCACGGGCGGAACCGTGGGCGCCATGGCATCGGCAGACAGCTTCCCGCAGAATCGGCCCACCGAGGCCCCGGTGGCAAATGCTTCGCCCGCGATGGCCGCGGCCCAGCCGTCCACCATGCCGGCAGCGTCCAGCGACAGCGCAAGCATCCAGCAGATAAGCGAGGGCATCGATATTCCCGGTTATACGCCGTCCGCCCCGCTGCGTCCCTCCGCCCCTGCGGCAGCCGTTGCCGTTCAGGCGGCAGCGCCCGCAGCGGCGCGCCCTGCCGCCACCGGTCCATGGCGCGCACAGATCGGTGCGTTCAGCACCGAGGCGCGGGCCAAGGCGCAATATGACAATCTGGGCAAGACCATTCCGGCCGTGGCGCAGGCACAGCCCTATCTGGTCGATGCCGGGCGGGTGACGCGCCTTCAGATCGGCCCCTTTGCCAGCAAAGCCGCCGCTGATCGCGCCTGCGCCGCCGTGAAACGCGCCGGCAACGGCTGTTTCAGCCTTAAAAAATAAGCATCGGTCCGAACCGGCCGAAACCGCAGAGCGCGCTCATTCCGCAGACCACCACTGCGCCCGCGGCACGCCTTGCGCGTAAAGCAGCGCGCTGAGATCTCCGTGACGGATCGCCGCGTCGGCGGCAGCCGCTGTTTTCGGCTTGGCATGATAGGCAATGCCCAGTCCGGCGGCCTCGATCATCATGATGTCATTGGCACCATCGCCCACCGCCAGCGTCTGCGCGGCGGGCAAGGCGTGATCCGCCGCACTCCGGTGCAGCAGCGTCGCCTTCAGCGCCGAATCGACGATCGGACCGGTCACCGCACCGCTCAAACGGTCCGCTATTACCTCAAGCTGGTTTGCGACCGCGCGGTCGAAACCGATCTCGCCGGCCACCGGGTCGGCAAAATGGTGGAAGCCGCCGGAGACGAGCAGGCAGTGCGCCCCCCAGCCCTTCATCGTGCGCACCAGCTGCTGCGCGCCCGGCATCATGCGCACGCGCTCTTCGCGGCAGCGCGCGATGGCCGAAGCCTCCAGACCCTCCAGCAGCTTCACCCGCCCCCGCAGCGCTTCGACAAAGTCCAGCTCGCCGCGCATCGCACGCTCGGTCACGGCGCTGATTTCGGCCTTCAGCCCGGCATAATCGGCCAGCTCGTCAATGCATTCCACGGTGATCATGGTGCTGTCCATATCGGACACGAGGAGCATCTTGCGGCGATCCGTACCCGGCTGCACCACGATATCGACATGTTCCTCCAGCGGCGCGAGGGCCATGCGGATGGCCGATACGGAAGCATCGGCGGTAATGTCCGCCGCGCGCCCCTCATCGATCCAGGCCCAATCGGTGACCGACAGGCCGGCATCGCGCAAGCGGTCGGCAGCGGCATCGATATCATCCCGCAAAAGCGTTTCGGCTGCTATCAGCGTGGCGATGGACATGGATTCTCCTGATGACAAAAGGCCGCTGGCGCTGATCGCAGGTCCGACGGCCAGCGGCAAGACGGCGCTGTCGATTGCCCAGGCACGGCGCGCGCCATCGATCATCATCAACGCCGACAGTGCGCAGGTCTATCGCGATCTGCCCGTGCTCAGCGCCCAGCCGACGGATGATGAGCGCGGCGATATCCTGCACCGGCTGTTCGGTTATCTGGATGGCGCCGAAAACTGCTCTGCCGCGCGCTGGGCGGCAGACGCGGTGGCCGAAATCGAGGCGGCCTGGGCAACCGACCGGCTGCCTATTCTGGTGGGCGGGACCGGCCTGTATCTGCGTACGCTTTTGGACGGGATAGCGCCGATCCCGTCGATCGACCCCGTGGTACGCGCTGCGGTGCGCGCCATGCCCGTCGCGGAGGCTTTTGCCGCGTTGCAGAACGAAGACCCGGGCATGGCGCGGACGTTGAACGCCGCCGACACCACGAGAGTCCAGCGCGCCCTGGAGATTATCCGCGCCACCGGGCGCGGCGCGCTGGAATGGCGCGCGCAAAAGCATGGCGGCATCGGTCACAAGGTGGCGCTGCGCCCGCTGATCCTCCTGCCCGAGCGCGAATGGCTTTATATCCGTTGCGATACACGGTTCGAACGGATGATGGACGGCGGCGCGGTGGAAGAAGTCGCCGCGCTGCTGGCGCGCGATCTCGACCCGGCGCTGCCCGTCATGCGCGCCATCGGCGTGGCGGACATTGCGGCCATGCTGCGCGGCGAGATGGACCGGGCGGAGACTGTGGCCGCCGGGCAGCGCGCCACGCGCCGCTATGCCAAGCGCCAATATACCTGGTTCCGCAATCAGCCCCCGGCGGACTGGCCGCGCTGGACAGGCGATCCAGCGGATGCGCTGGATGCGCTCACACGCCGTAGTTGAATGCCCCCCTCCTCCCTGCGAAAGCCCATGCCATGACCAATCCCATCCTATCGGACGCCGACATCGATCTGGCCGCGATGCACGGCAAAGCTGTCGCCATCATCGGTTATGGCAATCAGGGGCGCGCGCAGGCCCTGAATTTGCGCGACAGCGGCATCACCGTGCACATCGGGCTGCGTCCCGGATCCTCCCGTGAAGCGCTGGCCCGCGATGACGGGTTCGATCCGCAGCCAATGGCCGACGCCGCTGCTGCCGGCGATATCGTGATGTTGCTGGTGCCCGATGAGGTGCAGGCGGATCTATGGAACGGCACCCTTGCCGCAGCCGTGCGCAAGGGCGCGACCATCGGTTTCGCGCACGGCCTCACCATCCATTACAAGCTGATCGCTCCGGCGCCCGATCTCGACATCATTCTTGTCGCGCCCAAGGGGCCGGGCAAGGCCCTGCGCGCGGAATATGCCACCGGACGCGGTATTCTGGGTCTTATTGCGGTGGCGCAGGATGCCAGCGGCACCGCGCGCGCCACCGCGCTGGCCTACGCCGGAGCCATCGGTTGCGGCCGCGCGGGCATATTGGAATCCAGCTTTCAACAGGAAACCGAGGCCGATCTGTTCAATGAACAGGGCGTTCTGTGGGGCGTGATTCCCGAACTGATCGAGGCGGGATTCGATACGCTGGTGGAAGCTGGCTTCGCCCCGGAAATCGCCTATTTCGAATGTCTGACCGAAGTGAAGCTGCTGGGCGATCTGGTGTATGAGCGCGGCATCGCCGGCATGCGCGAGGCGATCAGCAACACCGCAGAATTCGGCGCGGCACAAGGATCAGGCCGCATCGTGACCGAGGCCGCCCGGGCCGAAATGAAGCGCATTTTGGGCGAAGTGCAGGACGGCAGCTTCGTGCGGAAACTGGTGGCCGATGCGCGCAAGGGCTATCCCACGCTCACGGCATCACGCGCACGGGCCGCAGCGCACCCGATCGAGGCGGTGGGCCAGCGCATGCGGGCCATTCGCGACAAAAGCTGACCGCGCATGATATAAATTCGACCACCGCTCCAGCCAAAGCCGGAGCGGCGGAATACCTGGAAAAATCACGTGCTGGAGAAGCTGGCTTACTGGCCAGGCTGGGGCGCAGCGCCGGGCTGACCGCCCTCTTGCATCATCTGCTGCATCATCATCTGCTGCTGCATCTGCATGACTTCCGCCTTCGATTTGAAGTCGACCAGTTCCACGTCGAACACAAGATCGCTATTGGCGGGGATCACCACCTCGCCAGTTTGCGGATCGCTCTTCTCTTCGGCGCCATAGGCCTGGTCTGCCGGGATATGCAGGACATATTTGCCGCCCATCTTCATCTGCTGCAACCCTGCCGAGAAACCGGGGATCACGCCATCAACCTGCAGCGGCGCCCGTTCGCCCTGATCGAACACGGTGCCGTCTTTCAGCTTGCCGGTATAATTCACCAGCACGAAATCATCCGCCGCAGGGCTGACGCCCTCGCCTTGCGCGATCGTTTCGATCCGCGTGCCACCGGCCAGTTCATCGCCCTGCGCAAAGGACGTGCCGGAGCCCAGCCAGACTAACAGCGCGGCGACGGCGACCAGGACGGCGATGCCAATCCAGAAGACGGTGAGCGTACCCTTTTTCACAGGGTGCAATGGTACGGCGGTTACGGACATGAAGACGGCCTCATAACAAAGGAAATTTCGATACTGCCGAATAGGGCAGCAAAGCGGATATGAAAAGGGCGCCCACAGGCGCCCTCGTCAAATTCGAAAAGACGTGATCGGCTTAACCGTCACGCTCCATGCGCTTGCGCTCCATCTTCCGCGCGCGGCGGACGGCAGCAGCCTTTTCACGGGCGCGCTTTTCCGACGGCTTTTCATAATGGCGACGAAGCTTCATTTCGCGATACACACCCTCGCGCTGCAGCTTCTTCTTCAGCGCACGCAGCGCCTGGTCGACATTGTTATCGCGAACGATGATCTGCATAAAAAGTCCGTCACTCCGTATCTAAATCGGTTTGCCATGACGCCAACGCGGCATGGGCCTGAAAGATGCCAAAAACAAAAAAGCCGCACCTCACGGGCGGCGAAATCCTGCGGGCTGTTACAGCCTTGATAGCAGAAGGCAAGCCCTTTTGCCAGTGGACCACCACAGTTTTGCACCCGCTTTCGCCAGCAGGGCGGGCAAATTCGGGCAAAAGAAAGCAGCTCTTGCCCATGATTTCACCGCAGGGACGCATGGCCCGGTGCCGGCGAGCGACATATATAGTCATCGTCCCCGCGCCCAGCGGCGCTGGCATAGATCCCATAAGTCCGCTAAACCGGTTTCAAAGCACAACGCATGAGAGGACGTTCCGATGGCCACTGCCCTAGACACCCGCCCTGACAGCGCAAACATGAGTGAGGAGGAATGGGAAGTCCGTCAGCAACTGGCCGCATGCTACCGTATCTTCGACATGATGGGGTGGTCCGAATCGATCTACAACCACATCACCGTCAAGGTGCCGGGCGAGGCCAATGCCTTCCTCATCAATCCGTTCGGCCTTCTGTTCAGCGAGATCAAGGCGTCCAACCTGGTCAAGATCGATATCGACGGCAACAAGCTGGACGATAATCCCTATCCCGTGAACAAGGCCGGTTTCGTCCAGCATTCCATGTTCCACCGGGAGCTCGACTGGGCCCACGCCATTGCGCATACCCACACCACCGCCACCATGGCGGTCAGCGCCTTGGAAGGCGGGCTGCAGCCGGTCAATTTCTACGCCTGCAATTTCATCGGCCAGATCGCCTATCATGATTTCGAGGGCGTGACCGTGCGCGAGGAAGAGGGTGTGCGCCTGCGTGAAAATCTGGGCGACAAGCGCATCATGATGCTGAAAAATCACGGCCCCGTGATCTTGGGCCGCACGCTGCCGGAGGTGTTCATCACCCATTGGGCGCTGCAGCGCGCCTGCGAGATCCAGCTGGCCACCATGTCCATGGGCAAGCCCATCGGCATCAGCGAGGAGGTGGTGAAGGTCCATCAGCGCGATCTGCACCAGACGCAGCTTCCCGGCGGCCCAGGCGCTGCCGACTTCGCCGCCATGGTGCGCAAGGTGGACAAGATCGACAAGAGCTGGCGCGACTAGGCAGGAAGAAGGCGTACAGACGCTGCAAGCATGACCAAGTTCACCGTCAACGACCGGCCGGTCCAGTATCGCATGGATCCGGACACGCCGCTGCTTTGGGCGCTGCGGGAGGCATCCAACCTCACCGGCACCAAATATGGCTGCGGCAGCGGCGATTGCGGGGCCTGTATGGTCGATATCGATGGCGAGGCGATCCGCAGTTGTCTGGTCACCATCGCCGAGATCGAGGGGCGATTCGTCACCACCATCGAGGGTCTTTCGCGCGATCGCAGCCATCCGGTGCAGCAGGCGTTCGCCGCCACCGGCGCGGTGCAATGCGGCTTCTGCACGCCGGGGATGGTGATGGCCGCTGCCGTGTTGCTCGGCAAGACCGGCAATCCCACACGCGAAGAGGTGGAGGCCGCCCTGCCCAATCTGTGCCGCTGCGGCGTCTATCCGCGGCTGGTGGATGCCGTGCAGCGCGCGGGGCGTGTCGCCCGGCGGGAGGAAAAGCTGTCCGCCGTGCCGCCACCGGGCATTACCCCGGAAGACGCCTCGGAAGCGGTGCCCGCGCTCAAGCGCCCCGAATCAACGCAGACGCGCCGCTAATCCAGCGATGATGGCAGACTGGTCTGCCACGGCCGCCGCAATCTCCTGCCGCGTTTCGGCAAGGGCTGCGGCGCCATTGCCGGCAGCGCCATCCTGTTCCTGCGCGAGCCGCGCAGCCAGCACAGCGTCGATGTCGGCCAAGGCGCTGACGCTGCCGGACCGCTCGATATCGAGCCGGGACAGCGCCTGCTGCGCCACCACCCAGCCTTCCGTGCCGGGCGCACCCCCACTTGCCGCGCCGACATTGCTGCGCACTGCGGGCAGCGCGGCCCGAAATGCAGCCTCGGCCCGTTCATGCGTCGCCAGCGCCGTGTCCGCCGCCTGTCGCTGCGCATAGGACAAGGGTGAAAGCTGCGCTGTGGGTGGCGGCGGCAGCGCTTCGCCCTGCGGCCGATCGGCCGCCCGGGCCTGCGTGACCTCATAGGCGCGCGGGGCGAGCGAGGGGAAATTATCGGAACCCTGCAGGCACCCGGCAAGCAGGAACGGCAGAGCGAGACAGGCCAGCGATTTCATGGCATATTCTCTAGGGCGGCCTCTGCAAGGCGGCAAGTGGCGGTGGATCTGCGGATGTGACCCGGAAAAGCGTTGACAAGCATGCTGCCTCCACGTAGCTGACGCTCTTCCAGCGCGAGGCCGGTGGCTTCGTGCCTTTTCGTTTTTCGTGCTGGCCGCAATTTTTAGACCATAACCGAGTATAGCCCATGTTCGCGATCGTGCGCACGGGCGGCAAGCAATATCGCGTCGCCGCCGGAGATAAAATAGCCGTCGAAAAGCTGGCCGGTGAAGCCGGCGACAGCGTGACGCTGGATGATGTTCTGCTGGCCGGCGAAGGCGCCGACATGAAGGACGTTGCTAAGCTCACCGTTGGCGCGCGCATCATTGCGCAGGACAAGACCGACAAGGTCATCGTTTTCAAGAAGCGTCGTCGGCATAATTACCGCCGCAAGCAGGGCCACCGTCAGAATGTGACGTTGCTGGAAATCCTGTCGATCGGCGATGAAAAGGCTGCGCCCAAAAAGGCTGCCGCTGCGAAAAGCGACGATCAGTCGGATGCCAAGCCTGCAAAGGCTGCTGCTGACAAGGCGAGCCCCAAGAAGGTGACCGCCGAAGGCAAAGGCAAGGCCGAGAGCGTGACCAAGCAGGCGCCGTCGAAGAACGACGCCAAGAACGAAGAAAAAGAAGGGTAATCAGCCATGGCACATAAAAAAGCAGGCGGCTCTTCGCGCAACGGTCGCGACTCAGCCGGTAAGCGTCTTGGTGTAAAGAAGTTCGGCGGTGAGCAGGTCATCGGCGGCAACATCATCATGCGTCAGCGTGGCACGAAGATTTATCCCGGCGCCAATGTTGGCCTTGGCAAGGACCACACGCTGTTCTCGCTCGTCGAGGGCCGAGTCCGATTCCATGGCGGCAAGCTTGGCCGCAAATATGTGTCGGTAGACATGGCCGCCGAAGCGGCAGAATAAGCGGACAGTTTCAGAGGCTGTCCCGAAGGGATGGCCCGGAAGCTCCAAGACGGAGCTTCACTTTTCAAAAAGGGAGACGGGCCCGCCCCGGCTCCCTTTTTTGTTGGGCAAATGGCCCGACTTACCCCCTCTCCCTTTGCAATAACCGCTCGAGCGGCTTCATGGTCCTGTCATCACACGGGGTTAAGGAGCGTTTCGCCAAGGCGGTTACGGGAGAAACGATATGTTTGCCATTACCCCAAGGCTGATGCTGCGGCCGCCATGGCCGGAAGATGCTCAGCAGGTTTTCGATGCCGCCAATGAAGAGCGGATCGTGCGCAATCTGGCGCAATTGCCTTGGCCCTACCGTCCGGAAGATGCCGCCGATTATTGCGCCACCGCCGGCGATGACCCGCTGCCACATCTGCTGATTTTCGATCGTTTGGCAGCGCGGCCCCGCCTGCTCGGCACCTGCGCGCTGGACGACAAGGACCATGGTGTCATGTTGGGCTACTGGATCCGCAGCGACAGCTGGAACCGCGGCTATGCGTCCGAAGCCGGCAAGGCCCTTGTCGCGATGGCCCGCGCGCTGGGACATGATCAGCTTACCGCCACCCATTTCGTCGACAATCCTGCTTCGGGCGCTGTGCTGCGGAACATCGGTTTCCGCGAGACCGGCCGGATCGAACAGCGCTGGAGCGAAGCCCGGCAGTCGCGGGCACCGGCCCGCCATTATCGCTGGCATGCCGATGAGCAGGACATGGCCGATGAAGACCATATGCCTGCGCGATGCTTGATGGACAAGGCGGCGGCCTGACGGCGCTCAGGCGGCGCTAAAAACCCGCTTGGGCGTCGTCGCCGGTTTCTCGCTGACATCGCCAACCGGTTCGAGCGGCCGGGAGAGCATGGCCTGACAATGCGCGACGAGCGCCCGGTCATCGATCTGCCAAGGATGGAAGCCTGGCCGCAAAAAGGCCAGCCAATCCTTGACGACCGAGCGGCCAAGGCTGCCCTTGCGAAAGGCCGTCTTGACGAGCGCTGGAAACGCCTGGCGGAACGTCCAGCCGTCCTGCCGCAGCAAATCCAGCTGTCCCAGGAAACGGTTTTTCACGAACCCGGCGGTTATCATTGCCAGAGCGAACGACCGGGTCAACCAGCGGCGCGCCGGCGACCAATGCTGCGTCGCAAACAACCATGTGTCGAAACAGACGGCCTTGTGCTCGACTTCCTCGACGCTGTGCCACAACCAAAGCCGGGCCACCGTAGCGTCGCTGCGCGCGAACAGGCGCTCGTCGCGCAAAATCGCCGCGCTTAGAATCGCGGTAAGATGCTCGCAACACATGCTATAGGTGAGCTTGGTCAATTCGCTTTCGTTCTGCATGCGGGCCAAGACCTGCTTCGTCCGCTGCTTCAGGCGGACGGTGTCATAGCCGCCGGCTTCTATACCGCAATTAAAGGCGCCATGCTCCCTGCAATGATCCGTCTCCTGACGGATGAATTTGGCAATATCTGTCCGTAATTGGCCCTTTATCCGCGTCTGCCACGGGCGAATGCTGTGGATAAAGAAGGCTTCTCCCAGCGGGAACGCTACCGACAGGGAATTGAAGAACGATGTGGTAATCGCATCTCCATCAAGCCAGTATTTGGTCGACTTGGCTTTCAGATCATAGCGCAGTCTCTGCGCATGTATTGGCGGATGATTGTCTGTGCCATCTTTCATATCCAAGTCCCCCCGAGAAATAATGGTACTAGACTTGGACCAAGGGCACTCAAAAATGGCTAAGGTGCATAGTTAATTTATGTCTTTAATATATCCAATATTGAGCATGTTGAACGGTTTAGGATGGGCAATGGCCTAATGCCAAGGCTTGGTCGCACCGGTTATCGCGGGGCGCCGCCTGCATCGCATGGGCGACCATTGGCAAAACAATCTGCCGCCCCCATTACCGGCCTGGTCGCATCGGCCCACCGGTACGCAGCGTCGTCAAAAATCCGTTACATGGACGATCACTGCCGCCATAAGAGCGGCAAAGGACATACGGAACATCAATGCCCATAAGTCTATCCTCATCCAGGCGCCGGCTTAGCCCGGCGGAGAGCCGCCTGGCCGCGCTGGAGGCCGCCCGCGAACTGCTGCTCGATGCCGGGCCGCAGGCGGTCACGCTGAAGGCTGTGGCCGCGCGCATTGGCCGCACGCATGCCAATCTGCTGCACCATTTCGGGTCTGCCTCCGGTCTGCAGCGGGCACTCGCCACCTTTCATGCGCGCGCGATCTGCGAGACGATTGCGGTCACCGTGCTCAAGACCCGCGCCGGCGAGGCAACGGCCCGCGATATCGTGGACCTGACGTTCGATGCGTTCGACCGGGAGGGCGGCGGCGCCCTGGCCGCATGGATGCTGTCCTCCGGCAATGAGGACGCGCTCGATCCGATTGTCGAATCGATTCACGATCTGGTCGATCAGCTCAATCTGTCGTCCCAGATCGGCGACGAACTGCAGGAAACGACGCTGACCCTCGTGCTCATGGCGCTGGGCGACGCGCTGATGGGCGGCCCCCTTGCGACCGCTTTGGGCTTGCCCCGCGAACGCGCGCGCGAAATGGCGGCAATCCGCCTCTCCGATCGCGTGGAAGAATGGCGCGCGTCTTCGGATGAACCGACCGGATGATCGCTGTGCACGCCGATTGGGCGGGAACAAGAACGGGTGAAAGCTGGTGGAGCCGAGCGGGATCGAACCGCTGACCTCGTCATTGCGAACGACGCGCTCTCCCAACTGAGCTACGGCCCCGCACCAGAAAAGCGGATATAACGGACGCCAATGCGGGCTGCAAAGGCTAATTCGGGGTCAATATGGACGCGCCGAACGGATGAAAACTGGCTATCGCCCCTCACCTGCTTTAACGGCTGGCCCATGCATTTTCTCGATCAAGCCAAAATCCATCTGAAATCCGGCGCCGGCGGCCCCGGTGCGGTGAGCTTTCGCCGCGAAAAATATGTCGAATATGGCGGCCCCGATGGCGGCAATGGCGGCAAGGGCGGCGATATCATCTTCCGCGCCGTGCCCGGCCTCAACACGCTCATCGATTTCCGCTACAACCAGCATTTCAAGGCGCAGCGCGGCTTTGGCGGCATGGGGCGCGACCGCACGGGCGCAGGCGGCAAGGATCTGTATATCGACGTGCCGATCGGCACCCAGGTGCTCGCCGATGACGAAGACCGCACCCTGCTGGCCGATCTGACCGAAGAGGGGCAGGAAGTGCTGCTGCTGCGCGGTGGCGATGGCGGGCGCGGCAATGCCAGCTATAAAAGCAGCACCAACCGCGCGCCGCGTCAGCATGGCATGGGCTGGCCCGCCGAGGAACGCGATGTCTGGCTGCGGCTGAAACTGCTCGCTGATGTCGGCCTCGTCGGCCTGCCCAATGCAGGCAAATCCACGTTCATCAATCAGGTGACCGGCACCAACGCCAAGGTGGGGGCCTATCCCTTCACCACCATCATTCCGCAGCTCGGCGTGGTGCGGCACAAGTCGCGCGAATTCGTGCTGGCCGATATTCCCGGCCTCATCGAAGGCGCGGCGGAAGGCGCGGGTATCGGCGACCGGTTTCTGGGCCATATCGAACGGTGCCGTCTGCTTATCCATCTGATCGACGCCACCGGCGACAATCCGCTGGAGGCCTATCACACCGTGCGCACCGAGCTGGACAATTACGGCTCCGGCCTGTCCGAAAAGCCCGAGCTGGTGGCCCTGAACAAGGGCGATCTGCTGGGCGAGGAACTGATGGCAGACGTGGCCAGGGGATTGCGGGACGAAGGCATCACCCTGCTGACCATTTCCGCGGCAACCGGCGATGGCATGAGCGCCCTGCTCGATCAGGTCCTGGAGCATCTGCCCGCCCGCAGCTCGATCGAGCGCAAGCGCGCCGTGGACGAGCTGGACAGCGAAGGCGATGTGATCGATTGGTCCCCGCTGCGCTGACATGATGGCAGGATCCGGCAAGAGGATCGCGATGACCGGGGCAACCGGCTTCGTGGGTGGGGCTACGCTGTCGGCGGCGCTGGCGCAGGGCTATGCCGTGCAGGCATTGACGCGCCGCGAGCAACCGCCGCGCGATGGCGTGACCTGGGTGCGCGGAGCGCTGTCCGATCACGCCGCGCTCGAGGCGATGTGCGACGGCGCGGACGCGGTGCTGCATATCGCAGGCGCAACCAATGCCCCGAACCGCGCCGGGTTCGAGGCTGGCAATGTCGATGCCGTCCTGAACATGATCGCCGCCGCCAAAGCCTGCGGCGTCAAACGGTTTGTCCATGTGTCGTCGCTCGCCGCGCGCCGTCCGCAGCTCTCCATTTACGGAGAGACCAAGCTGGCGGGCGAGCGGCTGGTCGCGACCTCGATGCTCGACTGGACGGCGGTGCGGCCGCCTGCGGTTTATGGTCCGGGAGACGGCGAAATGCTGGAGCTGTTCAAGATGGCCAGGCGCGGGCTTGTCTTTCTGCCGCCACGGGGCCGCTTTTCCGCTATCCATGTCGACGATCTGGCGCGCTTACTGGTCGCGCTGATCCCGGCGGGGGAACAGTGCATCGGCGACATATATGAGGCCGATGACGGCGTGGACGGCGGCTGGAGCCATCGCAGCTTCGCCCGCGCCATCGGCAAGGCCGTCGGCCGGAGCATCGAGACCTTTTCCGTCCCCGCGCCGCTCCTGCTGGCGGGCGGCTATATCGACCGGCTCGTGCGCCGGTCCGGGGCCAAGCTGACACCCGACCGTGCCCGCTATTTCGCCCATCCGGACTGGACCGTCGATACCGGCAAGCGTCCGCCGCGCGCCCTGTGGACGCCGCAGATCGACACGCGCGAGGGGCTGGCGGAAACGGCCGATTGGTATCGCAGCGAGGGATGGCTCTAGCGCGCTGCCTTGACCATGCCGCAATCGCTTGCCAAGTCCGCACAGTCGCTATTTCACAAAGGCCATAGTCGCATGACCGATCACGCATCCGATCCCCTGTTCGCCGAAATCAAGGAAGAGATCGAGCCCTTCAATGCCAAGGGCGTGGAGGTGACCCGTGAGACCAGCTTCCAGAAAGATCTGGAATGGGACAGTCTGACCGTCATGGATTTCGTCGCGGCGATCGAGGACCGGTTCGACATCATCATCACCATGAACATGCAGGCGGAAATCGAAACCGTCGGGCAGCTGGTTGATGCCGTCACCAAATTGCGGGGCTGAGCGCACGCCGATGACCGATCTTTTCTCCAAATTCGATGCGCTGATCCAACAGCGCGAAACGCTGCTTTCCACCGGCCAGCGCGATCCCTTTTCGCTGGTGATGGAAGAGGTGAAGTCGCCCACCGTGGCGGTGGTGAACGGCAAGGAGACGATCCTGCTCGGCACCTATAATTATATGGGCATGACCTTCGATCCGGACGTGATCGCGGCGGGCAAGAAGGCGCTGGACGATTTCGGCACCGGCACCACCGGCAGTCGCGTGCTCAACGGCACCTATCAGGGGCACCGCGAATGCGAAGATGCCCTGAAGGAATTTTACGGCTTCGATCACGCCATGGTCTTCTCGACCGGATACCAGGCCAATCTGGGAATTATCAGCACCATCGCCGGCAAGGACGATTATGTGCTGCTGGATATCGACAGCCACGCCTCGATCTACGATGGCTGCGCCATGGGCAATGCCCAGATCGTGCCCTTTCGCCATAACGATATCGAAGCGCTGGAAAAGCGGCTGAAGCGCCTGCCGGAAGAGGCCGGCAAGCTGGTGATCCTGGAAGGCGTTTATTCCATGCTGGGCGATGTCGCGCCGCTCAAGGAAATGGTGCGCATTTCCAAGGAAGCGGGCGCCATGGTGCTGGTGGACGAAGCGCATTCCATGGGCTTTATCGGAGAACATGGCCGCGGTGTGGCCGAGGAACAGGGCGTGATGGATGACGTCGATTTCATCATCGGCACGTTCAGCAAATCGGTCGGCACCGTCGGGGGCTTCTGCGTATCCAACCATCCCAAGTTCGAGGTGATGCGCCTGGTCTGCCGCCCCTATGTGTTCACCGCGTCGCTGCCGCCCAGCGTGGTGGCCACGGCCGCCACGTCGATCCGCAAGCTGATGCACGGCAGCGAGAAGCGCGCGCATCTCTGGGAAAATTCGCGCAAGCTGCACGCCGGCCTCAAGGCGCTGGGCTTCACCATTGGCACGGATGAGCCGCAAAGCGCGATTATCGCCGTCATCATGCCGGATCTGGAAGGCGGCGCGAAGATGTGGGAATCGCTGCTGAACGAAGGTCTCTACGTCAATCTTGCACGGCCCCCGGCCACGCCGGCCAATATGACGCTGCTGCGCTGCTCGCTATGTGCCGAGCATACGAGCGAACAGGTCGACGAGATATTGGGCATGTTCGAACGCGCCGGAAAAGCCACCGGCATCATCTGATGCCTGCGAGGCCCGCAGCATCGTGACGGCGGCATAAAAGACATGGTCATTTTGGCTGGCGACCTATATCGCTGGCCGGAATGACATATGGCAACCGCCGGCATGTCGCCTTTCGCCAAGGCGCCTTGCGACATGATATTGGACAGCGGGCAATCTCGGCTTGAAACTGCTCACCGCAAACGACCTGTACATCGCGCGCCGGATCGCGATTCCGCTGATTACCACGCTGGTGATCGCCGCGATGCTGCTGATGCTGGATCAAATGCTGCGCCTGTTCGATTTCGTGGCGACGGAGGGCGGGCCGGTGACGGTGGTGTTCCGTCTGCTGGCCAATCTGATGCCCGAATATTTCGCCATCGCCATTCCCCTGGCGTTGCTGCTGGGCATCTTGCTCGCCTTTCGCGGACTGGCCACCACATCGGAGCTGGACGTGATGCGCGCGGTGGGGTTCAGCTACTGGCGGTTGCTGCGGGTGCCCTATCTCTACGCTTTCGGGCTGATTGCCATCAACATCGCCATCGTCGGCTATCTGCAGCCCTATGCCGCTTATTATTACGAACAATTGCAGTTCGATCTGCGCTCCGGAGCGCTCGGCGCCTCGATCAAGGTGGGGCAATTCAACAAGCTGGGCGATCATATCACGCTGCGGGTCGAGCGGAGCCGGGACGGTGGCACCGATTTGTCCGGCATCTTTGTGGATGTCGGCACGGATGATGGCGAACATTACACCGCCACCGCCCAGAGCGCGCAATTCCTGAGCACGGACGATCCCAACCTCATGCTGCTGCGCCTGCGCAACGGCAGCGCCGTGCAGGAGTCGCCCAAATTCGCGACGCCACGGGTGCTTACCTTTGCGCTGCAGGATCTGCCCATCGATGTGCCGACCATGAAGCAGTTTCGCATGCGCGGCGGCGCAGAGGATGAAGAGAACACGCTGTTCGAACTGCTCAGCGTCGCCAGCAATCAAGCCTTCAGCATCAAGCAACGCAACGCCGCCTTTGCCAATTTTCACTTCCGCATGGTGGAGCTGGCCACCATGCTGATCATACCGCTGCTGGGCCTTTCGCTCGGCGTGCCGCCGAAACGATCGACATCGGCCATGGGCGTGGTGTTCGCCATCATCATGATCGTGACCTATCACAAGGTGAATGAATTCGGCGAAGGCGTGGCGGCGCTGGGCCGGGCCAGCCCCTATGTTTCGCTCTGGCTGCCCTTTGCCGGGTTCACCGCACTGGTGCTGTGGATGTATTATGTCCTCGCTTATGTGCCAGGGGGGCAACCCATCGGCGCCATCGAGAAACGGGCGGACAAAGCCGCCAAGTGGATCGGGCGACGATTGCGCTTCAAAAGGCGCCGCTCTGTTGCGATGGAGGCCGGAACATGAACCAGTTCGCTTTCTTCCCGTCCCGCACCATGGCGCTGTACATGGTCAAAGGCTTTCTGACGCGCAGTCTGGCGGTGCTGGCGATGCTCGTCATCATCCTGATGAGCCTGGACCTGCTGCGCCAGACGAGCGACATTCTGGCGCCGCCCGGCAATGGGTCGGCCGAAATCATGACCTATATCGGCTGGCGCACGCCGCAGGTGGTGGCGCAGTTCCTGCCTTTTTCGGTGCTGCTCGGCACGCTCATCATGCTTGCCACGCTGAACCAGAACAGCGAAATCGTGTCGATGAAGGCCGCGGGGCTGTCCGCGCACCAGATCCTTGCTCCGCTGGTTCTGGCCGCCTGCGGCATCGCGGCGCTGACCTTTCTGTTCAACGAAACCGTCCTGGCACCAACCAGTGCCAAGCTGAGCGCCTGGCAGGCCGTCGATTATGGCGAAATTCCGCGCGACAGCGATATCCGCAGCAATGTCTGGCTGCTGGATGGGGACGATCTGATCCATGCCGAACTGGTCATCGGCAGCGGCCCCTCGATGATCCTGAAGAATGTGCGGGTGAACGATCGGTCCAATGGCGGCCTTTCCACGGTTATTCAGGGCAAAACCGCGCGCTGGATCGACAATGGATGGACGCTGGATGACGCCACGACATTCAGCGTGGCCAGTGCCACGACCACGCCCCCATCAACGGTGCGTTTCGGCCTTGGGGTCCAGCCAACCAGCTTCACCATCTCCTCGCTCGATCCCGATGCGCTGGGCTTTTCCGAACTGCGATCCGCCATTGCCGATCAGCGCGCTGCCGGCCGGCCGACCGCGGGCGCAGAAGCGGCGATGTGGCACAAGCTGTCCGGCCCCCTCGCCTCCATCCTCATGCCGCTGCTCGGCTCTATCGCAGGCTTTGGCCTGGCCCGGGCGGGCAAGACCTTCATCCGCGTGGTGATCGGCATGGCGCTCGGTTTCACCTATTTCGTGGCCGACAATTTCTCGCTCGCGATGGGCAATCTCGGGGCTTATGATCCGTTCGTGGCGGCGTGGGCGCCGTTCTTCCTGTTCCTCCTGCTGGGCGAGACAGTGCTGATCCGTTCCGAGGAATAGAGCGCCCCCTCGGCGGCATCCCTTGATTTGCCAGCGCCCAATCGCGACATAATTATGTCTCGGCACAGGGCGCCGCGTCGTAAAGCCGCCGTAAATCTGTGCCATATCATACGCCCGCCTGTAACGGCGGGCGATCGGCCTGCCATCAGGCAGATCATTAGCAGACGGACATCTTAGGGACTCAAGGCATGGCCAGCGTTGAAACAGCATCGAGCAATTTCTGGAATCGATCGCACTATCTGGATCGGATGAGTTTCCGTGATCTGGTGGTGGCCTATTTCCAGCATTACACGATCATATCCTATCTGGTGCTGACGGCAGCGGCGGTCGCGCTCTATGCCTTTTATCCGGCAACCCCGCTTGCCACTGCAGGCGCCGTGGTCGCAGGGATCGTGGTTTATCCGTTCGTCTGGTATATGCTGCACCGGTTCGTGCTGCACGGCCAGTGGATGTACAAGCGCAAGGTTTTCGCCAAGACCTGGAAGCGCATTCATTACGATCACCACCAGGACCCCAACCATCTGGAGGTGCTGTTCGGTGCGCTGCACACCACCCTGCCCACCATTGCGGTGGCCACCTTGCCGATCGGTTATCTGATCGGCGGCGTGGGCGGCGCGGCGGCAGCGTTTGCCACTGGCCTGCTGACGACCTGCTATTACGAGTTCGTCCACTGCATGCAGCATCTGGCGTTCAAGCCGAAGAGCAAGCTCATCGGCTATATGAAGCAGCGCCATCTGGAGCATCACTTTCACCATGAAAGCGGCAATTACGGCATCACCAATTATGGCTGGGACAAGATTTTCCGCACCTATTATCATCGCAAGGATATCCCCAAGCGCAGCGCGACGGTGTTCAACCTTGGCTATGATGAAGACGTGGCGAAGGATTATCCCTGGGTGAAGGAGCTGTCCGGCGGCATCGCGTCCGGCCACCCGCGCCGCCGTTCGAAGGAAAAGACGGACGCCTGATCTTGCGATCTTGCCGTAAGCGCCTGCCTGTGCTGTTGCGCAGGCAGGAGCGATTTGCATGACCGATATTCACATCTATCCCGTCGCCAATAGCCGCGACGAAGCCGATTTCATCGAATTGCCCTATCGGCTCTACGCAGACGATCCGCACTGGGTGCCGCCGCTGCGCAGCGATATGCGCGAACTGCTGAACCGCAAGAAGAACCCGTTCTTCGATCATGCCCGGATGCAGCTGTTTCTCGCGTGCGAACATGGCAGCGTCGTGGGCCGGATCTCCGCCCATATCGATGAGCTTGCGCTTGCCCAGCCAGCGCAGCAGGGCATGGGCCCCGGCACCGGCAATTTCGGCATGTTCGAAGCCAGCAACCAGAGCGTGGGCGATGCCCTGATGGCGGAAGCGGAGCAATGGCTGCGCGCCGAGCGTATGACCCGCGTGCTCGGGCCGCTCTCGCTTTCCGTCTGGGACGAGCCGGGCCTGCTGACCAAGGGCCATGACCACAGCCCCACGGTGATGATGGGACATCACAAGGCGGCCTATGAGCGCTGGATCGAAGCGGCGGGGTACAAGCCGGCCAAGCAACTAAGCACCTGGGATCTGAATATCTGCCAGGATTTTCCGCCGCTCATCAACCGTATCATCCAGTCCGGCGAGCGCAACAGCCGCATCACCGTGCGCAAAGTCGACAAAGCCAAATTCGACGAGGAGGCGGCGATTATTCTGTCGATCCTGAACGATGCGTGGTCCGACAATTGGGGCTTCGTGCCGCTGACCGACCGTGAGATCGCCTATGCCGGCAAGAAGCTGAAACCGATCGTGCGCGAAGATCTGATTCGCATTGCCGAGCTGGAGGGACGCCCGGTCGCATTCATGATGACCCTGCCCGACCTCAATGAGCCGCTGAAGAGCCTGAAGGGATCGTTATGGCCGTTCGGATGGGCCAAATTGCTGCTCTGGCTGCGCAATCCGCGCGTGCGCACCATGCGCGTGCCGTTGATGGGCGTGCTCAAGGAGCATCAGGGCAGCCGCCTGGCGAGCCAGCTGGCCTTCATGATGATCGAATATATCCGCCGCGCCTCGGTGGCCCATTATGGTGCGACACGAGGGGAAATCGGCTGGATCCTCGATGACAATGAAGGAATGATCGCGATTGCGGATGCGCTCGATAGCCAGATCAACCGCTGCTATACGCTATATGAAAAGCCGCTCTGACCGCGCCTAGAACAGGGTGGACAGGCCGATATAGAATTCCGCATCGTCGCTGTCGCCGTCCAGGCCGATGACCGTGCCGATATCGAACTGCCACAGATCGCGCGGGGTCCAGCTCAGGCTGGCCGATGCGACCGGCGCCCAGACATCGCCCGCCGGATCGTCATCATAGCGCAGGCCGACTTCGCCGGTCAGGCCGATCTCCGGCGACAAGGGATGGCTCAAGCCGAGATATTGGGTGGCGGAAAAATGACGCCCATCGCCATCCTTATCGACGGCTGCTGCGACAATGGCCGTCGCACCAAGGCTGAGGTCCCCGCCGAGCGAAAAGCTTGATGGCACGATCAGGCCGGCACTCCAGTCGCCGTCCGATACGGCGCTCTGGCCGGCCGGCAGCGTGACATAGGGTTCGATAGCGAGCGCGATATCGCCGCCATCATTGCCGATCAGATTGCGACGCAGGCCGAGACGGACATCGGAAAATCCGCCGTCCTTCACCACCGAAGCGCCGATACGATCATAGACATGGGTGTAAGCGACAAAGCCGATCTGCAGTTCGGTACGGTCGTCGAGCCCATAGCGCAGGAAGCTGTCGCCAATCGCCACACTGTCGCTGCGCCCGCTGTCCGTCTTGTTCAGGGTCCAGTCGGCCACGCCCAGCTCCGCGCCTAGACGCCCGGCTTCGGTGGTGCAGGTGCTGCTACCCAGACCAGGCCGGTTGGGGCAGAAACGAGGGCCATCGTCTTGCGCCAGCGCCGGGCTGGCGAGAGAGCACACAGCCAGCGCCAATGCGATCTTGAATGTCGAAGCCATGGTCCTGTCTTTCGCGGCAATAGGGCGGCTGCGCCCGTGCGCGGACCCTGCCCTGTCTGCAAGGCTTTTCGGCGATGCTCAGGCTTCGGCAGCGCGCAATTGCACCCAGGTTGGCGCATGATCGCTGGCCTTTTCCCGCCCGCGATAGTCCTTGTCCACGCCGCTGGCCTCCAGCCGGTCCGCCGTTTCCGGGGACAGGAGGAGATGATCGATCCGAAATCCATGGTCCTGCTGCCAGGCCCCGCGCTGATAGTCCCAGAAGGTCCACACGCCGCCGGCCGGATAGTGCGTTTCCAGCGCGTCGGTCCAGCCATCCGCCAGAAGCCGGCGATAGGCCGCGCGGGATTCCGGCTGCATCAAGGCATCGTCCGCCATGGCCCGCACCGAAAAGGTATCGCGGTCTTTGGGAATGACGTTATAATCGCCGGCCAGCACGGCAGGCACCTCCTCCGCCCAGATTTGCGTGGCGCGGGCGCGAAGGCGCTCCATCCAGCGCAATTTGTAATCGAATTTCGGGCCGGGCCGCGGATTGCCGTTCGGCAGATAGATGCTGGCCACGCGAAGGCCGTGCACATCCGCCTCCAGATAGCGGGACTGCTCATCCTCAGGATCGCCCTCCAGACCGCGGCGGACCTCTGCGGGCTGCGTGCCTTTGCCCAGAATGGCGACGCCGTTGAAGCCTTTCTGGCCATGGATGAGGGCGCCATAGCCGGCCTTCTCGAACGCATCGACCGGCACGCCGTCATCGGCGCTTTTGAGTTCCTGCAGGCAGACAATGTCCGGCTTCCGCTCCTCCAGCCATTCGATCAGCCGGGGCAGGCGTGCTTTCACGCCATTGATGTTGAAACTGGCAATAAGCATGGACGCAGCCCTAGCGCGTCAAGGCGCATCTGTCAGCCTGCAGCGCGCAAGTCGATGCGCCCACGCTGCGTCGGTTAGACGGAGAAACTGGTCCCGCAGCCGCAGCCCGATTGCGCATTGGGGTTGGTCACTTCGAAATGCTTGCCGCCAAGCGATTCGACGAAATTGACCGCACTGCCGCGCACCAGATCGAGACTGACGGAATCCACCGCCAGCTTGACGCCCTGCTCTTCCGCAATGGTGTCATCGGGCGCAACGTCATCGGCCAGGCCGAATTTATACTGAAAGCCGGAACATCCCCCGCCCTCCACCGACAGGCGCAGGATGGCCGGCACGCCCTGTTTTTCAGCGATGGCCGCCACACGGGCGGCAGCGGCGGGCAACAAGGTGATGGATGCTTGGGTCATGATAAAGAGATAGGCCAATAAAAAGGGGCGGCAAGGCCTTGGCCTTACACGCCCCGAGTCTTTACACCCTCTCCCAAAGGTGACTTGCAGACGGGAACGGGGTTAGTCGTTCGGACCGCCTATAGCATCTGTAGCATTGCTCTCATTGGCAAGTAAAGCACCGTTCGTCTGATTCATGAAGGACAACGGATCGACGGGCTCACCCGCAATACGCACTTCATAGTGCAGATGGGCACCGGTTGAACGGCCGGTCGAGCCGACATAGCCGATCAGATCGCCCTTCTTCACGCGCTGATAGGGCTCGACATTCAGACGGGACATGTGGCCGTAACGCGTCTCGACCTGATTGCCATGCTCGATTTCGATATAGTTGCCATAGCCATTGGCCCAGCCGGCACGCTCCACCAGGCCATCGGCCGTCGCATAGATCGGCGTGCCCGTGGGCGCAGCCATATCGATGCCCTTGTGATTGCCGCGGCGGCCTTTGAAAGGATCGGTACGATAACCGAAATAGCTGGTCAGACGATATTCGTTGACGGGCTGAATAGAGGGGATGGATACTTCAAGCTGCGGCTTACCAGCGGTATCGCGGCCGCTCCATACATTGAACAGCTGCTTGAAATTGGCATCGGCCTCACCCAGCGGCGTGATAATTTTTTCGGAACCTTCCAGCTGATCATCAATTTGAAAGGCATCGGATGCGCTGCTGTTGGCGTGGGCGGGCACGGATACCATCAGTGCTGCCAGTGCGAACGATGCTGCGCGGCCGGTGGCCGTGAGATGAAGCTGCATAGAAGACCTTACCCTTTTTCCTGGAAAGAGGCGCTAGGCCTCTACCCATGTTCCTTTGCGAGCGGCGCGATCCGCCCGTCCCTCGATGAAGGTTAAAGCCCAGTTTGGTTCCCGGACGCAACAGCGCCGTAGAAATCTAGCGTCAGACCGGCCTCATGACGCGCTGAGTCGTTGAACGGTGGTTTTAAAGTTCCACGAAAATGCCGATTAATTAACGAAACCCAAAGATTTGCGGGCGATTCCGCGGTTTCGGCGTTCGTCCGTTCATCGGAATTTCGGTCATGGTCGAATCCCCATGCGAACCATTTCGACCCGAATCCGACATGCGCGATTTCATCATGGTAAATGCGCTGCATGATTTTTGCGGACGCAAGATCGCCGGCGCTGCGGAACCTTTCCACCATCTGCGGCGTAACGTCCAATCCGCGCGCTTCCAAAACCATTGGAACCACGGCAAGCCGCGCCATCGCGCTATGCGCGGTTTCTTCGGCCGCTTCCCACAGTCCATCATGCGCGGGCAAGGCGCCATAATAGCTGCCCAGCTGTCGCAACCGGCGATCGAGCAAGGCGAAATGCATGGCTTCGTCTGCCCCCACCTTCATCCAGTCATCGACAAATGCGCGCGGAAACCGCTGTCCGAAGCGACCGGCCATGTCGAACGCCAGATCTATCGCGGCAAATTCGATATGCGCCAGAGCATGCAACAGCGCGATGCGCCCGCGCTGCGATCCGGCCTTGCCGCGGCGGGGCATCCGGTTGGGCGGCAGAAGGGCCGGTTCGTCCGGTCGGCCCGGCGCATGCGGCATCGGCCGATCGAAGCGATGATCCAGCTGCCCGAGCCGCCACGCGCGCGCCGCCTGACGCGCCGCCATCAGCTTGGCGCGCGGCTGCGCCTGCGCCAGAACATGCGCGCAGGCCTGCGCTATGCTGCGCCGGTCGCGCGACATCCCGTCTCCAGACACCCCTGCCTCAGACATCCCGTCCCCAGACATCAGAGCGTCCGCGCGGCCTCCAGCACCTCTTCGGCATGGCCGGCGACCTTCACCTTGCGCCATTCGCGCGCCAGCTTGCCGGACGCATCGAACAGGAAGGTGCTGCGCTCGAGCCCCATGAACGTCTTGCCGTACATCTGCTTCTCTTTCCACACGCCCAGCTGCTCCGAAAGATCGGTCTCGGCATCGGACAGCAGATCGACCGTCAGCCCCTGTTTCTCGCGGAAATTGGACAGCTTTTTCGGGCTGTCCTTGGACACGCCCGCCACCGCCGTGTCCGCCGCGCCGAAGGCATCCAGCATTTCGGAAAAGGCGATGCTTTCCTTGGTACAGCCCGGCGTGCTCGCGCGCGGGAAGAAAAACAGCACCAGCGGTTTGCCGGCATAAGCGGCGAGCGGCGCAAGCTCTGCCTGATCATTGGTGAGGGTAAGTTCGGGCAGCATTTCGACCATGTGGTTATTCCTTCGCTTTTATCTCGCCGCGCGGGCCAAGCGCCTTTTCCCACGCAGCGGTGATGCTGGCGCGTGCCTGTGCAAGCCGGTCCATTACGGCATCCCAGCCATCAAGCTCAAGGCTGCGGGCCATCAAGGCGCGGGCGGGCGGCGGCGGCTCCGCGCAATCGGGCGCCACCAATCGTACGAGCACGAGGAGCCGCGTCAGAAAGCGCAGCGCATCGGCCACGTCAGGGTCCAGCAGACCCGCCGTCGCCAGCGCATCGGCCGCTTCTGCCAGTTCCGGCCTGAAACCGGCCTTGCTGTACAGCTGATGGAAATGCAGCAGGAATTCGGCATCGATCAGGCCGCCGGGCAAGCGCTTGACGTCGAGTGGACCGCTGGGCTGCTTGTGGACGGCAATCTCGCTGCGCATGCTGCGCACATCGTCTGCCAGACCTGGCCCTGCCGGATGGTGCAGCACATCGCCCAGCACGGACTGCAGCGCCTCGCGCGCCGCCGTGCTGCCATAGATCGGGCGGGCCCGGGTGAGCGCCATATGCTCCCAGGTCCAGGCGTCCTCGCGCTGATAGCGGGCAAATTGCGCCAGCGATACGCAGGGTGGCCCCTGCGCGCCGGAGGGTCGCAGCCGCGTATCGACTTCATAAAGCGCGCCCGTCGCCGTCGGCACGGACAGCGCGGCGATCACCCGCTGCGACAGCCGATTGAAATAGTCGGTGGCCCCCAGCACCCGCCGCCCATCGGAGCGATCCCCCACATCGCCAGGCTGGCTGGGCACGAACAGAAAAATCAGATCGAGATCGGAGGCATGGGTCAGCTGCCGCCCGCCAAGGCGTCCGAGCGCCAGAATGGCAAGTTCGACGCCCGGCACCTTGCCATGGGTCCGCTCGAACTCCGCCACTGCGGCATCTGCCAGCAACCGGCAGGCGGCTTCGGCCAGCCGTGCATAGCCTCCGGCAATGGCGAGCGGATCGGCGCTGCCGTCGATCAGCTGGGCGCCCAGCAGGAACCGCACCTCCCCCACTTCGGCGCGCACATAATCGAGAACGCGTTCATAATCGAGCGATGCGGGCGGTCGCAATGTGTCGATCAGGGTCTCGACCGATCCGGGCAGGCTGCGCGCATCCGGCTCCAGCAGGCGATCGATCAGATCCGCGCGCCGCGCCAGCTGATCGGCCAGAACGGGGGTCAGGCTGAGCAGATCGCCCAGCAGCGCGATCAGCGCCGGACGTGCCAGCAGCAGATCGAAAAAATTGATCGCGCTGGGCAGGCGTTCGAACATCGAATCGAGCCGCGCCAGCGCGCGGGACGGATCGGGGGCCGCCGCGATGGTCGTCAGCAGGCTGGGCAGCACCGCCTCGAACCCTTCGCGCGCCCGTTCGCTGCGGATCGCGCGCAACTTGCCGCTGCGCCACCGCCGCACCAGCCGGGCCACGCCGATAGGTGCCGCCAGACCCAGCGATTCGAGCGTCTCGTCCAGCTGGTCGTCATCGAGCGGCAGCGTGGGAACCTGCGGCTCCTCCCAACTGGCAAAGGCGCTGTAAATGCTATCGACGCGCGCAGTATGGGGTTTGATCCAGTCGATAAACGCACCGCCGTCCGCCAGGCCCTGCAGGCGCGCGGCCGCATCCCGCTCGCCAGCCTGTTTGGGAATTTCATGGGTCTGCCGGTCGTGCAGCATCTGCAGCCGATGTTCGGCCGTGCGCAGCGCGACATAGGCCGCGCCGATCGCCGCGCCGTCTTCTTCCGGCACATGGCCCGCGGCCACCAGCGCCGAGAGCGCGGTGCGCGTGTCGGCGCTGCGCAGCGCTTCGTCCCGCCCGCCATGGATCAGCTGCTGTGCCTGCACGAAGAACTCGCATTCCCGGATGCCGCCCCGCCCCCGCTTGCAGTCATAGCCCGGCCCGATCGCCTGACCGGCGGAATAATGATCGCGGATCGAACGCCGCATGGTGTCGATATTGCGGATCTGGCCGAAATCCAGCGAGCGCCGCCAGATGAACGGGCGAATGGCATCGAGGAAGCGCTGCCCCAGCGCGATATCGCCCGCCGCCGCCCGCGCGCGGATGAAGGCCGCCTGCTCCCACGCCATGGCGGAGCTTTCATAATGGGAAATCGCGCCTGCAATCGGCAGCGCGATGGGGCTTACTTCGGGCGTGGGGCGCAGCCGCAGATCGACGCGAAAGACATAGCCATGCACCGTCAGGTCCTGCAGCAGTTCAAGGACGCGCCGCCCGATGCGAACGGCCGCCTTGGCCGGTTCCTCGCCCTCTTTCGTCGGCAAGGTTTCCCGGTCATACAGAAAAATCGGATCGATATCGGAGCTGTAGTTCAGCTCCCGCCCGCCATGTTTGCCCAGCGCCACGATGGCAAAGCCCTGCGGCGCGGCGTCCGGGCAGCGTTCGGTGATCGCTGCCTCCACGGCGCGCGAACAGGCACGGTCCGCAAAGTCGGACAGCGTGCGGGTGACCTGCGAGAGATCCCATGCACCCGCCAGATCGGCGATGGCCACGGTCAGCGCAACGCCGCCCCGTTCGACCCGCAAAGCCTCGGATATATCCGCGCAGGCCGCCCCCTGTGCGCGCGCCAGAGCGAGTGCGGCGTCCGGATCGCCGGTACGCAGCGCCGCCTCTATTTTCGGGCGTGTCTCGATCAGTCGTTCGAGGAACGGGCTGTGGGCGCACGCGCGGTTCAGGGCATCGGCAAAATCGGGATGGCTGGGCATGGGCCATAGCCTAGCCCGTGCCGTCAGCGACTAGAAGGCAAATCCCGATGTATCGCGCACCCCGCGCCGGAGCGTGCGTGCCGTGCGCAGCCGAAGGGCGCGTGGCGAACGGCTGCCGCGCAGGTAATGGACCGAAGCGCCCTCAATGCCCGCCGCGCATCCTGACCCAGGCCATATGGATGCCGACCACGATGGCGCCCAGGATCATCCCGATGACGCCGAACAGCCCGGCTTCGACGATCCAGCCGATCAGGCCGCCAGCGCGTTCCTCTGCGCCATGGCTCAGCCCATGGATCAGATGCGGTATCGCCTCCAGTCCGAACTCTTCCAGACCATGCACGATGATGCCGCCACCCACCCACAGCATGGCCGCCGTGCCGATGACCGTGATGGCGCTCAGCACGCCGGGCATCACCTTGACCAGACCGCGGCCAAATCCGGCCAGTGCGCCCTCATCCTTGGCCAGATGCAGGCCGATATCGTCCAGCTTTACCAGCAGCCCCACCGCGCCATAGACGCCCGCCGTGATGGCAATGGAGACGGCGATCAGCGTGATCGCCTGCGTGACGAGCGCCTGATCGGTTATCTCGCCAAGCGAAATCGCCACGATTTCCGCCGAAAGGATCATGTCGGTGCGCACCGCGCCCTTGACCTTCTGCTTCTCCAGCTCGGTGGAATTGAGCGTGGCGACCACCTTTTCCACCTTGTCGTCGGCGTGGAACAGCCGGTGGATGATCTTTTCTGCGCCCTCGAAGCACAGATAGGTGCCGCCCAGCATCAGGATCGGGGTCAACGCCCAGGGCAGAAACGCGCTCAGCAGCATGGCGACCGGCACCAGGATCACCAGCTTGTTGAACAGCGATCCCTTGGCGATCTTCCAGATGATGGGCAGCTCGCGCTGCGGGCTCAGGCCAACGACATATTTGGGCGTCACCGCCGTATCGTCGATCACCAGACCGGCGGCCTTGGTGCCCGCCTTGCCTGCGGCAACGCCGACATCGTCGACCGAGGCGGCAGCGAGTTTGGCGATACCCGCAACATCGTCGAGCAGGGCGGCGAGACCGGATGGCATCAGACGGACACTTTCACATAATTGGCGCGGAATTCGGTGGCAAAACTGGCAAAACCGCCGGTCGCAATGGCCTCTCGCATAGCGGCCATAAGCTGCTGATAGAAGTGCAGATTATGTTCGGTCATCAGCATGGCCCCCAACATCTCGCCAGCGCGGATAAGATGGTGGACATAGGCGCGCGACCAGCCGGTGCATACCGGGCAGCCGCAGCGCGCGTCCAGCGGGCCGGTGTCCTCGGCGAATTTGGCGTTGCGGATATTGATCGGCCCGGCCCAGGTAAACGCCTGTCCGTTCCGGCCCGAGCGCGTGGGCAGCACGCAATCGAACATATCCACGCCGCGCTCCACCGCGCCGACCAGATCGTCCGGCTTGCCGACGCCCATCAGATAGCGCGGGCGATCGGCGGGCAGCATGTCGGGCGCAAAATCCAGCGTGGCGAACATCGCCTCCTGCCCCTCGCCCACCGCCAGGCCGCCAATGGCATATCCATCGAACCCGATGGCCCGGAGCGCTTCGGCGGACCGGCCGCGCAGCTCCTCGTCCAGCGCGCCCTGCTGTATGCCGAACAGCGCGCTGATATCCGCCGTTTTTCCTGTATCGAAAGCCTCGCGCGATCGCCGCGCCCAGCGCATGCTCATTTCCATCGAGGCTTCGATCACCGGGCGCGGCTGGTCGGCGCGCGGGCATTCGTCGAACGCCATCACGATATCGGAGCCGAGCAGCGCCTGGATCTCCATCGACCGTTCGGGCGAGAGCATATGCTTCGATCCGTCGAGATGGCTCTTGAAGCTGACCCCCTCCTCGGTAATCTTGCGCAGCTCGGACAGGCTCATGACCTGATAGCCGCCGCTGTCGGTCAGGATCGGGCGGTCCCAGCCCATGAAGCCGTGCAGCCCGCCCAGCCGGTCGATCCGTTCCGCGCCAGGCCGCAGCATCAGATGATAGGTGTTGCCGAGGATGATATCCGCCCCGGTCGCGCGCACATCGGCCGGTTTCATGGCTTTGACCGTGGCCGCGGTGCCCACCGGCATGAACGCCGGGGTGGCGATGGTGCCCCGGCGCATGCGGATTTCGCCGGTACGCGCCTTGCCATCGGTTGCGGAAAGGTGGAATTCGAAACGTGGAGGCATGGCTCTGCCTCTAGAGCGCCACGGGGGATTTGCAAATGGCAGGAGCACAAGCGGTCCGACGTGCCGGCGCAGTGGCGCTTGCGCTGTGCGCCCTCTCGGCCTGTGATAACGCGCGCGAAGCACCGCCCAGCCCGGTGCCGACCAGCTATTCGATGGAAACGCCGGACAGGCCCGTGCCGATGCCCAGCCCGGCGCCGAAGGAGAAATGCTATGGCATTGCCAAGGCGCAGGCCAATCATGGCGGCGCCAAGGGGCCGGGCACCGCGCGTCTGGACCGGCAGAGCGATGCCTGGCTGTTCGTGCCGCGTGGCACCTGCGCCAGTCTTGGCGGCGCGCTCACCTCACGACGCGATTCACGGCTATAGGCCATTCATTCATGGGACAGTCGGCATCGCCTACAGGCCGCGCAACGTCGTCAGCCTGAAAGATCAGCCCCCATGTTCTCCCGCCTTGCCCTTGGCGCTGCCATGTTCGCTTTGCCCGCCGCCGCGAGCGCGCAGGCTGCCCAGCCAAAGCCCTGCATCACGCCTGCGCAGAATGAGGCCGTGACCGCCTATGTCATGCCCTCGCTGGCCACCGAGATGGCCCGCAAATGTGCGCCTAGTCTTGGCACCAATGCTTATCTTACCGTCAATGCGCAGCGCCTTTCGCAAGAGTGGCAGGCGGGGGCGGACAAGGCCTGGCCCACGGCCCGCACGGTGGTGACCGAGCTGGCCAATCTGCCGCTGGCTCCGGGCAGCAGCGGAGATGCCTTTGCCAAGATGGTGCTGGCCCCCGCCCTGGCCGGAAAGATCGCCTTCGAGATGGATGCGCAGGCCTGTTCGGTTACCGATCGTCTGCTGGAGCAGCTGGAACCCCTGCCCGCACGGAATCTGGCCGCGGTACTGGCGCTGGCGCTCGAAGTCGGCTCGCAACAGGCTGGTCAGGCGCAGCTGCCATTTCGGGTCTGCCGCGACTAGGGCCGGCTCAGGCGCAATGCTCGTCATGCAGCAGGCAGGGCACATCGTCGTTGATCTCGATCTGCAGGGTCACATGCGCAATGCCGTGATCATGATCGAGCAGCCGCTGCATCTTCAGTAGGAATTCGTCGCCGGGATGGCCGCCCGGCATCACCAGATGCGCGGTCAGCGCCACTTCGGTGGTGCTCATGGGCCAGATGTGCAGATCATGCACGCGGGCCACGCCGTCCTGACCGGCCAGCAGCCCCCGCACCGCGCCGGGGTCGATCGCGCGCGGCACGGCGCCCAGCGCCATGGCCACCGATTCCTTCAGCAAACCCCATGTGCTCCACAGGATCACGACCACGATCAGCAGGCTGACCACCGGATCGATCCAGCGCGCGCCGGTAAACAGGATCAGCGCGCCGGCAATCACCACACCGGCGGACACGGCGGCATCGGCGGCCATGTGCAGATAGGCCCCGCGAATATTCACATCGCCCTTGCGTCCGCGCGCGAACAGCATGGCGGTGGCGCCGTTGATGAGGATGCCGATACCCGCCACGATCATGACGGTGACGCCGGGCACGGGCGGCGGATCGGAAAAGCGCTGAACCGCTTCCAGCGAAATGGCCCCGACGGCCACCATCAGGATCACGCCATTGGCGATCGCCGCGAGGATGGAGGAACCGCGTAGGCCATAGGTGAACCGTTCGGAGGCCGGACGCTTGGCCAGCTCCGCCCCGCCCCAGGCAATCAGCAGGCCAAGGACGTCCGACAGATTATGCCCGGCATCGGCCAGCAACGCGACCGATCCGGTGATGAACCCCGCCGCGCCCTCCACCGCCACGAATGCGAGATTGAGCACGGTGCCGATGGCAAAGGCGCGTCCGAAATCGGCCGGGGCATGGCTGTGCCCGCCGGGACCGTGGCTATGGCCGTGATGGGCATGCGAATCGCTCATGGATCCGGCTTTTAACGATGCCGGGGCGCGATATGCTAGGACATCGCGCTCGATTGTTTACGGCAGCAGCAGGCTCGCATCGCCATAGCTGTAGAAGCGGTAGTCCTCGGCTATGGCATGGGCATAGGCCGCCTGCATCCGTTCCCGCCCCATCAGCGCGCTGACCAGCATGAACAGCGTGGATTTGGGCAAATGGAAATTGGTCATCAGGCCATCGATTGCCCGGAAGCGATAGCCCGGCGTGATGAAGATGGCGGTATCGCCCTCGAACGGCTGGATGCGGCCATCCTCGCGGCTCGCACTTTCCAGCAGGCGCAGCACGGTGGTGCCGACCGAGATCAGCCGCCCGCCTTTTGCCCGCACGGCATTCAGCCGCTCCGCCGTCGCCGCGTCGATCCGGCCCCATTCGCTATGCATCCGGTGCGCGTCGGTATCGTCCACCTTTACAGGCAAGAAGGTGCCAGCGCCGACATGCAGCGTAAGAGTCTCGGTGGCGATACCGGCCTGCTCCAGCGCGGCCATCAGCCCCGGCGTAAAGTGCAGCGCTGCCGTCGGTGCGGCCACCGCGCCCTTTTCCTTCGCGAACATGGTCTGATAATCGTCCGCATCGCGCGCATCCGTCGGACGTTTGGCGGCGATATAGGGCGGCAGCGGCATGCGCCCGGCACGCTCGATCAGCGTTTCCACCGGTTCCTCGCCCTCGAAAGCCAGCACGAAACTGCCATCGTCCAGCCGGTCCTCGGCGATTGCCGTCACATCCTGGCCGAAATCCACGCGTTCGCCGACGCGCAGGCGCTTGGCATTGCGGACAAAGGCCTGCCAGCGGCGCAGGTCCATCCGCTTGTGCAGCGTTGCGCCGATCCGCGCCTCGCCCCGCATGCCCTCCAGCTGGGCCGGGATCACCCGCGTATCGTTGAACACCAGCACATCGCCAGCGCGCAGCAGGCCGGGCAGATCGCGCATCGTCCGGTCGGCCATGCCCAGCGCATCGACCGTCAGCAGCCGCGCGGCATCGCGCGGGCTGGCCGGCCGCAACGCGATACGCTCAGGCGGCAGATCGAAATCGAACAGGTCTACACGCATCGCACTGCCCCCCGTCTGGATGCGGGTTTACTGGCGGATCGGGGCGTTCAGCTCGTCCGTGGTCACGGCAGGCTGCGCGGCCGGATTGGCGGCGTTCAGGCGGGCACGAGCGGCAGCGTAATCGGGCTCCGGCTTGGGCGCATCGCCGAGCGAGGCCTGCAGCACGACGTCGGGATTCGCCGGTGGCTCGCCCCGCGCGATGGCGTCCACAAATTCCATGCCGGAGGTGACGCGGCCCACCACGGTATATTTGCCATCCAGTTTGAAATTGGGCTGGAAGACGATGAAGAACTGGCTGTTCGCGCTGTCCTCGCTCTGGGCCCGCGCCATGGCGAGCGTGCCACGCAGATGGGGCAGCTTGCTGAATTCCTGCACCAGATCGGGCAGATCGGATCCGCCGGTGCCGGTGCCCGTCGGATCGCCGGTCTGCGCCATGAAGCCTTCGATCACGCGGTGGAATATCACCCCGTCGTAAAAGCCCTGCCGCGCCAGCGTCTTGATCCGCTCGACATGATTGGGGGCCACCGTGGGATACATCCGGATGGTCACGCGCCCGCCGGTCGACAGATCGAGATAGAGCACATTGCTCAGATCGGGGTCCGGCACCGCAGCGTCGACCGGTCCGGTCGACTGCGCATAGGCGGCAGCACCCAGCATGAGTGCGGCAAGAAAGGCAAAAAACTTGGCTATACGCATCGGGTCACGGTCCTGTGATCTGTCCAGTGTCAGCGCCCTAGCGAATGCGGCTGGCCCTGTCATGAACGAAGGCGTCATGAACGAAGAGGCCATGAACAAGGCCGGCGTGACGATTAGAGTATGCCATGCCGCAGCCGCCCGGCATGGCCAATCGGTCATGCCTTGTTTCTGGCCACCCGCGCCACGACTTCCGCGCACACTGCAGGCGTCACGAATTTGGAAATATCGCCCTCGAATATGGCGATTTCCTTCACCAGCCGGGATGCGATGGGCTGCAGCGACACGTCGGCCATCAGAAAGATCGTCTCGATCGAATCGTTCAGCTGCTGGTTCATACCGGCCATCTGATACTCATATTCGAAATCGGCCACCGCCCGCAGGCCGCGCACGATAACGGACGCGCCCACCTGCTCGGCAAAATGCATCAGCAGATTGCCGAAGCTGACCACCTCGATCTCCGCGCTGTCGATATCGGCCACTTCGCGCCGGACCATGGCGAGCCGTTCATCGACGTCGAACATCGGGTTCTTGGACGGGTTTGTGGTCACCCCGATCACCAGCTTGTCGACAAGCTTTGCGCCCCGGCGGATGATGTCCATATGGCCCAGGGTGATCGGATCGAATGTTCCGGGATAAATTCCTACGCGTGTCATGGCTTGGCCCCTTTCGCCCTATCGATCGCGTTCGACCGTGAAGCGTGCCAGCGCACGCAGAATATCGGCTTCCGCGCCAAAGCTGCGCAGATGCCGCACGGCCTGTTCGGACAGGATATGCGCCTGCTCGCGCGCACGATCGATACCGAGCAGCGAGACGAAGGTTTCCTTGCCCTGTTCGCCATCCTTGCGCAGCGCCTTGCCGGCCTTTTCCTCGTCCCCTTCCACATCGATCAGATCGTCGGCGATCTGGAAGGCCAGGCCGATGTCGCGGGCATAACCGCGCAGCGCGACATGCATATCGTCCGATGCCCGGCCCAGCACGGCGCCCATCTCCACCGATGCGCCGATCAGCGCGCCGGTCTTGAGCTGCTGCAACCGCGTGACGGTGGGCAGGTCATAACCGCCCTTGTCCGCCTCCAGATCCATCATCTGGCCGCCCGCCATGCCGCTCGGGCCGCTGGCTTCGGCAAGGATGCGGACCAGTTCCATGCGGATGGCCGGATCGCTGTGCACCTGTTCGTCGGCCAGTATCTCGAACGCGAGCGCGTGCAGACTGTCGCCCGCCAGCACGGCGGTCGCCTCGTCGAACGCCTTGTGCACGGTGGGTTTGCCGCGGCGCAGATCGTCATCGTCCATCGCCGGCAGATCGTCGTGAATCAGCGAATAGACATGGATCGCTTCCACCGCGCCGCCCGCGCGCACGGCGGCGGCCCGGTCCACGCCCAGCATTTCGGCAACGGACACCAGCAGCAGCGGGCGCAGGCGCTTTCCGCCGCCCACCGCAGCATGGCGCATGGCATCATATAGCCGCGCGCGCGTGTCGGCGGGCGATGCCAGCAGAATATCGAACAGCGCATCGACCTCGGCGGTCATGCGCTCGAAGGCGGTGGTCAGGCTGGTGGCGTTGGCGGTCATGATGCGGTGTGCCCGATCAATCGTCGAACGGGCGGGTGCCATCCGCCGTGCCATCCGCACGCACGCGAATCTGGTCGATCTTGGCGCGGGCCGCGTCGAGCCGTTTCTGGCACTGCGCGCGCAACCGGTCACCTTCGGCATAGAGATCGATCGACTTGTCGAGCGGCACATCGCCGCGCTCCAGCTGGTTGACGATATCCTCCAGCCGCTTGAGCGACTCCTCAAAGCTGAGCTGATCGGTCGGGGAAGCCTGGTCTGCAGGCGCGGTGTTCGCGGCGGGCGGCGCTTGGTCGGTCATGGGCCGATGCATGGCCGTGGGCGCTGGCCGGGTCAAGACGCTGCGCCGGTTCTGTCACCAGGCGCAGCTGGCCGATTGGGATGCCGATCGCAAAATCATGGGGCTTGGGTGATTTTATCCTTGGAACTGCGGCACCGCCAATCCATTGAGCAGCGCGCAAACCAAAATTGGAGCTATCATGCGCAAGACCCTCTTCTCCCTGGCACCGATCGCGTTACTGGCCCTGGCCGGCTGCAACAACGACACCGCAGAAACGACCGACGATGCCGCCACGCAGGCTGCGGCCGATGCCGAGCCGATCACCCTGCCGCCAGCCATCGTCGACAGCGGCGTCTATCGCTGCGCCGACAGCTCCGTAATCTATGTCGATTTCTACGAGGGCGGCCGCCGCGCCGGTCTGCGGACCGAACAGAACGGCACGTCCACCATTCTCAACGCCCCGCAGGCCGATGCGACGGCCACGCCCGAAGCCGGGATGACTCCGCAGACCGCCGAAGCCGAAACCGATACGCCGACGCTGACTGGCGGCGACGGATATGCGCTGATGGGCACCGGCCAGAACATTCAGGTCACCCTGCCGGGCAAGGACATGCAGACCTGCAAGTCCAGCTGATCAACCACAGCTGTTAGCCGAATGGATGAGGGCGCCCCGCTGCGGGCGCCCTTTTCACGTTCGGTTCCCGGTCCATAAGAGCGTTTATACGCTGAATGGGTCTCCCAAGCCGCCGAGCCCATGCTGCACGCCTTGACAGCCGCGCCTTCGACAGTCGATTTATGCTGCGCCAAATTGGTCGAGGGATTGCAGCATTTTTATTGGACATTTCGCGCCGGCGCTTCTGGTCGCCTCGCAACGAAAATCGCCGGACCTCGGACTGCTGTTTGTTGCGGCCCAGTTTGTCGACTATCTGTTTGCCGTCTTTCTGCTGACCGGATCGGAACATATGCGGTTCCTGTCGGGCAGCGACCGTCTGGTGCCGCTGGATCTGTATGACATGCCGTTCAGCCACAGCCTGCTGGGAACGGCGGTTGCCGCCATCGTCTTTGCGGTGCCGGTGTTCATCTATTACCGCAAAATCCGCGCAGCAATTCTGGCGGCCCTGGTCGTGCTGTCGCACTGGTTTGTCGATCTGATCGTCCATCCGGCGGATCTGACGCTGGCCGGAGGCTCCGACAAGCTGGGTTTTGGCCTGTGGGACCATCCCGCCATCGCCATCCTGGTGGAGCTCGCGCTCATCTCTGCGGCCTTTTTCTATTATATCCGCACCACCCGCCCGCCCTTCCGGCAGCCGTCGCATCTGCGCGTCTATATTCTGGCCGGGGTGCTGCTGGCGCTGCAGCTGATCAACTGGTTCGGGCCGGAAGGCAGCGACGTGACCGTCTTTGCCATCACCATGATCGTGGTGTTCAGCCTGATCGCGCTTCTGGCCGCATGGGCCGGGCGCGGCAGGCGGCGCCGGCCTTTTGGCCGCAAGCTCTTCCAGTAGCTGGTCAGCGCGCCTGCGCATCGTTACAAGCCCGTCCCATGTCCACCACCTATACCGTCGATAGCGCCACCAGCCGCGCCACCCCCACGCCCAAGCCCATGAAGCGGGTCACCATCCCGGCGATCAAGGCGCGCAAGGGCGATCCTGAGGCCGAGCCGCTGGTGATGCTGACGGCCTATACCGTGCGCACCGCCCAGCTGCTCGATCCGCATTGCGATATCCTGCTGGTGGGCGATTCGCTCGGCCAGGTGATCTATGGCCTGCCCTCCACCCTGCCCGTATCGCTCGACATGATGTGCGCGCATGGCGCCGCCGTCTCACGCGGCAGCTATCACGCCGCCGTCGTCGTCGACATGCCGTTCGGCAGTTACGAGGCGTCGCCCGTCCATGCGTTCGAAAGCGCCAGCCGCATCCTGGCCGATACCGGCGCCGCAGCGGTGAAGCTGGAAGGCGGCGCGGCCATGGCCGACACCGTCCGCTTTCTGTCAGAGCGTGGCATTCCCGTGATGGGCCATGTCGGCCTGACGCCGCAGGCGGTGAACACGCTGGGCGGTTATGGCGCGCGCGGCCGGTCTGGCGCGGAATATGACAAGATCGTCGGCGATGCCGAGGCGGTGGCGCAGGCCGGTGCCTTTGCCGTGGTGGTGGAAGGCGTGGTCGAAACGCTGGCCGACACCATCGTCGGCACGCTCGATGTGCCGGTGATCGGCATCGGCGCGTCGGCCCGCTGCGATGGCCAGGTGCTGGTGACCGAAGACATGCTCGGCCTGTTCGAGCGCACCCCGCGCTTCGTGAAACGCTATGGCAATATGGCCGAAACCATGACCGAAGCGGTAGAGCGCTATGCCGCCGACGTGCGTTCGCGCGCATTTCCTTCGGCCGACGAAATCTACAAGCCCAAGAGCTGAACGGCCGCAAAAAGCGATGGCGCGCGCACCGGCGGTGCCCGTGCGCACCGCAATCCCTCCTTGTCACCCTACCGGCTGCATCGCTAAGGCGTGCTCCGATCATTCTGAGAGCGGAGAGCCTGCGTGGCGCTGACCCCATCGAAAACTACTGACAAGACCTCTGGCGACAAGAGCGACGACGTTTTCATGCGCGAGGTGGACGATGCCGTTCGCCGTTCCGACATGGAAGCCTTCGGCAAACGCTATGGCTGGTGGATCCTTGGCCTGATCGTCCTCGGCCTGGCCGCGTTCGGCGGATATATCATCTGGCACAATCAGCAGGCCGCGGCAGACGGCAAGATTGCCGAGCGTTATGTGACGGCCATGGATGCCGCAGCGGCCAGCGATGCGGCGACCGCAGACCCGATCCTGACCGATCTGGCGCAGAATTCCAATGACGGATACCGCGCCGCCGCGCTGATGACGCAGGCCAATATCGCCCTGCGGCAGAACAAGACGGCAGACGCCATCAAGGGCTATGACAAGGTTATACAGGACGACAGCCTGCCGCAGGCGTTCCGCGATCTCGCGCTGGTCCGGCAGACCTCGCTGCAGTTCGATGCCATCAAGCCGGAACAGGTGGTCGAGCGGCTCAAGCCGCTGGCCGTGGAAGGCAATAGCTGGTTCGGCCCGGCTGGAGAGATGACCGCGCTCGCTTATGTGAAGATGGGCCGCGAAGACCTGGCCGGCGCGCTGTTCGGTGCGCTGTCCAAGGACAAGACGTTGCCCGAATCCCTGCGTCAGCGCACCCGGCAGCTTGCCGGGGTCTATGGCGTGGATGCCGTTCAGGATGATGAAAGTCCTGCTGGTGCAGCAGCCCCGAACGCGTCTGCCGCGAACGAAGGAACCGATTCATGACCCGCCTCCCCCACAAGCTGCTGTGCGCCTCGGCGCTGCTCGCGCTCACCGGTTGCGGCCTGTTTGGCGGCGGCGAGGAAAAGAAAACACCCACGCTGGGCAATCGCGTGGCGATCCTGGGCGCGGAAAGCGACGCCGTGGTCGATCCTGCACTGGCCACCGTGCCGGTGGTCCTGCCCGCACCGGTTGCCAACAGCGAATGGGCCCAGCCCGGTGGCAATGCCGCCAAGAATCTTGGGCAGCTGGCGCTCGGCACCGATCTTGGCTTGGCCTGGACCGCGTCGATCAAGGGTTCCAGCAACCGTGCCCGCCTCGCCGCAGCGCCGGTGGTCTCCAATGGCCGCCTGTTCGTCGACGATACCGACGCGGTGGTGTATGCCTTCGATGCGGCGACCGGTGACAAGATCTGGTCGCAGCCGCTGCGGCAGTCTGGTGAAAACAGCGCTATCCTGTTCGGCGGCGGCGTGGCCGCAGACGGCAACAGCGTCTATGCCACCGATGGCCTGGGCGATGTCGTGGCGCTGGATGCCGCCACCGGTGCCGAGCGTTGGCGCGTGCGCCCCGCCGGCCCCCTGCGTGGATCGCCCACCATTTCGAACAACAATATCTACGTGATGTCGCAGGACAATCAGATATTCGCGATCGATCCGGCGACGGGCAAGACCAACTGGAACAAGTCCGGCACCATCGGGCAGGCCGGCATTTTCGGCGTGGCCGCACCGGCAGCGGCGCAGGGCACCGTGATCGCTGGCTATTCCACCGGCGAACTGGCGGCCTATCGCTATGAAAACGGGCAGGATCTGTGGACCGATGCCCTGTCGCGCACCAGCATCTCCACCTCGGTATCCTCGCTCACCGATATCGATGCCGATCCGGTGATCGACCGTGGCCGCGTCTATGCCATCGGCCAGGGTGGCCGCATGGCGGCCTATGAGCTGATCAGCGGCCAGCGCATCTGGGAAATCAACATCGCCGGCATCGCCACCCCCGTGGTGGCGGGCGACTGGGTGTTCGTGCTGACCGACGATGCCAAGCTGCTCGCCGTGGCGCGCACCACCGGCAAGATCCGCTGGGTCGCGCAGCTGCCGGAATATCGCAACGAAGAGAAGAAAAAGGACCCGATCGACTGGAAGGGCCCGGTGCTGGCCGGTGGCCGCCTGATCGTGGCCAATACGCGCGGCGGCATCTGGTCGGTCGATCCGCAAAGCGGCACCACGGCGCAATTGTTCGAGGTGAAGGAAGCGGTGTCGGTGGCCCCCATCGTGGCCAGCCAGACGCTCTACATCCTCGACGACGGCGGCCGCATCTCCGCCTATCGGTGAAACAATTGGATAAGGGGCGGTGCATGATGGCAGCTGCCCCATATATCCAAATAGCCCATGGCAAGCTTGGCGTGATCTCCCATGCCGTGCCACACCAAATACTGGTTGGCCCAGCACTGCCTTTCGCCATGGTGCAGACCCGCTCGCTCACTAAGAGTACTTGTATCGCGGTGGCTTATGCGCTTTTTGCTCTAAGAAGTGCCGGTGCGATGCACAGCCGAAATGTTAAGCGATACGCCAAACCCGGCCTGGCAGCAGACGGCTTTTTGCAGCCATGAACACCCCAGTCGCTTGGGTCCGAGAGCCGTCCGCGCGGATCGACGATGCGGCATGAATTGCGAACGCCTCATCTTGCCGATGCCAGAACGCTTCGGAGGTCTTTCCTGGAGCGAGGGATCAGATCGATGGCCCGTTTGCCGTTCGCATCTCTCAGGTTTCGATCTGCACCACGGTCGAGAAGAATTTCAAGCGAGGCGGCGTCGAAGACGTCCGGCGCGGCCATGTGAAGGATTGTCCGCCCGATATCGTTCTGTGCGTTGATATCGAGGCCTTCGGCCAGGAGAAGGTCGAGCATCGCCACCTCTTCCGGGAACGTTGCGCGGATCGCACCGCGCTGTTGGTAGAGGCGGTGCAGGAGTGTGCCGCCGTCCGGCATGCGCTCCTGCGGATCGAGAGCGTAGGGCCTCATCAGCTCGAACGCCTGGACACTGGTCGCATAGCCAAGCGTCGAATAGCCGTCTCCATCGCGCTTTGAGGGATCTGCACCAAGCTCCAGAAGCGTCTTGGCCAGTTCGGTGCCCCGCAGATCACCCAGCATCAGCGAAGCCTGCAAGGGCGTATAGACCGGATCGGTTTGACTCCTTCGCCCATTTGGGGACGCAAGCGCGTTCACGTCTGCCCCAGCTTCGACGAGGACACGGGCGACGGCGGCTGAACTCGTGAAATGGAGCGGAGTCGATCCGCCCGGGGCAAGATAATTTGGGTCGGCGCCGTACCGTAGCAGGATGCGGGCAGTCTCTGGCCCGCTCCACATCAGCATGGTCATGCCATTGTCCCATGGTGCGTCCGGCGCAGCACCGTTCGCCAGCAGAGTTTCGAGCATGGCCAGATAGTCCTGCGGCGTGATGAAGGCTTTGACGTCCCGCTGAAACAGGGGCTCCAACGTCTCTCGCATGAGGGCCTCCATCTCATCGCTGTCCAAGCCATAATCTTCTCTGAGCCGCAGTTCGAGTTCCTCGGGACTCGCGGCTACGAAGCGCTGGCGCTGGGTCATCAGGAGGTGGATGGGCCAGTAGCGCTCATTCTTCCAGCCATTGACGCGCGCGCCCTTGCGGCAGAGCCAGCGAAGGGTCTCAACCGACGCGCGGGACACAGCCTCTGCAACGGCCAGGTGCCGTGTGTCGAGCGAGGCGCCATGGCTCCAAAGCCGCTCGACAAGGCTTGTGTCGTTGCGACGGACGGCAAAGGTCACAGCCGTGGCGAACTCGTCGTTGGATGTTGGCCTGCACTGTATCCAGCCGGGGTTCCAGACTGCATCGGGACGGGCGCCGCCGGCCAAGGCGGTTGTCGCCGCAGCCGTGTCGCCGCGTTGCGCTGCCATCAGAAGCGCTTGTTCGGCTGCGGTTTCGCCAAGGACCACCGGTGGCGGCTCGTCAGGCTCCACCACCAAGGCCGGATCGCTCTCCAGCCATCGCCGCCACTCATGCCCGCCAGGACTGTCGGCACGCAGATAGTAGCGGTCCTCGTCCCATTCGCCGAAAAGCATCCACGAGGCCCATTCGGTACCCGCCTGGCCAAGCCGTGCCATCTCGGAGACAAATGTCAGGAAGTCGGGCGCGAGTGCCTGGCCATGGAGCATCTCCAGCTCGTGGCTGAAGTAGCGGACGGGATGCGGACCGTCATCCCGGCGCATGTCGATCGTCAGGATGTCGCCATTGATCAGCCAGAACACCGGAAACTGCCGTTCCCACATTTCCGGCGTGTTAGGCGCTTCACTCTCGTCCACCTCGGCCAGACCCTGCTTCATGGCCTGGAAGTTCGGGATCGCGTGGTTCTCGATCTGGTCGAGATCCCAGACAAAGCCGCGATTGAAGCTGCTGGTCGGAAAGTTGCGCTGCTCCATTGGGTAGAGATGCGAAGGCACGTCCCATCCGAACCTCACGCTGCTGGCACAGCTCGACAGCACCTCGCGAAGCTGGTCGGGCATGGGCATTGCCGCCGCAGCGTCGAGGCGGCGCAGCGCGGCCTCGCTCGCTGGAGCAGAAATCGCGACAGGAGACAGGTTCCAACCACGTCGTTCGACGGTTCCTTGCATCCATTGCCAGTCGTCCTGCCACTGCTGCCACAACATATTCATGGTTCCGCTCTTCTCCTTGCAGCCTGTCAGCGTCAGCCCGGTAGCCGACAACGCGGCCATTTGGAGGAACGCTCGACTATCCTGGGCGGAGCGCCCCCCATTCAAAATATGGATGCTCAACGTAGTCGACCTTACGGTCAGTACTACCCGATTGCCGTCCAAGGTCCTCCAGCCGCCCAAGCATCCGAAAGCAAACCGTCGGCTAACCACCCAGGTCCAGATATATACGAAATCGCGCAATGCCCCAAATGCGAAACTTGATAAAAATCCCCAGAAACTGCCGAAAACCTGGGTTCGACATCTATAGCAAACGGGCCAGCCTGGGATGGCGTTGCTTCGCACTCCATCGCCCATTGCACGGTATTGGCCCACTGCGACGGCCAAATTCCAAACGCCTTCCCTATATCGCACAATTCGCCTATGTTGTGCCGCGCGGTGGACGATTGGCACCGTGGCCCCTGCCCGTGTAGGAAATAATAGTACCCGGTTTTGAACGCGCTGCGCGTTCACTTTGTCAACTTTGCGCAACTTATTGCGCCTCCCCTTCAGATATCGGATCCCTGTCTTGCTGCCCACCGTCGCCATCGTCGGCCGTCCCAATGTCGGCAAGTCCACTTTGTTCAACCGGCTGGTGGGCAAGCGTCTCGCGCTGGTCGACGACCGACCCGGCGTCACGCGTGACCGGCGCGAAGGCGATGCCGAGCTGCTCGATCTCAGCTTCCGCGTGGTCGATACCGCCGGATATGAGGATCATGACGAGCAGACCCTGCCCGGCCGCATGCGCATGCAGACCGAAGCCGCCGTGGCCGGCTCCACTGTGTCGCTGTTCCTTCTCGACGGGCGCGTGGGCGTCACCCCGCTGGACGAGGAAATCGCCCGCTGGCTGCGCGCCTCGGGCCATCCGGTCATCCTCGTCATCAACAAAGCGGAGGGCAATCAGGCCGATAGCGGCATCATGGAAAGCTATAGCCTGGGGCTGGGCGAACCCATCGCGATCAGCGCCGAGCATGGCGAGGGCTTGTCCGATCTGTTCGGCGCGCTTGCGCCTGTGATCGACGCCTTCGATGCCGGAGAGGAAGAGGAGATCGACGAGGATGCCGACCGCATCCTGAAGCTCGCCATCGTCGGCCGCCCCAATGCGGGCAAGAGCACGCTGATCAACAAGCTGCTGGGCGAGAACCGCCTGATCACCGGCCCGGAAGCGGGCATCACGCGGGACAGTATCGAGATCGACTGGGTCTGGACCACCGGTCCCGGCGAGGACCGCGAGGTTCGCCTGATCGACACCGCCGGCATGCGCAAAAAGGCCAAGGTGAAGGAAAAGCTAGAGCGCCTCTCCGTCGCCGATGCCCGCCGTGCGATCGACTTTGCCGAGGTTGTGGTGCTGCTGCTGGATGCGACCAAGGGGCTGGAACTGCAGGATCTGAAGATTGCCGATCATGTGATCCAGGAAGGCCGCGCGCTGGTCATCGCGATCAACAAATGGGATGTGGCCGAAGACGCCAGCGGGCTGTTCAACGGCATCCGCGCCGCCCTGGACGAAGGGCTGGCACAGCTGAAAGGCGTGCCGCTGATCGCGGTATCGGCCATCACCGGCAAGGGCACCGATCAGATGCTGACGGCGGCCTTCAACGCACGCGACGCATGGAGCCGACGCGTTTCGACCGCCGCACTCAACCGCTGGTTCGAACATGCCGTGACCCTCAACCCGCCGCCTGCCCCGGGCGGCATGCGGATCAAGCTGCGCTATATCACCCAGGCCAAAAGCCGGCCGCCGGGCTTCATCATCTTCGGCACGCGTGTCGATCAACTGCCGACAAGCTATGAACGCTATCTGCTGAATGGCATCCGCCGCGATCTGGATTTCGGCGCCGTCCCGGTGCGTCTCACCTTGCGCGCTACCAAGAATCCCTATGACGATTGATGGTCTACGGGGATTATTAGCGGTCTATTTACCCCTCTGACGTATCTGGATCATGATGGAAGCGGGGGCCGAGCAGGATCATGACGCAAGCGGATAATCTGGTTAACTGGTCGTCGCTCCGGGCTGCACGCGCGCAGCTTGGCGATAACTTCCTCAGAATATTGGGCTATTTCGAAGAGGACGGCACCAAATCGGTCGCTGCGATCGAGAATGCCATGCGCGACCGCTGCGCGACGGGGATGGTGATTCCGGCCCACACGCTCAAGGGCGAATCGTCGCAATTCGGCGCGATCAAGCTGATGGAAGCTGCCGAACATATCGAAACAGTCGCGCGCCACTGCATCGAAGCGCGGACCAGCCCGGACGATCTGCTGGCCGATATCGGCAGCTTGCGCGCCCTGTTCGAACGCACGCTGGCAACTCTGAAAGAGGACAGCCCACAGGTCGCCACCATGCCGCGCCGCGCCTTCGGACAGCGAACCTTCGGCAACAGCCAGCGGTTCGGTCAGGTCTGAATTGTTGCTGTTTTCCTGCGCATAGGTTGCAGCGCGCGGCGCGCCAGGCTGCGCCAGAGCCATTCCAGCGGTCCATAATGGAACCGGTCCAGCCAGGGCTTCGACCAGGCCAGCATCAGGACCCACGCCCCCAGCACGAACAGCCACAACGTGGGCCGTGAAACACGCGCAAACAGGTCCAGTCCATAGCCATAGAAAATGCTGGTCATCAGGATACTGGTGCCAAGATAATTGGTAAATGCTGCCCGCCCCGCCGCTGCCAATTGGTCCAGCAAGCTGGTGCCGGCGAGCGCGCGGATCAGGATCAGGAACAGCGCGGCATAGCCAAGAGTCGTCATCAGACGCGGCAGCATGCTCCACCCCGCCACGATATTGAGCGATAGGATCGGATCGAAATCAGAACGCCACGCTAAATAGCCCAGCACGGCATAGAGCAGCAGACCAGGCAGCAGCAGGTAAGCGACCACCTGCCAATAGCGCCGGCTTGCCCATTGTCCCGCAATAAAGCCGCTGCGCAGGCCAGCCATGCCTAGAAGCATAAGCGGGAAAGTCTCCGTTCCCGACTGCATCAGCATGCTGAGCGGGCGCCAATACAGACCGAGCCGATAGTGCAGGATTTGCCAATAGTCGCTGCGATACACCGCTATTTCCTGCTGCGCCGCCGCGTCCGAGAAACCGGCCAGAAAGCTGCGTAATTTCTCGATACTGGCAGCGCTAGCATCCGGGGCCTGCGCCGCCGCCTCGATCTTGAACAGCGCGGCCAGAGATAGGCACATCAAGGCCATGCCGATCGCATACACCGCAAGGGCCGTCACGATCAGAGTTTTTGTTTCTGCGTCTTTCATCATGAAGGCGAGGCAGCCGATCACGGCGTATAGAAACAGGATGTCCCCCCACCAGATCAGGAAGAAATGCAGCGCACCGAACAAGCCCAGCCAGACCATCCGATTATAATGCACAGACGCGGCATTGCCATCGCCGCGATCCGCACGTTGGGCGATCAGATAAAGGCTGGCGCCAAAGAGCAGCGAGAAGAGGCCGCGCATTTTGCCGTCAAACAGGACAAAGGCGGTGAGCCAGCTTGCGGTATCGCCCGATGTTGCCGCACCGGTCCCGGCCAGACCGGGTGCGATATAGGCATTTTCCGGCAGCGCGAAGGCAATGATGTTCATGGTCAGGATGCCCATGACCGCAATACCGCGCAGGGCATCCAGCGCCACCAGCCGCGTATCCATCGCGCTGCCCCTGGTCACGGCCGATGCTGAATTGTCTTTGCCGCCCATGCCCATCCCAAGACCGCTAATAAGCCTGAGGGACAGCGTCTAGGAAATTCAGCGGGCCGATGGACCCGCCGAGCTGGCGCGGCCGCCGGGTCAGTTTCCTATTGTCATGAATGTCAGTAGAGACCATCTTGTCGCCGTGGAGATGATGTCAACACCGTCCGCGATCTTGCCGTCCACTGCGCAGCCAATGGTTCATCCAGGCCGCAAGAAACCGCGCTTCCGACCGTTCAAGGCGCTGCGACATTTTCGCAATCTGATCAAAGACAAGGAAGATACCAGCCAGGTCTTCCACATTTTCGAAGCCTTGCCACGCCGCCATTTCCGGGCTGAGGCCGAGCGGTTCGTCCTGTCCGCCGAGGGACAGAAGATCCGTGCCGCAGAGCCACATCTGCCCGATCTGCTTGATGACCATGCCATGCTACGCACCTGCCCTGCTGGCAGCGTGGCCCACGCTTATTGCGATTTCATGGAGCGCGAGCAGCTGTCCGCCGCCGGACTGGTTGCCGAACATGACCGTTTCACCGGCGGGCATCGCTACCATGACTTGCTGGAATGGTATGCCAACCGCAACCGCGACACCCACGACATGCTCCATATCCTGACAGGCTATGGCCGCGATGCCTTGGGCGAGGCATGCGTCCTGGCCTTCACCTACGGCCAGAACCCGGCCCCGGCGAATCTGTTCATCGCGTACATGGCCGGTTTGAACATCAAGAAGCAGACGCGGACCAAGGCCCCGGTTTTCAAGGCGATCAACGAGGCGCGCAAGATCGGCCGCGCCTGTCCGCGTATCAGCGAGCAATCGGTAACCGATCTATTGCGCGAGCCACTGGATTCCGCGCGCACCCGCCGTCTTATTCCCCGGCCTCGCTTTTACGAGGAAGCGCACCGCGTCTTCCGCAGCGAAGAACGCGACCCCTATGATCTGCTGGCAAGCCCCGCCTGAACCATTACTGCTGGCGGTTTTCTTCAGCTATCCATCCAGTCGCGGAAGAACCGCTCGTTCGCATCCTTCAGCGTTTCGAGCGCGACGTCGAAGCCGGTGCCGCCAACAGTTTCCCCGCCGGTGGTGCCGAGCGCCAACAGGAAAATGCCGGCTTCTTCGGCCATCTGCGTGATCGTGGCCGCGTCGCTCGTGGTGATCAGATAGCGGCCCTGGTCCTCACCGAAGAGCGCCGCGCCGGGATTGTCGAGCTGCGGCATATCGAGGCGCGCGCCGATCCCGCCGGCCAGCGCCATCTCGGTCAGCGCGACCAACGCGCCGCCGTCCGCAATATCGTGAACAGCGCTCACCTTGCCTGCGGCAACCAGCGCGCGGACGAATGCGCCATGGCGCAATTCCACGTCCAGATCGACCTTCGGCGGCGGCCCCTCTTCCCGGCCATGGCATTCGCGCAGCCATAGCGATTGCCCGACATGCCCAGCGCCATAGCCGATCATGAAGATCGCCTCGCCAGCTTCCTTGAACGCGATCGTGGCCATATGTTCGATATTGTCGAGCAGGCCGACCGCCCCGATGGCCGGGGTCGGCAAAATCGCGGATCCGCCCCCGGTCGCCTTGCTTTCATTATAGAGGCTCACATTGCCGCTCACGATCGGCATGTCGAGCGCGATGCAGGCGTCGCTCATGCCTTTCAGACAGCCCACGATCTGCCCCATGATCTTGGGGTTTTGCGGGCTGCCGAAGTTCAGGCAGTTGGTGACCGCCAGAGGCCTGGCACCCACCGCACATAGATTGCGATGCGCTTCGGCGATCGCCTGCTTGCCGCCCTCTTCCGGATCAGCAAAGCAATAGCGCGGCGTGCAATCGGTCGTCATCGCCAGCGCCTTGCCAGTGCCGTGCACGCGGACGACCGCGGCGTCTCCGCCCGATCGCTGCGCGGTATCTCCGCCCACCTGGCTGTCATATTGCTGCCAGATCCAGCGGCGCGAGGCGAGATCCGGACAGGCCATCAAGGTCAGCAAATCCGCGCCAATATCTTTGCTCATCGGCACATTGTGCAGCTCTTCGGGCGGCTGCGTCGGCACATGCGGGCGATCGTAAAGCGGCGCGTCGTCGGCGAGCGGACCGAGCGGAATGTCGCAAACCGTCTTGCCATGATGATCGAGCACCATGCGGCCTGTATCGGTCACCTCGCCGATCACCGCGAAGTCCAGTTCCCACTTGCGGAAAATGGCTTCCGCCTCTGCTTCCCGGCCGGGCTTGAGTACCATGAGCATGCGCTCCTGGCTTTCCGACAGCATCATCTCATAGGCGCTCATGCCGGTCTCGCGCTGCGGCACGGCGTCCATGTTCAGCCTTATGCCGACGCCGCCATTGGAGGCCATCTCCACGCTGGAGCTGGTCAGCCCGGCGGCGCCCATATCCTGGATCGCGACGATCGCGTCGGTGGCCATCAGCTCCAGACAGGCTTCGATCAGCAGCTTTTCGGTGAAGGGATCGCCAACCTGCACGGTCGGGCGCTTTTCTTCCGAGTCTTCGGCAAATTCCGTGCTTGCCATGGTCGCGCCATGGATACCGTCCCGGCCAGTCTTGGCACCGACATAGACGATGGAATTGCCCACGCCGCTGGCGGCGGAATAGAATATCTTGTCCTGATCGGCGACACCGACGGTCATGGCGTTGACCAGAATGTTGCCGTCATACGCCGGATGGAAATTGGTTTCGCCGCCCACCGTCGGCACGCCAACGCAGTTTCCATAGCCGCCGATGCCGGCCACCACGCCTTTGACCAGATGCTTCATCCTGCGGTGATCGGGCGAGCCGAAGCGCAGCGCGTTGAGGTTCGCGACCGGCCGCGCGCCCATGGTGAACACGTCGCGCAATATGCCGCCAACGCCCGTCGCCGCGCCCTGATAAGGCTCGATATAACTGGGATGGTTGTGGCTCTCCATCTTGAAGATGGCCGCCTGCCCATCGCCAATATCGATCACGCCGGCATTCTCGCCCGGCCCGCAAATGACCTGCGGCCCCTCGGTCGGCAATTTCTTGAGATGAAGCCGCGAGCTTTTGTAGCTGCAATGCTCCGACCACATGACCGAAAAGATGCCCAGCTCGACCATATTGGGTTCCCGCCCAAGCGCCTTCAGCACATTGGCATATTCATCCTCGCTGAACCCATGTTCGGCGACAATCTGGGGCGTAATCGCTGGCGCGGCGGCTGTATCGGTCATGGATAGGCCGATTAGCGCCCGCGCCGCCGCGCGGCAAGCGGCAGGGTTGGCCTTTGCGTATTGATCCCGTAACGACCTTGTTTGTCCATTGTACCGGGCGGCTGCGGAGTTCTTTCATGTTGCGCAAAATTGGCTTCTGGCTGTTGGTGGCCATCACCATATTCCTGGTTCTGGTCACATTGGCCAGCTTCACGACGTCGAACCAGTGGTGGGTCCGTCTGTGGGATTATCCGCGCCTTGCGATCTTCACCTTGGCCGGCATCTCCACCATCATTGCCGCCGTCAGCTTGCGCCGCCGCCGCCGCTGGGTGATTGCAGGCGTTCTTCTGGCCGTGACCCTTTGGCAGGGTTATCGCATCCATCGCTACACGCTTCTGGCCAAGCCCGAGGTGGAGTTCATCGAAGCCGATGCCGAACTGTCCGCCCAGCACTGCTTTACCGCGCTGTCGCTCAATGTGCTCCAGGACAATCGCGACTATGGACAGACCATCGCACTGTTGGAGCGGACCGATCCCGACATGGTCATGCTGCTGGAAACGGACCAGCGCTGGGTCGATGCGCTGAAGGCCGTCACTGCGCGCTATCCGCATGTTCGCGAGGTGCCGATCTCGAACAAATATGGCCTTGTGTTCATGAGCCGCCTCAAGACCGATGAGTTGTCCGTCCATTATCTGGTGGAGAACGATATCCCGTCCATATTCGCCCGCATGCGCACGCCATCGGGCCGTTCCTTCGGCTATATGGGCCTTCATCCGCGTCCTCCGCAGGCTGGCACCGATACGCAGGAACGCGATGCGGAAATCGCCATTGGGGCGAAACTTGCCGCGCAATCCAGGTTGCCGGTGCTGGCGATGGGCGATTTCAACGATGTCGCCTGGTCCGACACGTCGGAGCTGTTCAAGCGCATCGGGACCTATCTCGATCCGCGCATCGGCCGGGGCTTCTATGCCACCTTCCCGGCCAAGCTGCCCGCCTTTCGCTGGCCGCTCGACCAAATCTATTTCACCGAAGAATTCTCGATCGACAGCCTGAAGGTGCTCGACACCGTGGGCTCCGATCATCTTCCGATCCTGGGCAAGATTTGCCTGGTGCCCAAACTGGGCGACCGGCTGAACGAAGAGCCGGAAAATATCGAGCGTGAGGACGTGCGCGAAACCAACAATATTATCGAGAAGGGATTGCGAACCGAAGCGATCGAGCGCGCCACGGGAACGACCGATGGGGCGCGCGAGAAACGGAACGAAGCCGAATAGCCTAGTCCGCTTTTTCTTCGTCGGACGGCGGTTGCTTGCCCAGCGCTTGCGCCGCCAGTCCCGGCTGATCGCTGAACAGCCCATCGATGCCGGCGGCGATGAACGCGCTTATTTCCGCCGCTAGATTGCCATGATCGGCCGGTGAGTCGCCTTGCCGCAGATCGCCAGGCAGGAAGTAATTCTCCGCGCGGAATGTCCATGGATGGACCAGCAATCCCGCATCATGCGCCCAGCCGACCAGCGCCGTCGGCTCTTCAAGCTGTCCATTTTCGGCGATCGGGATCACCAGCGATTTTTGCGGGCCAATGGCATCGGCATAGCTGGCAATGGCGCGCAGTCCGCCAGCGGTGAGCATATTGCGATAGCGGATATCCGGCATATCCGCCGGGCCGCCTTCTTCCTGCATCAGCTGAACGAGCCGCACGTCGCTGGCCGCATCCAGCGCCTTGAGATTGCCGACCTCGAAGCTTTGCACGAACACGGGCGCCTGCGCATTGTTCCAGCCCGCCGCCTCCAGCGCCGCCAGCAAAGGCGCCTCATGGGGCAGTTCGATCGACGCGAAATAGCCGGGATGCTTGGTTTCCGGATAGACCCCCACCACACGTCCGCGCTTCTCTCCACCGGCCTTGGCCAGGGCAATAATCTCGTCGAACGTCGGAATGGCAAACTGGCCGTCATAGCGCGCATTGGCCGGCCGCAGCCGGGGCAAGCGTTCCTTTGCCCGCAAGGTCTTCAATTCGGCCAGCGTGAAATCTTCGGTAAACCAACCGGTGGTGCGAACTCCGTCGATCGTCTTGCTGGTCTTGCGGTCGGCGAATTCCGGGTGCCGCGAAACATCGGTGGTGTCCGAAATCTCGTTTTCGTGCCGCGCCACCAGAACGCCGTCCTTCGTCAGCACCAGATCGGGCTCGATGAAATCCGCGCCCTGATCGATCGCCAGCTGATAGGCCGCCAGCGTATGTTCCGGGCGCTCTCCGCTGGCGCCGCGATGGGCGATGATGGCAAAATCAGGCATTGCGCGCGCCGTCATGGGGGTGGCGACATCCGTCGTCGCGCACGCGCCGAGCAGCAAGGGCGCGAACAGCGCAAGGCCGCGGGCATTCCATTTCAAGCGCTTACCTCAACATCTTTCCAGAAGGCATAATGGCCGGCGATCTCGGACGCGGCCTCCTTCGGCGTGGGATAATACCAGGCCGCGTCCTTGTTGATTGCCCCGTCGACCATGACGGACTTGTAGGATGCGGTGCCCTTCCACGGGCAGACGCTGGTGGTGTCGCTATCCTTGAAATAGCGCATATCCAGGCTGTCTGCCGGAAAATAGTGATTGCCTTCCACCATCACGGTATCGTCGCTCTGCGCCAGGATCTGGTCTTTCCAAATAGCCTTCATCACATCGTTCCTTTGTTCCGGTCTCTTGGCGCAGACAACGCCGCCCTGCCCCATTCGCTCCGCTTCACCCCAGCTGCATGAGCGCCAGCCCCGCCACCAGAACCAGCGCGGCCATGATCCGGCGCGGCCCCAAGCCTTCCTTCAGCAGCACCGCGCCCAGCAACGCGCCGAACAGCACCGATGTTTCGCGCAGCGCGGAGACCTTGGCCGTCTCCATCAGCGTAAAGGCATAAAGCGCCGCGCCATAGCTCAGGACCGACAAGACACCGCCCGCCACACCATAGCGCCAGCGCAGCCGAACCGCCTCCATCAATTGCCCGCGCCGCCGCACCAGTGTCAGCGCCAATATGCCCACACAATCGAACAAAAACAGCCAGGCGATGAAGCTGAAAGGATTGCCCGCCAGCCGGACGCCGCGCGCATCGGTGACATTATACAGCGCGATGCCGCTGGCCGTCAGCAAGGCCAGCCCCAGCGCCCGCCGATCCGGATGCGCCGCCAGCCTTACGCCGCGCGGCGGCAAGGCAAACAGGATTACCGCCCCAGTCGCCACGGCAAGCCCCGTCATCTCCAGGCCGGACAAACGCTCGCCCAGCAGCAGAAAGGCGCTGATCCCCGTCAGCATCGGTGCGCCGCCGCGCATGATCGGGAACACCAGGCTGAGATCGCCATGCTTCAGCGCGCCGATCAGGGCCAGCTGGTAGAGAAAATGCACCGGCACCGTGATCGCCAGGGCGCCCCATAAAGCGGGCGTCGGTGCGGGCACGAGAAACAGCACCACCGGCAACATCAGCACAGAGGCACTGCCCTGCAATATGGCACGGCTGGCCAATATGTCGCTGCCCGCCTTCACGCTGTAATTGGCCGCCGCCAAAGTGACCGCGGAACATAGGCCGAGCAGGATCGCCAGCACCGTGCCGTTCATGGCCGGCCGTTCATATTTGGGCCCTGAAGCTGAATAAGTTCACGATGGTCCCGATACGTCTTCTGGAAAAACACATCCCGCAACGGCCTCCATGTGCAGATGGGGAGTGAAGGAACCGACAGGCGGGCATGGCCGGTGGCCTAGCGCAATGCATCCCGTGTAGGACAGCGGCCATAGCGCCGATCTCAGGTTAGGCGGTCCGCGTAAACCTGTTCATCGAAACCCACGATCAGATCCCCCGCCCCTTCGACCACCGGGCGTTTGATCATCGACGGATTCGCCGCCATTAGCCGCGCCGCCTTGGCCGCGTCGATATCCGCCTTGTCGTCATCGGACAGCTTGCGATAGGTGGTGCCGCGCTTGTTCAGCAGCGGCTCCCAGCCGACTGCCTCGATCCATCGCGTCAGCTGCGGCTCGTCGATCCCGGCTTTCTTATAATCGTGAAATGCATAGGCGACATCATGCCCCTCCAGCCATTTGCGTGCCTTTTTGATCGTGTCGCAATTGGGAATGCCGTAAACGGTGACTGTCATTCATCGAGATCCTTTTCAGTCTGCTGCGCCGCATAGCATTCGCACAGATCGGACACAGGGCAGATATCGCATTTCGGACTGCGCGCCACGCAGATGCGTTTGCCGAACTGGATGAGCCAGAAATGGCCATCGCGGTGGGCCCAGTCCGGTGCGCGGTCGACCAGCTGCTCGGCGGTCTTGTCTGCGGTCTTGGCATCGGTCAGGCCGATGCGGTTGCAGACGCGGTGGACATGGGTGTCGACCGCGATCACGTCGGCATCGAAGGTGAAGCTCATCACGATATCGGCGCATTTGCGGCCGATGCCGGGCATTTTCAGCAGGCCTTCGCGCGTGTCCGGCACCACCCCGCCATGTTCGCCGATCAACGTTTCGCAGAATTTGCGAATGTTGCGCGCCTTCATATTATACAGCCCGCACGGCTTGATCGCGGCGGCTATGGTCGCATCGTCGAGCGCCAGCATCGCCTCCGGCGTGGTGGCCAGCTTAAACAGCGCGGTGGTCGCCGCCGCGGTATTGCGATCGAGCGACTGTGCGGAGAGCATGCAGCCGATACAGCTGCGGAACGGGCTGGGCTGGTCCTTCGGCCCCTTGGCGTCCGCCGTGCGCCCCGGCATGGCATCGCGCAGCCGTTCGAATATGGTCTCGACGTCGGTGTCGTTCAGCATTCTTGCGCTCCTGTCTGGCAATCGGCGCGCACCGGACATTCCGCACAGGCCATGCTGGACGGGCGGCACAGCGTCTGACCCAGCTTCTTCATGAGCAGATGATGCTGGTCGATCTCCGGCGCGTCCCATTCATCCGGCATGATCGGCATGAGTGCATCATAGGCGCGCGCTGTGTCCGCCTTTGGCGGCACCAGCCCCATGCGCTGCACGATGCGGCGGTGATGGCTGTCGATCACCACCACGCGGCGCGCGAAATGCGATGTGTTCATGATGCCCGCGCTGATCTTGCGCGCCACACCGGGCAGCGTTTCCAGCCATAGCATGGCAGCGATGGTCGGCAAATTGGACAGATGCCGCAGATCCACCTCGCCGCGCTCGGCCATGATGCTCTGCAGGCAGGCCTTGAGCCGTGTGGCGGATTGTTCGGGGAAAGTTTGCGTGGCCAGCTCCGCCGTCAGCTCCGCCACCGGTGCCTCGGCGACCTGCTCCCAGCTGCCAAAGCGCGCCAGCAGCCGGTCGGTCGCGGCGTCGGAAATCTCGGTCCTGCTGCGTGCACCGATCACGCCCTGCACCAGCGTCCAGACCGGATCGTACCGCTTGGCATGCTGCCGCTCGATGCGTCCGAACCGCTCTATCAGCACCATTTGGGTGCGGCGCAGACTATCGGTGCGCGGATCGGAGCCGAGAGCGAGTTGCATATCAGCCCAATGCGCGGCGGCCCCTCGCGGTGCCGAGTGATTCGGCCGCCATCATCCCACAAATGATCGCATGCCGCCGGATCACTCCCATTCGATCGTGCCCGGCGGCTTCGACGTATAGTCATACACCACGCGGTTGATGCCATTCACCTCATTCACGATCCGGGTCGCGACCGCGCTCAGAAAGGCGCCATCGAAAGGATATACATCGGCGGTCATGCCGTCGGTGCTCGTGACGGCGCGCAAGCCGCAGACATTGTCATAGGTGCGGTGATCGCCCATCACGCCGACGGTCTTGACCGGCAGCAGCACGGCAAAGGCCTGCCAGATCGCATCGTACAGCCCGGCCTTGCGGATTTCCTCGAGATAGATGGCGTCCGCCTTGCGCAGGATGTCGCAGCGCTCCTTGGTCACTTCGCCCGGAATGCGGATGGCGAGGCCGGGGCCGGGGAATGGATGGCGGCCCACAAAGGCGTCCGGCAAGCCAAGCTCCCGGCCCAGGTCGCGGACCTCGTCCTTGAACAGTTCGCGCAAGGGCTCGACCAGCTGCATGTTCATGCGTTCGGGCAGGCCGCCGACATTATGGTGGGATTTGATCGTGACCGAGGGACCGCCGGTGAAGGATACCGATTCGATCACGTCGGGATATAGCGTGCCCTGCGCCAGAAAATCCGCGCCGCCGATCTTCCTGGCCTCCGCCTCGAACACGTCGATGAAGGTCTTGCCGATGAATTTGCGCTTCTTCTCCGGGTCGGTCTCTCCGGCCAGCCCGTCCAGGAACATGGCCTCGGCGTCCACCACCACCAGCGGGATATTGTAGCTGTCGCGGAACAGGGTCTCCACCTGTTCGCGCTCCTTGGTGCGCAGCAGGCCGTGGTCCACGAATACGCAGGTCAGCTGGTCGCCGATCGCCTCATGGATCAGCACGGCAGCCACCGCGCTGTCGACGCCGCCGCTAAGGCCGCAGATGACCTTGCCATCGCCCACCTGCGCGCGGATGTCGGCGATCTTGGTGGCGCGGAATTCGGCCATGGTCCAGTCGCCCGCCAGCCCGCAGACATGGCGCACGAAATTGGCAATCAGCTTGGCGCCGTCCGGCGTGTGCACCACCTCGGGGTGGAACTGCGTGCCATAATAGCGGCGCGCGTCATTGGCGATCAGCGCGAAGGGCGCGCCCTCGGTGGTCGCGACGATGCGAAAGCCCGGCGCAAATTCGGTCACCTTGTCGCCATGGCTCATCCACACCTGATGCCGTTCGCCGACCTCCCATAATCCTTCGAACAGCACGCAGGGTTCGGACACGGTGATGAAGGCGCGGCCGAATTCGCCACTGCGCTCCCCATCCGCGCCGCCCGGCGCAACCGTGCCGCCCAGCTGTTCGCTCATCACCTGCTGGCCATAGCAGATGCCCAGGATCGGCAGGCCGCTGTCGAACAGGCATTGCGGCGCGCGCGGGCTGCCATCGTCCGGGACGGAGGCCGGGCTGCCCGACAGGATGATGCCGGCGGGCTTCATCCGTTCGAACGCCTCTTGCGCAGCGTTGAAGGGCGCAATTTCGGAATAGACCCCGGCCTCGCGCACGCGGCGGGCGATGAGCTGGGTAACCTGGCTGCCGAAATCGACAATAAGGATGGAATCGGAAGGATGGATCGTCATGCCGCGCGATTATGCGGTTGGACGCCGATAGTCCAGCAACGCGACGGTTCCGTTCAGCTTAGGCAAAGTTGACATGGAGCAGTTGTTTCGCCCCCGTCCATTATCTAGAAGACTGTATGCGTTTTGATCTTCGCCGGAATACGGCTGCTTTGCACGACAGCATCGATGCCGCATTCGGCAAGCTCGATCTTGCCGATCGGGGCGATTATGCGCGGTTCATTCAGGCGCATCGCCTGGCCGCGCGCGCCGCAGAAGCGCAGCTTGCCGACTGTCCGCTTGTCGCCGACACGCATTTGAGCGCCTTGCTGGAAAAAGACGCCGCAGCGCTTGGCTTGGCGCAGGACGATTTCGTGCCGCCCGCTCTGGCCAGACCGCAGCATCCGCTGGGCATTGCCTATATCCTGCTCGGATCGCGCCTCGGCAACAGGCTGATCCAGCGCGGCGATTATTGGGGCAAGGAAGCGCCGGACGCCGGGCGCAGTGACCATTATCTGGCCGACCGCAGCCATGAGGCGCACTGGCGCACACTCGTGGCGCAGCTCGACGCGCTTGGGCCGGATGATGAAGAACGGCGCGCCATCGAAAAGGGCGCCGCGGCCACTTTTGCCGCCTTCGAACAGGCGCTGGATCATGTGCTGGCGGGCGTGCCGGCATGACCATCGATCGCAGGGATAACGTTGTCGACCTGACCAATTGCGACCGGGAGCCCATTCATGTGCCCGGACGCGTGCAGTCCTTTGGATGTCTGATCGCGGTCGGCCGCCAATGGATGGTGCGTTATGCTTCGGACAATAGCGCGGACATTCTGGGCCTTCCGGCAGCCGAGATGATCGGCACGCCGATCACCGAATTGCTGGCACCATCCGCAGTGCACGATATCCGCTCCCGCCTGCAGTCGCTTTCCATGGCGGACATGGTCGAGCGCATGTTCGGGCTGGACCTGTTCGAGGATGGACGCCTGTTCGATGCCGCGCTGCATCTGGCGGGCGACCATTTCGTGATGGAATTCGAGCCGATCGGCGAGAAAATCCGCGACCATCAAAGCTATGTCCGGCCGATGATTGCCCGCGTGCAGACACGTGAGGACATGAAAGGCCTGTGCACGGAGGCGGCGCGCCAGCTGCGCGCGCTGACGGGATTCGACCGCGTGATGGTCTATCGCTTCAGTGAAGATGGATCGGGCGAGGTGTTTGCCGAAAGCGTGAAGAGCGGCATGGAAGGCTTCCTGTCGCTGCGCTTTCCGGCCAGCGATATTCCCAAACAGGCCCGTGAGCTCTACACCCGCAACCTGCTGCGCATCATCAGCGACGTGAACGATCCGACCGCACCGATCATGGCGGGCGGCGATGCCGAACCGCTCGATCTTTCCATGAGCACGCTGCGCGCCGTCTCTCCCATTCATATCGAATATCTGAAGAATATGGGGATCGGTGCGTCGATGTCGGTGTCCATCCTGAAACGCGGCAAGCTGTGGGGGCTGTTCGCCTGCCATAACGAGGCGCCGCGTGTGCTGCCCTACCCCATTCGCACCGCCGCCGAACTGTTCGGCGAACTGTTCGCCTTTACGCTGGACCAGCGCGAGGCGGATCTGCTGCGGGACGAGATGATCCGGGCCGACGCCATGCGCGACCGGCTGCTGCCCAAGCTGGCCGATAGCGATGATTTGGCCTCCCAGCTGGATTTCATCATCAAGGAAATTGCCGATGTCATCCCGCATGACGGCGCTGTCGGCTGGATCAAGGGGCGCTTCGTTTCCTATGGCGATACGCCGAACGAAAATGAATTCCGCGCGCTGTTGCCGTTCCTGGATGAAAAGGCACCCCACAGGGTGTTCGCGACCAAATCGATCGTAGCTGAGCATGACGCGGCGCAGGATTATGCGCAGCGCGCCGCTGGTCTGCTGTCGATCCCGCTGTCGCGTGCGCCGGGCGACTTTGTGGTATTGTTCCGCGCGGAGGTGGCCAAGAATGTCGACTGGGCCGGCAATCCGCAAAAGGCCGTGGTTTCCGACCAGTTTGGCGATCGCCTGCATCCGCGCAAGAGTTTTGAGGCCTGGACCGAGGAAGTGCGCGGCGAATCGCGGTCCTGGAACGACGCGGAACTGCGGGCGGCCGAAGCCTTCCGCACCACCTTGGTGGAGCTTGTGCTGCGCATTGCGGATCGCAACGCCCAAGCCCGCGCGCGTGACAGTGAGAAGCAGGAACTGCTGATCGCGGAACTCAACCACCGCGTCCGCAATATCCTGAACCTCATCCGCGGCCTGGTGCAGCAAAGCCATGCCGGATCGGACAATGTGGAAGATTTCGCGGAGGTCGTCGGCAGCCGTATTCACGCGCTTGCCCGCGCGCACGACCAGATCACGCGGCAGCATTGGGCTCCGGCCTCGCTCAGGGAACTGATCGGCAATGAATGCCAGGCTTATGCCGAGGAATTCGGATCGCGCATCAAGGTTCGCGGTCCGGACGCCTATCTGAAGCCGGATTCCTTCACGGCGATCGCGCTGGTGATCCATGAGCTGCTGACCAATTCGGTCAAATATGGCGCGCTTTCGGACAGTTCGGGCCGGATCGATATCGATGTGGCGGAACGCGAAGATGCGTCGATCGATCTACACTGGCGGGAAAGCGGCGGTCCGCCCGTACGGGCACCCACACGGCGCGGCTTCGGTTCAACCATTATCGAGCGGTCCATCCCCTATGAACTGGGCGGGCAAGCCGATGTGCGGTTCGAACTGACCGGCCTTGTCGCGGAATATATGGTGCCTGCCAATTGCATCCAGCGCATCGAACATGACGACAGCAAAGCCGAGCCGGAACCGGAACCGGAGGTAGCGGCCAGCACGAAGCGCGATCTGGGCTGTACGCTGATCGTCGAAGACAATCTGATCATCGCGCTGGATGCCGAAGAAATGCTCAAGGCGCTGGGTGCAAATGGCGTCATGGTCGTCGGCAGCGTCGGCGAAGCGTTTCGCAAGCTCGATGAGGAAGATGTCGAGCTCGCGCTGCTCGACATCAATCTTGGCAATGAAAACAGCCTGCCGGTGGCCGAGCGGCTGATGAAGGCTGGCAAGCCGTTCATTTTCACCACCGGCTATGGCGAAAACAGCAGCATTGCGGAGAAATTCCCCGGGACGCCTATCGTTGCCAAGCCCTATCGGCGGGAAGATCTGGAGCGCGCCTTGAGCAAGTTGAAAGCGCGAGCAGAGACCTGATCCTGGCGCGTCGTCATGCCGCCCGCTGCGCGGCCAGGACGCGTAGATCCGTTTTCAGAAGCTTGCCAATATGGCTGCGTGGCATCTCGTCCAGAACATGCACCACCGACAGGCGTTGCGTCTTGCCCAGATCGGCATTCACCGATGCCATGATCGCATCAGCTTCAAGGCGCGTGCCGGGCGTCAGCGTGACAAAACCCACTGGCGTCTCGCCCCACTGTTCGGACGGGACGCCCACCACGGCGGCATCGTCGACGCCGTCCACGGTCATCAGCGCATCTTCCAGATCGGCAGGATAGATGTTGAAGCCGCCCGAAATAATCATGTCCTTGGCGCGGCCGACGATCTGGACGAAACCATCCTCATCGATCACGCCGATATCGCCAGTCTTGAGCCACAAATTGCCATCGGCATCGCGCCATTCCATCGCGCTGGTGGCATCAGGGCGGTTGCGATAGCCGGTCATCATGGTTGGCGATCGGCCCACCATCTCTCCCTTCGCGCCGGCGGGCAGGCGTTTGCCGTCCTCATCCACCACGATCAGCTCATGGCCGGGAAGCGGCTGGCCGACCGTGTGCAGCTTGTCCGGAAATTTATGGGCGTGCAGCATGCAGACCACGCCGCCCTCGGTCATGCCGTAGATTTCGGTCAGGCTGCCGGGGAAGCGGCGCAACGCCTCCTCCTTCAGCGCCGCGGAAAAAGGGGCGCTGGTGCAAAATTTATACTGCATGGCGGACAGATCATGATCGTCGAAGGAAGGCGCGGCGAGCAGCCGCTGATACTGCACCGGCACCAGCATGGTGTGGGTGATATGCTCGGCCTCGGCAATCTCGAGCCAGCGCTCGGCATCGAACTTGCCCATGATATAGGCCGCGCCGCCCCACAACATGGTCGGCAGGAACACCGCAAAGGTGGTGTTGGAATAAAGCGGCGTGCTGCAAAGCGTGCGGCTGTCGGGCGCATAGATGGATTTGAACCCGCCCGCCGCCTGCCGCCAGCGCATGAGATGCGCATGCACGATGCCCTTGGGCGTGCCGGTGGTGCCGCTGGAATAGATGATGTTGAACGGATCGCCGACATGCGGAGACACCGGCTCGGGCCGCGCGCCCTCCTCCGCCATCCAGTCGGCCAGCGCTGGCGCATCGCCCTCGGCCCTGTCCAGCATCACCATATTGAGCGGCGGTAGCGTGACGCCGCTCTCAGCCAGCTCGGCGCGCTTGGCTGTGTCGATGAACAGATGCGATGCACCGCTATCGACCATCATCGCCGCCAGCTGCCTGGGCGCGGCGGAGGTGGTGAGGGGCGCAGCGCATCCCCCCGCCTGGATCGCGGCGAGATAGACCAGCGCATAATCCACACTGCTGGTGCCGAGGATGGCCACCGCCTGCCCGCGCACCAGCCCGTCGGCCTGCAGCCGTGCGGCGATGCGGTCGATGGTCGCCATCCCCTCACCCCAGCTGATCCGGCGATTCGCGTCGATCAGCATGTCGGCATCCGGCTGGACAGCAGCCCAGTCGCTCAGGATGGCGGGCCAGCTGCCATATTCGGCTTCCAGCCTGGTGGAAATGTCTTCCTGCGTGGTCATCCAATCAGCCCGCCAGATCCTTGACCAGATCATAAAGATAGTCGCGCGCGGTGTAGACCGCCTTCACCTCCACCCGCTCGTTCAGACCATGCACGCCATTGCCGTCCGGATCGCCCCAGATGCTCGGCACGCCATAGGTGGGAATGCCGACGGCGGACATATAGAGTCCATCCGTCGCGCCCGTGGACATGGCCGGGATCACGGGCACGCCGGGGAAATATTTTGCCGCCAGCGTTTCCATCGGCCCGATCAGCTTGGGATCGAGCGGGGGCGAGCTGGCGAGCGGCTTGTCCTCTCGCGCCATCGTGATCGTGATACCGGGATCGCCGATCGCCTTGGTCAGCTCCGTCTGGATCTCGGCAGGGGTATGGCCGGGGAAGATGCGGCAGTTCACATTGGCCTCCACCTGCTGCGGCAGCGCGTTCACCGCATGGCCGCCGTCGATCATCGTGGCGACGCAGGTTGTGCGCAGCATGGAGTGCAGCGATTTATCCCTGTTCACGATCGCCATCGCATCGGCATCGTCAATATTCGCCACCAGCGCGGTCATCGCCGCGCCGGTCTCATCCTGCCGCATCGCGCCGGACTTCTGGAAAAAGGCGCGCGTGGTGTCATTGAACTCGGCCGGGAATTCATAGGCTCCCACCTTTTCCAGCGCCGCCGCCATCTCATAGATTGCATTTTTCGGCACCGGCTGCGAGCTGTGGCCACCCGGATTGGTCGCGACCAGCTTGAAATCCTGATAGATTTTCTCGCCCACCTGAATGGTCTGCACCATCAGATGGCCCTGGCCGTCGGTCCGTCCGCCACCGCCCTCATTCAGCGCAAAGGCCGCATCGATCAGATCGCGCTTCTCATTCGCCAGATATTGCGCACCATTGAATGCGGTATCGGTCTCCTCGCCGCAGGTCAGCGCCATTTTCACCGTGCGCTTCGGCTTGTAATCCGCCTTGGCAAAACGAATGAGCGTGTCCGCCCAGATGGCCGACATCGCCTTGTCGTCGGCCACGCCGCGCGCGTAGAAATAGCCATTTTCCTCGATCAGCTTGAACGGATCGCGCACCCAGTCCTCGCGCTTGGCCTCCACCACATCGATATGGCCGAGCAGCAGCATCGGCTCCATCGCGGCATCGGTGCCGGGATAGATGGCGACCAGCCCGCCGTCTTTGGGATGCTCGGGCGTGGTGAAGACGGTGAGGTTGGCCGCATCCATGCCAGCCGCCTTCAGGCGCGTGGCCAGCTGCTCGGCGGCCTGCGTGCAGCTGCCATTGGTGACGGTTGTGTTCGTCTCTACCAGCTCTTGGTAAAGGCCGCGGAAATCCTGCTGATCGGGGCGCAGATCGCCCATCATGCCGGTGGGTGTCTGCGCGGCGGCGGGAGCGGCGGCAAAGCCCGCCAGAGTGGCGGCGGCGACGGTGGCAAGCAGCGAATATTTCATGCGGACTCTCCCAGAAGCGTGGTCTTGCCGAGTTGAGCACCGATTAGCTGTGGATGGAAGGGGGGTTCGCCTTCCAAAGTGCGCATTTTCCGCCTATATCCGTTTCATGAGCGAAACAGCCGAAAACACCCCGCCCGCCGGTCCCAACCAGAACGCCTATGGCGCAGACAGTATCAAGGTCCTCAAGGGCCTGGACGCCGTGCGCAAGCGCCCCGGCATGTATATCGGCGATACGGACGATGGATCGGGCCTGCACCATATGGTGTTCGAGGTGTCCGACAATGCGATCGACGAGGCGCTGGCCGGGCATTGCGACAAGGTGCTGATCGAGCTGAACGCCGACGGCTCCGTTTCCGTTGAAGACAATGGCCGCGGCATTCCGGTGGACATGCACAAGGGCGAAGGCGTCTCTGCGGCCGAGGTCATCATGACTCAGCTGCATGCGGGCGGCAAGTTCGAGAATACGAACGACGACAATGCCTACAAGGTGTCCGGCGGCCTGCACGGCGTGGGCGTCTCTGTGGTCAATGCGCTCAGCGAATGGCTGGAACTGACCATCTGGCGCGACGGCCGGGAACATTGGATGCGCTTCGAGCATGGCAATGCCGTCTCCCCGCTGGAAGATCGCGGCCCCTCGCCCGATCGCGGCGGCGAACCGTATAGCGGCACGCGCGTCACCTTCTCGCCGTCGGCCGACACGTTCAAGAATGTGACCGAGTTCGATTTCGACAAGCTGGAACATCGCTATCGCGAGCTGGCGTTTCTGAACTCCGGCGTGCGCATCGTCATCCGCGATTGCCGGCATGAAGAGCCTGCCGAGCGCGAGCTTTATTATGAGGGCGGCATCGGTGCGTTCGTAAAATATCTGGACCGCAACAAGACCCCGTTGCTGCCCGATCCGATCTCGATCAGTTCCGAACGGGACGGCATCGGCATCGAAGTCGCGCTGGAATGGAATGACAGCTATTATGAAAACGTCCTGACCTTCACCAACAACATCCCGCAGCGCGATGGCGGTACGCATCTGGCGGCCTTCCGCGCCGCGCTGACCCGCACGCTGAACAATTACGCCGAGAAATCGGGCGCAATGAAGAAGGAAAAGGTGAAGCTGACGGGCGACGACATGCGCGAGGGCCTTACCGCCATCGTGTCGGTCAAGCTGGCCGATCCCAAGTTTGGGTCGCAGACCAAGGACAAGCTGGTCAGCTCCGAAGTGCGCCAGCCGCTGGAAAGCCTGATGGCCGATCGGATGAGCGAATGGTGCGAGGAAAATCCGGACTACGCCAAGGCCGTCGTGCAAAAGGTGATCGACGCCGCCGCCGCGCGCGAAGCCGCCAAGAAGGCGCGCGAGCTGACGCGGCGCAAGGGCGTGATGGACATCGCCTCCTTGCCCGGCAAGCTGGCCGACTGTCAGGAACGCGATCCCGCCAAGTCCGAACTGTTTCTGGTCGAGGGTGACAGCGCCGGCGGCTCCGCCAAGCAGGGCCGTGACCGGCATTATCAGGCGATCCTGCCGCTGAAGGGCAAGATCCTGAACGTGGAGCGCGCGCGGTTCGATCGCATGCTCTCCAGCAAGGAAGTCGGCACGCTGATCCAGGCCATGGGCACCGGCATCGGGCGCGAGGATTTCAACGTCGAAAAGCTGCGCTATCACAAGGTCGTGATCATGACCGACGCCGATGTCGACGGCGCGCATATCCGCACCCTGCTGCTCACCTTCTTCTACCGGCAGATGCCGGAGATCATCGAGCGCGGGCATCTCTACATCGCGCAGCCGCCGCTCTACAAAGTGGGCCGTGGCAAGAGCGAGGTCTATCTGAAGGATAACAACGCGCTCGATGCCTATCTGATCGATACGGGGCTTGGCTCCATGGTGCTGGAGACGGAGGGCGGCCAGCGCGCCGGGCCCGATTTGCGGCAGCTGGTCGAGCATGCCCGCCGCATGCGCAGCCTGATGGCCTATATCCCGCGCCGCTATGATCCCGCGATCGTCGAGGCGCTGGCGCTGGCACAGGCGCTGGACCCTGCCCTCACCCCCGAGCAGCGGCAGGCCGCCGCGAACGAAGCGGCGCGCTGGATGGATGCCGCCGATGAGGAGGGCCGCTGGTCCGCCCATGTCGGTGAAGAAGGCGGCTATCGTTTCGAGCGGCTGTGGCGCGGCGTGACCGACCATCACCGCATCGATGCGGCGTTCCTGGGTTCCGCCGAAGCGCGCAAACTGCACAAGCTGGCGAGCGAGGAGCGCGAAAGCTATGCCGCCGCCAGCCGTCTGATCAGCCAGAAGGCCGCCGATCAGGAAGCCGAACAGGCGGAGCCGGACGATGTGCTGGCCAGCGATGAGGACGCCCCCGATCAGGAAAACACGCCCAACCGCGTGCCCGGACGAGCGGACGATGGCGGGGCCGCCGGCACCCGCGTCACCCGGCCCAGCGAGCTGCTCGACGCCGTGCTCGGCATCGGCAAGAAGGGCTTGGCCGTGCAACGCTACAAGGGTCTGGGTGAGATGAACGCCGAGCAGCTGTGGGAAACCACGCTGGACCCGGAAAATCGTGCGCTTCTGCAGGTCGAGATCGAGCAGGCCGATGTGGCCGACGAGATCTTCACCAAGCTGATGGGCGACGTCGTCGAACCGCGCCGCGAGTTCATTCAGGACAATGCCCTGGATGTGGCCAATCTGGACGTCTGACCGGCCGCGACGATTCATCTTCACGACCAGGCATGGCCGCTCGTTCGGGAACTTAGCTGCGCGCACCTTGTTTCGGTTGCTTAATAAGGAGATGCGTGATGCGTAAGATCATGTTGATAGCCGCTTCGCTCGCCATGCTGTCTGTGGCGCCTGCTGCAGCCCAGAATGGCAATGGAAACGGTAAGGGCAATGGCAATGGCAACGGGAAAGGCAATGCCGGCGGCAATGCAGCCATAGGCAAAATCGACCTTTCCCCCGGCAACAGCGGCAAGCGCGGGGACCAAAAAGGAAAAAACAAGCCCATCGAAAAGGCCGCCAAGCAGAACGCGCAGCAGATCGAGCGGCAAATCGACCGCGCACGAAAAGATATTCGTGGCAATATCGATGATGCCCGACAGGTTGTGCAGGGCAATGGCAATCGTGACCGCATCGAGCGCAATCGGAACGGCAACCGCATCGATGTAGTCGACACGGCGAGGCGCTTCGTGGCGGGGGACCGAACCGCCGAGCGGCGTCTGTTCGACCTCAGTCAGGACGGCCGTCTGCGCTTTCGCCCCCAGCGCGATGACGACTATGGCCTGATCACCGGCTGTCCCCCCGGCTTGGCCGCGAAGAATAACGGCTGTCTGCCACCCGGCCAGGCGAAGAAAATTGCCCGTTACGATCGACAGCTGAGCCAGCGGCGGCCCTATTATCACTATCTTGGATGGTCTCCGCGCTATCGTAATGATGATTATGCCTATTCGGATGGCTACGCCTATCGCACGGGCGGCAGCAACAATCTGATCACGGCTTTCCTGCCGCTGGTGGGCGGCGCGCTGTTCCAGGGCAATAGCTGGCCGCAGCAATATGCCGCCGATGCGGTGCCCGATTATTACAACAGCTATTATGGCGGCGGTGCGGACAATTATCGCTATGCCGACAATACGCTGTTCGGGGTCAATCCGCAGTCCAACACCATCACGTCCATCGCCGGGTTGCTGACGGGCAATGACTTTACCGTCGGCCAGCGCATCCCATCGGGTTACGACATGTATAATGTGCCCTATGGCTATCGCGATCAGTACCGTGACGATGCGCAGTCCTTGTATCGATATAGCGACGGCTATGTGTATCAGGTCGATCCGACGACCAGGCTGGTCCAGGCCGCCATTCAGCTGCTGACGTGAACGGGAACTCCAACACATGACCATCGGCAAATTTGCGGCATTGATGTCGCTTCCCGTTCTTCTGGCATTGGGTGCCTGTGATGACAGCGCCGCAGAAAAGGCGGCAAACGTCAGCGAAAATCCCGGCGAACGGGAGAGCCTGATCGCGACGCTGGACGGGGTGCGCGAGCTTTCGACCGCGGCAGCCATGCTGAAACAGGCGGGGCTGGAAAAGGCTCTGAACGGACCGGCACCCTACACCCTGTTCGTTCCGACCGACGAGGCATTCAAGGCCGTCGATGCGGACACCCTTGCGCGCCTGAACAACGATGAGGGGCGGCCGGAGCTGATCGCCCTTCTTCGCTATCACATCGCGCCGGGGGTGGTCACACAGGAAGACCTGATGTCCGCGATCGACGGAGCCGGCGGCACCGCCGAGCTGGCCAATGTTGCGCAAGGGATGCTGGCGTTCAGCAAACAGGGCGAGCGCGTGGCCATCGGCAGCGGCGATCAGGCCGCAATGATCGTCGGTGCGCCGATCGAGACGAGCAATGGCGTGATCTACAGCATCGATCGGCTGATCGCGCCGCAGGAATAAAGCATATGGCGCGCGCCGCGCGCGTGGCCTCTTCAGTCGAATGAAAATGCGGTCTGACGGGGCTGTTCGGTCTCTTCTGCTTCCCCGTCCCGCTCCAGCGATCCCAGTGTGAGGCCGAGCAGGCGCACGCCATTTTCCACGGGCATGACCGTATCGAGCAGATGATGGCCGATGGCGGAAAACTCTTCCCGCCCGGTCACCGCCCGGTCCAGCGAGTGCGCTCGCGTGATCTGGCGGAAATCGGCGAATTTGACCTTCAGCGTCACCGTGCGTCCGCGCACCTGCCGCTCGGCAATGCGGTCCCAGACGATCTCGACGATCCCGTCCAGCGCCTCGCGCAAGTCCGTCTCCGTCCATTTATCCTCGGAATAGGTTCGCTCTCCGCCCAGCGACTTGCGGATCCGGCTCGATCGCACCGGGCGGTAATCGATCCCGCGCGCCATACGGTGCAGCCCTTCCGCCCAGCTGCCGAAATGCGCGCCCAGCCAGGCGACATCCTTTTCGCGCAGGTCTGCGCCGGTCTGGATACCGAGCCGCGCCATCTTCTCGTTTGTCTTCGGCCCCACCCCATGGAAGCGTTTGACGGGTAGCGACGCGACGAAGGCGGGGCCCTGATCGGGCAGGATCACGCACATGCCGTCGGGCTTGTTCTGGTCGCTCGCCAGCTTTGCGATGAACTTGTTGTAACTCACCCCCGCACTGGCGGTCAGCCCGGTTTCCGCCTTGATCGCCGCGCGAATGGCCTTGGCGATGCGGACTGCCGAGCCGATGCCCAGCTTGTCCTCGGTCACATCCAGATAGGCTTCATCCAGCGACAACGGCTCGATCGCATCGGTATAGCGGCTGAAAATTTCGCGGATCTGCCCGCTCACTTCCCGATACACGTCAAATCGCGATTTCACGAAGATCAAGTCCGGGCACCGCCGCGCCGCGGTAACGGACGGCATGGCCGATCGCACGCCGAACACCCGCGCCTCATAGCTCGCTGCGGCCACCACGCCGCGCTGCGACGATCCACCGACGGCCACGGGCTTGCCGCGTAGTTCCGGAAAATCCCGCTGCTCCACGCTGGCGAAAAACGCGTCCATATCGACATGGATAATCTTGCGAAGGGGCGGCGCGTCGTCGGTCATAGAAGGCGATATCCGATATAGCGGATGGGCATCATATTGACAGCGCAAGCCAATGTTTCGGGCGACAGGAGAAAAGTTGCGCCCTTCGGCATAGCATTGTCGTTCGATCGAACGCATATTGCTGCAATGCAAAATGAAGCCACCCTCACCCGCGGCGTGAAAGAATTCGCGCTTGGCCCCAAGGAATTTGTCGGCATGATGGCGTCGCTCATGGCGATGAATGCTTTGGCCATCGATGCCATGCTGCCCGCGTTAGGCTTCATTTCCCGCGATTACGGCCTGAGCGATCCCAATGCACGGCAGTGGATTGTCAGCGCCTATCTGATCGGCACCGGGCTGGGCGCGGTGTTCTACGGCCCGCTCAGCGACCGGTTCGGGCGGCGACCGGTGCTGCTGGGCGCCGTGGGGGTATACACCATGCTGTCGGTGCTCTCCATTTTCAGCGGCACATTCGGCACGTTGGTCGGCCTTCGGCTGGCACAGGGCTTGGCCGCGGGTGCCTTTTCCGTGCTGGTCGGCTCCATCGTGCGCGATCGTTATTCAGGCGATGCCATGGCGCAGCTGATGAGCTTTGTATTTATCGTCTTCATGGGCGTGCCGGTGATTGCCCCCACGCTTGGCTCCGCCGTGCTTGCTTTTGCCGGATGGCACATGATCTTCGTTCTCCTGGCGCTCATGGGCGCGGGCGTGGGGTTCTGGGTGTACAAACGCCTGCCGGAAACGCTCAACCCGGACAATGTCATCCCGATCAAGGCCTCCTCCATCATCGAGGTGTGGAGCAAGGTGATCACGCATCGCCAGGCGCTGGGCTATATGTTTGGATCGGGCATCGCCTTTGGCGCGCTGTTTGGCTTCATCAACAGCGCGCAGCAGGTCTTTTTCGAGGTGTTCGGCGCGGCCGACATCTTCCCTTATGCCTTTGCCGGGGTGGCCGGGGCGATGGCGCTCGCCAGCTTCTTCAACAGCCGCATTGTCATGCGCTTCGGCGCGCGGCGGGTGAGCCACAGCGCCCTGATCGCCTTCATTGCGCTGTCCGCCATTCATCTGGTCGTCGCACAGGGCGGAGAAAGTCTGGCGGCGTTCCTGATCCTGCACGCCCTCACCATGAGCATGTGCGGCTTTATCGGTGCCAATTTCTCGTCGATCGCGATGGAGCCCTTCGGCCATATGGCGGGCGCGGCCTCAAGCTTCCAGAACAGCTGCCGAATGCTGTGCGCCGCCGGTCTGGGCGTGGTGATCGGTCAGTCCTTCGACGGCACGGTCATCCCGCTGGTGACCGGCTTCCTGCTGTGCGGCAGCGCGGCGCTCATGCTCCTGATCTGGTCCGAAAAGGGCAAGTTGTTCACCCGTCCGCGCCACACGCGGCAGGTGCAGCTCTAACGCTGCCCCTGCCCTTGCCCGGCCAGCGGGATCAACCGAGCAGACCGTAGACCAGGATCGCACCGACGGCGAGCGGACAGAGCCAGGCCACCAGAAAGCGCCATGTCTGGTGCAAGCCGCCGCTGATGCCGTTTTCATGGTCGGTCAGCCGCTTGTCCGCGATCCAGCCGACGAAGACCGCCACCAACAGCGCCGACAGCGGGAGCAGGATCTTGCCGGTCAGCGTGTCCGTAATATCGAAGAAATTCTGCCCTTCGAAAATGCTGAAGTTGAGCGGGTGCCAGTCGGCCAGCAGATTGAACGACAGCGCCGACAGGATGCCGATGGCAAAGGCGATCCCGCCCAGCAGCACCGTGGCCACGCCGCGCGCCAGATTGAACCGCTTCATCACCCAGGCCGTCGGCGCCTCCAGCAACGCCACCGAGCTGGTCAGCGCGGCGAAGAACACCATCAGGAAGAACAGAAAGCCGATGAACGATCCCGCGGGCATGGTCTGGAAGCTGGCAGGCAGCGTCTGGAACATCAGCGTGGGGCCGCTATCCACCGCCAGCCCGGCGGCAAACACGATCGGGAAGATGGCGAGGCCGGCGATGATTGCCACCGACGTATCGGCCGCCGCGATGATGGTGGACGTGCTGGCCAGGTTCGTCTTGCGATCGGCATAGGCGCCATAGGTGATCATCATGGCCGAGCCGAGCGAGAGCGAGAAGAAGGCCTGCCCCAGCGCGGCCAGCATCACATCGGGCTTCAGAAGACGCGCCGGATCGAACGCGAACAGAAAGCCCAGCGCTTCGCCAGCCGCCCCGGTGGCCAGCGAATAGATGGTGATGCCGATCAGCAGCAGGAAAAAGGTGGGCATGAGATAGACCGCGATCTTCTCGATCCCGCCGTGCACCCCGCGCGCGACGACATAGACGGTGATCGCCATGAACAGCGCGTGCATGCCCAGCATCAGCGGATTGTTGGCGAACAGGGCCGGCAGATGGTCCTGGATCTGTTCCAGCGACTGGCCCTGAAACGCCCCGCCCAGCACCGCGCCATTCTGTACGCTGCTGACCACATCGCCTGCAAACAGGCCGATATAATAGAGCACCCAGCCCGCGATCACGCTGTAGAAGGTCAGGATCAGGAACGCGCCGAGCATGCCGATACCGGCCAGCGCGGACCATGCGGTGGACGCGCCGCTGTCGCGCGCGACCACCTTGGTGCTCTCGATCGCATCGCCCTTGCCATGCCGGCCGATCAGCGTTTCCGACAGCAGCACCGGCAGACCGATCAGCACCACACAGATGATGTAGAAAATAACGAACGCACCGCCGCCATTCTCACCAGCCTGCGAGGGGAAGCGCCAGAGATTGCCCAGCCCCACGGCCGATCCGGTTGCCGCCAGAATGAAGCCCCATCGCGAAGACCAGCCTTCGGTTGCGGTTGCGCCGGCTGCTGCCATCTGTGGACCCTCTCGTTTATTCGGATAAGCAGGCGCTTATATGCGGCTGATCGCAAAAGACAAACGGACTGGCGAGGCCATTGCCCTGAAACCGGCCAGGCTTAGCGCGCGAGCATCGGCCCGAGCTTTGCGCCGCCGAACAGGTGAACATGCAGATGCGCCACTTCCTGATGGGCATCATGGCCGATATTGGCGAGCAGGCGGTAGCCCGGCTCCACCAGCCCAAGCATGCGACCGACCTCTCCCACCGCCCGGATGAACCCGGCTATAGTGGCATCGTCCGCTTTGGCCGAAAAATCGTCCCAGCTGACAAAGGCACCCTTGGGGATCACCAGCACATGAATGGGGGCCTGCGGGTTGATATCGCGGAAGGCCAGCGCATGATCGTCTTCATAGATCGTATCGCACGGAATTTCGCCGCGCAGGATCTTGGCGAAGATGTTCTGGTCGTCATAGGCGGAAGTGGCATCGACGGTCATGCTCGTCTCCTTGCGTTATCCAGATGAAATTGCGTTGTCCGCATCAAAATGGCGGGTGTTCAATCCGGGCGCGCCGCTTTTTCGGCCAGACCGGACAGGCCCTCGCGCCGTTGCAGCTCGCGTTCCACATCCTCCAGACGCACGCCGCAATCGGCCAGCAGCATCAGATGATGGAACAGCAGATCGGCCGATTCCGATATCAGCGCATCCCGATCGCCCGATACCGCCGCAATCACGGTTTCCACCGCTTCCTCGCCAAGCTTCTGTGCCAGCTTGCCGCGTCCCTTTGCCCGCAGACGCGCCACATAGCTGCTGTCCGGATCGCCTTCGCGGCGTTCGATGACGGTCATTTCTAGGCGGTGCAATATGTCACTCATGGCGTGTGGGTTGGCCCGGCCAGACCCCCGCCGTCAAGCCCCCTGCCGTCAAGTCTCCTGCTGTCGAACCCACCTGTAGTCAGGCCCCCTTTCGTCAGACGCGTTCGCGCCTGACGCGCGCAAGCCCCTCCACCAGACGGCGGTCGCCCGGCTCCAGCAACCCTTCCAGCACCTGCCAGAAGCCGGTCACCGCCTCCTGCCCGGCTGCGGCATAGGCCCTGGCCATGCGGGCACGCATCGGATCGAACAGGCGCCATTCCACGTCCCGGCCCTTTTCGGTCAGCGAAAGCAGACGCTGGCGCCGATCATTGCGCCCTTCCTTCACGACGATCAGTTCATCGCGGCTCAGGTCCGCCACCACCCGGCCGAGCGACTGTTTGGTGATGCCGAGAAAGCCCAGCAGCGCCTTCACGCTCAGCCCCGGATCGCGCGCGATAAAATAGAGGCACCGCGCATGGGCATGGCCGAGCCCCGCCTTGGCCAGCGCGTCATCGCTCGCGATGGTCAGCGCGGCATGGGCGAAATGCATCAGCTCCAGCCCGCGCCGCACCTCTTCCTCGCGCAGGAACATGGGCGAGGCGGCGGGGAAACGGCTGCTGGACCGGTCGACCATCAATCTTGATCCTCAGAACCTTGGCAAAACGCGATGATCGGGCAGATTGCACCCTCCCGCGCAAGATTCCAACCAACTTGGCGCATCGATTGGTGGAAATAGGCAGCGGGCCACGCTAAAGCCTGCCGCCATGAGCAACACATCGTCCTTCGCCGTCGAACGTCATCCCACGCCCGTTGCCGCCAGCGAGCGCGCGACCCTGCTGGAGAACCCCGGTTTCGGGCAGCTGTTCACCGATCATATGGTGACGATGCGCTGGAGCGAGGATGCCGGCTGGCACGATGGCAAAGTGAGCGCACGCAAGCCCATCGAAATGGATCCGGCCACCGCCGTGCTGCATTATGCGCAGGAAATTTTCGAAGGCATGAAGGCCTATCGCATCGAAGAGGGCGGATCGGCGCTGTTCCGCCCGGATCGCAATGCCGCTCGCTTCCGCTCCTCGGCGCGGCGTTTGGCCATGCCCGAACTGCCCGACGAACTGTTCCTCGAGGCGATCGAGCTGCTGGTGGAAACCGATGCCGACTGGATTCCGCCCGGCGAAGGCGCTGCGCTCTATCTGCGCCCCTTCATGTTTGCCAGCGAGGTATTTCTGGGTGTTCGCCCGGCAAAGGAATATCTTTTCGTCGTCATCGCCAGCTCCGTGGGGGCCTATTTCAAGGGCGGCGCAGCGCCGATCTCGCTCTGGGTATCGCATGATTACAACCGGGCCGGGCCGGGCGGCACGGGTGCGGCCAAATGCGGCGGCAATTATGCCGCCAGTCTGCTGCCCCATGGACAGGCCCTGTCCAACGGTTGCGATCAGGTCTGTTTTCTCGACGCGGCGACGCATGAATATATCGAGGAACTGGGCGGCATGAACCTGTTCTTCGTCATGGAGGACGGCAGCCTGGTCACGCCCCCGCTCACCGACACCATCCTGGAAGGCATCACCCGCGATTCGCTGATCCAGCTGGCACGCGATGCCGGCCACGAAGTGCGCGAGGAGCCCTATGCCTTTGCCCAGTGGATGGAAGACGCGCAGAGCGGCCGCTGCACCGAAACCTTTGCCTGCGGCACCGCCGCCGTCGTCACCCCGGTCGGCACGGTCAAATCGGAAAAAGGCACCTTCACCGTGGGCGATGGCGCCAAGGCGGGCCCCACTACGGTAAAATTGCACCAGACATTGGAGCGCATTCAGCGCGGCGAGAGCAATGACGCACATGGTTGGGTGAAAAGGCTTGGCGAAAGCTGATTTCACCCCCTTCCCTCCGGCGCGTCTATCCGTATATAGACCCCCAAGACGCAAACTCGCCTGCTGGGGCGTAGCCAAGCGGTAAGGCACCGGTTTTTGGTATCGGCATGCGCAGGTTCGAATCCTGCCGCCCCAGCCAGTTTTTTGATACCAACTAAGTATCTGAAAGACTTAGGATTTCTCTGCAAAACAAAACCGCGGGAAACCCTTCCGTGGTACCCTGTCGCGGTATCAATCGTTTGAGCACGAACCGGCTTTCCAGGAAGCGCGATCGTTCGAAGCGCTGGCGCAGCAAAAATAGCGTCACGCGGATTCGGTCACCGTCTTCCTTTCGGACGGGCGAAGACGTGATTGAGATAGGGCGATTGCCAACGAGCAGTCCTTCAAAAGCCGTTGATCACTTAGTGGGCAAGCATGTTCGATAAAAAGCACATATTAGCGCGACATTTGTTCCGATTGGCGTCTTGGCGTCACGCGAAGGCCGGCTCTTGCCGCGATCACTGCAGCATGAGTTCGGTTTTTTACATCCAGTTTCGTCAGAAGCGAGCGCACCCTCATCTTGATCGTGCTTTCTGCGCAGCTTTCAATAAGAGCGATTTCTTTGTTGGTATAACCTTCGGAGATCAGCTCGAGCAAACCGGTTTGATGATCGGTCAGCTCTGCATCCTCAATACGGTTAACTTCGGATGACGAGACAGACTGACAGTCATGGTCCACGAATACACGTCGACTGTTGGAAGCCAGTCTGACGATATGGGATAGATCACATTTTGACACGTCAAATGGTATGACCGATAAATTGACATCCAATTGGAAGAGCCGCTTCAAAACAGGACTGTCCGGGCTGCGGCTCATAACGATCCAATTATGATCGGTCATGCTTTCCATTAAAAGGATTGAGTCCGCCAATCCCGGATCGTCTTTAGGCGGCTCAATATAGAGAACAGCCTTACAGTCTTTATCCTCCTCCAAAAGAGAGCGGAGATGATCCGCCTCGACTACTGTTATTTGATCGGTTTCCTTCAGCCCCTCGCTAATTGCTTCCCTCATGAAACTTTCTTGGCAAACGACCGCCACGCAGATCACAACCGACTCATGGTTGCGGCCACCAAAATGTTCGAACAAGTCTCCTCGACGTAATTCCATAAAGTCGCCCCAAATCTGATTACACGCAGTTTCTGCTACGCCCCTGACGCGCCTCAACTGCTGCTAGAATCACGCATGCCCTTTCCCATATCCACTGCCACTCAGGCCGTTCGTGCGCAGCCTGATTGAAACCAGCAGCACATAACCTACTTGTTAAAATGGGTTAGTTCAATCTGCTCAAAATCGCATCGGCGAAACGGGGCATGGATATAGTCGGCCCCAGCACCACAGCTTGTCGTCGGAATCGTGAAAATCACGCGATAATTGCAGTGCAAAGTTGGCGCGCGATGAGGTCTATCATCAGGACAGCTAGCTATGACCTCTTCATCTTAAATGCATGTGCGACTCGCCTCAGGGCAACTTTCGATACGAAAGTTGCTATAAAGTTAAAACATATATCCTAGTTGACACCAACAAGGCATATTCGTGGCGCTCGCTAACATGATAGCATCGGCCGTTTACCTTCTTTCGTTGCCAACTAGCCCGTAAGAGATGTTCCACACCGCCGATATCGAAGGCTGGCGATACCTTTCCGTATCCGTTCAAGTTTGCGGCAACGCCTATAGTTGTCGGCGAGGGATGCTGCGAGGCGCGTCATTTCGACAGGGGGCAAACACCAGAGAACGTCCGACTCACTCTTCTCTGGCACTCGAACCGGTCTCTAGCGAGCGGAGCCGAATCTCTCATCGACAACAACCTAAAACCAAGGAGAATATCGATGAAAATGTTTACGAAAATCGCAACCGCTTCGGCCATGGCAGCACTTTTTGCTGCGCCAGCATTTGCAGGGGACTCCGAATCTTACGTGATCAACCTCGAAGGGTCTGTAACCAGCAATTGCGAGCTGGTGCCTGAAGGGTCGACCACTGCCAATGTCAATATGCTGGAAACTGGCAATCAGGGCTTCCTGGTCGTCGCCTATTCCTGCAACTCGCCATATGAGGTGACGCTTTCGTCCCTTAACGGCGGAATGGAGCATCAGGAAAGCGGCGGCGCGGTGAATATCGATTACGATATCGAAGCAACCTTCGGCGGCTTCGCCACCGTTAACTCGGTCGCGGCACAGGGCACTCCGCAGCCCATCGCAACGAATACCGACTGGACCAATATCCTGCTCAATGGCGGCGCGCGTACCGGCAATCTCGACCTCAGCTTCGACAGCTTGGCCGAATATGCCGTCGCGGGCACCTATAACGACACGCTGACGATTACCTTGGCCGCTACCGGGATCTGAACCGCTTCCTAAAACCAAAACTTGGGGCCGGGGGCTCGAATAGACTTCCCGGCCCCTCGAACATTTTGACTCAGGGGGCACGATGTTAAAAGTTCGAGACATTTTATTCGCAGTTACTGCCACTGCGTGCTGCTTAGTAAGCGAGCCTTCGCTCGCCTACGACCTGCAGCCAATCGTGATGCAGTTGTCGCCGTCAGGGCCTGGCTCTACACAATCGGTGATCATTACCAACAGCCATGCCGAACCGATCGCGATCGAGCTTCGCGCCTATCAACGGGCGCAGAATCCCGACGGAAGCGAAAATCGTGTTCCGGAAGACAATGATATCATTATTTCTCCACCCCAGTTGGTCATACCACCCGGGACCAGCCAGGCCGTAAGGGTGCGATGGATCGGCGACCCCAACCCGGTCCGCGAACTTGCATTCCGGCTCGTCTCCGACCAGCTTCCGATCAAACTGATGAGCGAGAAGCGCAACGACTTTACCGCCAATGTCTCGGTTAACTATCGATATGAAGCCGCGTTATACGTGACACCGAATGATGCCGCACCCAGTGCGAGGATCACTCGAGCTGAGCCAGTTCTAGCTGCAGACGGCACTCAGATGCTCGAACTCGAAGTGCTGAACGACGGGACGCGTCGGGCATCGCTGGACACCCCTGCTGTAGTGGTCACCCCATCTGGGGGCGGTGAGCCAGTCACATTGGAGGGAGAACAGCTAGGACAGTTGAAACAACTGGTGACTTTGGTCGGCTCTCATCGAACTGTTCAAATTCCGTGGCCCGAGGGCATGGCCGTCGGCCCTATTACCGCGGAATTGCGAACACGCTATCTGGTGATGAAGTAGCCGTGGGCGGCAATCGTGAAAAAGCAAGCAAGGCTATTCTTGCTGGCAATCTTGCCAGCAGCGGCGGCTCATCATTCACCGGTTTTTGCATTGCAGGGGCAACAAGACGGACCATCAGAAGATGAAACTCCGTCTATCGCGTCGCCGCAATCGCTGGGCGAGCCGTCTGCTCAAACATCCGACGACCGTACGGTCGATGAAATATATCGCGATGTTTTCGGCCGCGACAGACCTGCTCCTGCCGCGGACATATACCCGGTGCTGATAGACGGCATCAATGTGGGCCAAACCAATATAAGGCCAGACAGTCCAGACCGGGACGGTTCGGTGGATCCCGAATTCGTATCGAACGTGCTGGCGCCTTTGACGATTGAAGACACGCGCATTGCGCTGGAAAATCTTGGGCGGCGCACGCAGGTAACGTTCAGCGAATTGACTGAGGTTGGCCTTGAGGTCGAATTCGACGCCAACAATTTGGCTTTGATTATCGACATTCCACTTGAAGCGCGTGGCATCCGCAATTTGAACCTCAGAGCCCTTGGCCGACGTGGCGACATCGAGTTCGTGCAGCAGGCTGATGTCTCGGCCTATCTTTCGGGCCGAGCAGGAATTGCATTTGTCGAAGATAGCGCCCGTCTGGATAAGGGGTTCGATCGGCTGGTAGCAGACTTCGACCTTGCACTGAATGTGAAGGGGGTCGTCCTCGAGGCGGACATCAGATATGATGAGCGAAGGGACCGTCGCTGGTCACGGGGTGATGTCAGACTGACCTACGATCTGATGGACAGTCTGATCAGAACGGAGGCAGGAGATCTGTCGATTGGCCGGCGACCCTACCAAGCCGCGCCGCGCATTGCCGGATTTGCCGCCTATCGCAACTTTGGGATCGATCCTTATCGCAATGTTCGGCCGGTTCCCGACCAATTGTTCGAACTAGACGAACCGTCCCGTGTTGAGGTGCTGATAAATGGCATAGCTTCCAGGACGTTCGACCTTCCTTCAGGAAGGTTCAGCCTGCGCGATTTTCCTCTTGTTCCGTCAGCAGCCAACAATATCGAACTGCGCATTACCAGTGCCAGCGGCCGCGTCAGTATCGTATCGTTCCCGGCGTTCTACGATCTCGACCTTTTGCAGCAAGGCTTGTTAGATTTTGCAGCTAATGTGGGATTTCCCTACCGCGACGAGAACGGATACCGCCGCTATGATACTTCGGATCACAACATTATCGGCTATGCACGCTATGGCTTCACCAATACCCTCACCGGGGGTTTAAGCTGGCAGAGCAATAGCGACTACTATCAGCTTGGGGCGGATGCGGTCTGGGCCTCACCGGTCGGAACATTCGGCGTTAATGCTGCGACCGATATTAGTAATCCCGGTCTAGATAGCAGCCAATTAACATTGCAATATCGCTGGCGGGACTCGGATCGCACACGCAACAGATCGATCGATGGACTGATCAATTTGACGGGCCGAGATTACCGGACCCTCGACCAGCTATTCTCTGGAAATTTCATCGCTAAACAGGCCCGCTTTCGCGCCGGCCAGAACGTCGGGCCAAATGCCAGTGCACAACTGTTCGGGGGGTATGAAAGCTTACGCGACGGATTGGGCGAAAGCTGGTTTGTTGGCGCCAACTACACCCGCCAGTTTCGTTTCGGATCGGTTTCCGCAGGGCTGGAATATCGCGATACGAACGATCGGAAAGGTGTCGTTCTGCAAGCCGCTCTGTCCATCCCATTTGGCCAAGGCTCGCTCAATGGCAGTTTGACGAGCGAGGACAATGCCGCTCGTTTGGAATATAATCGTTTCGCGCCAGTTGGCGTAGGCGCTTTCGGCTTCCGCGCGAGTGCAGAGCGGCGGGAAGGATCGGATCGCCAGCTGATGCAGGCCACTTATGTCGGCAACCGCTTCGAGGCTAGCGTCGCTCAACGTGCGGACAATTACTTCAGCAATTCAGATCGACGGGACCTCAGAACCGAAATGACGTTCGGCACCGCGCTCGTGATGGCGGACGGGCAATTCGGTATATCGCGGCCCGTGCGCAATGCTTTCGCAATCATAGCCCCCCGGGCTGGCGCAGACCAATATCAGATCGCTGTCGAGCCGAGGACAGGGTTTGGATCGAACCAAACCCAATACTCCGCCTATAGCGGCACCTTCGGGCCCGCAGTCGTCCCGCAGCTACCTGCTTATCTCAATCGGTCACTCCAAGTCGACGCCCCGGACGCACCGAGTGGCATCTCCATTGGCGGCCAGGTTTTTTCTATCCGGCCCGGCTACCGATCTGGCTATCTCTTGCCCGTAGGAGACGAGCGAAATGTCACTATCGTGGGCAACATCGTAGGTTCCGACGGCGTTCCAATTGCTTATGCCGTTGGAACATCGGAGCCGGTTGCGCCGTCGAAAGAGAGCGAACCTACGCAGATCTTCACCAATTCCGCCGGGCGGTTTCTTATCGAGGGAGCCGAGGCAGGAAAGCGCTATCGGATCACATTGGATGTTGAGGGGAAGATCCATAATCTGGACATCGATGTCCCCGCAGATTTCAGCGGTATCTTTAAACTCGAGCAGCCCCTCGCACTGGACAGTAAAGGCACCGCCATAGCTAAGGAGGAGGACGGCTTGTGAATGCCCGACACTATGTAACCGCTGCGCTTGCCGTCCTGGCCACCTGTGCGCCCATCGACATGGCTCTGGCCCAGATGGACATGCTGGCGCCGCCCGCCGGTTCTTGCCAGCTGGAATTATCGGGAGATACCAGCATAGAATGGCGCGGCCTCTACGGACGAGGCTACGAAGTCACCAGCCACGAACAGAATTTCGAGCCTGTTTCGCTCGAGGTTCGGCATAGTGGAGCTGCTTGCGATTATTATATTGTTGCGACGCCAATGTCGCCTCGCGGTGAAAATGTCCTGACCAATGCCGGCGAAAAACTATATTGGGATCTATTGCAGGACACCAATGGCCCAACATTGGTTAGCCGGGACTTTCTTGGCTCTCTTGCCAATCAGCTCGGCGGGCGATTTGGACCGGTAACTGCGGCTCAGCCGATTACATTGTTTTTCACCATACTTCCGGGTCAATTTGTCCGCGGAGGTAATTACAGCGGACGTATCCTGTTGCGGCTTTTTACCACGGGGGACGAGGGGCCCGAACTGGTTGCCGAACAACCGATAGCACTCATTGCTACGGTGGCATCCATACTCGAAATTCGCTCCGACGAATTCGCCGGCGGGCAGCGCGAATTGACACTGGACCTCGGCGATCTGAGCACCGCTCCGCAACGTTCGATCGACTTCGACCTGAGAAGCAACGCATCCATCGGGGTGAGTTTTGCGTCGCTTAATCGGGGCCTGCTGGCACATCAGTTCAACGCCCCTGGAGTGCCATATGATGTTAGAATGAATGGCTTTGAAATACCGCTGGACTATCCGCGATCTCAGCCGCTCGATTTGATGGCCCCGGGGGGCAGCCAGTCTGCAACCATCGAAATTATAGTTCCCCCAGCAACAGATATGCTGGCCGCCGGTCATTATACCGATGCATTGACTATAACGTTCACTGGCGATCCGTAACATGACACCGCATCGCTCTCGCTTACCAAGGAATGGAGTAATGGCGCATCTTTCAAACAGGCCAAGAGATCCAGGCTATGGCGACCGGGTCTTTGGCAACCAAAATACCAGGAAATCGGAATTTCAAAAGATACTTCCTTCGCTTAGTCGCTTAGTAAATAAGCTGCTAGGAAGAACTAAATTCTAGTCCTGCGTCCGCCGTCTGTGCTAATAACGCAAAGCTAGTATTCTGCATTACACTTGACCCGCTAAGTTGATGTAGGCTGGCAAGCGCCGCTTGGCCGGATATTGCGCAATTTCGTCATCGCCACGCAGGCCTTCCAGCAGGTTCCTGATCTTGTCTTGCGCGAAGATCTGCCGACGGGTCGCTCGGCGGATATCGTTATGCGCTTCGCGCATGACTGTCGGCTCACCACCTTCTCGGCAGTAGCTTTGGGGCTTGAAGGCTTCGGCCTCATCCCCGTTCCTTCGTCACTACGACGAGACCCCGATCCTCCCTAATCTACAACCGCAAATCTGTGCCATTGCTGCTGGCAGCGAAGGCAGCGCGCTGGCTGCCATACGGTAAGGCCTCGCCACATCATGATTGGCGTGGCGGTTGCCTTTTTCATCATAAGCTTCGTCCAGTCGCTGCCCCTGGGGTGAACTCCCCCCGCATTTTTGGGACGAGCTGTGGGAACCGGAAGCTTCATTGGAGCGCTTTGCCCTATGATCGCACAGTTTGTTGGCACCTAGATGGCAGCCCTGCTCCACCGCTTCGTCACGCCAGAAAATTCTGCGACACCGAATAGTCCGGTGGAGACGAGCGACCGGCATTCTGAATGCCCCGCTGCCCAATTAAACTGCCCGACCCAGCAAGACCGAAGGACCTGCCCTGTGAACGAGATGACTCCCCTCAACAAAGCCGACGACAAGACCGATACCGAAACCTTTGTGATGGAAGGCAAATGCCCGTTTGGCGGAGACCGTGTCGGCGGTGCGCTCGGCACGCCGCCCACGCTGGAAAACTGGTATCCGGACCGTTTGCGGGTGGAGCTGCTGCACCAGAACGGCCTGGCCGCCGATCCGATGGGGCCCGACTTCGATTATGCCGAGGCCTTCAACAAGATCGATTTCGCCGAGCTGAAGAACGACATCAAGTCCTTCCTGAATTCGTCCGTGGCCTGGTGGCCGTCCGATTATGGCAATTATGGCCCGCAAATGATCCGCATGGCCTGGCACTCGGCCGGTACCTACCGCATCGCCGACGGGCGCGGCGGCGCGGGCACGGCGATGCAGCGCTTTGCCCCCATCAGCAGCTGGTGGGATAATGGCAATACGGACAAATCGCGCCGCCTGCTGCAGCCGATCAAGCAGAAATATGGCAGCGCCTTGTCCTGGGCCGATCTGATCGCGCTGACGGGCAATGTCTCGCTCGAGATCATGGGTCTGCCGACCTATGGCTTCGGCGGCGGTCGCCTCGATGCGTGGGAAGCCGACAACGCCACCTATTGGGGCCCGGAAATCTGGGATCCCGAGACGGCCAAGGCGGACGACAAGGATTATTCCAGCATGGTTACGCGCGACAAGCGCTGGCGCGGCGAAAATGGCGACGCCGATTATGACCTAGAAAACCCCCTCGCCGCCTCCCATCAGGCGCTGATCTACGTCAATCCCGAAGGGCCCAATGGCGATGGCGATGCCATGGCCTCCGCCCGCGACATTCGCATCACCTTCACGCGCATGGCCATGAACAATGAGGAAACGGTCGCGCTGATCGCTGGCGGCCATGCCTTTGGCAAAAGCCACGGCATGACCCCGCCGGACCAGATTGGCGCATGCCCGGAAGTTGCCCCGATGGAGGCGATGGGCCTTGGCTGGCACAATCCGCGCGGCAAGGGCAATGCCGAAGATACGATGACCAACGGCATCGAAGGCAGCTGGACGCCCAATCCGACGCAGTGGGACAACAGCTATCTGGAAAATCTGTTCAAGTTCGAATGGGAGCAGACGCGCAGCCCTGCCGGCGCGCTCCAGTGGACGCCAATCGACCCGAACGCGCCCAAGACGCCGGACGCGCATATCGAGGGTCAGATGAACGACCTGATGATGATGACCAGCGATATCGCCCTGAAGGTCGATCCGGAATATCGCAAGGTTTGCGAGAAATTCCTGAACGATTTCGACGCCTTCACCCAGGCCTTTTCCAAGGCATGGTACAAGCTGACGCACCGCGACATGGGTCCGAAGGAACGCTATCTCGGCCCGGAAGTGACGATCGAGGACGATCTGCTGTGGCAGGATCCAATCCCGGAGTTGGACGGCACGCCCATCAGCGATGGCGATGTCGCCGCGCTCAAGCAGGCCATCCTCGGCAGCGGCCTGTCCGTCTCCGACCTTGCTTTCACGGCCTTCTCTGCGGCCGTGACCTATCGTGACAGCGACAAGCGTGGCGGTGCCAATGGTGCCCGCCTTGCCTTGGCCCCGCAAAAGGACTGGACGGTCAATCAGCGCACGGTTGCGGTGATCGAGAAGCTGCGCGGCATCATGAACGATCATAACAGCAAGGGTGGCAGCACCACCTCACTGGCTGATCTGATCGTGCTGGGCGGCAGCGCGGCGGTCGAGAAGGCAGCCAAGGATGCCGGTGTCGATGTGACGGTGCCGTTCGCGCCGGGCCGTGTCGATACCACCCAGGATCTGACCGATGAGGAAAGCTTTGAGTGGCTGAAGCCGGTCGTCGATGGTTTCCGCAACTTCATCTCTGACGATTATGCCTCCGTCAGCCTGGGCGTGGCGCCAGAGGAATTCTTCCTGGACAAGGCCAATCTCATGCAGCTGACGGCGCCGGAGTGGACGGCGCTGACCGGTGGTCTGCGCGTGCTGGGCTGCAATTATGACGGCTCTGAGCATGGCGTGTTTACCGACAAGGTGGGCGTGCTGACCAACGACTTTTTCCGGAACCTGACCGATGTCGATCTGGTCTGGGAGAAGACCGACGAAAAGGCGCAGAGCTTCGCGCTCAAAAACCGCGAGAGCGGCGAGACGAAGTTCACGGCGACGCGGAACGATCTGGTCTTCGGGTCCAATGCGCAGCTGCGGTCCATTGCGGATGTCTATGCCGCCAGCGATGGCCATGAGCGCTTCGTGAAGGACTTCGTAAAGGTCTGGACCAAGGTCATGCTGCTCGATCGTTATGACGTGAAGGGCCATAAGCGCGACGCGCCAATGCCGTCCTGATGCGCGATATGACATTTTGAAAAACGCCTGTTCCGGCCGGATATCCCGAGGGATGTTCGGCCGGAATTCTGTCCCACGCCAATTCGGCCCAGTTGGCTCGCGCATAAGCAGATCCAATCTTCCCCGCGCTGCGGCCACTGCTGAGGTGACCGACGCTGGCGTTCCTGATCTCTTGGGCCGCCCCGATGGCCTTTGGCGCGGGCTGAGCGAAGGATTTACTAGATAACCGACCTCTCCCACCACAAGCGCTATGATTACCGCCCGATCGTCGATCGTCCCGATTATTCTTGGCCAGACGGTCGCCGCCTGGCGATTTATATCGGCGTCAATCATGAGGTCTTTTCCTTCGGCGAAGGTCTTGGGGCCACGCTCGCACCGTCCCAGACCGAGCCGGACGTGATGAACTAGGCCTGGCGCGATTATGGCAACCGCGTCGGCGCGTGGCGCTTCATGGAGCTGTTCGACCGTCTGGAGCTGAAGACCACCGCGCTGCTCAACAGCGCTGCAATCATGACATGTCCGGATCTTGCGCGGGCCTGCCGGGACCGGGGCGACGAGATCGCCGCGCACGGCCAGACCAATGCCGAGGCGCAGGGGCACATGACCGAGGATGCCGAACGCGCCATGATTGCGCGGACGCTGGATCATTTTGACCAACTCGGCGTTCGCCCGGCCGGCTGGCTCGGCCCATGGATATCGGAAAGCCACCAGACGCCCGATCTCCTGCAGGAAGCAGGCTTTCGCTATGTCCTCGACTGGGCGCATGACGATCAGCCGACGCGCATGGCCACGCGCAGCGGAACGGACATCCTGTCGATCCCCTATTCCCAGGAAATCAACGATATCCCCGCGATCATCGCCCGCAATCAGGAGGCGGCCACTTTTGCGGGCATGATCGAGGATGCGGTCATGCAGCTGCTGAGCGAATGCGAGCGGCGTCCGCTGGTGCTTGGCATTGCGCTGCACCCTTATGTGATGGGCCAGGCCCACCGCGCCCTGCATCTGGACCGCGTGCTGACAAGGCTTCGCGAGATGGACGATCCGCGCATCTGGTGGACCACCGCCGGCGCGATTGCCGACCATGTGGCCCGCAACAACCTGGCGCTAGGATGAGCCCCGCTTGCCCGGTGTGCCAATCCAGCTGCCGAGTCCTGCCTTGCTGTTCTTCACGACCGACGCAATTCGGCAGCTAGCCAACGATAACCCAGCGTGAGCGGTTCGGTTTTTAACGGACCGACGACGCGCGTCGCCATGGCGTGATCAGGGCAACAGCCAGCTACGCAGGAGCCAGGCGACAATCCCCAGGACAGCGATACTGCCGGCCCATATCGCTGCCAGCCAGGCAAGCCTTTGCCATAAAGGACGCGGCGTTTCCGGCGGCAGCGCGCTCAATGGTACCCCTCATGCCCCACTTTGCCGCGGAAGACCCAGTAGGTCCAGGCGGTGTAGCCGATGATCAATGGCATGGTGATGGCGACCCCGACGAGCATGAATATCTGGCTACGTTCGGGTGCGGCGGCATCCCAGATGGTAAGCGCCGGCGGCACGACATTGGGCCAGATCGTGACTCCCAGACCGGCCATGCCGAAGAAGAACATGCCGAGCGCCAGCCAGAACGGCTTGCTGTGCCGCTCGGTCGACAGCGCGCGAAGCAGCAGGAGCGCCACGATGCCCGTTGCGATCGGCACCGGCGCGGCAAAATATAATTCCGGCGCGGTTAGCCACCGGTCGGCATATTCCGGGTTGAGCAACAGATTGTACAGGCTGACCGACCCCATCAGCAGGATCGTCGCCCAGGCGGCTCCCTTGCCGAGCGACCGCGCGAGCGCCTGCCCCGCCCCGTCCAGCTTCCAGACGAGCCAGGTCGATCCAAGCAGCGCATAGCCGGCTACCGTGCCCAACCCAGTGAGCAGCGTATATGGGGTAAGCCAGTCGAACCAGCTGCCGGCATAAGCACGGTCAACCACGGTGACGCCTTGCAGCAGCGCCCCCAGCGTCATTCCCTGCGCCATCGCGGCGATGATCGATCCACCGGTGAAGGCGGCGTCCCACCAGCGGCGATGTCCCGGATCGCGCCACCGATATTCAAATGCCACGCCCCGGAACACAAGACCCAGCAGCATTGCTATGATCAGGGGATAGGTAGCGGGCAATATGACGGCATAGGCCAGTGGGAAGGCCGCAAACAGGCCGCCCCCGCCAAGCACCAGCCAGGTTTCATTGCCATCCCAGACCGGCGCGATGGAGTTCATCGCTCGGTCACGGTCCGGCCCGGCCTTGAACGCCGGGAACAGGATGCCGATGCCCAGATCGAAACCGTCCATCACGACATAGGCAAACACGGCAAAGGCGATGATAAAGGCCCAGACGGTCGTCAGATCGACATTGACGTTCATGACCGGTCTCCATCGTGCGGCTCGTCCGGATTGGCGATGGTATAACCATCGGCGTCGTTCGTGGGATTCTGGGTGAGCCCGGGGGTGATACCGGACGTTCTGATCGGCCCCTGATCGCCCCGCTTGACGCCCACCTCGTCCATTTGAGGAGATTTGCGCATCAGCTTGAAAATATAGGCGATGCCAGCGCCAAACACGACGAAGTAGATGACGATGAAGGCAATCAGCGAGGTCGCCACCGCCGGCGCGGCGAGCGGGCTGGCGGCATCGGCGGTTCTCAACATATTATAGACCACATAAGGTTGCCGCCCGACTTCGGTCGTTATCCAGCCGGCGATAACGGCCACGAACCCGGCCGGGGACAACAGCAAGGCGGCTCTGTGCAGCCACTGCCAATCATATAATTTGCCGCGAAACCGGGCCAGCAGGCTCCATAACCCTATGCCAAGCATGGCAAAACCCAGAGCAACCATGATGCGGAAAGACCAGAACACGATGCCGACGGGCGGCTCCTGATCGTCCGGAATCGTGTCCAGACCGGCCATGGGCGCATCGAGCGAATGCTTCAGGATCAACGATGACGCCTTGGGTATCTCGATGGCATAATCCACCCGCTTTTCGGCACTGTTCGGTATGCCGAACAGGATCAGCGGGGCCCCGTCGGGGTGGCTTTCGAAATGGCCTTCCATCGCCATGATCTTCTGCGGCTGATGTTCCAGCGTATTCAGTCCGTGCGCATCGCCCATGACGATCTGCGCTGGCACCACCAGGGCAGCCATCCACATGGCCATGGAAAACATCTTGCGGGCGTGCGGATTGGTGCGATCTTTCAGCAGGTGCCATGCGCCAACGCCGCCCACCACGAAGGCGGTGGTGATGTAGGCGGCCAGAACCGTGTGGACGAGGCGATAGGGAAAGCTTGGATTGAAGATGATCGCCAGCCAGCTATCGCCCGGCATGAACTGGCCGTTTGCCGCCATTTCGAACCCCGTGGGCGTCTGCATCCAGCTGTTGACCGACAAGATCCAGAATGCGGAAATGAACGTGCCCAGCGCCACCATCAGCGTGGCGAAGAAATGCAGCTTGCGACCGATCCGTTCCATCCCGAACAGCATCACGCCAAGAAAGCCCGCCTCCAGAAAGAAGGCCGTGAGCACTTCATAGGCCATCAGCGGGCCGACCACGGGCCCGGCTTTATCCGAAAAAACGGCCCAGTTGGTGCCGAACTGGTAACTCATCACGATGCCGGAGACGACGCCCATGGCAAAAGCGATCGCAAATATCTTGAGCCAGTATTTGAACAGATCGTGATAAAGAGGCTTGCCCGTGCGCAGCCACAATCCTTCCAGCACCGCCAGAAAGCTGGCCAAACCGATTGAAAAGGAAGGAAAAATAAAGTGAAAACTGACCGTGAAGCCGAATTGAATCCTTGCCAGGACCAAGGGATCTAATCCGTCGAACAGCACTGGGCATTTCCTTTATTGCAGGTCGATTTCGAAAAGGCGCTTGTTGCGGAATGCGACATTACATCGTGCCCCGCATTTTACCAAAGCATATAGGCGGCCAGCGTGCATGCCAACGAACTGCGCCCTGGTGGCTCCGCCCTTCATGTGCCCATTTCCGCTGCGCCGCTGTGGTTTATCATGACGACACGCAAAGAGCCGCACCTCCCACGGCAAAGGGAGAAGGCGATGATTGCGCGACAAGGCCCGTCGCTGGCTCTTGAATTGCTGTGCAATTCCGATCAGGCTGATAGCGAAACTGAATGTCGCATGCCGGCAAGGCACGGCCGCATCAGTGGCTTTGTGGACCATCAGAAGCCTGCCAGATATCCAGATTGGCTGACATGGCAGTCGGCCCAGGACCAGACAGTGAGAGCGATATGACAAGCCCCCGATTCTATCCCATCGGCACGCCCGGCAAAGCCTGGGGCGAGGCCGAGCTGGAACAATGGCGCGCAAGCCAGTCTCGGCAGCGCAGTTATGCCGACGATATTGTGCCCCGTATCAAAGACCTCTCCGGGCGCTTCGAGACATTCGCTTATGGTCAGCTTGACTATGATGGCGAACATTTCGACCTCTATGCCCTGCGCAACGGCAGCCCGGACGCTGCACTGCCAACCGCGCTCATCACCGGCGGCGTGCATGGATATGAAACCAGCGGCGTCATGGGCGTTCTGCAATTCCTTGAAACCCGTGCGGCCGATTATGCCGGAAAGGCAAATCTGCTGGTGGCGCCGTGCATCAGCCCATGGGCCTATGAACGGATCAATCGCTGGAATTACAACGCCATCGATCCCAATCGCAGCTTCCATCAGGACAGCCCTGCAACAGAATGTACCGCGCTGATGAAGATGGTGGCCGCGCAGCCCGGTTCGTTCCTGATGCATATCGACCTGCATGAGACCACGGATAGCGATGAAAGCGAGTTCCGGCCCGCATTGGCCGCGCGCGACGGTGAGGAATTTGTCCCCGGCTCCGTGCCCGATGGTTTCTATCTGGTCGACGACACCGATAATCCACAACCTGATTTCCAGCAGGCGATTATTGCGGGCGTGGAGCACGCCACGCACATCGCGCCGGCGGACGAGAATGGGAAGATCATCGGATCGCCCGTCGTCTCACATGGCGTGATCCGCTATCCGCAGGACACATATGCCATGTGCAGTTCCGTAACCGGCGCACGCTTCACCACGACCACCGAGGTGTACCCAGACAGCGAGCGCGCCACATCGCAAATATGCAATGATGCCCAAGTTGCCGCAATCTGCTCGGCATTGGACTTTGCGCTGGCGCAGACCTGAGAGAGTTTTTTCCGGAAGAATGGTGCGCAATTTACAGCGTTGCAGCCGGTAGATATTTATAGCCGTAACGTTGACCTTTTCAATTATTGCCAACTTGAAGCAATCTACTTCCATGCTATGACTTTATCGAAACGTTTTGCCTATAGCTTTCCCAGGCGCTTGACGCGTCAGATGAATTTACAGGAAATCTACAGGGATTGATGATTCGAAGGAAGGAGATGAACCACGCTACCAGCGTCGGCCTATCGAATTCCGCTCGAAGCTCTCGATTCCGCGCATTAGAACCGCCTAACTCAAGCACTGATACTCAACGCATCTTCCGGCGCCAGACGGATCACACGAGCTTAACGGGACGCAGCCTTGCCTGAGACGTAACAGCTGCGCGGTTCTTCACCGACGTGCTTACCGAAAGCGGTTAGCACCCGGCGTCACTTCCGGAGTGGTTCGCGCCGGTGCCGGGACAAAAATTGCCAGAGCGCTTCATTGTCGGCCACCCAGCTGTGACCGGCGTCGGTCGTCACACGCGCCTTGACCTCCGCGCCATTGGCGCAGCCGCCATAATATTCTTCATAGATGCGCGGTGCGATCCAGCTGGTAGTGGGTGCCTGCTTGCATCTGTTCAGAGCCGCCCAGCGCTGTTCGGCAGCATGCATGCCATAGCCCCAGCGTGCGCCAGCCCCACCGTTTATGGGATTGGTGCGGTCCATGGCGCCGGCAAAGGCGAGAATCGGCATGCTGTGATCGGGTTTGCAACTGTCCGGATCGGGCTGATCCGGATTGCTCATCGACTGCCGGCCGGCACGCAGCCCAACGACCGGTGCGATAGCTGCCAGCCGGTCCGATGCCACACAGCCAAGCCAGGACGCCATGCGTCCGCCACCCGACAGGCCGGTCGCGTAGATCCGCGCAGGATCGACGCAGCCCTGCGCCACCAGCCGGTCCATGGCCGCCTTGATGAACAGCACATCATCAGCGTCGGACGGTCCGGGAATCGCGCCGGTTACGGTCGGGACGCCGGGAATATTCCAGACAAAGCCCTCCCCTTCCGGGATGCCGCCATCAGGTGCGGCCAGCAGAAAACCATGCCGATCCGACGTAGCGGTCAAGCCGGACTCGCGCAGCATCGTGGCCCCGGTTGCGGTGCTGCCGTGGAGGAGAAACAGCAAGGGCAAGGGGCGGTTTCCGTCATAGCCAGCAGGCACATGCACCAGCATGGACCTTCCGCTATCGCTGATCGGCACGCTGACCGTCTGTCCGGACTCTCCAATGCTGCAGATGGCCGCCTGTGCCGGCTGGGCGAGCGAGAAGAAGGCCAGAATGGCGAGCAGCAGGTGCAGCGACCAAGCATGTCGCATCATGGTGTCTCCGAAGATTGCTTGATGTCAGCGGAGATGCGGATTGGCTTGCCTGTGGGCTTGATGGAAAGACCACCATCCGACCACCGTGCGGGCTTGCCATCCACCAAGGTTCGGCCCGGCTCGCCATCCAGTGGCCATCGCAGGACAAATCCGGCTTCAGGGTTGGCGCTGCCAGCAATGGTCGCCAACAACTTTCCCTTGTCCAAACGCATTGCCAGGTCGATGGTCCCGCTGCTGCTGTCGATACCGGACACCGCCATGCCGCCCGGCTCCAGCCAGTCGCGCGTCAATCCGCCTCCCAGGATGATCGCGCGATCGCTACCGCGCTCATAAGCGAACATATCCAGCGCGGCTCGGATGAAATCCGATGCAACCCACGCATGTGGCATGTCGCCGATGAAGCGGATTTCCCGCGGATTACGGCCCACCACTTCGGCCCAGCCATTCCAGGCGGCGGGCCGTCGATCGGCCATGTAATAGTCCAGCAACGCATTGGCCTCATCGCGCCGGCCAAGGCGGATGAAGGCGGACACATTGCGCAGCTCATAAGGAGTATAGTCGCTCCACGCTGTATCAGGGTCGCGGCGCGACATTACGCGCTTCCACTGCATATCGAAAGTTCTGGCCAGAAGCGCCGGATCCAGAGCCTCCAGCTCGCCAGCCGGATCGAGCGCTATGGTGGTGGATGTGGCGTCGAAATCGCCGAGGCTTGTCGCGCCGGGGATATAATCAATGTCAAAGCGCTCGGTCGCCGCCCGGATGGCATTCTGGATGTCCTGCGCAAACTCGTCGCGCTGCGCAGCAATCTGCTTCGCTTCGTGCAGGCCCAGTTGTTCGGCGGCAAAGGCGGCATCCTTATAGCCCGTAAGCGCCCAGAAATCATCCCACAGGCTATATTGCGGGGCGGCGCTATAGCCCTCATGACTGATCGACGGCGGCATCAGGCCATATCGCACGCGTTTGTCGCCGATCAGATTCTCGGCAGTTCGTTCGGACTGGCGCTGCATTTCCATATAGCTGAGGGCCGATGCGATGCGGGGCCAATCGCTGGCCAATTTGGCGCGGTCATGATCGTAACGATAGAGCTGCACCAGAAGATGGATATATTCCCCCTGCGCATCATTTTCTGGGACCGGGTCCGGACCGCGATAATCGACGCAGCAAGGTACTTTGCCGTTGTCGAAGAGCTTGCCGCCGTACCAATCGGCAAATTCGCGAGCAGGCGCAACGACACCCATTCGCAGCAGGCTGTCAGACATCATCGCGCCATCACGGATCCAGCTGCGGTTGTAGGAACGGGTACCCGGCTTGAGCTGGGGACCGTCCCGACTGATCAGCACATGCGCCAGCGCAGTCCGCAACGTGTCCGCCACCATATTCTTGGCCTCCGGCACATGCAGGGACAATTTATCCAGCTTGCTCGCCCAGATCGCCAACGTCTGGGCCCCTGCTTGAACGAAGGCGCCAAAATCCTTTGGGGCCTGCGCAGCCCCATGGGGAATGGCCATGGGGATATCGATTTCCTCGCCCGGTCCAAGCCGCGCTGACCAGCGTAGTGTGGCCGAGGCGAGGTCGTGCGGGTCCTTCACGCTGGTAGCATTGGCCAAGTCGCCAGGCTCCATCAGCGCGCCCCGGTCGAAGGGCGCCATGTGCACATCGCCCGGCTGCACCAGCGGAACAAGGCGCAGCGGTGGCGGAACGCTGCCTCTTGTCTGCTGCGCCGGCATTACCATCAGCTGATCCTGGTTCCATTCTATCGCAGCAATCGGGCTCACACCGCCCTGCTGGCTAAGAAACTGGGCTGGCGGATTGACCTGAAATGGTCGGACCCCAAGGAGCAGCTGGAGCGTCTGGGGACGATCGCTGTCGTTGACCAGTCGCCAACGCGCCAGCAGACGGTCGTCCGTTTCATCTGCCACCAATTGCGTTTCCAGATGCCAGCCCGGCCCCTGCCAGCGCACCGCAGGGATCGGCAAATAGCCCTTGGCCAGTGATTGCGACGTCTCGACATCGGCCCAGGTGAACAGTTTGCCGTCCGCCAACACATAAGGGACAATGGAAAAGCTGCCCTTGGCCGGCTCGATCGCCCCATCTTCATCGATAAGCGCGCTATTTCCCCCGCCATCCGTGCCTACAACGGTCCAATAAGGCTGTTCGGTAAAGCCGCGCGGGAAGATGCCTCTTGGCGCGGTGGCGGCCAGTGAGGCGATGAACCCGTTCAGATCTGGTGCCCAATTGGCCGGTTCTACCGAAAGCTCGCTCAAGGCTGCGTGCGGCGCGCCTTCCGGCAATGTCAGACGCAAAAATGCCGCTTCGCTGTCGGGGAGCGGAACGGGATCGCGACCGCCATCTCCGCCTGTCGCACGATAGCCCTCGCGCCAGCTTTTTCCATCGTCCGACAGCTGCACATTGTAGTCAGACGCGCCTTCACCGGGCGCCCATTGCAACTGAACGCCGCCCAGCAGTCTTTGCCCGCCCAGATCGATCAACAGCTGATCACCCCCTTTACCCCGCCATCGCGTAGCAGCGTCCCCATCCAGCACCTCGGGTGCACTTGCGCTGGGTGCAGCTGGCGGCGCCACCGGAGCCTTCGGCGTCAGGACCAGATCGTCCATTTCAATCCTGCCCTGCCCGCCATCGCGCCCGCGCACGATCACCACTTCCATCCTTGCTGTAGACGGCAGCGCTTTGTCGGCAGTTGGCCCCCAGGCAAAACTGATATCACGCGCGCGGATATGCAATGTCTGCCAGTCTGCGGTGGGGGTGAAATCCTTGCGCTGATACCACCAGACATTCTGGCCGCTCTCATCGACGAACTTGATCTGCAGATTATTGCTGCCACCCTGCCCGCGCAGTTTGAGAGCCAGCGCAAAATTGTCCGGAAAATCGATGGGCAATGCGCGATAGGCGTAGGCATACCCCGCAACCGCGCCGAAATCATAGTCGAGCACCATGGCGTGGCCCTCTACTCCGGCAACCTGGCTTATGACGGATGTCACGCCGTCGGACGCTGCAGCCTGCCAAGGCGTGAGAGTGTCGAAACTATCGAGCAGTTGAGGCGCGGATGGAGGCTGGGCTGGCGCCGTCGCACCGGCCAGCATGGTGGCGGCCAGCAGCAGCGGCGCGAGCTTCATGCGATCCAGCCTCCGCTGAACCCGGCGCGTGTCAGACCGCGGCGGATATGGGGCGACTGGCGCATCACATCCCAGATCATGCCACTGCGCTCATTTTCGATCATGCAGACAATCGGGCCCTGATCGATCCCGAGATAATCATCGTCCACCCAGCCGACACCCGGCACGATGCGCCCTTTGGAGATCGGCGCGTCTACGCCCGCCAATGTCGGGTTGAAGCTGTCGAGAAAGCCGTAGCGCTGATAGATGGACGATCCATAACGCGCGATCATGGCCGCTGCCGCCGGCTTCACGATTTCCGGTGCGAATGCGATCGAGCCGAGGGCCGCCGTCGGTGCGATGGTGCCGTCATCGCGTTCGTATGGCCCGCGTGCAGAATAGCCGCGAAACTCTCGCTCGCGCCCGTTCACGTCCAGCGTGAAATGACCCGGCCCGTCGCAGGCGGTAAGGCCCCAGATGTCCTGTCCGTATCCGCTCCATCCTTCCGGATTTTCGATTGCGTAGCGCTGCTGCGCCAGCGTGGCGCGGCGGCTGTTCTCGAAATAATCGATGCCCTTGGCGCGCATGAAGCTGTCCTGGATGCCTCTGAAGTCCACCCAGACATGGCTGTACTGATGGCCGAACAAGGGCGGAAATTGGATATGCGGCTGGCCGTGCTCAGTGGTCCAGTTCGCCTCGAACGCGCTGGTCCAGCGGTCCCAGGTCTCCGGCGGCAGCGGATGCGTGGGCGATCCCAGCGCCAGGACATAAAGCAGCAGGCTTTCGTTATAGCGGTTCCAGTCGCTCGGGATGAAGCCGCTTTCTGGTCGCCAGCCCATCGTCACGACCGGATCGTTCGGCGTGAACGCGGTCCATTCGACCGCGCCGTAAATCTGTTCGGCGAGCGCACGGATGCGGGCCTCTTCCGGATGGTCGCCGTCGAACCACTGCGCCGCGAATAGCACGCCGCCCAGCAATAAGGTGGTGTCGATGGTCGAAAGCTCGCTGTTCCGGAAGCGGTGGCCGGTCTTCATGTCGAGGAAGTGGTAGAAGAAGCCCTTATAGCCACTGGTGCCGCTTGGTGCGTCGCCCATCGGCGCGTTGGCGAAGAAGGTGAGCGTCGCCAGCGTCCGCTCGCGCGCCTGCGCACGGCTGATCCAGCCATGGATCACTCCGATGGGATAGGAAGTGAGTGCAAAGCCGACCGCGGCGATCGATGCGAAGCTTGGCGTCGGCCAGCGATCCGGTGCCAGGCCGGTCGTCGGATCGGTCGTCTCCCAGAAAAAGCGGAAGGTGCGTTCCTGAATATCATCGATCAGGTCCGCGCTGCCGACGGGCGGTGCGCCGATGCCTGCCATTGGTGCGCAGCCGCCTAGCAGACCTGCCAACGCCACACCGCCGGTTCCAAGAAGCGTGCGCCGGTCGATCATAGAAACACCTCGTTTATTTGTAACATTCGAAAGGCCGGGCGGCACCAAAGCGCCCGGCTTTTCGATCCGATCAGAAGCTGAAACCAGCCGACACTTTCAGCGTGCGCGGCGGGCTGCTGACGCCGTAACCGACGCGCTCACCGAAGACGGTAGGTGACGTTGGAATACGGGTGTTGTCCCCAGGACTTCCGTTGAAACTGCTGTAGTTGCGATCGTTGAACGCATTGATCACGTCCGCGCGCAGCCGCACTTTCGCGCCATCGTACAGGAACGGCAGGCTGATATATTTGGTCACTGCAAAGTCGAACTGGCGGCGGCCCCAACGATCGCCGTTCGGCTCGACTTCGGTGCCGATCAATCGCCGCTCGAACGGTACGGCAAAACCGAGCAGGTTCTTGATATAAATAGGCGACTGATAGGTGAACTTGCCCGAGAGCGTCACGCCGATCGGCACGTCCACGCTGCCCGCCATCACGATGCGATGCCGCGGCACGCCGGACGAACGAAGCACTGGATAATCGTCGATCGACGGGAAATCGAGCGAGAAGGTTTCGCCGAATGACCGGTTTTCGGTCGCGTCGGTGTAGGTGTAGGTCGCGTCCAGGCTCCAGGGAGAAACCAGCGTGTAGCGCTTGGTGAACTTCACATAGCCGGAGTCCGATGTGGTCTCCAGGCCGTTGGTGCCAAGCAGGATCGATCCATAGCCGGGAGGTGCGAAGCCGAAGGGCGACGACGGCGTATCGGTGGTGCTGTTCGGATTGTCGAAGAAGAACGAACCGTCCGTACGCCGGTTGCCGAGCAGATAAGCAAAGCCGTCCCTGCTCTCGACATGGTTGTAACCGACTTCCAGATTGAAGCCCTGGAACCGCCCGCGCACGCCCAGGCTGAACTGATCGGCGTAAGGCACTTTCAGATCATTATTAATGAAGCGCAGTTCGCGACCCCCGCCCGGAGAGCTGTTCGCGAGTTGCTGACGGCCTTCGGGCGTCAGATAGATCGGATTGAACGGAATGCAGGTAATGCTGGGATTGCAATTCGCATTCGGGATGGAGTTGTTGCCCTGAAAATTGAACGTGCGCACCTGGAACGAACCCACGCTGATTTCCTGCTGTAAGAAGTCGAACTGGTTGCGATCGTAAGAGCGGCCATACCCCCCGAACAGGGTGAAACGCCCCGCATCGTCGAACTGCCAATCGAAGCCCAAACGCGGCTGGAACGCGCCGGCGAACGCTTTGCGCTGCGTGCCATCCGTGATGTAATCGTTGATATTGTAATTGGCGTTCTGAAGGTTCGGATAGTTCCCTAATGAAACGGCATCGATATTTTCCTGCGGCGTCACGAAATCCAGGAACGCCGGAGTCCGCTCATAATCCCAGCGCAGGCCGAGGAACAGCGTGAGGCGCGAAGTGACCTGCCATTCGTCCTGCGCGTAGAGGCCGAGCTGGAAGTTGTCCGATTCCACCACCGAATTGCCCGGCCCCGACGACGCACCGAACTGAACGCGGTACGGAATCTGGTCATTGAAACCCGTCTGGCTGAACAGATTGACGTCGTAGGTATAAAGCGGATTGAAGAAGTTCTGCTGCAATGTGTTCAGCTTCACCCAAGCTGTCTTGAAACCGACCTTGAAAGTATGGTTGTCGAAGCCGGTATAGGTAAAATCGTTCTGAACCGTGGTGCCCTTCTGGCCCTTGTCCTGAAAGTTCGTGCCCCCGCCGATACGCAGCAGATCGAACTGGTTGAAGGTGGTGGCCCCGGTGTTCGACGTGCCCTGAACGGTTGCGCGGAAAACCTGCCCGATTTCGAAGTTCTGCGGCTGCGGCGACCAGGAGACGTCCGCATAGCTGACGCGCAGATCGTTGATCCAGTTGTCTGCCGTGTGCTGCCAGCGACCGAGCAAGCGCAGTTCGTCCACTTCGGTAAGCGTCTGTGTTTCCTGAACCGCAACGCCGCCGCCTCCGCTGCGGCCGGTCTCATCGCGATATTTTGCGGTGACCTCGAACAGATCGCTGGTCGTGGGAACAAGGTCGATCTTGCCGAAATAGAGGTTCTCGTCGAACTCCGAATTGAACAGGCCGAAGCCGTCCTGATATTGCTGCGGCAGGGCGGAGGGCAGAATGCCGCCACCGGGAAACACTTCGACCGGGCGCTGGATGCGCTTGCCTTCGTAGCTGACGAAGAAGTGCATCAGATCCTTGACGATCGGGCCGCCAAGGGCGCCGCCGAACTGCATCGTTTTGGTCTGCACCTTGTCCTGCTTGTTGAAGATTTCCGTGGGAAACTTCTGGCGCAGATTCTGGTCGGTGTAATCGAAGAATCCTTCACCATGGAATTCATTGGTACCGGACTTGGTGACCGCGGTGATCGCGACGGAACTCACCTGATCGAACTCCGCCTGATAGTTGGAGCTGATCACGCGATATTCGCCGACTGCGAGCTGCGGGAACGGGTTGCCTTCCGAACTGTCCTGCCCGGTAATGCCGTTCTTCAGGACGAAGTCCTTCTGACTGACACCGTCGATGAAGACGTTGACCGTGCGGCTGTCCTGCGCCCCGCCCTGAATGCGCGACTGGCCAGATGTGGCGCCCTCGATGAACTGCACGCCCGGTGCGAGATCGGCGAAGGCCAGGAAGTTACGGTTGTTCTGCGGCAACTGCTCGATCAGCCGCTGGCTGACGTCGGTGCCCACTTCACCGCCCTGCAGCGAGACGATACGGTTCGCCGTCACCACGATCTCATTGCCGGTCGCGACGCCCTGGTCGGCCGCCGCCTGGCCCGCCGGTGCGCCGGGCAGCGGTGTAACAGGCTCGGCCGTGCCCACGCTCGCGGTGTTTGTTAGATCCAGATCGAGCGCAGCATTCTGACCCACGGTCAGCTGGAAACTGTCGGTGCTGCGCGTGCCGTTGGTCAGCGCGATTTCCAGCCGGTAATAGGCCGGACGCAAGGAAGCGAAGGAGTAGCTGCCGTCCGATGCTACCTCCGACGTGCGACGATAGCCGGTGTTCACGTCGATCGCGGTGACCTGCACTGGCGCATTGTCCGCTGGCGCCGTGATCGTACCGCGCAGCGAAGCGGATTCCTGCGCATAAGCCGGAGCGCTGAGCAGGACGGCTGTCGAAGCCGTAGCCAGCAGCGCCGCCATGCGGGTCAATCGTGCGCGCGCCGGGCGCGTTGCCTTGAAACGAATAGTCATATGTTACCCCTTCACCCTGTTGTCGGCAGGTCCGACCGTGATGACAGAGCGTGCAAAGCCGCTCCGCCGCTTGTTTCCCTGATGACCAGATGGGCCGCTACCGACTCCAACTGCCGGTCGTCCGCGCCATCGATCAGGGCGGACAATCTCGTGAGTGCACGCGCGCCAAGCGCCGCAATATCCACACTGACCGTGGTCAACGCGGGCGTGATAAGGCGTGCGAGCGGAATGTCGTCGAACCCGGCCACGGCGATGTCGCCGGGCACCGACAGGCCGGCCTGACGCAGCGCTGTCATGGCGCCGATTGCCATCATGTCATTGGCGGCGAACAACGCGTCCGGAAGCCGGCCTTGCGCAATCAGACGCTCGGCTGCCGCAGCGCCGCTATCCTCGAAGAAATTGCCGTCGACCATACAGGGTGTCAGCCGGCGATCCTCCATGGCAGCGCGATAGCCATCGAGCCGGGCGGCCGCCTCCTGATTGTCATGCGGACCGCAAATGAACACGATCTCCCGGTGGCCGCTGTCGGCCAAGTGATCGACCATCATCGAAGCCGCCGAGCGATTGTCGATGCAGATACGGGCATGGGTCCGGTCATGCTGCGCACAATTGACCAGCATGACAGGCAGGCCCGCAGGCAGATGCTCAAACAACAGGTCGGTGGAGACATGCGGCGCCATCAGCACCAGACCGTCCACCCGCCCGCGCATCGTGCTCAGGGATTTGACGGCACTCGCCGGCTCCTCGTGAATATTGGAAAGGAGCAACTGGAACCCCAGTTCGGACGCTTCGCGGTCCATACCGCGCACCAATTCGGAGAAAAATTCGCCATGAATATCCGGGAGCAGGATGCCGATCGCGTGGGTCCGCGCCATAGACAGATTGCGTGCGCCGATGTGCGGGGCATAGCCCAGCGCCTTGGCCACTTGGCCAACCTTCAGACGCAATGCTGCGCTGACATTGTCACGACCGTTCATCACGCGCGACACGGAAGCCACGGAGACACCGGCCTCGCGCGCAACATCGCGGATCGTCGCATTTGACATGACTGCCTCGTTCCTCATCCCACACCCGACCTCTTGCGTGTCCAGGCGACGTTCACCGAACGCCGAGTCACTTGACTCTATGTAACCGGTTACATCAGAACGTCAGCGTGATCAATAGATGCGAACTGTCGTCAATACGGATAGACGACATCGATGGTGCGGAGAGACAGGGTTATGCAGGATTTCACGGTATCGCGGCGCGCGCTGATGATGGGCGCCGCAGCAACAACAGCCTGGCTCGCGAGCCCCTGGCGCGCGATGGCGCAGACGGTTTCGCAAGCTTCTGCCGTATTGCCGGACCGCCTGGAACGGCTACTCCAGATGATGACGACCGAGGAAAAAGCCGGTCAGCTGACCTTGATGGCGGCCGCCTGGTCGGGCGGAGCGGCCACCACGCTAAACCCGGCTGGCAACGGCGCGAGCTTTTCGGAGCAGCTGGAGCAGGCACGTCAAGGTCGGCTCACCGGCGTGTTCAATGGCAATGGCGCCGAAATGGCACGTCAGATGCAGATAGCGGTCATGCGCGATTCGCGGCTCAAAATTCCCCTGATCTTTGCCGCCGACGTCATTCACGGAATGCGCACCGTTTTTCCTGTTCCACTCGGGGAAGCGGCCAGTTTCGAACCGGAACTTGCGAGGCGTACGGCGCGCGCTGCGGCAATCGAGGCCAGTGCGGCCGGCATCGACTGGACCTTTGCCCCCATGGTGGACATTGCCCGCGACGCTCGCTGGGGCCGCGGCGTGGAAGGTTCGGGTGAGGATGTGCTGCTGGGCTGCGATATGGCAGCAGCGCGTGTAAAGGGCTTCCAGGGCGCCGATTTGACCGATCAACGCCATGTCCTCGCCTGCGCAAAACATTTTGCAGCCTATGGCGCGGCCGAGGGGGGGCTCGATTACAACACGGTCGACATTTCCGAACGCAGCCTGCGGGACGTCTATTTTCCACCGTTCGAAGCCGCGCTGGATGCGGGCGCGCTGAGCGTGATGGCCTCCTTCAATGAGCTATCCGGTGTTCCGGCCACCGCCAACTCGTGGCTGCTCGACGATGTCCTCCACAAGGAATGGCAGTTCAACGGGTTCGTCGTCTCGGACTATACGGGCGATGAAGAACTGATCGCGCATGGCTTTGCTTCCGATGCACGTGAGGCGACCAAGCTTGCTTTCATGGCGGGCTGCGACATGAGCATGCAGAGCGGATACTATATAGCGCATTTGCCATCCCTGGTTGCGGCGGGCGAGGTGCCGATGGCGCGCCTGGATGAGGCTGTACGCCGCGTGCTCATGATCAAGCACAAGCTCGGCCTGTTCGACGATCCGTTCCGCCGGATCGATCCGAAACGCGAGGCGAGCCGCATCCGTACGCCGGCAATGTTGGAGCTGGCCCGCGAGGCTGGCCGCCGGTCCATCGTGATGCTGAAAAATGATGGAGATCTGCTGCCGCTGCCACGCACGGGCAAGAAAATCGCGTTGATCGGCCCCTTCGCCAGCGGCCAACATGATCTCGTAGGGCCGTGGAATGTATATGGGACAGATGCCGATGCCGTCGACTTGGCGACCGGGGTTCGCGCTGCCGTCAAAGACGAGAGCGCCGTCACCGTTACGCTGGGTAGTGACATTGACGCCCCCCTGCCCGGCGGCATCGAGGCCGCGGTGGCGGCCGCGAAAGCCGCCGACGTGGTGATCCTGGCCATTGGCGAAAGCACCAACATGTCCGGAGAAGCACAGTCGCGTACCAGCATCACAGTGCCGGAATCGCAGCAGGCGTTGGCGGAGGCGGTTGCAGCCACGGGCACGCCGATCATCATTTTGCTGAAGAACGGTCGGGCTCTGGCGCTGCAAGGCGCTGTGCGTGATGCCCCGGCAATCCTTGTCAGCTGGTTTCTGGGATCGGAAAGCGGCCATGCCAGCGCGGACATTCTGTTCGGGGCGGAAAGTCCGTCAGCCCGGCTACCCGTCAGCTTTCCCTATGCCACCGGCCAGGCGCCCTATTATTATGCCCATAAATCGACCGGTCGCCCCAATCCCGATGGGCCTTTGACCGAATATAAGGCACATTACCGCAAATATCCCAACAGCGCGCTTTATCCTTTCGGCCATGGCCTGACCTATGGCGACATCGATTATGTGGATCTGCACATCGAGAGTGACCGGTTGCCATGGGACGGCGCGCTGAATCTACGCGCCACCATCAGCAATCGGGGCGCGCGCGCCGCCGAAGAGGTGGTGCAGCTCTACATTCATGATGCCGCCGCCAGCATCACGCAGCCGGTGCGCGAATTGAAGGCCTATCGCAAGATTGCGCTCAAGCCCGGCGAAAGTCGCGATGTGCTCTTCCAGCTGACACGGTCCGACCTGTTGTTCATTGGGCAGGATATGCAACGCACCGTCGAGCCCGGCCTGTTCCGGATATGGATAGCGCCATCGGCCGAAGCGGACGGTCTGTCGGGCAGCTTTATGCTCATGCCGCAATAGAAGCGACTTGCCGGTTGCGCCCCGGACAAATGCTCCGGGGCGGACCGATCAGTGAAGGACGGGCATCAGCTGTCGGTGCGGGCGTCCGGCGCGCATGCTTCGCCTTGAAGTTGACGCCATGCCGTACGCTGCAGGTCTTCGGCGAGGTCCGGTGACAGACCCAGTTCGGCAGCCGCTTGCTCAGCGCGACCCAGCTCGCGCGGATCACGCCCGGTGACCGAACCGAGTACCACCAGCGCTTCCAGATAATAGCCGGCCGCGCTGGCATGATAATGATCGAACGCCCATAAATCGGCCTGGCCATAAGAGACCCCGTCATAGGGGTTGGGATCGGCAATTCCAGCGGCGATGGCGCAATTGAAGCTCTCGCCAACCGGGTTGACCCGTGCAACGGCGCGATTGGCGCGCTGCGCAACATCGTATCCACGACGGATATCGAGAGCCATCTGATAGATGGATTGACCGCTCCAGGGACGATCCGGCCGATAGGTCAGATCTGGCCGGGACCATGTGGCGTTCAGGCTGATATCCACCTTCGGATTTTGCTTTTGAAACATGGCACCGAAGCGCGCGCTGTAATCGACAAGCTGCGCAGGGTCGCCCGGCTTGTCCGGGCCCAAGGTACTATAATCTTGCAGCACGACATGGTCCCAGTTTCGGTCGAGCACATTGCGCTTGTTGGCCCAATGCCACCCCAGGGAGCGTCCCGGCGCTGTTTCCAGATAGACGTCATAATGCAGACCGAGCTCTTCGGTGAACAATTTGAATAGAGCGGGCATGCCGCCCACCCCTTCCCCATTCAAATCGGTGACGGTTGCGGCGCGATATTTCCACACCGGTGATAGGGCACCAAAGGTAAAGCTGTTGCCGACAAACAAGATGGTCTGCGCAGGCGACGCGCTCGGCGCAACTGCCGCTGTCTGCATGTTCGGCTTTTCGCTCTGCGGCTGAGCCATCACCTGGCCGGCAAAGCCAAGGGCAAGCGCGGCCCCCGCCGCGCCAGATCGCAGCATGATGGATCGCAAGTCAGACCGTCTAGGAACAAGCATGTTTCGCCTCTCAAATCAGGAGGAAGCTTGATCGCCCCTCGCCCAGCCGGTCCCGCAGGATAGCAGGCAGTAAAATAGCTATCGTATCGCGGCGAACGCAAAGGCTTTCTTGGTGCTCAAGCTACCCGGCAGGCTTGCGTCCACGCCAGCCAGCAGGCGCCGCACGCGAACCTCATCAGAACCAGGCGCGGATACCGATTACGTAGCTGGTGACGGACGGATCCTCGCCATCGTTGCGGGCATAGCGGGCGCTGCGTCCGCTTTTCCACTCCTGTTCCATGCCGATGTAGGGCGCAAATTCGCGGGCGATTTCGTACCTTAGGCGAAGCCCTGCCTCCACGCGGTCCAGCCCTGCGCCGATGCCGAGTTCGGGCACATCCTGAGCAGACAGGTTCACCTCTACACGCGGCTGCAGGATTAGGCGCTGGGTAATCCGCTGGTCCAGCTCTGCTTCCAGCCGCGCTGTCAGATCGCCTCGATCGGACAGAAACAGCGCGCTATCGACTTCGAAACGATAGGGCGCGAGGCCCTGCACACCGATCACGGCATAAGTGCGATCGCGCGGTGCGAAATCCTGCCGGATGCCGGTTTGCAGATCGAAGAACGGCGCGATGGCGTGGCTCCACAGGGCCTGAACCTCGGCCCGTTCGATCCGCTCGCCGAAACTGCCCTCGCCTTCGCTCTTGAAAAAGACTTTATCGAGATCGCCACCATAGCTGCCCTGCAGATCCCAGACATAGCCATCGCGGCCGTCACGCGCGCGATATTCGGCCCGGTCGGCCATGAACCATAAAATCTGCTGGCCGCCATGGGTTGCGGCCAGCTTTGCACGCGACGCAGCCATGGCGTCCGCGCCCCATATGGCGTCCGCCGCACGCGCGGGGCCATTGCCAGCGGCAGCAGGTGGTGGCGATTCGACGTTTGGGGCGGCGGTCACCGCGTGGCCCATTGCAGCATGGTCCATCGGGCCCGAACCCATATCCATGGAGCCATGATCCATCGCTCCATGGTCCATCTGGCCTTCCTTCACGCTACCATTTTTCATGGCAGAATGATCCATCGCAGAATGGTCCATGGTCGAGTGGTCCATACCCTCCATGCCATCCATACTGGTCATGGCATCAGGAGACGCCGCGCCTGGAGCGGCTGCAACTGAGTCTTTGACCACCAGCGGTCGCTTGAGTGAAGATGCCTCGGCGCTGGTCTTGGCCGTTGCAGGCTTGGCGGCTGGTTTGGCGCTCGGCTTGGCGGCAGGCTTCGGCGCGGGTTTGGCTACCGGTTTTTGTGCTGGCTTCGATGTTGGCTTGGCGGTGTGCATCACCATGCCCGGCTCCATCTGATGTCCGCTATGCTGTGCAAACGCAGGCGTTGCGCTGCCGATCAGAAGCAGGGCGATGAGCGCCTTCATGCCGCCGCTCCCGGCGCGGCGACGCTGACGGTCTGAAACATGCCCGCATGCATGTGATAGAGCAGATGGCAGTGGAAGGCCCAGTCGCCCGGTTCGTTGGCCGTCAGATCGAACTGGGCGCTGCCGCCGGGCTGCACGATGACAGTATGCTTGAGCGGCTGATGCGCAGCGTCCGCCCCGTTCACCAGCTCAAAGAAATGACCGTGCAGATGGATCGGGTGGGCCATCATGGTGTCGTTGACCAGCTTCACCCGCACCCGCTCATCATAGGCGAAGCGGATTGGATCGTCGCTGACGGCGGTGAACTTCTTGCCATCAAAGGACCACATGTAGCGCTCCATATTGCCGGTCAGATGGATCTCCATGAAGCGCGTGGGGGTGCGGCGATCCGGATTGGGGGCAAGCGCGGCCAGCTGGCGATAATTGAGAATGCGGTGATCCATCTTGTCCAGCCCGATGCCCGGATCACCCATCCGGTCGACCGGGTTCATCGACACCATGTCGATGCCGGGCCCAACCTTGACGTCCGGCGGCAGCAGCGCGGTGTCGCGCATCTTCATGCCGGACATATCCATCCCGGCCATATCATCCATGCCTGCCATTTTTCCTGAACCGGCGGATGGCGGGCTCATCGTTCGGTGATCCATCTTGGCGTGATCCATGCCGGAGTGATCCAGGCCTGAGTGATCCATGCCGGGCATAGCGGCCATATGGTCCTTGCCCGAGGGCGCGGCGCCATGGCTCATCGCGCCATGGTCCATGCCCTGCATCTCGGCCGTCCCTTCCGTGCCGCCGCCATGGTTCATGCCCATATCGGCCATGGTCAGCAGCGGCGGATCGCGCAGAGCGGGCACCGCCGCTCTCGCGCCGGGGATGGCAGCAAGCGTGGCGACCGCCATGCCGGACCGGTCCATGGACTCCGCCACGATGGTGTAGGCGGCCAGCGCGCCGGGCTCCACCAGCACGTCATAGGTCTCGGCCACGCCAATCTGCAGCTCGTCCACCTCCACGGGCCGCACATTCTGTCCGTCGGCGGCCACCACCGTCATCGGCAGACCGGGGATGCGCAGGTTGAAAAAGGTCATCGCCGACCCGTTGATGACGCGCAGCCGCACCCGCTCTCCCGGCGCAAAGGCATATTCCATGCCTTCCTTCGGGCCATGGCCATTCGCCAGATAGGTATAGGTGGCCCCGGTCACGTCCAATATGTCCGTCGCCATCATGCGCATGCGCGCCCACATCCGGCGCTGATCGCCGCTCAGATCATAATCGTCGGTGGCCGTGGTCTGCTGATAGTTGAAATAGCCCTCACCCTTTTTCAGCTTGGCCATAATCTCGTGCGGATGGCGCGGGGTAAATTCGCTCAGCAACAACACATAGTCGCGCTCTGCCGCCACCGGATCGGCGCCCTTGGGATCGACCACGATCGGCCCATAATGGCCGGACTGTTCCTGCAGGCCGGAATGGCTGTGCCACCAATAGGTGCCGGTCTGGCGGATCGGTGGCAGATCATAGGTGAAGGTTTCGCCGGGCTTGATGCCGGGAAAGCTGATGCCGGGCACGCCGTCATATTGAAACGGCACCAGGATTCCGTGCCAATGGATCGAACTGTCCTCGTTCAGATGGTTGGTCACGTTGATCTTGACCGCCTGCCCTTCGGTCAGGCGCACCAGCGGGCCGGGCACGCTGCCATTCACGGCAATGCCGTGGCCAGCACGGCCCTGCACCAAGCGGTGGCCCTTGCCGATACTGAGATCGATGACCGACCCGCTGACCTCGTCGAAGCCCGCACGCAGCATGCCGCCGCTCGCCAGATTGCTGCCACGCGCCCAAGCCGGCGCGGCCAGAGCGGCGCCACCCAAAGCGGCGCCGCCCAGCAGATTTCGACGCGAGACGATCATCGGCATGGCACTTGAAACTCCTTTATATCAGGCCCATCTGGATACCCCTAGCAGGTATTACAAGGTGCAATGCGATGGCCGCCGATCACAAGTCCAGCATCAACCGGTTGCGCCGGATAGAGGGGCAGGTGCGCGGTGTGGCGCAGATGATCGAGGATGATCGCTACTGTATCGATATCCTGCATCAGATCCAGGCGGTGAAGTCCGCTTTGGCCAAGGTGGAAAGCCAGGTGCTGAAAGATCATGCCGGGCACTGCGTGGCCGAAGCGATCGCATCAGGCGACATGGCCGATCAGCAGGCGAAATTCAGCGAACTGGTGGATCTGTTCGAGAAAGTGAAACGATGATGAAGGAAGCCGGATCGATGAATGGAAGCGCGCAGGAAAGCATGAAGCAGGGGGCCAGTTATCCTCGCTTTATGGCCATGGTTGGCACGTCGACGGTGATCATGCTCGGCCTGATGTATCTCAACACCTATCAGCTGGACCATGTCATGTGGAGCGAGACGCGCTTCTGGATGATGTTCATGATGGGCGGCGTGATGGCTGCCGTCATGCTGGCTTTCATGTGGTCCATGTATCGCGATAAAGCCAAGAACATCATCATATTGGCCGTCGCCGTGTTCGTTTTCCTGCTTGGCCTGTTCCTGATGCGCAGTCAGGTCACCATCGACGACAGCGATTATATGTCCGCTATGATCCCGCATCATTCGATCGCGATCATGACGAGCGAGCGCGCCGGTATCGACGATCCGCGCGTGCGCGAACTGGCCGACGGTATCATCCGGGCGCAGCGCAAGGAGATCAAGGAAATGAAGTGGCTGCTGAACGACATCAAGCAGAACGGCAAGGTCACCACCGCAGCCGAGGTCGCTGCCCGTCCGGTGCCCGCTTTTGAGGGCAAATTGAACGCCAGGGACTGAACCGGCCGCCCACACGATCTGGAGACAAACGATGAGCAAGAAAACCGCCACCCTCTATCGCATGGTCATGGACAAGCATGTCTGTCCCTACGGTTTGCGATCGAAACATCTGCTGGAAAGCCAGGGCTATACCGTCGATGATCACTGGCTGACGACGCGCGAGCAGACCGACGCGTTCAAGGCCAAGCATGACGTGAAAACCACGCCGCAGACCTTTATCGATGGGCAGCGGATCGGCGGGAATGACGATCTGCGCCGCCATCTGGGCAAGTCTGTGCCGGACCCCGATGCCACCAGCTACAAGCCGGTGATCGCGATCTTCGCGGTCGCGGCGCTGATGGCGCTGACGCTCAGCTGGTCGATGACCGGCGCGCTGCTTACGGTGCGGGCGGGCGAGATGTTCATCGCCATCTCCATGTGTGTGCTGGCGATCCAGAAGCTGCAGGATGTGCGCGGCTTTGCCACCATGTTCCTGGGTTATGATCTGCTAGCGCAGCGCTGGGTGCCCTATGCCAGCATCTATCCCTTTGCCGAGGCGCTGGCGGGCATATTGATGCTGGGCCGCGTGCTCGGCTGGATATCGATCCCGGTGGCGCTGTTCATTGGCACCATTGGCGCCATTTCCGTATTCTACGCAGTCTATGTGCAAAAGCGGGAATTGAAATGCGCCTGCGTGGGCGGCAGCTCCAACGTGCCGCTGGGCTTCGTTTCATTAACCGAAAATGTAATGATGGTGGCGATGGCGCTATGGATGCTGTTTACTTAGGGCGACCAACAGCCTGAACGGCCGATGGCGACCGTAACAGAAGCTCCGTCGCCCTTCAGCCTCAGGTCGCACTTGTCGCCAGTGCTTCTTTCAGGTTGCCGAGCCATGGCTCATAGGGGTTCCAGGCGTCTTTGCCCTTTTGGTTGATGGGTTGGCGCACCTGTTCGCTGCTGGCGGTGCGAACGGCGTGGCTGGTGGTGTGGAAGTTGAGGCAGGCTTCTTCGAATTCCAGACCGATATAGTGCAGCATCCGGCGGGTCTGGCCTTCCAGATCGTCCAGCGCATCCTCATGCTGAACGCGCAGCACCCTGCCCGGCAGCACCTCGTCCCAATGGGCCATCAGATCGACATAATCGGCGTAATAACGGCCGATTTCGTGCAAGCCGTACGTGAATTCCTGCCGCTGCGCGAACAGCTGCGCGCCGCAGGCTTCCTGCTGCTGTTCCAGTTCGCGGCCCTTTTGTTTTAGGTCATTTGCAGCGGGCGTCTCCTTTCCGTTGACGTGAAGGTAAAGCCACTGCTGTTCATGCGCTAAACCGGCTGCAAGTGCACACTGGCGCCAAAGGCTACGCCTTTGGATAAATCCCTGTCCTACATAACACCATATCGGTTATTTCATCCTTCTAGCGAGGAGAAAGTTATGCCACCTATCGGTTCACTCATTGGCCCTATCACGGGGCTGCTCGATAAAATCATCCCGGACCAGGGGGCCAGGGACAAGGCCAAGCTGGAACTGCTTCGGCTCGACAATGATCGGGAGCTGGACGCTGTGCGCGCACGCCTGTCCGCGATCATTGCCGAAGCCCAGTCCGGGGACCCCTGGACCAGCCGGGCGCGGCCCAGTTTTCTCTATGTCATGTATGCGCTTTTTCTATGGTCCATCCCGATGGGCCTGATTGCCGCCATCCGCCCGGCAACGGCCAGTGCCATTGCGCAGGGCATGACCGGCTATCTCGCCGCCTTGCCCGAACCGCTCTACGCGCTCTTCGGCACCGGCTATCTGGGCTATACGGTTGCACGCCAGTGGGGCAAAGCCAATGGTAGCGAGCGTTGATGCATCATCCCTCACGAGGGTCAGCCGGCTCGATGTCCGCGCTCTTCTTGAAATGGCGCGTCAGCCGGCTACAACCGGCGCGCTGATATTAAGAGTAGGAAAGCACCACATGAAAACATTCTTGAAGACCATGGCAGCCGGTTCGCTCATCGCCGCCCTGCCCGCCCTCGCCGCCTGCGCGCAAAGCGGCACCGACGAGGAAGCGACGGCAGAAGCCAATGCCATGGGCAATGATCTGCAGGACAGCGTCGGTGAGATGGGCGAAAGCATGGAAAGCAGCGCATCCGACATGGGCGATGCCGTTGAAGACAGTGCCGACGAAGCGGGCGACGCCGTCGAGGATGCGACAAATGACGCGGATGCGCAGATGTAATTCGCGCAGCCCCGACTGTTCGAGAAAAGGCGTCGACCCTACGGTCGGCGCCTTTTTCATGTCCGGCGCCTTACGTAGCGCTGCTTAAAGCCGTGCTGCGGCGGTGCTGCTCTCCTGCACGGCGCGGTGGGCATAGAGCATGAAACCCGCCAGCGCCGCCGCCGACGCCAGCAGCGTCGATGCCGCAGCGCCGATGCCGCCATAGGCCGTCAGCGTGACCGCCGCCGTGCCGAACAGGAGTATCGTGGCGACAATCCGGATGCCCATGATGGTGCGCGTGCGCCCAATGCCGAGCAGCACCGGCTCAAAACCCGTGCCCATCACCTCGAACGCGGTGGCAATGCTCAGCAGCACCAGTATGACATAGGCATCGGCAAATTCGCTTCCGCCCACCAGCGACAAGACCGGTTTGCTGACGATCGGCGCCAGAATGCAGATGATGGCACCGGAGATGAGGGTGAAGCGGGCGGCCTGCCGATATAATGTCCTGAACGCGTCCGGCGACGGATCGGCACTGGTGCGGGTAAATTCGGGAAAGACGGCGCGGGAAAACATGTCCGCCAGCCGCGCCAATGCCTGGCTAAGCTGGAATGCGAGCCGATATGCGCCCGCGGCGGCCGGGCCCGCCACCACGCCGAGCAGAACGATCAGCAGCTGCTTGCTGCCATTGTTCAGCGTGGCATTGATGTTCACCGTCAGCGCAAACGGGGTGAGACCGGGATGATCGGCGGGCACGGTCCGAATAGCGCGCCATGGCCCGATAAAGGAACGGTCTGTGCGATAGGCGGCGATCCAATAGGCGATCACGGTGGCAATTTCGGCCACGGCCCATGCGATCAGAAAGCCGGTCACGGTGGCGCCGCTGACCGTGGCGATCACAGCGCCGATGAACCGGGTGATCGGGGTGACTGCGTCTGCGGCGGCGCCCACATTGAACTTGTCGTGCAGTCTCAGGATACCCACCGCCGTCGAGCGGGTGGAGAGCAGCAGAATGGCACAGAACAGCCATGCACGCCGCTCCAGTTGCGGCGACCATCCGAGATGCGCCGAGAGCAGCAGTATAGCGACCAGCGCGATGACGCAGCCAATCAGCGCGGCGGCAAGATCGAGCAGGATGGTAAACCGGGCGAGCCGCCCCAAGGCGTCCATGCGGCCATCCTGCAGCAGCGCCACACCGTAACGGATAATGATCTGCCAAGACTGAAAGGTCACAAAGCCTGCGACCGCCTGGCCCGTGCTGAGGATCAGCGTGAACTGGCCAAATCCATCGAGCCCAAGGCTGCGCGTGGCCAGCCCGAGATAAATGAGGCTGAGCACCGCACCCACGCCCTTGCCAGCAAGCAGCCATCCCACATTGCGCAGGGCACGGCGAAATGGGCTGGGAGTCACGGCATACCTTTTGCGTTGGCTTTTCAAATGGTGACCGTGCAAATCCGGCCTTCTAAATTTGGCTCACACGTCTCAGGCGCTATGGAACGCGGCATGCGAATCGCCTTCCTCTATATCGCAGAAGCCTATCAATGCTATCATGGCGGGGCGATTGCGCTCGAACTGGCGTCCCGCCCAGGCTGGGAGGTGGTCAACCTGTATAATGATCCGGACACGCCCCATCACCTCGAACGCATCCGCGCTGCCTATGGCGCGCCGTCTGTTCCGGAACATCGCCTGCGCCGCAGCCTGCTCACCCGTACCCTGCAGCGCATCCGCATCCTCGGCATGTTCAAGGATCTGACGATGCGCGACAATGTGGCCGAACTGAACAGGTGTGACGCCGTTTTCGCCGTGGAGAACAGCGTGGCCGCACTGCGCCGGCTGGGGGCAGACAGGCCGCGGCTGATCTATGCCCCGCATGGTTTTGGCGACCGGGCGCGCGGCTTCATCGCGCGGATCGCGACGTTCGATTTCGTCCTGCTGGCCGGTGCCAAGACCGAGCAGCGGATGCTGCGCGAGGGCCTGGTACGCAAGGGCGACTATGCGCTCACCGGCTCGGTGAAGCTGGAAACGGGCGAGCGCTTGGCCGATCAGACCCCGCTCGACTTTGCCGGGGAAAAGCCGGTGGTGCTCTATAACGCGCACAAGGAACCCAGGCTTACCTCATGGCATCGCTTCATCGAACCGATGCTGGCGGGCTTTGCGCAGGACCCATCGCTCAATTTGCTCGTCGCCCCGCATGTGAAGCTGTTCCGCCGCCGCAGCGAGAAACTGCGCGCCCGTTGGCGTGCCCGCAGCGGCCCGAACATTCTGGTCGATCCCGGTTCCGATCGCTCGGTCGATACGAGCTACACGGCGGCGGCGGACATCTATGTGGGCGATGTCAGCAGCCAGGTTTACGAATTCCTGACCAGACCGCGCCCCTGCGTTTTCCTGAATGCACACGGTATCGACTGGAAAGACGATCCAAGCTTTGCCCACTGGCATCTGGGTGATGTGGTGGATGATCCGGCGCAGCTGATGGACGCCATCCGCGCGGCACCGGCACGCCATCATCTCTATCGTGACAGACAGGAAAGCATGGCGGCCGCCTCGCTCGGCAATCGCGCACCGGGTATTGCGCAGCGCGCAGCGGACGCGGTGGACGCATTTTTGCACCGATGAAGATCGGCTTTCTTTTCAATCATGATGCGCTGCATCAGGTGCGCCACAGCGCGCCGATCATCGGCGCGCTCGTCCCGGATGCACGCGCCGAGGTTACGGTGCTGACCTCCAGCGCGGCGCAGGAAACAGAGGTGCGTGCCATCATCGGCGCGCAGGCTGCCGCCGCCGTGCACTTCGAGCGTCTTTCCATTGGCAGGACGGCACGCTTGCTGGATGCGGCGCTGCGCTGGATAGCGCCTTTCCGCCGGATCGCCGTTCTGCGGGAAAATCTGTCCGCCTTTGCCCAGCTCGACGTTCTGGTGGTGCCCGAGACGACATCCCTCATGCTGCGCGATCGGTTCGGGCTGACATCGCTCAAGCTCGTATGGATTCCCCACGGCGCCGGCGACCGCTCGATCGGCTTCCGTCCTGAAACCCGCCAGTTCGACCTTGTCCTGCTGTCGGGCGACAAGGTGCGCGACCGGATGCTGGCCGAAGGGCTCGTCACCCAGGACAATCATGCCGTGATTGGCTATCCGAAGTTCGACACCGTTGCGTTCGATAAGCCAGGACGAACTATGCCCCCCGGCCTGTTTGCCGATGTGCGCCCGACCGTCCTGTACAACCCCCATTTCGATCCGCTGCTGTCCTCCTGGTATGACTGGGGCCGCGATATCATCCGGTGGTTTGCCGAAGATGGCCGCTACAATCTGATCGTCGCTCCGCATGTCATGCTGTACCAACGCCGGATGCACGCGTCTGTCGAACATCGCCGCATGCGTCTTCCGGGCGCGCTTCCGGACCATGGCGGCGCGCCGAACATCCTGATCGATCCCGGCAGCGAACGTTCGATCGACATGAGCTATACGCAGGCCGCCGATCTGTATCTGGGCGATGCGAGCAGCCAGATCTATGAGTGGATCGCACAGCCCCGCCCCGCCATCTTTCTCAATCCGGAAGGGATCGCGTGGCAGGCCGATCCCAATTTCGCGCATTGGCAGCTTGGCGACGTCGTCAGCCGCCTCGAAGCCTTGCCCGAAGCGCTGGAACGGGCCTTTGCGGAACCGGACCGATACCGTAAAGAGCAGGCCGCGCGGTTTTCCCACACGTTCAGCAGGACAGGCGAATCTGCGGCCAAGCGCGGCGCAAAAGCTATTCTCGACCGGTTCTCCAATATCACAGCGGCCAAGAAATATCGTGACGCAGCTGCGCACGATGTTGAGAAAGGCGGCATTTGAAGCAATATGGGCCGTAATGAACGACAGCATCTACGATTTCGGCCTGGAACGGGAGGCCTATCAACCGCCTCGTCCGAACCATGGACGGGGCGAAAGAGAGGCTGTGTCCATGCGTGAGACGCGCAGCAGCAGCCGCCGCGCTGGCGTGAAGCGGCTTGGCCTGATCGTCAATCCACGCAGCCACCGCAATCAGGGGCGCACGGCGCTGTCCCGCGTGCCGTCCGACATTATCGCCCGCGCGCCGAAGACACGATCCGAATTGAAGGACGTGCTGCTGATGTTTGCCGATCGAAAGATCGACATTCTGGCGATTGACGGCGGCGACGGTACGGTGCGCGATGTGCTGACCTGTGCCGGGGATATCTGGGGCACGGACTGGCCCGATGTCATGCTGTTGCCTACCGGCAAGACCAACGCCCTGGCGGGCGACCTCGGCGTGCCGAGCAACTGGAGCCTCGAAGATGGCCTGGCAGCCGCCCAGGCGGGGGGCATTGCAGTCCGCCGCCCACTGGAAATCGTTCCTGCCGGAGCGGACGGCGTGCCCGTGCGCGGGTTCATCATGGGTGTAGGCTCCTTTGTCAGCGCGACCGACCTGGCCCAGAAAACGCACCGGGCCGGCGCGTTCGACGGGATCGCGGTTGGCCTGGCCCTGATCTGGGGTATCGGCCAGACGCTGTTCGGCAGCGGCAGATCGTCCTGGCGGCGGGGCAGCCGCATGGATATCCACTATGGCGACGGGGCCGATCGCATGCACGGCACCACGCCGGACGGCAGCGCCAACCGCTATCTGCTGCTGGCGTCCACATTGGAACGCCTGCCGATCGGCCTCAAACCCTTCGGTATGCCGCGCGCCGGCCTGAAGACCTTGCTGATCGACGCACCTCCACGGCGGCTGGCGGCCACTTTTCTGCCGCTGCTGTCCGGATCGCAGGCGCAGAAGCTGGACGATGCCGGTTATCACCGGGTCGATGCGTGCAGTCTGAAGCTCGATATCGAAACCAGCTTCGTGCTGGATGGCGAGACCTTTCCTGCCGGAGCATTCACCGTGCGCGAGGCCACCGCCTTGCGGTTCATCATTCCGTGAATATCCAGACATTTCTGGCCGGGAAACTGGCCGCGCCGGTTCAGCCGGCGGTGCGTGCCATCGCAGAAGAGATCGCCCGCAATGCCGATGCCGAGGCCGTTCTGTTCTACGGATCCAATCTGCGCACCGGGTCGCTCGACGGGGTGCTGGATTTCTACATCCTCACTTCCGGCCCGCGCGAACGCGGTATCTGGCCCACGGTCAGCTATCGCGAGTTCGATCATGACGGCATGCGGCTGCGGGCCAAGATCGCGACGATGCGACTGGCGACGTTCACGCGCGCGGCGGCCGACAAGACCATCGACACCACCATCTGGGCGCGCTTCACCCAGCCTTCTGCGCTGATCTGGACCAGAAATGCGCATGCCGAACGCCGGACCATCGCCGCCATCGCCCAGGCGGCGTCCACTGCCGGTCGCTATGCCGCGGCGCTGGGGCCGGAAAGCGGCCGTGCCGCCGATTATTGGCAGGCACTATTCAAGGCGACCTACACCGCAGAGCTGCGCGTGGAACGCAATAATCGCCATGCCCAGATCGTCGAGAACAATCCGGATTATTATGAGCGCCTGCTTCCGCTCGCCTGGGATGGTGGCACGGTGCCTTTCCAGCAGGCCGGCGGCATGCTGGAGCCGATGCTGACCTCCACGGACAGCCTCAGGCTGAAAACCGCCTGGCGGCTGCACTGGCTGGCTGGCAAGCCGCTCAATATCGCCCGCTTGCTGCGCGCCAGTTTCACATTCGAAGGTGCCGCGCGCTACGGTGCCTGGAAGATCGAGCGACATACCGGCGTGCCGGTGGCCCTGACACCATGGCGCGAAAAGCACCCCGTGCTCGCGGCGCCCGGTGTTCTGTGGCGGGTCTGGCGCAGCGGCCGGAGCTGACGGAATGGCCCACTCTGACAGAATGAAATATCTGCCATGCCTCAGGCCCTGATCCTGGCCGGATCGCGCCCGGGTTCGGACCCGCTGGCCGTCTCCGCCGGGGTATCGCACAAGGCGCTGATCGAGATCGACGGCATGCCGATGCTGGCGCGGGTTGCCGGTGCCTTGCGCCAGGCGGGGTTCGACCGGATTGCCGTATCGACCCAGCCCGGCCCCGTCGCAGATCTGGCTGTCACGCTGGGCCTGACCGTCATCGCGGCGCAGGCTGGACCGAGCAGAAGTGTGGCGGTCGCCTTCGAGCAACTGGGCGCACCGCTCCTGGTGACCACGTCGGATCACGGGTTGCTGCAAGCGGAATGGATTACACGCTTCGTGGCCGACGTGCCGCGCTCGGCAGATGTGGCGGCCCTTCTGGCCCGGCGGGAGCGGATCGAGGAAGCATTGCCCGGCAGTCGCCGCACCTATTTGCGGTTTGCCGATGGAGCCTGGTCCGGCTGCAACCTGTTTTATCTGAACAGTCCGCGCAGTGCCGCCGCGCTGGAACTTTGGCAGATGGTGGAAGCGGACCGGAAAAAGCCCTGGCGCATCGTGCGGCGGCTCGGCCTTGGCCCGTTGATCTTCTATCTGCGCGGCAAGCTGACCATGCACCGTGCAGTCGCCCATCTGGGGAAGCTCGCCGATGTCGAAGCCGCCGTGGTGGAAAGTGCGTTCGGCCTGGCGGCGGTGGATGTCGACACGCAGGACGATCTCATCGCCGTCCGTGCGCTAACAGCAGCGGCAAAGCCCGGTGGCGACGGAAACGACCGCCCCTTCAGGCCGGCCTGAGCTTGCGCCGCCAGATCCTGACCAGTTTGCTCCAGGCTGTTTCCAGCATGCCGAGCGGACGGCCCCCGATCCCGTGGGAAAAGCTGTAGTAGAACCAGCCGCTGGCCCCGGCAAAAAGCGCAAAGGGCATCCATTGGCCCCAAAAAGGCGGGATCGCCCCGGCCGCAGCCTGCGCCAGCGTGAACTGGTTGAGCTTGTACCAGAGCACCAGCACGATGATGCTGACGAATATCCCGACCGGCGATGTCGTGCGCTTGGGGGGAACCGCCAGGGCCAACCCCAGAAAGGGCAAAACCAGCAAGGTGGCCACTTGCACCAGCCGGAAATGCAGATTGGCCGCGGCCACCCTTGGCGTCACGCTATGATCCGCGCCGACGGACCGATCTCCCTGCGCAATGCGGGCGAGTTCCGCGACCGTCATTTCATCGGCATCGCCGCCGCGTTCGAGCATCCGACCGATGCTGGGCATGGCCACGCGCAGATCATAGCTGTCGAACGTCAGGACCCGCGGACTGGATAGATCCTGCTGCTCTTCGATCAGCACACCGCGGCGCAGCCGGAACAGCAGCGCCTTGCCATCCGGCGCCGCAAGAATGCGCGCTTCGGCCGCGCTGATGGTGACCGGATGCTTTCGCCCCGCCATGCGGATGAACACATTGTCCAGCCGGTTGCCGTCGATATTGCCGATCCACAAGGTGGACTGTTTGCCCATCCGGTTGAATTCACCCTTCTTGATCGAGATGCCGAGCGCGCCAGACTGCAGATCGAACGCGATTTCCTTATAGGCATAGCGCGCATGCGGCTGCACAAAGCCGATCAGGGCAAAATTGACGGCGCATAGCGTCACGGCAAAACACAGCGGCACGATCAGCAGCCTGGCATAGCTGACGCCGCAGGCGCGCAGCACATCGAGCTCGCTCGTCGTCGCCAGTTTGCGGAACGTCAGAACGATGCTGAGCATCGAGCCCACGACCACGCCGAACGAGAGATAGGTGGGCACGATATTGGCCAGCATGCTGAACACGACGCGCGGCGATCCGCCGGCATTCACCACGAAATCCAGCAGGCGCCGAAGCTTGTCGAGCAGCAAGATCAGCGCGCTGAGCACCAGAACCACCGTCAGCGGCTTGACCAGCAGACGCGCGATATAGCGATCCATCTTGGTTGGAAAAGCAGCGCCGCGCATGCGGCACGGCTACACCAACTCCCCAAATCTGCCGAGCATTTTCTACCCGGCGATGGCTGCCGTCATGTCAATTGCCGGCAGCCGCGTAGTCAGCGTATCCGGGTCCACTGCTGGGACTTGCAGATGATCAGCAGGCAGGCCTTTATGTTCAGCTTGTTCGGATTGTCCTGCGTGATGGTGGCGCGGTAGGTCCGGCCGGATTTGGGGTCATACACCTCCCCCTTCATCGCGTCCTTGTCCGGTGTGAAATCCAGCAACACCGGCAGGCCGACCAGCGGGCGATTGCGCAGGGCCTTGTTGCCATTGTGAATATCAGTCCGCGCGCCATCGCTTGGATATTTCAGGATACGGCTGACTTTTCCGCAGAGCGCATCGCCACATGGATAGACCTTTACCTCGGCCTTGCGGTTTTCCATCAGCCAGGTGCCCTGTAGGCCCTGCGCCGTCGTGGCAGCGACGGCACCGGGACCGCTTGTCATCGCCATGCTGGCGGCAGCAAGACCGATGAGGCCGCGTTTAGCGATATGGAACCGCCGGGCAAAGATCGTGGGCCGGATAAAATTATGTAATTTCTGTGTCATAGCTATCACCTTAGCGAATGATTCCCGTATGCGCCATGAACGGCACCGTTAAACTCCGGAAAGCCCGTGGCGGATCAGGTTGGCGGAAAATCGTCCTGCGTCTCCGTCTTGCGCCGAGAAAGGCGGCGCCATGCCAGAGCGATCACGATGGCAGCGGCGGCTGTGCCGGTATCGAGCAGCCAGTCCAACCAAGAGCCATGCCGGCCGACATTCATGCCCAGCTGTCCCAGTTCGATCAGGCCACCGAAGACCGACATCAAAAACAATACAAACCAGGCCGAAAGCTGCGGATAGGCTGCCATGGCAAGCCATGGCAGCACAAGAAACGCCATCATGTGCCGCAGCGCACCGCTTTCGACTATTGCCCCTGCCGGGCCGGGCGTGAGCGCGAGGTAGAGCGTTGCCGCCAGCGCGCCGAACAGCGTGAAACGGAAAAAAGACCGAGCAATCATGGCGTTGCAGACCCAATCAGAAAACGCCGCCGCTGCGGCGGCTGGCTGTATTGCGAGCGCGCTAGCGCCGTATGTTGACGGCAATGTGGCATGCCGCCGCGCGATGTTGCCCCTCTTGGATGAACGAGCCCGCCAAATGGTGCAGGATTTTGCCTAATATTCTGACAAGTTGCGCCGTCCTGCCCCGCAAATGAACGGTTTCGGTTGTCTGCGCCGCATCCCTCCGTCTAGGACGATGGGCAAGCGCGCTGCGACGTGCTGCAAAAAGGTTACCGCCAAGAAGGAATATCGCAGTCAGCCCATGGCCGTCCCTGCAACCCTCTCCACGCTTGTCGTCCTGCCGTTCGTCGCGGCGCTACTGATCGCTGCCTTCGGTGGCGCGCAGCGATGGGTGCATTCCGGCCTCGCCGCTGCTGGCAGCGCGATCGGCCTTGCCTTGATCCTGTCCGTCGCCGGGCCGGTCATCGGCGGCGACATCCTGTCGGTATCCGCCCCATGGGTGCCGGCGATCGGCCTCGACTTTTCGCTGATGATCGATCCGCTGGGGCTGATGTTCGCCGGGTTGATCTTCGGCATCGGCCTGCTGGTGGTCATTTTCGGGCATTTCTATCTGGCAGACGGCGAGGCAACGGGCCGCTTCTTCGCCAGCCTCATGCTGTTCCAGGGGGCGATGGTGGGCATTGTCATCAGTGGCAATATCCTCCTGCTGCTCACCTTCTGGGAGCTGACCAGCCTCTCCTCCTTCCTGCTCATCGGTTTCTGGCGGCATCGCGCCGATGCGCGGCAGGGCGCACGCATGGCGCTGGCCATCACCGGCGGCGGCGGACTGGTGCTGATCGCGGGCATGCTGATGCTGGGCATCGTCGCCGGCTCGTTCGATCTGATGACGATCCTGCAGAGCGGAGACATCGTCCGCGCGTCACCGCTTTACCCGGTGATCCTGATCCTGATCCTGATCGGTTGCTTTACCAAATCCGCGCAGTTCCCGTTCCATTTCTGGCTGCCGCACGCCATGGCCGCGCCCACGCCGGTGAGCGCCTATCTGCATTCCGCCACCATGGTGAAAGCCGGCGTGTTTCTGCTTGCGCGCCTGTGGCCGGTGCTTGCGGGGACCGAACTCTACACCGGTATCGTCACCAGCGTCGGGCTGTTCACCATGCTGTTCGGTGCATGGGCCGCGCTGTTCCGGCACGATCTGAAAGGCATTCTGGCCTATTCCACGATCAGCCAGCTGGGGCTGCTGGTGATGCTGCTCGGCTTCTCCATCGAGATGGCGGCGGTTGCCGCGGTGCTGCACATCCTGAACCATGCCGCGTTCAAGGCCGCTTTGTTCATGACCGCCGGCATCGTGGACCATGAAACCGGCACCCGCGATATCCGCCGGCTGGGCGGGCTGGCCAAGGCCATGCCGGTCACCGCCCTCATCGCCACCATTGCCGCGGGTGCCATGGCCGGTATTCCGCCGCTTGGCGGCTTCATTTCGAAAGAAATGATGCTGTACGAAACGCTGGAAATCTCGCTTTTCGGCCTCCCCTGGCTGGTGCCGGTGGTTGCCACCGTCGCTGCGGCCCTGTCTGCCGGCTATTCGCTGCGCTATGCATGGCAGCTGTTTTTCGGTCGCCCGCGCGATCCCGAACCACAGGCCAAGGCGCATGATCCGGCGGCCGGCATGTGGATTTCGCCTGCGTTTCTGGCAGTTCTGGCGGTGCTTCTGGGGCTCGCACCCATGTTGATCGCAGCGCCGCTCGTGACTGCCGTATCCTCTGCCGTCATCGGGCGCGCCGTGCCCGAGGTTGAGCTGGCCCTGTGGCACGGCGTCAACACCGCGCTGGTGATGAGCATCATCGCCGTTGCAGCGGGCGTGCTCATGCTCTGGCGGCATGGCACCCTGCTGCGCCTGTATGAAGGCGTGCGCCATCTGGATGCCAAGCATCTGTTCGAGCGCGGCCTCGGCATGATGGACGCCGCGGTCCGCAAGGCCATCATGCTGGTCCACAGGCCGTCGCTGCAACGCATGCTGTTCGCCACCTTTGCCGTGGTCGCGCTGGTCATGGCCGAAGGGGCGTGGATCGGCGGCGGCAGCCTGACCGGTACGCGGGAAGGCCTGCCGGCATCCCCGGTTGCCATCTTTGCGTGGCTGCTGCTGATCGCCGCCACCATCGCCGTGCTGCTGAACGAGCGGCAGCGTTTCCGCGTGCTCATCTATATCAGCGTGATCGGCCTCATCATCACGCTGGGCTTCATCCATCTGTCCGCCCCCGATCTGGCGCTCACGCAAATCGCCGTGGAGGTGGTGACGATCCTGCTCTTGCTGCTTGCGCTCAATCTGTTGCCCAAAACACCGCCGGTCCTGTCCCGCCCATCGCGGCGCTGGCGTGACGGCATGCTGGCGATCCTGGGCGGGCTCGGCATCGGCGGCGCATCCTGGGCCATGCTGACGCGCGATCCCGGCCAGACCATCTCCAGCTTCCATTTGGCCAACAGCTATTCCGGTGGCGGCGGCAAAAATGTCGTGAATGTGATCCTGGTCGATTTCCGCGCCTTCGATACCATGGGGGAAATCATCGTTCTGGGCATTGCCGGGCTGGCGATCTACGCGCTGCTCGACACCACATCGCGCGGCACGGCGGGCGAGCGTTTGCGGACCTGGCAGGAAGACATGCCCCATTCGCCGGAAAGCCACCCTGTCATGTTCGTCATGGCCACGCGCATTCTTCTGCCGCTGGTGCTGGCGGCAGGCCTCTTCATCTTCCTGCGCGGCCATAATGAGCCGGGCGGCGGGTTCGTTGCCGCGCTCGTGGTGGCGATTGCGTTCATGGTGCAATATCTCGCCTCCGGCTTCGACTGGACCGATTCGCGGCGCCGGATCGGCGAGCATTTTCTGATCGCCGCCGGCGTGCTGCTGGCGATAGCGACCGGCCTTGGATCACTGCTGTTCGGCGCGAATTTCCTGACCAGCGCCTTCGGCTATTTCACGCTCCCTCTCGTCGGCGAACTGGAACTGGCCACCGCATTGCTGTTCGATCTCGGCGTCTTCGCGGTGGTCTTTGGCGCGGTGATGCAGACATTGGCGCAGCTCAGCCATATTTCGCAGCGCGCCGCGCGCGCCCATGCCGCACGGTCCAGAGCCAGCAGCGCGGAGAATGGCGCATGACCCTCGAATTTCTCGTCGCCAGTGCCATTGGCGTTCTGGTGGCCGGCGGTATCTATCTCGCGCTGCGTGCGCGGACCTTTCAGGTCGTGCTGGGGCTCACCTTGTTCTCCTATGCGGTCAATCTGTTTCTGTTCGCGTCCGGCAGGCTGGTGGTCGATCGTGCGCCCATCTGGTCCAAGGACGTGGCAGAATATACCGATCCTTTGCCGCAGGCGCTGGTGCTCACGGCCATCGTCATCACCTTTGGCATGACGGCCTTTGCCGTTATCCTGTCCCTGCGCAGCTTTCTGGAATCCGGCAGCGATCAGGTAGACGGTGATCCGTGCGAAAACGCCGTGCGCAATGCGGATGTCGAAACCAGCGATGCGGACGAGCCGCGATGAGTGTCGCTACGCATCTGGCCATTGCCCCGGTGGTGATACCGGCCATCGCCGCGCCCTTGGCGCTGCTGATGATGCGGCGTCGGCGGCGCGTCGGGGTCGGCATATCGCTGCTGTCCTGCTCGGCCATGCTGGTGGCTGCGCTGACGCTTCTGGTCCTGAGCATGGATGGCACCATCCGCACCTATGCCATTGGCGAATGGGCGGCGCCGTTCGGTATCGTGCTGGTGGTCGACCGGCTGTCGGCCATCATGCTGACCCTGGCGGCAAGCCTGTCGCTGATCGCCATGCTGCACGCCGTGCTCACCCGCACGGACCGTGACGGCTGGCATTTCCATCCGCTTTTCCAGTTCCAGATGCTGGGCCTGAACGGCGCATTTCTGACGGGCGATCTGTTCAATCTGTTCGTGTTTTTCGAAGTTCTGCTGATCGCGTCCTATGGCCTGATGCTCCACGGCCAGGGTCCGGCGCGGCTGAAGGCGGGCATCCAATATGTCATCGTCAATATCGTCGGATCGTCGCTGTTCCTCATCGCGCTGGGGCTGCTCTACGCGCTGACGGGTACGCTCAACATGGCCGATATGGGCCTGCAGGTCGCAGCGATCGGGCCGGATGATCAGGGTCTGCTGCGCGTGGCGGCGCTGCTGCTGGCCACCGTGTTCGCCATCAAGGCGGCGCTGGTGCCGCTGCATCTCTGGTTGCCGCGCACCTATGCCGTAACCACGCCTGCGGTGGCCGCGCTGTTCGCCATCATGACCAAAGTAGGCGTCTATGCGATGATCCGCGTGGTGCCGCTGATTTTCGGCGACGATGCGGGCGCGGCGGCCTGGGCCCCTGCCCCCTATCTGATGCCGATCGCGATCCTGACGGCCATTGTGGGCTTTGCCGGAGTCTTCGTCGCGCGCAGCCTGTCGGAGCAGGCGGCCTATGCCATTATCGGCTCCACCGGCACGCTGATGATCGCGGTATCCGCCTGGCAGGTCGATAGCATCACGGCGGCGCTCTATTATCTCGTGCATTCCACCTTGTCCGGCGCCGCGCTCTTTTTGGTGGCCGATGTGGTGGCGCGCAGGCGCGGCAGTCATGTCGATCACGCAAGCCCCGGACCCGTCTTCGCGCACCGCCAGCTGGCCGCGCTTCTGTTCATGGCTGCTACCATTGCCACCGCCGGACTGCCGCCGCTGTCGGGCTTCATCGGCAAGCTGATGATCCTGCAATCGGTGGCGGATATCGATGGCTGGGCGTGGGGCTGGACGGCCATATTGGCCACGACCTTGATCGGCGTGATCGGATTTGCCCGTACCGGCAGCGCCATCTTCTGGAAGAGCGAGCCGGCCGGGGATGGACCATCGCTGCCGCTGGTCGCCCGCACCGACATGGTTGCACCGGTGATCGCCCTGCTCTTGCTGGTTGCCCTCTCCGCAGCTGCTGGCCCGGCAACCGCCTTCATGCAGGATGCCGCAGGGCAGATCATGAACAGTGGCGCCACCGTGCGCGCCGTGCTGGAGAAAGGTTGAGATGCGCCGCCTGATCCCCCATCCCGGCCTGTCGGTCCTGCTCGTCGCCATCTGGCTGCTCTTGGCCAACAGCCTGAGCGTTGGCGCGCTGTTCATGGGCGTGATCGTGGGCGTGCTCCTGCCGATCTTCACCGCGCCTTTCTGGCCCGGCCGGCCGGACGTGCATTATGGCAAGGGGCTGCGCTATATCGTCCTTGTGCTGTGGGACATCATCGTTGCGAATTTCGAGGTGGCGTGGATCATCCTGTTCAAGCGCAACAGGGATTTGCACCCCGCCTGGCTGGTCATTCCCATGAACCTCGAAACACCCGAAGCGGTCACCGTCTTTGCCGGCACCATCAGCCTGACGCCGGGCACGGTGTCGGCCGATGTCTCGGCCTGTGGTTGTTTCCTGTTGGTCCACGCGCTCGACGTGGCCGATCCCGAGGCCGAGATCGCCAAGATCAAGGCGCGTTACGAGGCCCGCTTGCAGAAGATATTCGCATGATCGGCTATACCGTCATCTTCGGGCTTGCCTGTCTCACGCTCGCGCTGCTGCTCAATCTGTGGCGTCTGCTGCGCGGACCGGAAGTTGCCGACCGTATCGTGGCGCTCGACACCATGGTGATCAACGCCATCGCCGTGATCGTGCTGATCGGCATTGCGGACGCGAACGACATCTATTTCGAGGCGGCCCTCTTGCTGGCCATGGTCGGCTTCGTCGGCACGGTGGCCTATTGCAAATTCATCCTGCGCGGAGACATCGTCGAATGATGGAGCTTGGCCTGATCGCCGAAATCGCCACGAGCGCGATGATCGTGCTGGGATCGCTGCTGGCGCTGATCGGCAGCTGGGGCATGGTGCGCCTGCCCACGCTGATGGAGCGCCTTCACGGCCCGGCCAAGGCGACCACGCTGGGCCTGGGCGCGCTGCTGGTGGGATCGGTGCTCTATTATCAGTTCTACAAGGGCCAATGGTCTGCGCATGAGCTGCTGATCTCACTCTTTCTGTTCATCACCGCGCCGATCGCCGCGAACATGATCGCCAAGGTTCATCTGCACCGCCTCCGGCAGGATCGTGCCAAGGCCGGCCCGGCCGGAACGCCGCCCGCACCGAGCGAACAGAGCGACTGGTCCACCTTCGAAGCGCCGCACAGCGACACGCCGGTCGCAACGTCGCAGGAATAGGCGGCGTTCTGCCCACGCTGCCGCCCGGATAGGCATGCCAAGGCGCGTGTCTGATATAGCGACCGAAGGAACAAGAATATGACGATGATCCTGCTTCCCGTCACACTCGCCACAGCCGCGGCGCTTGGTCTGATCAATCTGTGGATTGCCTTCCGCATCGTGCGGATCCGCCTCAAGGCCGACATTTTGATCGGTGACGGAGGCGAGGAATTGCTGGCCGGCCGCATGCGCGCACATGCCAATCTGGTGGAATACGCCCCTTTCGTCCTGATCCTGATGGCCCTGATCGAGCTGTCCGGCGGCGCGCATCTCGTGCTGGTCATCACCGGCGCGCTATTCGTCGCAGCACGGATTGCGCATCCGATCGGCATGGACAAGCCCACCTCCAACATCCCCCGCGCTGGCGGCGCCCTGCTCACTTGGGTGACGCTGGCGTTCCTGATCGGTTGGGGCGCGCTGATCGCCTTGGGCGCGGTCTGAAAAAAGCCCAGTCACTCCGGCATGTACCATTTGGGACATTCACCAGGAGTATGGCGCGGCGCAAAAGCACGATCACTTCAAACAAGGGGTCGTTACCATGAAATATCTGCTGATCGCCGCGTCCGGTGCCGCTCTGGCCACCGCGATGCCGTCCATACCTGCGAACGCTGCAGCCGCCGCCGAAACGGACCAGTTCGACATGCTGCGTAAAAAGGCCAAAGAACTCAAGAAAAAGGCCAAGGAGATCAAGGATACGGCGGAAACGGTCGAAAATGTCGTGGAAACCGTCACCGATGGCGCCGCTTCCGGCACATTGCCTGATGCTTTAGGATCATCCTCGTCGAACCGCTCGGGCGTCATGCAATATGCCGGGCAGCGGCGCCCTCGCGCCGCCGGACGCGGAGACTATGCCGGCCGCGCCCCCTCTGCGCCCGCCAAATATGCCGCGATGACCAAATGCGCCAACCTCAAGCTTGGCAACGCCTTTATCGCGCAGGCCGGAACATATACCGTTACCAGCGGCCTGAGCACCGAAGACCGCACCGGTCTGATCGAGCGGGAACCGGTCCAGCCGGTCGATGGCTGCACCTTCACGGGCCTGGGTGTGGGCGACGTGTTGTATGTAGAGGTCGACAAGACCGCGTATAACGGACGTGGCAGTTACGAACTGCAATGCATGTCCTTCGACGGCAAGGAGCAACTGGCCCGCGACACACGGCCACGGGAAAACAACTACACCGGCAAGGACGTGATGCTCATGACCGGCAACAGCGCAGGCTATGAGCCGACTGCCAGCGGCAGCAATGCCGATCGCTCGGCGGCGTATGACAAGCTGCTCGGTTCGCGCGGCCGAGAGATGATTACCTTCAACATGCCGGAGCTACATACCGACAAGGCGGGGACGGATTTCTACTGCCAGCATTATAATGAGGCGACCGGCCAAAGTGCGCTCGCCTTTACCTATCGTCGCGGTCCTGTCGGTCGACAGTAAGCGGCTCTATCGAGCCTCCGTGATGCCTCTATTGACCCGTCTCGCATCGCGGAGGTTCGACCCAATGTCCGTCAGCTGTCCCTCGATCTAGTTGCTCCGTTGTCGAGTAATAAAGCCGCCTAGCATCTCCATGACCGCGCCGGGATGCTGAAAGATCAGGAAACTGCCGGCATCCGGCTGCGGCGGTGCAATGGTGAAGCCATGACGTGTGGCGAACGAATGCACCATTTCTGGCGGAGCGAGACGATCCTGCGTACCGGTCAGAATGGTGACCGGACAGTCCACGCCCACCGCAAGTTCCGACCAATCGCTGGCATTGAGCATCAATTCCTCCATGCCGCAGCGCGGCCCCTGGTCGAATATAGCCCGCATGGACTTGCTCAAAAAATCACGGTTCTTTGCGACAGCAATGAAGGCACGATCCGGTGCGGAGTCGGCAAAGAAGTGCTCTAGATACGGGCCATCAAGGCCCTTGGCGAGCTTGCCCAGCACCGCCCGCACATACATACGCATGGCCGCCGGAAGCAATCTGGCCAGTTGCAGGGGAAGACGATGCCCCAGGCCAAGCATGCGCAATTCCGCTGATGTTGAGATTGGCACCGTCGGCCCCGCGATCACCAGCTGTGTGCACCGTTCAGGAAAGCGCTGGGCAAAGGCCAGTGCAAAGGGTGTGCCTCCGGAAGCGGTGAGCACCGCCGCATCTGTGATGGCAAGCTGTTCCAATATTTGCGCCGCGCGCTCGACAAAGCCGCGCACCATCTCGATGCCTTTGCCCTCGTCGGCGTCACGCCCGCAATAGGGTCGCCAGGGGACGATAAGCCTTATGCCCTTTTCGTGACAGCAGCGGACCATAGAGTCCGGAAGGAATGGACCGCCAAAAAGAGGATGAAAATACAGTACCGGCGCGCCGTTTTTCGGTCCATAAAAATGAACCTGCACCTGCAAATGGTCGATCTGCACGCAACGCGCTTCGTCTTCGCTCTGCTCAGTCTCCTCTGCCACGGCATAGAGGCTGCACACATCACGGTAACCGCCATAAAGGGCAATCAGTTCGCCCTGCGATCCGATTTCGAGCTTTGCCAGCAATCTTTTCAACTGGTTGCGGACCGTGCCGAGCGACGTGCCACGCTCTGCGGCCAGTTGTCGCAGATCCGATCGCTCGATGATCTCATGCAACAGGGCCTGTTCCGCCTGGGTGAGCGAAAAATCGCGCGCGAACGCGGTCGCGCTCTGCTTCTCCCAACGGATTGGAATTTCCTGCACGATCAGGTGGCTCGCATCTGCCGCGCGCCGGGCAAAATGCGGCGTCGGCCGGACGGCTTCCGGATGCGTGAACATTTGCAGAATGCCGTGGGCATGCGCGCCGGAGAATACCGCCTTGAGCAACGCCTTGTCCTGCCGGTCGCGATGCGGCAGCCAGATCCAGTCCGGTAAAGGCTCCCCTTCCCTGAGCAGAGTTTCCGGCGAGCTGACCTCGATTACATCCAGAAACGGCCCCAATGTGAAAGAGCCCGGCGCGGCATATTCTGCCCGAACCCCGGAAAATTCGACGTCGTCCGGCAAAATGGCTTCGGCGCGTTCAAAATGAAACGCCAGCCAAGGATCTCCATGGCTGTTCAGTTCATCATCGCTCATCCGCTCAAGCACCGAACGAAGCTCGAGCAACCGGCCGGGATCGGCCGCCACCTCATAGATGCGCGCGATCAATTCATCAGGGCGAGAGGACGTCGTCATATAGCTAGAAAGGCTCATCTCCAAAGGGTCACGCCGCCAGGACCCCCAGATCGATAGTCGCTAGTGCCGATTTTTCCACCATTCATTACTCGTGACAGTAATGGCCGCAGTAACGAAGTTCCGAACGGCCATTTCTGAGACCATAGCAGCAATTGCAAAGTACAAAGCATAGGTTACCGGCATCCGTTACACCACAACGAACGGCCCGCCGAAAACCGAAGCACGCGCAACGGTAGAAAATAAAGGTGCCCTCGACATGAATATGTCGGCCTTTCAAATCAGTGGGGGGTTTTCATTTAAAATCGAGCGACAGCGCGCGTGACATGACAGGCCAAGGCAATCGATATATCCAAACAAGCGGCCCCTGATAGAGCGTCGTCTGGAGCGACCCAGCGCGTCCATGTATCATGACAAGCTCTCAGCAAAAACAGCCTGGCAAGCCAAAGAAAAAGGGCCGCGCTTTGACGGCGCGGCCCTTTTTTTATGTATCGCTATCCTATAGCGTCAGGCGACGCCGTAAGTGATGTTCTTGATCTTGGTTTCGAACTTCTCATCCGAACGACGCTTGGCCGAACGCATGCCGTAACCAACCAAGCCGAAGCCGAAAAGCATCATGAGCCACGTAGACGGCTCGGGAACGGCGGCCGCGGCGCTGACGCTAAGATTGGCCGTATCGCCAGCGTTGAAATTCGTGCCGATGAAATTCAGACGTAGAACGCCGTTGGTCAGGGACACATCGCTGGCATCAAATCCGCCGATCGTCGAGCCGCCAAAGCTGTAAGACGTAAAAGCGTTCGAAAGGTTCGAAAACTCGATGATCGTCGCGCCCAGCGAGCCGGTGTTCAGCATGTTGATCAGCAAATCGTTCGCGCCGAAGTCAAACGTCATGAAGGTGCCGCCGCCAGCAGAGAACTCGGTGCCGCTGCCGACAACTGCGGTCGATGGCGAGCAGGTGAAAGAAGAGCCACTGCCGGTCTGTGAGCAGGACACTGTATCGCCGACCAAGCTTGCCGCCGCAGCGGGGGCAGCAGCGTTCAAAGCGGCAATAGCCGTGAAGGCAAAAATGGATTTATGCAATTTCTTCATGATAATTTCCCTGTTTTCTCAGCGTTATGCACGATGATGCAATTACTAATATAATTTGCCACCTATCGCCCTGTGCTCCGGCAGCACATGTCGCTTCAACCGATCCAACCATGATCGCATCCCAAACAGGTTGGCTGTCGATCCAAGCGAACATAAGCGGCGAATCGGCATGATGTATGTTAACACAAAATTAATAGCTGTTTCTACTGTCGGTAAACTTTACAGGTTTTTGATGCCCAAGTCCCACCCCAAACGCACCTATACCGGGGCGATTGATGGTTAATTCTTCAAGTTAACAGGATGCCAAGTGACTAAGCGGTCCGCCTGTTATGCATATAGTTAGGCTGACCGATCCGAAGCTCTGTGAGCCTATGCCGAGAACCTGATCTAGAAAAGCGGACCATCTTTGGCGGGATCTGCTTAGGCTGACTGCTTAGCCTTGCATAAATGTCATCTAAAACCCTGCGGCCACAACCCGGGCTAGATAGACGACACCAATGGAACGGCAGGCATGCCAGCGAGAAGGAAGTCTGCCAGATTGCCCGGAATAGGATGGACGCCTGAAAGCGTGCGCAGCGGCGCAATGAATCGTTCTTTCTGCCCTTGGACAATTTTGGCGCAAAACTGATCGACACCCGGCTGAGGCAAGCTTGGCACGCCAGTTTCGTGCAAAGCAGGCGTCCTGCGCAAAGAGCTTCACCGCAGTATCGGGTCTGCAGTCTTGCAAGGGACTGGGCAAACTGATTTGGCCATGCACTTGGCTTCGCGTTTGCCCGCCGGGGGCATTTCGGTTCAACCATCAGCCGGCACGGCCACCAATGCTCAGTGCTGAACCGTCAGACCGTTGCCAAGCCGAGAAATGGGGCACATTATTTATGAAAACCTCATGGAGTCTGGAAAGCTTGGTGAGGAAATGCGTTTCCCGAAAAATAACTGTCGAGAGTGCATGATGGCCGACGAAACCGAGAAAAATACCGACGACCTTCCTCATTCGCCCGGCCCTGCCGGCGGCTGGGGTTCGATGAAGGGTATCGCCAGCATCTATGGTGAGACCTGGGCATCGCCGGGTGCGCTCGACAGCTTGCGGCGGCTGAACAAGCCCAAGGGCGTCATGTGCATGTCCTGCGCGTGGCCCAAGCCCGCAAATTATGCTGCGTTTGAATTCTGCGAGAACGGGGCGAAAGCGACTTTGTGGGAGCTGACGAAGGATCGATGCACGCCGGAATTTTTCGGCGAAGACGGCCATACCGTCAGCCAGCTTCGCGAATGGTCCGATCACGAGCTGGAAAAATCGGGCCGGCTGACGCATCCGATGAAATATGACGCGCCGTCGGACCGTTACGTCCCGATTGCCTGGGACGATGCCTTTGCCGAAATCGGCGCGACCTTGCGCGAATTGCCGCGGGAGGACGTTGTTTTCTACGCGTCGGGTCATGCGGGCCTGGAAGCGAGCTACCTCTACGCCCTTTTGGCCCGCGCCTATGGCAACAATAACCTGCCGCAGAGCAGCAACATGTGCCACGAAACCACCTCGGTGGGTCTTACGAAGGTCATCGGCTCGCCGGTCGGCACCGTAACGTTCGACGACCTGGCGGAGACGGACTGCTATTTCTATTTCGGGCAGAACCCAGGCACCAACAGCCCGCGCTTCCTGCATAATCTCAAGGACCTGAAGGATCGCGGCGGCAAGATCGTGACCTTCAATCCGGTGATCGAGCAGGGCCTGGTATCCTTCGTCGATCCGCAAAATCCGCTGGCGATGATGACCGGCAAGGAAACGATTATTTCCGATCAGTACCATCAGGTGCAATCGGGCGGCGATGTCGCCGCGATTTTGGGGCTGTGCAAGGTGGTGGTGGAAACCGACGACAAAGCGCAGGAAGCCGGGACGCGCGAGGTTATAGACCACGCATTCATCAAGCAGCATACCACCGGGTTCGAGGACTTCATCGCCTGCTGCCGCGATGCGCAATGGCCTGATATCGAAAAAGCCAGTGGCCTGACCGAGGCTGCGCTACGGGACGCGGCGCAGGTCTATATCGATGCGGAGAAGGTGATCGGCGTATATGGCATGGGCTTTACCCAGCACACGCACGGCGCGCTCAATATCGCGATGCTGGTCAACCTGCTGCTGCTCAAGGGCAATATCGGCCGCCCGGGCACTGGCTGCTGCCCGGTGCGCGGTCACTCAAATGTGCAGGGCCAGCGCACGGTGGGGATTGCCGAAAAAGCGCACTTGGTCCCGCTCGACAAGCTCAAAGAGCTATTTGATTTCGATCCGCCGACCAAGGACGGCATGCACGTGGTCGACGCGGTACAGGGCCTGATAGAAGGCAAAGTGCGGGGCTTTATCTCGCTTGGCGGCAATCTGGTGCGCGCGGTGCCCGATCAGAAGCGGATGGAAGATGGCTGGGCCGAGCAGGACATCGTCGTGATGGTGTCCACCAAGCTCAACCGCAGCCATCTCTATCCGGGCAAATCTGCCTATATCCTGCCTTGCCTCGGCCGGTCCGAACTCGACGAGCAGGCCAGCGGCAACCAGGCCGTGACTAGCGAAGACAGCTTCTCCATGATCAATGGATCGGTCGGGCATCGTCCGCCCGCCTCTGAGCATCTGAAGAGCGAGCTGGCGATCGTGACCGGCATTGCCAAGGCCACACTTGACCCCAATCCCAAGATGAAATGGGACGAATGGACCGCCGATTACGCGCTGGTGCGTGACCTGATCGAGGCGACTTATCCGGATGACTTCCACGATTTCAACAAGCGCATGTTCCAGGCCGGTGGCTTCTGGCGCGGCAATCCCGCTGCCGAGCGTGTGTGGAAAACCGACAGTGGCAAGGCGGTCATCACGACACCGCCCCAGCTCACATCGCTGGGCTTTGCCGACAAGCCGGGCCGTTATCGCCTGCTGACGATGCGGTCGAACGACCAGTTCAACACCACGATCTACGGCTATTCCGATCGCTTTCGCGGTATTGAGGGCACGCGCGATGTCGTGCTGATGAACCCGGATGACATTGCCGACGCGGGCCTGCACGACGGCGATACCGTTCGCTTGGTCACCGATTACGACGGCGATGATGTGGAGCGGAAACTGAGCGGGCTGAAGCTGATTGCATACAAGCTTCCGCGCGGCACGATCGCGGGCTATTATCCGGAGTGCAACGTGCTGGTGCCGATCACGCATCATGACGAGATTTCCAAGACACCAGCGTCCAAGTCCGTACCGGTCAGGGTCGAGCCGGCCTGAGCAAAGTGGGCGGCGACATGGTGATTCCGCAATGGGTGCAACTGGCATCCATAGGCATGCTACTGCTTGGGCTGGCCTGCGCCCTTTATTTGGCGTGGCAGATGAAGCGGAACCCGCCGAAGATGGCGGTGATGCGCTTCGTCTGGCCGCTATGTGCGCTGTTCGCCGGCCCGCTGCTGATCTTGTTTTACAACCGCTACGCCGGACCGGATGCGGGCGAAGCGCCCTTCGCGGCCAAGGTGGCCAAGGGCACGCTGCATTGCGGCGCTGGGTGCTCGCTGGCCGACCTCCTTTGCGAAAACGCGGCGCATTATCTGCCCGGCGTCCTAGCGCTGTTCGGCCTGGGGACGATCTTCAGCACGGAGATCTTCGCGCAGTGGACGATGGATTACGTCTTTGCCCTGCTGATCGGCATCGTATTCCAGTATTTCGCCATCGCGCCCATGCGCGATCTGTCCGTCAGCGAGGGCATCAAGGCCGCGATTAAGGCGGACGTGCTGTCCCTCACCAGCTGGCAAGTCGGCATGTACGGTTTCATGGGCCTCGCGCATTTCGTGCTGTTTCCCGCTGTCTTCGGCGGGACCGTCGATGCGGGCAGTCCAGTCTTCTGGGCCGCCATGCAGATCGCGATGCTGGCCGGTTTCGCCACGGCCTATTTCCCGAACTGGTGGCTTATCCGGTCCGGGCTCAAAGAAGAGATGTAGGCTAGCGTCCTTGCCGGAAAGCGCTGGCGCACTTCTTCCAATCCGTCAGGGCAGCTTACCAGTGACATATTGCGCTTCGCCACCGGCGACGCTCCAATCTTGGTCGCGATTAGTGAATACGGATATGAACAGGTCCATCGGGTCCAGCCCGCATATCTCTCCCAGCCTGTCCGACAGCTACTCGAAGACCTTTATCTTCTCGACATGCGTGCGGGGATTGGTGGAGGACTGGATGGCAACCACGCCGACGCTGCGTTCGAAACTCATGCCGGTGTCGAGGAAGACCATCCGGCCCTTCTTTTGCTCGTGCACGATCTGGTAGCAGTCACGCTCCGGAACGCCGAGCACTTCGACAACGCAGTCCTGGTTGGTGCCGAGCATGAGCTTGAGCTCGTCGTCGGTCCGGCCTTCCAACCTGTCGATGCGAACGGCAGTAATGGTTATCGCGATAGATTGGCGCGTGGCTTTGAGCGGATCTGAACTTCTCGAACGATGCATGTCGACCCAAGTTCGGCGACACACTCAACCATGCATGTCGATCGCCTGGGGGTGGCCATCCTGCGCGTCCGCAGCCGGTTGCAGCCAGCTGAGACCATTGGCGAGAGCAAGCCCCGTTACCACCAGTGCCGGGGCGATGAGCGCACCGATCAAGCCGATATTCAGCACTACCACGGCGCCAAGCGCTGCACCCGCCAGGATCGCGCCCCAGATGCTTAGCGGCACGAGCGCCTGCCTCCACGCCCCGCGCCCGGAAATCGCATCGGCAATGTCGGACCCTATCGTCACCACGGCTCCGCTGAGGAAAGTGTGCACCGTGTAGCCGTTGCGCCCCTGCAAGGATCGGTTGATCATGCCCATGGTGAAGGCGAGAGCTACCAGAAGCATATCTTTGCTCCAGCCCGCACTTGCTCCTGCAGAAGCCGACCACATCCCCAACGCAACAGCCACAAGCGCAGCGGTTTCGCGGCGCTTGGACCCATCGTTCAGCAGACGGGCGACAATCGTGCCCAGGATGAACGCGAGCACGACGCCGCCGATTGCGGCGGCAAGCCCGAATTTGCCCGACACCGCATCGGTCACGATCTTCGTGGAATTACCGCTCATGAAGGACGGGAACGCCTGCACCGATCCGACGAGAGCGAGGAAACCGACCCCGTCGATCCAGCCGGCCACGAAGTTCAGGAGAAAAACGGCCTGCCTTCGGGTGATCAAAACCCCCGGCTTCATCAGGGATCGGGCATCGCATGTGCGGCCATGCCTGTTTCATCACTCTGATGCATCCGCCCGCCAAGATCGGACATGATGTACCAGGTGCCGCCCGCCATGATTGCCAACAGGCAGACGGAGAACAGGACCAGCAGCAAGTCTTCGCGCGATTGCTGGCCTGAAAAGCTGAGATGCAGGAAATTGCGCAGATGCGTGACGATCTGCAACAGTGCCGCCATGCACACGAGCACCACTTTCCAACTGGTGGGCAATGCCGACAGCACGGCGGCAAACGCACCGCCGGTTAGCAGCAGGCTGGCGAAGAAGCCGACCGCATAGCGCCTGATCTCTTCGCGGGCGCCGTCCTCGGCATCAAGCTCTCCCGTATTGGGCTTGGTCATAGGAGGGGCACCAGAAAGACGAAGGAGAATATGCCAACCCAGATCAGATCGAGAAAATGCCAGAACACGCCGAGCATCGACAAGCGAACCTTCACCACATCGTCCAGCCCGCGCCGGAGAATCTGTGCGGCCATGGCCCCTATCCAGATGATTCCGGATAGCACGTGGATGCCGTGCAGACCCACGAGCGCCCAATAGGAACTGAGCCAGCCGCTGGCCTGCGGCAGCCCGCCCTTGCCCGCCTGGTCGATGAAGTCCTTCACCTCGAAGAACAGGAAGCCCGTGCCCAGGGTGGCGCAGACCAGCAGCCAGCCGATTACCTTGGCGCGGCCTGTTTCATATTTCACCGCCAGCGATACGCCCGCATAGGCCGTGCCGCCGACCAAGAGGAACGCCGTCTGGATTGCCACGCTCTTCATATCGAACAGATCCTGCGGTCCCGGCCCGCCGGCCATGCCGATAGGATCGAGGTAGGAGGCATAGGATGCAAACAGGATGCCGAAGATGATGAGGTCGCTCATCAGGAACACCCAGAAGCCGAAGACCGTGCTTTCGGCCTGTTCGTGCGCTTCGCCATGGCCGCCGCCCAGATTGAGGCCGGGATAGAGGTTTGTCTCGCTCATCCGGCAAACTCCGAAATGTCGGGCACGCCGCGATTGCGCTCCGTCTCTTCCTCAGCCCGCGTGACGGGGGCGAGGTTGGCAACTTGCTGGCGGAAGCGCCTGTCGGCTTCCTCCACCTGCGCTGCCGGGATAATTCTGGGCTCTATCACCCGCATGCCGCGCAGCGCCAACAGCGCCGGAATTGCAAGGAAGCTGAGCACCGCCAGCCACCAGACATGCCATACCATCGCGAAGCCGAGGCCAAAACTGGCACCCGCGATCAGCAGTCCGTGCGCGGTGCTGGCCGGCATCTCGATGTCGCAATATTCTTCCGGCGCCTTCCACGGATCGCCGGCTCGCTTCATCTCGCCCCAGTCGCTCCGCGCCTGTACGTGCGGGATATGTGGAAAGGTCCACTCCGGCACCGGTGCGGGTGTGGACCATTCCAGCGTCGATCCATTCCACGGGTCTCCACCGGGCACCGCGAGCGCGCGGCGGTTGCGATAGCTGGTCCAGAATGTCCAGGCGAGGCTGGCAAGCGCGCACAACATCAGCGCCGCGCCGAGCACGGCAACATACATCCACGGCATGAAATCGGGGTTCTGAAAGGTGGGCGAACGGCGCGGCATGCCCATCAGGCCCAGCACGTAAAGGGGCATGAAAGTGAAGATGAACCCACCCACGAACAGGATTGCCGTGATCCGCCCCCACTTTTCGCTGAGGCGAAAGCCGAAGGCCTTGGGGAACCAGTAATGGATGCCCGCCAGCATGCCGTACAGCACGCCGGGAATGATCACATTGTGGAAATGCGCGACCAGGAAGGTCGAATTATGCACCTGATAGTCGATCGAGGGGTTGGCGAGGATGATGCCTGACAAACCGCCGATCACGAACAACAGGAAGAAGCCGGTCAGATAGACGATGGGCGCGGTAATCCGCACGCGGCCGCGCCACATGGTTGCCATCCAGTCGTAGATTTTCACGCCCGTGGGCACACCAATGATCATGGTCGCAATGCCGAAGGCGATGTTGACGCCGGCGCTTTGCCCCATCGTGAAAAAATGGTGCAGCCAGACGGTGAAGCTGATGACCGCAATGCTCATGCTGGCGATCACCAGCGAGGTGTAACCGTAGAGGCGCTTGCCCGAAAAGGTGGAGCTGATCTCGGAGAACACGCCGAAGGCCGGCAGGATGAGGATGTAGACTTCCGGGTGGCCGAACATCCAGAAGATGTTGGCATAATTCATCATGTTGCCGCCGGCATCATTGGTGAAGAAATGGAAATCCAGATATCGATCCAGCACCAGCATCGTGCTCGACACGGTCAGGGCGGGCATGGCGTAGATCAGCATGATGGCGACGCACAGGCCGGTCCAGCAGAATAGCGGCATGCGCATGAAATGCATCCCCGGCGCGCGTTCCTTGAAGATGGTGACGGCAAAGTTCATGCCTGTAAGCGTTGAGCCGACCCCTGAAATCAGGATGGCCCATAACCAGTAATCCACGCCCTCGCCGGGGCTGAAGTCGATCCCGGTATAGGGCGGATACATGGTCCAGCCCCCGGTGCCGAACTTTCCGATCAGCAGCGAAATCATCACCAGCGCAGCGCCCGCCGCGGTGAGGCCGAGGCTTACCTGATTAAGCACCGGAAACGCCATGTCGCGGGCGCCCAGTTGCTGCGGCAGCACAAAGTTGATGAGGCCGATGAGCAAGGGCATGGCCACGAAGAAAATCATGATCGTCCCGTGCGTGCTGAACAATTGCGCGAAATGATCGGGCGCGACCAGGCCGCTTTCCTCCTGCGTCAGCGTGCCCAGCGCGGTCGCCTGATGCGCGCGCATCACGAAGCCTTCTATAATTCCGCGCGCCATCATGATGAGCGCCAGCGCAATATACATGATGCCGATCTTTTTCGCGTCCGGCGAGGTCAGCCAGTTTCGGTAAAGCGGCCCCCACCAGCGCCTATAGGTCAGCAAGCCCACCCCGGCGATTGCGCCCAGCACCAGCATGCTGGCCGCACCAGCGCCCACGATCGTGCTGCTGTTCACCTCGCGCAGCAGATCGGTATATGGCGTGACGTTCCAGTCCAGATTGCCGAAGACCGGGCTGGTGTCCAAGCTCATTGTGCGGCCTCGTTCGTACCGCTTTCGGGCAGTCCCGTTCCGCCCCAGGGTTCACCAGCGGTACCTTTGGCGCGCTGATGATATTTGGCGACGATCCGATCGAAAACGCCATCCTGCCCCAGCGTCATCATGATCGGTATGGCGTTCCTTTCCATCCCCAGATCGCGGCGGGCGTCGGCCAGGACGGACTGTCGGCGCAGGATCGCATAAGTCGGCTCGTCCAGGGTCGCTCCGCTTGCTCCGCTTGCCGTCCAGGCGGCATAGTCGGCCGGTTCCAGCGCGCGCACGATGAATTTCTGCCGGCCAAAACCAGTACCGTTGAACTGTGTGTTCTCTCCTTCCGCATCGCCGATGCGAATTGCGGAGAAATTCAGCTTCGTCGTCATACCCGGCATGGCGTAGATCTGACCGGTGAGCGAAGAGATCAGCAGGCTCTGCATCACGGTGTCCGTCGTCAGCGTAAGTTCCACCGGTCGCCCGACGGGAACGGCCAGTTCATTCACCGTGGCGATGCCTTCTTCAGGGTAGATGAAGATCCATTTCCAATCGAGCCCGATGGCCTGCACCTGCAGTGGATCGGGACCCAGAGGCTCATAGGGATCAAGTTTATCTGTCGAATACCATAGCCAGCTGGCCAGCACGGCGACCACCAGAACCGGCACGCCCCAAAGCGCCCATTCGAGCTTTTTCGAAAATTCCCATTCCGGCGCGTAGTCGCCCTTCGGTTTCGCATAGCGATAGCGCCACAGGATAAAAGGTACGCCCACAAGCACTGGCAGGATCACCACCATCGTGATCGCGATCACCCGCAGCAGGTGCGATAACTGCTCGCCGGCCACCGGCCCCATCGGCTGGAGAAAGCTTTGCTGCAGCGCTGACGAAGCATGCGCCGCGTCTGCAGCCATCAGTACAAGCCCCATGCCGGCAAGGATTCCCAACTTTCTCAAGTCCTCGATCCCAACTTAGCGAGGAACGTGAGTTTGATTGGCGTCATCTGCTCTCGCACTACCGCGCCTTCGATAGACAAGCGACGGCACGAGAGGCCTGGCGACAAGCGGTGCGTCTCGCATTCTGCATCACTTTCGTTCTCAAAGTCCCGGCAAAGGCCGCATCAGCTCGCAAACCAGATTAGCAAGAGGGTGCCTCACCGCAAGACCTTGTTCCGAAGCAGGTCCACGACCTCGCGCGCCCGTCCGTCCAGCATGGCCCTCATCCCAAACAACGCGGCGGCCGCAACTTGCGAGGCTGCGATCTTGAACGGCATGACCGGTTCCATCAGCTTGGCTCTGCGGGAAGTCGAAACCGCTTGATGAATTGCCTCGAAGGGTGGCGACGCGACCTCTCGCAGGAGCCGTTCTACATCGGCTAATCCGGCGCAATGTAATGCCACTCCACTCCCGCCTCTCCGCACCATGCCAGGCACTTCTTCGTCACGTCATCCACCACATTAAGCACGCGGAAGCGGCGCCCTGATGCTATCTCGTCGCGCAAAATGCTCTCCGGAGCTTGTCAAAGCGCCCAGGCTCCAGCGTTGGCTCGATATAGCCAGGACCGGCGCTGGCGCCTTGGTCCAGACGGCACGCTTGTGGATGCGTCGCCGCCTGACCGCCAGTCCTTCCTTCTGATAAATGCGCTGGGTCTTCTTGCGGTTGATCAGAACGCCCTCCCGGCGACGCCGGTTGGCCAGCTTGCGCAACTTCTCGCGAAGCTCGGCGGCATTGTCCTGCATGGCCCTTCCGCTTTGCATCGTCCGGCAAAAATACAGGACATCCCTTCGGTCGGTCATCGTCCAGGCCGTCCGCTCCGCGAGAACGCGCCTGGAGCCGATTGCGGCAGCGGGTCTATTTTCGGCAAACCCTCTTGCACGGAGGCATGTTGCGCTGCACAATCAGTCTATGAAGATCGTCGTTATCGATGAGAGCCGGGCACGCGCCACGATCATCGAAGACGGGCTGCGGGCGTTCGGCGACGCTGAGATTTTCATCCTTTCGGAACGGTCCGCCCTGATCGCGCGCATTGCCGAAATCGAACCCGACATCGTGCTCATCGATCTTGGAAACCCGGCCCGCGATGTTCTGGAGGAGTATTTCGCAGTCAGCCGGGCCTTGGCGCGCCCTATCGCGATGTTCGTCGACGAGAGTGACGACGAGGCGATCGCTGCCTCTATCGACGCCGGTGTTTCCGCCTATGTGGTGGCCGGCCTGTCCGCGCCGCGTATTCGCCCTCTGCTCGATCTTGCGGTTCGGCGTTTCCAGGCGTTCGCCAGGCTGGAACAGGAACTGGCCGAGGCCCGCGGACAGCTTCATGAGCGCGAAACAATCGACCGGGCGAAACGTATCTTGATGAACGAACGACGATGGTCCGAACCGGAAGCCTATGCGGAATTGCGCCGCAAGGCGATGGATTCCAACCGGCGCATCGCGGCCATTGCCGAAGCGGTCGTGACGGCGCATGAACTGATGAACGGAATGCGATGAGCGAACGACTGACAATCGGATTCCTGCCGCTGGTGGATGCGTGCCTCCCCATTCTGGCGCGAGAGCTCGGCTTCGCTGAGGCGGAGGGGCTCGACTTGCGGCTGACCCGCGATGTGACCTGGGCGACCGTTCTCGACCGCCTGCTTTACGGCCATACCGATGCGGCGCATCTCCTCGCCCCGCTGGCGATTGCGACCAGCCTTGGCCGGGGGCGCCCTGCACAGCCCCTTTCCGCACCCTTCGTACTGGGTTTGAACGGCAATGCCATTACCTTGCGAACGGACCTTGCCGATGCCGTCTGGCCACAGGCCATCCTGGCCGATCCCGTAGCGGTTGGAGCAGCGCTGGCAGAGGAAGCGCGAGCGCGCGCAGCGGCCGGTCGACGGCTGCGTTTCGGGGTGGTCCACCGCCATTCCTCGCATAATTACATGCTCCGATACTGGCTTGCAGGATGTGGCATTCGGCCGGACGAGGATATCGAAATCGTGACGGTGGCGCCGCCATTCAGCGCCGACGCGCTGGCATCGGGGGAAATCGACGGTACCTGCGTGGGCGAACCTTGGAATTCGGTGGCGGTCGATCGCGGAGTGGGGCGGATCGTCTTGGCCACCGCCCAGATTTGGCGCCGCGGTGTCGACAAGGTTCTGGCTTTCAAGCAAAGCCATCTTGCCGATCGCCAGGGCGCGAGTGAGCGGCTTGTCCGTGCCATGCGGCAAGCCGGCAAGTGGTTCGTCGATCCGGACAACCGGCAGGAAGCCGCCGCCATTCTGGCGCGCCCGGACTATCTCGACGGGTCCGCCGACATCATAGGTCGGGCCATCGCGGATCAGATGGTCCTGGCCTTGGGCACCGAACCGTTGTTCTATCCCGACTTCATGTTCCAGTATAATGAGGCTGCGAACTTCCCATGGATCAGCCAGGCGATGTGGCTCTATTCGCAACTCGTGCGCTGGGAAGGCTTGTCATACCACCCGGCCGATGCGGCGCGAGCCGCAGCCGTATTCCGGCCTGACATCTATCGCCGTGCGCTGGCGGGAACAGGCGACCTCCTGCCCGGTGCCAGTTCCAAGGTTGAAGGCAGCCTTCGCGGCCCGCTTGCTGTGGGCGCGCAGCAAGGTGAGATCACTTTGACGGCCGACAGCTTTTTCGATGGGCGGATTTTCGACCCGGACAGGTTGCAGGCGTATATCGCGGCTCAAACGTAAATGCGCATGTTTCATTGCGGCATTTCGCAAATTTTCTAACCGTCTGTTGCATCGCAACACAGAATTGCGTAACAATCTGATTGCACCGGGGTGAACCCAAGGATGGGTTGATTCTCAACCCCGGCGCAAAACCCTGACAATGCGTGGCAATGATGCCGCCCGACAGATCCAGTTTGGATCACTCGTCGTGGCGGTTTTTTTGCGTGCGTTTCTGGCGGCGAAGCCGGGGCGGGGAAAGAGGGAGAGACTTGCCGAACTGAGACAATCGGGAGAAAAGTCGGTGAAACGAATAACCTTGGGCCTGACCAGCGCGCTGACTGCGTTGGGGGCCCCCGCGATGGCACAAACCGGTCCGCTCGGCCCGATCGAAGTAGCCGATGGCGTCACGCTCGATCCGATATTGGACGCGCGCATACGCCTCGAAACGGTCGATCAGGGCGAAACACTGTCAAACGCAGAAGCGCTCACGGCGCGCCTTCGGGCCGGTTTCGAAGCGAAGGCCGACATTGTGTCCTTTCTTGCGGAGGCCGAAGGCACGCTTGCGTTGATCGATGATTATAATGACACGATCCCGTCCAATGGGATCGAACCCTTCCCGGTGGTTCCGGACCCCGAGACACTGGAACTCAATCGCCTGCAGCTTTCCGTCATGCGCGAAGGAACAGGGGCTGTGATCGGGCGTCAGCGCATCATCCATGGCAATTCCCGTTTCGTCGGCAATGTCGGATGGAGGCAGAACGAGCAGACCTTCGATGCCGTCCGCGGCCTGGCGAAAGTAGGGCCAGTCTCCCTGGACGCAACTTATGCGATCAACCAACGCACCATTTTCGGTAGCGAAAGCCCGAACGAACATCTGGACGGTGACTTCGTCTTCCTCATCGCGGATGCGGATATTGCCGGCGTGGATGCGGGACTGTTCACCTATCTCATCGACTATGATGCGCGTGACGCCTTTTCCAGCCAGACTTACGGACTGCAGGCGGCCGTGAAAGTGCCTCTGCCCGGCTTACCGATTCTTGCCGAGGCCAGTTTCGCCACCCAATCGGATTATGGATCGAATCCGGTCAAATACACCGCCGGATTTATCGGTCTTCGGCTGAGCGCCAATGTGGCGGGGTTCGGCGTGACGACCGGTTATGAAGAGCTGGGTAGCGACAACGGTATCGCCGCCTTTCAGACTCCCATGGCAACCTTACACGCCTTTCAGGGCTGGGCCGACATTTTCCTCGTCACGCCGGCCGGTGGAGTGCGCGATTACAATGCGACCGCATCCTATAATTTCGGCGAGGCGCTGCCGGTGGAGGGGCTGAAAGCCGCTGTCACCTATCATCGGTTCGACAGCGATTTTGGCGGCGTGAACTATGGCACCGAATGGGATGCCTCGCTGGGCTTCAAGGTGGCGGCGGTCGCTGTCCTGGCGAAATACGCGAATTACTCAGCGGACGCCTTTGCGGTCGATACCGAAAAATTCTGGCTCCAGGCCGAAGTCTCATTCTGAAATTGGAGGGCAATTCCATGTCGACATCGTTCAACCTGTTTTCATTTTCAGGAAAAATGCGGACATTGCATTTTACGTGGTTCGCGTTTTTCCTGACCTTTCTCGTCTGGTTCAATCTGGCGCCAATGCTGCAGGCGATCCAGGAAAGCCTGGATTTGACGAAGGACCAGGTAACGACATTGCTGATCCTCAATGTCGCCCTCACCATTCCGGCGCGCATCGTCATCGGGATGCTGACCGATCTTTACGGACCGCGGCGGGTCTATTCCGCGCTGCTTGTCAGTTCGGCGATACCATGTTTCGCCTTTGCGATGGCGGACAGTTTCACGCAGCTCGCGCTCGCGCGCTTCGCCTTGGGCTTTATCGGCGCGGGCTTCGTCATCGGCATCCGAATGGTTTCGGAGTGGTTTCCCGCCAATGAACTGGGGACCGCAGAAGGCGTCTATGGCGGCTGGGGGAATTTCGGTTCCGCAGCCGCAGCCTTTACACTGCCCACCATCGCCCTGTGGTTCGGCGGCGACGATGGCTGGCGCTGGGCAATCGGGCTGACCGGGGCCATGGCGCTGATCTACGGTTTTATCTATTATGCCAGCGTGCGCGACGTGCCCGAGGGCTCCAAATATTTCAAACCGCGCAATTCGACGGCCATGGAAGTGACGTCGACGGGTGACCTCTGGTTGCTGCTGGTCATGAAGGTGCCGCTCTATCTTGCACTGGGTGCGCTTGCCTGGCGCCTGAAAAACGTCGACATCTTCAGCGAAGGGACCACGCTGTCGGTCTATCTTGGGCTGGCATTGCTCTATGCCTATGATGCGTTTCTGGCTATCCGCGCCAATCGCAGCCTTTTCACGACGCCGGTACCCGAGTTTCAGCAATATAAGTTCAAACAGGTGGCAATCCTCAATATCCTGTATTTCGCGACCTTCGGATCGGAACTTGCCGTGGTTTCCATGTTGCCCTTGTTCTTTGCCGAAACCTTTGGCCTTTCGGCCGTTCTGGCTGGGATGGTCGCATCGGCCTATGCGTTCATGAACCTGATGTCGCGGCCTGGCGGAGGCCTGCTGTCCGATCGGTTCGGCAGAAAGACCGTGCTTTTGATCCTGACCGGCGGACTGGCGGTCGGCTATGCGCTGATGGGCATCATCGATTCCACCTGGCCGGTATGGCTGGCGGTGGTTGCCGCGATGGCCTGCTCCTTCTTCGTGCAGGCTGGCGAAGGCGCGGTGTTCGCCGTCGTGCCGCTTATCAAACGCTCGCTCACCGGCCAGATCGCCGGCATGACGGGGGCCTATGGCAATGTCGGCGCGGTCATCTATCTCATCATATTCTCGGTGGTGGATGCATCCACTTTCTTCTTCGTGATCGCCGGCACCGCGATAGTGGGTTTTATCGCCCTGCTGCTGCTGGAAGAACCGACGGGCGAGATTGCCGAGATTGACGAGGATGGAACCGTGACGATGATCCAGGTCGGACGCGGGCCGAGCGAGCAACAGATTGCCTGAACCCATCTCATGCAACGAACGCGATTTGCGGAGGGAAGCCGCCATATCGGGCCCTGACCGCCCGGTAACGCCCGAGCAGCTCCCTTCGCAGTCGCTATGTGCCGTCATTGGCGGCTACAGCAATGCCGGAACCAAGCCGCGAAATGACGATGCGATTGCCGGGCGCGTTCCCGAGGATGCGTATCAGCGTCATCTGAAAGGGGTCGTCGCTTGTATCGCCGACGGGCTTTCATCGGCCCAGAATGCCGATCGCGCCGCACAGATGGCGGTCATGCAATTCACCCGTGATTTTTACGACGCGCCTGAAAGCTGGACGATCCAGAATTGCGCGGCGCGATTGCTCGCCTCGCTCAACAGCTGGTTTCATTCGCAAAATCGTTCCGCCATTGCCGAGAGCCAAGGCTTTGCGACAACCTTCACCGCTATCGTCGCAAGAGCGACGACGGCGCATATCGTGCATGTCGGGGACACCCGCTGCCATCGTCTGCGTAATGGCAGGCTGACCGTGCTGACCGATGATCACAGCGCGCCCTATCTCGGCCAAGGCGATGTTCTGACTCGGGCGCTTGGGATCGAGGCGGACATTCGGGTCGACTATCGGCAGGAACCGATGCAAACGGGCGATGTCTTCCTGCTCACCAGTGACGGCGTTCACGGCGCACTCGCACCCGCCGCGATCGAGCAGTTTTTGGGCGAGGCATCCCTGGACAGCCGCAAAGACCTGGAAGAGGTTTCCAAACTCCTGTGCGACAAGGCTTTTCAGGCCGGAAGCCGCGACAATAATTCCTGTTTGATCATGCGGATCGAAAGCCTCCCTTCGGAAACACTGGCCGAAGCGCACGGGCGGTTGACACGCCGCGCCATTCCGCCGGTGCTGCGTGAGGGCAACCGGCTGGACGGATGGTGCGTGACCGAGGTTTTGCACAGCTCGCCCCGCAGCCACCTCTACCGCGTGGAACGAGCGGATCGCGATGGCACGTTCGTGCTCAAGGCGCCCTCCGCGAATTTCGCAGAAGATCTTCGGTATCTGGAAGGCTTTACGCTGGAACAGTGGATCGGGCGTCGCATCCAGAACCGCCAGATCATGCATATCCTACCGGCGGAGGATACACGCTTCCTCTATTTCGTGGCGGAACATGTCGAAGGGCGAACCTTGCGGCAATGGATGGCGGCACATCCCGATCCTTCGCTGGTCGAGATCATACCGATTCTTGCATCCATCGTGTCGGCCGCCCGGGTCTTTCACCGGATGGATATCGTCCATCGCGATCTCAAACCTGAAAATATCATCATCGGCGATGACAGTAGCGCAAAAATCATCGACTTCGGATCGGCGCAGGTCACGGGATTTGCGGACTTGCGCTCTGCTGCCATCGAGGAATGGCCCGAAGGATCGCTGAACTATATCGCGCCCGAATTGCTCGCCGGGAAACAGGCGGAAAATCTGTCCGATCTCTTCTCGATAGCGGTCATTGCCTGGGAAATGCTGACCGGCACATTGCCGTTCGACCGGGAAAGCCGGGACATGGCACAAGCGCCAAACCCGGATCGGATGCGCGGCGCGTTCGCGCGCGCACGTCCGGATCTGTCCCCGCTCGCGGGGCGGGCCTTGGCCAAGGCCCTTTACCCGCAGCCCTCCCAGCGTCAGCAGGCCATGTCGGAATTCATCGCCGATCTGAAAAAGGCGGAAACGAACGCGCCGCTATCGACCGAATTCGTCCCCCTCATCGAACGCGGATCCAAGGAGATGTGGCGCAACTGGGCCCTCATCGCCACCCTTATCGCACTGGTTATGGCCGTGGTCCTAATCAACCGGCTCGGCTGAGGCGAAGCGCCGCAGGATCTGTGCGAGTTCGGCCTTGCACGATCCGCAATTCGTTCCCGCCGATGTCGCCGCGCCGATGGCTTCCACCGTGCACAGACCTTCTGCCTCGATGGCGCGGCCGATCGTATTGCGACCGGTCGAGAAGCAGGAACAGACGATGGGACCAGGATCGGGCATGTCCGCGCGCGACTGGCCCGCCAGCGCCCAGTTCGCCTCGCTTCCCGGAAGTCCGGTCAGAAAGTCCCGCATCAACGCGATCGGCTTGCGCGCGATATAGAGCGCTGCGAGCAACAGGTCGTCTTTCAGAAAGGCTATACGGAAGGATCCGCGCGCGGCATCCTGCATCACCTGCGCAGCGGCATTGGGAAGGCCGAACAGATTGCGTGCCCAGCGTTCGAAATCGTCCGGCCGAGCGCTTCCGGCCAGTTCCGCGCGATAGCCCTGGCCGGTGCGGGCCAGTGCCCAATAGTCGCATTGGGGCGTAAATCGATCCTGCGCGATCGCAAAGCCGTGCCAGCGTGCATCGAACCGTTCGGCCCTAACCACCGACGCCTTGCTTTCCGGTTGCCCGGACATCGGGTCCGTCACCGAAGCGACCAGCGCATCAATGCGCGAGGCTGGCGCATTCTCGCCAGTCCAGTGCATCGGCGCGAACAGCGTTCCGGGCTGGACGTCGTCATTCTTGCGCAGGCGCAGGATCGCGGTCCCGCAATCGTTCGACAACCGCACCAGATCGGCCGGTTTAAGTCCGAGCTGCGTGGCATCGTCCGGATGCATATCGACGAACGGTTCTGGCAAATGTGCGGACAGCCTTGGCGAAAGCGCAGTGCGGGTCATCGTGTGCCATTGATCGCGCAAACGCCCCGTGTTGAGCTGAAACGGCCGCTCGCGCGACGGAACGGCGGCGGGCGGGCGATAGGAGACAGGCACGATCCGGCCGCGCCCGTCGGCGTGAAAGAACTTCCCGTCGGCAAAAAATCGATCGATGGCCCCGGCACGCCGCTGCGGCCAGCGCGTGGGCAGCATCCGGTCATAAGCTGCGGCATCCATGCCGGCCATGGCCGAAATGTCGAAATCGAGACCCGCCTCGCCTGCAATGGCGGAGAGCCGCGCATGCTCATCGAAAATCTCCGCCGGCGTCTCCCAGTCGAAAGCGTCTTGCCAGCCCATGCGCTGGCCCACTTCGGCCATGATTTTCCAGTCGGGCCGCGCGCTGCCGGGCACGGGCAGCACGGCGCGCTGACGACTGATCGTGCGGTCCGAATTGGTGACCGTGCCGGATTTTTCCGCCCATGCCGTTGCCGGCAGGAACACGTCGGCCAGCCGCGCCGTATCGGTGCGCAAGCTGATGTCGGAAACGACGACGAACGGGCATGCGGCAATCGCGCGGCGCACCCGGTCGGCATCGGGCATCGTGACGGCGGGATTGGAGTGGACAATCCATAAGGCCTTTATCCGGCCGTCCGCCACGGCATCGAACATATCGACCGCTTTCAGCCCCTCCTCCTGTGGGACGGTTGGCGTTTTCCAGAAATCGGCAACCGCTTTCCGATGCGCCGGATCGGTCAGTTCCAGGTGACAGGCGAGCGTGTTGGCCAGTCCGCCGACTTCGCGGCCACCCATGGCATTGGGTTGTCCGGTGATGGAAAACGGCCCCATGCCCGGCCGCCCGATCCGGCCGGTCGCAAGATGGCAGTTGATGATCGCATTGACCTTGTCGGTGCCGGCCGAGGACTGGTTGACGCCCTGGCTAAAGAGCGTGACCGTCTTTTCGTTGCCGATCCACAAGTCGAAGAAAGCCGACATATCTTTTTCGGAAAGTCCGGTCATGGCGGGGTCGTCGGCCATGGCAGCCGCAAGCGCTGCCTCGAAACCCCGGGTATGCGCAGCGACATAGGCCTCATCGGCAGCGCCCTGCCGCGCGATCTCGGCCAGCAGGCCATTGAACAGCGCCACATCGCTGCCGATCGCAAGCTGCAGATGCAGATCGGCGCCATCGCTGGTGGCCGTGCGGCGGGGATCGATGACGACGAGCTTCATCTCCGGCCGCGCTTCGCGGGCCGCCGCGATCCGCTGATAGAGCACAGGATGACACCAGGCGAGGTTGGACCCGACGAGAACCACGAGATCCGCCTGTTCCAGATCTTCGTAGATCCCCGGCACGGTGTCGGTGCCGAACGCCCGCTTGTGCCCGGCCACGGACGACGCCATGCACAGGCGGGAGTTGGTGTCGATATTCGCGCTGCCGATGAAGCCCTTCATCAGCTTGTTGGCGACGTAATAATCTTCGGTGAGCAATTGGCCGGACACGTAGAATGCGGTGGCATCGGGCCCATGCTCGGCGCGCACGTCCATGAAACGCGCCGCCACAAGATCAAGCGCCTCGTCCCACTCGGCGTTCCGGCCGCCGATCTGCGGGGTCAGCTGCCGCTCGGAGAGGCCGACCGTCTCACCGAGTGCCGCGCCTTTGGAACACAGGCGCCCGCGGTTGTTCGGATGGTCCGGATCGCCTCTGACCGAAAGCCCGCCATCACCGTCCGGCTTGAGCAGCACGCCGCAGCCGACCCCGCAATAGGGGCAGGTCGATCGTATGTCGTTCGCCTCGCCAGCGACCATCAGGCAGCCGCTTGTTCGGCTAGCGCGCCGAGTTTCAGCAACACGCGACCTTCCTCATATTTTACCGGATAGGTCGCGATGGAGCCTTTGTCGGCGCCCTGCGCCTCCCCGGTCTCGAGCGAATAGGTCCAGCTGTGCAAGGGGCAGGTGACCTTGCGCCCATGCACCATTCCCTCCGCCAGCGGACCGCGCTTGTGCGCGCAGATGGCGGAGGTGGCGAATAATTCCTCCTCCCCGGTCCTGAAGATGGCCACGCAGCCACTGGCGGTCTTCACCGTGCGTGCACCGCGCAGCGGGATATCCGACAACGCTCCCACATCGGTCCAGGTCATTCGGCAGGCTCCATGGTCAGATCGGCAAGAGGTTGGAATTTCCTGGCTTCCGGCTCGGTCGCGCGCTCGGCCCACGGGTCCTTGCGGTACACCGACTGGGATATCTCGAAGCGTTCGTTCAGTGCGGCGCGTTCGGCTGGGTCGGACAGGACGTCCTTCACCCAGTCCAGGCCGACCTTGTCGACCCATTTATAGGGGCGATCGAGATATTTGGCGTTTTCGCGATACAGCTGGACGAAGGCGGTGGTCCATTCGATGACCTCGTCCTCCGTCGCCACATCGACGAGTCTCTTGGTCTCGCGCAAATCCATGCCCGCGGCGCCCGCGACACCAATCTGATAGCCGGAGTCCACGCAGATGACACCGACATCCTTGCAGGTTGCCTCCGCGCAATTGCGTGGACAGCCCGATACGCCCATCTTGACCTTGTGCGGCGTCCAGGAGCCCCACAGCTTCTTTTCCAGCTTGATGCCGAGCCCGGTGGAATCCTGCGTGCCAAACCGGCACCAGTCGGTACCGACACAGGTCTTCACCGTGCGCAAGCCCTTGGAATAGGCGTGGCCGGAAACCATTCCGGCAGCGTTGAGATCGGCCCAGATTGCGGGCAGATCATCTTTCTCGATACCCAGAAGGTCGATCCGCTGGCCGCCCGTCACCTTGACGGCGGCATCATATTTCTTGGCGGCCGTTGCGATGGCGAGCAATTCGTCCGCCGAGGTCATGCCGCCCCACATGCGCGGCATGACCGAATATGTGCCATCCTTCTGGATGTTGGCATGGTTGCGCTCGTTGACGAAGCGCGACTGGGCATCGTCCTGATAGTCGAGCGGCCATTCGGCCAGCAGGTAGAAATTGATCGCCGGACGGCAGCTGGGGCAGCCGTTCACCGTAAGCCAGCCCAGCTCCTGCCAGACGGCGGTTTGCGAGCGAAGAGCCCGCGCCTTGATCAGGCGCCGCACGTCCTCATGCGTCAACTCCGTGCAGCCGCAGACGGGCTTCGCGCCGCCGGTTTCGAAACTGTCGCCCAGGGTGACGGCCAGCAATTGCTCGACCAGCCCCGTGCAGGTGCCGCAGGAGGCAGAAGCCTTGGTCTGCGCCCGCAGCGTTTCAAGCGTGTTCGCCCCGGCGCCAATGGCATCGACGATCTGGTTCTTGCATATGCCGTTGCAGCCGCAGATCTCCGCCTCAGGCGGCAATGCTGCAACGGCTGCCAGAGGGTCCTGGCCGGCAGCGCCACCCCCCTGGAATGCAGGACCATAGATCAGCGTATCGCGCATCTCCTCGATACATGTCTCGTCCTTGATCAACCCGAAGAACCAGTTCCCGTCCGCGGTGTCGCCATACAGCACGGCGCCGACCAGCCGGTCATCCTCGATCACCAGTCGCTTGTAGATACCGCGCGCCGGATCGCGGAACACGATGTCCTCGCGCCCTTCGCCTTGCGCAAAATCGCCGGCGCTGAACAGGTCGCACCCGGTCACTTTCAGTTTGGTCGACAATTCGCGCATGGTGAAGACATCGTCCTCACCGCGCAGCGTCTTGGCCACCACCCTTGCCTGGTCGTAAAGCGGGGCGACGAGGCCGAAGAGATTTCCGTCGAACTCGACACATTCGCCGACCGCGAAAATATCCGGGTCGGAGGTGCGCATATGCGCGTCGACCTTGATCGCCTTGCCGCATTCCAGCCCGGCGTCCGCCCCGATCTGTCCGGCAGGACGGATGCCGACCGCCATGCAGACGATGTCCGCTTCAAGCACCGTGCCATCTTCAAGGACGACGCGCTCGACCTTGCCATCGCCCTCAATAGCCTTGGTGCTTGCGTTCAGCATCACATCGATGCCGCGCTTTTCCAGGTCTTGCTTCAGCAGGTATCCGGCGGCTTCGTCGAGCTGACGTTCCATCAGATGGCCCATCAGGTGCAGCACCGTGACGTCCATTCCGCGCAGTCGCAGCCCCGCCGCGGCCTCCAGCCCCAGCAAGCCGCCACCGATCACCACCGCTCTGGAACCGGGCTTTGCAGACGCCTCGATCATGGCATTGGTGTCTTCGAGGTCGCGATAGGCGACGACGCCAGGCAGGTCATGGCCGGGAAGCGGAATGATGAAGGGAGCAGAGCCGGTCGCAATCAGCAGCTTGTCATAAGGCACCGCACCGTTTTCGCCGACGACAACCTTGCGGGCCCGGTCGATGGCGGTCACCTTTTCTCCGAAGCGGCAGGTGACGGCATGTTCATCGTACCACGCATCGCCATGCGTGACGATTTCCGCAAAACTCTTCTCGCCCGACAATACCGGTGAGAGCATGATGCGGTTGTAATTTCCCCGCGGTTCGGCGTTGAACAGCGTGACTTCGTAAGGCGCTTCGGCTTCGAACAGGTGTTCCAGAACCCGTCCCGAGGCCATGCCCGCGCCGATGACGACCAGCTTTTGCATTGCTGCGCTCCTTTACAGATACCAGGCGGTGATGAAGGCGAGGGTTTCGCCGCGATAGATCGGGACGGCGACCATGCTGCGATAGCCTGCCGGCAAGGCGACCCCATTGCCCACGACATGCGGCAGGCCGGTACCCAGCACCTGGCCGATCGGCCCCTGCCACGGATGGACGCCAAGGATGTCGATCGGCGGGTTAAGCTTCGGCCAGAGGGGGCCTTCGCGCTCGCAAATACCATCGATGCGCACCGCGCGGCGCTGCGAGCCCACACGCTCTTCGCGCGCATCCCAAATCTCGAATCGGCTGGCGAGCGGCGTGTTCGGTGCAGAAAGGAACGTCGCCACCCTGACCTTGCCATCAGGCGATGGCAGGGGAATGCCCAATCCTGTCTTGAGTCCCGTCCTTCCTGCGCTGTCGCTGCGAACGAACCCCTGCGATGCGCCGATGTCGCGCATCAGGATCGGCGTCCTGGCCGACCAGACGCCCCCGGGCAGGCCCTGCCCCCGGGCGAACGTCACGTCCTTCGATGCCTGCGCGAAGTCCGTGGAAGCCCCGTAATAGCCATCATCGAGGTGGAGCAGACCGTCCCGCTCTTCCCAGACCTCGATCGCCCCGACATGATCAGCATCACCGCCGCAAAATACCACCAGAATGGCTTTGAGGACCTGGTCGGCGAAGATCGGCAAAGCCACGGCGCAGGTCAGCCCGGCGGTCTCCGCGGCCTCGTGGCGAATGAAACAGGATCCGTTGAACCGGTCGAGGACCAGGGCTCGCCTTTGTTCCCAGGCTTTGCCGGGCAATCCTTCGCCCTTTGCGAATGCTGTTCGCGCAGTCACATCGGCGAAGCCTCCGGCATTGCCATAATGTCCGCCGCCCGGTTTGAGCGTTTCGCCCTCCGGCAACCAGAGTTCGGCAGCGCGAATGAACGATCGATCATCAGCGATGGCTTGGTTACTCTCCTGCATAAGACATCTCGCACGGCATGACTGCATGGGTTGAGGCGGCCTTGCGCAAGGCTTCGCCAATCAAGATGACCGCCGGTCCGGCGCGAAAGGCCGATTTTGCCGCCAATGGCAGCAAGTCCAGGCGGGTGATTAGACCGAGCCTGCCGGGAAGGCTGGCATTCTCGACCAGGGCGACAGGCGTATCGGGCGACAGGCCCGCGGCGATCAGTCCGGCCGAGACATGGGGCGCCGCCGCTTTACCCATGTAGACAGCAAGGGTTGCCTGCGGATCTGCCAGCCCCGCCCAGTCGACTTCGGGCACGCTGCCGCTTTTGACATGCGCCGTAACGAAGGTCAGGCGCCGCGCCAGACCGCGCAGGGTCAGCGAAACCCCCAAATCGGCCGCGGCCGCGCTGGCAGCGGTGACACCGGGGCAGATCCGCACCGGAATACCGGCGGAATGGCACGCATCGATCTCTTCGCTCGCGCGTCCGAAAATCGAAGGATCGCCTCCTTTGAGTCTCACCACGCGCTTGCCGGCGCGGGCGGCGTCCGTGACCAGTCGGCCGATCGTCCGCTGGTCCTGTGAATGGCGGCCCGAACGCTTCCCAACCGAAACGCGATCGGCATCCGCTGAAATCAGTTCGAGCACCGCGCGTCCGACCAGCGCATCGTGGAAGACGATATCTGCAGCCGCGATGAGCCCCGCGGCCTTTCGGGTTAACAAGTCCGGATCGCCCGGCCCAGCGCCCACGAGCCAGACCGTGCCCGGCAGGATCATAATCTCCGTGCCCACTATGCCAGCCCCATTGCGGGGGTTTCCGACATCGCTGAACTGTGCCTCTTGGATTGCATTGCCAATCTCCGATCGCATAGGCGAAGCGCACGCAAAAAAACCGCTACGACGTATGATCCAAAGTGGATCGGTCGAGCGGCATCGTTGCCTACAAATTTCGGTGTTTATCGGATCAGGTTTTCGCCCCACATTGGGCGAATCCGATTGGTAAGGAGACTAACCAACACTATGCTGCGATGCAACAGGAAGATCGTGTACATGTAAATCTGGTAGGTTTGCCAATTCCGACGTCCCCTGTTGCTTGGAATCCGTCGTCCTCTCCTTACCACTGCAAAAGTCGCGCGCTGCTGTCACCCGACAAGGTTCAATCCATTGGAGCGCTGATGAACCAAGCGTTGCTGGCCGTAGTCAGGCCATTTGGCACGGATGACTTCGTAGATCAGCGGAGCAACGGCCTCGTCTGGTTGGTTGATATAAGGCGGCTATCTTGCGGTGCTGCAACCGCCGATGCTGGCAAAGACCTCATCCGGATCAGCGGCTCCACAAACTCATTGGAACGCGCGGTCGGGCGTGCGGACAGCAAGCCATCGAAACTCATGCCCAGCATCGAATGGGAATGGTGCGCCCGACAGGATTCGAACCTGTGGCCCCCAGATTAGGAATCTGATGCTCTATCCGACTGAGCTACGGGCGCGCCGTGGTGCTTTTACGGGCGGGGTGGCGGGGGGTCAATTGGCGTGCGGTGCGTGGCATGCCTTGGCGGCCGCAATGGGTCTGGCATTATGCAGTGCCGGCACCTGGCCGCGGGCGCGATCAATGGCTTTCGGGTCGATATCGGCAAAGCCGACACCGCCCTGCCCTTGCATATCGAGCAGTATATGACCCCATGGATCGACCACCAAACTGTGGCCATAGGTTTCTCGCCCGTCTTCATGCTCGCCGAATTGCGCGCAGGCGGCCACGAAACAACCGGTCTCGATAGCGCGGGCGCGGGCCAGAATGTGCCAATGGGCGCGGCCGGTGGGGACGGTGAACGCAGCCGGGATCGTCAGCACATCGGCGCCGCCTTCTGCCAAGGCACGGTAGAGCGCCGGAAACCGTATATCATAGCAGATCGAGAGGCCGGCCTGAAGGTCGTCCATCGCAACGACGATCGTCTCGCTGCCGCCCTCATAGACATTGGATTCGCGCCAGCTTTCACCGCTGGCGAGATCGACGTCAAACAGATGAATCTTGTCATAGCGAGCAACCACCGTTCCTTCGGGATTGATCACCAGCGTGCGGTTGCGCCGCTTGTCTCCATGGGCAACGGGCAGTCCGAGGTGCAGCCACAAGCCGGTTTTCTTCGCCTGTTCCTGCAACATGGCGACTTCTGGATACTCCTGTTCTCGCCGCACGTCCGCGCGCGCGCGGTCACGATCGAGCACCAACGCCATCTCCGGGGTCAGAAGAGCATGGGCGCCCCCATCTTTCGCTTCCTGCATCGCATCGGCAATGGCTGCAGCATTATCGGCGGCGCAGATGCCGCTGGTCATCTGAAACAGGGCTAGGCGCATCAGTCGGCCAGCATGGCGTCCAGCTTACCGGCACGCTCGAGCGCAGCGAGATCGTCGCTCCCGCCGATATGCTCCCCGCCGATGAAAATCTGCGGCACCGTGCTGCCACCGCCGGACCTTTCCAGCATCTCCTCGCGCTTGGGGCCGCCCATGGTGATGTCATATTCGTCAAAGGTCACGCCCTTGCCGCTCAAGAGCGACTTGGCGCGGTGGCAGAAACCGCAGGTGAATTTTGTGTAGATTTCAACTTTTTTCATGGACGATTTCCTGCATCTGATTGTGGCGTTTTGGGCTGATAATGCGTGCTGTCTATAGCACTCTTGCCCAGGTCACCACACCAACCCACCGCGCGCCGTTACGTTTCAACAATGACGCGCATGCACTCGTGGTTGCGCCGCTGGTATGCACGTCATCGACCAGAATGATTGCCCTGCCCGCTGCCAGAGCTTTCTGCCGATCGGTCATGGCGAAAGCGCCCTGTACTGCGCGGGCACGCGCCTTGGCCCCCATGGCACGCAGCGGCGGCGTGCGCTTGCAGCGCGTAAGAAGCGCGGGATGGAACGGCCTGTCCAGTCGGCTGGCCAGCGCCTGACCGATCAGAACTGACTGATTGTAGGTACGGCCAAACAGCCGGGTCCAGTGAAGCGGAACCGGGGTCAGAAGCGCATCGTCCGGCATGTCCGGTAGCAGGCGCGCCATATGCCCCGCCATCATGCGGGCCGTGCCGAGCGCGCGCGAATATTTCAGTTTCAGCACGAGTTCGGTGGAGAGACCGCCATAGGCCACCGCGCTGCGCAGCAGGTCGAACCGTGGGGGCGCGGCCAGACAGGCACCGCATAAAGGCTCTCCAGGAACCTCATGTTCGAACGGCAGGCCGCAACAATGGCACCAGGGCGCCGACAGAAAGCGCATCTGATGCCAGCAGGACAGGCAAAAAGCGTCCGACCGATCCTGCACGCAGCCGCATCCCGGGCAGCGCGGTGGCAAGGCGAAATCGACCGCATATCGCAGCACTGGGTTCCAGCTTGCCATGAACCGCACCTTGTCCCACGCGCCGCGATCCGGCAAGAGACGCCATGGCCGATGTTCCGCAGCCCTTTGACCGCGCGCGTCGCCGCGCTCTGCGTGCCAGATCGGCTGGGCAGGATTCGTTCTTTCTGCGTTGGATGGCGGAGGATCTGGGGGATCGTCTTTCGGCGGTGTCGCGGGGCTTTACGGACATCCTGCTCATCGGGCCGGTCGCGCGCTATCGCGCGCTGCTATCGCTTGCGGCAGAGGCGACAATAACGGTCGCCGCGCTGAGCGAGCGGGAGGCGGAACCGGGCGATATTTTGTGCGAAGAAGATCGGCTCCCGTTCGAACCGGGCTCGTTCGATCTGATTATTTCGGCTGGCACCCTGGACAGCGTGAACGACCTGCCCGGGGCCTTTATCCAGTTCCGTCGCATATTACGTCCGGACGGCCTTTTTCTTGGCTCGATGTTCGGTGCGGGCAGCCTTTCTTTGCTGAAAAGGTGCATGATTGCCGCCGATGGAGCGCGGACGGGCGCGCATATTCATCCGCAGATCGACGTGCGGTCTGCTGGCGATCTGCTGGCCCGGGCAGGATTTACCATGCCCGTGGCAGACGGCGATCGCCTTACCTTGCGCTATGCCGACCCCATGCGGTTGGTCCAGGACATCCGGGAGGCGGGTATTGGAAATGCGCTGTCCGGCCCGCGGACTGTGCCAGGAAAGGCGGGGATCGCGCGGCTTCTGGATTATTGGAACGCCGCCTGCGAACCGGACGGCAAGGCGTCCGAACAACTGGACATTATTGCGCTGAGCGGTTGGGCGCCAAGTCCCGATCAAGCGAAACCGGCACGGCGCGGAAGCGCTACGGTCTCGCTGGCCGACGCGCTAGGCGGTGGTGGCAAGAAAGCGGAGTAGCACGCCGCGCAATTTGCGATCTGCCGGCGGCATCGGCAGATCCAACAATGATTTCGGCGCACACCAGCTCAGTTGCGCTCCGGCCTGTAGCGGCGCGGGCGTTCCCGCCCACCGACGGCATGCGTAGAGAAGCAAAATCAGATTGCGCGGACCAAGCGGTTCGTCGGCGAATCCCAGCTCCGATATGGCAGCCGGGTCTATTTTTATGCCGATCTCCTCGCAAAGTTCGCGGCCTAGGGCCTGTGCTGCCGTTTCGCCTGCCTCAACCTTTCCGCCGGGGAATTCCCACAGCCCGGCATGGTCGCTGCCAGCCGGGCGTTGTTGCAGCAGGATGTTTCCGTCGGCGTCAATCAGCGCGCCGGCGACCACCAACAGTGCGACGGTTTTTTTGCTCTGTTCCGCAGTCAGATTTAATTCCTTCTTCATGTTAATTTGCGAGGCTTTGGGCGTTCAAAACTCCTGGCCAGGCAGAAACGTTCATGAAAACGCTGATCGATCGACTGACCCGTGAAGAGGACGGTGCGACCGCCGTCGAATATGGGTTGATTGCGTCTCTGGTCGTCATCGCCATGATCGCCAGTATGGCGGCCATGAGCGATACCACCATCGGCATTTGGAACGGCGTTTCCACGGACATTGTGGCCGCCACCGGAAAGGCCCAGCCCTCTTAAGAAAAAATTATCGCTTTTCTGCCAACATTAGAAGCGTTGGACCACATGCATATCCGGTTTGACGGGGAGCTTTCAGAGCAGACGCAAGGAGATCAGACGTGAAGAATTTCAAGAAGCTTATCAAGAATGAAGAGGGCGCGACGGCCATTGAATATGGCCTGATCGCAGCGCTCATCGCCGTAGCAGCCATCACCGCGATGACGTCGCTGGGCACCAACCTGAACAACACGTTCAACACCGTGAACAACTCGCTCACGGCGAAGGCGCCTACGACGTAATAGTCGCGACGTTAGTTTGCGTGAAGAGGCGGCGGCACGATGTGCCGCCGCCTTTTTTGCGCGCTGTGCAGTTACCTGACTACAATCTTATACTGCTGCCCCGCCTGGAGCGCCGTGTTTCCGGTCATGCCGTTCAGGGCCATGAAGCGTTCCGCCTGCAAATTGCTATAGGCCATGCGCCGTGCGAGGCTGGTTACAGTATCGCCGCTCTGCGCCGTCACGATGTCGATACGACGCGGCGTGATCCTGGCGGCATCCTGCGCGCTGAGGCGTGACATGCTCTGGAACATCGGCGCAAAGGCATTGCTGCCGACCGGCGTGATCGTGACGAAATGATACGCCTGCGTGCCCGAGAACTGGTACGCGAACACGGTTACATCCACCTGCCCATTTTGCGTATTGGCACGCGCCACCTGATAAGCGGCGGGAATACCGTTTACCGTGGTGCGTTGCACCTGACCGGCCTGCAGCTGCGTATTCCCGGCGATCTTCTGCAGTGCGCTGGTGATATAATTGGACAGATCGCCACTGAATGGAGCGGTCGTGAACTGCGCCTGACCGTTCTGGCCCTGGATCGATACCGCGCTGGCACTGTTGCTCATGCCATAGCCCTGCGGCACCGAGAACTGCAGCCGCAGATCAGGGTGCAGGAAGTTTTGCCCCTCGATCACACCCTGTTTCGGATCGTCCCCGTATAGCAGACCGTCGATGGTCGCGAGATGCTGCGCCCGGTTGCGCAGACCGCCCGGTGCATAGGTCTGCGCGATCTGCTGCGCGCGCACGACGCGGCGTGCCGGATCGGGGTGGGTGCTGGCCCATTCCGGTACCGAGCGGGCATCTTGCCCCGCTGCACGCTGATCAATCACCGTCTGCGCAGCCAGAGACCCCAGCATGTCGGACAGCGCCGTGGGATCATAGCCAGCCTGCGAGAGGTAACGGATGCCAAGATCGTCCGCCTGTTCCTCCTGCCCGCGCGAATAGCTCAATGTATAAAGCTGCGCCACAGCCGGCGCGTAATTCTGGATCGCACCACCAAGGGAGCCGAGCAGGCCACTATCGCCCAACAGGCCGCCGACGACCTGGCCCAGGATTCCGGCCAGACCGGCGCGGGAGGAAGCCTTTTGACGATCGCCGGCATGATCGGCAGCGACATGGCCTACTTCATGGCCAAGCACGCCAGCCATTTCGGCCTCGTCATTGGCAAGCGCCACAAGTTGCCGCGTGATGTACACATAACCACCCGGGGTGGCGAAGGCGTTGTTGACCGGCGAATTGAGCAGCGAGATCGTGAACGCGCTTTCGCTGCCGGCAAGGCCAGACTGCACGGCAATCTTGCGGCCGACATTGGTGACATAGCCAGCTTCATTGCCCTGGGTATACAAACCGCCAAATTGCGGGACGATTTCGCTATATGCCTGCTGCCCTTGCTGCCGCGCCTGCGGGGTCACCGGCTGGACCGAGACCGGATCGCCAGCCGTGATCGGATCGCTATAGCCGGTGCTGGTGCAAGCCGTAAGGGAAAGCGCGGCCACGCCGCTCGCCAAAATTCCACGATAGAAACGCATCGTTATTCCTCCTCTGATTTTATGAGGAGGAAACGGCATGGCACGCAAAAACGTTCCCTAACCGTAACAGGTTGCGCCTGTCGTAGCAGACCAGCTCGCTCGACTCTTCTATCGCTCTGGCAAGGCCGGAAGCGTGGCGGGATATGGTCAGACCACGCCGATACGCAGATATTTGTCCTGCCGCCGGGTACGCAGATCGGCTGGCGCAATCCCGTCCAACGCGCCGAGTGACGAGAACAGTGCCTCGCCGATATTGGCGATAGTGCCGGCATGATCGCGGTGCGCGCCGCCCAGCGGCTCCTCGATCACCTGATCGACCACACCCAGCGATTTCAGATCGGACGCGGTGATCCGCATCGCCGCAGCCGCTTCGTCCGCCTTGTCGCCCGTCCGCCACAGGATCGAGGCGCAGCCTTCCGGCGAGATGACTGAATAGACGGCATGCTCCATCATCAACACCCTGTCCGCCGCAGCGAGCGCCACCGCGCCGCCCGATCCGCCTTCGCCCAGCACCATGGCCACCAGTGGCACGCCGAGCGCGAGGCAATGTTCGGTCGACCGTGCAATCGCTTCCGCCTGGCCCCGTTCCTCGGCCTGAATGCCCGGGAAAGCGCCCGCGGTATCGATCAGGGTCACCACCGGCAGGCCGAATCGATCGGCCAGGTCCATCAGGCGGATCGCCTTGCGATACCCTTCCGGTTTACCCATGCCGAAATTATGCTTCAGGCGGGACTGGGTATCGTCCCCTTTTTCATGCCCGATCACCATCAGCCGCGTATCGCCCTTGCGGGCAAATCCGCCCAGGATCGCCTGATCGTCGCCAAAGGCCCGGTCACCGGCCAACGGCACGAACTCATCGAACAGTCCGGCGACATAATGCTTGAAATGGGGGCGCTCTGGATGACGCGCGACCATCGTCTTCTGCCACGGGGTCAGCTTGCCATAGACCGCGCGGATTTGCCTATCGACCTTGTCCTGAAGCTTGGCGACTTCGGCATCGATATTGATTTCACCATTCGCCGTCTCTCGCAAATCGGCGATGCGCGATTCCAGTTCCGCAATGGGTTTTTCGAATTCAAGATAGCTCGTCATGGCTGGCGGTTAGTCTGTCCCGCGCGCCGTGCCAAGGGGTGGCGTTCGTTCACCAGCGCCACGAGATGGCTGGATTCGACATGGGTGTAGATCTGCGTCGTCGCGATATCCGCATGCCCCAGCATGGTTTGCAGGGCCCTCAGGTCCGCGCCGCCCGCGAGCAAATGCGTGGCAAAGGCATGGCGCAGCACATGCGGGCTTACGCGCGCCGGATCGATCCCCGCCTTTCCGGCCAGCGCGCGCACGATCTGGAAAAGGCGAATGCGCGAGATATGGCCCGTGCGCGACGGGAACAGCCAGGGCTGATCGCTATCGACCAGATTGCGCCACCGCGCCGCCACCAGCCGTGCACGATCGGACAAAGGCACCAGCCGCTCCTTGCCACCCTTGCCCTTCAAGATCAGAAAGGGCTGGTCGCTGCGAAGCGCATTGCGCGGCAGCGAAACCAGTTCGGTGGCGCGCATACCGGAGCCGTACAGCAATTCGAGCAGCGCCAGATCGCGCAGGGCTGTGGGCGGCGCGCCCTCCATTTCAGTGGCCTGCTCGGCCTGCGTGAACAGCCGGTCGACGTCCTGCTTTTCGAGTATTTTGGGCAAAGGCCGCTGCAGGCCGGGCTTGGGCAAGGCGGGCGAGGGATCATCCTCCCGCAGATTCTCGTCCAGCAGGAAGCCGTAGAAATGGCGCAGGGCCGAACATTTGCGCGCAACGCTCGATGCGGCCAATGCGCGCCATTCTGCCGCCAGCGTGCCCAGCAATTCGCTGTCGGCCACCGTCAGCCTGCCAGCCAACAGCTCGGATGCCTGCATCAGATCGGTGCGATAGGCGGCGATGCTGTTGGCGGCGAGGCCGCGTTCGGCAGCGCACATCGACAAAAAGGCATCGATCGCCGCGCGATCGCGCTGTTCGGTAACTTCGCTGACCGGTGCTTCAGCCACGCGTGACGGCTTCGGCGGCAATCATGCGCGCCTCGGCCTCCATGCCCACCTGCCGCAATGCGCTCACGATATGAAAGAGCTGCGCCGCGGGCATGGCGGACCAGCCGGAACCCTGCAATCCAGCCGCCGCCAGCAAGGATACCGTCCCCTGCTCACCGCGCCGCGCCGCGCCATCGATGGCGCGCGTCCAGACATTTTGCGGGCTCAGGCTGAAACCCAGCCGTTCTTCGATATCGCTGCGCTCATCGGCAGACAGCCGCTGCAGCCCGGCCAGACCGGCAGCCAGCAGACGGCCCTTCTGCCGCCCGGACGCGTCCGCAAATCCCTCGATCGTGCCGGCATCGAATGACCGGCTTCGCGGAGAACCAACGGCCAGCAGCGCCCAGCCGAGGCTTCCTTCGTCAACGATCGTCCCCCAGCTATCGGCCTGCGTATCGAGCCCGGCGGTCAGCATCGCGGCAATCAGATTGCTCGCATCGTCGTTCAGGTCTTCGGCGGGGCGGATCAGCGCGGCGGCGCGCGCGGTGAGCACCAGCATGGAATAGGCGGCGTCATCGTCTCCGCGCGCCCAGATGTCGCGCAGGGCGCCCATTCGGCGCGACTGGTTGCGCCCGGCATAGGCGGTTTCCAGAAGCGATACACGCGCCGCGATATCGTCCCCGACATCATCATCGCCATAAGCCTGCGCATAGAGATCGACCATCGCCGCGTTGCTGATCGTGCCGAGCGCGGCAGCCCCGTCGGCGGCCTGAATGCGCGATGGCACAGGCAGCGCGGCAGACAGCACGCGCCAGCCGCTCACCTGCCGCCCATAGCCATTGTACAGGTTGCTGGGCGGCTCCACGCCCGTGGCCACGGCCAGTCCATAGCGCCAGGCGTTGAGCCCCTGCACGTCATCCCATTCGATGGTCACGGCGCGGCGACCGTTGAAGCCGGCGCCGATGATTTTCTGGGCGAGCAGATAATCCACCCCGCTGGCCCAACCGCGCCGCCGCGTCTCGGTCAGCAGCGCGCTTGCCCGGCCCTGTTCCCCGGATAGACCCGCGCAGATCGCACGGGCGGTGCGCCACTCATTGCTCTTCAGCGCCTGCGTGGCTGCATCGGCCACCGAACATAGTCCGGCCGGATCGGCGGACGCCATGAACACCGGCATGGCCACTTCATATAGTCGGTTGGTATAGTCGGCGGCATCGATCTGCTGCACCAGCGTGCGCGCGCCAACCGTCTCCCCCATTCGCAGCAGCAGCCAGGCACGGGCTGCGGCCCAGTCTGCACCGTTCACATTCTCCGGCGTCAGCGTTCGGCTGACCAGCGCGCGCCGGGCCATGATCGTGCCCCAGCGCGATATGAGCGGCCCGCGCGTGCGCCGCACCAGACCGTTCAGAAATGCGCCGCCCGTGCGGCCATAGGCATCCACGGGCAATCCACCTTCCCGCTCACTCAGAAAGCCGATCTGATCGAGCGACCGGCGCTGTTCCGGCGGAATGTCGTATTTGATCTGGAAATCGTCGGGATCCAGCACGTCCTCTTCCGGCGGCGGGGCCGGAGACGGTGCCGGGGGCGCCGCCGATGGCGTCGATGATGGCGGGGGCGGCGGCGTCAACGGTGTGGTCGCGGCGGGCGCGGAGCCGGGATTGGCGCGCGGGGTCGATGCGCCGGAAGGCGGCGGCGGCGGGGCCGGTGCGGGTGGCGGCGGAGGGCTGCCGAAACCGGGCGGAAGCAGCGATTCCGGGCCCTCTTGCTGCTGCCCCAGGGCCGGCATGGTCGATAGCGCAACGGCACCAAGACTGGTCGCAGCGGCCAGCGCCGTCCATTTTGCCGCCCTGCGCATCGTCAGCCGTCTTGCTGCGCGGTGGTGACAGGCTCGTTCATCATCGTCACCGGCTGTTCGCCGCCCATGGACCAGAACCAGGCCAGAAGCCCGATTACGGCGGCCACGGCCAGAATGGCGACCAGTTTCATGCGGCCTGCGGCGCGCTCACGTCTGCTTCTATATTGCATGATCATCCCAAAAAGCTTTGCCCAGCGCCTAGCCGATCTATAGCCGGGGCTGCAATGCTTTCGAATGATGCCCCTGCAACCGCAAGACCGGTGCCGCGCCCCCATCAGCCCATCGTGCTCGTCGGCATGATGGGCGTGGGCAAATCCACGATTGGGCGGCGGCTGGCCACGCGGCTGCATTATGATTTCGCGGATGCGGACGAGGAAATAGAACTGGCAGCCAATATGAGCGTGACGGAAATTTTCGAAAGCTATGGCGAGCCCTATTTTCGCGATGGGGAACGGCGCGTGATCGCACGGCTGATGGAGCGCGACCGGATCGTCATTGCCACCGGCGGCGGGGCCTTTTGCGATGATGAGACCCGCGCGCTCATCCTGGCGCGGGGCGTCTCGATCTGGCTCGATGCCCCCATCGAGACTCTGGTGGAGCGGGTCGGCCGCCGTGGCACCCGGCCCTTGCTGCAGGGGCGGGATCCTGCGCAGGTGCTGACCGAGCTCATGGCAAAAAGGCGCGATTTCTATGCGCAGGCCGATCATCATGTGCAGAGCGAAAACGCGCCCCATGACCGCACGGTCGGCGCCGTTTTGCAGGCGATCGCGGCATGACCCGGGTCTCGGTCGATCTGGCGGGCGCGCCCTATGACATCCTGATCGCGCCCGGCGCATTCGATGATATCGGCACGCATCTGGCAGGCTATGCCCGCGCTGGCCGACTGATCGGCGTGACCGATGAGGGCGTGGCCGCGCATTGGCTGGAACCGCTGAAACAGGGTCTGGCCGCCTGCGATATCACGCTCGATCTGTTTACCGTGCCGCAGGGCGAAGGCGCCAAGAGTTGGACCTGGCTGGAACGGCTGCTCGACTGGCTGCTCGATCGCGGCGTGGAGCGCGGCGATCATATTCTGGCGCTGGGCGGCGGCGTGGTCGGCGATCTGACCGGATTTGCCGCCGCCATCGCCAAGCGCGGCTGCAATTTCGTGCAGCTCCCCACCAGCTTGCTGGCGCAGGTCGATAGCAGCGTGGGCGGCAAGACTGCGATCAACACCGGTGCGGGCAAGAATCTGGTCGGCGCATTCCACCAGCCCGCCTTCGTGCTAATCGACCCCAAGGTACTGGCCACCCTCCCTGCGCGAGAACTGCGCGCCGGCTGGGCGGAAGTCGTCAAATATGGCCTGATCGACGATGCAGACTTCTTTGCCTGGTGCGAGGACAACCGCGCCGCTTTCTTTGCCGGCGATCTCGCCATTCGTCAGACAGCCATCGAGAAAGCCGTGCGCGCCAAGGCCCGGATCGTGGCCGAGGACGAGCGCGAGACGACCGGCGTGCGGGCGTTATTGAACCTCGGGCATACATTCGGGCACGCCCTGGAAGCCGAGACCGGTTTTTCCAAACGGCTGCTGCACGGAGAAGCAGTCGCCGCCGGCATGGCGCTGGCTTTTCGCTATTCGGTCCACCGTGGGGAGTGCCCGGCAGAGGATGCGCAGCGCGCCGCCGCGCTGCTGTCCGCCAGCGCGCTGCCGGTCACGCTGCTGGAGGCGGACAGCGACACCGATGGTGCGACGCTGGTCGACCATATGCGCCACGACAAGAAGATGGCTGGCGGCACCCTGCCCTTCCTGCTGGCACGCGGCATCGGGCAGACATGGCTCGCCAAGAATGTCGACCTGAACGATGTAGCCCGGTTTCTGGACGCAGAGCGGGCGCGCTGAACGCGGCCTCGTTCGGCCTGTGCGTGACCCTGGCCTAGCCCTGCACCTTTCGCGGATCGAAATGGGCTGAATCCTCGCCGCCAAAGCTCATATGCGATCCGGCATGAAGATCGCCGGATTCGCGTTGCATGCGCATTCGCTCCAGATCCCGCCGTCGATATTCCTCCACCACACGGTCGATCTTGTCCGCATCGCAGTCCAGCGATTCCAGCGCATCGCGCGCCAGGCAGATCGAGCTTTCCAGCACCTCGCGCCGGATCTTGACCCCGCGGGCCGGCTGCAGCGCCAGCGACTGGCGCCGGTCATAGGCACGCACGAACAGCTTGGTCTTGGGGAAGGTTTCCTGGATCGGCACCAGCGCATCGGCGTCCAGTGCCCGGTCATCCATGCAGAACAGGATGGCGCTGGCCTCCGCCGCGCCGGCCCGGCGCAACAGATCCACCCGCGTGCCATCCCCATAGAAAATTTTACGTCCGAACTCGCCGGACAAATCGATCTGATCCGGCTTGATATCGATGATCGTCACATCGCGCCCGGATGCCTGGATGATCTGCGCGGCGGTCTGGCCAAAACGGCCATGGCCCACGACGATGACCGAGGTTACGGGCGAGGCTTCTGGATCATCCAATTCAGCCTCGCTGCGGGTGCGCTTGGTCGCGACCTTGCCCGCCAGGATCATCAGGAACGGCGTGGTTGCCATCGACAGCGTGATCACCGCGCCGAACAGACTGGATGCGGCCGGTTCGATCAGCAAGGCGCGTTCGGCCTCGCTGAACAGCACGAAGCCGAATTCGCCGCCCTGGCTCAGCAGCAGCGCCATGATGAACGCCGGCGAATTGCCAAGCCCGAACAGGCGCGCAAGAATGTAGATGATGCCCGCCTTCACCGTGACCAGCAGCGCCGCCAGGCCGATGATCAGCAACGGATTGGCCGCCACCACGGACAGGTCCAGCATCATGCCCACCGCCAGAAAGAACAGCCCCAGAAGGATCGAGCGGAACGGATCCACATCGGCCTCCAGCTCATGCCGATAAGGCGATTCGGCCAGCATGACGCCGGCGATGAACGCACCGAGCGCGGGCGAAAGGCCCAGATATTCCATCAGCGCGGCGCTGGCGCAGACCGCGAACAGCCCCGCGACCACGAACAGCTCACGCTCCGACACGCGCCCGACCAGCGCGAGCACCGGGTTCAGCACGAATTTGCCCGCCGCGATCAGGATGGCGATGCCGATGACCGCATTGATAACCAGCTGAAACCCCTGCGGTGTGCCAGCTTCGACTGGTGCACGCGACAGGGCCGCCACGATGGTCAGCAGCGGCACGATCGATAAATCCTGAAACAGCAGGATGGAAAAGCTCTTTTGCCCGAATTCGGTCTTCAGGCGGCCCTTGGATTGCAGCAGCGGCAGCACCTGCGCGGTGGAACTGAGGCCCAGCGGCAGACCGATGACCAGCGCCGCCTGCCAGGTGAACCCCATGATCCATAGGATCAGTGCAAACAGCGACAGGCCGCACATGATGACCTGCGCCGATCCAAGTGCAAAGATATCGCGCCGCATCCGCCACAGACGGCTGGGCGACAGCTCCAGCCCGACGAGGAACAGCAGCAGGATGATGCCGATTTCGGCAAAGCTCAGGATCAGATCCGCATCGCCCACCAGGCCCAGCATCTGCGGGCCGATCAACATGCCGCCGACCAGATAGCCCAGCACCGCGCCTAGCCCGAGACGCCGGAACAGCAGCACAAAGATCAAGGCCGCGCCCAGCAGGAAGACGCCGTTGAGCATGGCATCGGCTGCGACATGCACCTCGTTCACGGGGCGGTCCTTTCACCGGAGGATACAGATGCGCGCTCGTCTGCCAGCGCGGCAAGCAGCGTATCATAAGGCAGCAGAATAGCGGGATACCGCGCGGGATATTCCCGTGCCGGACCGAATAACGCGGCATCGTCGAACGGAGGCACGTTATCGATACCTCGCAGATAGTCCGTCATGCGATCGCGCGCCGCGCCAACAGTTTCTTCTGACAATCCCACGGCTTCGCGCAGCAGGATGGCGGCGGATGCCTGGCCCAGAGCGCAGGAGGCAATGTCTGCACTGATATCGGCGATCCGTGCGTCCCCGGCCCGGCGCACCCACAGGGTTACCCGGCTGCCGCAGGTGGCGGACCGCCGCTCCGCATACCCGGCGGGCGGCGGCAAGGCGGCGCCATGCTCCAGCGAGGCCGCGAGCCGCAGAATATCGCGGTTGTACAGCGTGGCCGCGCTCATGCGGCAGACTCCTCGGCATCGGCGGATTCATCGGGCCTTGGCAGAAATTCGCTGAGAGCCTCGCCGGTTGCGTTCATCAGCGGATAGGTGCGCGAATCGGTCAGCCATTCCGGCCGCGCCGCGCCCTCGCCCATCATGGTCTCGAACAGGAACAGCAGGAAAAGGAACAGCAGCGCGGCGAGAATCAGGCCCTTCACCGCGCCGAAGCCGAAGCCCAACACACGGTCCACCGGGCCCAGAACCGATTTGCGCATCCGCGATCCGATGGACCGGGATATCGCCTTCCCGCCCGCATAGATCACGATCACAATCGCCACAAAGGCCAGCGTGGCGGCCCCCGCCCGCGTGCCGATCGGCTCGATCAGAAATTCGGTCAACGGCGCATGGCCAAAGCGCACGGCAAAGACGATCAGCACCCAAGCGATCAGCGACAGCACCTCCTGCACGAAGCCGCGCATGAAGCCCATGACCGCGCCGCCGCCGAGCAGCGCCAGAACAATGATATCGAAGGCCGTCATGCGCAGCCGATTAGGGGAGTTTTGCCTGTGGGGGAAGCGGGCGCGCGACAATGCGCGCGCAAATTTCAAAGCGCGTCAGTCCGCCCCGCCCAGCATATGCTCCACCAGCTTGCCGAGCGTGGCGAAGCTGGTGAGCTTCAGCCCGTCGCCCTTCTCCTTGAGAGAAGACGGCACCATCGCTTCATCGAAGCCCAGCTTCTTGGCCTCGCGCAGCCGCAGCGCACCATGCGCGACGGGGCGGATTTCGCCGGACAGCGATACTTCGCCGAACAGCACCGCACCGCCCGGCAAAGGCCGCTCGGACAGCGCCGAAACCAGCGCCGCCGCCACCGCCAGATCGGCCGCCGGATCGGAAATGCGATAGCCGCCCGCAATGTTCAGATAGACTTCCGCCGTGGAGAAACTCAGGCCGCAGCGCGCCTCCAGCACCGCCAGGATCATCGCCAGCCGCCCACTGTCCCAGCCGACGACCGAGCGGCGCGGCGTGGCCCCGCTGGACAGCCGCACCGTCAGCGCCTGGATCTCCACCAGAACGGGCCGCGTGCCCTCCAGCGCCGGAAATACCGTGGCCCCGGTCAGCGCCTCGCTGCGGTCCGTCAGAAACAGCGCAGACGGATTACTGACCTCGCTCAACCCTTCCTCTTCCATCGCGAACACACCGATCTCGTCGGTGCCGCCGAAGCGGTTCTTGATCGCGCGTAGGATGCGATATTGATGGCTGCGCTCGCCCTCGAAGCTCAGCACGCAATCGACCATATGCTCGAGCACGCGCGGCCCGGCGATATTGCCGTCCTTCGTGACATGGCCGACCAGAAACATCGCCGTACCGCGCAATTTGGCAAAGCGGATCAGCTCCTGCGCGCTGGCGCGGACCTGGCTGACGGTGCCCGGCGCGCCTTCGATCAGATCCGAATGCATGGTCTGGATCGAATCGATGATGAGCAGCGCGGGGGGCTCGCCCTCCCCCAAGGTCGTCAGAATATCGCGCACGGATGTGGCCGACGCGAGCTGCACCGGCGCCTTGCCGAGCCCCAGCCTGCGCGCCCTCAGCCGCACCTGATCGGACGCTTCCTCACCCGAAATATAGACGACCGACAGCCCCTCATGCGCCAGCTTGGCCGCCGCCTGCAGCAGCAGCGTGGACTTGCCGATGCCCGGATCGCCGCCCAGAAGGATGGCCGATCCCGCCACGATCCCGCCGCCCAGCGCCAGATCGAACTCGGCAATGCCGGTGGACCGGCGCGGCGGCAATGGCACTTCGCTATCGAGTGGAGACAGATCGATCGAGCGGCCCCCGCGCTGCAGATCATGCTTTTGCGCGAACACGGTTTCGCCCGCATCCTCGACCAGGCTGTTCCATTCCTTGCAATCGCCGCATTGCCCCTGCCAGCGCGGGGATACCGACCCACAGGCCTGGCAGACATAGCGTTTTTTCGGTTTGGCCATCGCTTTGAGATAGCGAGAACGGATAGAGAACGCCAGTCCTTTTGGGGAGCACGGCACATAGGATAGCGTCTCCCTTCAACTTCGTGCGATGCGCATACCGCCCCCGCACGCTTGCCCCTCCCGCCGCCTTTGCCTAAGCCTTAACCCATGCGGGAAAAGGAACTTCGGCTGGCCATGATCTGCTATGGCGGAGTCAGCCTGGCGATCTACATGCATGGCACATTGAAAGAGGTCTGGCGGTTGCTGCGCGCCAGCCGCGCCCATGCCGATGGCGAGAAGGAGGCCCCGGGCACCGAGCAGGTGTATCTCGATCTGCTGCACTGGATAGAAGACAAGGCTGAGCTGCGGCTGCGGGTGGTCAGCGATATCGTGGCCGGCTCCAGCGCGGGCGGCATCAACGGCATCTTCTTTGCCGAGGCCATCGTCACCGGGCGCTCGCTCGACCCGCTGACCGACATGTGGCTGGAAGTGGCGGATGTCGACAAGCTGTTGTCCGAGGATGCACGGCCCGTAAACCGGTTCAGCAAGATCTGGGCGGAACCCGTCGCCTGGGCGCTGCTGCGCAAAAAAGCGGTGGCGATCGAGAAGACGGTGTCTGCCGAAGCGCGCGAGGAGATATCGGGCAAACTGTCCCGCTTCGTGCGCGCACGCTGGTTTGCGCCGCCTTTTGGTGGCCATGAGTTCACCCGGCTGCTGTTCGATGCGTGCGAGGCGATGAATGCGGGCCCCGTGGGTCCGCGGCTGCTGCCGGCACGCCAACCGCTCGATCTGTTTGTCACGATGACCGATTTCTACGGGCATCGTGAAAGACTGAAGATCAACAGTCCCGATCAGGTGACGGAGACCGAGCATCGTCTGACCATCTCCTTCGACACGCGCAAGGACCGGGAGCACTCGCTGGGGCCATCGGCAGAACTGATTTTCGCCGCGCGGGCCACGGCCAGTTTCCCCGGTGCCTTCCCGCCGTTCACCGTCCGCGAGCTGGACGATGTGCTGGCCGAACGTGGGATCGAGTGGGATCGGCGTGACGCGTTTCTGGAGCGCATCCTGCCCAAACAGTTCGCGGCGGGCCGGGCGGAGGATACGCCGCTGATCGACGGATCGGTGCTGGCCAACGCCCCTTTTTCGCAGGCGGCGAGCGCATTGCGCAACCGCCCGGCACGGCGCGAGGTGGACCGTCGCTTCGTCTATATCGATCCGATCCCCGATGTGTATCTGAATGGCGAAGTGCGAAACGAGGAGAAGGAGGCCCAGCGCATCGGCGTGCCCGGCTGGTTCACCACCATCCTCGGTGCCAGCTCCAGCATCCCGCGCGAACAGCCGATCCGCGACAGTCTGGAAGCGATCGAGCGCCGGTCCGAACGCATCGAACGGATGCGCGAAATCACCCGCAGCCTGCGCGCCGATACCGAACGCACCGTGCAGGCGATGTTCGAGCGCACCTTTTTCCTGTCGCGCCCCACGCCCCGCCGCCTGGCCAGCTGGCGGGACCGCGCGCAGCAGCAGGCCGCCGATGCCGCCGGCTATAGCTATGCGGCCTATGGCTATCTGAAACTCAACGGCATTATCGATGATATTGTCGCCACGCTGCGGCGCGCCTGTCCGGACATGGAGCTGAACTTCTTCTCCGAAGTGCGGCGCACGCTCAGCCGCTATCTTGACGGCCAGGGCCTCGGGCAGATGGCAGATGCCAAAAAGCTCAACGCCAATCCGGCGGCGATCGCCTTTTTCCGCGCGCATGATCTGCGCTTCCGCATCCGCCGCATCCGCTATCTGGCGCGACATTTCAGCGATGAGCTGGAGATGCGTGATCTGGCCGGCCGCGATGCACTGGACGCGATGGAAACGGCCATCTTCGATGCCCTGGCGCTATACCTGGAGCGTGAAACCGGCGATTTTCTCGGGGATGATTTTGCCCAAGTCGCGCAGCTGGCGGTGGAGGAACCGGGCAAGCTGCTCGACGAGATGGCCAAGCGGCGCGGCCTGATGGCGGTGGACGGCGAGGCCGAGACTCTGCTGATCCGCGGGTTCGAGAAACTGCCGCCCGAGGCGCAGCGCAGCATGCTGCTCGCCTATCTCGGCTTTCCGCTGCTCGATATCGCCACGCTGCCCTTGCTGGAGGGCGAGGGTGTGGGCGAGTTCGACCCGATCAAGGTGGACCGGATCGCCCCGGACGATGCGCGCACGCTGCGCACGGGCGGCACGGTCGCCAAGCTGAAAGGCATCGAATTCAATCTGTTCGGGGCATTTTTCAGCCGCGCCTATCGCGAGAATGACTATCTGTGGGGGCGGCTGGACAGTGCCGAGCGGATGATCGACATCATGCTCTCTTCCCTGCCGTCAGGCCAACAGCCGCCGCCGGAGGACATCGTGGCGTTCAAGAAGCGCGCCTTTACCGCCGTGCTGGATGAGGAAGAAGAGCGGCTGAAACGCGTCCAGCCGCTCATCCGTACCCTTAGAGAAGAAGTCGCCGCGATCGGCTGAGCCCATGCCCGCCCCCTACCGGGGCAAATATGCGCTCTGCCCTATTCTGCGAACATCGTCTTGATCTTGCCAAAGAAACCCTGGGCTTCAGGGCATTCGTCACCGGTCTCGGTCTCGCGGAATTCGCGCAAGATTTCTTTCTGCCGGGAAGACAGCTTGGTCGGCGTCTCGACGGCGATCTCCACCACCAGATCGCCATGCCCGCGCCCCTGCAGCACGGGCATGCCGGCGCCGCGCTTGCGCAGTTGCTTGCCGGACTGGATGCCATCGGGGATGCGAATGCTGTGCTCTTCGCCATCCAGCCCCGGTAGGTCGATGGACCCGCCCAGCGCCGCGGTAGTGAAGCTCACCGGCACGCGGGCAAACAGGGTGGTGCCCTCACGCTGGAACAGCGCATGTTCACGCACATGCACGAAAATATATAGATCGCCATGCGCCGCGCCATTCGGCCCCGCCTCGCCCTTGCCGGACAGGCGAATGCGCGTGCCATTGTCGACACCCGGCGGAATGCTGACATCGAGCGTCTTGGCCTTGTCCACCCGGCCCTCACCACGGCAGCTGCGGCACGGCGTTTCGATCACCTGACCCCGGCCCTGACAGGTCGGGCAGGTCCGCTCGACCACGAAGAAACCCTGCTGCGCGCGCACCTTGCCGTGCCCGTTGCACATCTGGCAGCCGCGCATCTCGGTTCCCGGCTGCGCGCCGGTGCCGGAGCAATCGTCGCAATGTTCGGACACCTCGATTTCGATCTCGCTGTCCTTGCCATGATAGGCATCTTCCAGCGTAATCTCGATATCGTAGCGCAAATCCGCGCCGCGGCTCGGCCCGCGCCGGCGGGCGCTGCCGCCGCCGCCAAAGGCATCACCGAACATGCTTTCGAAGATATCGGCAAAATCGCCGAAGCCCTGCGCACCGGCCCCGCCGCGGCCACCGCCGCCCTGCGCGGCATTGGTATAGGCCTCATGACCATATTGGTCGTAAGCCGCGCGCTTCTGCGGGTCTTTCAGGCATTCATAGGCTTCGCCGCAGGCCTTGAACCGTGCTTCGGCCGAGGCATCGCCGGGATTGCGATCCGGATGATGCTGCATGGCAAGCTTGCGATAGGCGGACTTGATGGTCGCGCCGTCGGCGGTCTTCGAGACGCCGAGCTGTTCGTAATAATTGACGGCGGTGGTCATAAAGCGGCCCCAACCCTTCTCGTATATTCAAAATGTCGTAGCTCCGACCCCGCCTGGGCAGGTCCCGCAGAGGAGATCCCTACCCAGAAAGGCCCGGAGCTACGATGTGTCGTCATGCGATGTGGGCTCAGCCCTTGGTGTCTTCATCGACCTCGGAGAACTCGGCGTCGACCACATCGTCGTCTCCGCCAGCCGCATCGCCGGTCGCAGCGCCCGCATCGGCGTCACCGCCCTCGGCCTGCTGCTTCTCGTAGATCGCCTGACCCATCTTCATCGCAACCTGCGCCAGCGCTTCGGACTTGGTCTTCATCGCTTCCGCATCGCCGCCTTCGATCGCCGTCTTGGTCTCGGCCAGAGCGGTCTCGATTTCGGTCTTCAGACCGGCGTCGATCTTGTCGCCATGCTCGCTGAGCTGTTGTTCGGTCGAGTGCACAAGGCTCTCGGCGTTGTTCTTCGCCTCGGCGCCGGCACGGCGTTCCTTGTCTTCCTCGGCAAACTTCTCGGCGTCCTGCACCATCTGATCGATATCCGCATCGGACAGACCACCCGATGCCTGGATCTTGATCTGCTGCTCCTTGCCGGTGCCCTTGTCCTTGGCCGACACGTTCACGATGCCGTTGGCATCGATATCGAACGTCACCTCGATCTGCGGCACGCCGCGCGGGGCCGGCGGGATGCCGACCAGATCGAAATTGCCGAGCATCTTGTTGTCGGCGGCCATCTCACGCTCGCCCTGGAAGACCCGGATCGTGACCGCGTTCTGATTGTCATCGGCGGTGGAATAGACTTGGCTCTTCTTGGTCGGGATCGTCGTGTTGCGATCGATCATGCGAGTGAACACCCCGCCCAGCGTCTCGATGCCGAGGCTCAGCGGCGTCACATCCAGCAGCAGCACGTCCTTGACGTCGCCCTGCAGAACGCCTGCCTGAATGGCCGCGCCCATGGCAACGACTTCATCGGGGTTCACGCCGGTGTGGCTTTCCTTACCGAAGAAATCCTCGACCACCTTGCGCACCTTGGGCATGCGCGTCATGCCGCCGACCATCACGATCTCATCGATCCCGCCCTTGTCGAGGCCGGCATCCTTGAGCGCCTTCTTGCAAGGCTCCAGCGTGCGCTGGATCAGCGCATCGACCATCTTTTCCAGATCGGCGCGGGTGATCGTCTTCACCAGATGCTTCGGACCGTTCTGGTCTGCGGTGATGAAGGGCAGATTCACTTCCGTGGTCTGCGCGCTGGACAGCTCGATCTTCGCCTTTTCAGCGGCTTCCTTCAGACGCTGCAGGGCCAGCTTGTCGCCCTTCAGATCGATGCCTTCGGCCTTTTTGAACTCGTCCGCGAGATATTCGACCACCTTGGAGTCGAAATCCTCACCGCCGAGGAAGGTGTCGCCATTGGTGGATTTCACCTCGAACACGCCATCGCCGACTTCCAGGATGGAGATATCGAACGTACCGCCACCAAGGTCATAGACCGCAATGGTCTTGTTCTCTTCCTTGTCGAGGCCATAGGCCAGCGCAGCCGCCGTCGGCTCGTTGATGATGCGCAGCACTTCCAGACCCGCGATCTTGCCGGCGTCCTTGGTTGCCTGACGCTGGGCATCGTTGAAATAGGCCGGCACGGTGATCACGGCCTGCGTCACGGTTTCGCCAAGATAGCTCTCGGCGGTTTCCTTCATCTTCTGCAGGATGAAGGCGGAAATCTGGGAAGGGCTGTATTTTTCGCCGCTCGCTTCAACCCATGCGTCGCCATTCTGGCCCTTGACGATGTTATAAGGAACGAGCTCGATGTCCTTCTTCGTGGTCGGATCGTCGAACCGGCGGCCGATGAGCCGCTTGATTGCGAACAGGGTCTTGTCCGGATTGGTGACCGCCTGGCGCTTGGCCGGCTGGCCGACAAGGCGCTCATTGTCCTTTGCGAACGCCACGATCGACGGCGTGGTCCGCGCGCCTTCCGCGTTTTCGATAACCTTGGGCTTGCCGCCGTCCATAACAGCAACGCAGCTATTCGTCGTGCCCAGATCAATACCGATTACTTTTGCCATCTTTGTCCCTCGAAATATTCGACAGTGGTAGGAAGCTGGCCCGACCCGTTACGGCATCGAACCAATCTGCTCTGGAACGCGATATAGGTGCCAATTTGCTTGGCACAAGACGGGCGGAGGATTAGGCTGCAGTTCCACCGTCGCCCGCGGAAAAGCTTGCAAACCCTAAGGGAATTCCATGACCTCTCGATATTTTTTCGCTCCGTTGCTGCCTTTGGCCGCCGCGATCGGCCTGGCTTCCTGCGGTCAGGGCCCGGTGCTGGCGGTGAACGAGGCGGTGGTGAAACTCAATCCGGTGGAGAGCAATCCCTCCGCGCTCTACTTCACCATTCAGGGCGGGCCGGAACCGACCACGCTGGAAGATGTGCTGAGCCCGTCCGCCGTGCGCGTGGCGATGCATGAAACCGTGCGCGATCCGCAGACGAATGTCAGCCGCATGGAGCCGCTTCTGCGCGTGGCGGTGCCGGCGAAGGAAGATGTCAGCTTCGGCCCCGGCGGCAAGCATGTGATGCTGTATGGGATCAACCTGCCCGCACGCCGACTGAACGAGATCGACCTCGTTTTTGTTTTCGGCAATGGCGAGCGAATTGCTGTCACCGCGCCGATCCAGCCGATGGGCGGCGCTGCCGATGATGGCGATATGGGGAATATGAAAATGGGCAACGCGAACAGGGCGGCGCTGATCGGAACGCCGGCCCCCAGCTCCGTACCGACCACGGCCATGCCGTCCGACGCGCCGGCACAGACCGACTGACATCTTGTTCGGTGCCCATCCATCCGGCCGCCCCCTGACATCGGGGGAGCAAGCCATGTGCGCCGGCATCTTCGGCCATGCGATCGACTATGCACGGGTGCGCGTGCACCACCGCAAATGGTTTCCGTTTCAGCCGAAACGGGTCACCATGGCGCCCGATGGGCATCTCTGGTTCCATCCGAAGGACGATCTGTTCTGCGGCGATTTCTGTGAAAGCCCGCTGCACCGGCAGGGCCTGTTCATCCATGAAATGACGCATGTCTGGCAGTATCAGAAGGGCATCTTCCTGCCGCTGAAGCGCCACCCCTTTTGCCGTTATGATTATAGCCTGAAGCCGGGCTGGCGGCTGGAGCAGTACGGGCTGGAGCAGCAGGCTGAGATCGTGCGGCATATCTTTCTGCTGCGCGCAGGCGCCAAGGTGCCCGGCGCGCCACCGCTAGCGCAATATGACGGGGTGTTGCCGTTTCGGCCTCAATAACGCCGCGGCCCTCCCGGCTTCGCTGAACTACCCAAAAAAGAAGGGCGCGCCGATCGCACGGCACGCCCTTCTTTTCGATCAAATGATCGCCCGATCAGTAGGGGCGACGCGCCGGATAGCCGCGCGTGCCATAGCAATCATCGTCCAGACGACCACGGCTGTCATAGCCATCGCAGCCATCATTCTTATCGATGAAATAGCCGGCAGCAGCGCCGGCAGCGGCACCAACGGCGGCACCTGTGGCAAGATCGCCGCCCGTGGCGGCGGCAACGCCTGCGCCCAGCAGGCCACCGGCGCCCGCGCCTTCGGCAAGGTAATTATCGGCGCAGCCAGCAAGCGGCATGGCCATCAGCACAGCAGCGGGAAGAAGAGCTTTTTTCATGGTGATCATCAGATTACTCCGGTCGGTCTGTAATTGCGTAACAGGCCTGAAACACCCCGCTTGCCGTACGGTTCCGTAACGAATTTTCGGGACAGCCCTGTCCTATGCGGGCCGCGCGGCCTATATGCAGCGCGTGGCCTATCACCCATCACACCACCCATTCTCCGCATCGATTGACCGCCTTTCTTTTGAAGGCCGAAATCTATCGGGACCGTATAGCGACTCTTGCGAACTTCCGGCGCAGCTCGCCGGCTTGAGCGCACCCGCAGCGCGCCGGAAATCGCGCGCATGAACCGCGCCCGCGTTCTGCTGCGCACCGCCGCCGTCGGTCCGCTCGATTACCGCGTGCCCCACGGCATGACCGCTCAGCATGGCTCGATCGTCGAAGTGCCGCTGGGTCCGCGCAAGCTGATGGGCGTGGTCTGGGAAGAAGAGAAGTTCCAGGTCGAGGAGGTGGGCGACAACCGCCTGCGCAATATCCTGGCCGTGGTCGACACGCCTCCGATCCGCCCGGAACTGCGCCGCCTGGCGGAATGGACCGCGGACTATTATCTGGCCCCGCTGGCCGCCGTGATGCGCATGATATTGCCCAGTTCGTCCGCGCTCGGGCCCGGCGGAACCATCATCGAATATCGCCATACCGGCACCGCCCCGCCCCGCATGACCGCCCAGCGCGAACTGGCGCTGGAAAAGCTGGACGGGGAGCAGGGTCTCGTGCGCGAACTGGCGGCCAAGGCCGGTGTGACCGACGCGGTGATCCGCGGCCTGATCAAGGCCGGATCGTTCGAAGCGGTGGAAGTGAGCGGAGACGCGCCGTTCATCCCGCTCGATCCGGAGCATCAACCGGTCGATCTGACCGCAGAGCAGGCCACAGCCGCCACACGCCTGCGCGCGGCTGTCGAGGCCGAAGCCTTTTCGCCCATTCTGCTCGACGGCGTCACCGGGTCCGGCAAGACCGAGGTGTATTTCGAGGCGGTGGCCGAAGCGTTGCGGCGCGGCCGGCAGGTGCTGGTATTGCTACCGGAAATCGCCCTCACCCAGGCCTTCCTCAAGCGGTTCAAGGCGCGGTTCGGGATGGAGCCTGCCTTGTGGCACAGTTCCATGCGCTCCACCCAGCGCCGCCGGACCTGGCGCGGCGTGGCCGATGGCAGCGCGCAAGTCGTGGTCGGTGCGCGGTCCGCGCTCTTCCTGCCCTATGCCAATCTGGGCTGCATCATCGTGGATGAAGCGCATGAGACCAGTTTCAAGCAGGAGGATGGCGTGCGCTATCATGCCCGCGATGTGGCGGTGATGCGCGGCCTGATGGAAAGCCTGCCGGTCATTCTGGCATCGGCCACACCCGCGCTGGAATCGCGCCACATGGCGGAGATCGGGCGCTATGAGCAGCTCGTCATCCCCTCGCGCTTCGGCAAGGCCCAGATGCCCGACATCCAGTCGCTCGATCTGTTGCAGGACCCGCCGGAACGCGGCCGCTGGATCGCGCCGACATTGGTGCGTGCGATCGAGGAACGGCTGGAACGGGGCGAGCAATCGCTGCTGTTTCTCAACCGACGCGGCTATGCCCCGCTCACGCTGTGCCGTCATTGCGGGCACCGGATTCAATGCCCCAATTGCACCAGCTGGATGGTGGAACATCGCCTGACCCGGCGTTTGGCCTGCCACCATTGCGGGCATCTGGAAAAACTGCCGGAAAAATGCCCCGAATGCGGAGAGGCGGACAGCCTCGTGGCCTGTGGCCCCGGCGTGGAGCGGATCTGCGAAGAGGTGCAGGCGCTCTTCCCCGAGGCACGCAGCGTGGTCGCCACATCGGATACCATCTCCAACCCGGCCCATGCCGCCGAGTTCGTCTCCCGCGTGGAAGCCGGCGCGATAGACATCATCGTCGGCACGCAGCTGGTGACCAAGGGCTATCATTTCCCCAATCTGACGCTGGTCGGCGTCATCGACGCCGATCTTGGACTGGAAGGCGGGGACCTGCGCGCCGCCGAACGCACCTTCCAGCAGATCGCCCAGGTCGCGGGCCGCGCCGGCCGGGCGGAAAAACCGGGGCAGGTCATCGTTCAGACACGCAGCCCCGGCCACGCGGTAATCGAGGCACTGGTCGCAGGCGAACGCGATGCTTTCTACGATGCTGAAACGGAGGCGCGCCGCCATGCGGGCGCCCCTCCCTTCGGAAGGCTGGCGGCCATCATCATATCGTCCGAAGACCAGAGCGAAGCCGCGGAGACTGCCCGCATCATCAAGGCCAGCGCGCCGGAAATGGCGGACGCCATCGTCTATGGCCCCGCCCCGGCCCCGCTCGCCATGCTGCGCGGTCGCTATCGCCAGCGCCTGCTCGTCCATGCCCGCCGGTCCGCCCCCCTGCAGGATGCGCTGCGTGGCTGGCTCGGCAAGCTCGACTGGCCGCGCGGCGTGCGCGTGACCGTGGATGTCGATCCCTACAGCTTCATGTAGGCGCTGCTGCGCTTGAGCCGGAGCGGGCAGCTGCCTACAGCGAGCCACGACTGGCAGGACATCGATAAGGAGCCTTGAATTGACGCGATATCTGTTGGTTTTGCTTTCGCTTCTATGCGGCGCGCTGACCCTGCCATCGGCGGCCAGCGCCGATCCGGGCGATATCGCGGCAGCCAGCCGCGGGGTCGTGCGCGTCGTACTGGTGGCGCAGGACGGCAGCCAGGTCTTCTATGTCGGCCATGGATCGGGCGTGGCGATCGCCCCCGATGTCATCCTGACCAATGCCCATGTGGTGGAACCGGCGCGCGGCGATCGCTCGATCATGATCGGTGTGGTCCCATCCGAAGGCGCCAAGAGCTACGGCGCGCAGATCATCGCGTACAGCCCGTCCAACGATCTTGCCTTGCTCCGGCTTGCCGATGGCGCACGGGTGACGCCGGACACCATCTATACCGGCCCCGCCAGCGACGGCATGGATGTGGTGGCGATCGGCTATCCCAGCACCGTGGACCGGGCGCAGGGTCTGCAGGTCGAGGATATTATCCGGCCACAATCCCCCGTTAAAACGCGCGGATCGATTTCCGGTGGGCGCTCGGCCCGGCAGTTCGACACCATATTGCACACCGCCCCGCTCGGAGCGGGCAATAGCGGCGGACCGCTGGTGGATGCCTGCGGGCGGGTGATCGGTCTCAACAGCTTTGGCTCGATTTCCGACGGCAATGATGCGGAATTCTTCTTCGCCGTATCGGCCCGCGAGATCACCGGTTTTCTGCGCAAGGCGGGCGTCAAACTTCGCACCAGCGCCGCGCCGTGCCGATCGGTCGCCGATCTGACCGCTGCCGAACAACAACGGCAGTCCGAGGCCCGGGCGCGGATCGACCAGGAAGAACGTCAGGCCGCGGCCATGCGCGCATCGGCCGAGGCGGCGGCGCGTCGCAAGGCGGAGCTGGGCGTGATCGCCGATCGTGAAGATGGCATGGCGCTCGCCGGGCTTTTGCTGGCCCTGTCGGTGATCGGCGCAGGCGCAGCGGGGCTGTTCTTCACCCGCGGGCAGAAATATCCGGCCATCGCAGGCGGCGTGGCAGGCGCAGGGCTGCTACTGGGCGCTGTGCTGGTATATTTCGCCCGGCCTTCGATGGCGGATATCGACGATCGGGTAGAGCTGCCCAAGATCAGCGCACCGCAAGACAGTGGGCAAGCCGCCAAGCTGACGGGGCCACTCGTCTGCCGCCTCGATGCCGCGCGCAGCCGCGTGACGGTGTCCGGCGAGAGCGAAATCCCTTTTCGCTATGAGGAGGGCGGCTGCGTCAACGGGCGCACGCAATATGGCCGCGATGGCAGCGCCTATACGCGCATCTTCGTGCCCAACCAGGACAGCACGGTTTCCCGCAACAGTTACGATCCGGCCGCAGGCGAATATCGTGTCGCCCGCTATCTTTTGGGGATGGATGCGATGGAGCGGGCGCGCTCTGTCCGGCAACAGTTCGACGTGCCGAGCTGCGATGCCGGGCCGGACGCGCAGCAAAGGCTCGCGGCGATGCAAAGCGCCATCGATGCCGTTCTGCCCGCGCAGCCGAACGAATTGCTGGTCTATGATTGCAGCAAGGAGGATGCGCGCCCGGACAGCTAGCCGCGCTCTTTTTTCAGCAACCTGCGCTTGATCTCCAGCCCATAGGCATAGCCGCCAAGGCTGCCGTCGCTGCGGATGACGCGGTGACACGGGATAAGCACGGCCACATGATTGCGCGCGTTGGCCGCGCCGGCCGCGCGCACCGCCTTGGCATTGCCCGCCGCCGTGGCGATATCTGCATAGCTGCGGGTTTCGCCTGGCGGAATGGCGCGCAAGGCTTTCCAGCAGGCCTCCTGAAACGCCGTTCCACGCACATCCAGCGGGATATGCGCATAGGCCGCGCCGGGCATCTCGACCGCATCGATGACCTGCTGCAGCAAACAGTTGAACGGCGCGCCGCCCTCGACGAGGTCCGCCTTGGGAAAGCGCCGCCGCAAATCTTCCACCCCTTCGTCGAAGGAGAGGCGGCAAACGCCCTTCTCACTCGCGGCGACCAGCATATCGCCCAGACTGGTCCCCACCACCGCCCAATATAAGGTCGCGCCCTTGCCGCCGTCATTCCATACCGATGGTGCCATGCCCATTCTTCCTTCCGCCTGTTCGTAAAAGCGCGAAGAGGACTGGAACCCCGCCGCATAAAGCGCGCCGGTCACGCTATCCGTCCCGTCGAGCGCGCCATCGACACGCTGCATGCGCAGCGCCCGGCCATAGGCTGCTGGAGACAGCCCGACCTGCCGTTTGAATATCCGCTGAAAATGGCCGGGCGAATAGCCAACCCCGCTGGCCAGATCCGCCAGAGCAATCGGCGCTCCCGCCGCCTTCAGCCGGGGTAGCACCAGCGCCACGGCTTGCCTGTCGCGCGCCACATCGTCCGGCGTGCAGCGCTTGCACGGGCGCAGGCCGGCTTCGCGCGCCGCTGCACCATCTCGATAGAACCGCACATTCTTGCGCGCGGGCGTCTTAGCGCCGCAGCTCGGCCGGCAATAAATGCCGGTCGAGTGCACGCCGGTCACGAAACGCCCATCGAACTCCGGGTCACGCCGTTGCACCGCTTCCCATGCGGCTTCGTCGTCAAGGATCGAATCATCTCGCGTCATGCTGGCCAATGTGCCGGCGGGCAGCGCCCGGCGCATCCCGAAACTTGCGACCGAACCGGGCGAACGCGTCCATGCCCCTGCGTCACCCCGTGATATGCCTCCCTGCCCTTGCAATGGGCAAAATCGGGTGCTAACCGCCCGGCTAGATTGCCAAGGTCGGCTCCCTGGCCCGATCCCTGGTGGCCTGTGTGGGCCTCCACGGAAATTCTTGCAACGGAAGGAAAATTCTCGCGTGGAGACATCCAGCGGCATTTCGGCCAGCCTTGCCGGACGCTATGCGACCGCATTGTTCGAGCTGGCGCGTGATCGCAGCCAGCTTGAGGCAGTGGAGCAGTCGCTCGCCAAATTGCGCCAGGCCCTTATCGAGGTGCCGGAATTCAAGACCGTCACGACCAGCCCCGAGCTGTCGCGCCATCAGGCGGAGCGCACCGTGCTCGCCGTGGCGGACCATCTGGGTGTCGATCCGCTGACGCGCAATTTCCTCGGCGTTCTTTCCGAAAATCGCCGGCTGTCCCAGATCGGGGCCGTTGCGCGCGATTTCGACAAGCTGACCGCCGCCCATCGCGGTGAAGTAACCGCCGAGGTTGTCAGTGCGCACAGCCTCTCGGACGAGCAGATGGAGGCCCTGCGCAAGCAGCTGCGCACCCGCGTCGGCCGTGACGTCAATATTCAATCCCGTATCGATCCGTCGATTCTCGGCGGGCTGGTCGTCAAGATCGGCAGCCGTCTGATCGACAACAGCATCCGTACCCGTCTCAACACGCTCGCCAGTGCGATGAAAGGCTGAAGGCTAAACTCATGGACATCCGCGCCGCAGAAATCTCGAAGGTCATCAAGGACCAGATCGCCAATTTTGGCAATGAAGCCGAAGTCACCGAAGTCGGCACCGTGCTGTCGGTCGGTGACGGCATCGCCCGCGTACATGGTCTCGACCAGGTGCAGGCCGGCGAAATGGTGGAATTTCCGGGCGGCATCCAGGGCATGGCCCTGAACCTTGAAGCCGACAATGTGGGCGTCGTGATCTTCGGGGCCGACACGAACATCAAGGAAGGCGATCAGGTCAAGCGGACCGGTACCATCGTGGACGTGCCGGTCGGCAAGGGCCTGCTCGGCCGCGTTGTGGACGGCCTCGGCAATCCGATCGACGGCAAGGGCCCGATCGTGGCCGAAAAGCGCATGCGCGTGGAGCAGAAGGCGCCGGGCATCATCCCGCGCAAGTCCGTGCATGAGCCTGTGCAGACCGGCCTGAAGGCCATTGACGCGCTCGTCCCCGTTGGCCGTGGCCAGCGCGAGCTGATCATCGGCGATCGTCAGACCGGCAAATCCGCCGTGGCGATCGATACCTTCATCAATCAGAAGACCAACAACGCCGGTGATGACGAGAGCAAGAAGCTCTACTGCATCTATGTCGCCATCGGTCAGAAGCGCTCGACGGTCGCGCAGATCGTCAAGAGCCTCGAGGAAAATGGCGCGATGGAATATTCCATCGTCGTCGCCGCGACCGCTTCCGAGCCCGCGCCGCTGCAGTATCTCGCGCCCTATACCGGTGTGACGATGGGCGAATATTTCCGCGACAATGGCATGCATGCCGTGATCGTCTATGACGATCTGTCCAAGCAGGCCGTGGCCTATCGCCAGATGTCGCTGCTCCTTCGTCGCCCTCCGGGCCGTGAAGCCTATCCGGGCGATGTGTTCTATCTTCACTCTCGTTTGCTCGAGCGTGCGGCCAAGATGAACGAGGACAATGGCTCCGGTTCGCTGACCGCCCTGCCGATCATCGAGACTCAGGCTGGCGACGTGTCCGCCTATATCCCGACCAACGTGATCTCGATCACCGACGGCCAGATCTTCCTGGAAACCGAACTATTCTATCAGGGCATCCGTCCGGCCATCAATGTCGGCCTGTCGGTGAGCCGCGTCGGCGGCGCTGCGCAGACCAAGGCGATGAAGAAGGTGTCCGGCTCGATCAAGCTGGAGCTTGCCCAGTATCGCGAAATGGAAGCCTTTGCGCAGTTCGGCTCGGACCTCGATGCCTCGACGCAGAAATTGCTCAATCGCGGTGCACGCCTGACGCAGCTGCTCAAGCAGCCGCAGTTCAGCCCGCTGCCGTTCGAAGAGCAGACCGCCGTGATCTTTGCGGGCACTAATGGCTATATCGATAGCGTGGCCGTGGATCAGGTATCCTATTATGAGAACTCCATGCTGCGCTTCATGCGCGCCGAGCATCAGGACGTGCTGGACGAAATCCGCTCGACCAAGGATCTTGGCGATGCGACGAAGGCGAAGCTGAAGGACGCGCTGGAAGCTTTCGGCAAGTCCTTCTCCTAAGAAGATCGACATGGGGCCTCGATGTCGGACAACCGGTTCCGTCATCGAAGCCCCCGGCAGCCGCGCACGGAATGGTAGGACGTAATGGCCACTCTTAAAGAACTGAAAGGGCGGATCTCCTCGGTCAAATCGACCCAGAAGATCACCAAGGCCAAGCAAATGGTCGCCGCGGCAAAGCTGCGCAAGGCGCAGGCCGCTGCCGAAGCGGCCCGGCCCTATGCGCAGCGCATGGAAGCCGTGGTGTCCTCGCTTGCGTCGCGGGTCACGCGCACCGACAAGTCACCCAAGCTGCTTGCCGGCACCGGCAAGGATCAGGTCCAGATGCTGGTGGTCCTGACATCGGACCGCGGCCTGGCCGGCGCGTTCAACGCCAATATCGTGAAGGAAGCGCGCAGCTTTGCCCGCCAGCTGGAGAGCGAGGGCAAGACCGTCCTGTTCTATCTGGCCGGGCGCAAGGGGCGGAGCATTATCAATCGCTTCCACCCCGGTCAGACCGAGAAATATTTCGACACGACCGACATCAAGTCCCCCGGTTTCGATGAGGCACGCGCCATCGCGCATGACCTCACCGACATGCTGGAAGCCGGCAAGTTCGATGTCGCGCATCTGTTCTATTCCACGTTCAAATCCGCGCTGACGCAGGAACCGACCCGTCAGCAGATCATCCCGGTGAAGATCGACCAGACCGCCTCTCTTTCCACGGCTGCCGCCGGTGACGCACCGCCGGCTTCGGTGGAATATGAACCCGATGAGGCCGGGATCCTGGAAGACTTGCTGCCGCGCAACCTGACCACGCAGATTTTCGGCGCCTTGCTGGAAAATATGGCGTCGGAACAGGGCGCATCGATGACCGCGATGGACAATGCCACGCGCAATGCCGGTGAGCTTATCGGCGATCTCACCGTCCAGTATAACCGCAGCCGTCAGGCCGCGATCACCACCGAACTCGTTGAAATCATCTCCGGCGCAGAAGCGCTGTAACGCCAGGTAGATAGGACAGATCATGGCTACCCAGATCCAGGAAAAACCCGCCACGACCAACAATGTCGGTCGCATCAGCCAGGTTATCGGCGCCGTTGTCGACGTACAGTTCGACAGTGCGCTGCCGTCCATCCTGAACGCGCTGGAAACCGACAATAACGGCAAGCGCCTCGTGCTCGAAGTGGCGCAGCATCTCGGTGAGAACACCGTGCGCTGCATCGCCATGGACGGCACCGACGGCCTGACCCGCGGTCAGAACGTCACCGACACCGGCGCGCAGATCCGTATGCCGGTAGGTCCCGCAACGCTCGGCCGTATCATGAACGTCATCGGCGAACCGATCGACGAGCGCGGCCCGATCGGCGCAACCCAGACGAACCCCATTCACGCCGAAGCTCCGCTGTTCGTCGACCAGTCGACGGAATCGGAAATTCTCGTCACCGGCATCAAGGTGATCGATCTGCTCGCGCCGTACGCGAAGGGCGGCAAGATCGGCCTGTTCGGCGGCGCAGGCGTCGGCAAGACCGTGCTGATCCAGGAGCTGATCAACAACATCGCCAAGGGCCATGGCGGCACCTCGGTGTTCGCGGGCGTGGGTGAGCGTACCCGTGAAGGCAACGATCTTTATCACGAGTTCCTGGATGCGGGCGTTATTGCCAAGAACGAAGCTGGCGAGGCCATTTCCGAGGGCTCGAAAGTGGCGCTGGTTTATGGCCAGATGAACGAACCGCCGGGCGCCCGCGCCCGTGTGGCACTGTCCGGCCTGACGATCGCCGAATATTTCCGCGATCAGGAGAATCAGGACGTCCTCTTCTTCGTGGACAACATCTTCCGCTTCACGCAGGCCGGTGCAGAAGTATCCGCACTTCTCGGCCGTATCCCCTCGGCTGTGGGCTATCAGCCGACACTCGCGACGGACATGGGCCAGCTGCAGGAGCGTATCACGTCGACCAACAAGGGCTCGATCACATCGATCCAGGCCGTCTACGTGCCTGCCGACGATTTGACGGACCCTGCGCCGGCAACGTCCTTTGCCCATCTGGACGCGACCACCAACCTCAACCGCGCGATTTCCGAGCTTGGCATTTATCCCGCGGTCGATCCGCTGGATTCGACCAGCCGCGTTCTGGAGCCCCGCGTGGTCGGTCAGGAACATTATGACACGGCGCGTGCGGTTCAGGAGACTCTGCAGAAGTACAAGTCGCTGCAGGACATCATCGCCATTCTCGGCATGGACGAGCTTTCCGAGGAAGATAAGCTGACCGTGGCGCGTGCCCGCAAGATCCAGCGCTTCCTGTCGCAGCCATTCCACGTGGCCGAGGTGTTCACCAACATCCCCGGCAAGTTCGTGCAGCTGGAAGACACCATCAAGAGCTTCAAGGCGGTGGTCGAAGGCGAATATGATCACCTTCCCGAAAGCGCCTTCTACATGGTTGGCGGGATCGACGAGGCGATCGAAAAGGGCAAGAAGCTCGCTGAAGAAGCGTAAGGATCCATGGCGGCGCGCTCATCTCATCACGATGCGCGCGCCGCGCTATGGCTCAGGCGCCTGTTATGGATCGGGATTGCCGATTTTCTCCTGATCTCGGCGATCGAAATTCATCATTATCGGGTCGACCAGTGGCGCTTGTTCGACGCGGCTTTTACCGATCTCGGTGCAGCCGTCTTCGATCAGCCCAGCACCGGATGGTGGCTTTATGCGATCGCCCTTCCCTTTGTGGTAGTAAACTTTAGCTGCCACGTCCTGATGCTTCGCGGCAAGCGCGGTCTTCTTCCCCCGTTCGCCGTGTCGATTGCTGCGATCGCTCTAATGCAGTTTGCCGCCAATCAGACCGTTCGATATCGCGATCTCTGGTCGGATGTGCTCTGGATGGGCGGATTTTTTATAGGCGGGATGATCTGCACGATCCTGCTTTTTCACTTGGACGGTGGTGGCCATGACGATATCAGCCCACCAACCAGCCCCGCAAATTCGGACATATGACATGGCAAGCAAGCTCCACTTCGAACTCGTCACCCCAGAGAAGCTCGTGCGGTCCGAAGAGGTGCACATGGTCGTCGTCCCCGGCGCAGAGGGCGACTTCGGCGTATTGGAAGGCCACGCACCCTTCATGTCGACCGTACGCGACGGCAACCTCTCGATCTACAAAGCCGATGGCGCCGCGCCGGAAACCATCCGCATCGAAGGCGGCTTTGCCGAGGTCAACGACAAGGGCCTGACGGTGCTGGCGGAGAAGGCTGGCGAGTAAGATAGTCACCGCCATTCGTGGGGCATTCATGGCTCGCACAATCCTAACCCAAATTTAAGCATAGCCGGTCATTACACTCTCCAAACTTCGGAGACGCATTGCTATGCTCGTCATATTCCCGCGCTACGGCACCATAGGCGCGATCCAAGTATGGATCTAACGCGTGCCCGCACGATGTCGACAGTAACGTTTGGCAGGTCAGTCCTGTCGACCGACATTAAACTGGCCTTGGCATTGACGGGCTTCGTCATTCTTCTCAGGGCGCCCTATATCGGCTACCCTGAAATTCATGTCGACGAGCAGTTTTATTTGCTGGTTGGCGATCGTATGCTTCACGGACAGCTTCCCTATATAGACATCTGGGATCGCAAACCCATCGGCTTGTTCTTGCTCTTTGCTGGAATTCGGCTGCTCGGCGGCACTGGCTATACCGAATATCAGATTGTTGCTGCATGCTTCGTGCTCGCAACCTGCTGGTCTATATTTTTAATAAGTCGTCGATATTCGCATGATTTAGCGGCTTTAGCAGCTGCAGTCGTGTATGCTGCTTGGCTGTCAGCGTTGGGCGGTGCTGGCGGGCAATCACCGGTTTTCTATAACTGCCTGACTGCAATCGCTGGCCTCATGGTGTTGAAATCGCTCGAAAGTCCATCTGCAAGACTTCGGCACCGTTGGGGTGTCGGTTCAATGACTATTTGCGGAATTATCTTGCAACTCAAATACACGTCGGTTGCCGAGGGCATATTCTTCGGCCTGCTACTGTTATGGCATGAACGCAAATTAGGTACGAGCTTTCGAATGCTTACGCTGCGCGCCAGCCTCATGGTAGGGATAGCACTAATGCCAACCGTCCTAGCCCTCGCTTACTTCGCTGCGATTGGTGGCTTCGACATATTTGTGTATGCCAACTTTATATCCATATTTGACCGGTTATCTCAACCAGACGTCGCTGTTCAAGCAAATCTTCGCACTCTTTCTTTTATCTGCATCCCGCTACTCGTGGTACTCCCGGTCGCTCTGCTTTTTATGACCAAATCAAACGAGAGTAAAAACTTCAAAGACTTTTTGACCGGCTGGCTGGTTTCAGCACTCGTCGGTTTCGCTATGATCGGTAATTTTTTTGATCATTACGCACTTCCCCTACTCGTGCCGATCTGCATTATCCTACCCAAACTGTTCGATCGCAAATATACCGGGCCTGTCATATTCGTGGCGTTAATTGGTTGGGCACTTTTTGTGGCGCATCTCAGAATCATGCCGAAGGTGGAGAACCGCGCGATGGTTCGCCAAATGGCGGACCAGGTTGAGCTGTATACAAACTCGGGCGCGACCCTGTATATTGATGATGCCCCAATGATACTGTATCTAGAGACAGGTGCCCACGCACCCTGGCGTATGATGTTTCCTTTCCATCTGACTGACGCAACAGAACGGAATGCGGTAGGTGTAGATACCCATGCGGAAATGCGTCGTCTCATAGCGGCCAGGCCGGGAGTTGTTCTGACAGCCAGTGCCGCCTTCACGCCTCTGGTTGACAAAACTAACCGAAAGCTTCTCGATGACGCAATTGCTCGCGATTACGTCATCGTTGGCGAACATGGGCGCCCTGACCGACGATATAGAATCAATGTACGCCGTGACCTTGCTAAGTCCCCTACTAATTATTCAATTGGTAAGAAAGTAGCTAGCTAATCGGGCGCACCCTTGACATCGATTACCTTGTTTCCGGGGTCTACTTGCCGCTGCCGCCACAACCACAAGCCGGCGGCCACGATCAGCACTGACCCGCCAATCGATACGAGATCCGGAAAATCCCCGTAGAAGAACATGCCGATCGACAGGGCCACGATCAGTTGCACATAGACCATCGGCGCTATCGTGGCGGCCGAGGCGCGGGTGGTGGCGGTGTAGACGACCCAGTGGGCGCTGCTGGCGGTGATGGCCACTAAGGCACATCGTGCGATGACGCTCCAATGTGGCCAGTCGATGTGCAGAGGTTCGAACCCGCTGAGATGACCGATGGCTGCGGCAATAATGAGAATAGGCGCGGCGATGCTGGCGACAAGGACCTGCATCAGGAGGCCGGATCCTGCGTCGGAGACCGCGCGATTGAATATCATCAGAAAGGCCATGCCAAGGGCGGCGGCAAGCGGGAGGAGGGCCGCCCAGCCGAGCAGCGCGACATTCGGGCGAAGCACCACCAGCACGCCCGCAAAGGCCAGTAGCGTGGCAATCCATATCCGTCGCGACGCCCGTTCCTTGAGGAGGATCGCCGACAGGATTCCGGTCAGCATCGGGCTGGTGAACTGAATGGCGGTGGCTTCCGCCAGCGGCATCAGAAAAATGGCCGAAAAGAAACATAGCGTGGCGAGCGCAACGAAAAAGCCGCGCGCCAGCTGCGTTCGCCACATCGGAAGGCGGAACCCCGCCGGGCCTTCCTTGAGCAGCAGAAAGGTCGCCAGCCCGACAGCGCCGAAACTGTAGCGCAGCGCCGCCACGGCAGTACCCGGCCACTCCCCGGCGATGGACTTGATGATGCCATCCCCTGCGGAGAGCATGGCAAAGCCACAAAGCGCCAGAAGCATGCCCTTGCGATGGTCGTCCGGCAGCAGCGATGAAGATGATGGAGCCATGCAGCGTCCCTACCCGCGCCGAACCATTGCAGCCATCATGCTTTCCGATTTGTTCACCCTTTTGCGATAGCCCCTGCCACTCATGATGCACCAACCGGGTCTTGATCGATGAGCGCTTTCGGCAAACGAAACAATTCCGGCGGCGGTCGGCCAAGCTTTGGCGTGGCACGCCCGATGACGGGCGGCACGTCGCCAGTCAAACATGACGCGAAAACGGCCAATCCGCCGCCGCCCGGCGGGGAACAGTTCCCGCCGATCGACACGCTGGACGTACCGAATGCGCCGCCCTCTGCACCCAGCGATGCCATGAACCGGCTCAGCGAGCGGGCCAATAGCGTCAACGAAACCGGCGTCCGTAGCGAGGGGTTCGAGGCCTCCGTACACAAGATCAAGGAGCAGGTGCTCCCGCGCCTGCTGGAGCGTGTCGATCCGGAAGCGGCCTCCACGCTCAACAAGGAAGAGCTGACGGAGGAATTCCGGCCGATCATCATGGAGGTGCTCGCCGAACTGAAACTCACGCTCAACCGGCGGGAGCAGTTCGCGCTGGAAAAGGTGCTCGTCGACGAGCTGCTGGGCTTCGGCCCGCTGGAAGAGCTGCTGGCCGATCCGGACGTCTCGGACATCATGGTGAACGGGCCCTACCAGACCTATATCGAAAAAAAGGGCAAGCTGATGCTCGCCCCGACCCAGTTTCGCGACGAAGAGCATCTGTTCCAGATCGCGCAGCGCATCGTGAACCAGGTTGGCCGGCGCGTCGACCAGACCACACCGCTGGCCGATGCCCGATTGAAGGACGGATCGCGTGTCAATGTGATCGTGCCGCCGCTGAGCCTGCGCGGCACGGCGATGTCCATCCGTAAATTCTCCGAAAAGCCGATCACGCTCGACATGCTCAAGGGCTTTGGCTCGATGAACGAGAAGATGTGCACGGCGCTCAAAATCGCCGGCGCAAGCCGGATGAATGTCATCATCTCGGGCGGTACCGGTTCCGGTAAGACAACCATGCTCAACGCCATGTCCAAGATGATCGATCCTGGCGAGCGCGTTCTGACGATCGAGGATGCTGCCGAGCTTCGCCTGCAGCAACCGCACTGGCTGCCGCTGGAAACCCGCCCACCCAATTTGGAAGGCGATGGCGCGATCACCATCGGCGATCTGGTGAAGAACGCCCTGCGCATGCGGCCCGACAGGATCATCCTGGGCGAAATCCGTGGCGCGGAATGTTTCGATCTGCTGGCCGCGATGAACACCGGCCATGACGGGTCCATGTGTACGCTCCACGCCAACAGCCCGCGCGAATGCCTGGCCCGCATGGAAAACATGATCCTGATGGGCGACATCAAGATACCCAAGGAAGCCATCAGCCGTCAGATCGCCGAATCGATCGATCTGGTGGTCCAGGTCAAACGCCTGCGTGACGGCTCGCGCCGGACCACACAGATCACGGAAGTGATCGGCATGGAGGGCGATGTCATCGTGACCCAGGATCTGTTCAAGTTCAACTATCTGGACGAGGACACCGACGGCAACATCATGGGCGAATATGCCAGCTCCGGCCTGCGGCCCTACACGCTTGAAAAGGCCAAGCAGTTCGGGTTTGACCAGCCCTATCTGGAAGCCTGCCTCTAAGCCTTGCCTCAGCCCAGCTGGATGGCCAGCGCGGTCGAGAACAGAAAAATGATGCCGCCCATGACGGTGAGAAATGGCCATGGCATGAAGCCTGGCCGATCCAGGTTGCGCCGCTTGCGCTGGCGATGATCGCCGATGACGGAGACCAGCAGCACGGCCAGCGCGCCTATGGCCACCGGGACCCAGGGATTCCATAGCAATACATCCATGGCTTATGCAGATGCGGCAACCACGTGCGGTTTCAAGGCTTGATCGCGCGCTAGGTGCAGCTAGGGCCGCATGATGGATCCTGCCGCCCCCACTATCGCGCCCGCATCCAGCGGCGGTCTGGAGCAGCGCGCGCTGCCCGGCGCGCTGCTGCGCCTGCTGTCGATGGCCGCGATCTCGCTCATGCTGGCGCTGGTAAAGCTGGCGCAGACGCGCGGCGTCCATATTCTCGAGAGCGTGTTCTACCGGCAACTGGCCGCCCTGCCCGTCATCGCCCTGCTGCTGGCACGCAGCGGCAAATGGAGCAGCCTCAAAAGTTACCGGCCCTTTGGTCATGGGCTGCGCATGCTGCTGGGTATCAGCGCGATGACGCTGAACTTCTGGACCATGACACTGCTGCCGCTGGCCGAGGCCACGACGATCTTCTTCGCGGTGCCGATCCTGACCACGGTGCTCGCCGCGCTGATCTTGAAAGAACCGACCGGCTGGCATCGCTGGGGCGCGGTGATCGTCGGCTTCATCGGCGTCCTGATCGTGGTGCAGCCGGGTGGCGGCGATTTGCCGACCATGGGCGTGATCGTGGGCGTGATCGGCGCGCTGATGACGGCGGCGGTCACCATCCAGGTGCGCGAACTGGGCAAGTCCGAGGCGACGCTCACCATCGTCTTCTGGTTCAGCCTCACTTCCATGCTGCCGCTCGCCATTGCCATGGCCTTTGTCGGGCAGATGCACGATCCGGCGACATGGGGCATCATCGCAGCGATCGGTCTGCTGGGCGCGATCGGGCAGTTCTGCCTGACGGGCGCGCTGCGGCTGGCCCCCGTCGCCGTGGTGCTGCCGATGGACTATAGCTCGCTCATCTGGTCCGCGCTCTACGGCTTCTGGCTGTTCGGCGATCTGCCCGCGACGGCGACTTATGTCGGCGCGCCGGTGATTATCGCCAGCGGGCTGTATATCGTTTTCCGCGAGCACCGCCTGTCCAGACGCGCCGCGGCGATTCGTCCACCGGTCCGTTAAGCGCGCCAAGGCCGGGCTGGAAGTTCGCACTCGGCACACCCCGTTTGCGCGCAATTCGGTCGAACCGTTTTGTATCAGCGATGAAATGAGCGGGCGGGTCTGCCAGATATGCCACCGAACCATGCGTGGACCATATGGCCAAGGATCGGTGTAGGACAGGCCCCCTGCCCGCCCCCTTGCCGTTAGCGCGCGGCATCACCGCGCACGAAACGCAGCATCAGATTGTTGGCAGGCATCACCTGCCGATCGGCCATGTGAAAGCCGTTCCGATCGGCCAGCTGGGCCATGTCTGTCAGGCTGCGCAGCCCCCAATCCCGGTTCCGGCCCTTCAGCGACGCATCGAACGCCAGATTGCTTTGGCTTGTCGGCACAGCGGGGTCGATGAACGGCCCGTAGAGGATCAGCGGCGCGCCAGACGGCAACAGGCCAGCGGCACCGGCGAACAGCCCCTCGGTCGCCGCCCAGGGGCTGATATGCACCATGTTGATGCAAAGCACCGCATCGGCCAGCACCACATCCCAATCGGGCGCTGCTGCATCGAGCGCGACGGGCGGCTCGACATTGGACAGATGGGCCTCCCCGGTCCACGCCGCAATCGAGCGCTGGGCATCGCTATCGGCATCGCTCGGCTGCCAGCGCAGCGCCGGAAAGCTGCTGGCGAAATAGACGATATGCTCGCCCGATCCGCTGGCGACTTCCAGCACCGTGCCGCGATCGGGCAACCATAGCCGCAATATATCGGCGATGGCGGCACGATTGCGCAGCGTGGCCGGCGCGTGGAGCTTGGCTTGTGCCTCGCCCGGTTCCGGCGGCGTTCCATCCGGCGAAATGGCCTCCGGCGTCCATGGCGCGGGGCCGTCGCTCATGCCTTGCTGCGCGGCTGGGCGCGGCGGGCGGCGGGCTCGCGCAGCGTCAGCCAGATCAGCAGACCAAGCGGACCTGCCATGAAAGTCAGAAACAGGACGGGTGCCTGCCAGATGCGCGAAAAGCCCTTGGCGTCCGCATCGCGCGCAATCCACATGCCGATGAACAGATCGAAGGCAAGATAATGCGTCCAGCCAATCACCGTGCCGCCGGGATTGGCGAACATGGCGGCCTGCAGGCCCGCAACGCTATAGTCGGTCAGCGGCGGCGATGGACCACCACCATCGATGAACCCTGCCAGTAGCCCGGCAAAGCCGATCACATAGATCAGGCACAATAGGCCGACGCCGACATAGGTGATGGCCGAAAAAACGAGCGGCTTTCGCGGCGCGAATATCAGCAGCAACCAGCCGCCCAGGGCCAGGATATTGGTGATCGAAAAAACCGTATCCCAGCCCATCGGCCTTATTCCGCCGCCTCGGCCTGCGCCGGTTCCTGATAGACCAGCATGGGTTTGCGCGCGGCCGCGGTCTCGTCCAGCCGGCTGCGGGGCGCATGATAGGGCGCGCCGTGCAGACTTTCGTCACCCGCCTTGGCCCGCTCCACCACCGATCGGAACGCGGCGATGAACTGGTCTATATCCGCCTTGCTCTCGGTCTCGGTCGGCTCGACCAGCATCGCGCCATGCACCACCAGCGGGAAATACATGGTCATCGGGTGGAAACCCTCGTCGATCAGGCCCTTGGCAATGTCGACGGTGGAAAAGCCGTCGGCCACGCCCTTGTCGCTGAACAGCGCCTCATGCATGCACGGGCCGCTGGGCGCGAAGGGCGCTTCGAGCAAATCTTCCATCGAGCGCAGGATATAATTGGCGTTGAGCACGGCATCCTCGCTCACCTGCCGCAGCCCGTCCGCGCCGTGGCTCATGATATAGGTGAGCGCACGGGTGAACATGCCCATCTGCCCATGAAACGCGGTCATCCGGCCGAAGCTGTCGCCATGATGGTCCTCGGCGGTTTCTTCCTCGACCAGCCGGAAGCTGCCCTCGCCGGTCTTTTCCACGAAGGGTAGCGGCGCGAACGGGGCCAGCGCTTCGGAAAACACCACCGGGCCGGAGCCGGGACCGCCGCCGCCATGGGGCGTGGAAAAGGTCTTGTGCAGATTGAGGTGCATCGCATCGATGCCCAGATCGCCCGGCCGCACGCGCCCGACAATGGCGTTGAAATTCGCGCCGTCGCAATAGACGAAACCACCTGCTTCATGCACCGCATCGGAAATGCGTTTCATGTCCCGCTCGAACAGGCCGCAGGTGTTGGGATTGGTGATCATCACGCCCGCCACATCGGGGCCGAGCCGCTTCTGCAGCGCGTCGAAATCGACGCGACCTTCGCTGGTCGCCGGAATATCCTCGACCGCATAGCCGGCAAAGGCGGCGGTGGCGGGGTTGGTGCCGTGCGCGCTTTCGGGCACCAGCACCACCTGCCGCGCATCGCCGCGCTTTTCCAGCGCCGCGCGGATCGCCAGGATGCCGCACAGCTCGCCATGCGCCCCGGCCTTGGGGCTCATGGCCACGGCGGGCATGCCGGTCAGCGTCTTGAGCCAGTGGGCCAGCTCATGAATCACGCCGAGCGCGCCTTGCACGCTGGCGACCGGCTGCAGCGGGTGGATATCGGCAAAGCCGGGCAGCCGCGCCATCTTCTCGTTCAGCCGTGGATTATGCTTCATGGTGCAGCTGCCGAGCGGGAACAGCCCCAGGTCGATCCCGTAATTCTGGCGGCTGAGCCGGGTATAATGGCGGATGGTTTCCGGCTCCGACAGGCCGGGCAGATCGATCCGCTCCAGCCGCGCCAGATCGCCCAGGCGCGATTCGCCCCAGCAATCGGCGGGCCAGTCCACCCCGGTACGCTCGCTGTCACCGATCTCGAAGATCAGCGGTTCTTCCAGCATCAGCGCGCGGTTGCCGGTGGTGGTGGGGTGGGGATCGCTTGCGCCGCCTTCATGCGGCTGGGTCTGGCGGCCCTGCTTGTTCATGCTCATGCCAATGCTCCTTCAAGCGCGGTCGCCAGCGCCTCGATATCCTCATGCTCCACCATCTCGGTGACGGCGATCAGCAGGCCTTTGGAGAGGCCCGGCTCGTCGGCGTACAGGCGGCTGAGCGACACGCCGGCGAGAATGTTCTGCTCCGCCAGATCGCGCACAAGATCGCGCGAATCGACCGGAAGTTCGATGGTGAACTCGTTGAAAAACAGGTCGTTCACCACTCGCACACCGTCGATTTTGGCCAAACGGTTGGCGCAGATCACCGCCTTCTCATGATTGATCGCAGCAATCTGGCGGATGCCCTTTTCGCCCAGCAGCGTCATGTGGATCGAAAAGGCCAGAGCGCACAGACCGCTATTGGTGCAGATGTTGCTCGTCGCCTTTTCGCGGCGGATATGCTGTTCGCGCGTGGAAAGGGTGAGCACGAACCCGCGCTTGCCGTCCGCGTCCACCGTCTCGCCGCACAGACGCCCCGGCATCTGGCGCACATATTTCTGCTTGCAGCCGAACAGCCCGACATAGGGCCCGCCAAACTGCAGGCCGACGCCTAGCGACTGCCCCTCGCCCACCACGATGTCCGCGCCCATCTGGCCGGGAGAGCGCACCGCGCCCATCGCCACCGGCTCGGTCACCACCGCGATCAGCAACGCCTTGTGCTCGGCGCATTTTTTGGCCAGCGCCGTCATGTCGTCGATGCGGCCCAGAATATCGGGATATTGCACGATCACGCAGTTGGTATCGCCGTCCACCTTGTCCGCCAGCGCGGCCCAGTCGGTGCCATCGGTCAGTTCGGGCGCGGTATAATCGATCACGTCCTTGGTGAAGCGCGCCATGGTCTTGCAGACCGAGACGTAGTGCGGATGCACGCCGCTGCTGATCAGCGCCTTGGCCCGCTTGGTCACGCGCCGCGCCATGGTGATCGCCTCCCAGCAGGCGGTCGATCCGTCATACATGCTGGCATTGGCGACATCGGTGCCCAGCAGCCGGGCAACCTGGGTCTGGAACTCGAACAACACCTGCAGCGTGCCCTGCGCGATTTCCGGCTGATAGGGCGTATAGGCCGTCAGAAACTCGCCGCGCTGGATCAGATGATCCACGCTGGCGGGCACATGATGGCGATAGGCGCCTGCCCCAAGAAAGAAGGGCACGCCGCCCGCCGCCATGTTCTGCGCGGCGAGGCGCGACATATGCCGCTCCACCGCCATCTCGCTGGCATGCATCGGCAGATCATGGATCGGCCCGTCCAGCCGTGCCTCCTCCGGCACGTCCACGAACAGATCGTCGATCGAGGATACGCCGATCCGTTCCAGCATGGCCTGCCGGCTGTCGTCGGTCTGTGGGAGATAACGCATGGGGGTATTGCTCCTGCCGCCCCGTCACGGGAGGCGATTAAAGTTCAAAGGCTTGCGACATATTCCTTGTACGCGGCCTCATCCATCAGCTCGGCCAGCTCGTCCTTGTCTTCCAGCCGCAGCTTGAAAAACCAGCCCTCGCCTTCGGGATCGGAATTGACCAAGCCCGGCTCGTCGCCCAGCGCGTCATTGCCTTCCAGCACTTCGCAGCTGACCGGCGCATATACGTCGGACGCGGCCTTTACCGATTCGACCACGGCGGCATCATTGCCTTTTTTCAGCATCGCGCCGCTGTCCGGCACTTCCACGAACACCACATCGCCCAGCTGTTCCTGCGCATAATCGGTGATGCCGACGGTGCCTTCATCGCCTTCGACGGCGATCCATTCATGGTCTTCGGTAAAATAGCGTTTCATTTCAGCTCCCTTTCGATGCTCGGCGATAGCGTTGCTGGACAAATGGCATTGCCGCAACGGTGCCGGTAAAATCTTTGCCGCGCTGTCTGATGTGGATGCGATGGCCGATGGCCGCGAAGGCCGCCGGCACGGTCGCCATCGCGATGGGCTGGCCCAGGCTGGGCGCATGGCCGCCGCTGGTGATCCGGCCGATCGCCTGGCCGCCTTCGTCCACCACCTCGGCGCCTTCGCGCACGGGCTGGCGTCCATCGATCAACAGGCCGACCCGCTGGGTCACCGGGCCATCGCGATGTTCGCCGAGCACGCGCTCATGACCGTGAAAGCCGCCTTCCTCGCGCCGCCGCTTGGACAGGGCAAAGCCCAGACCGCCTGCCATCGGCGTGGTCTGTTCGGTCAGGTCATGCCCGTAAAGCGGCAACCCGGCCTCGAGCCGCAGCGAATCGCGCGCCCCAAGCCCCACCGGCTTCACCGCGTCCAGCGCCACCAGCGCGGTTGCAAAACGCTCGGCATCGGCCGCGGGCAGGCTGATCTCGAAACCATCCTCACCGGTATAGCCGGACCGGCTGATCCACAGCGGCACGCCGTCCCAATCGAAACCACCGGCCTGCATGAAATAGAGCGCATCGGTGCCGCTCAGCAGCTGCGCGAGCGCATCGCCCGCGCCCGGCCCCTGCAAGGCGAGCAGCGCATGATCTTCCAGATGGTTGATCGTCACTTCGTCCGGCAAATGTTCGCGAAGGAAGGAAATATCCTCATATTTCACGGCACCGTTGACGACCATGTAAAAGGCCTCGCCCCCCTCATCTTCCATGCCGAAGGGCGCGGTGGATGCCAGCCGCGTGATCATCAGATCGTCCAGAATGCCGCCATCTTCCGCCAGCAGCAACGAATAGCGCATGCGATCGGTCTTCAATCCGTGCAGATCGCCCGGCAACAGCTGTTCCAGCGGCCCAGCCACATCCGCGCCGGTGAGCAGCACCTGCCCCATATGGCTGACGTCGAACAGGCCGGCGCGCTCACGCGTCCACAGATGCTCGGCCATGATGCCTTCAAACTGCACCGGCATATGATACCCCGCGAAAGGCACCATCCGGCCACCATGCGCGCGATGCCACGCATCGAGCGGCAGCGTCTGCGTTTCGATTGGCTGCGCTTCGTCCTGGTCCGGCATATCTTCGCTCATCGCATCGGCTCCTTCATGGGCAGGGGGTCAATTGCAGACGCAACGGAAAGGCTCCCGTTTCATCGCCTGCCCCCTCTGTCAGGGAACCTGAGAGCTTTCGCGGTCAGCCATTCGGCCCATCCCGCTTACCCCTTCGGTGGGATCGCGCGCCAAAACGCGCCATCCGCTTTCCAGAGTGCCTGATGCCTCGATACGGTCCGACTGACCTGAGAGATTCCGGGGCGGTTGCTCCTTCGGTGACCGGGCGGTAGCCCGATGCTCTCCCGTATCGACGCCCGCTTTAAGCGGCAGCGCCGACTGAATTGACGCAGGCCGGAGCCAGAGTCAATCGCGCGCCGCCGCCTTGCCTCCAAAAATCTGCGCATGCTGCGTTTCGGCAAAGCGATCGGTCATGCCCGCCAGATAGTCCGCAATGTGCCGGCTGCGTGCCGGCTCCTCGTCCGGCAGCGCCGCGCGCCAGGCGCCGGTCATCAGCGCTGGACGATCGCGATAGGCCGCAAACAGATCGGCCACGATCACCCGCGCGCCGTCTGCCGCATCGACCTGTACCGGATGATGATAGACATTGGCGTACATGAAGCGCTTCAGCATGCGCTCCCGCTCCCGCATCTCCGGCGAAAAGGCGACCATGGCCCGATCTGCGCCGCGCACATCGGCGATGCCAGCAATTGCGCTAGCGGCGATATTGGCCCGCGTCTGATCGATCACGTCGTTCACCATGGCGCCGATCTGCTGGCGTACCAGTTCGGCCACCAGCCGATCCGGCGCGACATCGGAAAATTCGCTACGAATATTCTCCCAGCGCTCGGCGATGAACGGCAGCGTGAGCAGCTGGTCCATCGTGAGGATGCCGGCGCGCAGCCCATCGTCGATATCATGATTGTCATAAGCGATGTCGTCGGCAATCGCGGCCACCTGCGCTTCCAGCGATGCCCAGCGGGGCAGTTCGAGATCGAAGCGGGCATTGATCTGCGCCAGGGCCCAGGGCGGATCGGCCACCGGCCCGTTATGCTTGGCCAGCCCTTCCAGCAATTCCCAGCTGAGATTGAGGCCGTTCCAGCGCGGATAGGGCGATTCAAGGACGGCCAGCACGCGAATGGTGTGGGCATTATGATCGAACCCGCCATGGGCGCACAGCGCCTCCTCCAACGCGTCCTCCCCGGCATGGCCGAAGGGCGGATGGCCGATATCGTGCGCCAAGCACAGCGCTTCGGTCAGATCCTCGTTCAGCCCCAGCGCCCGCGCGATCGTGCGGCCGATCTGGGCGACTTCGAGGCTATGGGTCAGGCGGACGCGATAATGATCGCCATCGGGCGAGATGAACACCTGCGTCTTGTGGCGCAGACGGCGGAACGCGATGGAGTGGATGATCCGGTCCCGGTCCCGCTGGAATACATCGCGCGGGCCGCGCATGAGCCCGCCCTCCTCGGCATGCAGCCGCCCCCGGCTGTGCGCCGGATCACTGGCAAATGGGGCATGGCTCATGCGATCAGGGCAGCGGCGTGACGACCGTGCCGTCGTCGCTGTTCCAGGCGAACCCCTGCCCGCCCGCTTCTTCGAAATCGCCCAGCCAGTCGCGCGCCGCCGCGATGCTGTCGAACGGCCCCACCAGCAGACGGGCGCTGGACTTGAACGGCGACGTCCAGCCCTTCCGGCCCTTGAACAGCTCCGTCTTGCCGCGAGACAGGCGGCGATATTCATTCTTCATCAGATCGCTGCCGCCGGTGGCGATCTGCACCCAATTGCGCGCAGGCTGCGGATCGGCGGCGGGTTTGGCGTCCGGTTTTGCCGCCGGTTTCACGGCCTTTTTCGTGGCCGGAGCGGCCTTCACCGCATCATCGCCCAGTGGCTTCGCCCCGCTCGGCATCGGCTTTTGCGCAAAGGGCGATGCGGCAGCCTTGCCGGAGACCGGGCCCAGCGGCTTGGCGTTCTTATACTGCTCTAGCCGCTCGAGATCGACGGCGAAGACATTGGCCTGTTGCTCCTGCGGCGGAATATCGATCGACCGCACGATCGCACCCAGGCTGGGCACCGGCTCGTTGGACATCCCGGCGGCTGCGGTGCCAGCAGCGCCATCGGTGCCAGCAGCGGATGTGGCGGCCAGATCGGCCGAGGGTCCGACCATCGGCGCGCTGCTGACGCTGTCGGCTATCGAGGCCACGACGGTGGGCCGAACGGCGGCGTCTGCTGCCGGTCGATCCTCATTCTGCAGCCCGGCTGTCCGAGATTCTGGAGCCGCCGAAGCGGACGATGGTGCGAGCGTCTCAAAGCCGGGCCGTGCCGGATCCGCCGCGGCGATCCGCTTCGCTGCGCTATTCGGCACGGATGCGACCGCCGCGTCATCCGGCAGGCCCGTGCCCGCCACCATGGTTTGCGCCACCGGAGCAGAGACAGCGGGCAATTCCGCCTGCGCCACCTGCACCGGCGCCGATGCCGTCGGCGTTGGGGTTGGGGTTGGCGCAGCCGCACTTGGTTGGGGCCCCTGCGCAACGGACGCGGCTGGCTGGTTGCGCGCTGCGGCGCGGGCCTTGGCTTCGGCACGCCGCGACGCCCGGGTCTGCCGCTCGCTCGCCGCGCGGCTTGCCCCGCCCGCACTGCGATCCGCGCTCGCACGCGTCCGGCGGCCAAGCGGCTCACCGGATGGAATAAGCCCGCGATCCTGCCCACGGGTGCCTGCCCTCGGTGTCGGGCCGCGCGATGCGATGGCGCGCACCGCGTCGCTATCACGCCCGACCTGCTGCTCGGCTGGGAAATGGCCATAATGGATTACGGCGGCCTGCTGCGCCTTGGTCAAGGCGCTCATCCGTTCGAGATAGGACTGCATGGCCGATGTGGAACGCGCATCGAGGAAGCCGCGCACGATGCGCACCGCCTCCGCCACATCGCCATTGCCGGCCAGAATGAACGCCCGCGCGCGCCACGCGCCGGGCTTGTTCTGCGTCAGGAGCGGGTTCAGCAAGGCATCCGCGCGTTTCTGATCGCCGGCAAGCCCGAAGGAGACGGCCTGGCGAATAATCAACTCCTCCGTCGAAACGGCGGACGAACCCAGCGCATATTGTGCCTGCGCCAGAAAATTATTGCCGACCAGATCATAGGCCAGCCCCCGGTCTGCGGCGATGGATCGCTCGCTGATGCCCAGCCGTACCGCCTCATCGAACAGGCGCAGCGCCTCGACCGGGTTTTCACTGTACAATTGCGCACTGGCCAGGCCCGCTTTCACGCGTCCACTGGATGGCTGCAGCGCCTCGGCGCGGGTGAAGAAACCCAGCGCGCTATCATAATCGCGCAGCATCAGCGCCGCATTGCCGGCATCCAGCAGGGCATCGCTGTCGGTGGGGCGGCGTGCCAGCCGCTGGATCGCGTTTCGCAGTTCGGTGGCCGCCGCCTGGTCGCTGCCATAGTCCTGCGCCATGGCGGGAACCGGCAAGGCGGCAATCAGGAGCGCAGCGGAGATCCAGTATTTCATGATATGCTATATCGCGCGTTTGCAGGCCGCTGGCAATTCATGAGGCCGGTCGCAGGCGGTAAAACGACAGGAGGACCGGGTGAATCGGTCCCCCCAGAGATTTGCCATGCGGATCGATCAGCGCTGGTTGTTCTGACGACCCAGAAAACGCGGGATGTTGAGCGGATCGCCATCATCCTCGTCCGCCGCCGTATCGGCCTCATCCTTGCCGAGCCCACGCGACAGATTGGACATACGCTCGAACAAGGTACCGCCGCCGCTGGCGATGCGCGGGGCCGGCTTGGAAGGCGCGTCGGACGCTTTTGCGCTGCCCGGCTTCAGAAACGGCTTCTCTTCTGCCGCCTTCTCCTGCGCTTCGGGCCTGATGCCGCCGCTGAGTTCCAGCGTGTCGTCCTCATCCGCCGTGGCGGATGCAGCCGGGGCTTCCTTCTGGCCGAAACGCGGGACGCGGGGCGCAGATGCCTCTTCCCGCTCGGGCGCTGCCGGGGCGGGCCGTGCCGGCGCGGCTGGCGCGCTCTTGGGCGCCTCCGGCTCATCCTGCTCGTCGGACACAGCCGGTGCAGATGCGCGCGGCGTTTCTGGCATCTCCGGCTCCGGTGCCTGTTCGGGCTCGGCCTTGGCGGCCGGGCGCGAACCGGGGAAGGCAAAGCTGCGACTCGGCGGCGCGCTGTCTTCCGATGTGCCATCGGTATCGATGCCGGTGGCGACCACGGACACACGAATCTTGCCGTCGAGATTTTCGTTGAAGGCCGAACCCCAGATGATGTTCGCATCGGGATCGACCAGCTCGCGGATATGATTGGCGGCCTCGTCCACTTCCATCAGGCGCATGTCTTCACCACCGGTGATCGACACGATGACGCCCTTGGCCCCCTTCATCGACACACCGTCCAGCAGCGGGTTGGCAATGGCCTTTTCGGCCGCCTCGAGCGCGCGACCGTCGCCTTCGGCCTCGCCCGTGCCCATCATCGCCTTGCCCATTTCATGCATGACGGAGCGGACATCGGCGAAATCGAGATTGATCAGGCCGGGCATCACCATCAGATCGGTGATGCCGCGCACGCCCTGCTGCAGCACTTCGTCGGCCAGCAGGAAGGCTTCCTTGAAGGTGGTGTTGGGATTGGCGACCAGGAACAGGTTCTGGTTCGGAATCACGATCAGCGTATCGACATTCTTCTGCAGCTCATCGATGCCGGAATCGGCGGAGCGCATGCGGCGCGTGCCTTCGAACGTGAAGGGCTTGGTCACCACGCCCACGGTCAGGATGTTCATTTCCCGCGCGGCCTGCGCGATCACGGGCGCAGCGCCGGTGCCGGTGCCACCGCCCATGCCCGCCGCGATGAAGCACATATGCGCGCCTTCCAGCGCCGCCTTGACCTGATCGAGCGTTTCTTCCGCCGCCGCACGGCCCACTTCGGGGCGCGATCCGGCACCCAGACCCTGGGTGATATCGGGGCCAAGCTGGATGCGATGTTCGGCCACCGAGCTGTTGAGCGACTGCGCATCGGTATTGGCGACGATGAAATCCACGCCCTCGACATTGGCCGCGATCATATTGGCAATGGCGTTGCCGCCCGCCCCGCCGACGCCGATGACGGCAATCTTTGGCTTCAATTCATCCACAGAGGGCGGTCCGATATTGATACTCATCGCTATGTTCCCCTAGGCCATCCCGGCCTTGTACTGGTAGTGCGTGCTGATATTGTCCCCACTTGGCACAAATGCAGCCTTGTCGCATCCCTTTATTGACGCACCGCGCCCATCCCAAGACTAAAAATTGGTGCGGAAGGCATGCATGAAGCGTTTGACCAGGCCGGGCGCGGCATAGCGATGCGTATCCTGCGCCACCACGCTGAGCGAGCGCAGGTCCAGCGGCTCATCCTTGGCATAGAGCACCAGCCCCGCAAGCGTGCCGAACGCCGGGCCGGCATGCGCTTCCGGCAGGCCTGCCAGCCCGGCCGGCTTGCCGATCCGCACCGTGCGGCCAAGCGCGGACTGCGCATAAGCGGCCAGCCCCTTCATCTCCGCGCCGCCGCCCGTCAGCACCACCTGTCGGCCCACGGGCCCGGAAAAACCAAGCTCCTTCAGCGCGCTGCGAATTTCGCCGATAATATGGTCGAGCCGCTGACGGATCACGCTGTTGAGGGCAGCGCGGGTGATGCGCCCGCCCTCGGCCCCTTCCTCCTCGGAAGACACCGCGCCGCGCTCCACCTCGATCACGTCGTGATTGTCACGCGGATTGGTCAGCGCGGAGCCGTGGAAGCATTTCATCCGCTCGGCCTGCATGCGGCGGATACCAAACGCACTGGCGATATCGTCGGTGATGTCCGCAGCGCCGAAGGGAATGGTGCACAGATCGACCAGCATGCCGCCCGCGAACAGCGCAACATTGGTCACCGATGCGCCGAATTCCACCAGCGCTACGCCCAGCTCGCGTTCTTCCTCGGTCAGGCAGGCCATGCCCGCTGCAATCGGCGCGGCGACGACGGCGTCCACCTCGAGATGCGCAGCGCGCACGGTCATGTCGATGTTGCGCACCGGCGCCGGATCGCCCAGCAAAACATGGATATCCACACTCAGCTGATCGGCGTGCAGCCCCTTGGGATTGCGGATGCCCTCTACCCCGTCCAGTGTATATAAGGCGGGCTGCGCGTGCAGGATCAGCTTGCCCTCCGGATCGATGCCCTGCCGCCCGCTGTCCAGCAGATAATCGATATGCTCCTGCCCCACCCGGTGGCCGGACAGATCGACTTCCATCGTGGTCACGCGGCTGGTCAGCCCGCCCGCGCTGAAGGCGACATGCACCCGGTCGATGTTGAGGCCGGCCATGCGCTCGGCCTGCTCAACGGCGGTGCGCACGGCCAGTTCGGCGGCCTGCACATCTGTAACATAGCCGCGCTTCACGCCGCGGCTTTCGCGCTGTCCGGTCCCCAGGACGGTCAGCTTACCGTCCTCGGTCACACCCGCGATCAGAGCGGATATCTTGGAAGATCCGATATCCAGCGCGGTAATCAGCCGCTCCACTTTGGGCGCGGCCATCAGCCTTCCTCTCCTGGCGCAACGCCGGAGCCGGCATCGTTGCTCGCGCTCTCGGCGGACGGCACGGCTTCCGGACGCGGGCGCAGATAGCCCTTGGTCGGATCGCGGAAATCGAAATAGATATAGCGGTGGCCCAGCAGATGGTTGACCCCGTCCATCTTCGCGAACTTTACCAGCGCCTCGGCGGACACCTCGCGCCCTTCGGGCAGCGCCAGGGTCTCGCCGGTCTTGAACTGCAGGTTCCAGCGCCGGTTGCCGATCCATTCCGCCCCGGCCACGCGCGGTTTCAAGGCCGGCGCCGCGGACAGCAGGCTGGCCAGCGCCACTGCTTTCAAATTCGCATCCGGCCCCACCAGCAGCGGCAGATTGGGCCGATGTTCGGCGCTGATCTGTTCCAGCACATGCCCGTCCGCATCGATCAGCGCGAGCTGGTCCCCCTGCTGCCACACCGCCGCCGGTTGCCGCTCCGTAATGTCCACAACCAGGGTATCGGGCAGGCGGCGCGACACCCGCGCCTCCTTGATCCAGCCATATTGCAGCAGATCCTGCCGGATCTGCCCGACATCGACCAGTGGCATTGCCCGGTCCTTCTGCGCCAGAACGAGATCATAGACCTTGAACTCGTCCACGCGCTTGATGCCGCTGACTTCCACATTCTTGACCTCGAACCCGGCCTTGGCGGCCAGATGCGCATATTGGGCATGCGCCTCGGCGGTCACGCCGGTCAGGTTCGCCGTCACGATCAGGCCAACGCCGGCCACAGCGACGATGGCGTAGGTGAGCGCGCGTTGCATCTGCGCTTCGGTGAACGGCAGGGCTTTCAGGAGCCTGTCGAGAACGGACACCTGCTTCACCTTGCGCGCACCGGTCTGCCGCTTGCGCGCCTTGACCGGCTTGGCCCCGCGCTTGATGCTGGTGGTGGGCGCGCCCCTGCTCATGCCAGCGCCTCGCGCACGATGCGCTCCACCAGCTCGGCATAGTCCATGCCCGCCGCTTTCGCCTGTTCGGGCACCAGGCTGAGCGGCGTCATGCCGGGCTGGGTGTTCACCTCAAGCAGGAACAGTCCGTCCCGGCCAAGCTCGTCGTCCCAGCGAAAATCGGAACGGGACGGCCCCTTGCAGCCCAGCGCGTGATGCGCGCGCAGCGCCAGTTCCTTGCAATAGTCCGCGATCCCGGCCGGAATGTCCGCCGGGCAGATATGCTGTGTCACGCCGTCGGTATATTTGGCGTCATAATCGTAGAAGCCCGTGGCGATGACCAGTTCGGTCACCATCAGCGCCTCCCCGCCGACCACCGCCGTCGTCAATTCGCGGCCTTTGATGAAAGGCTCGGCGAGCAGGGAGTCGAATTCCTGCCACGGCCCCGCCACATCGCGCCCGATGGGCTGGCCGTAATTGCCGTCCTCCCGCACGATCGCCACGCCGACCGAGCTGCCCTCGTTCACGGGTTTCAGCACATAGGGGCGCGGCAGGGGATCGGCGTCGTACAAGCTTTCGCTCTCGACAATCCGGCCTTCGGGCATGGGAATGCCGTGCGGCAGCAGTTCGTTCTTGGTCAGTTGCTTGTCGATAGCGATGACCGACGTCGTCATGCCGCTATGCGTATACGGAATTTGCATCAGATCGAGCATGCCCTGCACGCGCCCGTCCTCGCCCGGCGTGCCGTGCAGCGCGTTGAACACGACATCGGGCCGCACACCCGCAATCACGGCGGCGACATTGCGGTCCATGTCGATCCGCGTCACCTTGTGCCCGCGCGATTCCAGCGCATCGGCCACGCCCGTGCCGGACATGAGCGACACCTCGCGCTCGGCGGACCAGCCGCCCATCAGCACCGCAACGTGAAGTATATCGGTCACGCTTTTCTCCCCACGCGCTGGATTTCCCATTCCAGCGCGATCCCGCTGTCGGTCTGCACGCGGCGGCGGACCTCTTCGCCAAGCGCTTCGATGTCGGCGCTGGTCGCATTGCCGATGTTGAGCAGGAAATTGGTGTGCTTCTCGCTCACCTGCGCATCACCGATCATGAGGCCGCGGCACCCTGCCTTGTCGACCAGCGCCCAGGCCTTTTCACCCGGCGGGTTCTTGAAGGTGGAGCCTCCGGTGCGGCTGCGCAGCGGCTGCGATGCCTCACGCTCGTCGGCAATCCGGTCCATTTCCGCACCGATAGTGGCGGGATCGCCTGGCATGCCCTCGAACAGCGCCTCCACCACGATCGCACCCGCGGGCAGCGCGCTGTGGCGATAGGTAAATTCAAAGCGCTCGGCGGACCATGTTTCCACCGTGCCATCGCGCAGCACGACCGTCGCCTCGATCAGAACATCGGCACATTCGCGGCCATAGGCGCCCGCATTCATGCGCACCGCGCCGCCCGCCGTGCCTGGAATGCCGCGCAGAAATTCGAGGCCCGCAATGCCCGCATCGCGCGCGGCGCTCGCCACGGTGATGCCCATGGCCGCCGCGCCGGCGCGTACGCGCCGCTCGCCTTCGATCGTCACCTTGCCCATCGCCTTGGGCAACCGCACGACCACGCCGGGCACGCCGCCATCGCGCACGATAAGGTTGGAACCGACGCCCACCGGCATCACCGGCACAGCCGGGTCCAGATCGGCCAGAAAGCCCGACAGGTCGTCCACGCTGGCGGGCCGCGCCAGCCAGTCGGCCGGTCCGCCGGTGCGGAACCAGATAAAATCGGCCAGACTGCCCTTTTCGGTCAGCGACCCTTTCAGGGCAGGCATGGGGGCAGCACTCATGGCTTGCCGCCCCAGAACTGCATCCAGCTGCGCCAAAGGCCGCGCTGCGCCTTGGCGCGCTCGGCAGCCTGCTGTTGCAACGCCTCGATAGCGTCGCCCGCAGCTTCCATCTGGTCAAGCTGGGCCTGACGGATCGCCTTCTGCATCTCTGCGCCCCATTCCAGCATCTCAAACATGGTCACGCCCCAGCCGATCGGTGATCGCGGCGGCCAGTTCGGATGCCCATATGGTGATATCGCCCGCACCGAGACAGACGATCATGTCGCCCGGCTGCACCATGGTCACCAGCCTGGCGGCGAGCTGCGTTTCATCCTCCACCAGCTGCACGTCGCGATGCCCGCGATCGCGCGCGCCAGCGACCAGCGCGGCGCTGTCGATACCGTCGATCGGGCTTTCATTGGCCGCATAGACCGGCGTGATCAGGACGGCATCGGCATCGTTGAAGCTGCTCTGAAACGCTTCCATATGATCGCGCAACCGGGTGTAGCGGTGCGGCTGCATGACCGCGATGACCCGCCCCTGCGCGCCTTCACGCGCGGCATTCAGCACGGCGCGGATTTCCACCGGATGATGGCCGTAATCGTCGATCACGATCGCATCGCCGCCGTCCATTTCGATGGTGCCGACCTTGGTGAACCGCCGCCGCACGCCGCCGAACTGCTCGAACCCGCTGGCGATGGCGCCGTCCGGCAGCTCCATCTGGATGGCGACGGCAATGGCGGCCAGCGCGTTCTGCACATTGTGCCGCCCGGCCATGGGCAAATCGATATCGGCGATCGTGCGAACGCTCCCGTCGCGGCCGTGTACCGCCACATCGAACAGATTGCCGCCGGGATAGGGCCGCACATTCTCACCGCGAATATCGGCCTGCGCGCTGAATCCGTAGGTCACCGTGCGCCGATCGCGGATTTTGGGCAAAAGCGCCTGCACCTCGTCATGGTCCACGCACAGGATCGCCGCGCCATAAAAGGGGACGTTCTCGATAAATTCTACGAAAGCGGCCTTGATGGTGTCGAAATCGCCATAATGATCCAGATGCTCGGGATCGATATTGGTGACGATAGAATAGGTGCCGTCGAGCCGCAGGAAACTGCCGTCGCTCTCATCGGCCTCCACCACCATCCAGTCGCCCGAACCGATACGCGCGTTGGAGCCATAGCGATTGATGATGCCGCCATTGATTACCGTGGGATCGACCCCGCCTGCATCGAGCAGGCAGGCGACCAGCGAGGTCGTGGTGGTCTTGCCATGCGTGCCGGCCACTGCGACGCAATATTTCAGGCGCATCAGCTCGGCCAGCATCTCCGCGCGGCGGACGACCGGGATACGCGCGTCCAGCGCGGCGCGAACCTCCGGATTGTCGCGCTTGACCGCGGTGGACGTGACCACGACCGAAGCCTCGGCAACATTTTCCGGCGCATGCCCGATGGCGATCTCGATACCCAGCGAGCGCAGCCGCTTGACCGTGCCGCCCTCGGCTATGTCCGATCCTTGCACCTTGTAGCCCAGATCGAACATCACCTCGGCAATGCCGGACATCCCGATGCCGCCGATGCCGACGAAGTGGACCGTGCCGATATCCTTGGGGACTTCGCGCATCAGCTCACATTCCGTGCAAAAGCGGGGCCAGCGACCTGTCCGCGCGCCGGTGCGGGTTGCTGCACCTTCATCGGCTCCACCAATGGAGCGCCGCCAAAGCTTTCCACCAGATTGGCCAGTTCCTGCACCGCCTTGGGCCGGCCGCAGCTGCGTGCAGCCCTGGCGGCATTTTCCAGGCTGCCGGGTTTCAGCGCCATCTTCTGGATCTGCTTGGCCACTTCCTTGGGCGTGAAACGCGGCTGCGGGATGGAGCGCGCGCCGCCCGCCTCCACCATTTCGCGCACATTATAGCTTTGATGATCGTCGGTCGCGATCGGCAGCGGCACCAGAATGGCGGGCCGTCCGGCCGCCGTCAGCTCGGCAATGGTCGATGCACCGGCACGGCCGATCACCAGATGCGCCCAACCCAGCCGCTCCGGCAGATCGGGCAAATAGGTGGCGAGCTCCGCCGGAATATCATTCTCGGCATAGATCGCGCGCACCTGATCGATATCCTCCACGCGGCACTGCTGCGTTACCTGCAGCCGGCGGCGCAGCGTGGGCGGCAGCATGGCCAGCGCCTGCGGAACGACATCGGACAATATGGTGGCGCCCTGGCTGCCGCCCGTCACCAGCACGCGGAAAATGCCGTCCTCGAACAGTGGCGGATAGGGCTCTTCGCGGATGGCCAGCACCTGCTCGCGCACCGGATTGCCAACCAGTTCCACCTTGTCCTTGCGGCTATCGGCAAGCCGTTTGATATCCGGATAGCTGGTGGCGATGGCGTTCACCTTGCGCGCGACGAGCCGGTTGACGCGGCCGAGCACGGCATTCTGTTCATGAATGACCGTTGGGATATCGTTCGCAAAGGCGCCCAATAATGCGGGGAATGCAGGATAGCCGCCGAAGCCGACCACGCTGGTCGGGCGGAAGGTGGAATAGAGCTGGCGGGCCATGGCGCGGCCCTTCCAGATCGCCTTCAGCGCGCCGGGCCAGCTCATCGGGTTTTTGGTCAGCCGGCCTGCGGGCAGCACATGAACCTCGGCACCATCGAAAATGCCGGGAATCTTGGCGCCGCGTGCATCGGTGATCAGCGCAACGCGGTGCCCGCGCTGTTCCAGCTCGCGCGCCAAAGCATGGGCCGGGACCATGTGACCGCCGGTGCCACCGGCCGCCAGGACGAAATGTTTCTGTACGCTCATCCGCTTGCGCCCTTCATCATATAGCGGGAGCGGTCAAGATACGGGTTTCGCTTCGTGAAAGCCAGCAGCAGCCCCATGCCCACGCCGATGGCGATCAGGGACGATCCGCCATAGCTGATAAACGGCAGCGTCATGCCCTTGGACGGGAAGAGCTGCAGGTTCACCGCCATGTTGACCAGCGCCTGCCCGCCGAACTGCGCCACCAGCCCAGTTGCGGCCAGGATCACGAACCGGTCTTCCTCGTCCAGCAGGCGCACCAGCACGCGGATGATCACCGCCAGAAAGGTAAGCGCGATGACGATGCACGGCAGAATGCCGAACTCTTCGCCAATCACCGAGAAGATATAATCGGTATGCGCCTCGGGCAGATGGAATTTCTCGGTGCCGAGACCCGGCCCCACGCCGACCAGACCGCCAGAGGTGATGGTGCGATAGGCCAGCATGATCTGATCGTTCGTCTCACCGCCGAACAGCCAGGTGTCGATCCGCTGGGTCGCCACCGGATAAAAGGCATAGGCCGCCACCAGCAGCACGATGCCGCCGATTACCAGCGCTGCCAGCAGGCGCACCGACATGCCGCCGACCAGCATCAGCGTGAACCAGATGCCACAGAAGATGATCGTCTGGCCCAGATCGGGCTGGTTCATCAGCAGCAGCGCGATGAAACCGGTGATCCCCAGCGTCAGCGGTATCACCGGAATGCTGTGCTCGCGCGATTTCCAGCTGAGGATCCAGGCCATGGTGACGGCGAAAAATGGCTTCAGAAACTCGCTCGGCTGCACATTGGCAAAGCCCGGCCCGATCCAGCGCCGGGCACCGTTCACTTCAGATCCGAACACCGGCACCAGGATCAGCAGCGCCAGAAACAGACCGAAGGCGAGGATGGCAAAGCGGCGCGCCTCATCCTTGGGCAGCATCGATACCAGCAGCATGCACGGCACGGACACCGCCACCCACATCAGCTGACGATAGAAGAAATAGAGCGGATCGAGCGTCTGCGAACTGGTCGACAAACGCTGCGCGGTGGCCGGCGAGGCAGCGGCGACGGCGAGCAAACCGATGGCGATGAGCGCCACGATCAGGCCGAGCAGCACCCGGTCCAGCTCCCAGAACCACACGCCGATGGGCGAGCGATCGGCGCGCCCGAGGCGGCTTTCCATGGTCGCACGCCCCCGCGCCGCGATGACTCCGGCCAGTTGCTTGGGTCCATGCTCAGCCATGATCGCCCCCCGCATAGATCGAAACCGCCTCCCGGAAGCACGCGCCCCGCGCCTCGAAATCGCGGAACTGGTCGAAGCTGGCGCAGGCGGGCGAGAGCAGCACGGTATCGCCCGGCTGGGCATCGCGCACGGCGCGGCGCACGGCGGTGGCCAGCATCTCGCTTTCATCCACCTCCATATGGCCTGCCAGCAGGCGGGCGAAGGCCGGCCCGGCATCGCCGATGGTATAGGCCTTCACCACATTGGCGAAATTGGGTGCGCATTCGTCCAGATTATCGTCCTTTGGCAGGCCGCCGACGATCCAGCGGATCCGGTCGAACGCGGCCAATGCCGGAGCGGTCGAGGCGGGATTGGTGGCCTTGCTGTCATTGACGAAGTGCACGCCGCCGAATTGGCCGAGCCGTTCCATCCGGTGCGGCAGGCCGCCAAAGCTTTCCAGCCCCCGGTCGATCGCCTCGTTCGGCACGCCCAGCGCCTCGCACGCGGCGATGGCCGCCAGCGCGTTCTGTGCATTATGCGGCCCCTGCAGCGATGGCCAGCGGGACTGGTCCATGCACACGCCCGGGGCGATCTTGGTGATGTGACGCGAGGGCCGGTCGAGTTGGCGGGCGATCAGCGCACTTGGCGTATCGGCGATCCCGATCACGGCCTCATGCTGCTTGCTCTGCATCGAAAAGAGCCGCCCCTTGGACGCGGCATAGGCCTCGAATCCGTCATAGCGATCGAGATGGTCCGGCGTGATGTTGAGCAGCACCGCGACATCGCAGTCCAGGCTCTGCGTCAGATCGATCTGATAGCTCGACAGTTCCAGCACATAGACCGCCGGGCCCAGATCATTGGGTTCCAGCGGCGTGCGGGACATGATCGGCAGGCCGATATTGCCGCCCATCAGGCTGGCCCGCCCTGCGGTGCGCAGGATATGGTCGATCAGCGCCGTCGTGGTCGATTTGCCATTGGTGCCGGTGATGCCGACCAGCTTGTGCGGCGGCAGGCTGGCACGGGCCTGCGCAAACAGCTCGATATCACCGATCACCGGCACACCCGCCGCCCGTGCCCGCGCGGCGATCGGGTTACTGTTGAGCGGCACGCCGGGCGACACCACAATGGCATCGAACGCGGTCATGTCCGCCTCCAGCAGGTCGGCGATCACGGCCTTGTCCTGCGCCAGCGCCCGCTGGTCGGGCTGGCCGTCCCAGGCGGTGACCTTCGCGCCGCTGGCGACCAGCGCATCGAGCGCAGCCAGGCCGGACCGCGCCAGCCCCAGCAGCGCATAATGCTTGTCGGCAAAGGCAGGGCTGATGATCATCTGAGCTTCAGCGTGGACAGGCCGGCCAGAGCGAGCACGAGGCTGATGATCCAGAAGCGGATCACCACCGTCGGCTCAGACCAGCCCAGCTGCTCGAAATGATGATGGATTGGGGCCATTTTGAAGACGCGCTTGCCCGTGCGCTTGAAAAAGAACACCTGGATGATGACCGACAGCGCCTCGATCACGAACAGGCCGCCGACCACGCCGAGCACCAGCTCATGATGGGTCGAGACCGCAATGGCACCGAGCGCGCCGCCAAGCGCCAGGCTGCCGGTATCCCCCATGAACACCGCGGCAGGCGGCGCATTGTACCAGAGAAACGCTAGGCCCGCGCCGATCATCGCGCCGCACAATATGGTCAGCTCGCCCGCGCCGCTGACATGCGGAATGCCGAGATAATTGGCATAGATCGCGTTGCCGACCAGATAGACGATGATGAAAAAGGTTACCGACGCGATCACCACCGGCATCGTCGCCAAGCCGTCCAGACCGTCGGTGAGGTTCACCGCATTGCCGGCGCCGACGATCACGAACATGGCGAACAGGATGTAGAACCAGCCGAGATCTATCGACACGCCGCTCAGGAACGGCAGATAGAGCTGCGTGCCGTTCTGATCGGTGATCAGCCATGCCGCCACGCCGGCCACGGCGAATTCGGCGATCAGGCGGACCCGGCCGGGCACGCCCTTGTGGCTGGACTTGGTGACCTTGTCGTAATCGTCCAGGAAACCGATGATGGCAAAGCCGAAGGTGACGAACAGACAGGCCCAGACATAGATATTGCGCAGGTCCATCCACAACAGCACGGCCACGGCCAGCGAAATCAGGATCAGAAGGCCGCCCATCGTCGGCGTGCCCACCTTGGCAAGATGCGTCTGTGGGCCGTCCAGCCGGATCGGCTGGCCCTTGCCCTGCTTCATGCGCAGCATCAGGATGAAGCGCGGGCCGATCAACAGCCCCAGAAACAGCGCCGTGGCCACAGCGGCACCGGAGCGCACGCTCTGATAGCGCAAAAGATTGAACGGTCCTTCGAAATTAAACCATTCGGCGAGCAGATATAACATTCAGCTGTCTCCGTCGACGAAAGCGCTCACCAGCCTGGACAGTCCCACGGAATTGGAGCCCTTCACCAGCACCGCTTCGCCGCCCTTGATCCGTGCGCGTAGAAGCGTGATCGCTTCCGAAGCCGTTCCGCAATGGGCGAAGCGCGCCGGTCCCTCAAGTCCACCGGCCAGCTTTTCCACCAGATTTTCAAATTCGGGGCCGACAAATATGGTCTCATCCACATCCGCCTGCGCCAGAAGCGGCGCGATATCGGCATGATAGCCGGCCGATTTCTCGCCCAGCTCTTTCATGGCCCCGAGCACGGCAATCGTGCGCCGGCTGCGCAGATCGGCCAGCCCGGCGATCGCGGCACGCATCGAGGCGGGATTGGCGTTATAGCTTTCATCGATCAGCAGCAGCTCGCCGCCGGCATGCGGCAGCACATGGCGCTGGCCGCGCCCCGGCAGACCGGGCAGCTCCGCCAGCGCGAGACCCGCCGCCGCCAGATCGCCGCCCACCGCATCGACCGCGGCCAGAACAGCGAGCGAATTGGCCACGATGTGCCGTCCCGGCTGCGCGATCCGGTAACTCAGGGTGATTTCGCCAAGTTCGGCGGTCACTTGCGATCCCGGCGGCCGATCGATCATCTCCACAGCCTGCACATCCGCGTCTTCGTGAAATCCGAAGCTGACGATCCGCGCCCCACTCTTCGACGCCGCATCGCGCAGCAGATCATAATGCGGGCTGTCGCGCGGAATAACGGCGGTGCCGCCATCCACCAGTCCTTCGAAAATTTCCGCCTTGGCGCGGGCGATGGCCGCTTCATCGGGGAAGAATTCGACATGGGCGGGCGCGATGGTGGTGACGATGGCGACATCGGGCCGCACCAGCTGCGTCAGATCGGCCAGTTCGCCGGCATGGTTCATGCCCATTTCGAATATGCCGAACTTGGTCTCGCGCGGCATCCTGGCAAGGCTGAGCGGGACGCCGACATGGTTGTTGTAACTTTTGAGCGAGCGATGCGCGCCGCCCATTGAAGAGCGGTCCAGCGCCTCGAACAGCATTTCCTTGGTGCCGGTCTTGCCGGCCGATCCGGTCACGCCGATAATTCTGGCGCTGCTGCGCGCACGCGATGCCCGCGCCAGCGCGCGCAGCGCCTCGGCGGTATCCGGCACCTGCACATGGGGATGGTCGACCGGGCGTTCGGTCAATATGCCGGCCGCGCCCTGCGCTACCGCGCCATCGATAAAGCGATGCCCATCGGTGGTTTCGCCGGACAGGGCGACGAACAGATCGCCGGGCCCAACTTCGCGCGAATCGAACGCAACGCCGTCAGCGTCGAACGATCCGTGCAATGTGCCGCCGGTCGCTGCGGCAATGTCCTGCCCTGTCCATAGTGCCATCAGGCCGCCGCCTTTCGCGCTACATCCACATCGTCGAACGGCAATGTCTGATCGCCCACAATCTGTCCCTGCTCATGCCCCTTGCCTGCCAGCAGCACGATATCGTCCGGCCTGGCCATGGCAATGGCGGCGGCAATCGCTTCGGCCCGGTCCGCTATTTCGGTGGCGCCCGGCGCGCCTTCCAGCACCGCGCGCCGGATCGCCGCGGGATCTTCGCTGCGCGGATTGTCGTCGGTCACGATCACCACATCGGACAGATCGGTGGCGACCGTGCCCATGGCCGCGCGCTTGCCCGTATCGCGATCCCCGCCTGCGCCGAACAGCGTGATGAGACGGCCGCGCGCATGATCGCGCAGCGCATCGCAGGCGGCTTTCAGACCATCGGGCGTGTGCGCATAATCGACATAGACCGGCGCACCGGAGCGGCTGATGACCGCGCGTTCGAGCCGCCCGCGCACCGGCTGAAGCCGCGCCATATGCCCGGCCACATCCGGCCATCGCCCGCCCGTGGCGATCACCAGCGCAGCAGCGGTGAGCGCATTATTGGCCTGATAAGCCCCGATCAACGGAAGATTGATGCGGCTTTGGCGGCCCTGCACCTCCACTTCCAGCATCTGGCCGAGCTGGGTCGGCGTCTGGCTGATCAGCCTTAGCCCTTCGCCGCGCCGACCGACGGTGATGCGGCGCAGCGAGCGGTGCGCCACGCGATCGAACACCTTGTCCGACCACGCATCGTCCGCCCAGATGACGGCGGTGCCGTTTTCGTCCAACACCTCGTCGAACAGCCGCATCTTGGTATCGAAATAGGCATCCATCGTGCCGTGATAGTCAAGATGATCGCGGCTGAGATTGGTGAAGGCGGCGGCGCGGATTGGCAGGCCTTCACTGCGATACTGGTCCAGCCCATGGCTGGAGGCCTCGAACGCGGCATGGCTCACGCCCTCGCGCGCCAGCCCCGCCATATTGGACAGAAAGGTCACGATATCGGGCGTGGTCAGGCCGGTGCGGCTGTTCTCCGATCCGGTCGTAATGCCCAGCGTACCGATGGAGGCTGCGCTATGCCCGGCCATGCGCCATAATTGCCGCGTCAGTTCCACCGTGGAGGTTTTGCCATTGGTGCCCGTCACCGCCACCGTGTTGCCGGGGAAAGGCCGGTAATATTGTGCCGCTATCCGGGCAAAGCGGCGGCGCGGGGCGGCGTCCGCAATCAGTGGCGCGCCGTCGACGGTGACCGAAGGCCGCGCGACAATGGCGATGGCCCCCGCCGCCACGGCCTGGGGAATGACATCCTCGGCGTTGAACGTCGCGCCCTGAAAGGCGCCGAAGACATTGCCCGGGGCCACCTTGCGATGGTCGATGGCAAAGCCCGTGATCGGCTGCCGGGCCGCTTCCTCGGCCAGATCGGGCAGGACATCGCCCAGCCGCATCAATGACCTCCGCCAGAACGCCACAGCAGCGGCATGAGCTCGCTCACATCGACATCGCGGCGCGTATCCGGCAGCACACCGAGCATCGGCCCGATGCGCGGCACCAGGCGCTTCACGATCGGCGCGGCGACCCAGCCGGCGGTACGCTGAAACGACGTGGCCGCTGTGCCCTGCGGTTCGTCCAGCGTGACCACGACGACATATTTCGGATTGTCCATCGGGAAGGCGGCGGCGAAGGTGGAGACGAGCGAACTTTTGGAATATCCGCCCGCCGAAGGCTTTTCCGCCGATCCGGTCTTGCCGCCGATCCGGTAACCCTCGGCATCGGCATTCCGCCCGGTGCCGTCCAGCACGATCATGCGCAGCAGCTGGCGCATGCGTGCGCTGGTGGCTGCGCTGAATACGCGGCGGCCGGCGGGGGCCTGATCCGGCTGCACCTTGAGCAGCGTGCTGGGCCGATAGATGCCACCATTGACGAGCGCCGCATATGCGGTCGCCAGATGCAAGGGCGTCACGGCGATGCCATGGCCATAGCCAACGGTCATGGTGGTCAGCCGGCCCCAGTCGCGCGGCCAGATCGGCAGTCCTTTTTCGGCAATCTCGATTTCGGGACGCTGATCGAAGCGCAGCGTGCGCAGCATCTTTTCCATCCGCTCCTGCCCCAGATCGTCGGCGATGCGAGCGGTGACGATATTGGAGCTGTTGACCAGTGCCTCGGGCACATTGATCCAGCGGCCCATGGGATGATCGTCATGGATGCGGAAGCCCGCGATCTTCAGCGGCGCGGTGGCATCGTACCGGCGCGACAAATCGCGCACCGTTCCTGCATCTAGCGCGGCGGCCACGGTGATCGGCTTGAAGGTGGAACCCAGCTCGTACACGCTCTGCGTCACGCCATTGGCCTGATTGCGCACGCCTTCGGCATCCAGCTTGTTGGGGTTGAAGCTGGGCAGAGAGCTGAGCGCAACGATCTCGCCCGTATTGGCGTCCAGCACCACGCCCGCCGCGCCGATGGCGTGGGTGGACGCCATGGCCTTGGACAGTTCATTGCGCAGCGCGCCCTGCACGCGGCTGTCGATCGACAGCGCAACGGGCTGCGCACGCTTGGCCGGATCGGTCAGGCGCGATTCCAGCACGCGCTCCATGCCCATGCGGCCGGTGCCGCCCATATCGGTAAAGCCGATGACATGCGCAGCCAGATCATATTCCGGATAAAGCCGTTCCGGCTCGCGCGGGAATTCGATGCCGATTTCTCCCAGCGCATGCACTTCGCTCACCTCGCGTGGCAAGGCGCGGCGGCGCAGATAGGTCGGCTTTCCGGCGGTAAGCTTGGCGTAAAAGACACCCGCCGGTTCATCGGGGAAAATTCGCTCCAGATCGGCGGCCAACTGCTTTCTGTCGCCGCGAATATCGTCCGGCTTCATCCATATGGCATAGGCGGCAATGGTGCGCGCGAGCGGCACGCCGCGCCGGTCCACGATGTCGCCGCGTTCGGGCACATAGGTGGTCGACAGGCTGCGAAAGCTCTTCTGCTCCTCGAACAGCGCAAAACTGGTGAGGCGCAGGATGATCAGCAGGACCGCCGCCACGAAGATCAGCGCCAGGATCATCAGGCGCTGATAGGTGGCCGTGCCCACGCTGCCGCTATAGGCGGTGATCGGCCTGCGGCCGGGCATGGCGGCGATGGTGTTCATTGCTTGGCGCGCTCGGCATTGGCGCGCGCCTGGATATCGCGCAGGGTGGACGCGCCGAGGAGGCTGGATTCCAGCTGCGCCACGCGCTGTTCGCGCACGGCGACGGGCGCAATCGGCTCCGGCGACGGCGCGGCGCTTGCTGTCCTGGTCTCCGCTTTGGCTTTGGCGGGCGTTGCCGTGGCGGCAGCTTCCGGACGGGCAGCCGCCGGGCCGGTATCCGCGGCGCCGGCGACGCGCCCGCCATTGCCGATCGTCCCGATCGGCATCGCGTTCAATCCATAGGCTGCCGAGACCAGAACCGGCGTCTGCGGACCAAGCTCGCCCCCGTGCAGATCGGCCAGCGCACGCTCACCGCTCAGATATTGCGCGGCTTGCGGTGCGTCATATCCATACAGCAGATCGTTCCATTTCTCGAGCTGATCGAGACTGGCGCGGGCACGGATTTCGGCTTGCAGATAGCTGATTTCCTTGCGCGTCTGCACGATCTGCCGGTCGACCTTGACCAACCGGGCGTGCATCGCGCCGACATTGAGCGACAGCGGATAGAGCGAGATCGCGACCAGGAACACCAGCGCGACCCAGCCCAGTCCCTGCAGTCGTTTGAAGCCCATGCTCATGCCGCCTGCTCCTGCCATGGCGCAGCATCCGTGCGCTCGGCCCAGCGCAGCACGGCGGAGCGCGCGCGCGGGTTGCGCGCCAGCTCGACCTCGCCTGCGCGAATGGCCTTGGACGGCTTGGCGAAACTCGGCCGCGTGACATCTTCCTGCATCGGCAAATGGCGCGATCCCGATGCGCCCTGCCCGCTGCGGGTGCGCAGGAACTGCTTCACGATGCGGTCTTCCAGACTGTGGAAGCTGACCACCACCAGCCGGCCGCCGGGACGCAGCAGGCGCTCGGCCGCGGCCAGCCCATCGCGCAGTTCGTCCAGCTCGGCATTGATATGGATGCGGATCGCCTGAAAGGTGCGCGTGGCCGGATCCTTGGGTGCCCCGTCACGATGGCCCAGCGCCTTGCGCACGACCTGTGCCAGCTCCCCAGTGCGGGTCAGCGGACGGGCCGCGACGATGGCGCGCGCGATGCGGCGCGATTTGCGCTCTTCCCCATAGAGATAGATGACGTTGGCGATCTCTTCCTCATCGGCCTCGTTCAGAAAGTCGGCGGCGCTGGGGCCGTCCTGGCCCATGCGCATGTCCAGCGGCCCGTCACTGCGGAAGGAGAAACCGCGCGCGGCTTCATCGAGCTGCATCGAGCTGACGCCGATATCGAGCACAACGGCGTCGACCGCCGCTATGCCGTCGGCTTCCAGCACCGATGCCATGTCTGAGAAGCGGGCGGGGAAGAGGCGTAGACGCCCCTTGCTCCCGCCCGCGAGTCCGGCGCCCTGCGCGATTGCCGAGGGGTCGCGATCGAACGCATAGACGTTCGCCCCCTGGGCCAGGAAGGCGGATGAATAGCCGCCGGCGCCGAAAGTGCCGTCCACGATATGCGCACCAGGGGTGATGGCGGCGGCGTGGACGACCTCTTCGAGAAGGACGGGAATATGCGGAGGCTGGTCAACGCTCATTTGCGCTTCCTTTCGGCCTCGGCGAGAAAATATTCCGCGATTTCCTTCTGCATTTCAAAGCCCGTTTCCTGCGCCAGCAGGATGGACGGGTTCCAGATGTAAAAATTGGTGATGTTGCCGTGGAAAAAGGCCTGCTCTTCCAGCTTGCCGAAGAACCGCAGCATCGGCGGGACCACGAACCGGCCACTGGCTTCGAACCCGATGACGGTGAGCGACGACGCAAGCGGCCCACCGGCCGCCTGACGATCGAAATTCTCTCCACGTTGCTGGGCATATTCCCACTGCTTCTTCAAATCGGTGACCAGGGCGTCTCGCTCGGTAGTGCCAAAGCCCATCAGGCAGGGCAGATCAGGGTGGCGCGCAAGGCACACAACATTGCCGTTGCTGGACGCCTCGACCGTCGATCGCAGATCGGACGGAATCGTGCAGCGGCCCTTCCCGTCGATCGTCGACAGGCCAGAACCGCCATATACGAAGCCCCCATCCACCGACTTTTCGAACCCCTTCCCTCTCAGGGCAAACGCGTCCCGCGCCGGAACCGCACGGCTCCAGCGTCGGTCTTTGCGATGGCAAAGCTGACACCCCGATTGACCATGGGCTTAGCATGGGATTTCATGGGTCAACAAGGGATTTTTAGGAAAAGCGTGGGGCTCAACCAGAAATTCGAGGCTTTCCGCTGCCTTAGCCAAAGCCTCTAAATAGCTGATACATCTTAAGTTCTTTCTTTGTTCTTGGTGATGGCGTTTGCCGGGCCAGGCCTGCCATCGGATGACGCAGAATCGCGGGCGATGCGCGCCACCGCCAGCGGACGCGTTTTACGCCGACAGGCGATCGATGAGCCGTTCGATGAGCATCATATTCTCGCGGCGATCCCCGGTCAGGTTCAACGGCGCGCCGCCTTGCCACCACCGTGCCTGCAACAGGTCCGCATCCGCAAGAAGCATCGCCTGTCCCTGGCCGACCGTGCAGATCGCCATGAAAGACGGCTGCGGCCCGACATCGCAATCGGCGGCCGGCGTGCCGCCATCCGGCAAGGACAGGAATGCGCCCGGCGTGGACGTCTCCAGGGTCAGCCCATCGACGGTCCGTTCCACGGTTTCCCTTGCCTCATCCATCGGCAGGACAAGCTCGATGCCCCAATGGGTGAACAGCGGGGAAAGCAGGGAAGTGAACAGCGGGCGGCGCGCATCGCCCAGCGGATAGTCGCTTGGCCAGGTCAGCGCCGGATCGGCCAGGATCAACGCCTTTCCGCCTGCCCGCAGCCATTCGTCCAGCGCGACCAGTTCCGGCGGAGACAAGGCGCGCGGCTGCGCAAGCAACAGGACGCCGCGCTTTGCGTCGTCCAGCTCATTGAGCGTATCGAGCGAACGGATATTGTACCGATCCGCCAGGCGCTCAAAGGCCGGCAAGGGCGCGCCGCCCTGCCCGTCCAGCCGCTCTTCCAGGCTGGCTTCGCCATATTGCAGCGGCAGGCTGGTCATCAGCAGAAGCGCCGGTTTCTCCGCCGCCCCATCGCTGCTGCATCCGCTTAATGGCCACCACAGCAGCGTCGCCATGGCAAGCGAGCGGGCAAAGCCGGAGAGCATCATGCTGTTATTGCGTCTTTGCGATCGGCGTCTCTTCAGGCGCTGGCACCGCCCCAAGTTCTGCAAGCGGCTCCTTGGCCGTTTCGGCTGCCCCCTCTTCCTGCGACGCAACGATGCCGGGGTCGGCAATTTCCTGCGTTACCGGCACTTCGTTGCTGGCCCGGTCATTGGCGATGCTGGCCAGCCCGACGAGCAGCATCACCGCGATCAGGCCAAAACCGCCGATCTGCAGTCGCTGCATATTTTCGCGGCGCAAGGTCATGCGCTGTCACCCTTCCGGTCCTGCCAAGGCATCGGCGGCAGATTTTTGGCGCGCATCCAGTCCGGATTATACAAGGTGGAAAGATAGCGAAATCCGGTGTCGCACAGGATGGTCGCAATGCGCTTGCCGGGGCCAAGCTGCTTGCCCAGCGCCACCGCGCCCGCGACATTGATGCCGGCGGACAAGCCAAGGCAGAGGCCTTCTTCCGCCAGCAGCCGGCGGACCCACTCCAGGCCTTCCTCATCGGAAATGCGAAACTGCGTGTCGATGGGCGCGCCTTCCAGATTGGCCGTGATCCGCCCCTGCCCGATTCCTTCCGCAATGGAATTGCCTTCCGAGCGCAATTCGCCATGCGCAAAATACTCATATAGCGCCGCGCCATGCGGATCGGTGAGCGCGATAACCACATCCTCGCTCTTTTCCTTCAGCCCCATGCCGACGCCGGCGATGGTGCCACCGGTGCCCGCCGCGCAGGTGAAACCGTCCACACGGCCATCCATCTGCGTCCAGATTTCCTCCGCTGTGGTTTCGATATGCGCGCGGCGATTGGCGATATTATCGAACTGGTTCGCCCACACCGCATTTTCGGTTTCCTCGGCGATCCGGCGGGAGGTGTGGACGAAGTGGGCGGGATTGGAAAAGGGCGCAGCCGGCACGGTGATCAATTCTGCACCCAGCGCGAGCAAGGTGTCCATCTTCTCCTTGCTCTGCGTTTCCGGCATCACGATCACCGTGCGATAGCCAAGCGCATTGGCGACCAGCGCCAGGCCTATACCGGTGTTGCCCGCCGTGCCTTCGACAATGGTGCCGCCGGGCTTGAGCACGCCGCGCTCCTCGGCATCGCGCACGATATAGAGCGCCGCGCGATCCTTGACCGATGCGCCGGGATTGGTGAATTCGCATTTGCCGAAAATGTCGCAACCCGCCTCACGGCTTGGACCCTCCAGTTTCACAAGAGGAGTGTTGCCGATAAGCGCAAGCGAGGGTGGAGTGTTGGTCATCCAGCCATATTAGGAACTGGCCGGGGCGGCGACAACCGGCATTGATCGCGTGGCGGGCGAATGCCTTTGGACATCAGACCCAATATTCCACCTTTATTTTCAGTGATTTATAATTTTTTTTCGAAAAAAACCGGCGTCGAGGAACCCTTTTTTCAAAGGCCCGTTCTTCATGGCAGAGCAGCGGAACTCCCTCCCCCCCTTTGCCGCTGTTCTGAGTTAAGGCCCGGATGTGCTCCTCCCAACCCAGCCATCCGGGCCTCATTTTTATCTGCATTCTGGAGGATTACCATGCGCAAAGTAGTATTGGCCGGGCTTGTCGCCGCCACCTTCCTGATGTCTGCCTGCAACACCGTTAAGGGTGCCGGTGAAGACATTGAATCCGTTGGCCGTGCGGGCGAAGACGCGATCAACTGATCGCAGCGCAGCATCCAAATATAGGCGCCGATTTGTCGGCGCATTCAGGGAGGCGATCGAATCTATTCGGTCGCCTTTTGCTTTGCCTTTTTCCGGTCCGTCAACGCCATGAGAATGAGCGAGCTTTCATAAAGCAGCACCAGCGGCACGCCGAGCATGAACTGCGAAATGATGTCCGGCGGCGTTAATATGGCCGCCACCAGAAAGGCGATGACCAGCATATAGCGCCGGAAACCGACCAGCTGTTCGCGCGTCACGATCCCGGCGCGGTGCAGCAGAAGCAGCAGGATTGGCAGCTGAAATGCCACGCCAAAGGCCAGCACAAAGCGCATGACGAGATCCAGATACTCGCCGACGGCCGGCAAGGCTTCCACATCCAGCCCGCCCGTCATCCCGGAATATCCAAGGAAAAAGGTGAAAGCGAGCGGCATCACCAGGAAATAAGCGAGCGACGCGCCTGCCGCAAACAAGATGGGGGACGCGAACAGGAACGGCAGAAACGCCTGCTTTTCATTGTTATACAGGCCGGGCGCGACAAAACGCCACAGCTGCGTCGCGATCACGGGAAAGGCGAGCAGAAACGCGGTGAAGACCGCCACCTTGATCTCGACGAAAAAGGCTTCGTACAGCTTGGTATAGATCAGCCGCCCCTGCCCCGGCGGAAACGCATCGGTGAGCGGCCGCACCAGCATCCCGAAAATATCATCGGCAAAATAGGCGCCGATGCAAAAGGCCACAACCAGCGCCAGCAGGCATTTGATCAGCCGTCCGCGCAGCTCGATGAGGTGATCGAGCAGGGGCGCCTTGCTGTCGTCGATATCATTCGTCACGGCGTGGGGGCATCTTTGGTGTCGTCCGCCAGGCCATGATCGGCCGGAGCGGCGGCCGCATGATCGGCTGGTGGGGGGTCCCGGTCCGCTGGATCGGCAGCGGCAGCCGGCGGCGGCGGCAGTGGCCGCATCTGCGCTTCGGCCGCGGCAAGATCGTCGCTGGTCAGCGCGCCTTCCGGATGTTCGCGCATGATCCGGGCATTCTCATCGGCCCATTTCTTTTCCATGTCTTTCAGTTCGGCTTCGCGCACCATATCGTCAAAGCCTTCACGCACCTGCCGCATCACGCCGCGAATGCGCGCGACCCAGCGCCCGGCGGTCATCATCGCTTCCGGCAACTGCTTGGGGCCAATGGCCACCACCGCAATCACGGCGATCACCGCCATCTCGGATATGCCGAGGTCGAACATGGAATGCCTGCCGGTCCGGCCGATCAGTTGGCGAGATGATCCCGGTCGCGTTCGCTCTCGCGCGTCGCATCGACCGGCGGGGGCGTTCCTTCGATCCGGCGAGGCGGTTCGGCGGGTGTTTCCTTGTCCCGCGCACGATCATGATCTTCGTCGGTAATGCCCTTTTTGAAGCTCTTGATGCCCTTGCCGACATCACCCATCATTTCGGAAATGCGGCCACGGCCGAACAGGATCAGCACCAGTGCGGCGACAATGAGAAGCTGCCAGATACTCGGTTGCATGAAGGGGTACTCCGGTTGGGTGTATCCCACCCATCTAGCCGCTCTCGTTGTCGCTTTCCAGCAGATCATGGCTGCCCGCGCCCGAATTGTGCGCATCGGGCACATCGTCCGCATCCTCGTCCTCGTCGGGATCCAGCGCATCGAAGGCGTCGTCGACCGGGTCGAGCAGACCGGCGGCTTTCAGCTCCGCGATCCCCGGCAGGTCGCGGCGGCTCTGCAGGCCGAAATGCACCAGGAAATCGGGCGTGGTGGCGTAAATCAGCGGACGTCCGGGCACCTCGCGCCGCCCGGCGGGGCGCACCCAGCCGGCCTCCATCAGCACATCCAGCGTGCCCTTGCTGATCTGAACCCCGCGAATGGCCTCGATCTCTGCGCGGCTGACCGGCTCATGATAGGCGATGATCGCCAGCGTCTCCACGCCGGCGCGGCTGAGCCGCCGCAGCTGGGTGCGCTCCCGCCGCAATAGGCGCCCCAGGTCCGGCGCGGTCTGAAATCGCCAGTGCCGCCCGCGCCGAACCAGCTCGATCCCGCGTCCGGCATAATGCGTCTCCAGCGCAGCCAAGGCGCCGGCGACATCCACCGCCTCCCCCACATGCGCACGAATCTGATCCGCCGTCATCGCCTCTTCTGCTGCGAAGAGTGTTGCTTCGACGGCACGGACACTGTCGTCCACCGGGTTACCATCGGCAGCATGGGGCACGGCGTCGCTCATCGCCGGGCTTTCAGCATCAGCGGTGCATAGATATCTTCCTGCTCCAACAGCACATGCCCCTGCCGTGCCAATTCCAACGCGGCGACGAAACCGGATGCCAGCGACGATTTGCGCAGCTCAGGCAGCTCGGACTTCGCCAGAAAATGCTCGATCCGCGTCCAGTCCACCGCCTGCGCGATCATGCGCGACAGCCGGTCGATCGCCTCCTCCAGCGTAACGACCGCGCGCCGCTTGACCACATGCAGACGGGGCGTGGTGCGCGCGCGCAGTTGCCCATAGGCATTGATCAGCGTGAAATAATCACAATCCCACTGCCGGTCGGCCACCACGCGCAGCCCTTCGGGATCGCCGCGCGCAAAGACATCGCGCCCATCCCGGTCACGCGCCATCAACCGTGCACCAGCATCGCGCATCGCGTTCAACCGCTCCAGCCGCAATTGCAGCCGCAGCGCCAGTTCCTCCGGCGACGGATCGGCCTGTTCTTCCTTGGGCAGCAGCAGCGCCGATTTCAGGAAGGCGAGCCAGGCGGCCATCACCAGATAATCCGCCGCCAGTTCCAGCTTGAGCGAACGCGCGCTGTCGACATAATCCAGATATTGCTTCGCCAGATCGAGAATCGAAATCTGCCGCAGATCGACCTTCTGCCCCCTTGCCAGCGACAATAGAAGATCAAGCGGCCCTTCCCAGCCATCGAGGTCCAGGGTCAGCTGCTCGGGTTCACGCTCCCGCGGTGGCGGGCCATCAAAGCCGTGGGCACCAGCCCCCGTCACGCCAGGGCCAGAAGCGCATCCCGCCGGGCGATCAGCTCTTCCAGAGGGGCGCAGCCGGCTGCCATGGTAAGCGTGGCAGAGGCACCTTCTAGGCGGCGGCGTGCGTCCGGGCCGATCGGCCCGAGCCGCTGCGCAATGCCTTGCATATCGTCCATCTTCGCCCAGCAGTTGAGCGCGATATCGCACCCCGCCTTGATCGCCGCCTCGGCCCGATCCGGCACGCTGCCGTCCAATGCTTCCATGTCCAGATCGTCGCTGAACAGCAGACCATCGAACCCGATCTGACCACGAATGACGTCCTCGATCACAATGGGCGACAATGTGGCCGGTCGCTCGGCATCCCAGGCGGTGAAGACGATGTGTGCCGTCATGGCCATCGGGGCGTGGGCCAGTGCTCGGAAAGGCGCGATATCCTGCTCCAGCTCCTCCAAGCCAGCATCTACCACGGGCAGCGATTTGTGACTGTCCACCGACGCGCGGCCATGACCTGGAATATGCTTCACGATACCGCCGACCCCGGCGTCTCCCAGACCGTCCAGCACCGCACGGCCCAGCGCGGCCACCTGCATCGGCTCCGCGCCCAGCGCGCGATCCCCGATCACGTCATGGGCGCCGGGCTGGCGCACATCGAGCAGCGGCAGACAGTCGATGGAAATACCGGCCTCGGCCAGTGAAACGCCCAGCGCCGCAGCGTTGAGCCGCGCGGCCTGCATCGCGGAGATCGGCGAGATGGCGTAAAGATCGGCAAAGCGCTGGCCGGCGGGAAAGGCCGGCCACACCGGCGGCTTCATCCGCTGCACGCGCCCGCCCTCCTGATCGATCATGATCGGCAGATCATCACGACCATGCAGCGCGCGGAGGCTGTCAGTCAACGTCCGGACCTGCGCCTTGTCGGCGAGGTTGCGCCCAAACAGAATATAGCCGGCAGGCTCCGCCTCGCGAAAGAAATCGCGCTCTTCAGCCGAGATGTCCAGCCCGGACAGTCCGAAAATGGCAGCAATCATCGTGGGTCGGTCCAAACGCGCTTCAAAGAAGCCAAAAGCTTAGACCGCTGTCGAGTCGCGGACAAGCCGGTGGTGGAAAACCCTGTGGACTATTGGGGAAAAAGCTGCGCCAATCGCGCGCAGCCACCAGACTGTGCCGCCCCCTGCGCATGCGGCATCTCTACAGGCTTACGCTCAACCCAAGTCTGCCAACGACCTCCGTGCTGTCCAACCCGTTCGCCACCCGGTCGTTCAACAGCCACAGGTCGAACCCGCCATTGATCGATAACCAGTCCGCTCCCTCGATCGGCTTGGTCGACAAGCTGAGGCCTGTCCGCAGGAACCCGAAATCCTTCGTTCCGCCGCGCACGCCGCGGTAGAAGCTGTCGGAAAATCCCGCAGAGATCGGGATGGCGACAAGCACGGACTGGTCCCGCCCGATATTGAAACTGGGCGTTATCGACGGCTGGATATAGAGCGCGTCGTCGCGCAGCGGCTGCCCGGCTTCCTGCACCACGCGCAGCGCCGGAGACAGCGTAAAATTGGCGAGCGGAAGGACATCGTCCCACAGGTCGCTGTCGTCGAAACCGACGATTATCTCGAAGTCATTATAGCCGGCGAAGGAATTGGCGGGGGAAATATAGCGGTAATAGGCGGCCGAAACGGTCCACCGATTGTCCAGCTCCACCGCCGCACCGGCATAAACGTCGGATTCGTACCATCCCGGAATCGGCCCGTCATTGCGCTGGTTCAGCCCCGGCGCGCCGTTCTGAATGCTGTTCCACGTGCCCACGAAGACGCTGGCGTCGGTCACAACACCGCCGGTCAGTTCGGGCAATTTGATCCTCAGCGAAACATAGGGCTGCACGCTCGGCGCGGTCGAAAACACCACGCCGCGCGATATATATTGGCCAACCCCGGTGATCCCCGCGCTCACGACGACACGGTCGGTTGCGGGGGCGGGCTGTTCGATCAGCGTCACCTCGGGCGGACGGGCGTCACCCGCCGGGGCCTCGAGTTCCTGCGCGGCGGCGGATACGGGTGTGGCGATAAACATTATCGCGGCCAGACATGATGCCATGCCTTCCATCGCAAGCTCCTTGGAATTTTTGCAAACAGGGCCAACTGCCCGGCGCCGATAACCGTTCCGTCATTTTCAGTCCGGATCAAGAAGATTGGTCGCAAAAAGCATGGCTGCGCCCGCGATCCGAACTGTATACGTTCGAACATTATGGAAGCGAACCCATCCGGCAACATTTTTGGAAGTACGAAACCGGCAGTTACAAGCGGCTGAAACGGGTCGCGGTAAAACGGGAATAATGGTCGAACCGCTGATGGCATTTGGCCATAAGGCTGGGCAAGCCAGATCCCCGCGATCGAACGTCAGCCGGTGATGAGGCAGTTCCCCCCATCACTCTTAATCCGACTGCACAAGGCGTCGGCCGCGGCCCGGTTGGAGGAGATCGCACTCAGACGATAGACGCTGCGCCCCTCGACCTGCGCCGCGACGATACGATGCCGCATGTCTTTCAGATATTCGAACTGCGCCGCAAGCCTGCTCCACTGCTGCTCGGCCGCCGCTTCGCTGCCCAACGCAGCAAGCTGCACCGATACCCCGCTGGTGGCCGCAGCCTTGTCAGCGCCGCCGACCTGCGCGGACGACGCCGCCTTGGCCTTGTCGCTGGACGCCGCCGCCTCGCTCTTAGCCTTGCCGGGCACCGCGTTGCTTTCACGCGACTTGCCTTCGCTCGCGGCGAAAGCAGCATCGCCTTCGCCTTCGAACTGCTTGCCCTGCGGGTCTTCGGGAGCGACCTTGTAATCGCCTTCTTGCGCGGCGATCAGCTCGCCATTGCCGCCCGCTTCACCCTGGCGGTTCTGGAACAGGTAGATGCCGCCCACCACTAGCGCCAGCAGCACCAGTGCAGCCACGACCAGGCCGATCACTTTTCCGGCGGCCGGACCGTCGGACTGTTCATAATCGTCGGCGGTTTCCAGCCATGGAAGGCTATCGTCTTCGCCCAGGTCCAGATCCTGCCGTGCTTCGTCGCTCATCGCATCTATCCCCCTTATATGGGCCCCGTTCTGTGGGCGTGGCGGCCCGTCACATGCTGTCGGCGGCGTCCACACCCATCAATGCCAGTCCATTGCGAATAATTTGCCCGATTTGTGCGGCAAGATAAAGCCTCGCCGCCGTCGTCTCGGCATCCTGTGTCATAATGATGCGCTTGTCCGGCCGGTCATTGCCAAGATTCCAGAAGGCATGGAAGGCCGCCGCCAGATCGCCAAGATAGAAGGCGATACGATGCGGCTCACGCGCGGACGCCGCCGATTCCACAATGCGCGGGAACTGCGCGGCCATGCGGATCAGCTCATTCTCTTCCGCGCCCAGCAGATCGAGCCGCGCATCGGACGGCGACACCTCCATCTCGGCCAGCGCCTTGCGGAGCGTCGACTGGATGCGGGCATGGGCATATTGCACGTAGAAGACCGGATTGTCCTTGGACGCCTCGACCACCTGGACGAAGTCGAACTCCATCTGCGCATCGGCCTTGCGGGTGAGCATGGTGAAACGCACGACATCCTTGCCGACCTCTTCCACCACCTCGGCCAGCGTCACGAAGCTGCCCGAGCGTTTGGACATCTTCACCGGCTCGCCGCCGCGCAGCAGCTTGACCATCTGCACCAGCTTCACGTCGAACGCGGTCTTGCCCTCGGTAAGTGCCGCGACCGCGGCCTTGATGCGCTTGACCGTGCCGGCATGGTCCGCGCCCCAGATATCGATCAGTGCGTCGGACCCCTGGGCTTTCTGGTAATGATAGGCCAGGTCTGCTCCGAAATAGGTCCAGCTGCCATTTGATTTCTTGATCGGACGGTCCTGGTCGTCCCCGAACTGGGTCGAGCGGAACAGCGGCAGCTCAACCGGCTCCCAGTCCTCGATGGTCTTGCCCTTGGGCTGTTCGAGCACGCCGTCATAGACCAGATCGCGCGCGCGCAGATCGGCCTCGGCGGCTTCGGCCTTCCCGCCCTTGTGCAGCGCGGCTTCAGACGAGAAAACGTCGTGATGGATGCCAAGCAAAGCGAGGTCGGCGCGGATCATGGCCATCATGTCGGCCACGGCCTCCTCACGGAACAGCACCAGCCATTCGCTTTCCGGCGCCCTGACATAGCGATCGCCTAATTCCTCAGCCAGCCGCGCGCCGGTGGCCAGCAGATAATCGCCGGGATACAGCCCCTCGGGGATCGTCCCGACATCTTCGCCAAGCGCTTCGCGGTAGCGCAGATGCACCGACCGGGCGAGGGTATCGACCTGCCCGCCCGCATCGTTGATATAATATTCGCGGGTCACCTCATGCCCGGCGAATTGCAGCACATTGGCCAGCGCATCGCCCACCACCGCGCCGCGGCAATGGCCCATATGCATCGGCCCTGTGGGGTTGGCGGAGACATATTCAATATTGACCGACACGCCCTTTCCGCTGTCCGAGCGGCCGTAATCGGCGCCCTGCGCGGCAATCTCGCGCAGTTCCTCCCGCCACACGCCGTCATCCAGCCGCAGATTGAGGAAGCCCGGGCCGGCGATGTCGACGGTGTCGATGCTGTCGACGGCGCGCAGCCGCTCGGCAATCTTCTCCGCCAGATCGCGGGGCTTCACACCAGCAGGCTTGGCCAGCACCATGGCCGCGTTGCAGGCCAGATCGCCATGCGTCGTATCGCGCGGCGGTTCGACCGCCACCTTGTCGCGCGGGAGATCGGGCGGCAGCACGCCGTCCGCCACCAGCGTATCGAGCGCGGCGTTCACATGGCTGGCATAGGTCTGGTAGATCGTCATCGGGTCATCTCAATCATAAAATCAGCTACCCGCCTTGGCATCCCCGCGCAGCGAAAGCCAGATCAGCGCGGCAAACATGCTGGCGATGGCAAGATAGAGCAGGATGGCGGCCTGCCAGGACCAGCCCAGCCATTCCATCGGCAGCGCACGGACGCGGCCTTCCAGAAATGCGCCGAGAATCTCGGTCCGCAGCGTATGGGTTTCGCCCTCATATGCGAAGATATTTGCAGAAGCGGTCATCAGCCCGATGACGGCGCTCAGCGCGAACAGGACCGCGGCAGCCAGCTTCCAGTACCACGCCCGCGCCACGGCCCAGAAACCGGCCAGGCCGATACCGAGAAAGCCGACCGCTGGCATGGCATGGCGCGGACCGGTGCTGTTGCCGCCCGTCCAGTAGACATAGGCCGCGTTGAGCAGGAAAAAGACCAGCGTACCGGCCACGCAGAGCCAGCCCATCGCCTTCATGTCGGCCCGGCGCACCATCCAGAAAAAGCCGACCGGGGCGAGCACCAGCAAGGGCGAAAGCCACAGAATTCCGCGCCGCTCGCCGAAGATGATTTCCCACAGCACGGCAGATTTGGGATAGGTCAGGCCCATGAAACCCTGCTCCATGCCCTCGAACCCGACGACGCCTTCATACCCGACGCGGAACACCGTGCCGAAGGCTATCTGATTGTAGATGACCAGCGGCGCGAGCGCGATGACGCCCGCAACCACACCGATGGCCAGCAGACGCAGCCGCAGCGCCGTGGACAAGGTCCGCGTGACGCACAGCCCGTACAGAAGCAGCGCCAACACCCCGAACACCGCCTGATGCTCCACGACCAGCGCCCAGCCCAGCGCGAAGGCGGACAGCGCCGCCGCAACGAACAGCGACCGGCGATCCTGCCGCTCGCCCGACACGGCAATATAGCGCAGCCCCGCCAGCGCGATCATCAGGAGCGCGCCGACCGCCGCATGCCCGATGACCGTAGTCGCCCAGCCCCAATTGGGGGTAGCGAACACATAGGCCAGCGCCCCGAACATGGCTGCGCCCGATTTGCCCGTCAGCGACAGACCGATCCAGAACAGCGCCACAGCCCCCAGCGCCACCAGCAGCGCAGACGACATCGCCGCAGCGAGCCAGGTCCGCGCGGTCATATAGTGCACAAAGCCACGGTCTTGCAGCGTGGGGGCGAAATAGATCGATTGTTCGCCGGTCAGCTGGTTGGCAATCCAAATGGCGGGCATCGCCATGATGGTCATGCCGGGCGCCTTGTCGGTATAGAAATGGTCGCCGAACCGCGCCTGATCGATCGACAGATCCTGAAACTGGTCGATCGTGGCATCGCCTTCTTCGACCAGCGAGATCGCGGCGAACATGCGGGTCGCGTTGTTCGGGTTTAGCGCCCAGGAGCCGAAATAGGCGCAGCTGAACCAGACAAGCGCAAACAGCAGCAGCGCGCTACGCCCGCCGGTTGACCAGACTTTCATGCCCAAGCCTCAACAGTGCCGAACGCCGTCAGCGCGTAACGTTGTAGCGCAGCTGATCTTCGGTCAGCTGAAAACCCACCAGATGCTCGAAGGTGGCGCGGGCTATGGCAGCGCGCACATCGGGCTGCGCCAGCGGATCGAGCGCGGCGTCGGCATCGCCTGCCTTGCGCGTGCGAGTGATCCGCTCCCGGATATCGTCCGGAATGGTGGCCGCCGCCGCATCGACATAGGCCGTCGCGGTCGCGCGGGTGGAAGCGCGTTCCTGCCCTGCCGCGAAGTTGATCGTGATCTGGCCGACGCGCTTGGCGACCACCGCGCTGCCCCCCTGCGTCACGACCGAAAAGGTCGGCAAGGTGACCTGCCGGGCTGCGCGCGTATCATAACGGCGGGCCTGCACGTCATATTCGACCTGACTGTAGATCTGCGCACCGCTCTCATTGCAGCTGCCGCGCACATTGGTAATATCGGCAACGACGTCCAGATCCGAAAAATTCTGCGAGGCGGCGCTGCGGAAGGTGGTGATATCGCCCAGCCCTTCCGGCACGCCCACAATCGGGCAGCCAGAACGAACAACATTCACGCCTACGCCGCTGGAAAGATCGAGTTCGCCCTCGGACGAGCAGCCGGTCAGCGCAAGGGCAAAACCGGCGGCGGCAAGCAGGGATTTCTTCAAGGATCGATCCTTTCATGGCGGCGCGTACAAGGATTCGCGCCGTTCCGGGGTTCACGATCCCTTATCTCGCCAATATATGGGGTGCAACCGTGCTGGCCGATTGCCGCTAGCACTTCACGAATGAACGAGGACGCCAGCCATGCCTTCAACCACGGACCGCCGCCCTCTTCAGGTGCTTGTCGCGGCGCCGCGCGGCTTCTGCGCCGGCGTGGACCGCGCTATCACCATCGTCGAGCGCGCGCTCGAAATCTATGGGGCACCGGTCTATGTCCGGCATGAAATCGTGCACAACAAATATGTCGTCGATGCGCTGAAAGACAAAGGCGCGATCTTCGTGGAAACCGTGGACGACGTGCCGAACGGCGTGCCGGTGGTCTTTTCCGCGCATGGCGTGCCCAAGGCGGTTCCGCACAAGGCCGCCGAACGCGGGCTCGATTATATCGATGCGACCTGCCCGCTGGTGTCCAAGGTCCATCGTCAGGCCGAACGGCAGGTGGAGGCCGGCCGGCACATCATTTTCATTGGCCATCGCGGGCATCCTGAAGTGATCGGCACGTTCGGCCAGGTTCCCGAAGGCACCATGACCCTGGTGGAAACCGAGGCGGATGCCGAAGCGCTGACCGTGGACGATCCCGGCAATCTGGCCTTTCTGACGCAGACCACCCTTTCGGTGGACGATACCAAGGCGATCATTACCGTTCTGGAACGCCGTTTCCCAGACATCGTGGGGCCACGGGGCGAAGACATCTGCTACGCGACGTCGAACCGTCAGGCGGCGGTCAAATCGATCGCGGCGTCATGTGATCTGATGCTGGTGATCGGCGCGCCCAACAGCTCCAATTCCTTGCGACTGGTGGAAGTGTCGGAACGGGAAGGCACCAATGCCAAGCTGGTGCAACGTGGCAGCGATGTGGAGCTCGCCTGGTTCGAGGGCGTCGGCACCTTGGGGCTTACAGCGGGGGCCTCCGCGCCAGAGCTCTTGGTGCGTGAGGTGGTCAACAAGCTGTCCGACTGGTTCGATGTTCATGAGGAGATCATCGAAAGCGCCAAGGAACGGATGATCTTCAAGCTGCCGCGCAGTCTCGAAGCGGTCTGAACACATGGCGGTCTACACGCAGGTTTCGCCAGCCGACCTCTCGGCGCTGCTTGCGCGCTATGATGTCGGCACGCCGCGCGCCTGCAAGGGCATTGCCGAGGGCGTGGAAAACAGCAATTTCCTGGTCGAGACCAGTCGTGGCCAATTCATTCTCACGCTGTACGAAAACCGGGTCGATGTGAGCGACCTGCCCTTCTTCATCGATCTTGTCGGGCATCTTGCCAATGCCGGTCTGCCGGTCCCCGCCTTCATCGCGGATACGAGTGGCCAGACCGTGCAGACGGTCGCCGGGCGCCCCGCCTGCCTCATCGCATTTCTCAACGGCATCTCGCCAGACAGGCCCACCGCGCAGCAGGCCCATGCCGTGGGCACCGCACTGGGACATATGCATGCGGCCTGGGCCAGTTTCAAAGGCACGCGCGCGAACAGCCTGGACCGCGCCGGATGGCGGGCTCTGGCGGAACGGTGCGACAGGGCCGATCTCGAAGCGATTAACGATGGCTTGGCGGTGCGGATCGACGAGGAACTGGCGCTGGCGGATGCGCAGTGGCCCGAAACGCTTCCGCACGCCCCGATCCACGCCGATTTGTTTCCGGACAATGTGCTGATGCTGGACGGCGCGGTCACCGGCATCATCGACTTCTATTTTGCCTGCCATGATATCCGCGCCTATGATCTGGCCGTGACCCATGCCGCCTGGTGCTTTGCGCCCGATGGCACAGGCTTCGATGCCGAAGTTTCGCGCGCTCTCATCTGCGGCTATCGCGAATCCTTTGGGCTGTCGGATGCCGAAATCGCTGCCCTGCCGATGCTGGCGCGCGGCGCATGTCTGCGCTTTCTGTTGACCCGCGCCTATGACTGGATCGCCACGCCAGCCGATGCGATGGTGACGCGCAAGGACCCCATGGCCTTCTTGCGACGGCTGGACTTTTACCGGATGATCATGGACGGCGCATATGAGAACGTTTTTGCGGTTTCATAGAGTAAAGGGCCTTCGCCATGAAAACGGTTGAGATATTCACCGACGGCGCCTGCAAGGGCAATCCCGGCCCCGGCGGATGGGGCGCTGTGCTGCGCTTCAAGGGCAATGAAAAAGAACTGTCCGGCGGAGAAGCGGACACCACGAACAACCGCATGGAATTGACCGCGGCGATCGAGGCGCTGAATGTGCTGGTGGAGCCGTGCAACGTCGTTGTGACCACCGACAGCAAATATGTGCTGGACGGCATCACGCGCTGGGTGATCGGCTGGCAAAAAAACGGCTGGAAAAACAGCCAGAAGAAACCGGTGCGGAACGAGGATCTATGGCGCGCGCTGCTCGATGCCTGCAATCGGCATCAGGTGGAGTGGGTATGGGTTAAAGGCCATGCCGGGCATGCGGAGAATGAACGCGCCGACCGTCTGGCCAGCGATGCTGCCGATGAAGCGGCAGGCCCCCCCAAGCCAGACTATGACGCTATCGACTGAACGGCTACCTCAGTCGAACCGGGCAGGCGCATAGGCCGCAGGCTCGATCTGTCTGCCAAGCTCCGGCCCGGCCTCCCCCAGAATATACCGCGCCGCCAGATCGGCAGCCGCCGGAGCCGTCTGGATGCCGAAGCCGCCCTGCCCGGCAAACCAGAAGAACCGATCATGATCGCTGGCCGGGCCAATCACCGGCAGCCGATCCGGGGCGAAACTGCGGAGCCCGGCCCAGCGATGCTCCACCACCTCGACCCGCCAATCGACCACATCCTGCAACCGTGCGATCGCCCGCGCCACATCCACTTCCTCCGGCGCGGCGTCGCCGGGCACGGTCGGCGTCTCATCGTGCGGGCTGAGCCAGAGCCGTCCCCCCGCATCCGGCTTGCAATAAAAACTGCCATCGAGGCCAAGGATGAGCGGAAGGGCGGCGGTGGTGGGCGGGTCGATGCGCAATTGCGCGATTGTGCGACGGAGCGGCTGGATGGCGAGCGGGCGGACCTGGCAGGCTTCGGCAACCCTGTCTGCCCAGGCCCCGGCGGCATTCACCAGAAGCGCGGCCTCGAACGATCCGGCCTTCGTCTCTATCGTCCAGCAGCCGGCGCGAAAATGCGCGCGCTGCAAACCGGCGCGGCAACGCAGCGCCACATTATTGGCACGCGCGGTCGAGAGATAGTCCGCATGCAAGGCAGCAACATCGATATCCTGACAGCTCGCCTCCCAGACCCCATCCGTCCAGCCATCACGGATTCGCGGCACCAGCGCCTCGATCCCTTGCCGTCCGATGCGATCCAGTGCGATGCCGCTTTCGGCAAATGTCTGCAGAAACCTGTCGGCCAGCGCCGTGTCCGCACCTTCCGCCAGATGCAGGGCGCCCCGGGGTGTCAGATATCCGCCATCGGACAGTCGATCGTAGGACGCGCTGGTGAGCGGCTGCACGCCCGGCCCGCCATAGCTTTCCGTCCAGAAGGCGGCGGACCGTCCGGTGCTGTGGTAGCCGGGCCGATCTTCGGCCTCCAGCAGCAGCACGCTGCGATGCGGGGCAAGCGCGGCGGCCAGGCTCGCACCCGCCATCCCGGCGCCAATAATCGCGACGTCGAAGCAGCTCACACCAGCCGCCGCTCCAGGAAGTCCTCCATCGCCGCAAGCACTTGGTCGCGCACAGGATCGGCTTCACGCAGCAGCTCATGGGCCGCTTCCTCGCCGAACAGCACAAGCTCGGCATCGGGAAGGCGTTTTGCATCACGCTGGATGCGTTTGGTATCGACCAGCTGATCCGCCGTCGTGGCTAGGATCAGCAGCGGCGTGTCGATGGCTTCCAATACGCCCGGCTTTTCCAGCCGCCGCGTCGAATCCACGGCCCGCTCTACCCAGCCCCAGCTGGCCGGGCCCATTTTCAATTCAGGCCGCAAGTCCCACCAGCCCGGCTCATCCTCGTAACGCGCCCTGTCGTGCGTCAGCAAAAGATGGCGCGTGGCCTCTGCCGCCCCCGGTTTCTCGCTCACCTTCCATGCCGGGCGTGCCGGATCGCCCAGCCAGATCATCAGCCTGGCATAGGCATGGCCTAGCCAGGCCGGAACGCCGCCTGCCCGGATGCCCAGCATCGGCGCGCTCAGAATAACGGCATCGGGATCGACCCCCTTTTCCGCCAGTGCGCGCAGCACAAGATGCCCGCCCATGCTGTGGCCGATCAGAACATGCGGGCCAGGCGTGCGCGCTTTCCACTGACTCCAGAAGAAGGCCAGATCGGCAATCCATGTGCCAAAATCATCGACATGCCCCACATTGGGCTGATCGCTGAACCGCCCCGATCCGCCCTGACCGCGCCAATCGCAGGCGGTGACGTTCCAGCCGTCATTCCAGAAGCCGTGCAGCGTCTCGAGATATTTTTCGTAGATATCGCCCCGCCCCGGCATGAACAGCATCGAGCCGCGATAGGGTTCGGCATGCCAGTCAATGCGGCGAACGCGCGTTCCGTCAGCGGTCTGCCAGCGGCTTTCGGTCGCGGCCTCGGGAATGGTTCGGCGGTCTATGGTTACCATTTGGCAAGCAGTTCTGGTTAATCCGACGAGGATGACAGGAGACTATTTCGCTTACGGGCTGCTCGCCGCATTGGCAATCGCGCTGCTGGTGACCATCGTTACCGATATTCGCGACCGGAAGATCTATAACAAGATCGTCCTGCCGATTGCGCTGGGGGCACCGCTCTGGTGGATTGCCACGGGCGAGCCGCTCTGGCCGGACATGGTGGTACATCTGATCGCTGCGGCCTTCGTCTTCCTGCTGTTCTCGCTGTTTTTCTACATGCGGGTGATGGGCGGCGGGGACGTGAAGCTGTTCACGGCGCTCGCCCTCTGGTTCGATTGGGTCACCACGACGCGCATGCTGCTCTACGCCACGCTGATCGGCGTGGCCGTTACCGGCATATTCTGGTTCGAGCACCGTCAGCGCCGCCGGCCCGGAAAAGTGCGTGTTCCCTATGGTGTAGCCATCGCCGTCTCCGGTCTGATCATATGCGGTGAACGATATTTTAACCACTTTGCTAGATGAGTGAAGGCTGACCACGGGGGGCCTCAGGGAGATTGTCGGCGTCATGGACAGAAGAAAACTGATTTTGCTCTTCGGCGCGTTATTCGTCGCAGCCATCGCGGCATTTATGGCGCGTAGCCTTCTGGTCGGGTCGCCCGCGCCGGAAACGCAAGCGGCGGCTCAGCCTGTCGGGCCGAAAGTGCTCGTGGCCACGCGCGCCATGCCGGTGGGCACTATCGTCACCGCAGATTCCTTTCGCTACCAGCCCTGGCCCGCCGAGATGATTTCGGACGCCTATCTGGTCGAAGGCGCAGCGGGCGGTATCGATATCACGAAGTTGCCCGGCACCGTTGTGCGCCATGCGATCACCGCTGGCGAACCGATCACGCAGGGCTCGCTCGTTGCGCCGGGCGATCGCGGCTTTCTGGCCGCCGCTTTGGGGCCTGGCATGCGTGCCGTCACCATCCCCGTCTCCGGCCTGACCGGTGTTGCCGGCTTCGTGTTCCCAGGTGACCGGGTGGATCTGGTGCTGACCCAGGATGTTCAGGGCGTCGCCATCGAGAATTCGACCAACCGGCCGCTCAAGGTTTCCGAAACCATCATCCGCAACCTGCGCGTTCTGGCGACCGACCAGCGGACGACCCCCGCCGTTGACGAGGCCGGCAACACCGTGGCGACCGGCTATCAGCTGGTCACGCTGGAGACCACGCCGCGCATTGCCGAGAAGATCACGGTGGCGCAGACCATTGGCACCATCAGCCTGTCCCTGCGCTCGCTTTCGGACAGTTCGTCCGATCTGGAAGAAGCCATTGCATCCGGCGCCATCAAGGTGCCAGCCAATGCCGATCCGGAAGAGGAAGAGCGGATCCTGCGCAGCATGGCCCAGCGTCCGACCGACGGGAAATCCAGCTTTTCGACGGGCGGAGACGTCTCCCGCTTCCAACGCCGCAGCATTCCACCGCAGACCGCGCCGGAAAAGACGCAGATGGAGCAGAAGGCCGAAGAAGCGGCCAAGGGCCCCGTCGTCAACGTCGCACGCGGCAACAATTCCACGACCGTGTCATTCGGTGGGAGATAAGCAGATGAAGACGCTTTTTCGAATGCCGCCCGGCGCAGCCATGATGGCGCTCGTCGCTTCAGCGATTGCCATACCGGCCGTCGTCAGTCCTGCTCCAGCGGCCGCGCAGCAGTCCGACCGGCCAAGCCGCATGGTCACCATTTCCATCGGTCGCGGAGAACAGATCAATCTGCCCTCGTCCATCACGGACGTGTTTGTGGCCGATCCCGCGATAGCCGATGTGCAGGTCACCTCCCCCCGCCAGATCTACGTCTATGCCAAGGGTCCGGGCGAAACGACATTCTATGCCACCAATGCGGCGGGCAAAACGGTATACAGCGCCGTCATTCGTACCGGCCGTAATATCGAGACGATCGATCAAATGCTGCAGCTGGCCATGCCGGAAGCGGATCTTCAGACCAACAGCCTGAACGGCGTCACCTTGTTGACCGGCACCGTCGCCAATCCGGAAGACGCTGCCGAGGCCGAGCGGCTGCTTCAGGCTTTCGTCGGAGAAGGCAATCAGGTGGTCAGCCGCATCCGCACGAAAACACCTCTGCAGGTCAATCTGCGTGTGCGCATTGCCGAGGTCAGCCGCTCGCTGGCGAAGGAAATCAACGGCAATCTGGCCACGCGGGACACAAGCGGCGGATTTCAGTTCGGCGTATCGCGCAATAACGATTTCGTTTCGATCGGAAATACGATCCAGACGAGCAGCCTGCCAAAGCTCGATGCCTCTTCCCTGTTCGGATTGCCCGCAGGCAGCATCAGCTTGCCATTCAACCCGGCAACGGGCCAGTTCATCACTGGCGGCAGCAGCTTCGACTTCAATATTCCCAGCGGAACAAATGTGTTGCAGGCAGCCGGACGGCTTTTCGGTCTGGACGTTGCCGCCGCCCTGGATCTTTCGGAATCCGCTGGCCTCATCTCCACCCTGGCAGAACCGAATTTAACAACCGTGTCCGGTGAGACCGCAGAATTTCTGGCCGGCGGCGAATTTCCCATACCCATTGCCAACGGCCTTGGGGCAACCACCATCGAATTCCGCAATTACGGTGTGCAACTGCAATATACGCCCACGGTGCTGGCGAACGGCCGCATCTCGCTTCGCGTGCGACCGGAAGTGTCGGATATTTCCACCCAAGGCGCCGTGCGCATCGGCGGTACGGAAATTCCGGCCATCACCACCCGGCGTGCGGAAACCACCGTGGAACTGGGATCTGGTCAGAGTTTCATGATTGCTGGCCTGCTGAGCAATAGCTCCTCCAGCTCGGTTGATAAATTTCCGGGAGCGGCGGACATTCCCATTCTGGGCAATCTGTTCAAATCCAATGGCTGGCGTCGCAACGAAACCGAGCTGATGATTATCGTCACGCCCTATCTCGTCGAGCCGGTGTCCGATCATGAGATCGTTTTGCCGACGGATGGCTATCAGAGCCCCAATGATGCGCAGCGCCTGCTGCTCAATCAGCAGAGCGATGGCGTGAGCGGCGGAACGCGGCCCAAGCCCACCATTGCACCGTCTTCACCGGCAGCTGACCAATCCGGCCCAACCGCGCCTGCCCGTTCCGACGGCGGCGCGTCCGGCCCCGGCTTCAGCTTCGAATGATCCGGGACAGGCAGAAAGGCGTTTTCAACATGCATATCTCCGCAAAATTTCTGATCGCAGCCATGGGTCTTTCGCTGGCCGGATGCACTGGATCCCACGTCAACCGCACGATGTATTCCGTGCATCAGCCGGTGGTGACACGCACAAATTATGCGATCGATCTCGACACCAGTGGCGGCGGCGTTCCGGCAACCGAGCGGCAGCGCCTTTCCGAATGGATGGCGGCGCTCGATGCCGGATATGGGGACCGCGTATCGATCGACTTCGGACCGGGCTATGCCGATGCGTCCACGCGCGCTTCCGTCTCCAGCGTCGTCCAGAATTACGACGCGCAGGTCGTCGATACCGCGCCGGTCACCGCAAACCCGGTGATTCCAGGTACGGTTCGCGTCGTGCTGAGCCGATCGAGCGCCAGCGTGCCGTCCTGCCCGGACTGGAGCAAGAAAAGCGAAGCCAACTACACGGGCGGCAATCACACCAATTATGGTTGCGCGACCAACAGCAACTTGGCGGCCATGATCGCAGATCCGGAAGATCTCGTGCGCGGTCAGGACGATCATGGCGGCGACAGCCGCAGAGCGGTGCGCCCGGTCGAAGCATGGCGCAACGGTGGAGACAATCAATGAACGCACCCTGGAAAGGCGGCGCCAGCGGACGCGATCCGTTCAGCGCTTTTGTCTGTGACGACAATACTTTCGATGTCGCCCGCTCGGTCTGCGAAACGATGGGATGGGCCCCGGAAAAGGTCAGTCGCGGCGGGCTTCGCAACGCGATCCAGTCGCTCTCTGTATCCGCCAGCCCCAATATCCTGCTGGTGGACCTGTCGGAGTCCGGCGATCCGCTCAACGATATCAACGCTCTCGCGGAAGTCTGCGAGCCAGGAACCATGGTGATCGCCATTGGTCAGATCAATGATGTGCGCCTGTACCGCGATCTGATGCTGAGCGGTTTGCACGATTATCTGCTCAAACCATTCGGACCGGATGCCCTGCGCGATTCGATCGCCCAGGCGCAGGCCATGATGAACACGCCGAAAGCCGATGAAGCCGGCGGCACGCAAAGCCACGTGTCCACCGCCGTTATCGGCACGCGCGGCGGCGTGGGCGCAACCACCATCGCCACGTCGATTGCCTGGATATTGAGCGACCGGATCGGCCGCCTGACCGCCATGCTCGACCTTGACGTGCACTTCGGCACCGGGGCGCTGTCGCTCGACCTCGAGCCCGGCCGCGGCTTGACCGACGCGATCGACAATCCCAGCCGCATCGACGGACTCTTCCTCGAGCGGGCCATGATCAAGGCGAATGAAAAGCTGTCTCTGCTCTCCGCAGAAGCCCCGATCAGCAACCCGCTCATGACCGATGGCACGGCCTTTTATCAGTTGCAGGAAGAGTTCCGCAACGCGTTCGAAGCCACCGTGATCGATCTGCCGCGCAACATGCTGATCAACTATCCCGGGCTCATCCATGACATCCAGGTCGTCGTCATCGTGACGGAACTGACCCTCGCGGCGGCGCGCGATACCATCAGGTTGCTCGCCTGGATCAAGTCCAATGCACCGCAAAGCCGCATTCTTCTTGTCGCCAACAGGGTTCACGGGTCCGGCCTGGAAATCAGCAAAAAGGATTTCGAAGCGTCGGTGGAAGGCAAGATCGACGTGGTGGTGCCGGCCGATCCCAAGGCAGCGGCGCAGGCTTCGAAGCTCGGCAAGCCGATTGTCGAGGCGGTGCGGTCCAGCAAGGTGTCATCCGCCATTAAGGACATCGCAAACCTTGTTCTCGATCAGGCGGAGGAAGTGATGACCGGCGATGGCGCCGACGGGGCTGCCCCTGCCAAATCCAAGTCGGGCTTCTCCTTCTCCTCGCTGTTGCCAAGCAAGCAGAAGGCCTGAGACTTTTCGCACGCGCAAAAGGCTGCTGATTTATGACGACGCAAATGTTGATGCTGATCGCAATGATCGTGCTCATGTCGGGCATGATCGTTGCCGCATTTGCGGGGCCGAACCTTTCCAAAGCTTCGTCGCGTCGCCTGTCGGCGGTGAAGCTGCGCCATAGCGATTCCACCGAAGCGCAGATGGAAAAGCAGATGCGCAAGGCGGTGGCATCGCAATACAGGCCGAGATCCGGCCGTGCCGGCGGACGGATCGACAAACTCATCTTGCGCCTGCAACAGACCGGCAAGAACATCCCGCTCAAACGCTATCTGCTGATCTGCGGCGGCCTTGGGCTGGGAACATTTCTGATTTTGGCAACGCGTGGCACGCCGCTAATGCTCAGCCTTTTGGTCGCTGCCTTCGTCGGTCTGGGCCTGCCCCATTTCATTATCGGTCAGATGATCAAGCGCCGCCTCGCCAAGTTCGTCGCCCGGTTTCCAGAGGCGCTGGAACTGTTGGTGCGTGGTCTGAAATCCGGACTGCCCATCGGGGAAACGCTTACCGTCATTGCCAAGGAAATCCCGGGCCCGGTGGGCGAGGAATTTAAGCTGGTGACCGAGAAGATGCGTATCGGCCACAATATGGAAGACGCGCTGCAGGAAGTTGCGAACAGGCTCGGTACGGCGGAATTTCAGTTCTTCGTGATTACCCTGTCGATCCAGCGCGAGACCGGTGGCAATCTGGCGGAAACGCTCGGCAATTTGGCAGATGTGCTGCGCAAACGTGCGCAGATGAAGCTGAAGATCCGTGCCATGAGCTCCGAATCCAAAGCATCGGCCTATATTGTCGGATCGCTGCCATTCTTCGTGTTCACCTTGGTGTACTGGATGAACCCCGATTACCTGAGCGGGTTTTTCTACGAGGATCGGCTGATCGTGGCCGGCCTGGTGGGCCTTGTTTGGATGTCGATCGGCGCGTTCATCATGTCCAAAATGGTCAGCTTCGAGATTTAAGGAACGCCTGATCATGCAAAGCACTGGCCCCACACTTCTTGGCTTCGATGTCTTCAACGTCGCAACCATATTGGCAGCCGTTGCCGTTTTGGCGGTGTGCCTCGCCATCTATGCCGCCGTGACCGTCAGCGACCCGATGGCCAAGCGCGTCAAAGCGCTCAACGATCGCCGCGAACAGCTGAAGGCCGGCATCACCGCATCGACCGCCAAGAAACGCGCGTCCTTGGTGAAAACGAGCGATACCACCGATCGGATGCGGGTCATTCTGTCGCGGCTTCAGGTGCTGCAGGACAGCCAGCTCAAGGAAGCACAGGTCAAGCTGGTGAAGGCCGGGTTCCGGTCCAAGGAACTGGCAGTCGCGGTGATTTTCGCCAGAATGGTTCTGCCGATTGTCATAGGCGGCGGCGCAGCGCTGGCGATCTATGGATTTGGCTGGCTGGGAGACTGGAGCGCGTTCAAGCGTTTTGGCGTGTTTGCCTTTGCGCTGCTGGGCAGTTACAAAGCGCCCGATATCTATCTGAAAAATGCGATCACAAAACGCTCTGACGCCATTCGCAAGGGTTTGCCGGATGCGCTCGACCTGCTGGTCATCTGCGCGGAGGCCGGCCTTACCGTCGATGCAGCCTTTGGCCGTGTCGCCCGCGAGCTTGGCCGCGGCTATCCGGAACTTGGCGACGAATTCGCGTTGACCGCCATCGAACTGGGCTTTCTCAACGAGCGCCGTCAGGCGTTCGAGAATCTGGCAAAGCGGGTGGAGCTGGACGCGCTGAAAGGCGTGGTGACCACGATGATCCAGACCGAGAAATATGGTACGCCGTTGGCCTCCGCCCTGCGCGTGCTCTCTGCCGAATTTCGCAATGAGCGGATGATGCGGGCAGAGGAAAAGGCAGCGCGTCTACCCGCTATCATGACGGTGCCGCTGATCCTGTTCATTCTGCCGGTTCTGTTCATCGTTATTCTAGGTCCGGCCGCCTGTTCGATCTCCGACGCCTTCAACATGTAGCCGCCAATTATTCCGGCCACGTTCCCTCCGCACAGGTCGCTTTGCGCCAATGTTCAGTTGCAGGTCATCGACAAGCCGCTATCAATCGGTGAAACAGCCTGGAGTACCATAATGAAGATGACGAAGATTGTCGCTGCGGCGGCGCTGGTTGCGACTGCAGCCCCGGCATTCGCCGCCCAGCCCGTCACGGGCCGCTGGATCACGGAAGACAAGGCCGCAGTGGTCGAGATCGCGCCCTGCGGGCAGAGCCTGTGCGGCAAGATCGTCAAATTTCTGAAGACGCCGTCGCAGGGCGTGGATCAGAAAGACACCAAGAATCCCGATAAGTCCAAGCGCAGCCGGAAACTTATGGGCCTTCCCGTTCTCACCAGCTTCAAGGAAGATGGCGATGAGTGGCGTGGAGAGATTTACGATCCCAAGGCTGGCAAAACGTACCGTTCGCTTCTTCAGCGCAAGTCGTCGGGCGTCATGGAAGTGAAAGGGTGCATCGGTCCGTTCTGCAAGACACAGATATGGACCAAGGCTGGCTGATCAGGTCAGCTTAAGCCGTTCAAGACCGCCCCGCGCCACACTGGCCGGGGCGGTTTTTTGTGCGTGCGGGCTTTTTACGACCCCAATATCCAGTCGACGCCCGCATCCGCATGGATCATGGTGCTGTCGAAAATAGGCAGGATGTTGGCTTTCACGTCCACGACCAGATTCAGCTCGGTACAGCCCAACACCACGGCCTTTACGCCCGTCTTGTCGATATTGGTGATGAACGTCTTCAGGGTTCGCTCGGCATCCCGGCGCACCATGCCTTTCATCAGCTCTTCATAGATTATCCGGTCGATCTCATCGACCCGGTCCATATCCGGCGGGAGTAGCGACACGCCATGTTCGATCAGGCGCTGACGATACCATGGCTCGGTCATGACATTGCGCGTGCCGATCAGCGCGGCGCTGGACACGCCTTCTGCCTTCATCTTGCGGCCCACGGCATCGGCAATGTGGATAACCGGAACCGATACGGCCGCCACCACCTCGTCATACACCTTGTGCATGCTGTTGGCGCAAATCATGATTGCCGTTGCGCCGCTCTGCTCCAGCCGTTTGGCGGCATCGCTCAGAATATCCGCAGCCTCGCGCCAGTCAGCCATGTCGCTGGTGCGGATGAGGCCATTGAAATCAAGGCTCTCGATGGCGAGCGGCGCAGAAAAATTATGCCCCTGTGCCGCCTGTACCTTGCTATTGATTCGGCGATAATAGAGCTCGGTCGAAACCCAGCTCATCCCACCGATGAGACCGATTTTACGCATGTATTCCTAACCCTCGGGGCACTCGGCCATTCAGCCGAGCGCCTTGACGATCTCCTCGCACATTTTCTTTGCGTCGGAGAGCAACATCATCGTGTTGTCGCGGTAGAATACCTCATTGTCCACCCCCGCATAGCCCACGCCGCCCATCGAGCGCTTGATGAACAACACCGTCTTGGCATTTTCCACGTCCAGAATCGGCATGCCGTAGATCGGCGAGCTCTTGTCCGTCTTGGCCGCCGGGTTGGTCACATCGTTGGCACCGATGACGAAAGCGACATCGGCCTGGGAGAATTCGCTGTTGATGTCCTCCAGTTCGAACACATCGTCATAGGGCACATTCGCTTCGGCCAGCAGCACGTTCATATGCCCGGGCATGCGACCCGCCACCGGATGGATCGCGAATTTTACCGAGACGCCTTCTTCCTTCAGGATGTCCGTCATTTCACGCAGGGCATGCTGGGCCTGCGCCACCGCCATGCCATAGCCCGGCACGATGATAACCGTTTCCGCCTGCTTCATGAGGAACGCCGCATCGTCGGCGCTCCCGCGCTTCCAGGGGCGATCGATCTTCTCACCGCCGCCGCTGTCTCCACCGCTCTCCGCCCCGAAGCCACCGGCGATCACGCTGATGAAGCTGCGGTTCATGGCGCGGCACATGATATAGCTCAGGATTGCGCCGGAACTGCCGACGAGCGCGCCCGTGATGATCATGGCCGTATTGCCAAGGGTGAAGCCCATGGCGGCGGCGGCCCAGCCGGAATAGCTGTTGAGCATCGAAACCACGACGGGCATGTCCGCGCCGCCGATCGGCACGATCAGCAGGAACCCGATGGCAAAGGCCAGAAGCACGATGACCGGGAAATAATAGCCGTCGCCGGCGCCCATGCCAGGCGCTGCGGTGTAGAGCCCGGCCAGCACCAAAATGGAGATCAGCACGCCGAGATTGATGATGTGACGACCGGGCAGCAGGATCGGAGACCCCGACATGTTGCCGTTCAACTTCAGGAAGGCGATGACCGATCCGGAGAAGGTGATCGCGCCGATCGCCGCGCCCAGCGCCATTTCGATCCGGCTGACACCAAGGATCGTGCCGTCCGCGCCCAAAATACCGAAGCTATCCGGATTGAGGAACGCAGCGCCCGCCACCAGAACGGCGGCGAGGCCCACCAGGCTGTGGAAGGCGGCCACCAGCTGCGGCATGGCGGTCATGGCGATACGGCGGGCCGTGACGAGCCCGATGACCGCACCGATCGCGATGGCGATGGCGATTTCCCATATGTCGGCATTGAGATGGGTGACCAGGGTGGTGATCACGGCGATGGCCATGCCGGCCATGCCATAGCGGTTGCCCGCCCGCGCGCTGACCGGAGAGCTCAGGCCACGCAATGCGAGGATGAAAAATACGCCGGCCACGAGATAGGCCAAGGCCACCCAGGGGTTCACCGGGCCGTGGGCAGCAGCGGAAGCGGTAAGAAGCTGGAGCATTATTTACGCTCCTTCTTCTTGTACATGGCGAGCATGCGCTCGGTCACCGCGAAGCCGCCGAAGATATTGATGCTGGCCAGAACCACTGCGGCCAGGCCCAGCCATTTGGCGCCGGGGACGGCAGCTGCCGCACTGGCGATCAGCGCGCCCACGATGATGACCGAGGAGATGGCATTGGTGACCGCCATCAGCGGTGTGTGCAGCGCCGGCGTGACCGACCAGACAACATAATATCCGACGAAACACGCCATGATGAATATCGATAGGATTGAGATAAAATCCATGGCCTGCCCCGCTGATGCCTTTAACTGTGCTGCCTTGTTGCAAAGCCGGGCCGTTCTGTCGAGGCACGAAAAACACCCGAACCTCACGATCCGGGTGCTTTTCATTTCATTGGTCACGCCATGGGCGTTATTTTGCGTTTATTACATGCCGGGCAGGACGACCCCGTTCACGACATGAATGACGCCGTTGGACTGCATCACATCCGCCTGCGTTACCGTGGCGGTGCCGCCGCCTGCCCCGGTTGCCACGACGGCATTGCCCTGCATACGGAACGTCAGTGGCTCACCGGCAACCGTGGTATAGGTCGCCACGCCGCCGCCCGCACGGATCTTGCTCATGATATCGGCCGCCGTGATGCGACCGGGCACAACATGATAGGTGAGCACCTTCTGCAGCTTCGCCTTGTTGGCGGGCATCAGCAATGTGTCGACGGTACCAGCCGGCAGCGCGTCGAAGGCGCTGTTGGTTGGCGCAAACACGGTGAACGGACCTGGGCCGGACAGCGTATCGACAAGGCCAGCGGCCTTCACGGCAGCCACAAGCGTGGTGTGCACATTGCTGTTCACGGCGTTTTCGATGATGTTGCGCGTCGGATACATCGCCGCGCCGCCAACCATGACCGTGGAGCTGGCACCGGCAGACGCTGTATTCGCCATGCCATCATCCAAGCCCATATTCTGGCAACCGCCAAGCGCGAGTGCGGAAACAGCGGCTGCTGCCAATAAAATCTTGTTCGTCATCTTAGTTCTCCTGAACTTTTTTTGCCCCAACCTCACAAAAGGATACGGCTATCAGGAGCAATCGGCTTCGCTCGAAATATATAATTTCGGAAGCGGATCGATCATCAGTGCGATACGTAGACTAAAAAGGACTCAGTATTGCTTTGCGCTTGCGGGCCACCGTCCGGTGGCTCAGCGATCAGCATTTATCACTGTCATTATATTTTATGTCAGGACGCGAGCAATCGCTCACTCACAACTTTGCCATCCTTGGTGACGCGCACCCCTTGCACGATTTCATCATCATCCGGAAAGATCGGCGTATCGCTTCCGTCGGTCCAGAAAGCGTTGACGAAATTATACAGGTTGCGGGAGAACAAGGCCGAACTGTCCGCGGCCATCGATGACGCCATGTCCTTGGCGCCCAATATAGTCACCTGGTGCTTTTCGACCGCTTCTCCAGCCACTGCACCTTCGACATTGCCGCCCTGCTCTGCCGCCAGATCGACGATGACGCTGCCCGGACGCATGCTGGCGATCTGCGCATCACTGATCAGACGCGGCGCGGCGCGGCCCGGTATCAGCGCGGTGGTGATCACGATATCCTGCTTGGCGATATGGTCCGATACCAGATCGGCCTGCGCCTTCTTATAGTCTTCGGACATTTCGGTTGCATAACCGCCCGAACCTTCGCCCTCGATACCTTCCACGGTCTCGACGAAGATCGGCTTGGCACCGAGGGACTTGATCTGCTCCTTGGTGGCCGACCGCACGTCCGTGGCACTCACCTGCGCGCCAAGGCGTTTGGCCGTGGCGATGGCCTGCAATCCGGCAACGCCCACGCCCATAACAAAGACGCGCGCTGCAGACACCGTGCCCGCCGCCGTCATCATCATCGGAAACGCCCGTCCATAATGATGTGCCGCGTCCAGCACCGCCTTGTAGCCATTCAGATTGGACTGCGAGGACAGGATATCCATCGATTGCGCGCGAGTGATCCGCGGCATGAACTCCATCGCCAGCGCATCGATTCCGGCAGCGGCATAGCCATCGATCCGATCCCGCTTGCCGAACGGATCCAGCGATGCGGCCAACATGGCACCATCGCGTGCACCGGCAAGATCGCCCGCGTCCGGCCCCTGGATGGCCAGCAGAAGATCGGCCTTGGCGATGGCCGCTTCGCGATCGACGATTTCGGCGCCCGCATCGCGATACGCCTCATCGCTGACCAGCGCATGCGCGCCTGCACCGCGCTCCACCATAACCTGCGCGCCCAGCGCGGCGAACTTCTTGACGGTTTCAGGAACCGCCGCGACGCGATGCTCGCCCGCCGCAGTTTCCTTCAGCACGGAAATGGTAAAGGCCATGATCGCGCTCTAACTGATCAGCACGACGACGACGGCCACCACAATGGCGACGATGATCATCGTCACCTTCGTCATGCCCAGAAAACGCGAATATGTTTCCGATGCCTTGTTGATATCCGGGGTGGGATGTTCGCTACCGCCTGCCATAGTGATCCTCGATCTACGGGTTGTTTCATACTCCGTATCGGCAACTTGGCTTTCGCTCAAGCGTCACGCGCGGCGATATAGAGCTCATGTGCTTAATCGCCCTTTTACCGATTGGGCTTACCAACGCATCTTATGGGCGTGGAACAACAGATTACCGAAGCCATGGTGGCTGAGCAGCGCATTCGCCTGCTGATGCTGGTGGATGACGAGCCGGCGCAGTGCCGTCTGGTCTCCGCCATTGCTTCGCGCGCCGGATGGCGCACCATTTACGCCCGAGATTCGGAAATGGCGATTGCCACGCTTGGCACGCAGGACGGCATGATGCTGGATGCCGTGCTGATCGATCAATGGGCACCCGGATCGGACAGCGCAGACCTGATTGCCGAGCTGAAATCCCGCCGCCCCGCTCTGCCGATCCTGCTGCTCACCAGTTTCGGATCGACCGACGGCGCCGTGTCCGCCATGCGCGCCGGGGCAACCGATTATCTCAGCAAACCCGTCACGCCCGAACGTTTGATGACCGCGCTGGATCAGGCGGTCGATCTCACCAACAATATCGGCGAGCTGCAACCGCTGACCGAAAAACTGGGCCAGGAACTGGCGTTCGAGGAAATTATCGGCGCGGCCCCGGCCTTCCGCACGGCTCTGGCCATTGCGGCCAAGGCTGCGCGTAGCAAGGTGCCGGTGTTCATCGAGGGCGAGGGCGGCGTCGGCAAGGAAACGCTGGCCGATGCCATCCATGCCGCGTCGCCCCGCGCACGGCAGCCGCTGCTCAAGATCGCCTGTGGATCCATGGCGGAAAATCTGCTGGATTCGATCCTCTTCGGGCATGAGAAAAACGCCTTTACGGGGGCGTTCGATCGCCGCGTGGGGCTTTTGCAGCAGGCCGACGGCGGCACCATCTTCATCGACGAAATCGACCAGATGCCCAGCTCCACACAGGTGCGCCTGGCCCGGCTGGTGACCGATGGCGAAATTCAGCCGCTCGGCAGCCCCAACAGCTTCAAGCTGGACGTGCGGCTGATTACCGCCGCCGACGAACCGCTGGCCCCCAAGCTCACCAGTGGTGCCTTTCGCGAAGACCTGTTTTACCGCATCAACATCGTCCAGCTCTCGATACCGCCGCTGCGGGAACGCACCGGCGATATCAGCGCCCTGGCCCGCCATCTGCTGACCCGCCTGGCCGCGCAACCCGGTTTGCGCAGCCTGGGCATCACCGATGAAGCGCTGGCGCTGCTGCGGGTCTATGACTGGCCGGGCAATGTGCGCCAGCTGCAGGACGTGCTCTTCCGGGCGGCCGTGCTGTGCGATGGCGATGCGCTCACCGCAGCCGAATTCCCGCGCATAGCAGAGGCGGTGCATCAGGCCGGGCCTTCGACCGAAGTCATCCGTCAGCACGCCGATGGCATTGGCGTGACCTTGTATGAACCCGACGGCAATTTGCGCCCGCTGGAAGCCATCGAGGCGGACGTGATCCGGCTGGCGATCGGTCATTATAGTGGCCGCATGACGGAAGTGGCGCGGCGCCTGGGCATCGGCCGGTCCACGCTGTATCGCAAGCTGAACGACCTTGGCATCGACAACGCTGCCTGAACGACAAGTTAGGCGGGATATGCGCTCGCCGCTTGTCTAGCGGGGCGCGCGGCCTTATCGGTGCACCAACGGGGCAGTTGTCCGAGACCGAGATTTTTTGCCGCAGATTCAAACTTTTTCAGGATTATCCGCGCCGGAGCCTGCGCTGACGCTGCGGGAACGTCTGCGCGGTGCGCTGGGTCATCGTGCGGCGGGCATTGCGCTCACTCTCGCGCTTGAAGCACTGCTCGTCCTTGTCCTGCTGACCTTTGGCCCGCGCATCATCGAACCCAAGCGCGTGGCGGAAACCACGACCGTTCTCAACATCGACGCGCCGCCCGCCCCGCAGCCAGCCGAAGCGCCGCCGGAATTTGCGGCGGAGGCGCCGGGAGAGACGGCCCCCACCCCACCCGATCCAGTGCCGAGCGACCCGGAGCCGGTTCAGGCGCAAAAGCCGGATACGCCGCGCCCAGACCGCGTCCCGCCGCCGGATGTGCAGGTGACCAAGCCGCCCGCGCTCATTCCGATGACGCCGAACCAGATGGCAGCGGCGGATCTCAGCAAGATGCCCGCCCGCCCGGCCAAGCCTGCCGCGGGCAAGCCGATGATGGGGCCGGTGGGATCGGCACGGTCCAGCGATACCGCGCGCGTCGGGACGGCGCCCAATGGCGAACCGCTTTATGCCGCGGCCTGGTATCGCGAGCCGACCGAGCAGGAGATGCGCGGCTATCTGTCCACCGCGCAAGGCCCCGGCTGGGGCTTGGTCGCGTGCCGCACGGTGGCGGAATTCCGGGTGGACAGCTGTGTCGCGCTCGACGAGACGCCGGGCTCCAACATCAACCGGGCGGTGCTGGCCGCGGCCTGGCAGTTCCGCGTGCGCCCGCCCCGGCTGGGCGGCGAGAATAAATATGGCACCTGGGTCCGTATCCGCATCGATTATGGCAACCGGTCGGGTTGACCTGGCGCGTGGGCTGTCCGGGTGCAACTCGGCGTCCATCCGGAACCGCTGGGCGCACCAGCCCTTCTATGGCAGAGCCGCCGATACATTCACCCGGAGCCATAAACCCATGAAAATCGTCCACGCCGCCGCCCTCGCCCTGTTCTCCACCGTCGCCGTCGCGGCGCAGGCGCCCACCACCCCGCCCGGCACAGCCGACATGTCCAAAGTGACTGGCGGCACTTATGAAGCCGATCCTGCCCATACGCTGGTCGCATGGACCGTCGATCATTTCGGGATCACGCCCTATTCCGGCCTGTTTGGCGATGTCAGCGGCACGTTGACGCTAGACCCTGCCGATCTTGCCAATGCCTCCGTCGACATGACCATCCCTGTTTCAAAGGTCACCACGGCCAGCGCCGGACTGACCGATCATCTGCTTCGTCCTGGCAAGGATGGTGGTGACCCCGATTTCTTCGGCGCGGACCCTTCCAGTGCGCGGTTCGTGTCCACCTCCGTGGTGCCCGATGGAAAAGATGCGGTCGTACTCGGCAATCTGACCCTGAACGGCATCACCAAGCCCGTCGCGCTCGATGTGAGCTTTTACGGTGCCGGGACGATGCCTGAGACCATGGGCGGCAAGAAGCAGATCGGCTTCCACGCCACCGGCTCCATCCTGCGGAGCGAATTTGGCATTGGCTATGCCATCCCGATGGTCAGCGACAAGGTCGATCTGGATATTGTCGCCGCCTTTGTGGCTACGCCCGCGCAGTAAGCGCGGCATCGCGCAGGCCGCGCCATATGCGCGCGGCCTGCACCGTTTCCGGCACATCATGAACGCGCACGATCTGCGCGCCCGCCTCTATCGCCTTCACCGCCAGATAGAGTGATCCGCCAAGGCGTTTGTCCGCAGGCGCTTCATTGGACAGAGCACCAATCATGCGTTTGCGGCTCGCCCCGACAAGGATCGGGCAGCCCAGACCGTGGTAGAGCGTAAGATTGTTGAGAATGGCGGCATTTTCCGCCACCGACTTGCCAAAGCCAAGGCCGGGATCGATGATCAGGCGGCTCCGCTCGATACCGGCCTTGATCAGCGTCTCCACGCGCGCCTCCAGCCAGTCATACACCTCCAGCGCGGCATCGCCATAGGCCCCGCCTTCATGCGGATCGGCCCCTTGGCTGGGCGCATGCATGATGCAGATCGGCACGTCATGCGCCCTGGCGACTTCCAGCGCGTTCGGATCGTGCAGCAACGCGGAAATATCGTTGATCATATGCGCGCCAGCGGCCAGCGCAGCCTCCATCACGGCGGCTTTGCGGCTATCGATCGATACCGGTGTGCCCGACCGGGCCAGGCGCTCGATGACCGGCTGGATGCGCGCAATCTCATCGCCTTCCCAGACCACCGGTGCGCCGGGCCGCGTGGATTCGCCGCCAACGTCCACAAGGGAAACGCCATCGCGCGCCATGTCCACACCCGCAGCGGCTGCCGCTTCGGCATCATCGACGAACCGCCCCCCATCCGAGAAGCTGTCCGGCGTGATGTTAAGGATGCCCATGATGTGCGGCTGGTCGAGGCGTAGCACACGCTCGCCCAAAGTCAGCGCGGCGCGCGGCCTGGTTAGATTCCGCCAGATCGCGGCGGCGCGGTTTTTCTCGTCTGCAGTCAGCGCGTCGATGGCCGCCGGCACCGCCGCCGTGTCGATCAGGCGGCGGGTCCCATCCTGGATCCACTCAACCTGCGCGAACCACAGCATGGTGCCCGCCAACCGCTCGGTCCGGCCGTCATGGCGCTGCGGACTTTCAACGAAGGAAACGGGGCGGATATAAAGGGTCATGCGTGTTCCGCCTCCTTCGCTTGTTGCAGGCGAGCGACGTTATGCCTCCGTCGCCAGAAGATATGTCTGCCGTAGCGCATCGACCGGCTGCAAAGCGCCATCATCCCCTTCGAAATGCCAAAAAGTCCAGCCATTGCAACTCGGCGCATTTTGCAGTGTCGCGCCCATTTTGTGCAGGCTCGCGGTCGCGCCGCCGCTTTCCAGCGACCCATCCGCGCGAACGGTGGCAGTCAATTTGCGTTTCTTGCACCAGAGCCGCACCCCGGCCTTCAGATAGCCGGTTTCCACCAGCGTGCCGAACGGCACCTTGGGCTGGTTGCGCGGGCTCTGCATGGTTTTCAGCGCGCTTTCATCGAGCGGCAGCGCGGCATCGATCCGCTCCTGCGCCACCTCGCAATAGCCATCCTCCCGCTCGATACCGATCCACTGCCGCCCCAGCCGCTTGGCGACGGCGCCCGTAGTGCCGGTGCCGAAAAAGGGATCGAGCACGATGTCGCCGGGATTGGTGGTGGCCAGCAGCAGGCGATAGAGCAGCGCCTCAGGCTTTTGCGTGGGATGCGCCTTGTGGCCATCCTTCTTCAGTCGCTCCTGCCCGCCGCAGATCGGGAACGTCCAGTCGGACCGCATCTGCAGCTCATCGTTCAGGGTCTTCATGGCGCGATAGTTGAAGGTATATTTGGCCTTCTCCGAATGCGCGGCCCAAATGAGCGTTTCGTGCGCATTGGTAAACCGCGTGCCACGGAAATTGGGCATGGGATTGGATTTGCGCCACACGATGTCGTTCAGGATCCAGTAGCCCAGATCCTGCACCGCCGCGCCCACGCGGAAGATATTGTGATAGCTTCCGATCACCCAGAGCGATCCCGACGGCTTCAGGATGCGCCGCGCCTCGGCCAGCCAGGCGCGGGTAAAGGCATCATAGGCGGCAAAGGTATCGAACTTGTCCCAATCGTCCGTCACGGCATCGACATGGCTGCCGTCAGGCCGGTGGAGATCGCCGCCCAGCTGGAGATTATAGGGCGGATCGGCAAAGATCATGTCTATGCAGGCATCGGGCAATGCGCGCATGGCCGTGATACAGTCCTGCCGCAAAATCTGGCTTAGCGGCAGATCCGCAGGCGGCGAAACCGGCGCCTTTGCCTTGGCCCGCGGCGCAGTCTTCTCACGCACGCGCGGCGCAATGGTCGTCAGTGCCTCGATGGCCCCCATAAGTCTCCCTTCCCCTTTCGAGATCGGCCATCAGGGTGAGTCCACCCGGCCTGCAGGTCAAGCGGCTTGATCCTGCACTGGAAGCGCTAAACGATGGTTAACGCATCGAGAACGAAGCGAGTCCCCCACGACATGTGGGGCCTGTGGATAAGTCGAGTCGCCATATTTTGGGGTGTGGCGCAAAGGACTCGAGCACAAAAATAAACGACTTTGGTTAACGCCCGATCAGATCAGCGTCAGCTGCGCGACCGGGGCAAAGCTGCGCCGATGCAACGGGCACGGCCCATATTCGCGCAGGGCGGCCAGATGATCGGCCGTGCCATAGCCCTTGTTCCGCTCCCAGGCATAATGCGGATAATCGCGCGCCGCCTCTTGCATCAGGGCGTCGCGATGCTCCTTTGCGATGATGGACGCCGCAGAGATGCAGCGTTCCTTCAAATCACCTTTCACGATCGCGCGGGCTGGCCAGCGCCATTCCGGACGGCGCCCTACAGGCGTGAGATTGCCGTCGATCAGCACTTCTGACGGATCGCAGTCAAAATCGTCGCACAACGCTTGCACCGCGCGCGCCATGGCCAGCATCGTGGCCTGGAAAATATTGAGCGCGTCGATTTCCTCCGGCGAGGCCAGGCCAATACCCCAATGGCACCGTTCCCGGATACGCCGGGCCAGCACCGCACGCCGCGCGGCCTTCAGCACTTTGCTATCGGTCAGGCCGCGAATATCCTTGCCGCGCAGCACTACGGCAGCGGCAACCACCGGCCCGGCCAGCGGCCCGCGCCCGGCCTCATCCACCCCCGCGATCATGATGCCATGCGCCAGGGCGGATAGCGCCGCATCTCCCCTGCAAAATACAGGCACAAGCGATGCCCATCGGGATCGCGCAGGCGCGCCTCACGCCAGCCCCAGCTGCGATCGGTTGCCGGTTCATCGAACAGGACGCCAGCATCGCACAGAGGCTGGATCAGAGCATCGAGATCGAGGCATTCGAAATATACCATCGTATCGGCTGCCTGCACCCGATCGGTCTGGTGCAGGGAAAAGGTCGCGCCGCCCGCCGTCTCGAACCGGGCATAGCGTGGCGGCGCATCGACAATCTGCCGCAATCCCAACTGGCGGTAGAATGCGCAGGAGCGCGCATAGTCCGTGCAACCGAGTGTGATCTGATTGAGTGCCGGCCCCAAAGCAGGAGCGTCGAGACGGACATCCTGGAATCCCATGGGTCCGTTCCGGGCCACATAGTCCGGCGCCGCGTGCAGCGCGATGCGCACGAACATGCGCGCGCGCGTGATGGCCTGCTCCATCGCCATGCCCTCCCCCAGACCCAGCGCGATGGCACTGCCCAGCGTACAGCCCGTGCCATGGGCGTGGCGGGTATCGATGCGATCGTCGGTCCAGATCGTCTCGCCATCTTGTGACAGCAAACGGTCCGTTATGGTTGGTCCGGCGGCATGCCCGCCCTTGACCAGCAAAGCCGTGGCGTGCCGCAGAACCGCCTCTTCACCGCCCAGCGCGTCCAGTTCGGGAATGTTCGGCGTGGTGAGCGTGGCCACATCCATCAGCCTTGCGAAAGCGGCAACCACATCGTCATCGGCCAGCACGGCACCGCTTGTGGCGACCATAACCGGATCGAGCACGATCGGTACGGATATGTTTGCGCCAAGATACTCGGCCAGCGCATGCGCCGTATCCGCGCTGCCGATCATGCCGATCTTGACTGCATCCACACCGATATCGTTGACGCAGGCCGAAACCTGATCGAGCACCATCTGCGTGGGAATGGGGTGGATCGCGGAGACGCCGCCGGAATTCTGCGCGGTTACCGCCGTGATCGCGGTCATGGCGTGCCCGCCAAGCACGGTCACCGTCTTGATATCGGCCTGAATGCCCGCGCCGCCGGAACTGTCCGATCCGGCGATAATCAGAATGCGCGCGTTTTGGCTCACGCCGCCGCCTGCACCGCGTCGCAAATGCGATCGACCACGGCTTTCACCTGCCCCTCATCATCGCCTTCCGCCATCACGCGGATCAACGGCTCGGTGCCGGATTTGCGGATGACGAGCCGCCCCTGGCCATTCAACTCACCTTCCGCATCGGCAATACAGGCCTTCACGTTCGCGTCCTCCAGCGGCGAGCCGCCGACATAGCGCACATTTTTCAGAAGCTGCGGTACGGGCTCGAACAGATGCAGCAGCTCGCTGGCGGGCTTCTGATGCGCCACCAGCTCCGCCAGAACCTGCAGCGCGGCGATGGTGCCGTCTCCCGTCGTGGCATGATCCAGCATGATCATATGGCCCGACTGCTCACCACCCACATTCATGCCGCGCTGTCGCATCAGTTCCAGCACGTGGCGGTCGCCCACCTTGGCGCGCAACAGATCCAACCCTTCGCTTTTCAAAAAGCGTTCGAGCCCCAGATTGCTCATCACCGTGGCGACGATGCCGTCGCCGCGCAGCAGGCCGCTGCGGCTCCAGCTGCGCCCGATCAGTGCCATGATCTGGTCGCCATCGACCTGCCGTCCCTTTTCATCGACCACAATCAATCGGTCCGCATCGCCGTCCAACGCAATGCCGATGTCCGCCCCGCAGGCGACAACCGTGTCCTGCAACGCTTCGATATGCGTCGATCCGCACGCCTCGTTGATGTTGCGCCCGTTGGGCTCCACGCCAATGGTGGTAACCTTGGCACCAAGCTCCCAGAATGCGGATGGCGCCACCTGATAGGCCGCACCATTGGCGCAATCGATCACGATATGCAGGCCGTCGAGCCGGACATCTTCGGGCAGCGATCCCTTGACCGCGTGGATATAGCGGCCACGCGCATCTTCCACACGCCGCGCGCGCCCGATATCGGGCGCATCGGCCAGATCGATATTGCCACCGGTCAGCAGGGCTTCGATCGCCTTTTCGTCCCGGTCGGAAAGTTTGAAGCCGTCGGGGCCGAACAGCTTGATACCATTGTCTTCATAAGGATTGTGGCTGGCGGAAATCATGACCCCAAGGTCCGCGCGCATGGAAGAGGTCAGCATGGCCACTGCCGGTGTAGGGATCGGGCCGAACTGTATCACGTCCATTCCCACGCTGGTAAATCCTGCGACCAGCGCATTTTCCATCATATAACCGGACAGGCGTGTGTCCTTGCCGATGACGACGCGGTGCTTGTGATCACCGCGCAGGAAATGCTTGCCGGCCGCCTGCCCCACCTTCATCGCGATTTCCGGTGTCATCGGCGCGCTGTTCGATCGTCCGCGGATCCCGTCCGTCCCGAAATAGCTGATGGACATCGATACTTTCCTCGCAATGGTCGTGAAATGTGCAGGCTTGGCCAAATCTCCTAGCGCCTCTAGGGCGAGCTATCCAGTTGGGAAAATGATCTATGCTCGCCTTCGTCAACAATCTTATCGACGGGCTTTCCACTCTCGTTTTTACCCAGATCAGCCTGTTCGGCATCGCGATCGAGGTGGTCGTTCTGTGGCTGGCCGTCCCGATGATCTTCTTCACGGCCTATCTCGGTTTCGTGAATGTCCGGCATCTCGGCACCGGATTTTCGATTATACGCTCCCGTTTGTCCCAGTCGGACGAGCCTGGCCAGATCAGCCAGTTTTCCGCGCTGACCACCGCCCTCTCGGCAACCGTGGGGCTTGGCAATATCGCCGGTGTCGCCATCGCGCTGACGGTTGGCGGGCCTGGCGCGGTATTCTGGATGTTCTGCATCGGCTGGTTTGCAATGACGCTGAAATGCGCGGAAGTGACATTGGGTTTGCGCTACCGTGAAGTGGATGCCGACGGCACCGTTCGCGGCGGGCCGATGTATTCGATGAAGAACGGCTTGAAAGGCCGCGGCTGGGCCAAGACCGGTCTGATCATGGGCGGGGTCTATGCCGCTTGCGCGCTGCTTGGTGCATTGCCGCTGATCCAGGTCAACCAGAGCTACGTTGCCGTGGCCGATGTGTTCGGTTTCGCGCAGACTGACCAGAACGCCTGGACTTACGGCATCGCCATGTCGGTCATCGTCGGGCTCGTGGTCATCGGCGGGGTGGGCTGGCTCAGCCGCGTCACCTCCTTCGTGGTGCCGGCCATGGGCGCGGTCTATCTGCTGGGCATATTTGCCATTCTGGCGATCGGCTATGATCGCATTCCAGAAGCGCTGGCCCTCATCGTGCGCGATGCCTTTACCGGCGAGGCAGCGGCTGGCGGCGCGATCGGTGCATTCGTGATCGGCATGCGCCGCGCGGTCTATTCGTCCGAAGCCGGCATTGGCAGCGCGGTGATAGCCCACAGCCAGGCGCGCACGAAGGAACCGGCGTCCGAAGGGCTCGTGGCGCTGATCGAACCGTTTATCGATACCGTCGTGATCTGTTCACTGGGGGCCCTTGCCATGGTCGTGGCCGGAACCTATGCCGGAAATCTGGAGGGAATCGAAGTGACCGTGGCCGCCTTCCGCACGGTCTCCCCATGGGCCGTCTATATGTTGGCGGTGGCCGTCTTTCTGTTCGGCTATTCCACGCTATGTGCCTGGGGCTTCTATGGCGAGCAGGCCTGGGCCTATCTCTTCGGGCCGAGCGATCTGGCACGGCGCATCTATAAGGCCGTCTATATACTCGGCTTGCCGGTCGGCGCGGTGCTGGACCTTGGGCAAGTGGTCAAGCTGGTCGATAGTGCCTTCATTCTGATGGCCCTTCCCAACATTCTTGCGTTGTACCTGTTCGCACCGGAAATAAAGCGAGAGATTTCCGGATATCTCGCCCGCAGGAAAGAAGATTTGGCATGAAGACGCGTACGCTCGGAAACACCCTCACGGTATCGACACTCGGCCTCGGCTGCATGCCGATGGCGGGCATTGGCAGCGCGATGTATGGCACCGCCGACCGCAAAGAGAGCTTCGCGACCATTGACCGCGCGATCGAACTTGGCGTGACCTTTTTCGACACCGCCGAGGTCTATGGTCCCTATAAGAACGAAGAACTGCTGGGCGAGGCCATTCGCGGACGGCGCGACCGGCTGGTGATCGCCACCAAATTCGGTTTCGCCATTCAGGATGGTGAGGCGAAAGGCACCGACAGTCGGCCGGAGAATGTCCGCGCCGCGGCAGAGGGTTGCCTGAAACGTCTCGGTATCGACGTGATCGATCTTTATTATCAGCATCGCGTCGATCCGGATGTGCCGATCGAGGACACGGTCGGTGCCATGGCGCGGCTGGTCGAGGAAGGCAAAGTTCGCTTTCTTGGCCTTTCGGAGGCGAGCGCGGACAGCATTCGCCGTGCCCACGCCACCCATCCGATTACGGCCCTGCAGAGCGAATATTCACTGTGGGAACGCACGATCGAGGAAGAGATTTTGCCGCTGGTGCAGGATCTGGGCATCGGTTTCGTGCCCTACAGCCCGCTGGGCCGCGGTTTTCTGACCGGCCAGATCAAGAGCTTCGACGATCTGCCGGAAGGCGATTATCGCCGGAATGATCCGCGCTATCAGGGGGCCAATTTTGCGAAGAATCTGGAGCTGGTCAGCGTGGTGGAAGCGGTGGCCGCGCGCCACAAGCGCTCCGCCGCGCAGGTGGCGCTGGCCTGGCTACTGCATCAGGGCGATTTCATCGTCCCCATCCCCGGCAGCAAACGCCGCGCCACATTGGAAGACTCCATGGCGGCAGCGGACCTTGCATTGACTGGCGAAGATCTGCAGCAACTCGACGACGCGGCCCCGGTCGGTGGTACGGCTGGCCCGCGCTATGGCGACCGGGCGATGAGCATGGTCAGGCGGTAAATCTTCGCGCCAAGGCTACTCGTGGCATCGTCGTGGAGGTGATCGCAGCGAAATATGTCTAATTTGTACAAACATACATCCGTTCCGAATGTTTACCCTATCCACCGGAATACACCCGCGCCCAGCACGCCGAACCAGCGGTGGCCATACATGGCGATGATCCAAAGCGCCGTGCCGCCCGTCAGGGCAACCGCGCCCGGCATCGCAAAGCCGCGTGCGAAGGGCCAATAGCTTGTGCGAGAAACCCAGCGTTTCCAGTCTGCGCCCATCAGGCGCTTCTTCTTGCGGTCCTGCAAGGCCGCACCCACCAGCGCGAGAATGATGATCGCGCCGCATAAAGCAAAATTGGCGGGCCGTGGCGCTATCAGAATATGGACCACGCCCCAAAGCGCAAAGCCCCACATCATCGGATGCCGCGTGATGGCGAAAACGCCGCGTGCGGGCCGGTCGCTGGCCTTGGTCGCCTGCATGCCAGGCAAGGCGGGGTTGCCGATCAGCGACCCGGCAAACAGCACCGATGCGAGCCACATCAGCACCGTGGCCAGCGCCCATAGGCCATCGCCTGGATCCCACGCCCCTATCGCATAAGGAACGGCTTTATAGGCCGTGATCATCCAGAAAAGGGTCGCGGCGGATATGGCCGAATAGACGGACATGAAACCGCCTTCGCCAAAAAGACGCACCATGGATGCGCGCAGCGGGTGGCTCATCAGAAAATGGCTTCCGACGAAGGCGATGGCGGCAATCAGGAGCATGGTCATGCGGGCCTGCTCTCCTGTCTCGCCGCTTGCCGCACGCTAGCGTTCGTAGGCCTTGGGCAGCACGCCTTCTTGCGGGGTGCGATAACGCTCGCGCAGCCGCGCCTGCCGGTTGTCGAGCGACTGCTCGACGCCGTCGATCCACACGCGCTCGGGCGTGCTGCTGAGTTCCAGCGGATCGCCGGACCAGAGCACGACATCACCCGCCGCGCCGACCCGCAAATGGCCGTAGCGATCGCCCACGCCCATGATATCGGCGACATCGCCGCTGATGGCGGCAAACGCCTCGTCCCAGGTCAGACCCGTGGCACCCGGCACCTTTTGCAAGCCCACCAGATTGCCGGCATATTGCGATGCATAGCGCAGCTGATGCGCATCATTGTCATCGATCATGCCGATGGCGACCTTTACGCCCGCATCGCGCATGCGCCCGATGTTGGATTGCGTGGCCGCCAGCTGCTCGAACGAGGCCGGGAGATCATTGAGTGCCGATGCGATGACCGGCACGCCGGAAGCGGCAATACGGTTCGCCACGCGCCAGCCTTCACTCGCGCCGACGAGCACGAGGCGCAGATTCGGAAATTCCTTCTTGAGATCGAGCGTGCGTAGAATGTCGTTGGCGCTTTCCACATGCACCAACAGCCGCTGTTGCCCCTGAACGACGGGCACCAGCGCCGCCGCGTCGAAACGGGTCAGCAGCACATCCTGCGGACGATCAGCATTGCTTTCCAGCATCCGCAGATCGGGCGAGACGTCGCTCAGACGCTGTCCTTCGCTTTGGGCTGCGCCGCCGCCGCGCACATTGGCGCGGTTACCAAAATCGCGGGCTTCGCGCAGCGCATTGCGGAACAGCGTATGTGCCGCAGCGCGGCTGCCGCCCGCTTCCCGCGCACCGCGCTCGCCCATTTCGGCAAACTGGAACGCGCGCGGGATGGTGACCGCATCGAAATCCTCGCCCAGATCGACCAAGGCGCCCTGTCCGGCAAAAATGCTCGTTGCCGCATCGGGCGACACCACGGCGCGGGTGACGCCAGCGGCCCGGCTGACGGAAAAGGCGGTGTCTGTCGGATTGATGGCAGGCGCCACGTCGATCGACGCGTTGAACGGCGAGCTATTGGCCTGCGTGTCGTTCGTGCCCGAAACGGCATCGACTTCGACCAGGCCGACACGGCTGAAACCGGCGAAAATGCCAGGCGTCACATATTTGCCGCCTGCATCGATCCGTTCCGCGCCGGCAGGCACGGCGACGCTGGAGCCAGCGGCAACCACCTTGCCGTTCTGAATGACGATGGTGCCATTTTCGATAGGTGCGCTACCGTCTCCGGTAATCAGTTTCGCGCCGGTGATAGCATAGGTCTGCGCAGCCAGCGGAGCGGCCGCGATCGCGAGACCGGCAAGCAGCGCTGCGCGCAGAGATGTCGTCGGAGCACTCATTTCACATCTCCCGCACCGGGCTGGCCCAGTTCGAAATCGCTCACCGCCCGGCGCGCCGGATCGTCGGCATCGTATAGCAGAGCGCCGTCCACCCACACCTTTTCGGGGCGCGAATAGACGCTGAGCGGATCGCCGTTCCACAACACGACATCCGCCATCTTGCCGGGCTTCAGGCTGCCGGTCTTGTCTTCAATACCCAGCGCCTTGGCGGCGTTGTAGGTCAGCCAGCGGATGGCTTGTGCATCGCTGATCTGAATGCCCATGCGCCGTCCATCGGCCAGGGCCTTGGCCGCTTCCTGGTTGAGCCGCTGGATGCCGTTCTCGTCATCGGAATGAATGATGACGCAAGCGCCCGTATTCTGCAGGATCGCCGCATTTTCCGGGATCGCGTCATAGGCTTCCATCTTGAAGCCCCACCAGTCTGCCCAGATCGCCGAGCAGATATCATTCTCCCGCAGCAGATCGCCGATCTTGTAACTTTCCACAGCGTGGTGGAAGGCAGTGATCTTGTATCCGGCCTCCTTGGCCATATCGATCACCTGCGCCATTTCGTCGGCGCGGTAACAGTGATTGTGAACCAGGATCTTGCCGTCGAGCACGCCGGACAGCGTCTCATTGCCCAGATCATATTTATGGTCCTTGTTGTCGCGATAGGCGCGCGCATCGGCCCAGGTCTGCCGGTTGACGGCAAAATTGCCCATGCGGGTGGAGGGTTTGCGCCCGCGCCCGCCATAGACGCGCTTGGGATTCTCGCCGCAGGCCATCTTGAAGCCATAAGGCGCGCCGGGGAATTTCATGCCCTGTACGGTGCGCGAATAGACATTTTTCAGCGTCACCGAACGCCCGCCCATCAGATTGGCCGACCCGGGCAGGATCTGAAGCGATGTGATGCCGCCATTGGCCATGGCGCGGCTGAAGCCGGGGTCCTGCGGCCAGACGCTATGTTCGGCCCATACATCCGGCGTCGTTGGGTCGGTCGCTTCATTGCCGTCCGAGTGCGCCTGCACGCCGGGGCTGGGATAGACGCCCAGATGGCTGTGCACATCGATAATGCCGGGCGTCACGAACTTGCCGGTACCGTCAATCTCGATAGCGCCCGCGGGCGCTGCCAGATTGCCGTCTCCCACCGCCAAAATCTCGCCGCCGCTCATCACCACCGAGCCATTGTCGATCCGCGCGCCTTCGCCATCATAGATCACGACATTGCGCACGACGGTGGGTGTCGAGGGATAGGCGCGGTAGGTGGAGGCAAAGGGCGCCTCCCCGGCGGCCAGTGCCGTCGGTTGCTTGTCCGCCTTGCTGGATGCGCTGGCCGTCGATCCGCCCGTATTGGCGCATCCGCCCAGCGCGATCAGCAGAGCTGCCGCTATTCCCGTGGTGCTTTTCATATCGTCCTCAACCGCGCGTGGTGGGGTGGATGCCGGCAGCCTGCGGTTCGCCCGCCTCGCGCTGCCCTTCCAGATCGTCGCCGACGTCATCGTCGCGCAGCGTATCGAGATGCATCAGTTTCTTGACCAGCGGCGAGACAAGCATGACGAACACGCCGATGCCGATCGCGAGCAGGCCGATCGACCAGTACACGCCGAGCGCGCCTTCACGCGTCATCGCACCACCTTCACCGCCCTCGCCCATGATCGAGCCGAGCAGACCGGCGACGAAATTGCCGCCCGCCGTGCCGAAGAACCAGCCGGCCATCATCAGGCTCGCCATATGGCTCACCGACAGACGGTTCATCGCCGACAGGCCGACCGGGCTGAGGCAAAGCTCACCGGTGGTCGAGAAGAAGTAGAACAGGAAGATGAACAGCACCGGCACCATCGCCGCCGCGCTGATCGAGTTCGCGCCCCAGACCAGCACCACGAAAGCAAAGCCCATCTGCACGATGCCCAGACCCATTTTGGCAGGCGTGGACGGCTCCCAGCCCTTCTTCGCCAGGAACGGCCAGAGCGCGCCGAAGATTGGCCCCATCAGGATGATGTAAATCGGGTTGATCGACTGGAACAGTGATGTCGGCACGCCAGCCCGGTCGACAAAGCGATCGGTGAACAGATTGATCGATCCACCAGCCTGCTCGAACAGGCCCCAGAAGACCGGTTGCAGCAGGATGAGGAAGATCATGGCGAACACACGGTCGCGCGCATCCTTGTCCAGCTTGAACGCTTCTTTGAGCACGTAGAGAAGCAGCAGCGCACCGGAGACCAGCATCAGCCAGCCGACCACGGACTGATACTGGATCAGCGCCCATATGATCGCCACGCCGACGAAACCGAGGATGTAGAGAAACCATTCCAGCTTCATGCCCATGACCGAGCTTTTCAGCTTGGCCGGCACCGGCGGTTCGCCCTGGCCGAGCAGCAGCGGCTTGCCGATCACGAAGACGACCAGGCCCAGCAGCATGCCGATACCCGCCGCGCCGAAGCCATAGGCCCAGCCCAGCGTCTCACCGAGATAGCCGGCAATGATCGTGCCGACCGCCGCGCCAACGTTAATGCCCATGTAGAAGATGGTGTAGGCGCCATCGCGGCGGATATCCGTGCGGGGATAAAGCTGCCCCACGATGACCGAGATATTGGCCTTCAGGAAACCCGAGCCGACGATGATGAACGCCAGCGCCAGCCAGAAGATGTTGAGCGCAGGGTCATTGGCATAACCCGTGCCATCACCCTCGAAAGCCATACAGAAATGGCCGATAGTGAGCAAAACCGCGCCGAACAGCACCGCCTTGCGCTGACCGAGATACCGGTCCGCCAGCCAGCCGCCGAGCACCGGCGTAATATATACCAGCGAGGTGTAGGCACCATAGATGAAGTTCGCGTCCCCATCGGAATAAAGCCAGTGCTTGACGAGATAGAGCGTCAGCAGCGCGCGCATGCCGTAATAGGAAAAACGCTCCCACATTTCGGCGAAGAAAAGGATGTAGAGGCCCTTGGGATGGCCGGCGAATTCCTTCTTCGGCTGGGTGACGGCATAGGCCCCCAATACGAGGAAGAAGATCAGCGCGACCGAGCCGCACGCAGCGATCCAATCGCCTTCATTCCATAGACCAACAGCTTTAAAGCCCACGCTACACCCCTCTGAAAAGTCATTTCCGCCCGCGCTTCTGGCGGGTCCTATGGGCGGGCAACCTAACGTAAAAATTGCGGCTGTGAAGAAGATTGTTGCCGAAGTCGGATCGTGTCGTCACCTTGGCTCCATGACCTTTAACGATCTCTCCTCGCCGCTCCGCTATCTGGAGACCCGCCGCTCGGCCAAGCCACGCGAAATGGGTGGTACCAGGCCGGGTGCCGACGAATTGCGCGGCTTTGCACGAATTGCGGCACGATCGCCCGACCACGGGAAACTGGCACCGTGGCGCTTTACCATCATTCCGGATGACCGCCGTGCGGCGTTCAAGGCGTTGTTGGAGCGCGCGTTTCTCACCGCAAATCCAGACGCGCGGACGGCATCAGTCGATGCGGCCTGCCAGATGGCAGATTATGACGCTGCCATGATCATCATCAGCTTCGAGCCGGTAGACAGTCCAAAAATTCCCCTTTGGGAGCAGGAGCTGAGCTGCGGCGCAGCGGGCATGAATCTGTGCCATGCCGCCAATGCTTCCGGCTATGTCAGCGGATGGATCACCGGATGGGCAAGCACCGATCCCACTGTCCGACGCACCTTCTGTTCTGCCAGTGGACGAATTGCCGGCCTCATGTTTATCGGATCACATGCCGGCGCCATGGAAGAACGGGAACGGCCGGACTTCGATCGCATCATCCAGCGCTGGGACGGTTAGGCCTCACTTTCCGGATTGGATTACTTGACCTGCCCCACTGTATTATGGCACCCATGCACATATGGCAGAACCGCAAAAACCCGTCTATCTCCGCTTACGTGACATCATCGCTGCGGCCATCCTCGATGGAAGCTATGCGGACGGCGACGCCCTGCCCTCGGTACGCAGCTTTGCTGCGGATCAAGGCGCGAACCCGCTGACGGTGGCCAAAGCCTACCAGACCTTTCAGGACCAGGATCTGATCGAGGTGAAGCGCGGCATTGGACTGTTCGTCGCCAAAGGCGCATCCGCCAAGCTGCGTCAGCTGGAGCGAGCGCGGTTCATGCGGGAAACCTGGCCGCCGGTGCGTGAGCAGATGGCCCTGCTCGATATCCGTTTGCCGGACCTGCTGGAACGGGAAAAGGCCTGAACCCGATCAGCCCTGATCGCGCAGCGCCTTCCTGGCTTTCAGCAGATTTTGTTTTGCAAGCGCGTTGCCCGGTAGCAGCGCGACCGCTTTTTCCAAGATCTGGCGGGCTTCCTCCGTCGCACCTGCTTCCAGCGCGATATATCCATAGATATTGACCACCAGCGGATTGCCGGGCTGCACGTGATAGGCCATCCGCGCATGGCCCAGCGCATCGTCCGGTCGGTCCAGCGCCAACAACGCTTGGGCATAGGCGATCTGCAAACTGGCGTCATTCGGCCCCAGTACCGCCAGCAGATCGCGATACAGGTTCGCCGCAGCCTGCGGGCGGCCGTTGGCGGCGTCTAGGTCGGCCAAAAACCGGCGCGCCTGCAGATCGGACGGATTGGACCGCAGGAAGCGCTCCAACAGCGCACGCTCCCCCTCCGCATCCCCTAATGCCCGATATTGCGCAGCCAGTCGCGCCACAAGCTCGGGCGAGGAATCCAGCGCGCCCGCTTGTCGATAGGCCTTCAGGGCAGCGGCGCGGTCGCCGGCTTGCGCCAGCACGTCGCCGAGCAGAAGGGACGCATCGGGCACCCCGCCATTGGCGCCCTGCAGCGATCGGGCCGTGGCCAATGCTCTATCCAAATCGCCGCCTGCCAGCATCTTGCGTACCGATCCCGCCGGACCATCTCCGCCAGCGTAGACTGGCGCGAGTGTGTCCTGACCGGGTGTCTGCGCGCGGTTCAGATATTGCGCGGCCTGCCCCTGCTCCCCCTGCGCTTCCAATGCCCGCGCCATGACCATATTGGCGTAGCTGTTCGACGGATCGATACCGTGCCGGGCCATGGCATCGGCTGCAGCACCGGGGTCCCCGGCCCGGTACAGCGCCCGCGCAGCCAGCATCGCGGCCTGCGCATTCATCGGTTGCCGCTCCGCCAGCCGCGCCCAGTGGCCTGCGGACGTCCGGTCATTCCCCAGCCCGAACTCCACGGCGCCGCTCAGCAGCATCATCGCGGGCACATCCTGCATCTTGGCGTCGGTCAAAATGATGAAGCGCTTGGCAAGTGCAAAGCGATGCGCGCGCGCAGCGATCACCGCCTGCATGAAATAGCCGCGCGGATTGCCAGGCTCCAACGCCACGATCTTTCTGGCCACCTTCAGCATGTCGCTGTGCCTGCCCAAATCACCGAGCGTCGATCCATATTCGATCAGCAGCGGAACATCGTCCCCAGATTGGGCCAGAGCCAGCTCGAACCATGGCAATGCTGCGCGAAGCCCGAATTGGGTGCGGATCAGCCGACCGCGGAATTCCAGCGCGCGCACATCGCCGGGATCGATAGCGATCGCACGGTCTGCGGCCTGAACCGCGCCGGCCAGATTGCCGGCCACCAGCCGGAACCGCCCGATATCCGTCCATAGCGGCGCGTCATCACCACCCGCGGCAATAGCCCGGTCGAATGCGGCGCCAGCGGCCGAAAAATCTCCCTGATCGAGATAGACGCGCGCCGCGATGCGCGCGGCATAGGCACGATGTTCCGGCACGATATCGTCCGATTTCAGCTGCGCCAGCGCCTCATCGTAGCGCCCTTGCAGCCAGAGAGATTCTCCCAGAAGATGCCGGACCTGAGAGGGCGCCGCTCCCAACTGGACCGCCTTGCGCAACTCTTCTTCGGCGGTGAGCGAATCAAACAGCCGTAAACTGGTGATCGCCAGCGCAATATGTGCCGGCGCCCAGTTCGGATCGTTCGCAATGGCGTTCAGAAGCTCCACCCGTGCGGCACGATGATCCTGGTCGAACGCGAACGCTTCAGCCCGTTCAAACGCTGGCAGCGCCGGCGATTGGCGGCTCTGCGCGCCCAGCGGCAGGCCGCCCAGCACCAGCAACAGCAGTGCGAAGAATACAAGCGGCGCAGCCCTCCTGATTCCGCGTGTCCGCGCGGTGCACTCAGCTGCCAAGATCATATTGCTTCAACAGATCGTAAAGCGTGGGCCGGCTGATCCCGAGCAATTTGGAGGCGCTGGAAATATTGCCCCCCGTCTGCGCGATGGCGCGGCGAATGGCCTTGCGGTCGGCCAGTTCGCGAACGGTGCGCAAATTGATCGGCTGATCCTCGCACCCCTGCTCGGGGCCCTCCAGATCCAGATCGCTGGCAAGGATATGCTTGCCGTTGGCCATGATGACGGCGCGCTTCATGCGGTTTTCCAGCTCCCGCACATTGCCGGGCCAGTCATGGGTTTCCAGCGCCGCAAGTGCATCAGGGCCCAATGCCGAAACACGGCTGTTAAGCTCGCTGGAAAAGCGTGCCAGAAAATGTCTGGCCAGCAGCGCGGCATCGCCTGTTCGCTCGGCCAGCGGCGGGATTGGCACTTCGATTTCCGCGAGCCGGTAATATAGATCCTCGCGGAAGCTTTCCTCTGCAATCATCGCTTTCAGATCGCGGTGCGTGGCTGTGACGATCCGGACATCCACCGGGATCGGCTTACGCCCGCCGACCCGCTCGATCACACGTTCCTGCACGAACCGCAGCAATTTGACCTGAAGCGGCAGGGGGATATCGCCTACCTCATCGAGGAACAGCGTGCCGCCGGCGGCCAGCTCGATCTTGCCTTCCACCGTGCGGATCGCGCCGGTGAAAGCCCCTTTCTCATGCCCGAACAGCTCTGCTTCCAGCAGCGTTTCGGGAATGGCGGCACAGTTGATGGCAATGAACGGTCCATTGGCCCGGTCGCTCGCCGCATGAAGCCCTTTGGCGAGCAGCTCCTTGCCCGTGCCACTGGCGCCGCGCAGCATGACCGAAATTTGCGTGGGGGCCACACGCTCCAGCATCTGGAGCGTCTTGCCCATTTCCGGCGCACTGCTGATCAATCCGGCGAACGGACCCGCGCGCTGCGTTCCAGCCGCATTCAGCCGCCGGTTTTCATCCTCGAGATTGCGAACATGGAAGGCGCGCCGCACGATGAGCTGCAACTCGTCAATATCGATCGGCTTCTGATAAAAATCCCATGCACCGCCGGCGATGGCGCGCTGCGCGCTCGATCGCTCGCCATGACCGGATGCCACGATCACTTTCAGATCGGGTTTCAGGTGCAGCATTTCGGAGAGCGTCGCCAAGCCTTCGCTCACGCCATCGGGATCAGGCGGCAGGCCCAGGTCCAGCGTTGCGACCTGCGGCTCATCCGAACGCAAAAGCGCAACGGCTTCGGACCGATTACCGGCGCACAGCACCTCCCATTCCTCGAACGCCCATTTCAGCTGGCGCTGCAAGCCTTCATCATCCTCGATAACCAGCAATTTGGGCTTGGTCGCACGCATCATGCCGCGGCCCGTTCAGCGTCGGGTCCATCGCGGAACGCCGCGTCGGCCAGCTGCGCGGCAAGTGGCAGCTCGATGGTGAAAACGGAACCGCTGCCTACCAAGCTGTCCGCCCTGACGTCCCCGCCCATCGCGCGGGCCAATATGCGTGCCTCATACACGCCGATGCCGAGACCGTTTGGCTTGGTGGACTGAAATGGGCGAAACAAGGCGCTGCGCACGAATTCGGCGTCCATCCCGCATCCTTCGTCTTCCATCGCAATGACGGCCCGTCCGCCCTGCGCCATGGCGCGCAGATGAATTGGCGCATCCGCCGCACTCGCCTCCACGGCGTTCTGCAAAAGATGGGACAGGATGGTGTGGAGCGTCTCCGGATCAGCCGCGACCGCCAAATCCGACGGCAGGTCCGCCAGTTTCAGCCGATCACCCAAAGCGACCGCTGCCACCAGCTTTGTCACCACATCGCGCAAGAGGACCGGACGCGGCGGCCCCGGTTCGGCCAGTTCACGCCCATCGAGCCGCGCTAGAAGTGCCTGCATCTTGGCCGTGGCCCCCTGAAGCGTGGCGATCATGTCCTTGCGGAAATGCGCATTGTCGGCATGTCGTTCGGCATTGTGGGCCAGCAGCGACAATTGGCTCGCCACATTCTTGATATCGTGCAGGGCAAAGGCAAAGCGCCGGTTGAATTCGTCAAACTGACGGGCTTCGGTCAGGCGTTGCTGGCTTTCTGCCGCGGCCAGATAGCTTGCCGCCTGGCGCCCTGCCGCGCGAAGGATGTCGATATCCTCCCAGTCCAGCGGCCGTGCCACGGCGGGATGGCCCAGCAGCACGATGGCAATCAGGTGCCCGCCGTGGACCAGTGGCACCGCGGCGAACATGCGCGATAAGGGCAGAGCCCCCTGGGCCGACTGGAAATCCTGCCCCGCAGCCTCTGTGCGGAAGGCATCTCCATCCAGAATGGATTGCGCTTCTTCCAATTGCCGCAGCAGATCGCCCGGCAGCGACAGCGAACCGATATCGCCCCAATTCCATTCCGCCGTCGGTCGAAACTGATCGCCCGCGCCCCGTTGTAACAGCACGGCCTCCGGCGCATCGACGATGTTTGCGATTGCCCGAACGATCCGCGCACCAATGTCCAGCTCGCCCCTGCCATGATTGTCCTGCCCGCCATCGGGCAGCCCCACCGTGTCGGCAAAGCGCATCCACTCCGTGCGATAATCATAGCGATGCTGAAAGAAATGCTGCGCAACAAATCGCTTCAGCCTCGCGCGCAACCGATGCGACGGAATGACGAGAAATGCGGCCACAGAGGACAGGGCAACAAAGCCGAGTGCCAGCGGAGCCGCTCCGCGATGCGCCATCGATCCCAGCAGTACCACGGCCCCCACATATAGCGCGAGCACGCCGAAAGCTGTGAACTGGAACGCCGCCTGATGGGACAGCGCGAATCGCCAGCGCGCACTATCCAGCAACGCGATCCCCATGGCCGGAACAAGCAGCGCGATGATCAGCGCGCGACTGTCCCACAGCATGTCAGTGCTGACGTCCGGAAGTATGGCGAGAAGATACAGACCAAGATCATAGGTCCAGATGGCCGCCAGCGTGGTGAGCGCGAGCGCCATGCTGCCCTGGCTCCTGGCCTGCGATAGATGATAGATATTTTGGACCAGCACCAAAGCTCCGGCAGCGAACAGCATCCGCAGAGACGCGATCAGCAGCATGTCGTTCCCGCCCGAGAAATAGGCAGCCGCCAGCGTGCCGATCAGAACGTAGAGCAGCACCCCCATCAGTGCGCCCATGGTAACGGGTCCGCCGCCTGTGCGGCGCATGATGGCGTAGAGAAAATAGAGCCAGCCGGCGTTGCGAAGCGTCTCGGTCAGCGCTGTCATTGCCGTGCCGGGCGCGGCCAGTGCCGTGGCCATGCACCAGAGCGCCGTCAGGATGAGCGCGCCCACCATCGCCCGATCCGGCAGGCGGCGCAATTTGCTGCGGCTCAGTTGCCAGACGGCCAGCGAAATGAACGCGCATGCGGCAATGACCCCGCCCCAGAAGGCCAGCCCAGTCAACGCGCCCCCGCCGGCCACAGCACGACGCGCAGGGTCTGGAGCAGAATCAGCAGATCCAGGAAGGGGGTGTAATTCTTGGCATAATAGAGATCATATTCCAGCTTCTGCCGGGCGTCTTCCACGCTGGCGCCATATGGATAATTGATCTGCGCCCAGCCGGTTATGCCCGGTTTGACCATGTGCCGCTCCGCGTAATAGGGCATTTCCTGTTCCAGCTCGGCCACAAACTCGGGCCGTTCCGGACGTGGGCCGACAAAGCTCATCTCGCCCTTCAGGACGCTCCAAGTTTGTGGAAGCTCATCGACCCGGATCTTGCGGATTAGACGGCCTACCCGTGTGATCCGCGGATCGTTCTCGCTCGCCCAGATCGCCTTGCCACCGGCCTCGGCATCGGTGCGCATCGAGCGTAGTTTCAAAATCTCGAAAGGCTCGCCAAACAGGCCGACACGGGTTTGGCGGAAAAAGGCAGGGCCCTTGCTTTCCAGCTTGATGATCCCGGCAAATAGAAGAATGATCGGCCCCGTCAGCACCAGCAGGAGCAGGCTTACGATCACATCGAATATGCGCTTGGCGATGGTCGACAAGCGGCGGCCGGACGAAAAACCGTCTGAGAATATCAGCCAGCTGGGATTGACGCTATCGAGGTCGACCCGCCCGGTTTCGCGTTCCAGGAAAGTCGACATGTCATTGACATGGACACCCGTCGTCTTGATCCGCAGCAGATCTTCCAGCGGCAGGGCATTGCGCCGTTCTTCAAGCGCGAGCACGACTTCGCTGGCGTTCATCCGGATAACGAACTTCTTCAAATTGTTGATCGCCCCGCGCGCGATGGCTTCTTCCACCATCTGCTCGCCCTCACTCATCGCGATGAAGCTGACGACGGTGAAACCGCTGCCCGGACGTTCTTCGATCACCCGAATTCTGTCCGCCCGCTTGCCGGCGCCCAGCACGATCAACCGGCGCTTGAAGGCTTCGCCGCCGATCAGACTGCTCAGGAGCACCCGATCGGCAAATATCAGGATGAAGGAAATGATCATCGCATAGAGCGAGATCGATCGCCACAAGGTCACGCCGGGAAGGGCAAAGGCCAATATCGCCAGAAGGATGATGCCAAGCGATACCGCCACCAGCCAGCGTGCGGTGGCAAAACGAACAGATTGCAACGCCTGCGGGCTATAAGCTCCAACGGCCACCGCTGCGGTTTCCAGGGCCAGGGCGAAAGTGAGCAGCGATGGCATACGCTCGCCAATGAAGCCCAGCTCCATGTCGATCTGCTGCGCGCGCAGAACCCAGCCGATTTCGGCGGCCACCATGAGCAGCACGAAATCGATGATCCCGAGAAACAGCACCGCGTGCGGCACATAATGTTTGAAGAGCCTGATCACTGGCGGAGGCCGACCTTTCTGATGGTCGGCAGCCTATAGCATATCCGCGTAAAATGTCGGTTAACTTTACACTTGGCGGCTAGGCGGCGATGCGGGGCACCCTGCCCCGCCCGATATTGGCTCAGTTACCCAGCTTATTCGCAGCATCCTGCGCCGCATCGCCAACGTCCTTGGCCGCATCGCCAACATCCTGTGCAGCAGCGCCGATCGCGTCATTCTTGGCATTGTTGCTGTTCACAGCCTGCATAACGAAATAACCGCCGACGATCAGCGCGATGAGCAGCAGAGCGCCAATCAATATGCCACTACCGCCGCCGCTGCGCCGTTCGGGCACGTCGCGCTCAATGATGGTGGTGGTATGGGTGGATCCGTCGGCAAAGTTTTCTGTGCGGCGCTCTTCGGTTGTCATCATCAATACCCTTTTTGCCTAATTCGGCAACGGAACACGCGGATTGCTAAAAAGTTCCGCATGTGAAACGTTCCATGCTGTCTTCATCAACCGATTAACGTCAGGAAATTAACCGATTTTTCGCAGTCCCGCCTTAATCCCGCGTGGATATGGATCGCAATCTGAAGCTCATGCTCACTGTACTTGGCATCGCCATGTTCCTTGCATTTGTCCTGCCTTCTCTGGGCGAAGCCGCTGCGCCCGGCACGCCGCCGGCTCCGGAGATCGCAGCCGCTCCGGAGACGCCGCCTGCCGACACGATGCCGGTTGTCGCGATGACCGCCACCATGCCGACGGATTTTACCATGCCATCCAGCGGCAATCTTACCGCGCCGACCGGTATAACCGGCGCCCCGACCGGTTTCGATGTCCCCATGCCTCAATCAGGCCCGATGGCCCAGGCGGGGGTGATGCCGCAGCCGGTCATGCCGCCTCCGGCTTCACAGCCCAGCTACACTCCGCCGCCGCCGCAGCCGACCGCGCCGCGCTATCGCATACCGCCGCCATCGCAAGGCCGCCCGTCCGACATCGGGCCGCCGGTCGATCAGCGCGTCCTGCGTTAAACGACCGGCCTATTTGGCCAGGATAGAGAGCGCCGCCGCGCTCAGCGCCTCGGCCCCGGTGCCGACCACCGCCTCGGCGTCCGGTGCCCAGAACGGGCTGTGCAGAGAGGGCAGGTCCTTGTCCCCAGCCTGCGCCGCCGCCCAATCCTCGGTCGGTACGCCGCCGACCCAGAAGATCATGCTTTCGATGTCCTTGTCCGCACGCCAGTAACGGCTGAAATCCTCGCCGCCCATCACCGGTGTCGCCTCGATCACACGCTTCTCGCCAAATCGCTCCGTGAACAACGCCGCCATTTGGCTGGTGAATTCTGGCGTGTTGTAGACCGAGGGCGTGAATTCATCTTTCACGGTAACCACCGGCATATGATCCTGCGGAAAACCGCTCGCCATCGCCTCGCCTTCCGCCACGCGCTTGATCCCGTCCAGAAGCTTCGCACGGGTTTCGTCGGAGTAACTGCGCACCGTCAGCAGCAGCGTTGCCTCATTGGGAATGATATTGTGCTTGGCACCGGCGCGAAAGCTGCCGACGGTCACCACCGCCGGCGTCTGCGGATCCAGCTCCCGGCTGACGAGTGTCTGCAACGATGTGACGATCTTGGACGCCAGCACGATCGGATCCTTGGTGGTGTGCGGATAAGCGCCATGGCCACCCACGCCCTTCACCACCACATCCACGCTGTCCACATTGGCAAGCGCGAACCCCGGCGTATAGCCAACCACACCCGCCGGCGCGCTGGCGGTGTCATGAAAGGCGATGGCGTGGGTGGGCTTGGGAAAGCGATCGTACAGCCCATCTTCCAGCATCCATTTTGCGCCCATGCCGCGCTCTTCCGCCGGCTGCAAGATCGTCACCAGCGTGCCGGACCATTGGTCTTTCATGCCGGCCAGCGCCGTTGCCGCGCCAACCCATCCTGCCATGTGCGTATCATGGCCGCAGGCATGCATCACCGGACTGGTGATGCCGTCATCGGTGGTGGCGACAACATCGGAGGCGAAGGACAGCCCGGTCTGTTCCTCCACCGGCAGGCCGTCCATATCGGCACGGATCAGCAGCACGGGACCCGGGCCGTTCTCCATCACGGCCACCACACCGGTCTTGCCCACTCCCTCGGTCACATCATAGCCCAGATCGCGCGCCATCCTGGCAAGCTTGGCTGCCGTTTCGGTTTCGTAGCCGCTCAGTTCAGGATGGGCATGCAGATCGCGATACAGCGCCATCAGCTTGGGCATTTCGGCCTGAATGGAATCGTGCAGCGGATCGGCGGATGCAGACATTGGGGCCAAGGTCGCAATGGCGGCACCGAGCAGGGCGAGGGTTTTGAGGCGCATGATCTGATTCTCCCGTTTTTGCCTGGCAAGCATAGGCAGCTCGTGGAAAGTCGCAAAGGTCGCGATACGGCGCGCGTCACATCCGCCTCCGGCATGGGTCGCATTCGACGAGGTGACAGCAGGCATCAATCGGGCGGTTCCGACGCATGGGGGCGCATTTCCCCAATCAGATCCAATTAGGACAGCGGACTTTGCGCATAAAAAAAACCCGCCAGATCGCTCTGGCGGGCTTTTCACATTGTCAGAACGACAGTCGCTCAGTCGGTGCCGCGATCGAGATCGAAACGATCGGCATTCATCACCTTGGTCCATGCCTTCACGAAATCCTTCACGAACTTCTCTTCATTCCCCTTCTCGGCATAGACTTCGGCCACGGCGCGAAGCTGCGAGTTGGAGCCGAAGATAAGATCGGTCCGGGTGGCCGTCCAGAGCTGCTCGTCACTGTTGCGGTCGGTTCCGATGAATTCCTCATCGCCGCTCTCGTCTACCACCTTCCAAGCCAGACGGTTGTCCAGCAGGTTCAGGAAATAGTCGTTGGTCAACTGGCCAACCTTGTCGGTCAGCACGCCATGCTTGCTGTTACCCTGATTGGCACCCAGAACACGCAGACCGCCAACCAGAACCGTCATTTCCGGAATGGAAAGACCGAGAAGCTGCGCACGATCCACCAGCATTTCCTCGGTCTTCACCGAATGCTTGGTCGACAGATAATTGCGGAAACCATCGGCCTTGGGCTCCAGTGGCTCAAAGCTTTCGGCATCGGTCATCTCGTCGGTCGCATCGCCGCGGCCCCCGGTGAACGGTACCGAAATGTTGAAGCCGGCATCCTTCGCCGCCTTCTCAACCGCCGCCGTACCGGCCAGCACGATGGCATCGGCCATCGAAAGACTGCCGCGCAGTTCATCGATCTTCGACAGCGTGCTGGACAAATCCTGCGGGTCGTTGACCGCCCAGTCCTTTTGCGGAGCCAGACGCACACGCGCACCATTGGCACCGCCGCGATGGTCAGATTTGCGATAGGTGGATGCCGAAGCCCATGCCGCCTTCACCAGATCGGACACGGACAGGCCGCTATCCAATATGGCCGACTTGAAGCTGGACACATCGCTGTCGGAAGGCATGTTGCCAGCCGGAATGGGATCCTGCCAGATCAGGTCTTCGCCTGGAATTTCCGGTCCATAATAACGGGCTTTGGGACCCATATCGCGGTGCGTAAGCTTGAACCATGCGCGGGCAAAGGCATCCTTGAACGCTTCATGATCGTCGCGGAAACGCTTGGAAATTTCCAGATAGGCCGGGTCCATTTTCAGCGCCATGTCCGGCGTGGTCATCATGGTCGGCACCTTTTTGGAAGCGTCATGCGCGGCTGGCGCCATGTCTTCTTCCTTCTGGTCGATCGGCTGCCACTGCTTGGCACCCGCCGGGCTGGTCACGATTTCGTAATCATAATCCAGCAGCAGGCGGAAATAGTTCTCCGACCAGGTCTTCGGCGTGTTGGTCCAGCTGCCTTCGAGACCTGACGTAATGGCATGTTCGCCAACGCCGCTCTCATAGCCGCTGGTCCAGCCAAGACCCTGGAACGCGATGTCCGCGCCTTCCGGCTCCGCACCGATCAGGCTGGCATCGCCAGCGCCATGGCACTTGCCAAAGGTATGGCCACCGGCTGTCAGTGCAACAGTTTCCTCGTCATTCATGGCCATGCGGCTGAACGTCTCACGCATGTCGCGGGCGGACTGCAATGGATCGGGATTGCCACCGGGGCCTTCCGGATTGACGTAGATAAGGCCCATCTGAATCGCCGCAAGCGGGTTTTCCAGCGCCATTTCCTGATCGGGCTGGATGCGGGTTTCCTCGCCTTCCACCCAATTTTCTTCGGTGCCCCAGTAGACGTCGCGCTCGGGCTCGAACACGTCGGCGCGGCCGCCACCAAAGCCGAACACCGGGCCACCCATGGATTCAATAGCCACATTACCCGTCAGGATCAGCAGATCGGCCCAGCTGATATGCTTGCCGTATTTCTGCTTGATCGGCCAAAGCAGGCGACGGGCCTTGTCCAGATTGGCATTGTCCGGCCAGCTATTGAGCGGCGCAAAACGCTGCTGACCGCTGTTGGACCCACCGCGGCCATCGGCCGTGCGATAGGTGCCAGCGGCGTGCCATGCCATGCGGATGAAGAATGGGCCATAGTGACCATAATCGGCCGGCCACCAGGGCTGGCTGTCGGTCATTAGCGCAGTAAGATCCTGCTTGAGTGCCTGATAGTCGAGCTTCTTGAAGGCTTCGACATAATCGAAATCCTCTCCCATCGGATCGGATGTCATGCCCCCCTGCGTCAGAATGTCGAGGGGAAGCGCGTCCGGCCACCAGTCCCGGCTCTGCCGCCCAAGCAGGCCGCGCACGCCGCCGTCGCCACCCATGGGGCAACCGCCACTCATTTCACCAGTCTTCATGTCCATCGCGCTTCTCCTAAGTCTATCACGTCTTCCTTATAGTAACATATCGCGGCGCTTTAATCGAGCGAAGCGATAAAATTCAGTCAGACCGAGTGATAAATTCGATTGGTTGAATGGAATGAATAAGGCAGGGTTAAGTCGCAGCATATACACAAAGCGCCATAAATCTTGGTAGCAACCAATAGATGTTTTTTAATCTGCCACGCACAAATCTAAAAAGCACCATTCACTTCTAGCAAACTAGTTTCATCAGACTGGCTGTTTTGCGATTTAATCTTAAATACAGGTATATCTAACAACGGTTTTCCGTTTTCGTCAATATCACCGACGTTAGCGCTATTCTGTTCAATTGCTGCATCGGCTTTTTTGATGTCCTTATCCAGTGATTGAACAGTGAAGGGCTCAAATCGATCAAATATCGCGTTAAGTTTGTCGCGATGATCAGGACTCATAATTTCTACAAAACCGTCTTCTGAGTTTTTGATATACTTCCCAGATACATAAGGAGAAACAGCATCAATAACGGATAGAGCCTTCGGTGACGGATCATACTTCGCCAGCCAATACAAGGCGGCAACGTCTCCATCATCCAGCTTTTCGCTGCTCGTAGCACCAAGCAATTGAGCTCTAGCCACCAAGTTCTTCGGATTGATTATGGCTGGGTTGGTCGGCTTGATGGTGCTGCTTGCAATAGCATCCTGCGTAAGTTGCAAAATAGACGCTGGGGTGCAGTACATTTGATGATCCATTAAATGACGCGTTGCCTCGTAAAAGTTACTTGGCTCACGCGCCCGTACGTCATTTCTATGCGCACTCAATGTGCTATTTACCAATAATCTTACGGAATTGATATTATCGGCACCAAATAAAAAATGCTCCTCATAAATATCTAATCCAGCTATGGTCGCAGTTCCTCCAAGAGATATTATCTCTAGAAAGTCCTGCTGCTTGCTTGATGATTGGAAATCACGTAGCGCAACCAAACCGGTCAGAATCGTTATAATTGGTGCAATAAGTGAGCGTGAAATACCGGTAGCATTTTGAGATCCGCTTTTCTCTGCAAAAAAGTCCATGCATCGACTTTTTACTAGCGTAAAACCTGATTCTAGCATTGCGTCTGATAGATCACGATCCCTTGGGTGACTCATCGACAGGCACGCTTGCTTTTTGAATTCCGCCGTGAGATCCGCATAGTCGTACTGGGGTAAATAAGAATTTGATCTAGAAATATTAACATTATCATGAGGCCCCCGCATAGTTTTCTGCTGACTTGCAAGGATTTCCCTGGAGTTAGTTGGATCAGTGCATTGTGAACTGGTAAATTTTCCTCCCATTACAACCCGTGGCGGGCCATAAATGGCATTTGAAAAGCTGCAACTACACAAAGCCAAGGACCCCAGTCCGACGACTCCCACTTTAAGCAGTTTCATTACACCCCCCAAGATTACTGTATGATAACTGCTCTATATCATGTTTGATCTCGTTTAGAAAGTTGGAAGGTCTTGCCTGGGAAAGCGTGAGATCACTCTGCCGTCCAGCCGCCGTCGACGGACCAGTTGGCGCCGGTCACCTGTGCAGCCTCATCGCGGCACAGGAAGACGCCGATCGCAGCCACCTGTTCGGGCGTGACGAATTCCTTGGTCGGCTGGCCATCCAGCATCACCTTGTTGATCACATCCTCGCGCGACATGTTGCGCGCCTTCATGGTGTCGGGGATCTGGTTTTCCACCAACGGCGTCCAGACATAGCCGGGGCTGATGCAATTGGCGGTGATGCCATGCTCGGCCAGTTCCAGTGCGATGGTCTTGGTAAAGCCGGCCAGCCCATGCTTGGCGGTTACATAGGCCGTCTTGAATGGCGAAGCCGCCTTGGAATGGGCCGAGGCCGTGCCGATGATGCGGCCCCATTTCTTTTCTTTCATATAAGGCACCGCATGCCGCACCGTGTGAAAGGACGATGTGAGGTTCAACGCCAGAATAAGGTCCCATTTCTCCGGCGGAAAATCTTCGACCGGATCGACATGCTGCGTACCGGCATTGTTGACCAGAATGTCGATCCCGCCAAATTCATCGGCAGCCATCTTCATCATGTCCTCGATCTTTTTCGGCTTGGTCAAATCCGCATCGGAATAGACCGCCCTGGCGCCGTTCAGGACTTCCAGCGCCTTGCGTTCCGCCTCGATCTCATCGGCATCACCAAAGCCGTTGATGACGATGTTCGCTCCTTCGGCAGCCATGGCCTTGGCATAGGCCAAGCCGATGCCGCTGGTGGAACCGGTGATGAGAGCAGTTTTGCCTTGGAGGAACATGGGAGATATCCTTTCTTCTGAAGTGATTGGTCAGGCCTGTTATTCGGCGGCACCGTTGCCGTTGCCGTTGCCGTTGCCGTTGGCATCCACCGCCACATCGAACGCGGCGGTTTTTCCATCGGCGATGTTGCGCGCAAGAATGTCGCCCTCGTCGATGGTGCGGCACAGCGCCTCATTGCCTTGATGCCAATGGTCCAGCATCGTCGAGCGGGAAAATTCGAAATCCTTGGCGCCAGTTTCCCAGGCGCGGGTGCGATAGACCAGTTGCACCACGTTCACCGCGCTTTCGGCCACCCGCTCACGCAGGGCCTTTATCTCCGGTTCGTCGCGCATATCGCTGGGCAGGCGGTCGATCAGCGTGCGCATCGCCTCATGGTCCTTGCGCAGCCGCAAATACTGGTCGGTGACGGAGCGGGTGCGACTGGAGAAGCGAATATCTTTCTCGCGGCTCCACACATCCGTCATGCGGCGCGGCAATTTCCCACGCGCCGGAAACAGATCGATCTGGAAGATGAGGGTATCCCCTTCCCCTTGCGTATCGAGAATATAGCCCAGCGGCGTGTTAGACACGAGACCGCCGTCCCAATAATGACGCCCGTCGATCTCGACCGGCGGCAGGCCTGGCGGCAGCGCGCCGGAGGCCATGATATGGCGCGCGTCGATGCGGGTGGGATTGATGGCGCTGCGCGTATCGAAATATTGGAAATTGCCCGTTTCGATATCCACCGCGCCAACCGCAACCCGCATCGGACCGTCGTTCAGCAAATCCCAGTCGACCAGCTCGTTGAGCGTTTTGGCCAATGGCGCGCTGTCATAATAGCTGATGGCGGCCTCACTGCCTGCGGGCGCCCAATTCGGCATAGTCCAGTGCGGAACGAAGAAGCCCGGCACGCCAAAACTCGCCACCGTCGCTGCAGCAGCCAGATGGGCGCCTTCGCGCAGCCGGTTCTCGTCCGGCAAAATAAATGCAGGCATGCCGCCAGACACCATTTCCCAGAAGGTGCGCAATGCCTCGATCCGTTTCTCGGGAGGGTTGCCCGCGATCAGCGCGGCATTGACGGCGCCGATGGAGATGCCCGCGATGCAGGTCAGCGGTATCGCATGATCGTTGATCGCTTCAAACACGCCGGCCTGATAGCTGCCAAGCGCACCGCCGCCTTGCAGCAACAGCACCACCTGATCGGGCAAGGGCAAGCCGTCGCGTGGCCCGGAGCCGCTTGGGCCGCGCTGGGGTTCTGCTTCTATATCTGCCATGATTTGCCTTTATATGCTCTATCGCAGGAACCGGTGGCAACCGGCGATGGTTCCCATCGCGAAACAATCTGCTAGCGTCCGCACCTCCCCCTTGTGTTCAGGAAAATGTCATGCGTCTCGATGATTTGGACCCCAGCAGCAACGCCCAGGATCTTGGCCGTGGGGGCGGCGGAGGCGGAGGCGGCCTTGGAGGGCTGCTCGGACTGTTGCCGCTGCTGATGGGGCGCAAGCTCGGCTGCGGCACGATTGTCATCATCGCCATCATTGGCTTCTTTATTTTTTCCGGCGGCGGCGGCCTCGGCCTGTCTGGCGGCGATGGACCGGGCCGGCCCGCCACGGGTGGTTCGGCAGAGACCTATGATACGCAGGCAGAACTGTTTTCTGGCCGGGTGCTGGCATCGACCGAGCAGACATGGGCCCAGCTATTGCCCGGTTACAAACCGGCCAAGCTGTATTTCTACGATCAAAACAATCAATCCGGGTGCGGCGCGGCGCAGGCGGCCATGGGCCCCTTCTATTGCCCGACGGACCAGGGCATTTATCTGGACACCAGCTTCTTCAATCAGATGGAGCAGCAGATGGGTGCCGGCGGCGATTTTGCGCAGGCCTATGTCATCGCGCACGAAGTCGGCCACCACATCCAGAAGCTTACCGGAATTGCCGATGACGTGCGCCAGCGTCAGGCACGCGTGAGCCAGGAAGAGGGCAATCAGCTACAGGTGCGCATGGAGCTGCAGGCCGATTGCTATGCCGGCGTCTGGGCCGGTCAGAATCGAGACCGTCTGGAGCCTGGCGATGTGGAAGAGGGCATGACCGCCGCCCACGCCATTGGCGACGATACGCTGATGCGCGAGGCCGGCAAACGCCCGGTCGAAAGCATGTTTACCCATGGCACCAGCGAGCAGCGCATGCGCTGGCTGCAGCGCGGCATGCAGAGCGGCGATCCCAAGCAGTGCGACACATTCGCGGCGCAATCGCTCTGAGCGCCGGGCTGTTGTGACAGATGCGCCGCTCCTGCTATCGCGGCAGCCATGAAGCTGACCGATTGCCATAATGTCGAGGATTTCCGCGCGCTCGCCAGGCGCCGCCTCCCCGCCCCCGTCTTCCATTATATCGATGGCGCGGCGGATGATGAGACGACCAAGGGCCGCAACACGCAGGCTTTCCAGGATGCCGATTTGATCCCCAATGTGCTGGGAGGGGTGGAAGATATCGACATGTCCATCACCCTGATGGGCCGCAAGATCGCGATGCCGCTGTTCCTGTCTCCCACCGCCTTGCAGCGCCTGTTCCACTGGCAGGGCGAGCGGGCGGTGGCGCGGGCCGCAGAAAAGTTCGGTACCTGGTTCGGTATCAGCTCGCTGGCCACTGTCAGCATCGAGGAGGTCGGCGCGCTGGTCTCCACACCCAAGCTGTTTCAACTCTATATCCACAAGGATCACGGACTGAACCGATCCATGATCGAACGCTGCAAGGCGGCCAGGTTCGATGCGCTGGCGCTGACGGTGGATACCATTGTCGGCGGCAACCGGGAGCGGTGCCTGCGCACCGGCTTCACCAGCCCGCCCCGGCTGACGCCGGCTAGCGCTGTCAGCTTTGCCGCCCATCCGGGCTGGACGCTGAACTATCTGTTCCGCGAGAAATTCCATCTGCCCAACCTGGACACGCATGTCGATGCGGGCAGCAATGTTGCGGTTTCGGTCGCCGATTATTTCAACACCATGCTGGACCGGTCGATGGACTGGACCACGGCCGAACGCATCCGGGCCGAATGGGGCGGCACCTTCTGCCTGAAGGGCATCATGTCGGTGGAAGACGCCAAACGGGCGGTGGCCATCGGCGCGGACGCCATCATGATTTCCAACCATGGTGGACGGCAGCTGGACGGCAGCCGCGCCCCGTTCGATCAGATTGCCGAGATTGCCGATGCCGTCGGCGGGCAGATAGAGATTATCTGCGATGGCGGCGTGAAGCGCGGCACCCATGCGCTGAAAGCCATCGCCGCGGGCGCGAATGCCTGCTCCGGCGGCCGGCTCTATCTCTATGCACTCGCTGCGGCGGGCCAGCCCGGCGTCGAGCGGATTCTCGGCAAACTGCATGACGAGATCGAGCGGGACATGCGCCTGATGGGCGTGACATCCGTGACCGATCTGGGGCGCGATCAACTGCGCTGGCGACGGCCCGACTAGACAAGCCCCTCCTGCGAAGAGGAGGGGCTGTCGTGTATCTACTCCGCGACGGATTCCTGCTGCGTGCGCAAACCGGACCAGTCGATCCGGCGGGTCGCCCACATGACCGCGGCGAGCGCCACGAACAGCAGCACCGATCCGATCAGCAAGGACAGCGCCTCGAGGCTGAGCAGCACATACAGCACGGCATAGAGCCCGGCGAGCAGAGCTGCGATCATCTGTGCGCGTTTCCAGCTGCCGAGCACAGCGGCGGAATAAGCCGTCAGCAGCCCGGTGATGGCCCCGCCCGCCACGAGGTAGGCCAGCGCGAACCCAACCACTTCGGCAAAAGCCAGCAGCAGCACGAAGAACAAAATCAGACCGGAACCGACCAGCAGATACTCCGCCGCCGCCACTGCGGCACCGCCCACCAGATCGAACATCAGAAATGCCAGAAAGGTGAAGCCGATAAAGAGGAAGCCATATTTCACCGCGCGGTTGACCTGACTGTACAAGTCTACCGGCTCGACCAGATTGATGCTGGCTGTCTGCGTCACACCGGCGGCCACCGGCGTGCCGGACATCCCCGCACCGCCCCTGCGCGCGCCACTGGCGGTATCGGGCGCGCCGAAATCGTCGCGTCCGGCCATCGCCTGGCCCAGCGCCAGATTGCTGATGGCATAGCGGGCGGTAAAGCCATCGGCATTTATATCATGGGTGGCGGGCAGAAAATTGCCCGCGAAACTGGGATGCGGCCAGGGTGAGGTGATGCTCCACTCACTCTCCCCGCCGCGCGGCACGAAAGACAGGCCGCCGCTGCCGTTGAGCGAATAGCTATAGGAGACGTCCAGTGCGCCCTCCCCCTGCCAATCGACGAAGGCGAAGAAGCCCGAGCCGCCGGTAGCGAGCAGACCCTTGCCCGGCTCCGCCGCCAGTTTCTGACCGTTGGCGCTGATGCGCGCATCCGGCTGCAGCCCGCGGGCATCGCTGACGCCGAAACGCAGTTCGGCGCGGCTGAAATCCAGCTTCGTGCGATCCACGCCGTAACGGTTCAGATCCTCCGGAATGGCAAATCTTGCCGTACCCTGATTGACCGCGCGATAGACCACCGATTCATAGATGGAAATCTGCCGCCGCTCCGGGTCGATCGCGGTCTTCAACGTCTGCCTGGTCGGCGAAAGATACAGCAGCTGACGGGACTCGATCGTCCGCGTGCGCGGCTGGCCGTTCTCGGTCACCGTTTCGGTGGAGGCCTCGGTAAAGGGGATGACCAGCACAGGACCGGCCAGCAGCTGCTTTCCGCCCCATCCCTGCGCGACGGATGCGCGGGCAGTTTCAGACTGGTCCTGCCGGTCATAGACCAACGCGTAGATTGCCAGCAGAGGGATCGCGAGCAGGACCGCGACCAGAATGGTAATCCCAAGCTTGCGGCCTGGCGATCGGATGGTCGTCATGAGCACTCTCCTTCAATTCATCGATGCAGGAGAACGGTTCGTCGCTGCATCAACATGAATTAGCGGTGAACTGTGCACCACCGTCGACGAACCGCAGGAGCTTCTCTGTCAGACGATATCGAGAACAAGGCCCAGTTTCTTGGCTTCCTGCGCTTCGATATACCAGTTCTCTGGCGCCTTTTCGCGGATATCCTCGAAAGACACGCGTGATTGCTCGGCCAAGGCGCGGAACCCCTCTTCCTCGATCTCGATGCTATGTTCGATCTCGTGCAGCTTCGCCTTGAGCTGCGCAATGCACATGCGCAGCGGGCCGCTCAGGTTGACGCTGGCGTTCATCTGTCGCTCGTGGATCATCAGGCGGGTCTGGCGTGTCAGGAAGCGATGTTCGCGCGGGAAATAGCTCATGAAGGTTGCGCCTGCGGAATAGACCGCCTGCCGACCGAGGAACAATAATTCACGCCCGTCATATTCGCGCAGCATGCGCACATCGTCGCCCATGGTGCGTGCAACCTCGGGATCGCCGCCCAAAGTCGTCAGCGCAATCACGATACTTCCATCGCGCGGTGCATTTTCCAGGGCGGAGCGGAATTGGCTGTACATGTTCTGGTCGACACTGCCGGTCAGACGGACATGGGGATTGGCGAGTAAGGGATAATGATGGGCATCGGTCATGGCAGGCGCAACGGCGCGCCAAAGGGGCGGTTCCGCGGCCGCTGTCATTAGATTTCCGTGTGGCGACCATTTGCATTCGATCCCGCCCGCCCACACATTCCATCCATGACCAAATTATCCCTGCTCGATCTCGTCCCCGTCACCCAGGGCGGCTCCGTATCCCAATCGCTGGCCAATGCAGCCGATCTGGCACGGCATGCCGAAAGCCTGGGCTTTTACCGATACTGGACCGCCGAACATCACGGTATGGAAGGCATTGCCAGCGCGGCGACCAGCATCGTGCTGGCCCATGTGGCCGGGGCCACCAGCACGATTCGCGTCGGTGCTGGCGGCATCATGCTGCCCAATCATGCGCCGATCGTGATCGCCGAACAATTCGGCACGCTCGATGCGCTGTTTCCCGGCCGAATTGATCTGGGGCTGGGCCGCGCGCCGGGCTCCGACCAGCGCGTGGCCGCCGCGATGCGCCGCAATCTGGACAGCGATCCCAATGCCTTCCCACGCGATGTGGTGGAGCTGCAAAGCTATTTTGCCGATGACAGCCGGACCGGTATCCGCGCCACGCCGGGCGCAGGCGCGAACGTGCCGCTCTATATTCTCGGCTCCAGCCTGTTCGGCGCGCAGCTCGCCGCAATGCTCGGCCTGCCTTATGCCTTTGCGAGCCATTTCGCGCCCGCCGCTTTGGACGACGCGCTGGCGATCTACCGAGAGCGGTTCGAGCCGTCCGCCGTGCTGGCGGAGCCTTATGCGATGTGCGCCTATAATGTCTTTGCTGCGGATAGCGAAGAGGAGGCGGAACTGCTCGCCAGCTCGATGCAGCAAAGCTTCGTCGCGCTGCGCACCGGCAATCCGGGACCATTGCCGCCGCCAGTCCCAAGCTATCGTGACAGTTTGCCGCCGCAGGCGCGGCAGATGCTGGACGGCGTGCTGTCCGCCACTGCCATCGGCACGCGTGATCAGGTTGGCGAGAAAATGCGGGCCTTCGTAAAGCGCACCAATGCCGACGAATTGATCCTGACCAGCTCGATCTTCGACCACGATGCCCGCAAACGCAGCCTGACCATTGCTGCGGATGCGTTCACTTCCGAAGAGATGATGGCCGCCTGACGTCTTGCGTTCACGCTGGATCTGCCATCAGCGGCGGCGTTCGGCGAATGAACGGCCTATAAACAAAAAGGGCTGCCAGATCGGCAGCCCTTTTGCATTGTAATGCGGGCGATCAGTACACCCGCTTCTTTGGTTCGATATAGTCGATCTCATCGGTCAACGTGAACTGATGTACCGGACGATAGTCCAGCTTGATCGAGTCATTGGTGGTACCGGTAGAGGGCTTGCCGCCCCAACCGTCATACCAGCTGACCGTGTGCTTCATCCACTCGGCGTCGTTGCGATCAGGGAAATCCTCATGGCTGTGCGCGCCACGGCTTTCCTTGCGATTGACCGCGCTGGAAATCGTCACCATCGCCTGCGCCATCAGATTGTCGAGCTCCATGGTCTCGACAAGGTCGGTGTTCCAGATGAGCGAGCGATCGGACACATGAATGTCCTGCATGCGCGCATTGACCGTCTGCATCTGGTCGAGACCTTCGGCCAAGGTCGCGGTATCGCGGAACACGGCGCAATGCTTCTGCATCGTCTTCTGCATGTTCAACCGGATGTCAGCCGTCGGCGAGCCGCCCTTGGCGTGACGGAAATGGTCCAGCCGTTCCAGCGAGAACTCTTCCGAGCCCTTGGGCAACGGCTTGTGCGCCTTGCCCAACTCGATCGTCGCCGCGAGCCGTTTGCCGATTGCGCGGCCGAACACCACCAGATCGATCAGGCTGTTGGAGCCGAGACGGTTCGCACCGTGCACGGACACGCAGCCCGCTTCGCCCGCCGCATAGAGGCCGGGCACGATCGCGTCCGGATTGTCTGCAGTCGGGTTGATGACCTCGCCATGATAATTGGTCGGGATGCCGCCCATATTGTAATGGACCGTCGGCACCACCGGCAGCGGCTGCTTGGTCAGATCGACACCGGCGAAAATCTTGCCGGTTTCGGTAATTCCGGGCAGGCGTTCGGCCAAGATGGCGGGATCGATATGGTCCAGATGCAAAAAGCAATGATCGCCTTCCTTGCCCACGCCGCGGCCTTCGCGGATTTCCGCCGCCATGGACCGGGACACCACGTCGCGCGATGCCAGATCCTTGGCGCTGGGCGCATAGCGCTCCATGAAACGCTCGCCCTCGGAATTGGTGAGGTAACCGCCCTCACCGCGTGCGCCTTCGGTGATCAGCACGCCCGCGCCGTAAATGCCGGTGGGGTGGAACTGCACGAATTCCATGTCCTGCAATGGCAGGCCGGCGCGCATCACCATGCCGCCACCGTCGCCGGTGCAGGTATGGGCGCTCGTGGCGCTGTGGAACACGCGCCCGCAGCCGCCCGTCGCCAGCACAACGGCATGGCTGCGGAAACGATGAATCGATCCGTCCTCCATGCACAGCGCGATAACGCCGCGGCATTCGCCATCTTCCATGATCAGATCGATCGCGAAATATTCGATGAAGAAGTCTGCGTCATATTTCAGCGACTGCTGATAGAGCGCATGCAGCATCGCGTGACCAGTACGGTCAGCCGCGGCGCACGTGCGCTGCACCGGCGGTCCGGCACCCATATTCTGCATATGGCCGCCGAACGGGCGCTGATAGATCTTGCCCTCTTCCGTACGGCTGAACGGCACGCCGGCATGTTCCAGCTCGTACACGGCGGCAGGCGCTTCGCGCGCCAGATATTCGATCGCGTCCTGATCGCCCAGCCAGTCCGATCCCTTTACGGTATCGTACATATGCCAGGTCCAGTGATCCGGACCCATATTGCCCAGGCTGGCAGCAATACCGCCTTGCGCCGCCACCGTGTGCGAGCGCGTGGGGAAAACCTTGCTGATGCACGCCGTGCGCAGGCCGGCTTCGGCACTGCCCATGGTGGCACGCAGGCCAGACCCGCCTGCGCCGACCACCACGGCATCGTACATGTGGTCTATGATTTGATAGGCAGGTTGGGTCGATCCGTTGGTCTTGCTGGCGGAAGGGGGGGCCATTATGCAGCAGCTCCGGTAAAGGCGAGTTTCAGAACGGCGAACGTGCCAAGAGCGGCAGCGCCGATCGCGTAGAAATTAAGTAGGATGAGCAAAGGCAATTTTCCACTCGCCTCGTGAACATAATCCTCAATAAATACCTGCAGGCCTAGGCGAAGGTGCCAGCAAGTGCTTACCAGCAGCAGGATCATGGGCACCGCTGCCAGCGGCGAAGACAGCCACTGGCTGACACTGGCATAGCTCAAATCCGGCATCACCAGCAGCGATCCGATGAACCAGAGCATCAGCAGCAGATTGCCGATGGCGGTCAGGCGCTGGGCGATCCAGTGATGCGCACCTTCCTTGGCCGAGCCGAGGCCGCGAACGCGGCCGATCTGTGTTCCGTTACCCATGGCCTTAGCTCCCCAGCCCGCGCATCGCGACAAAGGCCACGAGCAGCAGGGTCAAAATGATCGATCCGACAAAGGTCAACAGTGCGACCGTGCGATTCGCTTTGAGTTCATAGCCAGCGCCCATATCCAGCACCAGATGGCGAAGGCCTGACAGCATATGCTGAAAAAAGGACCACGCGACCACGATGGCCGCAAGTTTGAACAGGATGGTGGTTAGCACGGCGAGGCCGCCAGCTTCGCCCGCATCGATCACCCATGTGCGGAACGTGCCATAGGATTCTGCGCCTGCTGCGGCGGCCAGCAGCCACCAGACCAACACGGGAATGCCGACCAGCGCCAGGATCGTGCCGGTAGCGCGGTGGGCAATGGAAGCGGCCATGGCCGGCCCCCATTTCCAGATCTGCAGATGCGGAGAGAGCGGACGATCGGCTCCGGCCATAATGGGTCCTTCGGGAGAAACAGTGGATTTGGTATGTCTTCTAGCCGAACCGCGCGCCGATGCAACAAGGCTGGGCGCAGGTTGTGCTAACGAAGCGTTTACCAATTCCCGGCTATGAGCGGCAAAGCGAAACCACGCGCACTGCGGCGGAATCACTTTAGGGGAAGCGTCCGATGAACGACGGACTTGGCAGCAGCAGGATGGGTGACCTCGAGCTGGAGATGCACGAACGGCTTAAGCGGTTGAGCCTGAACGCGGAAACCGTCGAAACGTCCAGAGACATAGCCGAAGCCTTGGAGGGCCAGGAGCGCGAAATCGCCTCGGCATTCTGGCTAGAATATGGGCGCGACAACCCCATTTTTCAGGCCCTGAGCCAAGGTCACCGCGACAAACTATTTTCTCGTTCTCTCGAACATGTCCGGCTGAAATATGCTCGGCCTTTCTCCGGTGACTGGGTATCCTATGTCCGCAGCAGCGCTTGCGAAACTGTAGAGAGTGGTATTGCAGCGACGCGGCTGGTGTCCGGCCTAGCCGAAGCGCATAACCGGGTTCTCAGCCTCTTTAGAGAGAATTGCAGCGACGATATAGCGCGCTTCGCAGCCGCAGCCGGGACCTTGCAGCGCATGAGCACGTTGGAGCTCGAATTCACGCTGGCCTTTATTCAGGAAGCTGCCGAAACGAAAAATTCCAAGAAACGCGCCCATGATCTGGCGCAGTTTCGCGAGCAGATTGAAACCGTGGTCATGCGCGCCAACGAACGCAGCAAGACCATGGTGGACACGGCCAAAATCGCCAAACAGTCTGCCCATGGAATGCTGAGCAAATCGTCGGAGGTTGCCGCCGCGTCCGAACAGAGCGCGATCGCCATGCGTGAGGCTGCACAGACCGCCGCAGGCCTGATTCGCGCGATCGAGGAAGCCCGCGTGGAAGTGGAAACGTCCGTCGTGGTGACCCGCCGCGCCTCAGAACAATCCGCCGAAGCGGTCAAAGTAAGCGAGGCCCTGTCCGAGCATACGCGGTCGATCGAATCCATTCTGGGCCTTATTCGCGACATCGCCGGGCAAACCAATCTGTTGGCGCTTAACGCAACGATCGAGGCCGCACGGGCCGGTGAGGCTGGTCGCGGTTTCGCGGTGGTGGCGCAGGAAGTGAAAAGCCTGGCCAACCAGACCGCCAAGGCAACCGATGAAATCGACCAGAAGATTACCGCGATTCAGACGGCCACAAGCCGCACCGTGGAGATGAACGGTTCCATCCGGTCGACCGTGGATGAGGTCCGCACCACTGCGGAGCGCATTCGCCTAGCCATGCAATCGCAGGCCCAGACCGTCACCATGATTACCAGCGCGGTCGATGAAACGGCTCTGGCAGCCGACTCCATGTCGAACACGGTTGCCGCCATTCGGCATGACAGCGAGAATGTGAGCAGTGAACTCGACCGGGTAACCAGTGTGTTCAGCGAAATGGACAGTCAATTGTCCGAACTTGGCCAGGCAGCCGAAGGATTTGCCGGTCGCTTCGCCGTCGGCTGAGGCAAGCATCCCGCGTAATCGCGGCACAATTTACCCCCTGCCCCCTTTCGAGCTGGGGATCCTGGTCCTAAGACCGGGGCCATGACGAATCAGCCCCATATCCTCTTGACCGGTGCCAGTCGCGGCATCGGCAAATCCATTCATGAAGCGCTTGAAGCGGGCGCCGGCCGTGTCATCGGGCACGCCAGTCGCGCAAAAGGCAATCTGGTAGGCGCAGATTTCGCCATGCCAGGGGCCGCTTCGGATCTTTGGGCACAGGCGATGGAAAGGCTCGACGGCCGGGTAGATGTGCTCGTCAACAATGCCGGCATCTTTCAGGCCAATCCGCTGGACGGTTCGGACATTGCCTGGCTGGACTCCTGGGAAGAGACGATGCGGATCAATCTTACCGCTTCCGCAGAACTCTGCCGACTGGCAGTGCGCCACTGGCAGGAAACCGGGCGGCCCGGACGCATTGTCAATGTTGCCAGCCGCGCCGCCTATCGCGGCGACAGCCCGGCCCATTGGCACTATGCTGCGTCCAAGGCCGGCATGGTCGCCATGACAAAATCGATCGCCCGCGGCTATGGCAGCGACGGTATTTTGGCTTTCGCGGTCTGCCCCGGCTTTACGATGACCGGCATGGCGGACGACTATCTGGCCAGCCGCGGTGGGCCGGAACTGTTGAAAGACATCCCGCTTGGCCGCGTGGCCGAGACCAGCGAAATTGCCGACATCGTCAAATTCTGTGCGCTCGACGCGCCGCCTTCGATGACCGGCGCTGTCATCGACGCGAACGGCGCCAGCTTCGTGCGCTGACGCAGATGCCCAGTTTCAAACTCACCCTGCCCTGCACCCGTGCCGAGGCCGACCGACTGGAAGGCGATATCTCCGCTTTTGTGGAGCTGGACCCTATGCCCGCACTCGTCGCGCGAGAAGAAGGCGAAGACAGCGGCACCTGGCTGATCGAGGCTTATTTCGAAGAGCGGCCCGATGCCGGGACGGCCGACGCCCTGCGCGTTCTGGTGCCCAGCGCGGCGCACAGCGAAGCCATCATCGAACAACTGGATGACGAAGACTGGGTCACCGCCAGCCAGTCCGGCCTCGACCCCTTTACCGTTGGGCGTTTCTATATCCGGCTCAGCGGAGAACGACCGTCTGAAAATCAGAATTTGATCGATTTGCAGGTGGATGCGAGCCGCGCCTTCGGCACTGGCCATCATCCCACGACCTATGGATGCCTGTCCGCGCTCGACGCGCTGAAGTCCGCCGGAAACCGGTTCTCGAACATCGCCGATATCGGCACCGGCACCGGCCTGCTGTCTTTTGCCGCGCAGCGCCTATGGCCGAAAGCGGGTCTGGTGGCGAGCGACATCGATCCCGTCGCCGTCGAACTGGCCGGGGAATTTGCCGCCATGAACGGCATCGCGACCGGTCGAACGTCGTGCGCGCTGGCGTTGGTAACCGCGCCCGGCACGGACCATCCGCTCATCCGCCGGCGCGCGCCATATGATCTGCTGGTGGCCAATATTCTGGCCGGCCCGCTGATTGCGCTGGCGCCCGATCTGGCGGCCATCCAGAAGGATGGCGGCACGCTGATCCTGGCTGGCCTGATGCGCCAACAGGCCGCTGGCGTGGCCGCCGCCTATCGCCGCGAAGGCTATCGCCTGGTCGAACGGCGGGACCGGGAGAACTGGCCCACTTTGGTGTTGCGCAAGCGCGTCCGCCATGGGCACCGCCGCAAATTGCGCCGCAGCCTGCCAGCCCCCGTTGGTACAGGGGAATGGTAGATCAGGCGTCTTTGGCCGTTTCGGCTTCCTTTGCCAGCACATAACTCTGCGTGCCGCGGTTCAGAACATCGTCACCGTCGATCAACTCGGCCACCTCGATATCCGGTTTGTCCGCCAAACGTTCGTAAATCGGCGCAAAATCGGTTTGCTCGGTGATGTTGAGCAGGCCTTCGAAACTGTCGATCACGAAATAATTCTGCTGATAATCGTCGATCCGGTATTTGGTCCGCATCACCCGCTCCAGATCGAAGCCGATACGATTGGGGCTGTCGCTGTCCAGCGCGAATTCGCTTTCGCCATAGCTGGAGACGATTCCCGCGCCATAGATGCGCAGGCCCTCGGCCTCCTGCACCAGCCCGAATTCAACCGTGTACCAGTAGAGCCGCGCCAGCTTTTCGAGCGCGCCAAGCTTCAGCGCCCGTTTGCCGCCACGCCCATAGGCCGCCATATAATCGCCGAACGTCTTGTCCGCGAGCATCGGCACATGGCCGAACACATCGTGAAAGATATCCGGCTCCTGCAGATAATCGAGCTGGTCCGGGCGACGGATGAAATTGCCGGACACGAAACGCCGATTGGCCAAATGATCGAAGAACACATCGTCCGGTACCAGCCCCGGCACCGCCACGACTTGCCAGCCCGTCGCCGCCATCAGCCGTTCGTTGAGTTCGGCGAAGTCCGGAATACCTGGCTTGGACAGCTGTAAGACGTCCAGCCCCTTCAGAAACTCCTGCGAAGCGCGGCCCGGCAGCATAGCGCGTTGGCGCGCGAACAGCTTGTCCCAGGTGGCATGCTCCTGAGCGGTATAGGCGTCCCACCCCTGCGGGATGGTCCAATCGGGCGCGGCGCCCTCCGGGGGCGTTTCGAAGACGTGACTTTCTGCGTTCATGCGCCGATCATAGCATGATGAGTGGCGGGAACGAAAGAGAGCGCCGATCGACTTTCTGGCGCATCGCACGATCGGCGATGGCATGGCTGATCCTTGCGATCGGGCTGTATTTCGGCGCGGCGCTGGCGGGATCGCTGATCGCCGCCAACGCCGGCTGGCGGCAGCCCGACACCGGCGTCGAGATTTGGGTCGAAACCAACGGCGTACATACCGGCATTGTCATGCCGATCGCCAACGCGCAGGCCGACTGGCGCGACCTGCTGCGTCCGGAGGACCTTCGCGATCCGCGCTATTACAGCACGCATGTGCTGATCGCCTGGGGCGAGGCGCGCTTCTACCGTGAAACGGAGACATGGGCCGACCTGACGCCTGCGATCGCCTGGAACGCGGCAACCGGATCGGATGAAGTGCTGATGCATGTCGACTTCCTCTACCGACCTGGCCCGGAGCCCTACCGCCGACGCGTCATGGTCACCCCGCAGCAATATAGCCGACTCGCCGCAGCCATCCGCGCGCAGTTCAGCATCGGCCCGGACGGACGCGCGCAATCCAGCTTCGGATATGGCCCCGCCGATGCATTCTACGCCGCGCACGGCAGCTACAGCGTATTCAACACCTGCAACAGCTGGACCGGCCGCATGCTGCGCAAGGCGGGTGTGACCATGGGGGTCTGGACCCCGATGGCCGATGGCGTCATGCGCTGGTTTCCGGCGGTGCGCACCCAGCGCTAAGCCTAACCCGCTTTCGCGACGATCGCCGCCCAGCCTGCTTCGTCGACCACGCGCACGCCCAGTTCCTCGGCCTTTTTCAGCTTCGATCCTGCGCCCGGCCCGGCCACCAGCAGGTCGGTCTTGGCGCTGATCGACCCTGCTGCCTTGGCGCCCAGCCGCTCGGCCTGCGCTTTGGCCTCATCCCTGCTCATGGTTTCCAGTTTTCCGGTGAACACCACCGTCTGGCCCGCCACTTCGCTCTCGACCGTTTCGACCACGAACGGCTCGGGATCGACTTCGGACATCAGATCGTCCCAGGCGGTGCGGTTGTGTTTCTCATGGAAGAAATCGGCGAGCGCAAAGCCCACGGCCACGCCGATGCCATCGGTCTGCACTTCCAAAATGCGCTTGATGGCCTCGTCCATCCTTGTGCGGAACTTGCCGTCGCTTTCGCCCTCACTCCGGGGATGGCTGTCGCGATAATCCTGCACGTCCTTGGCCTTTCCCGGCAGCCGTTCGAGCGTGCCCAATCCCTTCATCAGGTCGCGCGCCGTGACGCTGCCGACATGGCGGATGCCAAGGCCGAACAGCAGCCGCGCGGCATCGGGTCGGCGCTTGGCCTCGATCGCCGCCAACAGGTTATCCACAGACTTGTCCTGCCAGCCTTCGCGGCCCAGAATCTCGCTACGCTTCTTGCGCAGGCGGAAAATATCGGCGGGACTGTGGATCAGCCCGGCCTCCAGAAATTCTGCGATGCTTTTCTCGCCCAACCCGTCGATATCCAGCGCGCCCCGCGACACGAAATGGACCAGTCGCTGAAAACGCTGCGCCGGGCAGATCAGCCCGCCGGTGCAGCGCACGTCGACCTCGCCTTCTTCCGCCACCGCCTCGGAGCCGCATTCGGGGCATGTTTCCGGGAAGTGGAAGGCGGGGCGCGGTTCCTCGCGCGTCAGATTGTCTACCACCTGGGGGATCACGTCGCCCGCTCGCTGGATGCGCACCCGGTCGCCGGGCCGCACGCCCAGTCGTTCAATCTCATCGCGATTATGCAGCGTCACGTTGGACACGACGACCCCGCCGACGGTCACCGGCGTCAGCCGCCCCACCGGCGTCAGCTTGCCGGTGCGGCCCACCTGAATGTCGATGGCTTCCAGCGTGGTCTCCGCCTTTTCCGCCGGAAATTTATGCGCAATCGCCCAGCGCGGCGCCTTGGCCACGAAGCCAAGCCGCGCCTGCCAGTCCAGCCGGTCGATCTTGTAGACCACGCCGTCGATATCATAAGGCATGTCGGCACGTTGCGCCTCGATGGCGCGGTAATGCGCCAGTAGCGTATCGAGCGTGTCGAAGCGTTTCAGATGCTCGGACAGCGGAAAGCCCCAGCTTTCGATAGCCTGCATCACATCGGTCTGCGTCTCGCCCGGCACGGCGCTGTTGTCTCCCCAACCATGGGCCAGAAAGCGGAGCGGCCGCGCCTCGGTTACGCTGGCATCCTTCTGCCGTAGCGATCCCGCTGCGGCGTTGCGCGGATTGGCGAATATCTTCTCATCCGCCGCTTCCTGTTTGGCGTTCAGATCGGCAAAGGCAGCTTTGGACATATAGACCTCGCCGCGCACCTCGAACAGATCGGGCGCATCTGCGGGAAGCATCTGTGGAATGTCCGCAATGGTGCGCGCATTGGGCGTCACATCCTCGCCCACCTGCCCATCCCCGCGCGTCGCGGCACGAACCAGCTTACGATCCTCATAGCGGATCGATAGCGATAGGCCGTCAATCTTGTCTTCGGCGGTCAGGCAAAGCGCTTCATCCTCAGACAGGCTGAGAAACCGGCGCACGCGCGCGACGAATTCCGCAATGTCTTCGTCGGAAAAGCCATTGTCGAGCGAGTAAAGCCGTTGCTCATGCCGCACCTTGGCCAAGGGAGACGACGCCACCGCTGCGCCGACCGAACGGTTCGGGCTGTCGTCGCGCATCAGATGCGGATAGGCCGCCTCGATGGCGTTGTTGCGCGCGATCAGCTGATCGTACTCGGCGTCGGAAATCGCCGGCGCATCCTCGGCATGATAGAGCCGGTTATGCTTCGCGATTTCCTTGGCGAGCTTCATCAGCGCATTGGCGGCATCGGCTTCGGTTTCCGGCAGATCGCTCACAGACATTCCCTTTGCCGACGCAACGATATTGCGCGGAAGTTCGCATCAGTCGCGATACGTCCCCCTTGGAATACGGTCCGTCCAAAGACATTATGTAAAGTTCGGCGAGCGATGGTATGGTGCGTCTGCATCGGCACAGGATAGCCGATCAGGCCTGACGTAGGACAGGGAAAACCCGCTTCGGAAAGCGGTTTACACCTTTTCCAGCAAACGGTCCGCCTGTGCTCTTGCCTCGTCGGTCACTTCCGCGCCGGAGAGCATGCGGGCGATTTCCTGACGGCGCTCGTCGGCGCCCAGTTCGTGCACGCCGGTGCGGGTCACGGTGCCGTCGCTGGACTTGGCGATGAAGAAATGATTCGCGCCGGTCGCGGCCACCTGCGGGCTGTGGGTGACGGCCAGCAGCTGGCGGCGGCGGGACAGGCGGGACAGGCGCTCGCCAATCGCACTGGCGACGGCGCCGCCCACACCGCGATCGATCTCGTCGAATATGATGGTTTCCGCCCCGCCCTCTTCGGCCAGCGCCACCTTGAGCGCCAGAATGAAGCGCGACAATTCACCGCCCGATGCAATTTTGGCCAGCGGCGCAAAGGGCGCGCCTGGATTGGTGGAAATCAGAAACTCCACATGGTCCTTGCCGCGCGGCCCCCATTGTTCGGGCGGCAATTCTCCCACCATCGTCTGGAAGCGCGCCGCGTCCAGCTTCAGCGGCGCAAGCTCCCCGGCGACCGACTTGTCCAGACGCCCGCCGCACGCCATACGGGCCTGGGTGAGCGCGTCCGCCGCCTCTGCATAGTGCGCCGCCGCCTTGGCCTCGGCCGCTTCCAGCTTGGCGATACTGGCCGCGCCGCCTTCCAGCGCATCCAGCTTGGCGGCCAGCTTTTCCAGCAGTTCGGGCAGCGCATCGGGCTCCACCTGATGCTTGCGGGCGATGGCGCGCAGCTCGAACAGCCGGGTTTCCACCGCATCCAGCCGGGCAGGCTCGAACGACAGCGCCTCCGCGGCGACGTTGAGCTTCTCTTCGGCTTCACTTGCCTCGATCACCGCGCGGTCCAGCGCTTCGAGCGCCTGGGCCAGCATCTCATGCCCTTCGGCCACGCGGTCCAGGCGCCGCGCCGCGCCGCGCAATTGGGCCAGGCCGCCGTCCGATCCTTCGAACACGGCACGGATGGCGTCCAGATCCTCGGCGATCCGTTCGCCCGCCTGCATTCCGGCGCGCTCCTCGGCCAGTGCCTGTTCTTCGCCGGCCTCCGGCGAAAGCGCTTCCAGCTCACCCACGGCATGGTCCAGCCATTCACGGTCCCGCTCGGCCTCGTCGCGCTCGTCACGCGCGGTTTCCAGCTGCGTACGGGCCGCGGCCCAGGCCTTGTGCGCGGCGGCGACCGGCGCGGTGTCGCAGCGCCCGAAGGTATCGAGCAGCGCGCGATGTCCGCCGGGGTTCAGAAGGCCGCGATCGTCATGCTGGCCATGGATCTCGACGAGATGCCGTCCCACTTCGCGCAGCAGCGCCGCGCTGCAGGGCTGATCGGCCAGATGCGCGCGGCTGCCGCCATCGGCCTTCACCGTGCGGCGGATGACCAGCGGTTCGCCCGGTTCATGCTCGATTTCATTGTCTAGCAGCAGGCGGGCCAGCGGCGATCCCTCCGGCGGCGCGGCGAAACTGGCGGTGACCTTGGCCCGGTCCGCGCCCTGTCGCACCAGACCGCTGTCCGCGCGGGCGCCCAGAGCAAGGCCCAGCGAATCGAGCAGGATGGACTTGCCCGCCCCGGTCTCCCCAGTGAGCACACTTAGCCCGTCATCGAACTCCAGATCGAGCGCCTCGATCAGAACGACATCGCGGATGGACAACGCGGTAAGCATAAGGCTCCCCTACCCGCTCACGCGGCACAGGGGAATAGAGCGTGAACAGATCGCGCCCAGGAACGCCGCCGCATCAAACGTAGCTGGGAGCCTTGTCCTGCATCAGATCATAGGCGCGTTCATACCATTTGCTGCCGGGATAATTGGTCCCCAGCACGGCGGCGGCCTTCTTGGCTTCCAGCGGGATGCCGAGCGAGAGATAGGATTCCACCAGCCGATACAGCGCTTCTGGCGCATGGGTCGTGGTCTCATATTTATCGACCACTTCGCGGAAACGCAGCGTGGCGGCCAGCCACTGATTGCGGCGCTCGTAAAAGCGGCCGATTTCCATTTCCTTGCCGGCCAGATGGTCGTTCACCAGATCGATCTTCAGCGCGGCATCGGCGGCGTAGCGCGTTTCCGGATAGCGGCGCTGCACTTCACCCAGCGCGGCCAGCGCCTGCTCGGTCGTGCTCTGGTCGCGGCGCACATCGGCAATCTGCTCATAATAGCTGATGCCGATGAGGTAATAAGCGTAGGGCGCATCCTTGTTGCCGGGGTGGATCGACAGGAAGCGCTGCGAGGATTCGATCGCTTTGGGATAATCCGCGCTCATATAATAGCTGAACGCGCTCATCAGCTGCGCACGGCGCGCCCAGGGGGAATAGGGATGCTGGCGCTCCACCTCATCGAACAGCGCGGCGGCCACCTTGTACTGCCGCCGGTCCAGCCGGTCCTTGGCGGCATTGTAGAGCGTGCCGACATCGCGTGCGACATAGGCCGTGTCCGCGCCGGACTTGCCGCCGCCGCCAATGCCGAGCGTGGAACAGCCGGCCAACAGGACGGCCGAAAGCGCGATGGCGCCGGTACGAAAGATGAAGCGTGTCATGGGCATTCCCTAGCCTGCGGAGCGCGTTGCGCCAAGCCGTAAGCATGGCCGCCTGTATCGCCGATGAAGATGGGCCAGGTTCGCCCGGCGGGTTTAGGCCACGGCCATGAAAAAAGGGGCACCGGACTGGCCGGCACCCCCTTTTCATTTCTGCTTGTGCAGACGGATCAGTCGTTGGTGATGAAATCGGGCAGGCCGGCAGCATCACCCTTCGCACCATCGCTGTCACCGTCACGGCCACCGCCGCCACGCGGGCGACGCCCGCGACCACGGCCACCGCCGTCGCCACGTCCACCACCGTCGCGGTCACCGCGCGGTTTGCGATCGCCACGATCGCCGCGACCTTCGCTGCGGCCTTCACGCGGCGGACGGGTGTCCTCCAGCTCTTCACCGGTTTCCTGATCGACGACGCGCATCGACAGGCGCACCTTGCCGCGCTGATCGATCTCGAGCACCTTGACCTTGACTTCCTGCCCTTCGGACAGCTCGTCGGAGACCTTTTCCACGCGCTCGTTCTTGATCTCGGACACATGGACCAGACCGTCCTTGCCGCCCATAAAGTTCACGAACGCACCGAAATCGACCAGATTGACGACCTTGCCGTTGTAGACCTTGCCCACTTCGGCCTCTTCCACGATGCCCTCGATCCAGCGCTTGGCTGCTTCGATCTGCGACACGTCGGAGGAGGAGATCTTGATCACGCCGTCATCGTCGATATCGACCTTGGCGCCGGTTTCCGCAACGATCTCACGGATGACCTTGCCGCCCGTGCCGATGATGTCGCGGATCTTGGTCTTATCGATCTGCATCGTCTCGATCCGGGGTGCGAAGTCCGACAGTTCCTGGCGGGTGCCGCCAAGCGCTTCGTTCATCTTGCCCAGAATGTGCGCACGACCTTCCTTGGCCTGTGCCAGGGCGGTCTTCATGATCTCTTCGGTGATCCCGGCGACCTTGATGTCCATCTGGAGCGAGGTGATGCCCTGCTCGGTACCGGCCACCTTGAAGTCCATGTCACCGAGGTGATCCTCGTCACCCAGAATATCGGACAGAACGGTGAAGTCGTCGCCCTCGAGAATGAGGCCCATGGCAATGCCGGACACGGGGCGCTTCAGCGGAACGCCTGCGTCCATCATGGCCAGCGAGCCACCGCACACCGTCGCCATCGAGGAAGAGCCATTGCTCTCCGTGATGTCGGACAGGACGCGGATGGTGTAAGGGAACTCGTCCATGCTGGGCAGCACGGGGTGCAGCGCACGCCATGCCAGCTTGCCATGGCCGGTCTCGCGGCGGCTGGTGAAGCCGAAACGGCCCACTTCGCCGACCGAATAGGGCGGGAAGTTATAGTGCAGCATGAAGCGCTCGTAAGAGAGCCCTTCCAGACCGTCGATCATCTGCTCGGCATCCTTGGTGCCCAGCGTGGTGGTGCAGATGGCCTGCGTCTCACCGCGCGTGAACAGGGCAGACCCGTGGGCGCGGGGCAGGAAATGCACCATCGCCTCGATCGGGCGGATCTCGGTGGTCTTGCGGCCATCGATACGGCTGCCGTCCTTCAGGATGGCACCGCGCACAATGTCGGCTTCCAGCTTCTTGACCATCTTGCCGGCGGTCATCTGCTTCTGGCCATCGGCCTCGGCGAAATGCGCCTTCGCCTTGTCGCGCGCATTGTTGAGGGCGTTCGAACGCTCGGACTTGTCGGTCAGCTTGTAGGCTGCCGCAATGTCATTGCCGACGATGCCGCGCAGCTCTTCCTTGATCGCGTCGTTACCCTCGGAGCTCTTGACTTCCCAAGGCTCCTTGGCGGCCTTTTCGGCCAGATCGATGATCGCGTTGATCACCGGCTTGATGTGGTTGTGCGCGAACATGACCGCGCCCAGCATGACGTCCTCGTCCAGTTCCTTGGCTTCGGACTCCACCATCATCACGGCGTCGCCGGTGGCGGCGATGACCAGGTCGAGCTCGCCCGATTCCTTGATGTCGGACAGGCTGGGGTTCAGGATATATTCGCCGTCCTGATAGCCGACGCGCGCGCCGCCGATCGGGCCCATGAAGGGCAGACCGGAAATGGTGAGCGCAGCCGATGCCGCGATCATCGCAAGAATATCCGGCTCGGTCTCGCCATCATAGGACAGGACCTGGCAGATCACGTTGATTTCGTTGTAGAAACCTTCGGGGAACAGCGGGCGCACCGGACGGTCGATGAGACGGCTGGTCAGCGTCTCCTTTTCCGTGGCGCGGCCTTCGCGCTTGAAGAAGCCACCCGGAATGCGCCCGGCGGCCGAGAATTTTTCCTGATAGTGAACGGTGAGCGGGAAGAAATCCTGCCCTTCGCGCACGCTCTTTGCGGCGGTCACGGCGCACAGCACCACGGTATCGCCATAGGTTGCGAGCACGGCGCCATCAGCCTGACGGGCGATGCGGCCGGTTTCCAGAGTGAGGGTCTTGCCGCCCCATTCCAGCTCTACTTTTTGCGTATCGAACATATATTTTCCTTCTGAACCCTTCCGCCAGATTGCGCGAAGGGGCCTCATGTTTCCGTACGGGTCCGGTACGGATCGGATGTGGGCTTTCATGTGCCCGGTGCAGCCGCCCGCCTCATTGCGGGGAGCCGCTATCCCTATCTTGGATATATGATGGGAATAAAAGAAAACGGCCCCGCAAAGCGGAGCCGTCTTGTCGTCTTACTTACGCAGACCGAGCTTCTTGATCAGATCGGCGTAACGCTGCTCGTCCTTCTTGCGGAGATAATCCAGCAGACTGCGGCGCTTGTTCACCATCGCCAGCAGACCGCGGCGCGAGTGATTGTCTTTGTGGTTGTTCTTGAAATGGTCGGTCAGGTTGTTGATGCGATCGGTCAGGATAGCGACCTGCACTTCCGGCGAACCGGTATCGCCCTTCTGGCGGGCATTATCGCTGATGACTTCCTGCTTGCGTTCTGCAGTGATCGACATAAATTTTTTCCTTCGAACATCATAGGTTGAAACCACGGATGATGCGGAGATTTCCGCCGGTTATGTCTACCAGAGCGACCAGAACATGGTTCTCGTCGCGCGCCAGCTTCATACCGTCATCTGCGGCAATCCCGGATAGAAGACGGCCCTGTCGGACCGCTTTTGCCTCTCCGGGGGTGAGGGGAAGAGCCGGGATGTCGTCCAGCCCCGCCTCGATTGGCAAGAGTACTTCCTCAAGCGCGGCCCCTTGGCCGAGATCGGCCAGCCTGTCCAGCGAAATCGCGGAATCCAGCGCAAAGGAGCCTGCGCGCAGCCTCCTTAACATGGTGACGTGGCCGTAACAATCAAGCGCCCGCGCGATGTCTCTCGCCAAAGAGCGGATATAGGTACCCTTGGAGACATGGGCCTGCAGGGTGATCTCCTGCAGCGCGCCTTCCCCTTCGCAAACGGAGCTGAGCAAAGGCGAAAGACCGTGTACGGTCACGCCGCGCATGGTCATCTCCACGGCCACGCCGGCGCGCGCCAGATCATAGGCACGCTTGCCATCGATCTTCAGCGCGGAATATTTGGGCGGTATCTGCTCGATCGGCCCGGTGAACCGGGGCAGCACGGCGAGCACATCCGCCAAGGTGGGCCGGGCATCGCTGCTTTCCGCCGCCACCCCTTCTGCGTCCAGCGTATCGGTCTCCACGCCAAAGCCGATAGTGAAATCATAGACCTTGCTGGCGTCCAGCATATGCCCGGCCAGCTTGGTCGCCTCGCCCAGCGCGATCGGCAACACACCGGTCGCCAGTGGATCGAGCGTTCCGCCATGGCCAACCTTGCATTTGGGATAGCCGCCAGCGCGCAGCGCACGTTTCACCGCGCTCACACCCTGCGTGGAGCCAAGCCCCAGCGGCTTGTCGAGGATCAGCCAGCCATTGAGCGGTTTGCGTTCGGTCATGATGCGTCCGCGTTCAGCCGCGCCATGAAATGGCGGCGGCATAATGCGACATAGCGGTCCTCGCCGCCGATTTCGGTCTGCGCGCCTTCGCGCACCGCTTTGCCCGCCGCGTCGACGCGCAGGTTCATCGTCGCCTTGCGCCCGCATTCGCACACGGCTTTCAGCTCGATCAGCGCGTCGGCAATGCCGAGCAGCGCCGCGGCACCGGGGAACAGCTTTGCCTGAAAATCGGTGCGCAGGCCGTAACAGAGCACGGGAATATCCTGCTCGTCGGCCAATCGTGCGCACTGGAAGACCTGATCGCGGATCAAAAACTGTGCCTCGTCTATCAGCACGCAGGCGAGCGGCGCGTCGTCGTGCTGGCGCAGAACCGCATCATGCAGATTGGTGCCGGGCAGGAACCGGTGCGCATCACTGGACAGGCCGATCCGACTGCTGATCGCGCCGAAACCGGGCCGATCGTCGATCGCCGCCGTCCACAGCATCACGCGCATGCCGCGCTCACCATAGTTGAACGCGGTCTGCAGCAGCGTAGAGCTTTTGCCCGCATTCATGCTGGCATAATAGAAATACAGCTTGGCCATCGATGCCCCCTAAGCAGGCTGGCGGTGCACGCGAAACCGGCGATCAGACGTCCGGCGCGTCGTCCGGTTCTTCGCCAAGATCCTGCGCCACCTTGGGATCACGCAGCAGCGCATCGATATGCGCGCCTTCGTCGAAGCTCTCATCGGGCAGGAATTTCAGTTCAGCCGCATATTTCATGCGCACGCGCTTGGCCACTTCGCCCTTCAGATAGCCGGCATTCTCCTTCAGCGCCGCGCCGATTTCGGCCTCTTTCTGACCGAGCAGCGGTTTGAAGAAGACGGTGGCGTGGCGCAGATCTGGCGACATGCGAACTTCGGTGACGGAGATCGGCAGGCCCGCCAGACGCGGGTCGTGCACGTCGCCGCGCTGCAACAGCTCGCTCAGGATATGACGCACCTGCTCGCCCACCCGCAAGGTGCGGATGGAGCGGCCTTCGGGCCCGGAATCGTTGAAGCGCGCCATCAGTCCATCTTTTCCAAAATACGTCTCATTGAATTCATGTTGCGAGCCGTGGCGCGAAAGTCGAAGCGCTGATCGACCAGCGTGGCGAGCCTCGATACCCCGACACCGTCCACAAAATCGACATGATAGGCGCGCGTACCGGCGGCCACGCGCTCCGGCCCTGGATAATCCGCGGCGAAGGCGGCGAACTGCTCCGGATCGTAGCGTTCGCTCGCAAACAGCGTGTGCACCTTTTTCGGATCGCCATCATCGCCAAAGGGATTTTCGGCAATGGCCGCCGCGAGCTCGGCGCGATTGCGGATCGCGGCAAAGCTGCGAATGCCAAAGCGGTCATGCAGGATGAACGCCATCTTTTCGGCTATGCCGTCGGATGGGCGCTCATCATGCGTGAACAACAGATTGCCGCTGGCCACCACGGTCTCGATATCCTCGAAACCTTCATGCTCGATCGCGTCGCGCAGATCGACCATCTTCAGCCGATTACCGCCGACATTGATGCTGCCGAGGAACGCGACGTAGCGCATGCCTTATAGCGTGCGCTCGCGTTCCTCGACCTCGAACACCTCGAGCGTATCGCCCGCCTTGATGTCGTTGGTGTCCTGCAGCAACACGCCGCATTCCAGACCGGCACGAACCTCTGCCACATCGTCCTTGAACCGGCGCAGCGAGGCGATGACGGTTTTCGACACGATGACGTCCTGACGCGTAAGACGCGACAGCAGACCCTTTTTGAGGAAGCCGTCGGTGACGAGAAGACCCGCCGCCTTGTCGCGCTTGCCGGCAGGGAACACGTCCTTGACCTCGGCACGACCAACCACCGTCTCGATGATTTCCGGCCCAAGCTCGCCAGCCATTTCCTTGCGGATATCGTCCGTCAGATCGTAGATCACGTCGAAATATTTGAACCGCACCTTCTCGCGCTCGGCGATCTGGCGGGCCTTGGCATTCGGACGCACATGGAAGCCGATGATCGGCGCGCCGGAAGCCGCCGCCAGCGTCACATCGCTCTCGGTGATACCGCCGACGCCCTGATGCAGCACGCGCACCTTGATATCGTCGGTCGAGATCTTGTTGAGCGCCTGGACGATGGCCTGGGCGGTACCCTGCACATCGGCCTTGATCACCACCGGATATTCGATGGCGGCCTCGGTCCCCATGGCTGAGAACATGTTCTCCAGCGATGTCGGGGCCTGTGTGGTGCGCTGCTTGCGTGCCTGTTCCGAACGATAGGTGGCGACTTCGCGCGCACGCTGCTCATTCTCGACCACGGTGAGCATGTCACCGGCATTCGGCACACCGGACAGGCCAAGGACTTCCACCGGCACCGATGGTCCGGCAGTTTTCACCTGCTTGCCCGTATCGTCGATCAGCGCGCGGACCTTGCCGCTCTCCCCGCCGACGACGAAGATATCGCCGCGCTTAAGCGTGCCGCGATTGACGAGCACGGTGGCAACCGCACCGCGGCCCTTGTCCAGCTTGGCCTCGATCACGATACCCTCGGCATCGCGGTCCGGCCGCGCCTTCAGCTCCATGAGTTCGGCCTGCAGCGCCAGCTTTTCGAGCAGTTCGTCCAGACCGGTCTTCTTCAGTGCGGACACTTCCACGTCCTGCACGTCGCCGCCCATATCCTCGACGATGACTTCATGTTCCAGCAGGCGTTCGCGCACCTTCTGCGGCTTGGCGCCTTCCTTGTCGATCTTGTTGATCGCCACGATCATCGGCACACCGGCAGACTTGGCGTGGTTGATCGCCTCGATCGTCTGCGGCATCAGCCCGTCATCCGCCGCGACCACCAGGATCACGATATCGGTAACGTTCGCGCCGCGCGCACGCATTTCGGTAAACGCCTCATGGCCCGGCGTGTCGAGGAAGGTGATCAGATCGCCATTCTTCGTCTTCACCTGATAGGCGCCGATATGCTGCGTGATACCGCCGGCTTCACCGGAGGTGACACTGGTGCCGCGGATCGCGTCGAGCAGGCTGGTCTTGCCGTGATCGACATGGCCCATGACCGTAACGACGGCGGAACGCGGCTTCTGCGTCTCTTCGGGATCGACATCCGTGGTGGTGTTGATCTCGATATCGGCTTCGGACACGCGCTTGATCTTGTGGCCGAACTCTTCGACCAGCAGCTCTGCGGTATCCTGATCGATCGTCTGGTTGACCGTGACGGCCATGTCCATGTTGAACAGGACCTTCACCAGATCCGCGCCCTTTTCGGCCATACGGTTGGCCAGTTCCTGCACGGTGATGGCATCCGGCACCACGACTTCGCGGCTCTGCTTGGGCTGCGCCTCGCGCTTGCGGCCAGACATCTGGGCACGCTTTTCCTTGTCACGCGCACGCTTCAGCGCGGCGAGCGAGCGGGCACGTGCGCCATCGTCTTCGTTCAGCGCAGTCTTGACCGACAGTTTGCCGGAACGACGGCGATCGTCCTGCGGCGTGGTCTTGGCGTTGCGCGCAGGCTTCTTTTCCTTCTCCACCTTGGGCGCGCGCTCGGGACGCTCGACCGGGGTGAAGCGCCGTGGCGGCGGCATCGCGCTAGTCGGCGCAACGGCCACGGGCTCTGCATCCGCACCGGCATCGGCAGCCGGGGCTTGATCCGCAGCGGCGGTGTCTGGCTGCGCAGCTTCTTCAGGCTCCGCCGCAGGGGCAGGCTCGGCAGGCGCATTGGCAGCACGCTCTTCGGCCGCGCGATTTTCCTCGGCGCGGCGGCGCTCTTCCTCAAGCGCCTTGGCCTTGGCCTCTTCCTCGCGGCGGCGGCTTTCCTCGGCCTGATTCAGGCGGGCCTCTTCGGCCTCCCTCAGCAGCTTGGCCTGCATTTCCTGGCGCGTAAGATTGTCCATCGGCGCCCTGGCGCGCGGCGCAGGAGCCGGCGGCGGTGCCTTGGCAACCGGTGCGGGCTTGGGCGCGGGTGCAGGAGCAGGTGCGGGCGGCGGCGGTGGGGCCAGTGCCTCTTCCTTGGCCTTGTCCGCAACGGCAGCCTGGCCGGGCTTGCCGACCAGCTTCTTGCGCTTGACCTCAACCTCAACCTTGTGGGTCCGGCCGTGGCTGAAGCGCTGCTCGACCTGCCCCGCATCGACCGACCTCTTGAGGGTCAGCGGCTTGCGGGTCAGTTTTGGTTTGTCTTGTGTATCATCACTCATCGAACAGCAGTCTTCCTAAGGTCGTCTTCATGTGTCGCAGCTTGACCGTCCCCGTCAGCGGGGGCGGCACCGTTACTGCATCCGGTGTAATTTAGCCAGCGGCGGAGATGGTGCAGCACGCGGGCTGCCGCCTTCTCCCCCAATATCGCGGCGTGGACCGCATTGTCGCGCCCCAATGCCATAGATAGGGCGTCCCGGTCCACCGGCAAGACGAGGCCGGTATCACCCGAACCCTCCCGCTCGGTGCCGACTCGCAGCGCCTGATCCAGCTTGCGCCGACCGTCGGGGCGCGAATCGAGTGTATGGAGCAGCAGATTGACTCGGCCGCCACGCGCCCGTTCAGCAATCTTTTCAGAGCCCGTCAGCAGATTGGATGCCCGCGCCTCCAGCCCGAGCCGGTCCAGCGTGGCCTGACGCAGCTGCGTCTCGATCCACTCCGGCAGATTGTCCGGCATGGTCACGCCGCCCGTCTTGAAGGCGCGCGCAATGGCGCCCTTCATGCGGCCTTTCTCGATCGCCGCTTCCAGTTCGCTGCGCGATACGCCGATCCAGGCACCACGGCCCGGAGCCTTGGCATTGACGTCCGGCGCCAGCATACCATCGGGAGACACCGCAAGGCGCACCAGCATGTCCTGCGGTGCACGGTCCCCCGACAGGATGCAGCGGCGCACGGGGCTGCTGCGATCCTTATGGCCATGGGAGCCGGACGAAGGCGCACCCTCGTCTGGCAAGATCATGTTCTTATCGCCCGAGGCAGTCTCGCCCGGCGCAACCTGGCCGGACGCGATCTGATCCTGCGATGCGGACCCTAGATCCGTATCCGGCGTATCATTGGGAAGCTTCCGCATTGGCGGCCTCCCCTTCTTCTGCGGCTGCGGGCGTTTCCGCCGGTGCCTTGTCCTCATCGTCGAACCAGTGTGCGCGCGCTGCCATGATGATCTCGTTGCCCTGCTCTTCCGAGAGGCTGTACGAGGCCAGCACGCCCGGCTTCACCTCGGTGCGGCGACGGTCGCTGTTGGAGCGGCGCGGTTCCTGGCGCGGCTTGAAAATCAGCTCATCGGTGGCAAGATCGGCCAGATCGTCGAGCGTCTTGATGCCCGCCTTGCCCAGCGTCACCAGCATGCCCTCGGTCAGGATCGGCAGTTCCGCCAGCGCATCTTCCACGCCCAATTCACGGCGTTCGGTGCGGGAGGCTTCCTCGCGACGTTCCAGCGCTTCCATCGCGCGGTTCTGCAGCTCTTCGGCCAGCTCTTCATCAAAGCCCTCGATGCCGGAAATTTCATCCAGCGCGACATAGGCTACCTCTTCCAGCTCGCTGAAGCCTTCGGCCACCAGCAGCTGAGACAGCGTCTCGTCGACGTCCAGCTCTTCCTGGAAAAGTTCGGTCCGCTCGGCGAATTCCTTCTGCCGCTTCTCGGAGCTTTCCTCCTCGGTCATGATGTCGATGCCATGGCCGGTCAGCTGACTGGCGAGGCGGACATTCTGGCCGCGGCGACCGATGGCGAGCGACAGCTGATCGTCCGGCACCACCACTTCGATGCGGGTCTCTTCCTCGTCGATCACCACGCGGCTCACCGTAGCCGGCTGCAACGCGTTCACCACGAAGGTGGCGGTATCTTCGCTCCAGGGAATGATGTCGATCTTCTCGCCCTGCATTTCCTGCACGACGGCCTGTACGCGGCTGCCCTTCATGCCGACGCAGGCACCGACCGGATCGATCGACCCGTCATAGCTGATGACGCCGATCTTGGCGCGGCTGCCCGGATCGCGGGCTGCGGCCTTGATCTCGATAATGCCATCGTAAATTTCGGGCACTTCCTGCGCGAACAGCTTTTTCATGAAATCGGGATGCGCGCGGCTGAGCAGGATCTGCGGCCCGCGATTTTCGCGTTGCACCTTCAGGATCAGCGAGCGGATGCGATCGCCGGTGCGCACCATTTCGCGTGGGATTTGCTGGTCGCGGCGGATCACGCCCTCGGCGCGGCCCAGATCGACCACGATATGGCCGAACTCGACGGACTTGACGACGCCGGTGATGATCTCACCCGCACGGTCCTTAAATTCCTCGAACTGACGCTCACGCTCGGCATCGCGGACCTTCTGGAAGATCACCTGTTTGGCCGACTGCGCGTCGATCCGTCCCAGATCGACCGGGGGCAGCGGATCGACGATGAAATCGCCGACGCCGGCGTCCTTCTGCAGCTTCTGACCCTGCTTCAGATCGACCTGCTTGAAATGATCCTCGACCTCTTCGACCACCTCGACCACCTCGACCACGCGCCACAGCTGCAGATCGCCGGTCTGCATGTCGAGCTTCGCACGAATGTCGTTCTCGGCGCCATAGCGCGAGCGCGCAGCGCGCTGGATCGCTTCTTCGAGCGCTTCGACGACGATCGCCTTGTCGATCATCTTCTCCTGCGCCACCGCATTGGCGATTGCGAGCAGTTCTGCCTTGTTGGCGGAAATCGGGCTGGCCATGTATCTCTACTTCTTTCGTTGCATCTATCTATATAGCGGGTGCGCCGGAGCGCCTAATTCTCGTCGCCATCCTCGGCGTCGTCGTCCCCGGCAATTTCTTCCACCTCATCGGCGCCCTGCGCATCCATCGGCGCCGTCGCGGCGATCAACCGATCGGTCAGCATCAGCTTGGCCGAATGCAGCGTGGCCGGATCGAACAGCATCTTGCCGGACTTGCGATCGTCGATAGCGATCATGCCGTCTTCCACGCCGATCAGATCGCCGCGCAGTTGTTTGCGGCCATCGACACCGGCGGTCAGATTCACCCGCACCTCATGACCGGCCCAATCGGAAAAATCCTTCAGCCGGGTGAGCGGACGGTCGATGCCGGGCGAGCTGACTTCCAGCCGGTACGCGCCGTCGATCGGGTCCTTGCCGGCCTCTTCCATCTCGTCGAACTTGTTCGACAGACGGCGCGACAGCTTGGCGCAATCATCGATCCCCAGCTGGCGGGTATCGGGCCGCTCAGCCATGATCTGAAGCGTGCGCTCATCTCCGCCGAGCCAGGCAACGCGCACCAGATCGAAGCCAAGCGCTTCGGCTTCGCTGGCAATCAATGCGGTCAGGGCTTCGAGATCGGGCATGGGCCTCCAAAAAATTTTGTCGTTCCGCGGCGCTAAGCAAAGCCGGTCGTCGCCGCGCCCTTTCGGAGGCGGCCCCGCGATCGTCTCTGCAATGTCGGGAACGAGCGAGGATATAGATGCCGGGGCGGTTGCTGGCAAGTCCATTCCTCCGCCGGCTCCGCAGTGGGCGCGGCGGATTAGCCCTGGCGGCGGCGGGGAACGGAATGTGTGATCGACCGCTTTATTTGTGTAAACGTCTCACCAGCCGACGAAAAACTGGTCCATCGAACAAGGATTCCCCCCCATGCGTCATCTTCTTGCCCTTGCCGCCCTGCCCCTCCTCGCCGCCGGGTGCAATGGCAGCACCGACAAGTCGATGGCCGCCGAAAACCCGGACAGCGCGATCGGCACGCCGCAGGCAGGTAGCAGCAGCAGCAGCGGTCCGCAGAACGCCGCGCAGATGAGCAAGGTGGCCAAGCTGCCGTTCGACGTGGAGACCGTGGCCGATCTGGACGAGCCATGGGCGATGACCTTCCTAGGCGCAGGCGAAGCGCTGATTACCGAAAAGGACGGACGCCTCCTGCACTGGACGCAAAATGGCGGCACGCAGCAAGTTTCCGGAACGCCTAAGGTCGATTATGGCGGTCAGGGCGGCCTGGGCGATGTCGTTCTGGCGCCCGACTTTGCGCAGAGCGGCATGGTCTATCTCAGCTGGGTGGAAGCGGGCGATGGCGATACGCGCGGGGCGGTGGTGGGCCGCGCCAAGCTGAACCGTACGGGCGCGGCGCCTAGCCTGGATAATCTTCAGATCGTTTGGCGGCAGGCCCCCAAGGTGACCGGGCGCGGCCATTTCTCGCATCGCATCGCCTTTTCGCCCGACGGCAAATATATGTTCATCAGCTCCGGCGAACGGCAGAAGCAGGACCCGGCGCAGGACCGCAGCAACAATCTGGGCAGTATCGTGCGCCTCTATCCCGATGGCAGCGTGCCGGAAGACAATCCTTTTTATGATGAAGGCGGCACCACCGCGCAAATTTGGTCCTATGGCCACCGCAATACGCTGGGCCTCGCCTTTTCCCCCAATGGGCAACTCTGGAACCATGAAATGGGCCCCAAGGGTGGAGATGAGGTCAATCTGATAAAGCGCGGCGCCAATTATGGCTGGCCGGTGCGATCCTATGGCGACAATTATGACGGCAAGCCGATCCCCGATCACAGCGCGGACGACGGCTTTACCAAGCCGAAGGTCTATTGGACCCCGGTCATCTCGCCCGCGGGCATGATCTTCTACACCGGCAGCCTGTTTCCGGAATGGCAGGGATCGATCCTGATGGGCGGCCTCTCCAGCAAGTCGCTGGCGCTGATCAATGTGAACGATCAGGAAGCGCGGCAGGAGACGTGGTTCGATATGGGTACGCGCATCCGCGAGGTCGAACAGGCCCCCGACGGATCGGTGTGGCTGCTGGAAGATGGCGGGAAGAGCGCACAGGGCCGGGTCATGCGTCTAACGCCCAAATCGACGAGCTGATCGAAAGACCAGCCTGCATGCCGCCGCTATCGCTCATGAAAAGGCTGGAGCGGGCGGCGGGAATCGAACCCGCACGATCAGCATGGGAAGCTGACAGGCTACCACTACATCACGCCCGCATGCGCGCTCCATTAGCTTGAGCGCGGGCGGCTGACAAGCGGATTGGCGACAGCCGCCAGGCCTGACGGTCTAACGGCAGACCCGAAATCCTGTGGTGCCGCGATCGGCTTGATCCAGATGAAAATGATTGGCGTGGGCCGCGTTATAGTCCGGAGAGAGCACCGTGGCGAACAGATCGCAGGCGCCATCGCGCACCTCGCGCAGAAATGCCTGCTCTTGCGCATTGCCGTCATTCCAGTCGTCGAGCACGCTGATTTTCTTGCCGCCTTCCAGCGTGAAGCTGGCAATATCGATGGCATCGGCCGTGGCATGCTCGCTCCAAGGACCGTCCGATCCGCCATACATGCGGCGGCAGCTATAGGATCCGAAATGGCCGATGCTGGCGACGGATTCGCCGAAATGCTTGCGCGCGGCTGGCTGCAGCACCTGCCATTCCCATAGCGCCAGACCGGTGACGACAGGGCAACTGGTGGCCAGGGAAGCCGGGCGGAAGCGGATGGCCGTTGCGCCGCCGGCTTCGGGGATCAGGCTGTCATCGGCCAGACACTGCCCCTCCCCACGCGGCGAACGCACCGCATATTCCACGCCCGCCCGATCCAGCAGCGCCCGGCATTTAGCAGGATCCGACCCCAGCGCCGCAATCTTGCGGCCCGTAAACATTCCCACCGGCTGCGTCAGATCAAGCTCGGTCCAGGGAACGTCCTGCGGCCGATCGCGCACCACGACGTAGCCGATCAGCCCTATGCCTCCGATCAGCAGGAGCAGGACGATGCTGCGAACGACACCTTTGACAGTCCGCAGCATCGTGGAATTAGCGGTTCGCCGCCGTGGTGGTGGTGCCGCTCAGGTCAGACAGGAAGCTGCGCACCCGTTCGGCATTCACGCCGATATCGCTCTGCCCGACGCGGCTGACCGAACGCATGTCGATGATCGACCCTTCGCCGCCGGCAGCCGGACGCACGCGCAGCACGACATCATCCTTGAACCGGAAAGCGCTGACCGTGTCGGTCGCTTCCAGCCGTCCGCGCGCCTGAACGGCGGCGACTACATCCCAGTCGCGGTCCTGCGCCAGCCGGTCGGCGGCGGCAATCACATCGGCCACGGGCATGTTCACCCGCACGGAGCGGATATCGGGATACGCTTCCTGATGCAGCAAGGCCCAGCGCTGGCGCGGGGACAACCCCTGCATGTCCCCATCATCGGCGCCGGGAATGGCGTCCCAATTGTCGGCGCGCAGTTGCAAGGCCACGAACTGCGGGGGATCAGCCAGATCGGTCGAGATGTCATGGATGGCGGGAAGCGATTTGGCGACGCTTACCTGATAGCCGATATATCCGGCAAAGATGGCGGCGGACAGCATGCCGACCAGAAGCCGCGGCATCTTGGTGCGCATACCCTTGCGACGACGCCAGACGAACACGCCAATCCCCAGCGCCAGCGTGAAGAGCGCCAGGAAAAAGGCATAACGCAGCCAGGTGAGGCCGACCGTATAATCCCAGAACCCCCAGCCGGAACCGAACGAGGCCAAAAGGCCCCACAGGCCGGCACCGGCACCGAGGATCAGCACCAGAAGCCCGAAAGGATCACGCTTGATCAACGCGGGCTTTCCGCTGGACGGATTGGCAGCCGCGTCCTGCGTCCCGCCGACCGGCTCTGTTTGATTGACGTCCATGATGCGCTGCCCCTCTGATGAATTCTGTTCTGGCCTAAACGTGCATGGCACGCAGGCGGTTGCACCTGTGCTTGTCATCCAACCACGGCGCATTGGCAAGCTGGAACGGGCACTCTATCTGATAGCGATGCCCTATGACGCGCCCGACCTTGCCAGCCTGACCGCCGAAGACATCCTGCGCCTGGGCGCGGGCGGTGGTTTTCCTCCCGTGCAGGACTGGGACCCGCAGGCCGCTTCGGACAGCCTGATGCGGATCGATGCGGAAGGCCGCTGGTACCATGATGGCGGGCCGATCAATCGCCCGGCGATGGTCCGCGCCTTTTCGCGCCTGCTGCGACTGGAGGAGGATGGCCGTTTCGCCTTGGTCGTTCCCTATGAGAAACAATGGATCGCGGTGGAAGATGCGCCGTTCCAGGCGGTCGAGATGCGGGTGGAAGGCAGCGGCGAGGAAACGTCGATCAGCTTCAGGCTGAATACCGACGATATCGTGGTGGCTGGGCCAGGCCACGCGCTGCGGCCCGGCAGCGACCCCGATGCGCCGCGTCTCTATCTGCATGTGCGGCATGGGCTGGAGGCACGGCTGACCCGCGCGGTCTATTATGAGCTGGTGGAACTTGCGCTGGCGACCGATCCCGATCATCCCGGCATCTGGAGCGGCGGCAGCTTTTTCACTGTGGAGCCATCGGCATGAGCCTTGCCGCCCGGCTGACCCGCGCGCTCGCCATGGATGCGATGCATGAAGATGAGGCCAGCTTCGGTCCGCCGCCCGGCGGCTATCGCGAGGCGGCCGTCCTCATCCCCATCACCAGGCGCGATGAGCCGGGCGTGATTTTGACCCAGCGTCCCGACTGGTTGCGCAACCATCCCTCGCAGGTCGCCTTTCCTGGCGGCAAGCTGGAACCGGAAGACAAGGATTCCATCGCTGCCGCCCTGCGCGAGGCGCAGGAGGAACTCGCCATTCCGCCCGACCAGGTGGACGTGATCGGCGCATCCTCTCCCTATCTTTCCGGGAGTGGATTTCGCATCGTGCCGGTGATTGGGCTGGTGCCGCCAGACCTTGCCATTGTTCCCTGCCCCGATGAGGTGGCAGACTGGTTCGAGGTGCCGCTCGCCTGGCTGCTGGATCATCGCAATGTCGAACAGAAGAGCGGCATCTGGCAAGGCAGCCGCCGCGTCTATTATGATATGGACTGGCAGGGCCGCCGCATCTGGGGCGTGACCGCCGGGATCATCGCCAATCTGTCACGGCGCCTGCGGGAAGCGGCATGAAACTGCCCGATGCCGCGTGGCGCAGCGATCCGGCCCTGATCGCCGTGGTTGCCGCATTGAGCGATGGCGAAATGCAGCCCAGGATCGTCGGCGGCGCGGTGCGCGACAGCCTGCTGGGGCGCGCCGTGCACGATATCGATCTGGCCACGCCGTTACGGCCCGAAGAGGTGATGCGGCGGCTCAAGGCGGCGGGCCTCAAAGCGGTGCCCACCGGCATCGATCACGGCACGGTCACTGCCGTCGCCGATGGGCGCACGTTTGAGGTCACGACCTTGCGGCGCGACGTTTCCACCGACGGCCGCCGCGCCACTGTGGCCTTTTCGGACGACTGGCGGGAAGATGCGGCGCGGCGCGATTTCACGATCAATGCGCTCTATGCGGATCCACAGACGGGCGAGATTTCCGACTATTTCGGCGGTCTGGCCGATCTGGAGGCACAGCGTCTGCGTTTCATTGGCGATGCCACGCAGCGCATTGCCGAGGATCATCTGCGCATCCTGCGCTATTTTCGTTTCCTCGCGCGGTTCGGGCGCAGCGAAGTGGACGGGGAAGCCTATGCCGCCTGCCACGCGGCGGCCAGCAGCCTGAAAGGCCTGTCGCGCGAACGCATTGCCGACGAACTGCTCAAACTGCTAGGGCTGGACGATCCGCGTTTCGCCGTACGCGCGATGCTCGGCGGCGGTATCTTCGCGCCGGTGCTGCCGGAGATAACGGACATGGCGCTGCTCGATCGGCTGATCGAGCGGGAACAAGCGCACGCCGTGGACCCCGCTGCGCTGCGCCGCCTGCTCGCGCTGCTGCCGGCCAGCGTGGAAACGGCCACCGATATCGGCGCGCGGCTGAAATTGTCCCGCAAGCAGCGGGAAGCCATGCGCGATCGCATTCTGTGCCGCGACAACTCCATCCCGCGCCACGCCGCCTATGCCCATGGGTGGGACGCGGCGCGCGATGCCGCGCTGCTCTATGCCGATGATGCCGGGTGCGAGGCTGCGCTTGACGCCCTGATGGACTGGACGCCGCCGCGTTTCCCGCTGAAGGGCGCAGACCTCATCGCCCGCGGACTGCAACCGGGACCGGAACTTGGCCGGAAACTCCATGCGATCGAAGCCCGCTGGATGGCGGAGAATTTTCCGGTGGCCGATCGGCTGGATGCTCTTGTCGCGGAGCAGCTCTAAGGCGAGCGGTGCGCCCCTGCCCCTCAAGGCCCATGATCAGTCGAAGCGATTGTCCTTCGGGAAGCCATTGGGCGGCAGCCGACCCGCCGCGCCGCGCGCCACACGCCATGGCAGCAAATCCGTCTCGGTCCGCGTGCGCCCGGTCTCGCCGCCCATCGTCCAGCTGAGGCCGTCCTCCAGCCTGAACGTGATCGCGTCGCTCAGCCCGCCATCCTTGTAACGCTGCAACATCACGCCCTGCCCGCGCGTCATCTCGGGCATATCGGCCAGCGCGAACACCACCAGCTTGCGATTGTCCCCGACGGCGGCGACATGATCGTCTTCTGCCGCGATCTCGCGCACCACCTTGAGGACGGCGCTGCCTTTGGGGTTGACCACCTGGCGGCCTTTGCGGGTTTCGGCAATCAGCTCATCCATCTGCGCCACGAAACCGCGCCCCCCGGACGCCGCAAGCAGCAGCCGGCCCCCCTTGCGCGCGGCCATGACGGAGATGATCGCATTGCCGCCATCGATATCCACCATGGATCCGATCGGCTCGCCAAAGCCGCGCGCGCCGGGCAGCTTGTCCGCGCCCAGCGTGTAGAAACGCCCGCTGGCCGTGGCGACCAGCAGCTTGTCGGTCGTCTGCGTCTCGAAGCTCTGCGAAAGCTCGTCGCCTTCCTTGTATTTTACGCCGGAAATATCGTTGCCATGGCCCTTCATCGCCCGGATCCAGCCGCGCTTGGAGACGATCACGGTCAGCGGCTCGCGCTCGATCATGGCCTCCAGCGGCACCTCGATGGTTGCGTCAGCTTCCTCCAGCCCGGTGCGCCGCGCGCCGAGCGCCGTATCCTCGGCATAGTCCTTGCGCAGCTCGGCAATGTCCTTCTTCAGCCGCGTGCGCTGCCGGGCAGGGCTTTCGAGCAGCTTCACCAGCCCCTCACGCTCGGCAGCCAGCTTGTCGCGCTCGCGCTTCAGCTCCATCTCCTCCAGCTTGCGCAGGGAGCGCAGCCGCATGTTGAGGATCGCCTCGGCCTGCCTGTCGGTGAGTTGAAATTCCTCCATCAGCACCGGCTTTGGCTCATCCTCGGCGCGGATGATGGCGATCACCCGGTCGAGATTGAGATAGGCGATGATATAGCCTTCGAGCAGTTCCAGCCGCGCATCGATGGCGTCCAGCCGGTGCTGCGAACGGCGCTGCAGCACGACGATCTGGTGCTTCAGCCAATGCTCCAGCACCTCGCCCAGCCCCATCACCATGGGGGTGTGCGCGGCGTCCAGCACGTTCATGTTGAGCGAGAAACGGCTCTCCAGATCGCTCAGGCGGAACAGCGCGTTCATCAGCTGCTCGGGGTCCACCGTGCGGTTCTTGGGCTCCAGCACGATGCGGATCTCCGCATCGCTCTCGTCGCGCACATCGGTCAGGATCGGCAGCTTGCGGTCGGCGATCAGGTTCGCGATCTGCTCGATCAGCTTGCCCTTCTGCACCTGATAGGGAATCTCGGTAATCACCGCCTGCCAGGCACCGCGTTCCAGCTTTTCGATCGTGTAGCGCGCGCGCACCCGGAAGGAGCCGCGCCCCGTCTTGTAGGCATGCGATATGCTGGCCGGCGCATCGACCAGAAGACCGCCGGTGGCAAAATCCGGCCCCTTCACGATCTCCATCAGCTGGTCATGCGAGGCGTTGGGCTGATCGATCAGCAGCGTCGCGGCATCCAGGATTTCATGGACATTGTGCGACGGGATGGAGGTGGCCATGCCGACCGCGATTCCCGCCGCGCCATTGGCCAGCAGGTTCGGGAACAGCCCGGGCATCACCTCGGGCTCTTCATCCTCACCATTATAGGTCGGGCGCAGATCGGTGCCGTTCTCGTTCAGCCCGGCCATCAGCTGCATCGCCGTCTTGGTCAGCTTGGCCTCGGTATACCGATAGGCCGCGGCATTATCGCCATCGATATTGCCGAAATTGCCCTGTCCGTCGACCAGCGGATAGCGCAGCGAGAATGTCTGCGCGAGCCGCACCATCGCGTCATAGACCGACTGATCGCCATGCGGATGATATTTGCCGATGACATCGCCCACCACGCGGGCGCATTTCTTGTAACCCTGGCTCGGGTCCAGCCGCAGCAGCCGCATCGCCCAGAGCAGCCGCCGATGCACTGGCTTCAGCCCGTCACGCAGATCGGGCAGCGACCGCGCCGTGATGGTGGACATGGCATAGACCAGATAGCGCTCGGACAGCGCCGCATCGAACGGCGCATCGACGATCTGGTCGAACTCGTCCTTGGGCGTCTCCGGGGTATCCAGGGTGGTGTCATCGCTCATGACTGCACCGGATAGCAGCCGCTTGGCTCAAGGAACAGACAGGGCCCAGCAAAAACTGTGGAAAGCAGCGCGGATGACTTGAAGGTCACACGGGTCACACTGTCCAGGAGCGGAAAGTGAGCTTCGTGAAATGCGCGGTTCACCCGGGGCGAAACGGAAGACCGACAGTGTGAAAGAGCGGGTGATCTTATGACGCAAACAGGGGCGTGTAGGACAGCCCTTTGTTATTGGGTCAGGCGCGGAATTGCCGAACATACTGGCAATCAGGCCGAGGCGCTTTTGAAGGCCGACCTATCCCGCCGGGGGATCACCTATGCCCAGCTTGTTGGGAAGCTAGCAGACGTGGGAGTTATGAACTCTGAGCCAAATGTCAGGAAGAAGATCAGCCGGGGTGAATTTTCCACCGGTGTTTTTAATCCAATGCTTAGAGGCTATTGGGGCGACAAACCTTTTGCTTTAATTATGTGACGCGCATGGGCTACTGCTTCTTTGAAGTGCCCGTCTTTTAGAAGCGTACCGGTAGCGGCGTAAAACAAGCACATGTCATTCAGCATAGTATCAACATCAGTTTCGTCGCCAAACCGAGGCGTGGTAATTTTCGATTTTTCGTAGGAAATACGGAGCGAATAGCCAGCGGCTAAGAGGTCACGAGCATTTTCTCCATGGCTTGAATGGTTTCCTGAAAAGTAAACGTCCACTCGGCGAGCAAAACGAAGGCCTTCCAGACCCAATCCGTAGTACCTATCTGATTTCCGAGGTGATTTTCCAGAAGATGTACGAGGCCATGACGTGTGAATCAGATAGATGGTAGCGATAAGCGCTGCGCCAAAAGCAGCCCACCAAGGCGTTGCAAGAACGTATAAAATTACCTGATGACCCACCTTCGATGCTACTTTCGCATCGTCTGGCAGTGTCGCGTAGCCAATGCCGTCCGCTACAAGCCGCGCTCCTAGAAAAAGCCACAGAATGCCAGTTACTAAAAACGACCCTATTCGTTTGGCTGCAATCATACACTAACCTTGTCCCAAGCCCGCTCATAACGCGAGTCCTGAAACCGAACTGCGCCGGCGGGCACCCGCGCTTGGCGCGTTTCCTACATAATGCCGAGGGGGATGAAGGTTGCGTTGCATACGTAGCTCACACGTATTCCGGCGCGCTTGTGCAATCGTTGGTTTTGCGAAAAACCGATATGCTCGCGCATCGGCGGCTATGGATTGGACGGTTGCGATGGGTCGGGCGAAACAGCGGGTCGTGATCGTGGGGGCCGGGTTCGGCGGGATGGAGGCGGCGCAGCGGCTCGATTCTAGGCTGGCCGAGATCGTGCCGATCAATTGCACCACTACCTCATGGCTGGTCGATCCAGCTTGGCGCGAAGCGGAGGCGGCTGATCCCGCAGCGCTTTCAAAACCCCTTCAGGCGGCGCGGGCGAGTTTGGGATAGATATCGGCCAACGGGCTTATGGCACCGAGCAGGCCTGGCAGCGCCGATTTGTGGACGAGCCATTCGGCGTGGCGCTGCGCCAGCGCCTGATCTCCATTGGCCATGGCATCCAGCACCGAGAGAAAGGCGCGCTCGCTTGGCGTCGTGGTCGGCGCGCCGATGGCACCGATGTGGAGCGGGCGACGGGCCCCCCGCTGCAGGGCAGCCACCGCCCGGCAGAGCGACCAATGCGCAATGCGGCCTTCGGCACGGCCAGGGCTGACCGCCAGTTCGGCCGCCGAACGATCGGCGAGCGTGCTGCCTTGTGCAATCCGGTCAAACCAATGGGCGCGAAAATGTTCGATCATGGAAACCTCAACAGCTTGCGTGCTATTGAGAATGATAAGCAAAAGAGACTGGGTCAAGCCATTTTGCCATAAATATTCGTGCGGGCATGAAAAAGGGCGGCCGGAACCGCCCTTTTTTCTCACCTATGCGGATCGCTGGCTGAAGCCATCCGCTGCTGATGTGCTCAGGCGGCTTTGCGCTCACCCTCGGCTGCAACAAACTCGCCGCACCAGTCGTCGGACGACACGGTGGGCCAATGCGCCTTCTTGTCACCCTCTGCCGGCGACGGTGCATAGCGGCGGCACTCGGTCTGATTCGTCTGGAAAAACTTGCAGTTCTGGCAATGCATTAGCGCGATCCTTTATGTCTGTTCATCTCATATGATGCGACCCTTATACAGACGCGCTAATAAAAAGTCAATGGAATCAACAACTTACTATTGATAATCACTAGCGATTATGATGCTGCGAATGACTCTCTCTGGCAGCATGGCCTGCGCAGCGCGGCGCCCGTCCGCTGGTTCGGTCAAAAGACGGAAAGGGCGGCGCACCTCTCTTGCGCAGTGCAGCAAAAGCCATAAGGTGCGCGGCGTGCCTAGCTCTTCTGCCCTGCCCGCCCCGCCGCGCGACCTTCTGGTCGGCGCGAGCCTGTTTCTCGATTTCGACGGCACGCTCGTCACGCTGGCGGACCGGCCCGAAGCGGTGGAGGTGGCCGGCACGCTTCATGCCTTGCTGGACCGGCTGACGGAACAGCTGGATGGGCGGCTGGCGATTGTGAGCGGTCGCGATGTCGATACGCTGCGCGGCCAGTTCGGGCTCATCCATGCGCCGATTGCCGGCAGCCATGGCAGCGAGATCAGCTTGCAGCCCGGCACCATCGACCGGCCGGACGCGCCGGACGCGTTGATCTCGGCTGGGGCCGCGCTCGACGATTTTGCGTCCCGCGATGACGGCCTGCTGGTCGAGCGCAAGCCGCTCGGCGTGTGCCTGCATTATCGGCGTGCGCCGGCGCGGGAGGCGGAATGCAAGGCTTTCGCCGCTGCACTGGCGCAGGAGCATGGTCTGTTTCTGCAGGACGGCAAGATGATGGCCGAACTGCGCGCGGGCCAGGATGACAAGGGATCGGCCATCCGCGGCCTGATGGATCGTCCGCCGTTCGACCGTGGCACGCCCGTTTTTCTTGGCGACGACGTGACCGACGAGGATGGCTTCGAAGCGGTCGCCGCGCTGGGCGGACATGGCATTCTGGTCGGGCCGCAGCGCGAGACCGCGGCCATATACAGGCTGGAGGATGTGGCTGCGGTCCATCACTGGCTGGAACAGGGAGTGTCTTCATGACCCAAGCATCGGATCGCAATCTCAACCTCTGGCCGATCGGCAATTGTCAGGCCAGCGCGCTGGTGGACGATCAGGCGCGTTTTGTCTGGGCCTGCCTGCCGCGCGTGGACGGCGATCCGCTGTTCCCTGCGCTGATCGACGATACGCCGTTCGATGACGAGGAAAAGGCCGGGGGCTTCTGGGCCATAGAGCTGGAGGGCTGCACCAGCGTGTCGCAGCGCTACCTGCGCAATTCACCGGTGCTGATCACGCGCAAGACGGACGATCATGGCAGCGCGATCGACATTATCGACTTCGCGCCGCGCTATCGCGGCAAGGGGCGGATTTACCGGCCCAATGCCTTTGTGCGGATCGTGCGCGCCGTCTCCGGAAGCCCGCGCATCCGCGTGCGCCTGCGTCCCGCATCCGGCTGGAACATCGACAAGGTGGACCGCAGCTATGGCTCCAACCATATCTGCTACGCTATCGATGCGATGCCGATGCGCCTGTCCACCAACGCCCCGATCGGGCTGGTATCGCAAGAGAATGCCTTTCGCGTGGAACGCGACATGTATTTCTTTCTGGGCCCGGATGAGAGCTTTTCCGAAGCGATCGAGCCTGCTTTGGAAAAGATGCTGGACGATACGCTGGGCGAATGGCGCGGCTGGGTGCGCGGGCTGGCCACCCCGCCGGAATATCAGGAAGCGGTAATCCGCGCGGCGATCACGCTCAAGCTATGCCAGCATGAGGATACCGGCGCGATCGTGGCAGCGCTGACCACCTCGATCCCCGAACATGCGGATAGTGGGCGCAACTGGGACTATCGCTACTGCTGGGTGCGCGATGCCTATTATACGGTCGAGGCGCTGAACCGGATCGGCGCGCTTGATGTGCTGGAAAGCTATCTGGAATATCTGCGCAACATCGTCGACAGCAGCAAGACCGGCGATGTCCAGCCGCTCTACGATGTGCGCGGCAATGCGCGGCTGGAAGAGGGCGAAGCGCATGCGCTTGGCGGCTATCGCGGCATGGGCCCGGTGCGCGTGGGCAACGCCGCCTACAGCCAGAAACAGCATGACGCCTATGGCCAGATCGTGCTCAGCTCGGTGCAGGCCTTTATCGACCACCGGCTGATGCGCATGTCCGGCGTGGAGGATTTCGAATCGCTCGAAAAGGTCGGCGATCGTGCGTTCGAGCTGTACGACCAGCCCGACGCCGGGCTGTGGGAATTGCGCACCAAATCACATGTGCACACCTATAGCGCGATGATGTGCTGGGCCGCCTGCGACCGCCTGGCCAGTGCCGCGCGCGAGCTCGGCCTGCCGGACCGCGCAAGCCATTGGCGCACGCGCGCGGAGGCCATGAAGAAGCGCATCGAGGACGCGGCATGGCGTGAAGACACGCAGGCCTTTTCCGCCACGTTCGATGGCGACATGCGCGATGCCAGCCTGCTGCAGATGGTCGATCTGCGCTTCGTCACCGGAGACGATGCGCGCTTTCAGGGCACGCTCGGCGCGCTGGAAAAGGCGCTGCGCCGCGGCGACCACATGTTGCGTTACGACAGCGAGGACGACTTCGGCACGCCGGAAACTGCGTTCACCGTCTGCACCTTCTGGCTGATCGAGGCGCTGGCCAAATCCGGGCGCGAAGAAGAAGCTAAGCGCTTGTTTTCAGACATGTTGGGTCGCCGGACGCCCGCCGGTCTGCTATCGGAAGATATCGACCCGGTGTCCGGTGAGCTGTGGGGCAATTATCCGCAGACCTATTCCCTTGTTGGGATCATCAACTGCGCCGTCCTGCTCAGCAAACCCTGGAGCGACTATAGATGAGCCGCCTGATTATCGTATCCAACCGCGTGCAGAAACCCGGCCCCGATGGCGCGCAGGGCGGGTTGGCCGTCGCGCTGTCTGCGGCACTGCGCGAGCATAAGGGAATCTGGTTCGGCTGGTCGGGCGAGACGGCAAGCAAATTCACCGGCCATATCGGGCTGGACGAATATGACGGCGTGCGCACCGCCACGGTCGATCTGGAAGAGCAGGACGTCGACGAATATTATAATGGCTATGCCAACCGCACGCTGTGGCCCCTGTTCCATTATCGCATGGATCTGGCCGAATATGTACGCAGCTTTGGCAGCGGATATGAGCGGGTCAACAAACGCTTCGCCGAGACGCTGCAGCCGCTGATCGAGAGCGACGATGCCGTCTGGGTGCATGACTATCACCTGATCCCGCTAGCCTGGGACTTGCGCCGTCAGGGCGTGAAGAACCGCATGGGCTTTTTCCTGCACACGCCCTGGCCGCCCACGCGCCTGCTGGTGGCGCTGCCGCATCATCAGCGGCTCGTGCAATCCCTGTTCGCCTACGATGTGCTGGGTTTCCAGACCGAGGAATGGCTGGAGAGCTTCCGCCATTATTGCGAAAAGGAAATGGGCGGCACCATCGATGGCGATGACATCACCGTCGGCAGCCGCACGATCAAGGCCTTCGCTTGCCCCATCGGCATCGATTATGACGAATTTCTGGATGCCGTGAATTCAGAAAATGCCAAGGCGGCGCTGACCAAGATGCGCGCCAGCCTGCAGGACCGCGCGATGATCGTCGGCGTGGATCGTCTGGATTATTCCAAGGGACTGGAAGAACGCTTTCAGGGGTTCGAGAAATATCTCACCGATCATCCGGAGATGCACACCCATGTCGTGCTGGTGCAGGTCGCCCCGCCCTCGCGCGGCGAGGTGAAGAGCTATCAGGAAATCCGCGCCTCGCTGGAAGCCGAATCCGGGCGCATCAATGGCCGCTTCGCGCATGTCGACTGGACGCCTATCCGCTACGTCAACAAGGGCTATCCGCGCGATCAGCTGGGCGGCATCTACCGCGCGGCCAAGGTCGGGCTGGTGACGCCATTGCGCGACGGCATGAATCTGGTCGCCAAGGAATATGTCGCGGCGCAAGACCCGCAGGATCCCGGCGTGCTGATCCTCAGCCGCTTCGCCGGAGCTGCACAACAGCTGACCGAGGCGCTGCTGATCAATCCTTATAGCGACGAGGAAATGGCTGACGCCATCCATCAGGCGCTGACCATGCCGCTGGACGAGCGCAAGCGCCGCTGGAAGATCATGATGGACGAAATTGGCGAGACCGATGTGGTCTGGTGGCGCGAGACCTATGTGAACAAGCTGATGCAGGCACAGGATGTGGAAAGCGCGGAAGACAAGCTATTGGAGCTCAGCGACGAGGAGTGAGCTTGCGCGGCATCGACATCGCCGCCGCGTCCGCTAGAACCTGCACGCATGCGCATCCTCCCTCTTTTCACTGCCGCTGCATTGGGCCTCACCGTGCCATGTCCCGTTGCGGCGCAGCAGGCTGTTGCCGCATCCGAGCTTCTGACATGGCCCGACCTGACGGAGCGCGAGCATCCGCAGCCGGATCAAGTGATCCGATATGGCCCGGACATCTATCAACTGTCCGATCTCTGGCGCCCTCAAGGCGATGGCCCCTTCCCCACCGTCTTGATGATTCATGGCGGTTGCTGGCAGACCGGGATCGCAGACCGCACGCTGATGGACTGGATCGCGGGCGATTTGCGCCGTCGCGGCATCGCCGTCTGGAATATCGACTATCGCGGGGTGGACCGGGACGGCGGCGGCTATCCCGGCACGTATCTGGACGTCGCCAGGGCGGCCCAATCGCTGCGCGACCATGCCGCAAGGTTGAATTTGGATATCGAGCCACTGATTGCTATCGGCCATTCGGCGGGCGGGCATCTGGCGCTGTGGCTGGCTGCGCAGGACAAGCTGCCAGTGGATTCGCCGCTGCGGCTTGCCGATCCGGTCATCCCCGATCTCGTCATCAGCCAGGGCGGCCTGCCCGATCTGGAACTGGCGGCCACGCCGCCCGGCTCCGGCTGCGGGACCGAAGTGATCGACACCATTTCGGGCGGCGGCCATTATGCCGACACCTCCGTGCCACGCCTCGCGCCGCTGGGCGTGCCGCAGCTGCTGGTGAACGGGCGGAACGACCGGATTATCCCGACCGATTACGCCACGCAATATGAGGCGGATATGCACGCCAAAGGCGACGATGTGCATGTGCGCTTCATTCCGGATAGCGGGCATGTCGAGCTGATCGCGCCGGAAACGGCCGCCTGGGCCGCGGCAGTGGAAGAAATCGAAAAAGCGTTGGGACGCAAATGACCACAGATCTTACCCATGCCCGCGATCTGGACATCAAGGATCCGCTGGCACCGATGCGGGCGCGTTTTCATCTGCCGGAAAAGCTGATCTATCTCGATGGCAATTCGCTCGGGCCGCTCCCCATCGCCACCGTGGCGCGCCAGAAAGACATGGTCGCCCGCCAGTGGGGTGAAGGGCTGATCCGCAGCTGGAACGATGCCGACTGGATCGACGCACCGGCGCGCATCGGCCGCAAGATCGCCCGCCTGATCGGCGCGAAACCGCATGAGGTGCTGGTCACCGACTCGGTCTCGGTCAACATCTTCAAGCTGGTCGTCGCGTCCGCACAGCTGTCTCCAAAACGACCGCAAATCCTGTCGGAAGCCGGTAATTTCCATACCGATCTGCATATCGCGAGCGGCGCGGCGGAGGTGATGCCCAATCTGAGGCTGGATGTCCTGGAGCGCGCCGATCTGCTGGACGCGTTCGGGCCGGAGACCAACACCGCGCTGCTGACGCATGTCCATTACAAGACAGCCGAAAGGTTCGACATGGCCGCCGTCACCGCGCGCGCCACCGATGCAGGCGCGCGGATCGTCTGGGATCTCAGCCATTCGGTCGGCGCCGTTCCGCTGCATCTGAACCAGGCGGGCGCGGAGCTGGCCGTCGGTTGCGGCTATAAATATCTGAACGGCGGCCCCGGCGCGCCCGCTTTCCTTTACGTGGCCGAGCATCTGCAGGAGCGGCTGGTCAGCCCGTTGCGCGGCTGGTTCGGCCATGCGCGGCCCTTCGCGTTCGAAGATAGCTATGAGCCTGCCCCCGGCATCGCGCGCTGGCAGGCGGGCACGCCGCCCATGCTCTCCATGGACGCGCTGGAAAGCGGCGTGGAGAGTTTCGACGGGATCGATATGGACAGCGTCTGGGCAAAATCGGTCACGCTGTTCGATCTGTTCCACCGGCTGGTGGCGAAATATTGCCCAGCGCTGACATGCGTATCGCCCCTGGAGCCGGCCGCGCGCGGCAGCCATATCAGCTTCCGTTTCGACCATGCGTTCGAACTGTGTCAGGCACTGATCGACCGCGGGGTCATCGGGGATTTCCGCGCACCGGACATCATCCGCTTCGGCCTGACGCCGCTATATCTGAGCCATGAGGATATTGTGCGTGCCGTCGTGGCGATGGCCAAAATCCTGGACAGTGAGTTGTGGCACGACCCACGCTTTTCACAGCGGGGCCGCGTCACATGATAGGGTTAGAACGGCAGATATAAGCCTGCCGATGCGCTGAGCGCGTCAAGATCGCCCCGGCCGAATTCACCGCCGGCGCTGGCACGCAAGCCTACCGGCCCAACACGCCCATTCACGCCCATGGCGACCGACGCGTAATCGCGTTCCAGACCGCCGAGATTGCCCGAATAGCTGACCGGTGCGCCAGCAGGCGTGATCGAGAAGCTGCGCGGATCATCGTCGAATTCATGCACATAGGATGCACGGGCAAAGAACCCCGTGCCGCCAAGCATGCTGCCCGATGCAACAAGGCCGAAGCGGCCGGTCAGGCTGTTCAGCTCCTGATCGCCGAAGGTGGCCTGGGTGCTCAACATATTGCCTTCGGTAAAGCCGTCGATGTCGGTGTCTTCATAGGCGATGCCGGCCTCCGGGCCGATCTGAACCAGCGGACCATTGATCAGATCCAGCCGAACCGCGCCGCTGACCGCGAACATCTTGCTGTCGGTGGCGCCCGCCTGGCTGCGCAGCGCCGGGCCCAGCGTGACATTGCGAACAGTATCGATATCGCCTTCGCCATAGGTCACATCCGCAATCAGCTTGGCCGGACCGACCGCCGCACGGGCATAGCCGCTGGCGCTCCAGCTTTCGCTATCGAACGTTCCACGGCCCGCGTCGAACCGGCCATCGCCGTCCGAATAACCGCCGACGATACCGAGCCCAAGCTGATCGCCCAAGGCGATATCCGCCCCCAGCGTGCCGGTGATCGCCCGCTCGCTACCGCCGATGCGTGATGCGCTGCCATCACGATCGAAATAGCCATAGCCGATGCCGCCGAACAGGGCGATGCCCTGCTGACCCAGGCCGTTGCGCTGCTCATTCTCGAACGATGCGCGCTGACGGCGCAGCGTGGCCTGCTGGGACAGGGCAAGAATGCCGATCTGCTCCGGCGCCTTCAACAGGCTGGCAATCGCCTGGCCTTGCACGCGCTGCGAAATCCCGGCGGGATGCACGGAATCGGCCAGAATATAGGTGTTGTTGGCATTGGGGCTGACCAGGGTGTCGCGGGTACATGCGACCGAGCTCGGTACGGTACAGGCCACGCCCGTCACATTGGTGATCCCGAAGGATGCGGCCTGGCTGACCAGTTCGTTGAACAGCATGTCCGTATCGAAATAGAGCACATTGCTGCCCTGCGCCGCAAGCTGCGATTCGAAGCGGGCATTATAGGCCTGGAGCGGGGCTGCGCCGCCCGATTGCACGGCCATGGTTACGATGGTCGGCGCGCCGGCGGCTTCCAGCCGGGCCACCTGCGCCGCCAGCGCATCGGCCGAACTGGTCAGGATCGCCGGATTGACGCCGCCCCCGGCCAGAAACGCGAAATAGTCATTGCCGCCGCCCTGAATGTAGACGACGTCACCGGCGCGAAAGCTGTCGGTGGCCAGGAAATTACCCACCTGGTTGGCAATGGGGATGGTGATGCCATTGGGCTGCGTCACGCGCGCGCCGCCGATGGCATAGTTGGTGCCGCCCTTGCCATAGACCGGGTCCAGCGTCAGGCCGAACTGGCTGGCGAACACTTCGGGCGCGACGGGATCGGGATTGGTGGTGAAGCTGCCGGCACCGGGCGGCAGCGCGCCGGTCGCCGCGAAAAATCCACCGTCGGACAGGCTGTCACCGAACACGATAACGCGATCGACGGCGGTGCTGTCTTCGCTGGCGCTGGTGGTGCTGGTCGATTGGGCGGCGGCGGGCATTGCAATAGCGGCCAGGCCGGCGGCGGCGCTGGCAGACAGCAGCGCCTTCTTGATACTCTTCATGACTTTCATCTCTCCGGTATGCCGAAGTCGTTTTTATATCAGATGCTTCGGACAGCTTATAGCCGATACGGTATTGCCGCCTGCGCGCAAGTGCCAAGCGCCGAAATGCCCGCCTGAGATGGTGAATTGCGTGCATGTTGGAACGGCGCTATGATCGCCCTCATCGCCTCGGCCGCGCACGGATTCGAATGCCGTGCCACCGGGGCGCAGTTCGTTATACCCGGAGCCCTGTGCATGTCCCGTCGCCGCAAGATTTACGAAGGCAAGGCCAAGATCCTGTATGAAGGCCCGGAGCCGGGCACGATCATCCAGTATTTCAAGGACGATGCGACCGCGTTCAATGCGCAGAAAAAGGGCACCATCAACGGCAAGGGCGTGATCAACAATCGCGTGTCCGAGCATGTGATGACGCAGCTGGGCAATATCGGCATCCCCACCCATTTCATCCGCCGCCTCAACATGCGCGAACAGCTGGTGCGCCAGGTGGAAATCGTGCCGATCGAAGTGATCGTGCGCAATGTGGCCGCCGGATCGCTGTCCAAGCGCCTCGGGATCGAGGAAGGCACCCCGTTGCCGCACACCTTGCTGGAATATTGCTACAAGGACGATGCGCTGGGCGATCCGCTGATCGCCGAGGAACATATCGCCTGCTTCAATTGGGCGAGCGACGAGGAAATGCGTGACATTTCCGGCCTCGCCATCCGCGTGAACGATTTCATGAGCGGCATGTTCGCCGGGATCGGCATCAAGCTGGTCGATTTCAAGCTGGAATTCGGGCGTCTGTGGGACGGCGATTTCAGCCGCATCATCCTGGCCGACGAGATCAGCCCGGACGGCTGCCGCCTGTGGGATATCGAGACCGGCGAGAAGCTGGACAAGGACCGTTTCCGCCGCGACCTGGGCGGCGAGGTGGAAGCCTATCAGGAAGTCGCGCGCCGTCTCGGTCTGCTCCCGGAAGATGGCGGCAACACCGTGCTCGACATGGAAAAGCACCGCAAGAAAACGCAAAACTGACGGTCGGAATTTCCGACTTGCTGCGCCGCGCGAAAGAGGCGCAGCAAGTTGGTCGTCTGCGGTTCTCCCTTGGTCGAATGGTCCCGCGTTCAGCTTGAAAGCAGCTGATGCGCTGTATAGCCCTGCCCGATCATATTTCCGGGGAGGTTCACGACATGACCAACGCATTCACATTGAAAGCCCGCCTGCTGCGCACCGGCGCACTGCTGCCGCTACTTCTCGCCGCACCGCTGGCAGCGCAGACCGCCGCGCCTGCACCGCAAGCGGCTGCCGCGCAGAGCAGCACCGCATCGCAGACCACCGGCTGGGGCGTGGCGCAGACCGACATCGTGCCCGATCCGTCGATAACCTACGGCATCCTGCCCAATGGCATGAAATACGCCATCCAGCATAATGAAACGCCCAAAGACAGCGCGTCCATCCGCATGCATATCGATTTCGGATCGATCGCCGAAAGCGACGCCGAGCAGGGGCTGGCTCATTTCATCGAGCATATGGCGTTCAACGGTTCCAAGAACGTGCCCGAGGGCGAGATGGTGCAGATTCTGGAGCGCAACGGTCTGTCCTTCGGCGCCGACACCAACGCCTCGACCGGGTTCGAACAAACCATCTATCAGCTCGATCTACCCAAGACCGATGAAAAAACCATCGACACCGCGATGATGCTGATGCGCGAGACGGCAGGCAATCTGCTGTTCGATCCCGCCGCGGTGGACCGCGAACGCGGTGTCATCATGGGTGAAATGCGCGCCCGCGACAGCGTGGGCTTGCGCAATGCCAAGGATTCGCTCGGCTTCATCGCTCCCGATGCGCCCTATGCCAGCCGCCTTCCGATCGGCACGACAGAGGTGCTCACCAATGCCCCCGCTGCCACGCTCAAAGGCTTGTACCAGCGCTATTACCGCCCCGAAAACACCACCCTGGTGGTGGTCGGCGATTTTGACGTCGCCGCAATGCAGAAGGAGATCGCGCAGCGCTTCAGCGACTGGCAGGCTGTGGGCGAAGCGGGCGCGCCGCTGAACTTCGGCACGGTCGATCTGAACCGCGCGGCCGCGGTGGAAGTGTTCGTTGATCCGGAAGTGCCCTATACCGCGACGATCAGCACATTCCGCCCATGGGACAACCCGGCGGATACCACGTCGGAGCGCGTCAAAAGCCTGATGGATTCGCTGGCAGTCGGCGCATTCAACCGCCGTATAGAGCGCATCGCCAGCGCGCCGGACAGCGTGATCGTGGGCGGCGGCATGAGCGCCAATGATTTGCGCGACGCCGCTTTGGGCACCAGCATCGCACTGACCGCCAAGGATGGCGAGTGGGCACCTGCGCTGACCACGGCCGAACAGGAACTGCGCCGCGCCCGGCAATATGGCTTCACGCAGGCGGAGCTCGACGTGCAGCTTGCCAATATGGAAACCAATTTCAGGACAGCCGCGCAGCAGGCCGATACCCGCCGCAGCCCCGGCCTGGCCAACGCCATTCTTTCCACCCTGGACGATGACAGCTTCGTCACCACCCCGGCCTATCGCCTCAGCCTGTTCGAAGCCGCCAAGCCGGCCCTGACGCTGGAGGCGGTCAACGCCCGCTTCAATGCGCTGTGGGACGGCAGCGCGCCGCTGGTCCGCGTCACGAGCAAGCAGCCGCTGACGGGCGATCAGCAGGCCGTGCTGGATGTCTACACCGCCGCCAAACAGGCCAAGGTCAGCCCGCCGGACCAGAGCGCGGCGGCAGCCTTTGCCTATGAAGATTGGGGCACGGCGGGCACGGTGGTGTCCGACACCATGATCGACGATCTGGGCATTCGCGAAGTGACCTTCGCCAACAATGTGCGCCTGAACATCAAGACCACGGATTTCGAGAAAGGCCGCGTGCGCTATAATGTGCGCGTCGATGGCGGCGGCCTTGCCTTTCCGCGGGACGAAGCCGGGCTGGACACGTTCATTTCCACCATCTGGACCACGGCCGGTCTAGAAGCGCACAGCCAGCCGGATCTGCAGGAAATCCTGGCTGGCAAAAATGTCGGCCTCGGCATGCAGGTTGGAGAGGATGCGCTGGTATCCAGCGGCGCCACCACGGCAGACGATCTGGACCTGCAGATGAAACTGGCCGCCGCCTATTTCACCAAGGCCGGCTACCGCGCCGAGGCGGATACGCAGTGGACCAATATCGTGCCGGTCTTCCTGGCCCAGATCATGGGGCAGCCGCAGGGCGTGGCCGGGCTGATCGTGCCGCGCATCGTGGCCAATGACGATCCGCGCTTCGGCCTGCCCGATCAGGCCACCTTGCTGAGCCGCAACCTCTCCGAAGCCAAAGCGGTGATCCAGCCGCTGGTGGACAGCGCGCCGATCGAGATCGCCATCGTGGGCGATGTCGATGCGGACGCTGCCATCAAGGCGGTGGCGGACAGCTTCGGCGCCTTGCCCGAGCGTGCCAGCAGCGAACCGGATTACAGCGCCGCGCGGCAGGTGAGTTTTGCAACGGATTTGACGCCGCGCACGCTGATGCACAATGGCCCGGCGGATCAGGCGATGTTGCTGGATTTCTGGAAAACGCGCGACGATAGCGATTACGCCCAGGAAGTGATCGGCAACGTCACCGCCCGCGCGGTCGACATCCTGATGCGCGACAAATTGCGCGAGGAACTGGGCGCCACCTACGGTGCCAATGTCAGCTCCAGCATGTCGTCCACGTTCGACGATTACGGTACGTTCAGCGTCTCCGCCACGCTGGCGCCCGACCGGCTGGACGAGGCGCAGACCGCGATCGGAGACGTGCTCGCCAAATTGCGCGCTGCACCGATCGACGATGACCTGCTGTTGCGGGCGCGGGCCCCGGTGATCGAGAATATCGCCAAGTCCCGCCGCGAAAACGGCTTCTGGCTGGGCGTGGCCGCGCAGGCCCAGAGCGAAGCCGACCGGCTGGACCGCGTGCGCGAACAACTGGCCGCGGTGGAAGCGGTCACGCCTGCGGACATTCAGACGTTCGTGACGACCTATCTGCAGCCCGCCAAGATGCTTCCAATCCGGATCGTCAGCGACAAGCTGGCCAGTGAAGGCGCTGCTCCGGCGGCGAGCGAATAAGGTCAGCCGCGCCTCCCCAAATGAAAAAATGGAGGGGCGCGGCTGTCTTTCCGCGCTGGTGCCCGCTGGCGGGGCTCCATGTGCCCACGCCAGCCGGGTGAAGGATCGCCGGGAGCGCCCTCGCCTCTTGCCACCCCGGCCCCGCCCTCTGTAGGGGAAGCATTGAGTCCCACATTGCCAAAGGCCGTCTCCATGAAAGCACGCGTGTTCGTCACCCTGAAACCCGGCGTGCTGGATCCGCAGGGCAAGGCGATCCATCATGCGCTCACCGGCCTCGGCTTCGAAGGCGTGGACGATGTGCGCGCCGGCCGCATGATCGAGCTGGAACTGGCCGATGGCACCAGCGATGACGACATCGATGCGATGTGCCGCAAGCTGCTCGCCAATACGGTGATCGAAAATTACCGGATTGAAGCCGTATGAAGGCGGCCGTCGTCCAGTTTCCCGGATCCAATTGTGATCGGGACATGTTCGTGGCGGTTCGCGACGCCTGCGGGGCAGACACGCAGTTCGTCTGGCATGGCGATACCGATCTGCCCGGCGGCCTGGACCTGATCGCGATTCCCGGCGGTTTTTCCTATGGGGACTATCTTCGCTCGGGCGCCATGGCGGCCCGATCCCCGGTCATGCAGGCGGTGGTCAAGGCGGCCGCACGCGGCGTGCCCGTGCTCGGTGTGTGCAACGGCTTCCAGATCCTGACCGAGGCTGGCCTGCTGCCCGGCGCACTGATGCGCAACAGCGGCATCGATTTCATCTGCCGCGACGCGCTGCTGACGGTGGAGAATGCCGATACGCCGTTTACGCGCGGCTATGCGGCCGGGGACCGCATCACCATTCCCGTCGCCCATCATGACGGCAATTATTTTGCCGATGACGATACGCTCGACCGGCTGGAAGGCGAAGGGCGCGTGGCCTTCCGCTACACCGACAATGTCAATGGCTCGGTCCGCGGAATCGCCGGCATCGTCAATGAAGGCGGCAATGTGCTCGGCATGATGCCGCATCCGGAACGCGCCATCGTTCCACTTCATGGCGGCACGGACGGGCGCGCGCTGTTCGCATGCCTGGCCCGCACCCTGGCTTGACGCCGGACTCCACCGATCGGAATGGGGCCGCGGCGGCGGCCAATGCGCTGGGCTGTGCCGATTGCCCCGTTCGCGACAGCGCGGTGTGCGCGGTGCTCTCCGCTGAAGAACGGCTCGCGCTTTCCGGCATCGGACGCACTGTCTCGCTGCAATCCGGGCAGACTCTGTTCGATGCCGGGGAAGACGCGCTGGCCTGTGCCACGCTGATCGAAGGCAGTCTGAAGCTTTCGCGCCTCGATGAAGACGGGACCGAGCGGCTGTTCGCGATCGTCCATCCATCCGGCTTTCTCGGCCGCCTGTTCTCGGCCGAGACGGATGTGACCGCCACGGCGCTTACACCCGCTCGCCTGTGCGTTTTTCCGCGCGCCGCTTTCGAGCAGGTGCTGGCGGACCGTCCGCATCTCATGCGTCAGATCCTGTCACGGACCATGCAGGCGCTCGAAGAAAGCCGCGCATTGGTGGAGCTGATCGGCCGCCGTTCGGTGAAGGACCGGCTCTGCGGCTTCATCGCGCTCTCGCTGCACGGACAATGCGCCGCGCCCGCCGATGAGGAACCGGTGCTGGATTTGCCGCTGGACAGGCGCGATCTGGCCGCGCTTCTCGGCACCACCATTGAAACGCTCAGCCGCCAGTTCGGCGCTCTGGAAGACGAGGGCACCATCCGGCGCGAAGGCAATCGCCGGATCAGGATTACCGATCCGGCGATGCTGGGGTTATAATAGCGCATGCGCTATCACTGGCCGAGAAGATGCCAGTAGAGATTCACGAACAGGGCCCAGGCCACGATCACCGCCGGCAGCGTCAGAATTTGTGCCATGACGGCCTTGCCGCCCAGCGGACCGGTCAGCGTATCGAATGGCTCGCGCAGAAATTCCTTCCAGCTTTGCAAACGCCCCTCGGGCTTTGCGATCGTCTGGCCGATGAAGGCTGGCACCGCGAAGAACATGCCGATCGTGACCGCGCAAATGGCCATGGGCAGCACCAGCCCCGGATCGGCCGCCGCCGAGGCCAGGAGAAGCAGAAACAGGCCAAAGCTGCTGGCGAACATGATGTGAATGGCGGGGTGCAGTTCCCAGGCGCGTTGCCCGCGCTGCGGCGTGGCCTGTGGCGCGGCAACCGCTTCCTGCTGGTTCGGCACGACCCTTGCGCTCTGCCGGGCGATGTCCGCGATCGGTTGATATCTGCTCATCGTTCGTCTCCTTCGATCTGATGGAAACGTTGTGCCGGGACGCGCCCGGCAATGCTTTGACGGATATCAAATCGGCAAAATATCGGTCCCGCCAAATGGCCCTGACCGTGCTCCCGCTATCAGACCCGCGCGCTGAACGGCGTGAAATCGGTATGCTCGTCAAAGAGGTCCAGCCCCTCGCGGCGCTTCAGCCAGCTGATCACGACATAGGTCGCCGGCGTCAGCAAGGCCTCCCAGACCACCTTCAAAAGCCAGTTCGACAGCATCACGGTAATTATCACGGGCGTTTCCCACACCCCCAGAAACGCGAGCGGGTAAAAGATCAGGCTATCGACCCCCTGCCCCGCAATGGTGGAGCCGATGGTGCGCGTCCACAGCCACCGACCGTCGGTCCACAGCTTCATCTTGGCCATCACGAAGCTGTTGACGAATTCCCCCGCCCAGAACGCGCAGACGGAGGCGAGCACGATCCGCGGCACCTGCCCGAACACCCTCTCATAGGCCTCTTGCCCATCCCAGCCGGGCGCCGGTGGCAAGGACACCACCACCCAGCTCATCAACGCCATGAACAGCACCGCCGCAAACCCCGCCCAGATCACCCGGCGCGCACGGGCATAGCCATAGACCTCGGTCAGCACGTCGCCGATCACATAGCCGATCGGGAAGAACAGGATGCCGGCACCATAGACGATCTGCTCGCCAAACAGGGTGACATAAGTCGGCTTGGCCGCGCCGATGACGTTGGACAACAGCAGGATCGTGACAAACCCAGCCATCACGAAATCGAAATAGCGCAAGGGCCGCTGGCCCAGCGCTCCGGCATCCAAGCGCTGCGGCGCAGCTTGCGGCTCTCTGTCGTGCATCAAACCCCCTTACCGCTCTTTCAAAGCCCGCGCAAAGCGGTTAGTCCCCGCTGCGGCAGGCGCCCTTAGCTCAGTTGGATAGAGCACGAGACTTCTAATCTTGAGGCCGCAGGTTCGAATCCTGCAGGGCGCACCAATCTCCTGAATTACTTCGCAAACGCACAGATATAACGGTGAAATACCTGCAATCAGATGCCTATGGTTCGCATCGTCAGAAGAACCTATTTCGTCTCTCCTGTCCTCAGTTCTGTCGCCGCGACTTCAGGGGCCAAATGCTAAGATGCTGATACGTTCCAGTAGAGCTTGACCCAGCCATCGGGCCGCATTAATCGGCCTGCATGCACGTACTGAACGTGTGTGAAATTCTGGGTCGAGCGTCAGCGCGATCCGAAAATCGTTGGTTTTCCGGCGCGGGATGTATCTCGGGCCAGTCACCACCGGGATGAGCCATATCGATGGCCCCTTCGTCTAGCGGTTAGGACGCGGCCCTCTCACGGCTGAAACACGAGTTCGATTCTCGTAGGGGTCACCATGGTTTGCCCGCCTGTCCGGCAACCGTTCCATCCTTCTCCATCATAGGTTTGCGTGCGCGGCGCTTGCGTCTAGCGACGTTGGATGGACCTTGATGATCTGATTCGCCGCTATTTCGCCACCGACCGGATGGAGGATATTACCCCCAATCTTTTGGCGGCAGGCACCGAGCGGCTGCTGGTGGATTTCGGCCTGGAACAGGACCGGGCCAAGCGCTTCGCGCTTTGGTCGCTGCTATATCTGCTGGGATCGGCCCCGGCGCTCGACATTGCGTTCGAGGAGGAGGCGGACCGCGAGGCGGCACGCAATTTCATTGACCTGTTCGACGCCGCAGGCCCGGCATGAGCGCGTTCACCTTCCGGAATTTCGATCGAGCAGCTTTCTTGCGCGACTATTGGCAGAAACGCCCGCTGCTGATCCGCAATCCGTGGACGCAGTGGCGCAATCCGCTGGAACCGGACGAATTGGCCGGACTCGCCTGTGAACCGGTCATCGAATCGCGGCTGGTGTCCGAGAGCGCCGGGCAGCGGACGCTGGAACATGGGCCACTGCCGGAGGACCGGTTCGCAACACTGGGCGCCGATCCGTGGACGCTGCTGGTGCAGTCCGTCGATCATCATGTGGCCGATGTTGCCGCGTTGCTCGATCCGTTCCGGTTCATTCCCAACTGGCGGGTCGATGATGTGATGGTCAGCTACGCCGTGAACGGTGGCGGCGTCGGGCCGCATTTCGATCATTATGACGTGTTCCTGATCCAAGGGCTGGGCCAGCGCCGCTGGCGGATCGGTGGACGATGCGATGAGCAGACACCGCTCGAGCCGCATGACGACTTGCGCCTGCTGGCCGAGTTCTCACCATCCGAGGAATGGGTGCTGGCACCTGGCGACATGCTCTATGTGCCGCCGGGGATTGCCCATGACGGTGTGGCGGTCAGCGATGACTGCATGACCTATTCCATCGGCTTTCGCGCCCCGTCGCGCGCCGATCTGATTGCCGACTGGAGCGAGGAGCTGCTCGACCGGCTGGAGGAGGATGACCGCTACACCGATCCGGCATTACGCATGCAGGACAATCCGGGGGAAATCACCGCAGACGCGCTCGATCGGCTGCAGGCGATGATGGCACAGGCGCTGCTGGACAAGCCGGGCTTCGCGAACTGGTTCGGCCGGTTCAACACCAGCCCCAAGCCCAGTGACATCGACTGGAAACCGGAACAGCCGGTCGACGCGGCCATGGTGCGCCGCCTGGTGACCGAGCACGGAACGCTGCTGCGCAACCCTGCCAGCCGATTTGCCTTCATCGAAGGGGTTTCGGATATGGTGACGCTGTTCGTGGACGGAGAAGCCAACGTCTGCGCCGGCGATAGCGCCAGTCTGGCCCGTCAGCTTTGTGCGCATGGCGCCGTGGCCTTGTCCGCGGGCAGCCATGGCACGGCGGAGTGCGTCGCGCTTATCCAGCAATTGCTCAATGCCGGATGCCTGGCGCTCGACGAGGAAAACTGATCGGCGCACGTCTCTTACAAGATTGATGACTTGGCGAGGCTGACGACCGGTCTATTTTGGCAAGAGGTTCGGATCGCCGTCGATCCATTGCCCGGGGGCGACGCCGTCCAGCGTCCATGCTCCGATCGACCAGCGGACCAGCCGCAGCGTAGGAAAGCCGACGGCCGCCGTCATGCGCCGCACCTGACGGTTCCTGCCCTCGCGGATGGTCAGCCTGATCCAGCTGTCCGGCACGCTCTGGCGCACGCGGATCGGCGGATCGCGCGGCCACAGCGCCGGTTCGTCGATCTGCGCAACCTCGGCGGGCCGCGTCATGCCGTCCTTGAGGGACACGCCCTGCCGCAACCGGGCCAGCGCTGCCGCATCCGGCACGCCTTCCACCTGCACGAGATAACTTTTGGGCAGCTTGAAGCGCGGATCCGCAATCCGGGCCTGCAGTTTCCCGTCGTCGCACAGCAGCAGCAGTCCTTCGCTGTCCCGGTCTAGTCGTCCTGCGGGATAGACGCCGGGCGCATCGACAAAGTCCGACAAGGTCTGTCGTTTCGTCTCGCTGCCCCGGTCAGTGAACTGGGACAGTACCGCGAACGGCTTGTTGAACATGATGAGCCGCGCCATGGCGACAGGCTCCACCAGCGGACCCGGCATCTGTCAAGCCGGGCAAGGCTTTTCGCCCGCAATATGCGCGGCTTATGCCGCACCGCACAAAATCTGGGTCGCTAGCCTCGACCTCGGGGGCATCGCACCCTATGTGTCTGCCGCATGGGCCGCCGATCGACTGATGGGCGTGCCAGAATAGACCGAACGATAAGAAGGACACATCATGGCCTCCCCTTTCGAAGGCGTGAAACGCCTCGTCGTCAAGATCGGCTCAGCGCTGCTCGTATCGCCTGAAGGCGAGGTCGAGCGTTACTGGCTTGCCAGCCTGATCGACGATCTGGAAACGCTGCGGCGTGAAAATGGCATCGAATCGATCATCGTGGCATCCGGTGCGGTGGCCTTGGGTGCGCGCATTCTGGACCTTCCTGCCGGCGGCAAAAGCAGCCTGGACGATGGCCAGGCCTCCGCAGCGACCGGCCAGATCGAACTGTCCGGCCTGTTTTCCGAGCTTTTGCGGTCCCATCGTCGCCGTGCCGCGCAGATCCTCGTCACGCTGGAAGACCTGCAGGATCGCCGCCGCTATCTCAACGCATCGGACACGATCGAGCGGCTGCTGTCGCTCGACGTCACGCCGATCATCAACGAGAATGACAGCGTCACCACCCGCGAAATCCGTTTCGGTGACAATGACCGGCTTGCTGCCCGCGTTGCGCAGGCGGCGCATGCGGACATGGTGCTGCTGCTGAGCAACGTTACCGGGCTGTTCTCGGCCGATCCGGGCAAGGATCCGGACGCCGTGTTCCTTAAGACCGTGAATAGCGTGGCCGATCTGGACGTGGACCTTGGCCCACCGACAGGCCCCGGCACCGGCGGCATGGGATCCAAGGTGGAGGCCGCGCGCATCGCCGTGGCCAGCGGCATTCAGCTCGCCATTGCCGATGGGCAGAAGCCCAATCCCGTCATCCGCTTTCGCGATACCGGCGATGGCACCGTGTTCACCGCAGAGGGCGGCGTCGACAAGCGCAAGGCGTGGATTGCCGGAAAGATCGACGTGCAGGGCACGCTCACCGTCAATGCCGGCGCCAAGAAGCATCTGCTGAGCGGGGACAATCTGCTGACCAAGGGCGTGACCCATGTCGAAGGCGAGTTCTCGCGCGGAGACTCGGTGGATATTCATGATGAGGACGGGCAACTTCTGGCGCGCGGGCTCATTAGTTATGATGACAATGACGCAAAAGCGATCGCTGGCAAGCAGGCCGAAGAGCAGGAAGCTATTCTGGGCTACGCACCGCGCAGCGCGCTGATCGACAAAAACAATCTGGTGCTTCTGATATGACCGACAATTTCGACGACCTGATCCAGGACATGGGCGCACGTGCCCGCAAGGCCGCTTCCCGGCTGGCGCTCGCCACCACGGAGGAAAAGGCCGCAGCCGTGCGCGCGGCGGCGCAGGCGATGCGTGACAACAGCGCCGCCATATTGGCGGCCAATGCCAAGGACATGGAAAAGGCGAGCGATCTGCCCGCCGCCATGCTCGACCGGCTGAAGCTGAACGCGGACCGGCTGGCCGGGATTTCCGACGCTGCCGACAGCGTGGCCGGCCTGCCAGATCCGGTGGGCGAAATCATCAAGCAGTGGGAACAGCCCAACGGCCTGAAGTTCGAGCGTCGCCGGGTTCCCCTCGGTGTGGTCGGCATCATCTATGAAAGCCGCCCGAATGTGACGGCGGATGCCGGGCTGCTCTGCCTGATGGCCGGCAATGCCGCCATCCTGCGCGGTGGATCCGAAGCAGTGCACAGCAACAAGGCGCTGCATGCCGCCATCGTGGAGGGTCTGGAAAGCGTCGGGCTGCCCGCCGATGCGGTGCAACTGATGCCGACGCAGGACCGCGGCGCCGTGGGCGCGATGCTGAAGGCTGCCGGCCTGATCGACATCATCATCCCGCGCGGGGGCAAGAGCCTGGTCGCTCGCGTGCAGAACGAAGCCCGCGTGCCCGTGCTCGCGCATCTGGACGGCATCTGCCATGTCTATGTCGACGGCGCAGCCGATCCCGACAAGGCGCGTGACATCGCGGTGAACGCCAAGATGCGCCGTACCGGTATCTGCGGTTCCATGGAGACGCTGCTGATCGATGAAGCGGCGCAGAGCTTTGCACCGGATGTGATCAAGGGCCTGCTCGACGCGGGCTGCGAAGTACGCGGCGATGCCAAGATCGAGCAGATGGATGACCGTGTGAAAGCTGCCACGGCAGAAGATTGGGACACCGAATATCTGGAGCCTATCGTGTCCGCCAAGCTTGTCGGCGGCGTCGACGGTGCCACCGCGCATATCGCGGCCCATGGCAGCCATCATACCGATTCGATCATCACCGAAGACAAGGTGATCGCCGAGAAATTCCTGCAGACGGTGGATAGCGCCATTGTGATGCATAACGCTTCCACCCAGTTTGCCGATGGCGGCGAATTCGGGTTTGGCGCGGAAATCGGCATTGCAACCGGGCGGCTTCACGCCCGCGGGCCGGTCGCGCTGGAAGGCCTGACCACCTACAAGACGCTGGTATTGGGCGAAGGACAGACCCGGCCCGATTAAGCAGCCGGTTCAACGGCGGACGGCTCAGGCAGCTTTCAGCTTGCCGATAAAGCCGTCCGTCGCCGCGCGAAGCTGACGTGCCGTTTCGCCGAGACTGCCAGCCGCATCGAACACCCGATCGGACAAGGCCTCGGTATCCCGCGCGACCGAGAAAATCTCGGCGATGTCCGCCATCACAGTCGCTGCATCGTCGGCCGTGCTTTTGGCATGTTGCTCGATCGCCTGACCGGTCTGGCGTTGCCGGCTCACTTCGGTTCTGATGGAAATGGCTGCGCTCGACAATTCATCGACGGCGTTGCGGATATCGCAAAGCGACCGGTCTGCCGCCATGGCGCCTTCGCTTGTCGACTGGACCAGGCCGAGGATGGAACCGGTGGCGTCCTTCACTTGTCGTGCCAGCAATTTTACCTCGCCCGCCACGACCGCAAATCCACGCCCGGCTTCCCCGGCGCGCGAGGCCTCGATGGTGGCGTTCAGCGCCAGCAGATTGGTGTGCGAGGCAATGCCGCCGATCACATCGGCCAGTTCCTGAATATGCTCGGCGCGGTCGCGCATGCACCGGACCGTACCGTGCGCCGTTCCGGCCGTATCGGTGGCCGATTCGCTCAACAAGGCCTGCTGCTCGACCGCCGTCGCTATGGTGGAAATGGAGGTGGACAATTCACTCATGCGATCGGCCAGTTCGCGCGATGCGCCCGATGCGCGATCTGCGCGCGAAGAGGTTTCGTGGGATCGCGAGGCGGCCTGTTGCGCCGCAGTACGCAATGACAGCGCATCGGCCCGCATGTCCTGCGCTGAACGATCGACCATATCGACGACGGCAGAGATGGATTCGCGAAAGCGGTCGGCCAATTCGGCACGCTCGGTCTGCCGCTGCTGTTCGCTATCCTGCTCCAGCCGCAACCGCCGCGCGCGCTCGTTAAGCTCGCGCTGCTGGGCGGCACGCAGCTCCTCCATCGCCATTTGCAGTTCGCCCTGCCGATCGACCGCCTGCTGCGCGAGCTCGTCGCTGTGCGCCTTCGATTGCGCCTGCCGCACGGTCAGCCGGCGCAAACGCTCCGTCACATAGCCCAGCACCGAAAATTGCAGCACCACGGCCACCACATGGACCATCACCCGCATGAAAGAGCCCGACCCGGCAAACACCCATTCGGGAACATAGAAATCCAGCAGCAGATGATGCACTGCGATCATGACCGACGCCAGCGCGATCGGCCGCCAGTCGCACAGGACCGTCAGCGCCGCGAGGGCGACGAAAAAATACATATGGGCATCGATCATCCAGCCATGGCCCATCAGCAGATAGACGCCCAGCGCAGGATGCATCACGGCCAGGGTGCTGGATATGAGACGCGCAGCCGTGCGATGCTGCCCGGTCAGCGCCATCAGCGTCGGACCGATGTTCACGCCGATGGCGAGAAACAGCACAATGCCCAGATTATCGGACTGCAGCTGCCAGCCCATGAGCAGCAGCCATGCCGTGCTGAGCCAGCTCATGACCGCCAGAATGGCCAGGCCGCGCTTCCGCAGGAGGGCAAGTTCGCTCATGTGACGATGGCCTGGATAGCGCCGCATCCCGAACGCGGCGCGGCAAACACTAGCGAAGCCTGGCCGCGCAGCGCATCCTGCACCGCGCCGCGGCGCCCCCATAGGATATAGGACCCGCCCAGCGGCCCGGAACCGATCAAACGCGACTGGCCGGTCAGCGCGCGCGGCAGAAGCTCACTCGCAGCGGCGCGCGTCAAAGGAACGACGATCAGCCGGCCTTCTTGCGGGGGCCAGAAAGCGAGTGCCAGCAGGCCAAACAGGATCAGCGCCAGCTGCCCACCGCATAGCAGGGTCATGTATTTTGGAAGACATTTCACGACGTTAGGCATACGAAAAAACGGTAAACAGAGTTCTAACGTGCACCCTGTTCACCGTCTTTGCGGATCACCAAAAAGGGGTAGGCGCGCCTACTCCCAATAATAGGGCAGACGCTTTGTCTGCCCCGTTTCCACTTCATTCATGCTGCCGGCATCGTACATCCGCCCGCCGAGCATGACATAATCGATATCATCCGAATTGCGGATGTCGACGGTGGGATCGGCGCGCAGCACGACAAGGTCTGCCAGCTTGCCGACCTCGAGCGAGCCGATGTCCCGCTCCATTCCCAGCGACTGCGCGGCGACGATCGTGCCCGCGCCCAGCGCTTCCAGCGGCGTCATGCCGCCGCGCACGAAGCTCCACAGCTCCCAGTGCGTGCCGATACCCGCCTGTTGACCATGCGCGCCGATGGCGATCTTCACGCCGCGATCGGCCAGCTTCTTCGTCTCCCGTGCGCTCTCATCGTCGACAAAGGCCTCTTCCGGTGCCTTGACCACGCGCTTGCCGGCCGCCGCCAGCTCGGCGGGCGGGGTGTGTGCCTTGAGCAGCGGATGCTCGTAGATATTCATCGCCTGCCGCCAATAGGGATCGCCGGCCAGACCGCCATAGGTCACCACCAGGGTGGGCGTATTGTTGGTGTCGCTCTGGCTGAACATCTGGAGCACGTCCTCATAATAGGTCTCCAGCGGGATGTTATGCTCCAGCGTGCTGTTGCCGTCGGCCACCAGGTTCATGTCCATGCCGAACAGCGAGCCACCCTCGGCCACCACGAGCATGTTTTCCGCGCGGCTGGCGGCAACAACCATCTGGCGCTGTTCGCGGCGGGGCTGGTTGTAGTTCTTCACCGAATGTCCGCCTTGCGCCTTCAGGCGGCGGACATGCGCCAGGGCATCGTCGTAATTCTGGATATCGGCATAAACCCCATAGGCCTTGGCCCCGTAAACCACCTCCCCGGTCGAGAAGATGCGCGGGGCGAGCAGCTGGCCGGCCTGCTGCATTTCCGATGCCACGAAGATCTCGCTCGCCGTGCTGGACGGGTCGTGGATCGTGGTGGTGCCGAGCGCCAGATTCTGGATGGCAGACCAGTTCTGCTGCGGCACCAGCTCGTCCGTGCCCTGTGGACCATGGGCATGCGCATCGACATAACCGGGAACGATAACCTTGCCCGTCACATCCACCGTCGTCGTGCCAGCCGGCACCTGTACGGCGCCGGCCGGTCCGATCGCGGCGATCCGATCGCCCTCGATCAGCACGGTGCCGTTCTCGATCACCCCGCCGCCGTCACCGGCCATCGTCACGATCCGCGCGCCGACCAGTGCGACGCGGCCCTGATGCTTGTCCGCCTGCACGTTGCGCGCCAGCGACACGCCGCTGCTGGGCGCAATGAAAGGCGGCCGCTTCTGCCCCTCCGCCAGCGGCGCGGTGGGGAAGATGCTGCGCATGTCCGCGCTGTATAGCATCGGCCCCATGGACCAGTGGACGCGCGCGCCATTGCCCTCGAAATGGATATAGTCCGCGCCGCCTTCGCTCACCTTGATCACCGGCAACGCCTTGGTATCGGGCGATAGCGAAACATTCTGCCCGCCCGGCAGGATCGGCGCGACAAAGGCTTCGTAATTCTGGCGGAAGGCCAAATATTGGCCATTCGGCGCCACGGCGAAATCATTGATCAGATCACCGCTGGCGTGGACGCGTTTGTCCTGTCCGTTCAGATCGGTGCTCAGCAGCTCGGTCTTGTCCGCCGAACGATCGATCATGAAGATGCGATCACTGCGCGTGCCGAACTGACCGCGCGCGCTGTCCCGGTTGATCAGCCTGGGCGTCCCGCCCGAGGTGGCGACGGTGTAGACGCCGGGATTTTCTGACCATTCCGGCGCGGTCAGATAGCCGCCTTCATGCTTTTCGAACACGATCATATCGCCATCCGGCGAGAAATGCGGGCGGGCATAATGACCCGGCTGGCTGGTTACCGCGCGGTCGCCGCCGCCACCCGATGCGATAGTACGGATGGTGCCGAGATCGCTGTCGGTCCAGCGTACATAGGCGATACGCGATCCGTCGCGGCTCCAGCTCGGGAACAGCTCCCGGCTGGCATCGTCTGCGTTGGTCAGGCGGCGCGGCGCACCGCTGCCCATGTCCTTGACGTAGAGCTTGCCGAGGCTCTCGAACACCACGCGTCGGCCATCCGGCGAGACTTCGGCGAAACGCGGCATCTTGGCGGTGAAGCTGTCCGGCCCGACCGGGATGACCGGATGCGGCGCCTTGGCCACGCTGCGGCTGTCGTTCACGCGGAACGGGATCACCGCCGCATTGCCGCCATCGGCATCGATCCGCCGGATTTTGCCGCCCGCCCAGAAGACGATCGAACGGCTATCGGGCGTCCAGGCCATATTGGGATAGACGCCGGTCACCGCCCAGGTTTCCTGAACGTCGCGGTCGAGATCGCCGTAAATCTCGCGCACCGCGCCGGAGGTCAGGTCCTTGACCCAGAGCTTGGACTTGCCATCCTCCCGCCGCACGAAGGCGATGCGCTGGCCATCGGGCGAGGGCTGCGGACGGACCGAGCCGCCCAGCCCACCGATCGCGGTGGTCGTCTCCCCGCTTTCCAGATCGTAGCGCAAGATATCGAACAGATCGGTGTTCGAATCCTGCGCATATTCGAAGATCGGGCCGGACGTGACGTTCTTGGTATAGTAAATGGCATCGCCGTCCGGCGCGTACACCGGCTCGCCCAGTTCCTTCTGCCATTGCTCGCTGGGCCGCTCGACCAGCTGCACGCCGCCGCCGCCCGAAACATGATAGAGCCATATCTCACCGGTGCCGAGCGAGCGGCCCGTGGTGAAATGCTTCTTGGCGACGATATATTGCCCATCGGGCGACCAGCTGGGCTGGTTGAGCAGACGGAAATCCTCGTCCGTCACCTGCCGCTTGTCCGCGCCATTGGCGTTCATGATCCAGATATTGTCCCCACCGCCCCTATCCGAGGTAAAGGCGATGCGGCTGCCGTCGGGGGAGAAGCGCGGCTGCACTTCCCAGGCCAGGCCTTCGGATATGCGCGTCGGCGTGCCGCCGCCCATCGGCATGGTGTAGATATCGCCCAGCAGCGAAAAGGCGATGGTGCCGCCATCCGGGCTCACATCGACATCGATCCAGCTGCCCTCGTCCACATTGATGGCGGCCTGGCTGAACTGAAAGCCCGGCGGGCTGGAAATATCCCAATCATCGCTGGCGGCAGTGTCACTCGATACGCCCTGCGTGGCGACCGGTGCAGGCGTCTCGCCGGATTGCGGCAGCTGCCCGGCATCCTCATCATTGTTCTCGCTGGAGATGATCTCGTCTTCCGGCGCCTCGGTCTGTTCGAGTGGCGGGGTCGGCCCATATTCCTGGGCAAAGGCGGGGGTAACGAGAAGCGCGGCGAGAACGCCGGTCAGCGCATAGTTCAAAACAACTCTCCCTGTGATATTTGGCCCGCACCGTAGCGCAGGCCTGTATCACCGCAAGCAGGCATTGGCGGGCGCGGGGTGCTATTTCAGGCGGGCCAGCAGCTCGGTGATCGGCACGAAGGCGAAGGCGACCGAACTGTCGGCAATGCCATAGGGCAGGAATAGCAGATCGCCGATCCGCATTGCGCCGCAGGTATAGACCACATTGGGCACATACCCCTCCCGGTCCGCATCCGCTGCGGCCAGGATGGGTTCGCTGGACCGTGCGATGACCTTGGATGGATCATCCTTGTCCAGCAGCACAGCACCGATTGAATATTTGCGCATCGCACCCACGCCATGGGTAAGCAGCAGCCAGCCTTCGTCCAGCTCGATCGGCGATCCGCAATTGCCGATCTGCACGAACTCCCATGGGTATTTGGGGGCCAGCAGCTTTTCGCCGCCATCCCAATGTTCCAGCGAGTCCGATTGCAGCAGGAACAGATTTTCCCCGTCCTGCCGGCCGATTGCCATATAGCGGTTGCCGATCTTGCGCGGGAACAGGGCAATGCCTTTATTGCGCGAGGCCGCGCCGGCGATCGGGCGCAGATGAAATTCGCGCCAGTCATGCGTGCGTAGAAGCTCGGACTGGATCTCGCGCCCCGAATAGGCGGTATAGGTGCCCAACCACTCCATGCTGCCATCATCATGGGTGAACTGCACCAGCCGCAGATCTTCCAGCCCATTGCGCTGCGCATCGGTGATGGGAAAGATCACGGTGCCGGACAGGGTGCTGTCGCGGTGGCGCAGCACGGTGACGGGACCTTCGGGAATTTCCTCTTCGCCCGTTGCCGTATCGGCGGCGGTGGCGAACGGCGGTTCGGGCGCAAGCTTCAGCTTGCCATCGTCGGTGGCGATGCCCTCGCGAAAAGCGACGGAGCTGATATGCCCCTCGCCCACCGTGCGCAGCGACATGATGAACCGGATGGACCCTTTGGGCATGCCGGTCTGGTCAAAATGCGGCACCACGCTGGGGTTCATGATGGCGGCGGCGGCATAGCTGTATTCGTGGCAGAAATAGGCACCGATCAGCTGCCGCTTGGTGTCGCCGATATCGCCCATCGGCGCTTCCATCTGGGCGTCAATCTCCTCAAAGCGGGACATGAACACGCGGCGCGTCTGCCAATGGCGCGGCTCGAAATCCTTCAATACGGCGGCCAGCTGCTTCTGCGCCTCGCGCTCGTCCATCTCCAGCACTTCGGACACCAGCCGTTCGGATCGGCTCATCGACAGGCCCTTGGCCTGCCAGGCGAGGTGGAAGGGACGGACCACCACGCGCGACGGATCGGCATAGAGGCGCAGCGGATGATTATGGGTGTCCAACATGGCCCCCGCTTGGAGACTGCGCGCCGCAATCTCAATGACTATTACGCCACCTGCGCATTTTCCGGCTGGCTGGAGACCGATGGCAGGCGCGCAATGGCGCAGCTGGACAGCTGCAGCGCCAGAATGGATTCCGCGCCCTGGTTGCGGTTCAGCCCCGTCGGCATCAGACCGTCATGACAGCTCTGATCGCCCGGACTGGCCACCATCAGGCCCAGATCATTGTCCCCCAGAAACCAGCGATAAGCGCGATGCGCCGCCTCTGCCCAGCGCGTCTGGCCGGTTGCATCATGCGCGGCGAGACAGGCGTCGATCACCGCCTGCGCTTCCAGCGGTTGCTGGTCGAAGCGTTGCGGGGCCTGGAACTGGCGGCCGAAGCTATCCGAACCAATGGCGCGGAAATGGCCCTCGGGCGCATGTTGCTGCGCCAGGATCCAGTCCAGCGTCTCCAGCCCGCAATCGACATAATCCTGCCGCCCCAGCACCATGCCCGCGCGGATCAGGGCCTCTGGCAGGCGCGCATTGTCATAAGCCAGCATCGCTTCGAACCAGGGCCAGTCCGGCCGGCGCGTAGCCTCCAGCAACCGCAGCAGCTCGTCACCGAAGCGGTTCAGCAGGTCGGTGGAGATATCATGCCCCCGCTTGACCTGCGCCATGGCCGCCGCGCCCAGCATGACGAACGCCATCGCCCGCGGAGAGCCGACATGGCCAAGCGAGGGCGCAGCCTGATCGTACAGCCAGGCCGCCCATTCGCGGTGACGCGGTTCAGCCGCTTCCAGCGCCGCCACGCCCAGCGCCCAGACGCCCCGCCCGCTGCTGTCTTCGGAACCTTCGCGTTCCAGCCAGCGCCGGTCAAACCCCATGAAGTTGCGAAACAGCTTGGCATCGCCATTCCAGGCATGCTGCAGAAAGGCGGCGTAGACATTGGTCCAGTGCGCCCGGTCATCGGGATCCATTTCGGGCAGGCGGCACATCAGGATCAGCGCGCGCGCATTGTCGTCCAGACAATAGCCATGGTCACGGTCCGGCACGGAATAGAGCCCGTGCTGCAGCATGCCGGTGGCATCGCTCATGCGCAGAACCGCAGCGGGGTCTGGCGCAAGATAATCGGCAGTCATCGGCGTGACGAGCCGGATGCGTTTGGCCCGCGCAATCTCTTCGAAGAAGCCGATGGCCCGGTGAGCCATCCGCTCCCAGACCATCGTCCGGCCCAGCGAATAGGCGCGATGGGCCAGGCGCAACCTGGCCTCCTCATCGCCCAGCAGGCGCGAGACTTCGCTCGCCAGTCCCTTGCTGTCGCCAAAATCCACCAACAGGCCATGCTCTCCGGCCAGGATCTCGCGCGCATGGACATAGGGCGTGGAGACCACCGGCTTGCCCATGCTGACGGCATAGCTCAACGTGCCGGACGTGATCTGACCCTCTTTCAGATAGGGCGTCACATACACATCGGCGGCCTGCAGCCAGTCGAGCAGATCGGGCGTATCGACAAAGGCGTCGATGAAGCGCAGCTGCGCGGAGACGCCCAGCGACGCCCCGAGCGCGACCAGTTTTTCGCGATAGGCTTCGCCCTCATGGCGTTTCAGATTGGGGTGGGTCGCGCCCAGCACGATATAGAGCGCATCGGGATGGTCCGCGACGATGGCGGGCATGGCCGAGATCATCGTCTCAATGCCCTTGTCCGGCGCCAGCAGACCGAAGGTGAGGATGACCTTGCGACCGGCAAGATCAAAACGCGGCTTCATCTCTTCCGGGTCGACGAAGGCGCGGTCCGGCACGCCATGCGGGATCACCTCAATCATGCCAGCCGGCACATCGAAGATGTCCTTCAAAATGGTACGCCCCTTGTCGGCCATCACGATCAGCTTGGACGAGCGCGCGATCAGCCTGTTCAGCACGCGCCGTTCGTCGGCGGACGGATTTTCCAGAAGGGTGTGCAAGGTGGTGACGATGGGGATCGACACCGCATCGATCAGGTCCAGCAGATAGTCGCCAGCCGCCCCGCCATAGATGCCATATTCATGCTGGATCCAAAGCATGTCCGCGCCAGACCGGCCAATCGCGCGCCCGGCCTCGCCATAGGCGGCGCGCGCATGCATCGGGATGGCATGCACGTCGTCCGCATAGGCGATGCCGGTGCCGTCATCCATCGCATAATGATCGAGCCTTATGTCCGGAAAGGCGCTGCGGACCGCATTGGCGGTGTCGCTGGTGAAGGTCGCCAGGCCGCAGCGGCGGGGCAAAGCATTGCCGATCAGGGCGATATGCCCGATCCGAGGCTTGATGGGAGCTTGCGCGTCGATCATGTCAGGCCCGTTCCTATGTGAAGGGCCCGGCCCGTTTCGCGCCTATGCGCGTTCCAGACCAGGTGCCCTAACAATGCATGACAGACGCTTTTGGTTGCAATGCAGCATAGGTTAAGCCCAGCCGCTTGGCAGCGGCGGACACCCGTTTAAGGCCTTGTTTTTAGGCTGTTATCGACGTTTCACCCATGCCGGTCAGCTGGCACGCTCCACGCTGATCCTGGTGGTCTCACCGTCAATCTGGAACGCTTCGGCGCTAACCCCCGGATCGCCGATGTTGAGCGCGTTGCCCAGCGTCTCACCCAGCACATAGTCGCGGTGGGTTTCCAGCGCGCGGGCGAGATCGCCCTCCGCCTCGGCGCGGATCACGATACGGTCCGACACGTCCAGCCCGGCGGCCTTTCGGCTGTCCTGCACATGGCGCACGAAATCGCGCGCCCGCGCCTCGTCCCGCAGATCGTCGTCCAATTCCAGATCGAGCACTACGGTGCCGCGCCCACCGTCGAACATCTGCGCATCCTGCTGCTCGTTGGAGGTCGTGACGCGCAGATCATAATCCTCCTCGCCAATTTCCACGCCGGCAATCTCCACGATGCCATCGTCGCGCCGTGTCCATTCGCCCTTCTTGGAGGCGGTGATGACGTCCTTCATCTTCGGCCCCAGCTGCTTGCCGATGCGGCGCGGATCGATCTTGAGCACCAGATCGCCAACCGATGTCGGGTCCGTCTCGAAGGCGAGCGTCTTGATATTGAGCTCGTCCGCGATGGTATCCGCGAACGGCCGCAGGCGATCGACCTCGGGATGGGCGATGGTCATCTGCCGCAGCGGCTGGCGCAGGCGGATCTGCTGGCGCACGCGCGTGGACAGCCCGGCCCCGCACACATCGCGCGCCAGATCCATGTCGCGGATCAGATCCACCTCCTGCGGGAAGGCGGACACATCTGGCCAGCTGGCCAGATGCACCGATGTCTCGCCGGTCAGCCCACGATAAATGGTTTCCGTCACGAACGGCATCAGCGGCGCGAGCGCCTGGCTCACCGTCACCAGCATGGTGTAGAGCGTGTCGAAGGCATCGCGCTTGTCGTCGGTGACTTCCGCGCCCCAGAAGCGCGCGCGGTTGCGGCGGATGTGCCAGTTGTTGGACACCTCGAGAAACGGCCCGATCAGCGCATATGCACCGGGAATATCGTTCGCCTCCAGCCGCGCCGTCAGCGTCTCCACTAGCTCGCGCGTCTTGGCCAGGATATAGCGGTCATGCTCGTCCTTGCTGTCGGCACGCAGCGCAGCCTTGTAGCCATCGGCATTGGCGTAGAGCGTGAAGAAATAGGTGGCGTTCCACAGCGGCAGGATCGTGCGGCGCAGCGCATCCTGCACGCCGCGCGAATCCGAATGGATGATCAGATCGCCGCCCGAAAGAAGTGAGCTGCTGAGCATATAGACGCGCAGCGCATCGGAGCCATATTCGGACAGCACTTCCACCGGGTCGGGATAATTCTGCAGCCGCTTGGACAGCTTCTGCTTGTCCTCGCCCAGCACCACGCCGTGGCAGATCACGCTCTTGAACGGCGCCTTGTCGAACAGCGCGGTGGACAGCACCATCAGCGTGTAGAACCAGCCGCGGGTCTGAGCCATATATTCCACGATGAAATCGGCCGGGAAGTTCGCCTCGAACTGCTCCTTATTCTCGAACGGGTAATGCAGCTGCGCGAACGGCATCGATCCGCTGTCGAACCAGACATCCAGCACCTCGGTCACGCGGCGCATGGTGGATTTGCCGGTGGGGTCGTCCGGATTGGGGCGGGTGAACTCGTCGATATGCGGGCGGTGCAGATCGGCAGGGCGACGGCCGAAATCGGCCTCGATCTGGTCCAGCGAACCATAGACGTCGATGCGCGGATATTGCGGATCGTCGCTCATCCACACCGGGATGGGGCAACCCCAGAAGCGGTTGCGGCTGATATTCCAGTCGCGCGCATTCTCCAGCCAGTTACCGAACAGACCGTCCTTCACATGCCCCGGAATCCAGTCGATACCCTGGTTGAGCTCGACCATCCGGTCCTTGAACGCCGTCACCTCGACATACCAGGCGTCGATCGCCTTGTAGATCAGCGGCGTGTCCGTGCGCCAGCAGTGCGGATAATTATGCAGATAGGTTTCGTGCCGCAGCACAACGCCATCCGCCTTCAGATCCTTGATGATGTCCTTGTTCGCATCGAAGATGTTCATGCCCTGATAGGGCGGCACTTCGGATGTGAAATTGCCCTGATCGTCGACCGGCGCGATCAGCGGCAGGCCGTTGGCGCGGCCCAGCTCCATATCGTCCTCACCGAAGGCGGGCGCGGTGTGGACGATGCCGGTGCCGCTTTCCAGCGTGACATAATCGGCGGCGAAGACCTGAAACGCATTCTGGGCATCGGCAAAGAAGGGGAATAGCGGCTCGTAGAAACGGCCCGCCAGCTCCGCACCGGTGATGCTACCGACCTGTTCATAGGCTTCCAGCTCGGTGGCATAGGCCTCGACCAGCGCCTCGGCGACGACGACATGCTCGCCGTCCTTCTCCAGGATCGCATAATCGAAGCTGGGGCCGACCGCGAGCGCGAGGTTGGACGGCAATGTCCACGGCGTGGTGGTCCAGGCGGCGAGATGCGCGGGCTTGCCATCCTTGAGCGGCTCCTTCAGCTTGAACAGCACGGTGAGCGCCGGGTCCTGCCGCTCCCGGTAGCTGTTATCCAGCCGCGTCTCGAAATTGGACAGCGGCGTCTGCATTGCCCAGCTATAGGGCACCACGCGGCTGCCGCGATAGACCAGCCCCTTGTCGTAGAGCGTCTTGAACGCCCACAGCACGGATTCCATGAACGTCGGGTCCATGGTCTTGTAATCATTCTCGAAATCGACCCAGCGGCCCATCCGCTCGACATAATATTGCCAGTCATTGGTGTAGCGCAGCACGGACTCGCGGCAATAATCGTTGAACTTGTCCATCCCGTAATCGAGGATGGCGATACGCCCGGAAATGCCGAGTTCCTTCTCCGCCGCCATCTCGGCAGGCAGCCCGTGCGTATCCCAGCCGAAACGCCGCTCGACCCGCCGCCCCTGCATCGTGCGGAAACGCGGCACCAGATCCTTCACATAGCCCGTCGCCATATGCCCATAATGCGGCAGACCATTGGCAAAGGGCGGGCCGTCGTAAAAGACGAACTGGTTGGTTTCGCCATCAATCTCGGCCGGACGCTCGTCCACCGACCGCTCGAAAATCTTCTCGTTTTTCCAGAACTCCAGCACGTCTGCCTCCATGCGCGGCACGTCTGGAGAGGGATCGATCACGGGATAGGGCGTGGATTTGGACAAGATGACGCTTTCGGTTGGAGGCCAAGAGGCAAGCCACCGTCAGGTAATCCGCACCGCGCGGCAATGCAACAAAGCTGGGCCTCGGCGGGCGCGGACCTCAACCGGTGAGATAGGGTGCCGCCAGCGCGCGGATGTCGACCTTCGCCTTCAACCGCGCGGCGAGCAGCGCCGTGCCGCTGATCTTGCGCTGGGCAAAGATCAGGTCTGCGGGCGGCAGATGCCAGGTGGCGCGGTCCTCGGCCATGTCCTGCCCCATTTCGGCCAGCACGGATACGAACGCACGGTCGCCGAAGTCGAAGCGGTCGGGCCGGCCGATCTCGACCAGGATGATGTCGATCATCCGGTCGACCAGCGCGCGGTGCTTGGCCGCCGCTGCCGGGCCGAGGAAACCCGCATCGATCGCCGCCTCGCGCACCTTGTCCCGGTCGCCTTTGAATACGGCGGAGAGCAATGTGCGATACGCCGCCGATACGCGCGGCTCGATGGCCCGCGACGCCCCGAAGTCGAGCAGGACCAGCCGCCCCTCGTCCGCCTGATAGCGATAATTGGCGAAGTTCGGATCGGTCTGCATATGGCCGAAATCGAACAGCTCGCGCAGGACCAGCTCGATCAGGTTGCCGATCACCGTATCGCGCACCGCCTGCGGCTCGGCTTCGATACTCTCGATCGGCGCGCCTTCGACAAAGGTCATGGCAAGAATGTCAGTCGTGGTGAATTCGGGATCCAGCCGGGGGACGATATAGCGCGGATCATCGGCCAGCAGCGCGGCAAAGCGTTCCAGCTCCTGCCCCTCTCGCTCATAATCGGCCTCCTCGCGCAATTGCGTCTTGGCTTCCGAAAGGAGCGGCGAAAGATCGAGCGATTTGGGCACAAGGCCACTGACGCGCAGCAGGGTCGCCACATTGTCAACATCGCTGTCGATGCTTCGGGCGACACCGGGATATTGCACCTTGATCGCCAGATCGCGCCCGTCTTTCGTCGTTGCGCGGTGCACCTGCCCGATGGAGGCGGCGGCCACCGGCGTTGGGCCGAATCGCGTGAAGCGCTGCCGCCAGTCCGGGCCCCAAGCGTCTGCGAGCACCGTCTTGAGCTGCCCCGGCGGCATATGCTGCGCCTGATCCCGCAGCCGCGCCATGATCATGGCCAGCTCGGGCGGCAGCATGTCGCCTGCGTCCATGGAAATCATCTGACCCAGCTTCATCGCCGCGCCGCGCAGATGGGCAAGCTGATCGGCCACCTTTTTGGCATTGCCGGGGGTCAGCAGCATATCGCTCATCCGAGGACGCTCGCCAGCGGCAAGTCTGCGCGCGCCTTCGCCGATCATCCCGCCGGCTACACCGCCTGCCAGCTTGCCGAACGAGCCGAGCCGGGACAGCCGACCGCTCGGCACCGCACGCTGGCGGCGCCGGTCCGCCGGGGCGTCATCATCGTCACCCATGACGCGCAGGACCGCCGCCAGCCTTGTCGCAACGCATCAAGAGCCTGTGCCCGCCCCGGTATCTGCGTCTGTCGCCGTTGGCGCGACGCCGGGAACGGCGCCATCTTGCACCTGCTGCTCCACCGGTGCATCGGCTGCCGCAGCATTTTCCTGTGACGCAGCATCATAATTCATGCCGTCCTGTTCGCCGGCCGATTCGGCGTCGGACGTGGCCGTCGCATTCTCGTCCGCCTGCGAGCACGCGGACAGAAGCAGAAGACCCGCCAAACCTATCGAGGCTGTTCTAAAAATCTGCATCTTGGCTGTCCTTTGCTGATGGTTAGCCCATCGTCGGAATGACGAAGGCGTCCTTGCTGTCCGCGTCTGCCGTGCCATCCGGCCAACGCTGGGTGATGGTTTTCACCTTGGTCCAGAACTTCACGCCTTCCATGCCATGCTGGTTGGTATCGCCAAAGGCCGAGCGCTTCCAACCGCCGAAGCTGTGATAGGCCACCGGCACCGGGATCGGCACGTTGATGCCGACCATGCCGACATTCACGCGGGCCGCGAATTCGCGAGCGGCATGGCCGTTACGCGTGAAGATAGCGACGCCATTGCCATACTGATGCTTGGAGGGCAGCGCGACGGCCTCGTCAAAGCTCTTGGCCCGCACGATCTGCAACACGGGGCCAAAGATTTCTTCCCTGTAGCTTTCCATTTCGGGCGTGACATGATCGAACAGACTGGGGCCGATGAAAAAGCCTTCTTCATGGCCCTGCAGCTTGAACCCGCGCCCATCGACGACCAGCTCCGCGCCCTCATCCACGCCCTTCTGGATCCAGTCTTCCACGCGCTTCTTGTGCGCGGCATTCACGACCGGGCCGTAATGCGCCTCGGCATCGGTGGAGACACCGACGCGCAGCGCCTCGATGGCGGGGAGCAGCTTTTCCTTGAGCCGCTCGGCGGTATCCTCGCCCACGGGCACGACCACGGGCAGCGCCATGCAGCGCTCCCCGGCCGACCCATAGGCCGCACCGCTGAGATCGCTGACCACCTGATCGAGATCGGCATCCGGCATTACGATACCGTGGTTCTTCGCGCCGCCCATGGCCTGCACGCGCTTGCCCGCCGCGACGCCGCGCTGATAGACATAATGCGCGATGTCCGAACTGCCGACGAAGCTGACCCCGCCGATCGCCGGATGATCGAGGATGGCGTCGACCATCTCCTTGTCGCCCTGCACCACCTGCAAAATTCCTTCCGGCGCACCGGCTTCGAGGAACAGTTCGGCCAGACGGCGCGGCACGCTGGGGTCGCGCTCGCTGGGCTTCAGGATAAAGGCATTGCCCGCTGCGATGGCTGGGCCGAACATCCACATCGGGATCATCGCGGGGAAGTTGAACGGCGTGATGCCCGCGCCGATGCCGAGCGGCTGGCGCATCGAATAGACATCGATACCGGGGCCGGCACCTTGGGTATATTCCCCCTTCAGCACATGCGGAATGCCGCAGCAGAATTCGATCACGTCGAGCCCGCGCTGCACATCGCCGCGCGAATCCGCGATCACCTTGCCATGCTCGGAACTGAGCATTTCGGCGAGGTTTTCCATGTCCGCCTCGACCAGTTGCTTGAACTTGAAAAACACGCGCGCACGGCGCTGCGGATTGGTCGCCGCCCATTCGGGCTGCGCCGCCCGCGCCGCCGCCACCGCTTTGTCGAGCAGCGCAGCATCGCCCAACGGGACCTTGGCCTGCACGCTGCCGTCATTGGGATTGAACACATCCGATGTGCGTGATCCCCCGCCACTGCTTTCGCCGGCAATGAAATGGTCGATAATGCGCATGGATGTCTCCTGAGAATGTCGTCGATTATACGTATAACGTGCGAAGCGCCTAGGCGTTCGCTCTAGAAAGCACGACTTCGTGCCCGAACAAGATTGCAGCCCCTGTGCGGTTTATTTCTTCAGCCGCTCGGCATGCCAGCGGACATGATCGCCCAAAAAGGTAGAGATGAAATAATAGCTATGGTCATAACCCTCGCGCATGTTGAGGGTGAGGTCGATCCCGGCCTTGTGGCAGGCTTCCTGCAGCAATTGCGGTTTCAGCTGTTCTTCCAGAAACTGATCCGCCGTGCCCTGCTCCACCAGCAGCTCCGGGACGCGGGCGCCATCGGCAATCATCGCGCAGGCATCGTGCAAGCGCCAGGCGGCACGGTCATCGCCGAGATATTTGCCCAGCGCCTTTTCACCCCAGGGGCAGTTGATCGGCGATACGACAGGCGAAAAGGCGGAGACGGAGCGAAACCGCTCGCCGCCGCGCAGACCGATGGTCAGCGCGCCATGGCCGCCCATCGAATGCCCGGTGATCGATTGGCGCTGCATATCCGCCATCGGGAAATTCTTGGCAATCAGCGCGGGCAGCTCGTCCTCAATATAACTGCGCATACGAAAATGTTTGGCCCAGGGCTCCTCGGTCGCATCGACATAAAAGCCCGCGCCCTTGCCGAAGTCGTAGACATCCTCATCTGGCACATCCTCACCGCGCGGGCTGGTGTCGGGCGCGATAAAGATGATGCCCTGCTCCGCGCAGGCGGCGCGATATTCGCCCTTCTCGGTCACATTCGCATGCGTGCAGGTGAGCCCGGAAAGGTACCAGAGCACGGGGAGCTTCGCGCCTTCCTCATGCGGCGGCACGAAGACCGAGAAGACCATGTCCGTACCGGTGCTTTCACTCGCATGTTTGTAGACGCCCTGCTGCCCGCCATTGGCCTTGTTGATTGCACTGGTATCCATGCTGCCGCCGTCCTTGCTCATCGAAAAATCACCGTCTTTCCATCATTCAAAAATACACGGCGCGCGCCGACCGCATCGACGGCGCGCGACAGCACCCGGCTTTCTATGTCACGCCCGATGCGGATCATGTCGTCCACCGAATCCCGGTGATCGACCCGCTCCACCGCCTGTTCGACGATCGGGCCTTCGTCCAGCTCCGACGTCACGAAATGCGCCGTCGCACCAATCAGCTTCACGCCGCGCGCATGCGCCCGATGATAAGGCCGCGCGCCTTTGAAACCCGGCAGAAAACTGTGATGGATATTGATGCAGCGCCCGGCCAGCCGCTCGACCAGATCGGACGAAAGAACCTGCATATAGCGCGCCAATATCAGATAATCGGCGCCGCTCTCCTCCATGATAGACAGGATCGCCGCTTCCTGTGCAGGCCTGCTGGCATCATCCACCGGCAGATGATGGAAAGGCAGCCCATGCCATTCGGTCATTGCGCGCAGATTGTCATGATTGGAGACCACCGCCGCCATATCCATCGCCAGCGCGCCGCTCGCCTGCCGGTGGAGCAGATCGGCGAGACAATGCGATCCGCGCGAAACCGCCACCACAGCGCGCGGCTTGTCGCGGGCCTGCGTCAGCGTCCAGTCCAGCGCCAGCGCAGCTGCCACGGGCGCAAAGGCCGCGTGCATCCGCCCTGGTGGCGGAAACCGCTCTCCGCGCGGCACGAACCGTACCCGCATGAAAAAACGGTCCGTCTCCAGATCGGCATATTGCTGGCTGTCGACGATGAACCCGTCATGATCCGCCAGAAAACGGCTGACACCGGCAACGATCCCCACCCGGTCAGCGCAGCTGAGGGTGAGGATCCATTCGTCGCTCATGGACAGCCGATCATCAGCTGGCGAGGCGATGCATCGCGCAGACCTTGTTGCCGGCCGGATCGCGCAGATAGGCCAGATACAGCTTCATGCCCGCGCCCTCACGGATGCCCGGCGGATCTTCGATCGCGGTGCCGCCTGCTTCCAGTCCTGCCTTGTGCCACGCATCGGCCTGTTCCGGGCCGTCGGCGGCAAAACCGATCGTGCTGCCATTGCCGCAACTGGCGGGCTGGCCGTCGATCGGCTTGGTCAGCAGGAAGATCGAGCCGCCATGCATATAGACGACGCGCCCCTTCGGATCGACCATGCCGGGCTTGCCGCCCAGGGCGCCGATGACCGCGTCATAAAATTTCTTGGAGGCGTCGATATCATCGGCGCCGAGCATCACATGACTGAACATAAGTAGATCATCCTTCCTTGATTACGCCGGTCAGCGGCGCTCCTTTTTATCCTTGATGGGGGATCAATACACGACCACGCCGCGGATGCTCTCCCCTTTGTGCATCATGTCGAAACCCTTGTTGATCTCGTCCAGCGAGAATTTGTGCGTGATCATCGGGTCGATCTCGATCTGCCCGTTCATGTACCAGTCCACGATCTTGGGCACATCGGTGCGCCCGCGCGCGCCGCCAAAGGCCGATCCCCGCCAGTTGCGCCCGGTGACCAGCTGGAACGGCCGCGTGCTGATTTCCGCGCCCGCCTCGGCCACGCCGATAATGATGCTTTCGCCCCAGCCCTTGTGGCAGCATTCCAGCGCCTGGCGCATGACATCGGTCTTGCCGATGCATTCGAAACTGTAATCCGCGCCGCCTTCGGTCAGCTTCACGATCCGCTCCACGATATCGCCGCCGTCCTTGGGGTTGAGGAAATCGGTCATGCCGAATTTCTCGCCCCATTCGGCGCGGTCCGCATTGATGTCGATGCCCACGATCTGCTTGGCGCCGGCCATCCGTGCGCCCTGGATCACGTTGAGGCCGATGCCGCCAAGACCGAACACCACCACACGGCTGCCCGGCTCCACCTTGGCCGTGTTCACCACCGCGCCGACGCCCGTGGTCACGCCGCAGCCGACATAGCAACTGGTGTCGAACGGCGCATCGTCGCGGATCTTGGCCACCGCGATTTCCGGCAGCACCGTGAAGTTCGAAAAGGTCGAGGTGCCCATATAATGGTAGATTGTCTCGCCCTTGTAGCTGAACCGCGACGTGCCGTCCGGCATCAGCCCCTCACCTTGGGTGGACCGGATACGCTGGCACAGATTGGTCTTGGGGTTGAGGCAATATTCGCAGGTCCGGCATTCCGGCGTGTAGAGCGGGATGACGTGATCGTCCTTGGCCACGCTGGTCACACCCGCGCCCACTTCGCGCACGATACCGGCGCCTTCATGACCCAGCACGGCGGGGAACTTGCCCTCCGGATCGGCGCCGGACAGCGTATAGGCATCGGTATGGCACAGCCCGGTGGCCATCAGCTCCACCAGCACCTCGCCCTCGCGCGGGCCCTCCAGATCCAGCTCGACGATCTCGAGCGGTTGCTTGGCTTCAAAGGCGACGGCGGCGCGGGTCTTCATGGGCAATCCTGTTCATCTGGGATGTCATCTGTCTGTTCAACCGGATGACAGAAAGCCGGTTCCCGCGAAACCCCGCCCCTGCAAAAACATAACCGCCCAAACCGGCCATGCAAAATAGGCGGCGCGAACCCCACAAGCGATTGCCCGCTTGGCGAGCCGCCCACACGCTGCTAAGCGCTCCCATCAGGCACCCGTAGCTCAGCTGGATAGAGCGCTGCCCTCCGAAGGCAGAGGCCACAGGTTCGAATCCTGTCGGGTGCACCACGTTTTCAATGACTTAAGCCTGCGCAGTTTGTTCCTTATGGAATGAGTATGGAAAATAGGGGGCCTGAGCAGCCGCCGTTTTCCTGCCATCCAGCAATCGATAATCGCGAAGGCCTTGAGTCCGGGGATGCCAATAGCATGCTCGAAAATCGTTAGAATTCCCCCATTCCTGAATGAACTCTTATAGGGAAATGCTAATGGCGTGCCCCAAAAGTGGCAGAATCCCGTTATTCATGCGTGCGTGGGTTGTGTCCCCCTTTGCTGGGTCCGATGCGCAGCATCGGGGCCCTTACTATAGGCCAGCAGAACTCGAGCGGCTGGCAGTCCAGATTTTCGCGGGTCCTACCTTCCGGATGCGCTAGCATGAAGCGCAAGCAAGCCGCTTTTTGCGCGCCTGACCTGCATTCAGGCATCAGGTTCAGTTAGAAGTTAGAGCTTGAGCAATGGCGAATGCCTGCTTGAGGAGGCCGGACTTTATGGTTCACAGACAACTCGTGGAGATTGGCAAAATTCAATCGCCATTTCAGAACCTTGTCCCGCGATGAGTTGTCTACGGCTCGGCGCAAACCCGCTCTACCCGTAGACGAATTGATTTCGCCCAAACTTGATTTCGTCATAACTTATAATGACTTAAGTCCCGAGTTCTCGGGGTAGGGTGTGCTCGCCAGATTTCGAATTGCGTTTAGTTTGCCGATTGTCTGCAGATCCTTCGGTTGCGCCAATCTGGAAAACCTCAGCGGTGAGGGAGCCGCGCGGCGATTGAGCGCGCAAATGTCAGCTTTGCGCCCCATAATTTGGTCATTCGAGACGGCCCGGCGGTTTCCAGAAAGCTGCCGTTCGTTCAAAATCGCGGAAGTGGCAGCTAAACGATGGCTTAGGCTGGACTCGGTCAATGATAGCAAAAGAAGGTAACGTGCTTATTGCGAATGCTTCCCAATATCTCTAAGGGGGCTCGCATAATGACGCCTAACAGGGATATTCGAATGTCTGCCTCTTCCAAAATTGCCCTCGCGCTTGCCATGATTGCGCCTGCCGGCATCGCGCACGCCCAGATTGAGCAAGCCGATCCACCCGCACGTGACGATAATGAAATTGTTGTCAGTGGCTATTTCGAGACGGTCACAGCTGGCACAAAAACAGACACACCATTGATCGAGGTTCCACAGCCTGTCAGCGTCATTCCGGACGATATCTTTCTAGACCAAGGTTCGCTGAATATTGCGGAGACCCTGCGCTATGTCTCTGGGGTGCAAAGCTCGGCTTATGGACTGGACAGCCGTGTGGATTCACAGTTCATTCGTGCCATCAATCCGGTGCAGTATCGCGATGGCATGCGTGAGCTATTTGGATTTTATAACAGCATTCCTGCTGACCCTTATGCCTTTTCCCGCGTGGAAGTCGTGCGCGGCCCGGCCTCTGTGCTTTTCGGTCAGGGCAGCATCGGAGGGCTGATCAATCTGGTATCGAAGAAGCCGGAATTCGCATTCGGTGGTGAGGTGTCGGTGCGCTATGGATCGTTCGATCGCAAGGAAGTGCTGGCTGATATCACCGGGCCCGTCAGCGATACGGTTGCGGTTCGCCTGACCGGTCGGTTACGCGATTCCAATACACAGACTGATTTCGTAACCGATGATCGTTTGTTGATTGCACCATCGATCACCTGGCAGCCAACGATGGATACCAGCATCACGCTTATTGGCAATTACCAGGAAGATGACGGCGGATCGGTGCAACAGTTCCTGCCGCTCAATACCGTCATCTCCGATAATGAACCGGGCAGCGCGCAGGATATCGATCCCAACCCGAATGGCCGCCTGCCTTTCTCCACATTCATTGGCGAGCCTGGCGATCCCTATGACGGGCGTATCCTGTCAGGCACCGCATTGCTCGAACATCGTTTCAACGATGTTGCCGCATTGCGGTCGCGCGTTCGATATATCGACAGCGACATCAATTCCGTTGTTCGCTACCCCAATAACTACAGCAATCCGTTCAATCCGTTTTTAGATGCGGATCAGCGTATCATTGGTCGCTACAGCGCGGCGGATCAGGGTGGTATCAACGTCTTTTCAGCCGATACCGGCCTAGGTTTGAACTTCAACACTGGCGCAGCCATTCGCCATGAGCTGTTGGTAGGCGTTGATTATCTATGGAATGAAACCACCAGGCGCAGCGGTTTTGCCGTCGATACCATCGATCTTTATGCCGATACCATCAGCAACGGTTTTCCGGCGCCGGCGCTCGGAGATGCCAGTGTCTCCTCCCAGGAGCAGCTCGGGATCTACGCACAGGATCAGATTTCCATTGGCGATCGCGTGCATATCGTGATTGGTGGCCGAAAGGATTGGGTCGATGATCTAGGCACCACCGGTGTCGAGCAGGAGACGGATGCTTTCACTTGGCGGGCCGGCATCATCGGTGAGCTGGCTTTCAACGTCCACCCGTTCTTCAGCTACACCGAGAGCTTCCTGCCAGTCGCCGGGTTCGGCCGCGATGGTAATGGCTTCCGTCCGCAGCGTGGCAAGCAGTTTGAGATCGGTGCCAAATGGCGGCCTGACTCTTATACGCTGGTTACCGTGACGGGTTATGACATCACCGAACAGAACCGGCTGATCAACGACCCGGCCGATCCGACGAACCGGATCCAGGCAGGTGAGCTGCAATCGCGCGGCGTAGAGTTCGAAGCACGGCGTATCCTGCCTGGCAACTTCACCATGCTGGCCAACTACAGTTACAATGAAGCAGAATTGACGCAGGCAAGCGCTGCCTTTCAGATCGGCGAGCAGCTGGAAAATGTGCCCAAACACAATGCCTCACTGTGGCTCTCCAAACTGATCCCGATAAATGATTGGTCGCTCGAACTTGGCGGCGGTGCGCGCTATGCTGGCGAGAACTTCTCCCGCAGCGCGGTCAACATTGTCCGCACGCCTGACGTGACGACCTTCGATGCTTTTGCTAGAATTGCCTTTCAGAAAACTAGCATTGCAGTCAATGCCACCAACCTGACTGACGAGCGCTACCCTGCTGCCTGTCTGGCACGGGGCGACTGCTTTCTTGGCGCCGTGCGCAATGTGTTCATTACGCTGACCCAGGGCTTCTGATGTTGCCATCGCAGCCTCTATCACTTTTCGCAGCCCTAGCGGTCATCGCTATATTACTCTTACGCAGCGCATGGAGACGCCGGCCGAAATGGCCAGTCGCAGCTGGTTGGGCCGCCCTCTCGTTGGCCATGGTCGGCGCCGCGAATAGCGCGGGAGCATGGGGCGTCACTGTTACGAGCCTTTGGCCGATCGGGACGGCGCTTGGTCTGTTAGCGGTTGCCGCATGGCGGTCACCCCGATCTGCTTCTGTCAGATATCGTGCTGCACGCAGCACAGCACCGCCGGTAGAGCAGCGCGATATCAGCCGACGCCTCACCACCTTTCTTATCCTGACGATTGGTGCCTTGGCGGCTTCCCTAGCTTTGGCTCTCGGCGTCCGATTGCTCTTTCAAACGGCGGGCAATAGCGATGCTGACGCCAATGCGGCGATGTTGTTGCTGCTGCCAGTTCTCTGGGCGATCCTAACATTTGTGCTGCTCATTCTGACGTCACGCAAGCAGCAGTTCGGTGTTCTCGCCGCTTGCCTTGCTTGTGTCATTCCAGCGCTAGGATAGGGATTATCATGAGCGAAACTGCAGCGTCATCATCCTTGGCAGCGGTAAAGAAGGTGCTTTCCGCCCATTCGGCTATCGGACTGGTGGTCAGCGCCTTGCTATACATCGTCTGCGTCACCGGCGCGGTTTCTGTGTTGTATCCCGAACTGCAACGGTTGGAACAGCCGAACGCCCCTGAAATGACGTCGATTGCCCCAGGCATGGTGCAAAAAGCGGTCGAGAACGTGCTAACGCAGGAACGCGCTGCCGGCGTAGCGCCAACGACGCATCTCTACGTCCACCTTCCCGCCGAAGATCTACCACGCACCACAATCACGACGGATAGCGGCGCCGTCCACATCGATCGCGACGGATCGATCGCCATGCCCGAGCAAATTGCCTGGTCTGATTTCCTCATCGCACTCCATTATACGCTAAGCCTGCCGAGCATCTGGGGGCTAACTTTGGTCGGTGTGCTGGGCGTCATGCTGATAGCGCTGGCGATGACCGGGGTGGTTGCGTTGCCGCGCATTTTCCGTGACGCGTTCAGATTAAAGGCGCGCAGTGGCAGCGGCGTAGCGCTGGCCGATTGGCACAATCGCCTGAGCACCTGGACGCTGCCATTTGCACTGGCGCTCGGCTTTACGGGTGCTGCCATTGGTCTCGGCTCGATCGGGGCCTGGACCATCGCGAAGGTCGATTATGATGGAGACACGCAGGCAGTATTCAGCTCGATTTTCGGGGAAGAGCGCGCGGGCCGCAAAAGCTTCACGGGCATGCCGGACGTGGCTGGGCCACTGTCACAGATGCAATCGAACTACCCGGATGTGCTTCCGACCTATGCCATTCTGCACGATCCGCTGCAGCCGGGCCAGCACGTCCAGGTCGTCGCAGAACATTCCCGACGCCTTATTTTCGGGGAATATTATGAATTTGATGCCGAGGGCAATTTCCGCGGCACAGCCGGCCTCGCCGATGGTGACATCGGACGTCAGGCTGCCGCCTCCAACTATAAACTGCATTTCGGCAATTTCGGCGGCTTACCCGTTAAGATCGCTTATCTGGTATTCGGAGCCGCGCTGAGTGTCGTGTGTGCGACGGGCATGTTTATTTGGCTCGCGAAACGCCGCCGCAAAGGCCATGTGGAGCCGGCCCTGCACGCCGCATGGCACGGCGTGGTGTGGGGGTGCCCAGCCATGCTGCTCGCCACGGCCTTTGCCCGCATCACGCTTGGCAATGACGCTCCATTTATCGCGATCTTCTGGGTCGGCCTTGGCCTGACTATCACGCTATCGGCACTCTGGGGCATGCGAAACAAACTTAAACCAGGCCCATCATCTGAACGCGACCGATGCACAAAAATTAGCACTTAAATTTCGACCGCTTTGACTAATCGAAAAGCTACGAGCCGCCAGTCCACTGTCGGCCCAGTTCCGGCCGGTCCGCTGAGCGCCCCAATTGTAATCACTCGAGGCTGCATAGCGTGACCTGTACGCTGCCATTCGTCCAGGGTCGCTGGAATGGGAATTGGACTCTCCGTTCCGGTCGCTCGCCTACGGTACTATCTTCCTAAGAACTGCCATCGGTTCCGCAAATGCTGGCGGATCCTAGACCTCGACATATCGGGCGAGGACACTCTTAGCTGCGTTCGCCAAGCACAGCCCTGCAGCCTATCGGCCACAAACGTTTCTCGCGATCATCGGTGAGCCAAGATGGCTCCGAAAGGACGCGAAGTCACGTAAGTTCGATGATTTCATAGTCTTCAACGCGGGGTATATTGAGCACGATAAATTCGCCGCGCCGCGAGACAGGCATTGATTGGTTGGAGCGCAAGGCTCGGGCGCTGGAGAAATTGCCTTTCACTTCGACTTCGAAGCCGGCGACGGGCAGCGGTTCATGATAGGCTGTGCCGGAATGACCGGACATGTTGATCATGTGCAGGTGGTGCCGATTGTTTTGCCGCATGAGAGACATTTGCACCATGGAGTGCGCGTTGGTGCGCAGATCTCTTCCGCCCGGCAGCATGCGATCGATCAGATCGCGGAGGATACCCCGGTGGCTCTCCAGGCTATAGCGATGATAGAGGCCCGATATATCCCATGGGATCCATGCAATCGTCCCTCGACCGATCCGTTTGATCACCATTGCGGGCTTGCCGGTATCTTCCCAGCCTGCGCCGACAAACTCCGGCGGCGCGTAAAACGCGGGCGGAACGAAGGTCAGGGCGTCCTGGCCTGTCGCGGAAAGCTCAAGGAACTCCCCGTCCAGCATTGCGACGTCGAGGTCTTCCAGCGAGGCGAACAGGTCCTTGTCGCGGATAGTGACATAAGCGCCGTCCAGATCATCGTGGCGTTGCACGACGGGTGCAATCTCGAACTCGGGTTCCATCGTACCGGTGGCTATGACATTGCCGCCTTTCCTGATGAAATCCTGCAGCGCAAGCGGCACCGGACCGGTTGTGATGATGAGGTCGCAAGGCCGCGTTCCAAGCCAGTCCAGATGCGTCATTCCGGCAAACGGAATATGCTGCTCCGAAAGCAGCCGGAACATGCCCCTGTAGGATTCCGTCGATCCAGCGAAACCAGCGCCTGATTGCCCGCCCTGCGATGGCGTGAGCAGCATGACGCGCGCTTCGTTCACTTGACTGTGGTAATGCTCTTCATGGTCCTTGAGCCACGCGTAGATCGGCTCGCCCACCTCGACGGCTGACCGGTTCTTGAGATCGCCTATCGTACCGTTCAGGCTCATCGCGGCAAAACCGCCATGCGACACGCTTTGCCAGATACGGCTCGCGATTTCCTGCCTCGGAACGGACGAGAAGCGCCACGGAAAATCGAGGAATTGCATCGACTGGCACATCACCTCGGCCTGCGGATAGGAATTCCGCCATTTGTTCACATTGTCGCTAGCCATATAGGGCCAGAGCGGGAGGGGATTGTCGACAGCGGTGCTCGACTCTCCATAGACAATATCGGTGAGTGAAGGCGTGCCGCCGATAAGGGCCGCCGAGGGACGCTTCTTGCGCAGCAGGGAGATGATCTTTTCCGACGTTCTCCGGCCGCAATCCTGCATGAACCCCTGATATTCCGGGGTCCGCTCCATCGGTACCGGCGTGCCGTATTCTTTACGATACAAGGTCTGGCAGTTTTCGCACTGGCAGATACCCAGATCCCGGCCCGCATAGTCGCGCGACGGATTGAGGAAGTTGTTGAAGAAACACCCGTCCACATCGTAACGGTCGAGACCTTCGCCAAGTATCTCTACGGCTTTCTCCTGTATCCAGCCGCCGTTTATGCAGACTTGGTACAGGCCGTTGTGGATCGCCGGTCCGCCATCCGCCATCTTGAAAAACCATTCCGGATGAGCCTGGTAAACTTCGCGGCGAGCCTTGCTGAAGTCCCAGCGACTGACCACGCGAATACCGCGCGCGTGCGCTTCGGTGAGTATTTCGCCGAAGAGATCGCGACCTTCCGGAAGGTACTCGCTGACATGTGCGAACTCGATATCGGTTGGATAATAGGCCGTGATGCCACCAGCATTCACTAGCGCTGTGTTGACATGAAGCGCCTCGATCTCATCGACAAATATGACGGGATCTATCGCTGCGTCAGTTTCTCGCAGATTGGTTTGCAACCAGCGGATTGCCCGTCCTCTCCACCAGTCAGAGGATGGGCTAGCGGCACTTGCGAAGGCCATTCGCAAACCGCCCGCCGAAAAGGCCAGTCCTGCACCAGCTGCTGCGATCCCGGTTTTAATTAGGTTGCGCCTGTTCATATAAATGCCTCTTCGTTTATCTCTATCGTTCGCAAGACGCTGCGGTGTTCACTTAAAGCCCTGTTGTGGTCGCGAAGAACCGGGCGCGATTATTCGGCTATGTGAACGGGCGACGGCGCGAGACCTGTCCCAGCCACCATGATGGAATCGTCCACGATCAGCCCTTCGGGCGTAATGTGAAAAACTGGCGAACTGGTCAGTGTCGCCACATCGAACATCCATGCCGCATCGGACAAGCCGCAGATGTGGGCTTGCAGGGCACATTTTTCATCGCCCAAACCGATGCCGATACGCATGATGTCGGACCAAAAACCCTGATCGGTTGAGAAAGCGATCTCATGCTCGCGCAGATCCGGCTCTGGATCGCCGCTGCCCGATGTATCGAACCCCTCCATGCGCGACAATGTGCCTCGCGACTGCGAAAAATCGCCGGCGATATTGGCGTCCTCAATCGTTCCAGCCTGCTTGGCGGAGGCAGTGGTGCAACCCAACAAAGTCGCCGATCCCGCAGCGGGGACCAGAATTCGCGTTCCTGACATTCCACGCTCCGAACCAAAGGAAGTCTTGCGCTAACGCGAACGTGCACAGTGTCGTTCTGCGATCGGTCCAAAAAACAGCATAAGACCGGAAAAGACGGAGAGGCGGTAGGTGCCGAAAAAGAGAGCGCAGCGGCGATATGCATCAGTGCAATTGGACCACTCCTTGGAGAAAGAGGACCTGGCTTCGCTCTTTGATCCGACCTTACTTTTGCGAGTTCTTCAATGCAGGGCAGAGCCATCGCTTTCCTCGCGATCGCCCAAGTTCGTCCCGCTGGCAGCTTCGCGCCGTGCTGCCCCACAGGCCGCTTGATGCGATCTGACAAGCGACGGCGGACTATATCCGTTCGGCCCAAGTGCGTACAAAAAGGCTTGCGGAACCATTACAGCCAGTTCCAGCGCGAACACATAATATTGACGAACCACACGATTGCGCTGCAGCGTCGCCTTGTCTCTAGCGCGACGCCCAGCGAGAAATTCCTCTTGGCGCGAGCCGCGAACGCGTTATGATGTATTCGCGAATAATCGCGCAATCGAGCTTGGTGAACGGGAAACCGGTGCAAATCCGGTACTGACCTCGCAACGGTAATCGAGTGATCTGCAGCAATATGTCACTGTCCTCAGGGATGGGAAGGCGTTGCCGATCGAAACTCGTGAAGTCCGGAGACCGGCCACTCGAACCTGATACAATCACCGTCCGGGGACTGGCGGCTTATGGAACTGGTGCCATGAACCACCACTTGAAGAACGGCCTTCTGGCCGCAATGCTCGCGCTTGCGGGCATATTATCCCATGCTCTGCCGCACCCTATGGGCCTATCGACCGTCGGAGCGATCGGCATGGTTGCGGCGGCTTTCCTGCCGCGCAAATTGATGCTCGCCCCGGTATTGGCGACCATCTTCTTCATCGATGCAGTCAACGGGTTTTACAGCCTTCTGGCGATGAGCTTCGTCTATGTCGGGCACCTGCTCGCGGCGGTGTCGGTTCGCCCTGTGCTGGGCAAGATCGGCGTGTCTTCGGTCGGCTTGGCGGCGATCGGTAGTGCTGTCGTTTTCTACCTGATCTCCAACCTCACTACGATGGCCATGGGGTTCTTTCCGAACACTTTGGAAGGCTGGATAGCCTGCTATGTCGCAGGCCTGCCATTTCTGCTGAAGGGCATAGTCGCCAATGCCATATATGGTGGCGCCGCATTCGGCGTGATTGCGTTGACGGGAGCATTCGATGCGGATCGTTTCTCTACTGCCCAGCGCCACTGACATCGTCGTCGCGCTGGGCGCGGCAGACGATCTTGTCGGGGTCAGTCACAGCTGTTCGGGCGAATGGGACCACCTGCCCAAGCTGACCAGCACCTGGATCGACACCAAGGCATCGGCAGCAGAGATCGACCGCCAGGTCAGCACCGCGACCCGGCCGCTGTACGAGCTGGATATCGCCACGCTGGAACGGCTGGCGCCCGATGTCGTGGTGAGCCAGTCGCTTTGCGATGTATGTGCGGTGCCCGCCGGCGATGTGCAGGAAGCCGTGCTGTCGCTGCCGAGCAGCCCGCGTCTGGTCGATCTGTCGCCCCACAGTTTGGCCGATGTGCCGCTGTGTTTCGACCAGGTGGGCAATGCCATCGGAAGGGAGCACGCTGCTGCCGAGCTTCACGAGAAATGGGATGCAACGCTGGCCGACTATCGGGGCCGCCATTCGGGCAGCAAACTTCGCGTGGTGTTTCTCGACTGGCTCGATCCGCCGTTCGTCGCCGGTCACTGGATGCCGGACATGATCGAAGCTTTGGGCATGACCTGCCTTCTGGGCAAAAGCGGCGAACCATCCTTCAAGGTGGAATGGGATCGGATCGCGAAGGCCGCGCCGGACATCGTCATCGTCGCCTGCTGCGGCATGGACGAAGATCGAGCAAAGGCAGATGCCGTCCCGCTCGATTGCCCGGTTCTGTTTCTGGACGGACATATGCATTTCAGCCGCCCCAGCCCGGCCTTGCTGCCCAGCATGGCCATGCTGTCGGATGCGGTGGCGGAATTCCTTGAACTTGCCTGAGCCGAGCTGTTGGGAATTGCATGAAGCGGCCTGCGCGCGCGGGGACTTCACCTATAATGATCCCGATACCGGCTATGTCGTGTTTACCCGCCTTGGGCTTTTACAGCGCGAACGGTGCTGCGGTGCCGGTTGCCGCCATTGCCCGTTCGATCATGATGCTGTGAAACTTGCGGCGCGTGCCCAAAAGATACAGCAAGCCGCATGGCTGACGGATGCGCCCGAGCGGACGGATGCTGCGGTGACGCTGCTGTTCTGGAGCGGGGGAAAGGACAGCTATCTGGCCTTGCGCGCCCTGCAACGTGAGGGTCATGCCAATATCGTTCTGCTGACCACCTTCGATGCGCACAGCCGAACCATCGCGCATCAGGAATTTGCGATCGACGTGGTGGTAGAACAGGCCGCGCATCTCGATGTGCCGCTGATCGGCGTACCGCTTCATCCGGGAGCCGATTATGTGGAGCAAATCGCCGCCGCGCTCGATCTGGTGCCCGATTGCCAACGCCTTTGCTTCGGCGATCTCCATCTGGCGCATATTCGCGCATGGCGCGAACAGGCGTTCGCCCACCATCCGCGCACAGCGGATCTGGATTTGGTCTTCCCGCTATGGAATGCGGATTACGACATGCTGCTGACGGATCTGCATGCGTCGGGCGCCACCAGCATCGTCAGCGCGGTCGCCCCCGATCTGTCGCAGATCGCTGTTGGCGATGTGTTCGATGCAAAGCTGCAAGCACGCTTGCCCGCTCATGTCGATCCGTTCGGCGAGAATGGAGAATTTCACACACGCATAACGTGGTCGCCATCCCCGCCGAAACCGGATTGCCTCTGATCCGTCAGAACCGCGCGCGGGCACCGATGAAGACGGAACGGCCGGGCGTTTCGAAGCTAAAGACGTCCTCATAATCCTCATTTGCCAGATTTTCGATCCGACCGAACAGATCGACATGATCATTCAGCCGCACGTCGGCATTCAGATTGACGAGCACATAGTCATCCAACCGCACGCGCACGGGGATAAAAGATGGATCGGTAAAGGCATTATCGCCTGTCTCGCCATTATAGCGCGCGACCAATGTCACCCCGCCTGCCTCGGCCGGCGCACGCCAGTCGACCGCGACGCTGCCCATGTGCTCCGGCCGGCGGATTTCCCGAACTCCGTCCTCGCGCGCATTCAGATAGGTGTAGGACGCATTCACGCTCCAGGCCTTCCCGCCCCTCATTTGCGCAAAAGCTTCGACCCCGTTCTGCGTCGACATAGTGTCTCGATTGGCGGAGGTGGCGATGAAGGTGGGCGCGGGGTAAGTGGTGAAAATCTCGCTTTCCAGATCGCTTTCGAAATAGGTCACACCCAGCGTCGCAGCCCCGTCGGCGACGTCTTGCTCCACGCCGACTTCCCAGCCTTCCGACCGCTCGGGCTTCAGGTCGGGATTGCCGATATAGCGCCCGTCGGAATATCCGAACAGTTCGTAAAAGGTGGGGTTTTTCACGCCGGACCCTGCCGCCGCGCGCAGCCTTGTGCCCGTGTCGAAACGGTAGCTCGCTTGCAGGCGGTAGGTGGTGGTGTCGGCGAAGCGGTCGTTGTCGTCCCGCCGGATGGATGCACCGAAACTGGCATTGTCGCCAATCAATGCGTCATATTGTGCGACCAAACCAAGATTATCGATGCCGCGCTCGCCTGAAAATGCGAACCCGGACGGGTCGGTATTGCGGAACCGGTCACGTTTCACATCGAGCGCGCCGGTCAGGCGATGCTGCAGGCCTGAAGTATCGAAGCGAAAGGTCGTTTCGTACGAGCCTTTGAGGCGCTGCCCCTTGTTGCCGAAATCCCGCATGCCGGCGTCGAACCCATTGCGCGAAGTATCGACGAACTGCCCGGTCAGGGCATGGGTCCAGCGACCATCGAGCAAGCCGAGCTCTGCGCGCAGCAGACCGTAAAAGGCCTCGCTTTCGACTTCACTGCCGGGCGTGTCGATCTGATAGCCGAATGTCGGGCTGGAAGGATCATTATCGCTGTCGTTGGTCTCCACCTCGCCGCGAGAATAGCGCGCCACGCCCGTCAGCCGGAAAGCCTCGCTCGGGCTCCAGGTGGACTTTAACGAAAGCGCTCCGGTATCGTTTGCAAGATCCCGTGTGCCATTGCGGGCATCGGGCGTTCCATCGGTGCTGTTGAGCGTGGCCGACAACGCATAGTCGACGGTTCCTGCCACGCCTGCCAATCGCGCAGCGGCATTGACCGTGCCGAAGGACCCCGCTTCGATCCGGCCGCTGATGCCGGGCGCTTCGCGGCCCGTCAACGTGATGTACTGGATCACCCCGCCGATCGCGTCTGAGCCGTAGATCGCGCTTTGTTGCCCGCGCAGCACTTCGATGCGCGCCGCCTCATCAGCAATCAATCCGCTGAAATCGAACTCACCGACAAAGGGGTCGGACACCTCGATCCCATCGATCAGCACCAGCGTGTGGTTGGCTTCCGCGCCTCTGATGCGGATCTGCGTCTGGCCGGGCACATGGCTGACTGCGATGCCGGGCACATCGCGCAGCACATCCGAGACTTGCCGCACCTGCCGGCGTTCAAGAATGGTCTCATCAAGCACCGTAACAGAACTTCCAATGCGATCGGCGGGCAAGGGATCGGCAGAGCGGGTACCCGTAACCACGAAGGTTCGGGCATCGGCAGGATCGGAATCCGTTTCGATGTCGGGGGCTATTTGAGCGGAAAGGACGCCAGGTACGGCGGTGGTGGCGAGCAAAAAGCTACGCAAGACAATGGTCATCAGTTTTTATCCCAGGCGTCGAGCAACAAGGCCGGGGCGTCCGCGAGAACGGCCGGGATGGCTGGCAAGCGGACGCAGGGGCGCCAGCCGGGCCAATCCCGATGCGGCCCCAGCCGCTAATCGTCGCTCAGACGAAAGGGTTCGCGCCCGGCCAATCCCATGAGCCAGGCAAGAGCGACCCGCATCGGTCGGTCTCCTGGCTCACGGGTCGACGCTGGAGGCACACCTTCCCAGGCTTTCCGTTCCAGACGGAATTGCCCAGTGGCTGCGGCCCCTTGTGAAGGCCGCGGATGCTTCTCGCTCACCGCTTACAGTTGCAGGGACAGCCTCAGATTAGAGCAGCACATGCTCGCACTGTGTTCCCGTTACCGATGCGAATGTCGGCGACAGAAAAACCGCCAACGCACGGTCGTCTAGGGTCGCAAGCGGCGCGGTTCAATCTGGATTTTCTCCAAACGACCCGTGCTCTTTGATGGACCGGGCGAAAAAGGTCGTCAGATCGAGTTCCGATCAGAGGAAAGCATCCTCAACCCAACGCCACCACCGCCCATGCCTGAAGGCTACGTTCCACCCCCGCCGTCTCCGCCCGGCATATTACGGTAGCCCCAAAAGCCTGGGATGGGCCGCCATCAACGCCGGTGCGTTGCCCCCCTGAGTTTCTTACAAGTTCGATTAGAGCCCGCCCCTTGTGGAAGGACTTACAGGATGAAGAGAGCAACCTTTACGGAAGAGCAGATCATCGGCGCACTGAAGAAATCCGAGGCGGGAGCGAAGACAGCCAACCTTGCCCGGCGGTACAGTGTCTCGGAGGCGCCACTTTACAACTGGAACTCTGACTATGGCGGGCCGGAAGTGTGTGCTGCGCACGCCTTCGGCTCCCGAGGCCAGGCGGTTGAAGTCGCTTGGGAACGAGAATGGCATGCTGGCGGCGCTGATCGCCGAACGGCGGAACGCCTATCATCGCGGTAGCAGGCGCAAAAGGCGGCGATCCCGCTCGACACCGTCACCTGCGCCTTTCGAAGCTGCATCGAGCGCTGCTTTGCCAAGCTCAAATGCCCACGCAGCATTGCGGCGCGATAGGACAAAATCTCGGCAAGCTATGCGCTTCATAGATATCGCAGCCGCACGCCTCCGGACCACATCATCTGCCAACAGGGCCTGGAATCATGCGGGGGCGGGGAGCGTTGCGGGAAAAACCCTGTGATCTTGCGGGCAAACTGGTAGGGCGTGCGCCATGAAAAACGCACTACCTGAAGCCACACCCGTTCCCAGCTGGCGGCGGATGTCGGTCAATCCGCCCGTCTTTTACATTTCTGCCGGTCTTATTCTGGCGTTCGCGCTCTATGGCGCGCTGTTTGCAGAGCAGGCCGAGCGGGTGTTCAACGCGGTGCAGGCGCTCATCATTTTCGACTTTGGCTGGTTCTATATCGCATCGGTCGCCGGGTTCCTGATCTTTGCGCTGTTTCTGATGTTCAGCCGATATGGCGATGTACGCCTGGGGCCGGATGATAGCGAACCGGATTACAGCTATCTGTCATGGTTCGCGATGCTATTCAGCGCGGGCATGGGCATCGGCCTGATCTTCTTCGGCGTGGCCGAGCCGATGCAGCATTATGCGCTGCCCCCCGTGGGCGATGGCCGCACGATCGAAGCGGCGCGCGAGGCGATGACGCTCACCTTCTTTCATTGGGGCCTGCATGCCTGGGCCATCTACATCATCGTTGGTCTGGCGCTGGCCTATTTTGCCTTCCGCCGGGGCCTGCCGCTCACCGTGCGCTCCGCCCTTTTCCCACTGATCGGTAACCGAATTTACGGGCCGATCGGGCATGCGATCGATATCTTTGCCGTGCTCGGCACTATGTTCGGCGTCGCCACGTCGCTCGGCCTGGGCGTGCTGCAAGTGAATGCGGGCCTGAACTATCTGGTCGACCTGCCCTCCAACACGACCGTGCAGATCCTGCTGATCGCGGGCATCACCGGGCTGGCGACCATGTCGGTCGTGCTGGGCCTGGACAAGGGCGTGAAGCGGCTTTCGGAGCTCAACATCATCCTGGCAGCGCTGCTGCTGCTGTTCGTGCTGGTGTCCGGCTCCACCATTTTCCTGTTGCAGGCCTTTGTGCAGAATATCGGCACCTATCTCGGCTCCGTGGTGCAGCGCACGTTCCGCATGTACGCCTATGAACCCAATCCATGGCTTGGCAACTGGACGCTGTTCTACTGGGGCTGGTGGATCGCCTGGTCACCCTTTGTCGGCATGTTCATCGCCCGCATTTCCCGTGGTCGCACGATCCGTGAATTCGTCGGCGGCGTGCTGCTGGTGCCCACCCTGTTCACCTTCCTGTGGATGACGGTGTTCGGCAACACGGCGATCAACATGGATCTGAGCGGCGCCGTACCCCTGGCGGAAACGGTGTCCGACAATCTGCCGGTGGCGCTGTTCGAGATGCTGGACCAGCTCCCGCTGTCGATCATCGCCTCATCGCTGGCGACGCTGCTGATCATCACCTTCTTCGTGACCTCCGCCGATTCCGGCGCGCTGGTGATCGACATGATCACCTCGGGCGCGGCGCAGGACCCGCCCGTGTGGCAGCGGGTGTTCTGGGCGGTGAGCGCCGGTGCCGTGGCCGCCGTGCTGCTGGTTGCCGGAGGGCTGCAGGCGCTGCAGACCGCCGCCATCGCCAGCGCCCTGCCCTTTGCCGTGGTCCTGATCTTCATTTGCTATGGCCTGCTGCGCGCCTTGCAGACTGAAGGCATCACCGCACCGATGGACCTGTCCGATCCCGGCGCCTCCATCTTCGCAGATGCCAAGGCAGGCTGGCAGAAGCGGCTGGCCACGATCACGCGCCATTATCAGGCAGATGAGATCGAGGCTTATATCGCCGGCACCGCCGCCGATGCGCTGGACGCCGTGGCCGAACAGATGACGCCAAGCGGCATATCGCCAGAGGTGGTGCGCTCGGACGGCGAGATCAGCCTTAGCGTCGCCCATCAGGGCGGCGATCAGTTCCGCTACACGGTTCGCAACCGCAGTTTCAGCGCGCCCAGCTTCGCCTGGGCCGAAACACGGCAGGCGGCCGGCAAGACACGCCGTCACCACCGGGCCATCGCACGGTCCACCGATGGCGATCAGCCGCACGATGTGACCGGCTTTTCCAGCGAACAGGTCATCAACGATATCCTGAAACGCTACGCCCGCTTCCGTCAGACGCGGCACCTGCAATAGAAAATAGCGCGGGGCAGACCCATGGTCCGCCCCGCGCCGATCAAGCGTCTATCATGTGATGGTCGCCAGGTGCCGGGCTGTCGCCGAGCCGGCCCTCAGCTCATCCGCCGACCGAGTTCCTTGTTGATGCCCAGCGCGATCAGCGTGGCCAGTGCGCCGGAGAGCAGATAGCCGCCCGCCGCGATCAGGCCGAACTGGCTGGCGAGCACCAGCGCTACCAGCGGCGCGAAACCGGCACCGACCAGCCAGGCCAGATCGGACGTCAACGCCGATGCGGTGTAGCGCCGTGCCGTGCCGAAATTGGAAGCCACGGTGCCGGACGACTGGCCGAAGGCGAAGCCGAGTAGCGCAAAGCCCAGGATCATGAAGGTCAGCTCGCCGGCATTGCCGCCATCGAGCAGTTGCGGTGCGAAGCCGCTGAAAGCTGCGATACCCGCCGCCGACACGCCAAGGACATAGCGGCGCCCGAACCGATCGGCCGCCATGCCCGACAGCACGATGGCCACGAGGCCGACGATACCGCCGACAATCTCGATCACCAGAAACTGCGCCGGCTTTTCCGGCGTGAACAGCGCGACCCAGGATAGCGGGAACACGGTGACCATGTGGAACAGGGCGAAGCTGGCAAGCGGGGCGAACGCGCCGATCACGATGCTGCGCCAGTCGCTCCGCAATGTATCGATAACGCGCGAGGGCTGCAGATCCTTGCTTTCGAACAGCGCGGTATAATCGGGCGTGGACACCATGCGCAGCCGCGCGAACAGCGCCACCACGTTGATCGCAAAGGCCACGAAGAAAGGATAGCGCCAGCCGAAGGAGAGGAAATCCTCGGTCGACAGCGATACGAGGAAGAAGGCGAACAGCCCGCTCGCCACGATCAGGCCCAGCGGCGCGCCCAATTGCGGGATCATCGCGTACCAGCCGCGCTTCTTTTCCGGCGCGTTCAGCGCCAGCAGGGATGCCAGCCCGTCCCACGCGCCGCCCAGCGCAATGCCCTGCCCGATGCGGAAAATGGCCAGCAGGATCGCCGACCATGCGCCGATGGTTTCATAGCCCGGCAGAAACGCCACGGCAGCGGTCGATCCGCCCAGCAGAAACAGCGCGATGGTCAATTTCGTGCCACGTCCCAGAACCTCATCGACTCGCAGGAAGATCAGCGATCCGATGGGCCGTGCGATGAACGCCAGCGCGAAAATCGCGAAGGAATAAAAGGTGCCCGTCAGCGGATCGACATAGGGGAAGATCAACGAGGGGAAGACCAGCACCGACGCGATGGCATAGACGAAGAAATCGAAAAATTCCGACGTCCGGCCAATGATCACGCCGATGGCGATCTCGCTTGGCGCGACATGGCTGTCACGCGTGTTGATGGCGCGGGCATCCCGCTCGGCACGCTGCGAAGCGTTGAGGGGGCGATCGTTCGGAACGGCCGTGCCGGTCTCAGCTGTCATGCTCTTCCTGTCCTGCGATCAAGAGAATCCATTGGTCCATGGATGCCTTATGGCCGATCCGGCAAATGTTGGACATTGGACAAAATGTCCAATGTGGCACTGCAATATAATTTGCTAGATAAGCCCCATGGCAAGACCCTTCCCTCTCCTGCGTCAGCTGCGGCCGGCGCTTCGCTTCGTCCCCGTCATCGGCCTGGCGGCTCTTCTGTCCGGCTGCGACATGGTGGTGCTCAACCCCATGGGCGATGTGGCGCAGCAGCAGCGCAATCTGCTGGTGTTCGCGCTGGCGCTGATGCTGCTCATCGTCATCCCGGTGATCGCGCTGATCGGCATCTTTGCCTGGAAATATCGCGCGGACAACAAGGATGCCGCTTATGATCCGGACTGGGATCATTCCACGATGCTGGAACTGGTGATCTGGTCGGCCCCGCTGCTGATCGTCATCTGCCTGGGCGCGGCGACCTGGACGGGCACCCATCTGCTCGATCCCTATCGGCCGATCGAACGGATTTCGAAGGGTGAACCGGTGGCTGCCGACGTCAAGCCGCTCGAAGTGCAGGTGGTCGCGCTCGACTGGAAATGGCTGTTCATCTATCCCGAATATGGCTTTGCCACGGTGAATGAACTGGCCGCGCCGGTGGACCGGCCGATCAAGTTCCGCCTCACCTCCTCCTCGGTGATGAACGCCTTCTACGTCCCCACGCTGGTCGGCATGATCTACACCATGCCGTCGATGGAAACGCAGCTGCATGCGGTGATCAACGAGCCCGGCGACTATGCCGGCTTCTCCTCCAATTACAGCGGCGCCGGCTTTTCCGGCATGCGTTTTCGCTTTTACGGCATGGATCAGGCCGGGTTCGATCAGTGGGTGGCGCGCAATCAGACCGCCGATGGCGCGCTGACCCGTGCCAGCTATCTGAAGCTGGAAAAACCGACCGAGAATGTGCCCGTCATGCGCTTTGGCGAGGTGGCACCGAACCTGTTCGACCTGGTGGTCAATCACTGTGTCAAACCGGGCGATGTCTGCATGAGCGACATGATGAAAATGGACAGGGGCGACCCATCATCGATGGATGACGAAAGCGGCATGTCCATGCCGATGGGGCGCAGGCCGGAAGAACCGCTCAACGGCGCCGATGCCGGCGAGGGACCGCCGCGCAGCCCTGCCGACGCCGACAACCGGAGCCGCCCGTCCCCCGGCGCGCTCGCTATTCCTTCCACGCGGAACAAGTAACATGGCCCAACCAGACTCACTCTCCCCGCTCAATGTCAGCCCCATCTTCGGACGGTTCACGCTGGACGCCCTGCCGCTGCACGAACCGATCGTGGTCACGACCTTTGCCGTCGTGGCGCTGGGCGGCGCGGCGCTGATCGCGGCGCTGACCTATTTCAAGCTCTGGGGCTATCTCTGGAAAGAATGGTTCACCACGGTCGATCACAAGAAGATCGGCATCATGTACATGATCCTGGGCATCATCATGCTGCTGCGCGGTTTTGCCGATGCCATCATGATGCGCCTGCAGCAGGCCATGGCCTTTGGCGGGTCCGAAGGCTATCTGAACGCCCATCATTACGACCAGATCTTTACCGCCCATGGCGTGATCATGATCTTCTTCGTGGCGATGCCCATCGTCACCGGCCTGATGAACTATGTCGTGCCGCTGCAGATTGGCGCGCGGGACGTGTCCTTCCCCTTCCTCAACAATTTCAGCTTCTGGATGACCGCCGCTGGCGCGGCCATCGTCATGATGAGCCTGTTCGTAGGGGAATTCTCACAGACCGGCTGGCTGGCCATGCCGCCCCTGTCCGGCATCAGCTACAGTCCCGGCGTCGGCGTGGACTATTATATCTGGGCCTTGCAGATAGCGGGCGTCGGCACGCTGTTATCCGGCGTCAACCTGATCGCGACCATCGTCAAGATGCGCGCGCCGGGCATGCGCATGATGAAGATGCCGATCTTCTGCTGGACCGCCCTGTGCACCAACATTCTGATCGTGGCGGCCTTCCCCGTGCTGACCGCCGTGCTCGCTCTGCTCAGCCTTGATCGCTATGTCGGCACGGCCTTCTTCACCAACACGCTTGGCGGCAACCCGATGATGTACGTCAACCTCATCTGGATCTGGGGCCATCCGGAGGTCTATATCCTGATCCTGCCGATGTTCGGCGTATTCAGCGAGGTGGTGTCCACCTTCTCCGGCAAGCGTCTGTTCGGTTATACCTCGATGGTTTACGCCACGCTGGTGATCACCATCCTGGCCTATCTGGTCTGGCTGCACCATTTCTTCACCATGGGCTCCGGCGCCAGCGTGAACAGCTTCTTCGGCATTACCACCATGATCATCTCGATCCCGACGGGGGCCAAGATCTTCAACTGGCTGTTCACCATGTATCGCGGCCGCGTGCGCTTCGAGCTGCCGATGATGTGGGCGATCGCCTTCATGATCACCTTCACGCTGGGCGGGATGACCGGTGTGCTGCTCGCCGTGCCGCCAGCCGACTTCGTGCTGCACAACTCGCTGTTCCTGGTGGCGCATTTCCACAATGTCATCATCGGCGGCGTGCTGTTCGGTGCCTTCGCGGCGATCAATTACTGGTGGCCCAAGGCGTTCGGCTTCAAGCTGGACACCAAATGGGGCAAGCGCTCCTTCTGGCTGTGGGTCGTGGGTTTCTACTTCGCGTTCATGCCGCTCTATGTGCTCGGCCTGATGGGCGTCACCCGCCGCCTGCGCACCTTCGACGATCCGAGCCTGCAGATCTGGTTCCTGATTGCCGGTTTCGGTGCCTTCCTGGTGGCGCTGGGTATCGCGGCCATGCTGATGCAGTTCTTTGTCAGTGTGCGGGACCGCAAGCAGCTGGTCGATACCACGGGCGATCCATGGAATGGACGCACGCTGGAATGGGCCACCTCCTCGCCCCCGCCGGACTATAACTTCGCCTTCACCCCCGTGGTGCATGACAGCGATGCCTGGTGGGACATGAAGGCGCGCGGCTACAAGCGTCCGGAGCACGGTTTTGCGGCCATCCACATGCCGTCCAACACCGCCGCCGGGATCATTCTGGCCGGGCTCAGCGTGGCCTTTGGCGTCGGCATGATCTGGTATCTGTGGTGGCTTGCGGGGCTCAGCTTCCTGGGCATCATCGCCGTCTCGATCGCGCATACGTTCAATTACAAGCGGGATTTCTACATCCCCAAGGAGGAAGTCGTGGCGCAGGAAGAAGGGCGAACGCGCCTGCTCTCGGAGGCCGTGGCATGAACGAGCTACCTGTCGATTTCGACCGCGACACCTTCCAGCTGCCGGAAGAGCCGCATCATCCCGAGGGATCGAGCACCATGCTCGGCTTCTGGCTCTACCTGATGAGCGATTGCCTGATCTTCGCTATGCTGTTTGCGACCTATGGCGTGCTGGGCACCAGCTATGCCGGCGGACCGGGGCCGAAGGAGCTGTTCGAGCTGCCGCTGGTCGCGCTAAACACAGCGATGCTGCTGTTCTCCTCGATCACCTATGGCTTTGCCATGCTGGCGATGACCGATGGCAAGAAGGGCGCGACGCAGGGCTGGCTGGCCATCACCGGCCTGTTCGGTTTGGCCTTTCTGGGCATCGAGATGTACGAATTCGCGCATCTGATCATGGAAGGCGCTGGGCCGCAACGCAGCGCGTTTCTGTCGTCCTTCTTCATTTTGGTCGGCACCCATGGCCTGCACGTCACCTTCGGCATCATCTGGCTGGTGACGCTGATGGTACAGGTGCAGCAAAAGGGCCTGATTGCCGCCAATCAGCGCCGGCTGATGTGCCTCAGCCTGTTCTGGCACTTTCTCGACGTCATCTGGATTGGCGTCTTCACCTTTGTCTATCTGATGGGGATGCTGCGATGAGCACGACCACGCACGAAGCCGGGCCGGCCGAACATGCCGCCCATGGCGCGCACGATCACGATCACGATCTTGATCACGCGCTGGCGCATGAAGAAAGCCATGGATCGCGCAAGGGCTATATGATCGGCTTCGGCCTGTCCGTGGTCCTTACCGCCATCCCCTTCTGGCTGGTGATGACACGCCCGCTGACAACCCAGGCCACCGCGCTGATCATCATGCTGTTTGCCGCCGTGCAGATGGTGGTACACATGATCTTCTTTCTGCACATGAACCGGCGCGCCGAGGGCGGCTGGTCGATCATGGCGCTGATCTTTACGGTGGTGATCGTCATCATCGCCCTGAGCGGATCGCTCTGGGTCACGTACCATATGAACGCCAACATGATGCCGATGCAGGCGATGAGCGATATGTGATGAAGCGTGCAGGCCCGGCGCTCGCGCTGATCGCGGGCCTGCTCGTCATCGCAGCGCTGCTGGCGCTGGGCACCTGGCAGGTGCAGCGGCTGGCCTGGAAGGAAGCCCTTATCGCGCAGGTCGATGCGCGGGTTCATGCCGATCCGGTCGCCCCGCCCGCCACCATTTCCGCTGACGATGCCTATACCCGCGTCACCGTCCGCGGGCGCTATCTTCCCGATGCCTCCAGCCTGACGCAGGCCGCGACCGCGCGCGGCTCGGGCTATTGGGTGCTCTCTCCGCTGATTGCCGATAGCGGGCAGACGATCCTCATCAACCGCGGTTTCGTGAATGAGCGCCGCGTCCCGCCCGTACCGACGGGCGAGCAACGGGTGACCGGCCTGCTGCGGCTCAGCGAACCGGACGGCGGCTTCCTGCGCGATAACGATCCCGCTGCCGATCGCTGGTATTCGCGCGATGTGCCCGCCATCGCCGCCAAACGCGGGCTGAGCGATATCGCGCCCTATTTCATCGATGCGGAAGCGGGCGCGCCTGTGCCGGGACAGCCGATCGGCGGGCTCACCATAATACACTTTGCCAACAATCATCTCGTCTATGCCATCACATGGTATATTCTGGCCGCCATGGCCGCCGCTGCCCTCATCTATCTGACCCGCAACCGCCGCCGCCCGACAGGCGGTGGCGCAGCATGAGCACGGCGCTTCTCCAGTCGCTGGACGATGACGCGCCGGACAGCGCCGGACGCAAGAACCTGCTGCAGCTGATCCAGCTGCGCTGGCTGGCGGTGGCCGGGCAGCTGGCCACCATCCTGCTGACCCATTTCGCCTTCGGTATCCTGTTGCCACTCGCACCGATGCTGGGCGTCCTCATCGGGCTAGTCTTGCTCAATCTGGTCAGCCTGCCGCTCGTGCGCCGCGGCAGTGCGATCCGCAATGGCGCGCTGTTCGGCGCCCTGCTGCTCGATGTCGCGGCGCTGTCTGCCCAGCTTTACTGGAGCGGCGGCGCGACCAATCCGTTCGTCTCCCTGTTCCTCCTGCAGGTCGTGCTCGGCTCGGTGCTGCTCGATCGCTGGTCGAGCTGGGCGTTGGTATGCGCAACCACCCTCGCCTTTGCTCTTCTGACCGTCTTTCATCACCCGATCGCCCTGCCCCCGCAGCTCCAGACCGATCTGTTCACCCTGTATATTCAGGGCAGCTGGGTGTGCTTCGCGCTGGTCGCTGTGCTGCTGGTGATGTTCGTCACCCGCATCAACAGCAATCTGCGCGCGCAGGATGCGTCTCTGGACGCCATCCGGCGGCAGGCGATCGAGGAAGACCATATCGTGCGCATCGGCATGCTGGCGTCCGGCGCGGCGCACGAGCTGGGCACGCCGCTGTCCTCGCTGTCCGTCATTCTGGGCGACTGGCGGCATATCGACGCGATCCGCAGCGATCCGGAGCTGCTGCGCGATGTCGAGGACATGCAGGCCGAAGTGCAGCGCTGCAAAGGCATCGTGACCGGCATTCTCCTGTCATCCGGCGATGCACGGGGCGAGCAGTCCGCCGCCACGACCGTGCGTGTGCTGTTCGATCGCATCGTCGCGGACTGGGCAAAGGCGCGTAGCTTCGCCAATCTGCACTATGTGGACAGTTTCGGGCCGGATATGCCCATCGCGTCCGATCTGGTGCTGCAGCAGGCGGTCTTCAATCTGCTCGACAATGCCGCCGAGGTTTCGCCCGCGCGGATCGATGTGGCGCTGTCGCGCGCCGAGGACGGGCTGATCCTGCGCGTGCGCGACCATGGCCCCGGCTTTCCCGCCGCGCAGCTGAGCAGTCTGGGCAAGCCCTATAATAGCGCAAAGGCGGAACCGGGCCGCGGGCTGGGCCTTTTTCTGGTAGGCAATGTGGCGCGCAAGCTTGGGGGCAGCTTTGCCGCGCGCAACTTGCCGGACGGCGCCGGCGCCGAAGTTCAGCTGCGCCTGCCGCTCGACGCCCTTCGCTTGGGAGAACAGGATGCCGGACCAACCACTGCTGCTGATCGTCGAGGATGACGCGGTTTTCGCGCGCACATTGCAACGCTCGTTCGAACGGCGTGGCTATGAGGCCGTTCTGGCCGCAAGCCCGGCGGACGTGGACCAGGTGCTGGCGGATCGCACGCCGCGCTATGCCGTCGTCGATCTGAAACTGGCGCAGGCATCCGGGCTCAGCTGCGTGGAAACGCTGCATGCGTATGACCCGGACATGATCATCATCGTGCTGACGGGCTATGCCAGCATCGCCACCGCTGTACAGTCGATCAAGCTCGGCGCGACCTCCTATCTCGCCAAACCGGCCAATACCGATGAGATCGAGGCCGCCTTCGGTCAACAGACCGGCGATGCCGCCGCACCGATTGAAGGGCGGCCCACGTCGATCAAGACGATGGAGTGGGAACGGATCAACGAGGTTCTGGCCGAAACCGATTTCAACATATCCGAAACCGCCCGCCGCCTGGGCATGCACCGGCGCACCCTGGCGCGGAAGCTGGAAAAACGCCCGGTCAACTGACCGCAGCAGACCTCATCCCAAGGAGACGCCTAGCGTGGCCGTTTTCTGTCTTTTCAGAAAATGGTGCCCGAGGGAGGAATTGAACCACCGACACTACGATTTTCAGTCGTATGCTCTACCAACTGAGCTACTCGGGCACATCGCTTATGCGGGAAGCTCTACGCTCCGCCGCCTGCGGAAGATGGGCCTATAGTCGGGGGCGGGCAGGCTTGTCCAGCCCCCTTTCGCCCTCAACATGGGCGCAAAGTTTTTTGCGCGCTCAATCCTCGTCATACTCCTGCCCGATGCTCTCGGGCGGCACGGGCGGGCCGGGGATACGATATCCGTCGCCCAGCCATTTCAGCAGATCGCGGTCCTTGCAGCCGGCGCTGCAGAAGGGCGCGGCATCCTTGCTCACCGGCTTGCCACAGGCCGGGCACTTGGGGGCGTTCATGCTTCCACCTCGTTGATCGTTTCGGCCCCGTGCACGGGAAAGTCTGGCTCACGGTCCATCACCACCGGTCGGCCGACACGCCGCGCCAACTCCTCGACCAGCGGGAAATGGCGTTCCAGCCATGTGATGACCGCCGGATGCGCGCGCAGCGTCAGCTGTCCGCGGCCGCCGGACCGTTCTCCCCGGCGTAGCAGCGCGATGGCGGTGCTGGCCGGGGCGTGGCCCTGCAATGTCTCGCTGACCGACGCGCGTACACGGCGGCGCACGATCTGCAATAGCCCGAAACCGTTGACCGCCGTCCGCTCACAGGCAAAGCCGCAGCGGTCATCGAACAGCGCCGCCAGTGCCGCGCGATCCGCCTTGTCCGCCAAGGTCGGGAAGTCGACCACGATATTGCCCTGCAGATCGAACAGCGCAATCGCGCGGGCCACCTCCGGCGCTGCGGCGAGGGCCAGGGCACGCGGCGGCAGATCGCCGTCCACATCGATACAGGTAAAGGCGGCCGTATGCTCGATCCGCAGGCTGCCGCCGTCGAACGGAATCAGGCCTTGCCGCGCCTGTTCCAGAAGATCGTCCCAGCCATGATCGCCAAGCGATTCGGCCCCATCGGCGCGCAGATCCCGCACCGCACCTTCCTCGCCAATCCGCGCGCGCAGGTCCTGCCCGGCGGATGCGGGCGCAGCGCTCGGTCTGGCGAGCGGCAGCTTGGGCCGTCCACGCTCGCGCATCGCCTCGCGCGTGATTTCAACGGTGAGATCGGCGCCTTCGGTCGCGCCCGGCGGGATAGGAGAAAGCAGCGCTTCGCGGTCATGGCCGATATCCACCAGCGCGCGGTGGCCGAGCTTCTTGCGCAGGCGCGCCGTGCCGATCACGGTGCCCGCACGCGGCCAGCCCTGCCGCTCGATCCGGATGGCCGCAACCGCGCCGTTCACCAGCTGGAGCGCGCGCGCCTCGCCGATGCCGTCCTCGTACAGCCACTCATCCAATGGGATAGCCCGCCTGTTTCAGGAGCAGCCGGGTCTCATAGAGCGGCAGACCCATGATCGCCGAATGGCTGCCGGACATCCACAGGATCAGCGCCTCGGCGCGTCCCTGAATGGCATAGCCGCCCGCCTTGCCCAGGCCTTCTCCGCTGGCAACATAGGCCGCAATCTCGTCGGCATGCAGCGGTTTGAATTTCACGATGTTTTCGGAGCATTTGCTGCGCTGCACGCCATCGGCATCGATCAGGCTGACCGCGCTGTAGACGCGGTGCCGCCGGCCGGAAAGCAGCTCCAGGAAGCGCCGGTTCATGTCCGCATCGCTGGCCTGCTGCAGGATGCGCCGCCCCGGGGCCACGCAGGTATCCCCGGCAAGGACCAACTCGCCCTCGCCGCGTACAATCGCGCGCGCCTTCTGCTCGGCCAGCCGCAGCGCATAGTCGCGCGGAAGCTCGCCCGGCAAGGGTGTCTCGTCGATATCGGGGGACGCCACACGCGCCGGCGCAACGTCGATCCGTGCCAGCAATTCCCGGCGGCGCGGGCTGGACGAGGCAAGGACCAGCGCCGGGCCAGCGCCGGGTGCACTCATGCCAGCCTCATTTGAAGCGATAGGTGATCCGGCCCTTGGTGAGATCATAAGGGGTCAGCTCCACCAACACCTCATCGCCCACCAGCACGCGGATACGGTTCTTGCGCATCTTGCCTGCAGTATGGCCAAGGATTTCATGACCGTTTTCCAGCTCCACACGGAACATCGCGTTGGGCAGGAGTTCGCGGACATGGCCGCGCATTTCCAATAGTTCTTCTTTCGCCATTCTCATCCAAACTTGGGTTTCGGGGCATTGGGATTCAAACCCGTGGCCCCCACAGATTGTTCGCCCCCTAGACCGCTTGCAAGCAAAAGGAAAGATGGACTGCTGTTCGATGAATATGGGTTGAGAACCGACAGGCGACAATTGGTTACAGGAATTGCCATTACGTGCGCGTCTGGAAGGGGCTAGATCGACGCCATGCGGGGCAAAAAGCGGAAATGTCCGCAATCGCAGAAAAACAAGAGTGCCTTCCTATCATGACCCTCCCCCTTTCCTATTCGAAATCCATCCTGGCCAGATCGCTGCTGGCCGCCTCGGCCGCGCCGCTGGCGTTGATCGCCGGGTCCGCCGCGCAGGCGCAGGATCTGGCCGTTCCGGATACCGCCGCCGACAATGATCCCAGCGAAACGGTGGATCCACAGGCCTATGATGGCGACGAGATCGTGGTGCGCGCCACCCGGCTGAAGGGCGAGATCGACACCGATATTCCCGTGCTGGAAGAAATCAGTCCGGAGGAGATTGCGGGCTATGGCGCGTCTTCCATCACCGAGCTGGTCGATCTGCTGGGCCCCAAGGCCGGTTCGGCGCGTGGTCGTGGGGGCGGCCGACCGGTGATTCTCCTGAACGGCCGCCGCATTTCCAGCTTCCGCGAACTGCGCGATTTGCCGCCGGAAGCCATCGCCCGTGTGCAGATCTTTCCGGAAGAGCTGGCGCTGCAATATGGCTATCGGCCGGACCAGCGCGTGCTCAACTTCATCCTGGTGGACAATTTCGCGTCGGTGATCGGCGAGGTGGAATATGGTCAGCCATGGGCCGGCGGACGGTCCAAGCAGGAAGCGGAAGTGGGCCTCACCCGCATCGGCGATGATTTCCGTTTCAACCTGGATGCGGAATATTCCCACCAGAGCCCGTTGCTGGAGGCCGAACGCGGTATCATTCAGCCTGCCGTCGGTGCCAATGTGGTGCTGCCCGCCGGGGTGACCGATCTGGGCCAGTTCCGCACCCTCCTCGGCCAGAGCGACGAGTGGAAGCTGAACGCCAGCTACAGCCGCAATTTGAGCGAACAGACCACACTGTCGCTGAACGGAGCCTATGAACTGCAGGACAGTGTTTCGCTGAACGGCCTGCCGTCGCTCGGCCTGACCATTCCCGGTACGGGCGACACGGTCACGCGGCTGTTCACCGATCCCCAGCCGCTCCGGGGCAGGACCACCACCCAGACCGGATCGGCCAGCGCCGGACTGAATGGCACTCTGGACGACTGGCGCTGGTCCGTGAACGCCAATTATTCCGAGGTGGACAGCCATGTCCTGACGGACCGGTCGCTGGACGGCGCCGCGTTGCAGGCGCTGGTCGCCGCTGGCCTGGCCGATCCTTTTGCCGCCGATATCGGCGCGGACTTGCGCTTCGTTCAGCCGGACCTGACCGACAGCCTTGTGAGCACCGCCGATCTGACCGCCGAAACATCGGGCGCACTCTTTGCACTGCCCGCCGGTGAAGCGCGGCTCAGCGTCAATGGCGGCTATAACCGGCAGGATATCACCGGCCTGGCCGTGCGATCGGGCATCGCCACCGCCACCGATCTTGGCCGGGGGACCGGCAGCATCGGCGGCAATATCTCGCTGCCCATTTCCAGCCGCCGCGACGGGGTGCTGGACGCGATCGGCGATCTGACGCTGAACGCCAATGCCGGCTATAAAGACCTCACCGATTTCGGCGGTATCACCAGCTATGGCGGCGGTTTCACCTGGCAGCCGACCGAGACGCTGCGTTTGCTGTTCAGTTATATCGGCGAGGAAGCGGCCCCCTCGATCTCCAATCTGGGATCGCCGATCATCATAACGCCCAATGTGCCGATTTTCGATTTCACCACCGGGCAATCGGTGCTGATCGACCGGACCAGCGGCGGCAATCCCGCGCTGATTGCCGAGAGCCGGGGCGATATCAAATTCAACATCGGCTGGGAGCCGGGTTTCCTGGAGGATTTCCGGATCGAGGCGGAATATAACCGCAACCGGTCGCGCGATGTGACCAACAGCTTTCCGCTTCTCACACCCGCGATCGAAGCCGCCTTTGCCGACCGTGTGACGCGCGGGCCCGATGGGCGTCTGATCGCACTCGATGCGCGCCCGGTGACGTTCAGCGAGGTGAATAGCGACCGCATCCGCTGGGGCATCAACTATAGCGGCGAGTTTGGCGGCAATGATGCGCCGTCCGGTGCCGGAGAGCGCGGCGCAGCCAATGGCGCTGCAGACGGCGGCGATACGCGCCACCGCGGTCGTCCCGATGCCGCCGAAGGGCGGACCACGGGCAGCGCACCGGCTGGCGATGGCACGGCGGCGGCCACGCCCCCGGGCGACGGCGCGCCCGCGAAGCAGGACAGTTCCGATGGCGGGCAGGCGGCGGCAGCGCCCGAACCTGCCGCCGAGCCGCAGCCCCGCCGCGGGCGCCGCGGTGGCAATCCATTTGGCGGCGATGACGGCAAGGGACGCTGGCGCGTCTCGCTCTATCACACCTACACGCTGAAGGATGACATTCTGATCCGTCCCGGCGTGCCCGTGCTGGACTTGCTGGATGGCGACGCCGTGGGGGCATCCGGTGGCACGGCCCGACACCAGATCGAACTGGAAAGCGGCCTGTTCTACAAGGGCATGGGGGTCCGTCTGGCGGGCAATTATCGGTCCGCCACGCGCGTGAACGGTGATCCGCTGACCGGCAGCAGCGATCTGTTCTTCGGCGATATCGCCACCTTCGATCTGCGCCTGTTCGCCAATCTGGAACAGGTCCTGAAAAAGGACAACGGCTTCTTCAAGGGGACCCGTGTGTCCCTGCGCGTCGACAATCTGTTCGGCGCGATCCAGGATGTGCGCGACGATAGCGGGGTGACGCCGCTGCGCTATCAGCCGGGATTCGTCGATCCGGTGGGCCGCTATATCGAGATCGATTTCCGCAAACGGTTCTGAGGCTTGCCGCCGCATGATCCGATTGCGGAGCCCCGGCGGCTCTGCCACTATGGCCGCATGGTCAGTTTCCATATCACACCGGCAGGCTTTCCATCGGCTTGCCGGCAGCCCGCCGATCACCGCACCGCTCGCGCCTGCCCTGCCGGCGGCACCGCATGAGCAATACGCTGGCCAAGATCCTCATGGTGATTGCCATCGCCTGCCTCGGCAACAGTCGGCAGGATTGGGCGCGTGACATGCTGGCAGGCTTCCGCGAGGCCGATGAGGCGGGCCACCCGCTCGCTTTTGCCTTTCGCTGCCTCCTGAGGGCGCTGCGGGAGATGCCGCGCCATGCCGAGGGGCGCGAGACCCTGTCCCGCTATGCCGTGGCGGCCTTCATCCTGCTGCCAAGCGCCCTCATTCTGTTTTCCGGCGCGCTTGCCGGCTATCCTTTCGTCCACCTCTTCGGCCTGCAGCCGCATGCCGCGCCCGCATGGATGCCCGGCGGCGTGAACGACGGCAACCGCTTCTCCATGCAGACGCTGACGGTGCTGTTCCTGATCCTGTCGGCCCGCCCGCTGATCACCGCCTGGTTTCTGCTGGAATGCGACTGGGCCCGCGTCGGCACGGCCCAGCGCTTTGCCGCCGCCATCATCACCACCATCGCCATCTTCACCAGCGTGCTGATGCAGGAAGCCCGCAGCGCCGCCCTTCCCGCCGCGCTGCTGACCATCGAGCTGATCGCGCTGACCATGATCGCCCGCTGGAAAGGCGGCAGCGATGCGCCGGAAGAAGAGGCGGCGGCTCAGACTGTGGAGGAGCCGCGACTGCTGGCGGGTTGAACGGCAGGCCTGCTACCCGGCCAGTCCGATCTTGCGCAGCGCGCGAAAGGCATAGGCTTTGGCGCTGTTGCTTTGCGGAAAGCGGCCGGGGGCTTTGGGCTTGAGGCCGGCCCGCCGCAGCAAACGGTTCAGGCCATGGGCGTCGGCCTCGGCAAAGCTCCAGTCGCTGCGCCAGGTGATCGAGAGTGAGATCGACGGCTCCGGCCCGTTGCGCACGAAATGCGGGGCCATCACGGGTACGAACACCGCCTGCCCCGGTGCCAGATCGATGGCGAGTCCGTCCCCGGCAAAGTCATCATGCCAGGCCAGATTGCGCTGATGGCCCGAATGATAGGCTTCATGCGCGGTGGGATCGGCAAAACGCGCGTCGCCCGCCGGAAACTGCGTCATCGTCTTGCTGCCGCGCAATTGCAGCAGGATATTGTGCTCCGGATCGAAATGATAGGGCGTCATCGATCCGGGCGAGGATACGAAAATGAACCCCTGCGGGCGCAACATCCGCCCGGTCTTGGCCTCGATCGACGGTTGCAGTTCGGCCAGAAGCTGCAGCAGCAGCGCCCGATATTCGGGCATCTGTTCGATATTCTTGAGCACGGCCCAGCTCTTGCAGACATCGATGGTGCGGATGGTTTCGCCGATGGACAGGCCATTGGCGGGCACCGCTTCGGCATCGATGCCGACGGGCAGGTCACCGGGATTATATTCCACGCTGGCAGCGGGCAAGCTCTCGCCCAGGCGCGCAATCGCCTCCAGCGTCAGCAGCGCGTGCGCGGGCAAATGATGGTCCAGCCGATGCGGGGTTTCGGGATAGTGATTCGCAAAGCGCGCAATCGTCGCGTCATCGAAAACCTTCGTCATCCCTTGCTCCCCTGCCGTTTGGCCATATGATCCTCCATCCAGCGCAGCGCGTCGAACGCCTTGCGGCGCAGTGGGCCGCCAATCGCGATCGACAGGCGGCCGATCGCACGGCGTTCGGTCCAGAGGCTGTCGATCATCGGATGGTCCGGCGCCGCACAGCTATCGGCCCAATGGATATCCGGCCGGTCCAGCATGGCATAATTTTCGATCTGCAGCAGCACGCCGGGTGAGAAGCGCGCAAAGGACTCGTCGAACGTCGTCTTGAAGCTGAAGATGCCGTCCCCCGATTGCAGGTTCACCAGCATGGCAATCGGCGCGCCCTCGAATTCCAGCGACAACAGCTCCAGCTTGCCCGCCTGGGCCATCGCGCCAAGCATGTCGCAAAACAGCGCCCGCGTGCGGTCCTGGCTGCCCAGCGCGCTCTGTTCCTGCCCCTTCCAGCCGGATGCCTCCAATGTCAGGAAGGCGTCGATCCAGCCGTCAAGATCCTGCCGCCCATCGCTGCGCAGGAAACGCAGCGTGCCCATATCCTCCAGCCGCCGTTTCTGACGCCGCAGTTCCTTGCGTTTCTTGCCGCGCACCGCCTGTTCGAAATAGGCCTCGCCGCCAAGATCGGACCGCAGAAAGGCCCGCTCATGCCGCCGCACGAGATCGCAGCGCCGTCCCTCTTCACGGCACAGCGCCTGCAGGGCCTCAGCGCCGGCACCGTCCAGCGCCAGATTGTCGATGTGAAAGAACAGCCCCATGCCGGCCGATCGGTCGAGCATGTCGAGCAGCGCGCGCCAGAAAGCCCGTTCATGCCCCGGCGCGATCAGTGGATTTCCCAGAAAGGCGTTGGGATGCTGCCAGTTCTGCCAGTTCGGCAGCCGCCGGCTACCGTAGAGACGCTCGAGCGAGAGTGGCATGAGGCCGAGCAGCGGGCTGCACCGGGGGGCACCCGCCCACAGCACGAAAAGTCTGGCCCGACCCTCCGGATCGCAATGGGAGAGCGCGGCTGGCAGAAACCGGCTTTCGCAGAAGATATTCGGTTCGCGCAGACGCTGCTCGAGCGACTGCCAGCCCAGCAGCAATGCCTCGGCGATAGCGGATGCGCCAATGCACTCGGCCTGCGGCGCATCAGCCTGAGCGCTGAACGCTTTATGGGCTCCATCCGGCACGATAGGTTGGGTGATCATGTTCAAGCGGCGCGCTCCATGCAAGCCGCCTAGGCCATAATTGGAAAGATTTGGCTAAGGCCACCGGCGCAAACCGGCGGCCCTTGCCCCCCTTATCCCGCAGCGAGCGCCGCAAGCAACAGCAGCGCGACAATATTGGTGATCTTGATCATCGGATTGACCGCCGGCCCGGCGGTGTCCTTGTACGGATCGCCAACGGTGTCGCCGGTTACCGCGGCCTTGTGCGCCTCGGAACCTTTGCCGCCATGGTTGCCGTCCTCGATATATTTCTTGGCATTGTCCCAGGCGCCGCCGCCCGCCGTCATCGACAGTGCGACGAACAGGCCGGACACGATCACGCCGAGGAGCAACGCCCCGAGTGCGGCAAAGCCATTGGCCTGCCCGGCCACCCAGGTGATGACGAAATAGACGACGATCGGCGCCAGCACCGGCAGCAGCGACGGGATGATCATCTCCTTGATCGCCGCCTTGGTCACCAGATCGACCGTGCGGCCGTAATCCGGTTTGGACGTTCCCGCCATGATGCCGGGATTGTCACGAAACTGCCCGCGCACTTCTTCGACCACGGCCCCGGCGGCTCTGCCCACCGCGGTCATCCCCATCGCGCCGAACAGATAGGGCAGCAAGGCGCCCAGCAGCAGGCCGACGATGACATAAGGGTTGCTCAGCGAAAAATCGACGTCGAGATCGGGGAAGAACTCGTCCAGATCGGTGGTGTACGCGCCGAACAGCACCAGTGCGGCCAGCCCGGCCGAGCCGATGGCATAGCCCTTGGTCACCGCCTTGGTGGTGTTGCCGACGGCATCCAGCGCGTCGGTCTTCTCGCGCACGCTCTCCTCCAGACCGGCCATCTCGGCGATGCCGCCGGCATTGTCGGTCACCGGACCATAAGCGTCCAGCGCCACGACCATGCCCGCCAGCGCCAGCATGGCAGTGGCGGCAAAGGCGATGCCCATGAGGCCGGCCAGCTGATAGGCCATCACGATGCCCACCACGATCACCAGCGTGGGCAAGGCGGTCGATTCCAGCGATATCGCCAGCCCCTGGATCACATTGGTGCCATGCCCGGTTTCGGACGCCTTGGCGATCGAGCGGACGGGGCGATAGGCCGTGCCGGTATAATATTCGGTGATCCAGATGATCAGCCCGGTGACGGCCAGTCCCACCATCATGGAAAAGAAGAGATCCATGCCGGTGAAGGTCGCCACGGTGGCCGCGCTGACTTCGGTGGTGAAACCATCGGTCGCCATGTCGCCGCCGATCGGCGTGTTCATGTCACCGAACACGAACTGCGTCGCCAGATAGATGGCCGGGATCGACAAAATGGTGGTGACCAGAAACCCCTTGTACAGCGCGCCCATGATGTTCTGCGATGTGCCGAGCCGGACGAAATAGGTGCCGATGATGGAGGTGATGATACACACGCCGCCGATCAGCAACGGCAGGCTCATCAGGTTGAGGAGCGCCGCATTGCCGACGTCGACCAGCAGCGCAGACAGCACCATCGTCGCGCCCACGGTCACCACGTAAGTCTCGAACAGATCGGCGGCCATGCCAGCGCAATCGCCCACATTGTCGCCCACATTGTCGGCGATGGTCGCGGGATTGCGTGGATCATCCTCGGGAATGCCCGCCTCCACCTTGCCGACCAGATCCGCGCCGACATCCGCCGCCTTGGTGAAGATGCCGCCGCCCAGCCGTGCGAAGATTGAAATGAGCGAGGCGCCAAAGGCCAGCGCCACCAGCGCGTCGATCACCGTGCGGTTGTCCGGCCGCAGACCGGCGGGGCCGGTGAGGTACCAGAAGAACACCGAGATCGCGAGCAGCGCCAGCCCCGCCACCAGCATGCCAGTGACAGCGCCCGCCCGAAAAGCCACCGTCAGGCCGCTCTGCAGGCTGGTCGATGCCGCCTGCGCGGTGCGCACATTGGCGCGCACCGAAATGTTCATGCCGATATAGCCTGCCACCCCGGACAGAATCGCACCGATGGCAAAGCCGATGGCCGATGTCAGCCCGAGAAAAACGAAGACCAGGATCGCAACCACCACGCCAACCAGGGCGATGGTGCGGTATTGACGGCCAAGATAGGCCTGCGCCCCGGTCTGGATGGCAGCGGCGATTTCCTGCATTTTCTCATTACCGGCATGGGCGGCGAGCACCTGCCTGCTGGTAATGAACCCGTAAAGTACGGCGATAATGCCGCAAATGATCGCAATGGTCGTGATGGACATGGCTTCAGACCTCCTCTCGTGAATCCCTGAACTGTCGCCTCATTTTCGGGCAACTTGACCATAGGAGTAACCGAAGCGGGCCAATTGACAAGGCGTAAACGCCAGACATGGTCTAGTGCAGATACCCGCCCGTTGCCGCCTCGTCCAATCGCTGTCCATCCAATGCCACGCCTCTACTTGACGGCGCGCCGAAGCGTCCAATGCAGGTGGCGGGCACCGGCAACCTGGCCTCTGGCGGCGCGGCGGCCAGCAGCGCATAATCGTCCCCCCAGCGGATCGCCTCCTCCAGCCGGTCCGGGACGGCGGCGCGGGCGGCCTGCGACAGGGGGATCGCGTCCCGCCGGATATCGAGCGAAAGGCCGCTGGCCCTGGCCATGCGGGCGGCATCGACCAGCACCCCGTCGCTCACGTCCATCATGGCGTTGACGAGCGGCGCCAGCGCGCGGCCCTCATCCAGCAAAGGCCTGGGGCGCAGATAGGCATCGGCAAGGCTGCGATGCGGCACGTCCCCCGCTTCCAACAGCGTGAACCCCGCAAAGGCATCGCCGATCGCGCCGATCAGCCATAAACCATCGCCCGGCTGCGCGCCGGACCGTGCGGGCACCGGATCGCATGTCGCGCGCCCGATGGCGGTGCAGCCGAACACGCGCGGCGCATCGGCGGGCAAGCGGATCGTGTCGCCGCCCAGCAACGGCACGTCATAGCGGTGGAGCACGGCGCGCAGGCCCTCCACAAAGCCCGCATCCCAGTCCGCCGCGCCCAGCGCATGGCTGGTCAGCACGCCCAGCGGCTCCGCCCCCTTGGCGGCAAGATCGGACAGATTGGTGGCGATCAGCTTCCACGCGACATCGGCGGGATCGGTGCCATGGCGGACATGCACCCCCTCCGCGATGGAATCATGCGTAAGGATCAGCGTTTCGCCGCCCACGGGCAGCAGCGCCGCGTCGTCGGCAAAGGCGCGCGCGCCCGGATGCGTCGCCAGCGAACGGAGCAGGTCGATATAGGTGGTTTCGGCAGACATGGCGCCTGTCTTAGACCGTTGAGAGCCGGCTTGTCGAAAAAGTCCCGCTGCGCGCGATATTGTGCGCGCCCGGCCTACCGGCCTACTCGCCCTTGCGCACATCCTTCGAGATGGCATCGAGCAGCCCGTTCACGAACTTGGCGTCCTTCTCGTCGAAAAAGGCATGCGCAACATCGACATATTCGTTCACGATCGCCCCGGTCGGCACGTCGGCCCGCGCCAGCAGCTCGTACGTGCCGCAGCGCAGCACCTGCAGCATGGTCTTGTCGAGCCGTTCCAGCTTCCAGCCATCGGCCAGCCGCACGCCGATCAATATGTCGATCTCGTCCCGCCGCGCATCGACGCCGGTCACCACATCGTCGAAGAAATCGGGCTCGGCCTCGGCAATCGGCTCTTCCTCGATCGCTTCGCCCAGACGGTGCTCGTGAAATTCCCGCAGCAGCCGCGCGATGCCGAGGCCTTCCATATCCTTCTGATACAGGGCCTGCACGGCGGCCAGCCGGGCGGCGGAACGGGGTTGGGAGCGGGTGTTGGACATGGATTCTACCAATTCAAAAGTAACCGAAAGCGAAGGTCTGCGGTGCTGTTTAGCTTATTTTTCCAGCCGCCGCCGCACGCTTTCGGCATGGGCGGGCAAACCTTCGGCATCGGCCAGCGTCACTGCGGCCGGGCCAATGGCACCAAGCGCGGCCTCATCCAGCTGGATGAAACTGGTGCGCTTCATGAAATCGAGCACCGAAAGCCCCGAGGAGAAGCGCGCGCGCCGCCCGGTGGGCAGGACGTGATTTGGCCCGGCGACATAATCGCCCACCGCTTCGGGCGTATGGCGGCCAAGAAACACCGATCCGGCATGGCGGATGCCCGCGAACAGGCGTTCGGGATCGGCCACGGACAGTTGCAGATGTTCGGCCGCCAGCCGGTTGGCGAGCGGGATCGCGTCGTCCAGCGCGGCCAAGGTGATGATGACGCCATGATCGCGCCAGCTTGCCTCGGCGGATGTACGCGTGGCCAGCGCCGCCGCCTGCACCTCCACCGCATCCTCTACCTTGCTCGCAAGGGCCGGGCTGTCGGTGATCAGGATCGACTGGCTGGTGGGATCATGCTCCGCCTGGCTCAGCAGATCGGCGGCGACGATCGCCGGATCGTTCTGGCCATCCGCGATAACCAGAATTTCGCTGGGGCCGGCGACCATATCGATGCCGACAACGCCGTAAAGCTGCCGCTTCGCCTCGGCCACCCAGGCATTGCCCGGCCCGGTGACGACATCCACTGGCGCGATCGTCTCGGTGCCATAGGCCAGCGCCGCAATCGCCTGCGCGCCGCCGATGCGCCAGACCTCGTCCACGCCGGCCAGCGCGGCGGCGGCCAGCACCAGCTGGTTAACCTCGCCCCCCGGCGTGGGGGTTACCATCACGATACGCTCGACACCCGCCACTTTGGCAGGAATGGCGTTCATCAGCACCGAGCTGGGATAGGCCGCGCGGCCACCGGGCACATAGACGCCCGCAGCATCCACCGGCAGCCAGCGCGCGCCAAGGCGCACCCCGGCATCGTCCACGCTCTCGCTATCCTTGGGCCGCTGCGCCGCATGATAGGCGCGGATGCGCGTGGCCGCGAGTTCGAGCGCGCCGCGCAGGTCCGGGTCCAGATCGCGCAGGGCGGCGTCGCATAGGTCGCGGTCGATCCGCCAGCCGGTTTGGTTCAGATCATGCTTGTCGAAACGCCGGGTCAGCGCGGCCACGGCCTCATCGCCATCGCTGCGGACCTGCGCAAGGAAACCGGCCACATCGCGCGCCACATCCGGGTCGCTTTCCCGCCGCGCGGTGACGATGGACTGAAACGCCCCGGCGAACCCTGGGTCGCCTGCATCAAGCCGCTTCACGGGACGCTCCTGCAATCTCGCGGAACCGCTCGACCAATGCGGGCAGCGTGCCGGACATCATCTTGAACGCCGCACGATTGACGATGAGGCGGGCGGAGATATCCATGATGGTCTCGGTTTCGACCAGCCCGTTTTCCTTCAACGTCTTGCCGGTCGACACCAGATCGACGATGCGCCGCGACAGGCCGAGCGCCGGGGCCAGTTCCATCGCGCCATTCAGCTTCACCAGCTCGGCCTGCACACCCTTGGCGGCGAACCAGCGGCGGGCCAGCGCCGGATATTTGGTGGCGACGCGCACATGGCTGAGTGCACTCAGCGCCTCGGCGGGGTCGGCATCCTTTGGCTCGGCCACCGACAGTCGGCACTGGCCGATGCCCAGATCGACGGGCGCATAAAGCTCGGAATAGCCGAACTCCTCGATCACGTCCGATCCGACGATGCCGATCTGCGCCGCGCCATGCGCCACGAAAGTCGCCACATCGAAGGCCCGCACGCGGATCAGCCGCACATCGTCGCGATTGGTGGCAAATTCCAGCGCGCGGTTGGATTTGTCGAAAAAGCCCGGCTCCGGCTCGATGCCGGCGGCTTTCATGACGGGCAGCGCCTCATCGAGAATGCGGCCCTTGGGGATGGCGAAGATGATTGGACGGTCCATGATGGCCGCGATGTAGAGAATGGGATATCAAAGCACAATGAAGCAGGACCCGGAAATGATGGCTGCAGACACCCCGCAGGCCGCTTTCGCCAATCAGGTGAGCTATTGCCGGGCGAACGACGCGCCGATCACCGCGGCTGTCGTGGGCGCGCTGGCGGCGGCGCTGGACCGATCGACCGAGACCGGACGACATGTTCTCGATTGGCAGGGACCGGCACTGGCGGACGCCCTGCCGTTGCGCGATGGAATCCAGCGGCGCAGCGGCAGGGCGGACGGTCCGCTCGCATGGCTGTCGCTGGAGGCGGATCGCAGCCTGCTGGGCCACGCGCTGACCGCGCGTTACTGGCCCGGCGGCGAAGACCCCAGGCTGCTGGCGACAGCGCACGCTTATGGTGCCTGGATGGAGTGGCGGGGCTGACAGATAGCGCCCTCCCCCGCCGGGAAAGGCATGCTATCCCAGAAATCCGTCCATCGCGTCGATCACCTTGTCCGGTGCTTCCCACGGCACGAAATGGCCGCTGCCGGGAATTTTCACCAGCGTCAGGTCCGTCACCAGATCGTCCATGCCATCGGTGTTGACCGGCGGCAGCGCCAGATCGTCGAGCGCCCAGACCACCAGCGTGGGAATCGTGATCTTCGGAAACGCCCGCGTGGCGAAATCGGGCATGGTCGCATCCTCGTCCATCGCGGGCACGAACATCTGCGAGGCGCGATACCAGTTGAGCATGCCGAAGGCGGCATCCCGGTCCTTCCAGTCGGCCAGCATCCGGTCGCGTTCCTCATCGGGCATGGCATCGCTGCGCTGCCACTTCACCGCCTTGGCGAGCAGGCCAACCAGCCCGTGTTCGCGCACCAGTTCGTCATTGTCGGTGTCGCGGAAAGCGCGGATATATTGCGCGCTTTCGCGTTGCTGCGGGCTGTTGATCAGCGCGCGCTGATAGAGCCAGGGGTGCGGCGCATTGGCGATCACCAGCCGCTCCACCCGGCCATTGCCCTGCCCGGTCAGCGCCACGCCCCAGGCGATCGCGCCGCCCCAATCATGGCCGACCACGGTGAACGTCTCCACGCCGCAGGCATCGGCCAGCGCAAAGATATCCCCGATCAGCTTGTCCGCGGAATAGCTCGCCACGTCCTGCGGCTTGGACGATCCGCAATAGCCGCGCTGATCCGGCGCGATGCAGCGGAAACGGTCCCTGAAATGTTCGATCTCATGCCGCCAGGTCCGGTGGCTTTCGGGAAAACCGTGCAGGAAGATCAGCACCGGCGCATCCTTCGGCCCCACGTCGACGGTGTCGATCTCCACGCCGGTGGCCAGCCTGTGGCGGGTCAGTTCATATTCGGGCACGCTAACGGGCATCAAACTCTCCTGTCGGTCTATTTGGGCTCAAGGATAGCTGACTGTTTTGGGCTGTCCATCCGGAAGCGGGATATGTTCTTCGGTGTCGCCGGGCACCGCATCGAATGCGCCCGATTTCCAATCCTCGCCGGCCTGCCGAATGCGATCGCGCGAGCTGCTGACGAAATTCCACCAGACGTGGCGCGGCGTGGTGAACGCCTCGCCCCCCAGCAGCATGACCCGCGCATCGCTGGCGGCCTTCAGCGTCATGGCCTGACCGGGCGCCAGCACATAGAGCGTGTGCCGCTCCAGCGCATCGCCGTCCAGCGTGGCATCACCCAGCGCCACCAGCACCGCGCGCTCGTCTGCCGCCGCCTCGATCGGTACGCAGGCTCCGGCATCGAGCAGGATATCGGCGTAGATCGTCTCGGCATGCTGCGTGGTCGGCGCGCTCTGGCCCCACAGCGATCCCATGATGATGCGCGCCTCCACGCCGGTATCGCGAAGCATCGGCAGATCGTCCGCGCCGACATGCTGGAAGGCGGGCGGCAGCTCTTCCTTTCCATCGGGCAGCGCGAGCCATGTCTGCATGCCGGAAATGCGGCCCATTCCGCTGCCGTCGGCGCGCTGCCGCTCGGCATCCGGCGAGCGCTCCGAATGCGCGATGCCGCTGCCCGCCGTCATGAGGTTCACCGCGCCGGGGCGGATGGTGGCAAAGGTGCCGATCGAATCGCGATGATCGATCGCGCCTTCGAACAGATAGGTCACGGTCGACAGGTTGATATGCGGATGCGGCCGCACGTCCATCCCGCCGCCCAGATCGAATTGCGCGGGACCGAACTGATCGACGAAAATGAACGGCCCCACCATGGTGCGCGCCCGCGATGGCAAGGTGCGCCTGACCTTGAAGTCACCCAGATCATGGGTGGTCGGTGTGATCGTCTGCAGGGTCATGTCGCTCATGCTTCATCAAGCTCCGGATAATGCCGGAAGATGCCGTCTTCGTTGAAGGCTATCCGCCGGTCCCTGTCGAGATAGGCGCGGATGCCGGGCAGCGCCTCGACCGCGTCGGCGCAGGCGGCAAGTTTGGGATAATCGGGCAGCAGCGCGGCCATGCGCCTGGGAAAGGCATATTGCAGCCCGCGCACAAGCTGGAACAGCGAGGTATCGACATGGCTCCACGATGCGCCGGTGACGAAGGGGCCGGTGCTGGCGCTCAGCGCGCTTTCGAAATGATCGAAATATTTGGGCATGCGCTCATCGCGAAAGCCCTTGGCGGCGCGCTTTGCCTCATCCTTCTGCTCGTCATAATAATCGCCGGTCGCGACGGGATGGTGCGTGTCATGCGCCTCGGCCACGATATCGGTGACGACCAGTTGCAGCTGGATCAGCCCCAGCGTCTCGCGCTCGTCCGCTCCGCAGAAGCCATGTTTCGCGCCCAGCCAGCTGAGGATATGCGCGGTCTGCGCAATGCACAGATCGCCATCGACCAGATAGGGCGGCGCATAGGGCTTGATGCCGGTGCGCGCGTCCATATCGTCCAGCAGCGCCTCGGCACCGTCCTCCCGCGCACGGTCGGTATAGGCAATCTCGGCAGCCTCCAGCGCGAGCCGGACGAATTCGCCGCGCCCCTGAATGCTGGGCCAATACCACAGATCGTAAGACATAAGCTGCGCGCTCCTTTGCTTGGGGAATGCAAGGAGAATGGGCGGGCGCGGCGGGCGTTCCGGCTATTCGCCCGGCGCGCGGGCCTTGATCTGCATGGCGTGCACCCTCTCGTCCATCAGATCGCCCAGCGCGCGGTTGACCATGCGCTGCCGTTCCACGCGGGTCTTGCCTTCGAATGCGGCGCTTTCCACCACCACCGAAAAATGGCTTTCGCCCGATCCGTCGTCCCCGGCATGGCCGCGATGCTGCGCGCTGTCATTGCTGACGGCCAGATGGGTGGGCGATAGGGCCGCGCTCAGGCGGGTTTCGATCTCGGCCTGTACCGGCCCTTTTGAATCCTGTGTCATGCCTGCCTATATAGCCCGCTTCCCAGCATTCCCAAAGGCCGCGCTTCTCTACCTCATGTCTTCCAATTCCCATCGTACCCGCCGCGATCGCTTCCATGGACGAGTGGGCGACGGCCAGCGCCTGTGCGACCACCCGGCCTGCGACGAGGCGGGCGAGTTTCGCGCGCCGCCGCCCGGCGGCCATGGCGGCGATGGGCCGGGCCAGTGGCGCTGGCTGTGCCTGGACCATGTCCGCGCGTTCAATGCGGGCTATGATTTTTTCGACGGCATGGGCGCGGACGAGATCTATCACGCCCAGTCCCCCATGGGCGGCTATTACAGCACGCGGTCCTGGGGCGCGGGCGCATCGCCGCCGCCGCGCTGGCAGGATTTCGATGATCCGCTGGACGCCATCGGCGCGCGCTTCCGCCGCACCATGTCGCGCGCCACGCCGGAAGGCACACCGCTCAGCGATGCCGATGCGCGCGCGCTCAAGACGCTGGGCCTTGCCCATGACGCGGACCGCAAGACCATCCGCCGCCGCTATTCGGAGCTGGTGCGCCGCTATCACCCCGATCGCAATGGCGGGGACCGCAGCCATGAGGACAAGCTGCAGACGGCGATCAAGGCCTATGAGCGGCTGAAGAAAAGCCCCGCCTTCAGCTGAGCCGCCGCTGTTGCGCTGCCTCAGTCCCGGTCCGGCGCGCCGAGCGGAAAAAGATGCCGGAAGGGCCGCGCCTCATCCACCACGCGGGCCACCGATGGCCGCGCCAGCAAGCGCGCGCGATAATCGCGCAAGGCGGTGCAATCGTCCGCTATCGGATGCGCCCAGTCGGCATAGAAAAGCGCGGGCGCGGCGGCGCAATCGGCCAGGGTGAAGCGCCCGGCGGCGGCCCAGTCGCGCTCTGCCATCCACTGGTCGAACCACCGATAGGCCTTGTCCAGCTTGGCCCGTGCCTGCGCCACGCCATGGGCATCGCGCTGCGCCGCGTCCCGCGCGGCATCGCCGGTGATGATCTGCATCGGCGCGGCAATATAATCGTCGAACAACCCGTCCATCTGCCGCGCTTCCACGGCTTTCAGCGCATCGGCAGGGATCATCGGCCCGGCAGACCCCTGCGCGGCATCCAGATATTCCACGATGGACGAGCTTTCGAGCACGGTGCGGTCCCCATCGACCAGGATCGGAAACTGCCCGGCGGGGGCCATGTCCATCACCGCTGCGCTGTTGTCCGGATGGCCGGCATCGACCATGCGAAAATCGAACGGGACGGATCGCTCGTACAGCGCAATCAGCGGTTTCCATACAAAGGCGGCGAAGCGGTGGCCATAAAGCTGGATCATCGGGCATCTCTCCTGTCACGGCGGGAGCGATTGGCCGCTCCTCTGCCGCCCCCGTCATGCGCCCCTGCCGCGGCACGTGCAACGCCGGAAAGATGGACCGGATGGCTTGCCGCCGGCATGGCAGCGGTTCTATTCCGCTAAGCATGACATCAGAAAAGCTAACCACCGCCCCCCGCAAACCGGCCAGCCGCCGCTATGATGAAGGCTGCGCCGCCACGCATGCGATGGATATCATCGGCCAGCGCTGGGCCCTGCCGGTGATGCGCGAGCTGATGCTGGGGCCGCGCCGCTTCGGCGATCTCAAGAACAGCATCAACGGCATCAGCGCCAATCTGCTGACCCAGCGGCTGGGGTCGCTGGAGGCGGGGGGCGTTCTGCGCCGCGCCACCTTGCCGCCGCCCGCCTCCGTGCCGGTCTATGAACTGACACGCTGGGGCCACGCCGCGCTGCCGCTGTTCGACGCGATGGGCCAATGGGGTGCACGCTCGCCCGGCCATGATCACCGCCGCCCGCTCAGCGCCACCGCCCTGCTGCTGACGCTGCGCAGCATGATCGACGGCGCGGCGGCCGCGCCGCTGGAGGGCACCATCCGCCTGACGCTGGATGGCGAGGATTTTTCGTGGACCAAGGATGGTGAGGACATCCGCCTCGCGCGCGGCACGCCGGACCGGTGGCGCGTCTCCATCGCCGGCGCGCCGGACGTGCTGGCCGGATGGCTGTTCGGGGAAGGCGAAGAGGCCATGCTGGCCGCTGCCGACCAGCTCAGCGTGGAGGGCGATCTCGATTTCGCCATGCGTTTTGCCGACTGTTTCGGCGCAGCAAGCAGCGACTTTTGAACGGCGACGGACATTGCAGCGCCCTGATGCGTTGCAACCTGAAACCTCAACCTTTACCTCCTTCTTTCGACTCTCCCCCGCGCCAGGAATTTCCATGACCGACTTGCCAAACTCCCAGCCCGACAGCCGCGCCGATACGGTGATGGATGCGCCCGACAAGATGGTCGATGCGAAAGAGCTGTTCGGCATTCCGTTCGACATGCAGGTGCCCGCCTTCAGCGAGGCGGACGAGCGCGTGCCCGATCTGGACCCGAGCTATGTGTTCGATCCGGATACCACCGCGGCGATCCTGGCGGGCTTTGCCTATAACCGCCGCGTGATGGTGCAGGGCTATCACGGCACGGGCAAATCGACCCATATCGAACAGGTGGCCGCGCGCCTCAACTGGCCGTGCATCCGCATCAATCTGGATGCGCATATCAGCCGCATCGATCTGGTGGGGCGCGATGCCATTGTGCTGAAGGACGGCCAGCAGGTCACCGAATTTCGCGAAGGCTTGCTGCCCTGGGCGCTGCAGACCCCCACCGCGCTGGTGTTCGACGAATATGACGCCGGCCGCCCGGACGTGATGTTCGTGATCCAGCGCGTGCTAGAGACCGAGGGCAAGCTGACCCTGCTGGATCAGAACCGCGTCATCCGCCCGAACAAATATTTCCGCATGTTCGCCACCGCCAACACCGTGGGTCTGGGCGATACCAGCGGGCTGTATCACGGCACGCAGCAGATCAACCAGGGCCAGATGGACCGCTGGAACATCGTGATCACGCTCAACTATCTGCCCGCCGCGACCGAAGCCAAGGTGGTGCTGAGCAAGGTGAGCGATACGCCGGAAGACACCGTGCAGAAGATGATCAAGGTCGCCGACCTGTCGCGGCAGGGCTTCGTCAATGGCGATATCTCCACCGTGATGAGCCCGCGCACCGTGATCAGCTGGGCGCAGAACACCACCATCTTCAACGATGTCGGCTTCGCCTTCCGCCTCAGCTTCCTCAACAAATGCGATGAGGCCGAGCGTCAGCTGGTCGCCGAATATTATCAGCGCGTCTTCGGCAAGGATCTGCCCGAAAGCGTGGCGGCAGGCCAGTAAGCGAGCGCGCCTTATCACCGACCGTACCCGCCTTGACGATCTGAAGTCCGCGCTGGCCGGCTGCGCACGCGCCATGGCCCATGATGCCGAGCTGGACGTGGCGTGGACCGCCGATGCGCCATCTGCATCGCGCGGCCATATGAAGCTGCCCATGCCCGCGCGCGATCTGCCGCCCGAGCAGATTGCCGAGGCGCGCGGCTATGCCGATCAGTTCGCGCTGCGCATGCGCCATCACGATGCCTCCGCCCACGCCGCCGCCCGCCCGCCCGAAGCGGTGGCGTCGGCAGCGTTCGATGCGGTGGAGAATGCCCGTATCGACGCGCTGGGATCGCGCGGCATGGAAGGCGTCGGCAACAATCTGGCCGCTGCGCTGGAGCAGCGGCTGCGCTCCGATGCCATCACGCGCGCGAAATCGCGCGACGATGTGCCGCTGTCGACCGCGCTGCAATTGATCGTGCGCGAGCGGCTGACCGGGCAGCCTGCCCCCAAGGCGGCGCAGGCCGGGCTGGATATGGTGCGGGACTGGATCGAGGAGCGCGCCGGGGACGATCTGGATTCGCTGGGCATGGCGCTGGACGATCAGCGCGCTTTTGCCGCGCTCACCCAGTCCATGCTGGAACATCTTGATCTGACTCAGGGCGACATCGAACCCGATCAGGGCGAGGATGGCGGCGACGAGGACGAAGACGACCTGTCCGAAGACCAACAGGAAGACGAGGACGAGCAGCAGGGCGACAGCGGCCAGACCGAAATGCGCGCCGAATCCGACGACAATGCCGAAGGGGACAGCGAAGAGCAGACCGACGGCGAGATGAACGACGATGGCGAGATGATGGAAGGCGATATGGGCGATGAGGGCATGCAGCCCGTCCGCCCCAACCGCCCCAACTGGGACCAGTCGCCCGATCTCGGCTATGACGTCTGGACCGACCGGTTCGACGAGATCGTGGAGGCCGCCGATCTGGTTGATGAGGAAGAGCTCACCCGCCTGCGCCAGTTCCTCGATCAGCAGCTCGCCAATCTGCAGGGCACCGTCACCAAATTGGCCCATCGCCTGCAGCGCCGCCTGATGGCGCAGCAGAACCGCAGCTGGGATTTCGATCAGGAAGAGGGCCTGCTGGATGCCGCGCGGCTGGCCCGCGTGGTCGTGAGCCCCGGCCATTCGCTCAGTTACAAGAGCGAGCGCGAGACCGAGTTTCGCGACACCATCGTCACCCTGCTGATCGACAATTCCGGCTCCATGCGCGGGCGACCCATCGGCATCGCCGCCGTCAGCGCCGAGATCCTGGCGCGTACGCTGGAACGGTGCGGTGTGAAGACCGAGATTCTCGGCTTCACCACCCGCGCCTGGAAGGGCGGCCAGTCGCGCGAGGATTGGCTCAACGCCGATCGCCCGGCCTCGCCCGGCCGCCTCAACGATCTGCGCCATATCATCTACAAGAAAGCCGACGAGCCGTGGCGCCGGGCCAAGCGCAATCTCGGCCTGATGATGCGCGAAGGGCTGCTGAAGGAAAATATCGACGGCGAGGCGCTGCTCTGGGCGCACAGCCGCATGATCGCGCGGCCCGAGGAACGCCGCATCATGATGGTGATATCGGACGGCGCGCCGGTGGATGACAGCACACTGTCGGTCAATCATGGTGCCTATCTGGAACAGCATCTGCGCAAGGTGATCGACTGGATCGAGACGCGCAGTCCTGTGCAGCTCGTCGCCATCGGCATCGGCCATGATGTGACCCGCTATTACAAGCGCGCCGTGACCATCATGGATGCCGAGCAGCTGGGCGGCACGATGATCGAGCAGCTGGCCGAGCTGTTTGAGGAGGAATAAGCCGATGGACGTCACGCAAGCCGTCACCAGCCGCCGCTCGATCCGCCATTTCCTCGACAAGCCGGTCGATCCCGCGGTGCTGAAGCAGGTGCTCGAAACCGCGCGGCGCTCGCCGTCGGGCGGCAATACGCAGCCGTGGAACGCCATCGTCCTCACAGGCCAGCCGCTGGCCGATTTTACCGCCGAGATGAAGCGCCGCGTCGCCGCCGCGCCCAAGGGCGGCGAGACCGAATATGATATCTATCCCGAGGGACTGGAAGGCCGGCATGAGCGCGAGCGGGTCGGCGTGGGCGAATCCATGTACGGCGCGCTGGAGATCGCGCGTGAGGACAAGGCGGCGCGCATCGGCCAGATGATGCGCAATTTCGACAGTTTTGGCGCGCCGGTGCAGCTGTTTACCTATACGCGCAAATATATGGGGCCCCCGCAGTGGAGCGACATGGGCATGTGGCTGCAGACCATCATGCTGCTGCTGCGCGAGGCCGGGCTGGACAGCTGCCCGCAGGAAATCTGGGCCCAATGGGGGCTGGATGTGAAGGAACTGCTCGGCATCGACGACGCGCATATCTTCTTTTGCGGCATGGCCATCGGCCACCGCGATCCGGCGCATGCCGTGAACAGGTTCGATGTTTCGCGCGCCTCGCTGGACGAGACGGTGGAATGGCGCGGATTTGGCGGCTAATGGTGGCGCCATGCCGCACACCACACCGCTCAAGCTCTATAACAGCCTGACCCGCAAGACCGAGGTCTTCCATCCCGTCCACAAGGGCCAGGCCAAGGTCTATAGCTGCGGGCCGACAGTGTATAATTACCCGCATATCGGCAATATGCGCGCCTATGTGTTTGCCGATACGCTGGGCCGCACGCTCAGCCTGAAGGGCTATGCCCTCACCCATGTGATCAACATCACCGATGTCGGCCATCTGACGGACGATGCCGATGCCGGTGAGGACAAGCTGGAAAAGGCCGCCGCCGCCAGCACGCAATCGATCTGGGACATCGCGAAACATTATACTGAGGCCTATTGGGCGGACATCGCCGCGCTGAATATCCGCGAGCCTGCGCACTGGTCGATCGCCACGGACTATGTGCCGCAGATGATTGAATTTGCCGAGACGATTGCTGCGCAGCATTGTTACGAGCTGGACAGCGGGCTTTATTTTGATGTCTCCTCCATCGATCAATATGGCAGCCTTGCCCGCCACAAGACCGATGATCTGGAAGGCCGGATCGACAGCGTGGACGGCAAGCGCCAGCCGCAGGATTTCGCCATCTGGCGCAAGACTCCGCCCGGCGAGAAACGGCAGATGGAATGGGACAGCCCCTGGGGCAAGGGCGCGCCGGGCTGGCATCTGGAATGCTCGGTCATGAGCGAGAAGCTGCTCGGCCTGCCCTTCGATATCCACACCGGCGGCATCGACCATCGCGAAATCCACCACCCCAACGAGATCGCCCAGAATCAGGCGTTTTGCGGGGCGGGGGGGCATGCCTGCGGCAGCGGCGCGAATATCTGGATGCACAATAATTTCCTGATCGACCGCACCGGCAAGATGAGCAAATCGAGCGGAGAATTCCTGCGTCTGCCGCTGCTGATCGAGAAAGGCGTGCACCCCCTCGCCTATCGGCTGATGTGCCTGCAGGCGCATTATCGCAGCGAGCTGGAGTTCAGCTGGGACAATCTGGCGGCGGCGCTGACCCGCCTGAAGCGGCTGGTGCTCGGCGCACAAAAGCTCAAGGAGCATGAGGATGAACGCGATATATCGCATCCGCTGATCCTGCAGGCCAAAGCGGACTTCGAGGCCGCCATGTCGGACGATCTGAACACGCCCAAGGCGCTGATCACGGTGGAACAGGTCATCGCCATGAAGCGCGTGTGCGACGGTGATCGCTATCGCCTGGTGATGCAGATGGACGAGGTGCTGGGCCTCGATCTGCTGCATCTGGACCGTGAAGATCTGCGGATCCGCCCGGCAGACGCGCAGCTGACCGAGGAAGAGGTCCTTGCGCGCATGATGGAGCGGCAGGCGGCGCGCGATGAACGCGATTTCGAACGCTCCGACCGGATTCGCGACGAACTGACCGATGCCGGCATCGAGTTGATGGATGGCGACCCGCTCGGGTGGGAATGGAAACTCAGCCTGTAATCTTCGCGTAGCCGAACATAGCGCAGACCCCGCGCATAGCCGAAAAAGGAAAACCGCCATCACCAAAGCCGTCCTGCCCGCCATGGCCCGCCCGCTGATCGAACCGCATCTGCCCGCCGGGCTGGACGTGCACTGGTTTGCCAGCCGCGAGGAGGCCGTTGCCGGGGCGAAGGACGCCGAAATCGGGTGGCTGGACATGAACGACAAAACCGCGATGCGCGCCGCGCTGGACGGCGCGGCGCATCTGAAATGGCTCTCCACCATCTATGCCGGGCTCGATCATTTCCCGATCGAGAAACTGATCCGGGAGGGCGTGATGCTGACCAATGGCGTGGGCATCAACACGATTTCGGTGGCCGAATATGCGGTGCTCGGCATGCTCGCACTGGCCAAGCGCTATGATGAGGTGGTGCGGCTGGCCGACCGGCATGCGTGGACCGACAGCCCCCCCGGCAATCGCGAGCTGTATGAAAGCAAGGCGCTGATCCTGGGTTATGGCGCGATCGGCGCGGCCATCGGCGACCGGCTGCGCGCCTTTGGCGTGGAGGTGACCGGCGTTGCGCGAAGCCCGCGCCCGGATCAGGGCGTGATCGGTCAGGATGACTGGCGCGCGCGGCTGGGAGAGTTCGACTGGCTGGTGATCGCCCTGCCATCGACCAGCGAAACCGAGCAGCTGATCCGCCAGCAAGAATTCGACGCGATGAAGACGGGCGCGCTCCTGTGCAACATCGCGCGCGGCGACATCTTGGATCAGGACGCGCTGATCGCGGCGCTGAAGGGCGGGCGGCTGGCCGGGGCCTATCTCGACGTGACCGACCCGGAGCCGCTGCCCGCCGATCATCCGCTGTGGGACGCGCCGAACACGCTGCACAGCATGCATCTGTCGGGCCGATCGACGCAGAAGATGTTCCAGCGGGCCGGCGCCCTGTTTCTGGAAAATCTGAAGCGATATCTGGCCGGTGAGCCGATGCAGAATGTGGTCGATCTGGACCGCGGCTACTGAGGAGTAACGGAGGGGGGCCAACCCGGCTCTGCCGCCCGCGCGGCGCCGATCGTCAGCTCAGCGGCGCGGCGATGATGCTGGCGAACGGTGCGCGCTGCTGCAGCCGTTCGAAATAGGCCTCCACCTGCGCGAACCGCCGGGTGGCGATATCCAGCTGATACCAGCGGTTGAGCGTCAGCGCGGCGGGAATATCCGCCAGCGTGAATGCCGCGCCGCCCAGATAGGCGTTGTCGCTGAGCCGCCGTTCCATCGCCGCCAGCAGCGTCTCGCTCTGCGCAACCGATGCTGCGATCGCACGCTCGTCCCGGTCGGCCGCAGCCGTGCGCACGGTCTGCATGAACGCGCTGCGCATGGCGGGCCAGAACAGGCTGGCCTGCCAGTCCATCCAGCTTTCGCAGACATAACGCGCCTCCAGCGATGCGGGAAACAACGCCGCGCCGCCTTTGGCATCGCACAGATAGCGGCAGATGCTGTTCGATTCGAACAGGCTGAAATCGCCATCGCGCAGGGCGGGCACCAGCCCGCCGGGGTTCATGCTGCGAAAATCGGCCGTGTCGGTGCCGCCAAAGGCACCGCCGGCATCGATCCGTTCATAGGTGCAGCCCAGTTCCTCCAGCGTCCAGATGACCTTCTGGACATTGATGGAATTGGCCCGCCCCCATAGCGTGATCGATGCCGCCGCGCTCAAATGCCGTCGCCCATGCTCAGCAGGGTGGCGTTGCCGCCCGCGCTGGTCATGTCCGTGCTCGTGGTGCGTTCGGCGCAGAAGCGATAGAGATAATGCGGCCCGCCAGCCTTTGGCCCGGTGCCCGAAAGCCCTTCCCCGCCAAAGGGTTGCGAACCGACGATGGCGCCGATCATCGAACGGTTGATGTAGAGATTGCCGACCTCGGCGCGTTTTTCCACCTGATCGGCGGCGCGCAGGATGCGGCTGTGGATCCCCATGGTCAGGCCGTATCCCTTGGCGTTCACACGATCGACCGTGCGGTCCAGCTCGCCGCCCTTCCAGGTGGCGACATGGATGATCGGGCCGAACCATTCCTTGTCCAGATCGTCCATCGAATCGAGATGGATCAGCGTGGGCGGCACGAACAGCCCCTTGTCCTTGCCCGGCACCGCGCAGCTGTGGATCACATTCTTGTGCCACGCTTCGCGATAGGCGTTGAGCTTGTAATAGCTCGGCTCGTCGATCACCGGGCCGATATCGGTATCGGGCTCATGCGGATCGCCGATCACCAGCGCATCCATCGCGCCCTTCAGCATCTCGATCGTGCGATCATAGACCTCTTCCTGAATCAGCAGCAGCCGCATGGCCGAACAGCGCTGGCCAGCGGATTGGAAACCGGAAATGATCACGTCGCGCACAACCTGCTCGGTCAGCGCGGTGGAATCGACGATCATGGTGTTGATGCCGCCGGTTTCCGCGATCAGCGGGATCAGCGGGCGGTCGTCCTCGGCCACAAGGCTGCGCGCGATGACCTTGGACGTCGCGTTGCTGCCGGTGAAGGCGATGCCCGCGATGCGCCGGTCATAGGTCAGCGCCGCGCCGGTCTCCGCGCCGCCGACGGCCAGCTGCAGCGCGCCGCGCGGCACACCGGCCTCACGGGCAAGGCGAACGGCCAGCGCAGCGATCTGCGGCGTCTGCGGGGCGGGCTTGGCCACCACCGTGTTGCCCGTCACCAGCGCGGCGGCCACCTGCCCCACGAAAATCGCCAGCGGGAAGTTCCACGGCGCAATGCAGGCCCATACCCCCCGGCCCTCCATGCGCAGGATATTCTGCTCCCCCGTCGGCCCCGGCAGTTCGATCGGCTTCAGCTTTTCGCGCGCCTGCGCGGCATAATAGCGGCAGAAATCCACTGCCTCGCGCACATCGCCCAGCGCGTCGGGAATGTTTTTATTCGCCTCCTGGACGAGCACCGCCATCAGCTCTTCGCGGCGCTCCTCCATCAGATCGGCGAATTTTTCCAGACAGGCGGCACGCTTGTCGATCGAGGTCATCGACCAGTCGCGGAACGCCCGGTGGCACGTGTCGATACATTCATCGACATCCTTCTCGCCGCGCAGCGCCACGGTGACCGGCTTGCGCAAACGCTCGGCCAAGCCTTGCAGATTTTCGCGGTCCTCCAGATCCAGCCCGATGCTGTTCTTGCGCTCGGGCATGAACAGGTCCTGCGGCAGCGCGATGCCGGGGTGGCGCGTGCCGCCCACGGCCTCGACCTTGTCCACCGGGTCCGCCAGCAGTTCATCCTCGTTCACGTCGCTGGAGGTGAACTGATGCACAAAGCTCGTATTGGCGCCATTTTCCAGCAGTCGCCGGACGAGATAGGCCAGCAGATCGGCATGACCGCCGACCGGCGCATAGGTGCGCACGCGATAGCCCTCGTCGCGCGCCATGCGCTCATACAGTCCCTCGCCCATGCCGTGCAGGCGCTGGAATTCGTACCCGTCCTTGGGCAGACCGGCTTCGGACGTCCAGTGCAGCAGCGTGGCGATGGTGAGTGCATTATGAGTGGCGAAAGCGGGCACCAGATGGCGGCTGCGGATCATCTCGCGCGCGCAGGCCAGATAGCTGACATCGGTGGCGATCTTGCGGGTGAACAGCGGGAAATCGCTGAGGCCCATTTCCTGCGTATGCTTGATCTCGGTGTCCCAATAGGCGCCTTTGACCAGCCGCGTGTTGATCTTGCTGCCCGTTTCCGCGCCGAGCGCATCGGCCCATTTCACGACCGCGAGGCCGCGCTTGGAATAGGCCTGAATCGCCATGCCGAAGCCGTCCCAACCTTCCAGCGAGGGATGGCGCGCGACATCGCGAATGATGTCCAGGCTGATCATCAGCCGCTCGGATTCCTCGGCATCGACGGTCAGCGCCACGCCGGATTCGCGGCACCGCAGCGCCAGATCGAGCACCATCTCGGAAATGATCGGGATGCAGATGCCCGCGCGTGCAGGCTCATAGCGTGGATGCAGCGCGGAGAGCTTGACCGAGATGCTGTGTCCATTGCCCGCAGCGCCCGCCACATCGGCGGCGTGGCGATAGGATTCGAAATAGCGATAGGCATCGTCCATCGTGCGCGCCGCCTCGCCCAACATGTCGAAGCTGGCGACGAAGCCGCGATTCTCGCGCTTGTTCATGCGCCCGATGGCTTCTTCGATATTGCGGCCCATGACGAACACTTCGCCCATCAGCTTCATCGCCTGACTGACGGCGCGGCGGACGAACGGCTCCCCGCTGCGCGCCACCAGTCGGCGCAGCACATTGGCCTCCGGCGATGCGCCGACCACGGCCTTGCCGAGCACCAAACCCCAGGTGGCGCTGTTGACCATCTTGTTGGCGGACGCACCGGCATGTGCGCCCCAATCCGCGCCGCCCATCTTGTCCGATATCAGGCGATCCGACGTATAGGCATCGGGCACGCGCAAAAACGCTTCGGCCAGCGACAGCAGCGCCGTGCCTTCTTCCGTGCCGAGGCGATATTCCTGCAGGAACTGATTGACCCAGCCCTTGGACTGGCCCGCCCGCAGATCGACCAGCAGACGCTGCGCCTTGGATAGGATCAGCGCCCGTTCGTCCGGCCCTGTCTTGGCCTGCATGACGAGGGGAGCGAGCACTTCAGGCTCGGCTTTGCGATGAAGGTCGCGCAGCTCGCCGCGCAGGTCGTCACTCGTGATCATGAAACTCCATAGTCCTGGACGTGTAAGGAATGCCGATAGAATGGTTCGAACGTCCGATAGGCTCCCAATCGCATGATGGCGGGGGGTCGTGCAAGGAAAGCAGAGACTTGGCCAACCTATATCAGCTTTTTGCCAAGGCCATCGCCCGGCATCCGGCAGAAGCGGAACAACAGATTGGCGAAGCGGGAAGTCGAACGGCGTGCAGCCGGGCGGGGAAATGGGGGCCGACGTCTCGACGTGCCGACCCCCACCCCCGGTTACGCAACGCGGGGGTTTCCCCCTCCAGCCATCCGCCGAAACGCGGCGAACGGCATAGAGAAAGCGACAAGGCAGGCTGGCTTCGAAACGCGAAGTTGCTTTGCCCCGTCGATGAGCTTGGTATGGACGGGCGGCGTTGAGCGGGCGCTGAATGGCGCTTTTATCATTGGTTCATGTTGAGGGCCTTGAACATGAACAGATTGACATTCAAACGCCGCTGGACCCTGCTGGCCATCGCGCTGCTGATCCTGCTCAGCACCTTTGCCACCGGTGGCGAACGGCAACATCGCCCGAACAACGATCAGGCGATCGCCGCCGAAGCCCTTCCGCTCGATCCGCGCAGCCCCGCACGCACCGAGCTAGGCCAATTGCGCTTTCTGGGCGCATGGGCGCTGACCAGCGAGAATGACCGCTTTGGCGGCATCAGTGGCCTGATCGCTTTGCCGGACAAGCATTTCATCGCCATCGGGGATGCGGGCACCGTGATCGGCTTCGGGCTTGGCCGGGACGCGCGCATCGTGGACCCGTTCATCCGCCCTTTGCCCTGGCGCGGCAATCAGGAGGAAGAGCCGGAATTCGAAGAGCGCGATTCGGAAGCCGCGCTGCGCGATCCGCGAACCGGCAAATTCTGGGTCAGTTTCGAAAATCACCCATCCTTGCGGCGATATTCGGCCGATTTCACCAAGGAGGAACTGACCCTGCGGCCCAAGGCGATGAAAGCCTGGCCCACGAACAGCGGTGCCGAATCGCTTGCCCGGCTGAACGATGGCCGGTTCCTGATATTGAGCGAAGGCGGCAAGGGCCCGGACGGCAGCTATGATGCGCTGCTCTATCCGCGCGCACCGGAACCGGGCATGCGCCCGATTCGCTTCGGCTATCGTCCGCCTGACGGCTTCAAGGCCACGGACGCGGACGTGTTGCCCGATGGCCGCGTGGTCATCCTGCACCGCCGCCTCGCCTTTCCCAGCGGGCTCAGCGCCTCCATCGGTATCGCCGATCCGGCGGACATCCGCCCCGGCAAGGTCTGGCAGGCGACCGAACTCGCGCGGCTCGAATCGCCCCTGGCCGTGGACAATATGGAAGGGCTGGCGGTGACGCAGGAGGATGGGCGCGATATCGTCTGGATCATCTCCGATGACAATTTCAACGCCTTCCAGCGCACGCTGCTGATGAAGTTCGCGCTGCCCGGCCTCCGTGCCGATCGCGGCGGCGCGCCGGGGTTCGAGAGCCTGTCAGACTGACGCACGCCGCCGGTGCTGCGTGTTTTGGGGATGGCGAGAGCGGCGGATAACGGCGCCAGCCAGCGCCGCCGTGCAGGCTTGCAATGTAGGAAATTTGCTGACCCTATCGGGCGTTAGCGCTCTTTGATCCTGTAGGAAATATTCGGTCGCGCGCCGGCAATCGATCCGTGTTCACTTTGTCAACTTTGCGCCAGTTCGTTGCGCGGGCAACGTTGCGTCAGTTCGTTGCGCGCTGGCCACCCAGACGGCGGACACGACAAAACCCCCGGCGCCAGCAGGCAACGGGGGTTTCGACAGGTCGCGATGGAAAAAGCGGTTGGCGCGCCCGATCAGGCGGCGGCGGAAAGCTTCTTCGCGATGTCCTTCTTCACCTTGCGCGCATTGTCGCTCAGCTTGCTGTCGGACGTCTTCATCAGCCAGTTGTCCAGCCCGCCATTATGCTCGACGGAGCGCAGGCCGGCGGTGGACACGCGGAACTTGATGCCCCGGTCCAGCGCATCGGACAGCAGCGTCACGTCATGCAGGTTGGGCAGGAATACCCGCTTGGTCTTGTTGTTGGCGTGGCTGACATTGTTGCCGACCATGCGGCCCTTGCCAGTCAATTCGCAAATGCGCGACATCGTTCGTTCCCGATTATCATCTATGGGTGGAAAGCGATGGGCCTTAGCGCTGGTAGAGCGACGCGTCAACGGCGCTGCATGATCATGGCCGCTATGAAAAGGCCCATCGGGGCGGATTCTAGGGATTGGCCTGATGGGCCAGCTGCCGTCCCACCCGGGCCGTCTGAATGAGGAACAGGATGATGAACAGCGCGCCGACAGCGCCCACGAACATGTCGAAGCCGGACAGCAGACCCTGCCAGTTTTCCCCCGGGCCAAGCAACATCATGAGGATGGTCATGGCAATCAGCACGAAGCGCAGCTCGGTTGGCCCGGCCGCCAGATAGGAAAGCTTCATCTCGCCCATGACATGCACCGAGAGATAGGCATGGATGGACAATAGCAGGTAACCGATCATGGCCGTGAAGGCGATGTCCAGCCGGACATAGGGGCTGGCCCCGATGCCTGCGAGGATCAGCAGCGTGGTGATGCCGTCGCAGCTATGATCGATAAAATACCCGAATCGCGGTCGCTCGATCTTGCGCCAGCGCGCAATGCTGCCGTCCAGCGAATCGCCGAACCACTGCACGCCGTAGCCGGCAATGGCGAGCAGCAGCCATTCCGGCCCGTCCAGACTGGCGGCATAACCGGCGAAGATCATCACCGCGCCCACCAGGCCGATCGATGTCAGGACATCCGGTGTCACCCACATGGGCAGCCGGGGGCAGATCCAGTTGAGCAGCCGCCGCTCACTTCGCGCGAGGACATTTTGCTGGATACGGGTGATCGGCGCGGTATCGGTTGATGTTGTTTTGACCATTGCCGCTTATCGCGCCCCTCTGTCCAATGAGCAACTGGTGATGCATTTAGCGACCGGGCAGCAGCTTGAGAGCGGGCCCAGGGGGCCGGTTTCTCCGCCCCAGATCGGATAGCGCAGAGCGGACAAGGACATCGGCGAAGGAACCGGCACCCGATGCGCCCGTTGAAGGATTAGATCGAACCCGAAACGAATGGAGAATATCATCATGCGCAAGATCTTGACCGTGGCGTCCGCCCTGTCCCTTGGCCTTACCATGGCCGCCTGCAGCGTGGACAAGACCGAAGATGGCGAAGCGCCGACCATGGATGTCGATGCCGACGCAGGCGAGCTTCCCGAATATGATGTCGACACCCCCGATGTGAATGTCGGCACCGAAACGCAGACGGTGGATGTGCCGGACGTGGACGTGAATACGACGGAAGAGACCGTTGAGGTGCCCACCGTAGACGTCGAACCAGCCAACTGATGACCGTAGCAAAAATCCTGCTGATCATACTGGCGATCCTGCTGCCGCCTATTGCGGTGCTGGTGCACAAGGGTGTTTCCAAGCCCTTCTGGATCGACCTGATCTTGACGATCCTGTTGTATCTGCCTGGCCAGATCTATGCCGTCTATGTGGTCCTGACCGAATAGACCGATGCCACTGAAAAGGGCGAGCCACTGGATGCGCGAGGCATTGGTGCTCGCCTGTGAAGCGCGCGACCGGGACGAAGTTCCGGTCGGCGCACTTGTCGTGCGTGGAGATCGCATCATCGGGCGCGGTGCCAATGCCCCCCGCCGCGATCACGACCCAACAGCCCATGCCGAAATCCTAGCCCTGCGGCAGGCCGCCGCGCTATCGGGCGACGATCGGCTGACGGGTTGCGATCTGTATGTCACGCTGGAGCCTTGTGCGATGTGCGCCGGCGCCATTGCCCATGCCCGCATCCGGCGCCTCTATTATGGTGCGCCCGACCCCAAGGGCGGCGCGGTCGCGCACGGGCCAAGGCTGTTCGATCAGCCGACCGTACACCACCAGCCGGAGGTCTATGGCGGCATCGGCGAAGAGGAAGCCGCAGACCTGCTCAGGCAGTTCTTCCAGTCACGGCGATGACGATCGGACTTTCGTTGGAAACAACCGGATCAGTGGACGAACCGGGCCACCACTTCGCGATAGCTGCGGCTGACCTTTACCTGCGCGCCTGATCCCAGCACCAGAAAACATTCGCCATTGGTATGCGGCTTCACCTGCCGCACCTGATTGAGATTGACGATCGTGGACCGGTGGACCCGCTGGAAAACGCGGGGGTCCAGGCGCTTTTCCAGGTCCTTCATGGTCTCGCGCAGGATCAGGGAATTGTCCGCGGTATAGATGCACATATAGTCGCCCGCCGCATCGATCCGCTCGATCGTGTCGACATCCACGCGGAAGATCTGTCCCCGGTCTTTGACATTGATGAGCTGCTCATAGCGCCCGGCCTGCAGCTCCTCGTCATTGGCGATATTGTCGGCCGCCTCCGGCGCGACCTCGTTGATCACCTCGCGCAGCCGCTCAACCTCCTCGGACTGCTTGCGCTGGCTCATGCGATCGCGAATGCGCACCATCGTATCGGCCAGCCGGTCTTCCTCCACCGGCTTCATCAGATAATCGATGGCGTTGGCCTCGAAAGCGCGCACGGCATGGTCCGAATAGGCCGTCACGAACACGAACATGGGCGGATCGATATCCATGACGCCCTGCACCACGGAAAAACCGTCGAAGCCCGGCATCTGGATGTCCAGAAACACCAAATCGGGCTTCAGCGTCTTGATCTTGCGAATAGCCTCGCGGCCATTGTTGCAGGTCGCCACGACCTCCACATCCTCGATCTTTTCGAGCCGCAGTTCGAGACCCTGTACGGCCAGCTTCTCGTCGTCGACGACGATGGTGCGGATGGTCATGCGTTTATCATTCCTCTGCTTTCGGGTGTGCCCCCGGCAGTCAATCCAGTCTCGCTCCCCGGCGCGACAGGAAGTTCATAGGGTATCTCGACGATCACCTCAAATCCGCCGCCCGGCGGAGAGGAAATGTCGAAACGATGGTTGGTTCCATAGGCCTGCATCAGGCGCTCGCGCGTGTTCGCCATGCCGACGCCGGTGGATGTCATCGCCTTGTCCGGCTTGGCCATCTGCAGGCCAGGGCCGGTATCGATCACGGATATGCGTACATGGTCCCCGATGCGCTGTGCCCGCACATGGATGTCCGCCCCTTCCTCCTTGGGCGTCACGGCGTATTTGATCGCGTTCTCGACAAGCGGCTGCAACAGCAGCGAGGGGATCAGCGCATCGCAGGCGGCATCTTCGATATCGAAGTCCGGACGCAGCCGCTCCTCGAACCGCATCTTCTCGATATCCAGATACAGTTTCAGCGTTTCGATTTCCTTGGCCACCGTCACGCGCGCGGAGGCCTCGTTGACCAGCGTGAAGCGCAGGAAAGAAGAAAGGCGGGACAGCATGGCATTGGCCGGCTCCGTCTGCTTCAGAAGCACCAGCGTGGAAATCGAATTCAGCGTGTTGAACAGGAAATGCGGGTTGAGCTGGTAGCGCAGCATGGTCAGCTGAGCGCTGGTGGCCTGCGCCTCCAGCCGAAACAGCTGATCGGCCTGCTCTTCGGCGCGGACATAGAAGTTGATGGCAAAGTACAAGGCCGACCATGCCGAGAGCGTCATGCCGGGCAACAGCAGCGATCCGGCAAGGATGCTGGTAAAGCCGCGTTCCGTCACCGCCGTGAGCTGAAAGACCCAGGCATCCATGAAGGCATAGACCATGATGGCCACCGTCAGGCTGGCCAGCACGCCGCTCCAGATGACCAGCGGCCGCCGATCGAACACGATGCGATAGACCACCGACAGGATCAGCGAGATCGAATAGCCGGTGATGGTGGAGATCAGCAGCGGCACCAGCTTGTCGAGCGACACCTGATTGGCAATCGCCGTACCCGCGCGAAAGATCAGCGCCCCGGCCCAGCCCGCGCTGTGCAAGTTCCAGAATGCCCTGTTCTTGTTCGAAAAGAACGGTTCGATAGACAGTTCGACAATCGCCATCCCGGCAATCCATAGCGCCAAGCCGTGGCGGCCCCAAATTATTTAGCGCGGCCGTTCTCCAAGCTGTTATATATCACTGACTGGCGGAGAGATTACGCATGGAGCCATTGCCGCCATCATGTTTGCGCCGGTCGCTGGGCGATGTCTGCGGACGGCGCGCCGCGTGATCTTGCCGCTGGTGCTCCTGCTGCAAACAGCTTCAGCGAATATACCGGCGGCGCCGCCAGCGGAGCGGTCGGAATTGGCGCAAATGGAGAGCTTCGATCTTACGAACCTTCACAGCAGCCCCCCGCCTGAAGACGAGGATATCATCATCGTACGTGCAGACCAGGCGAAATATCGAGTTAACCAGACACTAGATCTTCGCTTTGAAGAGGATGGCAAGGCGGAATTCGGATTGCCAGGCGGCGCGCGCGGGGCCGTCGAGGCAGAGGCGATTGAGATTGCTCCAGGGATCCAGAGCAACCGGCTGATGTTTCGAGTAAAAACGCCCTTTTAATCGTTGGAATGTCCTGCCCGCTCAATCACATAGCGCCGAGATTCTTCACAGGCTGCTCGTTATCCTGGTCGCGATCCGCATTAAGTTCGCCCTCGTCGATCCAGCACAGGCCGTGATGGTCGATCTCCCGGTCGTCATGCGCCCGGATACTGATCGGATTGATCGGTCGCCGGTCGCGCTCGTCGCACAGCACCGGGTTGGACGGCACGCCGGTTTCCCAGCGCTCGCCCCATTGGCGCAGGGCGATCATGGCCGGCAACAGGTCCAGCCCCTTGTCGGTCAGCTGATAGATGACCTTGCGCCGGTCGTCCGGACTCGGCGTGCGCTGCAGGATGCCCACCTCCACCAGCTTGACCAGCCTGCCGGACAGGATGTTGCGGGCAATGCCCAGCTCGGTGAGAAATTCCTCGAAGTGATGCAGCCCATTGAACGAGGCGCGCAGGATCATGAACGACCAGCGTTCACCGACCGCCTCCAGCGCAGCAGGCAGTCCACATTCCGCGATATCACGAAGAGGTTCGCGCAATTTTCCCATATTCGCTCCATTGATGGACCGTCAGTAGACGGGGGGCCGGGCGTGAATGCAAACAAAACTCGATTAAGGTTGCTCATTGCAACTAAGTTAGGTAGGTACTGATTCGCAACCTAAAAAGGTGCATCCTCTCCCAAAGCAAAGGACCATCCTGTGCAAAACATCCTCTCCAAGCTTACCGGTCGGGCCGCCATCCTTCTCGGCGCCGCAAGCCTCTCCTCGCTCCTCCTGATCGCAGCGCCGCAGGCTCATGCCGCAGCGCAAGGCCCCTTCTACACGGCCGAGCTGGCGACGCCGGTCGAAACGCGTCAGGAAATCCTGCGCGGCGCCCTGTTCAGCTGCGATGGCACGTCCTGCGTCGGCACCAAGACCAACAGCCGCGCATCCATCGTCTGCGCCAGCTTCGTTCGCGAATTCGGCGCGGTCACCGTGTTCACCGCGCAGGGCGACGCGCTGGATGCGGACGATCTGGCAAAGTGCAACAAGCGCGCCTGATCGACGGTCATGAATAAAGGAGCGCGTGGGGGGCCGCCTCCCGCGCGCTTTTTTGTTGCATCGCGGCGACGCGCGCGCATCTAGGTAGGTGATGTTGCGCCAATATGAACTCGTCGAGCGCGTGCGCGCTTATCACCCGTCGGTCGACGAAGACCGGCTGAACCGCGCCTATGTCTTTTCGGTTGCCAAACATGGCAGCCAGAAACGTGCCAGCGGCGACCCTTATTTCAGCCACCCGATCGAGGTGGCCGGTCTGATGACCGATCTGAAACTGGACGAAGACACCATCATCACCGCGCTGCTCCACGACACGGTGGAAGACACGCTGACGACGGTGGAGGAAATCGGCGCGAAGTTCGGCGAGGATGTCGCCCGCCTGGTCGATGGCGTGACCAAATTATCGAAGATCGAAGCGCAGACCGAGGACGAGCGGGCGGCGGAAAATCTGCGCAAGTTCCTGCTCGCCATATCGGACGATCTGCGCGTGCTGCTGGTCAAGCTGGCCGACCGGCTGCACAATATGCGCACGCTCCACTATATCCGTTCGGAAGACAAACGCCGCCGCATCGCGCGCGAGACCATGGATATCTACGCCCCTCTGGCCGAGCGCGTGGGCATGTATGAATATATGCGCGAGATGCAGCTGCTCGCCTTCGAACAGCTGGAACCCGACGCCTACAAGACCATCACCGGCCGGCTGGCCGCAATCCGCGAAGAAGGCGGGGACCAGCTGATCGCGGTGGCCAATGCCATCGCTTTCGCGCTGGAGGAAAAGGGCATCGAGGCCGAGGTGGAGGGCCGCGAGAAACATCCCTATTCGATCTGGAAGAAGATGCAGGAGCGCCATGTCAGCTTCGAGCAGCTGACCGACATCATCGCCTTTCGCATCGTCACGCCGAATGTGGCGGATTGCTACAAGGCGCTGGGCGTGATGCATGGCCGCTGGAAGATGGTGCCCGGTCGCTTCAAGGATTATATCTCCACCCCCAAGCGCAATGGCTATAAATCCATCCACACCACGCTGATGTTCGATCGCAACCGGCGGGTCGAAGTGCAGATCCGCAGCAAGGACATGCACCGGGACAGCGAAGTCGGTCTGGCGGCGCATTGGGGCTACAAGCAGTCCGAACGGCCGGATGGACAGGCCAGCTGGATCCGCGATCTGGTGGAAATTCTGGAGACGAGCCAGGATGCCGAGGAGCTGCTCGAGCATACCCGCATGGCGATGTACCAGGACCGCATTTTCGCGTTCACGCCCAAGGGCGCGCTGCACCAGCTGCCCAAAGGCGCCACGCCGATCGATTTTGCCTATGCCGTCCACACCGATCTGGGGGACCGCACCGTCGGCGCCAAGATCAATGGCCGCCATGTCCCGCTGCGCACGCCGATCGACAATGGCGACATGGTGGAGATCCTGAAATCGGCCAATCAGGCGCCGCAGCCAAGCTGGCTGAGCTATGTCACCACCGGCAAGGCCCGCGCCGCCATCCGCCGCTATGTGCGCCATCAGGAACGCAGCGAGCTGATCCAGCTCGGTCAGATGATGTATGAGGAGATTGTAGATCGGCTGCCGACCAAGATCGGTAAAAAGGCGCTGGCGGCCGCCGTGGAACGCCTCGATATCGGCAGCGAGGACGATCTCATGCACGCCATCGGCATGCGCCGCCTGTCCGATCGCGACGTGACCGAGGCGCTGATCCCCGGCCATTCCGCAGACTGGAAGGACCGCGATTATCCGGGGCAGGACCGGGCCATCTCGATCCGCGGACTGACGCCGGGCGTCGCCTATGAACTGGCCGATTGTTGCCTGCCGGTGCCGGGAGACCGGATCGTCGGCCTGCGCCGCAAGGGCGAGACCGTGGTGGTGCATGCCATCGATTGCGCGCGGCTGGCCGATGGCACCGATGCCGACTGGATCGATCTGCGCTGGGGGCCGGACAGCGAAGGCGCGGCGGCGCGCCTCCGGATCACGCTGCAGCACCGGCCCGGCTCCATGGCCGAAGTCGCCGGCATCTTCGGGCTGCACAAGGCCAATATCCTGAATATCCGCCTGGTGGGCCGGGACGGGCCATTCCAGACGTTCGAGATCGACTTGGAGGTGCATGATCTGCAGCATTTGATGCGGATCGTCTCGGCCACCCGCGCATCCGACGCTGTCGCCCAGGCCGATCGCGTCTACGGAGACTGATCGCGCGCAGTGCCCGGAATTACCGGACAGTCAGCGCTGGCGGAAATTCTCGCCATTGCCGCAGATGATCCGCGCCGATCCAGTGGAGCGAATATCGCAGTCCGCGGTGCCGCCGATATCGATCTGTCCGGTGCCGTTGTTCGTAATGCGGGCGAATTCGTCCACCATCACCGCGCTTGTGGCCGGCCCGCTATGGGTCAGGTCCAGCCGGTCCAGCATCAGGTCCGGCGCGCGCCATCTGACCGCGCCGGTCAGTTGCGCCTGCCCTTCGCGCGCTATGCCGCCCCTGATCGTCAAGGAGCCTGCGCCGACCAGATTGAGATACAGCATGTCCGCGTCGACGCGGCCCACGGTGATCTGTCCGCTGCCATTCTGGAAGATTCGGACCGTCCGATCCTCCATCGCGTCTGCCGTCACCACGCCATTGCCGCGCGTCGTAATCTCCGCAAGGCGGCGGGTGGAGAGGTTGACGACCAAGGGCCCGCTGTCGCTGCGTTCATTGCCGCTGGTGCGTACCGGGGACAGCAGCTTGGCGGTTACCATATTGCCGTTGCGCACCAGCCGCACCCGGTCCAGCTGATCCAGCGTGCCTTCGGCTGCGGCGGAGGGCGATACGCCCGTGGTGATATGCACCACGATATCGCCTTCCACCACAATCCGCTCGAACCCGCCCAGAATGAAGCTGCGCTCCTTGGCCGAAGCAGGTGCAGCAGCGACGAGGGCCCAAAGAATAATCAGAACAATACGGGTCATGACAGCCTATCTATCTGGTGCCGCGGCACGAGCCGCCATCATGACCCAGTTTGGCGTGACGGGCAAAGTTTTCCCATGCATGCCGTGTACCGCCGCGTGTTTAACGTCCGCAGCGCGCCTTGCCCGATCCCATCGCGCTCGTTTCGCAGGTGGCCGAGCCCGTCACGTCGACATCGCCCGATCCCATGATGCTCGCCTCGACCCTACCGTCCGATCGCAGCTTGACGCCGCCCGATCCGGCAATCGAGACATCCGCCACGTCGGTGGTCAGCTGCCGCCCGTCGATGTCGCCCGATCCGGCGATGGAAATATCGCTCGCGGCCGCGCGTCCCGCCAGTTGCATATTGCCGGAGCCGGCCATGCTCGCGTCCAGCCGATCGGTTTGCATGTCCATGACCTTGAGCCCGCCGGAGCCGGCCATCGACAGATCGACGCTCGGCCCTGCCATCCGGTCGACCGTTACCGCGCCGGACCCGGCTGCGCTAACCGCCTTGAGCGACGCGCCGGTGACATAGATGGTCGCGCTGCCGCTATCGCCGGAAAAATTCCGGTCGCGGCCGATCAGCAATGTGCCGTCTTCCATGCTGTAGCGAAGATGGGACAGCAGATCGGGCGACCCGGCGGCACGGATGCTGGGCGTGCCGTCCGTGGTGAATATCACGGCATCAGGGCCGATCACCGCCAGCTCGTCGAACGCCGATAACGCAACCGGCGTCTCGCCGATCGGCTGTCCGTTCTTCAACCCGTCGGCGGTGAAGCTGGACACGTCCTCCGCCGCGTCGAACACCGAATAGCCGCAGCCCGAAAGCGTTAGAAGACCGGCGGCCAGAGGAACCGTCAAAACCGAAAACCGTGCCGAATACCGCATGGAGACATCCTTTTGCTGTGTTATCCGGACAATACAATGATCGGCCCGGCATCGCAAATACGCTGGTCGATCCAGCCATGCCGCTTGCCGAAACGAAAAAGGGCGCCCGCAGGCGCCCCTCATCTTTCCGTCAGACCTGTTCAGGCTTCGTCGGGCTGTTCGTAATATTGCGGCGCGGCCTCGTTCAGAATGCCGAGAATCTTCTGCAGCGCGGTCGGCTCGTCGGTCTTTTCCATGGCCGCCAGCTCGCGGGCAAGACGGCTCGACGCCGCTTCGAAAATCTGGCGCTCGGAATAGCTCTGCTCTGGCTGATCGTCCGGGCGGAACAAGTCGCGTGTCACCTCTGCGATCGAAACCAGATCGCCGCTGTTGATCTTGGCTTCATATTCCTGGGCACGGCGCGACCACATGGTGCGCTTCACCTTGGGCTTGCCGGTCAGCGTGTCCATGGCCTGCTTTAGGGTCTTGTCGCTCGACAGCTTGCGCATGCCGACGCTTTCCGCCTTGTTGGTCGGAACGCGAAGCGTCATCTTCTCTTTTTCAAAGCGCAGCACGTACAGCTCCAGCTGCATGCCCGCGATCTCGTCATTCTGCAGTTCGATTACCCGGCCCACACCATGTTTGGGGTAAACCACATAATCGCCGACATCGAAGAGAAACGCATTGGACGCCATAAACATTGACCTTTCCGGAAGGAAAAAGCCCGGCGCGCGCCGGGCCTTGGCGGCGTCACGGGCTCTCGATGGAGGAACCTAACCCGGTGATACGGGGACCCAAGACGAATAGACGCATGACAGCACCTTTCGTTTCACATCGCAATGTAACAGCTTCGACAGATTATTTCCAGCCCCTGTTCTATCTGAACAAGGGGCACCGGCCCTGCCCGGCCCTGAAAGCCTGAGCAGGGCGAAGGATCAGTCGCCTTCGCCAGGCTCGGGCGAGAAATATTTGTCATATTTGTCGTCTTCGCCCTTGAATGCGTCGGCATCGTCCGGCGCGGCGCGGCTCACCGTGATGTTCGGCCATTCCGCGCTGAACTTGGTGTTCACCTCGAGCATCTTTTCCAGACCGTCCTCGGTATCCGGCAGGATCGCTTCGGCGGGGCATTCCGGCTCGCACACGCCGCAATCGATGCATTCGCTGGGATTGATCACCAGCATATTCTCGCCCTCATAGAAGCAGTCGACGGGGCAGACCTCGACGCAATCCATATATTTGCATTTGATGCAGGCTTCGGTGACGACATAGGTCATGGACGGCGGCTCCGGCAGTTCAGTGGATTCTCCAGCCTGCTATGGCGCGCATGCCTTCTAAGTCAATCCGCGCGGGCAGGAAAATGCGGATATTGAGACAGGTCAAAGCTCTTCATAACAGCTTGCCGCCTCTGCCGGAGGGCCACGCCGGGATGGCAGGGCTAGCACGCGAAACACCCGCGCCGCCTCGCCCAGCGGCAAGGTGATGACATCCCCCGCCCGCACGCAGGCACTCACGCGGTCGACATGGCGGCCGTTGAGGCGGACATGGCCTTGGCCCAATATGGCCCGCGCGCGGGCCCGGCTTTTGGTGAGCCGCAGATACCAGAGAAGCTTGTCGATCCGGATATCGGGCCGGATATCCGTCCGCTGCCCTGCCTGCATTCAGGAGCGGCCGGTGAGCGCCGCCAATTGTTCGGCCAGGGCGCTCTGCACGGGTTTTTGCTTGGGCGCGGGCGGCGGGCCCTTGGGGCCGTCATGGCGCGGGCCGCGATCCTTGTCGGACCGCTTCGGCCCACCGCGGCTTTTGCGCGTCTGCTGATCGCGGCCGGGCTTGGGCAGGCCGACCCAGCGATAACGCAGCACCGGATAGACGGCGGCGGTCTGCGGCGCGGGATCGGCTGATGCCGGCGCATCCGTTGGCGCATCTGCGGCGGCGGCTTCGCCGGTGGTGGGCGCCTCGCTTGCAGGGGCTCCCTCCGGCGCAGTGGCAGCCATTGCTTCGGGCGTGTCGGCACCCGGCATGGCTGCTGCCGGCGCCTCCTCTTGCGCTTCCGGCGCTGGAGCATCGGGCGCCGGAGCCTCGGGCGCGGACGCGGCATGTTCCTGCGCAGCATCAGGCTGCGTCTCGGTTTCGGCGGGCTTGGCCGGGGGCATCCGGCGGAAACCGGCGTCGCGCATCAGCATGTCGAAGCCCTGCTCGCTGAGCCCGAGCGATGTCGGCAGCGCCAGATCGATATCGAAATCGCGTGCCTGTCCGCGCGCTTCATGCGCCTTTCTGGCCAGCCGCTCGACCAGATCGATGCGCAGATGTTCGGTGCCGAAGCGGCGATAGCCGGCATTGCGGCAATCGCGCACATTGGCAAAGCGCCAGTCGGTCAGGTGCACGGCGCTTTCGGGCGGCAGATCGGGCATGGGCTTGCCCGTCATCACCGCGTCGAGCGCGCTGCGCCAGCGCGCCGCGCCGGGCTTCAGCGCCAGATGATGATAGATATCGAGCGCCCCGAACACGATGCCCGCCTTGCGTGCGGCGGCCCGCTGATCTTTGTCGAGCGCATGCACCGCATCGGCAACGTCGGCGCGGGCGGCCACGCCGCCCTGCTCGGCCAGCTGGATCGCCAGCGCGCGCACCGTCGGCGGCGCATGGACGCTTTGCGAAAGCGCCAGCAGCGCGGTCACGCCGCCCAGATGCTTTTCGATCCGCGATTCGAGCCAGCTTTCGGCGCGCGCCACGACGGCGGAAAGATCCGCGCCTTCCAGCCCATTGAGCGCCTTGGCCGGTTTGAACACCGGCTGCAGCAACGTCTTGCCCGGCTCCAGCAGCCCCAGCTCACCGCCGCGCCACATGATCGCGGGCCGGCCGGCGGCATTTGCCTCCAGCGTGAAATCCGCGTCTTCCGATGCGGCCAGTTCGCCCGCTTTTTGCGTCATCAATCCTCCGAGATGTCGTTCTGCGGCCGCCAACAGCAGGCGGCTTTCGCTGGCTCGCGCGTCGGCCACCGGCTTGAACCGGAAACCGTCGAGCGTGCCGATCTCCTCGCCATCAACCAGCACCTTGCCACTCTCGTCAAGCGAAACGGGCAGAAGCGAGGCATCCTTGCCCATCTTTCTGAGCAAGACCGAGGTCCGCCGGTCGACGAAACGCTGGCGCAGCCGATCGTGCAGCGCGTCGGACAGTTTCTGTTCCAGCGCGCGCGTGCGATCGGCCATGTCCGCGCGGTCCTCCACCCAGTCCGGGCGATGCGCGATGTAGGACCAGGTGCGCGTCGCCGCGATCTTCTGCGCCAGCGCCTCGACATCGCCGCGCATATCGTCGAGCCGGGCAATTTCCTGCGCCACCAGCGCGCGCGGCAGGCGTCCGGTGCCCAGATGGCGCCACAAACGCGTGATGAAACGGGCATGATGATCGGGCCCGACCTGACGGAAATCGGGCAGCGAGGCCGCAGCCCACAGACGCCGCAAGCCCTTGGCACCATGGACATGGGCCATCACCTCGCCGCTGTCGGTCAGCCGTTTGAGCACCGCCAGGTCGATCGCCTCCGGCGCCGGCTTCAGCACCGGATCGGCGGGCCGCGATTCCAGATCGCCGATCAGCGTGCCAACATCGGTGAAGCGCGGCTCGCTCTCGCGCCAGTACATATGCTGCAGCGGCTTGAAGCGATGCTCCTCGATCGCCTCGATCTCTTCTGGCGTGAACTCCCCGCCCTGCCCGGTCAGCACGCCGAAGGTGCCGTCGGTCTGGTGGCGCCCGGCGCGCCCGGCGATCTGCGCCATTTCCGGCACCGTCAGCCGCCGCCGCCGGTGCCCGTCGAATTTGTGCAGCGAGGCAAAGGCGACATGGCGCACATCCAGATTCAGCCCCATGCCGATGGCGTCCGTCGCCACCAGATAATCGACCTCGCCTTCCTGAAACATGCGCACCTGCGCATTTCGGGTGGACGGGGACAGCGCGCCCATCACCACCGCCGCGCCGCCCGCGAAGCGCCGCAACATTTCGGCCACGGCATAGACCTCTTCCACCGAGAAGGCGACGATGGCGCTGCGACGCGGCAGGCGGGACAGCTTCTTCGCACCGGCATAGCTCAGCGTGGAAAAACGCGGGCGGGTGACGATCTCGGCTTCCGGCAGCAGCTGCCGGATCATCGGGCGCAACATGTCCGATCCCAGGATCATCGTTTCCTCGCGGCCACGCGCGCGCAGCAGACGATCGGTAAACACATGCCCGCGCTCGGGATCGGCGCCCAGCTGCGCCTCATCCAGCGCCACGAAGCCCAGCTCCTTGTCGAGCGGCATGGATTCCGCGGTGCACAGATACCAGCGCGCATCGGGCGGTTCGATCTTCTCCTCGCCGGTGATCAGCGCCACCCGGTTCGCGCCCTTCATCGCGCAGACCCGGTCATACACCTCGCGCGCCAGCAGACGCAGCGGAAAGCCGATCATGCCGGACGAATGCGCGGTCAGCCGCTCGACCGCCAGATGGGTCTTGCCGGTGTTGGTGGGGCCAAGGACGGCGGTGATCGAGGAAAGGTCGGCCATGGTGCTGTCGCGCAAGATCGGCGGATCGGCGCGCAATTGCAAGCGGAGCCGAACGCAGGGCCGTATCGACCACGCCCGCGAAGGTTCCCGCTTTCCGGCGCTTGCGCACAACGGCCTGGCGCAAGATCGTGGCGGTTCGCCGCCTCTTAAATTGACTTTAACCCTGTCTCGGCACAATCGCGGCAACAGTGCAGGCATCGGGGCGCATGGCGCCGTTCAAGGGTTGGGGCACGAAAGGGTTCGGGGTTGTTCAAGGAACGCGAAGATTTTGCGGTCGGCGGAGGGGGTGCAGCGGCGCTCTCGCTCAGCGATGCCCTGCCCTTTGCGGCATCCGATACGCCGCAGGCTGCCCAGGCCAACAAGTTTCGCGAACGGACCGTCCGCCCGCCGCTGTTCGATCTTGCGGTCGATCTGGGCGAGGATATCGGATCGCGGCGCTGGTGGCGGGGCCTTGTCACGATGCTCGCCATGATCGCCGGCAGCCTTTCGCTGCTGCCCGATTTTCAGCCGATCTACGGCACGCAGCCCGAAACGCTGAGCGGCGACGCCTTCCAGGAATCGCGCGCCTATATGATCATGCCGCTGGCCTATGGCAGCGATACCGGGCGGCGCATGGCCGCCACCGATGCCGTGGTGCCGCTCAAGGCCAGCCCGGATCGCCCGCAGATCGAGATGACCGCCACGCTCGGCCGCGGCGACAGCTTCGCGCGCGTCCTGAAGCGCGCCGGGGTTGGCGGCGACGATGCGGCGCGCGTGGAGGAACTGGTGGGCTTCGCCATGGACAGCGATGCCATCCAGCCCGGCACGCGCATCGACATGGTGCTGGGCCGCCGCACCTCCAGAACCCAGCCGCGCCCGCTGGAAAGCCTAGCCTTTCGCGCGCGGTTCGATCTCAATCTGGCGGTCGAGCGTATCGACGGCGCGCTGACGCTGAAGCGCGATCCGATCAAGGTGGACGATACCCCGCTGCGCGTGCGCGGCACGGTCGGTGGATCGCTCTATCGCGCGGCCCGCGCGGCTGGCGCGCCGGCCGAAGCGGTGCAGACATTCCTGAAGGTAATCGACCAGCAGATGCGCGTCGGCGCCATCCGCGCCTCGGACGAGTTCGACCTGATCCTCGACTATCGCCGGGCCGAAACCGGAGAGGTGGAGGTAGGCGATCTGCGCTATGCCGGCATTACGCGCGACGGCAAGGACAAGGTGCAGATGCTGCGCTGGACCAGCGGCGGGCGCACCCAATGGTATGAGGCGTCCGGTGTGGGCGAGACGCGCGGCGCGCTGCTGCGCCCGGTCAATGGCGCCATCACATCCGGCTTCGGCCGCCGCCGCCATCCCGTGCTCGGCTATGCCCGCATGCATAGCGGCCTGGACATGCGCGCCCGTTATGGCGAGCCGATCTATGCCGCCGCCGATGGCCGGGTGACCTTCTCCGGTCGTCATGGCGGCCATGGCAATTACGTCAAGCTGCGCCACAGCGGCGGGCTGGAGTCCGGCTATGCGCATATGAGCCGCATTGCCGCGCGCAGCGGTCAGACGGTGCGGCGCGGCCAGATCATCGGCTATGTCGGCTCCACGGGCCTGTCGACCGGTCCGCATTTGCATTACGAGCTGTATCGCGGTGGCCGCGCGATCAATCCGCTGTCGGTGAAGTTTACCGAGCGCGCGCAGCTTTCGGGCCGCGATCTGGCGTCCTTCAAGGCGCAGCTGCGCAGCCTGAAATCGGTCAAGCCCGGCGCCGCGCTCGGCCAGATGAAGACCGCGCGCCAGGAGGACAAACCGATGCGCGAGATCGACCGGCTGGAGCATCAGGGCGCCGCCTGATCCGCTCCATCGCCGATCCCGTCACGGGTTGAGGGCGCAGACAACGCGGTTTACAGCCGGTCCCAATCGATCGATCATTAGCCGGTGCAGCCAGACAAGCCCGGCTGCCCTTTGGGAGCATCCATGGCCATTTCCTACCCCGCCACACGCCTGCGCCGCAGCCGCGCCACCGGCTGGAGCCGTGAGATGGTGCGCGAACACCGCCTGCATCCCAGCGACCTGATCTGGCCGCTGTTCATCGCCAACGGAGACGTGGAAGAGCCCGTCGCCAGCCTGCCCGGCGTCTCGCGCATCCCGCTCTCGGGCCTGGCCGACAAGGCGAAGGAAGCGATCGATCTGGGCATCCCCTGTCTGGCGCTGTTCCCCAACACCCCGGCGGACAGACGCAGCGACGACGGGGAAGAAGCCGCCAATCCGGACAATCTGATGTGCAGCGGCATCCGCGCCATCAAGGATGCGGTGGCCGATGCCATCGGCGTGCTGACCGATGTCGCGCTCGATCCCTATACCAGCCACGGCCAGGACGGCTTGCTGGATGCGGCGGGCTATGTCGAAAACGACGCGACCGTCGATGCGCTGGTGCAACAGGCGCTCAATCAGGCGGCGGCGGGATCGGACATCGTCGCCCCGTCGGACATGATGGACGGGCGCATCGGCGCGATCCGCGAGGCGCTGGAGCAGGACGGCCACGCCAATGTCCAGATCATGGCCTATGCCGCCAAATATGCCTCCGCTTTCTACGGTCCGTTTCGCGATGCGGTGGGCTCCACCGGCCTGCTGAAAGGCGACAAGAAAAGCTATCAGATGGACCCGGCCAATGGCGGCGAGGCGATGCGCGAGATCGCGCTGGATATTGCCGAGGGCGCGGACAGCGTGATGGTGAAGCCCGGCCTGCCCTATCTGGATATCGTGCGTATGGCCGCCGACCGGTTCGACCTGCCGGTCTATGCCTATATGGTGTCGGGCGAATATGCGATGATCGAGGCCATGGCCGCCAGCGGCGCGGGCGACCGCGATACGCTGCTGATGGAAATCCTGACCGGCTTTAAACGGGCGGGCGCCAGCGGCGTGCTGAGCTATCATGCGCCAATCGCCGCGCGGCTGATGGGGTGAAGCATGCGCTGCCTCGGCTGCGCCCGGCGGATACGGAAACGTTCTGATCGATGGCCAGCACCATGACCGACGGGGCCGCCGCCCCCGCCACGCTGACCGGCCAGCGCTGGCTGTTCATCATCACCATTCTGACGGGCAGTTTCCTGCTGTTTCTGGTGCAGCCGATGCTCGCGCGCATGGCGCTGCCGCGCCTGGGCGGCGCACCGGCCGTCTGGAACAGCGCCATGCTGGTCTATCAGGCGCTGCTGCTGGCCGGTTATGCCTATGCCCACCGCATCGCCAACCTGCGCCGACGCACCCAGGCCGGCCTGCATATCGGCCTGTTTGCGCTGGCGCTGCTGTGGCTCCCGGTCGGTCTGGCCGGTTTTACGCCGCCTGGCGACGGCAGCACCGCCATCTGGGTCCCCTGGCTGCTGTTTGCATCGATCGGGCCGCTGTTCTTCATGGTGTCCGCGCAGGCCCCGCTGATGCAGCGCTGGTATGCGCTGTCGGGCCAAAAGGGCGAACCCTATGCGCTCTATGCCGCATCCAATGTCGGCAGTTTTGCCGGGTTGCTGGCCTATCCGCTGCTGGTGGAACCGGCGCTGACCTTGCAGGCGCAGAGCACCTTCTGGTCCGCCTTATATGTTGCCTTGCTGCTGCTGGCGGCGGCCTGCGGCTGGGCACTGGTCCGCACGGTGCCGCACACCCCTGACGCAAACGCGCAGGGCATCAGCCTAACGCCCGCCCCCACATGGCGGCGCAAGCTCCACTGGATCGTGCTGGCATCGGTGCCTTCGGGCCTGATGCTGAGCACTACCACGCATCTCACCACCGATCTGGTGGCGATGCCGTTGATCTGGGCCATCCCGCTCGGCCTGTATCTGCTCAGCTTCACTATGGCCTTTGCCACCCGGCAGGGTCCGGCCAGGATCATCGGCTTCCTCACCCCGCCCGCGCTGCTGCTGTGCGGGGCCCTGGCGTTCATGACACCCGGCAATTCGGTGCTGCTGCAGCTGGGCGCCAGCCTGATCCTGCTGTTCACCGTCGCGGTGGCGCTGCATGGCGACATGTACCGCCTGCGCCCCGCGCCGGAGCATCTCACCAATTTCTATCTGATGATGTCGATCGGCGGCGCGCTGGGCGGCGTGTTCTGCGCGCTGTTGGCCCCGCTGCTGTTCGACTGGACCTGGGAGCATCCCATCCTGATCCTGGCGGCGGCGGCGCTGATTCCGCAGCGGCGGCTGTTTTCCATCGGCGAGGAGGAAATCTTCGGTGAAGCCGGCCTACGCCATGTCGCCACCGCCATCGGCTTTGCCGCGCTGGCCCTGGGCCTTTATATCGGCTTCACGCTGGAATTGGAGATGGACACCCAGCGCATCCTGCTGCTCGGCATCATCATCGCGCTCGGCGCGCTCGTGATCGGTCAGCGCATCGGCTATCTGCTGGTCGTTCTGGCGCTGCTGACCGCCAATGGCGGCATCTATAATGCGCAGCTGAGCTGGGCGGACCTGCGCACGCGCAGCTATTTCGGCGTCTACAGCGTCAATGCCGGGCAGGATGGGCGGCTGCGCTGGCTTTCCCACGGCACCACCATGCACGGCATGCAGCTGATGGACGATCCCACCCGCCCGATCAGCTATTATGGTGCCACTTCCGGTGTCGGCCTGGCGTTCGACCGTGCTTCGACGCTGTATGGCGCCGATGCCTCGATCGGGGTGGTCGGTCTCGGCACCGGTACACTCAGCTGCTATCGCCGGGAGGGCCAGGACTGGCGCTTTTTCGAGATCGACCCGACGGTGATCGGCCTGTCCAGAGACGGCGGTTATTTCAGCTATCTGGACCGCTGCGCGCCAGACGTGCCGATCAAGATCGGCGATGCGCGGCTGACCATTGCGGACGCGCCGCCGGCGAGCATGGACATGCTGGCGATCGACGCCTTTTCGTCCGATGCCATTCCGGTGCATCTGCTGACCAGGCAGGCCTTCGATACCTATGCCGCTGCGCTATCGGCGAACGGCATGCTGCTGATCCACATCTCCAACCGGTTTATCGATCTGGAACCGGTGCTCGCCGCCGAAGCGCAGGCCCGCGGCTGGGCGATTGCCAAACGCAGCGACTATCCGGACGATGCCGCCGATGCGGAGGGCTTGCGCGCCTCCCACTGGATCGCGATGAGCCCCAGCGCGGACAAGCTGGCGGAGCTGACCGGGCCGCTCAACGACGGCGATCCCCTGGCCTTTGTCAGCCCGGACTGGTCGCCGGTTGCGCGCCGCAAGGATTTCACCCGCTGGACCGACGATTTCGCCTCGGTCCTGCCCCTCATGCAATTATGGAGGCCCTGATGCAGCGCCCGCACGTCACCATCATCCCGATCAACGGCAAAACGCCCGATATCCACGACAGCGCCTTCATTGCGCCCGGCACGCGCATCATCGGCGATGTCCGAATCGGGCCGGAGGCGAGCATCTGGTATAATTGCGTGCTGCGCGCCGATGTCAGCCATATCGCCATCGGCGCGCGCAGCAATGTGCAGGACGGCAGCGTGGTGCATTGCGACGGCCCGATGCCGGGGCATCCGGACGGATTTCCCACCATCATCGGGGAAGATGTGCTGATCGGCCATATGGCCATGGTGCATGGCTGCGTGCTGCATGACCGGGCGTTTGTCGGCCTGGGCGCCATCGTGATGGATGGCTGCGTGATCGAAAGCGATGCCATGCTGGGTGCGGGCGCACTGCTGCCCGAAGGCAAGCATATCGCCGCGGGCGAATTATGGGTCGGCCGGCCGGCCAAGAAAGTGCGGGACCTGACCGATGCGGCCAAGGCCGGCATGCAGTTGGGCGTTGCCCATTATGTCGAGAACGGCAAAAGGCACCGGGCCGCGCTGCAGGACTGAGCGCGCGCCTTTATCAACCGATTTCCATGGGAGCGCCGCGATGAACGCAACGATCTGGCACAATCCGAAATGCGGCACATCGCGCAAGACGCTCGCCATTCTGGAGGAAAGGCCGGACGTGGACGTGCGCGTGGTCCGCTATCTGGATGAGGGCTGGCAGCGCGATCAGCTGGAGCAGCTCCTGAAGGATGCCGGCCTGACCCCGCGTGAGGCGCTGCGCGTGCGCGGTTCGCCTGCGGAAGAACTGGGGTTGACCGACGCGGCGGTCGGCGATGACGCGCTGCTCGATGCCATGGTGGCCCATCCCATGCTGGTCGAGCGGCCGCTGGTGCGGACCGACAAGGGCGCCGCCCTGTGCCGGCCGCAGGACAAGGTTCACGCGCTTCTTTGAACCGGCGGTCCGCTCTCTAAACGCGATAGCCCGGCCCGCGATGTCCGATCGGGCGGGCCGGAACGCTCAGGCGGCGTCGATCAGGCCGCTGCCGCCGCTGCTGAAGAGCGCCTTGGCATCGGCAAAATCCATCGGCCGGCCGAAGTAGAATCCCTGGATTTTCTTGCAGCCGAGCCGTTGCACCATGCGCAGCTCATCCTCGGTCTCCACGCCTTCTGCGGTGGTGGCCATGCCCAGACTGTCGGCCAGCGCCACCACCGCGCGGATGATGGCGATGCTTTCCGGCACGTCCTTGGCCGCGCCCTGCACGAAGCTGCGGTCCACCTTGATCGTGTCGAAGCGGCTCTTGCGCAGATAGCCGAGCGAGGAATAGCCGGTGCCGAAATCATCGAGCGACAATTTCACGCCGAGGTCCAAAATCTCGGACAGCATCTTTTCGGCCATCCCGCCGCGCACGAAGATGCTCTCGGTAACCTCCAGTTCCAGACGCCTGGTCGGCAGCCCGCTGATCGACAGGGCACTGCGCACCGTGTCGAGATAATTGGGCATGGTCAGCTGATCGACGGACACGTTGACGGCCATCTTGACCATATCGGGAAACTGGACGGCATCCCGGCATGCCTGCTGCAGCACCCACTCGCCGATGGGCCCGATCAGCCGGGCATCCTCGGCCAGCGGAATGAATTTGCCCGGGGAGACGGGGCCGAATTTCGCGCTCGTCCAGCGCAGCAGCGCTTCGAATCCGGTCACGGTATAATCGACGGCATCGACCACCGGCTGATATTGCAGGTGCAGCTCGCCGCGCTCCAGCGCCTTGCGCAATTCCATCTCCATGACGCGCCGTTCTTCGGCATCGGCATGCAGGCTGGGCTTATACCAGGTGTGGGCCCCGCCCCCGGCATCCTTGGACCGGTACAGCGCCAGATCCGCGCTGCGCATGAGCATCTCGACCGTGTGGCCGTCGCGCGGGCCGATGGCGGTGCCCACGCTGGCACCGATGAACAGCGTGTGCTGGTCCACCTCATAGGGACGGGACAGCGCGTCGATGATCCGGTCTGCCAGCTGCGCGACATAGGCGCTGTCGCTGCCATCCTTCACCACCACGGCAAATTCGTCGCCCCCCAGCCGCCCGCACAGCTCATTGTCGCTCATGATGCCGCGCAGCCGCTTGGAAACCTGGCTGAGCAGCCGGTCGCCCATCGGATGCCCCAGCGTATCGTTGACCGCCTTGAACCGGTCCAGATCGATCATCAGAAAACAGCAGCGCGAGCGCCATTTGTCCGATTCGGCCATGGCCTGGCCCAGCGCTTCGGTGAGCTGAAGACGGTTGGGCAGCCCGGTAAGCGTATCGAACCGGGCCAGATGGGATATCTTCTCCTGGCTCTCCTGTTCGGTCGTGACATCGGAGCCGACACCGCGGAAACCCATGAAACTGCCATCCTCCCCGATACGCGGCGAGGCGGATAGCTCCCACCATAATTGGCGATCCCCGATGCGCACGGGCACCAGCATGTTGCTGAACGCCTCACGCCGGTTCAGTTTTTCCGCCAGTTCGTGCAGCGCCGGAGGAAAGTTTCCGCTTTGCCAGGCATCGCCGGACACCAGCTGGAGCAGCGGCATGCCGTCGATGTCGGACGCGTCCTTGCCAAGCGCGAAGGCAAAGCGGGGCGACACGCGGGTGACCCGCCGCGCGGTATCGATCTGCCAAAGCCAGTCCGCGCCGCTATCCTCGAATTCGCGCAGCAGCAGGCTGACCGTCTCGCTCTTCTCGTTCAGATGGATCTGCGCCAGATGCGCGCTGACATAATGCCGGGCCGATTGCAGCGCAGCAAAGGTCAGCAGCAGACCGATGCCGGCACTGCAGGCCGCCATGGCGACCGAACCCTGCAGGATGAACGCGATCGTCGCCGCTATGCTGATCGTGCCCACCAGAATGATGGAGGCCAGCGGCACCGCCGCTACCAGCGTGGCACAGCTCACCAGCAATAGCAGCACCACCGAATAAAACAGGATAAGGTCGTCGAGCGCGGCGGTCTGCGACAGGTAGATCAGCGCGGCCGACCAAAGCAGCGCAGACGGCAGGGCATGCAGCTGCATCCGCCGCAGCTCCGTCACGCTCACGGTTTTGCGCTCGATAAAGTCGCCGCGCAGAACGCTCCGGTGCGAATAGGACAGGCTCAGCGCCAGCAGGATCGACCAGCCGGCGAGCAGAAGCGGATTCAGCGTCCGGAAAAACAGCAGATCGATGGCCAGGACGGCCAGCAAGGCCGTGACCAGACGGATGAACGCACTGGCGCGCATGCTGCGCATCTGGATGGCGTGGACATGCCCCCAGTCGATATTATCGAGCGAGAAAAGCCCGAGTAATACGCGTAGCGGAGCCCGGTCGGGCTGGCTCGATAAGGAAGAAAGATCGCTCACCGCTGCGATCTACCGCAGCATTCGTTACTGTTCGGTAAGGATACCACCAGCCGCCACTTCGCGGCGCAGCAAGAACGGCCAAACGAAAGCTGGGCCGTTGCCAGCAAGGGGCCGACGTTTCCGCCCGGCCCTGCCACTCAGGCGGCTATGGAATAGGGCTGAATCTCTCCGGAAAGGTAGAGATTGCGCGCCTTGGCCCGGCTGAGCTTGCCCGAGCTGGTGCGCGGCAAGGTGCGCGGCGGCACCAGCTCGACCACGCAGTTCATGCCCGTCACCGCGCGCACCTTTTCACGGATGGCATCGCGCAGCTTGCTGCGTTCGGCATCGTCCGATGTGCGGCACTGCACCAGCACGGCGGGCGTTTCCTCACCGCCGGGCGTGGTGATGGCGAAGGCGGCAATGTCCCCGGCCTTGAATCCGGCCAACTGCTCCACCGCCCATTCGATATCCTGCGGCCAGTGGTTCTTGCCGTTGATGATGATCATGTCCTTGGCGCGCCCGACGATATAGACATAGCCGGCAGACAGATATCCCATGTCGCCGGTGTCCAGCCAACCGTCCCGCATGCAGGCCTCGGTTGCTTCGGTATCGCGGAAATAGCCTTCCATGACCGACGGTCCCTTGCACCAGACCTTGCCGATCGCGCGCTCGGGCAGCACTTCATCGCTGTCGCAGCGAATTTCCACCGTCATGTCGCGCACCGGTTTGCCGCAATTGACGATGCTGCGATAGCGCTTGGGCCGGTCCCCGCCATCGTCCTGACCGCTCAGTTCGGTTTCCTCGACCATCTCGACGACGATGCCTTCGCCCGGCGGCATGATCGATACGGCCAGCGTGGCCTCGGCCAGGCCATAGCTGGGCAGGAAGGATTTGGCGTCGAAGCCCGCCGGGGCGAACGCGTCCGTGAACGCCTGCATCACATCGGGGCGGATCATGTCCGCGCCATTGCCCGCCACGCGCCAGCCGGACAGATCGAACCGTTCGGACACCTTGGACTGGCTGCCGATCCGGCGCGCGCAGATGTCATAGCCAAAGGTGGGCGAATAGCTCAGCACCGTGCCGTCTGCCGCCGAAATCATGTCCAGCCAGGCCAGGGGGCGGCGGGCGAAATCTTCCGTCTTCAGATAATCGGTAGACACCTGATTGGCGACTGGCGACAGCAGGCAGCCCACCAGCCCCATGTCATGATACCAGGGCAGCCAGGACACGCAGCGGTCACCCGGCTGCACGTTCATGCCATGGCTATGCGCCGCCAGATTGCTGAGCACCGCCCGGTGGGAAACCGCCACGCCGTGCGGAAACCTGGTCGAGCCACTGGAATATTGCAGATAGGCGATATCGTCCGGATCGGCCTGCGGCAGCGGCTTTTCGCTCTTCGGCTGCGCGGAGAAATCTTCCCAGCTGGACGCCGGCACGCCGCATTGCTCTGCCGCAGCGCCAGCCATGTCGCCCAGCTCTGCCGGATGCAGCAGGATTTTCGCATCGCAGCTTTTCAGCTGGACCGACAGTTGATCGACATAATGATCGCGCCCGCCGAAGCTGGTGGGCAGCGGCAGGGGAACGGGCCAGGCGCCGACATAGATGGCGCCGAAAAACAGCGCGGCGAAATCCGCGCCCGTTTCCGCAATCAAGGCCACACGGTCCCTGGGGCCGATGCCAGCCTGGATCATGCGTCCGGCGGCTTCCAGCGCATCCTGCCGCAAGGCGCGATAGGGATAGGCGCGCGCCAGCTGGCCGCGCATATCGTGAAAATTCAGGCCGCGCTGGCCGGATGCGGCATAATCGAGCGCTTCCCCCAAAGTGCCGAAATCCGAAAAGCGCCGCTCCAGATCGTCCCGCGTCGGGGTTGCAATCAAGTCGTTCATATAAGTCTCAACCTTTGATCGGCCTGCGCCTGAAGCGCTTCGGCCATCCCCTCCACGCTCGTCTAGCGGCCATTCGCGGGTGTAAAAGTCTTCCATGCACCGCACCATGAGGGCGTTACAAGTTCAAAATCCGGCCCGCATATGGCAGGAAGGTGGCGTGCGTAACAATTTGCATCCGTCTGACAAGCCCCGGCGCGTGCCCAAACCGCTCGACGAGGAGCGGCTGCGGGATCTTGCGGTGCATTATGTGGGCCGATACGCCACCACGCGCGCCAAGCTGACGCGGTATCTGGGCCGCAAATTGCGCGAGCGCGGCTGGGATGGCGAGGGATCGCCCGAGATCGAAGCCCTGGTCGCACACTTCGATGCCCTGGGCTATGTCGACGATCAGGCCTTTGCCGAAGCAAAATCGCGCGCGCTCACGGCACGCGGCTATGGCGCACGCCGCGTAGGCCAGGCGCTCTATGCCGCCGGGATCGAGGAACCGGACCGGGCCGATGCGGAGGCGCAGGCCCGCGACGCCGCCTTTGAAAGCGCCGGCAAATTTGCCAGGAAACGCCGTGTCGGCCCGTTCGCGGTCGTTGAGGCCGATCCCGACATGCGCCGCAAACAACTGGCGGCGTTCCTGCGCGCGGGCCATGATTTTGCGCTGGCACGCGCCTTTGTAGACGCAGCGCCGGGCGAGATACCCGAAAAGGAAGACCATTAGGACCCGCCCCGACCGAACTATGCGCGCCTGGCCCGGAGCCCCTTTTTACGGCCTTCCTCGCCTGGTGTTCCGGCCCACGCCCTCCCGATGACGCTAAGCGTATGCGGGCAGACATGGATTGTATGGCCGCCTTTGCGGCAAAAATCCCGGCAAACCCTTATTATGTTTCAATTTTCCAATATTGATTGATCGAAATGATTAATCTGTGATAGTTATCCTTTGTTATATAAATCCGTTGCATGGAGGGCTATGACCCCGGGTGCCGATATGCTTTGGAACGGATCCGGGTCCATATGGTGAAGGGTAAGGGAGCCTGAGCGACATGACGCTAGGACAGCGATCGATGGATATGCAGCCTGAAGATGATAATGGCTTCCAGGCCTCGGCTCCTGGCAACCGTCGTATTGCCGGCGAAATCAAATGGTTCGACCGGCGCCGTGGCTTTGGCTTTGTGCTGCCGGAAGATGGCAGCGAGGATATCCTGATCCACTGCTCCACCATCGAGCCGCTGGGCCGCCGCGATCTTCCCGAAGGCTGCGCGGTCACCTGCGAATATCGCGATGGCGCAAAGGGCCGCCATGTCGTCACGCTGCTGCAGTTCGACGAGAATTGCGAGGAGCTGGTGCAGGCCCCGGCGCGCGCGCAGCCGCGCCATCTGCATGCCATCGACAGCGATCAGGAATTCGTCCCCGCCACGGTGAAATGGTTCAGCCGGGTGCGCGGCTATGGCTTCCTCGAATCGCCCGCGGTGGACGATGACGTCTTCGTGCATATGGAAACATTGCGCGATGCGGGCTTCGGCCCGGTCGAGCCAGAGGATCGGATGATGATCCAGATTGGCGAGGGCAAGAAAGGCCCCATGGCCATCACCGTCAGGCAGGATCACCGGCAGCTCGACTGATGCGCCGCGCTTACCGTCTGTTTGCCGCCGCAGCGCTGGCGCTTGCGGGCTGCTCGTCGCAACCGGCTGCCGAGACCGGCTCGGCCGGCCGTGCCGCCTGCCGCGCGGGGGGCGTGCTGGATTCCTCCGATGCCGGGCTACGGCAGACCCGCCTGTGCATCGAGACCGCAGACGGCACGCTGCCCTTCACGATCGAACTGGCCGAAACGCCCGAAGAGCAGGCCCGCGGCCTGATGTTCCGGACCGAGCTGGACGATGACCGCGGCATGCTGTTTCCCTTCCCGCGCGAGCGCGTTGCCAGCTTCTGGATGAAGAACACGGTCATCCCGCTCGATCTGCTGTTCATCCGGCGCGACGGCACGATCGAGAGCATTGCCGCCAACGCCATTCCCTATGACGAATCGCCGCTGGCCTCCGGCGAACCGGTGATCGCCGTGCTGGAACTGCGCGGCGGGCTGGCGGCGGAAAAAGGGATCATACCCGGCGACAACGTGCGCTGGGCGGCCAATGACGGCTGACGTTCCGGTGGATAGGCTGCTGGCCGATCGATGCGCTGCCGGCAGGACGGCGCCGGCATTTCTTGCCGCGACGCCGGTGTTTGCGGCATTGCCCATTGCGCACAGTGCGCCTGCGGCTTAATCGGGCTGCCATGTCTATTCTCGGCAAGATCTTCACCTGGTGGAACGGCGCCACCATCGGCACCGCAATCTACAATGCACGGCATGGCACGCGCGTTGGCGAGGACCATCAGGGCAATGTCTATTTTCGCGAGCCCGGCAAGCGAGACCGGGCCGAACGCCGCTGGGTGATCTATAACGGTGCCAATGATGCCAGCCGGGTGCCGCCCGAATGGCATGGCTGGCTGCACGGCACGTTCGATGATGAGCCGGAGAGCTATCTGCCGCCCGCGCGCATCTGGGAAAAGGAGCCGACCGGCAATCTCACCGGAACCGCCGGGGCCTATCGCCCGGCCGGTGCGCTGGAAAAGGGCGGCCACCGCGCCCGTGCGACCGGCGATTATGAGGCGTGGACGCCCGGCGACGCATGATGCGGCCATTTGCCATGGCGCTTGGCCTGACCCTGGGCGCCGCAACGCTGCTGGGGGGTTGCAGCGGCAGCGACGACATGCCCGAGGCCCAGCCGACCGGCAAGACCACCGCCACGCGGGACGACGATGCCGTGACTCCGGTGACCGAAGGCATCGGCACGCCGATGGCCGAACGGGTCGCGGTGCTCGGCTTTCTCAACAAGCGCAACGGCAAGAGCCAGGATTATGAACTGAAACCCGGCGAATCGGTGCGCATCGGCAATCAGGCGGTCGTCCGTTTACGCGCCTGCGAGAAGACCGCGCCGTGGGAAACCTACGCCGATGCCGGTGCCTTCGTGCAATTGTTCGTCAACGCCAAGCGCAGCGGCCAGAGCGGCCCGGACCAGTTCCAGCGGATTTTTTCCGGCTGGCTGTTCCAGAACCATCCGGCGGCCAATGTGGTCGAAAGCGGTCTTTACGACGTCTGGATCAAGGATTGCAGGATGAGCTTCCCGGGCGAGGAGGAAGCGCTGGACGGCGTGAGCACCGAATCGCCCGCAGGCGCCAACAGCCGGTCCAGCGCGGACCAGTCCCCGACGGTGGAGGAAGCGCCCGCAGACGAGGTGGCCCCCGCCGATGACGACGCGGCCACCATCTGATCGCCGCGCGGCCTGCCCCCGCCGGGCACCGCGCGCATCAGCAGCGACAGATAGGCCGCCTGGCTGATCTCCACCGCGCCCAGGCTGGCCAGATGATCGGTCATGAACTGGCAATCGAGCAGCGCGAAGCCGCCCACGCGCAATCGTGCCACCAGCCAGGCCAGCGCCACCTTGGAGGCATCGCTCGCGCGGCTGAACATGCTCTCGCCGAAAAAGGCCTGGCCCAGCGCCATGCCGTACAGCCCGCCGACCAGCTCCCCATCCAGCCAGCATTCCACGCTATGCGCCTGGCCGCGCCGGTGCAGCGCGGCGAACGCCTGCTCGATATCGTCATTGATCCAGGTATCGCGCCGGTCGTCCGCCGCCGCGGCGCAGGTGGCGATCACCTGCGCGAACGCGCGGTCGCTGGTCACCGTGAAGCGGTCCTGCCGGATCGTCTTGCGCAGCGACTTGGACAGGCGCAGCCCCTCCAGCGGCAGGATCGCGCGCCGCTCCGGCTCGATCCAGAAGGTCTCCGGATCGTCGCGCGCGTCGGACATGGGGAACACGCCATTGGCATAAGCCATGACGAGAAGATCGAGGTCGAGCGGCATGGCCGCCTATATAGCGCCCGCCCGATTGCGCGCCAGTGCATGCATGCTCTTGCTCTTGTGCAACACCGCCGCTAAAGCCGCGCGTTCAAGCGATGAGTGCCTTATAGGAGTGTAGCTCAGCTGGTAGAGCGTCGGTCTCCAAAACCGAATGCCGTGGGTTCGAGTCCCTCCACTCCTGCCATCGCCCCCTTCTGCGTCGATCCTGCGATATGGCAGGAATCCCCACGCCGGCCCTCTTGCCATGACCTGTCCTGCACGCTAAAGGACTGGCTCTTCCGACATGCGGGCCTATATCGCTCCCGGACCCAGCGTCCCGGAGCCATCCCGCTTACCCGGAAGACGCGACGATTTTTTGAGGCTCCGAGCGGGGCCGCGAGAGGCAAGTGATACGATGGCCAAGACCAATCCCGGAGAATTCTTCCGCCAGGTGCGTACCGAGGTGGCGAAGGTCGTCTGGCCCACGCGTCAGGAAACGGTGCAGACCGCCATCATGGTGCTGATCATGACCAGCATCCTGGCGATCTTCTTCACCAGCGTCGATGCCATCTTCAACGGCATCGTCGGCTTCCTGCTCTCGCTCGCAAGCTGATCCAGAAGGAACGCCCTACCCCATGCAACGCTGGTACATCATCCACGCCTATTCCGGTTTCGAGAACAAGGTGCGTGACGCCATCATTGCCGAGGCCGAGCGCCTTGGCCTGTCGCAGCTGGTCGAATCGGTGGAAGTGCCCACCGAAACCGTGACCGAAGTGCGCCGCGGCAAGAAGATCCAGTCGGAGCGCAAATTCTTCCCCGGCTATGTGCTGGCCAAGCTGCAGATGACCGACGATGTCTATCACGTCGTCAAGAACACCCCCAAGGTGACCGGATTTCTGGGCGCGACCAAGCCGCAGCCCATCAGCGAGGCCGAGGCCGCGCGCATCCTGAACACCAAGGAAGAAGCCGCCAACGCGCCCAAGAAGCAGGTCTCGGTCGATTACGAGATCGGCGATCAGGTCAAGGTGCTCGACGGCCCCTTCGCCAGCTTCAACGGCACCGTGGAAGAGCTCGATTTCGAGAAGAACCGCGTCAAGGTGTCGGTCTCCATCTTCGGCCGCGCCACGCCGGTCGAGCTGGACTTCGAACAGGTCGAACTGGCGAAATAAGCATTCTTCCGCGCTTTCGGGCGCGGAACGATACCCCTCCCCTCCGGAGGGTCCGCGCGGGAGGCTGTTTTCGGACGGCTGCTGGACCGCTTAATTGATCGGGCAAGGCTCTGCAGCCGCGCCCGGTAGAATGAAAGGAGGCCATCATGGCCAAGAAAGTAACAGGTTATATCAACCTGCAGGTGCCCGCGGGCGCCGCCAATCCCTCCCCGCCGATCGGCCCTGCGCTGGGTCAGCGCGGCGTGAACATCATGGAATTCTGCAAGGCGTTCAACGCCGCCACGCAGGAGCTCGAGAAGGGCATGCCGATCCCGACCAAGATCACGGTCTATGCGGATCGCAGCTTCACCTTCATCACCAAGACGCCGCCGGCCAGCTATCTGATCAAGAAGGCCGCGAACCTGAAAAAGGGTTCCGGCACGACGGGCAAGGGCTTCATCGGCAAGATCAAGATGTCGCAGCTGGCGGAAATCGCCGAAGCGAAGATGAAGGATCTGAACGCGAACGACATCGACGCAGCAACGAAGATCATCGCGGGCTCGGCCACGTCGATGGGCCTCGAAGTGGTGGAAGGCTGAGATCATGGCAAAGCAGACCAAGAAGCAGAAGGCCCTCGAGGGCAAGATCGACCATGAGAAGCTCTATGGCATCGATGAGGCGATCACGCTCGTGAAGGAACTGGCCACGGCCAAGTTCGACGAGTCGATCGAAGTCGCGATGAACCTGGGCGTGGACCCGCGTCACGCAGACCAGATGGTCCGCGGCATGGTGTCCCTCCCCGCCGGTACCGGCAAGGAGATGAAGGTTGCCGTGTTCGCACGTGGCGACAAGGCCGAAGCCGCCACCGCCGCCGGTGCCGACAAGGTTGGTGCCGAAGATCTGATGGAAGACATGCAGAACGGCAATCTCGATTATGACCGCGTGATCGCCACGCCGGACATGATGGGCGTTGTCGGACGTCTCGGTAAGGTGCTGGGCCCCAAGGGCCTGATGCCGAACCCGAAGCTGGGCACCGTCACCCCCGATGTCGAGGGCGCCGTCAAGGCGGCCAAGGCCGGACAGGTGCAGTTCCGCGTCGAAAAGGCCGGTATCATCCACGGTTCGCTGGGCAAGTCCAGCTTCCCCGAGGCTGAAATCCGCAAGAATTTCGATGCGTTCACGGATGCCATCGCCAAGGCCAAGCCGACCGGTGCCAAGGGCAAATATGTGCGTAAGGTATCGCTCAGCAGCAGCATGGGCCCCGGCGTGAAGGTCGATTTGGCCGACGTACCCGGCGCCTGAGCGCACAAATTACGATGATGAAGAGGCCGGGTGGAGACACCCGGCGTTTTTTATTGCCGGTCAAAAAACGCGGCGCAGGAATGGCGGCGGCGAACCGCCTTCAGGCCTGCGGTTGCGGCCTCAGCGCCTCATCCAGCATGTGCGGGATAGCCAGCGCGAGCGCGAGCCCGGCCATCAGCGGCACGGACACAAGGCCGATGAGCGTCGCCAGATACAGCGCTGCCCCGCCGATCACCACCGGCACGCCGACCGGCAGAAACAGCAGCGCCGCGCGCTCAGGCTTCGGCCCGGCATGCGCGCGATATTCGGCCAGGCTGTGCAGCGCGAAGAAATAGATCGCCATCGCCAGCAGCGGCGGCAACAACGCAAACAGGATCACCACCGCCGCGAACCGCAACAGGAGATCGCCATCCGGCTTTGTCCACAGGGCCCGGGCCACCGCGATGAATCCCGCGACGGCACCCAGTTCGCCCGCCAGCAGCATCAGGTCGGTCGCCCGCCCAGCGCCTGCGATATCCACGATCAGGGCATGGGTCTGCGGGGGGGACAGCAGGAAGGCTGCAAAAGTCGCGAAAATACCGAGCCCGGCGACAGCCTCCGCGCGGGAAAAATGCCAGGCCGACAGCAGGAAAAAGGCTGCCAGACCGGCTAGAGGGCTAGCGACAAACAGCCCCAGCACGATGGCGGCGACCGCAAGATACAAGACAATGAAACCGGCGCTGGGCAATCTCGCCACGCCGTTTTTCAGCATGACGCCGCCATGTGGTGCACCGAGCAGAAACAACAGTGCGGTGAGCGGCCAGACGGCCGTCGGCGCCAGATGGGTAACAAGCAAGGCCAGGACGGCCAGCCCGCCGGCGACCAGGATATCCAGCCGCACAACGCCCCGGAAAGAGGACGCGCGCCGTGCACCGGGCACGGCGCGCGCAATCGACATGGGCAAGCCGATCTGCATTCCGGTCCTTACTCGACCCGGCTGGCCATGGACGAACCGGCGCCCGTCGTATCCAGCGCCAGCACCGCAGGCTCATAGCCTTCAATGGCGGAACGACGCAGGCAGAAGCGGCTCAGGATCACGCCGTAGATCAGCTTGGTCGAGATATCGGCGATGGAGAAGAGCAGCTGCTGCGCAACCACCACATTGCCGTCCTGACCGAGCTGGGGCAGCGCATAGGCGATGGGGTAGATGCCCCAGGTCACCAGGAAGTACCAGAACAGGTTGCCTGCCCAGGGCTTCAGATCTGCCGGCGTTTCGGTCTTGCCGAGCTTGACCACGCCCCACACTTCGAAAATCAGCCAGAAGAAGAACAGCGAGGAAATCACGCCCCAGATATTGAGCTGCGCGAAATCATTGGCTTCGCCAAACTGGCCGTACAGGCCGGTCCAGATCATCAGCAAGGCCGGTACGATCATGCGCAGGCTGCGCTTGTGCAGCTGTCCACGGGCCAGTCCCAGCGCGATCGGAAGCTGGATCAGCAGAAGCGGTACGGTGATCGTCCAGTTGCCATAGCGATAGGCGTTGGAGAAGGTCTGTCCGCCCGTTGCCGGCTCCCAGAGGCCGGTTGCCGCGACGAATTCAAACGTGTCCGACCACATGGACCATTCGCGCAACAGGCTCATGCCCGCCGATGCCATGACGACGGCGGAAAGAACCGCCACCACCCGGTACCGCGGTGCCAGCTGCAGACTGGTCATGATAAAATAGATGATGAAGGCGAAATGCGCGCCGTAGCTGACCATCAGGATCAGCGATCCCATGGTCCATTGCCCATCCGTCAGGCTGACGAGATTGGGTAGGTTCGTTACTAGATCTTCCATCGATATGTTCCCTGTCCGATGCATTCCATATCAAAACGGCACGGGGCACTGACGGCACGTTTTTGGTTTTGACGTTCTGTAACCACGGATGAACGGAAAGGTTCACTGCCCGAAACGAGATTAGCATTTGTGTGACGCGCCTCTGGCGATCGGGCGCGAGCATGGAGGGAATGCTGAATGGAGCGCCTTCACGCCGCCGCCTGCGTCTGCCATGGCGTGGACTTTCCCATAAGGCGCAATGGACAGCACACGATGGCCGATGAAGACTATGTCTATGATGAGGACAGCGGCGAGTGGATGCCGGCCTCCGAACTGGCGGCCAAACAGGCGGCCGATGCGACGACGCCGGTGCGCGATGCGGTCGGCAATCTGCTGAGCGACGGGGACCAGGTCACGCTGATCAAGGATCTGGACGTCAAGGGCGCGGGCCAGACGCTGAAGCAGGGCACGGTGATCAAGAGCATCCGCCTGACCGGCGACGCGCAGGAGATCGATTGCAAATATCCGGGCATCAAGGGCCTCGTCCTGCGGGCGGAATTCGTCAAGAAACGCTAGGCTGCATGGCGCGGCGCGCTGTGCCCAGCGTGCGCGGGTGCCGGGCGGCGCGGTTGCGATGGCAGGCCATGCCAGCGCCATGGGCGCTGGAGCGGCCATGTAGGAAATTTTCGTGCGTACGCGGGCAATGCGCTTGCGTGCGCCGGCAAGGGAATCGTGTTCACTTTGTCAACTTTGCGCAAGGATCGGGCACCATATCCCGCGCAGCGGGCCCGCCTGGCGGCTTGACTTTGCCAGCCCAGCCGCTATTGCCCCGCCTCGACTGACCGGCTTGCCGGTTGCTCACCGTCCGAGACAGCCGGTGAGGGCTTTGGCCCTCTTAAACTTCGCCAGCCTAGACGGGGACAAATGAAATGCACCGGGATCGGCCCTTCGCCCATCCCCGCTCCGTTGGCATGATATGCGCACGGGGCCATGACTTTTCCCCACGGACAATACCACCGGACCGGGCGGCTTGCTGCCCTGTTCGATTTTCGCATGTGGAGCGGATGGCCCCGGCCCTCTTCTCCACGGACAAGGAGAAAAGCATGAACCGTGCTGAGAAATCGCAAGCCGTGGAAGAGCTGAACAGCACCTTCCAGGACGCCGCGGTTGTCGTGGTCACGCGTAATCTGGGGCTCACGGTGGCAGCGTCCACCGATCTGCGCTCGCAGATGCGTGATGCCGGCGCCAGCTACAAGGTCGCCAAGAATCGCCTTGCCCGTATCGCCCTCGACGGGACCGACTACGCGCCGCTCAGCGATCTGCTGACGGGGCCGACGGCGCTCGCCACATCCACCGATCCGGTCGCCGCCGCCAAGGTTGCGATCGACTTCGCCAAGACCAACGACAAGTTGGAAATTGTCGGCGGTGCGATGGGCAGCACCCTGCTCGATGCGGACGGCATCAAGGCGTTGGCGTCCATGCCTTCGCTCGACGAACTGCGTGGGACCCTTATCGGGCTCATCCAGGCACCGGCGACCAAGATCGCCCGCGTCGTCAAGGAGCCTTCGGCCAAGCTGGCCCGCGTCTTCCACGCCTATGGCGAAAAAGAAGCGGCTTAAGACCATTCACTGAACCAAGGCCGCCTTGCCTGATCGGCAGCGGCCAAGACTATTAGAAAACGGAGCAATATATCATGGCAGACATCGAAAAGCTCGTTGACCAGCTGAGCGAACTCACCGTCCTGGAAGCCGCTGAGCTTTCCAAGGCGCTGGAAGAGAAGTGGGGCGTTTCCGCTGCCGCAGCCGTTGCGGTTGCCGGTCCGGCCGCTGGTGGCGGCGATGCCGCTGCTGCTGAAGAGCAGACCGAATTCGACGTGATCCTCACCGGCGACGGTGGCAAGAAGATCCAGGTCATCAAGGAAGTCCGTGCGATCACGCAGATGGGCCTCACCGATGCCAAGGCCCTCGTCGAAGGCGCGCCGAAGCCGATCAAGGAAGGCGTTGCCAAGGCAGAAGCCGAAGAGATCAAGGCAAAGATCGAAGCAGCTGGCGGCACCGTCGAGCTGAAGTAATTCACACCGGCTCCGGCCGGATGATATTACGCGAAAGGGCGTCTCCAGCGGAGGCGCCCTTTTTGCGTGTGACGATCAAATTGGCGATGCGCGCCAGACGGCGCAGATCCGGCATGACCATCCATCACCACAAAAAAGGCGGCACCCTGCGGTACCGCCCTGCGTAGAGATAATGATGTCAGCCAATGCTCAGGCGAGCGGCACCGGGATCGTATAGACCGGCTTGTCGTCCTTCGCCGCCACTTCGGACTTCTCCGCACAACCCGCTGTCGCGAGTGCGAGAATCGACAACGCAATCAGACTGATTCTAGTCATGACTTTCTCCATGGCTGCGCCTTATCATCCTTGCGCTATATTGGCAATCGGTGGCGCTCAGGCCGCGCCTAGGCCGCGCTACGCAGGGCGGCGGGCGAAGCCAGGTACTTGCCCGGCTTGACATCGCTGGCCCGGCCACGGCAGTTCCCGGCATCCCTTCCCCTGCCCCCTCGGAGCCGCCCCATGACGGACAATGCCGATCTCGCTGCGCTGGTGCGTACCATTCCCGATCACCCCAAGCCGGGCATCATGTTCCGGGATATCTCCACCCTGTTGCTCGATGGGGAGGGCTTCAGAACCACGATCGACCGCATGGCCGCGCTGGTAGAGGGTAAAGAATATGATCTGATTGCAGGACTGGAAGCGCGCGGTTTCATTATCGCGTCGGCGCTGTCCTATGTGCTGCGGCTGGGCAAGGTGATGCTGCGCAAACCGGGCAAACTGCCGGGCAGCCGCGTGGGCGTGGACTACACCCTGGAATATGGCACCGACCGGATCGAGATGCATGACGACGCCATCCGCCCGGGCCAGCGCATATTGCTGGTCGACGATCTGATAGCCACAGGCGGCACGGCCATGGCGGCGGTCGAACTGCTGCGGGGTGCAGGCGCCGTGGTGGATACCGCGCTGTTCGTGATCGACCTGCCGGATCTTGGCGGTGAAGCGCTACTGCGCACGGCAGATGTGACGCCGCGGCACCTGATGGCCTTTGCCGGGGACTAGGGACTGAACCAATCGCGCGCCCGCCCATTGGTGGGGCATGAACCGTTACTCTCCCGATATAATCACCGCCGATGGGGCCGACTGGCAGGTCCAGGACGGCCAGGGCCCCATCATCGCCACCGCTATCCACAGCGGGCATCGCATTCGCGATTCGCTCAAGCCCTGGCTGGCCATCGAAGACAAAGGTCGGCTGCGCGAGGAGGACCCGCTCACCGATTATTTCCTCAGCGTGGCCGATACGAGCGTTCGTGCCAACATTTCCCGCTTCGAATGCGATCTGAACAGACCGCGCGATATCTGCATTACGCGGGATCCCAGCAAGACCTGGGATCTGCGGATCTGGGATGATGCGCTGCCCGACGAACAGGTGGAGCAGAGCCGCGCCATCCATGATCGATTTTACGCCGCCATGAAGCAGCTGTGCGGCGACAAGATCGCCGAACATGGGCGTATTTTGCTGCTCGACATTCATAGCTATAATTTCAAACGCAACGGGCCGGATGGCGACCCTGCCCCCGCCGACAAAAACCCCGACATCGATGTCGGCGCGACCACACTGGATAAGGCGGTGTACGGCGATCTTCTGAGGGATTTTGCCGAGACGTTGCGCAGTGTTCCGGTGAATGGCCAGGCGCCCTCTGTGGGCATCAATGTTCGATGGGAGGACGGCGGCAACTTTCCCGAATGGCTGCATTCGATCTATGGGGACAAGGCCTGCGTCATGACGCTGGAATATAAAAAGATCTTCATGGATGAATGGAGCGAGGAGGCGGATATTTTCGCCTTGCAGCATTTGCGCCAGGGCCTGCTCCTTGCAGTGGAAGGTGCACGCCGGGCATTGCAGCAGGTGGCGGCATGACCGATCAAACCATCACACTGCACCCGCAGACCTTGCGGATCGATGAGAAGCTGGACCAGCTGGAAGATGAGATCGACTGGCTTGGACGGCTTACCCCGACCAATATCGAACAGATCTGGACCGATTTCCGGGACAGCGGCTTCAAGAAAGCGCCGCCGTTCCAATATGGCCCGCTCCCCGACAATCTGACAGAGATGCGGCGCGATCTCTTGTCGCTGCATTTCCACGATTTCGACAGTCCCATGTTCGAAGCCTTGCTGATCGAAAAACAGCGCGAGCTGGATCGCCAGATCGAGCTGATCCGCTTTCGCGACCAACCCGGTTTCGTGCTCACCAGCCTCGATCTGTTCGGCAATGTCGCGCCCGGGCTGTTGGAAGCGGCGCGTAACATCCGCGATACGGTGCCGATGATCGACGCTGGCCCGCGCGATGCGGACTGCAGTGCTGTCATGCGCTGCGCGGAAGAGGAAATGGCGGCCTATCGCGAACGCAGTGACGATTTCCGTTACAAGGCGGTCAAGAACCCCAACCCCGGTACGCAGCTCGTCACCGTACAGGGCGATCTGCACGTCGCCTGCGATTACGAGGTGGAAAGCGCGCGTATCTTGCCCTTGCTGGCGCATGAAATAGGCACGCACAGCGTGACGCGGCATAATGGCCGCCTGCAACCGCTCAAGGTGCTGGAATGCGGCCTGGCGGACTATGATCGGATGCAGGAAGGTCTGGCCGTCCTGTCCGAATATCTTTGTGGCTATCTGCCGGCAGCGCGGCTGCGCGAACTCGCGGCCCGCGTGGAGGCCGCTCATATGGCGGTGACCGACGCCCCCATGGCAGACATATTCGCCGTGCTCTACGAAGATTATAAATTGGGCGAGCATGCGTCCTTCCACACTGCTCTGCGCGCAAAGCGAGGCGGCGGCCTGACAAAGGATGCGGTCTATCTACGCGGCATCATGGAAGTGATGGATTATCTCGCCAGCGATGGCGACTTCGAGATCCTGTTCATCGGCAAGTTCGCGCTGAAGCAGTTGCATACGCTGGAAAAGCTGATCGACGACGGCATGCTCCTCAAGCCGGATCTGTTGCCGCGCTATCTCGACGATCTCGATGCCATGAAACGCCTCGACCGGGTTCGCTCGCTCGACATCACGCAACTGTACCAAGAGAGTCCCGAGTTATGAAAATCGCATTTGCCGTCAATCGTGTCGAAACCGAGCAGGACAATTACACCACCATCCGGCTGGCCCGCAAAGCCAGCGCCCTGGGCCATGAGGTGGCGTTGATCGGCCTGGGCGACTTCATTTATGATGCCGAAGGGTCGATCTGCGCCATGGCGACGGTGGGTCAGCAAAAGAAGTTCAAGAGCGACAAGACCTATCTGGCGCATCTCCACGATGCCGAAAACACAAAGCAGCGCATCTGCATCGGGGATTATGACATCCTGATGCTGCGGTCCGATCCTGCCGAAGAACTTGGCGAGCGGGACTGGGCACCGCCGGCCGGGTTGCTGTTTGCGCAGGTCGCGGCGAAAAACGGCACGATCGTGCTGAACGATCCGGAAAATCTGACGGACGCCGTCAACAAGACCTATTTCCAGAACTTTCCGGAAGACGTGCGGGCCGCCACCTGCATCACGCGCCATGAGGATGAGGTGAAAAATTTCATCGAAGCCCATGGCGGCAAGGGCGTGATCAAGCCGTTGCAGGGATCGGGCGGCACCGGGGTTTTCATCATCGATGAGAACAACAAGGCCAATCTCAACCAGATCATCGAAGCGGTTACCCGCGACGGCTATGCCATCGTGCAGGAATATCTGCCCGGCGCCGCCGATGGCGACATCCGCATGCTCACCCTCAATGGCCGGCCGCTCAAGGTCGATAATTGCTATGCGACCATGCACCGCTTTTCGCAGACGGATGATATGCGTTCCAATATCTCTGCCGGTGGCGGCGTGAAAATGGTGGAGCCGACCGAGGAAATGCTGCGCGTCGCCGAGATTGTTGGCCCAAAGCTGATCGACGACGGCATGTATCTGGCCGGGCTCGACATTGTTGGCGGCAAGATGATGGAGGTGAATGTCGATACCCCTGGCGGCCTCAATTATATCGAGGACCTTACCGAGGTGGATTTTTCCAGCGTCATCATCGACGATCTGGCTCGCAAGGTGCGGCTGCAGAAGCAATATGGCGGCAAGCTGACCAACCGGCAGCTGGCGGTAATTTAACCAAGTCAGAGCTCATTCGGCGAAATTAGGAATGAAAGAAGCCGCCGCTCAGGAAATTTCCGAGCGGCGGCTTCTTTACGTAGTGCTCAACGCCTATTTGTTCAGCTGGCTCTTCAACTCATCGATACGGATCGACGCTTCCGCCTTGGTCATGCCCTTTTCGGGCAGTTCCACTTTGGCTTCCTCGCACAGCGTGTTGAGGTAGCTTTTCTGGGCGCCGGTCATCGGTTCATCACCGGTGGTCCAGTTTTCCGGATCTTTTTCGGCATTGTCATCAGGGTTATCGGCGAGTTTGGGATTATCGATATGGTCGGTCATGGCACAGCCTTTCGTTGCCGGTTTGTTCTCGATAACCCGGCGTGATGGAATTGGTTCCGCCCCTGCCTTGACCGCCGGACCCCGCTGCCCTATATCCAACACAACCGCCCGTTCGGGAAGAGGTCGCCGTCGCGCAGCGTTCTCAAGGATTGATCGGCCGGTTTTACCGATGCGTATGACAAAGCTGCAGGCCTCCTTCAGGGGAGCACGCCTTGCGGCTTTTCGCGCATTCGGTTCCCACGGCGCCAGCGATTTAGATTCAGCGGCTCAACGAGGCACAATCACTCATGGCAACCAAGCTCCCCGACACCGTCGTCGACATCCCCACGCGCAAGAAGCGCATCCGGAAGATCTTCGGCGATATTCACGAAGTCATCCAGATGCCGAACCTCATCGAGGTGCAGCGTGAGAGCTATGAGCAGTTCCTGCGGTCTGATCCGTCGATCGATTATGTGTCGGGTCTGGAGAAGACGCTGCGCAGCGTATTCCCGATCCGCGATTTCGCCGGCACGTCCGAGCTTGATTTCGTGCATTATGAGCTGGAGCCGCCCAAGTTCGACGTCGAGGAATGCCGCCAGCGCGGAATTACCTATGCCGCGCCGATGAAGGTGACGCTGCGCCTCATCGTGTTCGAGGTGGATCCGGACACCGAAGCCCGCTCCGTGCTCGATATCAAGGAGCAGGACGTGTATATGGGCGATATGCCGCTCATGACGTCGAACGGCACCTTCTTCATCAACGGCACCGAGCGCGTCATCGTTTCGCAGATGCACCGCAGCCCCGGCGTGCTGTTCGATCATGATCGTGGCAAGACGCACTCCTCCGGCAAGTTCCTGTTTGCCGCCCGTGTGATTCCGTACCGTGGTTCGTGGCTCGATTTCGAGTTCGATGCCAAGGACATCGTCAATGTGCGTATCGACCGCAAGCGCAAGCTGCCGGTGACCACGCTGCTTTATGCGCTCGGCATGGACGACGAGCAGATCCTCGACCATTTCTATGACCGCGTATTGTTCGAGCGTGCCAAGGACGGCTGGAACATTCCATTCGTGGCCGAAAACTGGCGCGGCCAGAAGCCGACGTTCGACATCGTGGATTCCAAGTCCGGCGAAGTCGTGTTCGCAGCCGGCCAGAAAATCACGCCGCGCGCTGCAAAGAAGGCGCAAAGCGATGGCCTCAACACGCTGCTAATCCCGACCGAGGAAATCTTCGGCCGTTACAGCGCCTATGATCTGATCAACGAGAAGACCGGCGAAATCTATATCGAGGCAGGTGACGAAGTTACCGCCGAGAATCTGGAAAAGCTGGACGATGCCAAGATCAAGAAGCTCGAGCTTCTGGACATCGATCATGTCACGACCGGCGCCTGGATGCGCAACACGCTGAAGGCCGACAAGGCCGAGGACCGCGACATGGGCCTGGACGCGATCTACCGCGTCATGCGCCCTGGCGAACCGCCGACCCGCGAGACCGCCGACGCATTGTTCGAAGGCCTGTTCTTCGACAGCGAGCGTTACGATCTGTCCGCGGTTGGCCGTGTGAAGCTGAACATGCGCCTCGATCTGGATGCCGAAGATACGGTGACCACGCTGCGCAATGAAGACATTCTAGCGGTCATCACCGAACTGGTGAACCTGAAGGACGGCAAGGGCGAAATCGACGATATCGACAATCTCGGCAACCGCCGCGTGCGCTCGGTCGGCGAACTGCTGGAAAACCAGTATCGCGTCGGTCTGCTGCGCATGGAGCGCGCCGTGAAGGAGCGCATGAGCTCCGTCGATGTCTCCACCGTGATGCCGAACGATCTGATCAACGCCAAGCCCGCCGTGGCCGCCGTGCGTGAATTCTTCGGCTCCTCGCAGCTGTCGCAGTTCATGGATCAGACCAATCCATTGAGCGAAGTCACCCACAAGCGCCGCGTGTCGGCGCTTGGGCCGGGCGGTCTTACCCGTGAAAGGGCTGGCTTCGAAGTCCGCGACGTTCACCCGACCCATTATGGCCGTATCTGCCCGATCGAGACGCCGGAAGGCCCGAACATCGGCCTGATCAACAGCCTCGCCTCGTTCAGCCGCGTCAATAAATATGGCTTTATCGAAACGCCGTATCGCAAGGTGATCGACAATAAGGTCACCGACGATGTGGTCTATCTCTCCGCCATGGAAGAGCAGAAGCACACGGTGGCGCAGGCCAATGCCGAGCTGACGGCCGACGGTTCATTCGTCGAGGAAATCGTCTCCAGCCGTCAGGCCGGCGAGTTCCTGATGGCGCAGCGCGACATGATCACGCTGATGGACGTCAGCCCCAAGCAGCTGGTTTCGGTCGGCGCGTCGCTCATTCCGTTCCTGGAAAATGATGACGCCAACCGCGCACTGATGGGTGCGAACATGCAACGTCAAGCCGTGCCGCTGGTGCGTGCCGAGGCGCCGCTGGTCGGCACCGGTATGGAAGGCACCGTGGCACGCGATTCGGGTGCCGCGATCGGCGCCAAGCGCGCCGGCATCGTCGATCAGGTGGATGCAACGCGTATCGTTATCCGCGTGACGGGCGAAGTCGAGCCCGGCCAGTCCGGCGTCGACATCTACCGTCTGCAGAAGTTCCAGCGTTCGAACCAGAACACCTGCATCAACCAGCGTCCGCTGGTGAAGGTGGGCGAGCATATCGCCACCGGCGATATCATTGCCGACGGTCCCTCGACCGAGCTGGGCGAGCTGGCGCTGGGCAAGAACAGCCTGGTCGCCTTCATGCCCTGGAACGGCTATAACTATGAGGATTCCATCCTCATCTCCGAACGCATCGTGAAGGATGACGTGTTCACGTCGATCCATATCGAAGAGTTCGAGGTGATGGCCCGCGACACCAAGCTCGGGCCGGAAGACATCACCCGCGATATCCCGAATGTCGGCGAGGAAGCGCTGCGCAACCTCGACGAAGCGGGCATCGTCTATATCGGTGCCGAAGTGCATCCGGGTGATATCCTGGCAGGCAAGATCACGCCGAAGGGCGAAAGCCCGATGACGCCGGAAGAGAAGCTTCTGCGCGCCATCTTCGGTGAGAAGGCCTCCGACGTACGCGACACCTCGCTGCGTCTGCCGCCCGGCGTTGCCGGTACGGTGGTCGAAGTGCGCGTGTTCAACCGTCACGGCATCGACAAGGACGAACGTGCCCTGGCTATCGAGCGTGAGGAAATCGAACGCCTCGCCAAAGACCGTGAAGACGAGCGCGCCATTCTGAACCGTGCGACGTACAACCGTCTGCGCGAAATGCTGATCGGCCAGACGGCCACGGCAGCGCCGAAGGGCGTGAAGAAGGGCAGCGAACTGACCGAAGAGCTGCTGGAAGAGACCGAGCGTCACGAATGGTGGAAATTCGCCGTTGCCGATGACAAGACCCAGTCCGATCTGGAAGCGGTGAAGGCGCAGTATGACCAGGCGGTCAAGCTGATCGTCGAGAAGTTCGAAGATCGGCGCGAGAAGCTGGAGCGCGGCGATGAGCTCGCTCCCGGCGTGCTCAAGATGGTCAAGGTGTTCGTGGCGGTGAAGCGCAAGCTGCAGCCGGGCGACAAGATGGCCGGTCGTCACGGCAACAAGGGTGTGATTTCGCGCATCCTGCCGATCGAGGACATGCCGTTCCTGGAAGACGGCACGCATGCCGATATCGTGCTCAACCCGCTGGGTGTGCCGAGCCGTATGAACGTGGGTCAGATCTTCGAGACGCATCTGGGCTGGGCCGCACGCGGCATGGGTCAGCAGATCTCGCAGGCCCTCGAGGAATGGCGCCACGCCAATCCCAATCCGGAGGCCGCTGCGCCGCCCGAAGCCGTACGCGAGCGTCTGGCGATCAGCTACGGCAAGGAATATGCCGACGAGATTGCCGAACGGACCGATGCGGAGATCATCGATCTGGCCGAACACACCACCTTCGGCGTTCCCATGGGCACCCCGGTGTTCGATGGTGCGCGTGAGGCGGATGTGTCCGAGATGCTGGCCCGCGCCGGGCTCGACACCTCGGGTCAGGTCACGCTGTTCGACGGCCGCACGGGGGATCGCTTCCACCGCAAGGTCACCGTCGGCTACATCTATATGCTGAAGCTGCATCACCTTGTGGACGACAAGATCCACGCCCGGTCGATCGGCCCCTACTCGCTCGTCACGCAGCAGCCGCTGGGTGGTAAGGCGCAGTTCGGTGGTCAGCGGTTCGGTGAGATGGAGGTCTGGGCGCTCCAGGCTTACGGCGCCGCCTACACCCTGCAGGAAATGCTGACGGTGAAGTCGGATGACGTGATCGGCCGTACCAAGGTCTATGAGGCGATCGTCAAGGGCGACGACACCTTCGAGGCGGGCATTCCGGAGAGCTTCAACGTGCTCGTGAAGGAAATGCGCTCGCTGGGTCTCAACGTCGATCTGCATTCGCACGATGTGGTCGGCGAAGACGGTGAAGGACCGGACGCACTGCCGCAGGCGGCAGAATAAGGGTCGGGGCGGCTGTGATGGCCGCCCTTCCCACCGACCCTGAAAGAATTTGAATGGGCCAAAAGCCCAACGAGGACAGCACATGAACGAACTGAGCAAATTCAACAATCCGGTCGCCAAGCCCGAAACGTTCGACGAGATCCAGATCGGTCTCGCGAGCCCGGAGCGCATCCGCAGCTGGTCCTTCGGCGAGATCAAGAAGCCGGAAACCATCAACTATCGCACGTTCAAGCCCGAGCGTGACGGCCTGTTCTGCGCGCGCATCTTCGGTCCGGTGAAGGATTATGAGTGCCTGTGCGGCAAGTACAAGCGCATGAAATATAAGGGCATCGTCTGCGAGAAGTGCGGCGTCGAGGTCACCGTGACCAAGGTGCGTCGTGAGCGGATGGGCCATATCGAACTGGCCGCGCCGGTTGCGCATATCTGGTTCCTGAAGTCCCTGCCCTCGCGCATCGGCCTGCTGCTCGACATGCAGCTGAAGCAGCTCGAGCGGATCCTGTATTTCGAGAATTACGTCGTTATCGAGCCGGGCCTCACCGCGCTGGAGAAATTCCAGCTGCTGACCGAGGACGAGCTGCTCGAAGCGCAGGACGAATATGGCGAGGACGCCTTCTCCGCCGGCATCGGTGCCGAAGCGGTCAAGATCATGCTCATGGATCTCGATCTGGAGCAGGAACGCGACGATCTGATGGAAGAGCTGGAGACGACCAAATCCACGCTCAAGCCCAAGAAGATCATCAAGCGACTGAAGGTCGTCGAAAGCTTCATCGGTTCGGGCAATCGCCCGGAGTGGATGATTCTGGAAGTCGTGCCAGTCATTCCACCGGAACTGCGCCCGCTGGTGCCGCTGGACGGTGGCCGTTTTGCGACGTCCGATCTCAACGATCTCTATCGCCGCGTGATCAACCGCAACAACCGCCTGAAGCGGCTCATCGAGCTGCGCGCGCCGGACATCATCGTGCGTAACGAGAAGCGCATGTTGCAGGAATCGGTCGACGCATTGTTCGACAATGGCCGTCGTGGTCGCACGATCACGGGCGCCAACAAGCGTCCGCTGAAGTCGCTGTCCGACATGCTCAAGGGTAAGCAGGGCCGCTTCCGCCAGAACCTTCTGGGCAAGCGCGTCGACTATTCCGGTCGTTCGGTCATCGTGACCGGTCCGGAACTGAAGCTGCACCAGTGCGGCCTGCCGAAGAAGATGGCGCTCGAGCTGTTCAAGCCGTTCATCTATGCCCGTCTGGATGCCAAGGGTCTCTCCATGACCCTGAAGCAGGCCAAAAAGTGGGTCGAGAAGGAGCGCAAGGAAGTCTGGGACATTCTGGACGAGGTGATCCGCGAGCATCCCGTGATGCTCAACCGCGCACCGACGCTCCATCGTCTCGGCATCCAGGCGTTCGAGCCCGTGCTGATCGAGGGCAAGGCCATTCAGCTGCACCCGCTCGTCTGCTCGGCCTTCAACGCCGATTTCGATGGCGATCAGATGGCCGTCCATGTTCCGCTGAGCCTCGAGGCGCAGCTGGAAGCGCGCGTGCTGATGATGTCCACCAACAACATCCTCTCGCCCGCCAACGGCAAGCCGATCATCGTGCCGTCGCAGGATATGATCCTGGGCCTCTATTATCTGTCGATGGACCGTGAGGGCGAGCCCGGTGAGGGCATGCTGCTCAGCGATATCGCAGAGGTGCATCAGGCGCTCGAAGTGGGTGCGGTCACGCTCCACTCGAAGATCACCAGCCGCGTCCCGCAGACCGATGAGAAGGGCAAGCCCTACATGATGCGCGTCGACACGACGCCCGGGCGCATGCTGCTGGCCGAGTGCCTGCCGCAGAGCCACAAGGTGCCGTTCGATCTGGTGAACCGTCTTCTCACGAAGAAGGAAATCGGCGACGTGATCGATCAGGTCTATCGTCACACCGGTCAGAAGGACACGGTGCTGTTTGCCGATGCCATCATGACGCTGGGCTTCCGCAACGCGTTCAAGGCCGGCATCTCGTTCGGCAAGGACGACATGATCATTCCCGAAGAGAAGATCCAGTTGGTCGAGGACGCGCGGGCCACCGTGGCGGACTATGAGCAGCAGTATCAGGACGGCCTGATCACGCAGCAGGAAAAGTACAACAAGGTAATCGACTGCTGGAGCCGTTGCGGCGACCAGGTGGCCAACGCCATGATGGAAAAGCTGAAAGCGACGCCGAAGGACGAGAATGGCCGCGAAGCCGAAGTGAACGCCATCTACATGATGAGCCACTCCGGTGCCCGTGGTAGCCCGGCGCAGATGAAGCAGCTGGCCGGTATGCGCGGCCTGATGGCCAAGCCGTCGGGCGAGATCATCGAGACGCCGATCATCTCGAACTTCAAGGAAGGCCTGACGGTTCTGGAGTATTTCAACTCCACCCACGGCGCCCGCAAGGGTCTGGCCGACACCGCGCTCAAGACGGCAAACTCGGGTTATCTGACCCGCCGTCTGGTCGATGTGTCGCAGGACTGCACCATCGTCGAGGAAGATTGCGGCACCGAGCGTCTGCTCGAAATGCGCTCGATCATCCAGGGCGGTTCGACCATCGCGTCGCTCGGTGAGCGCGTGCTGGGCCGTACCATCGGTGAGGATATCGTCGAGGATGGCAAGGTGCTCTACAAGACCGGCACCATGCTGGACGAATATGCCGTCGCCAAGCTGGAAGAAATGGGCATGCAGTCGCTCAAGATCCGCAGCCCGCTGGTTTGCGAATCCAAGGTCGGCGTGTGCGGCAAATGCTATGGCCGCGATCTGGCCCGCGGTACGCCTGTCAACATCGGCGAAGCGGTCGGCGTTATCGCTGCCCAGTCGATCGGTGAGCCCGGCACCCAGCTGACGATGCGGACGTTCCACATCGGCGGCGCGGCGCAGCTCAACGAGCAGTCCAACCTCGAAGCCAGCCATGAAGGCACGATCGAACTGCGCGATCTGCCGACCATCGTCGACAAGCGCAATCGCCGCCTGGCGATGAGCCGTACCGGCGAACTGGTGATCGTGGACAAGGAAGGCCGCGAACTGGCCGTCCACCGCATCGCATATGGTACGGTGCTGGATGTCGATCAGGGCGACAAGGTGAAGCCCGGCGACAAGCTGGCCCAGTGGGATCCGTTCACCCAACCGGTGATCACGGAAAAGCCGGGTACGGTGAAGTTCCAGGATCTGGTCGACAACAAGACGCTTGCCGAGCAGACGGACGAAGCCACCGGCATCGCCCAGCGCGTTGTCATCGAATATCGCGAAGTCGGCCGCGCCAAGAAGGAGGACTTGCGTCCTCGTCTAACGCTGCTGGACGACGATTCCGGTGAAGCCGCGAAATATCTGCTCGGCCCCGGCACCATGCTTTCCGTCGAAGACGGTCAGCAGGTCGAGGCAGGCGATGTTCTGGCTCGTATCAGCCGCGAAGCTGCCAAGACGCGCGACATCACCGGCGGTCTGCCGCGGGTGGCCGAGCTGTTCGAAGCACGCATCCCCAAGGATGTGTCGATCATCGCCAAGATCTCGGGCAAGGTCGAATTCGTTCGCGACTACAAGGCCAAGCGCAAGATTGCTATCGTTCCGGAAGAGGGCGATCCAGTCGAGTACCTGATCCCCAAGACCAAGGTGCTCGACGTTCAGGAAGGCGATTTCGTCCGCAAGGGCGACAATCTGATCGGCGGTTCTCCGAACCCGCACGATATTCTGGAAGTCATGGGCGTCGAAGCGCTGGCCGAGTTCCTGGTTGCCGAAATTCAGGAAGTCTATCGACTGCAGGGCGTGAAGATCAACGACAAGCACATCGAGACGATCGTTCGTCAGATGCTGCAGAAGGTTGAGATTACCAATGGCGGCGACACGACCCTCCTGCCGGGCGAACAGGTCGATCGTGAGGAAATGGATGCGATCAATTCCAAGCTGACGCGCAGCAAGACCAAGGCCGAAGGCAAGCCGGTTCTGCTGGGCATCACCAAGGCTTCGCTCCAGACCCGCTCGTTCATCTCGGCGGCCTCTTTCCAGGAAACCACGCGCGTGCTCACGCAGGCCGCGGTCGAGGGCAAGAAGGACGTACTGACCGGTCTGAAGGAAAATGTGATCGTGGGCCGTCTCATCCCTGCCGGTACCGGCGCGGCGATGAACCGGGTGCGCATCGCGGCCACCAGCCGCGATACCGCGCTTCGGGCCCAGCAGCGCAAGATCCAGGAAGAGCTGATCGCTGCCCAGACCGCTGCTGAAGAGCATGAGGCGGAGTTGAAGCAGGATGCCGCAGCGGCCGAAGCCACCAGCGAACCGCTGGGCGAGGTCGTGACCGATAGCGCGGGCGAAGGCCCCGCACCGGAATAAGCATTTTCAGTATTCCATAGAAAAAGGCCCGTCGGAGCGATCCGGCGGGCCTTTTTCGTGATCGGTCTCACATGGTCCGAACAGCTTCAGTCGTCTGTATTTTCCGCTTCGGGCCGCAGACTGTTGATCAGCAGCATGACGGTGCCGAACACCAAAGTCACCGTGCCAACCAGCAGCGCCGACAGTACGATGACGAGCGAATAAATGACGGTGTATAGAATAGGATACCATTGCGAAGGCAGCTTATCGAACTCGCCGATCGGCAGGGTCAGCACCAGCAGCAGGACGACCGATCCGGCCAGAGAGAAGGTGGAGAACAACGCGATATAGCCGATCCGCTTGTAGACGCCGTGGCTGAAACTGGTGTCGAGCCGCTGGATGAAGCCCACCAGCGTCAGCATCAGCGCCAGCGTGGTGCCCGAGCTGGTCGCCATCGCGCTGCCGAGATACAAGGCAGAATCGCGCAAGGTCTCGATCATGTCCATCGCTTCGGCGCTGGAATAGATCATGCCGTTCGCCCAATAGCCCACGCCGCCGAAGACGAGGATGGCGGCGCTGGCGATCATTGCCTTGCGTTCTGGGGTCATGAAGGTGCCTTTTAAGCGGGGCCGATACGCGGCCTGACAAGATGGCGGGCGGCATAACGCCGTGCGATGAGCGGCGAAAGGGGGGGGCATCATTTGTATAGCGACCGGCTGATCCTGTTCTTCCTGACCGATCTGGTCTTTTGCCTCACGCCCGGGCCGGCGACGATGGTGACGATCGGCCATGTTCTGGGCGGCGGTCTGCGCGCCGGGCTTGGGCCCGTGGCCGGCATCCATACCGGCAATTTTATCTGGTATGGGCTGAGTGCAATCGGGCTGATGGCCCTCATCGCAGCGGCCCCCAATGCTTATGCGCTACTGCGCTGGGCCGGCGTGCTGTACCTGCTGGTGATGGGCATCCGAATATGGCGGCGCAACGGCCAGGCTGGAAAAGCCATGGCGCGGCGCGGCGACTTTCGGCATGGCTTCCTCGATGGCCTGGCAGTGCACATGGCCAATCCCAAGGCGCTGATCTTCTATGCCGCGTTCGTGCCCCAGTTCATCGATCCGCATTTTCCCATCCTGCCCCAGATCATGATGCTGGCCGGCATCACGTTGGTGACCGAAAGTATCGGAATGGGCACCTACGCCTTGCTTGCCGCCGGGGCCAATCGCTTCGCGCTGGAGCGCGACTGGACCAAATTGCTGCAACGCCTGTCCGGCGGTGCGATGATAATGGTGGCGCTGATCATGGCATGGGCCAACAGCCAGACGGTCAATCCGCTCTGACGCATCCAGCCAGGCCGGTCGATCACCATTGCGATGTCGCAGGTTCAGCCGGAAGGCGATAAAGCAGCAATCATGCGTTATATCCTCTTAGCCCTTCTTGCCGTTACCATGCTGCCAGCAACAACCGCCGTGCAGGCGCAAAAGCCGACAGCGGAGACAGGGTTGGCAGAGGCAACCGATTCTCCCTATCGCGCCCTCCAGGCGCTCGATGGGCAACTCGCGGCGATCGGTTATAGTCTAGGCACCGCCAATGCGCCGCTGTGCGATCAACGGGCAGCCGCGACGGGGCTGCAATGGCATGATATCGACCAATATACTGATCGGTCCGCCATATCCGGCGTCTTCGCGTTCGAAACGCCGATTGAGGTGGCGGCAGTAGTGCCGAAAAGCCCGGCCGATCTTGCCGGCATCCAGGTTGGCGATGCGTTCGTCGCGCTCGATGACACCCCCCGCGTCGACATCGAGGCGCTTGGCAGCAACGCTGCGGACGATCCCTATGCGCGTATCCGGCGTATCGGCGAAAAGCTGGCTTCCATGTCCAAGGATGGCAGTCCCGTCACTATGGAGTTTCTACGCCAGGGTTCGACGCTCGTGAAAGATGTGACGCCTCTGCCGACCTGTGCCACCAGCTATCAGATCCGGATTGAGGACGGACTGGATGCGGGCGCCGATGGCCGGATGGTCAGCGTCAATCTGCCGCTGGTACAATATGCGCTGGACAACGGAGAAGCGGACCAGGGTTCCACTCTGCCCGCGGACGACGGGCAGCTTGTGGCCGTGGTTGCGCATGAATTGGCCCATAATATCCTGCGTCACCGCGAGCGACTGGACGCTGCAGGCGTTGATCGCGGCATCGGCCGGTTGTTTGGTAAAAGTGCCGGGCGGATCAAGGCGACCGAAGAAGAGGCCGATCGGCTGTCAGTGTGGCTCATGCTGAACGCTGGTTATGATCCGGAAGACGCGGTGCGCTTCTGGACCCGCTTCGGCAAGGAACATGGCCTCGGCATTTTTTCCGATAGCACGCACTATCGGTGGAAGAACCGCGTGCGCCAGCTGCGCGAGGAGATGGCCGCCGCGATGGCGGCAGACCGCCGCAACGGTGTGTTGGTACCGCCAATCCTGCGCGCGCCCCTGCCGCCACTCGATTGACGTTCAGACACGGAGCCAGCTTCCCCGGACTTGCCTGCGGCGCGATCCTTCCCATCTTGGTGGCAACAGGTTTTTCCGCATTGGAGAAGGACATAATATGAGCGAACAGGCAATTTTTGCAGGCGGCTGCTTCTGGTGCACCGAGGCGGTGTTCAAGCAGCTTGGCGGCGTCAGCGGCGTTGAAAGCGGCTATATTGGCGGGCATGTCGAAAACCCGACATACCGTGAGGTATGCTCGGGCAGCACGGGCCATGCCGAGGCAATCCGGGTTACTTATGACCCGGCGGTCATCAGCTATGGTGATCTGGCAGACATCTTTTTCGCCACCCATGATCCGACGCAGCTGAACCGCCAGGGCAACGATGTCGGCACACAATATCGCAGCGCGATGTTCCCCCTGAACGGTGATCAGCAAGGTGAAGCCGAAGCCGCGATTGATCGCGCCGCAAATGATCAGTCGGGCGAAATCGTCACGACGATCGAGGAAGCCACGACATGGTATCCGGCGGAAGACTATCATCAGGACTATTGGGAAGGGGAAGGCCGCGGCAATCCGTACTGCATGGCAATTATTCCGCCCAAATTGCAGAAACTGAAAAAAGGATTTGCCGATCGGCTCCGTGAGAACGCCTGAGAAGACCGGTTGAAAATTCTGGATGCCCCTGCGTAAGTAGGGGCATCTTGTATTTGTAGGGGGCTACCAATGAAACCGATCCGCAAAGCTGTTTTTCCTGTTGCCGGACTTGGCACGCGTTTTCTGCCGGCCACCAAGGCAGTCCCGAAGGAAATGATGGCGGTCGTCGATCGACCCTTGATCCAATACGCCGTCGATGAAGCCCGCGAGGCTGGTATCGAGCAGATGATTTTCGTTACCGGCCGCGGCAAGAGCGCGATCGAAGATCATTTCGACATCGCTTATGAGCTGGAAGCCACCATGACCGCGCGCGGCAAGGATATGAGCGCGCTGGCTGGCACAAGGCTGACGCCGGGCAATTGCGCCTATGTTCGCCAGCAGGAACCACTTGGCCTTGGCCACGCCATATGGTGCGCGCGCGATATTGTGGGTGATGAACCCTTCGCCATCTTCCTCCCGGACGAGATGATGCATGGCAGCCCCGGTTGCATGAAGCAGATGGTCGATGCCTATCAACAGGTGGGCGGGAACATGATCAGCGTGCTCGAAGTACCGCACGAAAAGGTATCGAGCTACGGCGTGATCGATCCAGGGGAGCGCAAAGGCAGCCTGACTGAGGTGAAGGGTCTGGTTGAAAAGCCTGAGGTGGCCGATGCCCCATCCAACCTCATCGTATCGGGCCGTTATATCCTGCAGCCGGAAGTCATGCGCGTTCTCGAAACGCAGCAAGCGGGCGCAGGCGGCGAAATCCAGCTTACCGACGCCATGGCCAAGATGATCGGCGAGCAGCCATTTCACGCGCATACCTTCGACGGCAAGCGTTATGATTGCGGATCGAAGAGCGGCTTCATTCAGGCGAATCTGGCACTGGCGATGGAACGCGACGACATGAAAGACGAGATTCGCGCCTTTGCCATCGATTTGCTGAATTAATTGTTCACTGGACGAATATCTCCGGCAGGCTAGGCTCCTGCCCATGTCCCTATCGCGCCTTTTGCCCACCCTTCTGATCGTTCCGCTTCTGGGCGGATGTCTCGGCACAGTGGCGGATATCGTAACCCTGCCCGTCAAGGTTGCGAAGACCGGCGTGAACGCTGTCGGATCCGGCGTGGATGCCGTTACCACGAGCCAGTCCGAACGCGATGAGAAGCGGGGCAAGCGACTGCGCGAACGCGAGGAACGTCTGGGCAAACTGGCGCGGGAGCGCGACAAACTGCGCAAGAAATGTGATCGCGATGCCCGCAGCAACGCCTGTGACGATCTTTACGAGATAGAGCGCGAAATCGACGATCTATCGAGCGAGCCGGTTTAACGGACGGATGCCCGGTTCAGTCGATCATTGATCGCAGCGCCGATTCCATCATGTGGCACCCGTGCCACGGCAATCCGGCTGAAATCGCTGGCATCGGCGCGGTGAAGCGCAGCATATAGGCCCGCGGCCGCCTCTGCCAGATCGCCCGCCGGTGATAGCGTATCGTCACCGCCAATTACACCGAAGCCGATCAGCCATTCATCCGGTTCTGCCCGCAGCGCGTTTAACCGAAGCGGCTTGCTGGGGGCGTAATGACTGGCAAGTTGTCCTGGCGCTTCTATGCCCTGCCCTGCAGCCTTGATCGGTCCGCCCCCTGACGCTGCGATCAGTTCCTCAACCGACAAGGGCCCGGGACGCAGCAACCGCCAGCCATCCTTTTCCAGCTTTACGATCGTGGATTCGACACCCTGTTGGGTCGGTCCGCCGTCGAGAACCAGTTGCACCCGATCCCCAAGCGATGCAGCGACATGACCCGCCAGCGAAGGACTGATCGCACCGCTGCGATTGGCCGATGGCGCTGCCAGTGCAAGACCACATGCCTGCAGTACCGCCTGCATCACGGGATGAGCCGGACAGCGAAGGGCTATGGTGGGCAAACCCGCCGTTACGGCACCGGCAAGTGGCGCTTCGGCCCGTTTTGGCAACACCAGGGTGAGCGGCCCTGGCCAGAAGCGCTGCGCCAGTTCGCGGGCCCGGTCATCGAAATGCGCCAGCCGTTCCCCATGCTCCATGTCCCGGATGTGCACGATCAGCGGATTGAAGCTGGGCCGCCCCTTGATCCGGTAGATTTGCGCCACCGCATCGTCCCGGGCGGCATCGGCGGCCAGCCCGTAGACCGTTTCCGTTGGCAGTGCGACCGCCTGTCCGGCGCGCAGCAAATCAGCGGCGCGGGCAATGCTGGCATCATTGGCTGGTTCGATCGGCATCAGGCCCGCTCCATTCATTGCATCGCCGTGCTTTGCAACTCTGGCGCACCATATCTATAGCAGACTGGCCATTTTATAATGAAAGCACCTTGCCCCATGTTCACCGCCCCCACCCGCGAGCAGCTGTTTGTCCTGAAGCATGTTACCGACATCGATGAACTGGCCGGCCATAATCGCTTTGCCGATGCCACGCCGGATATGGTTCAGGCGATCGTCGAAGGCGCCGGGGAATTTGCGGAAAAGGAATTTGCACCGCTCAATCGCATCGGAGACACCGTCGGTGCGCGGATGAAGGATGGGCATGTGGTCATGCCCGATGGCTACAAGGCGGCCTGGGACGCCTATGTACAGAATGGCTGGGCCGGGATCGCTGCGCCCGCCGATTTTGGCGGCCAGGGCCTGCCCTTTTCGCTGGCTACGGTATCTCTGGAAAGCCTGGGCGCGGCCAATATGGCGCTCACACTCTGCCCCATCCTGTCCGTCGGCGCAGTCGAGGCGATCGCGCATCATGGCAGTCAGGAGCAGAAGGATCTGTACCTGCCCAAGCTCGCCAGCGGCGAATGGACCGGTACGATGAACCTCACCGAGCCGCAGGCCGGTTCCGATGTTGGCGCGCTGACCGCCACCGCCACCCCGCGCGAGGATGGCGGCTGGAACATCAAGGGCCAGAAGATTTACATCACCTTTGGCGACCATGACATGGCGGAGAATATCGTCCATCTCGTTCTGGCGCGTACGCCTGATGCGCCTGCTGGCACGCGCGGGATCTCTTTGTTTCTGGTGCCCAAATACCGGGTGAATGACGATGGTTCGGTCGGCGAGGACAATCATGTGCAGACGGTGTCGATCGAGCACAAGCTCGGCATCAACGCCTCGCCCACCTGTGTGCTGGCCTATGGCGAAAGCGGAGACAGCATCGGCTACCTGATCGGGCCGGAGCATGGCGGTATGCGCGCCATGTTCACCATGATGAACAATGCCCGCCTGAATGTCGGTCTGCAGGGTGTGCAGATCGGCGAGCGTGCAACGCAGCTGGCGCTGGCGTTCGCCGCCGAACGGGTACAGTCCGCGCGCGCGGGTGGAGAAAGCCGCGATCCGATTGCCATTCTGGACCATCCGGATGTGCGCCGCATGCTTTTGCGCATGAAGGCCGGCACGCAGGCCATCCGGGCGCTGCTTTATTATGCCAGCGGTCAGGTGGACCGGGCCACGCTTGGCGATGAAGACGCGCGGGCGCTGGCCGATTTGCTGACCCCTCTGTCCAAGGCCTATGCCACCGACATGGGCATCGAGATCGCAAGTCTGGGTATTCAGGTCCATGGCGGCATGGGCTTTGTGGAAGAGACTGGCGCGGCCCAGCATTATCGCGATGCACGGATCGCGCCGATCTATGAAGGCACCAATGGCATTCAGGCCGCCGATCTGGTCGGGCGAAAAATGAGCATGAATGGCGGCGAAAGCATGCGCGGCCTGCTGGAAATGATCACGGCCGAGGTCGAGGACAGCGCTCCCCTGAAGCAACTGGCCGCGGCCACCGGGCGGGTCATGCAATGGATGCAGAATGATGCCAGCATCGACGACAAGCTGGGCGGCAGCGTGCCCTTTTTGACGATGTATGCCACGCTCGTCAGCGGATGGTTGATGGCTAGGCAGCGCAGCGCAGCAATGCAGGAACTGGGCGAAGGCAATGACCCCTTCCTGAAATCGAAAATTGCGGCCGCCGACTATTATATCGCCGCCATGGTGCCCGAAGCGACCGGCCTGGAAGGCGCGGCGATGGCCGGAGAAGCCCCGCTTTATGCATTGACCGCCGCCGAATTGGCGGCCTGATCCGTGGGCCAATATCCCGATCCGCGCACGATCGACGTGCCCGTGTTTGCGGTGGAGGACAATGAGGTCCGCTTCTTTCACGAACCGGGGGACCGGTTGAACGCTGTCATCGGCCTGATCGATATGGCCGAGAAACAGATCCGGACGTTTTTCTATTTCGTCGGCGAGGACGAGGTCGGTAAAGCGTTCATGAAGGCGCTATGCCGTGCATGCAAACGCGGCGTAGACGTCCAGCTGGTGATCGACGCCGTCGGGAGCGATGAAACGCCGGACGAATTCTTCAACGAATTCTTACGCGAAGGTGGCACCTGGCATAAATTTTCCGCTGCCTGGTCCACCAAAGCCCTGATCCGCAACCATCAGAAAATCCTGATCGTCGACGGGCAGCACGCCATTGTCAGCGGCTTCAACATGGCTGCGGGCTATTTCGACAAGGCCCAGCCGCCAGAAAACAGCTGGGAAGATATGGGGGTGCTCGTTTCCGGCCCCGATGCCTGCCAGCTATGTGATTATTATGAAAAACTGATCGAGATTGCCAAGCAGAAGAAGGTGCGGTTGCGCGATGTCCGGCGCCTGGTGCGCCATTGGCATGGTGACAAGGGCGAAGTGGAATGGACCATCGGGGGGCCAGGTCGGCTCAGTCCCTGGGTGCGGTCGCTCAAGCGTGATCTGGAAAAAGGCAAACAGCTCGACATGGTTGCCGCCTATTTTTCCCCCGGTCGCGGCATCATGCGTCGGATCGCCAAGGTCGCACGGCGCGGCAAGGCAAGGCTCATCCTCGCCGGCAAAACGGATCATCAGATCACCATCGCCGCGCATCGTCTGACGCATGGCTACTTGCTTAAGCGCAAGACCGATATCTACGAATATCAGCCACGTCGGCTGCACATGAAATGCGTTGTGATCGACGACATCGTCTATGCCGGCAGCTCGAACATGGATGCGCGCAGCCTGTTCGTGAATCTGGAAATCATGGTGCGGATCGAAAGCCCGGAGGCTGCCGCCCATATCCGCGAACGGATCGACCGGATGGCCGAGGAATCCATCCACGTCACCAAGCAGATCCATGATGAGAATAACGGGTTCTTCACCCGGATCTATCGCAGCGTCGCCTATTTTCTGGTCAGCACGATGGACAAAACCGTCAGCGGCGGCATCGGGCGCACGGAAGACTGATGCCGGACGCGCCTGTTCAGGAACCGCCAAAGCATATGCAGCTCGCCAACCCGGATGCCATTCCGACATCACGCATGACCGTGCTGTTCATGGTGATGCTGATCAGCGCGGCGGGCAACACGGCCATGCAGAGCGTGCTGCCGGCGATCGGCACGCAGCTCGGCGTGGCAGATTACTGGATCAGTGCCGCCTTCACATGGAGCGCGCTGCTCTGGGTCATTACCGCACCGCGCTGGGCACGCCTGTCGGACCGGCGCGGACGAAAAGCCCTTATGACCCTTGGCGTCACGGCCTTTTCCATTTCGATGCTCTGTTGCGGGCTCGTGCTTTTCGCCGGTCTCAACGGCCTGATGAGCGGCGCGGTCACCTTGATTGTCTTTGCCCTTTTCCGCTCCATCTTCGGCGCGTTCGGCTCGGCCGCCCCGCCGGCGGTCCAGGCTTATGTCGCTGCCCGCACCGACCGGGAGCAGCGCACGAAATCCCTGTCCCTTATTGCCAGCAGCTTTGGTCTCGGAACGATCATCGGCCCATTTCTGGCACCGTTCTTCATTTTGCCGATCGTCGACGATGCCGGCCCCATGCTCGTATTTGCGCTCATCGGCTTTGTCGTCATCATTGCCCTGCGGCTGAAGCTTCCGACCGATGATCCCCGTTTTTCAACCCAAAGCTTTGCCAGCAGTGAACCTTTTGCCAGTGCAGCCCCCAGTTCGATCGCGGCCGATCCGGACGGCACCGTCGAGCGGACTCGGCTCCAATGGCTCGACCCACGCGTGCGCAACTGGCTCGCCGTGGGGCTGGTGGGCGGCCACGCTCAGGCGATCCTGAGCTTCGTTGCTGGCTTTCTCGTGCTCGATCGGCTTGGTCTCAGGGCGACGCCGGCCGAAGCCTATGAGCCAACGGCCCTTGTCCTGACGGTGGGCGCGGCGGCCACGCTGATCGCACAATGGGGCATTATCCCGATGTTAAGAATGGGCCCGCGAAAATGCATCCTGTTCGGTATGGTCTTCATCGCCGGCGGCGCGCTGATGATGGGCGCTGCCGATAGCCTGTATCATATCGCAGCGGGCTTCGGCATCGCCTCGCTCGGCTTTGCACTGTTCCGTCCGGGCTTTACTGCAGGGGCCTCGCTAGCCGTGGCCCCGGAAGATCAGGGCGCGGTCGCCGGTATGGTGGCATCGATCAATGGCGCCGCGTTCATCCTGGGGCCAAGCTTCGGCGTGTTTATCTACAATCAGAACAGCTGGAGCGTCTTCATATTGGCCGCCAGCATTGCCGCTGTCGTGTTCCTGTGGGGGTTTTTCACGCTCACGGTGGAAACGGGGGAAGCCTGACGCGCAGGCGGCAGCTTCCCCCTGCGCGCCTTAGTCCTTGTCCCCACGGCTTTGTAACATGCCCGGCGTCACGAAGCCGATCGACTGCGCACGCATGGCATTTTGTTTCAGCTTGGATTCGATGGTGCGATATTCCTCTTCCATCTCTTCCGTTACCGATGCGCGGCTGGCGTTGAGCGCCTGACTGAAGTGGCTCATGCCCACTTCACTCACATCGCTTCCCCCCTCGCGCAGGGCGAACAGACCGGCCCGGCGGACCAGATCTTCCAGATCGGCTCCGGTAAAACGCTCCGTCCGCTCAGCGATCTCGTCCAGATCGACGTCCGATCCGAGCGGCATCTTGCCGGTATGGATAGACAGAATGCGGCGGCGTCCATCCTTGCTCGGCACCGACACATAGATCAGCTCGTCAAACCGTCCTGGCCGCAGCAAGGCAGGGTCGACAAGGGTGGGTCGGTTTGTCGCGCCAATAACAACGACCGACTGCAGCTCTTCCAGACCGTCCATTTCGCTCAGGATCGTGTTGACCACGCGTTCGGTAACCTGCGGTTCGCTGCCGCCACCGCTGCCCCTGGCGGGCACCAGCGAATCGATTTCATCGATGAAGATGACAGTCGGCGCCACTTGCCGGGCACGGGCAAACAACTTGGCAATCTGCTGCTCGCTCTCACCATACCATTTGCTCAACAGGTCCGAACTTTTGGTCGCGATAAAATTCGCTTCGCTCTCCCGCGCGGCCGCCTTGGCCAGCAGTGTCTTGCCGGTACCGGGCGGGCCATAGAGCAGAAAGCCCTTGGCCGGACGGATGCCGAGACGGCGAAACGCGTCGGGGTTGCGCAGCGGAAGCTCGATGCCCTCGCGCAGTTGGCGCTGGGCATCGTCCAATCCGCCGACATCTTCCCAGCGCACCTGCGGCACCTGGACCATGACCTCGCGCATCGCAGACGGCTGGATGCGCTTGATGGCTTCCATAAAGTCCTCGCGCGTGACTTCGAGGGATGCGAGCACGTCGGGTGGGATGGTGCCTTCTTCCAGATTGATCTTCGGCATGATGCGCCGGACGGCTTCGATCGCAGCCTCCCGCGCCAATGCGGCCAGATCGGCACCGACAAATCCGTATGTTGTGCGCGCCAGTTCGTCGAGATCGACCTTTTCCCCAAGCGGCATGCCGCGTGTGTGGATGGCCATGATTTCCCGCCGACCGGCCTGATCTGGAACGCCGACCACGATTTCACGATCGAACCGCCCCGGACGGCGCAGGGCCTCGTCCACGGCTTCCGGCCGGTTCGTGGCCGCGATAATGACCAAGTTGGTCCGCGGCTCGAGGCCGTCCATCAACGTCAAAAGCTGGGCGACGAGGCGTTTTTCCGCCTCACCTTGCACCTGATCACGCTTGGGCGCGATCGAGTCGATCTCGTCGATGAACAGAATGGACGGCGCAGCTTCCGTTGCCTGTTCGAACACTTCACGCAGCCGCTTTTCGGATTCGCCATAAGCGGACCCCATGATCTCCGGCCCGTTGATCAGAAAGAAATTGGCGTCCGATTCGTTGGCGACAGCGCGCGCCAGCCGGGTCTTGCCGGTGCCGGGCGGGCCATGCAGCAGCACGCCGCGCGGCGGATCGACGCCCAGGCGGGTAAACAGCTCTGGATAGCGCAGCGGCAGCTCGACCATTTCGCGCAATTGATCGATCGTCTCGGTCATTCCACCGAGATCGTCATAGGTTACATCGGCGCGGCGACCTTCTTTCGGCTCGGTATACTCGCTGCGCAGCTCGATCTCTGTGGTCTCATCGATATGCACCAGACCCTTGGGCGTAGTGGATACCACCTTGAGGCGAATCTCCGTCAACGAGAAGGCTGGCGCATTCATCATCTGGCGCAACTGGGGCGGCATCTCGCTGGGGTCGACGCGACGTTGCCCCGCGGTGGCCACTACGTCTCCCGCCACCATCGGACGACCGATGAAGGTGCGCTTGAGCGCCTGCGAACTGCCCCGCAGGCGCAGATCGCGCTGCGCTGGGGCAAGGACCACCCGTGTAGCCGGGTTCGATTCGGCCTTTTTAACGGTCACATGTTCACCCGCGCCTACGCCGGCGTTGATGCGAAGGAGACCATCGATACGGATGATCTCCAATCCTTCATCTTCAGCATAGGGATCCACCGCGCGCGCTGGCGTGGACCGTTTGCCCTCGATCTCGACAATATCGCCCTGCACCAGGCCAAGAGAGGCCATGACCTGACGGGACAGGCGGGCCAGCCCGCGTCCACTATCTTCCTTTTTCGCATTCGCGACCTGCAGTTTGCGGCCCGCCATGGGCGGGGTCTGCGGCTCATCATCAGCCATGTGGCTCCCTCTCGTCGATTGTTCGCTCGCATCTATAATGGTGCTGACGAAGGGAAGTTGCGAGGGGGCCGCCTGCCATCATGATCCGCCAGATGCGCGTCGCCCTGCCCTGAAAGGAGGACCTTCGCGTTATCCACTACCCATCCGCCGAAGCAGGACAAAAAAAAGGCCGGTTCGAAAACCGGCCCTTGAAAGTCTTAGGAGAGGATGCCTGAAAGGCACGAGTGTTATGCAGGCAGCGAATTTATTGTGCAAGTGCGAAAGGAATCATTTGTCTTGCATAATACGCAATCGGTGGCACCTTGTTCGCACGGTAATCCGCCACTTTCGCCCGCCGCTCCACTGCTGCAACGCAATATATCATTGAGACAGAAGACAAATGCGACGCCTTCCCCCCTTACGTGCTCTCGAAGCTTTCGTTCGGACCGTGAATCTCGGTAGCGCGAAGGCGGCAGCGGCGGATCTTGCCATTTCGGCCCCGGCATTGAGCCGTCGCTTGAAATCGCTGGAAGATTTCATTGGAAAGCCATTGTTCGACCGCAAGGCACAGACGATGACGCCCAATGCAGAGGCCGAACGGTTGCTAGCCGCGGTGTCACCGGCCCTGGATATGATAGCCGACGCCGTCGAATCGGTAACGGATCGCGATTCCGATTTCCGTCTGAAACTTGGGGTGTTGCCGCTGTTCGGATCGCAACGGCTGATACCCAATCTTGGCGAATTGCGACGGCTCTATCCAAAATTGCACCTCGATGTGGTCACCTCCAGCCATGCGGAAAATCTTCTGGGCGACAGCGTGGATGCGGCCATTATCATCGCCAGCGAGGTGGATGAGAAGCTCTACAGCCGCCGGCTCGATACCAACAGCGTCTATGCGATCACCAGCCGCTCCTTTGCCGAACAGCAGAATCTGACGAATCCTAGCGATCTGGAGGGCCAGACGGTGTTCGTGCACAGCGAGATGCCGGAAACATTCGAGGCCTGGCGCCGCGAAGTCGGGTTGCCCAATCTGAAACCGGGCTCGATCGACCAGATGGATTCCGGCCCTCTCATGCTCGAGGCCGCGGCGCAGGGACTAGGCATCGCTATCATGCATGGAAGCCATTTTTCCGATGCCCGCGACGAACGGCTGACCCGGCTGTTCGATATCGAGGTGAAAAGCCCTTATAGCTACTGGTTCGTCTGCCGCCCCCGCGCGCTGGAGCACCGTGCCGTGCGCGTATTCCACGACTGGCTGGTCCGGGCGGAAATCTAACCGGCGGCCAGCGCCTGGCCAAGAAAAAGGGGCCGGAAAGCATTGCTCCCGACCCCCGTCATCATTTGAAGCAAGCGGCCTTCAGGCCACGGTCGCTTTCTTGATCTTGCCGGGGTTTGCCGGTGGCTCGCCCTTGGGCAGCGCGTCGACATGTTCCATGCCGCTCTCCACTTCGCCCCAGACGGTGTACTGGCCGTCCAGGAAGCTGGCATCGTCAAAGCAGATGAAGAACTGGCTGTTGGCGCTGTTCGGATCCATCGTGCGGGCCATGGAGCAGGTGCCGCGCTGATGCGATTCCTTGCTGAACTCGGACGGCAGATCCGGCTTGTCGGAACCGCTTGTGCCGGTGCCGGTCGGGTCGCCACCCTGCGCCATGAAGCCGGGGATCACGCGATGAAACACCACGCCATCGTAAAAGCCGTCCTTGGCCAGCTCGGTGATGCGCTCGACATGCTTGGGGGCCAGATCGGGGCGTAGCTTGATGACCACGGGGCCATCGTCCAGTTCGAGCGTGAGAGTCTGGTCTGCCATAAACGGGTGCTTTCTCGGTTGTTGTTTCGCGTTGCGATCTAGGGATAAGCGCACCGGCTTGCCACCCGTTCCGGCATAATTGCGCCATCGGCCCCATTGCATTGCAGCAAGTGCGCGTGTTTAGGCTGGCTGTGACGCCGCTACAGTATAGCCGAAGGGGGAAAGCGCCATGGCCGACATCGCTGAATTGCCCCGGGACGATGAGTTCGATCGCGGCGTGGAAACGCATGACGACGACAATCTGCTGACGCCCGGCTTCGTGCGCAGCGTGCTCGATTCGTTGGAAAACGGGGAGCGAGAGGAGACTTACGCCCTCGTCCAGCAGCTGCACAACGCCGACATTGCAGATCTGTTCGAGATCGTACCGAACGATCAACGCGCCGTTCTGGCTGTAGCGATCGGTGATCTGGTCAGCGCCGAGGTGCTGGCCGAGGTCAATGATTATGTCCGTGATGACATTATCGATGCCTTGCCCGCCGCGCGTGTGGCCGGGTTGGCAGGCCAGCTTGAGACCGATGACGCCGTCGCGATTATCGAGGAAATGGACGATGCCGACCAGCAGGCGGTGCTGGCCGAGCTGGAGCCTGAAGACCGCGCCGCGATCGAAAGTGCGCTCTCCTTCCCCGAAGAATCTGCCGGGCGCATTATGCAGCGCGACCTGGTGGCCGTGCCGGAACATATTACGGTGGGGCAGCTGATCGACTATCTGCGCGAAGGCGGCGATCTCAGCACGGAATTCTGGGAAATCTTCGTCGTCGATCCGCAGCATCGGCCGATCGGCACCTGCCATCTCAGCTGGATCCTGCGCACGCCGAGAGACATTCCGCTCAGCGACGTGATGAAGCGCGAACAAACGCTGATTCCGGTCGGCATGGATCAGGAAGAGGTGGCCCAGCGCTTTCAGAAATATGCGCTGATTTCAGCGGCTGTCATCGATGATGCCGGGCGGCTGATCGGTGTGATCACGGCCGATGATATCGTGCATATTATCTCGGACGAGGCGGGCGAGGATATCCTGCTGCTGTCCGGTGCCGGCGAAGGCGATATTAACGAGCCGCTTCGCGAAACCTACAGCGCGCGCGTACGCTGGCTGGTTGCCAATCTGGGCACCGCCATGGTGGCATCGGGCATTATCTGGGCATTCGGCGCGGCGATCGAGACGATGGTGGCACTGGCGATCCTGATGCCGATCGTCGCCTCGATCGGCGGCAATGCGGGAACGCAGACTATGGCTGTGGCGGTGCGCGCGCTGGCGATGAACCAGCTTACCCGCTCCAACACCGCGCGCATCGTCTGGCGCGAAGTGCGCGTGGCACTGATGAACGGGGCGACCATCGCGGTACTGATCGGCATCGGCACCTGGCTCGCCTTCGGCAACCCCATGCTGGGCGGCGTGATCGCCTGCGCCATGCTGTTCAACGTGCTGATTTCCGGCCTGGCCGGGGTCATGGTGCCCATCATCCTCGATCGGCTGGATCAGGACCCTGCGGTGGCCAGTAGCGTGTTCGTGACCATGATCACCGATTCGATGGGCTTTCTGATCTTCCTCGGCCTGGCCGTGGCGAGCGGACTGGTGGGCTGACAACGCCCCCCGCTTGCGGCCGGGGAGATGCGCCCCATTGCCGAGGCGCGTATCGGCCCCCAAATGCGTCTCATGCCGCTGAACATGACCAAAATCGCCTATCGCATCGACAGCTTTTCCGAGCTGCGCGAGCGGTTGCGCGCGCGCGCACAGGCAGAGGGCGGTCTGTTTCACAGTACGCGCTATCGCCCCAAACGGCATGAGGAAATGGTCGGCGGATCGCTTTATTGGATCATCGCGCATCGCATCATGGCACGTTCCGAAATTCTGGGCTTCCGCGAATCGCCGGACGGCCGCACGCTTATTCTGCTCAGCCCGAGGCTGGTGCCGGTGCGCAGCCAGGCCAAACGCGCGCATCAGGGCTGGCGCTATCTGGAAGAGGCCGATGCGCCGGCGGACCTGGATGGGGAAGACGATGCCATGGCCGATATGCCCGCCAAGATGATCGGCGAACTGACGAAACTGGCGCTGCTCTAGATAGCTAGGAAAGGCTGCCGGATCAGGCGGCCTTCTGATATTTCGCGATGATGTCTTCCGCCTCGAACACCAGATAATCTGGATCGAAAGGCTTGGTGATATAAGCATCCGCGCCGGTGTAGATGGCAATATCCTGATCCATCGAGCTGGTGTTTCCGGTCAGCATCATGATGGGCACACGATAGAAGGTAGGATGGGTGCGTATCGCACGCAGCGCGCTCAATCCGCCCATTTTCGGCATATTGCAGTCCAGGATGACCAAGTCCGGCGACTTTGCGCTGATGGCATCGAGCGCATCGGCCCCATTGCCAACCACGCCAATGGAATGGCCATAGGAGCGAAACGCTTCGCTGACGATGTCCGTTACGATCTCGTCGTCATCTGCGATGATGATATGCGCCATCTGCCATACGTCCTTCTGTCTCGGTGAGTCGGCAAAAGACCTGGCCGCCTTTTCAACTCCGACATGCAACAGAAGGGTTATGCGCAATCACAGGTTTCAAATTGGTTAGGATCGCCCCGTGCGTGCCCGAAATTACCCGCGAGTTTCGAGCCAATGCTCCAACAGATGATGAGCAATCGCCAGCCGCGGCGGCGCGATGAACGGTGCAGCGTCTTCTCCCGCCATGGCCGCGCGAACGCCAGCGGCATTAATCCACTGCGCATCTTCCAGCTCCGTTGTGTCGATCGTCAGCACATCATTTTCTGCCTGCGCAAAACAGCCGATCATCAGGGAGCTTGGGAAAGGCCAGGGCTGGCTCTTGATATACCGGATATCATGTACGCGAATTCCGGCTTCCTCATACAATTCCCGCGCGACGGCGCCTTCTACCGTCTCGCCAGGTTCCACAAAGCCGGCCAGCGCGGAAAGACGGCGGGGCGGGAATTGCGGCTGTCGGCCCAAGAGGACACGGCCCTCATGCTCGGCCAGCATGATCACGACCGGATCGGTTCGCGGAAAATGTTCAGCGCTGCACTGGGTGCACCGCCGCGACCAGCCGGCTTTTTCGATGCGCGTGTCGCCGCCGCAGCGCGCGCAGAAAAGGTGCCGCGCATGCCAGTCGACCAGGCTACGCGCGCTAGCGTAGATCGCGGCATCGCGTTCCGGCAGGACGGCAAGCGCCTGCCACAGCAGCGGGATCGGCTGCCCCTGCGCCAGTACATGGCCGACATGCGCAAACCGCGGTGCGCCGTCATCCAGACCCAGCAGCAAAAGATCTCCTTCGGGATCGGCTTCGGCCAGACTGCCCCAGCTCAGGCCGCCATCCTCGCCAATATCCGGATCCAGTCCGCTCATCCGCAGAAGCCGGGCGCCGGGCCGCATCATCGCCGCGCGCAAGCCATCGGGATCGCTGCGTAGCGCATCGGCACGGTCCAGTCCGGGCGCGCAAAAGCCAGGGTCGATCGCCATCAGGCTGCCGCCTTCAGGCGCATCATCGCGGGAAGATCGCTATAGACCCAGTTGAAAAATTCAGACTGGAAAGGGTACATCTCGCTCGGCATATATTGCAGATAGCCGGAGCTGCGGATGCCGCGCATGCGGTCGATGCCCGCCACCGTGCCCGCCGCGCCGGCCCAGCCATAGGTGCCCGCCCTGTCGCCCAGCCCCACGCGTCCACCCGCGCCGAAGCCCTGTCCGGCAATCCAGCTGGAAGACAGATCGATGCCCTCGGGCAGAAGGTTCGATGTGCCTAGGTCCACCATATCGGACCGCATGACCTCTGTGCCGTCCAGCGTGCCACCACCCATCAGCATGGCCAGAAAGCGGTCATAATCGCGGGCTGACGAAACCAGGCCCGCGCCGCCGAACGGGAATGCGGGCTTGTCGACAAAAATGCTGTTGGCGCCCGGATCGATCGGGATCAGCAGTCCGCCGATCACCGCATAATTGGTGGCCAGCCTGTCCGTCTGCGCTTCGGGAACCTGGAAGAAGCTGCTGGTCATCTTCAGCGGATCGAAAAGGCGCGTCTGCAGGAACTGGCCAAAGCTCATGCCGCTGGCCACTTCGATCACCCGCCCCAGCACGTCGAGGCCGATGGAATAGCTCCATTTGGTGCCCGGCTCCGCGATCAACGGAAGAGCGGCAACACGGCGCGCGAATTCATCGAGCGGTGGCACATCGGCCCCGCCTTCGAACCCGGGAATTGGCTGGCGACTCACCACCCCGGGCAATATTCCCTGATTGAGATAGGCCTGCAGCAAAGGCCCCTTGGTGATGATCGAATAGCCCAGCCCCGCCGTGTGCGTCAGCAGATGGCGGATGGTGATCGGCGTTTTGGCCGGCACCGATTCCAGAGTGATGGCCGGATCGGTCAGCACCCGCATCTCGGCAAATTCAGGGATGAAATCGGCAACCGGTTGGTCCAGCCGCATCTTGCCGTCACCGATCAGCATCATCGCCGCCATGCCGGTGATCGGCTTGGTCATGGAATAGACGCGCCACAGCGTGTCGGCGTCCACGGGCACATCGGAATCCAGCGCAATCGTACCGGCGGTCACAAAGCTCGGCGCATCCGTGCCCCAGCCGATCGCCGCCATGGCACCCGGCACCTTGCGCGTATCCACATAAGAGCGCAGTTTCGCGCTGACCGTCGGCCAATCGTCGCCCGGCTGCGCCATGGCCCAAAGCGGTGCCGGTGCCAGCGCAGCTAGCCCGGCTGTGCCGCCCAGTGTCAGAAAACCGCGCCGGTTCAGCTTGCCCAATCGCTCATGCCGCATGTCTCATCTCCTTGAACCGCGTCGCCGCCTTGGCAAACAAGGTTGGCAGGCCCGCATCTTCCAGCCGGTCAATCGGCCACCATGTTACCTCTTCCATATCGGCTGAAAACTCGATGCAAAGGGCCAAATCGAGCTCTATCCAGAAATGCGTGAACCCATGCCGAACCGCACGGCGCGCGACCTGCCAGTCTGCCACGATGGGAGGCACGCCGTCTCCGTCCGCTCCCGCGCGCCAGCCGTCGTCCGGAAAGCTGCGCATACCGCCAAATAGTCCGTGCGGCGGACGGGTGACCAGCGCCACCTGTCCGTCGCGCTCAATCCAATAGGCCGTTCCGCACCGTTCCGGCTTCGCCTTTTTCGCCGCCTTGACCGGATAGCGCGCCGGGTTGCCTGCCGCGAAACCTGCGCAGCCATCGCGCAACGGGCAGAGCATGCATTGCGGATCGCGCACCGTGCAGATGCTCGCGCCCAAATCCATCAGACCTTGCGCAAAATCCCCCGCCCGGCTGTCCGGCGTGATGGCGTCGGCGGCTGCGCGGATGGCTTTCTTCCCGCTTGGCAACGGTGCATCGATGGCGAACAAACGCGCCACCACGCGTTCGATATTGGCGTCCACCACCACCGCGCGTTGCCCAAAAGCAATGGCGGCGATCGCAGCAGCGGTATAATCCCCGATGCCGGGCAGCTTGCGTAGCGCCGCCTCATTATCCGGCAGCATTCCGCCATATTGTTCGGTCACCAGCCGGGCGCAGGCGATCAGATTGCGCGCCCGCGAATAATAGCCCAGCCCCGCCCATTCGGCCATGACATCGGCCTCGTCCGCCTGTGCCAGGTCGGCAAGAGTTGGCCAGCGTGTCAGAAAACGCGCGAATCGCGGCGTGACCGCCGCCACCGTTGTCTGCTGCAGCATGATCTCCGACAGCCAGACGGCATAGGGATCGACCGTCGCCCCTGGATGTGCGCGCCAGGGCAGCGTTCTGCGATGGCGATCATAATGCGCCAGCAGGCGCGGCGCGATCATCTCGCGCCCTTTGATATCGACGGGCATTGCGTTTCTATGGCATGGCGATCCTTATGGTTGAACCACCCACCAGCAGCGGCAGACCGAAAAAGCCCCCCAGGCCGAAAGGCCCCCGCCCCTATTCGCGTCCACGCGGTGGAGAGGCGAAGGCGATCAGCGATCTGATGCCCGAAGTGGGCCGGGCCGCCTTCCGCCGCTTCGGCTTCGTGCAAAGCTCGGTGGTGACGCGTTGGCCGGAAATCGTGGGTGATCGCTATGCCGAAGTGAGCGCCCCACAGGCCATCCGCTTTCCCAGCGGTCAACGTTCCGGCGGCACGCTGGAGCTGACGGTATCGGGCGCGCACGCCACGCTGATGCAGCATGTCGCGCCGGAGATTATCGAGCGCGTGAACCGGTTTTTCGGTTACGCCGCCGTCGACAAGCTGAAGTTCATCCACGGCATTATACAGCCGCCCAAGCAGACCCCCGTAAAACGGGATGCGGGGCCGCCATCGCTCAAGCCTTTGCCCATGGAACTGGGCGAAGGCCTACGCGATATTGCCGATCCCGAACTGGCCGCGGTGCTCGAATCGCTTGCGCGCCAAATGGCTGACAAGGACTGATATGACTGCCCTTCCCAAAATGTTCGCCGCCGCCGCATTGGCCGTGGCTGCCCCTTCCGCCGCCATCGCCGCGCCCGCACAGACCGCCGCCAAAGCGGCCCCTGTAAAAGTGGCTGAAACGCCCCTTGGCGGGCATCTGCTTGGCAGCCCGGCGGCCCGCACGAAAATCGTGGAATATGCCAGCTACACTTGCCCGCATTGCGCGATGTTCGAAGAAGAAGCTTCAGCGCCGCTCAAGAACGGCTATATCCAGCGTGGCCTCGCCAGCTTCGAGCTGCGCAATCTGATCCGCGATCCCGTTGATCTGACCGCCGCCATGCTCGCGCGCTGCGGCACATCATCGCAGTTTTTCGACAATCACCATCTTATCATGCGCAACCAGCCGGTCTGGCTCTCCGCCGTGCAAAGCTCCAGCGTGGAAACGCGCAAAAGCTGGTTCGAAGGCTCCTATGCCGAGCGATTAGGCAAAATCGCCAAGGACAGCGGCCTGTACAAACTGATGCAGACACGCGGGTTCACGCCAGCGCAGCTCGATGCCTGCCTTGCCGATGAAACGAGCCAGAAGACCGTCGCGGCCATGACGGAAGCGGGCCAAGCCGCCGGTGTGACCGGCACGCCGATGTTCATGATCAACGGCAAGCTGCTGAAAGACGTCTATAGCTGGGCTGCGCTCAAGCCGCTATTGCCCGTTCGATAACGCAATCCCGAGGATGATCGACCAATGACCAGAGCTTCACTTTTCGCAGCCGCCCCCATCGCCTTGGCCTTGGCGCTGTCTGCCTGCAATGACGGGGCGGAAACGGCGGCGGAGCCCAGCGGTGAGGCGATTGCGAACGTCAGCGCGCCACAAGGTCAGCAGTGGCGCGATGTGGTCAGTGCAACGCCGGAAGGGGGTTTTGTCATGGGCAACCCCGACGCGCCGTTGAAGCTGGTGGAATATGCGTCTGTCACCTGCAGCCACTGCGCCGAGTTCGCAAAGGAAGCCGACGAACCGCTGAAAAAGGATTATATCGACAGTGGGCGCGTGAGCTACGAAATCCGCAACTTCATCCTGACCCCATTCGATATTCCGATCACCCTGCTGACCCGCTGCAGCGGCCCGGACGCCTATTTCGGCCTGACCGAGCAGAATTATATGAATCAGCAGGAAGTGCTGGCACCCGTCATGGCGATGCAGGACAGCAATCCGCAGCGCCTGCAGGCCGCGATGGAACAGCCGCCCGAGCGCCGCTTCCTGGCCATGGGTGAAGCGATGGACGTGATCGATTTTTTCAAGGCCCGCGGCGTATCCGAAGATCAGGCCCGCGCCTGCCTTTCGGATATCCCGGCAATCGAAAAACTGGTGGCAATCACCGAAGATGCGTCGACTAACAAGGAAGTCACCGGCACGCCGACCTTCTTCCTGAATGGCCGCAAGCTGGACGGCAACCGCTGGAGCATCGTGCAACAGGAACTGCAAACCGCCGGCGCGCGCTGATAGGCGCCGGTTGACCGCCCTCGGCCGGCTGCGGATCAAGGCTGGGAGCCAGCTTTCATGCACCTGAAAAAGCTCCGGCTGGCGGGATTCAAGAGCTTCGTCGAACCGGCGGAGCTGCGGATCGAGCCGGGGCTGACCGGTGTGGTTGGCCCCAATGGTTGCGGGAAATCCAATCTGCTGGAAGCCATCCGATGGGTGATGGGGGAAAACAGCCCCAAATCCATGCGCGGCGGCGGTATGGAAGATGTGATCTTCGCGGGCACCGCGACGAGGCCACCCCGCCAATTTGCCGAAGTGTCGCTGCTGGCGGAAGCGGCGAAGGGCACTGCCGGGCCAATCGGCGCGGACGATGGCGAAATCGAAATCGTGCGGCGAATCCAGCGCGGCGCGGGCTCTGCCTATCGCGCCAATGGCCGGGACGTACGCGCCAAGGATGTCGCGCTGCTGTTCGCCGACGCCGCGACCGGGGCGCATAGCCCCGCGCTGGTGAGCCAGGGCCGCATTGCCGCCGTGATCGCCGCCAAACCTGCCGAGCGGCGGATGATGCTGGAAGAAGCCGCCGGTATTGCCGGGCTGCACGCGCGGCGCAAGGATGCCGAGCAAAAACTGCGCGGCGCAGAAACCAATTTGCAGCGCGTCGACCTGATGCTGGCAAACATGGACGTGCGTGCCAACAGCCTGCGGCGTCAGGCCAAAGCCGCGCGGCGCTACAAGGCATTGTCGGGCGAGATCGCGCAAGCCGAGGCGCGCCTGATCTATGTGCGCTGGCGCGATGCGCGGCGCGCGGCGGATGCAGCGCGGGCCGAAGCCCAGCAAGCGGAAAGCGTGGCGAAAGAAGCGGCCAAACGCCGCGAAAAGCTGCAGATCGAACGGCATGATGCGGCAAAGGCGCTGGAAGAAGCCCGCGCCCGGCACAGCCATATTCGTGATGACACCGCGCGACTCGACTCGAGCCTGGCATCGCTGAAGGCCGAGCGCGCACAGATGGGCGCACGGCTGCAGGATCTTCAACGGCAGACCGAACAGATTGCCGACGATTTGACGGAGGAGGACAAGCGCGCCCGTGCCGCACTGGAGAGACTGGAAGACCTCCGCGGCTGGATTGCGCACTCGGCGGGAGAACTCACCGAACTGGAGGCCGAACGCCCTGAGATCGAAAAAGCGCTCCATGCGGCAGATCGGGCAGCACGGGAAAATGAGCTAGCCCTGGCCAAAGCACGCGCCGAGCTGGCGCGGATAGACGCAGATCGGCAAGTCGCGCTGGCGGCCGAAGCTGCGGCCAAGCGGTGCCTCGTGGAAATCAACACCGAGTGCGAACGCGCCGAATCGGCGTTGGCAGAGTTGCCGGATGTCGCGTCCCTGAAGCACGCATTGTCGGATGCCGAGCAGGAGATCAGCGCGCAAGGCGCCATCGTGGCGGAGGCCGACGCGGCTGGCGATGCGGCGCATGGCGAGCGCCGCGCCATGGCCGAACAGGCCGACAGGCTTGCCCAGACCTTGTCCGCCCATCGCTCAAAATTGGCCGGGTTACGGGCGGAGGCCAGCGCGATCGAGCAAGCGCTTGCGGCGCAGAAAGGCGGCGGCAATCGCGCGGTCGACGCGGTACGCGCATCACCTGGCTACGAAACCGCGCTGGCCGCCGCTTTGGGCGATGATCTGGCTGCTGCGCTGGACGACGGCGCGGTGCGCTATTGGAGCGGCGCAGACATCGATGATGCGGCCGGACCGCATGGGGCAGAGCGGCTGTCCCACCATGTCGATGCCCCAGCCGCCCTTGGCGCGCGGCTGGCGCAGATCTGGGTGGTCGACACCGATGACGGCCAAACGCTTTCGCTGGGCCAGCGGCTGGTGACACGCGATGGACGCATGCGCCGCTGGGATGGCTTTACCGTCACCATTGCCGCAGCGGGAGACCTTGCCGAACAGCTGGTGCGGCGCAATCGGCTGGCTGACTTGCAAAATCTGATGGCTACCGAAATCCGCGCGGTCGAAGATGCGGAGACGCAGGACGCGCTGTTGTCCGAACAGCGGCAAGGCGTCGATGCGGTTATCGCCCAGGCCCGCGATCGCTTGCGCGCCGCCGAAGAGGCGGTGCGTCAGGCCAAGCGGGAAAAAGACCGTCTGGATGGCCGCATCGAACGCAGCGAAGGCCTGGCCGCCGATCTGGAGCAGCGCCTCGCAGCCAATGCCGACCGCAAGGTCGAGGCGGATGAACAACTGCGGCAGGCCCGCGCCACATTGGAGGATCTGCCGGACGACCAGGCGCTGCGCACGCGCACCGCCGAGCTGGACGCCGCTGGGGAAGCGCTGCGGCAACAATTGCGAACCCACCAGGCGGACCTGTCCGCGCTCGACCAGTCGATCGCCAGCACGCGCGAACGCCGCGCCGGACTGCAGGCCGATATCCGTGCGCATGAAGGCCGCAAGAGCGAGGCGGAGGAGCGCCAGATCGCCCTGGCGCGCAGACGCAAGACCACAGCCGACCAGCTGGCGACCATCGCCGACCGGCCCGAAGCGCTGGATACCGACATCGCCGAGCTGGACCGCCGGCGCATTGCTGCGGGAGACGCGTTGGCCGGCAGCGAAGCCGCCCTGGAAGATGCGGCGGAATTGCTGCAACAGATCGAATCCGCCCTCGGCAACGCCGAAGAGACATTGTCGGCAGCGCGGGAAGAACGGGCCGGGGCGTCCGCGCGGGCGGACAGCCAGGACCTGCGCCGCATGGAGATGGTGCGGATTGCATCCGAACGCTTCGCCTGTCCGCCGCAGGACTTGCCGCAGGCACATGATTTCGAGCCGTCCGAAGATCTGGCGACGCCGGACGCATCGGCGCAACTGGACAAGCTGCAGGCGGCGCGCGAGCGGATAGGGCCGGTCAATCTGGTGGCGGATGACGAGCTTGAAGCGCTCGATCTGGAAATCGGCACCAGTCGCAGCGAAGCCGCCGAACTGACTGAAGCCGTGCATCGTCTGCGCGGTTCGATCGGCAGCCTGAACCGGGAGGGTCGGCAGCGGCTGCTGGCCGCATTCGAAACCGTCAACGGTCATTTCGAACGCCTTTTTGCCACCCTGTTCGAAGGCGGCGCGGCCCATCTCGAATTGATCGAAAGCGACGATCCGCTGGAGGCTGGACTGGAAATCCTGGCGCAGCCGCCGGGCAAAAAGCTGGCCGCGCTCACGCTTCTTTCCGGCGGCGAACAAGCGCTGACCGCGGTGGCGCTGATCTTCGGGCAGTTCCTGACGAACCCGGCACCGATCTGCGTGCTGGACGAAGTCGATGCCCCCCTGGACGATGCCAATATCGAACGCTTCTGCGATCTGCTGGTCCGGATGACCAAAGAGACCGATACGCGCTATCTGATCGTCACCCATAATGCGGTCACGATGAGCCGCATGGACCGCCTGTTTGGCGTCACCATGATGGAACAGGGCGTGAGCCGCCTTGTCTCGGTGGACCTTGGCGCAGCCGAGGAATTGCTGGCGGCGGAATAAGATTCTTGCACCGATTTGTAATTTCGCGGCGAACCTGCTATATGATGTTCATGCAACAACTAGACAAAACAGACTTTTACATTTTCACCGACGCCGAAGCAGATGCCCTGAAGGGTGGCTTGGCCGATGACATGAAATCCCCCAGCCCGATTGTTCCGAGCGGATGTGGCGCCATGATGCGCATTTCCGAGCAGGACGATGTGATCTTTCTGGAAAAAGCGCTCCCATAAGCCGTCCGGCTTGAAGCGTTTCCGCCTGAGGGTTCAGGCGGTCCCCACCACAAAACAGGCTAGGGCCATCATTAGCCCCGCGAACCTGTTGGAGCGAAACTTTGCTAATGCATCTGCCCCGTCATTGGGGCGGAGCGTTGCAATTTGCCATATGAAATGTCCGGCAACCGGCAACAGCGCCAGATAGGCAAATGGGTCCGGAAATTGCTGTGAGAATGCCATGAGCCAGCAGGCAAGCGTGGCCAGATAACAGCTGGTTACGCCGGCTTTCACATGGGTGCCCAACCGCAGCGCGCTGGATCTGATGCCGACAAGCGCATCGTCCTCGCGATCCTGCAGGGCATAAATCGTATCATATCCGATCACCCAGAAGATGCAGCCAGCATAGAGCAGGACCGCGCCTAGTGGCAGCGTTTCCGTCCATGCGCTCCAGCCGACCAGCGCACCCCATGAAAAAACGAGGCCCAACCAGGCCTGCGGCCACCATGTGATGCGCTTCATGAACGGATAGGCGGCGACCAGCGCCACGCTGCCCAGCGCCACAATCCGCGCCGTCCAGTTCAGCTGCAACCATGCGATCAGACCAGCAAGGCACAGAATGCCCAGCCATATCCATGCGGCCTTGAGCGTCACCGCTCCGCTGGCCAGTGGACGGGACGCCGTACGCGCCACCTGCCGGTCCAGATCGCGATCGACAATATCGTTATAGACGCAGCCGGCGCCGCGCATGGCGACAGCGCCGAGCAGCAGCCAGAGCAGCAGATCCCATCGGGCCAGCGCACCGCCGGACAAGGCAAGCCCGAATGCGCAGGGCCAGAACAGCAACCACCATCCGATCGGCCGATCCAGCCGCGCCAGCAACGCAAAAGGCCGCGCAGCCACCGGCAGGAGGGCGGTCAGGCCGCGATGTTCGCTATCCGGAACGGAGCTGTTGTCTGTTTCTTGTGCCACACCCACGCCCATAAGCGGTCACCATAGGCGAAGTCGAGACACCTCTATTCGAACAGGCACGCCACATGCCTCGACTTCGCACCGTTGCTGCGGCAACAGGCATATGTTCCCGATCCATGGATGACATCGCTATGCCCGCCACCCCCGCCTGGCCGCCCCGTTCCGCCCCCCGGCTGTTCGTGGATCAGCCTCTTGAAAAGGACATGCAGATCACGCTAGACGGACCGGCGGCGCATTACCTTCTGAAGGTGATGCGTCTTGGCGAAGGCGCGATGCTGACGCTGTTCGACGATCACACCGGCGACTATCCTGCAACCATCATCGGCGCCGACAAGCGTCGCTGCACCGTGACGATCGGTGATCGTCTGCGCGCCCGCGAAGAAGTGCCGGATATATGGCTATGCGCCGCGCCGATCAAGCGTCAACGATTCGACTGGGTGGCGGAAAAGGCCTGCGAACTGGGCGTGCGGCGCTTCATCCCTGTCGGCACAGCGCGGGCGGTGGTGGACAAGGTGAAGGAAGACCGGATGCGCGCGCATATGATCGAGGCGGCGGAACAGTGCGAGCGCAATGCATTGCCGCAATTGGCCGATTTCACCTCGCTCGGCGCAATGCTCGCCGAGTGGCCGGGCGAACGCCATCTGTTTTTCTGCGACGAGCGCGGTGGCAGCAGCTTTCGCGGTGCCCTGCGCGCCCATGACGGACCAGCCGCCATCCTGATCGGCCCCGAAGGCGGCTTTACCGATGAGGAAAACGCCATGATCCGCGACTTGCCGCAAGCCGTTCCGGTGTCGCTCGGGCCCCGCATCCTGCGCGCCGATACCGCAGCGGTTGCCGCAGTCAGTCTGTGGATGGCTGGGCGCGGCGACTGGAGCTGACGGCGATCGAATCGCGGTGACGGCATCCTGAATCGCCACGCACCTCTTCCCAACCACCTGCGCAATACCTACAGGGTGGACATGAGCACAAGGTCTACATCCGAGCAGAGCGATCCGGTCATCGAAAGCCGCGACGATCTATTAGCGCCTATGATTGGCGGCGAGAAGCCGAAGGCGAGCTGGCGCATCGGCACCGAGCATGAGAAGTTCGTCTATCATCGCGAAACGCACCAGGCGCCGAGCTATGCGGAGGATGGGGGCATCCGCGACCTCTTGCTGGCTCTGGAAAAATATGGCTGGAAGCCGGTTGAGGAAATCGGACCGGACGGCACCAAGAATGTCATCGCAATGAGCGGCAAGGACGGCACGGTCAGCCTGGAACCGGCGGGGCAGCTCGAACTGTCGGGTGCTCCGCTCGACAATCTGCACGAGACCTGCGCGGAAGCCGGGCGGCACCTCAATCAGGTAAAAGCGGTCGGCGCGGTCACGAAAACCGGCTTTCTCGGCCTTGGCATGTGGCCGGACAAGGCGCGCGCGGATTTGCCGGTGATGCCCAAGGGCCGCTACAAGATCATGATGGATCACATGCCGCGCGTCGGCGATCTGGGCCTGGACATGATGCTGCGCACCTGCACCATTCAGGTTAACCTAGACTATGCCTCCGAAGCCGATATGGCACAAAAGTTCCGCACCGGTCTGGCGCTGCAGCCGCTGGCCACCGCGTTGTTCGCCAATTCGCCTTTCACCGAAGGCAAGCCCAATGGCTATCTCAGCTATCGCAGCCATATCTGGTCAGACACCGATCCGCACCGCACCGGCATGCTGCCTTTCGTGTTCGAGGATGGTTTCGGCTATGATCGCTATGTCGACTATATGCTCGACGTGCCGATGTATTTCGTGTTCCGCGAAGGGCGCTATATCGACGCCGCTGGCCTCAGTTTTCGCGATTTTCTCGATGGCAAGCTGTCCGTTCTGCCGGGCGAAAAGCCGACGGCGAGCGACTGGGTAGACCATCTGTCGACCGCCTTTCCGGAGGTTCGCCTGAAAAGCTTTCTCGAGATGCGCGGCGCGGATGGTGGGCCGTGGAACCGCATCTGCGCGCTGCCCGCCTTGTGGGTCGGCCTGCTATACGATCAGGGCGCGCTCGATGCCGCCTGGGATCTGGTCAAGGATTGGACCATCGAGGAGCGCCAGATGCTGCGCGATGCGGTGCCGAAAGAGGGCCTCAAGGCGGCGATCCCCGGCGGCGGTACGCTGCGCGATCTGGCCAAGGACGCGCTCGCCATCGCGGCGCAGGGTTTGACCGCGCGCAAACGGCTCAACCAGAGCGGAGATAATGAAACCGGTTTTCTCGATCCGCTCCACGAAGTGGTGGCCAGCGGCAAAACCCATGCAGAACGCATGCTGGACCGTTACCATGGGGCATGGAACGGCGATGTCAGCCATGTCTATGAAAGCGAAAGTTTCTGAGGGTTATTCGGCGGGCAGCATGGCAGCGTCGTCGACTTTACCACGATTGCCGATCCGTCCACCGCTGATCTTGCGCAGCAGCCGCGGCCATGGAGCATGCTCCTCGGCCCAGTTGTAATAGGCGCGATAAACGGGATCTGCGAGCAGATGCTTCTCCTCGGTCCGGGCGCGCCAATAATAGACTGCGCTGGTGATGGCGAGCAGCGCGCTGTTGCGGACCGCGTCCACCGCGCTGCCGCTGGTTACGATGAACGGCATGGTCGCCAGCCACCAATAGGCATTTTTGGAAACATAGGCCGGGTGCCGCGTCCACGCATATGGGCCATGGGTCAGGATCCCGCGATGCGTCAGGTTCGAAAAGCGCAGGCCAAAGGCCAGCGTGGCGAATGCATAGATACCCGTCAGAACGACCAGCATCGCGCCCCAGGCCCAAAGCAGCACCGGTTGATCTGCAAACCACATCGCCCAGTCCGATGTCGCGACATGATAATCGAGCGGGCCGCCATTGTTCATCAGCGTGAACGGGGGATAGCAGATCAATGCCGCGACCCATCCGGCGAGATACGGATTGGCCGTGCGGATATGGCTATCGAGCGGCTTCATCGTCAGCAGATAGCCGACGGTGGCCAGTTGCACGTCGATTACGAACATCGTGACAATCAGCGCGTTCGCGATCCAGGCTGGATTTGTAGCAATCTCGGCCAAGTCGTAGTTCACGATCTCATAGAAGCCGCCCGGTATGATCGACAGCATGAACGCCAGAAAGAACCCCTTCACCGCCCAGGCGCGCAGATGATGGTGGATCATCGCCTTGTCCCATCCCCCGCGCCCGGCGATCCAGGCACCGAAATGCCAGGCTGTGTCCTTCGGATCGATCAGATGCCGGTCAAGCCAGACGATATAGGGCGCCGAAATAATGATCAGCGGAACAAGCGCAGCCTCGAACAGCGACATGGAAAAGGGATAATTGGCATATTGGGTGGTCCACCAGAAACGTCCGATCGCATAGATGGCGCCGATCAATGCCCATGTTGCCCAATATCCGGCGATCTTGACGATGGATATATCCACCACCTCCGCCAGCGGACGGCGCAGGCTCCAGTCGATACCGGTCGATCGGCGGCGATGCACCTTGTCCACGAGCAGCGACCAGCCGATCATGGGAATGCCGCAGGCAAGCACGCCGAGCAGCGCCGCATAGGGCCCGTCCGCGCGGTCTGGCAGACCGGCAATGCCCATCAGATTCGCCAATGCGCCGAAGTGACGCGCGATCGCGAGCCACAGCGCCAGTCCCGCCAGTCCCGACAAACCCACGCCAAGGCTGACGGCGGAAGCGGGTCTCTGCGAGGGAAGCGCGTCATCGGTCATCGAGGCGGCCTTAACCATGAAAGGTAAGCGGACGGTGAAGAGGTTACACAGGCTCGGCCTGTCATGTCTCGTCGAAACATAGCCACTGGCACAGCATGGCCGCAAGGATGGTGCCCGCTGCCCATAGGCCCGGAATGCCCCCTGCCAGCCGGGCAAGACTATTGGGCCGCGGCGTCACCTTTTCCGATGTCGCGGCATGCCGGCGCAGCCAAAGTCACCGCCGGATTGAAATGTCTGCCGGACATGGGCCCCAGGATCGTGATGAGCACGAACAGGATCGCCCATTTGTCGGAAATTCCTAGTCCGCCATCACCAGCACGCAGAGGCAGATCACCACAGCGCTGGTAATGGCCATGCGCAGCCGTAGATAAAAAAGCGGCACGCGCCCGGTGGCATAAGCGCGCCATTCCAGCAGCAGCAACAGCGCGAACAGCGTGGAGATGGCAACCGGTATCCAGTCCGAAGGCAGCCCGATCAGGGCGGCCCAGGCGGCTATTGCAGCGGCATTGCTACCGATCAGAAGCAGGGGATCGGCCTGCCCTGTAACCGCCATGCCCCAGTAGGAGCCGGCCATAAAGCTGAGGATGATGACGGCCCACCAGGCCAGCGCCGTCGAAACGAGCGCATGCCAGTGCGGCGGACCGAACGGCGCGAGCAGATAGAGCGCGCCCGCCGCGAACGGGATGATCCCCGCTATGGTGAGCGCGGGAACCAGACGAGGAAGCGGAGAAACGGGATCAGCCATGCGCAGTGATTAGCGGCTTCGCGCATCGATGTCGAAACACCACGCTGGAACAGATGTACCGCCGCATCATCCCATCCACACGCTATAGCCGATCTGCGCGGCAAAGACCGCCAGTAGCGTGCCCCCCTCACGCCGGCCGACCCGCCGGTTGGTCGTCGCGAACAGCAGCAGCAGGACAGACACCGCAATCAGCATGGGCAGGCCGAAGGACAGAAGCTCGGTCGGCACGCTGCCGGGGGAGACGATGGCCGTTACGCCGCCGATCAGCAGCAGATTGAAGATGTTCGACCCCAGCACATTGCCAAGCGCCACCGCGCTGGCCTTCTTCATCGCGGCGATCACGGCGGTAACGGCTTCGGGCAGCGACGTGCCGATGGCTACCACGGTCAGGCCGATCACCGTTTCGGACAGCCCGGCCAGCGCCGCGATATCGACCGCGCCGGACACGAGCCAATGGCCGCCCAGACCGATGCCGATCAAACCGCCCAATAGAAACAGGGTGGATTTCCAGACGGGCGGTTGCGCCGGTTTCGATCCGTCGGGTGCGACGCTGTCCATGCGCGCCTGATGCTCCGCCGCGCCGCTCTGCCGTTCGCTGCGATAGGCGTATATCAGATAGGCCAGCAGCAGCCCGATGGCCGCCAGCCCTTCCACCACACCGACCACGCCTGCCAGCGCGCAGCCATATAGCGCAGCGGTTGCCGCCAGCCCCAGTCCCGCATCGCGCCACAAGGGCCTCCGCTCGACCGCCAGCGGATAGATCACCGCAGCCAGCCCCATGATCAGCAGGCTGTTCGCCAGATTGGAGCCGACGATATTGCCCCAGGCAATCCCCGGCGCGCCCGATCGCGCGGCCTCCACACTGGCCACCAGCTCGGGCGCCGACGTACCGAATGCCACGACCGTCAGGCCGATCAGCAGTTGCGACAATCCGGCACGCTCGGCCAAGCTGACCGCACCGCGCACCAGAAACTCGCCACCCGCGACGAGCACGACCAGTCCGGCCAGCAAAGTGAACGACGCGGCGAGCATCGGCTTATTTCGGGCGGCGGCCGAGCAGGCGCAGGCGCAGCGCGTTCAACTTGATGAAGCCCTCGGCATCGCGCTGATCATATTTGCCGGCATCATCCTCGAACGTGACCACGTCCTTGGAATAGAGATCGAAATTCACATCGGCGCGGCGACCCGTCACATGAACGCCGCCCTTGTAAAGCTTCAGCCGCACATCGCCGGTCACCTTGGCCTGGCTGTGGTCGATCGCGGCCTGCAGCATCTCCCGCTCCGGGCTGAACCAGAAGCCGTTATAGATCAGCTCGGCATAGCGCGGCATCAGCTCATCCTTCAGATGGGCCGCGCCGCGGTCCAGCGTCAGCTGCTCGATGGCGCGATGCGCGGCGGCATAGATGGTGCCGCCCGGCGTCTCATACATTCCGCGCGATTTCATGCCGACGAAGCGGTTTTCCACCAGATCGAGCCGCCCGATGCCGTGATCGCGGCCCAGATCGTTGAGCGCTTCCAGCAGCGACGCGGGCGAGAGCTTCTGGCCGTCGAGCGACACGCCATCGCCCTGTTCGAATCCGATGACGATGTCCGCCGGAGTGTCTGGCGCGTCCCATGGATTGACCGTGCGCGAAAAGACATAGTCCGGGGTTTCCTGCCACGGATCTTCCAGCACCAGACCCTCGGACGAGGTATGCAGCAGATTGGCGTCGGTCGAAAAAGGTGCCTCGCCGCGCTTGTCCTTGGGCACGTCGATCTGATGCTCCTCGGCCCATTCGATGAGGCGCGTGCGGCTGGTAAGATCCCATTCGCGCCATGGGGCGATGATCTTGATGTCAGGGTTGAGCGCATAGGCGCTCAGCTCGAAACGGACCTGATCGTTCCCCTTGCCGGTCGCGCCATGGGCGATGGCGTCGGCACCGGTCTCGCGCGCAATCTCGATCAGACGTTTGGAGATGAGCGGGCGGGCGATCGAGGTGCCCAGCAGATAATCGCCCTCATAGCGCGCATTGGCGCGCATCATCGGGAAGACATAATCCTTCACGAACTCCTCGCGCAGATCCTCGATAAAGATATGGTCTTCCGGCACGCCCATCTTGACCGCCTTGGCGCGTGCCGGCCCAAGCTCCTCGCCCTGCCCCAGATCGGCGGTGAACGTGACCACCTCGCAGCCCTTTTCCACCTGCAGCCATTTCAGGATGACGCTGGTATCCAAGCCGCCGGAATAGGCGAGGACGACTTTTTGCGGGCGGTCGGTCATGGGGCAAGAACTCCTTTGGGCATGTCGCGCCCGCGCTAGTGGCACGGGGGCCGGCTATCAAGCATGCAGTGGCCCATGGACTGCACAGAATGCATGCTCCCGGCAACACAGCCCGGCGTCCACCCGCTCCCCCGGCGGCCCTGACATCTGCCAATTCCGGCTGCCGGATGTCGCTATCGTCCGCCGGACATGGCAGTTTTCTGGCTTTTGCTGCGTCATTCGCGGGCTTCGAAAAAGCGGGAAAGGTCCGAAAACCCGTGCGCAGGGCAACCTTTTTTCAAGGACTGTTCGCTATCACAGTCAGCCAAAACGCAAGCGGAGTCCGAACCTTGTTTGCCCTGAGTGTCGAGCCAACCAGGCGGCTGATTTTGATCACGCTTCCAAGCAATATCGATCCTGCGATCGCCCGAGAAATCGGTTTAGCGAAGGCCCGCGCGGCCGATCAACTGGGCGATATCGAGCGGGGACATGTGACCTTGGTCGACGTGCGGGACCTGCGCGTGCAGCCGCAATCCATCATGCAGATGTTTGCCGATTTCGTCCGGGACACCCCGCGCAAGTCCCGAAAGGTGGCGATATTGGTGGGCGAAGGTACAAGCCGGATGCAATTTCGGCGGCTGGCCGAGGCCGAGGCTATTCGCGAAGATCTCAAATTATTTACCGAGCGGACAAGCGCGGTGGACTGGCTGCTGGCCTGACCGGCGATCGAGCGACAGCATAGCCCAAAAGAAAACCGCGCCGGAATCTCGAGGATTCCGACGCGGTCGATGTCGTCAAAAAGACGAAATCTTACATAGCTTCGTCAGCCATCGGCGTGGCTTCCATTTCAGGCGTTGCCATCGCATCGCCTTCCATCATGGGAGTCGCCATGGCGTCGGTTGCCATCGTGTCGTCCATCATGGGCTCGGTGGTGGCCATGTCGGTGGTCATGGTGTCTTCGGTCGTGGTTTCGTCAGCTGCTGGCGAGCAAGCGGACAGAGCAACAGCGGCAACACCGGCCATCGAAAGGGCAATAAGCTTCTTCATAAATTCACTCCATAGCATGTACGCGGACCGCCATTACGGCTCCGGTTCCAAGGCGTTTCACGTGACGGGGCTTTGGTCCCAATCATCGTCCCCCTTAGACGTGCTCAAACGGTTGCGCAAGCATGAGTGACATGCCGCTCAGGCGGATACGTCGATCCGTTCGCTGGCCCCCTCTACCTCCAGAAAACGCTCGGCATCCAGCGCGGCCATACAGCCCGTTCCGGCGGAGGTGACCGCCTGTCTGTAGACATGATCCATCACGTCTCCGCAGGCGAAAACGCCGGGAATGCTGGTCTGCGTGGCATTGCCGTCCAGCCCGCTTTCCACGCGGATATAGCCGCCATTCATTTCCAGATGCCCTTCGAAAATGCCGGTGTTGGGCTTGTGCCCGATGGCGATGAACACGCCGTGCAGATCGATATCGCGCGTCTGCTCGTCCTTCACCGATTTCACCCGCATGCCGGTAACCCCCATCGGATCGCCCAGCACCTCATCCAGCACATGGTCCCAGAGAATGGTGACCTTGCCTTCCTCCTGCCGCTCGAACAGGCGGTCCTGCAGGATCTTCTCGCTGCGCAGCTTGTCGCGCCGGTGGACCAGCGTGACATGGCTGGCGATATTGGAAAGATAGAGTGCTTCTTCCACGGCGGTATTGCCGCCGCCGATCACGGCCACCGGCTTGTTCTTGTAGAAAAAGCCGTCGCAGGTGGCGCAAGCGGAAACGCCTTTGCCCATATAGGCCTGCTCGGACGGCAGCCCGAGATATTGCGCGCTGGCACCGGTGGCGATGATCACCGAATCGGCCAGATACCGCCCGGCCCCGCCCTTGAGCTGGAACGGGCGCTGCGAAAAATCGACTTCCTCGATATGGTCGGTGACGAGCGCGGTGCCGAACCGCTCGGCATGCTTCTTCATCCGTTCCATCAGATCGGGGCCGAGCACGCCGGCATCGTCGCCGGGCCAGTTATCGACATCGGTGGTGGTCATCAGCTGACCGCCCAGCTCCACGCCGGAAATGATCATCGGCGAGAGGTTGGCGCGCGCGGCATAGACGGCGGCGGTATAGCCTGCCGGGCCGGAGCCGATGATGATGACCGGCGCATAGCGCGCATCGCTCATATGGTGGGTGGACATAGGTTCGCTCCAGATTTGGGCCCGCTATCGGGCAGCTTTGCAGCGGACATAGGCAGGATGGCGCCCCGGTCCAAGGCCGATCATATTGGCCGGCTGATAGCCGCGCTACGTTCCGGACGCGTGAAACAGGCGCATTCCGTCCTCTCCCGCGATCTGGTGGATCGGTGTTTCATATACGCGGCTCAGCAATGGCGCGGTCAGGACATCTTGGCTGGTGCCCATGGCGGCAACGCAGCCCTGTTTCAGGATCAGCACATCGTCGGCGATTCGCGCCGCCTGGTTCAGATCATGCAGCACCAGCAGCACCCCTGCCCCACGGTCGGCCGCGCGGCGGAACAGGCGCAGCATATCGATCTGGTGCGCGGGATCCAGGCTGGCCAGCGGTTCGTCCGCCAGCAGCCATTGCGGCTCGCCCGCCAGCATGCGGGCAAGCAGAAGCCGGGCCCGTTCGCCGCCCGACAGGCTGTGCACCGGCCGGTCGGCGAAGTCCTGCGTGCCGGTGTCGGCCAATGCGCGGTCCACGGCAACCATGTCCGCACGCGAAGGCCCGCCGAACGCGCCGCGATGCGGCAACCGCCCCAATGCCACCAGATCGCGCCCGATCAGATTCCAGTGCACCACCGGGTCCTGCGCCAGATAGGCCATGGCGCGGGCGCGATCGCGCATCGATATGACGCGCAGCGGACGCCGGTTCAGCAGGACGTCACCGCTTTGGCCGGGGATCAGGCCGACAAGGCTTTTGAGCAGGCTGGATTTGCCGGCGCCATTGGGGCCCAGCAGGACGGTAATCCGGCCCGGCGCGAAGATGGCGGACACGTTGTCCAGCACCTGCCGTTGGCCCAGCCGAACACCCAGATCGCGCGTCCTCAGTTCCATAGGATGCGGCCCCGATATTTCAGCAGCAGCCAGAAGAAGAACGGCGCGCCGATCATCGCCATGGCCACGCCCAGCTTCACTTCGTTCGCGCCAGGCGCCAGCCGCACCAGACTGTCCGCCGCCAGCAGCAGCGCCGCGCCGCCCAGCAGCGATGGCAGCAGCAGCGCGGAGGGCCGTTCACCAAACCAGGGCCGCAGCAGATGCGGCACGATCAGCCCGACAAAGCCGACCACGCCGGTCACCGCCACGCCGGCCCCGACGCCCAGGCCCACCGCGCCGACGATCAACGCCTGCAGCCCGCCCATCGGCACGCCGAGCGATCGCGCGCTTTCCTCCCCCAGGGCCAGCGCATCGAGCGCGCGCCCCGTGGTCAGCAGCAGCGCCATGCCGATGGCGATACAGGGCAAGGCATAGGCGGCCTCGCGATAGCCGCGGTCGGTCAGTGCGCCCATGATCCAGGTCACGATCTCGCTGGTCGCGAAGGGATTGGGCGAAATGGAAATGAGGAACGCGGTGAGCGCGCCGCCAAGACTGGCGAGGATCGTGCCCGCCAGGATCAGCGAGACGGCGCTGGCGGAGCGGCCGACGAAGATGCCGAGCAGCAGGATCGCGCCCGCCGCACCGGCCATGGCCGAGCCGAACAGGAGCAGCAGGCTGCCGCCCACGCCGAAAAAGATCGCCGCCACCGCGCCAAAGGCTGCGCCCGAGCTGATGCCGAGCACGCCAGGATCGGCCAGCGGATTGCGCATATAGCCCTGCAGCACCGCCCCGGACAGGCCAAGCATGCCGCCGATCGCCGCACCCAGAATCGCGCGCGGCAGGCGCAGTTCCAGAATGATCCACCAGCGCGGATCGGTGCCGAACCAGGCGTCGAACGGCACCCAGACTTTGCCCGCCATCAGCGAGAGCGCAAACAGCACCACCATGAGCGCGGCAAGCGACAGGAGCTTGGCGGGCCGGCTCACAACGCCGCCCTCGCCTGCGCCAGCCGCTTGGCCAGCGGGATCAGTGTCGGCCCGCCGCAATAGAGCAGCTGGTGCGGAAAATCGGCAATGGTGACGTGCGCACCGCTTGCGCGCAGCGCCTCCATACGGCGGCGCTTGGCACCATCCTCGCGCGATCCGGCGGCAGCACCGCGCCGGTCCATGAACACCAGCTGCGGCGGCTGCGCAACGACATATTCGCTCGGCAAGATATCCCAGCTTTGCAGCCCGTAATCGGCGCTGGCGTTGCGGAATCCGCTTTGCGCCATCACGTCGCCCACCAGCGTTCCGCGACCCGGTACCAATCCGTCCCCCATCCAGACAAGGGCCGGGATCTGCCGATCGGATCTGGCTGCCGCCAGCGCGGCATCGATTCGCCCAAGCAGCGCCGCCCCGCGTGCGGGCACGCCCAAGGCAGCGGCCATATCGGTGATTTGCTGACGGCTGTCGGCGATGGTGGAGGCGATCCCGAAGGTCAGCACCGGAATGCCCATCCGATTGAGCGCCGCCTCCGTGGCGGGCGAAAAACCGCCGCCGGACACCACCAGATCGGGGCGCAGCGCGATCACCTCTTCCGCGGTGCCGCCCACGCTGGCAAAACGCCGCGCCCTGGATAGATCCATCGAACTGGCATCGGCGTCCTGCGAATAGGCGCTGATCGCAGCAATGCGGTCCGGCGCCACCAGCTCGGTCAAAATCGCATCGGTGCAGGGGTTCAGCGATACGATCCGCTGCGGATCGGCAGGCGGGGTGGCGGGCGACGCCGTTGCCGCTGGATCGGCGCAGGCAGACAGCCCCCCGATCAGCAGCAGCAACGCTGCCGCCCGCCAGCGCATCAGAAACGCGCCCGCAGTCCGGCGTAAGCGGCCCGGCCCGGCGTGCCGTAATTGGCCACCGTCTGATACTGTTCGTCGAACAGATTTTCGATGCGGCCATAGACTTCGATGCCGCCCGTCAGCGCGAAGGCTGCGCGGATATTGGCAATCGCATAGCCATCCAGTCGGCTGGTATTGCTCGCATTGTCGAAACTGTCGTCGACCAGCAGCACGCCTGCGCCCAGATCGAGGCCCCACGGGCTGCGCCAATCGGCCGAAACGCTCACCGTCTGTTCGGGGCGGCGGGCCAGATCATTACCGAAATTGGCGCCCGGCGAACGATTGGTGCTGTCGATCCAGCTATATTGGCCGCTGACATCCAGCCGATCGGTCGGCTTCAACAGCAGCACCGCCTCCACGCCTTCGGCATGAGTCGCGGCGATGTTTTGATAGGTGAAGGTCGCGTTGTCGAAATTGATCTGGTTGGTCGTATCGCGGTTGAAATAGGTCACCGATGCGCGGGCACTGTTGTTCAGAATGCCCTGTTCCACGCCGATATCGAAACTGTCCGCCCGCTCGGCCGCCAGCGACGCTGTGCCATAATCGCTGAACTTCTCGTATAGAGACGGCGCGCGAAATCCCTCGGCATAGGTGCCGCGCAGCAGGGTTGCACCGTCATTGGGCGTGTATGCGATATTGCCGCCAAATGTCGTCTCGGACTCGCCGCGCTCCTGATGGTCATAACGCAGACCGCCGGTCAGCGTCAGGCCGGTGATGGGCCGCACGATCGCCTGACCATAGACCGCATTCTGCCGCTGATCGAAGCGGTCCGGATCGGTCTGGAAACCCGGAGACAGGGTGTCGAGCTGCGACAGCTCGGTCTCCGCACCGAACAACAGAGTCACTGCGTCCACGGGCGTCACCGCACCGCGATATTCGAAGCGGTCCAGCTCTCCCTGGCTCTGGAAACCGGGGGTATCGATCCCGCCAACCACATCGAAATTATCGCGCTGCACATCGGTATAGGTATAGGACAGGCGGTTCTCGAAACGGCCCTCCAGCAGCGAAAGATTGGCGCCGGCATAGCCCACGAACAGGCTGTTCTCCGAGAAGCTCTCGGTATCGGCCAGCGCAAAATTGGGCGGTGGGAAACCGTCAAACTCGGTGCGTCCGTCGATATAATAGCCGCGCAGATCGATGCTCAGCGCCTCGCCCAGATGGGCGCGCAGCTTTGCGTTGGCGCTGACATTGCGATAGCCGTCCCGCTCGGTGCCGCCCTGATTTTCATCGAACGCGCTGATGCCGTCGGTTCTCAGATAGCCGCCGCCGAGGCTGCCCTCGAACATGCCGCTGGTCCCGGCGATATTGGCGAAGCCTTCCGCGCTGTCGCGATAGCCATATTCAGCGCGGCCACGCGCTTCGAAGCCTTCCGTCGGCTGTTCCGACACGATATTGACCACGCCGCCGATCGCCTGGCTGCCCCAGACAATGCCACTGGGGCCGCGCAGCACCTCGATCCGCGCGATATTGGCGGCGAGCAGCTGGCCGAAATCGATGCCGCCCTGCGGCGCGCTGGGATCGTTGATCTTTACCCCGTCCAGCAGAACCAGCGTCTGATGGCTTTCCGCGCCGCGAATGAAGACGCTGCTGGTTTGCCCGATGCCGCCATTGCGCGCCACGGTTACGCCCGGCGTGCGGGCGAGCGCCTCGTCGACCGAGCGGAAGGCCTGGATGTCCGTGCGCGTCAGCACCGTCACCGCCTGGCCGGTTTCCTCGACCGGTTGTTCGGTACCGGACGCCGTCACCACGATATCGGCATCCTGCGTGGTTTCTGGCAGATTATCGAGCGACTGGGCAGACGCAGCCACACAGAAGAGGCTGGATGCCGGGCACAGAGCGCCCGCCAGCAGAAGCGTTGTTCGAAATTTCACTAAATTTTCCTTTCGCATGACGTATCAAAATGCCGTCACGCGAAGGAAAGCCCTCGTTCCACCCGGTGCACCCCGCCCGGCCGAAAAGACAGCGGCTACGGGCAGGTCTCCTGACTTCCGGGTCATCGCGGATCGCCCCACCTTCCCGGCGCCGGAGCGCCAGTGGCATATCGGGACGATCGCTCGCCGGTCACAGTTGCGGGGGCAGCGCCGGGTTTGGGACTATCCCGCACCGGCTTCCCTCTTCGTCCCGCCTCGCAGCGGAAACCCATGGCCTGGCAGGGCCGATAGTCGTTCGGCCATGACAAGGCAACGCCCTTTCCATCTGCCGAATGGCGGCTTATGTCGGCCCCCGAGAACAGGAAAGCAGGAGTGAACATGCCGACGATCAGGGTTACCGGACGCGATGGAGAAGAACGTGCGGTGGAGGCCGAGGACGGCCTGACATTGATGGAAGTGATCCGCGACAATGGCTTTGACGAGTTGCTGGCGCTGTGCGGTGGCTGCTGCTCCTGCGCCACCTGCCATGTTCATATCGATCCGGATTACGCAGCCAAGCTGCCGAAGATGGATATGGATGAGGACGATCTTCTGGAAAGCTCGGACCATCGCAACGAAACGTCGCGCCTGTCCTGCCAGGTCCCGATCACGGACGAACTGGACGGCCTGAAGGTCACCATCGCACCGGAAGACTGAGCCACGGAATCGGGCTCCATTGGCGTCACCGCGGCCTGTGCCGGGGTGATGCTTTTCTATGGGAACAGATGTGCCGCGCCGCGCTTCACACCGGTGAAGCTTTCATCCGCGTTTGGCGGAGGTGATCGGCTCTTCCAGCACCGGATAGCCATGGCCGTCCGGCAAGCAGATATACTGGCCATCGTCGCGGTCCTCGACAAAGGTCAACACGGTCCGGACGGGCACGCTGTCCGCATGCTTGCGGGCGCTGGCGAAATCTTCAAATTGCGCCAGCCGCTCCAGATTGCGGCGGGTCGGGAAGATGATCGACAGTTCGCCGGCATCCGCACGGTCCAGAACGGTCTGCGCGCTGGCCCAGAAAAGCGACGTATTTTCGGTCTGATCGGCCACGCCCTCCAACCTGGCAACGCCCGCATCGGCAATGTAGAAGCGCGCATCGAACACCCGCGTCTCGAGCGATCCGGGTGGCCGCCAGCGCGACCATGGAATGAAACTCGCCAGATCCAGCGACCAGCCGAGTTCCTTCAACATCGTGGAGAAAAGCGCGCCACCATTCAGCGCATCGCGTGCCGGATCGAGCACGATTGCAGCGGGGCGTCTGCCATCCTGCGCAATGCCGATCGCGAGCCCGGTTTCCTCAAGCGTCTCGCGAATGGCAGCGATGCGGGCTGCCGCGTCGTCGCGGTCCAGCTCGGGCGCCAATGTTTCGGCCAGCATGTAATCGTCCGGGTCCACGCGCCCGCCGGGGAAGACCGCGGCGCCGGGCGCAAAAACCATTTTCGCGGACCGCTCGACCATGCAAAGCAACGGCGGCCCGCCATCCGGATCGGTGCGGAATATCACCACGGTGGCGGCGGGCGTGGCCTTGGGCAAGCTGTCTGAATCTGCGCTCATGGGTCTATAGCTAGCCACTGCGGCCGCGCCGCGCCAGCGCCGATCATCCAGGTAGGCTCAGCCGCGCCGTCAGCCCGCCGCCCGGCCGGTTTACCAGCGTCACGGCGCCGCCATGCTGCCGCGCAATGGCGCGCGCGATGGTCAATCCCAGGCCGCTGCCCCCGGTCGCCCGGTTGCGCGACGCCTCGGCACGGACAAAAGGTTCGAACATCGTTTCGATTGCGGCCTGGTCGATGCCCGGCCCATCATCGTCGATCGTCACGCAAACACTGCCACGGTCGCGCGCCACGTGGACGCGGGCAACACCGCCATATTTCAGCGCATTTCCAATCAAGTTGCGCAAGGCGCGGCGGATGAGGACGGGGCGTATGTCCGCGATCACCAGCCCGCTGGCATCGGCCAGCGTTGCCGCACCGCCGCGATCGACAAACTCCGCCACCACGGTTTCGGTCAGCGCCGTCAGATCGGTGCGGCGCAGCGCCTCGCCCGACCGGCCGAGCCGCGCCAGCACAAGGATATCGTCGAGAATGCCCACCATCTCATCGATGGAGGCCGCCATGCGTTCACGCTCCTCATCGTCATCGACCGATTCGATCCGCACGCGCAGCGCGGCCAGCGGCGTCTTCAGATCATGGCCGATGGCGCCCAGCATCACGTCCTTTTCGCCGATAAGGGCGGTCACGCGCCCCTCCATCGCGTTGATCGCTGCAATGAGATTGCGGATATCCTCGGGCCCTTTCTCGGCCAGTGGGGCATGGACGCTTTCGGCGCTGAACGCATTGGCGCGCCCCGTCAGCGTGCGCAGAGGCCGCGTTACCCGGTGCGCGATAAAGGCGAGCGGCAGGAGAATGGCGAGATACAGGATCAGCGTTTGCCCGATCAGCCAGCCTATCACCGGCGCACCGCGCTGCGGCAGGGCGGAGGCGGTGCTGACCCACTGCCCGGAGCCAAGCTGTGCCGACACGACCAAGGAACGCCTGGCTGGCGCGGCACCGGGCCTCAATCGATCGCGCAGCCCTGCCTGCGGTCCATCCCGCCGGCGCATGGGGGGCGGAACATCCGCGCGATCGGCCAGCGTGACGCGCACCGCCTGAAACTGCACATCGTTCTGGCGCGCCGCGTCCATGATGCGCAGCGCAGCGTCGGGCTGTGATTCGCCCGCCACAGCCGGCGGCGTGCTGCTGAACAGGGTGCTATTGCGGCGCCGAACGCCTTCACCACCACGGCGCTGCGGTGGCCGATCGGCGCGGCGCTGCATGCGCTGGGCCCGCCGGTCGTCACTGGCGACAAAGATCAGACGGCCCCCGGCAAAAGCCGATGCCTGCCCAATGGCCTGCGTCTCTATGCTGCGCAGCAGCAGCACGAAATTCACCGTCTGCGCCAGACCGAGCGCCAGCGCTGCGGCCAGCAGGATCTGGCCAACCAGCGTACGCGGCCACAGGCGCTGCAAGACATTCACCCGGTCCGCACCTCGGTGGCCAGCCGATAACCGCCGCCCCACACGGTTTTGATCAGCACAGGGTTTTTCGGATCGACTTCGATTTTCTTGCGCAGGCGGCTGATCTGGTTGTCGATTGCGCGGTCGAACGGGCCGGCCTCCCGCCCCTGGGTCAGATCCAGCAGCTGGTCGCGGCTGAGCACCTGGCCCGGCCGCTGCACCAGGGCCTCGATCAACCGATATTCTCCGCTGGAAATCGGCACCAACGTGCCGTCCGCGGCATAAAGCTCCTGCTCGGCGGTTTTCAGGGTCCAGCCGGCAAAGCGATAATCGGTGCTGTCCCCACTTTCCACGCGAACGCCCTGCGCGGCGCGGCGCAGGATGGTCTTGATCCGTGCCACCAGCTCACGCGGGCTGAACGGCTTCACGACATAATCATCGGCGCCCATTTCCAACCCGACGATCCGGTCGGTCTCTTCCGATCGTGCCGTCAGGAGGATCACCGGCATCTCGCCATGCGCGCGGATATGCCGCGTCAGGCTGAGGCCGTCCTCGCCGGGCATCATGATATCAAGCAAGACCAGATCGATGCCATAGGCACCGAGGGCGGACCGGCCGCTGGCCGCGCTTTCGGCCTCGGTAACGCGAAAACCCTGCCGCTCCAGATAGCGCGCCAGGGGATCGCGGATCGAGGTTTCGTCATCGATCAACAGCAAATGCGGACGGCCGGACATATCAGCGCTCCACCATGGGTTGAGGGGCACGGCGTCCCTCCGAAGAGTTGACCGTACCCCTCCCGATGCCACACTCGGGGGGAGGATGAGCGGACACCGGTCTCGTTCAGCCGTCCTGGCTGGCAGCCTGGCGCCGCGCCTTTCGCGCGTCACGGGCAGCCTGCCGCTCGGCGGCGGATATTGTTCCGTCGCCGTCCCTATCGACCTTGTCGAAACGCGCAAGAGCCGCCGTGCGCATTTCTTCGATGGAAATCGTCCCATCGCTATTGGCATCGGCCCTGTTCATCATGCCTTTTCCGCCACGATGATGGCCGCGATGACCGGCACGCTTGCTGGCCGGGCGATCGGCGCGATCAGGGCGCGCTGAAAATTCGGCGAGGCTCAGCTTGCCATTGCCATCCCCATCGCGCGCGGCGAAGCGTTCGGCCATGCGGGCGGTGCGATCCCCACCTTTTCCGGCGCGCTTTGCTCGGGCGTCGGCCCATTTCTGCTGCTGTTCGACCGTCGGCGCGGGGCGATCGGCGCGGCGTTCGCGCATTTGGTCATGACGCATCTCGCGTCCGGCCCGCAATTCCTCGGGCGTCAGTTCCCCGTCATTATTGGTATCGAGCTTTGCAAAACGCTGCGCCTGCCGCGCCGCCCGGTCGGCTTCGTTCACCACGCCATCGCCATTGGCATCCATTTTGGCAAATCGAGCGTCGACCTTGGCGATCACCTCGCTGCGCGTGGTGGGGCCGCTACGCTCGCCGCCGGACTGCGCGACCGCGGCCGTGCCAAGTGCCAGCATGGCTGCACCGGCGAAAAAGAAAGACGTTTTCATGATGGTCTACTCCGTTCTGATCATATCGTGCGACGGTGGCTTCCGGATAGAAGCGGTCCCGCCATGATCATGGAGATAGGCCCTGTTTGTCCCGAACATGTGCCGGGGCATCGCTTGATTTGTAGCAAAATGTAACGCGCCGGCGAACCGTTCATCCAGCCGGCAGGGTTCAGTCGAATCCCTGCACATTGTCCAGCAGGCGATCATCGAAAGTGTCGCCATGCAGCACGGAGATATCGCCGGTCGATTCCAGCACGACGGCACGCACCTTGTCGAGGCTCAGCGCGTTGCTTTCCCGAAGCTTGGCGATGACGTCGCTCTTGGTGACCCGGGCTGACTTCAGCGCGGCCTCATCCATCACGCCATCGCGCATCAGCAGCATCGGTTTGTTGCTGAGCACATTTTCGACATTGTCCGTGCTCTTGCGCATCTTGGCGAGCACATATTGTGCCACGAACAGGAACATGATCGCCACAAGGCACTGGATGAACGCCGGCCATTCACTGACCGTTGCGGCGCTGGCGAGGAGCGAGCCGGTGGCAACCGTCGATACGAAATCGAAGTTCGTCATCTTGGAAAGACTGCGCAGCCCCACGATGCGAATCGTGAAGACCACGAAGATCAATGCAACAACGGTCAGAACGATGCCGCGCACCGCCACATCGAGCAAAATGTCATCTGGAAAGAACATCGATTCAGAGGGTCTTTCTACAAGACTATACCGCGCACGCATTGTAACGGAGGATGGAGCGGGTAGCGGGAATCGAACCCGCATAACTAGCTTGGAAGGCTAGGGCTTTACCACTAAGCTATACCCGCGTGCGGCGTCGCTTCTGCCAGCGCATCACCCATTCGTCAATCGGGCTTCAATGCCTCGTCGAACCAGGCCGCGAATTTGGCCCGTTGTTCCGCGCTCAGATGCAGACCCAATTTGGTGCGTCGCCACAAAATGTCGTCAGCACTGCGGGCAAATTCCTCGGTTACCAGATAGCGTGCCTCGCGGGCGAACAGGCCCGCGCCGAAGTGGCGGCCCATATCCTGCACGCCCGACGCGCCGTTCATGAAGATGGTGGCGCGGGTGCCGTAAAGCCGGGCGTAGCGGGCAGAAACCGCACGGTCGAGCCACGGCCAGCGCCTGGCATAATCATCCGCCAGCGCCTTGTAGCCGTCCACCGGAAAGTCTCCGCCCGGCAAGACGGCATCGGCGGTCCATTGCGTTGCCTTGCAGTCGAGCAGAGGCGCCAGTTGACCCAAGGCATCCTGCGCAAGCACCCGATAGGTCGTCAGCTTGCCGCCCAGCACCGACAATATGGGCGCTCCGCCGGTCTCTGTCAGCTTCAGAACATAGTCCCGGGTAACGTCGGATGCATCGGCCTCATGATCGTCATAGAGGGGCCGCACGCCGCTATAGGTCCAGACCACATCATCGCGCGTCAGGTCCTGCGCAAGATAATCGTTCACGGCATCGATCAGATAGGTGATTTCCTCCTCGCTGGCCTGCGGCGGAACGCCGGGTTCCTCATGAGGTCGGTCGGTGGTGCCGATCAGCGTGAAGTCATGCTCATAAGGAATGGCAAAGATCACCCGGCCATCGCCGTTCTGGAAGATATAGGCCTGATCCCCCTCATAGGCCTTGCGCACCACGATATGGCTGCCCTTGACGAGCCTCAGCGCATGGCCGCCTTGCGGCTCTGCCAGACCGGCGACGACATCTGCCCAAGGACCGGCGGCGTTCACCAGCGCCCGCGCCTCGAACCGCTGCTCCCCGGCCGACACGACCCAGCGGTCCACGCGGCGTTCCAAGCCGGTGCAAGCGGTGCGGGTCCGAATGTCCGCGCCACGCTCCCGCGCATCGACGGCGTTCAGCACCACCAGCCGCGAATCTTCCACCCAACAGTCGGAATAGCTGAACCCGCGCGTCAGACGGTCTTCCAGCGGCGCGCCAAGCGGCGATGTGCGCAGATCATGCGTCTGCGTGGCGGGCAACAGCTCCCGCCCGCCCAGATGATCGTACAGGAACAGGCCGGTACGCAGCAGCCACGCAGGCCGCATGCCTTTATCGACCGGCAGAACAAATCGCAGCGGCCAGATAATGTGCGGCGCGGCGCGCAATAGCACTTCGCGCTCTTTCAGCGCCTTGCGGACCAGGCGAAACTCATTCTGCTCCAGATAGCGCAGACCGCCATGGATCAGCTTGGTGGCGGCAGAGCTTGTATGCGCCGCCAGATCATCCTTTTCCAACAGGAGGACGCGCAGGCCCCGCCCAGCCGCATCACGCGCGATGCCGCACCCGTTCACACCGCCGCCGATAATTGCCAGATCGTACATCGGTAAAGCCTTTAGCATGCCATGCTTTCCTTTGCAGCGTCCGATGTTACGATCCCTCGCGACGCACACGTCCGCAGCGAACAGGGGCTGAGATGAGCGACAAGGTACTGGTGATCGATGAGGGCACGACCTCGACGCGGGCGATGCTGTTTTCGCGCACGGGACAATGTCTGGACAGCGAGCAGGCGGTGATCAAGACCTTCTTTCCCGCCCCTGGCCGTGTGGAACAGGATGCGCGGGAAATCTGGGAGAAGACCCTTGCCTGCTGCCAGGCCGTGATCGCGCGCAGCGGCGGGGCACGTGAGATCGGCGCAATCGGCATTACCAACCAGCGCGAGACGGTGGTGGCGTGGGACAGCGCCACCGGGGAGCCGCTGACGCGCGCAATCATCTGGCAGGACCGCCGCACGGCGGACCGCTGCGCAGAGCTGAAGGCGGCCGGCAAGGAACCGCTGGTGCAGGCCCGCACGGGCTTGTTGCTCGATCCTTATTTTTCCGCAGCCAAGATGCGCTGGATGATCGATCATATCGACACCGTGGCCGCTGCCGGCGATCGCCTGATGTTCGGCACCATCGAGAGCTGGCTATGCTACAAGCTGACCGGTGGACTGCACATCAGCGATGCCTCCAATGCCAGTCGCACATCGCTGATGGCTTTGGACGGGCAAGACTGGGATCCGGAGATGCTCGATCTCTTCGGCGTGCCCGAAACCGCCCTTCCGGCGATCGTGGACAGCTATGGTTGCTATGCCAAGACCCAGCCAGGCCTGTTCAGTGTGGCCCTGCCGATCTGCGGCATGGCCGGCGATCAACAGGCCGCCACGATCGGGCAAGCGCGGCTGACGACGGGTGAAACCAAGGCCACCTTCGGCACGGGCGCGTTCATCTTGTCCAACAGCGGCACGGCGGTGCCCACATCCGCGAACCGATTGCTCAGCACCGTCCTGTTCCAGGAAAATGACGTGCGGCATTATGCATTGGAAGGCTCCGTCTTCGTGGCAGGCAGCCTGATCCAGTGGATGCGCGATGGACTTGGCATCCTGCAGACGGCGGCGGAAACGGCGCAGCTGGCGGCGTCCGTGCCGGATAATGGCGGGGTGGTGATCGTGCCGGCCCTGTCTGGGCTCGGCGCGCCACATTGGCGGCCGGATGCGCGGGGGTTGATCGACGGGCTCGATTTCTCGACCGGGTCCGCCCATCTTGCCCGCGCCGCCCTGGAGTCGATGGCGCATCAGACCTATGATCTGCAGACGGCATTCGCTGCCGATGGAGCAGCCTGGACCAGTTTCAGCATCGACGGCGGCATGGCGGCCAATGACTGGATGGCGCAGGATATCGCCAACATTCTGGATTTGCCGGTGGAACGCCCTGCCTTTCTGGAAACCACCGCGCTCGGCGCCGCCATGCTGGCGTCATGCGGAATCGATCTGTGCGTGCATCTGGAAGAAGCGACTAATTCTATGCGTGGTGATGTCGAATGTTTCGAACCAGCCATGGCTGCCAGCGCGCGGGACCTGCGTCTGGAACAGTGGCATGAAGCGCTGCATCGCGTGCTCGACTGAACCACGTCATCGGAGGCCTTTGCAGCCCACAAGCGAATGGCACATGGCCATGCGCAAAAAAGGGGCCAGATGGCCCCTTTTTCATATCGGAAATAACGAAGTGCCTGCGGCTGTCAGTGCTTCTGATCGATCCAGACATTGCGATACGCCATATAACCCAGCCCGGTCGCAAGGATGAGGAACAGGATCACCGCCCAGCCCGTCTGCTTGCGTGCGGGCAGCGTTGGTTCTGCCGTCCAGATCAGGAACGCCGTGACGTCCTTTGCCATCTGGGGCAGGCTGGCTTCCGTGCCATCATCATAGGTTACCTGACCGGCGCTTGTCAGCGGTGCGGGCATCGCCAGGTTCAGGTTCGCAAACCAGGGATTGTAGTAGAGGCCAGTCGACGGACGGTTTGCCTCCGGCAAGTCTGCCGGCACGGGACGATAACCGATAAGCAGCGAGTAGACATAAGGTGCGCCGCCCTCGCGCGCCTTGGTGATCAGCGACAGATCCGGCGGAACCGCATTGTTGTTCGCCGCGCGCGCTGCAACCACATTGGGATAAGGCGCGGGAAAATGATCGATCGGCAAGGAGGGGCGCGTGGCCGCCTCTCCGGTTTCCGGATTGATCGAAGGTGTCTCGATGGGCCATTCGGCCGCAATGGTCTTCGCCTGATCCTCGGAATAGCCAAGATCGGTCAGGCTGCGGAACGCCACCTGGTTGAGACTGTGGCATGCCGCGCAGACTTCACGGAAAACCTTCAGGCCGCGCTGCAGCTGCGCCTTGTCGAACGTGCCGAGTGCACCATCGCTGGGAAAACTGACGTCCAAAGGTTCCTCATGAAACTTATGCTCCACGCTCTCCTCATGCGACGAGGTCAGATATTCCACCGCTCCGGCGCCGAACGACCAGACCAGAATAGCGACGAAGAACGCGCCTATCAGATTGAGAATGATTTTCATCGGAAGTCGTCGATCCTCTTATTCGGCCGGCTGCGGCTGGGTGGCGCTACCCATGCCCGGGAGCGCGTCGCGCTCGCCCTTGATGCGATGTTTGTTGAGCACCGCTTCTGTGATCGAACCCGGCAGTGGCAACGGCTTTTCGAAATGCGAGATCAGCGGCAGCACGATCAGGAAATGCGCAAAATAGTAAGCCGCGGCAAGCTGGCTCAGCATAACCCATGGTTCCTCTGCCGGCATTTGCCCGCAGAAACCCAGCACCAGCACGTCCAACACCAGGATGATGAAGGCGATCTTGAACTTCGGCCGATAATTGCCGGACCGCACCGGGCTGTTGTCCAGCCAGGGCAGGAAGAAAAGGATCAGAATCGATGCGAACATCGCAATCACGCCCAGCAGCTTCGCCTCGACGATCGTGAACAGTCCGAAGAAGCTAAGATCGACGGTGAACGCACGCAGGATGGCGTAGAAGGGCCAGAAATACCATTCCGGCACGATATGCGCAGGCGTGGAAAGCGGATTGGCCGCGATGTAATTGTCCGCATGGCCAAGCGCGTTCGGCAGGAAAAACACCATGAACGAGAACAGGATGAGGAACACGCCCAGGCCGAAACCATCCTTCGCCGTGTAATAAGGGTGGAAGGGCACGGTATCCTGCGGCCCCTTCACGCTCACGCCGGTCGGGTTGTTGGAACCCGGAATATGCAGCGCCCAGATGTGCAGGATGATGGTGCCGGCGATCACGAACGGCAGCAGATAATGCAGCGAGAAGAAGCGGTTCAGCGTTGCCTGATCCGGCACGAAGCCGCCCAGCAGCCACTGGCGGATCGGCTCACCCACCACCGGAATGGCGGAGAAGAAGCCCGTAATCACCTGCGCACCCCAGAAGCTCATCTGACCCCAGGGAAGCACATAACCCATGAAGGCGGTGGCCATCATCAGCAGGAAGATGACAAGACCGAGCAGCCAGATCATCTCGCGCGGGGCCTTGTAGCTCCCGTAGAACAGGCCGCGGAAGATATGGATATAGACCACGATGAAGAAGAAGCTTGCGCCGTTGGCGTGCGCATAGCGCATCAGCCAGCCGGAATTTACATCGCGCATGATGGCTTCAACGCTGTTGAAAGCGGTGTCGATATTCGCGGTGTAATGCATCGCGAGGATGACGCCGGTGATGATCTGCACCACCAGCGCAACACCGGCGAGCACGCCGAAATTCCAGAAATAGTTCAGGTTGCGCGGCACCGGATAGCCAGCACCGACGGCGCTGTACACCAGCCGCGGCAGCGGCAGACGCTCGTCGATCCAGCGCATGGCCGGATTCTTGGGTTCATAATGTTTGGCCCAGGGAAAGCTCATGGTCGGATCCTCAGCCTATCTGCACGACGGTGTCGGAGGTAAAAGTATAGGGTGGCACTTCCAGATTGCGCGGAGCGGGCCCCTGCCGGATGCGCGCCGCGGTGTCGTAGGACGAACCGTGGCACGGGCAGAAATAACCGCCGAACGCACCCTTGTTCTCGCCCTCGCCCGCGCCCAGCGGAATGCATCCGAGATGGGTGCAGACGGCCAGCGTGATCAGCCAGTTCTCGTGCCCTTCTTCGGTCCGCTCGGCCAGCGTCTGCGGATCGCGCAAGGTCGACACATTGACGGCGTTCGCCTCGGCAATTTCCTTCGGCGTCAGATTGCGCACGAAAATCGGCTGCTTGCGCCAGGTGGACTTGATCGCCTGGCCGGGCTGGATGGAGGAAATATCGATATCCACCGAAGACAGCGCCCGCACATCGGCGCTGGGGTTCATCTGGTTGACCAGCGGGATAACCGCGATGGTGGCTCCGACGCCAGCGACGCCCAATGCTGCGATATTGATAAAATCGCGGCGGCGGACGCCTTCGCCGTCTTCTTTCAGGACCGGATCAGCCTGCTCGACCGTTGCCATGCGATACCCTTGCAAAGTTGCGCGCCTGACCTGACGCCGCCGGGAAGATCCATCCTACCCTGAGGCCCGAGGCGGATCGGTTCGTCGATCCAGCGCTTCGATTCAGCGGGTCTGATAGCCGGGCCTGCCCAACCTGCCAACCGCTTTTTCTGAACGGCATGATCGCGTTACGGGCGCCATTGGGGACAGCCCGGCGGGCTTACGTCGCCATCGGCTTTCGCTTATGACCCGGCGATGCGCATCGCTCTCTTCCAGCCGGACATCGCCGGCAATGTCGGCACCATCTTGCGGCTGTCCGCCTGTTTTGGCGTGCCGTGCGATATTATCGAGCCTTGCGGCTTTCCCTTCTCGGACCGCGCCCTGAAACGCGCAGGCATGGATTATGCTGCTCTCGCCCATGTGGCGCGGCATGCCGATTGGGAGGTGTTTCGCGCTGCACCGGCCCCCGGCCGCCTTGTCCTGCTCAGCAGCAAGGCAAGCGGATCGCTTTACGACTTTGCCTTTGAAGCGGACGATCAGCTTCTCTTCGGTTCGGAAAGTGCCGGCGTGCCGGAAGATGTGCGAACGCGTGCGGATGCTGCGGTGCGCATTCCCATGCGCGCCGATCTGCGCTCACTGAATCTGGCCGTCTCGGCTGGCATCGCGCTGGCCGAGGCGCTACGCCAGACCGGCCAGTTGCCCTGAAGCGCTGGCTTCCATGAATGCCACGAGGATCCGCATGCCCCATTCCCCAGACACCACCGGCCTGACCCTGGACGGTCAGCAGCAGCAGGCACGCGACTGGTTCGAGGCGCTGCGCGACCGCATCTGCGCCGAATTCGAGGCGATCGAGCGCGAGGCCGGTTCGGACGCGGCGTTCGCCTACACCGCCTGGCAGCGCGACGATCCGGATGGGCAGCCGGGCGGCGGCGGCGTGCGCGGCATGATGAAGGGCAAGATATTCGAAAAGGTCGGCGTCAATGTGTCCACCGTGGGTGGGACGTTCAATCCGGATTTCGCCGCATCAATCAACGGCGCGGCGGAGGACCCCAGCTTTCTGGCCACCGGCATCAGCCTGGTGGCCCATATGGCCAACCCCCATGTCCCCGCGGTCCATATGAACACCCGCTTTTTGACGACCACGAAGAAATGGTTCGGCGGCGGCGCGGACCTAAATCCACCGCTTCCAAAGCAGGAAGACACGGATGGCTTCCATGCCCGCCTGCGCGCAGCCTGCAGCCCCTATGGCCCCGACGTCTACGAGCGCTATGCCAAATGGGCGGAGGATTATTTCTACATCCCCCATCGCGCGGTGCATCGCGGCGTCGGCGGGATATTCTACGACCATCTGGAAGCGGACAGCGCGGCGCAGTTCGATCGCAATTTTGAGTTCAGCCGCGATGTCGGCGAAGCGTTTCTGGATGTCTATCCCGCCATCGTGCGACGCCGGATGAACGAGCCCTGGAACGAGGCCGACCGCCAGCAGATGCTGGAATGGCGTGGGCGCTATGCCGAATTCAACCTGCTCTATGATCGCGGTACGCTGTTCGGCCTGAAGACCGGCGGCAATATCGATGCGATCCTGATGAGCCTGCCGCCCGAAGCGCGCTGGACCTAAGGCCTATTTCACCCGGCGCTGCATCGGGCCGGGTGAGACAGAAAGCAGCCTAGAACGTCTCTTCCAGCTCGCGCCGGGTGAAGCTGCCGGCCAGCTGCCGATAGATCGCGGCGTACAGGGCGATGAAGATCGCGCTGAAAATCGCACCGGCGAGCGAGCTGATGATATTGTTGACGAACAGGGCTGCCTCGGTGGGCAGGAGCAGACTGACCGGAATGCCGAGCACCGCGGACACGGCCATGACGGCGATCAGCCCGACGATGCCGACAATCAGCAGCAGGAAAAATATGCGCAGGCTGTTGCCCTTGGTGGCCGCCCAGGAACGCTTCATGGCCGCAATCGGGTTGGTGATATGCTCTGCAGCCAGCGCGGCCGGTGCCAGCGAGAATTTCACCGCGAAATAGATGCCGGGAACGATCAACAGAACGAAACCGAACGCCACGGCGATGGCGGTCAGCACCGCCACCAGAAAATAGGTGATGAACAGTTTCAGCCCGGTCGAGATCGCCTGACCGATGGTCTGGTTGCCGCGCAGAAAGATCACATACAGCGATACCGAGCCGATCATCGAGACGACACTGGCGAGAAACAGGAACAGTCCATTGGCGAGAAACCATGCTTCGTAGATCTGCGCCACCTGCGAAGAGTCATTGACGCCTTCGACATCCAACCCACTGGCGAAATAGCCGATCGCGATTTGCGGCAGGAACAGGAACACTCCGGCAATCGCCAGCACGCCTTCCTTGTGCGCCTTCAACAGGCCGGTCGCATCATTCCACGCGTCCGAAAAATCGAGCTTCTTTGCCATATGTCCCATCCCTGTCATTCCTTGGCCGATTTCTAAGCGGCCATCTGCGTGCTGACAAGGCTTGCCGCCCGCCGTTCGTCGGTCCATTTCTACGCTCGATGGAAAAGATCAATCAATTGCAGGCCGGGGGTCATGACCGGCCGAACGGCGTGGCATGGGAGGAGGCCACCGGGCCCATCGCCTATCCCGAAGCCGTGGCGCGCATGGACGCACGGCAGACCGCGATTCGCGATGGCAGCGGCGAAGAGCTGATCTGGCTGCTGGAACATCCACCGCTGTATACCGCCGGGACCAGCGCAGACCCGGCCGAGCTTCTGCAACACCGGTTTCCGGTCTTCGATAGCGGTCGCGGTGGCCGCTATACCTATCATGGGCCGGGCCAGCGGGTGGGCTATGTGATGCTCAACCTCAACGAGCGCGGGCGCGACGTGCGCTGCTTCGTTCACGCGCTGGAAGGCTGGGTGATCGCCGCGCTCGGCGAATTCGGCATAGCCGCGCGCCGCGCCGAGGGCCGCATCGGTATATGGTGCGACGATGCACAGGGCCGCGAAGCCAAGATCGGCGCCATCGGCGTGCGGGTGCGCCGCTGGGTCACAGCGCACGGCTTTGCGGTGAATGTGAACCCGGACCTGAGCCACTTTGCCGGCATCGTGCCCTGCGGCATCAGTGAATTTCCGGTGACGAGCATGGCTGCGCTCGGTATCGATGCGGGGATGGCCGATCTGGATGCTGCGCTGCGCCGGCATTTCGGCAGCTTTCTGGCCGCAGTCGGCGACTGACGGATAATAGACGGAGAAGAGCATGCGCGACGCTATCCTGCCCCTCGCGGCGCTGGCCCTGCTGGCCGGCTGTGGCGGCGACAAACCCGATGCCGCGCCCGCCGACAAGGAGGTGACCGAAACGGTCATGAACAATGTCGACGATCTGGAAGGCACCATCAGCGATGACATGATCTCGATCGACGATATCCGGTCCGAAGCGCCGGAGGTGGAAGGAATTGCGTCCGAAGCCGCTGGCGACAATCCCGAAGCTAGCGGCGGCGGCACGTCCGCCGATGGCAGCGCACCGGCCGATGCCGAGCCCGCCGAACCCGACGCCGAGTAGCTGCGGAACGAACCGCTGGCTCCAACGCTTGGTCATCAAAGCGATCAGGAGCCAGATATGACGATCACGACCAGCAATCCTGCCACCGGTGAAACGCTCGAAGACTATAGCGAGCTGACCGCAGAGCAGATCGAGACCAAGCTTGCCAAGGCGGCGGAAACCTATGCCAGCTGGAGCAAGACCGACTACAAGACACGGACCGATCTGCTTTCCGCCATTGCCGACGCGTTCGAGAAAAACAGCGAGGCGCTGGGCCGCCAGATCACTTTGGAGATGGGCAAGACCTTCGCCTCGGCCAAGGCTGAGGCCGAGAAATGCGCCACCGCCTTCCGCTTCTATGCCGAACATGGCCCCGCGCTGTTGCAGGACGTCCGCTGGGGACGGGCGGAGGGCAATGTCTATACCCGGTACCTGCCCATGGGCCCGGTGCTGGCAGTCATGCCCTGGAACTTTCCGCTCTGGCAGGCGGTGCGCTTCATCGCGCCCGCGATCATGGCCGGCAATGTCGGTTTGCTGAAGCATGCCAGCGTCACCATGGGCTGCGCCGAGATGATGGACCGCCTCATCCGCGAGGCCGGTGCGCCCGAGGGCCTGTTTCAGAACCTGGTCATCAAGTCCGGCGCGGTCGCCGCTATTTTGGAAGACGACCGGGTGGTCGCGGCCACGCTGACCGGCAGCGAGGGTGCCGGCTCTGCGGTCGCCGAAACGGCGGGCAAGCAGCTGAAGAAGATGGTGCTGGAGCTGGGCGGATCCGATCCGTTCATCGTGATGCCCTCTGCCGATATCGCCGATGCGGCCGAAAAGGCGGTGAAGGCGCGCATCCAGAATACCGGACAGAGCTGTATCTGCGGCAAGCGCATGATCGTGCACGAGGATATCTATGAGGACTTCATGGAGCGGTTCCGCGCCGGCATGAAGGCGGTAAGCTGGGGCGATCCGTTCGACGAGGGCACCGACATGGGCCCCCTCTCCAGCTTCGAGCAGCGCGATACCGTGCTGGAACAGATGGAAAAGGTGCGCGGCACCGATGCCACCGTCGAGTTTGGCGGCGAAGCCGTGGGCGACGGCGGGGCGTTCATGAACGCCGGCATCATCAGCGGCATGACCACCGAAAACCCGCTGATGGAGGAGGAGCTGTTCGGGCCCGTCGCCATGGTGTTCAAGGCGGACGATATCGACGATGCGATCCGCATCGCCAACCGCTCCCCCTATGGCCTTGGCTCGGCGGTGTTCACGCAGGACGAGGCCGAGCAGCAGCGCTTCGCCAATGAGATCGAATCCGGCATGACCGCCTTCAACAAGGTTCTGGCATCGTCTCCGGAAGCGCCCTTCGGCGGCATCAAACGCTCCGGCTATGGCCGCGAGCTCAGCGCCTTCGGCCTGCACGAGTTCATGAACGCCAAGACGGTGTTCGCGGACTGAACGCTTCGAAAGCTGTCCGAAGTTGACAAAGTGAGCACGTATCGATTGCGCGCTCGCGCAATATAATTTCCTACATCGGCGCCGCAGACACCAATATCTGCGGCGCCGATGAAATCTGCTTAAGAGCGTGGCAAGCGGTTATGGCAACGCTGCCGGGCGGCGAAGGCTGCCATGGCGCGGCCTCCCATCAGGCCCGCGCGCACGCCCGGTCTCGCTACCCAGAACCGTTCAAACCCCCTCTTCGGCTCGCAGCGCCTTGCGATCCAGCTTGCCGATCATCGTCTTGGGCAATTCGTCGCGTACCACCACGGCGTTCACCCGCTCATGCTTGCCGACCTTGGGATTGAGCCAGGCCATCAGCGTCTGGCCATCGACATCCGCCCCATCGTTCAGCGTCACGAACGCCTTGGGCAGCTCACCATGATAATCGTCCGGCACACCGATCACGAGGGCATCGCGCACCGCTTCATGGGTGTAGAGCACATCCTCGATATGGCTGGGGAACACCTTGAACCCGCCCACCGAAATCATGTCCTTCAGCCGATCGACGATGGCGACGAAGCCGTCCTCGTCGATGGTCGCCACATCTCCGGTGCGCAGAAATTCCCCGTCGAACACCTTGGCGTCCGCATCGGGACGCCGCCAATAGCCCTTCATCACCTGCGGACCGGCAAAGGTCAGCTCGCCCGGCTCGCCCTCCGGCGCGGGCTTCGAGGGGTCTTCCTTGTCCAGCAGACGAATGCGCGTGCCGGGGATCGGCTGGCCGATGGTGCCGATCTTGCCCGCCCCGATATAGGGATTGCTGGACACCACGCCCGAGCTTTCGGTCAGGCCATAGCCTTCGATCAACTGCGATCCGGTGGCCTCTTCCCAGCGCGTCTTCACCGTCTGCGCCAGCGGCGCGCCGCCCGAAATGCAATATTGCAGCGAGGTAAAATCGGTCTTGCCGATGGCCGGATGATCGAGCAGCGCCTGATACATGGTCGGCACGCCGGGCATGGACACCGGCTTGGTGCGCTGGATCGCCTTCAGCGCATCGCCCGCATCGAAGCGCGGCAGCATCACGATCTCGCCGCCGCGCAGCACCGTGCGGTTGAGCACGCAGGCATTGGCGAACACATGGAACAGCGGCAGCACGCCCATGATGCGGTCCACCGCCACCGTGCCCGGATCGATCATCTGGATCTGCCGCGCATTGGCGGTCAGATTCTGATGCGTCAGCATGGCCCCCTTGGGCGTGCCGGTAGTGCCGCCGGTATATTGCAGCAGGGCAACGTCTTCGGGCTTCGGGTCATTGCCGGCAAATTCGCCGCGATTATCGATCAGATCGGACCAGCGGGTGACCGCCTTGTCCTTGGGGATCGCCGCGATATCGGCGCGCTTGAACAGGCGATAGGCCAGACCCTTGGCCGTCGGCAGCCCCTCGGCCACTGATCCGACGACCAGTTTTTCGAGCGAGCTTTCTTCCAGCACCTTCAGCGCGGTGGGCAGCAGCGCCGTGGCATCGACGGTGATGAGCAGCCGCGTGCCGCTGTCTTCCACCTGATGGCCCAGCTCCGCCGCGCTGTAGAGGGGCGAGAAGTTCACCACCACCATGCCCGCGATCATCGCGCCATAATAGGCCGCGACATAATGGGGCACATTGGGCAGGAACAGGCCCACGCGGTCACCGGGCTTCATGCCCAGATCGGTCAGGCCGGCGGCCACCTGCATGGCGCGGGCGGCCAGCGCGGAATAGCTGAACTTGCGGCCCAGAAAATCGACCAGCGGCGCATCGGGATGGTCCCGCACGGACGCGGCGAACATCTGCGGCACCGTCATCGGCGCAAAGTCCTGCGCCCATGCGCTGGGGTGGCGATATTTCGAACCGTTCCAGATGCTGTTGTCCGATGCCATAACCACTCCTGCTGTCTGCTGTTGACAGGCGTGTAAGCGAGACCAGCGACCGGAGCAACCTGCTGGTGGCAGGGCGGGTTCGATTGGCGTTGAAACGGGTTTTTTTTGCCGCCGGGAAGCGGCCTGCGGGATCAGTCTGCCAGCTCTGGGCCAACACTGGGCCAGCGCTGGCCGATCCTTCGGATCAAACCGCTTGGGCCAGAATATTCAGATACAGAATGTTCAGATAAAGGCGGGCGCCACAGGCCGCATGGCCGGCGCCCGCCTTTCTATCAGCGTTTGAAGAGGTTTTCTGCGGTAAGCTCTTCGGTGCGCGGGGCTTCGCCTTCCGCGGCATCGCCCTGCTCGCCCTCTTCGCCCTCACGCAAGGCCTCTTCCGCCACGCGCTTTTCCTCGGCCCGTTCGGCGCGCAGCTCTTCGATCAGCGCGGCACGGTCGACACCCTGCTTGGCTTCGTCGACGCCCTGCTCTTCGATGCCGGCCTTCTTAGCGGCCTTGGACACCACGGCGTCCAGCTCGCGCTGCGAACACAGGCCCAGCGTCACCGGATCCTTGGGCTGGATCTCGGCGATGTTCCAGTGGCTGCGCTCACGGATCGCGTTAATCGTGTTGCGGGTGGTGCCGATCAGCTTGCAGACCTGCGCGTCCGAAATTTCGGGGTGGTTGCGCAGCAGCCAGGCAATGCCGTCCGGCTTGTCCTGCCGCTTGGACACCGGCGTGTAGCGCGGGCCCTTGGTGCGGCGGACCTGATCGGGGCCCTTCTGGATCTTGAGGCGATATTCCTCATCGGCCTGACCGCGCTCGATTTCCTCCAGCGTCAGTTCACCCGCACGCACCGGATCGCGGCCGGTATATTTGCTGCTGGTCATGTCATCGGCCATCGCCTGGATTTCCAGGATGTGCAGACCGCAGAATTCCGCGATCTGATCGAATCCGAGCGAGGTGTTGTCGACCAGCCAGGCGGCGGTCGCGTGAGGCATCAAGGGAGCCACATTCTGGGCCACGGCATTTTCTCCAAACAATAAGGGCCACCCCTCGCGGGATGGCCGTATCGGAAGATAATGTAGGGCAAAGCCGTGGCGGCGGCAAGGCTGACGTGGCGGCACGCCGTTTCAGGCGGCGCGGCGCGGCCCCCATGGCTCGGCGCGCGGCTCCAGCGCGTCCAGAAATTGCCGCGCGCTCGCCTCCCAGGTGAAACCGGCACCATGCGCGGCGCAGGCCGCCCGGTCCAGCCCCAGCGCCTGCGTAATGGCGTCTTCCAGACGGCCAGCCATCGCGCCGCTTTCGGGGGTGAGAATATCGAGCGGGCCGGGCACCGGATAGGCGGCCACCGGGGTGCCGCAGGCCAGCGCCTCGATCATCACCAGGCCAAAGGTATCGGTGCGCGAGGGGAAGACGAAACAGTCCGCCCCGGCATAGCAGCCTGCAAGCTGCGCGCCCGACAGGGGGCCCAGAAAATGCGCCTGCGGGAACCGGCGTTCCAGCTGCTCGCGCGCCGGGCCGTCGCCCACCACAACCTTGCTGCCCGGCACATCGGCGGCCAGAAACGCCTCCACATTCTTTTCCACCGCCACCCGGCCGACATAGAGCAGGATCGGCCCCGGCAGATCGGCATAGCAAGCGGGCGGCGGCGCATCGGGGGAAAAGGCGGCAAGGTCCACGCCCCGGCCCCAATGCGCCAGATGGCCGATGCCGTGGGCGCGCAGCTGCTCGGCGATACTGTCCGTGGCCACCATCACCCGCGCGGAGCGGGCATGGAAGCGGCGCATCAACGGCCAGACCAGTTCCGGCGACATGCCGGTACGGCGGGCGACATAGTCCGGGAACATGGTGTGGAAGGCAGTGGTGAACGGGCGGCCCCGCCGGACGCACCAGCGGCGCGCCGCCAGACATAGCGGCCCCTCCGTCGACAGATGGATCGCGTCCGGCGCAAAATCTTCGAGCATGCCGCCCACCGTGCCGCTGCTGGCCAGCGCCAGCCGGATTTCCGGATAGGTCGGGCACGGAAAACTGGTGAACTGTTCGGGCGAGATGACGCGGATGTCATGCCCCATCCGGCGCAGCTGATCCGACATATTGGTCAGCGTGCGCACCACCCCGTTCACCTGCGGATGCCAGGCATCGGTGACGATGGCGATCTTCACGGCCCCCGCCCCTATTCCGCCGCCTCTAGCATCGGTTCGGCCCAGTCGGCAGCGGCCGCTGCCGGCTGGCGATCCCGCCGGGCGATCTCGTCCGCCCAGTGCAGGATTTCCATGCGCCCGTCGAAATGCTCCACCAGCGCGGTGCAACCCTCCACCCAGTCCCCGTCATTATAATATTCCACGCCGTCGATCAGCCGGAATTCGGCGGTGTGGATATGGCCGGCCACCACCCCGTCGACGCCCCGCTGCTGCGCGGCGCGGGCCACCAGCTCCTCGAAGCGGGAGATGAATTCCACGGCGTTCTTGACCTTGTGCTTGGCCGCCTTGGACAGCGACCAATAGGGCAGGCCCAGGCGGTTGCGCACCTTGTTCGTCACATGGTTCAGGCGCATCATGACGGAATAGGCCGTATCGCCGACGAAGGCGAGCCAGCGATGGGCCAGCATGATGGTGTCGAACTCGTCCCCGTGCAGCACCAGCAGGCGGCGGCCATCGGCGGTATCGTGGAAGGCGGCGCGCTTGATCTCCACCCCGCCGAAATTCAGGCCGGTGAACTGGCGAAACATCTCGTCATGATTGCCCGGAATATAGACGATCCGCGTGCCGCGCCGGGCGCGCTTGAGAATGCGCCAGACGATATCATTATGTTCGGGCGGCCAGTAGAACTTCTTCTTCAGCCGCCAGCCGTCGATAATGTCGCCGACCAGATACATCGTCTCGCTATCGACATGGTCCAGAAAATCGATGAGCATGTCCGCGGCGCATCCGCGCGTGCCGAGGTGGACATCGGAAATCCAGACGGTGCGATATTTCTTGCGGTGCACCTCTTTGGCGGCCGGCCGCTGGCGCAGGCGATCGTCATAGAGCTGTTCGTCTAGTGCGATTGGAAAATCGGTCAGAGCGTTCACCATAGCTCTCCCTTGCCTCTGCCCCCGGATCAACAAGGCGGCAATGCCATGGCATTGTGACATGGCGGCTTGGGCGCGGTGAAGCTTTTTTGACAAACACACGCAATGTCAAAGGGCTGGCCCTTCTGGACGCCGGTCCCGAATGGCTGCGCATCCTTGCCGGGAGCGCGTCAGATGGTCAGCACGATCTTGCCGACATGATCGCGGGCCTCCATTCGCTCATGCGCGGCGCTGGCCTGATCGAGCGGGAAGCTCTTGTCGATCGCGGGCTTCAGCTTGCCCTCCTCGACGAAGGACCAGACATTGCGTGCAATCTCGTCGGCCAGCAGCGCCTTGAACCCGGCATCCCGGGCACGCAGGGTCGATCCGGTCAGCACCAGCCGGCGCTGCATGATATCGAGGATGGAAATGTCGGCAGACATGCCGCGCTGGAACGCGATGGACACATGCCGTCCATCGGGCGCCAGACAGGCGATATTGCGCGCAACATAATCGCCGCCCACCATGTCGAGCACCACATTCACGCCGTCCCCGTCGGTCAGGCGCTTGATTTCCTCGACGAAATCGCAGGACTTGTAATTGATCGCCTCGGCCGCGCCGAGCGCGCGCGCGGCGGCACATTTCTCGTCCGATCCGCACGTGACATAGACGGTCAGGCCGAACAGCTTGCCCAGCTTGATGGCCATCGAACCGATCCCGCTGGTACCGCCATGGACGAGCAGGCGATCGCCCTGCCCGGCATAGCCGCGCTCGAACACATTATGCCACACGGTGAACAGCGTCTCGGGCAGCGCCGCGGCTTCCTCCATGCTGAGCGCTTCGGGCACGGTCAGGCACTGCGCCGCCGGGGCCAGGCAATATTCGGCATAGCCCCCGCCCGACACCAGCGCGCAAACCGGCTGGCCCATCATCTCGGGCCCCACGCCCTGGCCGACCGCCACGATTTCGCCCGCAATTTCCAGCCCCGGCAGATCGGATGCGCCCGGCGGCGGCGGATAATGGCCCTTGCGCTGCATGACGTCCGGACGGTTCACACCGGCGGCGGCCACGCGGATCAGCACCTCTGCCTCACCCGGTTCGGGCAGCGGCCGTTCGCTCGGCTGCAGCACCTCCGGCCCGCCATACGTGTCGATGGCGATGCAACGCATCTGAAGTGGAAGATCGGCGCGTCGATTCATCGCTTTTGTCCCCGTTCCCTGCCACCCCCCGCAGCGGCTATCGAGCCGGGGTTATTGACAGACGCAGCGCTGACGTCAACATTTCCCCATATGAACGATGCCGAAGACCCTCGCCCCTCCGAACCGCTCGGCCAGGTGCTGCGCGAAGACCTCGATCCGCTGTCGGTGGAGGAGCTGGAGGCCCGCATTGCCGCGCTGCACGGAGAGATCGCCCGGTGCGAGGCGCGCAAGACCGCTGCCGTCAGCCATCGTTCCCATGCCGACGCGCTGTTCCGGAAATGAACCGCACCCGTTGAAAGCGGGGGCAAGATTTCCGACATAAACCTTGAACAGACGCGAAAGCAGGTCATCATGCCGGTGACCGCTCGCCACCAATCTGCGGCCCTTGGCCGCATCGGAGATCAGCCGCATGCCCAGTTTCACCGAATCTCTTGAAAAGACCCTGCATCAGGCGCTGATGAATGCGTCCGATCGGCGGCATGAATATGCCACGCTGGAGCATCTGCTGCTCGCGTTGGTGGAAGATAATGACGCGGCCAAGGTGATGCAGAGCTGCGGCGTGGACATCGGCGAACTGAGCGAGGCCGTGGCAGCCTATCTCGATACCGAACTCGACAGCCTGCGCGTGACCGGCAAAAAGGTGGACCCGTCCCCGACCAGCGGTTTCCAGCGCGTGGTGCAGCGCGCCATCCTGCACGTGCAGAGCAGCGGCAAGGATCTGGTCACCGGCGCCAATGTGCTGGTCGCGCTGTTTTCCGAGCGGGAGAGCTATGCCGTCTATTTCCTGCAGCAGCAGGATATGAGCCGCCTCGATGCGGTCAGCTTCATCAGCCATGGCGTGGGCAAGAACGGTCAGGTCGAAGGATCGGACGAGCCGGCCGAACCCGGCGAGAAGGCGGACGACAAGGACGGCAAGTCCAAGAAGGACGGCGCGCTCGACCAGTTCACCGTCAATCTCAACGAGAAGGCCGCAGCGGGCAAGATCGATCCCTTGATCGGCCGGTCGCTGGAAGTGGATCGCACGATCCAGATCCTGTGCCGCCGTTCCAAGAACAACCCGCTCTATGTGGGCGAACCGGGCGTGGGCAAGACCGCCATCGCCGAGGGACTCGCGCGCCGCATCCACGAAGGCCAGGTGCCCGACGTGCTGAAGGAAGCGGTGATCTATTCGCTCGACATGGGCGCATTGCTGGCCGGCACGCGCTATCGCGGCGATTTCGAGGAGCGGCTGAAATCCGTGGTGTCGGAGCTGGAAAAGCTGCCGCATGCGGTGCTGTTCATCGACGAGATTCACACGGTGATCGGTGCCGGGGCCACCAGCGGCGGGGCGATGGATGCGTCCAACCTGCTGAAGCCTGCGCTGTCCAACGGCTCAATCCGCTGCGTCGGATCGACCACCTACAAGGAATTCCGCAACCATTTCGAGAAGGACCGCGCCTTGCTGCGGCGCTTCCAGAAGATCGACGTCAACGAACCGACGATCGAGGATACGGTGAAAATCCTGGCCGGGCTGCGCAGCGCGTTCGAAGAGCATCACAATGTGAAGTACACGCCCGATGCGATCCGCAGCGCAGTGGAGCTTTCCGCGCGCTACATCAATGATCGCAAGCTGCCGGACAAGGCGATCGACGTGATCGACGAGGTGGGCGCCATGCAGATGCTGCTGCCGCCCAGCCGCCGCCGCAAGATGATCACGCCCAGTGAGATCGAAAAGGTGATCGCCACGATGGCGCGCATTCCGCCCAAACAGGTGTCGAGCGACGACAAGTCCTCGCTCGCCAATCTGGAAGGCGATCTGAAGCGCGTCGTGTTCGGCCAGAACAAGGCCATCGAAACACTGTCTTCGGCCATCAAGCTGAGCCGCGCTGGCCTGCGCGATCCGGACAAGCCGATCGGCAATTATCTGTTTTCCGGCCCCACCGGCGTCGGCAAGACCGAGGTGGCGCGCCAGCTCGCCTCGATCCTCGGCATTCCATTGAAGCGCTTCGACATGAGCGAATATATGGAACGCCATTCGGTCAGCCGCCTGATCGGCGCGCCTCCGGGCTATGTCGGCTATGATCAGGGCGGTCTGCTCACCGATGCGGTCGACCAGAATCCGCACAGCGTGCTGCTGCTGGACGAGATCGAGAAGGCGCATCCGGACCTGTTCAACATCCTGTTGCAGGTGATGGATAATGGCCGCCTGACCGATCATCACGGCAAGACGGTGGATTTCCGCAACGTCATCCTGATCATGACGACCAATGCCGGTGCGTCCGATATGGCCAAGGAAGGTATTGGCTTCGGCACCAATATATCGAAGGAAGACGCCAGCGAGGAAGCGGTGAAGAACCTGTTCTCACCGGAATTCCGCAACCGTCTCGATGCGATCGTGCCCTTTGGCTACCTGCCGACCGAGGTCGTCAGCCGGGTGGTGGAAAAATTCATCCTGCAGCTGGAGATGCAGCTGGAAGACCAGAACGTTCACATCAGCCTGGACGACGAAGCCAAGGAATGGCTCACCGAACGCGGTTACGACCGGCTCTACGGTGCCCGCCCGATGGGCCGCCTGATCCAGGAAAAGCTGAAACAGCCGCTCGCCGAAGAGCTGCTCTTCGGCAAGCTGGAGCATGGCGGCGAGGTGATCGTGCGGATGAAGGACGATCAGCCCAGTTTCGAGATCACACCGGCCCCGCCCAAGTCCAAGGGCAAGAAAAAGAAGACCAAGCCGAAAAAGCCCAGCGAGGCCGAGTAAGAGAGAATAAGGGGACAGCGTGACAGCCGTTACGCTGTCCCTTTTGCATCTGACTGACCGACTATGAGCGACGGAAAAACAGGGAGCGACGGAAAAACAGGCGAACGGGGCACCGTCATCCTGCTGCATGGCTTCTTCATGCGGCCGATCACGCTGCTACCGGTCGATCGCGTGCTGCGGCAGGCCGGTTTCGACACCATCGCCCCGCCCTATCGCTCCCGTCTCCACCCGTTCGAACAGATCGTGGAGGAACTCCTGCCCGTCATGCGCCGTGCAGAGCGCGGCCCCGTGCATTTTGTAACGCACAGCATGGGCGGCCTTATCGCACGGGCACTGATAGCGCGCGCACGGCCACCGCACATGGGCAAGGTGGTGATGCTCGGCCCCCCGCACGGCGGCAGCGAGTGGATCGATCTGTTTGCCAAAGCCCGCATATCCGGCGCATTTTTCGGCCCGGCGGAAGAGGTGTTGTCGCTGCGCCGCCCCGAACGGGTCGAAAGCCTGATGGGGCATGTCGATTATCCGGTCGGTATCATCGCCGGGGACCGCCCTTATGGCGTGCCCGTGCTGTCCCGCCGCATCATGCCAGGCCCGCACGACGGCGCGGTGTCGGTCGCCTCCACCCATCTGACCGGCGAGACCGACCACATCGTGCTCCCCGTATCGCACAGCGGCATGATCTGGAACGACGGGGTGAAAGCGCAGGTCCTGCAATTCTTGCAGCATGGCAGCTTCACCCATGACGGCTCTACAACGCCGTGAACGCTGACGCCGCGACGCTGCGCGCGGCAGCCCATGTTTTCGCTCGCGCTTCCTGTCTTGCCCGTGTAACACAGCACGGATGAACGACGGATCGAGAGAAATGGGGCGGGGTTGGCCCGGCGCGTCCGATCCGGCTGCCGCGAACCAGTGGGACGATTATGGCGGCGCGGCAGCACCCATCCCGCCGCCACCGGAAGAGCAGGCACAATCCGGCTGGCTGCGCCGGCATTGGCGCTGGCGCTATCTGAAATATGCGGCCTATGCCGGGCTGGTGGCGCTGGTGCTGCTGATCGGCTGGCTTGCGCTGTTCGTGCCGGTGTCCCGCACGGCCCAGCCGCTGGTGCCGCCGCAGATCGTGCTGGAAACGCGCGATGGCACCGTCATTGCCCGCAAGGGGCCGATCATGGCCGAACCGGTTGAGATCGAACGGCTTCCGGATCATGTGAAGCAGGCCTTCATGGCGGTCGAGGACCGGCGTTTCTATTCCCATTGGGGCATCGATCCGCAGGGCATAGCGCGCGCGCTGTGGACCAATATCAGCTCGGACCAGCAGCAAGGCGGCAGCACGATCACGCAGCAGCTGGCCAAGCTCAGCTATCTCAAGCTGGACCGCACCGTCAGCCGCAAGCTCAAGGAAGTGCCGATCGCGCTCTGGCTGGAAGCTTGGTTGACCAAAGATGAAATCTTGGAGCGCTATCTCTCGAACGCCTATTTCGGTGACAATGTCTACGGGCTGCGCGCGGCGTCGATGCACTATTTCTATCGCCAGCCGGAGCGGCTGACGCTGACGCAGGCGGCGATGCTCGCCGGCCTCGTCAAGGCGCCGTCCAGCCTGGCGCCCACCCGCAATTACGACGGTGCGGTTGCGCGGGAAAAGGTGGTTCTTTCGGCCATGGCCGCCGCCGGATACATGACGCCGGACGCTGCAAGGGCGGTTCGGCCTGCCGTCGTCGATCACCGGCCCGGCGCGGCCATGCCGGCAGGCTCCTATTTCGCCGACTGGGCGCTGGGCCAGGCGCGCGCCGTGACCGAGGCCAATGGCTATGAAACCGTGCGGGTTCGCACGACGCTGGACCGCCAGCTACAAAGCCTGGCGGAACGCATCGCCCGCCGATCGACGCCTGCAGGCGCGCAGGTGGCTATCGTGGCCATGCGCACCAATGGCGAAGTGGTCGCCATGGTAGGCGGGAAGGACTATGCCACCTCGAAATTCAACCGGGCCGTGCAAGCACGCCGCCAGCCGGGATCGACGTTCAAGCTCATCGTCTATCTGGCCGCCCTGCAAAGCGGGATGACGCCGGACACGCTGGTCGATGACAGTCCGATCACCACGGGGGACTATCGCCCGGCCAATGCCGGCGGGCGCTATCGTGGCCAGATCACGCTGCGCGACGCCTTTGCCAGCTCCAGCAATGTCGTCGCGGTCAAGCTCTATACCCAGCTTGGCAGCAAGGCGATCCAGCGGGCCGCGCGCTCGCTTGGCATTACCGAGGAGCTGCCGGCCAATGCCAGTGTGGCGCTGGGCACGGCGGGCGTCGGCCTGATGGATCTTACCGCCGCCTTTGCCGGCATCGCCGCCGATTATGCGCCGGTCGATCCCCATGCGATCCAGCGCAACGAGAAGAATTTCTTCCAGCGCCTGCTCGATGGGCGTGAGGATATCGGTGCGCGTACGCGGGCCCAGATGCGCGATCTACTGGCCGCCAATGTCAACAGCGGCACCGGCCGTGCGGCGGCGCTGGCCATTCCGGCCTTTGGCAAGACGGGCACCAGCCAGGACAGCCGCGACGCCCTGTTCGTGGGCTTTGCCGGCGATCTGGTGGTGGGCGTCTGGGTGGGGCGCGATGACAATAGTTCGCTGGGGCGGGCCAGTGGCGGCGGCACCCCGGCGCGCATGTGGAAGGATTTCATGATCGGCGCCATTCCCGGGTCTGCGCCGCGCCGCGTGGTGCCGGAAGAAGAGGCGCTTCCCGAAGCGGAAGAAGGCATGATTCCGGACGGCCTGACTCTGCCGGAGGATTTCCAGATCGACATGGGCCAAGACGCGGCCATCGAAGGGTCGATCAACGGCAATAATATCCGCATCGACCGTGAAGGCCTGCGGATCGATCCGGACGCCGAAACCCAACGCAGGCTGGACCAGATCGATCGCCGCCGGGAACAGATCCAGCGGGCGGTGGACGCCGCCGGGCGACAGGCCGAGGGGCAGGCCCGTGGCGTTGGCAATGGGAGTGGAGAAGGTGCCGAGCCGCAGCGCTGACGGGCAGCGCCGCGGCTCGGGCTGTTATAAAACGGCCGGCCTGCCGGATGGCCGGCCTGCTGCTTTACTGGCGCTGGCCTTCCAGCGTGACCCGGCCAAGGCGGCCATATAGCTCTTCCCAGGCGGCCAGGCGGCGCTGATATTCCGAATAGTCATCGTAAAATTCGATGAACAGATTGTCGATCAACCCCAGCGCACGGGCAGAGAAGACCGGCAGCTCCGCGGTCGGCACCAGGGCCGATTGCGGGCCCAGTTCCAGCATCAGATTGCAGAAACTGCTGGTGACCGGTGGCAGCGAGAAATAATTATACAGATCGGTCGACGACGTATCGCGGATACGGTTCGATTCGCCAGCCGGATAGCGGGACCGGTAGGTCGTATCCAGCCGCCGATTGACATCGTTCAACATGGTGCGATGCGCCGTCAGATAATTTTTGTAATCATCGGCGAAACGCTGATATTTCGGCTGCAGGCAGTTCAGCGCGGCCACGTTGAACGCCGATCGGAAATTCCAGACGACTTCGTCGCTGTCCAGACCGCGGTTCGGCGTCATGCGCACATCGTCCACGCCCTTGGGCGGAATGAACATGCCGGTTGCCGCGCCAAGCGGCGGGATCGGACGCGGCGGGAAGGAGGATGGAACGATGATCGGCGGCGGGGGTGCCGGTGGTGGCGGCGCCGCACAGGCAGCCAATGAGGTCAGTCCGGCCAACAACGCGGCCCGGGCGACAGTCTTGTACATGCGTTCTCTACCCTCAAAAATCTCAAGGGCTCGTTTGACACCCCCCAGGCGCGTTGAAAAGCCCCGATACGACAAACGGAGATAACAAAACGCCCGGCAGCAAGGCTGGCCGGGCGTCTGTTTATCGGTGATGAATGCGCCTGGGCCTAGTCGCGGGCGACGCCCATGAAGCGCAGCAGGAACAGGAACATATTGATGAAATCGAGATAGAGGTTCAGCGCCCCCATGATCACGACTTTGCCCATCATGTCCGTTCCGGCAACATGCTGGTAGAGGCTCTTGAGCTTCTGCGTGTCATAGGCCGTCAGACCGGCAAAGATCAGCACGCCGATGCCGCTGATGGCAAAGCTGAGCGCGCTCGACTGCACGAAGATGTTGACCACGCTGGCAACGATCAGGCCAACGACACCCATGATCAGGAACGTGCCCCAGGCGCTCAGATCCTTCTTGGTGGTATAACCGTAAAGGCTGAGGCCGGCGAATGCGCCTGCCGTGGCGAAGAAGGTGGTCGCGATCGATGCGCCGGTATACATCAGGAACACCGTGCTGAGCGACAGGCCCATGAGCACGGCAAAACCCCAGTACATCATCTGCAGGGTGCCGGTGGAGAACTTGTTCTGACCGAAGCTCATCGCGAAGACGATCGCGAGTGGCGACAGCATGATGATCCATGCGAGCGGCCCACCGCCCAGCATGACCTGCGCAGCCAGCGACGTTTCGCCGCCGCGTGCGAACAGCATTGCCACGACGCCCGTCAGCAGCACACCGCTCGCCATATAATTATAGATTTTGAGCATGTAGGACCGCAGGCCTGCGTCAAAGGCTTCGCTGGTTCCGGCTCGGCCGGGGAAGGTACGCGCTCCGGTCGCTCTTGGATCGGGCCATGCCATAATAGAAAAACTCCCAAATTTTCGTTCGTGACAGCATTGCCACTTGCCCCATGAATATCGTCTTTATGCGCGCAGTTTTCAAGCTATTGCGATCGGCGCTCTCCGGTCGCTACACCGGCAGACATGATGCACCGTCTTTTTATCGGCATTCGCCCACCACAGGAGGTGCGCACGCCTCTGCTGAATTTGATGGATGGCATTCGCGGTGCGCGCTGGCAGGATGATGACCAGCTGCATGTCACGCTTCGCTTTATCGGCGAACTGTCCCGGCACGATTCGAATGATCTGGCGGAGGCATTGCACAGCATCGCCGTTCCGCCCTTCCCAATCACCATCGACGGCGTTGGCCAGTTTGAGCGAAAGGGATATCCCCGTGCGCTATGGGCCAGGATTGTGCCCAGCGAACCGCTCGGCCAGCTGAAGCGTAAAATCGATCGGACGTGCCGTCAGCTCGGCCATCCGGACGAACATCGCAAGTTTCTGCCGCATATCACGATCGCGCGGCTGAACAGCCACAGCGGGCCGACGGCGGATTTCATCGCCGCGCATGCAAGCCTGCGCCCGCCGTCCTTCGTGGTGACCAATTTTGCGCTTTATGAAAGCCATCTCGGCGAAGCGGGGTCCCGCTATGAGCAAATCGTGGATTACCCCTTGGTCTGAGCGGCAATCTCATCGGCCATGGCCATGGCGATCGCGGTCACTTCGGCCCAGGTGCGCTCGAACGCGGCGTCATCGCCATGATAGGGATCGGCCACCCCCTCCCCTTTGCGTTGATCGATAACATCGAGCGCCAGACGCAGTTCGGCCTTGGCTTGCGCAGGCGCCAGCGATTGCAGATCGGCAAAATTCTGGCGATCCATGGCGATAATCCAGTCGAACCGTTCAAAGTCGTCCGGCTGAACCTGCCGCGCGCGCAGGAGGCTCGCGTCGCTGCCATGGCGCGCGGCCACGGCTATGCTGCGCGGATCCGGTGGATCGCCAATATGCCAATCGCCCGTCCCGGCGCTGTCGATCTGGACATCCAGACCGCGTCGTGTCGTTTCCTCCCGCAAAGCGATTTCCGCCAGCGGTGAACGGCAAATATTGCCAAGGCAGACGAACAGGATGCGGAAAGCCATATAAATCCTACGGATTGCAGAAGCGCAGCGCTCTGATACAGCTACGGCATAAAGAGGCAAGGAGAGGCCCGATGCAAGCACCCACCCCGGCGGATTCGACCATCGATCCGGATGCAAAGACCCCGGCCTATGCCTGGTACGTGCTATCGATCCTGATCCTGGTCTACATCCTGAATTTCGTCGACCGGCAGGTGCTCAGCATTCTGGCGGAGGACGTAAAGCGCGATCTCAACCTCACCGACGATGACATCGGATTCCTTTATGGCACCGCCTTTGGCGTGTTCTATGCACTGTTCGGTATCCCGCTGGGGCGGCTGGCGGATAGCTGGCACCGCGTGCGGCTGATGACCATCGGCCTCAGTCTCTGGTCCGTCATGACGGCCATGTCCGGCCTGGCCCGCAATGGCTTGATGTTGACCGGTGCGCGGATCGGCGTGGGTATCGGCGAGGCCACGGCCAGCCCAAGCGCCTATTCGCTTATTTCGGACTGGTTTCCCAAAAAACGGCGCGGACTCGCGCTCTCTTTATATTCCTCCGGACTCTATATCGGCGGCGGCCTCTCGCTAGGGCTTGGCGGCCTGGTCGTGGAAAACTGGAACGAGGCTTATCCGGTCAAGGATATGGCGCCGCTCGGCCTGGCCGGTTGGCAGGCCGCTTTCATGGCCGTCGGCCTGCCAGGGCTACTTCTTGCCCTATGGGTTTTCACCTTGCGGGAGCCGATGCGCGGCCAGTCCGAAGGCATTGTGAGCAAGACCCGTCCCCATCCATTCCGCGATTTCTTTGCGGAACTGATCACCATCATTCCGCCGCTGACCCTGATCGGCGCGGCCCGGTCGGGCAATCTCCTGCGCAATCTGGCGGTTGGCCTGCTGGTCACGGGCATCGTGTGCGGACTGATCGCGCTGGGTGAGCCGATCAAGCAATGGGCCGCAGTCGGTATTGGCGCTTATGCGGTGTATAGCTGGGCCAGTGCGCTACGGCGGACCGATCCACCCACATTCGCCCTCACTTTGGGAACGCCGGCATTTCTGCTCACGGTGCTCGCTTATGGCCTGAACGCCTTCATCAGCTACTCGGTGAGTTTCTGGGCATCGCCCTATGCGCTGAGAAATTTCGGGGTTTCCGAGAGCGAGGTCGGCTGGATTGTCGGCAGCCTGGGCGCTTCGGCCGGATTTATCGGTGTGATTGGTGGTGGGTGGCTGGCCGACAAACTTCGCGCCAAACATGCCGCCGGGCGGCTCTGGGTCGTCATCTTCGGCGCCGTTGCACCGGTGCCGGCGATTGCCATCGGCTTTACCACGGACAGCCTGACCCTGTTCTATCTCATGCTGTTTCCGGCGCAGGCGCTTTCCAGTTGTGCCCTGGGCGCGGCTGCGGCGACGACACAGGACCTGGTTTTGCCACGCATGCGCGGCACGGCAACGGCGAGTTTCTTTATCGGAACTACGCTAATCGGGCTGGCGCTTGGGCCATATCTCGCTGGCCGCGTGTCCGCGCTGACGGAAAGCCTATCGGTGGGCGTATTGTCCCTGCTGGTAACCGTGCCCATCGCCTTGACGGCAGCAATTATCGCCGCGCGACTTCTGCCGGCTTCGGAAGCGACGGCACGTGATCGTGCCGCCGCCGCCGGAGAAGAGTTCGACTAGGTCTTAGCTAGCGGTTTTTTCAAATACACCGCAGGCGATACGGTCACCGCTGTCGCCTGATGGATCGGTCATCTGATCGTCCTGGCCGGCATGAACGATGAACGCGGCGCCGTCACTATCGAGCAAAGCGTTGGCTCCGCCTTTTAATGTCGCGCCTTTTATCGGGCGTTCGAGACTGCCTGTGCCGTCGGCAGCCACTTCCAGGTTCACGAAATCGCCCATATGCGAGCCATTGTCATTAGCCAGACCATGTTCCTTGTCAGTGGGATTCCAGTGCCCGCCCGCGCTCTTGAAGTCGGGGGCGTCGCATTTGCCGGTCTGGTGAATATGCACGCCATGATTGCCAGGAGGCATGCCAGTCACGGATAAGGTGAGATTGAGGCCGCCGTCCATTGTGCTGATCCGGGCTTCGCCGACGGATGTTCCATCGGCCGTCTGAAGCGCTGCAGTCGCGCTTTCTGCGTCTACCATGCCGCCGGTGGTAGGGGTTTCTTCCGTCACGGTGGCAATGTCTGCCTCGTTTGAAGGGCTTTCCTGCTGGCACCCGGTCAAGGCGATGGCCGCACATGCCGCGCTTGTTAGAACGATGTTTCGCATCTCTATCTCCCTTTGTTTCTGTCGATATCAACCGTCAGCAGCGCAATAGTTTCCAACATGGTGGGCGCGAAGGGAAGAAGTCAGGCTTTCAGCGGCAGATCTTTGACGACCACGGACGCTGTGAATCGAAGACAGACAAAAAAAAGGGCCGGTCGTTCGACCGGCCCTTCTCGATAATAATCGAAGCGAAAGATCAGTAACCGGCGTTGGGGCCGTATGTGATCTCAACGCGGCGGTTCTGCGGCTCGCGCACACCGTCGGCGGTGGGAACGCGAAGGTTCGTTTCACCGAAAGCTTCCGTCGCGATGCGGGCCTGCGGAACACCGCGGGACTGCAGATAAGACTGAACCGAAGCGTTACGACGCTGGGAAAGACCAACGTTGTAGGTCGCGGTACCCGACGTATCGGTGTAACCAGCAAGCATGACGCGTGCCGAACCACAATTGGCATACTGAGCCACAGCGTTGTCGAGCACGGTTGCAGCATCGGGACGCAGATTGGACTTATCCCAATCGAAGAACACGATGTACGGACCGCTGTTGCACGACACTGGCTCAGGAGTCGGTGGTGGGGGTGGCGGAGTAGGCGTAGCAGCCGGCGGTGGCGGAGGAGGAGCAACCACGGGCTCAGGAGCGCCGAAGTTGAAAATCAGGCTGCCAAGCAGGCTGTGCGAACGATAGCGACCTTCATAGGTGTCGCCAAAGTTGCTGATGAGGTCCACGTTCGGCACGTTGAAGAACTTGTACTTCAGGCCAACGTCCACGCTCTCGGTAAGCGGAGCGCGCACACCGGCGATAGCCTGCCATGCGAAGCTCGTGTCCGAATCGTCGACGAAGTTGTTCGCGAGAACCAGGTCCTGGCTCACACGAGCCACACCGGCACCGCCGCCGACAAAGCCCTGAATGCCGTCATCGGCACCGAAGTCGAGCAGACCGTTCAGCATGAAGCTGAGCGCGCTCGTATCACCGGCTACGTCAAACGTGGAACCTGCGGGAAGATTGCCCACAATACCCTGGCTACCCGTGACAACTTCATCGGCATCAGCGCGCTGATAGCCGACTTCGGCTTCAATGCGGAACGCACCGAAGTCATAGCCGACCACGGCATCGGCGTTCCAGCCGTAATCACTATCAACCGTGAGGTCGTTGCTCACACCGTTGACGTCATAATCTGTATCTTCGACGAGCATTACGCCGCCTTCGACACCTGCATACCAGGCACCGTCGCGTGCCATGGCAGGCGTCAGCGCGGTTGTGGCAAGTGCCACACCAATGGCTAGCTTACGCATTAAATTCCCCTCTATCTATATAGGAACTGAAATCGGTAGTTATCTACTATCCGGTCGCTCAAACGCGTGCAAGTTCGCAATGGTTCCATCTGTTGCGAAAATGTCTCCTTTGCGACCTTGAAGGGCGAAAAAGACGTCGTTCACCACCCTGATAGACGGGAACAGATCAATTAGCAAGCAGCAGACCGGCCTGATGCAGCGCCGCAACGATGGTCGCGATCGAATCGCGTGCTTGCAGATCGATGACATCGCCGCCGGACGGGACCGGAGCGGTCATGGCGCCAATCCAGCTTCCCGAACGGAACAGCAGGTTGGAGCCGGTGGCCCTGTCGAACAGCCGCATGCCATCGACGGGCGAGGCGAAACGCCACCCGCCTTCAGTCCACCCAGCCACCTGGCCGGCCCGGTCGGCCCAGTCACCCATCGGACTTGGCCCCACCACCCAGCATTGCCCCGCCGCAGGCGACAAGGCTGCCGGGTCATCGGCAAAGCCTTCCACCACGGCATGCAGCAGCAGATCGATCAACGATAGCGCTTCATTATGCACCAGTTCCTTCTGGGCCTGCGCGAGGGCCAATGTCGGCAAGGAAAAGCGCGGAGTTGTGAATGCATTCATGAAACGCTCCTTCAGAAATTTCAGCCGGCGCAACTCCGCCTGCTTCAGGCTATAGAAACGGCGATATGTGCGTCCGGCGACAAACCGTTGCGCCCGATCTGGCGGATCACGACCGTCACCTCCGCCACTCCATCGGACCGCCATTGGTCGAGAAGAACCCGCTGCACGAGCAGCCGGGGCGCATCCACACGCCAGGTCGCAAGCAGCCCGTCGGATTCGGAGACGATCTCGACGCGGTAAGCTTCGCTGTCTTCTCCCATGGGCGGCTCGACCGTCGCGGACCAGTCCGCGCCGAGACGGGAGCGGCGTATCCAGCGCACAGCAAGACCGCCGCTCTGCCACTGCGCATGACAATGAACAGGCCGCAGCGGCAGGCTGGCCGTCCCGGCCACGTCGAAAGAGGCAAGCGCCGCGCCTTCATCTCCGACGCCCGACGCAACAACCGTCAGAGGCAGGCCCGCGGCAACGTCCGGCCCCTCCAGGATATGCAGCTGTTCGCGCTGCAGCATCAGAAAGGACGTGTTGGCAGGATGCGCGTCCATGGCCTCGCTACCGAAAAGCCCGCGGCGCAATCCGGACAGGACATAGCACCCCGCATCGTCTCGCACAGCGGTCTCGAACTGAACAAGCTCGCTGCCGATCGCGGCCATGTTGGCGCCGGCGAACAGAGCCTCCTCATCCGCGTCGCCAAGCATCATGTCCGTGCCCAGCAGCCGGACGCGTGCCGGGCGATGATAGTGGATGAGATTGGCCGTGGCCGTCTCGAGACTGTCGACAAGCACGCCGAAGATGGCCGGCAGCGCCGTGGGGCCGATCGGTCGGAGGGAATCGGGGCTGTTGCCCAAAGAAAGAGCCGCGCGTCGCCAGCCGGCGGATGCACCGGCAGCGGCCACCACCACGACCGGCCTGTCCGTGCCGCTGCGGGCGATATCGGGCAGCTCGGCCAGCATCAGCGCCGTCGGCCCATGCACCAGATCGGGTTCGCGCAATGCACGCCCGGCAACAGCCGACGGCATCACAGGGCCATAACGTGGCAGCGCCGTCGCGGTGATGAGCAAGGCCCCGCGCCGATGTTCCAGGCCGGTGATCGTCCAGGCACCGCCCGCCCAGGTCAGCTGATGGCCCACATGCGGCATGACCGAACCATAAGCCGCGGCGATGGTCAGCTGTTCGCGCTCGGCGCCGGCACGGCGCGCCAGCGCCTGCGCGACTTCGATCGCGGTTTCAGCCGTCATGGCGGCAGGAAAATCAACCCGTGCGATGCCTCGCCCTGCCCCGGTACGGCGCGCGCGTTGCATGCCCGCCTGATAATCGCGCGCCACATCATAATAGCGATATTCGAGCGCTATCGGATAGTCCGCCAGGGGCGCACGGGACCGTCGTGGTCGATCCACCGCCTCGCCGTCCAGCGCCGCCAGCGGGGCGTCCAGCGCGCCAGCAGGTGGGGCAGCGGCAGGAAAGACAAATCCCCGGTCCGTCCGGGTCAGCCGCAACCCGGCGCCCTCGACAATCAGGCCAACGACATCGCGCGCGCTGCCGCTGGCGGCAAATCCCGCCACCGCTGCAGGGTCGTCGCCCACTACCAGCCGGTCGCTCGTCGCCGCTGCGATGTCCACCAGCGTCACCGCGCCGTCGCGTTCGAACAGCTCGAAGGTCAGCGAGGGAATGCGGTTGCCATAATCGGCCAGCTGCAAATCCTCGAAAAGCGCATAGGCCATGCCGCGAAAGGCGGGGGCCTGCGCGCCTTCCGCCTGGGCTATGAGAGGATCGGCTTTCTGATCGCCCAGGCCCGGATAGAAGCGAAAGCTGACCGGCACCTTGAAATCGCCTGCCGCCCCGCGCATCAGATTGCCGTCGGCCCAGATGCGGCCCACGCGCATCGCCGGGCGGCTCGAGAGGGCCACCGCGAAACTGACCGAATAATCATAGCGCGTCTGGCCGGGACGCCCCTTGCCGCCGCCCTCGGTACTTTTGCGCTCGATCAGGTCGGTCGCCCAGATCACGGTGCCGGCCACGCGCATTGCGCCGAAGATAGCCGGTATCTCGCTGCCATAGCTGGAAGTCTGGACATCCAGCTCCTTCAGGCGCGGCCCTTCGGCGCCCTTTGGGCCACCGAAGATCTGCTGGTCGATCGCGCGCCCGGCCAAACCGCCCAGCGCCGCTCCGATCGGCCCGCCCACCGCAAAACCGACGGCATTCAACAGGATCGTGGCCATGCCGGCGTCTCCTTCCATTGATGTGTTGGCTGTGGCGGCGCGCGCCAGATGCCTTCGACGGGCCACGGCGGATCGCCCGGCAAAAAGACCACCCGCCGCAATCCGGCATGGGCGTGGACGAACCCGCCCGGCACTGCGACCAGCAGGTGAAGATGCAAGGGGCCGACGCGCACCAGCCAGAGATCGCCATGATTGGGCCGGTCATGAACGGGCGCAAAGCCGGCAGAGGTGAACCATGCCCGCCAGCGATGCGCGCTGCCGCCGCGCAGCCGGTAGCCGTTCGGAACGGGGCCGGACTTGCCCAATGTGAGCCAGGCCAGCCCGATACAATCCACCCCTTGTGCAGGATCACGTCCGCCAAGCAGAAACGGCGTATCGACCAATGCCATCGCCCGCGCCGCGATCGCCTCCAGACGGTCCATCAGGTCGCGCCTGCATAGCGCGTCAGCAGATCATTGCCCGGCAGATGGGGTTCGCCGCGAAAGTTGACCGCATTGCCGAAACGCGCGGCACAGCTATCGATCGACCGGTCACAGCCTTCCCAAAGCATCACGCGCGTAGCGGCATCGACCGGCAGGGCAGGCACTGCCGTCAGCCAAATCCGGTCGCCCTGGCCATCGGCAATATCATGCATCGTCCCGCAATTGGGGCCGGACAGGAAGCGCAGCCGCCCGAACCGGTAGCGTGCGCCATCGGCCAGATCCGCAAGGATCAACTCTTCGCCACGCACGGAAACGATGCGCCCCTCCCTGCGGTGATACATCAGATCGATCCCGCATTCTGGGCCGCCGAAATCGGCGCGGCAGGCGGGCGATGTGCGCGGCGCAACCGGATGGTCTAGCGCCGCCGCCGGTCCGCGCAGCTGCGCCTGAAAGGCGTTTCCGCTGCGGGCAATCTCACCCAGCGATCCGGCGGCCAGCAGGCGGCGTCTGGACGGCGCGGTCCAATCCACCAGATGCACCTCCAGGGCCGCGCCATCCCATCGCCCGCTGTCCAGATCGCGTTCGCTGATCAGATCGCTGGCGATACCGCCGTCGATATCCAGGCCGTCGCCGTCAAGCGTGGCACTCTCCACGATGGCGCTGGGCACCAGCCCGGGCGCCGCCCGGAACAGCAGCCCCTCAATCTCCAGATCGCGATCATGCGAGGTAAAGCCCAGCGCCACCCCGTCTCGCCTGCGCAAGGTCCAGGCAAAGGCGGTGGTGGTGCATGGCTCGTCCAGCCAGTGACCGCCGCTCATTCCTTCACCTCCACCAGCGGTACGCTGGCGATATCGTCTGCCCCGTGGGTGGCCTGGCCAATGTCCAGCCGGTCTTCGGCAAAGCGCACCGGCACGTCGAACAGATAGCCAGCGCTGATGTGCGCGCCCTCTGGCGGCGGGGTATCGAACCGGACGATGCCGAGCGGCTCCACGCGGAACAGCTGCGTTTCCACGCCGTCCACGGCCATGCGCACCGTGCCCGCCACGGGCCGCGTGATGCGGCGGCGCTGCTCCATGTCGCCCGTTTCATAGCTTTTGATCAACGCGAAGTCGGTCGCCTGCCCGTCCGCGCTGCCGATCGGCTGATCCTGCGCGGTAGGCGCGCCGTTCATGCCGTTGGAACTGTGGTCGCTGGGATCGGTAAAGCGAAAGCCGATCGCCGCGCCGCGCCGGGCACGGAAAAAGGCGATCAGCAGCGCCGCGTCCTGCTCGCTGCGCACCCCCGGCCCCGCATCGAAGGTCAGCCGCGCATCGGACCAGTCACTCGAGCGGCGTTCATGGCCCGACAGGGTGGTCACGATCCCGGTGGAAAATTCCGGCGAGACGCTGGCATGACGCCCGATGGCCAGCGGAAAGCGAACATCGTCGAAAGCGCGCATATCGTCCTGCTCCATGGTGAAATAAGTAAAGCCGTCGCGCGCCACCTGCGGCAGCGCCCAGACATAGTTGCGGCCGGGCGTGCGCCGCTCGGCCAGCGCCACCGCCGCGGCGATGGCGCGCCATTGCGGGGTGTCCTCCGGCTTCAGGACGAAGCCCGCGAAATATTCCTGCGCCTCCAGCGGATAGCCGAGCCGCGCGGTCATCGCGGCCACGCCGCGCTCGGTGCCCGCAACATCGTTGGCAACCGTCCAGTCATAATCTTCCAGCTGCAGCACATCGAAGGCGGGCGCGGCCCAGCCGATCGGCACATTGGCCCGCTGCGCATCGGGCGCGTCCCGGTCCAACACCGTGGGCAGATAGACCAGCAGATAGAGTGTTGCGCCGCCCGCTTGCGCCCGTACCGCATCGGCCAGGGCGGCGGTGGAGGCCGCCAACATCGTGCCCGCCTGCTCCAGCATGGCCTGCTGCGCCGGGGTCTTGGGGCCCTTGATGTCGGGGATCGACACGATGCCATTGCCAAAGGCCGCCCAGGCCGCGCTGTCATAAAGGCAGATGCGTCCGTCCGGCATGATCCACCACCAGGGCTCGCCGATCTGGAAGCGGACGGCTTGCCCGGCATCGCGCTGGATGGCGGCAAAGGCCCGGCCCACCGCGCGCAGATAGCCCATCGCGCCGCCATGCGCGGGCGAGAGCAAGGTGGAGGGTGGGTCCCAGCCGGTCAGCGCCGGATCGCCATTTTCCGCGCGCTGCTTCCAGTCGTTCCAGCAATGCGCATCGAACAGCTCGTAACTGAGCGAGAAGATCGTCTCGAACCCCATGGCCAGGGCGCGCACCGCAAAATCGCGATGCCAGGCGGCGCATGGTGCGTTCAACGCGCTGCCCGCCAGACTGACATACAGGCCCTCGCCCAGCGCCTCGAGCCGGAAATAATGGCTCATCCCCACATAATGGTTGATGATGCCGCGATAGCCGAGGGCGAGGATCTGGCGCAGCAGCCGTTCGGGGCTCTGATTATAGGCGTCGTCATACCCCGTCGCCATGCGCAGGGCATGTTCGGGCAGCATGGCATCGGCCAGACCGATCACCGCCCGCTCCCCATCGCAGGCCATGTCGCTGATCTCCACCCAGCCCTCCGCCGGCCCCGGCAGATGGCCCGGACGGCCGGTATAGCCGGGCGGCACCAGCGAGATGAACATGCGATCGATATCGCCGGGATGCACGCGATCGGCCTCGCCAGGTAGCAGGAAGCCGCCATCGAGCGCACCGAAAGCAAGGGTGATGGCCGCATCGGTGGGCGTGCCGACCGCATAGTTCCACAGCCGCACATACCAGCTGCGGGGCCGGCCTGCGGCATCGCGGCCTTCGATGGTCAGCGTCGGCCCGTTGATCGCATCGAGCGGCATGATGCCGGACGAGCGCCAGTGAAAACGCAGCGTCAGCCGCGCATAATCGCGCACCGTTTCATAGGCGAGCAGCGGATGGTCCCAGCGGTCCTCGCTCTCCCAGATCAGCCCGGCAAGATCGTCACTCTGATAGAACACCGCATCCACACGCAGCGCGCCGGGGCCGGTGGTGACGGTGGAGGCCATCATCGGACGCGGAAAATCGACGGTCCAGAAGCGCGCATCGAAGCGCGCCATATGCTCTAGCACGACATGCGCGGCGTCATCCGCCCTGGCAAGCCAATGGGGCATGGGAATTCCTTTCGGGAAAATGTCAGCCTTGCAGCGCGCGCCGCACCTCGCGGGCCACCTGTCGGCTGGAGCGCTGCAGCGCCTGCGGCGCTCCGGCACCGCCGCGATCGGCGATGTTGACGGTGAGGTTCACCACCGGCCCGGCCGCCGCTGCGCCGCCGGTCTCGACCCTGCCGCTCGATGTCGGCACGAACCATTCCGGTCCGCGCTCGCCCACGCGGTAAGCCTGTCCCGGCGATACCGGCCCGCCCGTGGCCCGTCCCGGCGCGCCTAGCAATCCGCCGAGCAGTGCGCCGATCGATACGCCCGCACCGCCGCCGCCAAGCAGCGATCCGATGCTGGATTGCACCACCGCCGCCGCGATGTCGGCAAGCGTCGAGAGCGCGACATCCTTCAGTTCCTCGAACCCGAACCGCCCGCGCCGGATCGCGCCGGACAGCCCGCGTTCCAGCGCCTGCCCCGCGTGCTCCAGTCCGTCGGCCAGCGGCCCGTCCAGTTGCGCGCGCATGGTCTGCACATCGCGCGCAAACCCTTGCGTGTCCGCGCGCACGCCGATCACCAGCGTTTCCAGTTCGTCATCCATCGGGAAATCTTTCCATCAATTCGTGCACATCGGGCGGTGCCTGCATGGCGCCGGGTGGCGAGAGGATCGCGGCCAGTTCCGCCGGGGTCGCCGCCCAGAAATCGTCAGGTCGCCAGTGCAGCAGCAGCGCGGCGTGAGCGAACAGGGCCAGCGCCCGATCGGCAAACCGGGGCAGGTCCACCCTTAGCGCCCCTGCAAGATCTGCTTCAGCAGCACGCGCAGCACCGGCGTCAGCGCCGCCAGCCCGGCCTCTGCCAGCGCCTCGCCGAACCGCGCGCGGTCCAGCCCCTCCGGCGTATCGCGCAGGCAATGCCAGAACAGCGCCACCAGCTCGGCCAGCCGCAATTCCCCCGCCGCCGCCCGTTCGACCAGCGCGAACAGGGGGCCGAGTTCTTCCTCCGCCGCCACCAGCGCGGCAAAGCTGGGCCGCAGCACCACCGCTTCACCGCCCACGCGCACGCTCGCCTCACCGCGCGCCGGGTTTGCGGGGGCGCTCCCCGGCTGGCTCATAGACTGGCCACCGCGCCGGAGCTTTCGAGGCTCAGCGTGTAATTGCGTTCGCCATTATAATCGCCGGCATAGTCGAGGCGGCTCACCAGAAAGCGTCCGCGCATGCGTTCGCCGCTTTCGAAGCTCAGCTCATAATCGTCGATCAGGCCGCCCAGCGCATGGCCGCGCAACCGCTTCTCGGCATCCGATCCGGTGAAGATGCCCGCGCCGGACACGCTGACCGAGCGCACACCCGCGCCGGACAGCAATTCACGCCATCCGCCGCTGTCTTTACTGGTGACGTTCACCGCCTCGCCATTGATGGACAGCTGCGTTGTGCGCAGTCCGGCGATGGTGGCAAAGGACGGGCTGCCCGCCCCGTCTCCGATCTTGAGTAGAAAAGCACTGCCTTTTTCGGCTGGCATGATTGGTCTCCTTGGATTGTAATAAAGAAGGTCTTGCCCGGACAGGAGGGGCGAACTCTCCGGCGAAGCCTTGAGCGGACGGATGGTGCGGGGCGTTCGGCGGCACGCGATGGGCTTCGCCGATGTTTCCCCCTTCAGCCCGTCAGGCTTCCGCTTCCCCGCTGACGGGGAGGATCGTGGCTTATATTTCCAGCATCCGTATGCGGAACTCGATCAGGCGGCGGTGGCGTTTGCCGTCGGCGCTGGTGAGGCTGCGCAGATAGACGCAGCTGGCGATCCGCCATCCGGGCACATCGGGCGGCAAGGCCAGCACCGCAGCCTCCGCCGCATCGGCAATCCGGGCGAGCGGCGACAGATCGGCCCGGTCCACCTCGATCGTCACCGGCAAGCGCAGCTCCCGGCCACGCGCGGTCTTGGTGCCCCAGTCGATCGATGCGCCGTCGGGCAGCACAATGAAGGGCGGCTGCGCACCGGGCGGCACGGCGTCATACACGCCGTTCACATCGCTACGCAGCAGAGGATCGGCCCGTAGCGCAGCCAGCACCGCCGTGCGCACGTGCGTCATCGCGCTCATGACAGCCACCCGCCGGGCCAGCGCGCGACCGGATCGCGCAGCATCCGCGCCATCAGCCGCCGTCCGCGCAGAACGACACCGCGTGGACCGCGCTCCGTGGACGCACCCGGCAAGACTTCCGCATACAGGTCGGCCAGCCGGTCCGCGCGCCGCTCTACCCGCCGCGCCGCGATGGCCGCGCCGCGCCTGAGCAGCGCACGCGCCACCTTGTCCGCTCCGCTCATGCCCCCGCCGCTCATATCAGGGCAATCCGGCGATAGGGCCGCCACAACGCCGTGACGGCAGCGGGCGGACGTGCATCGGCGGCACGCTCGCTATAGCCGAACGCCGCCAGGCGGATGATGCCCTGCTGCAGCGGCTCCGGCACGCCGTTCCAGTTGCCCGCCATCCCCGCGCTGTACTGCAGGCGCACGCGGCCCGCCGCGCCCGGCCGCTCGATCCGCACGCGCCCGCTGCCATCGGCGGCGATGTCGAGCGCATAGCTATCGACCGCCAGCGCCACCTCCGGCCCATCGGCCAGCAGCCCGTCCACCGCATCGATCGCGATGACCGGGCGATAGGTCAGCGCCTGCCAGCCCGAGCCACCGGTGAGAATTTCGGTGATGTCGCGCACGATCAGCGTCACGCCCAGAAACCGCTCGCACAGCGCATAAGCACTCATCAACTGCTCGGTCAGAACGGCATTCTCGCCATCCACCGCGATCCGCAAATAGCGTTTGAGCGCGGCCAGCGCGTCCGGGTCCAGCACGGGCTGGCTCATCGTCACCTGTCCAGGTGGAAAGCTCATGAAAGCCGCCTTTCGAAAAGAGAAAAAAGGTGCTCCCCGAGCCGGTCGGGGAGGATTAAGCGTCATCAGCCCGCGCTGAATTTCAGCAGCTTGATCGCCTCGGCATTCATCACCTGGCCGCCCACGCGTTTGGTCGCATAGAAATGCACGAACGGCTTGTTGGTGAAGGGATCGCGCAGGATGCTGGTCGCGCTGCGCTCGGCGATCAGATAGCCCTCGCGGAAATTGCCGAAGGCGATGGCGGTGGCGTCCGCCGCGATGTCCGGCATATCCTCGGCCTCCACCACGGGATAGCCGAGCAGCGTGTCCGGGCGGCCCGCGCTGAGCGAGGGCTGCCACAAAAACGCCCCGTCCGCCGTCTTGAACTTGCGGATGCGCGCCAGCGTGGCCGAGTTCATCACGAACGCCGCGCCCTGCCGATAGGCGGGTCGCAGCGCATGCACCAGATCGACCAGCGCATCTTCCGGATTGGTACCGCCGAATGCGCCGGATGAACCGCTGGGGAGATATTGCATTGCGCCGAACGCGCGCACATCGTCCGGCTCGTCCGTGCTGGTGACGGTCAAGAAGCCGCGCGGCTGGTTCACCCCGCTGCCGTTCACGAACGCCGCGCCCTCGGCACGGGCGAATTCGCGGGCAATCTCGTCCGCCAGCCAGGCCTGCACGTCGAAGGCGGCATCGTCCAGCATCGCCTGGCTTGCCGCCGGATTGGCATAAAGCTCACCCGTCGGCGGGGCGATTTCGGCGAATTCCGGCGTGTCGGTGGCCGGACGCCCGGCGGTTTCGCTGACCCAGCCGGACGGTGTGCCGCCGGTGGTCACCAGCTTGCGATAGCCCGCCGTGCCGGTCTGCACCACGGTGGCGATGGCGCGGATCGGCGAGATATCGATCAAGCTGCGCCCGATCAGCGCATCGATCTGCCGCGGCACGGCATAGCCGCCTTCCGGCCCGGAGCTGCCGCTCATGGCCTTCACCTCGGTCTCGCGGCCCCGGCGCAGATACCCGTCGATGAAGCTTTTGACTTCGGGCGCGGCGGACACCGGGGCGTCGCCGGGTTCGCCCGCAGCGCTGGCGGCCAGCACCGGACGCGCGGCGGCCGCGGCCACCTTGTCCATCCGGCTGCGCAACCCGCCGACATCGCTCTTCAACGCATCGACATCGGCGCGAAGCCCGCCGATCTTCGCCTCATGCTCATCGGCCCGCAGCACCGCATCGAACGACGCCTCCAGCGGATCGGGCGTGGGCGTAACATTGGCCTGCGCCGGTGCGTTATTGGTCATGATATCCATGGAATTTCCTTCTTCGGTGGTGGATTTTGGACGAAAAAAAAGCCGCCCGGTGGGGCGGCGGTGGGAACCAGTGTCAGGCAGCGCGCTGATGGACCTTTGCCAGGGCCTGCATGGGCAGACCGACCAGACTGACTTCGGCCAGGTCAACCTGCAACAATCGCCTCGGCCGCTCGCCCTCGCTGGCCAGCACGCGATAACCGAAGCTGAGACCGCCCTGCCATCCGCGCTGCGCCAAGGCGCTGCCCTCCTCCGTCAGCGCCGCGATCACGCGCAGACCCTTGCGGTCTTCGGCGGCATAGGTGATCGTGCCGATCCGGCGGCGTGGGTCGTGCTGCCACAGGAGCGGGAGCGTGCCCGGGTTCAGCGCAGCGAGGCTTTGGGTGAAAGCGCCGGGCACGATGACGTCGCCGCCGCGATCCTCGATATGGAAGATCGCCGCATAGCCGGCGATGCGTCTGACGGGACGCAGATTGCCGTTCATCGCATCAGCTCCCCGGCGCCCAGCCGCACCGCGATGCCGATCAGCAGCAGCGCGCACAGACCCTTGATCAACCAGTCCAGCGCCGCCTTCAGCGCGCCGCGCTTGGCCTCCCGCCAGGCGGCGAGCAGCTGGCGCAGTTCCTTCACATCGCCATGCGCCGCGCCATCGGACAGGCCGAGCCGCTCCAGCGCGCGGGCTGCCCCGGCATCGCTCGCTTCTTCGATGATCGCGCGCAGCGTGGTGACGTCGATCCCCTCGCGCCGCGCCTCGGCGGCCAGACCCGCCAGCATATCGGCCGTTTTCATATCATCTCCTCCTCCGGCGTAAGCCCCAGCATCGCGCGCTTCTCTTCGCGCGTCAGGAAATCGGCGGCGGTCACGCTGGACCAGAGCCGCTCGCGATCCTCGGACAGCGCCGGCACCCGGTCGATCGCCACGTCCAGCGCAGCGCCCGGATACCAGTCGGCCAGCCCCTGGCCGATCGCCTCGCAAATCGTCTGCACCAGCGGCAGCAAGGTGAGCCGCCACAGCGCCTTGTTCGCCTCCCGGTAATTGGCGTAGCTATTGTCGCCGGGCAGACCGAGCAGCATGGGCGGCACGCCGAAGGCCAGCGCGATCTCCCGCGCGGCGGCTTCTTTCAGCCCGGCAAAATCCATGTCGGCGGGCGAAAGCGCCATCGCCTGCCAGCTCAGCCCGCCTTCCAGCAGCATGGGCCGCCCGCTATTGCCGGGTCCCTGATAGGCGCCCTCCAGTTCCGCCTTCAGCCGCGCGAATTGCTCGGGCGACAGGGTGGAACCGTCGCCCGGATCATAGACCAGCGCGCCGCTGGGCCGCGCGGCATTGTCGAGCAGCGCACGATTCCAGCGGGTGGCGGCATTGTGCACCGCGATGGCCTCCGCCGCCGCGCCGAGGCAGCCCAGCCCATAATGATCGTCAAGAGGATGGAAGCCCTTGATATGGACGATCTGCGGCCGCCCGTCGGGGCCGATGGCGTCGATCGCCTCGCCGGCACGATAATGATAGGCGGCGGGCCAGCCGCGCGCATCCGGCAAGATGGTCACGCGGTCCGGGCGCAGCGCGAACAGCTCCGCCACGCCGCCATCCGCGCCGCGCAAGATCTGCACATAGGCATTGCCGTGGAGCAGCAGCTGCGCCGCCACCGTCTCGAACAGGCGCTGCCCCGCACTCGATGCATTGGCGAGCGCGGCGAGGCCGGGCGCGGCGCTTTCCACCGGCGCGCCGCCCACACCCTCGGCCACCAGCCGCACCGCCCGCTGGGCGACCGGATTGCGTTCATATCCGGCGCGGATCGCACTATCGTAGCTGAACGGCGCATCATCGGTGAAGGATGCGCCCCAGGGCGAGCTGAACCAGCGCGCCAGACGCGGCCGCCCGGCTGCCGCCCCGCCCTTGAAGGCGAGGCGCAGGGAATTGAGGATGGTCATAGATCGTTCCTTTCGGTCCCCTCCTGAAAAAGGGGGGTAGGTGTTACAGCCCGGTCACACGCACAGCGCTGCGTTTGCCCAGCAAAAGCGCGGCGATGGCCCAGACAAGCGCATCGGCGCGGTCGGGCGAACGGCCCGGCCCTTCATAACCGCCGCCCGCGATCAGGCCGCAAAGCTGGTCCTCCAGCGCGGCGAAATGCCCGGCGTGGCGGATCTTGTCCGCCTCGTAGAGCGCGGCCACCGGTTCGGCGCGGGCCACTTTGCCGCGGCTGGCGTGGACCAGGGTGACGGGCAGCATGGCATCGGCGGCGCGCAGCACGCTTTCCACCATCGCGCCGCCCTGATTGGCCTCGGCGATCACGCGGTCCGCGCCCCATTCGCGCGCCGCATTGGCGACCGCCGCCGCCCAGCCGGCGGGGCCTTCGCCCTCCACGCTGCAATCGGCCAGGACCACGGCGCGCGCGCCATCGACCATGGCGGCGACCACGATCCCGCAGGCATCGCCATCGCCCGCGCCAGCCGGCGGATCGACGCCGACCACCACGCGCCGCAGCTCTTCGGGCACCGTGCAGCGCCGCGCTTCCAGCAGCGCGCGGCTCCACAGCGCGCCCTCGACATCCTCGATCAGCTCACCGGACAGCTCCTGCCGCCCCAGATTGCTGCTGCCATATTGCGCCTCCAGATCGGCCACCACGCGCCGCGACAGATGCGGATTGTCGCGCGTCGCTCCGCGCGTCTCCACAAAGCCGTCCATCGCCATGACCGTGCGCAGGATCGGCACGGCGCGCGGCGTTGTGGTGACGATGGCGCGGGGATTGTCGCCCAGCCGCAGCCCCATGATCAGATTGTCCCACACCGGCTTGGCGCGCCGCCATTTGGCCAGCTCGTCGCACCAGGCGGCATGATGTTCCGGCCCGCGCAGCGCCTCCGGCGTCTCCGCCGAGAAGACGGTGGCGATAGCGCCGCTATCGAAATGCACCTCGCCCGCCCCCTTTTTCCAGCGCGGCTTTTCATGCGCGCGCGCCACGCCCAGCACGCCGCTGCGCCCCTCCACCATCACGCGCCGCGCATCCTCCATCGTCGCGCCGACAAGGGCGATCTGCGCGTCCGGATGGGCGCGCGCATATTCGCTCACCCACTCGGCCCCGGCGCGCGTCTTGCCGAACCCCCGGCCCGCGCGGATCAGCCACACCCGCCAGTCGCCGCAGGGTTCACGCTGCCCGGCATGCTCGAAGCCCTGCCAGCGCTGCGACAGCTCCTCACGCTGCGCCACGCTGAGCCGCGCCAGCAGCCGTCTCCGGTGCGCCGCCGGGATAGCCTCCAGCCGCTCCAGCAGAGCGCGGATCGTGGCGCCGCTTTCCCCTGCATCGCCGCTCATGCGCTTTTGCCTCGACTGCGGTCATAGGCATCCAGGCGTTTGGCAAGCGCAGCGTCCGTTTCTGCCGCCGTCGGTCTGCGCCCACCACTGCCCCGGCCCACCGCGCCGTCTCCGCGCACTTCCCTGCGGTGCCGTGACAGGAAATCCATCGCCTGGGCGATGGTCATCGGCGGCAGCTGCGCGGGTTCGTCAGCCACCGCAAAGCCGTCGGCCACCTCCAGGGCCCGGCGCAGCAGCGCCTGTTCCAGCCGATCGAACCCGACCTGCAGCGCAGCATCCCAGCCCGCGGCGAACGCCGCGTCCCGCGCGCGCCGGCGATAGGCCGTGGCCCGGTCCACGCCAGCGGACGCGGCGGCGATCTGAACATTGCAGCTATTGGCCAGAACGGACAGAAACATGTCGATCCGCTTCTTGCTCCAGCCGTTGCGCTTGATCGGCATCATCTGCGGAAAATTGCCGTTGCCCGTCTTGATCTCATAACCCTCGGGTAAAGCGACATCGCCCCTGCATGCTGCCAGCTGCGCCGCATCGTTCACCGAAGCCGTCTCTTTCTTTGCCATATCCGCTCTCCCAGCCCCGATCCGGCGCATGAAAAAGGCCCCCGCCCGGTGGACGGGAGCCTCATGCCCCAAATCGCTTCATCTCGATCTTCCTTTTATGTACCGAAGGAGCGTTACGATGTCAATATATTTGTGCCTATATGGTTTCTTTTGCGGCCGCCGGCGGACCAGGGCCGCGCGCTGCAACTGGCCGTCGTCCATAGGGACGGCGCGATCGTCCGACCGTCCGCATGGTCTTGCTGCCGCATCGGCCAGTGCGACTGTTAATGATTTCCCTACCGAAATAATGTAGGCCCTTGGAACAGCATCAAGGGTGGGGCGCGGGCTCATGATGCCGGAAGGCCTTCGATCACGGCGCGCACATGGTCTGCGATCAGGGAAGCAAGTCGATGAGTAGCGCGTTATTTTTCGTGTGGGTCAATCTGGCCATCGCGCTGTCCTTCGCGGCGGCGATGCTGGCGATCGCGCTGCTCGATAACCGGTTTCGCGCGGCCTTCTGGTTCGCCGGAAGCTTCCTCATCAGCTCCCTCTATCTGATATTCGAGCTGGCGACGGCGGAATGGCCACATTCCGCCAGTCTCGCCACCCTGACCCTCACGACCTTCATGGGTGGCCTGGCGCTCATCAATGTCGGTCTCAGCATCCATTACAAACGGCCGATCGCGCGCTGGGTCATCCCGCTCACCGCATTGGTGGCCGCCGGGCTGATCTTCACTGCGCAGTTCGCCTTCCAGAATTCCCTGACCGGCTACATCATGTATCAGGCACCGCTGGCCGCGATGCAGTCGATCGGCGCATGGGTGATCCTGTCAGAGCGGCGTGCCAAGCTGGACCGCGCTCTGGGCGTCGTCTTCGTGCTGTCCTGTGCGCATTTCCTAGCCAAACCCTTCATTGCGCTGGCGACGGGGCGGTTCGACAATGCGAGCCAACCTTATCTCTCGACCGATTATGCAGCCTATTCGCAGGCGCTCGGCACGGTGATTGGCGTGGCGCTTGCGCTGCTGATCATCGTCATCATGGTGCAGCAGCTCCTGACCGAGTTGAAACGGCAGGCCCTGACGGACGGTCTATCCGGCCTGCTCAACCGCGCGGCCTTTCATCATGAGCTGAGCCGGATGGTTTCCCGGCGTCGCCGACGCGCGCCCATGTCGCTCATCATCTGCGATCTCGATCACTTCAAGGCGATCAACGATACCTATGGCCATGAATGCGGCGATCAGGTCATCGCCGAATTTGCGGCCACCATCTGCCGCGCCGTCGCGGACGAGGGTTGCGCTGGCCGGATCGGCGGCGAGGAATTTGCCATCCTGCTGGAAGCCAGCGGGCTGGGCGAGGCCATGGAGACCGCCAACAGGGTGCGGATCGCAAGCCATGCCCTGCGGCTGGAGGCCTTCCCCGATATGTGCACCATCACCGCCAGTTTCGGCGTGGTGGAAATCCACCCGAATGACAGCGCACAGACCGCGCTCAGCCGCGCAGACCTTGCCATGTACCGTGCCAAGGCGGCCGGGCGGGACTGTGTGCGCACCGCGCCGCTGGAACGGATATCGCCGCCCTCCGACGGCGACGGCCTGCGGATAGTCGCCTGAACATTTCGGACGCGCTCTGCCAGAGCCGGGGCGCTATCAGCGCGGGCGCTCAGCCGCGAATCTTTGCCAAGGCGCGCTCTTCCCACGCGATCGACGATGCAAAACAGGGGCGCGCGTGCAGGCGTTCGGCAAAGGCGGCAATGCGGGGGTGCGCGTCCAGCGTGCCGCCGGCGTGGCGCAGGTTCACCAGCGGGCTGGCAATGGCGATATCGGCCAGCGTCAGCCGCTCGCCGAGCAGCCAGCCATCGCCTTCGGGCATGTGCGCTTCCAGCCAGTCGAGGATTTTGGGGACCGGCCCGGCCATGGCGCGGTCCGCTGCCGCCATGTCGCCCTCGCGGCGCTGGAACAGCGGCAGGACGATGCGGTTGAAGAAGGCGGGCTGCAGCGCGCCGAACAGCTCGGCATCGGCCACCTCATCCCACCAGACGGCTTTGCCCAGCCCCTGCGGGTCCTGCGGGATCAGGCCCGGTCGGTGCCTGGCTTCCAGATAATGGATGATGGCGCTGCTGTCCGCCAGCGTGAAACCGTCATCCTCCATCGCAGGCATCTTGCCGAGGGGCGAAGCGGCCTGGAAACCCGGATCGGGCGAGCCGAGGCCGATGCTGACCAGTTCATGATCGATCCCCGCCTCGATGCAGTAGGCGATGACTTTTCTGGCATAGGGCGAGAAGCTGGAGCCGTAGATTTTCATGATGGCGGCGGACCTATGTTCAGGGACGGTGCGGGGCGGCAAAGCTAGCCCCGCCGCCCGCCCCTGCCAAGCCGGCTAAACCTGCCAAGCCGGCTCAGCCGGTCACCGCGCGGTAGAGCGAAAAGGCGCTCGTCGCGGTCAGCACGATGCCGACCAGCACCAGCATCAGCTTGGGGCTGAAGCGCTTGGCCATGATGGCGCCGAAGGGCGCCGCCGCGACCCCGCCGATGAGCAGGCCCAGCGTGGCCCCGGCAAAGCTCTGGAACCCCAGATGATAGATGAAGGTGGCCGAAATGGTGAGGGTGAGGAAGAACTCCACGCTGTTGACGGTGCCCACCACCTTGCGTGGCTCGGCCCCTTGCACCAGCAGATTGGAGGTCACCACCGGCCCCCAGCCGCCGCCGCCCGCCGCATCGAGAAAGCCGCCGACGAGGCCGAGCGGCGCGACCACGCTGGGGCGCTTCACCTTGGGCGGATAGAACAGGCCGCGCGTCAGCAGATAGACGCCCATCAGCGCCAGATAGGCAAGCACGAAGGGCTTCACCACGGACGCATCGAGACTGGTCAGCAGATAGGCGCCCGCAACGCCGCCGATGACGCCGGGGATCAACAGGCGGCCGAACAGCGGCCAGTCGATATTGCCGCTCACCAGATGGCTGATGCCCGAAACGGCGGTGGTGAACACTTCCACCACATGCACCTTGGCCGAGGCCTGTGCCGGTGGAATGCCGAGCAGCGCGACAAGCATGGTGTTGGTGATGACGCCAAAGGCCATGCCCAGCGCGCCGTCGATCGACTGGGCGGCAAAACCGACGAGGATGAAGGGAAGAATTGCGGAGAAATCAAAGGCACTCGGATCCGGCATGGAACGGCACTTTCACGCATGAGGTGTGCCAGCGATTATGCCAGTTTCGATCGGCCGGATAGCTATATAAACTTGCGCGCATGCCAAGCTGGCATTTCAGCGTGGAACGCCAGCATCAGCGCGGCAACCGCGCTCAGTCCTCGCGGCGGCGATAGCGGAAATACCAGACCTCGTGCCCCTGCTTGCGGGCCTTGGATTCGTACCGCGTCTCCGGCCAGCCGCCGGGGCGCGTGAGGAAGTCCTTCGGGCGCTGGCACAGCCATTCGAAGTCCGTGCGGCCCTGCATCACCATCAGCGCGTGGCGCAGATAAACCGGATGGTCGGTGCCGAAGCGGAACTCGCCATTAGGCTTCAGCTTGGCCGCGATCATGTCGACCGGGCCCTTGTTCATCATCCGCCGCTTGGCATGGCGCGCCTTGGGCCAGGGATCGGGGTGCAGCAGATAGACGAAGCTCAGCGATCCGTCCGGTATGCGCGAGAGCACCTCCAGCGCATCGCCATTGTGCAGCCGGATATTGGGCAACGCCTTGTCCTCGATCTGCGCCAGCGCGGCGGCGACACCGTTCAGGAACGGCTCTGCGCCCACGAACATATGATCGGGCAGCATGTCGGCGCGGCCCACCATATGCTCGCCCGAGCCGAAACCGATCTCGAAATGCATCGGGCGCTCCATGCCGCTGAGCGCGCGGCTGGTGACCGGGCCCTCTTCCGGCACCGCGATCTGGGGCAGCAACTCGTCCAGCAGCCGCTGCTGCCGTTCGCGCAGCGGCTTGCCCTTGGACCGGCCGTACAGCCGGTTGAGCGTGGTCGGATCGCCTTCTTTATACGCCATCATCGCAGAAGCTTCAGAACTCGGCCTTCAGCTTGTCGGCCAGATCGGTCTTTTCCCACGGGAACAGGTCCCCGGTCACATCGCGGCCGAAATGGCCATAGGCGGCGCTGGGTTTGTAGATCGGCTTGTTGAGGCCAAGATGCGTGCGGATGCCGCGCGGGGTGAGGCGCACCAGTTGCGGCAGCAGCGTCTCCAGCTTGGCCGGATCGGCCTCGCCCGTGCCGTGCATATCGACATAGACGCTCAGTGGCTCGGCCACGCCGATGGCGTAGCTCAGCTGGATCGTGCAGCGCTCGGCCAGACCGGCGGCAACGACATTCTTGGCCAGATAGCGCGTGATATAGGCCGCCGAGCGATCGACCTTGGTCGGATCCTTGCCGCTGAACGCGCCGCCGCCATGCGGGGCAGCGCCGCCATAGGTATCGACAATGATCTTGCGGCCCGTCAGCCCGGCATCGCCATCCGGCCCGCCGATTTCGAAGCGGCCGGTGGGGTTCACGTGGATCACCGTATCGTCGCTGACGAAGCCTTCCGGCAGCACATCGTCGAACACCGACCGGATATAGTCGCTGAGCCGGCCGTACAGCTTGGCATCGCCTTCGCCATTGTGGAAATAATAGCCCGGTGCATGCTGAGTGGAGACGACCAGCGCTTCGGCGCCGACCGGCTTGCCATCGACATAGCGCAAGGTCACCTGGCTCTTGCTGTCCGGCTCCAGAAAGTCCGCCGCGCCCGATTTGCGGTCCGTGGCGAGACGCGCCAGAATCTTGTGCGCATAATCCAGCGTGGCCGGCATCAGATCCGGCGTTTCATTGCAGGCGAAACCGAACATGATGCCCTGATCGCCGGCACCTTCGTCCTTATTGTCCTTGGCATCGACGCCCTGCGCGATCTCGCTGGACTGGCCGTGCAGATAGTTCTGCAGCTCCAGCGTTTCCCAGTGAAAGCCATCCTGCTCATAGCCGATGTCCTTCACGGTGCCGCGCACGGCTTCCTCGATCTGAGTCAGCGCGCCCGGGGCCCAGCCGCCGGTTTGCGCATGCGCTTTGGCATCGTACAGCGGCTGGCAGCGGATTTCGCCTGCCAGGACGACACGATTGGTGGTGGTCAACGTTTCGCAGGCCACGCGGGATTCCGGGTCATTGGCCAGCATGAGGTCGACGATCGCGTCGGAAACCTGATCGGCCACCTTGTCCGGATGGCCTTCGCTAACGCTTTCAGAAGTGAAGATATAGTCGCTACGCATAAACCGCCGCCTCGCCAGTTTCCATGATATAAAGAATGCTTTATATGCGCTCTAGCGAGGGCGGCGGCGGCTTGCAATCCCGCCCGCGACAAGTAGCGCGCCGAACAGGACGGCCAGCCAATTGCCGAAGCGCGCAAATAGCGTGGGCGGCAGCGGCGGCGGCAAGGTTGCGGCGATCCGCGCGGCTGTTCCGCTGTCCAGCCGATCCAGCACCCGTCCATCGGCATCGACCAGCGCGCTGATGCCGGTGGTGGTGGCGCGGACCAGCGGCAGCCCTTCCTCGATCGCACGCATCCGCGCCTGGCGCAGATGCTGCGCCGGGCCCCACACGCCGAACCAGCCGTCATTGGACGGATTGAACAGGAAATCGGGCCGGTTGGCCCGGTCCACGACATGGCCGGAGAAAACGATCTCGTAGCAGACCTGCACGCCCATCTTCGGCATGCCGGGCAAGGCGAGCGAGCGCGGACCGGGGCCGGGATCGAAATCGATATCGCCCGCCACGAGCCGCGACAGGCCGATCGGCTCCAGCAGGCCGCGCATCGGCAGATATTCGCCATAAGGCACCAGATGCGCCTTGGCATAAGTGCCGCGCCGCCGCCCGCCCGGGCCGATGGCGGTGACGATGTTGCGGGCGCCGGCCAGCCGGTCGCCGTTCAGTTCCAGATCCTGCGCGCCAGTGATGAGCAGCCCGCCGCGGGCCACATCGGCCAGCCGTGTGCGCGCCAGACGGGCGGACGCGCCGTAGGTCGTCGCCTGATAGAAACGGCGCGGATAGCCGTCCTCCAGATAATCGGGGATCGCCCCTTCCGGCCAGAACACCATGTCGAACGGGGCCTGGCCGGGCGCGGGCTGAGACAGCCGGGCGAGCCGGGCGAAAAATTCCTCATAGCGCGTCGGATCATTGGCGATGTCCTGCCCGATATTGGGCTGCACGATGGCGATCGTCGGCTGGTCGCCCGTCGCGACTGGGGTGCCAAGCTGCTTGGGCACGAACATGCTGGCAATCATGGCCAGACTGGCCGCGCCGAGCGCCCAGCCACCCTTACCGCCAACCGCATGATCGCCGCGCCGCCCGTGCAGCGCGCACAGACAGAAGCCCGGCACCAGCAGCAGCAGACCGGACAGGCCATAGGTGCCGATCCAGCGCATCGCGTGCGGCAGGATGCCATGGTCGATGACCAGACTGGATAGCGGGTTCCACGGAAAGCCGGTGAACAGCCAGCCGCGCACCCATTCGGTGAGCGTCCACAGCCCGGCAAAACCCAAGGCAAAGGCCAGCGGTCTGCCCCGCCCGATCCACCATGCGCCAAGCCCGGCCAGCGCCGGGTAAACCGCCAGATAGACGGAGAGCAGCAGCACCGCGATATAGCCCAGCCACACCGGCATCTCGGCCTGATAGGTGAAGGCGGTGGCGATCCAGTTGAGCCCCAGCACAAACTGCGTCAGCCCGAAAACCCAGCCGATCAGGAAGGCCTGACGCGCGCCGCTGGCGTGCAGCAGCAAGTGCATCAGCGCGACAAAGCCGATGAGCGGCAGCAGGATGAGGCGATATTGCGGCGCGAAGCCTTCGGCCACGAGCAGGCCGGCCAGGGCCGCGACGATCAGCGGATGGGCGCGCAGCCACTGGCCCGCTTGGGCGAATTGCGAAGATATGGTCATGATCGCCCGCTCCTGCCCCGAGCGCGCCCGCGCTGGCAAGTCTTTCCCGGTGCCGGCCCGCCGGGCATGCGGAACGGCCAGGGCCGCGCTATCATCGCCGCCAGAATTGGCGTCATGTGATTCGCCGATCGTCCAAGGAGAATGATGAGATGAAAGCGCTGCTGCTCGCCCTGCCCCTGCTGGCTCTTGCCGGTCCGGGAGCCGCCGAGACGATCCTTGTCGGCAATCTGATCACCGATGCCGCGTCCGACCCCATGGGTCCGGCCACGGTGCTGGTCGAGGACGGCAAAATCGTCTCGATCACCGCCGGGATCGACCGAACGGCCACCGGCGACGACATCATCGACCTCGGCGACAAGACCGTGCTGCCCGGCCTGATCGACACACATGTGCATCTGACCGGCGATCCGGGCGGCGATTTCTGGAAGGAAGCGACCGAACCGGGCGAATGGGGCGTGGTCGTGGGCGTGAAAAATGCGCTGAAAACCGTGAAGGCCGGCTTCACCACCGTGCGGGAGGCGGGCTCCGCCGGGCAGACCGCGTTCGCGCTGCGCCGGGGCACCGATGAAGGCCTGATTGCCGGCCCGCGCATCATTGCCGCCGGGCCGCCGCTCGCGATCATCGGCGGGCATGGCGATGTGTCCGGCTTCCTGCCGGAGATCAACGATCTGCTGTCCAGCGGCTTCACCTGCACGGGCGCGGTCGAGTGCACCGCCAGGGTACGCAAGGCCAGCCGCAACGGCTCCAACGTCATCAAGATTACCGCGACCGGCGGCGTGCTGAGCCAGCAGGGCCGCGGTCTGGGCGCGCATTTCACCGATGACGAGATGACCGCGATCGCCGATACCGCGCATTCGCTTGGCCTCAAGGTCATGGCCCATGCCCATGGCGCGCGCGGCGTGGAGGCGGCGGCAGCGGCGGGCATCGATTCGATCGAACATGGCACCTTTGCCGATGAGCAGGCGCTGCGCGTGATGAAGGCCAGGGGCACCTATCTGGTGCCAACGCTACTGGCCTTTCGCGGCGTCTCCGAAGGGCTGGGCACGGGCATGTACACGCCCGTGGTGGAGAACAAGATCCGCATGACGCTGAGCGAGGTCGGCAAGGCGGTCGGCCTTGCCAAGCAGCTCGGCGTGCCGGTCGCCTTCGGCACCGATGCGGGCGTGTTCGCGCATGGCCGCAATGCCGAGGAATTTCAGATGCTGGTGGATGCCGGCATGACCCCGCGCGAGGCGCTGGCCAGCGCCACCACCGTGGCCGCCCGGCTGCTGGATATGGAAGGGCAGATCGGCAGGATCGCGCCGGGCTACTCTGCCGATCTGATCGCGGTCTCCGGCAATCCGCTGGAAGATGCTGCAGCGCTGCAACAGGTCGACTGGGTCATGGCGCGGGGCCAGATCATCGACTGACGGAAAAAAGGCCGCCCTGCAGAAATGCAGGACGGCCTTTTATCACTTGGCTCGAGATCGCTGGATCAGAGCACTTCGAACAGACCGGCTGCGCCCATGCCGCCGCCGACGCACATCGTCACGACGACATGTTTCGCGCCGCGACGCTTGCCTTCGATCAGCGCGTGGCCGGTGCAGCGCGCGCCGGTCATGCCATAGGGGTGGCCGATCGAGATGGAGCCGCCATTGACGTTCAGCAGCTCATCGGGAATGCCCAGCTTGTCCTGGCAATACAGCACCTGCACCGCGAACGCCTCGTTCAGTTCCCACAGGCCGATATCGTCCACCTTGAGGTCGAACCGCTCGAGCAGCTTGGGGATGGCGAACACGGGGCCAATGCCCATTTCGTCCGGCTCGGTACCGGCAACCGCCATGCCGATGTAACGACCCAGCGGCGTCAATCCGCGCTTTTCGGCGACCTTGGCTTCCATCAGCACGCTGGCGGAGCTGCCATCGCTCAGCTGCGAGGCGTTGCCGGCGGTGATCGAGGTGCCCTCGCCCATCACGGGCTTCAGGCTGTTCAGGCCCTCTAGCGTGGTTTCCGGACGGTTGCCCTCGTCCTTGGAGATGGTGACGTCCTTGTCCGAAATCTCACCGGTTTCCTTGTTCTGCACCTTCATGGTGGTGGAAACGGACACGATCTCGTCATCGAACTTGCCCGCATCCTGCGCAGCGGCGGTGCGCTGCTGCGAACGCAGGCCATATTCGTCCTGACGCTCACGGCTGATGCCGTAACGCTGGGCCACCGTCTCGGCGGTCTGCAGCATGGGCATGTACACCGCGCCGTGCATCTGGATTAGCTCCGGATCGGGCATCACGCGCATTTCCTTGGTCTGCACCAGCGAGACCGACTCCAGCCCGCCGGCCACGACGCAGTCCATGCGATCGGTGATGATCTGCTTGGCGGCGGTGGCGATGCTCATCAGGCCCGACGAGCACTGACGGTCGATCGTCATGCCGGGCACATCGATGCCAAGGCCTGCGCGCAGTGCGATCTGCCGCGCGACATTGCCGCCCGTGGTGCCCTGCTGCAGCGCCGAGCCCATGATGCAATCATCGATCTCGCTGCCTTCGACGCCAGCACGCTCGACTGCGGCCTTGACCGAATAGCTGCCGAGCGTGGGGCCCTGCGTGTTGTTGAAAGCACCCTTATAGGCACGCCCGATCGGGGTGCGGGCGGTGGAAACGATGACGGCGTCACGCATATGATGTACTCCTGTGATGGTTTCTGAAGGCGTCGCCCCGGCAAAAGCCGGGCTCTCATCGGGCGCTGCGCCTTTGGAGAGTCCGGATAGCGCCGGAATGATAGTGGCGTTTTAAATTATACGAAAAACTGGCTGATCCACTCGGCGATCAGGGCGGGCTTGCCCTCCCCCTCGATCTCGACCGTGAATTCCTGCGTCTGCTGCCACTGGCCGGGCCGCTTTTCCTCGATATCGAGCAGCTTGAACCGCCCGCGCACGCGCGATCCGGATTTGACAGGCGTCAGAAAGCGGACTTTGTTGCCGCCGTAATTCACGCCCATCTTCACGCCTTCTGGCCGCGGCATATCCGCCTCGGCCGCCAGGCGCGGGAGCAGGGACAGCGTTAGAAAGCCATGGGCGATGGTGCCGCCAAACGGCGTCATCTTGGCCTTTTCCACATCGACATGGATGAACTGATGGTCGCCCGTCGCTTCGGCGAACTTGTCGATCATGTCCTGATCCACGGTCACCCAGTCGGACACGCCCAGTTCCTGGCCAATTCTGTCTTTCATCTGTTCGGGCGCAATGGTTTCGGCCATGCCGCTCTCCTTTTATCGGTATGGCGCGACCATGGCCTGTCGCCGCCACTTTCTCAAGCAAAACGGCTTGCCGTTACGGCAGGTGGACGGATGGACGCGCTCAGACGTCGGTGCCGTCCTCGATCTGCCGTACCGGCTGGATCTGCGGATAGGGCATGACCATGGTGCCGTCCGGCGCGGAGGTGAAGGTGGTCTGCGTGGGATAGGCGAATTCCAGCCCTTCCTTGGCAAAGCGATCGAAGATGGCAATGCCGACGCGGTGGCGCTGGTGATAGCTGGCGGTAAAATCGGACGGGCCGTCGAATTCCACCTCGTAATTGATCGAACTGTCACCGAAACCGACAAAACCTGCGCGCACGAAGGTGGCACCCGCGCTCTCCACGATGTCCTGCAGAATATCGGGCACCTTGTCCGCCTTGTCGGCAGGCGTCTGGTAGATCAGCGTGATCGCGAATTTGGTGCGCCGGTGCGGACGGCGCGTGAGATTCTGGATTTCCTTGTTCAGCAGATTGGCGTTGGAGATGATGATCTCCTCACCCGTCACCGCCCGTACCCGGGTGGATTTCAGACCGATTTCCTCGACCGATCCGGAAAAGCTGTCAAACTGGATGGTGTCTCCCTTGGAAAAGGGTTTGTCGAAAATGATCGCGATGGCGGCGAACAGATCCGCGAAAATGCCCTGCGCAGCCAGACCGATGGCGATACCGCCGACGCCCAGACCGGCGATCAGCCCGGTAACGTCCACGCCCAGATTGCCCAAGATCACGACCACGGCGATGGCGAAAATGACGAAGGTGACGAAAATGTGGATCAGCTTCATCGCGCTATCCAGCGTTTCGTGCGAATCCTCGGTGCTGTGGTTGCGCTTCTCGATGAACCCGATCAGCAGCTCGCGCACCCAGATGGCGATCTGCAGCACCACCGTGATGGTGAACAGAAAACCGATGAAGCTTTCCAGCCAGTCGGGCGCGCTGGCATAGCTGGCCACCAGCTGCGCCGCGATGAGGAAGCGGAAGCTGCGCGTGGTCTTGGCGATCGCGCGGCCGATGATCATGCGATAGCCGGTCAGATTCTCATTGCGGCGGACATAGCGCACGCCCAGCCGCTTGAGCGCGGAGAGCGCCACATACAGCACCACCGCCACGGCCAGCGCGATCAACACCTCCACCCAGTGCACCACGAACCAGTCCGCGATCGACTGGAGATAGTCGGTCAGTTCGGTCCAGGCGGCAGCCACGTCATTGCCTTTGGGCAAGGGGCTGGCGGCCTTTTCCGTGAGCTTGCTGGCCATATCGATTGCTCCATCTGCATCATGCCGGCAGCGCCCATGCGCCGCCGCGCGGCAGATAGGGATTGGCGGCTGCGTTGTCCAACGCAGTGCCGGTGCCGGGCGGATGCACAGCCCGCTGCGGGCCGGTAACCCGTCAGCCGGCCTTGGCCTTCAGCTGCGCGGCAATCGACACGAACCCCTCCTCCTTGCGCCGCCTGGCGAGATAGGTGTCCAGCCCGATCTGCATGGCGATGAGCATGTAGACGAAGGGCTGGAAGGCGATGCCGACGAACAGCGATCCGGTGAGATAGACGATCTGCGCATTCTGCAGCGCCTGCGCCAGCGGAGTGATCCATTGCTGATCGGCCTTCTGGCTGTCCTTGTAGCGGCGGCGCAGCAGCTCCATCCGCCAGACCCCGCCGACATGGATGATGAGCCAGAGCAGCAGGCCGAAAAAGCCCTGCTCTCCCAGCATCTCGAAATAGCTGGAATGATAGGCGCGCCCGGCATCCACCACCTCCTGCACCTCCGTCCCGCCGGTGGCGATGCCGTTGCTGTCCACCGCCGGCATTTCATAGCGCAGCGTATTCTGGCGATAGGCCTCGAACCCGCCGCCGCCGGGATGCGATTTCACATAGTCCAGCGTCCATCCCCAGACCGCGAGGCGGGTGGAGGCGGACTCGTCCTCTTCGTAATTCTGGATGGTGCCCATCCGCTCGCTGAACGCGCTTGGCAGGAAGGGGATGGCCGCCAGCGCCAGAAACATCGCGCCGAACGCATAGAGCATCTTATAGCGCGAAAAGCGCAGGGAAAGGATGAACAGCACCACCAGACAGACCAGCCCGGTGCGCGCCTGCGTACCGATCGGCACCAGAATGGCCGCCCCGGTCAGGCCGATGGCGAACAGCTTGAGCGGCAGACGCCAGCGTTCGTCACGGGCCGGAAAGATGGTGCCGTGATTGGCCAGCCACCAGACCAGCGGAATGACCGCGATCGACACGCAGCTGATGATCGATCCTTCATACAGGCCGCTATTGTCATCCACCAGGATCACCAGCGCCCCGTACCCGCCGCCGGACAGCAGCGTCTTCAGCCCCCCATTGACCACCAGCGCCGCTAGCGAAAGCACCATGGTCAGCGCCAGCGCCTCGATCCGCAGCTTCGTTCGCAAGGTGAGCGGCAGGAAGATGGCGAAGACCAGCGCCTTCCACACCCAATCCCATTTGGAGGCGGCCTCCACCGGCACATCGGCGGTGATCGTGGTGTATCCGGCATAGGCCAGCAGCACGAGCATGCAGATCTGCCGGCCGGACACGCGGGCGTCGATCTTGTTCCGGTCCAGCAGGAAGCCGAACAGCGCCAGCGCAAAGACGATGAGGGAGATCGGGATGCTGTTGAGCAGATAATAGCTCAGCCGCTGCGGCGCGACGATATCGATATAGGCATAGGTCAGCGTGAACAGGAACGGCTTGCGCAGGCCGAACAGCAGGAACAGCCCCAGAAAGCCGAGAAGATAGAGATCGCGCATCCGGCCCGCTCAGCGCCTGCCGCTATCGGCAGACGCGCCGGGGTCTTTCGGACCAGGCCCATCGCCCAGGCCAAGCTGCTCCGCCATGGCCTTGCGCGGCTGTTCGATGTCCAGATCCGGCCGATGCAACAAACGCCAATAGGCCAGCAACAGCAGGCCGTGACTGAGCAATATGGAAAAATGGTCGATCATAGCGCGCTGGGCTGCCCGGCTTTGTAATAGAATGAAGGCTCTACGTGCCTTAGGTTGACGGCCCGTTAAGCCTTTTACGACAGGGTATCATGCCATGGCCCGCATCCTCCATGTCCTAGACCATAGCCTGCCGCTGCACAGCGGCTACAGCTTCCGCACGCGCGCGATCATGAAGGCGCAGGAGCGGTCCGGATGGGAGGTGGCCGGGCTGACCGGTCTGCGCCAGTCCACCGGCACCGGCCAATATGATCCGGACGCCTCGGCAGGGCTGGACGCCCGGGAGCATGAGGGCCTGCGCTTCTTCCGCACGCCCGGACGCAGCGCCATGCCCTCTCCGCTGCGCGAATTTCGCGAGATTTCCATGCTGGCCGATCGCATCGTGGCGCTGCACCGAAGCTGGCCGTTCGATCTTCTCCACGCCCATTCGCCGATGATGGACGGCATGGCCGCGCAGCGCGCCGCCGTGCAGCTTGGCGTGCCGCTGGTCTATGAAATCCGCGCCTTCTGGGAAGACGCCGCCGTTGGCAACGGTACGGGCCGTGAGGGCAGCGCCAAATATCGCGTCACCCGTGCGCTGGAATCGCGCGTGGTACGGCAGGCCGATGCCGTGACCGTGATCTGCGACGGCCTGAAACAGGATCTGATCCGGCGCGGCGTTCCGCCGGGCAAGATCGTGGTCTCCCCCAATGGTGTGGACCTGGATCTGTTCGGCGCGCCGCCGCCGCGCGACGACGCGCTGGCCAGCGCGCTCAATCTGGACGATGGCCCGGTGATCGGATTTATCGGCAGCTTCTACGATTATGAGGGGCTCGACATCGCCATCGCGGCGATGGACAGCCTGCGCCAGCGCCATCCCCGCGCGCAGTTGCTGCTGGTCGGCGGCGGCCCGTGCGAGGCTGCGCTGCGGTCTCAGGCCGGACAGACCGCCTCGGCCGACGCGATCCATTTCGCCGGGCGCGTGCCGCATGAGGCGGTGGAGCGCTATTACAGCCTGATCGACATCCTGGTTTATCCGCGCAAGGCCATGCGGCTGACCGAGCTGGTGACCCCGCTCAAACCGCTGGAGGCCATGGCCCAGCGCCGCCTGGTCGCCGCATCCGATGTGGGCGGCCACCGCGAACTGATTGCCGATGGAAAGACCGGCACCCTGTTCACGCCCGACGATCCGCTGGCATTGGCGGAGGCGGTGGGCGCTATGCTGGACGATCGGCACGGCTGGGAAGCCCGGCGCGACACGGCACAGGCCTTCGTCCGGCAGGAACGCGACTGGGCGAGCAACGTTCTTCGTTACGATCCCGTTTACCATTCCTTGCTAGATGGTGCGGTGGACGAACGCGCCGCATAGGCGCGCCCTCGCAGGAGCAGGCATGCATATCGACAAGCGAATTCAGCCCATCATTCTGGCCCTGCTGGCCGGAACCGTGGCTGCATGCGCGACGCTGCTCATCCCGATCGGCGTGATCGAGAATTTCACCGCGTCCAGCGGATTGTCCGAAATGATAGCGCAAGCCGCCCCGCCGCTCGGCATGACCGCAAGGCTGGCCCTGGCCTTTGCCGCCGCCGTTCTGGCGGCGGGCATCGTGCTGGCCGTTCGCGGTCAGCAGGAGCCTTCGCGCACTGATTCCAAGGAGTTGATCACCATGCAAGACCATGCCGCCACCGAGCGCCGTTTGCCGCCCGCTGCGGTCCGGCCCATCGACGCGTCGGACAGCCAGGCGAATATGGCGTCCGGGCCGGGCTGGTTTGCCAAGGTAAAAAGCAGGCTCGATGCGCTGGCTGGCCGGGAAACGGAGGAGGCCGCGCCAACCACCAGCGTGCGGGCGACCGAGGATGTGCCCAGGCTCAATCGGTTCGACCGCCACCCTGATGCGCCGCCACGTCGGCCGATTTCAGCCAGTGCGGATTTCGCGGACATGGAAGATACCTTTGGCACCCGCGCCGCCGCGCCTGCCCCCACCGAAGCGGACACGCCATCCACCGGCACCGCAGCGGACCATCCGTCCGAGCCCGCCCCGACGGACGCCCCCCGTGCCGTGCCGATGGCGGCCAAGGCTGCAGAGGTGGACAATTGGCGGCCACTTTCCAGCCCATCCCCACAAGCATCACCTCCGCAAATGGATGCCGGCGACAGCGTTCCGCCGACACGGCCCGTATCTTCGGATCGCGAGCAGGACCGGCTTGCTGCGCAGGACCATGGCGATCGGGCAGCGGATCAGGGCATGCCCTATGCCGATCTCGATCTGAATGCGCTGATCGACCGGCTCGAACGGCGGCTTCTGCAAAGTGCCAAAACCGCCGCGACCGACAGCGCGCGTGCCGAATCGGAACCGGCGCCTGTCGACGCCGTGACGCCTGCGCAAACGACGCAGCCCCCTGAACCGGCAGCACCATCTGCGGCGCAGTGCAGCGACGGCGGAGCATCCGAACCACCATCTCCAGGGCCACGCATGGCCGCAGCGCCGTCAGGAAAAAGCGCGCCCTTTCCCGAATCCCGACAGACGGTGCGTCCGGCTTTCGCGTCTGAAGTGGACAGCAAGGCTCCGGCCCCCTCGAAGACGCCAGACCGGAACGGCCCCTCCGACGATATGGACGAGGCGCTGCGCGCCGCCCTGGAGACATTGGAGCGCCTGAGCCAACGCAGCGCCTGAGGAGCGATCAGGCGTTCCGGATCAGCAGCGCCTCTATATCGATCATGCGCGCCTTGCCGGCGGCCTGCACATCGGCGACCAGATATTTCGCCACGCCATAATCGGCCTGCTCCAGGCGAAGACATATGGCGCGCAGATCTTCGGGTGCGGGCTCTTCGGTCAGTTCCAGCTGCACGGCCAGCCGCAAGCCATCGAACGTGGCACTGGCCCAGGGGCGCTGCCCCGCCCAGCGGATCACGCATGGCTGGCCCACGATATCCACCATGTGACGGACCACCCGGCCCGCGCCGCGGCACAGCAAGGCGTCATGCGGCATCATGATGCTCCCGGAAATGTTCGATAAAGGCGATGACGCGGTCTGCGGTGCGCGAGCGCGGCTCCCGTCCATTGCGCAGATCGTGCACAAAGCGCGGATCGTTCACCGCCAGACGGCCGAATCTGGTCGCCGGCATATCCGCCTCCCGCAAGAACCGTTCCACTGTCCGTCCTAGATGCATGGCCTTCGCTCCCCGTCCGCCGAATCAATGTTCCTTCTTTGTTCCTTTCCAAATCCTACTTGTCTAGGAATTTTCCTATCTCTATGCTGGCCTGATGGATGGAACCGGACAACGCCGCGCGCTGGAGCGCCTCATCATCGATCATGGTGGGGACTATGCCGGTCTGTCACGACTGCTGGGAAAGAATCCTGCGTATATTCAGCAGTTTATCAAGCGCGGAAGCCCGCGGCGCCTGGCCGAAGAGGACTGCCGGACCATTGCCCAGTTTTTCGGCGTGGCCGCGTCCACATTGGGCATTCCCGCGCAGGATAGGAATTCGGCAGGAACCGGCGGCCTGATTCGGCTGGACCGGCTGCAAGCCGAAGCGTCCGCCGGCGGCGGTGCCTTTGCGCAGGGCGATGCGGCCAGCGGCGGCATCGCCTTCGATGCAGCCTGGCTGCGCTCTATCGGGGCCAGTCCGGATACGCACAAGCTGATCGCGGTGCTGGGTGAGAGCATGGAGCCCACCCTGTCGCATGGCGACCAGATCATGGTCGACAGCGCCGCCGCGCAGCGCCCCTTCCGCGAGGGGATTCACGTCATCCGCATGGATGGCACGCTGATGGTCAAACGGCTGGCTCTGGCGCCCGGCGGGCTGCTGTCCATATTGTCGGACAATGCGGCCTATCCCAGCTATGACAGCGTGCCATGGGCGGATGTGGAGGTGATCGGCCGCGTGGTCTGGGCGGGCCGGCGCTTCTGATCCCCCGCCCGCCCCGATCGCCAACGGGCTTGCATCATGCCCCCGGCCCGGCCAGATTTGCAGCCATGCCCAATGTCACCTCCAGCACCGCCCAGCCGACACCGCCGCTCAAGGCCGCGATGATCCCCGTCACGCCGCTGCAGCAGAACTGTTCGCTGATCTGGTGCACCGCCACGGGCAAGGCCGCGCTGGTCGACCCAGGCGGCGATCTGGACAAGCTGAAGGATGCGGTGAAGCAGACCGGGGTGCAGCTGGAAAAGATCCTCATCACCCATGGCCATGCCGATCATTGCGGCGAGGCAGGCAAGCTGGCGAAAGAACTGGGCCTGCCGATCGAAGGGCCGCACAAGGCGGACCTGTTCTGGATCGACCGGCTGGGCGATGACGGCGCGCGCTTCGGGCTGGACAGCGCCCCGTTCGAGCCCGATCGCTGGCTGGACGATGGCGACCGGGTGACCGTCGGCAATCTCACGCTGGACGTCTATCACTGCCCTGGCCACACGCCCGGCCATGTCGTCTTCCATCACCGCGAATCGAAGCTGGCCATTGTCGGCGACGTTCTCTTCGAAGGGTCGATCGGGCGCACCGATTTTCCGATGGGCAATCATCAGGACCTGATCGACGCGATCACGCAGAAGCTATGGCCGCTGGGCGATGACACCACCTTCATCCCCGGCCATGGCCGGGCCAGCAATTTCGGGCGCGAACGCCAGAGCAATCCCTTCGTCGGCGATGCTGCCCTAGCCTGAACTTAAAAGCCCTGAGCTGAAAAGCCCTGAACCGGCGAGACCCGCCAGTGCCGCCTATTGCGCGCCCATGGGTGTGACAGATGTTGAAGCGACGGGCGTCATCGGAAGGTTTCGGTCAGTGCGTCCTCGCCCAGCGCCTTAGGGTCTGGCCCATAGCGGTTTTTGCCAGCCGTGCCGGGCAGGAGCATCATGATCAGCACGATAAAGCCGCCGATATAGGGGATCAGGTTAAGCAGGACGAACCAGCCCGATTTGTCCTGATCGTGGAAACGGCGCACCTGCACCGCCAGCGATGGAATGATGATAACCAGCCCCCCCAGCAGCGCAACAAGGCCGAAGGCGGTGCCTAAGCCCTCTGCGCTGACGACCATCATGGCACCCAGCAGCACCGTGGCGATGGCAATAAACAGCGTGAACATCCAATATTCCTTGCGGCGCGAACGACCGCGAAAATCGGCGTACCGCTTAAACGGCAAGATCATCCATTCCATCGCGCTCTCCTGATATAGCTGGCCATTATATACGGCTCTGAACTGCCGAGCCTGACAACTTTTCTACCGTCTGTGGTATCGCGCAGCAACTCTGTCGCCACGTCCTGCGACGCAAAAAGCAACGCCGCGCTGGCAATTAACGGCTTGGCCTGCCCGCTTTGCATCATTTCTTAACATTTCTGTGGTTAGTAGCAGGCGTGGCGAAAAACAAAGATACCGCATGACCCAGGCTGCACATGGCACGTTGATCGAGCAGGAGAATGGCGATGACCGCCGTTCGAATGAGCGGCACCGCGTCATTTTTCGGACCGCCAAATTGCTGCTTCCCGATCATGACTGTTTTTGCATCATGCGGGATTTCTCCAGCACCGGCATGAAATTACAGGTCTTCGGCCCGATGGAAGGTATCGACATCGTCGATATCGAATTTCTGGGCGGGCGCACCATGCGCATGCACAAGCGCTGGTCGCGCGGCGATCATTGCGGGTTCGAATTCGAACAGCCGATCGACACCGCCACGCTGATTGCCTTGCCGGACAGCCACCACAAGCGGCGGCCACAGCGCCTGCGCATCAATCTGCCGGCGGCGATCGATGTGAATGGCGACATCCGCCAGGTGCATCTGATCGACATTTCGCTGGCCGGTGCCAGCATCGAGGTCCAGACCAAATTGAAACAGGGCAGCGAGCTGCGGATCGCCATCGACGGCTTCGGCCGCAAGAAGGCTCTGGTGCGCTGGTGGCGAGAGGGCTTTGCCGGGGTGCAGTTCCTGGCGCCCATCCCGTTCAACGATCTGGCGGTCTGGTCCGCCCGCCTGCCGGATGACGAATATCTGCCCTGATCCCGGCAACGGTCTTTTGAAGCGGGCCTGACTGCGCTATCCCCTTGGCCATGAAACATATCCTCCTGGCCCCCGCCCTTCTTCTGTCCACCGCCGTCGCAGCGCAGACGCCGGCCGATCATGCCGCGCCCGATCCGCAGCGACTACGCGACAATGTGCAGACGCTGGTCGATTTCGGCACCCGGCACACCTTGTCCTCCGCCACCGATCCTGAACGCGGCATCGGTGCCGCCCGCGCCTTTGCGGCGGACCGTTTCCGCACGATCTCGAAGGATTGCGGCGGCTGCATCACGGTCGAGACGATCGGCGAGACGGTGACCGGCGATCGTATTCCGCAGGGCGTGCGCGTGGAAGATGTGCTCGGCATCCAGCGCGGAACGGGCGATCCGGACCGCGTCATCATCGTGCAGGGGCATATCGACAGCCGGGTGAGCGATGTGATGGACGCAAGCTCCGATGCGCCGGGCGCGAACGACGATGCCTCCGGCGTCGCGCTGGTGCTCGAAGCGGCACGGCTGCTCTCCAGGGAACGGTTCGACGCGACCATCATCTATGCCGCGCTCTCCGGCGAGGAGCAGGGCCTGTTCGGCGGCGAGCTGCTGGCCAAGACGGCGGCGCAGCGCGGCTGGACGGTCAGCGCCGTGCTCAACAATGATGTGGTCGGCAACAGCAACGGCATTGGCGGGCAGCATGTCGCCGATCAGGTGCGCGTGTTCAGCGAAGGCCTGCGCACCGTGGCCGATGCCGAAGCCGCCGCCACGCAGCGCGCCATCGGCGGGGAGGATGACAGCCCGTCCCGCGCCCTGGCCAAGGCCATCGACCGCGTGGCCTCTGCCGCGCCCGGACGGCTCGAAGTGCTCGCCATCCGCCGCCCCGACCGCTTTCGCCGCGGCGGCGACCACACCCCCTTCCTGAAGCGCGGCTATCCCGCCATCCGCTTCTCCGAAGTGGTCGAGCATTATGACTATCAGCATCAGGACCTGCGCACCGAAGACGGCCGCGTCTATGGCGATACCATCGACAAGATGGACTTCGACTATCTGGCCCGCGTCACCGCGCTCAACATGGACGTGATCCGTGAACTCGCCGCCGCGCCCGCCGCCCCCGCCAGCGTGGACATAGAAGGCGCGGTGAGCGCAGACACCACGGTCAGCTGGGCGCCCGTCAAGAACGCCGCCGGATACCGCGTCCACTGGCGCCGCGCCGACCAGATGGACTGGACCGACGCCCGCAACATCCCCGCCGATCAAACGCAAGCCGTGCTGGAAGGCGTGATCATCGACAACAATCTGTTCGGCGTCTCGGCGCTGTCCGCCGATGGCGCGCAAAGCGTGGTGACCTTTGCCGGCATGCCCGGCGGTTCCGGTGCGACGGGCGTGGCAGCCGAGGCGGAGTGATCACGACGCGCCGCTATTCTGGAATGGCTATCTCCGCGTCCAATTTCTGACGTTGCGAACCCCGACATCGCAGCCTAATGGGCCGCGATGGAATTGCCATTCGACGTCATAGCGCTCCTCATGGCCGTCGCATTCCTGGCGGGGTTCGTGGACGCCATAGCGGGTGGCGGCGGACTGCTCACCTTGCCCGCCTTGCTGGCAGCCGGAGTCCCACCTGCGGCGGCCATCGGGACCAACAAGCTGCAAGCCACGTTCGGCGTCGCGACAGCCGTGGCGACCTTCGCCCGTCGCGGCAGGATCGATCTCGGGCGTTTCGCTGGACCGGCCGTTTCGGCCTTTATCGGGTCTGCTGCCGGCGCGTTCGTGTTGACCCGCATCGACCCGGAGTTTCTTGCCGGTTTCATCCCCATTCTGCTTATTGCGATGGCCATCTACTATCTGCTGAAGCCCAATCTGAGTGACGAAGACCGCCATGTGCGGGCGCGGCCCTTTCTCCTGCTCGTGCTGGCTGCTGTCATCGGAGCCTATGATGGCTTCTTCGGCCCCGGCACGGGCTCCTTCTACACCACCCTTCTTATCGCGGTCTTCGGCCTCGGCACCGTCAACGCCATTGCGCACACGAAGCTGCTGAACTTCTCCAGCAACCTTTCGAGCGTCATCGTCCTGTTGCTGGCGGGCGAGGTCCTGATCGCGACCGGCCTCGCCATGGCCGTTGCAAGTATCGCAGGTGCCTATCTCGGCGCGCACAGCACCATGCGATTTGGCACACGCGCCGTGCGGCCCCTTCTGATCATCATGTGTCTTGCGCTCACCGCCAAGCTGTTGGCCGATCCGGCGAACCCCCTAACAGCGACGGCATTGGCCTTTTTCGGCTGAGCGGGGTCCGCCTCGCGCCCCGGTTCCAGACATCGCGCATCGGTCCATCGTCGATCGTCGAACTGCTGTCGGATTAATCCCCCCGCAGCCCGATCATATCTTCCACGTTCACGAATTTCTCGCGCGGGTGGCCGCTGGTGGCGCGGGCGATCTCGGCTTCGTCGATCTTCTGCCAGTCGGCAAAGGTGACGAGGTCCACGCCGCGCGTCTCCAGCAGCGCATCCAGACCGGCGCGTCCGGCCTTGCCGCTGCCCGCCCCCATATCCTCGGCCCCGATATCCTCGAATATGCGCTCGACCAGCTCATAGCCGTCGGGGCGGTTGGTGCCGATGGTGCCGGTCGGCCCGCGCCGGGCCCAGCCGACGCAATAAAGCCCCGGCAGGATGCGGCCTTGCTCATTGGCGAAGCGCCCGCGCCCCTGTTCATAGGGCACGCCCTCGATCGGCGGGGTGCGATAGCCGATGCAGCTGACCACCAGCGCGGCGGGGATGTCATAGGTTTCTCCGGTGCCGACGCTGCGGTTGTCCGCGTCCAGCCGCGTGCGCTCCACGCGCACCGCCTCCACCCGGCCCTCGCCCGTTATTTCCACCGGAGAGGCGAAGAAATCGAAATCGATCGAAACCTTCTTGGTCGCCCGGTGCGCCTCCGGAATGACGGCATATTCGCGCAGCAGCGTCACCGATTTGCGCATGCCCGGCTCCAGCTGCGCATCGGCGGCCTCCTTCGGCAGATCGGCCGGGTCGACGCGCGGGCTGGCCGCTTCCAGCCGTCCCAGTTCGCCCAACTCCTTGGGCGTCATGGCAATCTGATGCGGGCCGCGGCGGCCCAATATGGTGATGCGGCGCGTGTTCGCTTGCTCCAGCGCGGCGAGCGCATGGCCGACGATATCGCTGTCATCGAATTCGGCCACCGTCTTGGACAGGATCCGCGCCACGTCGAGCGCGACATTGCCATTGCCCACGATCACGACATCGCGCCCGTCCAGCGGTGGATCCAGATCGGCGAAATCGGGGTGGCCATTATACCAGCCAACAAAGGCCGCGCTGCCATAGACGCCCGCCAGATCGCTGCCCGGCAGGTCCAGCAACCGGTCGTGCGGCGCGCCGGTGGCCAGCACCACCGCATCGTACAACGCCTGCAGCTCGGCGATGGAGATGTCCTGCCCCACCGAGACATGGCCGCAGAAACGCACATTGTCGCTCAGCGCCACCTTCTCATAGCGGCGCGCCACCGCCTTGATCGACTGATGATCGGGCGCCACGCCGAAGCGGATCAGGCCGAAGGGCGTGGGCAGCCGGTCGATGATATCGATGCGCACGTCCTGCCCGAACGCCTTTTGCGCGGCCTCCGCCGTATAATAGCCTGCCGGGCCGGACCCGATGATCGCGATGTGACGCATGCCGCTCTCCTTCGCCCGAAAGGCTAGCGACCCACCGGGGGAGGGCAAGCAAATCCTCCCCGGCGGCGGGGAGGATGTTCTGGCCTAGGCGTGCGGGGGAAGCGGCTCCGGCGGGGCATCCGCATCCAGCTCATGCACCTCGATAATGCCGAGCGCGACATTGCTCTTGCGGTAGCCATAGAGGAAATAGATCACCAGGCCGATGCCGCCCCATACCGGCAGCACCAGCATCGCCTCCAGCGGCAGGCTGACATAGAGCCCGACCGTGCCGATGATCGCCAGCGGCGCGACGATATAGACGAACGGCGTGCGGAACGGGCGGTGCCGATCCGGCTGGGTGCGGCGCAGGACCAGCACCGACAGCGCGACCATGAAAAAGGCGAACAGCGTGCCGGAATTGGAGATATCGGCCAGCTGCCCGACCGGCAGGAAGGCGGCGAAACCGGCCACCGCCACGCCGGTGATCATGGTGATGACATGCGGCGTCTTCCACTTGGGGTGGATCTTGGCCAGGCCTGTGGGCAGCAGACCGTCGCGCGCCATCACGAAGAATATGCGCGTCTGGCCGAACAGCATGATGAGGATGACGGACGGCAGCGCCACAAAGGCCGCGATGCCGATCATATTGCCCAGCGCCGGATGCCCCGCCTGCCGCAGCACAAAGGCCAGCGCTTCCTTGGAGCAGACCAGCGGCTCGCGCCCGGCGGCCAGCAGCGACTGGCATTGCGATGCGAATGCGGTGGAGCCGGGCTGCAGCAGCCCGCCACCCGGCGCCGCGATCGGCTGTGCACCGACGGCGCCGATCGCCCCGGCGGACACCAGCAGATAGAAGACGGTGCAGATGCCCAGCGCGCCGATCAGGCCGATCGGCACGTTGCGCTGCGGATTCTTGGTTTCCTCCGCCGCCGTGGAAACGGCATCGAAGCCGACATAGGCAAAGAAGATGGAGGCGGCGGCGCCCAGCGCGCCGAAACCGGTGCCAAGGCCCGGCCCGGTCCAGCCATTGGGCATGAACGGATCGAAATTCTGGCCCTTCATCATGGGCAGAGTGATGGCGATGAAAATGACGAGCGCGGTCACCTTGATCACCACCAGCACCGCGTTCACGCGCGCACTTTCCGTGGTGCCGATCATCAACAGGCCCGTCACCAGCAGCGCTATGACCATGGCCGGCAAATTGATGAACCCGCCCGGCGCGTAGAACCCTTGCGTCAGCGCCGGGGGCAGCACTATCCCGGCATTGGCCAGCAGCCCCACAAAATAGCCCGACCAGCCGACCGAGACGGCGCTGGCCGAGACCGCATATTCCAGGATCAGCGCAAAGCCGACCATCCAGGCCAGCAGCTCCCCCATCACGGCATAGGTATAGGTATAGGCGCTGCCCGCGACGGGCACCATCGAGGCCAGCTCGGAATAGCAGAGCGCCGCGACCGCGCAGACCAGCCCGGCGATGACGAAGCTCCACATCATGCCCGGCCCCGCCTTCTGCGCGGCCTCGCTGGTCAGCACGAAAATGCCGGTGCCGATGATGGCGCCCACGCCCAGCAGGGTCAGCTGCCAGGGACCAAGGGTGCGGGTAAGGGATTTCTTTTCCGCCGTGGCGAGAATCGCATCGAGCGGCTTTACGCGTCCGAAAATCATGAGAGCATCGACCTTATCTGGAACGCAGGCCCAACCCTCACGCCCGGCAAATAGCCGACCGAATCCATTATGCCGATTTTCAGCCTTGGCAATCGGGAAAATGCGCGGGCAACCGCGCGGGCGCGTCAGGTGCCCAGCGGCATGGGCATGTCCGGATTGCTACCCGCTAGCCATGCCTGCGCCTCGACGGGGGACAGGAACGCCTGCAGCCGGGGATGCAGCAGCGTCCGTCTGGCCTGCATCAGGCTGAGATGGCTGCCCACCACCACCGCCGCGCGGCCGGTGGTCAGCGGCATGCCGCGCTCCATGATCCCGGCCAGCAAAGCCGCCACATCCTGCGCCTGGACCGGGAATGCCGGCGATTCGACCAGGACGTCGAAGTCATCGCCATGCTGCTTCGCCTGGGCCACTGCAGCGGTCACCGCATCGGACAGGCGCTGCACGTCATCGGGCGTGAAATGGCCTTGCACGGACATGAGCACCCGATTGGCCGACTGGTCGTAATGCACTGCAAACATCGGCAGATCCCTGTATTTTTCCATACCCGGCGCGTCGTCCGGCACACCGCTTGTGAACAGCTTGCCACCTGCGCGCAAGCCGCACGTGCCAAGCTGTACCTGCCAAGCTGTACCTGCCAAGCTGTACCTGCCAAGCTGGACCTGCCAGGCCGATCTGCCAAGCTGCTTTGCGCGCCATTCGCCAGATGACAGCCGCGCCCGGCCCCGCTATCCGCTCAAGCCTATGACCGAGCTTTCAAAAATCCGTAACTTCTCCATCATCGCCCATATCGATCACGGGAAATCCACCCTCGCCGATCGGCTGATCCAGCACACCGGCGGGCTGACCGAGCGGGAGATGAGCGAGCAGGTGCTCGACAATATGGATATCGAGCGCGAGCGCGGCATCACCATCAAGGCGCAGACCGTGCGGCTGGATTATACCGCCAAGGATGGCGAGACCTATGAGCTGAACCTCATGGACACGCCCGGCCATGTCGACTTTGCGTATGAAGTCAGCCGCTCGCTGGCCGCGTGCGAGGGCGCGCTGCTGGTGGTGGACGCCGCGCAGGGTGTGGAGGCGCAGACGCTGGCCAATGTGTACCAGTCGATCGAGCATGATCATGAGATCGTGCCGGTCATCAACAAGATCGATCTGCCCGCCGCCGAGCCGGACAAGGTGCGCGCCGAGATTGAGGATATCGTCGGCATCCCGGCGGACAATGCGGTTCTCACCAGCGCCAAGTCCGGCATCGGGATCGAGGAAGTGCTGGAGGCCATCGTCACCCGCATCCCGCCGCCCGGCGGAGACCGCGATGCGCCGCTGAAGGCCCTGCTCGTGGACAGCTGGTACGATCCCTATCTGGGCGTCGTCATCCTGATCCGCGTGATCGACGGCGTGCTGAAAAAGGGCATGAACATCCGCTTCATGCAGCAGGGATCGCAGCATCTGGTGGACCGGGTGGGCTGCATGAAGCCCAAGATCACCCAGCTGCCCGAACTCGGCCCCGGCGAGATCGGTTTCATCACCGCGCAGATCAAGGAGGTGGCCGATACCGCCGTGGGCGACACCATCACCACCGTGAAGGGCGGCGCGGACAAGGCGCTGCCGGGCTTCAAGGAAGTGCAGTCGGTGGTGTTCTGCGGCCTGTTCCCCGTGGACGCTGCGGACTTCGAGAAGCTGCGCGAGAGCATCGGCCGCCTGCGCCTCAACGATGCCAGCTTCACCTTCGAGATGGAGACCAGCGCCGCGCTCGGCTTCGGCTTCCGCTGCGGTTTCCTCGGCCTGCTGCATCTGGAGATCATTCAGGAGCGCCTCACGCGCGAATATGATCTGGATCTCATCACCACCGCCCCGTCCGTGGTCTATCGCATGACGATGACCGACGGATCGGTGCAATATCTGCACAATCCGGCCGACTATCCCGATCCCGTCCATATCGATCATATGGAGGAGCCGTGGATCAAGGCGACCATCTACACGCCGGACGAATATCTCGGCTCCATCCTGAAGCTGTGCCAGGACCGGCGCGGCATCCAGACCGAGCTCACTTATGTGGGCGGCCGCGCGCAGGTGGGCTATGAACTGCCGCTCAACGAGGTGGTGTTCGATTTCTACGACCGGCTGAAAAGCATCAGCCGCGGCTATGCCAGCTTCGATTATGAGCAGATCGGCCTGCGCGAGGGCGACCTCGTCAAGATGAACATCCTGGTGAACAATGAACCGGTCGACGCGCTCGCCATGATCGTCCACCGCGGCGAGGCCGAGGCCCGTGGCCGCCAGCTATGCGAACGGCTGAAAGACCTCATCCCGCGCCATTTGTTCAAGATCCCGATCCAGGCCGCCATCGGCGCCAAGGTGATCGCCCGCGAGACGATCAGCGCCATGCGCAAGGACGTGACCGCCAAATGCTATGGCGGCGACATCAGCCGCAAGAAGAAGCTGCTGGAAAAGCAGAAAAAGGGCAAAGCCAAGATGCGCGAATATGGCAATGTCAGCATCCCGCAGGAAGCGTTTATCGCTGCGTTGCGGATGGGGGAGGAGTGAAAGACCAACCTGAGAGCACGACTACATCCACCTCCTCTTATGCAACACAAGTATGCATCAGACTCCATCGGAGGGCACGAACTCTTCGTCGATTTCCGCAGCCTTTGCAGCTCGTTATACCCACATACGTTTATCAGCGCTGAGCCAAGCAATCTGATTCGGAAGCGCGAGTTGGTCAACTGTTGCCTAAATGCGCCATCCGATCATTAAACATCAGGAGGTCCATGAGCACGCTTTACATTTGCTGAATGCCCAAGCATTTTTCTATTTATCAAACAGCTAGGAGACCGCACTCATCCCGAGAGCGGTGGAGAATGGAAACTATGCGCATCAAGACTCTTTCTCATTTAGGCGTGGCCCCTATCGCAATCGGAATGGCACTCTTTTCGGCCCCGGTTGCAGCCCAGTCGCAGGACGCGGACGCTCAAGCTACAGCCGATCAGGATGATGATACGACAGTAACCCCGGCCGGAGAAAGCTCCTCGCTCGGCGGCGCGATCGTCGTTACGGGTACGCGTATTCAGCGGCCTAACTTGGATAGCCCGAACCCTGTAACGTCACTTTCTCTCGGCGAAATCCAGTCAACCGGCGAAGTCAACCTAGGCGATGCCTTGAATGACCTTCCTTCGTTGCGGTCGACCTTTAGCCAGCAAAATTCCACGCGCTTCATCGGTACCGCCGGGCTCAACCTTATCGATCTTCGTGGTCTCGGAACAAACCGCACCTTGGTGCTGGTGAATGGGCGGCGGCACATTACCAGCCAGCCTGGCGTGCCAACCAGCGTCGATGTGAACACCATCCCAAGTGCGCTTGTCGAGCGCATCGACATCGTTACCGGCGGCAACAGTGCTGTGTACGGTGCCGATGCGGTTGCGGGCGTCGTGAACTTTATCCTCAAGCGCGATTACGAAGGCGTCGAAGGGCGTGTTCAGGCCGGTGTTGCAGATCATGGCGGTCGCGGAACCTATACGGCATCGCTAATTGCCGGTAAAAATTTTGCTGACGGCCGCGGCAACATCACTGTTGCAGGTGAGTATAGCGAAGCGCGCGGTCTTTATAATACCGACCGTGATGATCTCACCGGCGCCTATAGCGGGCGTCGCCAGCTTCAGCAGGTTGAAAACACGATTGGTGAGCCAGCCGGTGGCAATGGCATTCCAGACCGTGTTTTTGTCGAAGGCATTCGTAACATCAACATTTCTGAAGGCGGCCTGTTTACATCAAGCTGCTCGGGCAGCGCCGCGCGGCAGGCATTCAATTGCACGGGTCAGAACAACCAATCCGGAAACCCGCTTGGCTTTACTTTTGCTTTCGCACCGAACGGGAATCTCATTCGTAATGTAGTGAGCAAAGATCTCCGAACCGTTGGTTCAGGTAACGCAGTTGGTGGACTAGGTTCGACCTTGTTGCTGACTGGGCAGCTTGCTCCAGAAACAGAACGTTATACCGCCAACGTGCTCGCCAGTTTTGAAGTGTCTCCGGCATTTCGGCCCTTTGTCGAAGCGAAGTACGTTCGAATCGATGCGATTCAGGAAGGTCAGCCAACCTTCTTCAACAACACGTTTTCGTTGAACAACCCATTCCTGACCGCTCAGGCTCGCTCAACGCTTCAGCAGTCACTCGCTCCTGGAGCGACGTCCTTCTCCGCATTCCGGTTCAACACGGATTTCGGCGGACGCGGCGAACAGCATCGGCGTGAAACATATCGCATTGTGGCGGGCGTCGATGGAACGTTCAATGATGACTGGGGCTATGAAGTCGCTTTCAACTACGGGCGCCTAGACACATTCTATCGCACCGAAGGTAACGTAAATATCGACCGGTATTTCAATTCGATAGACGCCGTTCGCAATGGAGCGGGGAATATTGTCTGTGCTATCAATGCTGATGCTGGCACAGCTAATGACGACCCTGCATGTGTCCCGGTTAATCTATTTGGGCAAGGAGCGCCATCTGCCGCAGCACTTAATTACATTGTAACAGATTCGACACGCGAGCAGCGGGCTGATCAATATCAGGCTACAGCTTATGTAAATGGCGATCTTTCGCAGTTGTTCGAGCTTCCAGGGGGACCAATTGGTTTCGCCTTGGGAGCAGAATATCGCAAGGAAACAGCGTTTTCCGCTTTTGATGAATTTACAAGAAGCGGCGGAACGTTCTTGAATGCCATTCCGGTCTTCGATCCTGAAGATCTGGAAGTTTATGAGGCCTATGGCGAAGTACGCATCCCCCTCCTGGCAAACATTCCTTTCGCCGAAGAACTCACTGTTGAGGGTGCATTCCGCGTTTCGGACTATAATCTTGGTAACGTGGGAACCGTCGAAACCTACAACGGCGGCGTGGTATGGGCGCCATTCCGTAGCTTCCGTCTACGGGGAAGCTATGCACGCTCTGTTCGTGTTCCCACGCAGTCGGACTTGCTTGCAGCTCCAAGCCAGACATTCCTGAATGGTCTTGTAGATCCTTGCGACTCGCGCTTTATCAACGACAACCCAAATCGTGCAGCCAACTGCGCGGCTGACGGCGTTCCGACGACAGTTTTGGTAAATGGTGTTTCACAGGCGTTTACGAATATCCCTGCGTCAGGTATTCGCGGCTTAAATGGCAGCAACCCCAATCTTGATGCCGAAGTATCGGATAGCTACACGCTTGGCGCGGTGTTCCAGCCAGAATTCGTGCCTGGATTGTCGTTCACAGTCGACTATTACAATATTTCGATCGACAATGTTATCTTCTCACTCGCACCCCAGACGATCATCAACCAGTGCTATGATTCTCCATCAGGCATCAACAACCAATACTGCGCCGCCGTATTTCGGCGACCCGACGGAACGTTTCAGGGTCAATCTGATCGTCAGCTAGGCGGTTCCACGATCAGCCTAGACGTAGCGCCAACTGATCGGTCCTTTATTTCTGGACCGTTCAACTTTGCGAAGCAGAAAACATCCGGCATTGACTTTGATTTGAATTACCAGCGCGACTTTGGCGCAGTTGCTCTGAACTTCCGTGGCCTTCTGTCTTACGTTATCAATCGAGACAACTATACGGACATTGACGATCCGAATTTCATCAATCAGCAACTCCTCGAGCTCGGTGATCCAGAGTTTGCTGGCAGCATGATCGTTGGACTCGACTTCGGCGTACCGCGCGTAACTTATAATCTGCGCTACATCGGCGAGCAGTTCGTTAACACTTTCGAAACGTTTAATCCGCTGCAGGGTCGCCCGGCGGAAAATCCAGACTATTCATTCCCAATCGAATACCCAGAAACTTTTTATCACAATATCCGGGTCGATTTGGAGATGGACAGCAACTTTGGCTTTTACGTGGGCGTCGACAATTTGCTCGACACTCTTCCACCTTTGGGTCTGGACGGTACCGGCTCGGGCAGTGGTCAATATGACAATATTGGACGCTTCCTGTACGCCGGCGCACGCTTCGACTTCTAGAAGTTCAGCGAACTCTGGCGGCTTACTTCCCAAGGTTTGCCGGTGCGGAAAGGGATATAGGAAGGGCCGCGCGACAATGTCGCGCGGCCCTTTCCGCTTGTGCAATAGCAGCGCGTGTTACTCCGGGGAATGTAAAGGTCCTGTCATACCACAGTGACTACAAAGGCTGGATTCGCTAGCGCGTCATAAAATTCGGCATGTGAGATCATAATGATCTGCCTTTCATCGCCCTGTCCTACAACCCCGCCCGCATGCCATGATGCTCCATGACCCATGCTGTTGGATTCGCTGGCGCTTTTCGGCGCATCGGCTCGGCGCGGGCGGGTGAGGGCCGCTCGGCGGGTGTGTGCGGGGGCTGTGATGGTGGAGGGTTCGGGGCTTTGAAGTTTCCCGCTCTGTACAGTGTGAACCAGTGTGACCCTGGCCGCCTCTCCGGGCCGCAAACGCATGAGAGCGGCCATGCGGGTCGGGGGCTGCTTGGGCTGCCTCCGGCCGCGCGGGATCAGTGGTTGCGGTCTTTGGGGGTGACCGGATCGTTGCGCTGCTTTTGCGGGTGGCTGCTGTCGCCGCCGCGCTGCTCGTCCGGGCTCAGCTTGCCGGGCGGATCGCGCGGGGGCGGGCTGCTCGCGGCATCGTCCTGCTTGGGGTGGTCGCTCATGGCATCTCTCCTTCACTTGGGGGATGCCTGGTCAACGAGCGGCGGCGCGCTTGTATCCGCGCGCTGCGGCGGTGGCGGGATCAGCGCTTGGCCGGTTCTGGGGCTAGTTCTGGGGCCGGTTCCGGAGCGGCGCAGGGGGTGATGGCGCTGGGCTCCGGGCGATCGCCCTGGGGGGCGAAGCGGGCGATGTACGCGCCGATGTCCGGGCGCTCTTCATAGCCGGTCAGCCGGTATCCCACCGCCTTCAGCTCGCAGAACAGCAGGCTGGGCGGGGTGCCATGATTGGCGGTGGGCCGGTCGGCATCGACGATGATGACCTCGCCATCCGCCTTCAGCGCGGGGCGCAGGTGCCAGAGGAAGGCATAGGGCTGCGCGATCTCATGGTACATGTGGATCATGAACACGCGGTCGAAGCTGGCATCGGGCAGGCCCGGATCGTCCTGCGCGCCGAGCTTGATGGAGACATTGTCCAGCCGGTCGCGCGCCACGCGCTCGCCCAGCCGGGTCAGCACCGCGCGGTCGATGTCCTGCGCCAGCACGCGCCCCTTGGCGCCCACCCGGTCGCCCAGCCGCACGGTGTAATAGCCCTCACCCGCGCCGATATCGGCCACGGTCATGCCGGGCCGGGTATCTGCCCAGTCCATGACGATCTGCGCCTCGTTCGCCGCCTCGCGCGCAGGCTCATTGCTGAACTGCGTGGCGACGACATTGGCGACCGGGCGATTGGGTTCGGGAAAGGCGGAGGCGTCCGTCTTGGTGGCGGCGCCGTTCTGGCAGGCCGCCAGCAGCGCCAACAGCGGCAGCGCAGCCGCCATCGAGAGCCGCCGCATCGTCAATCGACGTCTTCCACCTCGACCGCTTCGCCCGTCACGCGCTGGGCCAGGGCGGCGGCCATGAAGGGGTCGAGCGCGCCGTCCAGCACATCGCCGGGGGCGGTGCTGGTGACGCCAGTGCGCAGATCCTTCACCATCTGGTATGGCTGGAGGACGTAGGAGCGGATCTGGCTGCCCCAGCCGATGTCGGACTTGGAGGCATGCTCGGCCATGGCGCGCTCCTCACGCTCGCGCAGTTCGGCCTCGTACAGGCGGGCCTTCAGCATGCCCATCGCCTCGGCCCGGTTCTTGTGCTGGCTGCGGTCGTTCTGGCTGGCCACGATGATGCCGCTGGGCATGTGGGTGATGCGCACGGCGCTGTCGGTGGTGTTGACGTGCTGCCCGCCCGCACCGGACGCGCGATAGGTGTCGATCTTGAGGTCGCTCTCGTTGATCTCGATGGCGATGTCGTCATCGATCACCGGGTAGACCCAGATGCTGGAGAAGCTGGTATGGCGGCGCGCCGAGCTGTCATAGGGGCTGATGCGGACCAGGCGATGCACGCCGCTCTCGGTCTTGGCATAGCCATAGGCGTTCTCGCCCTTCACCAGCAGCGTAGCGGACTTGATGCCCGCGCTGTCGCCGCCCTGATACTCGACCATCTCGACCTTGTAGCCGCGGGCCTCGGCCCAGCGCTGATACATGCGCAGCAGCATCTCGGCCCAGTCGTTGCTCTCGGTGCCGCCCGCGCCGGCATGGACCTCCAGATAGCAGTCGTTTCCGTCCGCCTCACCGCCCAGCAGCGCGTTCACCTTGTCGCGGTCCGCCCGGTCGGCCAGCGCCTTGAGGGAGGCCAGTGCCTCGTCGGCCATCTCGCTATCCCCTTCGGCATCGGCCATCTCGATCAGCTCGACCGTGTCGGTCTTCTCCGCCTCGATCTCCCTGGCCGCGCCTATGTTGCTATCGAGCCGCTGACGTTCGCGCATCACCGTCTCGGCCTGCTTTGGATCGTCCCAGAGTGTCGGGTCTTCGACGCGCGCGTTCAACTCGTCCAGTCGGCGCAGCGCGCGATCCCAATCGAGCGAGCGGCGAACCAGGGCAAGGGCGGCGTCGATACGGTCGACAAGGGATTGCGCTTCTGCGCGCATGAACATGGCTCCAGGACTGAAATTGCGTGGCTTTGGAATTAGTGGATCGCGCGGCGATGTAAAGGATCGGGTCTGGCCAAGCGCAGCGCGTCGCTTGTTCGGCGGATCGGCCGATGGGTTTTGACGGCAAGTCCTCAGCCTACCACGAACGCAAGGCATGCCAAAACCTATGTTAACATACATCTAGATTAATCGACCCACGATGATCCGGGCCTAATAGGGCGCGTTATGCAACCAACACCCCCCGATTCGCTGGAACGGTTCATCGCCCGCAACGAGTTTCCCTGCGTCGGTGCCAAATCGGCGCTTGGCAAGCGGCAGCTCGACATTCATTGCGCGCGATCGATCGCGTCCAGCTGGAACGATCTGGAGGTCCATCGCAAGCTGATGGACTTTGCCGCGAAAGCGCAAGACGAGCCCAAGCTTTTCCGTTCTTTCGCGGTGATCTATTGCGCGCCGCTATTGCTGAGCGAGAAAGCATTCGAGCGGCACATGTGGAAGCGCATCCAGTCCATGACGGACAAGGATGTCTGGCTGGGCCAGAACCAGGAGGACGGCGTCAGCGCCGATCCGGACAATCCCCATTTCTCGCTCAGCTTCGGCGGATCGGCGTTCTTCGTGGTTGGTCTGCATCCGGGTGCCAGCCGCAAGGCGCGGCGGTTCACCTATCCCACCTTGATTTTCAATCTGCACGATCAGTTCGAGACTCTGCGTGAACAGGGCCGCTACGAGAAACTTCGCGGCGCGATCCTGGCGCGCGATCATGCGCTGCAGGGATCGGACAATCCCATGTTGTCGCGGCACGGCACCATATCCGAGGCGCGGCAGTATAGCGGCCGGTCCGTACCCGGCAGCTGGTCTGCCCCCTATCACCGCCCCAGCCCATCGGAAGACACGCCATGACCCAGATGACCCGCATCGAACGCCGCACCGGGACCGCGTTTGAACTGAAGCGCGGCCAGCGTCTGATCGTGTGCGATCCCATGGGCGAGCAAGTGAGCGATCTGGTCGCCTTCGGTCTCCATGACCGGGACGAGGTCATCTCCAATGGTCGCACCTTCGATTATCAGGACACGATCTATCTGACGACGGGTCACCGGCTATATTCCAACCGGTCCAACATCATGCTCCATATCGAACAGGATGATGTCGGGCGGCATGATTTTCTGCTGACGCCCTGTTCCAAGGATACCTTCCGTATCCTGTATAATGACGATGACCCGCATCGCGGCTGCTTCGGCAATCTGGCTGCCGCCCTCGACGATTACGATATCGGCGCAGACCGCATTCCCTGCGCCTTCAACATCTTCATGAACGTGCCCGTCGATGGTGATACCGGTCGCTTCAGCGTCCAGCCCCCGCTCAGCAAAGCCGGCGACACCATCACCTTCCGCGCCGAGATGGATCTCATTATCGGCATGACCGCCTGTTCCGCACCGACAAGCAATAACGGCACGATGACGCCGATAGATTATCGTATCGATTGAGCGCTGACGGCGAATGGCGGATCTTCCGGAGAAGGCGGTATCATGCGCCCTTGGGTCCAGTTGTTCTGCATGCGCACCTTGGGGTTGGGCGCGCACCAGATTTCCCCGGTGGCATCGATAGCCGTCACCCAGATCAAATTATGCTCCGGCCCATAGTCGATGACGGCGAAGGCCAGGCCCTTGCCGCGATCGGTGACGGTTACGGGCATGGGCGGGTTGAGCTGGGTGAACATCGCGGCAATCTCCAGCCGGTCGTGATGATCGGCATGACGGTGGAACGATCAACCCGTCCGAATAGTGGCGCGTAAACTTTGATAGGTGGCGCCACCTGATACCGCATGGTTCCTGTATGCAGGGCGCGTCTTGAAGCTGTAACCAGCCTGTGGGATCACCCTGTCATCATCTCAGCCTGCCTTATGCGAGTCCCGATATCATGCGCCATGCCTTCGCCCTGATCCCCCTTCTCCTCGCCGGCTGTGCAGCCAATGCGCAGCAGGAACTGGTCAATTCCGCCGCGCCCGCGCCGACCACGGTGTTGCGCCCGCAGGCGGACAGTGTGCTGAGTGGCGACGCACCGGAAGAGCGATCGATTGCGCGCAGCAAAAGCGCTGCGCAATATCGCGCCGAGGCAGAAGCCTTCGTGCAGCGCCAGATTGCGCGCGAACCCATCAAGGGGCCCGCCAAAAATCTGATCATTTTCATCGGAGACGGCATGGGCATCGCCACGCTGACCGCCGGCCGGATTTTCGAAGGCGAGCGCAAGGGCCGCGATGGCGAAAGCCTGGTCACGGCGCAGGACAGCCTGCCCTATACCGCGATGGTCAAAACCTATTCCACGGATTTCCAGGTACCGGACAGCGCCGCCACCGCATCGGCCATTTTCTCTGGCACCAAATCCCGCAGCGGCACGCTGGGCATGGCGCCGAGCGTGACGACGGGCGACTGCGCCGCATCGCTCTCGTCACCAGTCGAAAGCCTATTCGAGCGGGCCGCCGATCAGGGCCGCGCCACCGGTATCATTTCCACCGCGCGCATCACTCACGCCACGCCTGCGGCAACCTATGCCCACAGCGCCAGCCGTGATTGGGAGAATGATGCCGTTCTGCCAGCCGAAGCCAAGGCCGCCGGTTGCACCGATATCGCCGCGCAGCTGGTCAACTGGAACCATGGCGGCGGGTTCGATCTGATGATGGGCGGGGGCCGTGCGAATTTCCTGCGCGCCGATGAGGCCGATCCGGAATATCCGGGCAAGACCGGTGCACGCACCGATGGCCGCGATCTGGCTGCCGATTGGGCGTCCCGTACCGGCGGCCATTATATCTGGAACGGCGCGCAATTTGCCGCGCTGCCTGCCAACGGCAAGCCTGTGCTCGCGCTGTTCGAGCCGAGCCATATGCAATATGATGCCGATCGCGCGCGAGATCCGGGCAAGGAACCGTCGATCGCCGCCATGACCCGCGCCGCCATCCAGCGCTTGTCGAACAAAGCGGAAGGCTTTGTCCTGCTGGTAGAGGGGGGACGCATCGACCATGCCCATCATGCCGGCAATGCCTATCGCGCGCTTGCCGATTTTGCGGCGATGGATGAAGCGGTGCAGACAGCGCTCGACCTGACCGATCCTTCGGAGACGACGATCATGGTCACAGCCGATCACAGCCACGTCTTCACCATGGCGGGCTATCCGGCGCGGGGAAATCCGATCCTAGGCCTGGTCAATGCCGATGAAGATGGCGCGCCGGCCACCAAGGACGGCAAGGCCTATACCACGCTCGGCTACATGAACGGGCCCGGCGCCGTTGCGGCGACTGGACGCACCGATCCTGCCGATACGGACACGACGGCCAAAGACTATCAGCAGCAGGCGCTTGTCCCGCTCGGTTCGGAAACCCATGCCGGCGAAGATGTTGCGCTGAAGGCCATCGGGCCTGGCGCCTATCTGGTATCTGGCACCATAGAACAGAACGCGATCTACGCGCTCATGGCGCACGCTCTGGGTTTGGCGGCGGAAGATTGACCTGGCGCTGCCCGGCGCCGCCAAATCTCCCGATCGATGCTCCTGAGCGGCAAAAAGCGATGGCGCAAGGCAGCAGCAATCCATAGATAGCCGCCATGAGCAAAACCCTCGTCAGCCGCTACCTCTCTTCCATCGTCAAACAAGGCACGCTTACCGTCTCCTTTGCCGACGGCACGCAGCAGACCTTCGGCCAACCGGCCGAAGGCTTTCGCGACGTTGCCCTGACATTTACGGACTCCAAGGTTCCGCGTGATATCGTGCTGGATCCGCGGCTCGGCGCGGCGGAAGCCTTTATGGATGGCCGCCTGACGCTGCAGCAGGGTGGCATCATGGAACTGGTCGAGCTGTTGCGTGCGAACACCCCATGGGATCGCGGCGGAAGCATCGGCCCGCCGAGCCCGCTGCGGCGCCTCAGCAACCGCATCGCCTTTGCGCGGGAGGCGATCAACGACAAGTTGGGCTCGCAGCGCAATGTCGCGCATCATTATGATATCGGCAATCCGCTCTACCAGCTGATGCTGGATAGCGAGCACATGCAGTATAGCTGCGCCTATTGGGATGACGGCGTGGAAACGCTGGCCCAGGCGCAAGAGGCCAAGCTGGCGCATATTGCTGCCAAACTGGCCCTGCGCGATGGAGACCATGTGCTGGATATCGGCTGCGGCTGGGGCGGCATGGCAATCTATCTGGCGCAGAAATTTCAGGTCCGCGTCACGGCCATCACGCTATCGCGCGAGCAGCTGGCCCTGGCGCAGGAGCGCGCCGAAGCGGCCGGAGTCGCCGATCGCATTTCGTTCGAGCTGGTCGATTATCGCGAGCTGCCCGGGCGCGGCAAACAGTTTGACCGGATCGTTTCCGTGGGCATGTTCGAACATGTGGGCCGCCCGCAGTTCGAGACGTTTTTCGAAGCCTGCGCGAACCTGCTGGTCGATGACGGAGTCATGCTGGTCCACACGATCGGACGGATCGGCTCGCCCGGAACGACCGACGCCTTCACCAGAAAATATGTCTTCCCCGGCGGCTATATCCCCGCCCTTTCCGAGACGGTGGCCGCAAGCGAGAAGTTTCGCCTGATCGCCACCGATACCGAGATGCTGCGCCTCCATTACGGCAAGACCCTGCGCCAATGGTATGCCAACTGCCTCGCGCATCGGGAGGAGATCATCGCACTGCATGATGAGCGGTTCTACCGCATGTGGATGTTCTATCTGGCAGGCGCGACCTCCAGTTTCGAATATGGCGGCATGTGCAATTATCAGATCCAGTTCACCCGCGACCGGCATGCCCTGCCGCTGACCCGGGCCTATATGGCGCGCGCGGAGGCCGATATTCTGGCGAAATAACGCGACTTAATGTGCTGGCAGATCGGCAGCGTCCTGCGCTTTTTCGGGGCGCACTAGATTGAGGACAATTCCGGCACGGCCGCGCGCAGTTCATCTTCAAGTTCCTCGATCAGCCGCTCGCCCTCCCCCATGCGCAGATCGTCGGCAAGGTCCGCGCTGATGGCGACGAAGACCTGTTCCGGCGAAGAATGGACCGTGCGCACATGGTTGACCGCGGTCACCCATGCCTGCCGGTCCACGATGGATCGAATGGTCTCGATACGCGCGGCATCGGCGCCTTCGCCGATCAGGAGGCCCTTGGCTTCGCGCGCCAGCGTGATAGCCACCGCCGCAAGGATCACGCCGATGACCATGGACGCGACCCCATCAAGCTCGGGCATGTTGAAGGCGTGGCTCGCCCAAACGCCAAGGGCGGCGACGAGCAGCCCGGCCAGCGCTGCGGAATCTTCGAACAGCACGACGAAGACGGAGGGGTCCTTGGATCGCTTGATCTCCTCCCACCAGCTGCCCTCACCCTTGCTGGACGCAAATTCACGCACCGCGATGGTCCAGCTCGTTCCTTCCATCAACGCAGCCACGCCAAGCACGACATAGTTGATCGTCGGATCGGTCAATTCCTCGGGCGACGTGTAGTGGACATAGCCTTCGTAGATCGAAATGCCCGCGCCCACGGCAAAGATGAGGATCGCCACCACGAACGCCCAGAAATACAGCTCCCGGCCATAGCCGAAGGGGTGCTGATGATCCGGCGGACGGTTGGCGCGGTGGCCGCCATATAGCAGCAAGACCTGATTGAGACTGTCGACGACGGAATGAAACCCTTCGGACAGCATCGAGGACGAACCGGTGATGCTGGCCGCGACGAATTTTGCGATCGCGATGCCGAGATTGGCCGCAAGCGCACCGAAGAGCACCAGATTTTCGCGGACATAGGATAAAGCTGCCATGTGTCCGCAATGTAGGGGAAGCGAAATGGCTCCCCCAGTCCGCATCCCCGTCTTCATGCAAGCCTAGTAGATGCCGCCTTCGCTGGCGATGAAATCATTGTCCTGCTGCGTCCCGACGACGCCCGGCACCGGCTTGGCCTTGGCCTGGCTGGCGGATTTACGCCGTGCCTGCCGCTGGCTGCGCGCGGCAATTTCCTCCGTCCGGATCGTGCGCTTCGGCTCTGTTTCGGGCTTGAACGCCTCCCAGATCACCGCGTCCAGCGGGCCACCCTCCGGCCAAGCGCCATAGACGCGGCGGCCGGTACGCCGGTCGATCCGCACAAGCCGTACGCCATCCGGGGCGGTGAAGGGACGGGCCGGCATGCCCTCAAACGCTTTTTGCGCGAACTGCTTGAAAATCGGTGCCGCCACCCGGCCACCCTGCGCATATCCGCCAAGGCTGCGCGGCTGATCGAAACCAAGATAGACGCCCGCCACCAAATCGGGCGATCCGCCGATGAACCAAACATTGGTTGGCCCCGTGGTGGTGCCCGTCTTGCCGAACAGCGGACGATCCAGATCGCGCAGGACGGTCGCCGTGCCACGCTGCACCACGCCTTCGAGCATATGCACCACCTGATAGGCGGTCACAGGGTCCATCAGCTGCTTTCCGTCCGGCGTGAAGCGCGGCATCGGCCCGCCATTCCATTCGTCCGCATTGCAGCCGCGGCAGGGCTTCCAGTTCTTGGGCCAGATCACCTGACCACGCCGGTCCTGCGCAAAGTCGATCACGGTCGAATCCAGTTTGCGGCCATGATTGACCAGCATGGAGAAGGCGTTCACCATCCGCTCCACCGTGGTATCGCCGGCACCCAGCGCGAACGACAGATACGGCTTGTAATCGCCGATCCCCATCGTCTTGATGGTCTTCACCACATTGGGCATGCCGGCATCATTGGCCGCCCGCACCGTCATGAGATTGCGTGACTGTTCCAGCCCCCAGCGCATCGTATGTGCGCCCGATCCACCGGCACCGCCAAAGTTGCGGAAGCATTTCTGCCCAAGCGAGGCGCTTTGATAGACGCAGAACGTCCCATCCACGATCATCGTGGCCGGGGTCATGCCCTGATCGATCGCCGAGGCATATACGAAGGGCTTGATGGTCGATCCGGGCTGGCGCATCGCCTGCGTGGCACGGTTAAAACTCGACAGGCGATTGTCAAACCCGCCCTGCATGGCGAAGATGCGACCGGATGTGGGATGCTCCACCACCATGCCGCCGCCCACTTCCGGCACGCTGCGCACCGCCCAGTTGCTGCCTGATGGCGCAGCGGCCGTCAGCATACCCGGCGTCATGGCAGACGGCACACCCTGCAACGGCGCGCGGCTGCCATCGGAAAAGCCGATCTCGTTATCGCCGAGATAGACGCCGATACGCCAGTCCTTGTAATCGGTATTTTTTCCGGTGGAGGCCAGCTGCCTTGCCCAATCCCCATCATCCAGATCGATCGATCCGATCACATCCTTCCAGCCGCGCCCGGCGCTGTAGCGCATCATGCCATCGCGCAGGGCTTCCGTCGCCCATTTCTGATAGTCGGGATTGAACGAACTGCGCACCCAGAGGCCGCCGGCATATACGCTATAAGGCCCGCTCTCCGCATTCTCACCGAAGCGATCGATCAGGCGGCGGCGCACCTCTTCGACAAAATACCCGCCCTGCGATGCGAATTGACTGCCCTGCCGGGCAATCGTTCCCAGCGGCTCGGCCCGCGCCGCCTGCATCTGTGCCTGCGAAATCCAGTCATTGGACTGCATTTCGCCCAAAGCCCAGTTGCGGCGGACGATCGCGCGCTGGGCATTGCTTTCCGGTTGATAATTGCTCGGCCCCTTTGGCAGGATCGCCAGATAGGCAATCTCATGCAAGTCCAGCTGGTCGACATCCTTGCCGAAATAGGCCTGGGCCGCCGCCTGGACGCCATAGGCGTTTCGGCCGAGATAAATCTCGTTCAGATAAAGCTCGAGGATCTGCTGCTTGGTGAGCGCGTCTTCCATGCGGAAGGCCAGGATCGCCTCTTTCAGCTTGCGGCTATAGGTCGCTTCATTGGTCAGCAGGATGTTCTTGGCAACTTGCTGCGTGATCGTCGAGGCACCGCGCGAGCGGCCGGACGAGGTCACATTGTTGATCGCCGCAGACATGATGCCGGGATAATCCAGCCCACCATGCTGAAAGAAGGTGCTGTCCTCGGCTGCCAGATAAGCGCGCACCATCAGTGGTGGGAAATCGGCATATTGCAGCTGTACGCGCCGTTCCCGCGCATAGCTGTGAAACGGCTCCCCCTGAAAATCGCGAACGATGGTGGGCAGTGGCGGCTCATATTCGGTGAGCGCTGCCGCGTCCGGCAGGTCCTTGGCCACGAAGAACCACAGCCCCACCAAAGCGACCAGCCCGAGCACTGCCAGAGCCAACAGCGCCTTGATCCAGCGGCTCTGCCACAGGCGCGATGCCAGCCCTCCTGCGTCACGGCGCAGGTGGTAAGCGAAATTCGGTGTATCAGCCTTATCCATCAGGCGCGTTTTCTATCAGCTTTCCTCAAGCGCGCCAGCCTTAAGCAGGCCCCGATCCAGCCGTTAGAGGATCATAGCCGCCTAGCGCAGAGCAATCTTCTTTGCGAAATGCACCTGAACTGCCGATGAAATACCCTGCGCCACCCGCCTTTGACCGGCCGACGAAGAAAGGAATGCCACGTCGTCTTCGTTCGTCAGATAACCGGTTTCGAAAAGCACCGACGGCGTATCGGGGGCTTTGAGCACCATCAGACTGGCAAACCGATGTGGATTGGCTTTGACGCGCATGTTGCTTTTCGCTTCGCGCGCCAGCAATTCGGCAAAATCGGCGGAGATGTTCATCGTCTCTCGCTGGGTCAGGTCGATGAGGATGGACGACAGATCATCGCCTGCCGCACCGAGATTGATGCCATTGATAATGTCCGCCTTGTTTTCCCGTGATGCCAGGCGCTGCGCCTCCCGGTCCGACGCGACTTCCGACAGGGTGTAGACCGTGGCCCCGCTCGCGGCCTGATTTTCCGCGCTGTCGGCATGGATCGAAATGAACAGGTCGGCGCCCAGCTTGCGCGCAATGGCATAGCGGTTCTGCAGCACGATGAAGCTGTCGGTATCGCGGGTGAGGGCAACGCGTGCCTGGCCGCTGGCAACCAGCTTGTCCCGCACCGCCTTGGCAATGGCGAGGGTCACGTCCTTTTCCAGCTTGCCGCCATGGGGGCTCACCGCGCCGGGATCATGGCCGCCATGGCCGGCATCGATGACGACGAGGGGCAGGCGCGGATCGTCGCGCCCGTAAATGGTCGGCAGATTGCGGCTGGTACGCGGCGGCGCCAGTTTCATCGACACGCTATAGCCGCCCGGCTCTGCGACGCGCCGCGCCATCGCCGGCGCCAGCAAGGATTGACGGTTGGCCACGAGCTTGCGGGCAAAGTCCGTCGCGCTCGTACGCGCGAGCGCCAAAATCAGACTGCGCCCATCATCGGCAAAGCGGAAGTCCGATAGCGTAACGGGTTGATGGAGATCCACCACGATACGGGCAGTGTCTTCATCGAACTGGCCCCCGCGTACATATCCCAAGGCGCTGTCGCGTTCGGCAAAGGACGCATGGTTTATGCCGTCGACATCGATCGCGACACGGTCCGGACCCTGCAATCCAAAGACGGACGCGCCTTCCACCGGAGCGTCGAAATCCACCACCAGTTCATCGCCTTGCAGGCGCACACCGGTAATGGCGCTCGCATGCACCGGCATATAGGCGATCAGCAGCGATAGGATCAGCGCGATCATGGCCGCCATATGGCGTCCGCTGCCGCGCATCGTCCAGAAAATTCTATCCAAGGTCCGTGCTCCGAATTACGCTCGTGAGGTAGCCTTGCTACGGCTTCAGTCGCTTCGGCGCGGTTCGCAAATACGGTTTACAGCCAGGCTTAGCAGCAGCTTTCGCAGCACCGTTAATGCCCATGGTTAACGGTGCGTAAGGACAGTGTTTCGGAACGGTCGGCGTGACACCAGGCACCTACTTTGCCAAATAGGTTGCGATAGACAGGCAGTGCTGCTAGCCCAGACCCGACCCGATCGACTGGAAGAGAAATCCCCGTCCATCGGCATCATGGCGGCATCATTTTTGCGCCGCTACCAATCAGGTTGACGCTGCATGAGGTATCAAATTCGGACATACGCCGCCTCCCTCGGGAAGCGCGGCGCATGGCAAGCGGCCTATGGGCTGCGTCCGGATTTCGTCCGCGCCACGCGCCCGGACAATATCGCTGCAGCAGATGCATTTCTAACATCACCGTGCCGGACGGAGGGCTTTGTGTCCCTACACGTCGGCCTCAAGCAAATTGGCAAGGCTGCGCCCGTAGTGGTTTGCGCCCGCTCTGCCAGGAGAACATTACATGACAACGCGTATGCTGATCGACGCGCGCCACCGGGAAGAAACCCGGGTCGCGGTCGTCCAAGGAAACCGGATTGAGGAGTTTGACTTCGAATCCGCTGAGCATGAACAGCTCAAAGGCAATATCTATCTAGCCAAGGTTACCAGGGTTGAGCCCTCGTTGCAGGCGGCATTCGTCGATTATGGCGGCAACCGCCACGGCTTCCTGGCGTTCTCCGAAATCCATCCTGATTATTATCAGATCCCCAAGGAAGATCGCGACCGGCTGCTCGCCGAAGAAGCTGAGGCCGCCGAAGAAGAAGCCGCCGCGCGCGAAGCAGAAGACGATGCCGACGATGCGGCAGACGCTGCCGACGACGACGATAACGGCCTCGACGAACCGGAGCTGGTCGAGGTCGACAAGGACACGTCGGTCGATACCATCGATGCCAAGGAAGGCGAGATTCCGGATCTCGAGAGCGACGACGCCAATGAGGACGCGGACGACGATCAGTCCGGCGCGCGTGGTCGTGGACGTGGGCGTGGCCGCAAAGGCAATGGCAATGGTCGCGGACGGTCCGCTGCCCGGGCCAGCGACGCCGCGCGCGCCAAGCGTCAGGAGCTGCGCCGCCGCTACAAGATCCAGGACGTCATTCATCGTCGTCAGGTCCTGCTGGTGCAGGTCGTCAAGGAAGAGCGCGGCAATAAAGGCGCGGCGCTGACCACCTATTTGTCGCTCGCCGGGCGCTATTGCGTGCTGATGCCCAACACGTCGCATGGCGGCGGCATCAGCCGGAAGATCTCCAGCGCGTCCGATCGCAAGCGTCTGAAATCGATCGTCGACGATCTGAACCTGCCCCGCACCATGGGCTGCATTGTGCGGACCGCCGGTCTTTCCCGCACCAAGCCGGAGATCAAGCGCGACTTCGATTATCTGGCGCGCCTGTGGGACGAGATCCGCGAACGCACGCTGGGCAGCGCCGCACCGGCGCTGATCCACAGCGACAGTGCGCTGATCAAACGTGCCATCCGCGATATCTACAATCGCGAGATCGACGAGGTGCTGGTCGAAGGGGATGAAGGCTACAAGTCTGCCAAGTCCTTCATGAAATTGCTGATGCCGAGCCATGCACGCAAGGTGAAGCAATATGCGGACCCGGTTCCGCTGTTCCAGCGCCATGGCGTGGAAGATCAGCTGTCCGCGATGTACCAGCCGGTCGTGCAGTTGAAGTCCGGCGGCTATATCGTGATCAACCCGACCGAGGCGCTGGTCTCGATCGATATCAACTCGGGCCGATCCACCAAGGAACATGGGATCGAGCAGACGGCGCTGTCCACCAACATGGAAGCCGCGCGCGAAATCGCCCGGCAGCTGCGTCTGCGCGATATGGCCGGTCTGGTCGTGATCGATTTCATCGACATGGAAAAGAACGGCAACAACCGGAAGGTGGAGCGCTGCCTCAAGGAGTCGCTGAAGAACGACCGCGCCCGCATTCAGGTCGGTCGCATCTCGAGCTTCGGTCTGATGGAGATGAGCCGTCAGCGTCTACGCACCGGCGTGCTGGAAGCATCGACCCGCGAATGCCCGCATTGCGAAGGCACGGGCCTTGTGCGCACGGCGTCGTCTGCCGGGCTTACGGCGCTGCGGCACATCGAGGAGGAAGCCGCGAAGGGCAAGGGCCGCGAAATCACGCTGCGCTCCAGCCAGGAAGCGACGATCTACGTCCTCAATTCCAAGCGTAATGAGCTGGCCGAGATCGAGGAGCGCTATGGCGTCGTGATCGAAATCCTGCCCAATAGCGAGGCCGAGGGCGCCAAGATGACGGTGAGCAGCTCCGGCGGCAAACCGCAGAAGGAAGTACATTTCGAACCGATCGTCGACGAGGAAGACTTCGCGGACGACGTTGCCGACGATCTGGACGATCAGGACGCAACTGACGATAGCGCGGGGGCCGAGAGCGAGGAGCGGGACGAAAAGCCCCGGAACCAGCCGCGCAATCGTCAGCATGAAGATGGCGATGACGACAAGCCGAAGCGCAAGCGCCGGCGTCGTGGTCGGCGCGGCGGTCGTGGTCGCAAGCGCGAGGACGACGAGCAGGGCAACCAGTCCGACGATGCCGACGGTCAGCAGAGCGGTCATGGCGATGATGACGCCAAAAAGGGCGACGCTGCCGAAGAACGCGGGACGGACAGCTCATCGGACGATAAGCCCCGTGCGCGCCGCGGACGTCGACGCAAGTCCAGCGGTGAAGACGCTGCTATGCAAGACGGTGGAACGCCAGCGGATAGCGATGCCGTGGCCACGGATAGCGATGCCGATGGCCAGACGCCGGACGCCGAAGCCGAGGCTCCGAAAAAACGTGCGCGTCGCCGGCCGGCCAAGGCCAAAGCCACGGACGAGCAGTCGTCGCAGGACGAGGCCACGACGGCAGGAGCGGATAAGGCGACCGACAGCGCTCCATCTGCTGACGAGGAGAAGCCAAAGCCCAAGCGCCGCAGTCGTGCCAAAAAGGCGGACGCCGACAACACCTCCGCTGACGGCGGCGACGGCGACGGCAATGCTGCCGAGAAGCCCAAGCCCCGTGCCCGCCGCAAGAAGGCTGAGCCGGCGGAACAGGCTGTTACGTCCGATCCTGCCGAAACTGCCGGCAGTAACGAGGAACCAGCGACCGAGCCCAAACCGTCCCCTGCACCTGCACCTGCACCTGCACCTGCACCAGCGGCAACGGACGTGGCAGCCGAAGGAAACGATGTTTCCCAGGCCGACGGCGGCGACAGCGCAGACGGGTCTGATGGTGGCCCGCCACGACGCGGCTGGTGGCAGCGAACCTTTGGCTGAGATCACCACGCCGATAGCGATTTTATCGCTATGACTGATACGCGCGGGCATTGCTGGACCTCGTCCGGTTGCCCGCGCGCTTCACGTCCGGTTCAGCGGCCGGAACGCATTGGCAGTATGATGGTCCGCACTGCCGTTTGTCTCGTCCTTTCCCTGGTTATCGCGCTCAGGCCTGCGGCAGCGCAGAGTGTGTTGCGCGATGCGGAGACCGAGGCTTTTTTCCGAGAAATCAGCGCGCCGCTGGTCCGTGCCGCTGGCATGCGACCGGAGGATGTGGAAATCGTTCTGGTCGGCGACCGGGCGATCAACGCATTCACCGCTGGCGGACAGACAGTCTACATCAATAGCGGCCTGATCGAAGAGGCCAGCACCGCCAATGAGGTTCAGGGCGTCATCGCCCATGAGCTTGGCCATGTCGAAGGCGGCCACGCGATGCGCGGCGGAGACGCGGCAGCTTCGGCCCAAAGCATCACGATCGGATCGCTGCTCCTTGGCGCACTTGCCGCCGTGGCGGGCGCCGGTGACGCTGCAGCAGGCATCATGATGGCGGGCCAGCGCGCCGCGATCGGCAAATATCTCGCTTATTCGCGCGTGCAGGAAAGCGTTGCCGACGCCAGCGGCGCGCGCTACCTGTCAGAGGCCGGCATCACCGGTCGCGGGTCGATCGACTTTTTCAAGAAGCTGCAGAGCTATGAATTCCGTCTCGGTATTCCGCAGGACGATGAGCAGGCCTTTGTCCGCAGCCATCCGCTCTCGGGAGACCGCGTCCAGTATCTGCGCGATACCTATTCCAAGGATCCGGCCTGGGAAGCGCCGCTCAACCCGAAATGGGAGAGCGATTTCAAGCGGGTGAAAGCGAAGCTGCTGGGTTACATCGCGAGGCCGGAGGAAACATTGCGGGACTATCCGGAAAGCGACCAGAGCGTGCCCGCCCGCTACGCCCGTGCCTATGCCTGGCACAAATCGGCCTATCCCAAAAAGGCGACGCAGGAGGCGCAATCCCTGATCGCGACGGACCCGAACGACCCCTATTTTCAGGAATTATACGGCCAGATTCTTTTGGAGTCAGGCAAGCCGGATCAGGCCATGGCGCCTTTGCGCAAGGCTGTGGCGGGATCCGACAATAATCCGCTGATCGCCGCGCTGTTCGGCCATGCGCTCGTTGCCACAGAAGATCGGGCCAATCTGGCCGAAGCGCAGGAGGTCCTGAAATCCGCGGTCGTACGGGACAACCGCAACCCCTTTGCCTGGTATCAGCTGGGCGTGGTCTATGAACAACAGGGTGATCAGGCGCGGGCCGCCCTGGCCACGGCAGAACGCGATCTGATGACCGGGGAGTCCAGTCTGGCGCTGCGCCACTCGGATCAGGCCATGAGCGGCCTGCCGGATTACAGCCCGGACTGGTTGCGCGCGCAGGACATTCGTCTGATCGCGGAAGCGCAGCTGGAAGATGACAAGAAGCGGCGTCGATGACGGCCGCTGGACAGTGCATGCGCGCCTGTTAGTACATTCCCATGTTCGATAGTACCCAACCCGCCTCGCGCGCGCCGCTACTCTATCTTCTCGGCGCGGTATGTCTCCTCGCCCTGTTTGCGGCGGTGTACCTGACCCTCACCGGGGGGGAGCGTTCCGAACGACCACAGCCGCTGGATCCCGCCGCCGCCGCAGACAAGGATCTGAGAGCCGCGAATCTGACCCCGGAAGATCGCAGCGCGATGGAAGCGGTGGTTCGTAATTATATCCTGAGTAATCCGGAAATCATCACGGAAGCCGTCGACATCCTGCAAAAGCGCGATGCGCAGGGCCGATTGGCCGATGTTCGCAGCGACATCGAGACCCCTTTTCCGGGTGCGGTCGCAGGCAATGCCGATGGGCAGCGGGTTCTGGTAGAGTTTTTCGATTATGCCTGCGGTTTTTGCCGCACCAGCGTGCCGGATCTCAACCGGCTGATCGCCAGCGACCGAAATCTGAAAGTCGTGTTCCGCGAACTGCCCATTCTGGGCAAGGGCAGCGAGCAGGCGGCGCGCATGGCGCTCGCTGCCGCGCGGCAGGGCAAGTACAAGGCGTTCCACGACGCCATGTACGCCGCTGGCAAACCTACCGAGGCCACCATCGCCAAGGCAGCCACCGCATCCGGCCTCGATATGGCGGCGGCGCGGCAATTTGCGCAATCGGACATGGTCACGGCTGAGCTGCGCAAGAATTTCGATCTGGCCCGCAGCATCGGATTCAGCGGTACACCCACATGGGTCACCGGTGATGGCGTGCTGGAAGGGGCAGTCGGCTTTGAGCGGCTGAAGCAGGCAGTCAGCGCTGCAGACTAGGCCTTTTTGCCCTTGGCAACGACGTACCATTCCACCGAACCCTTGCGACTAGCAGGCGGCTTGGCATGTTTGACACTGGTAAAGTTGCGCTTCAGTTCGCTCAGCAAGGACTGATCCGAACCGCCGGCAAAAGACTTGGACAGAAATGATCCGCCCGGGTGCAGATTGTCGATTGCAAAGGCCGCAGCCGCTTCCACCAGACCCATCGTGCGCAGATGATCCGTCTGCTTGTGGCCGGTGGTGTTCGCCGCCATGTCACTCAGTACCAGGTCCGGCGGCCCGCCCAATGCATCGATGAGCAGTCCGGGCGCACTATCGTCCATGAAGTCCATTTCGAGCAGGGTCACCCCTTCGATAGGATCGACCGGCAGCAAATCGATACCGACGATTGCGGCCTTCGGATGCATCTTGCGGATCACCTGCGCCCAGCCGCCGGGAGCGATCCCAAGATCGACCACGCGCTGCGCGCCCTTCAACAGAGCGAATTTCTCGTCCAGCTCGATCAGCTTATAGGCGGCGCGGCTGCGATAGCCTTCGGCCTTGGCCCGTTTGACATAGGGATCGTCCAGTTGACGCTGGAGCCAGCGGGTGGATTGCGCGCTGCGTTTGCGCGCGGTTCTGACACGTTCCTTAGTCATGCTTTCATACCATCCTCGCCCGCCATCAGCGTGCGCAAAATCCCTTCGCGGATACCTCTGTCCGCCACGCCAAGACGGGCGGTCGGCCAGATCTCCAAAATGGTTTCGAGGATGGCGCATCCGGCCACCACCAGATCGGCACGCTCCTTGCCGATGCACGGTTGCTGCGCCCGTTCCGGCGGCGACATGGCAGACAGCCTTTGGCAGATATCCAGCATCGAACGGGACGGCACGATAAGGCCGTCGATCATTTTCCGGTCATAGCTTGGCAGGCCCAGATGGAGGCTGGCGAGCGTGGTTACCGTACCGGACGTGCCCAGCAGCCGATGTTCCGGCTTTCGCTCGGGCAAGCGCGCCGTGAAAGCCGAAAAGCTCTCCCGAACCCGGTTTTTCATCCGTTCATAAGCGGCCAGACGGTCTTCGGCCGTTTCAGCATTGGGCAGCTCGCTTTCATATAGCGAGACCACCCCCCAGGGAGCGCTTTGCCAGTCGATAATCTCCGGCACTGCTCCGCCTGTCGAAACCAGCACAAGTTCGGTCGACCCGCCCCCGATATCGAAAATCAGCGCCGGTCCCTGCCCGGGTTCCAGCAGAACATGGCAGCCCAAAACAGCAAGCCGCGCCTCCTCCTCCGCCGTGATGATATCGAGCCGGATACCGGTTTCCCGCTGCACCCGGTCGATAAAGCCCTGTCCATTTTCCGCGCGCCTGCAGGCCTCGGTGGCGACCGATCGCGCAAGCGTGACATTGCGGCGTCTCAGCTTGTCCGAGCAGACCGATAGCGCGCCAATCGCACGATCGATGGCGGCGTCACTCAGCTTTCCCGATGAGGCCAGCCCCTCACCCAATCGCACAACGCGTGAGAAAGCATCGATCACCACGAAGCCATCTGCGGACGGCTTCGCGATCAGCAATCTACAATTGTTGGTGCCAAGATCCAGCGCGGCATAGGCCTTCCTCGCGGGCCACCGTGCTGCCGAAGGTAGTTTCCTGATACTACCGTTTTTCTTCCCTGCGCCCGCATCGCCGCGTTTGGCCGTTCGGCCCTTTCCTCTCACGCGATCGGTCTGCGGCGAGGGCGTTGTGGATTCGCCCATGCCGTATCAACTTCATTTCTCGCCGGCGAACATTTGTTCCCGGAACCTGATAATGAAACTAGGCGCAAAGCCATTTTCAGGCAAGTGACCGTGAGAATGTGAAAATGACAGGCTTGTTCGGGTTGACATCCAGCACCCTCGAATCTATCTCGCGCATCCTATTCCCCTGTCCTCTAATGGTAAGAGAGCGGACTCTGACTCCGTCAATTGAGGTTCGAGTCCTCACGGGGGATCCAAAAACACTCATTTCCCTACCGGAACTATGCACAAGTCTATGCGTAGGTTTATTGTGTGTCTTCGGAACATGTCCGTCGGGCGCACAGGAATTACCTTTCCCGTAGGAGATATGTTTATGATCAAGCCACTTTTCGGAGCAGCCGCAATTGCTTCACTGGTAGCAACGCCTGTGATGGCGACTGCATCGGCCGCCCCTTTGTCGGTCGCTTCGGTTGAGCGCGGCAGCTCGGCATCTGACGGTGAATCCGCTCTTGCAGGCAATGGCGCGATTTTCGCGCTGGTTCTGGCAGCGGGCGTTCTTGCCGGTGCCATTATCGCCGTTTCCAATGACGACGATGAGCCAGTCAGCCCCTGATTATTTCGACTGCTGATCTGGCAGTTATCTATTTGATGGCCGGTCAACCCATGGGTCGACCGGCCATTTTTTTGTCGTTCGGTAAAATTGTCAGAAGAGCCCTGGAGTCTCGCGCTGCGGAGTGGTCGCATCTTGCGGTGTGAGCAGTTCGAGTTTTTCCGTCGGCACGAGCTGCGTGTTGCCTTGTGCGCGTATGCCTCCGGAAGCCGAACTCGAAGCGATTGGCGTGCAGGTGCCCCGCCCTTTCAGAAAATCGAGGGCTTGGCGCGTCGAAGCTTCCTGCGGGTCGCCAAGCTGATACCGGATGTCATCGGCGGCAACGCACGTGGTTTTCATAAAGCTTGCCAGGCCAGAATAATAATCGCCCTGCCGGTTAGCGTTCTCGGTGCGAAAGGCGACAACACGCAGCCGATCATCGCATTGCGGACGATCTACCGCAATTTGCCCGACCGGCTTGCCATAGGTATTGGTCCCGATCAGCGCGTTGTCACTGCTCAGATAAGGAATGAAGCTGTTCATCACCAGCTCACTCGCTGACGCCGTGCCGCCCGTCCCGATGAACGCGAGCTTCAGCGGTGCGACGGCGTTGCCTGCCGGCGCGAAACGGGTGGTTTCATTATTGGATGCCAGGCTCTGACGGAAAGTGGTGTAGCTGAAAATGTCGGACGACGAACGCCCGCCGCCAAGCAAATTGCCCAGCGTCTCGGCGATCGAGACGAGCCCGCCGCCATTATAGCGAAAATCGACGATCACCTTTCTCACGCCCTGATTACGAAAATTGGTGAAGGCGTTGCGCAGCGGCGCTTCGGCGGGCCCGATGAACTGCCGCAGGTTCAGATAACCAATTTTTTCGCCATCATCCTCGATGATTTTGACACCATATCGTGCAGAAACCGGGGTCAGTTCGAACTCGGCCTTGGTAATGCTCACGGTCTTTTCGCCGCCGGCATTACGAATTCGATAGAACCGCGTCACACCTGCCGTGCTAGGGCCCAATGCGTCGGACAAACCCTGGCTGCCCGCTGAAGCGAGGATATCGGCGACCGTGCGGATGTTCGATTGGTTTGTCCCGATCCCGACAATTTCTGTGCCGCGATCCAAGCCTGCTGCCAGACCGGGCGCGTTTTCAAACGCCTCATTTACGAACAGCTCATTATTGGAGGTCAGGCTGAGCCGAACCCCCAAGCCAGCATTCGCACCGCTGTTATAATAGGCATTTTCCTCTTCTATCGAGGTGATGTACGTAAAAAATCGATCCTTCTGCTGCGCGCGCGCACCCGCAGTCAGAAAGTCGATATAGTCCTGCACGCTCGCATATCCTGCGGGACTCGGATTTGCGGGCAATGTTTCCGGAAAAAGATAATTGCTGTTGATCTGGCTGGCGGCCCAGTTCTGTCGCTCGGTCAGCGAACAACCAGCTGTCGAGGTGGGCGGTGATGGCGCCGCCGTGGGCGGCGTCACGCTGGTACGAGAACTACTGGAATCGCCGCCGCATGAAGACAGGACGGTGACGATCCCGGCTAAAGCACCGATTGTTTTACGCATGTTCCGTGCTCCCCGACCCACCCCGAAGCCGCCGAACCATCGGCAGCCGGGAGATCGTAACGCCGTTTGTGCCGGAGACTAGGTCTTTTCAAATTGTCTATTGATGAACAAGGTCTTGTCGCCGACTCGCGCGCCCCGGCTTGCCGATTTCTCCCTGCAATCCTAGAGTCGCAAGTCAGTTTCAGGAGTAAGCCTTCATGACAGATCAGCGCACGGCAAAACCGGTGATTGCCGCGACGGGACTTTTCACCCCGCCCCAGAGCATTTCGAACGACGAACTGGTCGCCAGCTATAATCTCTATGCAGAACGCTGGAACGCCCGACATGCGGATGCCATTTCCGATGGCAGCATCGACGCCAAGACATCGAGCTCGACCGAATTCATCGAAAAAGCGAGCGGCATCAAGGCCCGGCATGTGATGGACAAGGCATCGATACTCGATCCCGAGATCATGGAGCCCCGCCTGCCCGAACGCAGCGATGACGAACCCTCCATGATGGCTGAGATCGGCGTGAAGGCAGCCAATATGGCGCTTGAACGCGCTGGCCGCGATCCGGCGGATGTCGATGCCGTGCTATGTGCCTGCTCCAACATGCAACGCCCCTATCCTGCGATGGCCGTGGAAATTCAGGATGCACTGGGCTGCGGAGAGGGATTTGGTTTTGACATGAATGTCGCCTGTTCTTCGGCAACCTTTGGAATCCAGACCGCCGCCGATTTCATCCGCGCGGGCCATGCGCGTTCGGTGCTGGTGGTGAGCCCCGAGATCACGTCAGGCCATCTGAACTGGCGGGACCGTGACAGCCATTTCATTTTTGGAGATGTGGCCACGGCGGTGCTGGTCGAAAGCAGCGACATCGCGCCTGCCGATCATTGGGAGATTTTGGGCACCCGGCTCAAGACATCCTTCAGCAACAACATTCGCAACAATTTCGGCTTCCTGAATCGCGCCCACCCGGAAACGCGTGACGATGATGACAAGCTGTTCGTCCAGGAAGGACGCAAGGTGTTCAAGGAAGTGGTTCCCATGGTGAGCGCCATGATTGCGGACCATATGGAAAAATTGGACATTGCAGGGACGCAATTACGGCGTCTGTGGCTCCATCAAGCCAATGCCAATATGAATCGGCTCATCGCACATAAGGTGCTGGGCCACGAAGCGAGTGATGACGAGAGCCCGACGGTGCTCGATGAATATGCCAACACCAGCAGCGCTGGCTCCATCATTGCGTTTCACAAACATTCGGCCGATCTCGTCAAAGACGACATCGGCCTGATCTGTTCATTCGGTGCAGGCTATAGCGCCGGAACCGTGTTTATCCGCAAAGCGGCGTAACTGGGCATCCGTTCAAGGCTGGAGTGAACTCGGTGGATCGGAAGCGTCCATCGTGTCTTCCAGCCCTTCTTCGAGATTATCCTCGTTGCGCGGCGCGTCTTTTTCGCTCGCCTTTTCCTTGTCGGCAGCATCCTCATTCTTGGGGTCTGCCGGTGCGACGGACATATCTTCCATCCGCTTTTCAGGGATCAGCTCATCTTTTTTATCGGCCATAATCGAATTCCTTTCGCCTCTGAAACGGACAGTCCGGAACGCGGTTCCGACCGATAATCGTCCGCTGTTCACCTTCTCTATCAGGGCACGATCCCGCAATTATGCGCTGTCACCGTCTCCGAACGACGGAAATTTGCTTACAATATGGTCGAGGACCGCAGGATAAAGCGGCGCATCGAAAGCGCATCCATAAATGTCGGCATTGGCCCAGACGATATGGGCCGATAGGGGCGAAAGTCCTGGCAAGGTCAGCACCACCCGCGCTTCCGGCCCGATATAATTCAAAGAGTGGATGCGAAACCCGCTCAACGATAGATCCAGCACATCGACGGAGAAACGTGGGCCACCATCTGCGCGGATCTGGGCGCCGATGCGGACATGGGCTCGCCGTGTATTGCGGCTGTTCCCGTCGATCTCGTCGCCACCCATCCAGTCCGTCCGTTCCCCCTGCCGGGCAGGGTTCAAAAATTCCTGACTTGTCTCGATGGTAGCGACATCGGATCCGAACGCAAAGCTTAAGGCTGAGTCCGGCAACGGTTTTTCAGTCGGCGATGAGCGCGATGACGATGTAGAGTATAAGTGGCAGGCCGAACCCCAGCAAAGTGGTGATGACGAAGCCGAGGCGGATCAAGGTGGCGTCGACGTTTGCCCAATTGGCCAAGCCTGCACAGACGCCCAAGAGCTTGGCGTGCGACTTGTCGAGATGAAGAGCGTTTTGCATGATCTGGTCCTGTTTAGCGATGACGAATTTTGGGAGCTGCGGGGCCTGGTCAAACGATCAGGTTAGCGGCGGGGCTGACAGCCGGGGCCACGCTCATACCGATGGTGAGGACGGCGCAAAGGCAGGCTGCGGTAACGGCGGTGAGACGGGTGCGGAATTGTTCGGTCATGGGTAATACTCCTTGGATTGGTTGAAATTGGATTGGTTGAAATCTGGTCTGTCGCTCAGGCGACGAGACCGGCGGCAGGATTGATCGCCGGCGCCACGCTCATGCTGATGGTGATAACGGCGCAGAAGCAGGCTGCGGTGATGGCGGCGATGCGGGTGCGGAACTGGTCGGTCATGATATTCTCCCTTGTTTTTGTGGTCTCCGAGGCTGCTCCCCGTCGATGCAAACACCGTTGCAGGACCCGTGCCAAACCGGAAAAATGGCGGAATTCCGGGCTTCCTGAAAAATCATGCCGCTCATTCGGTCTGGCCCAAAACCAATAATAGGGAAAAACTACCGCATGTTGGCTTTATGGGTGGGCCGCGTTCCGCTTGAAACGCCGCAGGGCATCACGCAGGGGTTTGCGGGATGACGATTTCCCGGCTGACCCTGACCGATTTTCGCAATCACGCCCAATTGGACATTGCGGCGGCCCCTGGCTTCGTTCTGCTCACCGGCCCCAACGGCGCCGGCAAGACCAATGTGCTGGAGGCGATTTCCATGCTGTCGCCCGGCCGGGGACTGCGGCGCGCCGCCCTGCCGATCATGGCGCGCGAACAGGGGCCTGGCGGTTTTACGGTGTTCGCCCAGCTTGGCGACACCGCCCTGGGCGTCGGCACGGACCCTGCCGCCCCGGATCGCAAGCGCGTGCGGATCAACGAAGCCACTGCCACCGCCTCGGCGCTGGCGGAGTGGCTGTCGCTGATGTGGCTGACACCCGCCATGGATCGGCTGTTTACGGAAGGCGCATCGGCACGCCGCCGCTTTCTCGACCGGCTGACCTATGCCTCGCAGCCAGATCATGCCCGCACGTCCGCCCGCTACGAACGCAGCATGCGGGAACGCAACAGGCTCCTGACAGCGGATGAGCCTGCGGACCCGCGCTGGTACGATGCTCTCGAGCGGCAGATGGCGGACCATGGAGCGGCCATCTCCCTGGCGCGGCAGACCCTGATCGGGCAGCTGTCCGAGCGGTTGGAGCAGGAGCATGACGGTCCCTTCGCGCGGCCCCTCCTGGCGCTCAAGGGCGGCGGCTCCGCCACGCCGGATGCGCTGCTCGACGCTATCCGCGCCAGCCGCCATATGGACCGGGCTGCCGGACGCACGCTTATCGGGCCACACCGTGCCGATCTGCTGGTGCGCCATGCCGCCAAGGACATCGGCGCGGAGTTCTCCTCGACGGGGGAACAGAAGGCCATGCTGCTGGCCATCGTGCTGGCCCATGCCGATGCCGTGACCGAAGCGCGCGGCGCACGGCCCATCCTGCTGCTCGACGAGGTAGCGGCGCATCTCGATCCGGTCAGACGCGAAGCTTTATTTGCCCGGCTGGATTCGCGTGGCGGACAAGTCTGGATGACCGGCACCGAGCCGGCACCGTTCCACCCCGTGCTGGACCGCGCCGTGCATGTGCGCCTGCCGTAAAGCCGCCCTCAGACAATGTTGGAGGCCCATGAAGGGCCCGTTAACCGTCTTCGTTAAGCATAAAGCTTAGCCGCCCGTTGCATCGGACCGTGGATAATGGCGGTGATGTTTCAAACTGCTATTTCGCTCAAGCGGCTGCGCTGCTGCATGATACCGGTGGTGACGGCTCTTGCAGCCGTGCCAGCCGCCGCGCAAGACAGCGATGGCCTGCAATGCGTTCCCTATGCGCGGGACGTTTCCGGCGTGCGGATCTATGGCGATGCCCACACATGGTGGGGCAAGGCCGCCGGGCGCTATGAACGGGGCAGCATCCCGCAGGTCGGCGCAGTCATGGCGTTCAAGCCGCATGGCGCCATGCGGCTGGGCCATGTTGCCGCGGTCAGCCGGATCGTCGATTCGCGTACCGTGCTGGTGCGGCACAGCAATTGGTCGACCATCAATGGACGACGTGGCCAGATCGAGGACGATGTCGCGGTGGTCGATGTGTCGCCCGCCAATGACTGGAGCGAAGTGCGGGTCTGGTACACGCCGATTGGCGGCCTGGGCACCACGCATTACCCGCTGCACGGCTTCATCTATAATGGCCGCGCACCCAGGCAACCGCAACGGCCGGTCTTCCAGACAGCTGCCGCGTCATCGCCCAGATCGAAAAGCCCTGCGCCGCTTACCGCGCATGAGCCTGTGCGGAGAGACGACCCGATCGGTGACTTGATCGGGTCGCTCACCAACTGATCCGCGATTAGTCGCCTTTCTTTGCGACCGGCGGATTATCACCCAGATCTTCATACCAGGCTTCGACCGGGCCCGAGAGCTTGATGGTGAGCGGCTGGCCGCGACGATCGAGCGATTTGCCGGCCTGCACCCGCACCCAGCCTTCGGAAATGCAATATTCGTCGATATTCGTTCTGGTCTCACCCTTGAATCGAATGCCGATCCCGCGCGCGAGCTTCTCGGCATCGTGAAATTTGCTGGCTGGGGAAATGGCCAGATGATCTGGCGGCACGTCCACGCCGGTGGTGCCTGCGCCTTTGTCCTGATCGGTCTGATGGTCGGTCATATTATGGTCCTTCGATAAATCTGGCGGCGCTCTATCCTGTGGCGCGCGCCACGTCATTGTTTTTGGGCACGGCCGCCAAGCATCATTGGCATGATGCATGGCCTAACCCGCAACGCCTGCACCGTCGATCCGCCGGCCATGGGCACCATTGGCGAAACCTGATCATGCGGCAAAACTTGGCTGCAGCATAATTCCACACATCCGGATCTGTCGTTCGATTTCACGCGCCCTCGGGCCACGCCGCGCTTGCAAATCACCCGATATTCGTTATGTGCGCGCATTCGCTTGCGTGATTGACACACCCAACGCCGTCCGGCGGGCCGCTTGCCAGCCGGGTGCTTCGGGCGTATCGCGCTTGTAACAGATATTTTTGATTAAAAGAGAACAGGTGCCGAGATGGCCGTACCAAAAAGAAAGACGTCCCCGTCCAAGCGCGGCATGCGTCGCTCGCACGACTCGCTGAAGCCAATGGCGTATCAGGAATGCCCCAATTGCGGCGAACTGAAGCGCCCGCACCATATGTGCGGCGAATGCAATCACTATAACGGGCGCGAAATTCTCGCGCCGGCGCTGTAATCCGTTCCACGTCGAAAGGACGGTAATGTGCCTATGAAGCCGCGTATCGCTATCGATGCGATGGGCGGCGATGAGGGCGTGCGCGTAATGATTGCGGGCGCTGCCCTGGCACGTCACCGTCATCCAGGCTTCAGCTTTATCCTCGTCGGGGATCAGGCGCAGATCGAACGCGCCCTGGACGATCATCCGGGGCTGCGCGCAGCGTCGGAGATCACGCATGTCGAAGGCGTGGTCAAGGGTGATGAAAAGCCGACTCAGGCCATTCGCAAAGCCAAGACCACGTCCATGGGACTGGCGGTCGAGGCGGTGAAGAGCGGCGCGGCCAGCGCCGCTGTCAGCTCTGGCAATACCGGCGCGCTGATGGCCATGAGCAAGATCGCGCTGCGCACCATTCCGGGGATCGACCGGCCCGCTCTTGCCGCTTTGCTTCCGACCATCGAAGACAATGACCTCGTCATGCTCGATCTGGGGGCCAACACGCAGGCCGATGCCCGCAATCTGGTGGAATTCGCCGTCATGGGCGCGGCCTATAGCCGCATCCTCTATGGGTATGAGCGCCCACGCGTGAAGCTGCTCAACATCGGCACCGAAGATCTGAAGGGCACCGAAGAGCTGCGCGATGCCTCCGCTGCGCTCCACCGGGCCGAACATCTGCCGCTCGAATTTCTCGGCTTCACCGAAGCGGACAAGATCAGCCGCGGCGAAGCGGACGTGATCGTGAGCGACGGCTTCTCGGGCAATGTTGCCCTGAAGGCGGTCGAGGGCGCGGCGCGGTTCGTGACCGATCTGCTGCGGGATGCCTTTTCCAGCTCGATTCGGTCCAAGATCGGTTTCCTGATCAGCCGCCCGGCCACCGAGTTGCTTAAGCATCATCTCGATCCCAACAATCACAATGGCGGCGTGTTTCTCGGCCTCAACGGCGTGGTCGTGAAAAGTCACGGAAGCGCGGATGCCAAGGGCGTGGCCAATGCCGTTGCGGTGGCCGCCCGCCTGGTCGAGGAAGCGCTGATCGACCGAATCAGCGAAAACCTGTCCGATATCGCTGCTGTCCTGCCCCATCATGGCAAAGCGGCATGAGCGCTAGACGCGCTATTATCGCCGGAACCGGCTCGGCGCTGCCCCGCACGCGCGTGTCCAATGCGGAGCTGTCCGACCGGGTGGACACATCCGATGAATGGATCACGGACCGCACCGGCATCAAGTTTCGGCATATCGCACAGCCGGATGAAACGACCGCCACGCTGGGCGCCGCGGCCGCGGCCAAGGCGCTGGAGGCGGCCGGCATGGACGCCGGCGAAATCGATCTCATCATTCTGGCAACCGCCACCCCGGACAACACCTTCCCGGCCAGCGCCACGAAGATCCAGAGGCTTCTGGGGATTCGCGGCTGCGCGGCGTTTGACGTCGCGGCGGTATGCTCCGGCTTCCTTTATGCCCTGTCCGTGGCCGAAAGCATGATTCGGGCTGGGTCGGCCAGCAAGGCGCTCGTCATCGGATCGGAAACATTCAGCCGCATTCTCGATTGGGAAGATCGCACCACTTGCGTCCTGTTCGGCGATGGAGCGGGCGCGCTGGTGCTCAAGGCAGAGGATGGCGACCGGGGCATTCTGGCGACCAAGCTCCACGCGGACGGCGAATATGACGACATGCTGTTTGTCGACGGCGGTCCATCGACGACCGGCACCGTCGGCAAATTGCGGATGAAGGGCCGGGAAGTCTTTCGTCACGCCGTCGTCAACCTTGCCGAAGTAATGACCGAAACCCTAAACCTTGCCGGTGTGCATGCCGACGACGTGGACTGGGTGGTGCCTCATCAGGCCAATGCGCGGATCATCGATGCCACCGTGCGCAAACTCGGCCTTCCCGCAGAGAAGGTGGTCGTGACCGTCGATCAGCACGCCAACACGTCGGCAGCATCCGTTCCGCTGGCGCTGGACGTTGCGGTAAAGGATGGCCGCATCAAGCACGGCGATCTGATCGTGCTGGAAGCCATGGGCGGGGGCTTCACCTGGGGCGCCGCCGTCATCCGCTTCTAGAACTTGCGAATTCTTTACAGATTTGCGTAAGCGCGCCCAATCCTATAGCTTTTTGCCAATGCAGGCTGATCAAATGGAGACCGAAATGCGTTCTGAGGGCACCCTCACCCGGGCCGATCTTGCCGATATGATCAATCGTCAGGTTGGCCTGTCCCGTTCCGACTCCGCCGGCATGATCGAGTCTATCCTCGGGCACGTCACCCACGCGCTGATCGACGGTGAGAATGTAAAGATTTCGGGCTTTGGCACTTTTGTCTTGCGTGACAAGGGCGAGCGCATCGGTCGCAATCCGAAGACCGGGGTGGAAGTCCCCATCGCGCCACGCCGCGTGCTCACCTTCCGTCCCAGCCAGCAGATGCGTTCACGCGTCATGGCAGGCGACTGACGCGTGACAGACAAAGCCGACGACGCGTTTCGTACTATCGGCGAGATGGCACAGGAAATCGGCGTGAAGCCGCATATTCTGCGCTATTGGGAAGAACAGTTTCCCATGTTGTCCCCGCTCAAAAGAGCCGGAGGACGACGTCATTACCGCCCGGAAGATGCCGCCCTGTTGCGGCGGATCAGATCGCTACTGCAAGATCGCGGGTTTACCATCAAAGGTGCTCGCCAGCATCTCGAGAGCAATGACGCGGACGCGCATGAACATGCTGCACTGCCGAAAGACATTGCACAGGAGCCGGGCCGAAGCGGCAATCTTTACGAGAAATTGCAATCGATCCGTAGCCGCTTGGCCAAGGCGATCGAACAAGCCTGAACCTGGCCCGCCCGATCGCCGCTGATATTTGATTATTGCGGTTGTGTGCGTTCCAATCTGCCGCGACGGTTCGCCTCGCCGCGGGCACGAACGCGCTCAGCCCGCGTCGCCGCCCGCTGCGCACGACGCTCGACCGCTGCAGGCGAACGGTTGGCTTCTGGACGGCGGGGCGCGTTGGCTGCATCGCGGCGCGCCTGCACTGCCGCACGCCTCTGTGCAACGGCCTGCGCACGAGCGGTTGCCACATCCGTCTGCACCTGGCCGTTGACCGCTGCACGGCCGCCGGCACGGTCATCCCGCCGCCGGTTGCGTGGCCTGTCATCACCACGCCCGTCCCGCTGATCGCGATAGCGCGGCCGACGGTTATCATTCCGGTCATCATATCGCCGCCCATCGCCGCGATAGTCGCGATCTCTCCGATCCCGCCGATAATCTCGTCCATTGCGATCGAAATCACCCCAATTGCCGTCATTGCGATACTGGCCGCGCCAGCCCTGGCGGCGCTGCGCCCAATAGCGTTGCTGCGCTCGGTTCCAGCGATAGGGACGTCGATATTGATCGTAAACAAAGGCTCCGCTGCCGGGATAGTAATAATCCCCATACCAGCCCCAATAGGGGTCACCAACATTGGCATAATTATTATAGCCGGAATAGCCGTTGCCATAATAACCATCGTCATAATAGCCGGTGCCGACCGATGCTCCAGTATAGAGACCGTCGCCGTACAGTCCCGTGCATCCGCCTAGGACTGCGCTGGCCGATGCGAGCATGACTAGATTTCGTATTTTCTGATAGGGCATTGAAACTCTCCCATTACGCGAATGATCAGCATGTAATGGACCTGCTGAACCATCCCTGAAGACCAAATGGCCAATCAGGGGATTAGTTCAATCAGGGCGGCGGGTTACGCGGCTTCAACGCAGATATTGGGGCCCCAGATCCTCAGCCAGATCACGCGGACGAGTGAAGCGCTCGATACGCCCGCAACGACCGTCGAGTTCGCGCCATTCGGCGATCTCCAGCACGATCTCGGCCACAGACGCGGTCGGGAATTTCTCTTCCACGGCGTCGCGCTGCCCCCCGCCGACGGCTTCCGGCACAAGGTCCAGCACCAGATCTTCCATGCCGGGATTATGCCCGCACATCATGACATGATCGGCATCGCCGCCCTGGTCTCGCAACACCTCGAGCAGGGTGACCGATGACGCGAGATAGATCCGCTTGTCGACCCTGCCTTCGAGCTTGCGGCCATAGCCCTCCGCCAGACCGCTGAGCGTTTCCGCCACGCGCACGGCGGGGCTGGCCAGGATCAGATCGAACTGCAACCGCTGATCGGCCATCCATTTGCCGACCACCCGCGCAGCACGCCAGCCGCGGTCATTCAGTGCCCGGTCGACATCGCGCAGGCCATCGTCCGACCAGTCCGACTTGGCATGGCGTATCAGCGTGAGTTTCTTCATAAGTCGGTCAGGTCCTCACCCAGCAGGCTCTGCAGTCCATCCCGCTCATGCCCGCTTTTAGCCGCTGGCGAAAGCCCGGCAATGCTGGAAATCGCTTCGTCCAGCGTAACCCGGCGGATCGGTGTGCCGGGCGGAAAGGCATCCAGGAAGCGCGACGGCATGGCAGAGGACAGCATGACGAACCGTCCATGGTCGTCCGCCCGGCGGATCAACCGTCCAAAGGCCTGTGCCAGCCGGGCGCGGATGATCCGATCGTCATAATCCTTGCCGCCCGACGCCAGCTTGCGCGCACGGTGCAGGATATTGGGCTTGGGCCAGGGTACGCCCTCCATCACCACCAGCCGCAGAGACTGACCGGGCACATCCACGCCATCGCGCAGCGCGTCGGTGCCCAGCAGCGAAGCCCGCGGGTCGTCCCGGAAAATATCGACCAGCGTGCCGGTGTCGATCGGATCGACATGCTGGGCGTAGAGCGGCAGGCCGGACCGGGCGAGCCGGTCCGCGATCCGCGCATGGACGGCGCGCAGACGGCGGATGGCGGTGAACAGCCCCAGCGCGCCGCCTCGGCTCGCCTCGATCAGCCGGGCAAAGCCTTGCGCCAGCGCCGCGGTGTCGCCGCGCTTGATGTCGGTCACGATCAGCACCTCGGCCTGATTGGCATAATCGAACGGGCTGAGCGCGGCGAACTGGTCCGCCGGCTTGTCCAGATGCACCGCACCGGACCGGGCCTGCGCGGTATCCCAATCGCCGCCGCCACGCAGCGTGGCGGAGGTCACGATGACGCCGTGCGCCGGCTTCAGCACGATCTCGGCCACCGGACGCATCGGATCGAGCCAGTGGCGATGCAGGCCGATATCGAAATCGCGCCCCTCGAACCGGTCCACCGCCATCCAGTCGACAAAGTCCGGGTCTGCCGTGCCCACGGCGTTGGACAGCAGCGATATCCAGCCACCAAGCAAGTCCACGCGCCAAACCATACTGGCCATCGCGCCTTCGATACGCGCACGGGCCTGCGCGTCCATCCAGTCCGGCGGATCGGCCAGAATGGCCTCCAGCCGCCGTCCCAGAACAACCAGCGGGCGTTGCAACATCTCCAGCGCCTCGATGGCCGTGGCGATGGCATCCACCGTCGGCCCGTCCAGATCGGCAATCTCGGTCTCGAGCCCATATCCGGCCTCCGCCGATTTGCTCTCGTCCCGTGCATAGACGAAACCGCGCACCGCCCACAGCAATCGCTCGATCGGCCCGAACGGATCGCCCTCCGCCACGCGCTGCAGCCAGCCGTCGGACGGCAATCCTGTCGCTGCCGTGCGCGCTGCTTCGATGGCGCGGCCGCCCTCTTCGTCATAGCTCGCAACGTCGGCCAGCCGCGCGGCCAACCCGCGCCTGCGTCCGCGCGATTTGCCTTCCGGGCCGATGATCCAGCGCCTGAGCTCGATCGTCTCCTGCCCGGTCAGCGCGGCGGCGAACATCGAGTCCGCCGCATCGAACAGATGATGCCCCTCGTCGAAGATCAGGCGCGTCGGCGCACTCGCCTGCTCGCGTCCGCGTGCGGCATTGACCATGACGAGCGCATGATTGGCAATGACGATATCGGCATCCGCGCTGGCCCGCGCGGCATGTTCGATGAAGCATTTGCGGTAATGCGGGCAGCCGGCATAGACGCACTCGCCGCGCCGGTCGGTCAGCGCGGTGGTGCCATTGCGCCGGAACAGCGTGACCAGCCAGCCGGGCAGATCGCCGCCGATCATATCGCCATCCCGCGTGAACGCGGCCCAGCGTGCCACCAGCTGCGCCAGCACCGCTGCACGCCCCTGAAAGCCGCCCTGCAGCGCGTCCTCCAGGTTGAGCAGGCAGAGATAGTTTTCGCGGCCCTTGCGCACCACCACCTTCTCACGGAACAGGGATGGATCGGGATAGAGCCGCTGCGTTTCTCCGACCAGCTGACGTTGCAGGTTCTTGGTGTAGGTACTGATCCAGACCCCTCCGCCGGACTTGGCGGACCAGCGCGCGGCGGGCGCAAGATAGCCCAGCGTCTTGCCGATACCGGTCCCCGCCTCGGCAAGCAGCATATTGGGCTGGCCCTTCACGGCGCGCGGATTGAACGCTTTGGCCGCCTCCACCGCGTATCGCCGCTGGCCCTCGCGCCGTTCCGCGCCATCGCCGGTGAGATCGTGCAGGCTTTTCAGCGCTTCATCCTCATCGATCCGCACCTGTTTCGGCTGCGGACGCGCGGCTCGTTCCTCCCATTCGGGTAGCTTGGCAAACAGCCAGCGCTCGGCCTTATCGGGCCGCTTGATGCGCTTGCTGACCTCCGCTGCCCAAGGCCATCGCAGGCGGAACAGCGCCTGCGCGCTGTTCCATGCGCCCTCGCGCTCGGCCCAGTCGGGATCGGCGAGGGTGGCCAGCAGCTTTTCGGCAGCAGCGAGATAGAGCAGCGGAATGGCCGCGTCATCGATCCCATTGTCTTCCGCCCGCGTCGATACCGGGATATCCAGCACCCGCGCCAGCCCCATGGGCGTGGGCACCATGAAGCGCGCGGGGTGTACGAAGGCGAACATCTCCAGCAGATCCAGCCCCGACAGATCGGGATAGCCCAGCCGCCGCCCGACCAGCGGCGCATTCATCAGGATCACCGGTGTTTCCGCCGCCCGGCCGATCGCATCGCCCTTCGAGATGGCACGCGGCGGCTGACCCGGCTCGGCCAGCCAGATGCCCGCATGGCTTGCATGCAGCGCGGGGAAAGCTAGGTGAGTGTTCACGCGCCCCGCATATGCCATGTGGGAACGGAAAGGAAACAGTGTCCGTGGACTATCAAGCCGCCGCCAAGCAGAACAAGACCTGGGTATTCGAGGAGGCGAAGAAGCTCCTCAAGCGATACCCCGATGGCAAGCCCGGCGGCGTGCTGTTCGAGACCGGTTACGGCCCCTCCGGCCTGCCCCATATCGGCACCTTTCAGGAAGTGCAGCGCACCACCTGGGTCCGGCAGGCCTATGAGACGCTCACCGGCGGCGCGCCCACCCGGCTGGTGGCGTTCAGCGACGATATGGACGGCCTGCGCAAGGTGCCCGACAATGTGCCCAATCACGCCATGCTGACCGAACATCTGGGCAAGCCCCTGAGCCGCATCCCCGATCCGTTCGGCACGCATGACAGCTTCGCTGCGCACAACAACGCACAGCTGCGCAGCTTCCTCGATCGCTTTGGCTTCGAGTACGAGTTCATCAGCTCGACCGAGCGCTATGAGGGCGGTCATTTCGACGAAGCGCTGAAGAACGTGCTGCGCCGGTTCGACCAGATCATGGACATCATGCTGCCCACGCTGCGCGAGGAACGCCGCCGCACCTACTCGCCCGTCATGCCGGTGAGCCCGACCAGCGGCGTCGTGCTGCAGGTGCCGGTCGAGGTGGTCGACGCCGAAGAGGGCATCGTGCGCTTCGAGGATGAGGGACAGACCATCGAACGGTCGATCCTCGGCGGGCATGCCAAGCTGCAGTGGAAGGTCGACTGGGCCATGCGCTGGGTGGCGCTGGGCGTGGACTATGAGATGTACGGCAAGGACCTGACCGACAGCGGTATCCAGTCCGGCAAAATCGCCAAGGTGCTGGGCGGGCGCAAGCCGGAAGGACTGATCTACGAGCTGTTCCTGGACGAGAAGGGCGAGAAGATCTCGAAGTCCAAGGGCAACGGCCTGTCGATCGACCAGTGGCTGACCTATGGCAGCGACACCTCGCTCGCCTTCTACATCTTCCCCAACCCCAAGAGCGCCAAGCAGCTGCATGTCGGCGTGATCCCGCGTGCGGTGGACGACTACTACCAGTTCCGCGCCAACTGGCAGGATCAGGATGCGAACAAGCGGCTCGGCAACCCGGTGCATCACCTGCACAACGGCGACGTGCCGGATGGCGAGCTGCCGGTCACCTTCGGCCTGCTCCTCAACCTCGTCGGCGTGATGGGCGCCGATGCGGACAAGGACGCGGTATGGAGCTATCTGCGCAACTATGTGCCCGATGCGTCGGCGCAGCGCTATCCAGAGCTGGACGGCCTGATCGACAACGCGCTGGCCTATGCCCGCGACTACATCGCCCCCACGCTGAACCGCCGCAAGCCGGTGGCCGGCGAGGTGGCGGCGCTGCGGCAGCTCGATGCGGCGCTCGCCGAGCTGCCCGAGGATGCCCCTGCGGAGGACATTCAGACCATCGTCTATACCATCGGCAAGGATGAGGCGCATGGCTTTGAGAACCTCCGTGACTGGTTCAAGGCGCTGTACGAGACGCTGCTCGGCTCCTCGCAAGGCCCGCGTATGGGCAGCTTCATCCAGCTCTACGGCGTCGCCAACACGCGCACGCTGATCGCCGAAGCGCTGGCCTAGACCGCCTCCCCCTCTACCGCTCTTCCGGGCGATCAGCCGGGCGCTCAGCCAATCGCTCGGCCAGCCGCACCATGAAGGCGGCGCCCTTGTCGATCTGGTCGAGCGCGATCCACTCGTCCGGCTGATGCGCCTGTTCGATCGAGCCGGGGCCGCACAGCACGGTGGCGAAGCCGGCGCGGGCGAACTGCCCCGCCTCGGCGGCGTAGGACACCGCCAGCGCCGGGCCGTTATCGCCAGTGAGCGAGCGCACGAACGCCTCTGCCGCGCCGTCCGCAACCGGCGTCAGCGGCGGCGTGTGCGACAAGCGCTCGATGGTCACGCCGCATTCCTCAAACCGCGACTTTATCTCGGCATCCACCGCGGCCACCCGCTCCATGAACGGCGCAAGGATCGCCAGCGGGTCCTGCCCGGGCGGGCAGCGCAGATCGAACTGGAAGCGGCAATCGCGCGCCAGGATGTTGCTCGCCGTGCCGCCCTGCATGATGCCGACGGTCAGCGTGGCGTGCGGCGGGGTGAACGGACTGTCCGGATCGGCCTGCGCCTTCAGCGCCTCGGCCAGTTCCATCAGTTCGTGCATCAGGCCGATGGCGACATTGTTGGCCGAGACACCCAGATGCGTCAGGCTGCTATGCGCCTCATGCCCGCGCACGCGCACCTCGTGCAGGGCGATGCCCTTATGCCCCGTCACCACCGCCATGCTGGTCGGCTCACCCACCACGGCGAGCATCGGTGCGGGCACATGCCGGGCGATGCTGGCGATCATGTCCGGCGCGCCCTTGCAGCCGACCTCCTCGTCATAGCTCAGCGCAATGTGCACGGGCCGCCGCCCCTGCTGGAACAGCGGCACCGCGGCCAGCGCGAGCGCGATGAACGCCTTCATGTCGCTGGTCCCGCGCCCGTGCAGCTTGCCTTCGCGCTCGGTCACCACCCACGGATCGCTCGACCAGTCCTGCCCGTCGATCGGCACGACATCGCTATGGCCGGACAGGATCACCCCGCCCGCCACATCAGGACCGATGGTGGCGTAGAAATTGGCCTTGTCGCCTGCCGCATTCGGCACCCGCCGCCCGGCGATACCGAAGTTCGCCAGATAGGCCTCGACCCATTCGATCAGCGCCAGATTGCTGAGGCGCGAGGTGGTGTCGAACGCCACCAGCGTCTCCAGGATCGCGCGGCCCTTCGTGGCGATCTCGGCGCTCATGCCGCGCCCGCTGCCATGCGCAGCACATGGGCATAGCCCGGCGCGATGGTCATGCGCTCGGCATAGCCCTTGGCAACAAGCGCGCGGTGCGCCGACGGCAGGCGATAGCAGGGGACGGCCATGAACAGATGATGCTCCGAATGGAAGTTGACCCAATAGGGCGCGACGGTAGCCCGCTCGATCCAGTTGGCATGCGTGGTGCGCGCATGGGTGAACGGATCGTCCGATCCGGTGGCGGTGCAGGCATGCTCGGCAATGTTGCGGATGCGCAGAAACAGCTGGAACGTGGTGGCCAGCGCGGCCAGCCAGATCAGGAACGGCCACGGCCCGGCGCCAAGCGCCCATGGCACGATCAGCAATAGCGCGTTCACCAGCAGGAAGCGCAGCACGGCGTTTCCGGCAAAGGAGCGCACTTCGCCCTTCCCCGCCCCCTCTGCGCGCGCTTTCGTCAGCGCCCGCCAGCCGCCCAGCACCTGCGCAGCCCGCGTCTTGAGGAAGGTGCGGCCGGTGAGATCGCGCCACATCTTGCGGCGCAGGCTGGCCCGGCTGGTCGGGAAAGGCTTGGACAGGATCAGGTCCGGGTCCTCCTCCTGCTGCGTGTAACGGTGATGGGTCAGGTGATAGGCGCGGTAGGCCTGCAAATCGCTGCCCACGGGCGCGCCGGTGAGCCATTCGCCCAGCCGGTTGTTCCAGCGCCGGTTCGGGCTCAGCAGCCCATGCGCCGCGTCATGCATCAGGATGGCCAGGCCCAGTTGCCGCCCGCCGACGATCACGATCGCGAGCAGCACGGCGGGCACCCCGGCCAGCGGCCCGGCAACCTCCCATGTCCAAAGCGCGCCGCCGATGGCCAGCGCGATCACCGCCCAGCCATGCACCACCAGCCAAGCGCCCCGCCATCGCGACACCTGCGTCAAGGCGCTCCACTCGGCGCGCGAGAACAGCTCCAGCGGCCGCGCGGCCTTCACCTGCGCCATGCAAACACCCCCGGCGCGCACGCCAGGTTCACACAGGTCACACTGTCCAGAGCGACAAAATCTCCCACCCCGCCGCACGCGGAAAAGCGGAACGGATCAGGGGCAGACGCAAACATCATAACCATCAGCATACCCCACCCCGCCCCCAGTAGGACAGCGCTTAATTACGGCTTGCGGGCGCTCACTGTTTGCGGATGGTCTCGTCCAGCCTGGCGACGGCCACGCCCAGCTTGCTGACCTTCATGCGGTTTTGCGCCACGCGGCCACCGGGTTCGAGATACAGCCACTGGTCGACGTCGAAGCCGCCCTTCATGCGGTAGGCGAGGTGCAGGCGGTTGCCGTTGCTTTCACCGGTGACGGGGCCGGTGGCATCGGTCAGCGTGCCTTGATATCGGCCAGACGCGGTTTCGCGGATCACCCAGCTGCGTGTGCGCTGCGGCTTGCTGCCTTCGGTCACGCGCTGCACGAGCCGCAGCGATCCGTCCGGCTGGCGCGTGCCGGTGCTGCTGACGCGGGTGGTCACCGTCTTGCCGACGATCTTGTCCAGCGTGCCCAGCCCCGTGCTCTCGCCCTCGAAAAAGGCCAGCGCGTCGAAGCGCGGGGTGGGCGCCGCCAGCTCCGGCGCTGTCACCTGACCCATGCAGCCGGCCAGAGCCAGTGGGGCGGCGAGCGCCAGGGCAAGCGCGCCGAGGCGCGGGAAGCGTCGATGGGTCATCGACCTGTAACGCCGCCGCGCGCCGCGTGGATCCGCACGCCGCCTGGACCGCAGAAGAAGAGGCGGCGATCAGCCCTTGGCGGCGATCCAGTCCTGAATTTTCGCGTCCAGCACGCTGAGCGGCAGCGCGCCGGTGCCCAGCACCTGATCGTGGAATTCACGCGGATCGAACCGGTCGCCCAGCGCAGCCTCAGCCTGCTTCTTCAACCGCTGGATGGTCAGCGCGCCGATCTTGTAGGCCACCGCCTGGCTGGGAATGGCGATATAGCGCTCCACCTCCGCCGTGGCATCGGTTTTGCCCATACCGCTATTGGCCAGCATATAGGCGATCGCCTTGTCGCGGCCCCAGCCCTTGGAATGCAGGCCGGTATCGACCACCAGCCGCATGGCGCGCAGCATCTCGTCGTCCAGCGAGCCGAAGCGCTGATAGGGATCGTTCAGCAGGCCCATCGGATAGCCGAGCGATTCGGCATAGAGCGCCCAGCCTTCGACATAGGCCGTGTTGCCGCCGAAGCGCATGAAATTGGGCAGCGCCTCATTCTCCTGCGCCAGGCTGATCTGGAAATGATGGCCCGGGGCGCCTTCGTGCAGGAACAGCGTGGTTTCGCCCGGCGTGGTGCGGCTGGGCAGATCATAGGCGTTGAAATAGAAGATGCCGGGTCGCGATCCATCCGGCGTGCCGGACTGATAGCTGCCACCAGCCTCATATTTCTCCCGATATTCCTCATAGGGCCGGATTTCGAGCGGCGCCTCGGGCAGCGTGGCGAACTGGCTGGGGATCTGCGCCTGCACCTTTTTCTCGATGGCGTAATAACTGGCGGTCAGCGCCTCGCGGCTTTCCGGCTTGAACTGCGGATCGGTGCGGATGAATTCGAAGAACTCGGCCAGCGTGCCCTCGAAGCCGACTTCGTCCTTCACCTTTTCCATTTCGCCGCGAATGCGCGCCACTTCGCTCAGGCCCAGCTGGTGGATGCCATCGGCGGTCACATCGTCCAGCGTGGTCGTCTGCTGCAGCAGATAGTCATAATAGGCCGCGCCGCCCTTCATCGCGGACAGGCCCACCTCTTCGCGGGCCAGCGGCAGATATTCGTTTTCCAGAAAATCGCGCGTTCGCCGATAGGACGGGTAGATGCCGTCCACCACCATGGCGCGATATTCGCGCTGGAGACGGGCCTGGTCCGCCGCGCTTATCGTGTCCGGGAACATGGTCACCGGCGCATAATAAGGCGATTCCTCCACCGGAATGGCCAGCTGCGTATCGAGCTGGTCGATCACGTTGCGGATGGTCAGTTTCGTTTCGAAAATGCCCGCGTCCATGCCCTGGCGAAAGCGGTCGATCGCGCGGTCGCTGATGGCCAGGAACTGCGCGTGACGTTTCAGATTGTTCTCATAATCGGCCAGCGTCTTGAACGGAGCCGCCCCCTTGCCGCTGGCAAAGCCGGGATAGAAAGTGTGAAAGCCGCTGAAATGGTTGATCGGCCGCACGATGCTGGCGGTGTACACATCCGCCTCGAAGCCGCGCAGGATCGCCTTCTGGTTCTGCGCGAACACATCATAGGCGATGCGGTCGGTCTGCGAGAGGGCGGCGCGGTCGATGGCATTCAGCGCGGCGAGATTGTCCTCGGCCGCCTTCTTTTCGGCGGCGTCATAGGCATCGGACAGATAATCGCCCAGCCGGTCGGCATAGCGATCGTCGCCGCGGAACAGCGCTTCGAGCGGGTTACGCTTCAGATTGGCCTCGTCTGCCGCAGAAAACAGCGCGAACAATTCCTCATGCGCTGCCTGATCGGTCGATACGGCTTGCGGCGCGGTGGCGGCGGCGGCCGGGCGATTGTCCGGCATGGCGGCACAGGCGCTGAGGCAAAGGGCGGCGGCGCTGGCGAGCAGTATCGATTTCATGGAATCATCCCCGTTATGCGAGGTCACGCTTGCTGCGCGGCCCCATGTTGCGGCCACCAGCAATAGCATGTGCGCCGGGAACGCAATCGGCCATCGATAAACGTCTCGCCTGGCGGGACGAGCATGTCCGCCGCCCCAAGAGAAAGCGATCGTCAGTCCGCCATCGCCAGCTTCAGCCAGTTGTTCTGGCGAAACCATTTGGTGATGACATATTTGGTGCCCAGCTTCACCGGCGTGCCGGCGTGCAGCGTCTTCATATTGGGCAGGCCGTCGGGCCGCATATTGTTCCAGATCAGCATCATGCCCTGCTTGGGCTCCACCCCGATACCGAGCTGCGGAAATTCGGTCTGCCCGCCCTCCGGCACCTCGTTCAGGAAGATCATCGCGGTCCAGCTGCGCTGCCCGCCCTTGCTGCGCTCCTGCTGCCAATAGCCTTCGCCGACATGGAAGAAATCATGGTGCGGCTTGAACTCCTGGCCCATCTGATAGCGCTGGCCCTGCATGGTTTCGGAGAAATGATTGTCGATGCCCAGCACCTCAGCCATGCGGTTCTCGATCCGCGAGACATCGGCATCGTAACTGCTCAGATGGCAGCTGTAGCTGGTGCGGAAATTCTTGGTTTCGGTGCCTTCATACAGGGTGGACGGCACCGCCTCGGCATCGATCCGGTCGATCAGCAGCTGGCAATCCGCCGCCGGCAGGAAGTTCTGATAGACATAGACCTGCGCCCCTTCGACATCGACATGCTGGACATAGGGGTTGGCGTTCAGCTTGCGCGTGGTGATCTGGCCGATCTTCTTCAACTTTGCGGGATTGGCCGCCGGGTCCAGCTTGCGCTTGCGCGTGCCGGTGGTCACGCTGCTCGTTACTGTGCCCATGATCAATCCTTTGGTGCCGATATGGTCGATTGGCCTGCTGCATCCCCTGTTTGCCGCCTTGCCGATGATTTTCAAGGGCCGATCGGGCCAGCCTCCGCGTGATGGGGCACCCGCGCGATGGGAACGTTCCGCAGGGGCCACACGTTTGGACCTATGAAACACAGAAGGAGCCCAACAATGGACAACAAAGAGATTATCAAGAAATTCTGGGAAGCGCTCGACAAGAGCCCCTTCGTCATGATCGGCCTTCCCGCCCAGAACGCGCATTCCGAACCGATGACCGCGCAGTTCGACGACGATATCCCCAACAGCCTGTTCTTCTACGCGCGCAAGGACAACCGTCTGGCCACCGGCCTCGTGTCCCATCCCGAAGCGATGGTGCAGTTTTCCGGCAAGGGCCATGACTTCTTTGCCTGCATCTCCGGCATGCTGTCGGTCAGCGACGACCGCGGCCTGATCGACAAATTCTGGTCGAACGCGATCGAATCCTGGTTCGATGGCGGCAAGGACGATCCGAACCTTACCCTGCTGCGCTTCGACATGAAGAATGCGGAAATGTGGGAAGCGGACCTGTCGGTCGGCAACAAGCTGAAAATGCTGTTCGGCGGCGACATCAATTATGGCGATCCGAACCAGAAGCATATCGAAACGACCATGTAAGGCTTGCGCCTTCTACCCAATGAAAAAGGCCCCCTCGTCCGGGGCCTTTTTTATGTCATGAGAGGACGCGGCGCCGGTACGGTCAGGCGCTCACGGCAGGCGGCGCCGGTCGTTCCAGCACCGTGGTGTCCGCCCCATGATAGGCGGCGCGGCGGACGTCGCGAAAGCCGTGCCGATGCGCCAGAGCGAGCGACCCGCCATTTTCCGGCGCGATGATGCAGCATAGCGGGCTGCGAAGCGCGTCATCCGCCCAGGCCAGCGCCGCCGCCAGCGCCTCGCTGGCAAACCCCTTGCCATGATGTTCGGACGCCAGCACCCAGGCACCTTCCGGCCAGTCGGGCAATGACGGGTCGATGGCGCGTTCGAACCGCCCGAAGCCGATCTGGCCGACAAAGGCCCCCGCCGCCCGCTCTTCCACCACCCACAGGCCAAAGCCGAGCAGCGGCCAGAAACCGGGGCCGCGCAGGAATTTTTCCCAGACCTGCGCACGATCGGCCGGCGCGCCGCCGATGAAGCGGTGCACCGCCGGATCCGCGGACATCGCCAGCACGGGCTCGAAATCGCGCAGCTCATGGGCGCGCAGACGCAGGCGCCCGGTCAGCAGCGTGGGCGCGGCCGTCACCGGCCCCGCCTGCCCGCTAGTCGAACTTGGCAATCCATTCTTCCACGACCGGGGCCACCTTGGTGCGCCACTTGCTGCCGTTGAAGATGCCGTAATGGCCCGCGCCTTCGGCCATATAATAGCGCTTGTTCTCGTCGGGCAGCTTGGTCGCCAATGTCAGCGACGCCTTGGTCTGGCCCAGGCCGCTGATATCGTCCATCTCGCCTTCGATCGCCAGCACCGCCGTCTCGGTGATCGCGCTGGGGTCCACCAGGCGGCCACGGTGCAGCCACTCGCCCTTGGGCAGGGCATGGGTCTGGAACACGATCTCGATCGTCTGCAGATAGAATTCGGCGGTCATGTCGCAGACCGAGCGATATTCCTCGTAGAAATCCTTGCTGGCGGTGGCGCTTTCATCGTCGCCTTTGACCAGATGCTTGAACATCTCCCAATGGCTGTTGAGATGGCTGCCGAGGTTCATCGACATGAAGCCGGCCAGCTGCAGGAAGCCCGGATAAACCTTGCGCCCCGCGCCCGGATACATGGCCGGGATGGTGGCAATCACATTCTGCTGGAACCAGGCATGCGGCCGCTCGGTCGCCAGGGTATTCACCGCCGTCGGGGCCTCGCGCGTATCGACTGGGCCGCCCATCAGCGTCAGCGTTCTGGGCACGCAGGGGTTCTTGTCCTGCGCCATGAAGGCGGTGGCGGCATAGCAGGGCACCGACGGCTGGCACACCGCCAGCATGTGCGCGCCGGGGCCGATCTCCTCCAGGAAATCGACCACATAATCGATATAATCGTCGAGATCGAACGACCCCTCGCTCAGGGGCACGTTCTTCGCGTCGCGCCAGTCGGTGATATAGACATCATGGCCGGGCAGCATGCGCTCCACCGTGCCGCGCAGCAGCGTGGCGAAATGGCCGGACATGGGCGCCACGATCAGCAGGCGGGGCTGATCGCTCACGCCTTCCTTCACGAAATGCTTGAGCTGGCCGAAGGATTTGCGCAGCGCAATCTCCTCTTTCACCGCCACGGTCTTCCCGTCGACCTCTACGGATTCGATCCCGAACGCCGGTTTTCCGCGCGGGCTGGCCGCATGCGCGAACACATCGAGGGCCGAGGCCAGCACCGGTCCGCCACCCAGATAAGACATGGGATTCAGCGGGTTGGTAAGGAGGTTGGCACCCATATTGGCAAAAACGCTGGCACCGGCGAGGAGCGATCGCTGCATTTCATAGCTGCTGTAGAGCATGCTGGTCCTTCGAATAATCGGTATGTTGCCCATATGTAGGCACAAAATGATGAATGTTGCAATGCAGCGCCGTGGCGATGCTGCACCGGCATGCCGGTGGCCGCCGGAGCCGCAGGGGCAAGGTCCGGGCCGGGCCGGGCCGCGACGCGCGCCGGCCGCGCTGCATCCCTACTATCCACGTCCACCCGCCCCTGCTAACGCGCTGGCATGGCCAGAACCCCCACGAAAGCAGCGATCGAGCCGGGCGCGGTGCGCCATATCGGCAGCCTCAAAATCGTGTTCCGCTATCTGCTGCGATATCCCAAGCAGTTGGCCTATGCGGCGATCGCGCTGCTGCTGGCCGCGCTGGCCACGCTGGCCATCCCGCGCCAGTTGCAGCAGATGGTGGACAAGGGTTTCGGATCGCAGACCGGCAATATCGCGCCCTATTTCCATTACATGTTCATGATCGTCGGCGTGCTGGCGATCGCCACCGCCGCGCGTTTCTATTTCGTCAGCTGGCTGGGCGAGCGGGTGGTGGCCGATCTGCGGCGCGACGTGCACGCCAATCTGCTGGGCCAGGCGCCGCGCTTCTTCGAGGAAAACCGCCCGAGCGAAATATCCTCGCGCCTCACCGCCGATACCTCGGTGATCGAACAGACCGTGGGCACCACCGTGTCGATCGCGTTGCGCAATGTGGTGCTGGGCATCGGCGGCATCATCTATCTGTTCGTTCTGGCGCCGGGGCTAGCCACCATGCTGGTGATCGGCATTCCGCTGATCATCGTGCCGATCGTGCTGATCGGCCGCAAGGTGCGCGATGTGTCCCGCGCCAGCCAGGATCGCATTGCCGATGTCGGCGCGATGACCTCCGAAACGCTGGGGGCGATGAAGATCGTCCAGGCCTTCGGGCAGGAAGCGCGGGAGCGTGGCCGGTTTGCCCAGGCGGTCGAAGCCAGTTTCGAGACCGCCTGCCGCCGCATCACATGGCGCGCGGCGCTGACGCTGGTGGTCATCACCATGATCTTCAGCGCGATTACCGGCATCATGTGGGAGGGCGCGGCCGATGTGGTGGCCGGGCGGCTAACCGGCGGCACCATCACCGCCTTCATCTTTGCCGGCGTGCTCACCGCCAGCAGCTTTGGCGCGCTGACCGAAGTGTGGGGCGATATCCTGCGCGGCGCGGGCGCAGCCGGGCGGCTGGGCGAACTGCTGCAGGCCGCGCCCGATATCAGCCGTGGACCCAAGGCGGTGGCGATGCCCGCGCCGCGCGGCAGCCTGTCGTTCGATTCGGTCACCTTCCGCTACCCCACCCGGCCCGATGACCGGGCGCTGGACGATTTCACCCTTACCGTGGAGCCGGGCGAAACGGTGGCGGTGGTCGGCCCATCGGGCGCCGGTAAATCCACCCTGTTCCAGCTGGCCTTACGCTTTTACGATCCGCAGCGCGGCACGGTGCGCATCGATGGCGTGCCGCTGTCCAGCGCCGATCCGGCGGAGCTGCGGCAGCGCATCGCCTATGTGCCGCAGGAAACCGTGCTCTTCGCCGCCAGCGCGCGCGACAATCTGCGCTATGGCCGGTGGGACGCCGCCGATGAAGAGCTATGGGAAACGGCGCGGCTGGCCAATGCGGAGACGTTCCTGCGCGGGCTTCCGGAAGGGCTCGACACCTATCTGGGCGAAGGCGGCGCGCGCCTTTCGGGCGGGCAGCGCCAGCGCATCGCCATCGCGCGTGCCATGCTGCGCACCGCGCCGATCCTGCTGCTGGACGAGGCCACCAGCGCGCTGGATGCCGAAAGCGAGCGGCTGGTGCAGGATGCGCTCGAACGGCTGATGGTGGACCGCACCACCGTGGTCATCGCCCACCGCCTGGCCACCGTCCGTTCGGCCAATCGCATCATCGTGATGGACCAGGGCCGGATCGTGGAGCAGGGCAGCCATGATGCGCTGGAGGCCGGCGGGGGCCTGTATGCGCGCCTCGCCAAATTGCAGTTCGAAGGCGCGTAACCCGCAGGATCAGGGCGGCCGTTCTGGGGGCTGGTGCACCGGCTTTTTTCTGCTAATTCTGCGGCATGGCCGACAAATATGATCAGTCGCACACGGCGTTCGACAATTCGCCTGGGCGGTTCCGCAGCGTGGAGAATGAAGGCCGGTTTTCCGGCGCGTCCGGGCTTCTGTTCGAACAGGCCATGGCGCAGACCCGCATGGCGATCTGTCTGACCGATCCGAATCAGGAGGACGATCCGATCGTCTTCTGCAATCGCGCCTTCCGGGAGCTGACCGGTTATGACGAGGAGGAAATTCTCGGCCATAATTGCCGTTTTCTGCAGGGCGTCGATACCGACCGGCAAACCGTGAACAAGCTGCGCGATGCGGTGGAAGCCCGCGCGGTCGCCGTGGTGGAAATCCTCAATTACAAGAAGGACGGCACGCCCTTCTGGAATGCCCTGCACATCGGCCCGATCTACGATGACAAGAACGAGCTGAAATATCTGTTCGGCAGCCAGTGGGACGTGACCGACGTCAACGCCGCGCGGGCGGACGAACAGCATGCGCGGATGATGGCGCGGGAACTGAGCCATCGCATCAAGAACATGTTTTCCGTCATTTCGGCCATCGTCAACATGGCCGGGCGGGAACGGCAGCAGCCGGCGATGGCCGACTGGATCACCTCGCGCATTCAGGCGCTGGGCCGGGCCTATGAAAGCACGCTGGATGAGGCCAAATCCGGCAGCACCGATATCGGGCAGATGACCAAGGCGGTGCTCGGCCCCTATGATGGCGGGGGCAAGAAGATCAGCTATCATGGCGATCGCATTCGGCTCGATACCAATATCGTCTCGATGCTTGGCCTGACCCTGCATGAGCTGGCCACCAACGCCATCAAATATGGTGCGCTCGGTGCCGAACATGGAGAGGTGGCGATCAGCTGGCTCCGTGACGGGGACGATATACTGCTCGACTGGAAGGAAACGGGCGGGCCACCGGTCGATCAACCGCCGCAGGACCAAGGCACCGGCGTGGCCATTGTGACGCGCCTGCTGGCGGCGGCAGAAGGCACCATCGAACATAGCTGGAAGCCCATGGGTCTCGAAGTGCGGATCAGGGTGCCGATCGATGCCGATTAAGGCCAGCGAAACCGCGCGGGCGGCGCTGGCCGGAAAATGCATCCTGGTGCTGGAAGACGAGCCGCTCATTGCGCTCGATCTGCAGCACGCCCTTGAAAGGTGCGGCGCCTCCGTCATCACCGCACGCACCGTGACGCGGGCGGATGCGCACATCGATGCGCAAACCCCGGATGCGGCCATATTGGACGTCACATTGGGGCGCACGACCAATTGCGAGCCCATTGCCCGGCGGCTGCTGGATCTATCGGTGCCGTTCCTGCTGCATTCCGGCGATCTGGATCGTCAGGGCGAGCTGATCCGGCGTCTCGGCGCGCCCGTCGTCGCGAAGCCTGCCTCCAACGATACCATGATCACCAAGCTGGCCACCATGCTAATTGGCGACGCGGACTAAGCTTCCTGGTTGCGTCTGAGGCGCGCAGGGGACGGCAGAGCGCGCATCACGTGCGTGGTCAGTCGGGGAACGGCATTAGCAGACCCAGCGGTGGATGCTGTGACAAGCGCGTCGGGCAGATTTTGACGACGCCATCCGAGCGACCTAGGCTCCTCCAGCAGCGATCTCAGGCAGCACCATCGAGGGCTGACCGATCTGTCGCGTTGGGCAGACGCATTGAAGGCGCCATCACGCTTCACCGGCGAAGCCCAGCCAAATCGCGTGCGGTACTACTGGGCTAGGCCTTTGCGCTTCCTGCAAGCTGCCGTTCCGGGCCAAGTCGGCCGTCGTGAGATAAAGCAGGCGGACGGGTTTTCAGCCGAGCGTGCAGACCCCCATCTTTGCCGCACCAGCGCGGTCAGCGGCGCGGACCAGCGCACGCGTCATGGACCAACAACGAAAAAGGGCGGCGCTGTTAAGCGCCGCCCTTCGAGATCCGAAGAGTGATCCCTGTTTAGCGCGGTGCGACCGCAGCCTTGTTGAACTGACGGAACTGTTCATTTCCGACAAATCCGAACTTGGTGATGCCCGACCGCTTGATGGAGGCCAGCGCCTCATCGACGATCAGATACCGCGTCGTCGGGGAAGGCTGGAACTGCAGCTCGGGCTCCACCGGCAACTGCAGCGACTGCTGCAACAGCTGGTCGAACTGCTGCAGGGAGATCGGCTCACCATTCCACTGGATGACGTTTTCCGGCGTGATGATCACCTTGTTGACGATCGGGTCCACTGGCGGTGTCGTGCTTTCGCTGTCCACCGGCAGATCGATCTTCACCGCGTGCGTCTGCACGGGGATGGTGATGATGAACATGATGAGAAGCACGAGCATGACGTCAATCAGCGGCGTCGTATTCATCTCCATCATGGGGGAGCCGTCGTCATTGCCTCCGCTCATTGCCATGATTATTTTCTCCTAAGCTCGTTCAAGGACGCCAGACCAGCGCCGTATTCAGATGGCGGACTGGATGTCGACGGGGGTCGAGATGAAACCGACCTTCGAGAAACCGGCCGACTGCATCTGATAGATGGCACCGCCAATGCAGCGATAAGGCGTGTTGATGTCACCGCGGATATGGACTTCTGGAAGATCATCTGGATCGACGCTACCAGACTGAATGGCCGCGGGGCCACCCAGCGCCTCGATCTCGGCTTCCAGCTTGTCCACCGCACGATCGACCAGCTCGGTCGAATCGATTGGCGTCGTGTTCCAGTAGACGCGGCATTCGCCATTGGGCGATGCACCGGCAAAGCCGTCCTCGCCCGGGCTCAGGCCGTTCACATCGGTCGCGCTCACGGCCAGAAGAACATTCTCCGGCTTGGTGATCGTGGGTTCGAAGCGAACCACCGGCAAATCGAGGTCCACCGTCTGGATCACCACCGGAATGGCGATGAGGAAGATGATGAGTAGCACCAGCATGACATCCACCAGCGGAGTCGTGTTGATGTCGGACATCGGGGCGTCTGCACCGCCGCCTCCCGAACTGATGGCCATGGATTAAATCCTCTAATCTTCGCGGCCATGAAGGCCTTGGAATATTTTTGAGTGGCGGGCGACGGCGCGCTGGCCGTCACCCGCCCGTATCATCAACGCTTGGGCGTCGTGGTCGTGGTCGTTGCCGCGCCGGTCGTGCCGGGCTTCACGGCAGGCGACTGCACGCCACCGGCCTGACCGGACGTTTTGGTGATTGGCTTGGCGGCCGTCGATGCGGTCACATATTCCGGCTTCACCTTGCCGTCCGAACCCATGTAAGCGAGCAGGTCGTTGGAGAAGGCGTTCAGATCACGCAGGATGTACTTGTTGCGGCTCTGCAGCCAGTTGTACGCAAGCACGGCAGGAACGGCCACGAACAGACCGAGCGCGGTCATGATCAGGGCTTCACCAACCGGGCCGGCCACGGCGTCGATCGATGCCTGACCGGCGATGCCGATCTTGATGAGCGCCGAGTAGATGCCGATAACCGTACCGAGCAGACCGACGAACGGTGCGGTCGCACCCACGGTGGCGAGGAACGCCAGGCCGCTGTTCAGCTTGGTGTTGATCGAGGCTTCCGAACGCGCCAGCGAACCGTGCAGATAGTCATGGGCTTCCTGCTGATCGACCATCTGGCCGTGACGACCCTGGGCGTGCAGACCATCGTCGACGAGCTGCTTGTAGGCGCTGTTCTTCTCCAGCTTGGACGAACCTTCCTTCAGGCTCGACGCACGCCAGAAGCCGGCGCGGGCCTTCTTGCCCTGATTGATCACCTTCTGCTGCTCGAACAGCTTGGTGAACAGAATGTAGAAGGAACCGACCGACATGATCACGAGGACCACGAAGATCGACCAGCTGATGACGCCGCCTTCATTAAGGGCCTCCAGGAGACCGAATTTATTCTGCGAGCCACCGGCTGCAGCGCTGAGAAGTTCAATGGACATGGTGTGACTTTCCTCTTCGAATATTTACTCTTGAAACCCGGGCGGCGTTGAACGCTGCGCTTATTCCGGGATCTCCCATCGGACCGCGTTGGACCAGGTACCTGTCGTCGGATTGCCTTGCGCATCGAGCTTGGGATCGAAACGCGCCCTCCGCTCCATGTTGCGGCAAGTCGACTGATCCAGCTCGCTGTTCCCGCTCGATCCGGTCACCTGACAGGACGTGGCCCGGCCATTCGCACCCACCGTTAGGGTAAAGCGCGTGGTGCCCTCAGCCCCTTCACGCAGAGCGCGTGATGGATAGTCGGCGTTCGTCACCCAACGCCCCGGATTGCCACGTGGCTCCGGATTGGCGCGCTGCGGTGGCGGCGGCGGCGGAGGTGGCGGCGGTGGCGGTGGCGGCGCAAGCTTGGGCACCGGGCCGATCTTGTTGAAGACCGGCGTGACCGGAGCTGCCGGCGGAATGTCCCGCACCGTCTGCACAGGATTGGGCCGCGGCGGCGTCTTCACGATCGGCGGCGGCGACACTACGGGAGGGTCGACTTGCGGCTGCGGATCGGGCTCAGGCGGCGGCGGTTCATCCGGCGGTGGCGGTGGCTCTTCCTCCGTCACATCGATGACGTTGAGATCCTCTGCCACTTTCTTCACAGCACTATAAGCCAGACCGGTCACGAAAGCGTACCCGATCAGCGCATGAATGATGACAACGATTACGATTGAAACGAGCTTCGTGTTGCTCATTCCCTGGTCTGCATAGGCCATTCGGCTGCGTTGCTCCTTATATTCCCTCGCTGGGCTGGCTCCACCACTGCTAGGGCAGCGACAGGGCCATGCGCAACGGCTTTCTCCTACTTCTCCCCGGTCTTAACCGGCATAACCGGGATGGGCAATGCGATTATTGCGGTCGACCGGTCTTGTTAGAAAGGGTTATACGCCGCCAGGGCCAAATCAGATGCCCTATGGTTAACGCCAGCGACAGGGCAGGCGCGGCATGCCCGCACCGGCAGCTGATGAATCAGACAATAAAAGGACCGCGTCGATGCGTTGCAGGAAAGTCTATCATATCACCGCGTTGGCATCGCTGGCGCTGGGTGGATGCGCTGCGACCAGTCAGACCAGTTATACCGAACAGGTGCCTGCCTATGCCAGCGTGGCGCAGCGCGTCGTCAACGCACCGGCCATCGTCGACCTGATCGTCACCCGCGCCACACCGGTAGAGCCGGAACGCAGCGGCCCCCTGCCCGTGGGCGTCACGCGCTTCTATATAGAGGCCACCGTGAACAGCCTGATCCGCGGCTCCACCAGCGTGCCGCCGGAGCTGCGTTTTCTGGCCGACATCCAGCAGGATTCGCGCGGCCGGATGGCGCGTCCGAAAGGGGCCCGCTATTTTGCCTTTGGCCGCATTTCAGGAGACGGCACGCTGCAGCTGTCCGGGCAGGATGCGCTCCTGCCCTATGGCGTGCAGACCGATGCGCTGGTGCGATCGGTCACGCGCGAAGCCGTGGCGATCGACGCGCCGCCCGCGATTACGGGAGTCGACAACGCCGTGCACGTGCCCGGCAATATTCCCGGTGAAGGCGAAACGCAGATCTTTCTTTCGACCGCCGATCAGCGCCCGATCGCGATCAGCATTCTGAGCCGGCCGGGGCAGGAGCGCCGCTGGTCCGTCTCGCTATCCGAAATCGTCGATGAAGCCGCCTCGGCCCCCACGCGCGACAGCCTGCTGTGGTATCGCCTGGCCTGTGGCGGCCTGCCCGAGCGGCTGCCCAATAGCGCGCTGTCCAGCAGCGATGCGGTCAACAATGGGCGTGCGCGCGAGGATTATCAGTTTGTCCGCCGGTCGATCGGCACCTGCACCGGCAGGCCGCCGGTCAGCGATGCCCCGCTGATCATGAACCGCTAAGCGCGCGCACGTTCAATGCCCGCGACAAGTATAGGCGGCCCGAAGCGTCGGAGCGCGATGGGCTAGCCAGGGCGTGGCCAAGAGGATAACCGCATCGCGCGATTACCCGTCGCGCCGTTACAGAGCTGACAAAGGGCCGAAATCATGACCGAAGCATTGCGTGTGGCCCTGGCAGGCCTTGGAACCGTGGGCACCGGCGTGGTGCGGCTGATCGAGGAGAATCGCGAGCTGATCGCCCGGCGGGCTGGTCGCCCGGTCGAGATCGTCGCGGTCAGCGCGCGCGACCGGAGCCGCGACCGCGGCGTCGATCTGTCCGGCTATCGCTGGGCGGACGACATGGCCGCCTTTGCGCAGGCCGAAGATATCGATGTGGTGTGCGAGCTGGTCGGCGGTTCCGATGGCCCCGCCCTCGCTCTTGCGCGCGATGCGCTGGGCGCGGGCAAGGCGCTGGTGACGGCCAACAAGGCACTGATCGCGCATCACGGGCTGGAACTGGCCGATATCGCGGAACGAACCGGCGCGCCCTTGCTGTTCGAGGCGGCGGTGGCCGGCGCGATCCCCGTGCTCAAGGGCCTGCGCGAAGGCGCGGCGGCCAACCGGATCGAGCGCGTCTATGGCATCCTCAACGGCACCTGCAATTATGTGCTCAGCGCGATGGAAGCGGACGGGCGCGACTTTGACGAGGTGCTCTCCGCCGCGCAGGCCATCGGCTATGCCGAGGCGGATCCGGCCTTCGATATCGAGGGCACGGATGCCGCGCACAAGCTGTCGATTCTCGCCTCACTCTGCTTCGGCACCCGGCTCGATTTCGCAGGCGTCGAGACGCGCGGCATCACGCAGGTGCGGGCCGAGGATATCGCGCAGGCCCGCGCGCTGGGCTATGTGATCCGCCTGATCGGTTTTGCCGAACTGGATGAAGGCAAGCTGTTCCAGCGCGTGCACCCCTGCCTGCTGCCCCTCGCCCATCCGCTGGCGCGCATCGATGGTGCCACCAATGCGGTGGTGGCCGAGGGCAATTATTCCGGGCGGCTATTGTTTCAGGGCGCGGGCGCGGGCGATGGCCCCACCGCCAGTGCCGTCGTGGCCGATCTGGTCGATCTGGCGCGCGGCCAGGTGGGCCACAGCTTCGCCATGCCGGCCAGCGCGCTGGAACCCGCCGAAACGGCGGAAACCGGCCATCGCTCCGGCAAGGTCTATCTGCGCTTCGAAGTGGCCGACAAGGTCGGCGTGCTGGCGGAGATCGCCGCAGCCATGCGCGATGCAGGCGTATCGGTGGAAAGCCTGATCCAGCCTGCGCTGGCAGGCGGCGACAGCGCGCTCATCGCCATCGTGACGCATGAGGTGGAGGAACGCTGCATCGACCAGGCGCTCCAGAAACTCGCCGGTTCGGACAGTCTGCAGGCCGAGCCGATGGTCATGCATATTCTGAACGCATGAGCGCGGCCCCGGCCATAGCGGACTATGTTTCGGCCTGGCGGGACTTTGCGCAAGGCCCTGACGTTTCGGTGCCCTGGGAAGCCACCGCGAGGGCGGAAGAGTTGATCGAGCAGGCCATTGCCGGGCTGGATGACGATTACATCCGCGAAGGTACGGTCGCGCGTCACCGCAGCGCCGTGATCGAACCCGGCACCATCCTGAAAGGGCCGGTGCTGCTGGAGGCGAACGCCTTCGTCGCATCCGGCGTCTATATCCGTGGCGGCGTTTATCTTGGCCCCGGTTGTATCGTCGGCCCGCAGTGCGAGGTGAAGACGAGCTTCCTGTTCGGCGGTGCCAAGATCGCCCATCTGAGCTTCGTCGGCGATTCAATTCTGGGGAGCGGCAGCAATGTCGAGGCGGGGGCGATCGTCGCCAATTACCGGAACGAGCGCGGCGGCGCGGCGATCAGGATCGCAACGGACGAAGGCGTTATCGAAACGGGCGCCACCAAGTTCGGCGCTCTGCTTGGCGATGGAGCCCGTGTCGGTGCCAATGCGGTGATCGCGCCCGGTGCGCTGATCGCTCCCGGCGCGATCGTTCCGCGCCTGACGCTTATCGACCAATGGCCGAAGGAAACGGCCTGACCCGGCGCCTCAGCGCTGATGGCGCTTGTAGATCAGCACGCCCGCCTGCCGTGTGCCGGCGCCCGGCGGGCGGTCGTTCGGATGGGTCTGGCCGTCGTTCACCACCACGTGGTCGAAATCGAACGGGCTCAGCCCCTCCAGGCAGGCGACATTGACGCCGAGCTCGTCCGGGTTCGATCGGCGGCGGTGATGGGTGTAGATGCCGCAGACCGCACAAAAATAATGCTCCGCGGTGCCTGTGCCGAACTGGTACAGGGTCAACCTGTCCGCGCCGTCCGTCACCTTCAGATCGCCGCGCATCGCGGTCACCGCCACCGCGCCGCGGGCCGCGCAATAGGAACAGTCGCACCGGCGCGCGCTTGTAAGGCCATCCGCCAGCCGCACATTGAACCGCACCGCGCCGCAATGGCAGCGCCCTGCCCTCACCTCTTCGTTCGCCATCGCACCATCCTTTCGCCGGGCCCGCCCGCCATGGTCGCGCGCCATTCTCGACATTGCAACAGGCCTCGCTTATCGGGTTCGCAACCAAGCCGGTTCAGGCGATAGTGAAACAGGAGCCTTCGATGCCCAAGCCCAGCGATATTCTCGACCGCGTTCTCGTTCTGGAAATGGTGCGTGTCACCGAGGCGGCCGCCATGGCCGCGGCCAAGCTGATCGGCCGGGGCGATGAAAAGGCGGCCGATGCCGCCGCCGTCGAAGCGATGCGCCGGGCGTTCGACACGCTGCAGATGGACGGCACAGTCGTCATCGGCGAAGGCGAGCGTGATGAGGCGCCCATGCTGTTCATCGGCGAAAAGGTGGGCGGTGCGCCCGGCACCGGACCAAAGATCGACATCGCGCTCGATCCGCTGGAAGGCACCACCATCACCGCCAAGGCCGGGCCGAACGCGCTGGCCGTGCTGGCCGCTGCCGAGGAAGGCTGCCTGCTCAATGCGCCGGACGTCTATATGGACAAGCTGGCCGTGGGCCCCGGCTATCCCGATGGCGTGATCGATCTCGACAAGTCGGTGCGCGAGAATGTGGAGGCCGTGGCCAAGGCCAAGGGCGTGGCCCCGGACGAGATCATCGTCTGCGTGCTCGATCGCCCGCGCCACGAGACGCTGATTGCCGAGCTGCGCGCCATTGGCTGCGGCATCCAGCTGATCCCCGACGGCGATGTGGCCGGCGTGATCGCCACCACGGACGAAGACACCACGATCGACATGTATATGGGCTCCGGCGGCGCGCCCGAGGGCGTGCTGGCCGCCGCCGCGCTGCGCTGTGTGGGTGGGCAGTTCAAGGGCCGACTGCTGTTCCGCAACGATGACGAGCGGGGCCGCGCCGCCAAATGGGGCATCACCGATCTCAACAAGCAATATGATCTGAAGGAACTGGCCAAGGGCGACTGCATCTTTGCCGCCACCGGCGTGACCGACGGATCGCTGCTCGAAGGCGTCAAATCGCTGCGCCGCGGCGTCATCACCACCGAAAGCGTGGTCATGCGCGCCAGCAGCGGCACCGTGCGCTGGGTGAAGAGCGAACATCAGAAGGACTGACGGGCGGCGGAACGTTGCGCGGGCTGGCGGATTGACTCCGCATGGCCCAGCGCAATGACCACTCCCACCCTGAAACCGGCCCGGATATCGACGCCGTCGATGCGCGCGGCGCGGAAATCATCCTCAAAAAACGCCGCAACCAGATCATCTTCTTTGTGGCTATGGCCTTGATTACCGTCATCGGAATCTGGGCCTATACCGGTGGCTGGTGAACCAATGATCCGTGCTGTCGGCCAAGACACACGGTAAGCCATGCGTGCGGGTGTCGCGCCTAAAACACCCCTAGTTCCAGACCTGCCGCCAGCGCGCCGCCAAGTTCATGGGCGGCGTCCAACGCCGTCTTGCCGATCGTCTTTTCGCCCAGAATCTCTTCGGGCGTCTGCGCTGCCACGTTCACCACTTGCGTATCGGCGATGCGTTTGAGCCGCCAGCCGGTGCAGATCCGTTCGAGCTGCTTTTTTGCATTCTCGCCGTCCGATCCGGCGCAGATGATCGCCGCATAGGGCCGCCCCTCGATGCGGCCGAGTACCGGATAATAGGTCGAATCGAAAAACTCCTTCATCCCGCCGGCGATCGCCGCCAGATTTTCCGGGCAGGCGAACAGATAGCCATCGGCGGATAAAAGATCGTCCGGCCCGGCCTCTCCCGCGTCCAGATAATGGATCGTCACGTCACTCGCCTCGGCAGCGCCATCGCGTGCCGCCTCCGCCAGCTGGCGCGAACCCCCGGTGCGGCTGAAATGCACGATGAGCAGACTAGTCATGACCGTAGACATAGCATTGCCCGTCGCGCCTGCGAAGGCGCGCGCGTCCCATTGATCGCCGGGCCATCGTTATTTCGATTCACGCGGCCACCCGCATGCGCTACCCTGCCCGCATGCAATATGTGTGCGATATCGAGCGGTCTTTGTCCGGCCAGCCATGGCGCTGGCGTGGCAACGGGGCGGATGCGCGCGATCCCGGCTTCCGTCCGGACGATCTGCTGACGCAATTGATGCTCGCCCGCGGCTGTTCGCGCGAGACGCTGGAGGCCAATCTCAACCCGTCGATCACGGGCTTCCTGCCCGATCCCGCCATTTTCCGCGACATGACGCTTGCTGCCGAACGCCTGGCCGATGCGGTGGAAAAGCAGCAGCGCGTCACGGTGTTCGGCGATTATGATGTCGATGGCGCCACCAGCGCCGCGCTGCTGATCCGGTTCCTCGGCCAGCTCGGCCTGACCGCAGACGCCTATATCCCCGACCGGCTGATGGAGGGCTATGGCCCGTCCGGCGAAGCGCTGGTGCGGCTCGGCCAGCAGGGATCGGACCTCGTCGTCACCGTGGATTGCGGCGCGATGGCCTATGACGCCCTGTCGGAGGCCAAGGCAGCCGGCGTCGAGGTGATCGTGGTCGATCATCACAAATGCGGCGTGGAGCTGCCACAGGCGCTGGCGCTGGTGAACCCCAATAGGCTGGACGAATGCGACGAGGCGGCCAGCCATGGTCATCTCGCCGCCGTGGGCGTGGCCTTTCTGCTGGCCGTCGAAATTCGCCGTGTCCTGTCGCAGCGCGGCTATTTCAAGACCCGCACCAAGCCGCAGCTGCTCGATCTGCTCGATCTGGTGGCGCTGGGCACCGTGGCCGATGTCGCACAGCTCAAGGGATTGAACCGCGCCTTCGTGGCGCAGGGGCTGAAGGTCATGGCCGCCCGCCGCAATGTGGGGCTCAACGCGCTGATCGACGCCAGCCGCCTCAGCCGTGCGCCCATTTGCAGCGATCTGGGCTTTGCGCTTGGCCCGCGCATCAACGCAGGCGGGCGCGTCGGCAAGTCCGATCTCGGCGTACGCCTGCTCACGACCGAAGACCCGAACGAAGCGCGCGACATCGCGCAAACGCTCGACATGCTGAATGAAGAGCGCCGGGCCATCGAAGGCGCGGTGCAGACTGCGGCAGAGGAGATGCTGCCCGGCCAGCACAACCGCTCCGTCGCCCTACTCGCCGGCGAGGGCTGGCATCCGGGCGTCATCGGCATCGTCGCCGGGCGCATCAAGGAAAAGACCGGCAAACCCGCCATCGTCATCGCCATCGATGCAGACGGCATCGGCAAGGGATCGGGCCGCTCCGTCAGCGGCGTGGATCTGGGCGCGGCCATCATTGCCGCGCGCGATCAGGGCCTGCTGGTGGCGGGCGGAGGCCATGCCATGGCGGCAGGGCTGACGGTGAAGGCCGATCAGGTTGCCGCGCTCGCCGATTTTCTCGACGAGCGACTGGCCGGCGATATCGCCCGCGCCGGGGATGAGCGCGCGATGATGATCGATGCCCTGCTCTCCCCGCGCGGGCTGAACCCCCAATTTGTCGGCGCCGTGGAGCGCGGCGGACCCTATGGCATGGGCTGGCCCGCGCCGCGCGTGGTGGCCGGGCCGGTGCGAATCGTGAAATGCGATATCGTGGGCAATGGCCATGTCCGGGCCATCGTGCAGGGCGATGATGGCGGCCGTTTCAAGGCCATGGCCTTCCGCGCCGCGGACAGCGTTCTGGGCCAAACCCTGCTTCACGGCGGCCCCGGCGCGAAATACTGGCTGGCGGGCCGCGCGAAGATCGATGACTGGGGCGCACGCCCCGCCGCCGAACTCCATTTGGAAGATGCTGCCATAGCGGGTTGACCGCGGCGATTCTGTTCCTTAAACGCGCATCTTCCCGGCGGAGGCCCCTTCGTCTAGCGGTCCAGGACGCGGCCCTTTCACGGCTGAAACACGGGTTCGATTCCCGTAGGGGTCACCACCGGGACATTATCCCGCAACAATTGGCAAAATAGCCATTTTTTGCGCGGTGTATTGGTACGATGTGCGCAAACACATGCGGCAGATGCCAACCCCGTACAAGCAGCCATAAACCGGGCACGATCACCTGCGACCGCAGCTCTCGGCAAAGCTGCGTCTGGCAAGCCCAATTCTCAACGCCGTAGAGGCTCCAATCCTTGGCCCTTGGGTCGATCGCAGGGGAATATCTGCCATTCAGCCATCCATGGCGGATCCTGATCGGCCTTATCGCTTTTCCAGAAACCGGTCGATGAAGGCGCGGTGTTCCGGCATGCTGGCGATAAGGTGGCGGATCGACTTGTCGATCTCGTTATATTCGTTGGGCAGGTTCGTATCTTCCAGCGCATCGGCCATGGGACTGTAGCCGCGCGGGAAGATGCCCTGGCCCATCATCACGGCGACCCAGCTGGTCGCGGCGAACAGTTCGTCCTCTTCCCGGAATATCTGCCCGTTGAGGCGGAACAGCTCGATCTTTTCGGACAGGCTGTCCGGGATGCTCATGGTGCGGCAATAGGTCCAGAACGCGCTGTCATCGCGCTTGGTAGCGCAATAATGCAGGATCAGGAAATCGCGGATACGGGCATATTCCTTGCCGGTCAGGCGGTTGAACGCATCGGCCTGCGCCGGGGTGATGTCATCGACCGACAGCAAGGCGATCAGCTTCGAAATCCCGGTGTTGATGAGATGGATCGATGTCGATTCCAGCGGCTCCATGAAGCCGGCCGACAGCCCCAGCGCCACCACATTCCTGTTCCAGAATTTCTTGCGGCGACCGGTGGTGAAACGCAGGAAATTGGGATCGGCCAGCGCCGCGCCCTGAATATTATCGGTCAGGATGCGCAGCGCTTCGTCATCCTGCATATGCGCCGAGCAATAGACATGGCCGTTGCCGTTGCGATGCTGCAACGGCACCTCCCATTGCCAGCCCGCAGACCTAGCGGTGGCCCTGGTATAGGGCGCAACCGTGCCAGTGCCGGCGGAGGGAATGGCGACGGCCCGGTCGCATGGCAGCCAGTGGCTCCAGTCCTCATAGCCTGTCTCCAGCGCCTGTTCGATCAGCAGGCCGCGAAAGCCGGAGCAATCCACGAACAGATCGCCCGCAATCACGCTGCCGTCGGTCAGCGTGACGGAACGGACATGGCCGTTCTCGCCATGCAAGGAGACATCGGCCACCTTGCCCTCCCGGCGCAGGACGCCCCGCCCCTCGGCCAGCTTGCGCAGGAAAGCAGCATAGAGCCCGGCGTCCAGATGATAGGCATAATTGATGGGGGGCAGATCGCCACGCGTCTCGCCTTCGGTCTTGGCGAAACGGCCGAATTGCGCGGCCATGGTTTCCGGGCTGAAATAGGCCAGCGGGCGCTTATCCCCCGCCGCCTGCATGCGCTGCCAGATGGCGTGAAAGGACACGCCGTCGATTTCATAGCCATAGGTGCCGAAAGGATGGAAATAGCTGTCGCCCTGCTGCCCCCAGTTGGAAAACTGAATACCCAGTTTGAAGCTGCCCTTGGCCGCCGCCAGCATATCGGATTCCTCGACGCCGATCAGCTGATTGAAATTGATGAAAGGCGGAATGGTCGCCTCGCCCACGCCGACGGTGCCGATCTGTTCGGATTCGATCAGCGTGACCGACAGGCCGCGTTTACCGACCAGCTTGGAAAGGGCCGCCGCGGTCATCCAGCCGGCCGTGCCGCCGCCCACGATAATGATCGAACTGATAGCCATAATCACACCCTCTCCGGCCTTCATGCCGCGATCGCCATCTTGGACGCCAACGGCAAATTGTTGCAAGCAGGTAACAGGCAGAGCGCAATATGTGAACGTTCATTCCTCGCTGTTGTGAACGCTCACATGGGCGGTTAGGCTGGAACTAATAGAAAGGCCAATCAGGGCCAGAAGATTCGCGCCCGTCATCGGCGCGCGAGCATTTCAGGAGGGGCATTTCATGACCAAAGCAGCAGGCCGTGGTGATATTACGCGGCACATCCTCAACTGGAGCACCGCTTCCAGCCTCGCCATTCTGGCGGCCTCCGGCGCCCATGCCCAGCAAGCGCCTGCCGCCGCCCCGCCCGAAGAAGGCCAGATCGATGGCCCCAGCGACGATCTCAGCGGCACGGTCAACAATGACGACGTCATCATCGTAAGCGGCTTCCGCGCTTCGCTGGAAAGCGCGCAGAATCTGAAGCGTGACGCCGATACATTTGTCGACGTGATCACCGCAGAGGATATCGGCGCGCTGCCCGATCGTTCGGTGGCCGAAGCGCTGCAGCGCGTGCCCGGCGTGAACATCAGCCGTTTCGAGCAGGCGAACGATCCGGACCGGTTCTCGGTCGAGGGGTCTGGCGTGATCATCCGCGGGCTGCCCTTCGTGCGGTCCGAGCTGAACGGGCGCGACATCTTTTCCGCCAATGGCGGCCGCACACTCAGCTTCAACGATGTCTCGCCAGAGCTGCTGGGCCGCGTCGAGGTGTTCAAGAACAACACCGCCGACATGATCGAAGGCACCATCTCGGGCACGGTGAACCTCGTCACGCGCAAACCGCTCGACAAGCCCGGCACGCGCATTGCCGGTACGGTCGAAGCCAATTACGGCGATTTTGCCGAAAAATGGGCGCCCGGTTTCTCCGTGCTCGGGGCGCACAGCTTCGATACCGGCGTCGGCACCTTTGGCGTGCAGCTTGGCTATGCCCAGTCGAAACTGAAGACGAGAACCGATGCCTCTCAGGTGACGGATCCTTGCTACCGCGCACCGTCTCTCGACGCGCCCTGTATCCGCGTGCAGGCCGTCGGATCGGGCGGTTTCAGTGGCGATCCCCAATTCGGTCCGGAGAATTTCCCGCCAGCAGGGACGGTCGTCGTGCCCAAGGGTGCCGGCGTTCGCACCACCGATCTGACGCGCGATCGCAACGCCATTTCGGCAATCGGCCAGTGGGAGAGCCCCGATGGGCGCGCCGTGCTGACGCTGGAATATCTGCGCGCCAAGACCGAAGCGACGATCGACGAATATTCGCTGCTCGCGCTGGTCAATAACGACGATCTGTTTCCTGTCCCTGCGGCAGGCACGAACTTCACCTTCAATGACGACGGAATTTTCGAGAGCGGAACGCTGACGCAAGGCGGCGGCATTCCCACCGAAGCGCTGCGTTTTCAACGGGAAGACGAAGCGAAGACCGAGGATTATTCCTTCGATCTGCAGCTGCAGCCGACCGACCGCCTGCATTTCAATATCGAAGTGCAGAACATCACGTCGACCCGGGACGAAAATGGTTTGATCGGCGCGATGCAGACATCGTCCGATATCTTCCTCGACAATTCGGGCACCGTCCCGGCGGTGCAGTTCCTGCAACCCGGCACGTCCGCGTCTCCGGCCTCCTATTTCACCGACCCGAACCAGAGCTATTACTGGTTCCTGATCGACAATCAGGTGCGCAATGAAGGTGAGCTGTGGAGCATGCGCGCCGATGTCGATTATGACATCGCCGATGGCGGCCCAGGCTTCTTCAAGACGGTGCGCTTCGGCGCCCGCTGGTCCGATCGCAATCGCGTGACGCGCAACACGAACTTTTCGAACTGGGGCAATCTCTCCGCGCCGTGGCAGGAGCGACCTAACCCCAATGCTGGGCAACCAGGCGAGCCCGCTACGATCGGCGGCGCTGTTTACGCGAATGGATATCCTGCGTCGCAGCTGCGCAATCCGTTCGGCAATTTCCAGCGCGGCAATTCGCCGGTCCCTGCTGGCGATGGTTCCGCCTTCTTCTTCGGCGGTGACAATCTGGTCGATGAGTATCTGAGCGGCCTGACCGAGGAGCAGGCGAAAGCTATCAATACTAAGTCTTTAACTTTCAACCCATGGATCCCGATCTATGCGCGCTCTGACCTGGTGGCAGGAACGCCCTATCGGGCCTCAGAGATATCCGATGTCAGCGAGGAAAGCTTCGCAGCGTACGGGCGTCTTGATTTCGGATCGGACAATATTTTCGATAATGGCTGGTCTCTCAACGGCAATATCGGTCTGCGCTATGTGCGCACCAGCGTGCGTTCGGGCGGGACGGTTGGTTTTCCAACCACGGACGGTTTCGTATTGACGCCGGGCGGCCAAATCGATTTCGCGACTAATTGTGCGCGTGCCGTCGGCGCACCCGGCGGTATCCCGGGATATTGTCTGTTGTCGCCGACGCGCCAGGCCCAATTTGCAGCGGTGTTCAACACCCCGAGCTTCCTCGAACCGGCCACCAGCACGTTCGATTATTGGCTGCCCAGTTTCAATGCAAAGCTGGACATCGGCGGCGGTCTGCTTTTCCGGGTGGGCGTGTCGAAGGGCATCTTCCGGCCCGATCTGGCGCTCTACGCCACTGGCGGTACGCTTGGTGACAACACCAATACCCTGGCCCAGGAAGGGACTTTGGCGACCGGTCCGCTCTTTTCCTACAGCAGCGGCAATCGCCTGCTGACGGCTACCGAGAGCTGGAATTACGATCTGTCAGTGGAATATTATTTCAGTCAGGTTGGCTCGCTCACGGTTTCCGCATTCCTGAAGGACATCAAGGGAATCGTGAACAGCGGGTTTGAAATCCGATCCTTCACGGCACAGGATGGAAGCAATTTCGATGTCAGGGTCGACCGGCCGGACAATACGAGCGGCGGTATCCTGAAGGGCGTCGAGCTGGCCTATCAGCACACCTTCGATTTCCTGCCCGGCCCGCTGGATGGCCTGGGTACGCAGCTGACCTATACCTATGTCGATGCCGGCGATTTCACCAATCCGGATCTGGATGGCAATCGCAGTCTGTTTGCCGGCAATATCCCGCTGGCCGGCGTGTCCAAGCACACCGCGAACGCGACGGTCTTTTACGAAAAGGGGCCCTTGTCCGCCCGCGCGGCCTATAATTGGCGGTCGGAATATCTGCAGACCCCGCGCGACGTGATCTTCCCCTTCTCGCCCATTTATGGGGAATCGACGGGACAGCTCGATGCATCGATCTTCTTCTCGCTGACAGACGAGATCAAGATCGGCGTGCAGGGCGTGAACCTGCTCGACGAGATTACACGGACCACGCAGCAGGTCGATTTCGACGGCACACGCGTCACGCGCTCGGCCTTCCGCAACGATCGCCGCTACACGCTGATCGCGCGCTTCGATTTCTGAACGTGGCTTGATCGCCCCGTTGCAAGCCTGATGACCATCGCAGGATGGTCATCAGGCCCCCCTTTCCGCTATCGCGACGACATGGCCTTTCCCCCGCCCCCGATCGATGGTGCCCCGGTCGCCGAATATATGGCGCCAAGCGTCGAGCAATTTCGCGAGACTATTTATCCGGCAGCGCAGCCCGCTATTTTGCGCGGCGTCGCGAAGGACTGGCCCATCGTTCGCCTGTCCGGCAACCGCTCGGATCTGGCGGCCTATTGCAGGCAACATGGCGCGTCCTCACCCATCGATATCTTGCGCGCCCCGGCGGACATCGGCGGACGCTTCTTCTATTCCAGCGATCTGTCCGGCTATAATTTCGTACGCGACCGCTCCACGCTGGCGGCTCTGGTCGACAGGCTGGCCGCACCCATGCGGGACGGTTCGGCCGAGAGCGGCGCACTGTTCATGGAAGCCACGCCGGTGGCAACCGTCATGCCCGGCCTGCTATACGAACAACGGCTGCCCCATGCGCCGCCGCAAGTGGACCCCATGCTCTGGATCGGCAACGAGACGACCGTCCAGACGCATTTCGACCTGTCGCAAAATATCGCCTGCGTGCTCAGCGGGCGGCGGCGCTTTACGCTCTTCCCGCCCCAGCAGACCGCCAATCTGTACATGGGCCCGATCGAGCGCACACCCTCCGGCACGCCGGTCAGCATGGTGCCGCTGGACGGCGCCGATCTGGCGCGCTTCCCCCTATTTGCCGAGGCGCGCCGTCATGCACAGATCGCCGAGCTGGAGGCCGGGGACGCGCTGTTCATACCCTATATGTGGTGGCACCACGCCCAGGCGTTTGGCCCGTTCAATATCCTGATGAACTATTGGTGGAACGAGCATGCGGATCTCGGCTCCCCCATGGAGGCCATGTTGCACGCCATCCTGACGCTGCGCGACCTGCCGGAACCGATGCGCGATGCCTGGCGCGCCATGTTCGACGAATTTGTATTTCTGGATAACGGGCCGACGGCACGGCATTTGCCCGATGCCATGCGCGGCGGGCTCGGCACCCTGGACGGTGGCCATCGCAAGCAATTATGGCATGCCCTGTTCACCCGGCTCAGCCAGCATGCGGACCGATTATTCGGAAGAACGGACAACTGATATGGCCCGGCGGCGACAGGCGGTAACGATCAAGCATGTGGCGTCCGATGCGGGGGTCTCTCTACAAACGGTCAGCCGCGTCATCAATGACGAACCCAATGTGCGGCCCGCCATGCGCGAACGGGTGCAGGAGGCGATCGACCGGCTCGGTTATGTGCCGTCCATCGCGGCGCGACGGATGAGTGGATCGCGCAGCTACCTTATTCTGGCGCTGAATGATCGCGCGCGCACCATCGCCGACTGGCAATCGCGCGAGGGGTCCGACTGGGTGGGCCAGATGCTGCTGGGCGGCATGCTGACCTGTGCCCGATATGGCTATCGCATGATGGTCGAGTTGGTCGATACCCATGCAGACCATGTCGAACGCGAACTGGCCGCCGCGTTCGCCGCGCTGCAGCCCGATGGCGTGATCCTGACTCCGCCGCATTCCGAAAACCCGGTCATCATCGCCTTTCTGGATCGGCAAGGCATTCCTTTTGCGCGCATCGGATCGCGCGACGCTGGACCGGGCGTTCCCATCACGATGGATGATGAAGGCTCCGCCCGCCGCGCCACGCAGTTGCTGATCGGCCTGGGCCATCAGCGCATCGGCTTGATCGGCGGGTCCTCGGAATATAGCCTCAGCCAGCGGCGGACCGACGGTTGGCGCGCCGAGATGGCCCAGGCCGGGCTCTCCACCGATGGCCTCTTTGCGCCCGGCGACTTCACCTATGAAAGCGGTCTGGCCAGCGCGCATGCGCTTCTGGCGCAGGATGATTCTCCAACCGCCATCATCGCCAGCAATGACCGGATGGCGCTAGCCGTGCTTGCGGTCGCCGAGAAGAGGAAGCTGTGCGTGCCCGGCGACCTTTCGATCATCAGTTTCGATAACAGCGCGGCGGTGCGCCATGCACAGCCACCCATGACCGCGATCGAACAGCCGGTGGCCGAGACGGTCTCTCAGGCGGTCGAGCATATTATACGAGAGCTGAAAACCGGTGAAAAACAGGCAGAAGCCGTGCGTGTTCCCGCCGCGCTGATCGAGCGGCAATCGACCGCTCCGCTTGCCAAAGCGCGCGACAACGGATTGCCGGGATCGGCCTGATCAGCCGATTCGGCCTGATCCTATGGTCCACAAAACGATTGCGTGCCCGCAGGCCATCACGGGTCTTTCGGCTATTGCCATGTTCCTGCCATCAGCAGCTACATGCCGACATCTATACGACGGCATCGGGGAAAATCCGGATCGCCGAGCGCTGGATCTCTGCCTCGATCAGATGACCTGCCGTTTCCGCCAACCGGCTGATTTCAACCGTTTCGACTAACTTAGGTCCGCGATCCGCGGCTTCGGATTACTCATTCGCAAGGAGCGCCCAAGACATCTTCCCGGGCATCACCCCAAAAGGGTATGCTCGGCATTGTGCACTGCATCATCGCGGGCAACTCTTTGACCTTTTGGCTTTTTCCCAGCCCCACGATCGGCGATCCCTTGCGAAGGAAGCCGTAGCATAAACCGATGCTTAACCACTCTTCACTAAGCGCCATTCTGTCCGAAAAACTTGTCCCTCTTCCATCCGGACGGTTCTTCGAAATTTGGATCGAAAGGCTAAGGCAATGATCAACTGGTTTCAGAAAAACGCACCTATCCGAACAAAGTTCAACGCGCTTCTATTTATTCATGCCGGCATCTCGGCCGTCATTGTCATTGCCGCCCTGATGGCCATGACGGACGGCCTGACAGCCAGCACCATGCTTGCCGTCGCCGTTGCCGGCCTGGTGGCGCATAGCATCGTTGTTCTGGTGTCCAAGAAACTGATCTGCGACCCTTATGTGGATACGGTCGTACGGATGGAAGGGCTTGCAGCTGGTGACCTGACCAGCCCGATCATGCACACCGAAAATCAAGATTGCGTGGGCCGGATGACCACCGCCATGGACGTGTTCCGGGCCAATGGCGAGAAGGTGAACACCGCCGCCGCAGCGCAGCAACAGATTGTCAGCGCGCTTGGCGAAGGTCTGCAGAAACTGGCCTCCAGCGATCTGACCTTCCGCATCGATCAGGCGTTCCCGAGCGATTACGAGCAACTGCGCCTCAACTATAACGAAGCGCTGGAATCCGTGTCTGAAGTCATGTCCGCCGTGGTGGATGCGGCCTCCGGCATCAATAACGGCGCAGGCGACATCCGCCAGGCATCCGATGATCTATCGCAGCGCACGGAGCAGCAGGCAGCCAGCCTGGAAGAAACCGCAGCCGCCATGGATGAGATCACCTCTACGGTGCGCCAGGCTGCCGAAGGCGCCAGCAATGCCAACAAGCTGGTCGGCCAGACCCGCAGCGAAGCCGAGGAATCGGGCAAGATCGTCGAGCGCGCCGTCAGTGCGATGAACGGGATCGAGCGGGCATCCAGCGAGATCAGCGAGATCATCTCGGTCATCGACGGGATCGCGTTCCAGACCAATTTGCTGGCGCTCAACGCCGGTGTGGAAGCGGCACGCGCTGGCGACGCCGGCAAGGGATTTGCCGTGGTCGCCTCCGAAGTGCGCGCACTGGCACAGCGTTCTGCCGACGCTGCGAAGGACGTCAAATCGAAGATCATGGCCTCGTCCCAGCAGGTCGATGCTGGCGTCGAGCTGGTCAGTGAGACGGGCAAGTCGTTGCAGCGCATCATCGCTGGTGTCGGTGAACTCAGCACCATGTTCGCCACCATTGCGGACTCTGCCGAACAGCAAGCCAATGGTCTGCAGCAGGTCAACACCGCCGTCTCCGAAATGGATGGCGTGACCCAGCAGAACGCCGCCATGGTTGAGCAGGCCACCGCCGCCGCCCGCAGCCTTTCCGAAGAAGCCAATGCACTGGCACAGCAGGTGTCGCGCTTTACCATCGGCGGACGGGGATCACGTGCGGCGCAGTCGCCCCCTGTCCATCAGCTGCAGGCCCGCGCCGCCAATGCCGCCCGTCAGCTTTCCCGGCCCGCGCCCGCTGCGCGCAGCGTCGGCAATGCGGCGCTGGCCGACGATGACTGGTCGGAATTCTGATCCACTGACCCTTCGTTTTCGGCACTACAGGACCTGTATTTCATGCCTATTATCTTACCAGCCTCTCTCGACACGCTTGCCGCTGGCACGCTGCGAACGAACCTCAAAAACACCATCGATCGCGGTGAATCCGTGCTGCTCAATGGCGGGGATGTCGAGCAGGTTGGGCAGGCATGTCTTCAGGTTCTCGTCTCTGCGCAACAGGCCGCCAAAGAGGCAAAGCTGGTTTTCCGTATCGAGGATCCCAGCGATGCCCTGACCGGCATGGCGCAACTTGCCGGTCTCGATCTGCTGCTGCAGCCCGCATAGAAAAGGATACGGACCGTGAATACAGATGAAATTCAAATCCTTTTCTTTCAGGAATGCGAAGAAGGCCTGGCCGGCATGGAGCAGGCGTTCGCCACCATCCGTGACGAAAGCCACGACCCGGAGACTATCAACACCATCTTCCGCTGCGTTCATTCGATCAAGGGCGGCGCGGGCGCATTCGGCCACGAACGCCTGCAAGCCTATACGCATGAATATGAAACGCTGCTCGATCTGGTGCGCAACGAGACGCTGACTCTGGACCAGCCATTGCTGGACACCATTTTGGCAGCGTTCGACATGCTTGCCGACCATGTGGCAGCGGCGCGGGACACGGAAGAGGCCCCGGCCGATGTCGACATGCTCGAACGGCTGAAGCAGGCTGCGGTTGTGGACCAGAATGCCGCAGACGCCGCCGAACCGGCCGACATCGCTGTGCCCGAAGCACAAGCAGCGCCAGCAGGGGATGACGGGTTTGACGACCTGATGGCCATGCTGGGCGGTCCTGCCGAAGCGCCCGAGCCTGTGGCCGAAACGGCACCGGCCGACTGGAATCTGCGCGTGCGCCCGGCCCGCAATGCCTTCGACAATGGATCGGAACCGCTTCTTCTGCTGCGCGAACTGGCGCGTCTCGGCGCAACGACGCAGCAAGTCGATCTCGACGATCTGCCGCCACTGGCCTCTCTCGATGCGGAATGCAGCTATCTGACGTGGACGATCAGCGTACCGGAATCCGTTGAGGAAGACGATATTCGCTCGGTCTTCGAATTCACCGATGGCTATACGCTGGAACTGACGCGTGGCGCAGATGCGCCGTCAGCGCAGGAAGAAGACCTGCCGACCGCGGAATCGCACCCGGCAGCGCAAGAGTCAGACGACAAGCCGCAGCCAAGCGCCAGCCAGCCCGCTTCCGCACCGGAAGCCGAGATCGACAGCGCCCCAACTGCGCCGACACCGCCGAAAAGCGAGCCGGCCAAAAGCGCGCCGGCCAAGCCCACTAAGTTGGTGGCCGCCAACCAGACCATTCGGGTCGATCTCGACAAGCTGGACAAGCTGGTCAATCTGGTCGGCGAGTTGGTCATTACCCAGGCCATGCTGGCGCAGCAGCTTTCCGACCATGATCTGGCCGGCATTCCGGAGCTTGGCGACCTCGATCTGCTGACGCGCGATCTGCAGGAATCCACTATGGCGATCCGCGCCCAGCCGATGAACACCGTGTTCAGCCGCGTGCCGCGCATCATCCGCGAGCTTGAAGGCGAAACCGGCAAGCGTGTGCGCCTGGAGGTCGAGGGCGAGATGACCGAAGTCGACAAAACGGTCGTCGAGCGCATCGGCGAACCGCTGACCCATCTTATCCGCAACGCCGTCGATCACGGGTTGGAAAGCACGGAACGACGGGTGGCCGCCGGCAAGCCTGAAGAGGGCGTCGTCAAACTGTCCGCCGCGCACCATTCCGGCCGCATCGTCATCACGGTGTCGGACGATGGCGGCGGCATCAACCGCAAGCGCGTCCGGGAACGGGCCGTCGAGCGCGGCATCATTCAGCCCGATGCGGCAATGAGCGATGAAGAGATCGACAATCTGATTTTTGCACCTGGCTTCTCCACGGCGGAGCAGGTGTCGAGCGTGTCCGGTCGCGGGGTCGGCATGGACGTGGTGCGACGCAATATTCAGGCCTTGGGCGGCCGTATCGGCATTCAGTCCCGCGAGGGAGTCGGATCGAGCTTTTCGCTCAGCCTGCCGCTGACGCTGGCCGTTCTGGACGGCATGATCGTGACCGTGGGCAAACAGACCTATGTCATTCCGCTCAGCCATATCGTGGAAAGCCTGCGACCGAACGAGCATAATGTGAGCGAACTGGGCGATGGCGCGGCCATGCTGGACGTGCGCGGCTCCTATGTCCCCTTGCACCGGATCGCCAGTCAGCTGAATATCGATAATGCGGAAACCAACCCGCGTGAGGCGGTGCTGATCGTGGTCGATGGAGACCATGGACTGGCCGCGTTGATGGTCGATTCCATCGAGGACCAGAGACAGGTGGTGGTCAAGAGCCTGGAGGCGAATTACCGCGCCATCAACGGGCTTGCGGGTGCCACCATCCTGGGCGACGGGCAGGTAGCCCTGATCCTTGACGTCGACATGTTGACCGCGCGCCGTTTTGCCGGCGCAGCGCCCGCGCAGACGCTGGAGATGGCCGCGTGAGCGCTGCCACCGCCATGCAGATGCCGCCCGGCAGGCGCGAGTTCGATTTCACGATGGACGATCACCGTATCATCGCGAAAATCGCTTATTCGACCGCCGGCATTCTGCTGCCGGACAGCAAGACGCAGATGGTCTATGGCCGTCTGGCCCCGCGCGTGCGCGAGCGCGGCCTGAAATCGGTGGCGGAATATCTCAAGCTGATCGATCAGGACGCAGCGGAACGCGAACGCGCGATCGATGCGCTCACCACCAATCACACCAGTTTCTTTCGCGAAAGCCATCATTTCGATCATTTCACGGCAGAAGTCTGGCCGGGTCTGGCCCAGCGCCTGACCAAGGGCGGCAAGGTGCGCCTGTGGTCCGCCGCATGCTCGAGCGGTGAAGAGCCCTATACCTGGTTGATGTCCGCGCTCGGCAGCAAGCGTGATGAAGCAGCACGCTTGTTGAAGCAAAACTTCAAAATGCTGGCCACAGATCTCTCGCCAACCGTGCTGGCCACGGCACGCACCGGCATCTATCCGGCGCAAACCATGGAGACCGTGCCGCACGAGCTGCGCCGTACATGGACCCGGAAGGACGAACAGAGCCTGGTCGTCGACCCAGCCTTGCGCGCCGCCATTTCGTTCCTGCCGCTCAATTTGCTCAACGACTGGCCGATGCGTGGGCAGTTCGATGCCATCTGCTGCCGCAATGTGATGATCTATTTCGATGGCCCCAGCAAAGAGCGTCTGCAATCCCGCCTAGCCGACCAGCTGGTGACGGGCGGTATGATGTATATCGGCCATTCCGAACGGCTGGAAGGCCCGGTGGCCAAGCGCTTCGAAATGATCGGCCGCACCGCCTTTCGGAAGATCGCGGCATGACCGTGCGCGTCCTGATCGTGGACGATTCGCTGGCGATGCGCGCTGCGGTGTCCAACCTGCTGAAAAAGGATCCGGATATCGAAGTGGTGGGCACCGCTGCGGATGCCTATGCCGCGCGGGAGCTGATCAAATCGCTCAATCCCGATGTGGTTACCCTTGATGTGGAAATGCCGGGGATCGACGGGCTCGACTTTCTGGAACGCCTGATGCGTTTGCGCCCGATGCCGGTCGTCATGCTGTCCACGCTGACGGCCGCCGGAGCCACAGCCAGCGTGAATGCGCTGGCGCTGGGCGCGTTCGAATGCGTGAACAAATCCATTCTTTCCAGCCCGGAAAGCGCCACGCTGGCAACCACCGTGAAAGCGGCGGCCAAGCATGGCAAGCGCTCGGCCCATGCTGCCCTGCCCAAGGCGGCGGCACATGTGCTGGCCGTCAAACCCCGCGCCGATGCGATTATCGCCATCGGCGCATCCACCGGCGGGGTCGAGGCGCTTTTGCACCTGCTCAGCACCTTTCCGGAAAATTGCCCGCCCACCCTCGTCGTGCAGCATATGCTCGACGCGTTCACATCCAGCTTTGCCGCCCGGCTCGATAGGCATTCCAAGCCCAAGGTGGTCGAGGCACGTCCCGGCGCGCCGCTGCAACAGGGCACGGTCTATCTGGCACCGGGAGGCCCGACCCACCTCGAGCTCGGCGGCGTACCTGGCAAATTATATTGCCGGGTAGCCTCTGGAAATCGCGTCAGCGGCCACTGCCCCTCGGTCGATCAATTGTTCCATTCGGTGGCGCGTGTGGCCGGAAGCGCCGCCGTGGGTGCCATCATGACCGGCATGGGCAGCGATGGTGCACTTGGCCTGAAAGCCATGCGTGACGCAGGTGCCAAGACGCTCGGCCAGGATAAGGCCAGTTGCGTCGTCTATGGCATGTCGGCGCAAGCCTACAAGCTGGGCGGCGTCGAAAAGGAAATTCCGTTGTCCCGAATGGGAGGAGAAATCATGAAGGCGTGTGCAGCATGAACATGATGGCCAAACCCAGCGCTGGTTTTCGCAATGTCACCGTGGCCCAGGGGGAGACGCGCGTTTCGAGCGATCCCGAAGTCGTGCTGGTTACCGTGCTGGGCAGCTGCGTGGCCGCTTGCCTGTTCGATCCGGTCGCCAAGGTGGGCGGCATCAACCACTATCTCCTCGCCAGCGGCACCGCGACCGATAGCGCGTCGCTGCAACGCTACGGCGTGTATGCGATGGAGTTGCTGATCAACAACATGATGGCGCAAGGGGCGATGCGCAAACGGATGAAGGCGCGGATCTATGGCGGTGCCACGATGCGCAGCAGCTTCCGCGATATCGGCGGCGAGAATATAGCCTTTGCGCGGCAATTCCTGCGGGCGGAGGGCATTCCTCTGGTCGGCGAAGATGTCGGCGATAATTGCGCACGCCGCGTCCAGTTTCGTGCAGCGCTTGGTCTGGCGCGCTGCCGGTCGGTGCAGAACACCGCCGCCATGGCGCCGCCAGTTAAGAAATCCACCCCCATCATGCCGCCCGTATCCACCGGCGACGTCGAACTATTTTGAATTCTCGGCAAGGAGCCTGAAATGTCCAAATCCATTCTTACCGTCGATGACTCGCCGAGCATGCGGATGCTGCTTCGGGCAGCGCTGTGCGACCTCGGCTATGAGGTGTCCGAAGCCGAGGACGGCATCGATGCATTGGAAGTCCTGTCCCATGGTAAGCCCGATCTGATGATCACGGATATCAACATGCCTCGCCTCGACGGGTTTGGCCTGATCGAACGTGTGCGCGGCGAAGGGGAGCGGACGCTGCCCATTCTGGTGCTCACCACGGAAAGTTCGGACGAGAAGAAGCAGCGCGCGCGCGCCGCCGGAGCGACCGGCTGGATCACCAAGCCGTTCGATCCGGAAAAGCTGGCCACGGCCATTCGCCGCGTTCTGCATTGATTTGAAGGGATAAACAGATGGGCCGTCAACTTATCACATTCCAGCTGAGCGATCAGGTGCTGGGAATCGACATCATGGCAATCCGCGAAATCCGGGCCTGGGCACCGGCCACGCCGCTGCCGAACGTACCGGACTATGTGCGCGGTGTGGTCAATTTGCGCGGATCCGTGCTGCCGATCCTGGATCTGCGCCATCGCCTCGGCTGGGGTGAGACCGATCCCACGGCGCGGCACGTGATCATCGTGGTCCAGATCGGCGAACAGATGCAGGGCATCATCGTCGATGCCGTGAACGACATCGTGACGGTCAGTCCCGATGCCATGCAGCCCCTGCCGGACATGGGCGATTCCGTGGCCTCCAATTTCCTGGATGGCCTGGCCACGATCGACGAACGGCTCATCCTCGTTCTCTCACTAGAGCGGCTGGTGGATGGCGTGCCATCGGTTGCGGCACTCGCGCAGGAGTAAGACATGTCAAAGACCAAGGTTCTTGTTGTTGACGATTCCATGACGATGCGCGCGCTGCTTTGCGGTGCGCTGGAGCGCGTCAAGGATGTGGAGGTAGTGGGGCTGGCCAATGGCGCAGCCGAGGCGCGCGAGATGGTGAAAACACACCGTCCTCATGTGATGACGCTCGATATCGAAATGCCCGGCATGAGCGGGATCGAATATCTGGCCGAGATCATGGAAAATGATCCCATGCCGGTGATCATGTTCTCCACCCGGACCACCGACGGCGCAGCCGATTCCGTGGAGGCTCTGCGGCTTGGTGCCGTCGATTGTCTTCCCAAACCCAAGGTGGCAGCCCCGGCGGAGCTGGATGCGATCATCGGCAAGCTGGGCAAGACGATCGCGACCGCAAAGAATGCCCGCATGCCCGTACCGGGCGGCGAGGCTGGCCCTTCGGGCGGCGGCGCCGCGATCGACTGGAACGGCCGTCTGACCGTGATCGGCGCGGACGCTTCCTGCACATCGTCCATGTTCAGCCTGTTCGGGCAGCTGCCGGCCGATTGTCCGCCGATGATCGTGGTGCAGCATCTGGAACCCGGCGTGGTCAAGGGCATGGCGGAAAAGATGGACGCACAGGTCGCGCCGCGCGTGGTCGTGGCCGAAGACGACATGGCGATCGAAAAGGGCACGATCTATTTCGCCCCGCAGGGCGAGGCGCATCTCGTGGTGACGGCGTGGCCGGACGGCAAACTGAAGCTGTTGCCGCGCGATCCCGTGGCGGGCGAACGCCCCTCGATCTCGCTGCTGTTTGCATCCTCGGCCAAGGCCGCCACGGTGGATGTGGTCGGTCTGCTCCTGCTGTCCGATAATGAAGACGGCAAAGGCGCGGCCAACGCCATTGCCGGGGTGCGCGGCCACTGCCTGCTGCCAAGCAGCGACGGCGGTTTTACCATGGAGCGCGGCTATGCCTCGCAGCCGGTGAAGGCCGAAGACCTTGGAAAAACACTGATCGGATTGCTGTCCAAATGAACATGATGTCGCATTTACAGGAGCAGGATAGCCAGCAGGTCGATCCGCTGAACCTCGCGCTGGCCGACGAGCTGCTGCGCATGACCCAGATCCTGGCCGATCTGGCCTATGATCTTGGCAGCCACCCGGAGACGCTGCGCCGACACATGGCCAGCCTGCAGTCGATCGACAACATCACGCAGATGCAGATCGCGGTAGCCGAGATGCTTCGTTCTGACGCCTCTACCGAGGAGCGGATCGCGCTGGTGACGCTGGAAGGCATGGCAGCGCGGCTGCGCGCGGCGACATCGCCCGGTGCCGCGCCCGCAACCGAGACCGAGACCGCGCCCGAAGCGGATTGAGCACCGGCAGCCAGGGCGGAGCCTTGGCGCATCATCTGGCGAGCCTCTGCGCCGCTGCCGCAACGGCCAATCCGTCCTAAATCAATCATTTGCCCGCGGCATCCGTGCGCGATACCGTGCGCCGGATAGCCCGCAGCGCCGATCGCGGCTGCGCGCCAGTTTCGGCCACGGGAAGCAGACGCATGAAAACCATCTTGACCGCCATCGCGCTGCTTTGGTGTCTGGCCGCCGCGCCGCTGGGCGCGCAGGCCCTGCCCGGCCTTGGCGGCGGATCGTCGGCCCCCGCATCCGAGCCTGAAAGTCCCGACAGCAGCAGCGCGATCTCGATCAGCGAATCTGCCGATCAGGACCAGGCCATCACCAGCAGGCTGCGCGCCATCTATAGCGAACTGGACGGGCTGGAGCCGACCAGGGTGTCGGTGGAATCCGGCGTGGTGACCTTGTCTGGCGCAGTGAGCGAGGCTTCGGATATCGACCGCGCCCGCCAGATTGCCCTGCGCGTCACTGGCGTGGTGGCGGTGCAGAACAACATCACGCGCAACGGAGATGTGTCGCAAAGCGTGGCACCGGTGATGGAGCGGCTGACGGCGCGTGTGCAGCAAATCGTCCAGCTGTTGCCGCTGCTGGCGATCGCGCTCGTCATCATTGCCCTGTTCTGGTTTGCTGGAAGCGCGCTGGCCCGTGCCAAACCGTTGTGGAAACGCATTTCCCCCAACAGCTTTCTGGCCGATCTGATCGCCACCACCGTTCGGCTGGTGGTCATCCTCATCGGCCTGATCATCGCGCTCGATCTGTTGGGGGCAACCACGCTGCTGGGCGCGATCCTCGGTTCCGCCGGTGTGGTCGGGCTCGCCATCGGTTTCGCGGTGAAGGACACGGTCGACAATTATGTCAGTTCGCTGATGCTCTCCATCCGCCAGCCATTCCGCGCCAATGACCATGTGGTGATCGGGGATCGCGAAGGCCGCGTCATTCGTCTCACCAGCCGCGCCACCATATTGATGACGCTGGACGGCAACCATCTACGTATCCCGAACAACACCGTGTTCATGGCCGAAATCCTGAACTTCACCCGCAATCCGGAACGCCGTTTCGACTTCGTTCTGGGCGTGGATGCCGATGATGACCCCGGCAAGGCGATCACGTCCGGTATCGACCGGCTGAAGTCCCTGCCCTTCGTGCTTGCCGATCCCGCCCCCAATGGACGGCTTGAGGAAGTGGGCGACAGCAACATCATGCTGCGGTTCCTGGGCTGGATCGATCAGACCCAGACGGACTGGTTCAAGGCACGCAGCGCCGCCATCCGCGCGGTGAAGATCACGCTGGAAGAACAGGGGTTCGGTCTGCCCGAGCCAATCTATCGCCTGCGTTTCGACAGCGGCAGCCCGCTGGAGATTGCCCGCAACACCAAGCCCGGTTCAGCCGGTGATGGCAGCGCTGCCATGGACAAGAAGACCTTGCCAGACCCCGCCGACCCAGACGTCCACGAAGATGTATCGGCGGACGACGAGATCGGCGAAAAGGTGCAGCAGGAACGCCAGCACAGCCAGGAAGAAGACATGCTGGATCACGACCGCCCGATCGAGTGACCGGGACGGCCTGCACATGACGGTCAGGCGACGGCAGGCCGGCGCGCATACCATCCGAAGGACGCGATGATGCCGTAGCAGATCGCGGGAATAATCAGCGCCAGATACAGGCTCCCGCCCACATCGGCGACGACCCCGGTCAGCAGCGGAACAACCGCGCCGCCGAAGATCGCCACATTGATGATGCCCGAGCCGTCTGCCGCCCGGCTGCCGAGTTTTTCGCAGGCCAGGCTGAAGATGGTCGGGAACATGATGGCGTTCATCAGGCCGATCGCCAGCAGGCTGTATCCGGACACCGCGCCGGTGGTGTTGGTGGAAATCAGCAGCAGCGTGATGGCGCCCAGCGCAACGAATGCCAGAACCTTGCCGGGGCTCAGGATCCGCAGAACGGCCGAGCCGATGAACCGCCCGATCATTGCCCCGCCCCAATAAAGCGCGATCATCGAACCGGCCTTCGCCTGGCTCAGCGCCATGACGCCGGGCAGCTCCAGATAGCTGACGATGAGCGAACCGATCGAAACTTCCGCGCCAACATAAAGGAAGATGCATAGCGCGCCGAAACCGAACCGCTTGCGCTTGAGCAGATCGAGCCCGCCGAGGCCGGAGCTGGGCTCATGCTTTTCGCCCTCCAGCTTGTTACGGAACATCCACACCACGGCGGCGACGATGGCAAGCATCACCGCAATCGCCAGATATCCACCGACGATCGCCTGGCTTTCCGCCGTACGGTAGGCGCTGAGCTCCGGCCCCGTAAGTTCGGACGCACTGAGATCGGCGAGACTGCCGAGGATCAAGGCAGCGCCGATGATGGGGAAGATGGTGGTGCCAAGGGAATTGAACGCCTGCGCAAAGGTCAGGCGGCTATGCGATGTCTTGGCCGGGCCAAGCAGCGAGATCAGGGGATTGGCGACCACCTGCACGATCACCACACCGCTTGCCAGCACGAACAGCGCGAACAGGAACAACGCATAAGTGGCGGTCTGCGATGCTGGAATGAACAGCAGGCAGCCTGCCAGCATGGTGAGCAGACCGGCCACGGCGCCGCGCATATAGCCGATCCGCTTAACCAGCTTCGCGCCGGGAATGCCGATCACCAGATACGCCGTGAAAAAGCAGAACTGCACCAGCATGGCCTGCGTGAAATTGAGCGTGAACAGCTCTTTGAGCTTGGGAATGATCACATCGTTGAGCGACGTGATGCCACCGAAGATCAGGAACAGCGCGAAAACGAAACCCTGCAGGCCCGGTGCGTGAATATGCTCGCCTGGCTTTTCGATTTTGTGCGGATCGGTACTCGACGATACATCGGGGGCCAGAGCCATGACGCTTCCTCTGCAAATGTTATGGTTTTGAGCTGTCTGCCACGCCATTGGCGCAAAAGGAACAGACATATCGCGTCCAAGGCAAGCCGCGCGACGTATGACATGCGCGGTGCCGGCGGGCACGCTGTGGCGGTCGCACATGCCCCACCTCAACGCTGGCAGCTTGCAGACACGCCTGCTAAAGCAAGGGCTGAATAGATGAGCCGAACCGAGATCCATCCCCCCGCTTCGGCGGATCAGCAGCCCCCGCCTGCGGCCATGCGCGTCAAGCATGCATGGACCACCCGGCTTTGGCATTGGCTGACCGTGCTCAGCCTGGCCATCCTGTTCATGAGCGGCCTCAATATCTTCAACGCCCACCCCATGTTATATTGGGGAAGCTATGGCGCCAATTATGATCAGCCCTGGCTGGTGCTCGAACGGTTTCCGCACTGGGCGACCATCCCCGGCTATTACAGCCTGGCCGATGCGCGTCTGTGGCATTTCTTCTTTGCCAGCCTTTTGGCCTTTACCCTGCTCGCCTTCATGATCGCCTCGCTCATCAACCGCCATGTCCAGCGCGATCTGCATATCCGCAAAAGCGAATGGGCGGCGCAGAACATCAAGCGTGATCTCGCGCGCCATGCGCGTTTCGAATTTGTCGGTGAGACCCCCCGCAAGGGATATAACTGGCTGCAGAAGATCAGCTATATCCTCACCATCTTCATTCTCATCCCCGGCATGATCTTTACCGGCATCGCCATGTCTCCGGCGATGGATGCGAACTGGACATGGCTGCTGGACGTGTTCGGCGGGCGGCAGAGCGCACGATCGCTGCACTTCATCTTCGCCTGGTCGCTCTTCGCGTTTTTTCTGGTGCACGTCGCGCTCGTGCTGCTGACACGCCCCCTTATGCAGCTCCGCGGCATGATCAGCGGTGGCCGGAAACCGGTGGAGGAACGCGCATGAGCGATCAGCCGATTACCCGCCGCAAGCTGCTCGGTTCGACAGCCGCCGTCGGATCGGGCCTGTTCTTATCCGGCTGCGACATGCTGAATGAAAATGAGGCGTTTCGCGGCGTTCTGCGCTCGGCCACCGATCTCAACTTTGCGGTGCACCGGTCGCTTGGCAGCCGCGCTGCCCTGGCCCGCGAATTTCCGATATCGGAACGATCCCCCTTCTTTCGGGGCAATGGAACGCAGGCGCCGGACAATCCGGCCTATCAAGCCGCCATCGCCAGCGATTTTGCCGGTTGGACGCTGGAAGCGCGCGGCCTGTTCGATCGCCCCGGCCGCTGGACGCTCGATCAGCTGCGCGCGATGCCCCAGCGCACGCAGACCACAAGGCATGACTGCGTGGAAGGCTGGAGCGCCATCGGCACCTGGACAGGCGTGCCGCTGCACATGCTGCTCGATCAGGCGGGGATCCGCCGGGACGCGCGCTATATCGTGTTCCGCTGCGCTGATGTGATGGGCGGCGGCATTCCCTATTATGAGAGCATCGACATGATCGATGCACGCCATCCCCAAACGATCATCGCGCATCGGCTGAACGAGGAACCGCTGCCCGTGCGCAATGGCGCGCCGCTGCGCCTGCGGGTGGAAACACAGTTGGGCTATAAGCAGGCCAAATATCTGCAGGCTATCGAGGCGGTGGCAAGTCTGGAGGACATTGGCCAGGGCAAGGGCGGATATTGGGAAGATGTCGCCAATTATGCATGGTATGCCGGCATCTGAACCTGAACCGAGACTGCCACCATGACTCAAGACGATATGCCGATCCGCGTTGCCGCGCTTTACAAGTTCACGCCGTTTGGCGATCTTGCCGGCTTGCGTGCGGCGCTGGAGCAATGCTGCCGCGATGCCGCGGTGAAAGGCACGCTGCTGCTGGCACCTGAGGGGATCAACGGGACGATCGCCGGGACCGACGATGGCATCGAAACGGTGCTGCGGCATATTCGCGCGCTGCCCGGCTGCGCCGATCTGTCGACCAAGGATTCGCGCGCCGCGGCCATGCCTTTTTACAGAATGAAGGTTCGGATCAAGAAAGAGATCGTGACCATGGGACAGCCGGATATCGATCCGGTCGGTGCGGTGGGGCGCTATGTGCCGCCCGCGGAATGGAACGCTCTGGTCGACGATCCGGACACGATCCTGATCGATACGCGCAATGATTATGAGGTGGCGATCGGCAGCTTTCGGGGGGCCATAGATCCGCGCACCAAGAGCTTTCGCGATTTCCCGCAATGGTTCGAGGATAATCGCGATGCATTGACCGCAGGTGATCGGGCGCCCCGGATCGCCATGTTCTGCACCGGCGGCATCCGATGCGAGAAATCCACCGCCTATCTGAAGCAGCAGGGCCTGGACGAGGTCTATCATTTGGAAGGCGGCATCCTGTCCTATCTTGAGCAGGTGCCGCAGGCGGAAAGCCGCTGGGATGGCCAGTGTTTCGTGTTCGATGAACGGGTGAGCGTGGGCCACGGCCTGACGCCGGGCGATCATGAACTGTGCCGCGCTTGCCGCATGCCGGTGGGCGATGCCGAACGCGCAGACCCGAAGTTCGAACGCGGCGTCAGCTGCCCCGCCTGCCATGAAAGCCGCAGCGATGACCAGCGCGCGCGCTATGCGGAACGGCACCGGCAGGCTGCGCTGGCGGCGGCCCGCGGCGAACCGCATGTCGGCGCGAAACAGCCGGGCGGCCGTGATGACGGATAGGCCTGTCCTCTACAGCTTCCGGCGCTGCCCCTATGCCATGCGCGCGCGCATGGCGCTGCGCGTCAGCGGCGCGGACTATGAACATCGCGAAGTGGTGCTTCGCGACAAACCGCCCGAACTGCGCGAAGCATCGCCCAAAGCGACGGTGCCGGTGCTGGTTCTTTCAGATGGCACGGTAATCGAGGAAAGCCTGGGCATCATGCACTGGGCGCTGCGTTCCAACGATCCGGAACAGTGGCTGGATGGCGACGATGCGACGCTGATCGCGGCCAATGATGGCCCGTTCAAACATCATCTCGATCGCTACAAATATGACACCCGCCATGACAGCGATCCAAAAGAACACCGGGCCGAGGGTCTGGCCTTGCTGCAGAGGCTGGAGGAACGGCTGGAAAGCGCTGCCTATCTTGGTGGCGCGCATAGACGGCTGACCGACATCGCGATTTTTCCGTTCGTGCGGCAGTTTGCGGCAACGGATCGGGACTGGTTTGCCCGGCAGGCTCTGCCCAATGTGCAGGACTGGCTTCAGCGCCTGATCGGATCCGAGCTATTTTCCGCGATCATGATCAAGCACAAACAATGGCGCGCCGTCGATCCGGATTGATCGACAGGCGCGTCATGCTGGTCTTATCCAGATTTTCCAGATCGCCAGAAACGGATCGTCAGGGCAGTCAGTTACCGCTTGCGATCATGAGGCTTGGTCGGTCGTCGAGTTTCCGTAGCGCATAGGATGCTGCCCGGCGGCTGTCGACCACGCTGCCATCAGCCAAAATCAGATCGAAATGGGTGCGGGATGCAGCGGCGCGGCTGAAGGCAGCGCGCGCATCGATAAGACGCCCCATACGTGCGTAGGCCGTGCCGAGATTGATGAGGCGCCCCGGGTCATCGGGAAGCTCCGCCGATGCCCGTTCCAACTGCTGGATTGCCGTCATCGTATCGCCAGCCTGCATGGCGGCAAAACCAAGCTGCTCTTGATCGTAATTGATTTCGAGGCTGTCGTTTGCCGTCGCCGCGCCCGTCGGCGGCAGGATGGAAATCGAGCCAGCTAGCAATAGGGGCAGCAACATCATCTTCTCCTGTTTCTTTATGACAGAAGAATGACAGCCATGTCACATCAGCGCAAGCATTTTGTCACTGAACTGTAGCTTTCGAGCTAAACTGCTGATTTTACAATGTGGTTTCCGGACGGCATGTTGATCGCGCGCTTTCGGCACAAAAAATGCCCGCAGCAACGCTACGAGCATGACATGTCCGGCCAGCTGGCCAAACGCCTCACGGTTAAAACAGAGTCTAACTCCTGGTCTTCCGCCGTGTCAGGCGGCGGCGATGCGCCGTTCTTCCGCTTCGGCTTCCCGCGTCTTGCGTTCCACGGCTGTCCGCTCAGCCCGGTCAGCCATGGCACGCCAGGCCTTTTCGCTGCGCAACGCACGGTCGCGCACATTGTCCAGACTGGTGGAAGCCGCGAGGGCAGCATCGGCCTCGGCCCGCTCGAGAAAAAACTTCGCTTCTTTTTGCATTGCTTTGCTCTCGAACGGGCCTCGGTTAATCAATCATACGTCAAATCCGAATGGATTCAGGCAGACTGCAGGTTCACGGCAGATTTCTTGCCATTGCGGCCCTGCTCGATTTCGTAGCTCACGCGCTGCTCTTTCTGCAGGGTGTCCATGCCAGCAGCCTGAACGGCGCTGATGTGAACGAAGCTGTCTTCGCCGCCGTCTTCGGGCTGGATGAAGCCATAGCCCTTGTCGGAATTGAAGAATTTTACGGTGCCGGTAGGCATATGCGTTTCCTTTCGTACAGAAACATATTTGGCCGACGCCGCACGTGTTGCGGCGCCTCATTCGCCGGAAGTCGATTCTGGAAGGAAAGCAGTGTAGCGGCAGATGCTTGCGCACGCGCCAAGACGCCAAGTTCCGTCGGTGGGCGACGATAGCGGGTGCGGTATAGCAGCTATCTACATCCTTGGGAAGCGCAGCAGATTATGCCATGATCTCCGCTTAGCACAGGGGAAGGGATGAGGATATGCGCAAAGCACTGATCGCGGCCGGAACGGCGGCTTGTCTGGCACTGGCAGGATGCGGCACGGCCGATGACAGCGCCGCCAGAGAGCAGGCTGCAACCGGTCCGCAGACGGCTTTCATGCAGAATGTGGAAAGCAAATGTGGCCGCGCTTTCCGCGGCAGCGTGGCCGGCGGCAACGCGCAGCTCGCTGGCAAGGAACTGGTGCTGTCCATCGGCGATTGCGCGGCCGGCGGCCCTGTCACCATGGCGTTGCACGCCAATATCGGCCCGTTGCAGGTCAGCCCCTCGGAGGAAGTCTGGGATCGTTCTCGTCGCTTTAGCCTGATGCGCGCCGATAATGGTCTGACGCTGAATATCGCAAAACAGGCCGAAGATGGCACACCGGGAGCGTTGAATGGCACGACCGCCACGAGCGACGGTGACAGCAGCACCACGCAGCAGCGCTTCGCCATCGCTGGTGCGGATACGCCGCTCATCATCGATATGGGAAGTGCAGCGGCAACGCTGACCGTCCCCGATGTCGGCGAGCAGCAAGGCTTCACTGTGACGTTCGACTATAGCGACCGTATTGCCGCGCCGCCCGCAGCGTGGGGGGCCGAGGGCGGCTAGTCGCGGCCCGGCTCCTCGCCGTCGTTCTTCGGCAGCGCGTCGAAACGGTCGATCCAGCCAATCCGGCTGGCCCAGTAGATGTGATAGAGGTCGGTGATTTCATCCATCTGCTCGAGCAGTCCGATGCGTAGCCGGATGCTGTGCGGCTTGTCCGTGCGCCGGCTGTAAACGGCCGCGCCGCACCCACCGCAGAAGGCGCGCATCTTGCCGGGGCTGCTCTCGAACTCCGTCAGCTTTTCACGCCCCGTCCATTCCACGCGATCGGTCGTCACGGGCACAGCGACGTTGAGCGCAGATCCAGTTGCGCGGCGGCACATGGTGCAATGACAAATCGCTGCCTCGTCGAGCGCACCGAGGACATGATAGCTGGTCGCGCCGCACAGGCACTGCCCCCTGCGCAGCATCCTATCGACAGGTTCGGTCTTGCCTTGCGCCATATTTGGGAACCGAAAAAAAGGGGCGCCGAAGCGCCCCTTATCTTATTTGATGTGCTTGGAGATCGCGGCGGTCATCTTGAACATCGAGATCCGCTCCTTGCCGATCACCTTGCCCAGCTTGTCGTCAGGCTCGATCTGGCGCTTGTCGTCTGCAGCCTGCAGATCATGCTTCTTGATGTAATCCCAGACCTTGCTGGTCACCGAAGCGCGCGTCAGCGGGCCTTCACCGGTGATATCGGCCAGTTCGGGTGTCACCGTCACCTCGCGCTGCAGCGCATTCGATTTTGCGGGTTTTTTGTCAGCCATGCTGCGCTTTCCTTTATTATGCCTGTCTACGGACTGCCGTTTGCACGGCGAGAAATCCTTTCCCCAAATGGGGGGAGGTTCGAGCGTTCACGCCTTTGCCCGGAAAATCAAGGGCGGAGCGTGGCAAAGCGCGATCAAGCGGATTGGTCCGGCGTCACGCCGATTCCATGATCCGGGGCAAAACGGGCCCGCAACCAATGCGCGATCGCCCACCAGCCAGCAGCCCAGAGCGCCCCGAAGGTCCAGCCTGCGAGCACGTCACTGGGCCAATGCACGCCAAGATAGACCCGGCTGCACCCGATCGCCAAAACCAGCGCCGCCGCCACGGCAATGATATAGGTGCGCTCACGCCTGCGCTCCACGATCTGTACCAGCACCAGCGCCAAGGTGAGATACACCGCCGCGCTGTTGGCGGCGTGGCCGCTCGGGAAGCTGGCCGATCCTTCCTCCACCAGATGGTTGATGACATCAGGCCGCACCCGGCCGAAAACAGCTTTGGCGATGGCGACAGCGACCGGGCCGGTCGAACCGCCGATCACCACCAGCGCGGCGGTGAGCAGATGGCGCTGCACCAGCAGAAACCCGGCGCTGGCCAAAACGACAAGCGTCAATATGGTGCCGCTGCCCATCGCCGTGATGGCGATCATCGCCTTTTGCAGCCAGGCAGGGCCTTCGGGCACCATGGGAGCACCCTGGCCGGCGCCCTCGCGCATCATCAGCAGTATCGCCCGGTCGAACGCGAAATTGGCCCCGTCGGCGATGGCATGACCTAAGATCGCTACAAACAGCGTGCCGATGAGCAGCAGGCCTATCCCGGCGGCAAGCCAGCGCGCCTTGGCAGGCTTTGCCGACCATGCGCCTCCTGCGGATCTACGGTGCGCAATATGGTCGATCAAATTCGGCATGCCCGCCCAACGCAGCAGGCGGCAAAGAGCTTCCCCGCTATCGCGCGGCTTTTCCAGGCGGTGAGCGCCCCCGCCTCTCCAACTTCCGTATTTCATGACGCTGCCGGCCTTGATCCAGTGTAGGCTCTCGCCAGGGCATCCCGCCCCGATCGGAACCAGGCATGGCCAAGAGCCAGAAGAAATCCAGCAAGGAAATTCGCAAACCCAAGGCGGAAAAGAAGAAAACCAACGCCTCCCAGCCATCGCTGAAGTCCGGCGTGGTGCGCGGCCTCGACAATATGAAGAACGACTGATCCACTCGATCGCGTGCCGGGCCCCTTGCCTGGCGCGCGGCGCTGCGCAAAGCAGGGCAAGACCTTTGCTGGAGTGCCGCCATCTTGCCCAAGTCCCTTGCTTCCACACAATCCGCCAGGGCGCCGGAAAGTCGTGCGCGGACCATCTGGCGCTGGCTGCTGGCCATGGCCTATCTGGCCGCCGGCGTGCTGCACATCCTGTCCCCTGCACCCTTTCTGTCGATTACACCGGCCTGGGTTCCAGCCCCGCACGCCGTCATTGCGCTGACCGGCGTGGCCGAACTGCTGGGCGCGGCGGGCCTGCTGCAGCCACTTTCCCGCCCACTCCGCCGCGCCGCCGGCATCGGCCTGGCGCTCTATGCCGTCTGCGTGTTTCCGGCGAATATCCACCATATGGTGATCGACATGTCCTCCCCCGAACCCATGCTTGGCTGGACCTATCATGCGCCGCGCATGCTGCTGCAGCCGGTGCTCATCTGGCTCGCGCTGTGGGTCGGCGGCGTGATCGACTGGCCCTTCGGCAGGAGGCGCTGAAATGTCTGCGATGATCCTGGTGGACGCCGATGCCTGCCCGGTGAAGGACGAGATCTACCGCGTGGCCTGGCGCCACGAGGTACCGGTGCGCATCGTGGCAAATAGCCATTTGCGCGTGCCGGACCATCCCCTGATCGAACGGGTGGTCGTCTCCGACGGCTTCGACGCGGCGGACGACTGGATTGCCGAGCAGGCCGCGCCGCGCAGCATCGTCATTACCGCCGATATACTGCTGGCGGATCGCTGCCTGAAAGCCGGCGCCACCGTGCTGGCCCCCACCGGCAAACCGTTCACCAGCGCATCGATCGGCCCCGCCATCGCCACCCGCGCCATCATGGCGGACCTGCGCGCCGGGGCCGACGGCATAACCGGCGGCCCTGCCCCGTTCAGCAAGGCAGACCGATCCAATTTCCTGCAGGCGCTGGACCGCGAACTGGTACGGATTGCGCGCAGCCCGAAGATGTAATCCGCGATATTCTGTCGCTTGTTGGAACAAAGGATAAGCCCACCTGTTTCCTACATAGATTATAAATGGAGACTATCGCATGAAAAGCCTCATCCAGATTTCTGCCGCTGCCCTTCTTGTGGGCATGACCGGCGCCTGTGCGCAGGAAGCCACGACCGACACCGAAACCGCCGATATGGCCACGACCGACATGGACAGCATGGCCACGCCGGAAGCCGCCGGCACCATCGTCGAAGTCGCCCAGAGCGATCCGCAGTTTTCTACCCTCGTCTCGGCCGTCACCGCCGCCGGTCTTGGCGAAACGCTGAGCGGCCCCGGCCCCTTCACCGTGTTCGCGCCGACCAACGCGGCCTTTGAAAAGGTCGATTCCGCCACGCTCGGCAGCTTGATGGAACCGGCCAACAAGGAAAAGCTGGCTGGTATCCTGACCTATCATGTCGTGTCCGGCAATGTGGATGCCGCGGCGCTGACCAAGATGATCGCCGATAATGGCGGCACCGCAGAGCTGACCACGGTCAATGGCGAGATGCTCACGGCCAAGGCCGATGGCGGCACCGTGACGCTGACCGATGCGGCCGGCAACACCTCCACCGTCACCGCGACGGACGTGCCCGCCACCAATGGCGTGATCCACGCGATTGACACGGTGCTGATGCCGTCCTGATCGGCTGATCCCATTTGAATTATCAAGGCTCGCGGGTTCGCCCCGCGGGCCTTTTTCATGCCCTCCTTCGTTCCTTCACCAGCCCTGGGACCCTGGCGCGCCCTTGATCGGCCCCTTGATCCGGTCGGTCACCCAGCCGCCGTAAAAGCCGCCGGGCTGCGGCCGCGCCCGTTCCTCCCCCACAAAGCATGCCAGCTTGCCGGGATAGAAGGCGAACCAGCCGGCAAGCCCCGCATAGCCCTCGGCCAGATCGTCGAACGGATCGGGATAGCACCAGGCCGCGTCCGCCACCGGCGCTGCGCCGGGCACCACCAGATCGAAACCGACCGCCACGCCTTTCCACTCGCAGACGGACAGGCGCCCATTGGGCACCAGCCAGTCGGTCCGCACATCGGCGGGGCGCACATAGGGCACCGGCGCGCCCGCCGTCTCCTTCACCTCCACCGCCCGATCGCTGGCGGCCACCAGCCTGTCGCCATGCAGCACGCGGATCGGCGCGGGGGCGGGCGCCATCAGCGGCGGGCGCGGATAGTCCCATACCGATTCCTCGCCCGGCCCCGTCGGCTCCAGACCGGGCGGGCGGAAATCCGGGTTCCAGCCGCCGCGCGACGCCTTCACCCGCCGCAGCAGCGCCGCCTTCTCCGGCAAATTGTCCGCCAAGCCCTTCATACCGCCGCTCATGGCGCGTCCGGCCCGGTGAACGGTTGTGCGTCCGTCCAGGCGCAGCCCTCCCGCTGGTCCGCGCCGATCTTCAGCAGCGCGGCATAGGGATAGGTCCGGTCCGACATGCCGTCGCGGCACTGCTCCGGCGTCACCGCCAGCACGAAGTCCGCCCCGTCCAGCGTGCCGATCCACGACACGCCGTTGCGCCCCGCAAACCGGTCCACCGCTATCGCCGCCCCGTCCGGATCGTCCGGCGTGGTGTAGCGCAGCTGGCTGGCCGTCACTTCGCCGCCCCAGAAGGGCTCGGTGCCGGAAAAGCGCACCGTCTCCGCCGCATCGATCCCGGCGAAGGGCCGCACATCCTCCTCTTGCGACCCCGCCATGCCATTCTGGCAGGCGGCCAGCAGGAACAACGGGGCGAGCAGAGCGAACAATCGGGTCATGCCGCCCAGACTATACCCACCCCGCCGCCGCGCCTAGCCCGGAGCGGCCCAAGCAGCAGGCGCGCTGCCGGACGCCCCGCCGCCGCACGACCTACCCGGCCAGCCATCCGCCCCGTCCGGAAGTTCGCATTGGTCGCGATATGTCGGCGCGGATTCGCTCTGGTCGCCTGCCGCCTGGTCCCGCGCAGCCCTGCGCTCGGCGGCCATCCGCTGCGCACGGGCATAGGCTTCCAGCTTGCGCTCCAGCTGCGCGTCGACTTCCTCCGCCGTGGGCACGCGCTCGCGGATTTCGCGCCGTTCCTCAACCTGCCGATCGGTATAATAGGCCGGGCGCGGGAGCGGCGGGCGTTCGGGCACGGCGGCATCACCCTCATCCTCGCCCTCCTCCAGCCACCATGTGCCGAGATCGTCCACATCCTCTTCTGGATCGCATGGCGGATCATATGGCGGATCGCCCGCCGCTTCGCCCGCCACAGCCGGACCCGGACCCGCGCCCGCGGTCGCAGCCGCGGCCCGGTCCGGGGCATCACCGGCCATCGCCCGCGCTTCGGCCGCGTCCTGCGCCAGTGCATCCGCTGTCACCCGGTCCAGCGCCTCGGCCAGCGCGGCGCCATGCTCGTCCGCGTCGCAGCGCACCTCGCGCCGGTCGATCCAGCAGCCGAACCGGTCCGGCGCGCGGCGGCTGAGCAAAAACATCGCCAGCCGCTCGTCATAATGGCGGCGCTCGCCCACCTGTTCGCCCTGATAGAAAATGGGGCGAGAGACGCCGTGCAGCGCGCGCGCGAAGACGGCATCGGCCAGCCGCTCCATCGCGCTGTCCACCGCCACCTCCCATGCCTCGCGAAAGCTGCGGGCACCGGGGCGGGCGCGCAGCTTGTATGCGCTGCGGGCGCTCATCCCCACCCGCGCCGCCGCCTCGGCCACCACCCCGCACGCCGCCAGCGCCGCGATGAAATCGCGCTGTCGCTCCGGCGTCCAGCCATCGAGCCGTGTGCGCACCGGCACCGGATCGATCCCGCGCGCCATGGCCGCGATATGGTCTGGATTGTGATGTTCCGCAGGCTCGGCGAGCGGCGGGGCGGGCATGTTGGATTGGTCTGTCATGACCATGTCTGCCACAATCCAACCGATGTAGGACAGCGTCAAGTTGTTGGCGCTGTTGGGGATTTCCTACAGATGGGGGGGGATTCGCGCGAGGACGCGAAGGCGCGAAGAGGGTGCGCCCGCATTCAGGCGGTGTGCGGACAGCGGGAGGGTTCAAAAAAGGCCCGCCCTGGCAAGGCCGGGGCAGCAATATCGAAAGGTCCGATCAACCCGCAAGGCCGCCCCGAAACCCAACCCCTTCGCGCCTTTGCGTCTTCGCGCGAAACAAAAACCGCCACACCCGCCCCAGCGATCACCCCGGCGCCGACAAAACCACTGTCCTACTTATTTTCCGCTTCGTTCATGGCGATCCGCAAGGGTAGCAAGCGCATCAGAACCCTGTCCGATTTCGTCCGCCACCGCTTCGATATCGAGCGGACCTGCGCCTGCAGCCACCGCAACGCCCTCAGCAGCCGAGCCGTCTGGAAGACTTTCCGCAAAAAGGCTGCTCGCCCACCTTGGAACTCGGCCCCAAATAGTTCCGGTGCATGCGATGTATGGAAACCGGTAACGACGGGGCCTTGGGAGTGAGCCAGTTCGCAAGAGCGCTAAACGCATCAATGCTTCTACGTTAATTTTATGTTGACGGTCGCCCGGAATATACTCTCTGATGTCACATTGCTGAAATCTGTGCTGGGGGAGACTAGGCCCTGTTGACAAACTGGATTCACAAACGGGCTGAGTTGTGATTCAAGATAGCTTTTGCGGAGGTTATCTTGGCGCGGTTGCTGATGGAGGATGCGGAGTGGGCATTCTTTGAACCCTTTTTGATGGCGGTGCGTGGGCAAGGCGGTCGGCCTGCCTCCAACCACCGGCTTGTTCTGGATGGCATTTTCTGGATTGCTCGCACTGGTGCTGCCTGGCGTGATCTGCCTGAAGAGTTCGGCAAGTGGTCGAGCGTCTATCGCCAGTTTCGGCGCTGGACCTTGTTAGGGCTGTGGGAGTTGGTGCTCGATGCCCTCAATGAC
>NZ_ATUR01000001.1 GCF_000420305.1 Novosphingopyxis baekryungensis DSM 16222 | reverse complement strand
TGTCCCCCGTCAGCGCCAATGGCACAGATTTGAGGTTGTGATTTAAGGAGGATTTGGGCTTCGTCGTAGTGACGAAGGAGCGAAGATGAAGCCCAAATCCTCGAAGTCCAAATTGCCTGCCGAGCAGGTGGTGAAAGACATCCGCCGCAAGACCCGTCGGCATTTTTCCGCTGAAGACAAGATCAGGATTGTGCTCGACGGCCTGCGCGGTGATGACTCCATTGCCGAACTGTGCCGTCGCGAAGGCATCGCCCAGAGCCTGTATTACACCTGGTCCAAGGAGTTCATGGAGGCTGGCAAACGCCGCCTGGCTGGTGACACTGCGCGTGCTGCGACCACGGGCGAGGTGAAGGATCTGCGCCGAGAGGCGCGCGACCTGAAGGAATGCGTAGCCGACCTGACACTGGAGAACCGCCTGCTCAAAAAAAGCATGATCGCGGATGGGGAAGACGACGAATGAGGTATCCCGCATCCGAGAAGCTCGAGATCATCCGGATCGTCGAGCAGTCGCACCTGCCCACCAAGCGCACGCTGGACCAGCTCGGCGTGGCAAGACGCACCTTCTACCGCTGGTATGATCGTTACCTTGAAGGCGGGCCGGAGGCACTGATAGACCGGCCATCCACGCCGAGCCGCGTGTGGAACCGCATCGGCGAGGATATCCAGCAGCAGATCGTCGAGATGGCGCTAGAGCAGACCGAACTGTCCCCGCGCGAGCTGGCAGTGCGCTTCACCGACGAAAAGCGCTACTTTGTGTCCGAGGCCACGGTTTACCGCCTGCTCAAGGCCCACGATCTGATCACCAGCCCAGCCTATACGGTGATCAAGGCGGCAGAAGCGTTCCATACGCAGACCACTCGGCCGAACGAGATGTGGCAGACCGATTTTACCTACTTCAAGATCATCGGATGGGGATGGGTCTACCTATCCACCGTGCTCGACGATTACTCGCGCTACATCATTGCCTGGAAGTTGTGCACGACCATGTGCGCCAGCGACGTCACTGATACGCTCGACATGGCTCTGGCAGCTTCAGGCTGCGACAGCGCCAATGTCCTGCACAGGCCTCGCCTGCTCAGCGATAATGGCCCAAGCTACATCGCGAGCGAACTGGCCGAATACATCGAAGCCAACAAGATGAGCCATGTGCGCGGCGCGCCGTTCCATCCGCAGACCCAAGGCAAGATCGAACGCTGGCACCAGACCCTGAAGAACCGCGTGCTATTGGAAAACTACTTCCTGCCCGGCGATCTCGAAAACCAGATCGAGGCCTTTGTGGAGCACTATAACCACCAGCGCTACCACGAAAGCCTCGACAATGTGACACCCGCCGATGCCTACTTCGGCAGGGCACCGACGATCATCAAAAGAAGAGAAAGGATCAAGCGACAGACCCTCGAATATCGGCGCTTGCAACACCGCAGGCTCGCCGCCTAAAACCAACCATCAGTCGAAGCCCACACTCCGCAAGACTACGCCGCGAGTTGTGCCAAATGTTCTGACGACGGACA